>NZ_VUOG01000001.1:0-1570000 GCF_015390225.1 Novosphingobium sp. NBM11
CCACCACGATCTGTCGCCCATGCTCGCCTCGTCGAGATTGGCGACCGCGCGGCGCAGCACGAACCGATCGGGCAGGTGATAGGCGATATCGCGCACGCGCGTCAGCGCGAGGCGCTCCAGCGGACGGGCCAGCCCCGGCCCCACGCCTTTCAGGCTGGCGGCCTCGGCAAACAGCGGGTTGAGCAGATCGGGGCGCATCGCTGCCGACATAGTCGGCGTGAAGCCGGAGCGCCAGCGCGGCGGCAGGCCTTCCGCCGGACCGGTCGGCTTTTGCCCCCAGTCCGCGCAATTTTGACCCAGCGCATGGAAACGATCGCGATCTGCGCGCTTGTTCACTCCCGATAACAAAGGGAGTCGAAAACCAATGCTGCTTCCCCATGGTGCCGTGATCGTGCTTGCCGATGGCAAGGCATGGGAGATTTACCGCAACGCCGGGAACGAGGCCGCGCCGGAGCTCACTGCCCTGCCCGTGCCGCATCTGGTGGAGCAGAATCACGGCTCCGGCACCCGGCACGGTTCCAGTTCCGGCAATCCTTCGGGCCACCAGTTGGACGAGGACGCCCACGCTGCCGCCGTCGCCGCATGGCTCAACGCCAAAGTAGCCAGCCGTCAGATCGAACACGCCGTGGTAATCGCCGCACCGCGTACGCTGGGCGAACTGCGCCACCACTATTCGCCCCAGACCCGGCAGGTTCTGACGGGCGAATTGTCGAAAGACCTGATCGGCAGGCAGCCGGGCGACATCCTGGCGGCGCTGCGCGCCCGCTGAAGCCCACATTCGCACCCTTCCAGATCACGGGGGCAAGGACCCGTGTGGCACCCGGCGGTATGGGGGAAGGACGCCGCCGGGTGCTTTCGTGCGCGAACATGCATCGATCGCCGGGATTCTTTTCCAGCATTGGCCGAATACGGCGCTCAAAACGCCCGCCGCGCTTGAGTCCTACGCGGCGATGGCCTAACCGCCCGCATCATGACTGACGACGCCCGCCTCCGCCGCCTGCAGTTCCGCGCCTGGCATCGCGGCACGCGCGAGGCCGATTACATGATCGGCTGCTTCTTCGATCGCTTCCACGCCAGCTGGAGCGAAACCGAAATCGCCCTGTTCGAGCGCCTGATCGACGAGGACGACGTGGACATCATGGCCTGGGCGCTGGGCACGCAGATCATTCCGGACGAATACGCCGGCCCCATGATGGAAGCCATGCGCAAGCTCGACTACGTCGACATTCCGCGCTGATCCGCTCTTCCCCTAGCGCCGCTGCTCTTCCATGCCCGATCTGAACCGCATCCTTTCCGCCACCTTTCCGCTGACGCTCGCCTCGGTCGCGCGCGGGGCGCAGCCGCTGGTGCTGGGCGATCTGGCGCGCGCGGCGAAGGGCCGCGCGGTGTTCATCGCGCCGGACGACGCGGCGATGCGCGCGATCGCCGAAAGCGCGCCGTTCTTCGCGCCCGACCTTGAAGTCGTCGAATACCCGGCGTGGGACTGCCTGCCATTCGATCGCGCGTCGCCCGCGCTATCGGTCAGCGCGCGGCGGCTGGCGGCATTGCAGAAGTTGCAGCAGAAACGCGGCGGGCCGCAGCTGATCGTCACCACGATCAACGCCGTCCTGCAACGCGCGCTGACGCCTTTCCGCATCCGCGAATCCACCCGCCTGTTGACGCCGGGCGTGGAGATCGGGCGCGAGAGCCTGATCGCGCTGCTCCAGCGGCAGGGCTATTCGCGCACCGATACGGTCGTCGATGCCGGCGAATATGCCGTGCGCGGATCGATCTTCGACATTTTCCCGAGCGGGCTCGACCACGGGCTGCGGCTCGATTTCTTCGGCGACGAGCTGGAAACGCTGCGGCTGTTCGATCCGAACACGCAGCGCAGTGTGCAGCCGGTGGAAACGCACCTGCTGCTGCCCGCCAGCGAGGCGCTGCTCGACGAGGACAGCATCAAGCGTTTTCGCGGGCGCTATCGCGAACTGTTCGGCGCCAACGCCACCGGCGATCCGCTCTATCAGGCGGTCAGCGAAGGCCGGCGGCTGGCCGGCATGGAGCACTGGCTGCCGCTGTTCGAAGACCGGCTGGTCACGCTGTTCGATCATCTGGGCGACGATGATCTCGTGCTGATCGACGGAGCGGCGGCCAAGGCTGCGGAAACGCGGCTGGCCGACATCGCCGACTACCACCAGGCGCGGATCGATAGCGCCCAGCGCAGCCCCGGCACCTATCGCCCGCTGGCCGAGGACGCGCTGTACCTGACGCGCGACGAGTTCGACCGCGCGCTGGCCGGCTGGCCGGTGCACCGCACCTCGATCTTTGCCGAACCGGAATCGGGGCAGGTCGTCGATTTCGGCTTTTCTAGCTCGCGCGATTTCACCCCGGAACGGGCGCAGGCTAGCTCTGGTCAAGCGGGCGCGGCATCGAGCGGCAACATCTACGAGGCGGCGGCGAAGCACCTGGCCGCGCTGGGCACGCGCGGGCTGAAGCCGGTCATCGCCGCCTATACCGCCGGATCGCGCGCGCGTCTGGCCTCGCTGCTGGGCGAAGCCGGCAAGGCGCCGCCCGCGCTGGCGGAAAGCTGGCAGGAAGCGCTGGGCATTGCCGCCTCCGGCCGCCCCGTCGCCGTGGTGCTGCCGCTGGAGCAGGGCTTCGCCAACGCCGAACTGGAGCTGCTGACCGAGCAGGACATCCTCGGCGACCGGCTCGTGCGCCGCAAGAAAAAGCGCAAGGACGCCGACGCGTTCCTGGCCGAACTGTCCGCGCTCAATCCCGGCGATCTGGTGGTCCATATGGACCACGGCATCGGCCGCTATGAAGGGCTGGAAGCGATCAAGGTGGGCGACAGCCCGCACGATTGCGTGCAGCTCACTTACGCCGGCGGTGACAAGCTCTATATCCCGGTCGAGAACCTCGACGTCCTTTCGCGCTATGGCAATGAAAGCGACGGCGTCGCGCTCGACAAGCTGGGCGGCGAGGCGTGGCAGCGGCGCAAGGCGCGGATGCGCGAGCGCATTCTGGAGATGGCCGGGCAGCTGATGGCCACCGCTGCGGCGCGCGCCCTGCGGCAGGCGGACGTGCTGCCGACCGATCCCGCCAGCTACGGTCCCTTCGTCGACCGCTTCCCGTGGGACGAGACCGAGGACCAGGAACGCGCCATCGACGACGTGCTGGGCGATCTGGTGGAAGGCAAGCCGATGGACCGGCTGGTCTGCGGCGACGTGGGCTTCGGCAAGACCGAAGTCGCGCTGCGCGCCGCCTTCGTCGCGGCGATGGCGGGCAAGCAGGTCGCCGTGATCGCGCCGACCACGCTGCTGGCGCGCCAGCACTATGCCAATTTCGTCGAACGCTTTTCCGGCTTCCCGCTCAACATCGGCCGCCTTTCGCGCCTCGTTCCCGAAAAGGAAGCGCGCGAGACCCGCGCCGGGCTGGCAGACGGCACGACCGATATCGTGATCGGCACCCACGCGCTGCTGTCCAAGCAGGTGCAGTTCAAGCGGCTGGGCCTGGTGATCGTGGACGAGGAACAGCGCTTCGGCGTGGGCCACAAGGAAAAGCTCAAGGAGCTGAAGACCGACGTCCACGTCCTCACGCTGACCGCCACGCCCATCCCGCGCACCCTGCAGATGGCAATGTCGGGCCTGCGCGAACTGTCCACGATCCAGACCCCGCCGGTCGATCGCCTGGCCGTGCGAACCTATGTGATGCCGTGGGACGACGTGGTGATGCGCGAGGCGCTGATGCGCGAACACCAGCGCGGCGGGCAGAGCTTTATCGTGGTGCCGCGCATCGCCGACATGCCCGAGCTGGAGGAGTGGCTGCGGCTGAACGTGCCCGAGATCCGCTTCGTCACCGCGCACGGCCAGATGAGCCCGACCGAGGTCGAGGACCGGATGGGCGCGTTCTACGAAAAGAAGTACGAAGTGCTGCTTTCGACCACCATCGTCGAAAGCGGGATCGACATTCCCAGCGCCAACACCATCGTCCTGCACCGCGCCGACCGCTTCGGACTGGCGCAGCTGTACCAGCTTCGTGGCCGGGTGGGGCGCGGCAAGCTGCGCGCCTATGCCTATCTCACCTACCCGGAAGACATGGCGCTGTCCGAAGTCGCGGAAAAGCGGCTGAAGGTACTGGGCGATCTCGATTCGCTCGGCGCCGGCTTCCAGCTCGCCAGCCACGATCTGGACCTGCGCGGCGCGGGCAACCTGCTGGGCGACGAGCAATCGGGCCATATCAAGGAAGTGGGCTTCGAACTCTACCAGTCGATGCTGGAAGACGCGATCCTGGCCGCCAAGGCGGGCGACATCGGCCTGGCGCGCGAACGCGAGGCGCTCTCCCCGCAGATCACGGTCGATGCGCCGATCATGATCCCCGAGGACTACGTGCCCGATCTGGCGGTGCGCATGGCGCTCTATCGCCGGATGAACGACGCTGAAGGTGCGGACGCGGTGGAAGCACTGGCGGCCGAAATGATCGACCGCTTCGGCCCCCTGCCTGGCCCCACACAGAACCTGCTCAAGCTGATCGAGATCAAGCGGCAGGCGATCGCGGCGCAGATCGCCAAGATCGACGTCGGCCAGAAGGGCGCGCTCGTCTCGTTCCACAACGACAGCTTCCCCGATCCGGCGGGCCTTGTCGCCTATGTGGAGCGGTTGAAGGGCACCGCCAAGCTGCGGCCGGACATGAAGCTGGTGATTTCGCGCGCATGGGGCAACGCCGAAGCGCGGCTGAACGGGTTGGTGCAACTGACCAAAGGCCTGTCCGCGATCGCCCGGCGCGGCGCGAAGGGCTGAAGCCCTGCGTCAGTCGCGTGCCATGGCCACCAGCGCCGCGCCATCGACCGGGCCGGAGCGCAGAAAGCCCTGGAACACCGCGCAGCCTTCCTCATTCAGCACGGCCAGTTGCGCCGCGTCCTCCACGCCTTCGGCCACGACCTTGAGGTCCAGCGCGCGGGCCATCGCCACGATAGCGCGCAGGATCGCCCGGTCGCGCGGGTCCTGCGCGATATCGCGCACCAGCGACTGATCGAGCTTCAGCGCATCGAGCGGCAGCGCGCGCAGGGTGCGGAAATTGGCGAAGCCGGTGCCGAAGTCATCCAGCGCGACGCGCATGCCCATCCCGGCCAGATCGCGCAGCGTTTCGGCGCAGGCCTCGAAGTCGGCGATCAGCGTCTGTTCGGTGATCTCCAGCGTCAGCCGTTCCGCCGGGAAGCCCGATGCGGCGACAAGCGCGCGCATCGCGGCGGCCAGATCGCCCACCGCGAAGTCCTCGGCCGTCACGTTGAGCGAGAGGCGCAAGTCGTCCGGCCAGTCCGCGGCCTCGGCCAGCGCGCGTTCGGCGATGTGGTGGGAAAGCTGGCTGATGTGATCGCCCCTCTCGGCGATCGCGAACAGCGTTTCGGCGCCGACGAGTCCGAGTTCCGGATGGCGCCAGCGCGCCAGCGCCTCCGCGCCGATAAGGCGGCCATCGGCCACGGTGAACTGCGGCTGGAACAGCAGCGATATCTCCGACCGGTCGAGCGCGCCGATAAGGTCCGCTTCCAGCCGCGCGGCGCTGCGGCCACGCACCGCGTGGGAGCCATCCGCCCACAGGATGCGTCGCCCCGCCCCGCGTTGCAGGCTGAGCAGGGCCTGATCGAGCCGGTCGAGCATCGGTGCGCCGCGTTCGCCCGGCTGCCCGCGCAGCAGCGCCGTGCGCGGGGCGAGCCGCAACTGGTCGCCGGCCAGCGGGATCGGCCGCGCGATCGATCGCGCCAGGGCTTCGGCCTGCCATTGCCAGCGCTCCCGGCTGGCGGCGACGGTGGAAGCCACCAGGAACTCGCCGCCGCCCATCCGCGCAACGAAGCTCTGCGCCCCCAGTTCCTCGCGCGCGAAATCAACGATCCGCCGCGCGATCTCCGCCAGCACGCGATCGCCCGCCGCCTTGCCATAGGCCAGGTTCACCGACTGAAACCGGTGCAGGCCCACCAGCATGGCCTGGGCAAAGCCATCCTGCCCCGTGCGATCAAGCCACGCGCAGGCTGCATCGACGCCGGGCAGTCCGGTCAGCATGTCGCGATCGTCGACCGGTGCGGGAAGCGGTTTGGGAAAAGCGTCCATTGCCCGGCTTGTGCCCGAACAATCTTGCCAAACCGTTCCGATCCTGCGGCGACCCGTCCGTTTTGCATTGCAACAAGAGGCCGCGCTCCATATCACGCGCAGCGAGAGAAACCGGGGATCGAGGACCAATGTCGGAATCCGCTCGACTCGCGCTTTGCGCGTCGCCTACCGACCGCGCTCAGGAAGCGGAACGCGATCTGCGCGCGCTGTGCGAATGGGTACCCTTCGAGGAAGCGGACACGGTCGTCGTGCTTGGCGGCGATGGCTTCATGCTCCAGACGCTGCATCACATGCTCGATACCGGCCGCGTCGTTCCGGCCTATGGCATGAACCTGGGCACCGTCGGCTTCCTAATGAACCGCTACAAGAGCAGCCGCCCGCTGGAGGAACGCATCGCCCGCGCGCGCCGCATCGCGGTCTCCCCGCTGAAGACGAAGGCCATCACCAACGCCGGTACCGAACACGAATTCTGCGCCATCAACGAAGTCTCGCTGTTGCGCGAAACGCGCCAGACCGCGAAGCTGGAAGTGACCGTGAACGGCAAGGTGCGGATGCAGGAACTGGCGTGCGACGGCGTGCTGGTGGCCACGCCCGCCGGCTCCACCGCTTACAACCTTTCCGCCAACGGCCCCATCCTGCCGCTCGGCTCGAACATGCTGGCGCTTACCCCGATCAGCCCGTTCCGGCCTCGCCGCTGGCGCGGCGCGATCCTGCCCGACAACGCCCGGATTTCGTTCCGCGTGCTCGAATCCGTGAAGCGCCCGGTGGCCGTGGTGGCCGACCAGAAGGAACTGCGCGACGTGGCCCACGTAGAGGTGCGCGCCTGGCCCGAACACCAGTTGACCCTGCTGTTCGACCGGGGCCGATCGCTCGACGAACGAATTTTCGCGGAGCAGTTTCTCGCCTGAAAAAACATCAATCGAGCGCTTGCAAAACCGGGATCGCCTGCTATTAGCGCGCTCCTGCCCCGGGCAACCGGGGCTGCTCCCTGATAGCTCAGCGGTAGAGCTCTCGACTGTTAATCGAGCGGCCGTAGGTTCGAATCCTACTCAGGGAGCCATTTCGGATTGAAACTGCGAAAGCCGATTCCCGCAGTTTCCACTCTACGGTTTCCTCCAGACGCCACGAGCGTCTGGAGGAGCGTGGGTTTCGAGCCTTTGATCCTTATTTCGTCAGCTCCGACCTCGACACGCTGGACAAGCGTCTGAACGTGGTGCCGTCGGAAGCTCCCATCTTTCGCCCTGATCTGACGCCGGGCCTCGCTTGCGAAGGCTTCCAGTAGCTCAGGTGTGATCTGGTTCGTCTTTCCTTCGCCGCGATCCTCAGCCCTGTCGGCGTCGGCGCGCGCCGAGTCTCGCATCCGCTTCAATTCCGCGATTCGTCCCTTGAGGTTGGAATCGTCCAGTTCCGCGAGTCCGTTCTCGATGGCCTCGTATAGACGGGTCAGCTTGGCCTCAGCGTCCGCAGCCTGCTTCCGAAGGGCGACGATTCGATCCTTGAGATTGTCGGCGTGCGCCTCCCGACGCTCCAGCACGCCAGCGAGCAGCTTTTCGAGGTGCCCCTTTTCAAGAAGCAACTCCTCTAGGCAGCCCACAACTTTGTCATCTAGGACGTCCATCGGGATGGTTCGGCCCTTGCAGCCCGTCTTCCCCTGTCGGGCGGTCGTGCAGCACGTGTAGTAGCGGTATTGATTCCCCTTGCCTGACGTCCGCAGTGTCATCGCTCCACCGCAGTCGGCGCAATAGCAAACGCCGCCCAGGAGCGTGCCGGCCGCTACAAAGCGCGGAGCCTTCAGTTGGGGGCTGCGAGACCGCATGATCGCCTGAACTTCGGCAAATTCGTCGGCATCGATGATCGGATCGACCTCGACATCGACGATCTCGTCCTCCGACTTGCGCTCTCCCCGACGCTTTCCGGATACATTGAAGCGGTGCCGACCGATGTAGGTCTCGCGCGTCAGGATCTGGTGAACTGCGCCAACACCCCAGCGGCCTCCCGTCTGGGTGCGTATCCCTCGAATGTTGAGATAGTCCGCAATCTGCCGGGACCCCATGGGCCCGTCTTCTCCCCCGAGGCGCGCCAGCCGGAACATGAGCCGCACCGTCTCCAACTGCATGGGATCGGGCTCGATGCGCTTCTTGACCCTGATGCCTCTCTGTTCCGCGGAGACAATACGATATCCGAACGGAGGACGTGAGCCGTTCCAAAAGCCTTGCCGCGCATTCTCACGCATCGCCCGCAGCGTATGCTTCGCGTTCTCTTTCGACTGATATTCGTCAAAGAGCGCCATGATCTGGCGCATCATCACGCTCATCGGATCGTCGCCGAGATCCTGCGTGATCGAAACGAGGCGGACACCGTTCTTCGCCAAACGGCGGAAATGAAATTCCAGTTGGAACTGATCGCGAAAAAAGCGGGAGAAGGAGTGGACGATGATCGTATCGAACAGCGCCGGCTTTTGCGTGGCTGCGTCCATCATCTTTTGGAACTCGGGACGGCGGTCGTCGGTGGCGGAGGCCCCCGGCTCCACGAACTCCGCCGCGACAGCCAGACCCTTCGCCTGACAATACGACTGAAGCTGCCGGCGCTGGTCCGGGATCGAAAGGTCATTCTCGGCCTGCCGCCCCGTCGAAACCCTCAAATACAAGGCGGCGCGTCCTGTCGACGCCAAGGCAGGTGTCGCGTTGGCGTTCATGACAATCCTCCGTTCAAGATTTCAGTCTTGCGGCCCCAGCAGATCATCAAGGAACGGGCCGAAATGCGCTTCGAACACATCCAGCTCGGCCTCCGTGACCGGCATCCCTGCGGTCCAGTCGTGGGTGACTTTCGTATTCCGCTCCAGAGCGCGCGGGCGGCGAACAGCGGCGGCCGACGAACGGCGCCGCTTCCTGGGCTCGACGTCGTCAGAACCAACAGGATAGTAGTCGTGGAGACTGACGATGATGGCCGATGCCAGATGTTCTCTTTCGTTTGACATAAGCGCATAATCGCATACTCCTATCTAAACTTCACCGATATCAATGATTTACTGGCATTCTTAGCATCGGGAATTTGGATACTCCGGACGCCATGCGGTTACGCCTGCCGTCGTTTTCGGGCTCTGGAATAGTGCAAATTCCAAGAATCGGCGACGTTTGGCCTCGGTCTGCGTCGGTGATTGAAGTTTCCATTTTCATGAGATATATATAGCAGGACAATTGAACATTCTCAAGGGATCTCATCTCATGACGCCTCCCGCTTCAGCCGGTACTCAGCGTCGTCGCAGCCGCGCAACGAACTTCACCGGCGAACCAACCTCTGCCGCGTCGACGCGTGTCCGGCGCCCCGAACCCGGATCAAGTGAGGATCTCGTAGCGGCTTTCGTGCTGCGTAGCGGCAGGGCCCTCGCGCGCATCGCCGAGCGCATGCCGCGTGATCGGCTCCTGGCGGCGGTCGGCGCGTCAACGGACACGGACGTTCTCTTCAGCTCACTTCACGAGGCGGCAGCCATCGGCGCCGAGATTCTGCCCGATCGGCCCGACCCATTGACCGAAGCGCTATTGCGCGGCTCCGAAATGAAGCGGGAAATGCTCAAAGCCGAAGGCGGTGTTCTTTCCGCGCAGCAGCTCGCTGAGCACCTTGGCATCACGCCGCAGGGTCTCGGCCGTAAGCGCGAGCGCAGCCAAGTGTTCTGGCTCGATGTAGGCGACGGCTATGTCTACCCCGCGTTTCAGATCGGCAAGAATGGGCTATTGCGGGGCATCCGCGACGTGCTGGACGCCTTCACCGTCGAAGATGCCTGGATGCGAGTCAACTTCATGCTGACTGGCGACGCCAGGCTCGAAGGCCAGCGACCGATCGATCTGCTCCGCAAAGGTCAGACAGATGAGGTTGTCAGGGCGGCAGCGGCTTACGGCGAACATGGCGCCGCCTGATCCGAGACCGCTGCCGCCCGCCGATTTCGCCGCCCGCGATCTGCCCATAGAGATCATCGATAAAGGCGCTCGGCTGGTCCGCATCCATCGCACGGAACTTAGCCCGATCTTTTTCGGGTCCTCTGGCGGCAACCGCTTTGATGATCCGACACGCCAGTATGGCGTCTCCTACCTCTCACAAACGATTGAAGGCGCGTTCGCCGAAACGTGCCTTCGCTCTATCGGCGCCCGTTTCGTTGCACTGAGCTTTCTTGAGGCCCGATCATTCTGCGAGATCGAGGTCACATCGCCTTTGCGGGTCGTCTCGGTTCACGGCCCTGGCCTGGCTCGCATCGGTGCTACAGGCATTGTAACCAGCGGTCCGCACTCGGTTGCGCAGGAGTGGTCGCGCGCCATCCATGATCATTCGGCTGGCGCCGATGGCGTCGTTTACCGCTCCAACCACGACAACGGGGAACTCTGCGTCGCGCTGTTCGAGCGGGCGCACGACCGTCTGGCTGTGATCGCTTCCACGCCCATACTATCAAACCGCGACCGTCTCGGCGAACTGTTTGCCCGATATAAGGTCGGTCTGGGATAGCTCCCTCACCCGTGATCGGAAACGTGATCGAATCCGCGACCACCTTGACTCTTCCAATCGAAAAGTAGAACAAATAGCGAACATGCTTGTCAACCCGCCCTTGGAGGTCAGGAACGAACTTGCGGCCCGAGCCCGCCATAGAATCCTTGCGCGCGCAGATCGAGAAGATCGAAGGCAAAAGCCGGCGCGTCAAATCGGTGCTTCCCTTTGGAATTGCCGAGGTGGATTCACGACTCCCCGGCGAAGGCCTGGCGCTCGGCGCGCTGCACGAGATCGCGGGCGGCGGTAACGGCGCGATCGACGGTGCCGCCGCCGCGCTCTTTGCCGCCGGAATTGCTGCGCGCACCAAGGGCAAGGTGCTGTGGTGCGTCACCCGTCCCGACCTCTTCGCACCGGCGTTGGCCCAAGCCGGCCTCCCGCCAGATCGCGTGATCTATGTTGAGGCCGGGGACGACAAGACCGTCCTGGCCTGTGTCGAGGAAGGCCTGCGTCATGGCGGACTCGGCGCCGTCGTCGCAGAAATCGGCCGCCTGTCGATGACCGCCTCGCGTCGCCTTCAACTCGCCGCCGAGGGCACCGGTGCAATCGGCCTGGCGCTACGCCGCTGGCGGCGACAAACGGAGGCCACGGACTTCGGCCAGCCAACCGCCGCCATGACCCGCTGGCGGGTCTCGGCCCTGCCTTCACCCACTTTGCCCGTTCCGGGAGTCGGCCGACACCGCTGGCTTGTCGAGCTGATCCGCGCTCGCGCGGGCGAGAGTGCTGATTTCGAATTGGAGGCGTGCGATGACACGGGTCGTCTCGCTCTTCCTGCCCACATGGTCGACAGATCGCGTGCGCAGGACGGCCGGCGACGCGGCGCCTCCGGCTGAGGCGCCGCTCGTCCTGATCGGCCATGACGGGAGAAGGCGGGTGGTGGTCGCGGCCGATGGCGCGGCCCAGTCCGCCGGCCTGCGCGTGGGGATGCCGGCGACCAGGGCCCAGGTCCTCGTCCCGGGCCTCCTCGTTCAGGACGCCGCTCCCACGGCCGACGCCGAGGCGCTCGACCGCCTCGCGCTCTGGGTCCTGCAACGCTACGCCCCGATCGTCGCCGCCTGCCTGCCTGACGGCATCGTCATCGACACGACCGGCGCCGATCATCTGCACGGCGGCGAACACGCCATGCTGTCGGGCATGGTCGACCGCCTAGCGGGCTCGGGGATCGTCGCCCGCGCCGCCGTCGCCGACACCTGGGGCGCGGCGCACGCCCTCGCGCGATACGCCGGCCGGTCGCCCCTGATCTCCCCGCCGAGAGCCGTCGAAGCCGCGATCGCGCCGCTGCCGATCGCGGCGCTCCGGCTGCCGCCGGCCCTGGTCCACAATCTGCGGACGCTGGGCTTCGACCGCATTGGCGATCTAGTCGCGCAGCCGCGCGCCCCGCTCACGCTTCGCTTCGGACCCGAGCTAGGCCGCCGGATCGACCAGGCGCTCGGCCTCGCGCCCGAACTCATCGACCCGATCCGGCCGGACGACCTGATCGAGGTCCGCCGCAGCTTTCCTGAACCGATCGGCGCGGCCGAGACCATCGCCCGCTATATCGGCAAGCTGGTGGTCCAGCTCTGCGCGGCGCTCGAAGAACGCGGCCTCGGCGCGCGGCGCCTCGACCTGCTCTGCCATCGCGTCGACAACATCATGCAGGCGGTCCGCGTCGGCACGGCCTTGCCGGTGCGCGACGTCAAGCGCCTGACCCGGCTTCTGTGCGACAAGATCGAGACCATCGAACCCGGCTTCGGTATCGAAATCCTGACGCTCACAGCGACAATCGCCGAACCGATCGACGGCAAGCAGACCATCACCTCCCTTATCGACGACACCGTGCCGGACGTCTCCGATCTCGTCGATACGCTCGCCAACCGGGTTGGCGGCAGTCGCATCTATCGCGCCGCGCCGGTCGCCAGCGACGTCCCCGAGCGCTCCGTCTGTCGCGTGCCCGCCATGTCGCCCGAGACCGGGGCGACATGGTCCGGCGACTGGCCGCGACCGCCGCGTCTGCTCGATCGTCCCGAATTGATCGAGATCGTCGCGCTGCTGCCCGATCATCCTCCGGTGTCCTTCACCTGGCGCGGTGTCCGGCGACGCGTGAAGCGCGCCGACGGCCCCGAGCGCTTGTTCGGAGAATGGTGGAAGCGCGACGCCGAACTGGTCGCCGTGCGGGACTATTTCCGGATCGAGGATGACGCCGGCGAACGCTACTGGATCTACCGCGCCGGCGATGGTGAGGATGCGGCCACTGGATCGCACCGCTGGTTCCTGCATGGGGTGTTCGGATGAACGGCCCCCGCTATGCCGAACTCCAGGTCACCTCCCATTTCAGCTTCCTGCGGGGCGCGAGCGGCTGCGACGAGCTGTTCGCCACCGCAGCCCTGCTCGGCATCGAGGCGCTGGCCATCGTCGACCGCAACTCGCTGGCCGGCATCGTCCGCGCCCATGAGGCGGCAAAGACGACGGGCGTACGCCTCGTCGTCGGCTGCCGTCTCGACCTCGCCGACGGCATGTCGGTGCTGGTCTATCCGACCGACCGACCAGCCTATTCGCGGCTCTGCCGTCTGCTGTCGCTCGGCAAGAAGCGCGGCGGCAAGGCGAAATGTCATCTCGAATGGGCTGATCTCGTCGCCTATCGCGAGGGCCTACTTGCCGTTCTCTTGCCGGACCACGCCGACGACGGATGCGGCCTGCGCCTGCGGCGGTTGCGCGAGGCCTTTGGCGACCGGGCCTATATGGCACTGTCGCTGCGCCGCCGGCCGAACGACCAGCTCCGTCTGCACGAACTGTCCAACCTCGCGACCCGGATGCGGGTGCCGACCATCGTCACCAACGACGTGCTGTTCCACGCGCCCGACCGCCGCATCCTTCAGGACGTCGTCACCTGTATCCGTCACAACGTCACCATCGATGCGCTGGGCGAACGGCGTGAGCGGCACGCCGATCGCTACCTCAAACCGCCGGAGGAGATGCACCGGCTGTTCGGCCGCTATCCCGAGGCCCTGGCCCGCACGTTGCAGATCGCGGAGCGTTGCCGCTTCTCGCTCGACGAGCTGGCCTACCAATACCCCGAGGAACGCGACGACCCGGCGCTGACGCCACAAGAGACGCTGGCCAAGCTGACCTGGGAAGGTGCCGCAGAACGCTACCCCGAGGGCCTGCCGGACAGCGTCCGCGCCGCGCTCGAGCACGAGCTGAGGCTTATCGAGAAGCTGCAATACGCCCCTTATTTCCTGACGGTGAACAGCATCGTGCGGTTCGCGCGCTCCAAGGACATCCTGTGCCAGGGCCGCGGCTCGGCCGCGAATTCGGCCGTCTGCTATGTGCTCGGCATCACCTCGATCGATCCCGGCCGTAACGACCTCCTGTTCGAGCGCTTTGTCAGCGAGGAGCGGCGCGAACCGCCCGACATCGACGTCGACTTCGAACATGAGCGGCGCGAGATCGTTATGCAGTGGGTCTTCGAGACCTATGGCCGCGACCATGCCGCGCTCTGCTCGACCGTCATCCGCTACCGCTCAAAGGGTGCGCTGCGTGACGTCGGCAAGGCGCTCGGCCTCACCGAGGACCTGATCAAGACCCTGTCCTCGCAGGTCTGGGGCTGGTCGGAGGAAGGCGTCGAGCCCAAGCACGTCGAAGAGCTGAACCTCAACCTCGGCGATCGCCGGCTTCGCCTCGCTCTCGATCTCGCCCGCCAGCTCATGGGCGCGCCACGCCATCTCTCCCAGCATCCCGGCGGCTTCGTGCTGACCCATGACCGACTCGATGAGCTGGTGCCGATCGAACCCGCCGCCATGGTCGATCGCCAGGTTATCGAGTGGGACAAGGACGACATCGATGCGCTGAAATTCATGAAGGTCGACGTCTTGGCCTTGGGCATGCTGACCTGCATGAAGCGCGGCCTCGACCTCCTGGCCGACCACAAGGGGGTCCAACTCGATCTTGCGACCATCCCGGCTGAGGACCCGCGCACCTATGCGATGATCAGGAAGGCGGACACCCTCGGCACCTTCCAGATCGAGTCCCGCGCGCAGATGTCGATGTTGCCGCGCCTCAGGCCGCGGACCTTTTACGATCTCGTCGTGCAGGTCGCCATCGTCCGGCCCGGCCCAATCCAGGGCGACATGGTGCATCCCTATCTGCGCCGCCGCGAGGGGCTGGAGCCGGTCCACTATCCCAAGCCCGAACTGGAGAAGGTGCTCGGCAAGACGCTCGGCGTCCCGCTGTTTCAGGAACAGGCGATGCGCGTCGCGATCGAATGCGCCGGCTTCACGCCCGGCGAGGCCGACATGCTGCGCAAGTCGATGGCGACCTTCAAGTTCACCGGCGGCGTCTCCCACTTCCGGGACAAGCTCATCAACGGCATGGTCGACAACGGCTATGAACCGGAGTTCGCCGAACACACCTTCAAGCAGCTCGAAGGCTTCGGCAGTTACGGGTTTCCGGAAAGCCACGCAGCCTCTTTTGCGCTAATCGCCTACGCCTCGGCGTGGCTCAAATGCTGGCACCCCGACATCTTCTGCGCGGCGCTGCTCAATTCCCAGCCGATGGGCTTCTATGCCCCCGCTCAAATCGTGCGCGACGCCCAGGACCATCACGTCGAGGTCCGGCCGGTCTGCATCAACGCCTCGCGCTGGGACTGCACCTTGGAGCCGACCGGCGACGATGGCCGCTTCGCGGTCCGTCTCGGCCTGCGCATGGTCAAGGGGCTGGCGAACGCCAACGCCGCCGCCATCGTCAGCGCGCGGGCTGATACGCCCTTTGCCTCGATCGACGATCTATGGCGCCGCGCCGGCGTGCCGGTCGCCGCCCTGGTGCAAATCGCCGAGGGCGACGGCTTCCGCCCGTCACTCAGCATGGCGCGGCGTGAGGCGCTCTGGGCAATAAAAGCGCTACGCGATGAACCCTTGCCCCTCTTCGCGGCCGCCACCGCCCATGAACAGCAGCTCGTGCCCGAGATCAGCGAGGCCGCCGTCAGCCTTCGGCCCATGACGGCAGGCTCGGAGGTGGTGGAGGACTACGGCCATATCGGGCTGTCGCTGCGCAGCCACCCGGTCGCCTTCCTGCGCGACGATCTGCGCCGACGGCGAATCTTCACCTGTCAGCAGGCGATGGATGCCCGCGACGGCCGTTGGCTGGAGGCCGCCGGCATCGTGCTGGTCCGGCAGCGGCCCGGCAGCGCGAAGGGCGTGATGTTCATAACCCTCGAAGACGAAACCGGCATCGCCAACCTCGTCGTCTGGCCGCAGGTCTTCGAGAAGAACCGCCGTATCATCCTGTCGGCCGGAATGTTCGCCGTGCGCGGACGCATCCAGCGCGAGGGCGAAGTCGTGCATCTGGTCGCGCAGCGCCTCACCGATCTCTCGGCCGACCTGGCCAGCGTCGGTGATCGGGATGCGGCCTTTCCGCTGCCGCACGGACGCGGCGATGAATTCCATCACGGCTCGCCGACGCCCGATCCGCGTGGACTGGCGCCAAAGGGCCTGCGCACGCGCGACATCTACATTCCCGACCTCCACATCGACTCGATCAAAGTGAAGACACGGGATTTCCGGTAGAACGCGTCATCCAACCTGCTCCACTTGCAGCGTGCCGGCCGCCAACGGACGGATCAGTGATTGAGCCGGAACCGAGGGGTCAAGCCAATCGGCCCAGGCGTCGCGTTCGAGGATGACGATCTGCCGATCATGGTAGGGCGCGATGTCGGGTCCGGGCTCCATCGTGAGCATGGTGAAGGCCTCGCCGACATCCTTCGTGGCGCGCCAGATGCCGGCGATGCAGATGATCGGCTGGCCGCGCTTGGTGAACAGCCACTTGTCCTTCCGCTTCTTTCCCTTCTCGGCGGGGTCCGTGAACTCGTAGAAGCCATCAGCCACGATCAGGCAGCGGTTCGAGGTGAATTCGCGGTCGTCAGAGCGGAAATTGTAGACCGGGCGCTTGTTCTGGCCTGGCCAGCTCCATCGCCGCTGCAGCATGTCGCCGTCACCCCGAACGCCCTCGACCGTTCGGACGATCGGACCCATGTCGGTGATCTTGATGTCCTCACGCGCTTCAATGTTCGGCGTGCCTTCGCCGAAGCGGATCTTGATCTTGAGGTCGGCGAAGTCCTCAACGATCGACGCCACGTCCACCATAAGTCGGTAGTCATTGCACATGTGTCCTCCGCTTCGACCGCTCTTGTCCGGCCGCTGTGTTCTGGCTATGTTCACAGATCATGAGCGCGACGGTATTCGATTCCGAAGCATCCCTCAGCGAACGCCGGGTAATCATAAGGCGCGACGGCGGCGATGTTGAGATGGTGGAGCTGCCGTGGGGACTTCAGCCCCGCGAGAATGGCGGGCGGCCGTTCACCGTCACCCGGGCGGAGAGTCGGACTTTCCGAGCCATCGCTGCCTCATCCCTGCGTCCGAATTCCGCCATCGCAGCCGGGGTAAGCACTACAGTTTCTCGCTGACGAGTGGCGACTGGTTCTATTTCGCGGGCATCTGGCGGCCGGTGACGCAGGATTGGCCGGAGGCCTATGCGATCCTGACGACCACGGCGAACGACGATGTCGCGCTCTATCATGATCGGCAGATGGCCGTCCTACGACGCGATCAGCGCTTGGCCTGGCTCGATCTCACCACGCGGGAAGAGGACTTGCTGAAGCCGCTGCCGGCAGGGGCTTTCGCCGTTTCGCGGCTGCGGGAAAAATCGGCGCAAGCCACCTTTGCAATCTGAACGATCAGCTTTTCGAAGCGGCCGAAGGGGGAAAGCCTTCCCCTGCGTCCGAGCCCTCGGTCTCGGCCGACCCCTTCTGCGGGGCGGCTGCCCCGCAACGCCCCGCTGAGAGTGAGAGAGTGGACCGGTTTTCCGTGACGGGTGGAAGGTTGGAGAAGAGGTCTCCGACGCCCGTCATGGAGATTGATCCCATGAACATGCAAGTCCTCGACGCTCGCCGCGACTCGAACGGCGGTTACAAGGTCGATGTCAGCCGGGGGGAGCGGATCGGCCGCGTCTCTTCGGAGTGGTTCTCGCGTCCGGCCGACGAGCGCTACCTCTCCCTGTCGGAGCTGGCCCATACGGTTCGTGACCGTACCGAACGCAGCCGGACGCGGGTGGTGGAGAGCGCGCTCATCCACGTCGAGGCGAACCGCAACGATTCAGAGCGGCTGGCGCTGATCCTGCCGGGCACCGATGCGGCAATCGCGCCTACACACTGGTCCTTCGGCCAGCTCGCCAGCCTGGTCGGTGCGCCCGCCGCCTATTTGCGACAGCTCCCTGCCGCACTTGCCGCCATCAACCTGCAGTATGGCCTCACCTCCAATCGGGCCGAGCAGATCAAGACACTCGAAACCGACAACGGCCGGGTCGAGCTGCGCGCCGTCACCGGGCCGGATTATGGGCGCATCTTCGACCACGAGCTGGTCGAGGCCGTGCAGCGCATCGCCGGCAACGGCACGGGCGACACCCGCTGGAAAGTGCCGGGCGTGCTCGACTGGTCGACCGGCATCTACAATCCGCGCGTGGACATCACCAAGGATACGACGACCCTCTATGCCTCCGACCGCGACGTCTTCCTGTTCCTGGTCGACGACTTGAATCCGATCGAGGCCGGGCGCCTGCCAGACGGCTCGCCGGATTTCTACTTCCGGGGTTTCTACTGCTGGAACTCCGAGGTCGGCGCCAAGACGCTCGGCATGGCGAGCTTCTATCTCCGCGCGGTCTGCCAGAATCGGAATTTGTGGGGCGTGGAGGACTTCGAGGAGATCACCATCCGCCACAGCAAATATGCAGCCAACCGTTTCGCCCATGAGGCGGCGCCAGCGCTGGCGAACTTCGCCAATTCCTCACCCCTGCCTTTCGTCAATGGCATCAAGGCCGCCCGCGAGCGGATCGTCGCCAGGACGGACGAAGACCGCACCGACTTCCTGCGCCGACGCGGTTTCTCCAAGGCCGAGACCGGCAAGATCATCGACACAGTCCTGGCAGAGGAAGGCCGTCCGCCCGAGAGCATCTTCGATTTCGTGCAGGGCATCACTGCCGTCGCGCGCGACAAGCCGCATCAGGACGCCCGCCTCGACATGGAAGGCAAGGCCAAGAAGCTGCTCGATCGAGCGGCCTGATTTCCGCGAAGTCGGGGATGCGGTTTTCCGTGTCTCCGGCTTTGCGCTTCCGTCTCTTTCCGGTTTGCCGGTCCGTGGCGCTGCCCCCTTTAGAGGAAGAGGGCGGCGCTTCGCTTTGTGACGGGTTGGAGGCTGAGAGAGAGTCTTTCGGCCGCCCGTCGTGGAGTATCCCGACATGGCAACCGCTGTTCAGAAGATCGCGTCCCTTGGCGAGCGTCGCGACATCCCCTTCAACAAGCTCATCCTGAGCCAGGCCAACGTCCGCAAGACCAAGGCCGGCGTCTCGATCCCGGAACTGGCCGAGGATATCGGCCACCGCGGCCTTCTTCAGAACCTCAACGTCCGCCCTGTGCTCGATGGCGAGGGCGTGGAAACCGGCATCTTCGAGGTCCCGGCCGGCGGTCGCCGGTTCCGGGCGCTCGAACTACTGGTCAAGGCCAAGCGACTGGCCAAGACCGCGCCGGTCCCCTGCAACGTCCGCGACGCTGGCTCCGCGATCCCCGCCGAGGAAGACAGCCTCGCCGAGAACGTCCACCGCGAGGCGCTGCATCCGCTCGATCAGTTCAAAGCCTTCCAGGCCCTGATGGAACGCGGCATGGGCGAGGAGGATATCGCCGCCCGCTTCTACGTCACCCCGGCCGTGGTCCGTCAGCGGCTGCGCCTCGCTTCGGTCGCCCCGGCGCTGCTCGACGTCTATGCTGAGGACGGCATAGCGCTCGACCAGCTCATGGCCTTCACCGTGTCGCACGACCATGCGCGGCAGATGGAGGTGTGGGAGACGATCCAGCGATCCTACAGCCGCCAGCCCTACGAAATCCGCCGCATGTTGACCGAAGGTGCGGTGCGCGCTTCCGATCGCCGTGCGCAGTTCGTCGGGATCGAAGCCTATGAGGCAGCCGGCGGCGCAACGCTGCGCGACCTGTTTCTGGCCGACGACGGAGGATGGCTGCAGGACCCGGCTCTTCTCGACACCCTCGCCACCTCGAAACTCGGCGCAGCGGCCGAGGAAATCGCGGCCGAGGGCTGGCGCTGGATCGATGCCGCGCTGGACTTCCCCTACGGCCACACCACCGGTTTGCGCAGGATCGCGGGCGAACGCCCCGAACTCTCCGCCGACGAACAGGCCGCCTATGAGGCCCTGACCGAGGAACTGGACCGGCTCTACGCCGAGCATGACGATGGCGAGGACCTGCCGGAGGCGGTCGATCTGCGGCTCGAGGAGATCGAGACGGGGATCGCCGCCTTCCAGAACCGGCCGACCCTCTACGATCCGGCCGAGATCGTGCGCGCTGGCGCCTTCGTCAGCATCGACAGCTCGGGCCGGCTGACCGTCGAGCGCGGCTATGTCCGTCCCGAAGACGAGGCGCCGATCGAGCCCCGGACCGATGGCGACGGCGAAGCCGAAGGAACGACGACGACCTCGGAACCTATGCGAGCGGTCATCACCATCGGTGGCAAGCCCGAACCGGAGGATGACGAGGACGATGTCGTTAAGCCGTTGCCCGAACGCCTGGTCAGTGAGCTGACGGCCCACCGCACCCTCGCGCTGCGGGATGCGCTGGCACGCAACCCGCACGTCGCCATCACGGCGCTGCTGCACAAGCTGGTGCTCGACACCTTCCACCGCACCTCGTCTTCCGGCGGGTGCCTGGAGGTCTCGGTCCGTCACGTCTTCTTCTCTGTCCAGGCCGCCGACCTGAAGGACAGCACGTCCGCCAAGTCGGTGGCGGAACGGCAGGAAGGCTGGGAGGCCGACATCCCGCAGGATGAGGATGCCTTGTGGAACTGGCTGGTCGATCTTGACGACGCCAGCCGGACGGCCCTGCTGGCGCATTGCGTCTCTTACGGCGTCAATGCCCTCTCCGAGAAGGTCGACCGCTACGGCGGCTCCGGCATCTCTCAGCACGGGTTGGAGCGCCGGCTGAAGCAGGCCGATCGGATCGCACGCGCTGTCGGTCTCGACATGGCGGAAGCGGGATGGCGCCCGACCGTCGACAATTATCTCAGCCGGGTGACCAAGCCGCGCATCCTCGAAGCGGTGCGTGAAGCCAAGGGCGACGCGTCAGCGCAGCTTATCGATCATCTGAAGAAGGGCGACATGGCCAAGGAGGCCGAGCGGCTGTTGGTCGACACCGGCTGGCTGCCCGAACCGCTTCGACTCGCTGATCTCGCAGCCGATCCTGCATCGGATGCTCAGAGCGGCGGGGAAGCCGAGGTGGCCGAGCTGCCCGACTTCCTGAGCACTGACGAAGATCCGGAAACGCCGGCCAACGGCGAGGACGACGAACGTCACCTTGTCGCCGCCGAATGATGGGCTCGCGGGGCGGTTTCGGCCGCTCCGCACCTTCCTCCAATTGAAGGACCTTCCGCATGGCGCAATCCAGCCCTACGCCAACCCGGCACGTCGTCTTCCAGTACCTCGTGCCGGTCCATGTCGAGGTCGAGGATGACCTCGTTGTCCGAGTGACCGTCATCGACGAGACGCCTGTCCGCGACCCCACCGTGGTCGAGGGCAATCCCGAGTACCTGGCTCAAGCCGTGGCGGCCGCCGATGACGGCCAATCCTGGCCGTCCTGGCAGTTCGGCTACTGACCCTTCCAACCACCATCCCGACCCATCCGAGCCCGGCCCAGCGCCGGGCTCTTTTCGTTTCAGGAGCCCGACATGCCCGATTTTCTCACCCGCTTCTCCTGCCTGCTCGACGTCGGCTCGGTCGCCAATGTCGCGCGGGCCTTCGACCTCTACATCGCGCTGATGGCCGAGAACGGTCACGAGGACCCGCCCGCCGAGCCGTTCCTGCTCTCCCTGACACCCAAGCACGGCGCGACGCGCCTCTGGCTTCGCGACCCCGGAACCGCCGATCCGCAATTGCTGATCACCTTCGTCACCCGCTGCGCGGAGACGTTCGGGCTCACCGGCACCTGGGGCTTTCAGTGGGCCGGCGTCGCCTCGGAACCTGTCGTCGACGGTTTCTCCGGCGGCGCCCATCTGCTCGATCTCTCCACCGGCCGCACGATCGAGTGGATCAGCACCGGCCGCTGGCTCGCCGAAGGAGATGCGCGATGATCCCCGACCATGCGCGCGCCAATTTCCAAACCCTGCTGCGCGCCGCGGAAAGTGGCGATCTGGCGTTGATGGAATGCACGGACGCCGCGACCGGCGAGCCGCGCTATGTCATCTGTGCGGTCGGCCGTGACGGTGGCGACTATATATTCACGCCGTTCGGCCATCTGGCAGATGGCAATCCCTACGACTCCTACCTTCCGCCCAATACGGGCGGCGAAATAGCTGCCTGAATTCTACCAGACAGCCACTTCCCATTGCCCGTTGACGCGCGCGAAGCCGACTGGCCGGTTCTGCGGCGTAGCGTTCGCCCGCGTGGCATCCATCGTGAGCTGCGTCATGCACGTCACGCCAGGTCCAACACCGCCCGGCGAACATTCCCCGAGCTTGAGCGTCGCATTGGCCAGCGACGTCCCCGTGAAAAGGCGATGGCGGCGGACGGCCGCGATGGCCTCGTCCTCGGTCGGCTGTGCGACACCAGCGACAGCGGCGGCCGATGCGCCGCCGGGCGTGATCACCGGGCGGAGCAAGAAGCCTACGCCAAAGCCCACTACGAGGCATCCTCCGGCCACCATGCCGATCACACTTCCCTTCATCACCGTCTCCCTTCGGGGCCTCGCTCGGTCGGGCGGACATGCGTCCCCGATCGCCGGGGCCGAGTTTCGCCATGTGCTGGATGGAGGAGTGTAGCGCCGCGCCGCCCACCTCGGAAGGCCGCGCGGTCAGGCGGTCATACCGCGCGCCAGAGCGAGAGGTTGGCCGGGACGGGTTCGAGCCGGTCCGGTCGAGAGAGAGCGCCGCCGGTTCGTCCCGATCCGCTCTCCGAGGTTCTTCCCATGACGATGATCCCTGCATCAGCGGCAGCTCCGCTGGCCGCGCCGCTTCCCCTCAGCGGTCTCCCTGATCCTTCTGCTGCTATTTTCCGAGCCGCACAGCTCTTGCTTCCCCATCTCGAACGCGGTCAGCGCGTCGATGCGCAGATCCTGCGCGCCGCCATGGAAGCGGAGTTCGGTGCCTCCGATACCACGGGCGCCTGGGACTGGAAGTCAGCCTACGAGGCCTGCGAGGTCGCGACGGTCCTCTTCCTCCGCAAGTACGGCAATGCGCTTTTCCGCAAAGCCGGCTCTCCGGCCGCCGCGCTGCCGATGCTGGCGAAGATCGCCACCATTCTTCCCACCCACACACGGCGATCGGAGGAGAGCCAGTCATTCCAGCAGTTCTCGACGCCGCTTCCTCTCGGCGTCGCCGCGCTAACCGCTGCGGCGATCACGCCTGCTGATCGCGTGCTGGAGCCGTCCGCTGGCACCGGCCTTCTCGCTGTCCTGGCCGAGATCGCCGGCGGCGCGCTCATGCTGAACGAGTTGGCCGACACCCGCGCCGACCTCCTGGCCTCCCTCTTTCCGGATATCGCCGTCACCCGCTTCGACGCGGCCCAGATCGACGATCATCTCGCGCCGGACAGCGTGCCCAGCATCATCCTAATGAACCCGCCGTTCTCGGTGATGGCGAACGTGACGGGCCGGATGGCCGACGCCGCCTATCGCCATATCGCCTCCGCGCTGGCGCGACTGGCCAATGGCGGGCGGCTGGTGACGATCACCGGATCGAGCTTCTCACCGGATGCGCCCGCCTGGCGCGACGCCTTCGTCCGACTTCAGGAACATGGCCGCGTGGTATTCACCGCCGCGATCGACGGTGCGGTCTATGCCAAGCATGGCACGACCATCGACACTCGCCTGACCGTGATCGACAAGGCCCCGGCGGAAAACGCCGTCGCATTCCCAGCATCACCAGGCGCTGCCCCCGACGTCGCCACCGTGATCAGCTGGATCGGCGAGCATGTTCCGGGACGTTTGCCGGTCGATACCGGCATCTCGGTTCCCGCCGCCGTCCCGGCAGCCGCGCCGAGTACCGTTCGCGGCTATCTCGCGCGCGCCGCCGTATCTTCTCCCCTCCGCACTGTTAGCGAACCCGAAGGCGTCGAACTCGCTTATGAGATCGTGGACTGGACGCCTGCCGAAGATGGCCGGATCACCGACGCGATCTATGAAGACTACGGGTTGCAGGCGATCCGTATCCCCGGTGCTCAGCCCCATCCGACCAAGCTGGTACAATCCGTGGCGATGGCCTCGGTCGCGCCGCCCAAGCCGAGCTATCGGCCCCGGCTGCCGGCGAACATCGTCAATGATGGGCTCCTCTCCGACGCCCAGCTCGAAACCCTCATCTACGCCGGCGAGGCGCATGCGGACTTCCTCGCCGGTTCGTGGACGCTCGATGAGACCTTCGACGTCGTCTCGGCCGCGCCCGACGATGCGCCGAACGCCGTGCGCTTCCGCCGAGGCTTCATGCTCGGTGACGGCACCGGTGCCGGCAAAGGCCGCCAGTCTGCCGGCATCATCCTCGACAACTGGATGCAGGGGCGCCGCAAAGCGGTGTGGATCTCCAAATCCGACAAGCTGCTGGAGGACGCGCAACGTGACTGGTCGGCGCTCGGCATGGAACGGCTGCTGGTCACGCCGCTATCGCGTTTCCCGCAGGGCAAGGACATCACGCTATCGGAAGCCGTCCTATTCACCACCTATGCCACGCTACGGTCCGACGATCGCGGCGAGAAGCTTTCCCGCGTCAAGCAGATCGTCGAATGGTTGGGCTCCGACTTCGATGGAGTGATCATCTTCGACGAAAGCCACGCCATGCAGAACGCCGCTGGTGGAAAAGGCGAACGCGGCGACGTCGCCGCCTCGCAGCAGGGCCGTGCGGGCCTCCGGCTCCAGCACGCCCTGCCGAACGCACGCGTGGTCTATGTCTCGGCGACCGGCGCGACCACAGTCCACAATCTCGCCTATGCCCAGCGGCTCGGCCTGTGGGGTGGCGAGGACTTCCCGTTCTCGACCCGCGCCGAATTCGTCGAGGCGATCGAGGACGGCGGCGTCGCGGCGATGGAAGTCCTGGCCCGCGACCTGCGCTCGCTCGGTCTCTACACCGCGCGGTCGCTCTCCTATGACGGCGTCGAATACGAACTGGTCGAACACCAGCTCACCCCCGAGCAGACTGGCATCTACGACTCCTATGCCGGCGCCTTCGCGATCTTATGCGCAGCTGCGCATAAGATCGCTTATCGCGAGGTCGCGATAATGCGCAGGAACGTGGCGAAGGCCCGCAAAGCTGCTGAGCATTTCGCCACGTCCTTCACATTATTTCACAAGGCATCGAGCCACTCCATCAGGCTGGCTTCTCGTTTCCACGAAGGTGGCACGTTGCTCGCCGCCGGCGCCCCTACCTGCTCGAGCGCCTTTCGTTTGGTCTCCAGATTGGCCTGTGCGTAGTGGTTGGTTGTATCGAGGCTGACGTGTCCCAGCCAACTGCGGATGACGGTGATGTCGACCCCGGCAGCGACAAGGTGAACGGCAGTCGCGTGCCGGAAGCTGTGCGGCGTCACATTTTTGGACCGAAGCGACGGCACGGTTTCTGACGCCTTTCCTACATAGGAGGCGAGTTTGAACCGCACTCCCGAGGCGCCCAGCGGCTCACCATATCGATTGACGAAGATCCGCTGATCTGGCGCGCGCGGGTGACGTTCCAACAACTTCCTGAGCAACGTCACGGTTTCCGGCCAGAGTGGACAGATACGTTCCTTGCGACCCTTGCCGTAAAGACGCACGAAGTTCGGTGCGTCGAACCGGATCGCCTCGGGACAGAGGTCGAGGGCCTCCTGGATGCGCGCGCCGCTGTTATATAGGAACGAGAGTAGCACGTGGTCGCGCATTCCCTCGATTGTCGACCGGTCGGGCTGAGCAAGGATCGCTTCGACCTCCTCCGGCTCGAGATAGCAGGGTGCAACGGTAGGCTCCCGCTTGAGCGGGACGGTCAGGATCTCGGCGCATTGCGCGATGTATTCGGGATCCTTGTCAGCCACGAAGCTGAAGAAGCTGCGGATCGCGGCGAGCCGGCAGTTGCGTGTACCGATCGTGCCCCTGCGCCCATGCTCGGTGTGGTGGAGGAACGCGCGAACCTCTCCGGCCGAGACGTCGGCCAGCATGATCCGCGCGACCCCGCCGCCCTTTCGCTCCGCGATGAACCGAAGCAACAACCGCCAGGTGTCGCGGTAAGACCGGATCGTATGGACAGATGCACTGCGTTGCTCAGCCAACCATTCCTGAAAGAACGCCCGCAACAATGCGGGGAAGAGATTGCCCTTCGTCATGACCGCGCCTCCATCGTGAGGCATCGGGCGCCGACGGTCCGGAACCGCTCGCTTGCTTCCTGCAGCAGGTCCTGCGTGACGGTGATGTAGACCAGCGTGGAGTTGATGTCCCGGTGGCCCATGTAGGTGGAGAGGAAGCGCAGTTTGTCCTGCGGATTGACGCCGGATCGATACCATTGAAGGATCCGGTTCACGACCATCGAGTGGCGCAGGTCATGAACACGCGGCCCTGTCCGCCCGGTCGGGGCCTTGAACCCGGCACGGCGCATGACGTTGGTGATCATCGTTGAGACCGTCACCGGGGTATAGCGATCATTGAAGTGCTCGTGCCAGAAGAGCCCGGACCGAGGATCCTGTGGGGCGCCAGCGCGCCGCCTTGCATCGATATAGGCCCGTAATTCGGCCATGACGCTGCCGGTTAGCGGCAATATCCTGGTCTTGTAGAACTTCGTTTCCCGCACTGTGATCGTGTCTGATTGAAGATCGACGTCACCCAGATCGAGCCCGGCGAGTTCACTACGGCGCAGTCCGGCACAATAGGCCAGAACCACCATGGTGTAGAGAACCATCGGCCGCAGCGGCGCGTCCGGCGACGGATAGGAGCGGGCAACGTCGAGCATCTGCCGAACGTCGGCCGGGCTGAAGATGTGCGGTCGTCGATGCTCTCGTGCCACTTCCCGCTCGGGACGGGCGTTGAAGCGTTTCGGTGGGATGCTGGGATCAAGGCGATACCGCGCCTTAGTCAGGAGGCGCCCGAGCTTCTGGCATTCAGCCGCGTGATTGCGGGTCAGCTTGGCAGTTGCCCAGCGCGCCAGCATCGTCTCAAGCGATGCCCCTGTCAGTTCCGGGGTCGCCTGGAGGAACCGATCGAACCGCAATAACCAGTGAGCCTGAGTCTCATACTGATACCCCCGGCTCCGCATCAACGCGACATGCTCACGCATGAAGTCCCCCAGCGAGCTGCCGAAGGGCGCGGGGCGTCGCAATGCGGCCAAGGCTCCGTCGGGATTTGCGGAAGCCAGCGCTCGCCAGATCGGCTTGCTTTGTTTGACGTTGTATTGACGGCGAAGCACGGCAACGGGATTATCTGCGATCAGCCCGATTTCGACGAGGTGGTCGAGGAAGCGATCGACAATGCAGACCTGGTTGAGCAGCGTCGGCATTCGCCAACGTTTTTCCATTTCCTTCAGCCAGACTTCGAGCATCTGCCGGTCGACCGCCGGATGACGCTGGGCTACATTCTCGAAGCTGCGAAGGAACCAGCGATAAGTCGGCCTGCTTCCCTGCCGGAACTGCGATTTTTCCAGGAAGGCGTCGATGACCGTGCGATCGGGATCGTGCCAGGCGCTCATGGCAGCACCTCCGATCCGGGCACGTCGAGCGCCACGGCTCGGAGATCATCTGTCGCCAGCTTGAGATAGGCGTTGGTGGATTCGGTGGATCGATGTCCGAGCACGTCGCCGATGATCTTTTGCGGGACCGACGCCCGCAGCATTTCGACCGCCCGCGCGTGGCGAAAGACATGCGCTCCTCGCTTTCCCGGCGGCTCGACGCCAGCGGCTGACAACCGCCCGCGGATCATGCCATACAGGTTTGTCATTGCGATATAGGGCGCGCAGGACCGGATGAAGATTTCCCGCCCCTCAACCTGGGGGCGCCCATTACGCAGATAGTCGAGGAGCGCCTCACCAACGGGCGCCAATAGCGGCAAGTAGGAGTACGCATTGGTCTTGGTGTGACGGATACGCAGGGCTTCTCCGCGCCAGTTCACGTCTTCAAGCCGAAGGCGACAGATCTCACCTTCGCGCAACCCATATGTGGCAAGCAGTTGAAGTACCGCAAAATCGCGCAGTCCCCGCGGCGATCCATCCTTCTTCGTCGCCGCCAGCACCGCGGCGATTTGGCGCCTGTCCAGCGTCGAGGGCACGTCTTCATAGGCGTAGAGCATGGGGCCGATGATGTGCGGCGTGAGATCCATCGGGATGCGCCTCGTCCGATGCAGATACCGCACCACCGACCGGAGCCGCTCAGCGACATCGGCCAATGATTTGCGCCGTAATCCAGGGGCGCGCATGTCCATGTAGAGATCGACCTCCCCGATGCTCAAGGTGTCGAGGCTGGCCGCCCCGCCCCGTTCGAACTGCCATCGCAGGAAGTTCCGTGCCTCCCACAGAAGCGCCGAGATGGAAGCGCTTGCCAGACCGCGCTCGTCGCGCAGCCATGCCTCGTATTCGCAGCAGATCGCCTGCCGATACGCGGTTTCCGGTTCGGTCATCTCTGGCTCGGGCGGCCATTTGCCTTGGGCAAGCCGGAGCAGTTTGTTGATCGATGTGCGGGGCAACATCTGCCAGCGCGCACAGGGAGGCCGCCCGTACTGGGCTTCGAAATCCTGAACTGCATAGGCAAGATACTGATCGACCTGCGCCAGCGTCACAGTTTCCACCTGCACGCCGCACTCGGCCAGATAATCGAGAAACGCGCGGGCGTACAGGCGATGGTTCGCTACGACCACCGGGTTATAATTCTGCGTCGTGAGCAAATTCGAGAGTTCGGCGATCAACTCGTCGTGCAATTTCAACATGCTTTTATCCTCAGCTGGTCCAGAGACCGCCGAGGTTCGCAATCAAAATAATGCGCAGCAACATCGCCCCGCATTAGGAGAATCCACGTCGCTGCCGCGTTCCTTCACATTATCGCGACCTCGTGATAAGCCGTCATTCATAATAATCTCGACGCCGCCATGCAGGCCGCCAACATCACCGGCGACAGCGGCACACTGAATCGGCAGGCCAAGTCCGCCGCCCGCTCGGCCTTCGAATCCGCCAAGCAGCGGTTAGGTCCTCTCCGAGAGACTGTCTCCTTTGGTCGCGATGAGGGGCGGGCCGACCGCCGCGCTAACCCAAAGAGCTGGCGGTGGTCGGCCCGTCCCTCGCGTCGCGCAGCGACGCATGGAAGCCATCGCTTAGCCGCCTGAGGCGAACCGAGGGAGCGCCGCCGGCGTCTTAGTCAAGGTCGTACTGCCGCTCCCGCGCTGAACCACCCGCAATCTCAATCAATCAATCCAGCCCGCGCGACCGCGCGCGGCTGCGTGGAGTCACGCCCATGGCACAGTTCCAAATCCTGTATCCGCACTCGGCTACCGAGTGGCGGCCGATAACGATCGAGTTCTGCTTGGCGCCGACCGGTGACCAGCAATATCTCTGGCCATCGTTCGAAGATGCCGAGGCTGCTCGGCAACGACTGCTCCAACGCTCGCCCGAATCCCAACTTCGCATAGCGGTCGCCGGATCGTGTGCGGACGATATCGACTGGCAGGTCCGCGAGAAGCTGCGTTTTGCCGACGGCACTTACGCGCAGACCCCCTGGCACGACGAGCCCTGGTATCAGGCACGGCATGACGAGCATTTTTGCCACGTCTCCACCGAGCAGGCGGGGAAGATCGCGTTCACCGAAAACGCAGCGAAGGGGCAGATCGACCGCCAGCTGGTGATGTCGCCCGGTCGCTACCTCAATCGCTTCTTCTCCGACCATCTCGACAACAATGCGATCGAGGGTTGGTGCGCCAGGCTGTCGGTGCAGTTGGAGGAAGATACCCTCAAGATCACCCAGGACGCCGACGAAATCGAAGACGTCTATGTCGGCGGTCCCAGCAGCTGCATGGCCCATGAGGCGAGCGACTTCGAAAGTTCATGCCATCCTGTCCGGGTCTATGCCGGTCCGGACACGGCGCTCGCCTATATCGGTTCCCGCGAAGATGCGAAGGCCCGCAGCATCGTCTGGCCGAGCCGCAAGATCTACACGAGCATTTATGGCGACGTCTCGCGTCTGAGGCTGCTCCTCGAGAACGCCGGCTACACCGAGGGCGGTCTGAACGGCGCCCGCGTTCGGCGGATCGAGGATGATGACAACTTCGTCGTCCCGTATATCGATGCAGGCGACGACCTCGCCGACGATGGCAAATACCTCGTTGTCGGCCGCGGGAGCATCTCGTCCGAGAACACCAATGGGCTGGGTCATAGCCCTTGGTACTGTCCGCGCTGCGACGACGACACCAGGTCGCATGACGAGGTCTATTACGCCGACGGCTCATCTGAAGAGTGGTGCTACAGTTGCTATAACAACCATACGACCTTCTGCGACCACAACGAGCGTTCCTATAGCGACGTCGAGACCTTCGTCACCGTCTATGCCGACAATGCCTCGCATACTGTCCTTGAAGAGGATGCGGGGGATTTTGGCGCCGTCTATCTCGAAGATCGCTGCGAATGGTGGGTCAGCGGCTGCTGTCGCCAATGCGATGGTTCCGCCGAATGGTTCCACATAGAGGATCTCACCGAATATCACGGTGAATGGCTGTCGGAGGATCAGCTTCCCGAGCCGTTCGACGATGACGATGCCGCTCTCGCCAATGCCCATATCCTTGCTTACCGGCAGTTCCACGAAGAAATGGCGGCGATCCATGCGGAGGTTGCCAAATGGCAAGCCGCTGGAGAGCGAGCCCGAGAGGCGCGGCTGAAGCGCGAGCGGGACGAGGCAGAGCGGCGCCGCCTCGAAGAACTTCGGCACGATGTCCGTGAGCCGGGCGATGCTGCTTGTTCGCAAGGTGGTCTCGATCAGTCGCCTTGCACCCCCGAAAACTTCCTTCCCGCCATCGCGATGACGGCGCCGCACTTGGCGGCAGCCGCTTCCCTCGCAGGAGCCTGATCCCATGATCTACCATGATGTCGCGGGCCGCACCGGCCTGCTCGAAATCCTGTCGTGGGCCCGGCCTCATGACAGCGCGATCGAACGCGCCTTCTGCCGGGAGTATCTCGACCGGGTTCCCGGCATGACGGCCGACGCCTTCGGCAATCGGATGATCGCTATCGGCGACCAGCCTCACGTGATGTGGAGCTGCCACGTCGACACGGTGGCGGCGCGCGGCGGACAGCAGGACGTGGGCATCGACCAGCTCGGAATCGCGGGCTTGTGCAACGGCAAGGCCGGGATGTCGCTTGGCGCCGATGATGGTGCTGGTGTCTAGATCATGCTCAACATGATCGCGGCAGGCCGGCCCGGCCTTTACCTGTTCCATCGCGGCGAGGAGCAAGGCTGCCTCGGTTCCCGCTGGATCCAGCGCCATACGCCGGACCTGTTGAAGGATATCGATGCGGCCATCGCCTTCGACCGTGCCGGCTCGGGCGACGTCATCACGCATCAAAGCTACGGGCGGACATGCTCGGACGCTTTTGCGATTAGCCTGGCGTCCGCGCTCAACGGCCTGAACCCGGGCTTCCGCTACAGACCCGACGACACGGGCGTCTATACCGACACCAACGAATATGCGGGCCTTATACCCGAATGTACCAACCTGTCGGTGGGCTATCAGGGGCAGCACGGCCCCAGGGAAACGCTCGACGTCGATCATTGCGAGAAGTTGCTTGCCGCGATGCTACGCCTCGATGCTTCCTTGCTGGTGATCGAGCGCGATCCCTCGAAGCAGGAAGACGATCGGTGGGGCTGGCACGACCACTATTACGGCCATCGTGATGACTTTGCGGATGCGATTGCGGAATATCCGTTGCTGGCCGCGCAGATGCTGGAAGAATGCGGCCTCACGCTGGACGATTTTAGGATGGCCATCTGGGCCGAGGAAATGGGTGGCGACGCTGACTATCGCCCGCTCATGGCATCATGAGGCGCGCTAACTACCCTGAATAGTGATCTACGCATCGCACGCGCGACCTTATAGTGTCTTCATTCTGCTATAGTGGTTCTCGATCCTCATGAGCGGAGGAGACGCGCGCCATGGTCTCAATTATCCGCGCTGTCGCCGGCGTGCCGGGAATACCTCTCGGGTTCCCGATCCTGTTCGATGCCAGGATGGCGATCATCGAACCGGCCTTTGCGTGGCTGCTGGAGCACGCCTCGCTTCGCGGCTGCGCGCCAGATACGGTGCGAACTTACGCCGAACACATCTACGACTGGTTCGACACGCTCGAGCAGTCCGATCTTGACTGGCAATCGGTCGATGAAGGCGTCATCGGCGCATATCGCGACCGCATGATCGCAAACCCGAGTTCGCACACGGACAGGGCCTATGAGCGGGCGACGATCAATGCGCGCGTAATGAGCGTCTGCCGCTTCTATGAATGGGCGCTGGAGGAGGGGCTGATCGGCGAGCTTCCCTTCCGGCGGCGCGAGCGCGTCATCGTGACCTTCAAGGAAGAAGGGCATGGTCCTCGTCTTGCGGCGACCAATATGCTGACGCTGTCGCAGCCCGAGAAGCTGCCGCGACCGCTGCGTGCCGCCGAACTCGATCGGCTCTTCGCGCACCTTGGTCCTACGCCGCACCTTGCGGCCGAGTGGGCTCTTACAGCGGGGCTTCGTCGCAAGGAAATCTGCGGGATGACCCTCGACATGGTGCCCGACAGCCATCAGCTATCCGCCGAAGATCAGCCGCTCGTCGGCATCCCGCTGCGCATCACCAAGGGGGACCGCCCCCGCACGGTCTATCCGCCGATCCGCTTGATCGACCGCACCGACTGGTATGCGGGCGAGGACCGCGCGCGCGTTGTCCGCCGCGCCCGTGCCCGCGACCGGCGCTATCAGCCACCTGCCAATCTTCTCCTCACGACCCACGGGACGGCTCTATCGCCGAAACGGCTCACGGCGCTGTTCGCCAAAGGCTTCGCCGACGCCAAGCTCAAGGGCAGCTTCCACTGGCTGAGGCACACGTTCGCGATGGTGATGCTGGCGCGCCTTCAGCAGCAGGCGCGCGACAACCCCGATCTCAATCCGTTGAAGGTCCTGCAAGTGCTGATGGGTCATCGCTCGATCGCGACGACCGCCATTTATCTGCGGTGTGTCGAGGTCCACGAACGCGATCTCTCCGAGAGCCTTGCATGGCTTTACGGCGAACTCATTCCCGATGCCGAATAGCCGGAAACTCGATCGGCGTATCCGGCGCCCGACAGCGACATCCGATCCCGTCGCCTCGACAGAGATCGTCATCTTCCGCGATGCTCGCGATGGCAGCGTGCAGCGCTTCGACCCCGCCACGCTGTCTCTACCACCAGATATGGTGGGTCCGCTGATGGCCGCCTTCCGCCTGAACGATGCAGGGACAACGGTTCGCACGCGCCCGACCCCGATGGCGTGCGCTGCGCCGCTTCGCCGGGTTCCTCGCGAGCGAGGGCGTGACCAGCGCCGCTCAGGTGAATGCCGGCACGATGAAGCGTTATCTGGCCTTCCTCGCCCGACCCGACGAGGCAGGAAAACGGCTCAAGCGGCCGACGATAGCCACGCAGTAGGCATTGATCCGTCCGCTACTCGAGCGTGCCGAGCAGGCTGATCCGCACCTCTTCGGTTCGCCTCTCGCGATCCCTTACAATCCGGTTCCCGGCAGTCGCCACCATGACTCCAAGGCGCGACTGTCGAAGGAGGATCTGCAGGCCATCCTCATGGCCTGTTACGAAGAGATCGATGCCGCATGGGCGACGTTCCAGCGGGGACAGGTGATTATCGCTGCGGCAGAGGCGCCTGCGCGTGCCGAACGCGGGGAGAGCCTGGACAGCGCGATCTGGCGGCTTCATCGCCTGACAGGAGGTCTTGCGCCGACCTGGAACCAGTTGAAGGAAGCTCGCGTGCCGCACAGCCGGCTTCTGCGCTGGGGCTGGCGCAGCGGCATCGCGGAGCATTATCACCTGACCACGCGAACGGTCGTTCCGTTCTATATCGCCCTGGCTATCCAGCTCGCCGCCAACCCGGACCCGCTTCGCGAGATCCGCCGCGACTGTCTTGTCGCTCACCCGATCGACGACAACCGGGTGCTGGTCGAGTGGCTAAAGCACAAGACCGCGCCCAATCCGAAGATGCAGCGCCGCTCGTTCGATGTTCGACGGCCGCGCTCCGCGCCGCGCCTCATTGAAATGCTGTTGGCGATGACGGCGCCCCTCGTGCTCCACGTTCCTGACCAGCATCGCGAACGTCTCTTCCTCGTATATTATCTGACGGGCGCACCACAAAGGCAGCATGGCAGTCCTGCCGGGCTGATCTCGTTCAGCACACTCCTCGGCCGTCTCGATCGGTTCATAAAGGGAGCTAACCGGAGGATCGCCAAATGGAATCTCGATCATCCCGATCGCCCTCGGCGATCCTTGCCTCGCTTCTCACCGGGCCAGTTGAGAGGGAGTGTCGCGACACAGCATTACCTGGCCTCGGGTGGCGATCTCCTGGCGACGGCCGCCATCCTCAATCATCGCGACCCGGTGACGACCGACGCCTATGTGGAAGGACCGGCAGCGCGTCGGCTTGAGCGCGAGACCATTGTCCGCCTCCAGCGGATGATGGTCGCCTGGGTCATGACGCCGGAACCGGAAGAAGGTGATACGTCGCTGCCCGGTCCAGGCGCCGTGACGGCCTTGTTCGGGCACCGCTGCATGATGCCGGTCGAGAGCGATGGCGCGGGCGGCAAGCGTGTCTGTCGGCACCTGGGTGGTTGTCTTACATGTCCTGGCCTGATCGTTCCGCTCGATATCGACCATTGCGCGCGCGTTGTTCAGGCTCACCGCCATTTACTGGCATCCCGGGATCGGATCGATGCCGAGAGGTGGAATATCTTCTACGCCCCGAGCCTGCGCGTTCTTGAGCAGGATCTGCTGCCTGCGTTCCCGGCAAAACTGCACAAGGATGCCGAACAGCTCGCCGACAGCCTTCCCGCATTACCGGATATCGAATGAACATCGTTCCACAGATCGCGGCAACGCCCGGCCTTCCGGTCCGCGTATCCCCGGAATCGGACTTTGCCGACGATCAGTGGCAACTCGCCCGTGATGTGCCGGGCCATCGGGATCATGCCTTCAGGATCGACTGGTCGTTCAGGATGCCGGACGGTAGCCGGTTCAACGAGGATAAATGGCGTCGACTACGACAGCCGGCCAAGCAGCTCATCTGGTCGCTGCATGCCGATCCACCTGACGGCCGCAAAGCGGTCGCGCTCCATACTCTTGCCCGCTATGCAGATTATCTGCGTGTCGTCCTTCAGTGGATGGTGGCAAACCGGGTTGAAAGCTGGGCCGGGCTTGACCGCCGGGCAATCGAGCGCTTGTTCTACGACTTCGGCGAACGCGGGCTCTCCTATAGCACCGTACGCAACTACCACAGGATCATCAGAGCCTTCTATGAGCAGCGCTTCAAGCTGGCGGAAGCTCCGCCGCAACCGTTGCCAATGCTCACACGCCTCGGCACCTGGCACGACGGGACGAAGAAGCCGCATACGCCGGATGCGGTCGCGGTCCCGCTGATATCTGCTGCGCTCCATCTGATCGGCGAGCCCGCTGACCAGATCATCGAAATGCGCGAAGCGGCGCAGGCAATCTATGATGAAGCCAAGCAGCAGGGGGGCACGTATGACGCACAAACATACCGAGCCTCGGCTTATCTCCGATCGCAGCCGCCCATAGAGATGTGTCCAGGCCGGCCCGAGACACTGACCCACAGGCCCATCGACGGGCTGAACGATCGTATCCTTAGGCTCTATGACGCCTGCTTCATCGTCATCGCATATCTGGTGGGTGCCCGAGCATCGGAGATCCTCGCCCTCGAAACAGGCTGCATCGAGTGGCATGAGGGGGACGACGGTGAGGCCTATGCCTATCTGACAGGGGCCATCCGCAAAGGCGCGCCGGGTCCCGAGGGGCTTGCGCACCGATGGGTGGTTCCCGATCCTGTCGTCCGAGCCATCGCTGTCCTTGATCAGCTATCCGCGCTCTGGCGGGCAATCCATGGTGGGCGGCAACTGTGGCTGGTGCAGGAGAAACCCGGCACCGCATTGCGAGCATCGGCCTTGCCTATCCACACGGTCAGCATCGCTGCCGTGAATATGCGGTTGAACAAGAGCTTCATCCCGATGCTAGATCTGCCGGAACATGAAGGCGAGCGCTGGCGTGTGACCTCGCATCAAGGGCGCAAGACGTTCGCGCGGTTCGTCGGCCGCCGCGATCGTACGGCGCTGGCGGCGCTCAGCAAACACCTTGGTCACATCACCCGCGCCATGACGGACCGCAGCTACGTCGGCACCGACTTCGATCTGGCGGAGCTGATCGATGACCAGGTCATGGCCGATACGCGCACGGCGCTTGAGGATCTTCTGGTCGCCCCCCGGCTCGCGGGAAAGGCCGGCAAGATGCTCGCGGAGCGCTCCCCGTTCCGCGGTCGCACTCAGGGTGGCGACCTTGACGCCTACATTACGCAACTTCTGGCCGAAACCGATATGCGCCTTGGCGTCTGCGACTGGGGTTACTGCCTCTATCGGCGAGAAACCTCGGCGTGCCTTGGGTCCGAGCGCGAACCCAATCCCGTGCTTCGCACCCAGAGCGTCTGTGTCACCTGCGCCAACTTCGTCATCACCGAAAAGCATCGGCCGATATGGGCGGGACGGTTGAGCAGGAACCTTGCCCTTCTCGAAAGGAGCGACCTCGACCTGGAGAGCCGAACGCTGGCGATGTCGCGCGCCGACGAGTGCAAACGCCTCCTTGCGATGCTCGATGAAACGGACCTTGCCGATGGGGGAGGTTGAAGCCCCGACACCGCAGCAGCGTCGCCACGCTCGGACAAAGGCCAAGCTGCGCGCTGCCCTCGAGGCGCTATCCTCCAGCACATCTTCGGCGCCCATCACCGCCGCTGCGGTCGCACGCGAAGCCGGCGTCGGGCGCAATGTTCTCTACGTCGGCCATACCGACATACTCGAAGACATCCGCGCGATATCTGCCGCGCGCACCGCCGTTCGCGAAAAGCGGGAGGATGCCGCTCGCACGGATGCCATGAAGATCCGCGATCTTGAAAGCCAGCTCGCATCCTTGGCGACCGAAAATGCAGGTCTGCTTCGACGCGCCCGCGAGGCGGAGAGCCGGTTGGAGCGCGCGGAAAAACAGAACGCCGGGTTGCTTCGGCAGCTCGTGGACGCACGGCGTCCGGTTCGCTTGCGGCCTGAAGACCCCGACAACCCGGCCTGATCCCACTTGGCCCATCACGGCCCCCGCTTCCCGGTGGCCAGAGGGAGAGTGCTGCCGGTCATCAACGAGGCTGCTGCGGCCAGAGAGAGAAGCCCCTCCGAGCAGAGCGCGGCCTAATAATGCGCCCTCTTAGCCCGGACAGGGAATCCTTGTGATTTATCAATCTATTACCGCAAATGATACACCTCGCGATGAGACAGAACAACGGTTCTTCGGCCATCTGCTGACCTCGATGAAGACGCCGACACTGATCCGCTCGGTCGAGCAGGACCTGGTCGACGGCCACTCCGCCGTGATCCAGATCGTTTCCACCGGCGAGGCGCTGATGGAGCGCCGTCTCGCGGAAATTCCGACGGAGGAATGGAACGACGTCCGGGTGGACATCACCCCGCGCGAGTATGTGTAATGTGGAGCTCCACATTACACATATTCTTTGCAGTCGCAGTTTATGTCGAGCGTGGCGGCGAGAGACGCAGGTTTCCTTCGGTTTTCCATGATTTCACTCCAGATAATTACGGTTCCCTCGACCTGAACAAGTCGAAGGAACCAACATGCGATCAAGATCATTATTGTCGTTTCGAGCGGCCCGGCTCCGGGTCGAAGACCCGCCCAGTCACGACGCTCTACTCACCGCATTCCTCTCCTCTCTGTCGCTCGACGAGAGGTCAGGCAGTGCGATTCTGTTTGGCGCTGCGGCCCGTCATTTCCTGCATTGGATGGAACTGCATGGGATCGCGATCCGCACGATCGACGATCGGACCGTTCGGCGGTTCGAGAAGCATCGGTGCCGTTGCCACCGGTATTCGGCGCAGCAGCCAGTCTATAAGGCGGACATTGCAGCGCGAGTCAGGCGCTTCGTCCGCTTCCTGGAGGATCAAGGCTACGTCGGTGTCGACGACGGGATCGACGATCTGCCACGGCACCTCGCCGACTATTTCGATGGGATCGATCGCTTGCAACTCGCGCAAGGACCGGCCCAGTCCTATCGATCCGAGGCCGAGCATTTCGCGGCCTGGCTTCGCATTGCGCGACGACAATGGGCCGATATCGATGACACGATCATCGACCAGTACGGCGCGCATGATTGTCGATGTCCGGTCTGGCGCAAGCGAGGCAAGCTTGTTGCCTCGGGCGCGAAGCGGCGGCGGCGAGGCGCTCGGCACTTCGTCGAGTTCTTGCGCGACCGCGGTGTCATCCCTTCAGTCGAACTGGTGTCGGATGACGACCCGCACATGGCGGCATATCTGGCATGGCTCAAGCAACACCGCGGCGCGACCGATGAGACGATCCGGCGCTACCGGGCCGATATCAGGCGGCTCGCGCCTATGCTCGGCGAGCCTTCACAATGGGATGCAGCCGTCCTCAGACGGGCGTTTCAACAACGAAGCAAGGAGACGCCGGGTTCGGCATCACTGCTCGTCACGATAATACGGAGCTATATTCGGTTCCTGGTCGTGCAGGGTATTTGCCGTCCAGCTTTGTTGCACGCGATCCCATCAGTGCAACGCTACCGTCTTTCGACGCTGCCCCGGCACGTTAACCCGGCAACGATCGAGCAGATCATCGGCGCATGTCCGACTGATCGCCCGGTGGAAGTTCGGGACAAGGCCATCATTCTCCTGCTCGCCCGGCTTGGCCTGCGTGCCGGTGATATTCGGGATATGCACCTCGACGATATCGACTGGCGCTCGGGCCACCTGACGGTCAAGGGCAAGACGCGTCGGCCTGATCGCCTGCCATTGCCTCAGGACGTCGGTGACGCGATCCTGGACTACATTGCCACGGCGCGTCCCAAGACCGCCGATCCGCATCTGTTCGTGCGCGCGCAAGCCCCGTTCCGTTCGTTCCGCTCATCGGCGGAGATCGCCGGCATCGTTGCACGCACGCATGAGCGCGGCGGGATCGAAGGCGTGCCGACCGGATCGCACATTTTCCGGCATTCGCTTGCCACCAACTTGCTGCGCGCGGGCGCAGGGCTGGAGTCCGTTGGAACGATCCTGCGCCACAGCTCGCCCGAGACCACCGCCATCTACGCCAAGGTCGACCTGCCGATGCTCATGAAAATCGCGCAGCCATGGCCGGGAGAACCGTCATGCTGAGCACGCAGATTGCCAGATACGTCTCGCTGTATCGCAGCTTGGGGCGGAAGTTCTCGGAACAGGAACGACTGCTGCGCCAATACGCCGCTTTCGCTGAACGCTTCGGTGACCGGCACACCCGAGTGCAGCGCATCTACGACTGGTGCCACACGGCAAGCTCGCAAAACGTGGCTCGCCATAGGTACGACGCTGCTCGTAACTTCAGCCTTTTCGCTCATGCCGAGGACCCAGACAACGAAGTCCCGCCTGTCGGCGTTTTCGGCCGGGGGAAGCGGCCACGTCCCACTCCGACCATAATCGAAGCGGACCAGGTGCGGGCGATCATGGCGGCGGCATTGAACGTTCCGCCCCATGGCACGATTAGCCCATACACGTACCATTACCTGTTCGGCCTGCTCGCGGCGACAGGTCTCCGGATTTCCGAGGCTCTCGCGCTACAGTGCAACGATCTGGTCGAGGATGGGCTGGTCGTCCGCAACGGCAAGTTCGGCAAGCAGCGACTGATCGCCTTGCAGCCATCGACGCGCCAAGCACTCGAAGCCTACATTGCGATCCGCGCGAAGCACCCGGCCAAGTGTAATGACCTGTTCGTCACTATCCGGGGGCGGGCGCCGCACAAGGTGCGCGCCCACGTCGTGTTCGTCAGGTTGGCCCGGCTTCTCGGATATCGTGGAGCAACCGGTACGGCAGGCATGCGACTCCACGATCTGCGACATACGTTCGCTGTTCGCTCGCTTGAGTCCTGCCCGCGTGACAGGGAGGCCATTGCCCACCACATGGCCGGTCTCAGTGTCTACCTGGGGCACGCGTCGATCGCCAACACGTACTGGTATCTCGAAGCCACGCCAGTGCTGCTGCGCGACATTGCGGCTGCAAGCGAGCAACTTTTTCAAGGAGAAGCGGCATGACGGCGCTTGCTCTCCATCTCTCGGCATATCTGCGGGAACATCTGCCGCGCGAACGCGCCGTCAGCCCGCACACGGTGAAGACCTATGCCAACTGCTTCGTCCTCCTCGTCCAGTTCGCTGCCGATCGGCTGAAGCGCCGACCGACCGATCTCGAGGTTGAGGATCTCGGCACAGACATGATCATGGCCTTCCTCGATCATGTGGAGATCGGCCGCGGCAGCTGCGTGCGGACCCGCAATGGCAGGCTCGCCGCGATCCGATCCTTCTTCCGATACATCGAGTACCGGATTCCAGCCTGCCTCGATCAGGCACTCCGTGTCAGAGCAATCCCGACCAAGAAGACAGACAAGGCGCTGATCGATTACCTCGACCGGGCCGAGATCAAGGCTTTGCTCGATACACCCGATCCCCGGACACGCCTCGGCACCCGTGATCGCGCGATGCTGCATCTTACCTATGCTGGCGGACTGAGGGTGTCGGAACTCGTAACGCTGCAACTGGGCGATTTCCCGGACCGCTCCCTGTCCACCATGCACATCATGGGCAAAGGGCGACGTGAACGGGTCCTGCCGCTGTGGAAGGAGACCCAGATCGCATTGCGCGCATGGCTTGCGATCCGGCCTCAAGTTGAGGTCACCGAGATTTTCCTCAATGCCAACGGGCAGCCGATGACCCGCGACGGATTTGCGTTCCGATTGGCCGAGCACGTCAAGACGGCAGCGACGAAGCAGCCGTCGATCCTTGGGAAGCGCGTCACACCCCACGTGCTTCGTCATTCTTGCGCGATGCACACGCTCGCGGCGACGGGGGACATTCGCAAGGTCGCATTATGGCTCGGCCACGCCAGTATCCAGAGCACCGAGACCTACTTGCGCGCCGATCCCGAAGAGAAGCTGCAGATTCTCGCAGCCCACGGTGCCCCTGCGATCAAGCCGGGGCGCTTCAAGCCGCCTTCCGACGCCTTGATCACAATGCTCACCGACGTTCGAAGGCGGGCCTGACCCGTCTTCGAACACTCCCTCTAACCCGCATATTATCTGGAGTGAAATCATGGAAAACCGAAGGAAACCTGCGTCTCTCGCCGCCACGCTCGACATAAACTGCGACTGCAAAGAATACGTTCTGGATTATCTCGCCCATTCCTTCCCGGTGCAGCTCTATGAGCCGTTCACCGACAGCGACGGCAATCTGTCGTCGCGACCAGTGTTTCGCGATGGCCAGCCGGTCGAGAGCCGTGACGCCGTCGCCCGTCGCGACCGCCTGATCGAGAGGCTAGCTTCCCTACCTCCGGTCCCCGGCGCGCTCGACCAGATCGTCCAGCGCTTCGGCACCGATGTCGTGGCGGAGGTGACGGGACGTTCGCGCCGCATCGTCCGCAGGACTAGCCCCGGCGGCATCGACCGCCTCGCCGTGGAGAACCGCGCCGCCTCGGCCAATCTGGCCGAAACGCAGACCTTCATGGACGATCAGAAGCGCATCCTGATCTTCTCCGACGCCGGCGGCACCGGGCGCAGCTACCACGCCGACCTGTCGGCGCGGAACCAGCGGCTACGCGTCCACTATCTGCTGGAGCCGGGCTGGAAGGCCGACGCCGCCATTCAGGGCCTGGGCCGCACCAACCGGACCAACCAGGCGCAGCCACCGCTGTTCCGGCCGATCTCGACGGACGTGAAGGCCGAGAAGCGGTTCCTATCGACCATCGCCCGCCGCCTCGACACGCTGGGCGCGATCACGCGCGGCCAGCGCCAGACCGGCGGTCAGGGTCTGTTCCGGCCCGAGGACAATCTGGAATCGCACTATGCCCGCGATGCACTGCGCCAGCTCTATCTCCTGCTGGTGCGGGGCAAGGTCGATGGGTGCTCGCTCCAGATGTTCGAGGACGCCACCGGCCTGTCGCTGATGGATTCCACCGGCATCAAGGATGAACTGCCGCCGATCACCACCTTTCTTAACCGGCTGCTGGCGCTGACCATCGAACTCCAGGGCGTCCTGTTCACGGCGTTCGAGCGGCTTCTGAACGCCAAGATCGAAGGCGCCATCGCGTCGGGCAGCTACGACGTCGGGTTGGAGACGCTGCAGGCCGAGAGTTTCATCGTCACCGACCGCCGAACGATCCACGTTCATCCCGGCACCGGCGCCGAGGCTCGGCTGCTGACCATCACCCGGCGCCAGCGCAACCGCCCCGTGACGCTGGCCGAGGCGCTCGATCATCTCAACGACCCGGGCACCAGGCTGCTGATCAACGAGCGCTCGGGCCGCGCCGCCGTGCAGATACCGACCACCAGCATCATGCTGGACGATGGCGAGATCGAACGGCGCGCGCGGCTGATCCGGCCGATGGAGGCGCACAACATCCCCATCAAGATGATGGACGAGACCCATTGGGTGCAGGCCGAGCGGATCGCCTTCAAAGCAGCCTGGGATGCCGAGGCCGCCGAGGTGCCTGAATATGCCGACAGCACCATCCATGTCGTCAGCGGGCTCTTGCTGCCGATCTGGAAGCGGCTGCCCAAAGAATCGACGCGGGTCTATCGGCTCCAGACAGATGACGGCGAGCGCATCGTCGGCCGCCGCGTCTCGCCCGCCTGGGTTGCCGGCGCGCTCGCGACCGGCACGTCAACCCTGACGCCCGACGATGCCTTCATGGCGCTGATGGACGGAAAGACCATCCTCGATCTGACCGAGGGTCTTCAGCTTCGCCGCGTCAGGGTCATGGGCGCCAACCGCATCGAGCTGTCCGGTTTCACCGACGCCATGCGCGACCGCCTGCGGGCCTATGGCTTGTTTCACGAGATCATCTCGTGGAAGCTGCGGATGTTCGTGCCGACCGATACGACCGGCGCTGCGATCATCGCCAAGGTGCTGGAGCGCTACCCTGTCGAACGCATCGGCGAGCGGGAGGCGGCGTGATGGCACGGCTGGACGCTTCCGATCTGGCGATCCGTCTCGGCCGGCAGGCCTATGCGGTCTGCCGTCATTATCTCTCCGCCGGTCACCGGGAGGGACATTATTGGCTGGTCGGCGATGTGCGCAACACGCCCGGCCGGTCGATGTTCGTGCGCCTGAAGGGTGGCGAAACCGGCAAAGGCGCGGCCGGCAAATGGACGGACGCCGCCACCGGCGAGCATGGCGACCTGCTCGACGTCATCCGCGAAAGCTGCGGTCTGGTCGACTTCAAGGACGTTGCCGATGAGGCGCGCACCTTCCTGTCGATGCCACATCCCGAACCGGACCGTCCGCATGGTGGCGAGCGCAAATCACCAGCCCCGACCGGATCACCGGAAGCGGCACGGCGGCTCTTTGCCATGGCGCAGCCGATCTCGGGCACGCTCGTAAAGACGTATCTGCGTACACGCGGCATTACGGATTTGCACGGAACCGGAAGCCTGCGCTTCCATCCCCGCTGCTATTACCGGCCTGACGAATATTCCCCGACCGAGACCTGGCCGGCGATGATCGCATCGGTCACCGATCTCGACGAGCGTCAGACCGGCGCACATCGCACCTGGCTCGCCCCTGACGGCTCGGACAAAGCCCCGATCGACACGCCGAGACGGGCGATGGGCGACCTCCTGGGACACGCCGTTCGCTTCGGTGTGGCGGGAGAAGTGATGGCGGCCGGCGAAGGCATCGAGACGATGCTGTCGCTCAGAATGGCGCTGCCCACCATGCCGATGGCGGCGGCGCTCTCGGCGGCGCATCTCTCGGCCATCCTGTTCCCCGACACCTTGCGCCGGCTCTACATCGCCCGCGACAACGATCCGGCCGGCGACGGTGCGATGGCGACGTTGATCGAACGGGCGAACGCGGCCGGGATCGAGGCGGTCGTAGTGTCTCCGAGACTGGGCGACTTCAACGAGGATCTCCGCTTGTCTGGTCTGGACAGCCTCCGTGCAGCGGCACGAGTGCAGATCGCGCCACAGGACGTCGCACGCTTCATGGCGCTGGCGGCATAGGCCGACAGGAGAATGCAGTCGGCGGGAGCGCCGTCGTCGGCGTCGCTCGGATGATCCCCAGGTCGGAGAGAACCGCGCCCCGGCCTTCGAGAGGGCGATCGGCCAGCAAACGGCCCGGACCCGCAATGCCTGCGGCGGACTATTTTCCGGCGCGGCCAGAGGCCGCTTTCCATCGCGAGGCAAAATAGCCCGCCTTCGTCCTCCTCCGCTATGCTCCGGCCCTCCGCTTCGCTGCGGATGCAGGTCCGGCCCGCCCGCAGGCTTTCGTCGCCATGAAGGCCGCGAGGGTCGCGGTCGAACCGACGGAGCATCCCGATGAGCGAGCACGACGACTACGAACCGCACCACGCCTCTTCCCCCACCGACCATGTCCTCAGCGAACTCCAGCTTTACGGCTACCGTCCCTTCACGGACGAACCCGATCCCCGACCACTTCCGGAGGGCGACCATGTCGCCGGCGCCATCGCCGACATCTTCGACGCCCTGATCGTCACTTTGGAGGACACCCGCCTCGAGCCCGACCTCGACGATCTCCTCTGGTCGACGGTCAACGTCTTCCACCGGGCCAACGAACGGATCGAGCGCGAGCTGGACGACAACGAGCAGGCGCAGCGCCGCGGCCAACGCGAACAGGACGGCAGCGAAGTGAAGGCCGTCGAGCTGGAACGCCTGACGGCCGAGGGCCAGACCATGATCGAACGCCGCAACGCCTTCGAGCTGATGCGCGACCAGGCGGCCGAGCACTACGAGCGCCACACCGGATCGAACTGGCGACCGCGCAGCGGATCGATGGTCAACCATCGCAACCTGACCTCGGCGATGATCGACAGCCGGGACTTCCTCGCTGCCAAGAAGCGGGCCGACAATCAGTTGCTACTACCTGCCGGTCCAAAGATCGCCTTTACCGGCGGGCTCGACTTCAACGATCACCACCTGATCTGGGCCAAGCTCGATCAGGTCCACGCCAAGCACCCCGACATGGTGCTGCTGCACGGCAAGTCGCCGAAGGGCGCCGAGAAGATCGCGGCCAAATGGGCCGACGCCCGCAAGGTGCCGCAGGTCGGCTTCGCCCCCGACTGGACGAAACACGCCAAGGCCGCACCGTTCAAGCGCAACGATCAGATGCTGGACGTCCTGCCGATCGGGGTCATCGTCTTCCCCGGCACCGGCATTCAGGACAATCTCGCCGACAAGGCGAGGAAGCTCGGCATCCCGCTGTTCGACTTCCGCCCGAAGGGAGGTGGCGCGTAAGCGCCGCCTCTCACAGCATCTCGGGTCGAAACAGCGATCTGCGGCTGATGACCTTGCCGGACACCACGAACACGCCATCGCCGGTGTAATGCAGCGTCTCGGGATGCTTAGGCGACGTGGCGACATGCGCCTTCACCACCTCGAAGATAAAGAAATTGTACTTGTCGACCAGCGCGTCGTCGTGAAGGCGGCATTCGAAGCTGGCATGGCATTCGCCGATCAACGGCGCATCGACCTTGCTCGCCTCTTGCTGCGTGAGATTGAACTTGGCGAACTTGTCGATCTCGGCCCCCGACGTGTTGCCGATCCCCACCACGGTATCGGTCAGCGCCGTCGTCGGCAGGTTGACCACGCATTCCCGGCTTTCGCGGATCATGCGGTGGCTGTGATTGCCGCCGGAGATCATCAGGCCGACGAGAGACGGCGAGAATTCCAGGATCGTGTGCCAGCCGAGCGTCATGATGTTGATCGCGCCCTGCCACTTTGATGACACCAGCACGATCGGACCGGGCTCCAGATAGCGCCGCACCTGGCTGACGGGGAAGTCGGTCTTCTCAGGCACCTTCGGCATGGGCGTTCTCTTCGACAACTGCGCTTTGCATGATCATACCCGGCCATGTCGGCAGCATCACGACCGGCAGCATGGCGGCGATGCTTTGGCGCGAAAGCATTGAACGGGCGTTACCATGGTGGCCCCGGTCATGGCGGAAAACCATCCCCCGCTTCCAATGCGCTGATCCTTGGTCCAGCCGCTGGCCTGACGCCATCAACCCGTAAAGGGTCGGACTACGCAAAGCGTGCCGCCGCTCCGGCTTCGCCTGCGCGGTGATCGCGGCCATCGGCCGGACACATCGGGCGCCTGTCGCGCGGGAGATGGTCTCCCGCCTCCAAGACAGGAGCCGGTCAGATGACCCTCAATCAAGCTCACGCCTTCGCCTTCAGCCTCGCTACGACCCTCATGGTCACCATCGTCATCTTCCAGGCCGGCGACGGCTCCATGGGCGTCATGCCGGCCGGCGAATATGACGGCGAACTCGCCGCCATCGTTCACGAGATCGATCCCTTCGCCCGCTGACCGCGGGCAAGGCGTCGCGACCGCAAGCGGGAATCCTACTGGATTTCCGCTCCCGTCCCGCCTTCTCTTTGGCTATACTGGCGACGCGCCGTGGTGGTGGTGGTGGAGGCGCGACCGTCAGACCTCTATCTCACGGAGAACACCACCATGGTTTTCATCGGCATCCTCTCCAGCATCGCGGCGATCGGCGCCCTGTGCTGGCTTCTATTCACACTGGCTGTCTTCGCGCTGCCGTTCTTCGCGGGCGTCAGCGCCGGGACTTGGGCCTTCCAGACCGGCGCCGGTTGGCTCGGGGCGATCCTCGTCGGCCTCGCCGCCGCCGCGCTGACGCTCGGCCTCGGGCAGTTCCTGCTCGCCTTCATCCGTCCGCTCTGGATACGGCTCGCGATCGCACTCGCCTTCGTCGCGCCTGCGGCGCTCGCCGGCTACCATGCGACACATGGCATCGTGAAACACACCATGCCCTCCGACACCTGGCAGATCATCTTCTCCGTCATCGGCGCAGTCGCCGTTGGCGTCACGGCGCTGATTCGGGTGACAGCAATGGCCGTGCCCGGGCCAACCGTGCAGAATGTTGCGCGCGCCTGACATCGTTGCCGGCGGCGGGACGGTGGGTTGATGTCTTACGTGTCGCGCTCCTCGTCGGCAGGGTCGTTCTCAATCGCGTTGATCGGATCAACGGCTAACCCAATTGACGCGCCATGCCCTCGGTGACGGTGCTGGGGGCAATGCCCTGACGGCGCGCCCAACGACGGTGCGAGTGCCGAGAGGGGGCGATCGCGTGGGCGACGGGCAGGAGTCGGCGGAACGGAGCGTCTGCCGGAGCTGGTTTGAACCGCGGTGCCAGGCGTCGTCACGGTCCATCGGTTCGGGGTGGTCGCCACGTTCTCCTGTGATGCGTCTCTGTCAGGTCGACCGCTCCAAAACGGCCTCTTCAATGGGCTGATCTGGCCGAAGGTCGGCTGCGCCTCGATCGCCTATGCCGCAACAGCGGCGTCGAAACTTTCTTCCCCTGCCGGCTGCGCCGTCATTCCTCGCGAGCCAAGAAAGCCCCTCCTTTGCTGTCAGGCCCCTGCGGGGTGCGCCGTCAATCGCCTCCGGCCTGTCGATCGCCATCGAGGCCGCAATGGTGCGGGCTCGGAACAGAGTTCAAGGAGAACTACCATGGCGACCATCGGCACCTTCAAGAAGACCGGCAACAACGAGTACACCGGCGAAATCGTCACCCTCAGCCTGCAGACCAAGAACGTCCGCATCGTCTCCGAGGCCCGCGCTACCGGAGAGAACGCCCCCAGCCACCGCGTCTTCGTCGGCCGCGCCGAGATCGGCGCCGCCTGGTCCAAGACCTCCAACGAGGGGCGCGCCTATCTGGGCCTGAAGCTCGACGATCCCAGCTTCAATGCCCCGATCTACGCCAACCTCTTCGACGACGAGGAAGGCGAAGGCTTCAGCCTCATCTGGTCCCGCCCTAGCGGCCGCCGCAACGGCGAGTAAGGCCAGCGCGACGCCCCGCCCGGACAATCCGGGCGGGGCCAAACGCCTGACGGTGGAGCGAATCACCTCTGGTTCTGGACACCGGAATCGCGCCCGCTAAAGCCAGAACCGCTGGTCTTTTCTAGCAAGAACGACTATTATAGCCGTAGTTCTGGCGTACGCGTAGGTCCGAGTGGGAGGTGATCATGCATGATCACCGCCCGACAATCACGGGCCGCACGCGCGTTGCTCGGCTGGACACAGGAGACGCTCGCTGACAAGGCCCGGGTATCACTGACCGCGTTGAAGCGCCTTGAATCCGACAGCGGGCTCGAGGTGTATGAATCAACACGCGATCAGGTCCGTCGAGCCTTTGAAGGCGGTGGCATCGTCCTGCTCAACTCCGGCCAAAGCGTGGGAGTGATGCTGGTTGGTGACAAGGACAACCCTTGACGACTTTTTCGGGCGAACCCGCCCGACCATCCTGATTTTGCGTCAAACCGCGGCGGTGTGGCGCGGGATATCATTACGGTTAACAAACCGCTCCAAATTGGATACGAATGACTCGTGGGGCTCATCGTGACCAACGCAGAATATCTGGACGAACCGCCGCTCGGCGCGGCGCTCACCGCCTATGACCAGGCGCATCTGAAGCTGTACCTGAGGCTGCTCGACGCCGAGGCGGACGGCGCGACCTGGGAGGAAGTCGTGGAGCTTCTCTTCGGCCTCGATCCCGCAGCGGACCCCAACCGCGCAGCGAAAATTCATGCCGCTCACCTCGCTCGCGCGAAATGGATGACCGAAAACGGCTTTTGCGAGCTTCTCGGCCCCCGCCTCCATTGAGGTGATGCAGAACCTGCATCACGTTGATCCGACTTCGTTCTTCCCACGCCACGCTCAACTTGGGATCGTGACCGCTGCTTGACTCGCGTTGCGTCATAATTTCGCGGAGGCGGTGGAGGATGTCCGAAGATGAAAGTTGGCGGTCTGAGACCGCCTACAACTATATCGACAATCTAACTCCGGGTGACCTTGCCTGGGAATTCCTGCGCCGAAACCCCAACTACCGGAAAGCCTATCAGGAGCTTGTGTCCAGCGGCCGACTCTCACCCGAAACGGCCGAAGAATTTGCGAACCTATGGGGGTTGCGATTTCGGCGCCGACCCTCTCATCGCGGCTCATGCCCAGCAGATTTTTTGGACCCCTCAAGTCGATCCGTCAGCAATAATGTTCGCCGCAGGTCCGCGCCCTGAAGGGTTTTCCATCACTGCCGACGAGTTACGCCTCCGTACCATATTCCAGCACGACCCTGCTCATCTCAGGCTCGATATCCGCGGCGAGCAGTATGACGTCACGCTCGCAGACCCGCAGGACGAGAACCCGCTCGCGGCGATGGTCATGTTCGATGACCTCACACCGGATCGACAGACCGCGCTGACCCGGTTCTGGAGCGCGATCAAAGGCAAGCGCGTCCCGAACGACCCTCGAATGACGCCGCAGCGCCGCGAGCGCGCGCGCCAAATGCTGCGTGCGGTCGATGGACGTCGTGCCGGCGCGACATATCGATCGATCGGGGAGGTTCTGTTCCCTAGTCATAAAATCGACGCCGCCTCCTGGGCCGGGGACGCGCTGCGCGAAATCACGATCCGGCTGGCGCGCGACGGCGTGAAACTCGTTGAAGGCGGCTACCGCTCCCTCCTGCGCCGACCCCGCCGATCATAGCCCGCCATCGTCCGCCTGCGGCGTGTCGAAACTAGATTCCTATCTCCGACATCGTCCGACCCACCGTCTTCACGCCACCGTGCTCTCGAACCGCCGCCTGACGGCAGCGGCCCCCGATGAGAGCACGGAGGCTCGACAATGGCCGATACGACCGCCGGCATCCCGCCACGCTACCTGCGCACGCAGGAGGCCGCTCGCTTCCTCGGACTGTCCGAGCGCACACTGGAGAAGCACCGCACCTACGGCACCGGCCCGGCTTACAGGAAGCTCGGCGGCCGAGTCGTCTACGCCATAGAGGATCTCCAGACGTGGGCCGATCGCGGCCTCGTCAGTTCGACCTCTGATCCGCGCGGCACTGTGCTCCCCGCCAAGCGGCAGGAGCCGTCGGATCGCCGCTTCGCCGGCCGCCAGCCGCGCTGAGACGACACGCCATGTCGTCCCGTCACACACAGCACGACGAGCGTGCGCAGCTCGATCTGTTCCGGGCGCTGCCCGGCGATCTCGCGCCGCGCGACGCGCAGGACCTCATGGCCTATCCGTTCTTCTCGCTTGCCAAGTCGAAGCGCCTGACGCCGATCGACTTCAAGGCGGGTTCGGTGAAAATCCGTGTCGAAGCCGTGCCCGAGCACGGCATGGCGACGATCTGGGACGCGGACGTTCTGATCTGGGCGGCCTCGCAAATCGTCGAGGCCCGTGACGTCGGCCTGCGCCCGTCACGCCTGATGGCGACCACGCCTTACGAGATTCTGAACTTCATTGGACGCGGTGTCTCGCTGCGCGATTACGACCGGCTTAAGGCCGCGCTCGACCGCCTCCAGTCCACCACCATAGCGACCTCAATCCGCCAGCCGACCGAGCGGCGGATGCACCGCTTCTCCTGGATCAACGAATGGAAGGAGCGAGCCGATCACCGCGGCCGCCCGCTCGGGCTCGAACTGATCGTGCCGGACTGGTTCTACGCCGCTGTCCTCGATGACGCGCTAGTCCTGACGATCGACCGCAACTATTTCAGGCTGACCGGCGGTCTGGAGCGCTGGCTCTACCGCCTCGTGCGCAAGCACGGCGGCAAGCAGGAACACGGCTGGAGCTTCGGCTTCCCGCATCTCCACGCGAAGTCCGGCAGTCTCTCGCCGCTCAAGCATTTCGCCTACGACCTGCGCGACATCGTGCGCCGCCAGCCGCTGCCGGGCTATCGCCTGACCATCGAGCAGTGCCTCGGCGGCCCCGAAATCCTGTCCTTCGTACCCACCAATCCCGACGCGCTCGGCATCCCGCGCCGCCGTCGCCGCTCGACAACTCGACCTGGGGATAAGCTGTGAATCATCTCGTGCTATCAGGGACCGGCGCTATCGTGCCATCGGGGACCGGACTCTCGTGCTATCGGGGACCGGAATCGTCGATTCATCGCGCTGAATCAGCAGCTTGCGAGCCCCGTAACTTATCTAACCTAGATTCCTACGGAATCTTTCTAACGGACCCCGCTTTTTCGACCGCTGTGGACGAGTCCCCGATCGCCGGGAGACCGTCATGATCGTCGCGTTCCTCAACCAGAAGGGCGGCGTCGGAAAGACGACGCTCGCCCTCCATCTCGCCGGTGAATGGGCTCGGCATGGGCAGCGCATCACGCTGATCGACGCCGACCCACAGGGATCGGCGCTCGACTGGTCACAGCAGCGCGGCCGGGAGGGATTGGAGCGGCTTTTCGGTGTTGTCGGCCTGGCTCGCGACACGCTCCACCGCGAAGCGCCGGAGCTGGCGCGCGACGTCGATCATGTCGTCATCGACGGACCGCCGCGTGTTGCCGGTCTTATGCGTTCGGCGCTGCTGGCTGCCGATCTTGTACTGATCCCGGTGCAGCCGTCACCGCTCGACGGCTGGGCGTCGGCCGAGATGCTGACGCTGCTCAGCGAAGCGCGGATCTATCGACCGGACCTCAAGGCGCGGTTCGTACTCAACCGCTGTGCAGCCCGCACGATCCTCGCCCGCGAAACCGCTGAGACGCTCGCGGAACACGATCCCCCGCCGCTCCTCACTACCATCGGTCAGCGCATCGCCTTCGCCGATGTCGTGCAGACCGGACGGCTCGCGGCCGAGCAGGACGATACATCGCCCGCCGCGCGGGAGATTGCCGCGCTCGCCGCCGAAGTCACGAGGATCGGGGCATGAGCGAGCGGTCCTCGAAACGCAGTTTCGCGTCCCGGCCGGCCGATCCGGAAAGCTGGATCAAGGCGCCAGACTGTCCATCGCCGCGCGCGGACCCCGCCGCCGAATTTACCGCCAGGCTGACGATCGACGTCACCGCCGACATGCGCGGCCGGATCAAGATTGCCGCCTTCCAGCGCGGACAGACGGTCGCCGAGATGCTGCGCGCGCTGTTCGAGCGCGAGTTCCCCACCAGCGAAGGAGAGCCGCGATGATCGGTGTCGCCGACCCGTCGCTGCGCAGCGGCTTGCCGCCAGCGCCAGCGGCCGATGCACTGACCCATGTCGAGTTGACGTGGGTCGAGAAGAAGATCGAATTCTGGATCAGGTTCGGCCGCGAGATCGCCGAACAGATCCTCGACCGCCGCCGACGCGTCGTGTCGTTCGCACCGGACAGTGTTTTCACCTTCGTTCGCTGGACCTCCAACGACTACGGCACCGCACTTTCTCGGCTCGACATCGTGCGCGCCGTCGGTGCGGGCGAGCGCTGCCAGACTCTGCCATCCGTGCGCCCCGGCGGCGACATCCTGTTGCGCGCCGATGGCTGGCCGAAGGTCGAGCGCGTGCTCCAGCTCATCGATGCGATCGAGGCGCGGGGCATCGAAGCGATCGACGTTTCGCCCGATCACTGGCGACACGTTCACAACCGTCTGACGGCCGGTGAAACACCGCGCGCCTACGACGCGCAGCAGCATCGCGCCTTCCTCTTGCGCCGGAGGATCATGCCATGAGCCGCTTTGGATACGTCATGACGACGTACTTCGCGGTGATGCTGATGGGCGTCCTGTCGATCGTCTCCTTCGCGCCAAAGCTGATCTGGAATGCCTCCGCGAGCACGCCGATCGGCCTCTATGCGATCAGCGCCAGCGACGGATTGGAAGCGACCGACCTCGTCGCCGTAGCGGCGCCGGAGCCGATCGCCACGTTCCTTGCCGATGGCGGATATCTGCCACGCGGCGCGCCGCTGCTGAAGCGGGTAGCAGGCCTTCCCGGTCAACGTGTGTGCCGATCCGGCCGCACGATCACCGTCGACGGCCACGCCATCGGCGACGCGCTCGACCGTGATCGTCGGGGCCGCGAACTGCCGATCTGGCAGGGGTGTCGCGTCATCGCCGACGACGAGCTGTTCCTGATGAACTGGCAGGTCCGCGACAGCCTCGACGGCCGTTACTTCGGCCCGCTCCCCGCCAGCTCGCTCATCGGCCGGGCCACCCCCCTCTACACCGACGAGGACGGCGATGACCGCTTCGTCTGGCGCGCGCCGACGCGGTGACGGCACGCCCATGACCCCGTCCACCGCACAGCCAAGGAGAAACCCATGTCCCTCATCGGTCAATTCACGAGCGAAAATGACGGCTTCATCGGCCACCTGATGACGCTGACATTGCACCAGGACATCATCATCGTTCCGGCCGAACCGTCCGATGCCGAGAACGCGCCAGACTTCCGCGTCCATGTTCTCGACAGCATGAACAACGAAACCGGCGCGGAGATCGGTGCGGGCTGGAAGCGCACTGGCGAGAAGGCCGGCGACTACGTCTCGCTGCAGATCGACGATCCGACCTTCGGTCATCCGATCCGCGCTAACCTCTTCCAGTCCGCCGACGACAAGTCCGCCTGGGGCTTGCACTGGAATCGTCCGCCCAAGCGCGCAGAGCGGGACTGAACGATGTCGGTCCCGCTCCCCAAAGCTGTCGCCGGGCGGTCAAACACCGCCCGGCGCACAGTCCTCCTTCTCCTTTCCGGCCTTCTGCTTTCCGCACCGCTTTGCGCCAATGCGAATGCGCAGACGGTGTCCGCCGAGCGCCCCTCTCGCGTCGCTCCCTACGCCACATTCATCACCGAGGCCGCGCAACGCTTCGGCATTCCCGAGCACTGGATACGCGCCGTCATGCGCGTCGAAAGCGCTGGCAACGTGCGGGCGATCTCGTCGGCCGGCGCGATGGGCCTGATGCAAGTCATGCCCGCCACATGGGCTGATCTGCGCGCCCGTCACCGGCTCGGCGCGAATCCTTACGATCCACGCGACAACATTCTGGCAGGCGCCGCCTACCTGCGCGAGATGCACGACCGCTACGGTTCGCCGGGCTTTCTCGCGGCCTATAATGCTGGTCCCGGCCGCTATGAAGAGTATCTTGCTGGCCGTCCGTTGCCCGCTGAAACCCGCGCCTATGTCGCCGCGCTCGCGCCCATTATCGGCGGCGCAGACGCGCTTGCTCCCGTCACGGTCGCGGCCGCCGATCCCAACGCCTGGACGCGCTCGCCGCTGTTCATCGTGCAATCCGAGCGCGCCGCCACCGCTGTTTCGACGACCGGCGATCGCGCGTCGAATGAGACCCCGGCTGCAACTCCGGTGCGCGATGCCACAGCCATCGCTCCGCAATCCGCAGGCCTGTTTGTCGCCCGAAACGGCGATGGGGGGCCGCGATGACGGTGCTCGCAGCATTTCGCGGAATAGCGTGCTCTGGCGGAAGGATGGCGGTCCGAGGAGGGAGAGCAGGCAACACAACCGCACGATGGCGAGATAAAAGCGCGCGAGGTGCGGCTTGGTGCGGTCGTGTGTTTTCAGGGACTTATGGCGCATTGGCGCGAGGTGCGCCTGATCGGCGCAGCCTGCGCATCCGCCATTTCGCCAAGGATTACCGCGCGATTGCGCGATGTGCGGGGCCTCGGCCATGAGCAGCGAGGACGATTTCCGCATCCGGCCAGGCCGCATCCGCTCGACCCGCGCGCAGCAGGCGCGACCCTTCATCGCCCAAGCGCTGGCGGCCGCGCAGCGCGCCGGCGGCAGCGTCTCGCGGTCCGGCACGATCAGTTCGGGCAACCGCTCGCGTTTCGGGCGCGGCCAGCGCGCGACGGTGCAGGCCAACCGGCTGCTCACCAGCCGATCGCGCAACACCGTAATCAAGACGCGCGTCGTCCGTCGTAGCGCGCGGGCCACGCCGCTTTCCGCCCACCTTAGCTACCTGCGGCGCGAGGGTGTCACCCGGGACGGGGAGAAGGCGCGGCTGTTCGGTCCCGAGACCGAGGACGCCGATCCCAAGGCCTTCGCCGAGCGGACCCAGGATGATCGGCATCATTTCCGGTTCATCGTCTCGCCCGAGGACGCGACGGAGATGTCCGACCTCAAGACCTATGCCCGCGACCTGATGGGGCAGATGGAAAAGGATCTCGGCACCAAGCTCGACTGGGTCGGTGTCGATCACTGGAACACGGATAATCCGCACGTCCACATCATCCTGCGCGGGCGCACCGATGACGGCCAGGACCTCGTCATCTCGCGCGACTACATCAAGGAAGGCATGCGCGCCCGCGCGCAGGATCTCGTCACCCAAGAGTTGGGGCCGCGCACCGATCACGAGATGCGCCGCAATCTCGAACGCCAGATCGAGTCGGAACGCTGGACCAATCTCGACCGCCAGCTTTCGCGCGACGCCTATCGCACCGGCATCGTCGATCTCGCCCCGCATCCCGATCGCCAGCCCGACGAGTTCCACGCGATGAAGGTCGGCCGGCTGCGGAAGCTGGAGACGCTCGGCCTTGCGGATCAGGTCGGCCCCGGCCAATGGGTCGTATCGGAGAATGCCGAGGCGACGCTGCGCGAACTGGGCGAGCGTGGCGACATCATCAAACGCATTCATCGCGGCCTGACGGAACGCGGTATCGAGCGCGGCGCCGCCAGCTATGTGCTCGCCGGCGAGAGCCTCAACGATCCTGTCGTTGGCCGGCTGGTCGATCGTGGTCTCGACGATGAGCTGAAGGGCACCGCCTACGCCGTGGTCGATGGCACGGACGGACGGACCCATCATATCAAGCTGCCCGACCTCGACGCGGCCGGCGATAGCGCGCCGGGCTCGATCGTCGAGCTGCGCAAATTCGACGACGCGCAGGGACGCAGACGGGTCGCGCTCGCCGTCCGCTCCGATCTCGACATCGAGAGGCAAGTCCATGCAACCGGCGCGACCTGGCTCGACCGGCAGGCGATCGCCCGTGAGCCCGTTCCGCTCGGCGGCGGCGGCTTCGGCGCCGAGGTACGCCAGGCTATGGACCGCCGTGCCGACCATCTCGTTGGTCAAGGTCTCGCCGAGCGACAAACACGGGGCGTCAGCTTCTCACCCGGGCTGATCGACATGCTGCGGCAGCGCGAGGTCGACGCCCTTGGCGACAAGCTCGCGGCCGAGACCGGCCGACAATTCTCCAAGGTCGCAACGGGCGAGTATGTGGCGGGCACCTATCGCCAGCGCTTCGCGCTCGCTTCCGGCCGCTTCGCCATGATCGACGACGGCCTCGGCTTCCAGCTCGTGCCCTGGTCGCCGTCCCTCGAACGCCAGATCGGTCAGCACGTCTCCGGCGTGTCGCGCGGTGCCGGTGGCGTCGACTGGAGCTTCGGCCGCAACCGCGGCCTCGGCATGTAGCCCAACCAAGAAAGGAGTGCCCGCCATGTCGGCGACCAAAATCCTCTGGGGCCAGATCCTCACCGTCTTTCTGATCGTGCTCATGACGACCTGGGCGGCGACGCAGTGGACAGCCTATCGGCTCGGCTTCCAGCCCCAGCTCGGACTTCCGTGGTTCGAACTGGCCGGCTGGCCGATCTACTATCCACCGGCCTTCTTCTGGTGGTGGTATTTCTACGATGCCTATTCGCCGCCGATCTTCATCGAGGGCGCCTATATCGCGGCGTCCGGCGGCTTCATTTCCATCGCCGTCGCGATCGGCATGTCCGTCTGGCGGGCGCGTGAGGCCAAGAACGCCGAGACGTTCGGTTCCGCCCGCTGGGCGGTCGCCCCCGAAGTGAGCGCCGCCGGCCTACTGGGCCCGGATGGCGTCATCCTGGGGAAATTCGAGCGTGACTATCTCCGCCACGACGGGCCTGAGCATGTGCTGTGCTTTGCGCCTACCCGATCCGGCAAGGGCGTCGGCCTGGTCGTGCCGTCACTGCTGACCTGGCCGGGCTCTGCGATCGTCCACGACATCAAGGGGGAGAACTGGCAGCTCACCGCCGGCTTTCGCGCGCGTCACGGTCGCGTGCTTCTGTTCGATCCGACCAACGCGAAGTCCGCCGCCTACAATCCGCTGCTCGAGGTGCGTCGCGGCGAGTGGGAGGTCCGCGACGTTCAGAACATCGCCGACATCCTGGTCGATCCGGAGGGTTCGCTGGAAAAGCGGAACCACTGGGAAAAAACGAGCCACGCGTTGCTGGTCGGCGCCATCCTGCACGTCCTCTACGCCGAGGCCGACAAGACCCTGGCTGGCGTCGCCGCCTTCCTCTCCGATCCGAAGCGGCCGATCGATTCGACGCTCGCCGCCATGATGAAGACCGCCCATCTCGGCGAAGCCGGTCCGCATCCGGTGATCGCCAGCGCCGCGCGCGAGTTGCTCAACAAATCGGACAATGAGCGGTCGGGCGTGCTGTCCACCGCCATGTCGTTCCTCGGTCTCTATCGCGATCCTGTCGTCGCCGAGGTCACACGCCGATGCGACTGGCGCATCGTCGATATCGTCGGCGGCAAGCATCCCACGACGCTCTACCTCGTCGTGCCGCCGTCGGACATCAATCGGACCAAGCCGCTGATCCGCCTGATCCTCAATCAGATCGGCCGGCGGCTCACCGAGGATCTGAACGCGAAGGGCAACCGCCATCGCCTTCTCCTGATGCTCGACGAATTCCCGGCCCTTGGCCGCCTCGACTTCTTCGAGAGCGCGCTCGCCTTCATGGCGGGCTACGGCCTCAAAGCCTTCCTCATCGCCCAGTCGCTGAACCAGATCGAGAAGGCCTACGGGCCGAACAACTCGATCCTCGATAACTGCCATGTGCGCGTCAGCTTCGCGACCAATGACGAACGGACCGCCAAGCGTGTCTCGGACGCGCTCGGCACAGCGACCGAGATGCGCGCGATGAAGAACTATGCCGGTCATCGCCTGTCGCCCTGGCTCGGCCACATGATGGTCTCGCGCTCGGAAACAGCCCGGCAACTGATGACCCCCGGCGAGATCATGCAGCTTCCGCCATCCGACGAAATCGTCATGGTCGCCGGTACACCGCCGATCCGCGCGAAGAAGGCGCGATATTATGAGGATCGCCGGTTTCAGGAGCGCATCTTACCGCCTCCGAACCTGGTGAAGCCGACAACGGCCCGACCGGACGACTGGAGCACGCTGCCCCTTCCAGCGACACCGGCCGTGTTGACGGCGACAGGCGGCGGGAGCGGATCGGAGGATGAGGATACGACCGACTCCGAGCGCCGACATCAGCCAGAACTAAGCCGCGCAAAGCCCGTCGAGCCTAAGCAACCCATCGAAAACGAGTTCGAGATCGATCCCCGCGACGATGCCGATGAGGATGCCGCACGTCTCTCCCGCATGAACCACACCATGCGCCAGGTGGCACGCCAAGCATCGCTCGATCCCGGCGACGGCATCGAGCTTTAGGAGGCACCATGGCGAAGCCCCCCAAAAAGCAGCGGCTATCCGTGTATCTCGAACCGGACGTCATGAAGGCGCTCGCCGCGCACGCCGCCCGGCGCGATCAATCCCTCTCGCTGATCGCGGAAGCCGGCATCGCCTCGTTCCTGTCGCCTGATGCTGCCGAGCGGCAGGAGGCGGCGACGACGAAGCGGCTCGATCAGCTCGACCGGCGAATGGCGCGTATGGAACGCGACCTTGGCATCGCCGTCGAAACGCTGGCCGTGTTCATCCGCTTCTGGCTGACGACGAACCCGCCACTACCGGAGCCCGCCCAGGCAGCCGCGCGGGCCAAAGCCGGCGAGCGCTACGAGGCGTTCGTCACTGCGCTCGGCCGGCGACTCGCTCACGGACCGAAACTTAGGCAAGAGATCTCCGAGGATATCGAGCCCACGAACGAAAGTTAGAAAACTCGGCAGGCAAGCCGCAGCCTCGCCGAATAGCTCGATTTGGAGGAAAGTGCTCGGGCAGCTTTCGGTCAAGGTTCGTGAGAACCTCCTGTTCCCTTGCCGGCCAACGTCAGACAACCATCAACCGGTCCGCTATGCGCGCTCGAAGGCGCCACTCGGCGGGTTCGGGTCCGGTCGCCGAAAACTGCCCCTCGTTCAGGAATTTCGCGCCCGGATGATACGGCGTGCACGGGCCAGGTTGGCAATGAGTTCCGTCCGAGTCTGGCGTTCCTGCTTCCATGCGGGTTGACCCGGGTGGGTGCGCCAGGACTCGCTGAGCGGGCTGTTGTCGACAGTGTCGAACCCGAATTGGTCGTACAGTCGCCTTACGATCTCCACCGCGTCGGGAAAATCGCTCGACGCCGAAAGCGCCAGACGGTCGGAGGAGTTGGCTGGCTTCCCCCAAGCGATGATCCGGGGAGCCTGGATGTGCGTGAAGGCCTTGACCACCTTCGATGCGGGAAGCTGCTCCTGACGCAGTTCGTGCTCCGTCTTTTCGCCCCGTTCGACGATCGGGCAATGGCCGTCGCGCCAGGCCATGTAGTTGTTCGTATCGATTACGACCTTCCCCGCAAGCTCAGTCGCAGGCATGTCGTTGACCAGCTTGAGCGGGACGGCCACCACGACGAACTCGCCCGCCGCGGCAGCGCCGGTGGCCGATGCCGCGCGTGCTGAAGGGCCTAGCTCTTCGATGAGCCTCTCCAACGTTTCGGGTCCTCGAGAATTGGCGATGACGACTTCGTAGCCGCTTGCGATGGCGGCGCGGGCGACGTGGCTGCCAACCTCGCCGGCGCCAATGATGCCGATGGTCGTCATAGCTGGCTAGGCGCCGAACGCGCCGTCGATCGTGTGCATTGCCCCGGTCGCGAAGCCCGCCTCCGGCCCCGCCAGCCAAGCCACCATCCCCGCCACTTCCTCAGGCCGCCCGTGCCGCTTGATGGCCATGAAGCTGTGCATCAGGTCTTTCATCGGGCCGTCTGCCGGGTTCGCATCCGTATCGATCGGCCCAGGCTGCACGATGTTGATGGTGATGCCGCGTGGCCCGAAATCCCGCGCCAGCCCTCGCGCCATTCCCTGCAGGGCGGACTTGCTCAGCGCATAGGAAGCCATGCCCGGGTTGGGCATACGATCGCCGTTCACGGAACCTATTACAATGATCCGCCCGCCCTCCGGCATCCGCCGCGCCGCTTCTACCGAAGCGTGATAAGGGGCGTGGACGTTGATCCGAAATAGCCGATCGATTGCGTCTGGGTCCTGTTCCAGCGCATCGCCGAAGACGAGGATGCCAGAATTCACCACCAGCACGTCGAGCGGTCCGCTGTCCCGCACCCGCGCGATCACCGCATCCCGATCCGCGCTGTCTGTCAGGATCGCCGTGCTGTCCGTCTCGGCCGCCAGTCGCTCCGCCGCCTCACGCGATCCGGCATAGGTGAAGGTCACCACCGCACCCTCCGTCGCGAAGCGCCGGACGATCGCCGCCCCAATTCCTCGGCTACCGCCGAGCACCAGAACGGACTTTCCTTGAAACGCGGCCATCGGGCTCTCCTTGAGCTTTAATGTAAGATGCACTACATAAAGCGTCTGATGGTCACGTCAAGGAGTTTTGTAATAGTGACTACAAATACCTCTCGCCCGCGCGGCCGGCCCCGGCGCTTCGATCCCGAGGAGGCGGTTGCCACCGCCCAGCACCTCTTCCACGCTCGCGGCTATGACGCCGTCAGCATCACGGACGTTACCCAGGTTCTGGGCATAAACCCGCCCAGCTTCTACGCTGCCTTTGGCAACAAGGCCGGCCTCTACACCCGCATTCTCAACCGCTATGCCGACACTGACGCCATCCCTCTCGCCGACCTGCTGCGGCCTGACCGTCCCGTGGCCGCATGTCTCGCAGCCGTGCTGGAGGATGCAGCCCGCCGCTACGCCGCCGATCCCGCGGCTGCCGGCTGCCTTGTGCTGGAAGGCACCCGCTGCAACGATCGAGAGGCGCGCGAGGCGGCGCGCGCCTTCAACCTCGCCGCGGAAGGCATGATCCGCCACTACATCGCTGCCCGCTACCCAGAGGACGCCGAGCGAGTGACTGACTTCGTCAGCACGACCATGTCCGGACTTTCCGCCAAGGCCCGCAACGGGCACGGCTTGGACCAACTCCTTGCCACTGCCCGCCTCGCCGGTCTGGCCCTCGCGCAGGCCTTTCCGGGCTGAGAGCTGCGCTGATCGGCGAAGCGATAGCCGCTTTTGGTTCAGGCCTGCTGAGCCGCAGCCGGCTGATCGTGGTCCATAGCGGCCAATTCGATAGCGCGACGCGATATGGTTTTCCCCAAACATTTCGCAAGTAATCGGTAGCTCCGCCGTTTCCCTGTCTTTGTACGCCACAGTACGACGACCACATGATGGTTGTTGTCATGCCCTGATTTCTGCCTCTTCTACTCATCCCCGATCCAGGGCCGCACTTCGCGGACCCGCAAGAGAACGGGGACGACGTGGCGGCCACCCACCAGAAATCGGAGGCGATCCTTCGCGGCGCACGCATGCTGCGCACGGCTCTCGGGCCGGCGATCGCCCGGTTTCTGGAAGACCCCACGATCGTCGAGGTGATGCTCAACCCCGATGGGCGGCTCTGGGTCGACCGGCTCTCCGAAGGGCTTTCAGACACGGGTGAAGTGCTGTCGCCTTCGGACGGCGAGCGGATCATCCGTCTGGTCGCCCATCATGTCGGCGCCGAGGTTCATCCTGGCGCCCCGCGTGTCTCGGCCGAGCTGCCCGAGACGGGGGAGCGGTTCGAGGGGCTGTTGCCCCCGGTGGTGTCCGCGCCGGCCTTCGCGATCCGCAAGCCCGCCGTCGCTGTGTTCACGCTCGACGATTATGTCGCCGCCGGGATCATGGCCCCAGGTCAAGCCGAGACGCTGCGCCAGGCCGTCGCCGACCGGCGCAACATCCTCGTCGCCGGCGGCACCTCGACCGGCAAGACGACCCTCACCAACGCTCTGCTGGCCGAAGTCTCGAAGACCTCGGACCGCGTCGTCCTGATCGAGGACACGCGCGAGCTGCAATGCGCCGCGCCCAATCTGGTCGCGATGCGGACGAAAGACGGCGTCGCCTCGCTCTCCGACCTTGTCCGCTCCTCGCTTCGCCTGCGCCCCGATCGCATCCCGATCGGCGAGGTGCGCGGGGCCGAGGCGCTCGATCTATTGAAGGCCTGGGGCACCGGACACCCCGGCGGGGTCGGAACGATTCACGCTGGCACCGCCATCGGCGCGCTGCGTCGCATGGAGCAGCTCATCCAGGAGGCCGTCGTCACCGTCCCACGCGCCCTGATCGCCGAGACGATCGACCTCGTCGCCGTGCTCTCCGGCCGTGGCGCGTCGCGCCGCCTCACCGAACTCGCCCGCATCGAGGGCCTTGGCCCCGACGGCGACTACCGCGTCACCCCCGCAAGCCAGGCCCTCACAGGAGACCCGTCATGATCAAGCACGCTCTGCGCATTCGCCGCCACATCGCCACGGCGGTGTCCGTCACCTTCGTCTCGCTGGTGCTTGCGCCGGCCGCCCACGCCTCCGGCTCGTCAATGCCCTGGGAGGCGCCGCTGCAATCGATTCTCGAATCCATCGAGGGGCCGGTCGCCAAGATCATCGCGGTGATGATCATCATCATCACCGGCCTGACGCTGGCCTTCGGTGACACCTCGGGCGGCGCGCGCAAACTCATCCAGATCGTGTTCGGCCTGTCGATCGCCTTCGCCGCATCCAGCTTCTTCCTATCCTTCTTCTCGTTCGGCGGCGGGGCGCTCGTTTGATGGCCAACGGCGCGGATCATCATGGCGAGCTGGTGGGCTTCTCGGTCCCGGTCCATCGGGCGCTGACCGAGCACATCCTGCTCGGCGGCGCTCCGCGCTCTATCGCCATTCTCAACGGCACGCTCGCCGCCGCGCTCGGCCTCGGTCTGCGCCTCTGGCTGGTCGGCCTGGGCCTTTGGGCCGTGGGGCATTTCGCGGCCGTCTGGGCGGCCAAGCGCGATCCGCAGTTCGTCGATGTCGTGCGCAAGCATTTGCGCATCCCCGGCCACCTGTCGGTTTGAGGAGCGACGCCGATGATGAACCTCGCCGAATATCGCAACCGCAATACCCGTCTCGCCGACTTCCTGCCCTGGGTCGCTCTGGTCGGCGAAGGCATCGTCCTGAACAAGGACGGCAGCTTGCAGCGCACCGCAAGATTTCGCGGACCCGACCTCGACAGTGCCGTTCCGGCCGAACTGGTCGCGGTCGCCGGACGCCTCAACAACGCCTTCCGTCGCCTGGGCTCTGGCTGGGCGATCTTTGTCGAGGCGCAGCGCCATGGCGCTGCGACCTATCCCGCCAGCATGTTCGCCGACAGCGCGTCGGCCTTGGTCGACGCCGAGCGGAAAGCCGACTTCGAGGAAGCCGGCGCGCATTTCGAGTCGAGCTACTTTCTCACCTTCCTCTATTTGCCGCCCGCCGAAGACGCGGCGCGCGCAGAGACCTGGCTCTACGAGGGTCGCGATCACGCCGGCGTCGATGCGCACGAGATCCTGCGCGGCTTCGCAGACCGCACCGATCGCATTCTTCAGCTCATCGACGCCTTCATGCCGGAATGCGCTTGGCTCGATGACGGCGAGACCCTGACCTATCTGCATTCGACCGTCTCGACCAAGCGCCATCGCGTCCGCGTGCCCGAGACGCCGATGTATCTCGACGCGCTGCTCGCCGATCAGCCGCTGACCGGCGGGCTGGAGCCACGCCTGGGCGACGCGCATGTCCGCATCCTCACCATCGTCGGCTTCCCGACCGCGACCACGCCGGGCATTCTCGACGAGCTGAACCGCTTGGCATTTCCCTATCGCTGGTCGACGCGGGCCGTGCTGCTCGACAAGACCGACGCCACCAAACTGCTGACCAAGATCCGGCGGCAATGGTTCGCCAAGCGCAAGTCGATCGCCGCCATCCTCAAGGAGGTGATGACCAACGAGGCCTCCGCGCTGGTCGACACCGATGCGGCTAACAAGGCGGCCGATGCCGACATGGCGTTGCAGGAGCTGGGCGCGGACTACGCCGGCCAGGCCTATGTCACGGCGACGATCACCGTCTGGGACGATGATCCGCGCGTCGCCGCCGAGAAGCTGCGCATGGTCGAGAAGGTCATCCAGGGCCGCGATTTCACGGCCATTCCCGAGACGATCAACGCGGTGGACGCCTGGCTCGGCTCACTACCCGGCCATGTCTACGCCAACGTCCGGCAACCGCCGATCTCCACATTGAATCTCGCCCACATGATCCCGCTGTCGGCGGTGTGGGCGGGACCGGAACGGGACGAGCACTTCGATGCACCCCCACTGCTTTACGGCAGAACCGAAGGCTCGACCCCGTTCCGGCTTTCCATCCATGTCGGCGATGTCGGCCACACCCTGATCGTCGGGCCAACGGGCGCCGGCAAGTCGGTGCTGCTGGCGCTGATGGCGCTGCAGTTCCGGCGCTATTCGCAGTCGCAGGTTTTCGCCTTCGACTTTGGCGGATCGATCCGCGCCGCCGCGCTCGCCATGCGCGGAGACTGGCACGATCTTGGCGGTGGCCTCACCGAAGGCTCAGACGACAGCGTGTCGCTTCAGCCGCTCGGGCGCATCGACGATGTCGCCGAGCGCGCCTGGGCCTCCGACTGGCTGATCGCGATCCTGGGGCGCGAGAGCGTGCCGGTCACGCCCGAGGTGAAGGAGCATCTCTGGTCGGCGCTCTCCTCGCTGGCGTCCGCGCCGATCAACGAGCGGACGCTCACCGGCCTGTCCGTCCTGCTGCAATCCAACGACCTGAAGCAGGCGCTTCGGCCCTATTGCGTCGGCGGTCCCTATGGCCGGTTGCTCGACGCCGAGGCCGAGCATCTGGGCGAAGCGAATGTCCAGGTCTTCGAAACAGAAGGGTTGATCGGCACGGGCGCCGCCGCCGCCGTGCTCGCCTATCTCTTCCACCGCATCGAGGACCGCCTCGACGGTCGCCCCACGCTGCTGATCGTCGATGAAGGCTGGCTGGCGCTGGACGACGAGGGTTTCGCCGGTCAGCTCCGCGAGTGGCTGAAGACGCTGCGCAAGAAGAACGCCAGCGTCATCTTCGCGACGCAGTCGCTCTCCGACATCGACGGCTCAGCGATCGCGCCAGCCATCATCGAGAGCTGTCAGACTCGCATCCTGCTGCCGAACGAACGCGCGATCGAGCCGCAGATCACCGCCATCTATCGCCGCTTCGGGCTCAACGATCGCCAGATCGAGATCCTCGCGCGGGCGATGCCTAAGCGCGACTATTACTGCCAGTCGCGGCGCGGCAACCGGCTGTTCGAGCTGGGGCTGTCGGACGTGGCGCTCGCGCTCTGCGCCGCGTCGTCCAAGCAGCACCAGGCGCTGATCGCGGACGTTCACGCCCGCAGCGGCACGGATGGCTTCCTCGCTGAGTGGCTCGCCGAGAACCGGCTTGCCTGGGCCGCGGACCTCATCGCCGACCTCACCAATGTCATCCCCCAAACCGATCCGGAGACACGCCCATGACCCGTTCTACTCAATCCCGCTCGCTTGCACTGCGTATCACCGCAGCGCTGCTTGCCGCGCCGATCGCGCTTTCGCCGATCCTCAGCACTCCCGCCGCTGCGCAATGGATCGTCTACGATCCGACCAACTATGCGCAGAACGTCCTGACGGCGGCGCGCACCCTCCAGCAGGTCAATCAGCAGATCACCCAGCTTCAGAACGAAGCGACGATGCTGATCAACCAGGCCCGCAACCTCGCCAGCCTGCCATACTCCTCGCTCCAGCAGCTTCAGCAGTCGGTTCAGCGCACCCAGCAGCTCCTGCAACAGGCGCAAGGAATCGCCTACGACGTCCAGCGCATCGACCAGGCGTTCACGTCGACCTACGGCAACGCCTCCATGTCCGCCTCCGACCAGGCGCTCGTGGCGCAGGCGCGGGAGCGCTGGCAGAACACGGTCGGCGGCCTGCAGGACGCCATGCGCGTCCAAGCCGGCGTGGTCGGCAACATCGACACCAACCGCGCCGAGATGTCGTCACTGGTCGGCCAGAGCCAGGGCGCGACGGGAGCGCTGCAGGCGACGCAGGCCGGCAACCAGCTTCTCGCGCTGCAAGCGCAGCAGCTTGCCGATCTCACCGCCGTCGTTGCCGCCAACGGCCGGGCGCAAAGCCTGTCCGAGGCCGAGCGATCTGCCGCGGCCGAACAGGGTCGCGAACAGCGCCGACGGTTCCTGACGCCGGGCACCGGCTATCAGCCCGGCAACGCCCGCATGTTCCCGAACGGCAACTGAGGGCGCGGCCATGGACGGCAAGATGCTCGCACGGCTCGGCGCTGTCGTGTTCGTGGCCGTCGCGATCACTGCGACCGCGATCGAGATGAACCGGAAAGAGGAAGTGCGGGAGGCGTGGCCGTCCGACCGGACCACCCAAGCGCAGGGCGATCCGTTGCGCGACGAACTGATCCGCTGCCAGGTGCTCGGCGAAGCGGGGCCGCGCGATCCGGCGTGCCTGCGGGCCTGGGCCGAAAACCGCAACCGCTTCCTCGCGCCCGGCGCGCGACCTACCGAGCGCTTGCCGGACATCCCGCCAGCGCCGCGAAACACTCTCATACCCCAATCGGACCGCACCGATCAGCCGGCCTTCGAGCCCGCCGCACCGATCGCGCCGCCGCAGCTCGACGAGGCGAGATAAGATCATGGGCGGCACCGGCGTCATTGACCATTTTCTTGAGGTCTTCACCCGCTACATCGACAGCGGATTCGGGCTACTCAGCGGCGAAGTCGCCTTCATCGCCACCACCCTGATCGTCATCGACGTGACGCTGGCGGCGCTGTTCTGGAGCTGGGGCGCCGACGACGACATCATGGCCCGCCTGGTGAAGAAGACGCTGTTCGTCGGCGTGTTCGCCTACATCATCGGTAATTGGAACAACCTCGCCCGGATCATTTTCGAGAGCTTCGCCGGCCTCGGCCTGAAGGCTAGCGGCACCGGGTTCACCACGGCCGACCTCTTGCGCCCTGGCAAGGTCGCTCAGACCGGGCTCGACGCCGGACGGCCGCTGCTCGATTCCATCTCCAGCCTCATGGGCTACTGGTCGTTCTTCGAGAACTTCATCCAGATCGCCTGCATGTTCCTGGCCTGGGCGCTGGTGCTGCTCGCTTTTTTCATCCTCGCCATCCAGCTCTTCGTCACGCTCATCGAGTTCAAGCTGACGACGCTCGCCGGCTTCGTGCTGATCCCGTTCGGCCTGTTCGGCAAGTCGGCCTTCATGGCCGAACGCGTGCTCGGCAACGTCATCTCCTCCGGCATCAAGGTGCTGGTGCTGGCCGTCATCATCGGCATCGGCTCGACGCTCTTCTCAGAATTCACATCCGGTTTCGGCGGCCAGAACCCGACAATCGACGAAGCGATGGCGATCGTGCTCGCCGCGCTGTCGCTGCTCGGCCTCGGCATCTTCGGTCCCGGTATTGCAAGCGGCATCGTCTCCGGTGGTCCCCAGCTCAGCGCCGGAGCAGCAGTCGGCACTGGCCTGGCCGCAGGCGGCATGGTCGCGCTCGGCGCTGGCGCCGTCGGCGCCGCCGCGTCGGGTGGCGCTGCGCTGGCCAGTGGTGCGGCCGCCGCCGCTCGTGGCGGTGCTGCGATCGCTGGCGGCGCGTCCACCGCTTACAGCCTTGGCGCAGCCGGGCAGTCCGGCGCGGCCGGCGTCGCTTCCGGTCTCAGCGGGGTCGCCCGTGCCGGCGGCAGCGCCGCCGTCTCACCCCTGCGCCGCACTGCGTCGCGTGCCGCCGAAAGCATGCGCTCAAGCTTCAACGCTGGCGGCAAGGCCGCCTTTGAGGCGACAGGCGGCACTTCCACCATGGGCTCGATCGGCGGTGACGCGGCCGGTGATGGCGCCGCTGCCGCCGGTTCCGCGAACGCCGGCGGTCCGCCGGCCTGGGCGCAGCGGATGCGCCGATCCCAGCACATGACCCATGCCGTCCAGGCCACGGCCCATGCCGTCCGCTCCGGCGACGCCCACGGCGGCGGCTCTTCCATCAATCTTTCCGAAGGCGATCGCTGATGTTCAAACGACCCTCTACCCATTATGGCAAGGCCCCCGAGCCGGCGACGCCCTATCAACGCGCCACCCAGGTCTGGGATGAGCGCATCGGCGCCTCGCGCGTGCAGGCCAAGAACTGGCGGCTCATGGCGTTCGGCTCGCTGATCCTGTCGGCCGGGTTCGCCACCGCGCTCGTCGTGCAGTCAGCACGCGGGACGATCGTACCCTGGGTGGTCCAAGTCGATCGCATCGGTCAGGCGCAGGCCGTCGCGCCCGCCGAGGCCGACTATCGTCCGACCGATCCGCAGATTGCCTTCCACCTAGCGCGCTTCATCGAGCAGGTCCGGAGCATTCCGGCCGATGCGATCATCGTCCGGCAGAACTGGCTGCGCGCCTACGACTTCACGACTGACCGCGGCGCCATGGCGCTCAATGACTACGCCCGCTCCAACGACCCCTTTACACGGGTCGGCCGGCAGCAGGTCGCTGTCGACGTCTCCAGCGTCATCCGCGCGTCCCCGGACAGTTTCCGCGTCGCCTGGGTCGAGCGCCGATACGAAAATGGCCAGCTCGCCGAGACCACGCGCTGGACCGCGATCCTGACGATCGTCGTGCAGATCCCCCGAAACGCCGACCGGCTCAGGGCGAACCCGCTCGGCATCTACGTCAACGCCATCAACTGGTCACGGGAGCTTGGGCAATGAAGCCGTATTTCCGTAAAGCCGGAAACCCGGCTTCACACACACACGTACTCCCGGCTCTCCGTAGAGCCGCATTCCCGGTCGTTCTGCTAGCGGCGACCGCGCTCGCGGGCTGCGCGACCACCAATCCGCCGCCGGAGATTTCCTACGACAATGCGGCTCCGGCGGTGCAGACCGTCGATCCACCCGCGCCGGTCACCGTGGTCGAGCTGCCCCGGCCGCTGCCGCTGCCTGGCCAATTGCAGCGTGTGGAGGAGACGCGGCGTGCCCCGGAGCCTTCTAATCCGACCGCTCGCGTCAACCAGGCAAACGAGGCGGCACGAGTCCAGCCGGTGCGCGACGGCTTCATTAACTCGATGCAGGTCTACCCGTGGACCCAAGGGGCGCTTTATCAAGTCTATACCGCCGTCGGGCAGATCACCGACATCGCGCTCCAACCCGGGGAGCAGCTTGTCGGCGCAGGCCCGGTGGCCGCCGGCGACACAGTGCGCTGGATCATCGGCGACACCGAGAGCGGATCGGGGGCAACGCGCCAGATCCACATCCTAGTAAAGCCCACCCGCGCCGACCTGATGACCAACCTCGTCATCAACACCAACATGCGCACCTATCACATGGAACTGCGCTCGACAGAGCGCACCTATATGGCGTCGGTCTCATGGCAGTATCCGCAAGACCAGCTCATTGCGCTGCGCCGTCAGAACGCCGAGGCGCAAGCGGCCCAGCCGGTGGCGAGCGGCGTCGATCTCGCGAACGTCAACTTCCGCTATGCGATCGAGGGCGACCGTGCGCCGTGGCGGCCGCTGCGCGCCTTCGACGACGGACGCCAGGTCTTTATCGAGTTTCCGCGCGGCATCGGTCAGGGCGAGATGCCGCCACTCTTCGTCGTCGGCCCCGAGGGCAACACCTCCGAGCTGGTGAACTATCGCGTTCGCGGCCACCACATGATCGTTGATCGTCTGTTCGCGGCTGCCGAACTTCGCTTCGGCTCCGGCCGCGAGCAGAAGCGCGTCAGGATCGTCCGCACAGACGGGAGGCCGACCTCGTGAGCGAGAACCCGCCCCGGAATGAGGAAGTGCCGGACGACGATGCGCAGCCCCTGACCGGCGAGCCGGTCGGGCCTGCGCCGATGCGGCTGCGGGCCGAACCGCCCCGCGTCACCCGGTTATCGCGGAAGGTTCTCGCCGGCCTCGGTCTTGTCGCCAGCGTCGGGCTCGGAGGTGCGCTGATCTACGCGCTTCAGACCCGTGACGCCGGTCGGCCGAACGACGAACTCTATTCGACCGAGAACCGCTCGACCGCTGACGGACTGGCCGGCCTGCCGCGAGATTACAGTGGCGTGCCGCAGCTCGGTCCCCCTCTTCCCGGTGACCTCGGCCGGCCGATCCTCAGTACCCAGGATCGCGGACAGCCGGTGCCCACACCCGGGACGGCCACGCCCAATCCCGGCATCAGCCCGGAAGAGCAGCGCCGCCTTCAGGAAATCGAGACCGCGCGCACCAGCCGTCTCTTCTCCGGATCGGAAAGCCGGGGCGCACCCGCTGCTGCGGGAGCTGCCCAAGCGCTCGCGCCGGCGCCGGATTTGGCGGGCCTTGGCCTCGCTCCGCCGCCCGCCACGCCCTCGGCGCAGGACCGGCAGAACGCGTTTTTGAACGCAGCGGCCGATCGCAGGACGGTTGCGCCCGATCGCGTCGCTGCGCCAGTATCGCCGAACGTCCTTCAGGCGGGCGCAGTGATATCCGCGGCGCTGATCACCGGCATCCGATCCGATCTACCCGGCCAGATCACCGCGCAGGTCACCGAAAACATCTACGACAGCCCGACCGGCCGTATCTTGCTTGTGCCGCAAGGCACTCGTGTGGTCGGGCAGTACGACAACAACGTGCAGTTCGGCCAGAGCCGCGTCCTGCTCGTCTGGACTCGGCTCGTCTTCCCGAACGGGCGATCGATCGTTCTCGAGCGCCAGCCTGGTGCTGACGCTGAAGGGTTCGCCGGGCTTCAGGATGGCGTCGATTACCATTGGTGGGATCTGGCCAAGGCTGCGGGATTGTCGACACTGCTGAGCGTCGGCGCCGAACTCGCGGTCGACAACGACGATCGGCTCGTTCAGGCGATCCGGAACGGTGGGCAGGACACCATCAACGACGCAGGGCAGCAGATTGTAAGGCGTCAGCTCAACGTCGCGCCCACGATCACTATTCGGCCCGGATTTCCCGTGCGCGTTATCGTGACGCGAGACTTGGTGCTGGAGCCATATGGAGGATATTGATGGCGAAGCTGAAGCTAGGCCCCATCGCGGACGAAAAGCCACTTAAGGTACAGGTCGAGCTACCCGCAGCTCTCCACCAGGACCTTGTTGACTACGCCCACCTATTGGGCCGAGAGCAAGGTCAGTCCGCTGTTGACCCAGCTCGGTTAATCGTCCCGATGTTACAACGGTTCATCGCGACAGACCGTGGCTTCGCCAAAGCCAGGCGAACGTTGACGCCGGGGAGCGCCGATTAATCCGTGGTCCCCGCTCTAATGCTAGAGGGGGTGTTGAAACACTTCAGCAGCAGCGGCAAAGTCGGATTGTCGTTGTCTCTGGAGGAAATTATAGCGGCAGTCGGCGCCCGCGCCGATGGGAGCGGGATCAACGCAATATCCGGCCGGTAGATCACGCTGGTGATGGTCAAGCCGAAGCCCTGTTCGACCATCGTCAGCAGGGTTTCTCGGCTGACTTGTTGGATCGAGAGTTGAACCGCTCCGTCTCCGGCGCCCACCATGCGCCGGAGTATGCCAGCGAGCTCACGCCCAGCGCCATCCGAGCGAACGAGGAAGACTTCGTCACAAATGTCCTCCCACGACAGCTGTGGTCGTGCTGCCAAGTCGTGAAGCGGGGATAATGCCACGAACAGATCTGGTTCGCAGAGACGTCGAACTTGGAACCGAGGGCTTTTGCTCGCACTCAGGCTGATTGCTGCGTCCAGTAACCCGCGCTTCACCCCCAAAGAGTTTTCTTCTGAAGTGCCTTCCTCAAGCTTTACCTCGATCGTCGGATGTCGATTTCTGAATCCCGCGAGAATGTCGATGATCGGGCACGCCGGAAACGCTTCGAGCATTCCAAACCTCACTAGCCCGGTTTTGAGTTTTCGCGCGGAGCGGATCTCCGTTGCGGCGTTACGAAGGTAGCGCGCTCCCACCACCGCTTGTTGAAGGAAGCGCTCACCTTCTGGAGTCAGCCCTGCCCCCGCTCGCGTACGCTTGAAGAGAGAAAAGCCAAGCTGGCGCTCAAACAGCTGCACACGTCGGCTGACGGTGGATTGCGATATCGATAGGCGTTCCGCCGCTCGGCGGAAGCTGCCGGCCTCGGCGACCTGAACGGCGTATTTCAGGTATCGGAGATCAAGAGTCAGATCGGGCATGAGACCCGTCCGATCATACCGGCGATCTCATTGGCGAACCGCCTGCGCCCGGTGAGAGGCACCCATGCACGTCCATTCTCATCGAGCCCACCCCCGCTAGCGCCTGGGGTACAAGCACGTCCGTTGATCTCGGATGTGGAATCCGAGCTGAGCCCCTCAATGAGCATGACCATGTCCGAATCTGCCATAGATGCATGCGGCGGTCATACATTTTCACACGCTTGAAGTCTATGCGCGAAGCATATCTTATTGCGTTATGGAGCCTGAGGTCGCCAAGTACCATTTTGGTGCACTCGCGTTGGCGGTTGCTGACAGAATCGCCAGTGTCTCGGCCTCGTTTTCACCAAGCGGTCCGGCGACCGCAGTGATGGTGTTTCTCAGCTTGGAGCCCGGACTGCCGATCAGCGTGTTGGCAAGCCGGATCAGGCTTTCTCATGCCGGAACGGTGCGATTGATCGATAGGCTCGAGCACGAACAGTTGGTGGAACGACGACGACATATCGCCGACAGGCGGGCGCGCTTCATTCACCTCACCAATTCGGGGAAGAAGATAACGGGAGCCTTGCTCGAGGCACGGGAGCAGGTGATCTCCGAATGTGCTTCGCCCCTGTCGCCCAATGACCTCGACATTCTAGGCGTGCTGTCGGAGCGGCTCCTTGTGGCAAACGGCTTCGACAAAGATGGCTCGATCAGCCTTTGCCATCTGTGCAGCTACAGCAGGATCGCGCCTTCCCGTACTAAAGCGAAGCCGGGGCGCTCACGACGCCGGAACGTCGCACCGAACGGCTGACGATATGATCAGGCAGGCTTGATATAATGGGATCGTTGGCGCTCGAACTTCTTCTATGCGTACTTGCCTTCGGGTTCGGATATGCCGCGAACCAAGGCGGAACCTGTTTAGTGGTGGCCGCCCATGAGTTACACAGACGACAGCCGCCGAGAATGTTCGTCGGATTTCTCGCAGCGTCGGCAGCGGCAGGGCTGGTTGCGGTCCCGATAGTCTGGACGGGAATACTGGGCGCAACACTCGCACCCTCGACCAGCATCAATTTCCTCCTGCTCATCGGCGCTATCGCCTTCGGCCTCGGCGCACTCATTAATGACACATGCCTGCTCGGATCGCTGGCGCGGCTTGGGGATGGGGAGATGCGGCTTCTAGCTCTACCCTTGGGATTGGCGATTGGCATCTTGGCTGCCGACCATGGCAGGTTCGGCGATGGTGCAACATGGCCAAGCTTGATCTCCAGACCAAGCGTAACAGGCCTCGTTACTCTCCTAGCCTTCCTTGCTGTGCTCGTGCTGGCACTCGTTTTCGTTTCCATGAAGAGCGTTCTGCGAACAAAGCCGGGTTGGTCGTTCGGCGCTTCGATGATTGGACTCGGTATCACTGGTGGACTTCTATATGCACTCTCGCCGGCCTGGACCTTCGCAGACCTGATTCAACGCGGCCTTCCTCTCAGAATGTCGCCGGCCGGCGAGGTCACGCTCACTGCGGTGATCTCTTCGATCGCAGGCGCCCTTACCGCCTCCTTTCGCCAAGGAAATCTGCGTCTCCAACTGCCGACAGCGAATGGCATTCTGCGATCTGTCGTCGGCGGCACATTGATGGGTATCGGCATCGCGCTCATACCCGGCGGGAATGATGGGTTGATCCTCGCAGCGGTTCCGACACTTTCACCTGGTGGGATAGTCGCCTACCTTCTGATGACGACGACAATCGTCTTCGGATTTGCAGCGCGTGGTAAGTTATTCCGGCGCTGCCTTTCAGGGCCATGACAAGGGCAACAGAGGACTTGCCCCGCTGAGGTTCTGCAGGATTTGCGCGCCCGCCGTCACGAGAGGACCACAGTCACGAGGGCACAAGCGCCCCTCTGTGGCGGACCGAAGCACGCAGCAGCACGAGGGACGCCGCTAGCAGAACTGCGTCCTTCAGTAGAAACTGCCCTGGTGCAGCCGAAATCGCAGGAAAGCCGCCGGCAGTCTGCTCCGCGACACCTGGAGTGGTGATGAAAAAGGTCAGCGTGATCAGATAGGTCGCTGCTGACATTAGTGCGCCTAGCGCAGAGAAGAGTGGACGAAATGCACCAAGGATCAGAACGAGACCGGTCGATAACTCGATAACGCCGATGAAATAGCTTTGTCCCTGCGTCCCGAACATGCCCAGCCAACTCATGATCGGGCTGTGCTCGATAAACGGGGCGATGCCATAGGCCTCGTACGCTGTGAACTTCATCGCGCCGAACCACAGAAATACGATCACGAGAGCCCATCTAAGTAGGCCGAGATCCCTCCGACCGTGCTCGGGGACAAAAAATTCGTAACGGTCGAAAATGCTCATCTAAAATTCCTCAACAGTGGTCCCGTGGGAACGTCACGAACGACGTCTTCGTGCTTCGGGCAGGCGTTGCAGTATATGCGCGACGCATATACTAATAAGCGAGATATGTCAAGCGGCTGTTGGCTCGCGCTTCGCTGCCTCACGATGCCACCCTCATCGGCGATGCCTTTACTGAGCAAACGCGCGACCTTGCGGGATTTTGACTTGATGGGGCTGGCGCTCCGGCTGGGCCTATAGCCTGTTGGCAAACGTCCAGCCTGTACGGATGGACGCGGCCCTGGACGAGATACCATGGCCGACCGAAGTCGTAGCAGCGATCGCCGCACTCCCCGACGTCGTGGAGCACGGACTGTTCCTCAATAAGACGGATACAATCGTGGTCGCGCGCGGTGAAACGATGGAAGTGCGACACCGTGGGGCAAGCTAGGTCTCGCTGATCTACACCTGCGCGGCCTGGATGACGGCGCTGACGCGGAGTGATTCTCGGGCGCGACCTACGGCGATTCCGAGCGAAGAGGCTTGCCCTATAGCCGTCAGGTATCAACGGTTCCGCGGCCTTAACGAGCCGGACCCGCTTTTTTCGGCGCGCTCGATCAGTCGAATCCTCCGAAACCCTTTTAAAACAGGAGTTTTTCCATAAGCCGCGCGGAGAAAGAGGACCACGGTATGGCTTGCTGTCTATGCTCCGCGCACATATAGATGTGGCAATGGATGGACCTCGAGATCGAAACATTTTCGGGGCGTTCGCACTCATGATCAGCGACGACATCGTTCGCGCTAGTTCATCGCGGGCGCCGGAAGCTGGACCCGCCGCCTCCGCGCTGGCGTTGCTCGCGCACAAGCCCGGGCTCTCGATCCGTATGCTTGCGATCGGGGTGGGCCTTTCACATGCAGGGACCGTTCGCCTAGTGGATCGATTGGCGACCGAGGGATTGATCGAGCGTAGGGAGCATTCGACAGACGGGCGCGCGCGATCCCTCTATCTTACTCCAACTGGCAAGGTCGCGAGCGACGAGGTCCTGGCCTCGCGCGATCAAGTGATTGCCGAAGGGCTATCGATCCTTAATCCAGACGAACTGAAAATCTTATCGGACATCGCTGAACGCGTTCTTCGCAATCGCTTGGAAAACCTCGAGCAGTCATACCGCATCTGCCGGCTGTGCTGCTACGAGGGTTGCACGAACTGCCCCATTGATGCCGAATTGTATGAGCGAGGCGTAGACCGCGAGAAGAGCGACGACGCGTAGAAGGCTCGCAGTCGCGGCCTGTAGCGACGCGACGCGCTTTCGACTACATTCGCCAGGTATTTAAGACAGCATCTCCGACTTGCTCATTGACCTGATCCATCCAAGCGCCAGGTCGGGCGCGCGAAGTGGCAGCTATAGCCCCCAGGATAGCGCACCAGGTATCTTTGGTGCTCTGGCTCCGCCTCCCAAAAGGGTTCTTCCGGATTGATTTCCGACACGACCGGGCCAGGCCAACGACCTGATGCCTCAATCTCGGCGATGGTCGCCAGCGCGATTTCCTTCTGCACCTCGGTGGTATAGAAAATTGCCGATCGATAGCTCGGACCGACATCGCTGCCCTGTTGCTCGTAGGTCGTGGGGTCGTGGACCTGGAAGAAGAGCTCCAAGAGAGAGCGATAGCTGAGTACGGAAGGGTCGAAGGTCACTTCTACTGCTTCCGCATGGCCGTAATGTCTCGCATAGGTCGGATCAGGCATTTCCCCGCCTATGTAACCGACACGCGTCGATACCACTCCATTCGCTCGGCGCAGCAAATCCTCCATGCCCCAGAAGCAGCCGCCTGCGAGAATCGCTCGCTCTGTCGCGGCCACCCCATTGCCGGTAGGTGATTGGCTCACAGTCCGTTCGCCCTCTTCCGCGTGTGCCACGGTCAAGTCAGCCTCTCGGGATCGGCGGCCTTGCTGGTGCTCGAGAGCTCGGTCTGCACGTCCGAACCGCGGACAAGAGTTAAATCAACCGGACACCGATCAGCGATCGCGAGAATCCGAGCGCGCTGATCATCACTCAGCGGCCCATCGAGGACGATGGTACGCGTGAATCGGTCGGGCGGCATCATGTCCAGCACCTTCTCGTGCTGCACGGTCGTGCTCGCCCGTTCGAGCGGAAAGCCCTTGCGGTTCGCATAGAGACGCATCGTCATCACCGTGCAGGCTGCGAGGCCGGCAGATACGAGCTCGTAGGGAGATAGTCCGGTCCCGAGGCCACCGACCGATGCTGGCTCGTCGGCGAACAGAGTGTGCTCGCCGCTGCGGACCTTGAGCTGGAACGTCCCTGCAAGAGTTTCGGTGGCGACGACGCCCTCCGCAACCTCGACCTGTGGAAGATCCGCCGTGAGTGGTGGGAGAAAGCGGCTCGCCCAAACCGCCACCATGGCCGCAGCGTAGTTCGCGTCCGCGACGTCGGTGAGAAGGTGATCCGCGTTGTGGAGCGAGATGAAGCTTTTAGGGTGCCTGGACGCGACGAAGATGCGCGACGCGTGGTCGATGCCGACCACCTGATCCAGCGGAGAGTGCATGACCAGCACCGGCCGTCGCAGGGAGGCAATGGCCTTCTCGACGTCGATCCCCTCAACCGCCTCAAGGAATCCTCGGCGAATGAGGAAGGGCCTACCGGCAATCTCCACCGAGGCCTCGCCCTCGCTCGCGATGGTGTCCAGATCATTCGGTCCGAAGAGGCGCAAGATATGCTGAAGGTCGGCCGGCGCACCAATCGTCGCGACCGCCGCAATATCACGCATGTCGGCGGCGGCTGCGATCGCAGCGGTGCCACCCAGGCTGTGCCCGACGAGGAGGGACGGTGACATGCCCGCCGCCGCCATCGCCTTTGCGGCGGCCCGAAGGTCCTCGACGTCCGACGCGAAGTTCACAGGTTCTCCCGTCCCACCGCCGATCCCGGTCCCGGCGAAATCGAACCTCAAGACCCCGATGCCCGCACGCGACAGCGCGCGCGAGATGTAAACGGCGGCGCGACTGTCTTTCCCGCAGGTGAAGCAGTGGGCGAAGATCGCCCAGCCCCGCGGCGTCCCTTCCGGCGGTTCGAGGTGCCCGGAAAGCTGAGAGCCAGCCCCACTAGCAAACGTGAATGTCTTTTCTGCCATGTCCATCGAACCTCCAGCACGCGGCTTGGCGGTTGCGCTCTCAGAACCTTCAACGGAGCTGAGCGGAGCGCACCGCCAACCGAAGTCGTCATCTCAGGGTATCATTTATATGTCTGGCGCATATAGACAAGCCCCTGGACCATGATTATATGCGTCATGCATACTTCTGCGGCCTGCTTTCCACCGACGGTCTCACGGAAGCGGCATCAGTCAGGCGCATGGGCCAAAGGACTATGGAACTCAATCAAGTCAGCTATTTCATCAACTTGGCCGAGACGCTGAATTTCACAGCGGCCGCTCGCTTGAGCGGTGTGTCACAGCCAAGTCTGGCTCTGACTCACTTTTGCTGCTGGAGGTGCTCAGTTTGCGCCGACGAGGCGAGCTTCAAGCAGATCGAGCTTTGCGCGGCCATACATTTGACGTTTGATCAGCTTTAGGCGGGTAATCTGCCCTTCTGTCTGTCCGTTCGACCATTGTGATACCATTGCATTTCGGACCGCTGCCAAGTCTCGTTCAACGCCGTTGACAAAAGAGCTCACGAGGCCGCCTCTTGCGCTGTCGAGCCAGTCACTGAGCTTAGCCGCTGATTTTGAACGGATCATCGATTGGAACTCGCTGATCGCTTGACGCGCTGCGACCAGATCAGGGACATGATCTTCGATCACGGCCACAAGGATCGCTTCGGATCTGGCAAGTCCGTCGCGCGCAGATGTCATCAGCCGCGCAAGCACCCGTGCCGATGGTGTGCGAGCGAGGCCGCTTTGATTGGCCTTCTCGGCAAGGCGCCGACGTTGCGCCCATTGCGATACGATACCACGTTGCCCGACAAAGCCTTCGTTGCGCATTTCACGCCAGAGCGCCGAGGCATTGCGAGCACCAGCCTCCCACCTATCATTCATCCATGGCAGCCAGGCATCAAGGGAGCTAGGCCGAGTGCGGAATACATCCAGACGCTGACCGCGCAGCACGTCGCGTACGAGCTTGCGGCTGTACCCCGTTTGTCGAACGATTTGCCGGATGGAGGTCCCATTCTGTGAGAGTTGTTGGATTGCTTCATTCGTCTCCTGCCGGCGCAGGTAGCCTTCATACTGCAGCTTCTCGGCACAGGTGAGAAGCTTGGGATCCACGACATTGTTGCCGACCGCATGCCTAATCTGACGCATGGATTTGTTCACGGCATCAAGGAATGCCCGGCTCGAGTTCTCCATAAGATGCCATCTGTCCGCGACCTGTTCAGCATCAGGTAGACCTTTGGCGATGGCTTCACCGTAGCCGCCACCGCGATCACGGGCGACAACCGATATCGAGGGATGCCTTGCAAGCCAGGCGCGGGACGTTTCCAAGGCGCGATCTGGCAGCAAGGTAACAGGTTTGCGCCGTTCCAAATCGCAAACAATCGTGCCGTAAGTTTGACCACGCCGAAAGGCGAAGTCGTCAATGCCAATGACATTGAGCTCATCGCACCGTGCACCGACACGTCGCCGTACGACCCGCAACAGAGTGTCTTTGCTCACAGGCATCATCAGCCGTTGGGCAAAAGCTGCTCCAGGCCTGCCACCAAGCGCCAGTCCAAGCTGATGAACGATCGTTTCGAGCCGCTGAGTTCGCCGAGCGTACCGGGTAAGAACGCTTTTATTGAATTGCTCGCAAAAGATGCGTCGGCCACAAACTACCACGTCACACCAGAAACGACGTGCCTCGATCAAGAGAATAACCCGCCGACCGCTAAGCGGAAGGTCCGATGGTCTGCGCACATATCGACTTTGTACGCGCCGACTTCGTCGGCCACAGTCGGGACATGTCCCTACAGAGCAACGCGACCGTAACAGAATATGGAAATTCTCACCGACGCTATCAACCGAAACGACCACGAAACCTTCGGGGACCAAGTTCGCGCGCTGAAATCGACCGGGCATGGCAGATCCTCTCAATGGAACAGCCAAAGCCTATCATACCAGCAGCAAAAGTGAGTCAGAGCCCAAGTCTGACCCGCGCGATCCGCCGCTTGGAAGATGAGCTTGGCGGGCCGCTGATCTATCGCGACGGGAAGAACAGCCGCCTGACTGGCCTTGGCCATGACGTCGAGGCAGAATTCCGGCGCATGGTGGTCGCGATGAAGAGCGTTCGCAATCACTCGGAGCACTGGGCGATGGGGGGGCACCGCGTGCTGGATGTCGCCGTCGCGCCCACCGTCGGACCAAAGGAATTTACGGCATTCTTCGAGAGCGCATTGGCGGAGATGCCATCCATCGAAATCAAGCTGCACTCGCTCCAGTCGAACGAGGACACATCGGAGGTGCTTTCAGGAAAATACCACGCGTGCATCATGCCGCGTGAAACAAGACCGGAACGCAAGCTGGATGTGCATCCTCTATTTTGGGAGCGCTTCGTGCTCGGCTGTTCTGCAAACCATCCCTTGGCTGCCAACGAGATCGTGAGCGGCGAAGACCTGCTCGAGTTTCCTTTCGTCGATCGCCTGAAATGCGAGTTTCGCGATCGGATCCTCGATCACTTCGCGCGACGGGACTTGCTCATGCGACCTCGCTTTCGATCAGATCGCGAGGACTGGGTGCAACGGGTCGTCGCTGACGGCCACGCCATATGCATTCTTCCGGAACGATCGGCGACCGTGCAAGGCCTCGTCACTCGGCCGATCGACGGATTTGTCTTGGAGCGCGAAGTCGTGATCGCGACAGTATCCGGCTCCACGGCAACGGTCGAGATACGGAACATCGCGCAGCTGGCAACCCGGTACGAGTGGAACTGAATCACGACGTGAAGAGCTTCGGCGCTATGGAAACTATACGCGCAGCGTATTGGATAAATCTGAGGCGCACTGCGATAGTCGGCGCAATGACTGCAAAGATAAATGACAGTGTGCCTAGCTCTCTAGGTTAAGTATTGGAGACTATCATGAAGTTTGAGAAGTCACAGGCAGCAGTTGACCGCCTGACCCCCGAGCAACGCCGGATTACCCAGGATTCGGGGACCGAAAGGCCCTTCACGGGTGAGCACAACGACAACAAGGAGCCTGGCATCTACGTCGACATAGTGTCGGGAGAGCCGCTGTTCGCTTCAACAGACAAGTTCGATTCGGGTACTGGCTGGCCCAGCTTCACCAAGCCGATCGTTCCCGCAAACGTGAACGAGGTGCGGGACAGCGCACACGGCATGGTCCGGACGGAGGTCAGGTCGGTACACGCCGACAGCCATCTGGGCCACGTGTTCCCGGACGGTCCTTCCGACCGCGGCGGTCTGCGCTACTGCATCAACTCAGCGTCCCTTCGCTTCATCCCGCGCGACGAGATGGAGTCCGAGGGATACGGTGAATATCTCGATCAGGTAGAGGAGGATTAACATGCATCAGCGCGCAATTCTCGCAGGCGGATGTTTCTGGGGTATGCAGGATCTCATCCGCAAGAGGCCCGGCATCGTCTCGACTCGTGTGGGCTACACCGGCGGCGATGTTCCGAACGCCACGTATCGCAATCACGGCACGCATGCCGAGGGGATCGAGATCATGTTCGACCCGGCGGTGACGAGCTACAGGAACATCCTGGAATTCTTCTTCCAGATCCACGATCCGACGACGAAGAACCGCCAGGGCAATGATCGTGGTCTCTCCTACCGGTCGGGCATCTATTACGTCGACGAGGAGCAGAAGCGCGTCGCCGAGGATACGATCGCCGATGTGGATGCCTCCGGGCTATGGGATGGCAAGGTGGTCACCGAGGTCGAGCCGGTCGGCGATTTCTGGGAGGCCGAGCCGGATCACCAGGATTATCTGGAGAAGCGGCCGGGCGGCTACACCTGCCACTTCGTCCGTCCCGGCTGGGTGCTTCCGAAGCGTCAAAAGGCTGACGACGTGCAGCCCGCGGCCGGGACTGCAGCGGAATAGGCTTCACTGCCGTTGCCGCTGCACCGGTCCGGTTCGCAATCTTCGCGACCGCGTCGTTCAACGACGCGGTCGCCGAACCCTGCTTCAGAGAGACGGGCGGTTCCATTCAGTCGCCATCGCAGCACAGGATCGCAGATTTATGCCAGACCTCTCGTCCTTTCCGATCACGCAGCGCTGGCCGGCATCTCATCCCGATCGCCTGCAACTCTACGCCGCTCCCACGCCCAATGGCGTCAAGGTTTCGATCATGCTGGAGGAGACTGGCCTGCCGTATGAGCCCCACTTCGTCGACATCTCGAACAACGAGTCGAAGGACCCAGCGTTCGTGTCGTTGAATCCCAACGGCCGCATACCCGCGATCATCGATCCGGCTGGCCCTGACGGCCAGCCCATTGGCATATGGGAAACCGGTGCGATCCTCATCTATCTGGCCGACAAGACGGGGCAGCTCATCTCAACAACACCCGCCCAGCGGTACGAGACCCTGGCCTGGGTGTTCTTTCAGGTGTCGGGCGTTGGGCCGACCTTCGGACAGCTAGGCTTTTTCCTGCGATTTGCCGGCAAGGACTATGAGGACAAGCGACCTCGGCAGCGCTTTGTTGATGAATCCAGGCGTCTTCTCGGGGTCCTGGATCACCGGCTGGAGGGCCGCGAATGGATTGTCGATGATTACTCGATCGCGGACATTGCGACGTTTGGCTGGGTGAATGCGCTGGTCGAATTCTACGCAGCGGGCGACATCCTCGGCCTAAGCAGCTATTCGAACGTGCAGGCATGGCTCGAACGCGGCCTGGCGCGACCGGCTGTACAGCGTGGCCTGCGAATTCCTGCGAGGCCTGCATGACCATTATCGCCGCATATTATTACAACGAAGGTAAGCGAGTCCGTGAAATCAGGCTCGATGAGCACGTCGAACTAAACGAGAATCGCTCGGGCTTCTGCTGGATCGCGCTTAGCGAGCCCACCGCAGACGAACTCAGCGCGATCCAGACGACGTATAACCTCCATCCTTTGGCGATCGACAACGCCATGCACCCGCTGTGCCCGCCCAAGCTCGAGGTCTACAACGATGAGTTGTACGTCGTCGCCCAGACCGCCGAGCTGGTCGGCGACCGGATCAGCTACGGCAAGATGGCGATCTTCACCGGTCACAATCACCTCATCACCGTGCGGCACGGCAACGCCGGAGCGCTGGGCAAACTTCGGGAGCAACTCGAGGCATCGCCGACGCAGTTCGGCAAGGGTGTCGACTATGTGCTGCACGCGATCTTGCACCGCGTGGTCGACCAGTATCTGCCCATCTTCGAAATGATCGAGGACGACGTCCTGGCGATGGAGCGACGGTCGCTGCACGATTTCCTCGGGCCAGAAGAGGTGGCGCGAATCTTCGAACTAAGGTCCGAACTCACGCGGTTCCAGCGCACGCTCGGGGCTATGGCCGAGCTGGTGCGAAAGCTCGTTCGCGGCCACTTTCCCTGCATCAGCGCCGAAATGACACCATATTTCCACGACGTCGCGGACCATGTCCACCGCGTGCAGTCCATGGTCGACGGCCTCCTGCTTGTCCTGTCCACGGTCTTCGAGGCCAGCAGCCTTCTGGAAGCGCAAAGGATCGGTGTGGTCACTCGCCAGCTCGCGGCCTGGGCGGCGATCTTGGCGGTCCCGACGGCGATCGCCGGAATATATGGCATGAACTTCAAGCACATGCCGGAACTGGACACGCCATATGGCTACTTCGTCGTGCTCGGAGTGATAGCGGTGTTCTGCCTTCTCCTGTTCATGCGCTTCAAGAAGGCCAAGTGGCTATGAGTAACGCACTTCGCGAGCTTCTCCGTCCGCTGACGAGTCACAGCGCGCTTTGTGCGCGAGCGTGTCCAATCCAGTTCAAGATGAAGGTGCTTCCATGACCTCCCAGGTGACCGACGTTCTAGAAGCAGTCCAGTCATTGATCGCCAAAGGCTATGACCGCGAATACCGCGTAAAGGACGGCAATCTCGTCGATCTCGAACTAGGGTCAACCCTCGATGCATGCAGCATTCGCGTCGATGCGGCGTTGCGCCTCGAGAGCGGGGACGACGGCGAAGATGCCTCCAACATCTACGCGATCACCGATCCGGCGACAGAGCATAAAGGCCTGTTGATCGACGCCTTCGACGTGTTCCACGAAATCTGCCCCCGCGACTTGTCCGAGCGCCTTGAAGCGCATCGGGAAACAGCGCCCGCGGGTGACCAGGACGCGCCGAGCAAGCATGGACTGCGGAAAGTCTACAAGAGCGAGTTTCACAGCGATCCCGAGCGTTACGTTCTGCGCGAGGGCTTTCCAGACTTCCCGCCATGCCCTTTCGGCCAATCCTTCAGCATCCTCGGCTTCGATACCGCCGAGCAGGAATATGTCTGGCTCGTCACGAGCATCATTCGAGATCCTCGGCTGATCAGGGTTCCATACCAGGGCGAAGACGTCATCAGCGACGAATAGCGGTGTCGCTTAGCCGGAAAGGCTGACCTTCCTGGCCCACACATCTGCAGGCTGAACTTTAAGAACATCGAAAATTAGGAGGTGATTATGGACTGGAACAAGGACCACATACGAGAAACTATGCTCTTGCTGGAGACAGCAGCGTTGCACAGCGCTCGCGAAAACTACCTGGACTATGTCTCTACCGCTCGGCTCGATCGGAGCGAACCGATCGAAAACGACGAACTAGCTCAGGCCGAGGTCGCGAGCGACTTCGCTGAAGCGCTCGATGACACGCTCCATGACTACGCCGATAAACTCGAAAAGCTCAGGACGATCGATTTCGGCCCCAAGTTGGCCGTCAACGAAGGCGCTGTCGTCAAGCTGTCCGGCCGCCACTTTGTGATCGCGGTGTCAACGAGCAAGTTTACCTGTCAGGGGCGTGAGCTCATGGGCATTTCCACGATGGCGCCGATCTTCGAAGCGATCGAGGGTGCCCGAGCCGGGGAGACCGTGCAGTTCAACGGCCGAGACCTCACCGTAGAAGACGTGGAATAAAGCCCTCCACCGCAGCCGGCGCGCTAGTGCCGAACGCCCTGCATCTCTTTCTGCATGCATACGGTCACTTGCAGCCGCATTGACCTGGCTCATCAAAGGCAAACTCATGACAACACCTTCATTCTTCATCACCCCCGGATACGGGACGCGCCTGCATGACGCGCTTCATTATTCTCAGGCAATGCGCATTGGTGACCGCGTGGAAATCTCCGGACAGGGCGGATGGAACGACGATCTCGTCATTCCGGAGTCGATTGAGGAAGAGATCGAGCAGGCGTTCAAGAACGTGGAACGGACGCTCGCGACCGCCGGAGCACGCTGGCCGCATGTGGTCCACGTCAATTCCTATCACGTCGGTGGATTCCCTCCTGTGATCAACGAAACAATGGCCAAGCTGTATCGCCACTACATGCCCGACCGCGCTCCAATCTGGACGCAGTTGGGAATCGAAGCGCTGGGGCTTCCAACCATGCGTATCGAAATTCGCGTAACAGCTATCATCGCCTGACCCCGCGGTTCGTGCAGGAGCCGTGCCGCGCTAATCCCGCACGCCCTGCGCCCGCTTCTCCATGCATATCATCGTATCGAGAGATCCGGTTATCATCGGCGTGCTCGGAGAACGGGGGGCCGCCTTGGCCTGGTTGGCGCGCCTCGGCTGCCTGCGGGCGATGGCCAGCACTGCCAGGAGCGTGAGCAACGCCGCCGCATAAAGGAACAGGCCGCCAGGGCCGACGATATTCATTGCAGCTGCTCCTATTAGGGGGCCAGCGGCTGTCCCGATCCCGTTGAGCAACAGAAGCCCGCGCGCGGTGCCGAGTAGCCGACCGGCCGGAAGATCGTCGTTTGCGACGGCGAGACACAACGAATAAATCGGGATGCCAAAGCCGCCGAACAGCGCACCCGCCGCAAGGAGCAGCGGCAGAGGCGCTTCCACCGCCAACGCTACGCCGATGGCAGACGCTGCGGACGCCAGCGCCGCACCGGCGATGACAAGATTCCGGGGCACTCGATCCGAAAGCCAACCGAGTGGCCAATGGAAGGCGAGCGTTCCACCAAGAACCGCAGCCATGAAGGCGGAGATACCGCCCACATCGAGGCCGATGCTCTGGGCGAAGCTCGCGCCCATGCCCCAGAAACCACCGATAGCCAGGCCGGCCAGGAAAGCGCCAGCCGCAGCGAGAGGTGATACGAGGACGAGGTCCCTGAACGCGACCCATTCCTGTTCCACCTGGGCCGGCGGATGACTGGGCAGCAAGGTGATCGGAACCACCGCCGCTGATATCAGCAGCGACACGATGAGGAACAATGTCACGTCGGCGGGCGGTGCGATGTTGAGTAACGCCTGCCCGATTGCCCATGAGGCCATAGAGACAACTCCGAATATCGACAGGAGCTGCCCGCGTGTGGATGGCAATGCGTGGGCGTTGAGCCAACTCTCCGTTGCGAGGATCATGCCCGCGTAGGCGAAGCCGGTAATCAGGCGAAGCGGCATCCAGGCGATCGGCTCCACGAACGCCACATGGAGAAGGGCGGTCATCGAGGCAATGGCCGCGAAGCCGGCGAAGGTTCTGACATGTCCCACGGAGACGATGATCGGTGGCAACACGAGCGCGCCGATCGTGAAACCCGCGAAGTAGAAGGACATCATCGCGCTGATCGCGCCGGTCGAGAACCCCTCATGGCCGGCTCTCACGATCAGGAGCGTGCTCAGCAGGCCATTGCCCAGCAGCAGAGCGGCGACGCTCAGCAGCAGCGCCGCCACCGGCGCGAGAACGAGGCCGCGCTTGCCCGCCGACCTCATGGTATCCATCGCCGGGCTCATTCTCGGGCCTGACTTGAGGGTTGATACTCTGCCGCACTGATGAACTGGTCGAATGCTTCGCACCAGATGACGACCGTGTTGTAGTCACGGACATCGATGCCGGCAGGCACCTCGACGATGAAGCCGTTGAACGTCTTCACGTCGCCCACGCGGACTGATCTGTCCTTGATCAGGAGAAAGGCCTCCTTCGTGTCGACGAAACGTGGTGCGAGGTAGAGCTTGTAGTCGGGACCAGGGGCGAGGCGCCCGATATGGGCGATACGGTCGCGCGAGACCCGGATCTCGCCTTCCCCCCAGTGAAGCAGGTCGCTGCCTTTGAGATCGCGGGCCAGACGCCCTGCGTAGAGCGTCTCGGCTGAGATGGTCCGCAAGGCCGCCGCATCCGGGGCCTGGGGGGCGGTCAGGATCGGCAGCGTGTAGACACCGCCCGCGAAGCCCATGGCGAGCATCGCGAGATGGGTGGCAATCAGGATGACCCAGCGCCGCATCGGTTACACCAGCTCCAGTCCCTTCACGAGCTGATCGGCGTCGAGATGGAAGTCCGAGAATACGATGCGGCCGCCAGCGTCCATCACGGAGAACCAGGGCGTTCCCCGCGTGCGGTAGTCCTCCATGAAGGTGGGAAGCGTCGCGCCGGCAGGTGGCTCGTCGTGACCGAACGCGACAGGAAGCGCATACTTGAGCTGGTTCACGCGCAGCTTCTCGAAGGTGTTCTCATCCGCTCCTTCGAAGACGGTCTGGATCACCGCGAAGCCCACGCCCTTGGCGCTCAATGCACCATGCAACCTTTGTAGCGTCGGAAATCCATGCAAATGGCAGCCACGGCACCAGTGCTGGAAGGCGAAGAGGACTTTCGGGCCGGTGCCGAGATCCGACAGCTTGAGCGGCGCGATGCTTTCTCCATCCACGCCAATCCATCTCTGCACCCGCAGCTCGGGGGCTTGTCGTTCGTCGACGCTCATCTAATCCTCCAATTCCGATGCAGAAGTCCGATGAGTGGTCGCGTGTGGCGATGGCACGCGAACCTCACCGCCTTGATCCCCTACAGGTTGTAGGATGCGAGTTCGCCGACCGATACCTCGTGGCCAGCGCCGCCGTTCTTCCGTCGGTGTGTCACCGCCGCCCCTCAATGACAAAGGCGCGATAGCGGGAACCGGCAAAACGGTGCGCAGCGATGGTTTGGTAGGCGGGGCTATGATACCAATCACGGGCGGCCTGCATCGTCGGGAACCGCAAAATTACGGCCCCTTCGACGGGCGGCCCCTCCAAATGCTCCATCGCGCCATAAGCGGCGAGAAAGGTTACGTCGTGGCCATCGAACGATGGGCCGACGCCTTCAGAATAGTTTGCGAGTTCTTCCGGATCGGTGGTTTCTTCGCGGGTGAAGACGACGAACGCTTCCATCTTAAAGTCTTTCATAAGGTCGCATCTGCAGGCCACCGCCGCTGGCGATGGCCTTAATGTCGTCAGGCTGGCAGCTCGAACCCGATTTTCGTGAGTGCCTCGACGCACGCATCCTGATCCTGCTGATAGTTGCCTCCGGAGATGCCGATCCCGCCGATCAACTTCCCGTCTTCCAGGATCGGATAGCCTCCGCCGACAGCGACCATCCGGGGGCGATAGGCCAGCGGCGCCACTTTTGGATCGTTCGAAACATAGTCGTTCCAAACATGGGTCGGGTACCCAAACGAGGCGGAACTCCAAGCCTTGTCGATGGCAACATCGACGGTGAGAAACGGCGCGTCATCAGTGCGCTCGAACGCGCGCAGGTTACCGGTGGCGTCGACGACGGCGACCGCAGCCGGGATGCCGATTGTACGTGCCGCGGCGATCGCCGCGTCGATGAGGGCGACGGCGGTTTCGCGGTTGATCGAGGCGGTGGCAATGGATTTCGTCATGGAATTTCCTTCGCCGTGGCGTAATCCGTCCGGCGTTCTTGAGGTTAGAAAAGACGTTCGGCGGTGGCAGTCATCAGAAGCCTTCGAGGACAATCTTGCCTCTTGCCGCGCCACTTTCGATCAATGCGTGCACCGTCTTCAGATTGGCGGCATTAATTGGCGACAATTTTTCGGTTAGCGTCGTGCGAATTTTGCCGTCGTCCACCAGCACCGCCAGCGAATTGAGGATCTTGCCCTGCTCATCCATGTCGGGCGTGCCGTAGAGCGACCGTGTGAACATCAGCTCGTGGTGGATCGACACTGCCTTGCGCTTGAACAGCATGACGTCGAGCGCCTTGGGATCGTCGATGAATCCGAACCGTCCTTGCGGGGCGATCAGTTCGGCGATGTCGGATGCATGCTGCTCGGTATGCGTGGTCGAGAACACGAAAGCGGGAGCGCCGATGTTGAGCTCGGCGATCTGTGGCGCGAGCGGCCGAGAGTGGTCGATGACATGATGAGCCCCAAGCCCTTTAACCCACTCCTGGGTTTCCGGCCGAGAGGCGGTGGAGATGACGATGAGATCCGTGCGCTGTCGAGCGATCTGGATGGCGATCGACCCGACCCCACCCGCACCACCGATGATGAGGATCGCCGCCGCCGCCCCGGGAACGGGCTTCGTCACGTCCAGGCGATCGAACATGGCTTCCCAGGCCGTCAACGTCGTGAGTGGCAGCGCCGCCGCTTCCGCCCAGTCGAGCGACGCGGGTTTACGACCGACGATCCGGGCGTCGACGAGATGGAACTCCGCATTGGTGCCAGGCCTTATGAGCGATCCGGCATAATAGACCTCGTCGCCTACCGCGAACTGCGTCACGTCGGGGCCGACCTCTTGCACGATCCCGGCCGCATCCCATCCCAGCACCTTCCAATCGCCATCAGCGGGCGGCGTGCTGCTGCGGATTTTGTAGTCGACCGGGTTGACCGAGACAGCCTTCACCTCAACCAGGATATCGCCTCCTTCAGCGACAGGCCGAGGCAGATCAATGTCGACCAGAGAGGCGTCCTCGGCGATGGGTCCCGGAACCTTGTAACCAACGGCTTTCATCGGTGTCTCCAGCTTGCTGTATCCTGAAGTCTTATCGATCAGATCGAATTTTCTTCCGAAATATACTCAGGATTTAAAGATTTCGCGTGTCAGACTATGAAGGTATGCGCGCAACATATCCAATAGCGGTACGACATAGTTTCCATACCTCGGAGCCGGATTCAGAAGTTTATCGAAAATAGCGGTTTATTGCTGTTCGGCGGGTGAGCATTCGGATGGAGGCGATAAGCGCCCAAGCGGTTGAGGAGTCGACCTCTCAGCGGTCGCGTTGGCAGGGGCGATCTCGCCCGCCGGTCTCACACCAACGTTGGCAAGCGACGGCGTCCGCTCGAAATCCGCTGACGGGGATACGCCTGCAATGCCGATTCGAAGCTATCGAAACTATAGCTACAGGGTATTGGGAAATCATACTGGACTGACGCTATAGTCTTCACGCATAACCACGACTCAAAATGGTCCAACACTTTTATACGCTAATAGAGAATCCGGTATTCTGATTTTCAGTGAATTGGCTCGTTCGGCGGTGGTGCGCGCAAAGATCTTTTACAGAATTCTGAACTGAATCAGGTTCTGGTCTGTCGTGACAAGCAAGGGGGTTTCGCTATGGTCACCAGAGGTTTCACAGGCCGCGGGCCAGGCGGCGACCAGTACGATCGGATTCCGCCGGGTCAGCATCTCGTGGAGAATTTCCCTGTTCTGACGGCCGGGCCAACGCCGAACGTGGAGCCCTCCGATTGGAAATTCACCGTCAAGATCGGTCCGAAGCCGGTCAAAGTGTGGAATTGGAGCGAGTTCAACGCTCTACCGAAGACCAAGGTGACCCGAGACATTCACTGCGTCACGTCCTGGTCCAAGCTGGATACCGCGTGGGAGGGCGTACTCGTAGAAGACATCCTTGCAGATGCAGGGCTCGATCGGCCCACCGATTTCGTCTTGGCGCACTGCTACGATAACTACTCGACAAACATCCCGCTGGCGGATCTTCTCTCCGGGAAAGCGATGGTCGCCCTCAACTATGCGGGCAAGCCGCTTCCCCGCGATCATGGAGGGCCGGCGCGTCTTCTGGTTCCGCACCTTTACTTCTGGAAGTCCGCCAAATGGGTGAACGCGCTGCAATTCACAACGCGTGACGAGGCCGGATTTTGGGAGCTGCGCGGCTATCACATCTACGGCGATCCGTGGCGCGAGCAACGATACACCAATGACTGAAAACGGCGCGCAAATCGCGTGGCAGCCATGCGTAATCGACGAAATCGTCCAACAGACCCCGAGTATCAAGAGCTTCTTCCTTCGGTTGAGCAAACCGTTCGCGCACATCGCAGGGCAGCATGTCGATGTCCGGCTGACCGCGCCCGGTGGCTACAGTGCGATGCGGAGTTACTCGATCGCGTCTTCGGCAATCTCGTCTCCGATCGTCGAGCTCGCTATCGAGCGCCTACCGGATGGCGAAGTTTCGCCGTTCTTTCACGATGTCGCAGCGATCGGCGACGAAATCGAGCTTCGTGGTCCGCTCGGCGGCCATTTCCTGTGGCCTGAACCTGCCATAGACCCAGTGCTGTTGGTCGGGGCAGGCTCGGGCCTCGTGCCGTTGATGGCAATGATCCGGCAGCGCCGCGCGCTGGCCCAAGTCGTGCCGACAGCGCTGCTCTTGTCCGCACGAACCGCTGAGGACGTTCTCTTCTCAAAAGAGCTTCATTCCATCGACGTCAGCGACCCGGCATTCGTCTTGGCGCTGGCAATTACGCGCGAGAAACCGATCCGCCCATCGGACTTTGCGCGACGGATCGACGGCGCGATGGTCCAGGAAATCCTGGCTCGGCTTCCCCGAAATCCCACACAAGTCTTCGTTTGCGGATCCAACGGATTCGTCAACATCGCGACCGAGGGCGCGCTGCTGGCCGGCCTAGACCCCTCCATTGTCAAAACCGAGCGCTACGGCGGCTAGCGGCGCAAGCTACTTCGCGTCCCGCCGATCGTGGACGTGCAGCCCACGGATTAATTTTGGAGATCATCATGAGCCGCTTTGCCGAACCCGTCTTCATTGCCGCCGGCCTTCGGACGCCTTTCGGCCGCGGTGGAGGCGCGTTGGCTGCCTACGATGCCATCTCTCTGTCCGTGCCTGTCGTGCAGGCGATGGCGGCGCAGGCGGAGCCTGATCTCCTCGTCTGGGGAACCGTGATCCCGAATTTGGGCTGGAGCAATATTGCTCGAGAGACCTGGCTTGACGCCAAGCTCACTCCGACGGTTCCGGCATTCTCCGTCGTCCTGGCATGCTCAACCAGCATGACAGCGACCTTCGCTGCGGCGGGGATGCTAGGTGGCGAAACGGACCTCACCATGATCGGCGGGTCCGAAGTGATGAGCCGCCCTTCAATCGCCCTGACGGCCGAGGCGTCGAAGCGGCTCACTGACCTCTTTGCGAAGGATGCGATGGGCGCGCTCACCGCCCTGCAGTCCCTTGCCCCAAACGACTATGTGCTCCCCACCAAGGGCTGGGCCAACCGGATCACCGGCAGGACGATGGGTGATCACATGGAGGAGACCGCCAAGGCCTGGCGGATCTCGCGCGAGGCTCAGGATGATTGGGCGCTCAAGAGCCACGAGCGCGCCGTCGCGGGTTGGGAACGGGGCTTCTTCGACGATCTCGTGATTCCCCTGCCTGAACTGGCGCGCGATGCGAACCCGCGCGCCGACACGTCGTCCGAGCGGCTTGCCGCTTTGAAGCCGGCCTTCGATCGCGACAGCGGGAGGGGAACCTTGACCGCCGGGAACAGCTCGCCAATCACGGATGGCGCCGCCGGCTGCTGGGTCGCCACCGAAGCCGGTGTGGCGAGACTCCCGGCGGGCACCCCCTACGCGCGGCTCGTTGACTACGAGGTCTCGGCCGTCGATTTCCACACCGAGGGTCTGCTGATGGCGCCCTCCTACGGCATTCCGCGCCTGCTCGCCCGCCATCAACTCGGCTTCTCCGACATCGCGCTCTGGGAAATCCACGAAGCCTTCGCAGCCCAGGTGCTGGCGAACGTCGCGGCCATCACCGACCCGGAGTGGGTGCGCGCGACAGCCGGCGTCCAGGCGGCGATGGGCGATTTCGACTGGGACCGCGTCAATCCCAATGGAGGCTCGGTCGCCCTGGGTCATCCGTTCGGGGCTACAGGCGCGCGCGACCTCAGCCAGGCGGTGAAGGAGCTCTGGGCCATGCCGCCCGGATCGCGAGCGATCGTCAGTATCTGCGCCGACGGCGGCCAGGGCACAGTCGCCCTTCTCGAACGCGGCTGACCGGAGATCGCCGCCACGAAAGCGATCCGCTTCCAACTGTCGGAGACGCGATATGACAACTGATGTGCTGCTGTACACCACGAACTGGTGCCCCTTCTGCCGCCGGGCGAAGACGCTCCTCAAGGAGAAGGGCGTGCAATGGAAGGAACTCGATATCGAAGCTGATCCGGTCCACCGGCAGGCCATGACGGAAGCTTCGGGTCGAAGCTCCGTGCCGCAGATATTCATCAACGGCACGTATGTCGGTGGCTCCGATGAGCTTTTCGCGCTCGATGTTAGAGGCGAGCTCGACAAACTTCTCGGGCGCACGTCGCCCTCCGCCTGAGGAAACCCGGGCCGGACAATGCGGGGCCCCGCACGGGTCGATGAATACGAAAGGAGAGCCTCTTGGTCTCAGCAATCTGGAACGGCGCCACCATCGCCACAAGCGAAGAGACAGTCGTCATCGATGGAAACCACTACTTCCCGCCTTCGGCGGTCGATTTCGGCCTGCTCGAGATGAGCCCGCACACATCCGTCTGCCCGATCAAGGGCGCCGCGCGCTACTTCCATGTTCGCGTGGGCGAAGACCTCAATGTGAATGCGGCCTGGACCTATCCCGAACCAAATCCGGGCTCCGAAGGCATCCGGGATCACATCGCCTTCTGGAAGGGCGTGGAGGTCGGGTAGAAGACCGGACCAGCGGCAGCTTGGCAGATGGTTCGGTAGGGGTCTGCGCCGCAATCCATTCGCCCGGCCCGGGACGGGTGGGCTCTCGCAGCCGCAGGGGACTTCCCGCGGACGGGCGCCTGCAGCCGATGCGCGGCCGCGCATCGGCTGATCAGGACGGAGGGACATCATGGAGCATGCCGAGTTCAACTCCGCTTTCGCGAAGCTTGCACTGGGATACGGCGAAGGCGTCTACGACGGCCGGCGTTTCGGCGTGACGGTCCGGCGATCCCCGGATGGACGGCGCAACAGCCTGTTCGCCAGGGAGTTGGCTGGAACCAACATCGTCAGCTTCAACCTCTACCGGACCGGGTCGGATCAAACCTTGCTTAAGCCCTGCGAAATGTCCGCCGAAAAGGTCTTGGCATTCGTGCTGGATTTCAAACCGGACTCCTGACGGGCAGGTGGAGGTCGCGGCCGACCGGTTCGACTGCGACGCCCGCCCCCTACGATTGCGCATGGCGCTCAAAGGTATCGAAACTATAGCCGCCGGTCATTGGACTTCGTCGGGCGATGAATTCATCTTCTATAAATCGCCATCCGTTGGGGAATCGGTGCTGGCTCTGGTCTACGCCAGATTGAGAAAGTCTAAGCGATGACGAACAACAATGACGCTACCTTTCCGACACCTTCTGATCTTGATGAAGGCGCGGCGATGACTGTCGCCGACGCTCTGAAAATTATTCTGGCGAACAGCTACGCGATTTACCTGAAGACGAAAAATTTCCACTGGCACGTCTCTGGACCCTACTTCAGGGACTATCACCTGCTTCTTGATGAGCAGGCCGCAGAGATCCTCGCCGCCACCGATGCGATCGCCGAGCGCGCCCGAAAGACGGGCAATACCACCATTCGATCGATCGGCGATATCGCGCGCCACCAGACCATCAAGGACAATGATGCTGAGTTCGTGACGCCGCAGGACATGCTGGGCGAACTCCGCGCCGACAATCTCCACATGGTCGAGTCGTTTCGCCGCGCAAAGGACGTCGCGGACAAGGCGAAGGATAATGCGACGTCCGGCCTGATCGACGCTTGGACGGACGAGGCTGAGCGCCGTGCGTGGTTTCTCTTCGAAATCAGCCGCTAGCGCTTCGCCGAGCAAACCTGCGTCAGGAATGACGCCCGGGCGTGGGAGGCGATGATGGCGAAGGCCGGCTTTGGAGGGGGATGCCATTGGTGCACAGAAGGCGTGTTCCAGGCGTTGCGCGGGGTCGCCCAGGTCGACCAGGGCTTTGTCCAGTCGGACGCGCCGGCAGATACCTGGTCAGAAGGGGTGATCGTCACCTTCGATCCATCGGTTATTCCGTTGGCGACGCTGTCCGAGGTGCATCTCAGAACGCATTCCGCTGCCAGGGTCCGCTCACCTCGCAGCAAGTACCGTAGCGCGATCTACGTCTTTGAAGAGAGCCAGCGGCCTGAGGCCGAACAGGCGATCGTCCGCTTCGCCGACGCGTCTGGCAAGGCGGCGCACACCCTGGTCCTCCCGTTTAAAGGTTTCAGGGCGTCGGACGAGCGTTACCAGAACTACTATCGAACCGACCCGAGCAGGCCCTTCTGCCGCCGCTACATCGATCCCAAGCTGGATCATATCCGACGGCACTTTTCGGAACTGGCGCTCCCTGAAGCGACCCCGACTGTCCGGCGAGCCATCGAAAGCGGTGATGGCTCGTAGTTCTAATGCGGCTCTCGAACGCGCCGGCTTAAGCGGCTCGCCGTTGAGCAGCGCGGTATCGTCCGTAGCCAACCTTGATCAACAGTCCCTCCTCGCACATCCGAGTTAGGTAGCACCGAGGAATACCGATCTCCGTCAGATCGCGGGTGCGGGCTTCGCCGAGCTTCTCCACCAACCTCACTGCATGCTCTCGGAGAGTCGGCATCGGCCCGCCGGCAGCGGCAATCCTCTCTGCTCTCAGTCGATCACGCTTACGCACCTTGACGGAGGGCGTTTGGATATGATTGAGGGAAATTGGCAGGTCGAAGTTCGCATTTTCGTCGACCCCGGCGAGCCACTTCCCCTTCCTCGCGCCAGAGCGCCGGAAGGGAGAAACAGCGAAGCCACACAAACCGCGTTTACACCTCCATTGCCAATTCGGTCGCTTGCCGGATCGCGCGCTTGGCATCGAGCTCCGCCGCTTCACAGGCGCCGCCGACAAGGTGCGAGCGGATGCCCGCCGCCGCCAGGTCATCGTGCAATCCGCGCGCCGGTTCCTGGCCGGCGCATACGATCACGGTATCGACATCGAACAACACCGGCTGCCCTTCGACCAGCGTGTGCAGCCCGGCATCGTCGATGCGCAGGTATTCGACGCCGCCGACCATGCGCACGCCCCGGCGCTGAAGCGTAAGACGATGGGTCCAGCCCGTGGTGCGGCCCAGACCCTTGCCCACGGTGGTCGCTTTGCGCTGCATCAGCGTGACCTCGCGATCGTTGCGCGCCACTACCGGTTCCACCCCGGTCACGCCGCCACGCGGATGATTGCGGAAATCGATGCCCCATTCTTTGCAGTCGCAGTTTATGTCGAGCGTGGCGGCGAGAGACGCAGGTTTCCTTCGGTTTTCCATGATTTCACTCCAGATAATTACGGTTCCCTCGACCTGAACAAGTCGAAGGAACCAACATGCGATCAAGATCATTATTGTCGTTTCGAGCGGCCCGGCTCCGGGTCGAAGACCCGCCCAGTCACGACGCTCTACTCACCGCATTCCTCTCCTCTCTGTCGCTCGACGAGAGGTCAGGCAGTGCGATTCTGTTTGGCGCTGCGGCCCGTCATTTCCTGCATTGGATGGAACTGCATGGGATCGCGATCCGCACGATCGACGATCGGACCGTTCGGCGGTTCGAGAAGCATCGGTGCCGTTGCCACCGGTATTCGGCGCAGCAGCCAGTCTATAAGGCGGACATTGCAGCGCGAGTCAGGCGCTTCGTCCGCTTCCTGGAGGATCAAGGCTACGTCGGTGTCGACGACGGGATCGACGATCTGCCACGGCACCTCGCCGACTATTTCGATGGGATCGATCGCTTGCAACTCGCGCAAGGACCGGCCCAGTCCTATCGATCCGAGGCCGAGCATTTCGCGGCCTGGCTTCGCATTGCGCGACGACAATGGGCCGATATCGATGACACGATCATCGACCAGTACGGCGCGCATGATTGTCGATGTCCGGTCTGGCGCAAGCGAGGCAAGCTTGTTGCCTCGGGCGCGAAGCGGCGGCGGCGAGGCGCTCGGCACTTCGTCGAGTTCTTGCGCGACCGCGGTGTCATCCCTTCAGTCGAACTGGTGTCGGATGACGACCCGCACATGGCGGCATATCTGGCATGGCTCAAGCAACACCGCGGCGCGACCGATGAGACGATCCGGCGCTACCGGGCCGATATCAGGCGGCTCGCGCCTATGCTCGGCGAGCCTTCACAATGGGATGCAGCCGTCCTCAGACGGGCGTTTCAACAACGAAGCAAGGAGACGCCGGGTTCGGCATCACTGCTCGTCACGATAATACGGAGCTATATTCGGTTCCTGGTCGTGCAGGGTATTTGCCGTCCAGCTTTGTTGCACGCGATCCCATCAGTGCAACGCTACCGTCTTTCGACGCTGCCCCGGCACGTTAACCCGGCAACGATCGAGCAGATCATCGGCGCATGTCCGACTGATCGCCCGGTGGAAGTTCGGGACAAGGCCATCATTCTCCTGCTCGCCCGGCTTGGCCTGCGTGCCGGTGATATTCGGGATATGCACCTCGACGATATCGACTGGCGCTCGGGCCACCTGACGGTCAAGGGCAAGACGCGTCGGCCTGATCGCCTGCCATTGCCTCAGGACGTCGGTGACGCGATCCTGGACTACATTGCCACGGCGCGTCCCAAGACCGCCGATCCGCATCTGTTCGTGCGCGCGCAAGCCCCGTTCCGTTCGTTCCGCTCATCGGCGGAGATCGCCGGCATCGTTGCACGCACGCATGAGCGCGGCGGGATCGAAGGCGTGCCGACCGGATCGCACATTTTCCGGCATTCGCTTGCCACCAACTTGCTGCGCGCGGGCGCAGGGCTGGAGTCCGTTGGAACGATCCTGCGCCACAGCTCGCCCGAGACCACCGCCATCTACGCCAAGGTCGACCTGCCGATGCTCATGAAAATCGCGCAGCCATGGCCGGGAGAACCGTCATGCTGAGCACGCAGATTGCCAGATACGTCTCGCTGTATCGCAGCTTGGGGCGGAAGTTCTCGGAACAGGAACGACTGCTGCGCCAATACGCCGCTTTCGCTGAACGCTTCGGTGACCGGCACACCCGAGTGCAGCGCATCTACGACTGGTGCCACACGGCAAGCTCGCAAAACGTGGCTCGCCATAGGTACGACGCTGCTCGTAACTTCAGCCTTTTCGCTCATGCCGAGGACCCAGACAACGAAGTCCCGCCTGTCGGCGTTTTCGGCCGGGGGAAGCGGCCACGTCCCACTCCGACCATAATCGAAGCGGACCAGGTGCGGGCGATCATGGCGGCGGCATTGAACGTTCCGCCCCATGGCACGATTAGCCCATACACGTACCATTACCTGTTCGGCCTGCTCGCGGCGACAGGTCTCCGGATTTCCGAGGCTCTCGCGCTACAGTGCAACGATCTGGTCGAGGATGGGCTGGTCGTCCGCAACGGCAAGTTCGGCAAGCAGCGACTGATCGCCTTGCAGCCATCGACGCGCCAAGCACTCGAAGCCTACATTGCGATCCGCGCGAAGCACCCGGCCAAGTGTAATGACCTGTTCGTCACTATCCGGGGGCGGGCGCCGCACAAGGTGCGCGCCCACGTCGTGTTCGTCAGGTTGGCCCGGCTTCTCGGATATCGTGGAGCAACCGGTACGGCAGGCATGCGACTCCACGATCTGCGACATACGTTCGCTGTTCGCTCGCTTGAGTCCTGCCCGCGTGACAGGGAGGCCATTGCCCACCACATGGCCGGTCTCAGTGTCTACCTGGGGCACGCGTCGATCGCCAACACGTACTGGTATCTCGAAGCCACGCCAGTGCTGCTGCGCGACATTGCGGCTGCAAGCGAGCAACTTTTTCAAGGAGAAGCGGCATGACGGCGCTTGCTCTCCATCTCTCGGCATATCTGCGGGAACATCTGCCGCGCGAACGCGCCGTCAGCCCGCACACGGTGAAGACCTATGCCAACTGCTTCGTCCTCCTCGTCCAGTTCGCTGCCGATCGGCTGAAGCGCCGACCGACCGATCTCGAGGTTGAGGATCTCGGCACAGACATGATCATGGCCTTCCTCGATCATGTGGAGATCGGCCGCGGCAGCTGCGTGCGGACCCGCAATGGCAGGCTCGCCGCGATCCGATCCTTCTTCCGATACATCGAGTACCGGATTCCAGCCTGCCTCGATCAGGCACTCCGTGTCAGAGCAATCCCGACCAAGAAGACAGACAAGGCGCTGATCGATTACCTCGACCGGGCCGAGATCAAGGCTTTGCTCGATACACCCGATCCCCGGACACGCCTCGGCACCCGTGATCGCGCGATGCTGCATCTTACCTATGCTGGCGGACTGAGGGTGTCGGAACTCGTAACGCTGCAACTGGGCGATTTCCCGGACCGCTCCCTGTCCACCATGCACATCATGGGCAAAGGGCGACGTGAACGGGTCCTGCCGCTGTGGAAGGAGACCCAGATCGCATTGCGCGCATGGCTTGCGATCCGGCCTCAAGTTGAGGTCACCGAGATTTTCCTCAATGCCAACGGGCAGCCGATGACCCGCGACGGATTTGCGTTCCGATTGGCCGAGCACGTCAAGACGGCAGCGACGAAGCAGCCGTCGATCCTTGGGAAGCGCGTCACACCCCACGTGCTTCGTCATTCTTGCGCGATGCACACGCTCGCGGCGACGGGGGACATTCGCAAGGTCGCATTATGGCTCGGCCACGCCAGTATCCAGAGCACCGAGACCTACTTGCGCGCCGATCCCGAAGAGAAGCTGCAGATTCTCGCAGCCCACGGTGCCCCTGCGATCAAGCCGGGGCGCTTCAAGCCGCCTTCCGACGCCTTGATCACAATGCTCACCGACGTTCGAAGGCGGGCCTGACCCGTCTTCGAACACTCCCTCTAACCCGCATATTATCTGGAGTGAAATCATGGAAAACCGAAGGAAACCTGCGTCTCTCGCCGCCACGCTCGACATAAACTGCGACTGCAAAGAATACGTTTAATGTGGAGCTCCACATTACACATATTCGCGGGCGAACACATCGATATCGAGCGCGGCGGACGTGCCCTGGTGGGTGATCAGCTCCGCCACGTCGAAGCCGATGCCGCCCGCCCCCATGATCGCCACCTTGCGGCCGACCTGTGCCGCGCCCGCGATCACATCGATGTAACGCACGGCCTTGGGATGATCGATGCCGGGCAGATCGGGCCGGCGCGGCGCGATACCCGTGGCGATCACGATCTCGTCGAAGCCGCCGTCCGCCAGCATCGCGGCATCGACGCGCGTACCCAGTTTCAGCGTGACCCCGTGCACATCGATCATCCGGCGAAAATAGCGCAGGGTCTCGTGGAACTCCTCCTTGCCGGGGATGCGCTTGGCGAGATTGAACTGCCCGCCGATTTCGTCCGCCGCATCGAACAGAGTGGCGTCGTGCCCGCGTTCCGCCGCGAGCGTAGAGAAGGCGAGGCCGGCCGGCCCCGCGCCGACCACTGCGATTCGCTTGCGCGGCTGCGCCGGGCGCATCACGATCTCCGTTTCGCGGCAGGCCCGTGCGTTGACGAGGCATGAGGTCAACTGGCGGGTGAAGGTATGGTCAAGGCAGGCCTGGTTGCAGCCGATGCAGGTGTTGATCTCGTCCTCGCGCCCTTCGCGCGCCTTGTTGACCAGATCGGGATCGGCCAGCATCGGCCGCGCCATCGAAACGAGATCGGCATCCCCCCGCGCAAGGACGGCTTCCGCCACATCGGGCATGTTGATGCGGTTGCTGGTGATGAGCGGGATCGACAATTCCTTGCGCAGCCGCCCGGTCACCTGCGTGAAGGCCGCGCGCGGCACCATCGTCGCGATCGTGGGCACGAAGCTTTCATGCCAGCAGAAATGCGTGCTGATGACGTCGACGCCTTCGGCTTCCAGCGCCTTCGCCAGCGAGACGACCTCGTCCCACGCCAGTCCGCCCTGGAGCATGTCCATGGCGGAGATACGGAAGATCAGCAGAAAGTCCGGGCCAACCGCCACGCGCACACGCCGCACCACTTCCAGCGGAAAGCGCATCCGGTTTTCCCACGAACCGCCCCAGCGATCGGTGCGCTGGTTGGTCTTTTCGACGAGGAAGGTGGAGATCAGGTAGCCCGCCGAACCGATGATCTCCGCGCCGTCGTAGCCAGCTTCCCGCGCCAGCTTCGCGCAATTGGCGAACGCGGCGATCATCTCCTCGATCCCCGCTTCATCCAGTTCGCGCGGGACATAGGCGCCGATGCGCGACTTTACCGGCGATGGCGCGACGCAATCCGGGGTATGGGCCAACGGGCCAGTATGGAGGATCTGCATGCAGATCTTCACGTCGGGATCGGCCGCGTGGACGGCGTCGGTTACGTGCCGGTGCAGCGGTATTTCGGACGGTTCGGATAGTTTCGCGCCGACGCCGCCCGTCACGTGCGGCGCAATGCCGCCGGTGATGATCGTACCGACTCCCCCCTTCACGCGGTCGACGAAATAGGCGGCAAGCCGTTCGGCGGCATCCGGCACGTCTTCCAGGCCGGTATGCATCGATCCCATGATGATCCGGTTCTTGAGCCGATGCGGGCCGATCGCCAGCTCGGAGAACACGTGCGGATAGCGGACAGGTGCGTTCATGGAATCCTTCCTCCCGGATCATTGCTAAACACTGTTTAGCAATTGCATAATAAACGTCGTTTAGTATGGCAAGGGCCATGGCCGTATCGTTGACAGAGGAACAGGTTGGTGCGGTGCGCGAACGCATCCTGCGCACGACCGAACGCCAGATCGCCACGCGGGGCATCGACGGCACCTCGCTGCGCTCGATCGCGACGGAGATAGGCTGGACGGCGGCCTCGCTTTACCGCTATTTCGCCAGCAAGGGCGAACTGCTGGCCGCCGCGCGCGCCGCCGCACACGACCGCTTTTCGGACCGGATCGAGGCCGCCTATGCCAGTGCGGACGATCCGTGGCAGCGCTCGCGCGCGATCGGCGACGCCTATGTCGCCTTCGCCTTTACCGAGCCGGCGGCGTATCAGCTCATCTTCGCCTACAACCAGCCCGACAGCGAACGCACCGACGACCTGCGCCGCGCCGAAGCGCGTTCGCGGATGACGATGACAGGCTATGTGCGCGACATGGTGACCGAAGGACTGCTGGAAGGCGATCCCGACGCAATCGCGCAGTCCTACTGGGCGGCGCTGCACGGGCTGATCGTGCTCCACATGGCGAACAAACTGGGCGACGCGCCGGGGTTCGAACGGATGCGGCACGAAGCGGCGCGGCTCATCACGCGCGGCGCCCGCCCCCTCCTATCCCGGCAGTCGGATGGGTAGCCCGTCAGCCTAGGGCAACGACCTCGTCCACCAAAGACTCGTCCGCCGGCACCTGTCCGTCGAGCATCAGCATGGCAAGCCCGTGGACCAGGCTCCACGCCCAGATCGAACGAACCTCGGCCGCGCGACTGTCCGGCGCGGCGCCCGCCGCCTGCGCGGCGTTGGCCCGCAGGAACGCCATCGCGTCGGTGCCATCGACATGATCGGCCGAGGGCGGAGCCGACGTAAAGATCATGCGGAACAGCGCCGGGTTCGCCAGCGCGAAGCGGACGTAAGCCCGCCCCGTCGCGGCAAAGCCGGCCGCTCCGCCGCCCGCTGCCACAGCCGCCTGCCGTTGCGCCGCGCCGAGCCGCTCCAGCCCGTCCGCCGCGAGCGCCGCCAGAAGGGCAGCCTTGTCAGGAAAATGGCGATAGACGGAGGTCGCGCTGACCCCCACGGCGCGCGCCACTTCTCGCAGCGAGAGATCGTCCGCCGCGCGCGTTTCAAGCAAGCGCAGGCCCGCCTCGATCAGTGCCGCGCGCAGATCGCCGTGGTGGTACTTCCGATCCATGTTGACACTGTTATCATTATTCGTCATGTTCACACCGTAAACATAGGGAGACGATCATGGCCACCAAAATCGACGAGGAACTGGCTTGTGCCCCCGTTCCCGTTTCCGACCATCCCTTCCTTTCCGGCATCCACCGCCCGATGACGGCGGAACACACGATCACCGACCTCGCCGTGGACGGCACGATCCCCGCCGCGCTCGACGGCTGCTACCTGCGCATCGGCCCCAACCCGATCGCACCCGATCCGGCCAATTATCACTGGTTCTCCGGCGATGGCATGGTCCACGGGCTAAAACTCGCGAACGGCAGGGCGCAGTGGTATCGCAACCGCTGGATCCGTTCGGAACGGGTGGCCGAGGCGCTTGGCGTGCCCAAGGCCCCCGGCCCGCGCAACCTGTTCGACACCGTGAACACCAATGTCCTTGCGATCGGCGGACAGACTTACGCGCTGGTCGAAGCCGGCAGCTATCCGGTGAAGCTTGGCCCCACGCTGGGCGACCAGCAGTACGATGCCTTCGGCGGCACGCTGCTCGGCTCCTACACCGCGCACCCGCATCTCGACCCGCTGACCGGAGAGAACCACGCGATCTGCTACAGCGCGCATAATCCGGGCGAAGTCCGCCATGTCGTCGTCGATGCCCACGGCAAGGTGACGCGCGAACTGGCGATCCCGGTTGAACACGGCCCGATGATCCACGATTGCGCGATCACCGCGCGCTACGTGGTGATTCTGGACCTGCCCGTGACCTTCTCGCTGCCGGCGGCGATGGCGGGCAAGCCCTTCCCCTACCGCTGGAACCCGCAGCACCGCGCGCGCGTGGGCCTGCTGCCGCGAACCGGCGCGGCGTCGGACGTGATCTGGTGCGACGTGGAGCCATGCAGCGTGTTTCACGTAGCCAACGCCTACGACCGGGCGGACGGCGCGGTGATCATGGATGTCTGCGCATATGGCACGATGTTCGGCCCGGAAGCCGTCGGCCCCGACGGCGCGGCCCGCGGGCTGGAGCGCTGGACGATCGATCCCGTGACCGGGACGGTGGCGATCGCCACGATCGACGCTACCCCGCAGGAATTCCCCCGTCCCGACGAACGCCGCTTCGGCCAGCCCTATCGCTATGCCTATGCCATGGCCGTGCCCACCGATCCGGCGGCGGAATTCATCGGCGATACCCGGCTGTTCCGGCACGATCTGGTGGAGGGCACGAGGCAGGTTCACGATTTCGGTCCGCGCCGGCATCCGGGCGAATTCGTGTTCGTCCCCGCATCGGAAGACGCGGCGGAAGGCGAAGGCTGGCTGGTGGGCTTCGTTGTCGACATGGCGAACGACACCACCGACTTCGTGGTGCTGGACGCAATGCGCTTCGAGGAGCCGCCAGTGGGTGTGGTCCACCTGCCGCATCGCGTGCCGGCAGGCTTCCATGGCAACTGGGTGCCGGGCTGACATCACCGCACGCGGAGATTTCGTCTCGTAAAAGCGCCAGCAAGATCGTGGATCACAGTGATCGGGGAAATCCGCGAGACTTTCGCAGCGGCCAACCCCATCATGAACGCATGAAACAGATCGAAAACGCCATCGCCTTGCCCGTGCGGCAGATCGTGCCCCCCGCGCAGCTTGCCATTGGCGGGCTGATTGCGCTGACCGGCGCGGTCATCGCGCTGGCGCCGCTGGTCACGCCGGGCTGAGAACACAACCCGAGCGCGTGATCCTAACGCGCGTGCGCCGGTTTGCCCTTGCGGTGCGGGCGCTTTTCGGAGCCTGGGCCGCCTGGCCGATGCGGTTTGGGCGCGCCGTGATTGCCGCGCGGGCCGTTCGGACGGGGCCTGTCGTTGGGTCCATCGTTGGGGCCACCCCGCTGCTGGCGCGCGTTGCGCCGGGCGGTATCGCGCGGCGGCTCGGCCGCCAGTTCGATCGTGACGCCGCTCTCATCGCCGGCATCCTCGCGCGCGGTGCGCTTCACTGCAGCGACGAAGCGCGCTTCCAGCGTTCGAGGAATCTGGAACCAGGTCTCGTTGGCGGCGATGCGGATCGCGCCCACCTCGTTGCGGGTGATATGTCCGCGGCGGCACAGCAGCGGCAGAATCCAGCGCGGATCGGCGTTCTGGCGCCGGCCGATGTCCATGCGGAACCACACGATATCGTCGAAGCCTTCGCGGTGATGCTCCTTGCCCCGCTCCGGCTTCCCTTCGCGCGTGGAGATGTCGATCAGTTCCTCCGGCTCGGGCATCGCCTTGCGGTGCGCCTGCACCAGCGCGGCGGCAATCTCGATCGCGTCGCGGCGGGACAGCAGTTCGCCGGCCAGCGCGAGATCGGCCTCGCTCGCTTCCACCGGTTGCGTGAGAATTTCAAGCAGGCGTTCGCGGTCGCGCTGGCGGATCACCTCGGCATCGGGCACCGCGATCCAGTCGGCGGAAATGCGCGCGGCGCGCAACATGCCTTCCACCCGGCGGCGGCGCGGATAGGGCACGATCAGCACGGCGGTGCCCTTGCGCCCGGCGCGGCCGGTGCGGCCGGAACGGTGCTGCAGCACTTCGGCATCGCGCGGCACCTCCACGTGGATCACCAGGCTGAGCGTGGCGACATCGATGCCGCGCGCGGCCACGTCGGTCGCCACGCAGACACGTGCGCGGCCGTCGCGCAGCGCCTGAAGTGCATGGTTGCGCTCGTTCTGGCTGTGCTCGCCCGAAAGCGCCACGGCGGCGAAGCCGCGTTCGACCAGCGTCGCGTGAAGATGCCGCACGTTGTCGCGCGTGGCGCAGAACAGCATCGCCGTTTCCGCTTCGTGGAAGCGCAGCAGGTTGATGACGGCGTGCTCGATGTCGGCCGGCGAAACGGTCACCACCTCGTAGGCGATGTCGCCATGGCCCTGCCGTTCGTCGATTGTCGAGACGCGCAGGGCATCGCGCTGATAGCGTTTGGCCAGCGCCTGGATCGGCTTGGGCATCGTCGCCGAAAACAGGAAGGTGCGGCGACCTTCGGGCGTGGCGTCGAGCAGTTCCTCGAGATCGTCGCGGAAGCCCATGTCGAGCATCTCGTCCGCTTCGTCGAGCACCGCGAAGGCGGCGGCAGAGAGGTCGAGCGCGCCGCGCTCCAGATGATCGCGCAGACGGCCGGGCGTACCGACGACGATGTCCGCGCCCTGGAACAGCGCGCGCCGTTCGCGCACCGGGTCCATCCCGCCGACGCAGGTGACAATGCGCAGCCCTGCCTTGCCGAACAGCCAGGCGAGTTCCTTGCTGACCTGTAGCGCCAGTTCGCGCGTGGGGGCGATTACCAGCGCTCGCGGCGCCTTCGCGCCATCGGGAATCCCGCGGGCGGCGAGCAGGTCTTCCGCCATGGCGACGCCGAACGCCACCGTCTTGCCGGAACCGGTCTGCGCGGAGACGAGCAGGTCGCGCCCCTGCGCCTCCGGCTCCAGCACCGCTGCCTGCACAGGGGTGGGCGCCTGATAGCCACGCTCGGCAAGCGCGGCGGCAACGGATTCAGGAAGGGTCGAAAACGGCATGGAACAGGGCTTCTCGGCTGGATTGGGAGCAGTCCGCGGGCGACGTGCTCTAACGATCCGCCGGATGAACTGGGTATGAAAGCGCGCGGTAGGTGGCCGGGCACGAAAGTCAATCAAAACCGCGTATTTCAAGCCGCCGGCACCCAGCGTTCTGCCAACGGATCAATTCCGTGCCGTATCGAGGAATGCTTGTGCCGCGCGGCTGACGCGCCGTGCGCGATGCCGCAGCAGCAGGAAATCGCGCTCGACCAGCGCGCAATCGAGTTCGCGAACCAGGCCCGCGGCCACGCGTGGCCCGGCGGCCAGATCGGATACTGCCGTCACCAATCCGCCCGCGCCCAGCGCTTCCAGCACCGCGCCGTTGGAAGGAAGCTCCAGCCGCACGTCGAGATCGGCCAGCGTCAGGCCGAACCGCGCGTGCAGGCTGTGCTCCAGGTGGTTGCGCGTGCCCGATCCCTGCTCGCGCAGCACCCAGCACGCGGTCGCGATGTCCTCGCGCGCGAGCGGGCGGCCGGCGAGCGGGTGTGCAGGCGCTGCATAGAGCGCGAGGCGGTCCCCGCCGATCCGCTCGACGGCAAGAATATCTTCGTCCACCCCGCCCTCGACGAAGCCGAGATCGGCCGCGCCCGCCAGCAGCGCCGCCACCGCCTGCGCGGTGTTGCCGACTTCGAGATGCAGCGTGACGCCGGGGTGTGCGGCGGCAAAGGCGGCCATGCGGCAGGGTAGCCAGTACGTCGCGACCGTCTGGCTGGCGGCGATGCGCAGATCGCCCCGCTTCAGCCCGGCCAGATCGTCCAGCACGCCCAGCGCATCGGCCGCCTGCGCCAGCACCGCGCGCGCTTCGGGCAGGAAGGCGCGGCCCGCGTCGTTCAGTTCCAGCCCGCGCCCCACGCGATCGAACAGGCGCGTGGCGTGGCGTTCCTCCAGCGCGGCGATGGCGGCGCTGACCGCGGGCTGGGTCAGATGCAGGCGTTCCGCCGCCGCGCGCATGTTCAACGTTTCGGCAACGGCGACGAAAATGCGCAACTGTTCGAGCGTCATGCAGCGGCCGCTATTCAGGCGTGATGCGCAGCACCGGCTTGACCACGCTGCCGGTCTCGCTGGCGTGCACCGCCGCGTCGATGGCGTCGAAATCGAAATAGCCGATCAGGCGTTCGAACGGAAAACGGCCGGCAACGTGCAAATCGATCAGTTCGCGCAGGAACGGACCGATGTCGCTGTCGCCGCCCAGCACACCCATCACGGTGCGCCCCTGCCCCATGAACGCCGTTTCGTTGAAGGCAAGCGTCGCCTCGGGCCCGGAGGCACCGACCATCGCCAGCTTGCCCCTGGGCGCCAACAGATCGAACGCTCCTTCGATCACCCGGGCGATGCCGGTCGTGTCGAGGGCATAGCCAAGCCCGGCTGGGCAGGCCGCGCGGATCGCGGCGGCCACATCGTCGCGCGCATTCACCGTGTGCGTCGCGCCCAGTTCGCGGGCCAGCGCCAGGCGATCGTCGTTGATGTCGATCGCAAAGATCGGATTGGCCCCGGCGATCCGCGCCGCCATGATCGCGGCGATGCCGACCGTGCCCGAACCGAACACCGCGACCGGCATGTCGGCGCGCACCTTCATGCTGCGCAGCACGGCGCCCGCCCCGGTCATCAGACCGCAGCCCAGCGGAGCCAGTCTTTCCAGCGGGATCGCGGCGGCGCTTTCGGGCACGACCACCACGTTGCGCTGGTGCGCGATGGCATGGGTGGCAAAGCTCGACTGGCCAAAGAAATTGGCGTGGAGCGGCGCACCATCGCGAAAGAGCGTCGGCGAACCGTCCGCCCGCGTGCCGGACCAGTTGTGCGGGAAGAAGTTGTAGCAATAGGTCGGCGCCTCGACCGCGCAACTGGGGCAATCGCCGCAGCTGTTGAAGCTCATCAGCACGCGGTCGCCCCGTTTCGCGGCGGTGACCGCGCTGCCAACGGCCTCGACGATCCCGGCCCCTTCGTGGCCCAGCACGATCGGCAGCGGCACGGGCAGTTGCCCGTCGCGCACCGCCAGATCGGTGTGGCACACGCCGCAGGCCACGATCCGCACGCGCAGTTCGTCAGGCCGCAGCGCGTCCAGCGTGGCGTCCTCAATCGTGAACGGGGCGTCCTTGCCCCGGCAGACGGCTACTTTCGCCGATACGGTCATATCCCCTCCGTTATCCGTTTCCGCTTATCCGGCTTCGCCTGTCATGGCTTTGCGCCACCCCGGATGATGCTCAGCCACGGGTTGAGATCGGCCTCGCCCACCTTGACCAGCTTGTTGCGGTCGCGGTGCGCGAACGGCTCCTTGCCGCGTACCACCAGCGTGGTGTCGCTGATGTAGCTCCATGATCCGTCGGCGTTGAAGGTCACGTCGATCTGGTAACGATCGGTGCGGAACGCCTCTTCCAGAAAGGTCGTCGAACAGATGCCGTAGTCGGTCCTGCCCCGTTCGGCGGAGAGCGAAAGGTGCGTATCGTCCTTTCCGGCGTGGCCCGAAGCCATGGCGATCTGCCCGCGCGGGATGGCCAGCGTCTGCATGATCAGGCCGGTCGCCGGCTCCCACAGCCAGAACCCCACCTGGTCGTGGAAGGTGATGTCCTCCTCCACGGTGTTGATGTGCTGGTGATAGCGCAGCCCGTAGAGCAGCTGGGGGCCATTGGCCTGCGGATCGATCGGCTGCATCTCGATCCGCTCGTAATAGGCGCGCCGTTCTGGACCGTCGGCCTTCGGCGCGATGTCGATGCCACCGCGCCCTTCCCAGATGCCGGCCAGATGGCGCAACGGACCCAGATTGGCCAGCGCGTCAGGATCGACGTCCTCGGGTTCGGTAAAGATGTCATCGGGAATGGCCATGCGTCTCCTCTTTCGGTCACGGTCCGCGTGGTGCTGTGCGGTGCGGCATTTATCCTAGCGCCGAACCACGGCACGAACAGCGCGAAATTGCGGGATCGTGGCGAGAGGTGGAAGAAACGCATAATGGTTGTAACACCCGATAGTATGAAGTATTTTTAAGTTCTGCATACAATGGGACGGAATGAGCGGGCAGTGGGCAAAGCAATGCGAGCCGGGCAAAACGGTGTGCCCGAAACGACCATGGCCGCTATTGCAGCGGTCTTGTGCCTTGCGTGCACGCACGCCGCGCTTGCCGCCGAGGAAGCGCCCCCGCCGGGCGACGACATCGTCGTCTATGGCCGTGCCCTGCCCCAGATCGGCACCGCGATCTCCGGATCGCAGGGCGTGGTGGGCTACCAGGATTTCGAGAACAAGCCGCTGAGCCGGGTGGGCGAACTGGTGGAAAACGTGCCCGGCGTGATCGCCACGCAGCATTCGGGCACGGGCAAGGCCAACCAGTATTTCCTGCGTGGCTTCAACCTGGACCACGGCACCGATTTCGCCGGCTTTGTCGATGGCGTGCCGGTCAACATGCGCACGCATGGCCATGGGCAAGGCTATCTCGATCTCAACTTCCTGATCCCCGAACTGGTCGAACGGATCGATTACCGCAAAGGCCCCTATTTTGCTGACGTGGGCGATTTCTCGTCAGCCGGCACCGTGCAGTTCACCACCGCCAGCCGCCTTGCCCGTCCCATCGCCGAAGCTACCGTGGGCATGAACGGCTATTATCGCGCGCTCGCCGCCGGCAGCGCGGGCGTGGGCGATGGCGATCTGCTGGTGGCGATCGACGGCACCCGCTCCAACGGACCGTGGGATCTCAACGAGGATCTCAAAAAGGTGAACGGGCTGGTCAAGCTTTCGCAGGGCACGACGAATCATGGCTGGAGCCTCTCCTTCACCGGCTATCACGCCACCTGGAACGCCACCGATCAGGTGCCCGAACGCGCCATCGCCAGCGGACTGATCAGTCGCTGGGGCAATATCGATCCAGCGCTGGGCGGCCGCACCACGCGGCTGGGGCTGACCGCCAACGCCACGCTGGGCGGCACAAGGCTGAACGCCTATGCGCTCTATTACGATTTCCGCCTGACCTCGAACTTCACCTATTTTCTGAATGATCCGGTCAACGGCGACGAGTTCCAGCAGGCGGACCGGCGCGGCGTGTTCGGCGGATCGGTGCGGCACGATTTTGCGCCGGCCTCGCTCGGCGGCGTGCCCGTGACCTTCGCGGTGGGCGGCGATGCCCGCTGGGACCATATTGGCACGATCGGCCTCTACAGCTCGATTGCCGGCACGCGCAGCGGCACCGTGCGGCAGGACAAGGTCGATGAATATTCCGGCGCGCTCTATGCCGAAGGCACCGCCGCGCTGACCGGCCGGCTGCGCCTGACGCTGGGCGTGCGCGGCGATGTCTATGGCTACGATGTCGATGCCCGCACGCTGCCGGTCAATTCGGGCAAGGGATCGGCCGCGCTGTTCAGCCCAAAGGTGGCGCTGGCCTGGCGCGCGGCGGACCATCTCGAATTCTACGCCAACTATGGCGAGAGCTTCCATTCCAACGACGTGCGCGGCGCGTCGATCCGCGTCGATCCGGCCACCGGCGATCCGGCGGAGCGGGTGCAGGTGCTGGTCAAGGCGCGCGGCGCGGAACTGGGCGCGCGCGTGGAAACCGCGCGCTTCACCGCCTCGCTCGTCGGCTTCTGGCTGAGCCTCGGCTCCGAGCTGGTGTTCGTGGGCGATGGCGGCACGACCGAGCCGAACGACGCCACCCGCCGCTACGGCGTGGAAGGCAGCCTGTTCTGGCGGCCGACCGACTGGCTGACGCTCGATGCCTCCGCCGCCGCAACGCGCGCACGGTTCCGTGGCGTCGCGCCCGGCGCCACGTTCATTCCCAACGCGGTCAGCAACGTCATTTCAGCCGGCGCGGCAGTGGATTTCGGCAAGGGTTTGAGCGCCTCGCTGCGGTTGCGCCATTTCGGTGCGGCGCCGCTGATCGAAGACGATAGCGTGCGCTCCGATCCGACCACGCTGGTCAACCTGGGCGCCTATTACGCGCGCGGCCGGATCAAGCTGGGGCTGGACGTGCTCAACCTGTTCGACGCCAAGGACGCCGACATCACCTATTTCTATGCCTCGCGGCTGCAGGGTGAACCAGCGGACGGGGTGGAAGACCGGCACATCCACCCGGTCGAGCCGCGCCAGGTGCGCGCCTCGATCCGTTTCGCGTTCTGACGGAACCGCCGTCGGGTCCGCTGGACTGCTATTCCTCGCCCATGCGCAGCGCGGCGATGAAGGCTTCCTGCGGAATCTGTACGTTGCCGTATTCGCGCATCCGGGCCTTGCCCTTCTTCTGCTTTTCCAGAAGCTTCTTCTTGCGGGTGATGTCGCCGCCATAACACTTGGCGGTGACGTCCTTGCGCAGCGCGGCAATCGTCTCGCGCGCGATCACCTTGCCGCCGATCGCAGCCTGGATCGGAATCTTGAACAGATGGCGCGGGATCAGGTCCTTCAGGCGCTCGCACATGCCGCGCCCGCGCTCCTCGGCCACCGCGCGGTGCACGATCATGCTCAGCGCGTCGACCGGCTCGTTGTTGACGAGGATGCTCATCTTGACGAGATCGCCCTCGCGCAGTCCGATCTGTTCGTAGTCGAAGCTGGCATAGCCGCGGCTGATCGACTTCAGCCGGTCGTAGAAATCGAACACCACCTCGTTCAGCGGCAGCTCGTAATTCACTTGCGCGCGCCCACCGACGTAGGTGAGGCCCGTCTGGATGCCGCGCCGGTCCTGGCACAGCTTCAGGATCGATCCGAGGTATTCGTCGGGGGTGTAGATCGTTGCCTTGATCCACGGCTCGTCGATCTGCTCGATCCGGTTCGGATCGGGATAATCGGCGGGATTATGCAGCAGGATCTCACGCGCGTCGTCGGTCTTGCTCGCGCGCAACTGGATGCGATAGACCACCGACGGGCTGGTGGTGATGAGGTCGAGGTCGTACTCGCGGCTCAGCCGCTCCTGGATGATTTCCAGGTGAAGCAACCCCAGGAACCCGCAGCGGAAGCCGAAGCCAAGCGCCGCGCTGCTTTCCATCTCGAAACTGAAGCTGGCGTCGTTGAGGCGCAACTTGGCGATGCTTTCGCGCAGCTTGTCGAAGTCGGCGGCGTCGACCGGGAACAGGCCGCAGAACACCACCGGCTGCACTTCCTTGTAGCCCGGCAGGGCCTCGGTGGCGCCCGCCTTCACCGTCGTGATCGTGTCGCCGACCTTGGCGGTTTCGACCTCCTTGATCTGCGCGGTGATGAAGCCGATCTCGCCCGGCCCCAGTTCGGGCAGTTCCTCGCGCTTGGGCGTGAAGCAGCCGACACGGTCGATCAGATGCTCAGTGCCGCCCTGCATGAACTTGACCTGCAGGCCCTTCTTGATCACCCCGTCGACCACGCGCACCAGGATGACGACGCCGAGGTACGGGTCATACCAGCTGTCGACCAGCATCGCCTTGAGCGGACGGGTTCGGTCGCCCTTGGGCGGGGGGATGCGGGCGACCACGGCGTCGAGCACGTCCTCGATGCCGATGCCGCTCTTGGCGCTGGTGAGCACCGCCTGGCTCGCGTCGAGACCGATCACTTCCTCGATCTCGGCCTTGACCTTTTCCGGCTCGGCCGCGGGCAGGTCGATCTTGTTGATCACCGGCACGATCTCGTGGTCGTACTCGATCGACTGGTAAACGTTGGCCAGCGTCTGCGCTTCCACGCCCTGCGCCGCGTCCACCACCAGCAGCGCGCCTTCGCAGGCGGCCAGGCTGCGGCTGACCTCGTAGGCGAAGTCGACGTGGCCCGGGGTGTCCATCAGGTTCAGTTCGTAGGTCAGCCCGTCCTTGGCCTTGTAGTTCAGGCGGACGGTCTGGGCCTTGATGGTGATCCCGCGCTCTTTCTCGATATCCATGTTATCGAGCACCTGCGCGCTCATCTCGCGGTCGGTCAGGCCGCCCGTGAACTGGATCAGGCGGTCGGCCAACGTCGATTTGCCATGGTCGATATGGGCGATAATCGAGAAGTTACGGATCAGTGCAAGCTCGGTCATGCGCCGCCGTTAGCAGCGGCGGGCGCACAAGTCAGCCACCTTCGTCATCCCACCTTGCGCAGGCCCGCCGGCTCGGTCTGCACGGCCGGTACCGCCTTCACCGCCACCGCCGCGATCCGCCCGTTTTCGTCAAGGTGCAGCGGTTCTGCGAACTCCACGCCCATGCGCTCTCCCTCGCTCCATTTGCAGATCGCGGTGACGGCATAGGTTTCCGACAGATAGAACCGGAAGCTCGTCTCGGGCGGCACGTTCCACAGCCCTTCGATCAGCGCGCCCGATTGCGAAATGTTGCGAACCGTGCCGTTGTAGCGGTGGCCGCCATGTTCCAGCACCACCTTGCGCAGCATGGCCTGGCGCGGCGCGCGGGCGGAACGGGGGCCGTGCGCCACCGCGATCAGGCCGGTCGACAGCCGCGCCGCGGCGTCCAGCGCGGAAAGCGGCCGTTCGTAGATATAACCCTGCACATGGCTGCACCCGAGTTCGCGCACGAGGTCCAGCTCGTCGAACGTCTCGACGCCTTCCGCCGTGGTTTCCATCCCCAGCGCTTCGGCCAGGCTGACGATCGAGGCGATGATGGCGCCATTGATGCTGCCCGGCTGCGTTGCGCCGCGCACGAAGCTCTGGTCGATCTTGATCTTGTCGAACGGGGCCTTCTTAAGATAGCCGAGCGAGGAATAGCCGGTGCCGAAATCGTCCAGCGCCATGCGCACGCCGATCGCCTTCAGCGCGCGGAACATCTGTTCGGTGCCCTCGTCATCGTTGATGAACACGCTTTCGGTGATTTCCAGTTCCAGCCGCTGCGGATCGACCTGCGCGTGGGCCAGCGCCTGCGTGACGATAGACGGCAGAGCCGGATTGGCGAACTGCAACGCCGAAACGTTGACCGCCACGCGCACGTTCGCGGGCCAGCGCGCCAGATCCTTGCATGCCGTGCGCAGCGCCCATTCGCCGATTGCGGCGATCATCCCGGTATCCTCGGCGATCGGGATGAACTTGGCCGGCGAAACGAACCCGTGCTGCGGATGGTTCCAGCGCAGCAGCGCCTCGAATCCGGTGATCTTCTCGGTCGCCGTCTGCACGACCGGCTGGTAATAGAGTTCGAGCCCCCCGTTCGCCACGGCGTCGCGCAGATCGTTCTCCATCTTGCGACGCTCCTCGGCGTCGCTGTGCAGGTCGGCCGCATAGAAATGATAGCGGCCGCGCCCGCCGTCCTTCGCCGCATAAAGCGCAAGGTCGGCGTTGCGGATCAGCGCCTCGCTGGTCACGCCGTCGCCGGGCGCCAGCGCGATGCCGATCGACGCGCCGATCGTGACCCGGCTGCCTTCCAGCGAATAGGGCTGCGAAAGCGCCTCGATGACCCGCGCGGCGAGATGCCCCAATTCGTCACGATCGATCTTGCCGGGGAAGATGACCTGGAACTCGTCGCCGCCGAGGCGGCCAACGCGCCCCATCGCACCCACCGTGCTCTCCAGCCGCTGCGCCACCTGCTTGAGCAGCGCATCGCCGGCGGGGTGCCCCATGGTATCGTTGACCTGCTTGAAGCGGTCGAGATCCAGCAGGAACACGCTGCACTCCCGATGCTGCTCCTGCGGCGCGTTGAGAATCTTCTCCAGCGTCTGAGAGATGCGGAAGCGGTTGGACAGCCCCGTAAGCGAATCGAAATGCGCCAGGCGCGATGCATGTTCCTGCGACCGGCGCTTTTCGGTCAGATCCGCGCCCGAACCGCGAAAACCCTGGAAGTTGTTGAAGGTGTCATAGGTCGGCCGGCCCGTGATGGACCACCAGCGCTCGTCGTCGCGGCACACCGCGCGCACCGCCAGTTCGCTGAAGCTGGAGCGCGCCGAAAGGTGGAAGGTGAGCGTGCGCTCGCCGTCGCCGGACTGTTCGGACAAGTCGAACAGGTCGGTGAAAGGCTTGCCGACAAGGTCTTCCGTCTTGCGGCCGACGGTTTCGGCCACGGTCGCGGACAGATAGGTCAGTTGCCCGCGCCGGTCGGTTTCCCAGAACCAGCCCTGCCCGGTCTCTTCGTATTCGGCGAGGAGCTCCTGCGCGCGGGCCTGCACGCGCTGCGCCTCTTCGGCCTGCTCCTGCGCGAGCCGTTCGATCTGGCGCTGGCGCAGGAAGGCGATGACCGTGATGACCGTGCCGATCGCCAGCGTGGTGAAGCCGCCAATACGGCTGGCCACGCACGTGACGCCGGACCACATCGCGATCTGCGCGACAAGCACGCCTGCAAGCCGCCCGGATTCGGTCACACTCGCCAGCAGCGAAATTGTGACCAGCACGGCCAGGCATTGCAGCCACGGCATCAAGCCGGCCATCGCCAGCAGGCCGATGGCGGAGCCATAGAGCATCATCGGCAGACCGATGACCAGACCCATCAGGCTCATCCGCTGGCCCGTGGAAAGCCGCTTGGTCTGTTCCAGCCGCACCGCGTATACCGAACAGAACGCCACCACGATGGCGATGCCGGCCAGAACCGTCGGCACCAGAGGCGGCACCACCATGTTAAGCCCCGTAAGCGCCACCATGCCGCCGAGCATGGCGATGCCCATCTGCGGCCATTCCTTGGCGATCAGGTTGTTCTCGCGCCCCACCCCGAACAGGAAGTTCGACATGGCGGTGCCATCCTGCACCGGACTCGTCCGGTCCCGACGGCGATGCGTTCGCGCGAAATCGCGCACGCCAACGGGCGGCATCTCCTCGGTTTGAGAAGCTATCTGCAAGCGGGAACTTTCAAGATCGGGCATTGGCCCCGATTGCCCGATTTGCTTTGAGAAACGGTTAAGCGGCGCGCCTCGGAAACGGCTTCGGTCCGCCCTTTCTCGTGCGGTCCCGGCATGCTAATCCGGCGCCGGTTTGCGGAGGCAGGGTTTCGGTTCGTGTCGGGTACAGCGGAATTTTCGATGATCGGCGTGGCCGGACGGCGGCTTCGCATGGGGCAATGGCATCGCGAAGCCACAGGGCGGCGACCGCTGGTCTTGCTGAACGGCATCGGCATGAACATCGAACTGCTGGAGCCGGTGGCGCGGGAACTGAACGATCGCCGGATCATCAGCATCGACATGCCGGGCATCGGCAAGTCGCCCGATCCCGTCTTCCCCTATACCATCCCCTGCATGGCGCTGACGCTGGCGACGCTGCTCGATCGGCTGCGGATCGACCGTGCTGACATTGCCGGCATCAGCTGGGGCGGCGCGGTGGCGCAGCAGTTCGCGTTCCAGCACCGCGCCAAGACCGGTGGCCTGATCCTGGCCGCCACCGCATCGGGCGGCGCGACGATGGTGCCTGCCAACGGTTCGATGTTCAGCCACCTCGTCGATCCGATGGAATATACGGTGGAACGGGCGCTGCGCCGCAACCTGGCCTCGCTCTACAACGGCGGCGGGCGCGGCAGCGTGTCCCTGAACGCCGCCAAGGCGCCGTCCCCGCTGGGCTGGGCCTGCCAGATGACCGCGTTCGGCGCGTGGAGCAGCGTTCCCTTCCTGCCGCTGATCTCCCCGCCCACGCTGATCATGGCGGACGAGGACGATCAGTTGATCCCGCCCGCCAATTCGCACTTCCTCCACAATGCCATTCCCGGCAGCCAGCTCGAAATGTTTCGCGGCGGCGGGCACTTGTTCATGCTGTCGGATCCGGTCTCCTTCGGGAATCGCGTGCGCACGTTTCTGGACGCCGCCGCCAGCAAGGGCTGACCGCACACGCCGCTTCCCTTTTCCCCGTCGCGCGCTAGCATCCCGCAAAACGAGCAGGACAAGCGCGGGAGAATGAATGCGGCACATCGCCATTATCGGTTCCGGTCCCGCCGGATACTACACCGCCGAAGCCGCGCTCAAGCAGTGGGGCGAAGATGTAAAGGTCGACATATTCGACCGCCTGCCCGTTCCGTTCGGCCTGATCCGCACCGGCGTTGCGCCCGATCACCAGTCGATCAAGGGCGTCTCGCGCCGCTATGAACAGACCGCGCTGTCGGACAACGTGCGCTTCGTGGGGAACGTCACCATCGGCCAGGACGTGAGCATCGAGGAGCTGGGCGGCTTCTACGACGCGGTGGTCCTCGCCACCGGCGCCCCGCGTGACCGGCCGCTCGACCTGCCCGGCGATCGGCTGGGCAATGTCTTCGGCAGCGCGGCTTTCGTCGGGTGGTATAACGGCCACCCCGAATTCACCTCGCTCGCGCCCGATCTTTCAGGCGAGACCGCCGTGGTGATCGGGATGGGCAACGTGGCGCTCGACGTGGCACGCATCCTGTCCAAGACGCGCGACGAATTCGCCGGGAGCGACATCGTGGCGCACGCGCTCGACGCGCTCGATGTTTCGAAGCTGCGGCGGATCGTCATCCTGGGCCGGCGCGGCCCGCACCAGATCATGATGACTCCCAAGGAACTGGGCGAACTGGGCCATCTTTCGCGCGGCACGCCCGTGGTCGATCCGCAAGACCTGCCGGACGGGGCAGAGGATGCCCTGCTGGAGCCCGGCATCCGCAAGTCCGTCAGCCATCTGCGGGCGTTTGCCGGCAACGACGCCAAGGGCGCGGACATCGCCATCGAATTCGATTTCTTCGCCGCACCTCGCGCCCTGCTCGGCAATGGCAAGGTGGAGGCGATCGAGGTCGAACGGACGCGCATCGAAGACGGCCGCGCGGTCGGCACCGGCGCGTTTTACGAGCTGCCGGCCAGCTTGGTGGTCAGTTGCATCGGCTATCGCACCGTGCCCGTTCCGGGCGTTCCCTTCGACGAACGGGCGGGCCGCTTCGCCAACGACGAGGGGCGCATCCTGCCCGGCCTCTATTGCGTGGGCTGGGCCAGACGCGGGCCTTCCGGCACGATAGGTACCAACCGTCCGGACGGATTCGCTATCATCGAACAGATCGCCGCGGACATAGGTGAAGGTGCGGGCAAGGCGGGGCGCGCCGGATTCGACGCGCTGGCCGAAACGCGCAAGCTCGATGTGGTGACGTTCCGCGACTGGAAACGCATCGAGGAAGCCGAATCGGCGCGCGCGCGCAGCGGTGCCCCACGCGAGAAGTTCGTGGATGTGGCGGACATGATCCGCGCGCGAGGCTGACGCACCGCTCCGCGATGCGGCGAAGCCGCGTGTCCTTCCGATCAGTTGCGGCACGCAACGGATTGACCACTGCGTGCAGACGTGCGTTAATCACACGGTTAAATGCGACGGCCCGCTCCTGACTACACGCGGCCGCGCGGGGAGAGGAGCAAGCGCATGCCCCAATACGATCTCATCATTCGCAACGGCACGATCGTCGATGGCACGGGCCGTCCGCGCTTCAAGGGCGATGTCGCCGTGCGCGACGGGCTGATCGCCGCCGTCGGCACCGTGCATGGCGATGCCGCCGAGGAAATCGACGCCAGCGGCCGCGTGGTCGCTCCGGGCTGGGTGGACATCCACACCCACTATGACGGCCAGGCGACGTGGGACGCGGAAATGGCGCCTTCTTCGTGGCATGGCGTGACCACCGTGGTCATGGGCAACTGTGGCGTGGGCTTCGCGCCCGCCGCGCCCGACCGGCACGACTGGCTGATCGGCCTGATGGAAGGCGTGGAGGACATCCCCGGCACCGCGCTGGCCGAAGGCATGAAGTGGGACTGGGAAACCTTCCCCGAATATCTCGACGCACTGGAGCGCCTGCCGCGCAGCGTGGACGTTGCCACCCACGTTCCGCACGGCGCGGTGCGCGCCTATGTGCTGGGCGATCGCGAACGGCCCGGCGCCGTGCCGACCGACGAGGACATGGATCGCATGGCCGCGATCGTGGAGGAAGGCGTGCGCGCCGGGGCGCTGGGCTTTTCCACCAGCCGCACCGTGATCCACAAGTCGGTCGATGGCGAACTCGTGCCCGGCACCACCGCCACGGCCGAGGAACTGATCCGCATCGGCCGTGCCATGGGTCGCGTGGGCCATGGCGTGTTCGAAATCGCCTCCGACATGAAGCGCGAATGGGATGAATTCGGCTGGATGGGCGCGATCAGCCGCGAAACCGGGCTGCCGGTAACGTTCGCCGCGCTCCAGTCGATCGCCAAGGAGCTGCCGCTGTCGGAACAGATCGCGGAAATGGAGCGCCAGAACGCGCAAGGGGCCAATATCGTCGCCCAGATCGCGCTGCGCGGGAACGGCATCGTCATGGCCTGGCGCGGCACGGTGCACCCGTTCCGCTTCCGCCCGAGCTACATCGCCATTGCCGATCTGCCGTGGGACGAACAGCTTGCCAGCCTGAAAGACCCCGCGTTCCGCGAAAAGCTACTGGCCGAAGCGAATGTCTATCCGGAGAGCGACATCATCCACCTCTTCCGCATGATCGCGGAAGGCTGGTTCAACCAGTACCAGATGGACGACGATTTCGATTACGAACCCCAGGCCGAAGCCAGCATCGCCGCGCGCGCGGCGGCGCGGGGCGTGACTCCGGATGCCTATGCCTATGATCTGATGATGGAGCAGGACGGCACCGGCTTCATCTACCTGCCGATCCTGAACTATGCCGATGGCAATCTCGATTTCCTGGAAGCGCTGCAGGCCCGCGACGATTGCGTCAATTCGCTGTCGGACGGCGGCGCGCACTGCGGCACCATCTGCGATGCGGCCAGCCCCACCTTCATGCTCCAGCACTGGGTGCGCGATCGCAAGCGCGCCAAGGATCGCCAGGAGGGCCGGCTCACGCTCGAACACGCGGTCAAGCGCCAGTGCCACGATACCGCGCGGCTCTATGGCCTCGACGATCGCGGGGTGCTCGCGCCGGGCTACATGGCGGACATCAACGTGATCGACTTCGACAACCTGAAGCTGCTGCGGCCCTGGCTCGATTTCGACCTGCCGGCGGGCGGCAAGCGCCTGCTTCAGAAGGCCGAAGGCTATGACGCTACGATCAAGTCCGGCGTGGTGACCTTCCGCAAGGGCGCGTGGACCGGGGCGACGCCGGGCGGGTTGGTGCGCGGACCGCAGCGCGTGGAAGCGCTGGAGGCCGCCGAATGAGCGACGTGCAGGCGATCCGCATCGGCGCGCCCGCCACTCTGGACAGCCTGCACGCCGATACCCTTCCCGATCCCGGCGCGCCGGGGCCGGGGCATATCCGCGTGCGCCTGGCTGCCTCGTCCCTGAACTACCACGATTTCGCGGTGGTGACGGGCATGTTGCCCGCCGCCGCCGGGCGCATTCCGATGTCGGACGGTGCGGGCGAAGTCGTGGCCGTGGGCGATGGCGTCCGGAGCGTCGCTGTGGGCGATGCGGTAGTGTCGACGTTCTTCACCGACTGGGACAGCGGGCCGCCCCCGTCGAGCGCGTTCACCACCGTCCCCGGCGACGGGATCGACGGCTATGCGCGGACCGACGTGGTCGTGCCCGCGCACTGGTTCACCCGCGCGCCGGCGGGCTATTCGCACGCCGAAGCCGCCACGTTGACATGCGCGGGCCTCACCGCGTGGCGCGCGCTATTCGTCGATGGCGCGACCAAGCCGGGCGATACTGTGCTGGTGCAGGGCACGGGCGGCGTCTCGATCTTCGCGCTCCAGTTCGCCAAGGCCGCCGGGGCACGGGTAATCGCCACCAGTTCCTCGGGCGAGAAACTGGAACGGCTGCGCGCGCTGGGTGCGGACGAAACCATCAACTATCGCGAGGTGCCCGCCTGGGGCGTCAAGGCGCTCGAACTGACCGGCGGGCGCGGCGTGGATACTGTGGTCGAAATCGGCGGGGCGGGAACGCTCGACCAGTCGATGATGGCGGCCCGCGTGGGCGGCCATGTCGCGCTGATCGGCGTGCTGGCAGGCTTTGCCGGGCCGGTGCAGACCGCGCTGCTGATGGCCAAGAACCTGCGCGTGCAGGGGCTGACGGTCGGATCGCGGGCAGACCAGCTGGCGATGATCGCCGGCGTGGAGGCCAACGGCATTCGGCCCGTGCTCGATCGTCACTTCCCGCTGGCCGCGCTCGCCGATGCGTTTCGGCATCAGGCGAGCGGGGCGCACTTCGGCAAGATCATCGTCGATATCTGACCGGCGTGGGGAATCAGGCCGCCCGCGCCATTCGGCGCGGGTAGCCGCCCCTGTTCGCATCGAGCACGAAGTGTCCGACCAGTTCGGCCATGCGATCGGCCTCCCCGGCCAGATTGCGCGCGGCTGCGGTCGCCTCTTCCACCATGGCGGCGTTCTGCTGGGTCATCACGTCAAGCTCGCGCACCGTTTCGCGCGTCTGGCCGATGTGGTTCGCCTGCTCACCGGCTACGGTCGCGATGTTGTTGGCAAGATCCGCGATCTCGCCAACTTTGGTGACGATCCGCGCGAATGTATCGCCGGACTGGCCGACCAGTTCCACACCGCGTTCGACCTGAACCGAGCTTTCCCCGATCAGCTTCTTGATATCGAGCGCCGCTTCCGCCGATCGCTGTGCCAGCGCGCGCACTTCGTTGGCAACGACGGCGAATCCGCGCCCCGCATCGCCCGCGCGCGCGGCTTCCACGCCCGCGTTGAGCGCGAGCAGATTGGTCTGGAACGCGATGCCATCGATCACCGAGATGATCTTGCCGATCTCCTGCGCGGAACGATGGATGTCGTTCATGGCGTGGACCGCCTCGCCCACCACCGCGCCCCCCTGCTGGGCATCGTTGTGCGCCTGCTGCACCGAATCGCGCATGTGCGAGGCGTCTTCCGCCGTCGTCTGCACGCTGCTCGCCAGCGTCGTCATCGAAGAGGACGCCGCTTCCAGCGAAGCGGCCTGCTCTTCGGTGCGCGTCGCCAGATCGTGCGATGCCTCGCGGATTTCCCGCGCGCCAAGGTCAACGTTCTGGGCGGTTTCGGAGACAGCGGAAAGCGCAACGCGCACCTTTTCGCGCATCGTTTCGAAATCGTTCTGAAGCTCGACGAACTCGCCCGGAAGGTCGGTCAGCGCGGCGGTGAAATCGCCGTCGGTCATCTTGCGCAGGGAATCGCCCAGCTTGTCGATCACGGAGCTGCGCAACGCCGCGTTGGCGACATCAAAATACGTCGAAAGCGCGATTTCCATGTCCAGCATGGCCATCTTCAGCATGGCGCTGATCGCCTGGCCCAGCTTGCGCGATCCGGTGACGCCAAGGCCGGAACCAGCCGCCATCGCCACGATCACATCGGCCAGCACCCCGGCATAGGCACCGATGTACCACCCCGGCTCCAACCCGATCTTCGCATGAATGTTTCCAATGCGGCGTGCCCGCGCGTTGTAGGCATCATCGGGCCGGCCTTCGAACATCTGGCGCCAGTGATCGAGCTGCTTCTGCTTGGCGTGTTCCACCATCGCCTGCGAACTGAAGAAGCCGGAAAGCGAGGGTTCGGCCGCGATGCCATCGTAAAGCCGGTCCAGCGCAGGCGGCGCATGCTTCGCCAGAGCGCGCAAAATCGTCGGAAAATGCGTCTGCTCCTTCTCCCCGATATCGAAGAAGGCAATCTTCCTGCTGAAGTCCTGTCGCTTGTCGTCCACGGCCTAATTCCTCCTGTGCCGGCGCCGGTTTATCCGACCGTGCTTCAGGCCGCCTCAACGCGGGCATAGGGATATTTCCGGACTTCCATACGCGAAAAGCCCCGCAAGCGCGGGCTTGCGGGGCTTGGTGGTTCCCGAAGGGATGCGCTGGATCAGACGCGCATCGGCATCAGCACGTAGAGCGCCGGGCTTTTCTCGTCCTTGCGGATCAGCGTGGGCGCGCCGGCATCGGCCAGGTGCAGTTCCACCGTATCGCCGTCGATCTGGCTCAGGATATCCTTGAGGTAATTGGCATTGAAGCCGATCTCGAAGCCTTGCGCGGTGTAGTCGGCCGGCAGTTCTTCGGCCGCGGTGCCGTTGTCCGGGCTGGTGACCGACAGCGTCACACGATCGGTTTCCAGCGCCATCTTCACCGCGCGGGTCTTTTCGGTGGCGATCGTCGCAACGCGGTCCACGCCTTCGAAGAAGCTGCGCGGATCGAGTCGGAGCAGCTTGTCGTTCCCGGTGGGAATGACGCGGCTGTAATCGGGGAACGTGCCGTCGATCAGCTTGCTGGTCAGCACCACGCCGTTCTCACCACCCAGCGTGAAACGCACCTTGCTGGCGGAAAGATCGATCAGCACGCTGGTATCGAGCACTTCTTCCAGCAGCTTGCGCAGCTCGCCCACGCATTTGCGCGGGATGATCACGTCCGGCATCCCTTCGGCACCATCCGGGCGCGGCAGCGTGTAGCGCGCCAGACGGTGCCCGTCGGTCGCCGCCGCCTTCAACACCGGCTGGGCCTCGTCCGAAACGTGCAGGAAGATGCCGTTGAGGTAGTAGCGCGTCTCTTCGGTCGAGATCGCGAAGCGGGTGCGGTCGATCAGTTCGGCCAGCACGCGCGCCGGAATCTCGAAACTGGTCGGCAGATCGCCTTCGACGATCACCGGGAAATCGTCGCGGGGCAGCGTGGGCAGCTGGAAGCGGCTGCGCCCGGCCTTCACGACCATGCGGTTGTCCGCCGTTTCCAGGCTCACCTGACTGCCGTCGGGCAGCTTGCGCGCGATGTCGAACAGCAGGTGCGCCGACACGGTGATCGCGCCGGGCTGGTCCACCGACGCGGCGGGCATGGTTTCCACGATCTGCAGGTCAAGATCCGTGGCCATCAGGCGCACCGTGGCATCCGGCGCGGCCTCGATCAGCACGTTCGACAGGATCGGGATCGTGTTGCGCCGTTCCACCACCGATTGCACGTGGGACAGGCACCGCAGCAGGGTTGCGCGTTCGATCGTCGCCTTCATTCTCGTCTCGATCCCCCCAGTCGGCCGGACGCCATGTCACTGCAATGGGTGCAGTCGCAACATCAACATCCGCCGGGCTGTGTAAACGGCCTTATCGCGCGGAATCGCACGGTTCGGCTCCGGTTCGGACCACCTTCCTTAACGCACGGGACCGCTTGGGCAAGCCGCCCATGCCCCGTTCGGGCGGAAGCTGTGCATAAATGGCGCAAAAGCTTGGGGAAGAGCAAGGTTGCGGTAACTATTCGAGCTTGCGCTGCCCGTCGAACATCGCCGCCGTGGCCGAGATGTAGGCGTTGATCAGCGCCCATGCCTCTGGCGTGACCGAGGCCGGGTTGATCCCAGCATCCGTCATCGCGATGGTGATCCGCCGCAGATCGCCCTGGGTGATCTGCTCCGCCGGGTTGTTGGCCTTGCCGGGGCCGATATCCAGCGCGTCGTCGATCAGGGCATGGGGCACGCCAGCGGCTTGGAGCCGGTCTCCCAGCACATCGCGCGCCATGCGCCCCATGGCATAGGAAAAGTAGGCCTTGCGCGCCGCATCGTCCATGAACTGATCGTCGCCGCAGCGATCGACCACGTTCTGCAGATCGCGCAACGCCGGCCCGTCGGACTGCTGCGCCAGCATCGCATCGGCCAGCCGTGCGTCCAGCCCGGCCGGCGCACGCTGCACCGCGCAGGCCAGAGCCTCGGGCGAACGGGCTTGCGCCGGCACGCCCGCCAGCGCCGTCACCATCGCCAGGACGACAGCGGCACGGGCCAGCAACTCCGCAAACGGTCGCCGCATCGCGATCAGGAAAGCATCGCCATGCCGCCGTTCACGTGCAGCGTCTGGCCCGTCACGTAGCCCGCTTCCTTCGATGCGAGATAGGCCACCGCCGCGCCGATGTCGCTGCCCTCGCCCATGCGCCCCATCGGGATACGAGCGTTGAGCGCGTCCTTCTGCGCATCGGGCAGCACGTCGGTCATCGCGGTGCGGATGAAGCCCGGCGCCACGCAGTTTACGGTAATGTTGCGGCTGGCGAGTTCCTGCCCCAGCGACTTGGACATGCCGACCAGCCCGGCCTTTGCGGCGGCGTAGTTCACCTGCCCCGGATTGCCCGTGGCGCCGACGACGCTGGTGATCGTGACGATCCGGCCGAAGCGCGCCTTCATCATCGGCTTGGCCGAGGCGCGCATCAGGCGGAAGGCGGCTTCCAGGTTGACGCGGATCACCGCGTCCCATTCCTCGTCCTTCATCCGCATTGCCAGGTTGTCGCGCGTGATTCCGGCGTTGTTGACCAGGATATCCAGCTTGCCGAGCGTATCGAGCGCGGCCGGCACCAGACGCTCGACCTGCTCGGTGTTGGAAAGATCGCAGGTGATCTCCACGTGATCGTGGCCATACGTGTCGTTCAGTTCCTCGCGGAACGCGCGCAGCTTGCCGGGATTGGTGCCCGACAGCGCCAGCCGCGCGCCCTGCCGCGCCAGCGCATGACAGATCGCCGACCCGATGCCGCCGGCGGCGCCGGTAACAAGGGCGGTCATGCCGGTAAGGTCGAAAAGGCGGTGTTCCATCGATTGCTCCATTTTTTTGTTCGCGCAGAGTTCGCTGAGAACGCGGAGATTCAGCCGGTTGGCCGATAGTCGTTCACGAGCCTGCGAATGCCTTCTTTCATTGTCAGACCCGAGAAGTTTAAAAGCAGCCCGACGGGCTGCCTCATCAACCGCAGATAGGTCAGCAACTGCTTCGCATGGACCTTCGTCAATTGCTCGACGGCCTTGATCTCCACGACCAGTCGATCGTCAACCAGAAGATCGACACGGAATGCCCCTTCAAGCCTCAAACCGTCATATTCGATCGCCACAGGAACCTGCCTTGCCACCTTGAAGCCAGAGCGTTGGAGACCTGCCGCAAGTACCACTTCATAAACGCTTTCAAGCAGGCCCGGCCCAAGTTCCCGATGAACTTTGATCGCTTCCCCCACCACGGCGGCGCTGACGTCATTAATGTCCAACACCCCCTCCGCGTCCTCTGCGATCTCTGCGCGATCCTATCAAACCAAAATCACAAATCCTTCGCCAGCGCCTCTATATCGGCCATGCCGATCACGCTGGTGACCGAAACGTCCGCCACCGTGCGGTTGATCATCGGGCCAAGCACCTTGCCGCCCAGTTCGACGAACTGTTCGACGCCCGCGTCCCTCATCGCGATCGCGCTTTCGCGCCAGCGCACGCGGCCGGTGACCTGCTCGACCAGCAGCCGCTTCACTTCGGCCGGATCGGTGACCACGGCAGCGGTGACGTTGGCGAACAGGGCCACGCGCAGCGCGGCGGGCGGGATCTTGTCCAGCGCTTCGGCCATGGCGTCGGCGGCGGGCTGCATCAGCGGGCAGTGGAACGGCGCGGACACCGGCAGCAGCACGCCGCGCTTGATCCCGTGTTCCTTGACCAGCGCCACGGCCCGGTCGATCGCGCCCTTGTGACCGGACAGGACCACCTGCGTCGGATCGTTGTCATTGGCGACCGTGCAGACCTCTCCTTCGGCCGCCGCTTCGGCCAGCGCCGTCGCCTTCTCGATATCGGCGCCCAGCAGCGCGGCCATCGCGCCCACGCCCACTGGCACCGCCGCCTGCATCGAACGCCCGCGCAGCTTGAGCAGGCGCGCGGTATCCGCCAGGCTGAAGGCCCCCGCGGCGCAGAGCGCGGTATATTCGCCCAGGCTGTGCCCCGCGACGAAGTCCGCCTTGTCGGCCAGCGCGATGCCGCCTTCCTTTTCCAGCACGCGCAGCACGGCGATGGCATTGGCCATGATCGCGGGCTGGGCGTTCTCGGTCAGGGTCAGCGCGTCTTCGGGGCCTTCCCGCATGATCTGGAACAGCTTCTGCCCCAGCGCGTCGTCCACTTCCTCGAACACTTCGCGCGCAATCGCGCTGGCTTCGGCCAGTTCGACACCCATGCCGACCTTCTGGCTGCCCTGCCCCGGGAAAACGAAAGCTCTCATATCCTGTCTCCGCTCCTGCGCGTCTCGAAGTGCTTCGGGCGCGCGCCCTATTGTCGTGGCTCGCCGGGGGCAAGCCCGAACGGCACGATTCTGTTGTCGATGTCATGGCCGATGACGGCCGTCCCCAGAAAGCGGATGCCCGTCTCTGCGCACCAGTACCGCGCCATCGCTTCCGGTTCGGCGCCAAACGGACGGTCGTTTTCAGGCACGTCGCTCACCCGGCCGAGCCGCAGCCCGGCAATGCCCATCGGCGCGAGCAGGGCGGTCACATGGAACAGCAGGCGGTCGATCGCGTAGTGATGCTCCGCCACTTCCTCCACCATCACCACATGTCCGGCCAGGTCCGGCATCAGCGGCGTGCCCGCGATCATCGCCAGGGTCATCAGGTTGAACGCCACGGCGGGTGCTTCGCCCAAGGAGGGCTCCAGCCCCGCGTCCGATCCCGCGAACCAGCCCAGCGTGCGGCGCACCGCCGCTTCGCCCCCGGCGCGGCGGATGTCGGTGGGCATCGGCGCGTGGACCGGATGGCCGATTCTTGCGCGATAGAGCGCGCCCAGCAACGTGCCGCCGTCCGAATAGCCGACGAAAGCCTTGCCCCGCGCCGCGTCGGTCATGCCCGCCACCACCTCGGCCGCAATGCGGTTCGCGCCATAGCCGCCGCGCACGAACCACACCGCATCGAACGCCGGATCGTTGGCGCATTCGAGCAGCGCGCGCAGCCGCAGCGCATCCGGCCCGGCAAAGTGACCTTCGCTGGCGAAGCACTGATCGTGGAAGTGCAGATCGAGTGCCGGAAACTCCGCCAGCGCCAGCGCGGAAACGCGCGCCGCATCCTCGCGCGTGAACGGCGTGGACGGCGCGCAGATGGCGATCCTGTTCATCGGACGATCGGGCAGCGAGGGCATCACCCTGCCCTAGCCCGTTTCGTCCTTCGGGCGAAGTGGGGAATGACGGTGTTGAGTTGCGCGCCAAGGCGGCATACCGAGCAGGGCATGACAGCCTCCATTCCCGCCGCCGGCCCCTCGCTCACCTCGCACCCCTGGTTCTTCTGCGGTATCGGCGGATCGGGCATGTTGCCGCTGGCGCTGATCCTCAAGGGGTTGGGCGCGGACGTTGCCGGATCGGACCGGGGCCGCGATCAGGGGCGCACGCCCGAAAAGTTCGGCTGGCTCGAAAGCCTGGGCTTCACTCTGTTCCCGCAGGACGGCAGCGGCATCGCCCGGGCCGATCAGGTGCTGGTCGCCTCGGCCGCAGTGGAGGACACGGTGCCCGAAGTGGTCCGCGCGAAAGCGCTGGGCTGCGCGCGGATGAGCCGGGCGGACCTGCTCGCCACGCTGTTCAACGCCACGGGAGCGCGCATTGCGGTCGGCGGCACCAGCGGCAAGTCCACCGTCACGGGCATGCTCGGTTGGATTCTGACCGAAACCGGCGCCGATCCCACGATCATGAACGGCGCGGTGATGAAAAACTTCCGCACGCCGGACGCGCCCTTCGCCAGCGCGCGCGTGGGCGGTGGCGATCTGTTCGTGTCCGAAGTGGATGAAAGCGACGGCTCGATCGCGCTCTATCGCCCCACCGTCGCCGTGCTCAACAACGTCAGCCTCGATCACAAGAGCCTGGAGGAACTGCGCGCGCTGTTCGGCGATTTCCTCGCCCGCGCCGATCGGGCGGTGCTGAATGCCGACGATGCCGAAAGCCGCGCCCTGCTCCCCCGCGCGCGCGACGCAATCACCTTCGGCTTTGCCGAAAGCGCGACGATCGGCGTGGCGGCCGGCAGCGTCATCGAATCCGCCACCGGCATCGCCGCCAGTGTGGTCGACCGCCGCACCGGCGAACGGCACGCGCTGGCGCTGGCGCTGCCCGGCCGGCACAACCTGGCCAACGCGCTGGCGGCGATCGCTGGCGCCTCGGCGGCGGGCGTGCCGGTGGCGCAGGCGGTCTCCGCGCTCGCCACCTTCGCGGGCCTCGCCCGCCGCTTCGACATCGTCGGCACCAGCCCCTCCGGGATCACCGTGATTGACGATTTCGGCCACAACCCGGAAAAGGTCGCCGCCACGCTGGCGACGCTGAAAGCGCATCCCGGCCGCGTGATCGCGTTCTTCCAGCCCCACGGCTACGGCCCGCTGCGCCAGATGGGCGCTGAACTGGCCGAAGTGCTGGCCACCCGGCTCGACCCCGACGACGTGACGATCCTGTGTGATCCGGTCTATTTCGGCGGCACCGTGGACCGTTCGCAGGGCAGCCAACGCATCGTTCACCTGATCGGCGCGCACGGCGGCCACGCCGAATACGTGCCCGCGCGCGAAGCCTGCGCAGACCGCATCGTGGAAATCGCCCGCCCGGGCGACCGCGTGGTCATCATGGGCGCCCGCGACGACACACTGAGCCAGTTCGCGCAGGGGATTTTGGGGCGGTTGGGGTGAGCCTTACAGTGGTCCGCTCCGCACATTTCCCTCGAAAGCGGCTGTTTCGGACACGAAGCGATACTGGACGTGCTTCTTATTTTGGCAACACTATCTGCCAGCAGTTATCGCGAAAGGTTATGCGTTCACGTCTGGACAGCCAAGCGGCAAAATCCGAGGTGAAAAAATCCTTCGTCCGCGCTTCATAAGTGCAATCAAAAATGTCCTCGCCCTCGAGGCTGCAGCTAACGTTACGCGTCTCAACCGCCGGTCCAAACTCGTCGAAAGTCCGACCGTCCAGGGTCTGGCTTACGTAGGGAGCTGTCCCGCGGGCAACTTCGATTGCACGGATGTCGCTCGGCGCGGGGGCAACAGTTGCAGCAACGAGAAGCATCGCAAGCATCAAACATCAATAGCACTTCGCGATGGCAACCGGAAGTCCGCGCCCCCGCCATAACAGCCATGCAAACCGCCTTGCTTTGCCAGCATCAACGCGAAGCACGCCCACCAAACACGGCGGAAGCCGAAAGCGCATCCCGCGCTTCCGGCTTCCTGGCCCCGGTGCGACCCGTGGGCTCCTTACTTGATCCTGACGCGCGCCGTCAGTCGAACCGCTTTTCCAGCAGGACCAGATGCGGATCGCCATCGACGGCGTGCGCGCTATAGCCGCGTTCGCGTTCCAGTTCGATCGCGGCGTGGTTGGCGCGGTCCTCGATCGAAATCACGCGCTTCAGGCCGCGGCGGCGCGCTTCCTGGCCGACATGGTCGAGGATCGTCCACGCCACGCCACGCCCGCGATAGTCCTCGCGGATCGACACGGCCACTTCGCCGCAATCCATCTGCGCATCGCACGCAAGCAGCGCCGAGGCGACGAGTTCGCCGGTCGCCTTGTCGAAGCCAAGGAAGCTCTCGGTCTTCCAGTGATCGACATGGGTCAGCAGTTCGAGCTTTTCATGCCCGACGTGCTTCTGTGCGGAAAGGAAGCGGAAGCGGCGGTCTTCGTCGCTCACCTTGTCGAAGAACTCTTCCAGCGCCGGTTCGTCCTCGGCAAAGGCGGGCCGGATCGACAGCACCACACCATCGCGCGTGGTCATTTCGGTCGTTTCCGCAAGTCCGGGCAATGTCGTGCCAGTCATCAGGGCATCTCCTTGGGATCATTCCATGCCAATGGCGGCCTGTTAGCACTCGCAACACGGCAGGCTTTGATCTGGGACAACCCCAAGACCTTTTCCCGCCAAATTGCCAGCCCATCCCGATTGCCATTATCGCGGCGGCAATTGCACCGATAAAAACATAAGACTTTAGTCTATGGCCGCGATTACATGGAGCGCGCCGATGCTCTACTCGCGCGACAGGGCTCGCCGCAGGCACGTCCGCCCGCCGGCCATGCCTCCAACGATCCCGTTATGCTTGCTTTTCCACAGCGATTGGTCTAGGCGCGCGACCGTTCCAATGGTTCGCAAGCGCTTTTGGAATGTTCCCCGCGACATCCGGTCCGGGGGACGGTTCGGCCCTTAGCCCCGGATATGCTCCGGTGTGAAAGACCGGCGGACTCAACCGCCTGGCCGGAAAAACCGTAAGATTAGGACGTAACTGAATGGCCTCTACGGCAACTCCCACGCGCGACGATTTCGCCGCGCTGCTCGACGAATCGCTCGGCGCTGCCGGCAATGGCGGCTTTGAAGGCCGCGTCGTCAAGGGCACCGTCACCGCGATCGAAAACGACAAGGCCGTTATCGACGTCGGCCTCAAGAGCGAAGGCCGCGTCGCGCTGCGCGAATTCGCCGCCCCCGGCCAGGCCCATGGCCTGAAGGTCGGTGACGAAGTCGAAGTCTATGTCGACCGCGTCGAAAACGCCGACGGCGAAGCCATGCTGTCGCGCGACCGCGCCCGCCGCGAAGCCGCGTGGGACAAACTCGAATCCGAATTCGGCGAAGGCAAGCGCGTTGAAGGCGTGATCTTCGGCCGCGTGAAGGGCGGCTTCACCGTCGATCTCGACGGCGCCGTGGCCTTCCTGCCCGGCAGCCAGGTCGACATCCGCCCCGTGCGCGACGTCACCCCGCTGATGGACGTGCCGCAGCCGTTCCAGATCCTCAAGATGGACCGCCGCCGCGGCAATATCGTCGTCTCGCGCCGCGCGGTGCTGGAAGAAACCCGCGCCGAACAGCGTTCTGGCCTGATCCAGAACCTGAAGGAAGGCCAGATCATCGACGGCGTGGTCAAGAACATCACCGATTACGGTGCGTTCGTGGACCTCGGCGGCATCGACGGCCTGCTCCATGTCACCGACATGAGCTACAAGCGCGTTAACCACCCCAGCGAAGTGATCGCCATCGGCGATACCGTGCGCGTCCAGATCATCCGCATCAACCAGGATACGCAGCGCATCAGCCTGGGCATGAAGCAGCTTGAAAGCGATCCGTGGGATGGCGTTGCCGCCAAGTACCCGGTCGGCGCGAAGCTGCGCGGCACCGTCACCAACATCACCGAATACGGCGCGTTCGTGGAACTGGAAGCGGGCATCGAAGGCCTCGTCCACGTTTCGGAAATGTCGTGGACCAAGAAGAACGTCCACCCCGGCAAGATCGTTTCGACGAGCCAGGAAGTCGACGTCATGGTGCTGGAAGTCGACAGCGACAAGCGCCGCATCAGCCTGGGTCTCAAGCAGGCCCAGCAGAACCCGTGGGAAGCCTTTGCCGAAAAGCACCCGGTCGGTTCGACCGTGGAAGGCGAAGTCAAGAACGCGACCGAGTTCGGTCTGTTCATCGGCCTCGATGGCGACGTGGACGGCATGGTTCACATGTCGGACATCGCTTGGGGCATCTCGGGCGAAGACGCGCTGGCGCTGCACCGCAAGGGCGAGCAGGTTTCGGCCGTGGTTCTCGACGTCGATGTCGAGAAGGAACGCATCAGCCTGGGCATGAAGCAGCTTGAAAAGGGCGCTCCGGCCACCGGCGGCAACACCGGTTCGCTGCGCCGTGGCGAAGTCGTCACCGTCACCGTTCTGGAAGTCCGCGATGGCGGCCTCGAAGTGCAGGCTGGCGAAGACGGCTCGACCGGCTTCATCAAGCGTTCGGACCTCGGCCGCGACCGCGACGAACAGCGTCCGGATCGCTTCCAGGTCGGCCAGAAGCTCGATGCCATGGTCACCGGCTTCGATCGTTCGAAGAAGCCGAACTTCTCGGTCAAGGCCCGCCAGCTGGCCGAAGAGAAGGAAGCGGTCGAACAGTACGGTTCGTCGGATTCGGGTGCGTCGCTGGGCGACATCCTCGGCGAAGCGCTGAAGAACCGCAGCTAAGCAACGCTTAGAAGCAAGCAACCCAAAGGCCCGTCCGGAGCGATCCGGGCGGGCTTTTGCTTTGTGCGGCCGCAAAGGCTAGGGTTCCCGACGCCCCGCGACCGCGAGTGAGAGATGATGCCCCTCCAGATTCACCAGTTTCCCTGCCTGTCAGACAATTACGGCTATCTGCTGCACGATCCTGCCAGCGGCGAGACGGTGTGCATCGATACGCCGGAAGCCGACGTCTATCTGCGCGAGGCGGCGGCGCGGGGCTGGACGATCACCCAGATATGGAACACGCACTGGCATCCCGACCATGCCGGCGGCAACGAGGCGATCAAGGCTGCGACGGGCTGCACGATCACCGCGCCGGCGGGTGATGCGGCGAAGATCGCCGGCGTCGATCGCGCCGTGGGCCAGGGCGATACGGTGCGCCTCGGGGCATGGGAGGCCTCGGTCATCGATGTGGGCGGCCACACCCTGGGCCATGTGGCCTTTTACGTGCCCGGCGCGCAGACCGCCTTCGTCGGCGATTCCCTGTTCGCGCTCGGCTGCGGGCGGATGTTCGAGGGGACGGCGCCACAATTCTGGGACAGTCTCTCGCGCCTGAAGACGCTGCCGCCCGAAACGGCAATCTGCTGCGCCCATGAATATACCGCCTCCAACGCCCGCTTCGCGCTCCATGCCGATCCGGACAACGGCGCGCTGCGGGACTACGCGGCCGAGATAGAACGCCTGCGCGCCGATGGCCGGCCCACCGTGCCCGCGCGGCTTGACCGGGAACTCGCCACCAATCCCTTCCTGCGCGCCGACGATCCCGCCGTGCAGGCCCGCTGGGGCGGTGGCGACGCGGTGGCGACGTTCGCGGCGCTACGGACCGCGAAGGACACGTTCCGCTGACGGACGGCATACAGGGGGGCATACAGACGATGACCGGAACCGCGAAGCGTCCGCCGCGCATCACGTCGTTTGACGTCGCCGAAGCGGCGGGGGTCAGCCAGTCCACGGTCAGCCGCGCACTGGCGGGCGATCCCTCGATCAGCGAACCGACGCGGCTGCGCGTGGCCGAAGCTGCGCGCAAGCTGAACTACCAGGTGGACGAGAACGCCGCGCGCCTGCGCCGGGGCCGCACGGGGACGCTGGCGATCGTGCTGATCTGCCGACCGGGGCAGGACCGGAAGGACATCAATCCATTCTACTATTCGCTGCTGGGCAGCGCCTGCGCCGCCGCTTCGGCGCGCGGCTATGAAGTGCTGGTGTCCTTCCAGGACGGGCCGGACAACTTCTGGGGCCACTATCAGGAACGGCGCAAGGCGGATGGCCTGATTGTGATCGGCACGACCTCCAACGCCGCAGCGTGGGATTATTTCGGCAAGCTGCCGGAAGGAACGCACTGGGTCTGCTGGGGCGCGCCGCGCGATGATTTCGCATGGGTGCGCAGCGATAACCTTTCGGGCGCCACGCTGGCGACGCGCCACATGCTGGTGCGCGATTATACCCGTATCGTCTGCATCGGCTCACTCACCTCGCCCCAGCGGCAGTTCATCGAACGCTACGAAGGCTATGCCCAGGCAATGGACAATGCCGGGCTGGAACCGCGCCTCGAACATATCGAAAGCGGCCTCCCGCGCGAAGAGCAGGGCCGGCGCGCCGCCGCCCGGCTGGTCGAATCCGGCGCGGCATTCGACGGCATCTTCGCGGTGTGCGACGAGATGGCGCTGGGCGCGCTGAAGGAACTGACCGCGCGCGGCGTGCGCGTGCCCGAAGACGTGGGCGTGGTGGGATTCGATGGCATCCGCGCCGGGGCGTGGTCCTCACCCCCGCTCACCACGATCGAACCCGATTTCCAGACCGCCGGCACGCTGCTGGTCGATCGCCTGCTGGCGATGATCAATGGCGAGGAAGGTTCCGCGCGGCGCGTTCCCGTACGGCTCGTCGTGCGCGGTTCGACACGGGCCTGACATCGTACTTGGCCGGAATAGAAAAGGCCCCTCCCGCGACCGGCGGAAGGGGCCTTTTCAAGCGTAAGGCTTCGAAGACCGCGCTCAGTGCGTAGCGAGCCCCGCGATCGCGCTGTTCACCAATGCCTTGTCGGCGTCCGCGCCATGATGGCCAGCGATGAGCTGACCGGCGGCGGCGGCGGCGGCGGATGCGGCCCTGGCGCGCAGATCCTCCACCGCGGCGCGTTCAGCCGCGGCGATCTTGTCGGCCGCCATCTTCTCGCGCCGGGCGATCACATCGCGCGTATCGGCTTCGGCCTTGGCAACAATCGCCGTGGCTTCGTGGCGGGCGTGCTCCAGCATGGAGGCCGCGTCCTTTTCGGCATTGGCGATCTTGGCCGAATATTCGGCGCGCAGCGCTTCGGCTTCGGCGCGCAGCGCCTTGGCTTCGTCCAACTGCTTGCGGATGGCGACGATCTGCTTGTCGAGACCGCCGACGATCAGGCCCGGCACCTTCTTCCACACGAGGATAAGAAGGAACACGAACATGGCCAGCGCCACGAACCATCCGGCCCCCAGACCGGCGACGGTCGGTTCTTCGCCATGCGCCTCGCCATGCGGCTGTTCGACGCCGGCGGTCAGTTCGCCGTGCGCGGCTTCTGCATTAGCCATTGGCCAGCACTCCCTTCACCGCGCCCTGCGCCTGTTCGGCCGAAACCGAAAGGCCGGCAAGGCGGCTGACGATGTCCTGCGCGGCCGATGCGGCAACGCCTTCGATCTCAGTCAGCGCAGCGTCGCGCGCGGTGGCGATGCGGGCTTCGGCGGCCGAAACCGTCTGCTCGATCTTGCCGGAAGCGACATCGAGGCTCGCCTGTGTGGTGCTGGCGGCTTCGGCCTTGGCCGTAGCGATCAGCGCCTGCGCTTCGGCGCGCCGCTTGTTTTCCTGCACGCGCCATGCCTCTTCCTCGGCGTCGGCGGCAGCCCTTGCAGCCTCGGCGGCGGAAAGGTCATCGGCGATCTGCTTGTCGCGCTGGTCGACGGTCGCCATGACCTTGGGCACCATGCCGCGGCCGATGACGAAGAAGATCAGGCCGAAAAACACCAGCAGCCAGAAAACCTGGCTGGCATAGGTGGTGGCAAGCTGTGCGATTTGAGGCATCGGTCGGTCCGCGCATCATACGACCGGGGCGAACCCCGGTCGTTCCATCAACATTCGTTCGTAATGACTGACGTCGTCGCGATCAGGCGACGAAGATCAGGATCATGGCAACGACGAACGAAAGCAGGCCCAGAAGTTCCGCGGCGGCGAAGCCGATGAACAGGCGGCCCTGCTGGCCGTCAGCGGCACCGGGGTTGCGCAGCGCACCTTCGAGGAACTTGGCGAAGACGTTGCCCACGCCCAGCGATGCAAGGCCAGCACCGATGGCGGCAAGACCAGCGCCGAGAAGCTTCGCGCTCTGTGCGTCCATGATAAAAACTCCCTCTTTCAGATCCGTAGTGGAAAAGTTGCGCCTAAAATATTCGGCAAAACAACCGGGCAAAGGCCCGGCACGAAATTTCAAAACTCAGTGCAGGTTTTCCGCGTCGTTCAGATAAACGCAGGTCAGCAGGGCAAACACATAAGCCTGGATGCCCGCGACCAGCAGTTCCAGCGCGCAGATGCCGATCATCAGCAGGAAGCTGGGCAGCGCGGCGATGCCGAAGGTCAGCGCACCGGCGTTGGTGCCCGAAATGACGAAGCCCGACAGCACTTCGAGCAGCACGTGCCCGGCCATCATCGCGACGAAAAGACGCAGGCCGAGCGAGAACGGACGCACCATGAACGAGATCAGCTCGATCGGGAAAATGATCGGGATCATCAGGACCGGCGTACCGTGCGGCACGAACAGCGAGAAGAAGTGCAGGCCATGCTTGGCGAAGCCGACGATCAGCACGATCGAGAAGCTGAGGATCGCCAGCACGCCGGTCACCGTGAAGTGGCTGGTAGCGGTGAACGGGTGCAGGCCGACCAGCGCCAGCGGCAGCAGGCCCAGCAGGTTGGCGAACAGGATGAAGGTGAACAGCGAGAAGACGTAGGGCAGATACTTGCGACCGGCGGGGCCAATATTGGACTTCAGCAGGTTGTCGACAAAGCCGGTCAGCCCTTCCACCGCCATCTGCCAGCGGCCCGGAACCAGCTGGCGCTTGGCGCCGCCGCCCACGAACACCAGCAGCACGATGGCCGTGATCGCCATCCACAGCGCCGAATTGGTGAAAGCGATGTTGTAACCCGCGATGCTCCAGTGATCGGTGCCGAAAAGCGGCTCGATAGTGAACTGGTGAACCGGATCGACCTTGCCTTCGGCCACGCGCTTAACCCCGTCTCATCGCATATAACAACAGCGCCCCTTGTCAGGGACGCCGGCTCGAAATCCTGATGATATTGCGGAAGGCGACACCCACGCCCACGAACAACATCACCAACAGGCCCAAGGGCGACGTTCCCGCAAACTGGTCGATGACCCACCCCAGAAACGCGCCCCCCGCAAGCCCGCCGATGAGTTCCGCCAGCACCCGGTTTCCTTCGCGATAGCTCGCGTTGGATTCTTCGGGCGCCGGCTTCGCGATACGCTCGTCCTCCCGCTTGCGAGCAGCTTTCAGCCGCTGTTCAAGCGTATCGATCCGCGCATCCTCGCCGACAGGCTCCATCCCGGTTTGCTCGTCGCTCATGCCATTCTCCCAGCTGGGCATTCCCAGCACGAAAGCGTGACGTGCGCAACGGCTCCCCGCCGAGGGCGCCGTCCCCTTAGGCGGGGGGCATACGTGAGTCAACCGCCCCGCAACCGCTCTGACCAAGGTCTATGCATACGGTTGCACGGGGCCACCGCACAGAGCGGAATCCCGGGCCTGGAGAGCGTTCCCGGTCAGTCGGCCGGAAACAACGCTGGAATCAGGGGCAGCGGGGATCGCGCATCGGCGGCGCGCCGGTGCGCGTCTGCCAGCTTCCGTCCGGCGCCTGGTACTTTTCGCCAGGCGTGGTCTGCGCCACCAGCAGGCAGCCGGAAGTGAGCGCGTATTCCTCCACCGTCGCGCCCTTGGCCTTGGCCTTGTCGGCATAGACCGCCTTGCGCTTGATGTTGATGTCCTCGATCACCGCGCGCAGCGCCGGGCTGGGCGTGGTGACATAGCCGAGATAACCGTCGGCCTTCTCGCCCACCTGCCCCGCTGCGCGCGCGGCGGCATAGGCAGGATCGCGCTGGGCAAAGGCCGCGCCGGGCAGAGCGGCAGCCAGCGCCGCGCCTGCGAGGACCGCGCCGAGCGAAATCGTGCGAAAACGGGATGCGATTGTGCGGGCCATGGTCAGAAAATCTCCGGATTCTTCTCGATCGTGCTGCCCGCGTCCGCCGCGAGCTTGTACACGACTTCCTGCTTGATGTTGATGTTCAGCTCGATGACGATGGGCTTGTCTGGCGCCTTCACCGAAATGCAGCCCGACAGCAGTGCCGTCATCACCGTTGCTCCCACCAGCGGCAGCACCCGCAGAAGGCGCTGCCCGATCCTGCCCCTGATCCCGTCGATCCGTTCATCCATGGACGAACGTTTCGCAGAGCGCGCAGGCAGGGTCAATTCGGAGCTTCTCATGGCAGGTTCCCGCTTTCTGGACGCTGAATGCCGGTGCCGGATACCGCCGGCCCGATGGTGCTGGAACCGGCACCGCCGGTCCCGGTATTGTTGGTAAGCCGCCGCACCGCCCGCCCCTGCGCGTCGACCAGACCCAGCGTGCGCGGGTCCTGGACGTAGTTGGGGTCGTAGAGCGACTTGGCCGAGGTGACGAGCCGGTAGAACGGCGCGCGGATGTTGACGTTGAACTGGATCGGCAGGCCCGCGACCTGCCGCGTCAGGAAATTCTGGCGCGTGCCGATGCCCTGCTTGACGCCACCGAAGCGCACGTTGGTGACGATCTCGCCCGCGAGATCGCCCCGCATCCCGATCGTCATGGTCTTGTAGTCGATGGATTTCAGCGCCTCGAACGCGAAATTACCCATCGCCGACAGGTCCTTGTAAGTCAGCGCTCCGACGTAGGAGACGTTGCCGCCCGGCGCGCGCGAAACCAGGTTGCCCGCTTCGATGCGCCCGCCGTTGTCGTCGAACACCAGCGGCATCCGCCCGTCGAAGGTGCCGGTGGCCGCCAGGTTGCCCAGTTCCATGCGCTCGAGGAACTTCGCCGCGTCCAGCCCTTCGATCACCAGGGTATAGCGCCGTGTCTCGGCCACGCCTACGCGCATCACGGTGGGTTCGAGGCTCAGCTTGCCGCCGAGGAACGGCCAGGTCGCGCTGTGCAGCTTGAGCACCTGCCCCGGCTCCATCGCGAAGACGACGACGCCGTCATTCACTTCGATGCCGGGGTTGATCGCGGCCACCCGCAAGGTCTGGTTGGGCGCGGTGACCATGTTGAGCAGGTCGGTGAACTCGACCGTCCCCGCCAGCCCGCGCGCGGGTCCGAAGGCGGCGGCCAGATCCAGCCCGGTGCTAGAGAACCGGCCCGAACTGGTCACGCCGCGCGCGTTCCAGTCGATCCGGCCCTTGCCTGTCACCGTGCCTTCGACATTGGCGATCACGCCCAGCGCCATGCGTGTCAACGCATCGGGCTGCATCGCCTTGTCGAAGCGCAGGCCATCGACCAGCAGGTCGGCATGGCCCGAACTGTCGGACAGATCGTGGCGAATCACCGCGCGCGTCACCGTACGGTCGGACTTGGGCTCGCGCAGCACCGCGTCCGCATCGATTCGATTGTCGTGCAGGGTCAGCGTCGCATCGCGGGCTACCATCCGCTCGAAGCGGGTTGGCCTCAGGCGGTCGGTCAGGTCGAAGCGCGCACCCGAGAGCGTCAGCGTGCCATCGGCATAGCGCCAAGCCCCCGCCGCGTTGGTCAGGTCCATCGGCACCGCCGCCAGCCGCGCGTCCACGCCGCCGAACGTGCCGGCGAAGTCCTTGCCCGCCCGGGCCGTCACATCGGCGAGATGGAACCGCGTCGCCTCCTCAGGCGGCCCCAACGCGACATCGAGCGCGCGCGCCGTCACCGTTCCCGGCCAGGCGAAGCCGACCGGTCCCGACTGGATGCTCAGCGGCGTTTCGCCCAGCCTGCCGGTCAGGGCGAGCGCGGGCACGCCCAGCGCAACGCGCAAGCCCCCCGCCCCGTTGCGCACGATTGCGCCGCCGGACTGCGGGCAGACTGTTATCGCGCGGCCATCCAGCACCATTTCGCCCAGCGTCAGCCCGTCAAAACGCGGGGTGATGCAATGGCGATAGAGCGCCAGTTCGCCCCGGGCCGAAAAGGCGCCCTGCACGGGCAGTTCCAGATTGCGGGCTGATCCGCCCGGTATCGCGCCGGAAAGCCGGGCCGTGCCCGAAAAGCCCAGTGAACCGTCGGAAACCTGCGCCAGCGACATCTGTGGAATGGCCAGCGCGCCGCCGCCCGCGTGGTATTCGGCCATCGTCAGGCGGAACAGCGCGCCACCGGCCGCGCCGCGCTCCATCACACCCTCGATCCGGGGCAATCCAACACCACCGGTGGCGAAGTTCCCGGCGATGCGCGGCAACCCTCGCGGTTCGCCGGTGACCTGAAAGCGCGACAGTTCCAGCAGCGAAGCGCCACTGCCGCCGCGCAACCGCGCTTCGGGCACCACGAACGACCACCGGTCGCCTTCCTGTCGATAGTGAAGCTGGCCAGCGATGCGGCTGCCACGCTCCTCGCGCCGCAAGGCCTGCCGCACCTGCGCCACCATCGGCGCGATCAGCGTGCCAGTGGACGATGCCTCTGCCGAAGCAAGACCCGCGTCGAGCGCCGGCCCCTGACGCAAGCCCTTCCCGTCCACATTCCCGCGGAACTCCACGGTGCGAAAACCATCGCGCGTCCGCACCAGCCCGTCCAGCCCGAGCAATGCAACCGTCGCGCCCGGAGCGTGAACCCCGCCGGCATTGCCCACCAGCCGCCCCGAAAGCATCCCGTTGCGATAGGCCATCGCCGCATCGAAGGTCAGCGCATCGGCCTGCGCCGATGGCAGGGCCAACGCTCCGCTGCGCAGCTTGGCCTGCACGGTGGCGCCCGCGAAATCGCGATCCGCCCGCGCGTCGACCTGCACCGTGGCCGCGCGCAGGGCCGCGCCCTGCTCCACGCACTGTGCCCCCGCAAGCCGCAATGGACCCGAAAACCGCGGACGCTCGCCTTCGATTACCACCCGCCCGTAAAGGCTCGCGCGGCCCAGCGCGCAGCCACCGACATGCGCTTCGGGCACAAGCGCCGCGATCGTTCCGGCAAACCCGTCGCGCAGCGCGCCGGCGCCGTCGGCTTTGAACGCCAGCCGGCCATAATCGCTGTCGATCAGCCCGCGGGCGTCCACCACCTGAAGGCCATAATCGGGCAGCCGGAACGGTTCGCCGCTGGACGGACCGAACAACAGCTTGTCGAGCGCCCCGAAACTCAGCTTGTTGGCATGATGCCGGCCATAGAGCCGGGGGCGGATCAGCGTGATCCCGCCGATGCGCGCGCCGCGCAGGCCATAGGCCATGCGCACTTCCATCCGCTCGACGGTCAAATCCGGCTTGCGCGGATCGCCGATCACGATGTTGCGCAGGACCTGCGTGCGGCCGCCGATGGTCTCGATCTCGTATGTCGCGGGCAGGCCGGTCTGGGCAAGCTGGCTGGCGATCAAGCGGTCGGCAAGGGGTTCGCGCGCCAGCCAAAGGCCGCCTCCGGCCACACCGATGACGCCAAGCGTCGCCAGCGCCGCGCGGCGCAAGCGCCGACGGCGCACCGGCGACGGCGCATAGCCGCCGTTCCCGGCCTCGCTCCCCATCCCGGAGCCATCGGCCGCAACGCCGTCCGCCAAATCGGTCCTATCCGCCATTCCGCCCCTTCTTGCGCACTGCCGCGGCTTAGGCAATGCACTGTTCCGGCCACAACGCCGCGAACAGCGAAAGGTGCCCGCGCGGACCCTTCATGAACGACGAACCCGGTCTCTTTGGTGAACAGGTGCCGGAACGGACCCGAAAGATGGTCCGGAGCGGCGATGATCACACTTCGGAAGACCGCGTGCGCGAAGCGGCGCATGATCCCAGCGGCCACCGCGCCCGGCTGCGCGAGCGTTTGCTGGAGGGGGGCGATGATGCGCTCGCCGATCACGAACTGGTCGAATACCTGCTGATGGCGGCGATCCCCCGGCGTGACGTCAAGCCCCTCGCAAGGATGCTGCTCAAGCGGTTCGGTTCGCTCGCCGCCGTGTTCAACGCCGATCCCCGCGCCTTGCAGGCTACGCCCGGCGTCGGGGAAACCGCCGCCGCCGCGCTCCGCATAGCCGGCATCGCGGCGCGGCGCATGGCGCGGAAGCAGGTGCAGGAGCAGCCCGTGCTGGGAAGCTGGCAGGCCCTGCTGGACTATCTGCATATCGACATGGCGCATCTACGGCGCGAACGGGTCCGCGCGCTCTATCTCGATACGCGCAACCGCCTGATCCTCGATGACCTTGTCAGCGAAGGCACCATCGACGAGGCCGCGATCCATCCGCGCGAGATTATCCACAAGGCGCTGGACATCGGCGCGGCCGCGCTGATCCTCGTCCACAACCACCCCTCCGGCTCGCCGCAGCCGAGCCGGGCCGACATCCAGATCACCCAGCGTGTGATCGAGGCTTCGCGGCTGCTGGGCATCGTGGTCCACGATCACGTGATCGTGGGGCGCGAAGGGCATGTTTCGCTGAAGGCAAAAGGGTTGATCTGAACGCCCGCATCGACTGCCGCCGGCCATGTACGCCTGATGGCGTATAACGCTTCGGAGCAAATTCGGTCATTTTGAACCGGATACTTTGTATCGCGGGGACAAGATGAACGGAATTCGGGTAGGCAAAAGGATCATCGGAGCGGACTCTCCGGTAACCATCGGCTGGGAAAACATCCCCCGCGTGGAGGGAGGTCCGGCAAAGCAGTTCATCTTCACCTGGTTTCAGCCTGCCATGCTGCTCGCGCTGCTGGCGTTCTGGTACTACGCGCCCAATTCCATCGCCAAGGCATCGACCGCCATCGGCATCGGAATCGGCTTCAAGGTGCTGCTGCTGGGGCTGGAATGGGTGAACCCGCGCTACCGCAGCTGGCAGCTCACTTGGAAGGAACTCACCACCGACTTGTTCTACGTCGGGCTGGGCTACACCATCCTGCGCATCGTCGACAGCTACATCGGCAGCGACGTGATGGCCAAGGGCATCCAGCACGCGTTCCACTGGGACAAGTTCACGTGGTTCGTCGGACTGCCCCTGCTGGTGCAGGCGTTCCTGATCTCGTTTCTGTTCGATTTCGGGCAATACTGGATGCATCGCGGGATGCATAACTGGTATCCGCTGTGGCTGACCCACGCCCCGCATCACTACATTACGCAGCTGAACATCAACAAGGGCGCGGTCGGCAACCCGGTGGAGCTGTTCCTGATCGGCCTGGGCGTGGGCGGGTTCTTCGATTTCCTGCCGCGCGCCTTCCTTCTCGCCGGCACGTTCGGCATGGCGGTCAGCACCTACCAGCACATCAACGTGCGCTTCAACACGCCCGCCTGGTGGCGCTTCATCTTCAACACCACCGAGCACCACAGCCTGCACCACTCGCGCGACTACGAAGCGAGCCGCAGCAACTATTCGGGCACCTGGATCTTCATCGATCGCATCTTCGGCACCTGCGTCGACGGTGAAGCGGAACTGCTGGGCATGGAGGGCGGCCGCCGGATGTCGATCGTCGAACAGATGCACTATCCGTTCACGGAAGCCTGGAAGACGCTGAAGGCGAAGTTCGGGCGCGGCCGGTTCGACACGCCCGAAAGCGCGGTGCCAGCCGAATGACCGGAATGACCGCCCAGCCGATCTGGCACGAAACCGTCATCCCCGAAGGCCCACGCGTGAATCTGCGCTATATCGACTGGATTTGGCACGTGCGCGGCAGCGTGCCGCTGCCCGACGGCCAGACTGCCGGTGAGGCGCTGGACCGGATCGAACCCGTGTTCGACGAAGTGGGCACGGCGCACGTCCGCTCCGACGCAGCGCTCAGCTTCACCAAGAAGAATCCTGCATCGCAAGACCCGCTGTCCGTATTCGAACGCGGGGTTCTGCGCGTTGAAGGGACCGCGCCAGAAGGCAGACTGCGCTATCATCTGGTCAGCCGCGCCCTGCTGGCCTGCTTCCTGGCGCCGCTGCTGTTTCTCGGCTTTGCGCAGTTGACCATCTTCGTCAACGCGTACCAGAAGCCGGCGGCGGAAGCGGCGGCCAAGAAGCCCGATGCCAAGAAGGCGGACGCTCCGCCAATGCATCCGATCGACAAGGCGCTTGGGGCCCCCGAGCCGGAAAAGCCCGGCAAGAATGGAGCGGAGGGCGGCAAGCGCAATAGAAAGCCTACCCCGACCCCGGCCTATGTCTTTGCCGGCATTTTCGCCGCGCTCTATGTCGGCGGCCGCATCCTGGAAGACCGGCTGGTCAAGCGGCTTTTCCGAAAGCGCCTGTTGCAGGCGTAGATTGCCCGCTCCAATGCGAAGATCATGATGCCACGGCCAGGGCCGGGATGAACGACGACGCGCGCACCCCGGCCCAATGCCTGCTTACATGCCGTCGAGGCCCTTGCTGACCAGAACGTTCACCGCCACGCGGCGGTTCTGCGCCTTGCCCTCGATGGTATCGTTGCTGGCGGCCGGATCGGCTTCCGCCATGCCGGTGGGGGTCAGCATCCGATAGGGCTTCCAGTGGCAGACCTGCTGAAGATAGTTCACGACGTTGCCGGCCCGCTTTTCGCTGAGGCGCTGGTTCAGTTCCTGGCTGCCCGTAGAGTCCGTGTAGCCCACCACCAGCAGCAACGCGTTGTCCATGCCTTCGGCCGAGGACGCCGCCGAGCACAGATCGGCCTTGGCCTGATCTGACAGGACCGCCTTTCCGGTATCGAAGTTCACGTTCGTCGTGCTCTTCACGTTGTACTGGTCGATGTCCGCCATGCGGCTGCGCAGCGCCTCGGTTGCGGCGGCCTGTTCGGTAAAGCGCTGGTCGGTGCCGTTGTGGATCATCGACGCGACCTTGAGATCCTTGCTCTTCAGGTCGATCTGGCTGGCCACGAGTTCGCCGCCCGATTGCAGCGTCTTCACCGAAACAGGCAGGCCGTTGAGCAGCGAGGTTGCGGCCAGGGTGCTGCGGTTCATGCTGAGGAAGCCGCCGCTAGCGCGAATGCGCGTGGCGTCGTTGATGGCGACAACCGACTTGGTGCCATCGGCGGACGTGACCTGCATCCTGTCACCCTTGCGCGCCGAAATGATGCCTTCGATATCCGGCCCCTTGGTCGCCGGTGCAGCCGGAGTGGTATCGGTTACGCTGCCCGTGATCCCGGAATCGGGCGTCTCCTGCGGCTGAGCGGATACGACGCCGGGCACTGGCAAGGCCGCCACGGCCAACAGCGCGAACGCGCCGGTCTTCTTGGAAACAACACGCATCAAGCAACTCCTTCAAACCTGAAACCTGCCAACATGAAAACTGCTAAAGCGCCGATGTGAACATTTCCTGTTGTGCAAGGTTCCGGCCGGAACCTTGGGCATGGGCATGTACCGGGCGTTTTATGCGATGAATTGCATGGAGCGGGCGCCTTTTCCGCAAAATCGACTCACTCAAGTTAGCTTTCGCGCATTTTCGTCCGCTCTGGTGCCACCTCTCTCGCACCACGCTTCGCCATCTCGATGCCAGGGAAAATGCCGCCTGATCCCAACAATCGCGCCCGCCCCTTGCCATCCGCGCCCCCTCCTCCTAGCGGCGTGGCCAAACGTATCTGACGGAGTCGAACATGGTACCCCGCTACGCCCGCCCCGCGATGACCGCGATCTGGGAACCCGAAGCCCGCTACCGCATCTGGTTCGAGATCGAGGCTCACGCCACCGAGAAGCTGGGCGAACTGGGCGTGGTTCCGGCCAGCGGCGCGAAGGCGCTGTGGGACTGGTGGGCGACCAGCCCCGCCATCGACGTGGCCGCGATCGACGCGATCGAGGCCGTGACCAAGCATGACGTGATCGCCTTCCTCGACTGGGTGGCCCAGCAGGTCGGCCCCGAGGCCCGTTTCATGCACCAGGGCATGACCAGCTCGGACGTGCTCGATACCACGCTGGCCGTACAGCTCGCCCGCGCGGCCGACATCCTGCTGGAAGACATCGACGCGCTGCTCGCCGCGATCAAGCGCCGCGCCTATGAGCACAAGTACACGCCCACCATCGGCCGCAGCCACGGCATCCACGCCGAACCGACCACGTTCGGCAAGAAGCTGGCCGAAGCCTACGCCGAATTCAGCCGTTGCCGCACGCGCCTGGTCAACGCACGCGCCGAAGTGGCCACCTGCGCCATCTCCGGAGCGGTCGGCACGTTCGCGAACATCGATCCCTCGGTGGAGGAATACGTCGCCGACCAGCTAGGCCTTGCGGTAGAGCCGGTATCGACCCAGGTCATCCCGCGCGATCGCCACGCGATGTTCTTCGCCACGCTGGGCGTGATCGCCTCGTCGATCGAGCGGCTCGCCGTCGAAGTCCGTCATTTGCAGCGGACCGAAGTGCTGGAAGCGGAGGAATACTTCTCGCCGGGCCAGAAGGGTTCGTCGGCCATGCCGCACAAGCGCAACCCGGTGCTGACCGAGAACCTGACCGGCCTTGCCCGCATGGTCCGTTCAGCCGTCACGCCCGCGCTGGAGAATGTGGCGCTGTGGCACGAACGCGACATTTCGCACTCCTCGGTCGAACGCTTCATCGGCCCCGATGCCACGATCACGCTCGATTTCGCGCTGGCGCGGCTGACCAGCGTGGTCGACAAGCTGGTGGTCTATCCGGAGCGGATGCAGAAGAACCTCGACCGGATGGGCGGGCTGGTCCATTCCCAGCGGGTGCTGCTGGCCCTGACGCAGGCGGGGGTCACCCGCGACAACGCCTATCGTCTGGTCCAGCGCAACGCGATGAAGGTGTGGGAATCGGACGGTCAGCTTTCGCTACTGGAACTGCTGAAGGCCGATCCGGAAGTGACCGCCGCCCTCCCGGCGCGGGAACTGGAAGAGAAGTTCAACCTCGATTACCACTTCAAGGCGATCGACACGATCTTCGCACGGGTGTTCGGCGAATAAGCGGAGACTCGCGCGAAAGGGAAAAGCGGGTTACGGCCTGTTGAGCAACGCGGCCAGACGGCCGGATGTCCGGGGGAACAAAGGCAATGCGGATTGTTCGCACGATCTTCTGGACCGCGGTCGTCGTGGTGCTAGGTCTGTTTTCCGTAGCCAACTGGCAACCGGTGGAAGTGCGCATCTGGGAAGGGCTGGTGCTGGAAACACGCCTGCCCGCGCTGGTGATCTCCGCCTTCCTGCTGGGTCTGGTGCCGATGTGGGCCTTGTACCGTGCTACGCGCTGGCGGTTGGGGCGGCGCATCACCAACCTCGAATCCCTGCTTGCCGCGCAAAATCCCTCGCCGCCTCTGGCGACCTCCACGCAGCTCGAAGCCGCGTCCACCCCCGATAGTTCAAGAGCGTGACCCCCGTGAGCAATCCGATCTACCTCGCCCTCGACCTGCCCCGCCTCGATGCCGCGATCGCCCTTGCGCAAAAGGTGCGGGGCCATGTCGGCGGGCTGAAGCTGGGCCTCGAATTCTTCTGCGCGCACGGGCATCACGGGGTGCATGAAGTGGCCCGGATCGGCCTGCCGCTCTTCCTCGATCTCAAGCTGCACGATATTCCAAACACCGTGGCCGGCGCGATGCAGTCCATCCACGTCCTCGAACCCGCGATCGTCACGGTCCATGCCTCGGGCGGGCGGGCGATGATGGAAGACGCCAAGGCCGCCGCCGGCGAAAACTGCAAGGTCGTGGCCGTCACCGTGCTCACCAGCCTTGACGACAGCGATCTGGCCCGCGTGGGCGTGGGCGGATCGGCGCACGATCAGGTGCTGCGCCTGGCCGATCTGGCGCAGGAAGCGGGCATCGACGGCATCGTCTGTTCCGGGCACGAGGTTGCCGCCGTGCACAAGCGCTGGAAGAACGGCTTCTTCGTGGTGCCCGGCCTGCGCCCCGCCGATGGCCACCTGGGCGACCAGAAGCGCGCGGTGACCCCGCGCCAGGCCCGCGATGCCGGCGCCAGCGTGCTGGTGATCGGACGCCCGATCAGCCGCGCCGAAGACCCGGTGATGGCCGCACGCGCGATCGAGGCCACGCTTTAGGTTGCGCCGTCGTTTCCGGCGCGGGCAACGGCAGCGGCTATCCCAGCCATAGCGTGCTTTGGGAACGGGGGTGGGATCGGGTCCCGGAACGATTCACCAATCTGAACGGTTTCCGTTGCAACGGTTCATCACGCCGTAACGTCGCTTCGTCCAGATCGCGCAACAGAGTGCAACAGGAGACCGCCCCATGAAACGTGCCCTTCTTTCCGTCGCTGCCGCGGCCGCTTTCGCGCCGCTGGCGATGATGGCCACTCCGGTGGCGGCGCAGGCCGCGCTTTCCACCGCGCCGGTCGTCGCGCCGGGCAACAGCGTGCTGACCATCTCGGCCGAAGGGAAGACGACGCGCACGCCCGATCTCGCAGTGTTCAACGCCGGCGTCACCACGCAGGGCAAAGCCGCCGGCGAAGCGCTGAGCGAAAACGCCGACAAGATGAACGCGGTGATCGCTGCGCTGAAGCGCACCGGGATTGCCGACCGTGACATCCAGACCAGCAATCTTTCGGTGAACCCGGTCTATGGCCAGCCCAAGCGCTTGCCAGACGGTTCGATCGAGCAGCAGGAACCGGTCATCGTCGGCTATCAGGCGACCAACCAGGTCTCCGTGCGCCAGCGCAAGATCGACCAGTACGGCAAGGTGATCGACACGCTGGTGGCGGCGGGCGCCAACCAAGTCAACGGCCCGTCGTTCCAGCTCGACAACGCCGATGCCGCGACGGACGAAGCCCGCGTCGACGCGATGAAGAAAGCCCGCGCCCGCGCCGATCTCTACGCCCGTGCCGCCGGCCTGCGCGTGGTGCGCGTGTTGACGATCAGCGAAAGCAGCGGCTGGTCGCCGCCCGCGCCGGTCCTCTATGCCCGCGCCGACAAGATGATGGCCATGGCCGCACCCAGCCCGGTTGCCGCCGGTGAACTGGACGTGGGCGCCAGCGTTACCGTCACCTACGAACTCGCCCCCTGATCGGCAGTTTGACGAAGCGGCCGGGCATGGCCTAACGCACGGCCATGCCCGGCCCTTCCATCAAGATCTGCGGAATCACGACGCCGCAAGCGCTCTCCGCCACGATCAAGGCCCGCGCCGAATACGTCGGGTTCAACTTCTATCCGCCATCGCCGCGTTTCCTGGGCTTCGCGCAAGCCCCCGCGCTGGCGGAGCAGGCCCAGGGCAGGGTCACGCGCGTTGGCGTGTTCGTCGATGCCGACGATGCCTTCCTTGCCGAAGCCGTCGCGGCGGCACGGCTCGATGCCATCCAGCTTCATGGCCACGAAGCGCCCGATCGCGCGGCGCAGGTCCGCGCGCGGTTCGGCCTGCCGGTGTGGAAAGTCCTGTCCGTCGCCACGGCTGCCGATGTGGCGCGCGCCGGTGCCTATGCCGGCACGGCCGACTTCATCCTGTTCGATGCCAAGACGCCCAAAGGCGCGGCCCTGCCCGGCGGACTGGGGCTGGCGTTCGACTGGACGCTGCTGGCCGGCTATCGCGGGGCGCTGCCGTGGGGCCTTGCCGGCGGACTGTCGCCGGACAACGTGGCCGAGGCAATCCGCATGACCGGGGCGCCGATGGTCGATGTCTCGTCCGGCGTGGAAAGCGCGCCCGGGGTGAAGGACGAACAGCGCATCGCCTCGTTCTGTTACGCCGCCCGCGCGGGCTGATCGCTCCACCGAAACAGAAAAAGGGCGGCTTCCCGAAGAAAGCCGCCCCGAAGCTATGCCACGCCTTCAGGCGTGGCCGGATCGCGTGGCTGACGCGATCAGAACTTCACGCCCACGCCGGCCACGACCGCGTTGGCATCGTTGAAGCCGTTGCGGCCGAAGTAGTGGCGATATTCCACCTTGCCATAGAGGTTCCCCATGAAGCCGCGCTCATAGCCAGCACCGAGATGCCACGATCCTTCGCACAGGCTGCACGGTTCGGTGGTGTAACCGCCAGTGCCGTAAAGCTTCGAGCCGGCGAGCTTGGCGCCCAGGCGGCCGGTGAAGCCCCACGCAACCTTGGTGCCCGAAGTGAGAATCTTGTCACCCGAGACTTCAAGGCCGGAAAAGGCGGCCGGCCCCAGATCGAAATCGTAGCCGGCGGCGACACCGGCCGTGCCCTTCGTCGCGCCGTCCGTCCAGTAGACGCCCGCGCGCGTTTCGACGCGGACTTCGTTGGCAAGGGCCGGCGTCGCCGCGACCAGCGAGGCGGCGAGCGAAAGAAGAACAATACGCATAATAAACTCCTGACTTGAACGCCCCTTCTTTGCTTTATGGGGGCAACGGCCAGTTAATTTTCAATCATATATGCCACAACACGGAAAACATTCATCCAACCAAAACCTTCATATAAGTGACATCATTGCCACACATTTACCGGTAGGCTTGTAACGAATATTTTCAGCATCGTTTCCGAATATAAAAATAAAAAGGCGGCCTCTTTCGAGACCGCCTTCACGACGTTGCAGCGCCTCTCTAGCGACTGCATCTTTCCGCAAGATGAACGTCGGCACAAAATCGTGCAATCCGACGCGCACGCCGTCCAAATCCACAAGAGGCCAGGAGCTGTCCTTGCCCCGTGGTGAAACGCGCACGCGCGAGGGACGCGAATCTGGACAAGCCGCGCGGCCTCTGCCAATCGCGGCGCATGAGCGCAGAACCGACAGGGGCCACCCCCAACAGCTTTCGCAGCCAGCCCGACGATCGTGGCCATTTCGGCCAGTTCGGCGGGCGCTATGTTGCCGAAACGCTGATGCCGCTGATCCTCGATCTCGAACAGGAATACCGCAGGGCCAAGGCCGACCCCGCATTCCAGGCCGAGTTCGACGACCTGCTCGAACACTATGTCGGCCGCCCGAGCCCGCTCTATTTCGCGCCCCGGCTGACCGAGGAACTGGGCGGCGCGCAAGTCTGGTTCAAGCGCGACGAGCTGAACCACACCGGCGCGCACAAGATCAACAACTGCATCGGCCAGATCCTGCTGGCCATGCGCATGGGCAAGACGCGGATCATCGCCGAAACCGGCGCAGGCCAGCACGGCGTCGCGACCGCGACGGTCTGCGCGCGCTTCGGCCTGCCCTGCGTGATCTTCATGGGCGCGACGGACGTGGAACGGCAGAAGCCGAACGTGTTCCGCATGAAGCTGCTGGGCGCGGAAGTCGTGCCGGTCACGGCCGGCGCGGGTACGCTCAAGGATGCCATGAACGAAGCGCTGCGCGACTGGGTCGCGAACGTGCACAACACGTTCTACATCATCGGCACCGCCGCCGGGCCGCACCCCTATCCAGAACTCGTCCGCGATTTCCAGAGCGTGATCGGCAAGGAAGCCCGCGCGCAGATGCTGTCCCGCATCGGCCGCCTGCCTGATCTGCTGGTCGCCGCCATCGGTGGCGGATCAAACGCGATCGGCCTGTTCCACCCGTTCCTCGATGATACCAGCGTCAGGATGCTGGGCGTGGAAGCGGCGGGCCACGGGCTGGACAAGGAACATGCCGCCTCGCTCGCGGGCGGGCGCCCCGGCATTCTCCACGGCAACAAGACCTACCTGCTGCAGGACGAAGACGGCCAGATCACCGAAGGCCACTCGATTTCGGCGGGCCTCGATTATCCCGGCATCGGGCCGGAACATGCGTGGCTCAAGGAAATCGGCCGCGTCGACTATACCTCGGTGACGGACACGGAAGCGCTCGATGGCTTCCAGCTGCTCTGCCGCACCGAAGGCATCATCCCGGCGCTCGAACCCGCCCACGCCATCGCGGCGGTGAAGAAGGTCGCGCCGACGATGGGCAAGGACCAGATCATCCTCGCCAACCTGTGTGGGCGGGGGGACAAGGACATCTTCTCCGTCGCCGAACATCTGGGGGTGTCGCTGTGACCCGCCTCGCCTCCGCCTTCGCCAAGGGCCGGCCCGCCCTCGTCACCTTCGTCACGGGCGGCGATCCGACGCCGGACGCCACCGCCTCCATCCTCGACGCGCTGGTCGAAGGCGGGGCGGACGTGATCGAGCTGGGCATGCCGTTCACCGATCCGATGGCCGATGGTCCGGCGATCCAGCTGGCGAACCTGCGCTCGCTCGGCGCTGGCACCAAGACCGCCGACATCCTGCGCATCGCCGCCGCGTTCCGCGCGCGCCATCCCGAGGTGCCGCTGGTGCTGATGGGCTATGCCAACCCGATGACCGTGCGCGGGGCCGACTGGTTCGCCGCCGAATGCGTGAACGCGGGCATCGATGGCGTGATCTGCGTGGACATTCCGCCAGAGGAAGATCCCGAACTGGGGCCGGCGCTGCGCAATGCCGGCGTTTCGCTGATCCGCCTGGCCACGCCAACCACCGACGCTGCGCGCCTGCCTGCCGTGCTGGAAGGGTCTTCGGGCTTTCTCTATTATGTCTCGGTCGCCGGCATCACCGGGATGCAGCAGGCGGCGCAGGCCTCGATCGACGAAGCCGTCACCCGGATCAAGGCTTCGGCCACGATCCCGGTTGCCGTCGGCTTCGGGGTGCGCACGCCCGAACAGGCCGCGGCCATCGCCAGGGTGGCCGATGGTGTCGTCGTGGGATCGGCGCTGGTCGATCTCGTCGCCAAACATGGCGCGGACGCGGCGGGGCCGGTGAAGGAACTCACCGCCGCGCTCGCCGCCGCCGTCCACTCTGCCCGCAAGGAAATCGCATGAGCTGGCTCAACCGCGTTCGCAACGCCCTGCCCTTCACACCGAAGCGGGACACGCCCGACAACCTCTGGATCAAGTGTCCTTCGTGCAGCGAGATGCTGTTCACCAAGGACTATGAGGACAACCTTTCCGTCTGCCCGCATTGCGACCATCACGGCCGCATCGGCGCCGACGCGCGGTTCGCCCAGTTGCTCGATCCGGGCTTCGAGCTTCTTCCCGCCCCAAAGGTGAAGGAAGACCCGCTGAAGTTCCGCGACAGCAAGAAGTACACCGATCGCATCAAGGCGGCCAAGGCCGCCAACCCGCACCCGGACGCGCTGACCAACGCCGCCGGCACGATCGACGGGCACAAGGCCGTGGTCGGGGTGCAGGAATTCGCGTTCATGGGCGGATCGATGGGCATGGCCGTGGGCAACGCCTTCATCGCCGGGATCGAGCGCGCGATCGCGGAGAAGTGTCCCTATATCGCGGTGACCGCCGCTGGCGGCGCGCGGATGCAGGAGGGCATTCTCAGCCTGATGCAGATGCCGCGCAGCACCGTGGCCATCGCCAAACTTCACGCGGCGGGCCTGCCCTATATCGTGCTGCTGACCGATCCCACCACCGGCGGCGTCACTGCCAGCTATGCCATGCTGGGCGACGTGCAGATCGCCGAACCCGGCGCGCTGATCGGGTTTGCCGGCCAGCGCGTGATTCAGGATACCATTCGCGAAAAGCTGCCCGAAGGCTTCCAGCGCGCGGAATACCTTCACGCGCACGGGATGCTCGACATGGTGGTCCACCGCCGCGACATGAAGGCAACTCTGGCGCAAGTGATCGACTACCTCACGGCCGCAAAGGCCGCGTGACCGCCTCTCCCCTCCCGTATGCGGGAGGGGCCGGGGGTGGGTCCGACACACGCGGCACCCGGCCCCGCCCACCCCAAACCCCTCCCGCATGCGGGAGGGGCCTTTGACGCGCGACTTCGCCATTTCCGAAAACGCGGCGGTGCAGGCGCAGCTTGACCGGCTGGGCGCGCTGTCGCTGCCGCAGGGCCGGTTCGGGCTGGATACCGCGCGCGAACTGCTCGCCCGCGTCGGCAACCCGCATCTCGCGCTGCCGCCGGTGTTCCATGTGGCCGGCACCAACGGCAAGGGATCGACCTGCACGTATCTGCGCTTCATGCTGGAAGCGCAGGGGCTGACGGTCCATTCCGCCACCAAGCCGCATCTGGTGCGCTACAACGAACGCATCCGCATTGCCGGCAAGCTGATCGGCGACGATCTGCTGGCCGCGCTGCTCAAGGAAGTGCTGGACGCAGCGGAGGACCTTGCCCCCAGCTTCTTCGAAGTGACCACGGTGGCGACGTTCCTGGCCTTCCACCGCATCCCTGCCGACGTCTGCGTGATCGAAACCGGGCTGGGCGGGCGGCTCGACGCCACCAACGTGCTGCCGACCGCGGCGGCGTGCGGCATCGCGACGCTGGGGCTGGACCACGAAGGCTTCCTGCTGACGCCCGAAGCCGGCGTGCCCACCGATCCGCTGGCGCGCATCGCTTTCGAGAAGGCGAGCATCGCCAAGCCCGGCGTTCCGCTGGTGACGCAAGCCTATCCCGCTGCAGTGGCGCAATCGGTGCTGGATACGGCGGAAGCGATCCGCGCGCCGGTGATGATGCGCGGGCGCGACTGGAACGCCGAGATCGGCGATGCAATCGCCTATAGCGATGCGCGCGGCTCGCTCACCCTGCCGCTGCCTGCCTTGCCCGGCAGCCACCAGGCGGACAACGCCGCGCTCGCCGTGGCAATGCTGCGCCATCAGAGCGTGGTTGTCGTCTCGCCCGCAGCGATGGCGCGGGGCATCCCCGCCGCGCGCTGGCCCGCGCGGCTGCAACGGCTGGGCGCTGGCCCGCTCACCGCGCTGGCCGGCGCGCGGGCGGTGCGGCTCGACGGCGGGCACAACCCCGATGCCGGCCTCGCCATCGCCCGCCACTTCGCCGGGGGTCCGAAAATCCATCTCGTCACGGGCATGCTCGCCAACAAGGACCCGTCCGCGATCATCGCGCCGCTGGCGGACCGGTTGCTGTCGCTGTCGATCGTTCCCGCACCGGGGCACGACGCGCACCGCCCGGAAGACTTCGCGCCGTTCACCACGCTGCCAGCGCGCAGCTTTGCCAACGTGGCCGAAGCGCTGGCCGCGTTGCCGCCCGAAGGCGATGTGCTGATCGCGGGTTCGCTCTACCTTGCCGGGGATGTGCTGCGGCGGAACGGGGAAGTGCCGGATTAGGTTTCGACGGGTTCCGGCTTTGGCTCCCGGCTAACCCTCGCCCATTCCAACAGTACAAAGAAAACGGCCACCAGCCCGGCCGCCGCGGTCCAGCGGAATACGACGGCATAGCCGTAAGTATCGAAAGCCTCGCCTGCGATCCCGCGCCCTAACGATCCGACGAGGAATGTCAGCGAGGAAAGCAGCGCGTACTGAACTGCAGTGTAACTTTTGCTCACAATTCCCGACATATACGCGACGAACGCGGCACCCGCGATACCGGTGGATATGTTCTCGAAGCTGATCGCCAGCAGCAGGCGCACCATACGCTCGTCAAAGCCGAACAAGGCAAACAGGGCCTTCAAACCAATCGCGCCGCCCACCGCATCAATACCTGGCGAGCCCTCTGCGAGATCGGCGTAGACGAAATTGCCAAGAATCGGCAGGATCGCCCCGATCAGGATCGTGGGCATGCGCCCCAGACGGGCGAACAGATAGCCACCCAGGCTGATGCCGAAGATGGTCATGAAAATCCCGAAAACCTTGGAGGCAAACGCGACCTCCTCCTTCGAATACTTCAGGAATTCCAGATAGAACGGAAAAGCGAAGCTGCCCCAGATATTGTAGCATAGAGTATAGGTCAGGATCATGCCGATCACGATCAGCACACCCCACCCCAGCCGGGCGGACAATTCGGCGAGCGGCGAGACCAGCGCCACGTATAGGTGATTGCCAGCCGTCCGCACTGGTGAAACCCGCGGATCAGATACGGTCAGGGTCCATATCTGTCGAGCTTTCAACCAGTTGGTGGCGGCTGCGACAATCAGCGGCACGGCTACCGTCGCAAAAACAATCCACGGCCCGAACAGTCGTGTGAAATCGCCAACTGAAGGGAGAGGCCTCTGCGGATCGGACGGGGCGAGCATTCCCACCATGAAATGAATGATCGTGCCGATCGCCCACGCCCAGCTTACCCCTACGAAGAGAAGGGCGACGGCACGAGTGCGGGGCGAAAGCTCTCCACGCTGCGCCAATGCGGCGTGTAACAGCCCTTGTTCTGGGCGAGGCGTATCGGGCGCACGAAACGTGACAAACGCTATCAGGACGATCAGGCCAGCCATGAACATATAGACCAGTGACCATGACATCCGGCCCGCCATCAGTAACGCCAGTGCTCCGCCCACGATCGAGGCAATGCGATAACCGAACTGATAGATCGATGAGAGCAGTTCCACCGGCGTTTCTTCATCGGCGACATCAATGCGCCAAGCGTCAATAGCCACGTCCTGCGTTGCCGATGCCAAAGCGGCCATGAACGCAAAAAGCGCGAACACACCGATTGCATGCGCGGGATCGGTCACTGCCAATCCGAAGAAGCCTGCGACAAGCAAACCCTGGCAGAGGAGAATCCAGCTTTTGCGCCGGCCCAACCGATCCAGCCCCGGCAAACGGAAGCGGTCAACCAGCGGCGACCACAGAAACTTAAAGGAATAGGACAGGCCGATCCATGACAACACCCCTATCGTCGCCAGCTTCACGCCCACTTCGCCGAGCCAAGCATTCAGGGTACCGATCAGCAGCGCATACGGCAGGCCAGATGCAAAGCCGAACCCCAGCATGGTTGCGGATTTGCGCTTCTGCAAAGCCAACCTGAGCAGGCGCCAGCCCTTGGGTCGGGGCACCGGCGCGGTAGGCGATGTCATTCTGGTCCCTTCCGTCTGAGAATTTTTTCTGAACACCCTAGCGGCCTTTCGGGGTATGCCTAGCCCCGACAACAAAAGATAGGGAAGAGGACCCCATGGGACGCCCCACCGAAGGTCAGCTCGCGCTGGCGCATCAGGTTGCCGCCGGCGCCGGACAGCAGGCTTCCGCCATCGCCCATGTGCCCGCGTCCGCCTATGTCGATCCGGCGCATTTCGCGCGCGAGAAGGCCACGCTCTTCGACCGGATGCCGCAAGTGCTGGCCCCTTCGGCGCTGCTGCCCGAACCCAACATGGCCGTGCCCCACGATGGCACCGGCCGGCCGCTGCTGATCGCGCGCGATGGCGAGGGCGCGATCCGGGTGTTCCTCAACGTCTGCCGCCACCGGGGCACGCGACTGGTCGAAGGACAGGACGTGCAGTGCGGCAAGCGCATGGTCTGCCCGTATCACGCGTGGACTTATGCCACCGACGGCCGCCTGCTCGCCCTACCCCGCCCGGATACCTTTCCCGGCTTCGACAAGGCGGCGCACGGCCTGGTCGAACTGCCGAGCCACGAATCCGGCGGCCTGATCTGGTTCGCGCCCGCAGCCCCCGACGCCGATTTCGGTGACGCCGCGCGCGTGGGTGAGGACTTCGCCGCGGTGGGCCTCGCCGGGCAGCACCTCTATGCGCGGCGCACGCACCGGGTGGCGTCGAACTGGAAGCTGATCATGGACGCCTTCCTGGAAAGCTACCATGTGCTGCGCCTGCACGCGGCGTCGATCGCACCGTTCTTCAAGGACGGCATCACCTCGGGCGACGAGATCGGGCCGCACAAGCGGTCGCTGGTCGGCCGCGCGGCGGAGATGGAGGGCGTGGACTTGTCCGACTGGGCGCAACTGCGCGCGGTGGGCACGTTCGCCTACCAGCTCTTTCCCGCCACCGTGGTCGTGGTCAGCCCGGATTACGTCAACCTGATGACGATCATGCCGCAGGCGGTGGACCAGACGCTGGTCGAGGATTTCATGCTGATCCCCGAACCGCCGCGCGACGAGAAGGCGGAGAAGCACTGGCAAAAGAGCTGGAAGCTGCTCGACGGCCAGGTGTTCGGCGCGGAGGATTTCCGCGCGGCGGAACTTGGCCAGCAGGGCCTTGCCAGCGGCGCCGTGGACCGGATCACGCTCGGCACGCTGGAAGCCGGCATCGCGCGCTTCCACGCGATCTGCGCGGAGCAGATGGCGAGAGCCGGCCTCTGACCGCAAGAGCCGGGGTGACGCGCGGGCCAAGCGCGCGTAAGGGCGGGGCATGACACTTCCCCCCAAACCCCGGAACGGCCGCCCGGGACGGCCCGCCGCTCCGAAGAGGCCCGACGCTGCGAAGCGTCCCGCCGCGCCCCGCAAACCGGCCGCACCGCGCACGCCGGCCACGCCCGCCGCCGATGGCCCGCCGCGCGAAGGCGAACGCATCGCCAAGCTGCTGGCGCGCGCCGGCATCGCCTCGCGTCGCGAAGTCGAACGGATGATCGTCGACGGCCGGGTGAAGCTGAACGACGAAGTGCTGACCACGCCCGCCACGGTGTTGAAGAACCTGAAAGGCGTGACGGTGGACGGCAAGGCCGTGGCGGCCGCGGAGCCGGCCCGCCTGTTCCGCTTCCACAAGCCCGCCGGCCTGATCACGGCGGAGCGCGATCCGGCGGGGCGGCCGACGATCTACAACGCCCTGCGCAACGCGCTGCCGAAGGAGACGCCGCGCCTGATGCCGATCGGCCGGCTCGACCTCAATACCGAGGGGCTGCTGCTGCTGACCAATGACGGCGAACTCAAGCGCGCGATGGAACTGCCGTCCACCGGCGTCCCCCGCACGTACCGCGCCCGCACCTTCGGCGACATCACGCAGGAACGGCTGGAAGAGCTGAGCGAGGGCGTGGAGATCGACGGCATCCGCTATGGCTCGATCGACGCCAACATGGAGCGGCGCACCGGCCGCAACCAGTGGATCGAACTGACGTTGACCGAAGGCAAGAACCGCGAAGTGCGCCGTGTGCTGGAGCACCTGGGCCTGCAGGTATCGCGCCTGATCCGCATCCAGTACGGTCCCTTCCCGCTGGCCGACATTCCGCGCGGTATGGCCGACGAAATCCGCCAGGTCGATGTCGAGCGTTTCCGCAAGACGCTGCAGCCCAAGGGCCGGGGGCAGGCATGAGGATCATCGCCGGAGAATGGCGCGGCCGGCCGCTGCGCGCGCCCGAGGGCGACACCACCCGCCCCACGGCCGACCGCACGCGCGAGACGCTGTTCTCGATGCTGACCAGCCGGCTCGGCAGTTTCGAAGGGTTGACGGTGGCCGATCTCTTCGCGGGATCGGGCGCGCTGGGACTGGAGGCACTGTCACGCGGCGCGGAGAAGGCGATCTTTGTCGAACAGGCCCCGCCCGCGATCCGCGCGATCCGTGCCAATATTGCCGCGTTGCACGCCCAGCCGAAGTGCGATGTGCGCGCGGCGTCGGTGCTGACGCTGGGACCGGTCAAGGAACCCGTCGACCTGGTCCTGCTCGATCCGCCTTACGGCACCGGCGCGGGTGCGGTCGCGATCGACCGGCTGGTGCGGCTCGGCTGGATCGGCGAAGCCACGTGGATCAGTCTGGAAACCGCCGCCAACGAACAACCGCAGATCCGCGCGTGCGAGGTCGATGCCGAACGCAAGGTGGGCAAGGCGCTGCTCACCCTGCTGCGCCTCAAGAGCTGACGGAACAGGCGTCAGCCGGCCTTGCGGCCGAACAGCACGCCCGCCAGCGTCAGGCTGCCCGCCACAGTCAGGAACAGCCCGACGTAGGCGGTGCCGCCGTGCTGCGCGAGGTATTGCGCGGCAAACGGCGCCATCGCCCCACCGATGATCCCGCCGACGTTGAACGCCACGGATATCCCGGTGTAGCGCACCGGCACGGCATAGAGCGTGGGCAGCCACGCGCCGAGGGGGCCATAGGTCAGCCCCATCACCAGCAGCGCGGCGGCCAGCGTCAGGAACACCAGCGGCAACGAGCCTGATCCCAGCCCCGCGCCGAACACCAGCCCGATCACCGCCGTCAGCGCCGCGCCCTTGGCCAGCACGTTGCGCGCGCTGGTCCGGTCCGCCCACCAGCCGGCCAGCAGGATGCCGATGGCGAGGAACGCGTTCGCGCCCAGCTGTACCATCAGGAACGCCTCGCGCGAATAGCCGAGGGTCTTGGTGCCGAAGCTCAGCGCGAACGTGGTGGCGAGGTAGAAGATCGCGAAACAGGCGACCACGCCCGCGATCCCGGCGATCACCGCGCCGGCATGATCCTCGAACAGTCGGCCGATCGGCACGCGCGGCGGCGGCGCGGTTTCCAGCGCGGCGCGGAACGCCGCCGTCTCGCCGATCCTCAGCCGCACCCACAGGCCCAGCCCTACAAGCAGCGCCGAGGCCAGGAACGGAATGCGCCAGCCCCATGCTGCGAAATCGGCGTCCGAAAGGTTCACCGCCAGGATCAGGAACAGGCCATTGGCGGCGAGGAAGCCCAGCGGCGCACCCAGCTGCGGCGCGGAGCCGAAGCGGGCTTCCCACCCCTTCGGCGCGTTCTCCACGGCCAGCAGCGAGGCCCCGCCCCATTCACCGCCAAGCCCGAAGCCCTGCCCGAAGCGCAACAGGCACAGCAGCGCTGGCGCGATCGGCCCGGCCATGGCATACGTCGGCAAAAAACGCGATCAGCAGCGTGGAGAGCCCCATCAGCATCAGCGAGGCGACCAGCGTGGACTTGCGCCCCGCCCGATCCCCGAAATGGCCGAACGCGATCGCCCCCACCGGCCGCGCGAAAAACGCCAGGCCGAAGGTCATGAACGAGGCCATGTTCTGCGCCGCTTCCGATTCCGCCGGAAAGAACAGCGGCCCGATCACCAGCGCCGCCGCCGTGGCATAGACGTAGAAGTCATAGAACTCGACCGCCGTGCCAACGAGGCTGGCCGTCAGGATGCGGGCGTGCTGGCGGATCGGATGCGCGGTGGACGTCATGGGCCGCTTCGTTCGGCGCGGGGTGGGCACTTGTCAAGAATCCCGCGAACTGCGCGACCGTCACCGCCTCTGCGAAATCACGTATCCCGGCATTCAGCCAATCACAGCGCGCTTTCCCTAGCCCGGCTTATTCACCGCGTTGGGCCGAGAGGGTTGGCGGGAGTGGCATAAGCCTCTGATCTGAATTAGGAACTGGGTGTCTAAGCCGAACCTGCCGCAGGGCAGAAGATGCCACAGGCCACCCCGCCATGACCGACGATACTGCAAACCCATTCCGATTCCCAGCAGTGCGCAGCCGGAAAGTCACAGCCGCCTTTGATGGTGGTCGGCTGACCTCGGACGGCGGCGTCCTGCTACTGGCACAGGCTGAGCGCGCGATGGGCATCTGCCGTCGGCTTGCCGCTTGCATAGCCGACCCGCGTGACCCTGGCCGGGTGATCCATGCGCTGCCCGACATCCTGCGCGCCCGGGTGTTCGCGATCGCTTGCGGATACGAGGATGCCGACGATCTCGACGCCCTTCGCGACGATCCCGGCTTCCGCCTGGCGCTGGGCAAGCTGCCGGGCTCCGGTGCCGGGCTTGCGAGCCAACCCACGATGAGCCGCTGGGAGAACGCGCCGACCACGCGCGAACTGGCGAAGTTGATGGCCGCCATGATCGATATCTACTGCGCCAGCTATCCCACTTCGCCGGCGGCGGTGACGTTGGATATCGATGACACCTGCGATGTCGTCCACGGCTATCAGCAGCTCTCGTTCTGGAACGGGCACCATGGCGAGCGCTGCTTCCTGCCGATCCACGTCTACGACACCGCCAGTGGCCGGCCGGTGGCGATGCTGCTTCGCACCGGCAAGACGCCATCTGGCGCCGAAGCTGCTGGCCACATCCGGCGTCTGGTGCGTCACATCCGCCGGCACTGGCCCGATACCCACCTCACCATCCGCGGTGACGGGCACTATGGCCGCCCCGAGGTCATGGCGTTCTGCGAGGCGTACGGCATCGATTACGTGTTCGGCCTGCCAACCAACGCTGCGCTGCGGGCCGATCCCGCCATCGTCGCCGTCGCCGATACCTGCGCGGTCAAGCGGGCCGAGGAGCAGCGTGTGATCCTGCGAAACTATGCCGAGACCCGCTACGGCGCCAAAAGCTGGAAGGGCCAGCGCCGCGTCGTCGCCCGGATCGAGGCCAGCACGCTGGGCATGGACATCCGCTATGTCGTCACTTCGCTGACCCAAGGCTCGGCCGAGCACATCTACGACACGCTCTACTGTGCCCGCGGCCAGGCCGAAAACCTGATCAAGCGGCACAAGACCCAGCTCGCCAGCGATCGCACCTCGTGCCGCTCGGCCAATGCCAACCAGATGCGCCTCATTCTGCACACCGCCGCCTACTGGCTCCTGTGGCGGATCCAGCAAGAAATCCCAAAATCTGCCGCGCTTGCCGTCGCCGAGTTCGCAACGATCCGCCTCCGGTTGCTCAAGGTCGCCGCCCGCGTCATTGAATCCGCAACGCGCATCCGCATCGCCTTCGCGTCAGCATGCCCCGATGCCGCCACGTTCAAGGCCGTCGCCACCAACCTTCGGCCTGCTCCTACATAGCCCGCGCGGCCGTGCCGCCGAACCGCAAGCCCCCCTCCATTAACCCCGAAAAGCCCATCGATCCCACCGCGGTGAAAAACACCGCCAGAGGCGCTCGTCCGGATCACATCACCGAAAACGCATCGCCACCCAACAAGCCCGGAACCTCAGTCTCATGAATAGGCCGGGCTAGAAAGAGGCGGAACAGGCCGCGCGAAGGCTTCGCGGCCCGGCACCGAGGGTAACGACGTGAACATGCTGAACTGGTTCGAGAAGCAGGCTCCCATCCGAGAGAAATTCCGCGCCCTGCTGTTCGTGCATACGGGCCTTGCCGTTCTCGGCCTGCTGGCGACACTCTGGGTGGGCCTGGGCGGCGGGCTGATCCTGCCGCTGATCGCCTCGACCGTCGTCGTCGCGCTTTCGGCCGTGACCGTGATCGTCAGCGGCGAACGCATCTGCACGCCTTACGTGAACACCGTCGTCCGCATGGAAGCGCTCGCCCGCGGCGATCTCGACAGCCCGATCCACTATACCAACCATACCGACTGCGTCGGCCGGATGACCAAGGCTATGAGCGTATTCCGCGAAAACGCGCTGGACTTGCGATCCTCTTCCGCAACCCGTGACACGGTGAGCAACGCGATGACCGAGGCCCTGTCGCATCTTGCCCAGGCCGATCTGTCCTATCGCATCGATACCGGCTTCCCGGAATCGCAGGAGCAGATCCGCTGCGATTTCAACCGCGCCGCCGAAGCGCTGGCGGGTACGCTGTCCTCCGTTGCCACCTCCGCCATCTCGATCGACAGCAGTTCGGGCCAGATCCGCACCGCGTCGGACGACCTGGCCGCGCGCACCGAGCAACAGGCCGCCTCGATCGCCAAGGCCAGCGAATCCATGCGGGCCGTCACCGCGCTGGTCGAACAGAACGCCGGCAGCGTGGCCGATGTCGACAAGTCGATCGCGGATGCCCATCGCGGCGCCACGCAGGGCGGCGAAGTCGTGGAGCAGGCGGTCGCGGCGATGACGATGATCCAGAAATCGTCGCAGGAAATCACCCAGATCATCAACGTAATCGATGGCATCGCCTTCCAGACCAATCTCCTCGCGCTCAATGCCGGGGTGGAAGCCGCGCGCGCGGGCGATGCCGGCAAGGGCTTTGCCGTCGTCGCCAACGAAGTGCGCGCCCTGGCGCAGCGCTCCGCCGATGCCGCGCGGGAGATCAAGGATCTCATCACCAACAGCAGCGATCATGTGAACCAGGGCGTGACGCTGGTCGGCGAAACCGGCCGCGCGCTGGGGCAGATCGTGACGCGCGTGGGCGAAGTCAGCCAGCTGACCAAGACCATCGCCGAATCCGCGCGGCAGCAGTCGGAAATGCTGCGCGACGTGAACGAAACCGTGACCCAGATCGACCTCATGACCCAGCAGAACGCCGCGATGGTGGAGGAAAGCACCGCCGCATCGCGCAGCTTGGCGCAGCAGGCGGGCAATCTTTCGGCACTGGTGGCACACTTCAACACGGCGGGCGGGCAAGCATCGAGGCCGCCGGCACCGTCCGCCGAGATCGTCGTGCTTGCACCACCGCCGCCTGTCGCTGAACCGTTGGAGATCGTCGAGCGCACGCTGCCGGCACCCACGCAGGGCAACCTCGCCCTGAAAGGGTCCGACGATACGCAGGACTGGAGCGAATTCTGAAATCCGGCATCAACTCGGGGCGCTGCAGCCGCAGGGCGGGCAGCGCGAAGGGCGCCGGAGTGATCCGGCGCCCTTCCTTCAGGCCCGACCCGAAGGGCCTTCAACTGTCAGAGTTCAGACGCCGCCACGGTTCCGGCAGCTGTCCTGCACCGTCTTCGAACACAGCGGGTAGGCCTTGGCCGCGGCGCCATCAGCCGAAGCCATGTTCCCGCGCGGTGCCGCTTCCGACGGGGCATCGGCCGTGGCGGCCGGTGGCGCGGAGGCGGGAGCCGCCGCAGCCGACGGCTTGCCGCTCACCTGGGCCACGATCGTCGGCCACACCTGTTCACGCTGATCGGGCGTCATGGCGAAGACCTGGCCCCGTTGCTGATCGCTCAGCGCCCACCAGCCAGCCTGGCGATCGGGCGCAAGCGACCAGAAATATTCCTGCTGGCTGGCCGGCCACGCGTCGTACTTGGCCTTCTTGTCCGCCGGCCATGCATCGTACTGCGCCTTCTGCTCGGCGCTGGGGCTGAACGTGGTGGTGGCGGTCGAAGCGTCCGCAGAGGAAGCCGGCGGAGTGGCCGCTTCCGGAGTCGCCGCTTCGGGGGGAACGGGTGCCGTGGTATCGGCGGGCGGAGGAGTGGTGGCCTGCGCAAGCGCGGCGGCAGGCAGGGCGGCGGTTGCGAGCGCAAGCGCACTCACGCACAGAAACTTACGCATTTTCAATCTCCTGCTGTCGTCAGGTACTGTGAACAAGCTACGCACGGCCCCTGCCTGCGATCCCGCCAAAGCGGCGGAACGTGCCTTTCGCGCCGACGAGCCGAACCGTGACGGAAACCGGGCGCGACGGGCCGAATGATCGTTGCGACGACCTGTTTTGGTCCCTATCTGTTCACGATGTCCGTTCCCCACCCTACGAATCCCGCAGACAGCGAAGCCTGGCTGGATGGCCTGAACCCGCCACAACGCGAAGCCGTGCTGACGACCGAAGGCCCCGTGCTGATGCTGGCGGGCGCGGGCACGGGCAAGACCGCCGCGCTCACCGCGCGCATGGCATATTTGCTGCGCACGCGCCGGGCGTGGCCGTCCGAAATCCTCTGCGTCACCTTCACCAACAAGGCCGCGCGCGAAATGCGCGAGCGCGTGGGGCAATTGATTGGCCCAGCGGTGGAAGGGATGCCCTGGCTGGGCACGTTCCACGCCATCGCCGCGAAAATGCTGCGCCGTCATGCGGAGATCGTCGGGCTGCAATCGAACTTTACGATCATCGACACCGACGACCAGTTGCGCCTGCTCAAGCAGCTGATCCAGGCGGAAGGGCTGGACGAAAAGCGCTGGCCCGCCCGCCAGCTGGCGGGGCTGATCGACAAGTGGAAGAACCGGGGCCTCAACCCCGCCGATCTCGATGCGGGCGAGAACGAAGCCTACGCCAACGGGCGCGGCCAGAAATTCTACGCGCTCTATCAGGCGCGGCTCCAGGCGCTCAACGCCTGCGACTTCGGCGATCTGCTGCTCCACATGCTCAACGTGTTCCGGCGCGAGCGCGAGGTGCTGGAACAGTACCAGCAGCGCTTCAAATACGTGATGGTGGACGAATACCAGGATACCAACGCGGTGCAGTACCTGTGGCTGCGGCTGATCGCGCAGGCCCGCAAGAACATCTGCGTGGTGGGGGATGACGACCAGTCGATCTATTCCTGGCGCGGCGCGGAAGTGGCCAACATCCTGCGCTTCGAAAAGGATTTCCCCGGCGCCAAGGTGATCCGGCTGGAGCAGAACTACCGCTCCACCCCGCACATCCTGGGCGCGGCGTCCGGGCTGATCGCGGAAAATTCCGAACGACTGGGCAAGACGCTGTGGACCGAACAGAACGGCGGCGACAAGGTCCGCGTCGTGGGCGTGTGGGACGGGCCGGAGGAAGCCCGCCGCGTGGGCGACGAGATCGAGCGGCTGGAACGCGAAGGCTGCGGACTGAACCAGATCGCCATTCTGGTGCGCGCGCAATTCCAGACGCGCGAACTGGAAGACCGCTTCATCCAGATCGGCCTTGGCTATCGCATCGTCGGCGGCTTCCGCTTCTACGAACGCGCCGAAATCCGCGATGCGCTGGCCTACCTGCGCCTGATCGCCTCGCCATCGGACGACCTCGCGTTCGAGCGGATCTACAACACGCCCAAACGTGGGCTGGGCGACAAGACGCTGGAAAAGCTCCACCGCCATGCCCGCGCGCGCGGCGTGCCGCTGTCGCTGGCGGCGGTCGAAATCCTCGATACCGATGAACTGCCCGCCCGCGCGCGCGGCACGCTGACCGCGCTGATGCGCGATTTCGCGCGCTGGCGCGATGCCTCGAAAACGCTGGTGCCGGCGGAACTGGCGCGGACCATCCTCGATGAAAGCGGCTATACCGCCGCGCTTCAGGCCGAACGCAGCGCGGAGGCGAACGGGCGGCTGGAAAACCTGTCCGAACTCGCCCGCGCGATGGAGGATTACGAGACGCTGGGCGATTTCCTCGAACACGTCAGCCTCGTGATGGACAACGAAGCCGCGCCCGATGACGAGAAGGTCACGGTGATGACGATCCATGCCGCCAAGGGGCTGGAGTTCGACCAGGTGTTCCTGCCGGGCTGGGAGGAAGGCGTGTTCCCCTCGCAACGCGCGCTCGACGAAGGCGGCCTTGCCTCGCTGGAAGAGGAACGCCGGCTCGCCTACGTCGCCATCACCCGCGCGCGCAAACGCTGCACGATCCTGCACGCCGCCAACCGCCGCATCTATGGCCAGTGGACCAGCTCGATCCCCAGCCGCTTCATCGGCGAACTGCCGCAAGGGCATATCGAGGAAGAGACGACCCTGTCCGGCGGCGCGTCGCTATGGCGCGCGAACTGGTCGGAACAGAGCGATCCCTTCGCCGACGTCGCGCGCGCGCAACCGTCGCGCGGCGTGGGCCGCGGCCCCGGCTGGCAGCGTGCGGCGGCGCAGAGCTATGACCCCGCCCCTCGCCGCATTCCCGAAGCGACCCGCAGCGCCGCGAGCTTCGCCGCCAAGCCGCGCGCCGACATCGCCATGGGCGCACGCGTGTTCCATGACAAGTTCGGCTACGGCACCGTCGCCGCGCAGGAAGGCAACAAGCTGGAGATCGATTTCGAAACCGCCGGTCGCAAGCGCGTGATCGACAGCTTCGTCAAGCCGGCGGGGTAGTCTACTCGATCATAGCTTCGACTGTTTCATGAGGGTAAGCCACGAACTCCCGGTATATCTGGAAGTGCGGTGTCTCCTCGAGGCTGATCGGCCGCAAGCCGTAAGCGTCGACAAACTGAAGATCTGCGTCGGGCAATGCCATCAACAGCGGCGAGTGCGTGGCAATGATGACCTGCGCATTGGCATTGCGCTGCATCCGCCTGAGAATCTTCAAGAACTCGAACTGCTTGTATGGTGAAAGCGCCGATTCCGGCTCGTCGAAAATAAACAGGCCTTGGCGATCGAGCCTCTCCTCGAAAAATTGCAAAAAGCCTTCGCCGTGCGAAGAGGAGTGGAAGTCTGCATATAGCGATCCGGCATCGTCCAAATATCGAGCCACTGAAAAGAAAGTCTCGGCCCGAAAGAACCAGCCGTCACGAATCTGCGGGAGCCAGGCGCCGCGAAGCGCATTTCCCACCTCTCCGGCATCCTGCCCCGAGACCTCGGAGCCCGAAACCGCCGCCATGCCCGGGCCGCCACCGCCATCTTTGAAGCCGGCCAGTCCGGCGATTGCTTCAAGCAGCGTAGACTTCCCCGCACCATTCTCGCCGACAAAAATCGTGACGGCGGCAGAGAAGGAAAAGGCAAACTCGCCCTTCCCGAACAGCGGTAATGAAAAGGGATACGCCTCCCAGTCGAGGTCAGCCCTCCCGTCCTCCGCAAACCATATCCGCTTCAAATAAGGCGGTGGCAGGGAAGTGGTGGATCTCTTTCTGGCCATCCCAGGAGGTTATCGCAGAAAGCCATTCCTGCAACTGCGGCCAATCGCTGGTCAAAGCGCCGAAACGTTCAGGAATCCCGGTATCGGCCCGTTCCACGCGCCCGGTTCGCTCGGCGGTTCCGCATCCTGATAGCGTGGCGCGCGATCCGCCGGCGCCTCGCGGCGGGGCCGCGCTTCGCTGCGGGGCGGGCGGGCGCGGGAGGGTGATGCTTCTTCCTCCGGCGCGCGCGGTTCGGCCTTGCGGCCGCGCTTCGGCTTTTCGGCCGCTGCGGGTCTTTCCTCGCGCGGCTTGCGGGCCGGCCGTTCCTCCGCCGGAGCGCCAGCGATATCGAGCTTGATCTCGGGAATCGGGGCGCCGGTAAGCTTCTCGACGTTCTCGATCGCTTCGGCATCCTCCGGCGCGACGAGCGTGAACGCGCGGCCGGTGGCCCCGCCTCGCCCGGTGCGGCCGATGCGGTGGACGTAATCGTCCGGGTGCCACGGCGTGTCGAAGTTGAAGACGTGGCTCACGCCCTTGATGTCCAGCCCGCGCGCGGCAACGTCGGACGCGCACAGGATGTTGATGTCGCCCGACTTGAAGCGGTCCAGTTCGGCGATGCGGCTGGACTGGTCCATGTCGCCATGAATCTCGCCGGCGGCAAAGCCGTGGCTCTTGAGGCTCTTGGCCAGTTCGCGCACGGTGGTCTTGCGGTTGGCGAAGATGATCGCGGTGGTCACGTTGTCGTTGCGCAGCAGGTGGCGCAGCACTTCGCGCTTCTGCCGGCTGCCGACCTTCACCTTGTGCTGGGCGATGCTGGCGTTGTTCGAAGCAGGCCGCGCGACCTCGATGTACTTCGGATTCGACAGGAAACGATCCGCCAGCTTCTTGATCGGCGGCGGCATCGTCGCCGAAAACAGCAGCGTCTGCCGCTGCGCCGGCAGCTTGGTGCAGATGTTCTCGATGTCCGGAATGAAGCCCATGTCGAGCATCCGGTCGGCTTCGTCGATCACCAGCAGGTTGCAGCCCGTGAGCAGGATCTTGCCGCGTTCGAACAGGTCCATCAGCCGGCCGGGGGTGGCGATCAGCACGTCCACGCCTTCGGACAGGGCCTTGATCTGATCGCCCATCTGCACACCGCCGATCAGCAGCGCCATCTTGAGATCGTGGTTCTTGCCGTACTTCTCGAAATTCTCGGCCACCTGCGCGGCGAGTTCGCGTGTCGGCTCCAGGATGAGCGAACGCGGCATCAGCGCGCGGCGGCGGCCATGGGCGAGGATATCGATCATCGGCAGCACGAAACCGGCGGTCTTGCCGGTGCCCGTCTGCGCGATGCCGATCAGGTCGCGCATCATCAGCACGCTGGGGATGGCCTGCGCCTGGATCGGAGTCGGCTCGTCATAGCCGGCGTCCGTCACCGACTTCAGCAATTCGTCAGACAGGCCGAGATCGGCAAACTTCATCAGCGACAATTTCCGAAAGAAGCGGGGCCGGATATACTCCTCCCCGACCGTCGCCGCATGACGCCGGTTCCCTTAGCGCGCGCTTTGACCATTGCGGGGCCAAAGTCAAGGAAACCCGAGAACTTCGGACGCTTTCAGGCTTAATTTTCGCAATGGTGGCGTTTTGGGATCAGTTTTCGGGAACGAGCTCGCGCATGCGGCTGATCTCGCAGGTCGCCCCGGCGCGTGAATGAATGGTGTCGCGCCCGGCACAAAGCATCCCGTCGGCGGTCTGCTCCACATAGAAGCCCAGATAGAAATCGCGCGCGTTGCAGGATTTGTCGAGGCTGGCGCCGATGACGCGGCGATCGCGCATGAACAGCACCAGCCGGTCAGCCATATCGCGCTGCACGCCGGCGATCCCGGCCACGGGCAGGCAACGTGCGGACTTGCGCTCCCGCAGGCGCATCGGCCCGGGAGGCGGTGGAGGCGGCGCGAACGAATCACGGCCCGGCGCGCGCGGCGCGATGCGAATAATCAGGCGCTGTTCGATACGGACCTGATCCCAGGAATCCTCTGGAAACCCGCCTGTCCACTCCGCTAGCGGTCCTCCGCCGAAACGGCCGTCACCGGCGAACCCGCCGATAAGCGGCGGCCCTTCCGGCGCCACGGCCGTCGGCCACGGATCGCCAACGCCCTCTCCTCCCGCCACGGCGGGAAACAGCAGCGCGAACGGCGCTAGAAATGCGGCAAGCACCATCATGGAAGGAAAACGGCCAACCTGATCCCTCATCCCGCACGCGAACACGCACCCCCCGGCAGGTGTCGCTGCGAATGTTGCTTCGTTACATCGTCCTGTTGAACGGCTGCTTAACCCGATTGCCGGACCGGATGACAAGCAGATTTGAATTGCAGCACCCCGACGCGCGGCCTAGCGCTGCCGGATGTCCACATCCTTTTCGCCGACCGCCTTTCTTGAAGAAGCAACCGCCCTGCTCGGCCCCAAGGGCATCACCGCCGATCAGGAGGCCATGGACGGGTGGCTGACCGACTGGCGCGGGCGCTTCACCGGTCGCGCGCTGGCCATGGCATCGCCCGCCGATACGGACGAGGTGGCGGCCCTGGTCAAGCTTTGCGCCCGGCATGGCGTTCCGATCGTGCCTCAGGGCGGCAACTCCGGCATGTCTGGCGGGGCAACGCCCGACCGGACCGGCAACGCGCTGTTGCTCACCCTGCGCCGTATGAACGCCATCCGTGCCATCGACACCGAAAACCGCACCGCTACCTGCGAAGCGGGCGTCGTGCTGCAAGTGCTGCACGAAGCGGCCGAAAAGGAAGCCTTGCGCTTTCCGCTTTCGCTGGGCGGCAAGGGTTCGGCGACGGTGGGGGGCCTCATCTCCACCAATGCCGGCGGCACGCAAGTGCTGCGCCACGGATCGATGCGCGCGCTGGTGCTGGGGCTTGAAGCGGTGCTGCCCGATGGTTCTGTGTTCGATGCGCTCACCCCGCTGAAGAAGGACAATCGCGGTTTCGACCTGAAGCAGCTGCTGATTGGATCAGAAGGCACGCTTGGCATCGTCACCGCCGCCACGCTCAAGCTGGAACCGGCGGTTGCTGCGCGCGCGGTGCTGTGGGCGGGCGTGGAATCGCTCCCGGTCGCGCGTACCCTGCTGCTGCACGCCGAAAGCGTCGCCGGCGGCGCGCTGGAGGGTTTCGAGGTACTGCCGCAGCACAGCCTCGATGCGGTGATCGATTAGGGTCTGACTCAAATTCCGTGCAGATTTGACATTTCTGCGCTGTGTGCGGCCAACTGGATTGGGGGTCAGCAAGGAGCACACGTCGATGGCCTCGAAAGCATGGGACAGTAGCCTGCAGTTACCGGGATTAATCGTGGAAAGCCGGACTGTGATCGACGGAATCGTCGAGATGTCGGGCCGATTGGCGGCCGTGGGAGCGGATTGCCCGGATTGCGCGATGCCATCGACGTCTCTCCACAGTCGATATGACCGCATGCTTTCGGATTTGCCGGTCAGCGGCAGCATCGTCAGGCTGAGACTGTCGGTTCGACGGTTTCGGTGCACGCATACCCTTTGTCCAAGGCGCACGTTCAGCGAGCCGCTGGCGCCGCCGGTTGGCCGGCGATATGGCCGCAGGGTGGGTCGTTGCGACGCGCTAGTGCGCGCGGTGGCGGTCGCGCTGGGTGGTAGGCCGGGCTCGCGCATGATGGCGCGTCTGTCGGCGCCTTGGTCGCGCGACACGATGCTTCGAGTTCTGAGACGCAGCGATCCTGCCTCCGTGCCGCCGCCACCTGCGCGGGTGGTTGGCATCGACGACTTCGCTTGGCGCCGCGGCCACAGCTACGGGAGCATCGTGGTCGATCTCGAACGACGCGAGGTGATCGACCTGCTTCCCGATCGTCAGCGCGACACGGTCATCGCCTGGCTGCGCCAGAACCCGCAAGTCGAAATCATCTGTCGCGACCGTGGTCCGGGTTATGGTGCGGCCGCAAGCGAGGCGGCGCCGCAGGCACAGCAGGTGGCCGACCGCTGGCACCTGTTCGAGAACGCCTCGGCAGCATTTCTGGCGGCAGTGCGTTCGGAAATGCCATGTTTGCGGCGCGCGCTGGCGCCGACGGGGCCGGTCGATCCGGCGACCCTGACCCGTGCCGAGCGCATCCAGTGGGATGGCTACCAATTGCGCGAGGCCCTCAACCGCCAGATTATCGATCTGGCCGGGCAAGGCGTGCCGATCAGGGTCATGGCACGCACGACCGGCGTGTCGCGCAAGACCATCCGCAAGGTCCTGCGCGGCCAGCGTCACGACACCTTCCGCACGCGCCAGAGTTCGCTCGATGTCTGGTCGCTGACCCTCGAGGCGGAGTGGAATGCAGGCTGCCGGATTGGGGCTGAACTGTGGCGGCGGCTGAAGGCTTCCGGTTTTGGCGGTTCGCTGCGCGTAGTCAGCGAATGGGCGACCCGTCGTCGTCGCGACGAAAAACTTGGCCACACCGGCGGTGCGGGGCTGAGTGCACGGACCATCGCGCGCAGCATGACCACCGAGCGCGACACCGGATCAGCGCAGACCGCCCTGATAAACGCGGTGATCGAAAAGGCCGTGCCAGCGCTAATCAGCGCACGCGAGGCTCTCGATTGCTTCCACGCCATGATGCGCTCAAAGGACAAGGCCCGGCTCGATCCTTGGATCGCCATGGCGGCCGAGACCAAGCTTGCTGGGTTCGCTGCCGGCGTCGAAGCCGACAAGGACGCCGTTGCCGCCGCGATCTCGACGCCGTGGTCCAGCGGTCAAGTCGAGGGCAAAGTCAACCGCCTCAAGGCCATCAAGCGCCAGATGTACGGGCGCGCCAAAATCGACCTTCTCAAAGCCAGAGTTATGGCGCCAGCGTGACCTGGATTGCACGGAATTTGAGTCAGACCCTCGATTACCTGCCGACGGCGCGCGCACCGCTGGCGGAACCCCATCCCTGGCATGTGCTGATCGAACTGGTTGCCGATGCCGACCGAGCGGAAGGCCTGCCCGACCTGGCCGAACGCCTGCTGATCAGCGCGTTCGAGGCGGGGCTGGTCACCGACGCGACGATCGCCGCAAGCGAGACTCAGGCCGAACAGATGTGGCTGATCCGGGAATCGATCGCCCCGGCGGAGCGCGCGATCGGCCCGGCGGTCCAACACGACATCAGCGTGCCGGTGGAGCGAATGCCCGAATTCGTCGAAACGGCCGTTCCACTGATCGAAGCCGCCTGGCCCGGCACCCGCGCGGTGGGCTTTGGCCATCTGGGCGATGGCAACATCCATTTCCACGTTCTGGCGCCCTCCGGGGTCGATGCCGCGGAATGGCAGGCAGGCGATGGCAAGGCGATCAGCCGCCAGGTCCACGATCTCGTCACCCAGTGGAAGGGGTCGATTTCGGCCGAACACGGCATCGGGCAACTCAAGCGCGACGAACTGGAGCGGCTGGGCGATCCGGTGGCGTTGCACATGATGCGTGCCATAAAGCAGGCGCTCGATCCGCAGGGGCTGATGAATCCCGGCAAGCTGATCTGAAACGGTTCGCCGTGGCCCTGCAAGGGTGTGGATGCGTGGTTACCGGCCTTGCCTCGCCCCGATGGACCGCTTAAAGCCCCTGTTCCCGCCGGACCCGCGGCCCGCCCGCGCGTTTTCGCGAAAGTTTTTTCGGAGAGACCTCATGGCCAGCGCGCCGCAAGCCAACCTTCCGTTGTTCTACAATGACCTGATGCCGCTCAACAGCCGCGATCACGCCACCTGGCATGCCCGTGGCGCGAATGCCGCTCCGTGGCTGATCGACCAGCACGCCGTGCCGCTGACGGTGGAAGAGTTTCCGCAGGCCGCGCGCCATTTTCCCATCGTGTTCTCGTCGGGCGACAACCCGGTGCCGCTGGCGCTGATGGGGCTGAACGAAGGCGTCAACGTGTTCGTCGACAGCGAAGGCAAGGTCGATCAGCCGGTCTATCTGCCGGCCTATGCCCGCCGCTATCCGTTCCTGCTGGCCAAGCTCGATCCCAGCAGCGAGGAACTGTCGCTGTGCTTCGATCCGTCCTCCGGTCTGATCGGAGAGTTCGAGGAAGGCGACGCACTGTTCAACGGCGATCAGCCGTCGGACGCGACCAAGGCCGCGCTGGAATTCTGCGAACAGTTCGAACAGGCCGGGATGCGCACGCAGGCTTTCATCGATGAATTGAAGAAGCACAACCTGCTGATGGACGGCGAAGTCTCGATCCAGCAGACCGGTCTGGAGCAGCCGTTCGTCTATCGCGGCTTCCAGATGGTCGATCAAGAAAAGCTGCGCGAAACCCGTGGCGACGTGCTGCGCGGCTGGGCGCAGAGCGGCCTTCTGCCGCTGCTCTACGCCCATGTCTTCTCGCTCGATCTGATGAGCACGATCTTCGGCCTGCAGGCACAGCAGGGCAAGGGTCCGGTTCCGGCGATTCCCGTTCCGGCGGAATGAATCACCAGCCGCAGGCTGGAAACCCGCTTTATTTCAAGAGTGTGAATGCGGTGGTCGGATTAGCGTCCGGCCGCCGCATTTTTTTGCGCGCAGTCGCCAAAACGCAGCAAAAATTCCAAACGAAACCACTTGCGCGCCCATGGCGCCTCACCTATCTTTAGTACGTCGCATCGGTGCTCCCCTCATGGCCCGGTGTGACTGGTGCACTTTGTGCACCTCCTCCCTGAACCTTGGCCACCTGGAGCATGTCTCCAGGTGGTTTTTTATGGGGTTTCTGCGTGAGGATCGTCCGAACCGAGAGCCGGTTGACCGCTCCGGTTTCCTCGCCGGCCCACCTGCCTCGCTGATCTACTCGGCGGCCGCGCGCCACCGTTCGCGTTGCCGATCGCGGCCCAGTTCGGCCACATCGCCGGCCAGCCGCTGGACCATGCCCACCAGCAGCGCGATCGTTTCATCCATGCCCGGCCCCGGTTCGCTGAATCGGGCATCAAGGTAGCAGCGCCGGTCGATCTCGATCTGGATGCAGTGAATGCCTTCCTTGCGCCGCGCATGCCGCTCCAGCACGTAGCCGCCGGCATAAGGCCGGTTGTGCGCCGCCAGCCGCCGCGCCGCCGCGAAGTGCGCGAAGGCAGAAGCGACCAGCGCGCCGGCGCAACTCGCCCCGAACCGGTCGCCCAGCACGAATTCAGGCGCAGGCTCCGCTCCGCAATAGGCCGTAAGCGGCGGCATCGAATGAAGATCGATCAGCAGAGCCGCTCCCCAGCGGTCGCGCGTGTCTTGCAGCGCATCGCCCAGGGCGCTGTGATAGGGTTCGTGGACCAGCGCGATGCGATCGTCCAGTTCGGCCCGGTCCAACCGCCGCTTCCACAGTTCCCCCAGCCCCGGCAGCCGGCGCGGGATCAGGCCCAGCCCGGTGCGCGCCCGATGGGCAAGGCCCTGCAGGGCGGAAGAAGCATCGGGCGGCGGGCCGCCAACCATATCCCAGTCGATGTCGTCGGCAGCGCGATTGAGATCGATCATCGCGCGCGGCGCATGGGCGACCAACAGCGAGGCGCCGGTCTGCCGCGCCACCGCATCGGCCACGAGGTCGACATAGCGGTCTTCCAGGCGCAGCGCGGCGAACGCCGGGTGGCGCATCCGGTCCAGCAAGGTCCGGGCATAGCTGCGCCCGGCGTGCGGCACAGCGATGATGACGGGAATCGCGGACGGCTCCACCAGCCGCAGCGCATAGGCGGGCACATCCGGGCAGCCGGGCACTGCCCCGCCCTGCAGCAGGCGCGAATCGCCCCCTGGATCGCCTTCGTCACGCATGGAATAAAGCTGCAACTGATTCGCGGCTGTGTCAAAGTCGGCCACCGCGAACAAGGGCGCAGAAACTTAACCCATCCCGGTATATATTCGTTTCCTGCCATGCCTTAAACCAAAACGTTACGACATGGCCCGATGAGGCGACCACTCGAATCGCGAAGGTAATCATGATCCGGATTCTACTGGCCGAAGACGAAGAAGCGATGCGCACCTATCTTGCGCGCGCCCTGGAAAACGCCGGGTACAGCGTGGTTGCGGTCGATCGCGGAACGGAGGCCCTGCCCCTGCTGCGGTCGGAACACTTCGATCTGCTGCTGTCCGACATCGTCATGCCCGAGATGGACGGCATCGAGCTTGCCAAGCATTGCGCCGAGATCAGCCCCGAAACGCGGGTTATGTTCATCACGGGCTTTGCCGCCGTCACGCTCAAGTCCGATCGCGAGGCACCGCAGGCCCGTGTCCTGTCCAAACCGTTCCACCTGCGCGACCTGGTGCTCGAAGTCGAACGCGTCTTCGCCGATGGCGCGCTGACGGGGGCCGGGCCTTACGCCTGACAGCCCGCCAGGCGCGCGCACGGGATGGGGAAAAGAGCCTGCAAAAGTCTCTTGCCAGCATTCCCAAGCGCCGCTAATGGGCTGCCTCCCGCGCCGGAAACGGCCGGGCGCACGATGGTTCGGGCGTATAGCTCAGTGGTAGAGCACTATGTTGACATCGTAGGGGTCGCAAGTTCAATCCTTGCTACGCCCACCATCGAAAAAGCCCGCTAAGCCCTTGGCTTGAGCGGGCTTTTTTCATGGCGATCATGACATTCGCCGACACAAGGCGCGGAACGCCCACCCCGCTGCGACTAGCACCACCTGCGGCGGCGCACGTCTCGCTCCCCTCCCGCCCGCGGGAGGGTTTGGGGGTGGGAAATGCCCCAGCCGGCATTTGACCTCCGCGTTTATTATGGCATTATGCGTGCCACAATAATCAACTGGGGGATGCCATGGAGATCCTGCGCACGCCGGACGAACGCTTTGCCGGCCTGGATGGCTTTGATTTTTCGCCGCATTACAGCGAGGTGATCGACGGACAGGACGGTACGCGCCTGCGAATCCACCATCTCGACGAAGGCCCGCGCGATGCCGCGCCGGTGCTGCTCATGCACGGCGAGCCGAGCTGGTGCTACCTCTATCGCCGTTTCATCCCCGATCTCGTCGCGCGCGGTCATCGTGTCGTCGCCCCCGACCTCGTCGGCTTCGGCCGCTCCGACAAGCCCGCGCGGCGCGACGACTATACCTACGAACGCCATGTCCAGTGGATGAGCGACTGGCTGACGCAGCTTGATCTCACCGGCATCACCCTGTTCTGCCAGGACTGGGGCGGCCTGATCGGCCTGCGACTGGTCGCAGCCTTCCCCGATCGCTTCGCCCGCGTGGTCGTCTCCAACACCGGGCTGCCGGTGGGCACGGGTGCAACCGACGGCTTCCGCGCATGGCTCGATTTCAGCCAGAACGTGCCCGTCTTCCCAGTCGGCATGATCGTCAACGGCGGATGCCATCGCGATCTTTCGTCGGCAGAAATCGCCGCCTACGACGCCCCCTTCCCCGACGAAACCTACAAGGAAGGCGCCCGCCAGTTCCCCACGCTCGTGCCGATCACGCCCGAACATGGCTCGGTGGCGGAGAACAAGGCGGCCTGGGACGTGCTGGCGCGTTTCGACAAGCCGCTGCTGACCGCCTTCGGCGCCGAGGATGCCATCACACGCGGCGGCGAACGGCCGTTCATCGATCGCGTTCCGGGCGCGAAGGGGCAGGCGCATACCGTGCTGCAGGGCGCGGGCCACTTCCTGCAGGAAGATGTTCCCGCCGAGCTTTGCACGATCATCGACACACTCATCCGCGGCTAAGGGAGGCCACCATGGAAGTCGTCAACGCCGTCACCCCCGGCCCCGAACAGATCGCCGCCTTCTTCGGCAGTGGCGAGGACGGGCCGTTCGTGATGATCAACCTGCTCAAGTTCAAGCCGCACGCAACCTATGCCGATGGCAGCGAACCCGAACTGACCGGACGCGAGGCCTATGCCCGCTATGGCGCGGCGGTGCAGGCCTGTGTCGCCGCCGTCGGCGGACGGCAGGTCTATGCCGGCGCCGTCACCGGTCTGATGATCGGGGAGGTCGGCGAACTGTGGGACATGGCGGCGCTGGTCGAATACCCCTCACTCGCCGCGATGATGCAGATGATCCAGTCACCGGAATACCAGGCAATCGAGAAGCACCGCCATGCGGGGCTGGCGGGCCAGCTCAACATTCGCACGAAGCCGCTGGGCCGATAGAATGGCGCGGGAGGCGCGAGCCTCCCCGCTTTCACACCGGCGCGAGCGGCTGGTGCGGCTCGGGCGGCAGGCAGACCTCGATAAGGTCCCCCACGGCCATTTCGCCGCCGGACAGGGCCACGCTCATAACCCCGGCCTTGCGCACGAGTTCCCCGTCCGGCCCACGATCGAGCACGGCGGCCAGCAACCCCTTCTGGAATGCCTCGATCTGTGCGCAGGGATTGCGCAGCCCGGTCACTTCCAGTTCTACATCCGGCCCGATGCGCAGCACGGCGCCCCGGGGAGATCGAGAAGGGCGATCCCGGCCGTGACGATGTTCTCGCCAAGGTCGGCAGGCCCAACGGCGAAGCCCTTTTCGCGCAGTTCCTCGAACAGTTCTGCATGGATCAGGTGGACCTGCCGCAAGTTCGGCTGGTCGGGGTTCGCCTTCACGCGGGAGAGGTGCTGGACCTTCTCGCCGGCATGAGCGTCACCCTCGACGCCGATCCCCTGGATCACCTTCACGCGCTCGATCGCCTGTTTCGAGAAGGCATGGTCGCCAGATAGCGCGAGCGAGACCACGCGGGCCGGTGCGGATGGCGCCTTGTCCATATCCGCAACGGCTATCGCGTGCGGCGGCCCGAAGCAACGGAAACCCGGCTACGTCGAATCATCTGACCGACCATGTACGCAGTTCCATGCCCTTGCCGCCGGCCGGCAGGCTGAACACCATGCCGTCCTCGCCCACCGTGATTGTTCCGTCGAATTTCTGGCGCGCGTTGCCGAGATAGGCGGGATACATCGCGCGCGCGGGCAATTGCGGCACGTTGTGGCTGAACACCAGATTCTTCACGCCGGCCTCCTGCGCCTCGGCCGCAGCGGCCTCTGGCGAGGTATGATAACCGGGGATGTCGCTCATGATCTTTGCGAGGCCTGGCTGTCCGCGCTTGCGCAGCGTTTGCTCCATCGGGCTGACCAGCCGGGGCTGCAACCCTTCATGCACCAGCAGGTCCGCGCCGCGCGCGTTGCGCACCAGCAGCGGCGTGGGCGCGGTATCGCCGCTGAACACGATCGAGCGCCCCTTGTAGTCGAAGCGATAGCCCACCGCCGGATCGACCGGCCCATGATCCACGCGGAACGCGGTCACCGTCAGCCCGTCGCGTTGCAACACGGTGACGGGCGTGCCATCGCCCCTTGGCGGCAGCGCGAAAGGATAGGCGGTGCCACCCCTGCCCGATGGCGGCGCAACCGCTGGGCCATGGTGCGCGGTGCGATAGCCCCCGTCGATCGCATAGGCCTCGTTGATGCCCGCCACGACGCGCTCGGTTCCGGCCGGTCCGTAGATCGGCAGCGGCACGGTGGCATTCGCCCCGGTCCAGCGCAGCAGCATCATCGGCCCCAGCCCATCGATATGGTCGGAATGGAGATGCGTGAGGAACACCGCCTCGACATGGCCATTGGGAATGCGCATCAGCGTCATGTTACGTGCGCCGCCCTCACCCGCATCGACGACGAAGACATGCTTGCCGGCGATTACCACGCTGCACGGCCCGGCGCGGGTGGGATCGGGCAGCGGAGAACCGGAGCCGCACAAGGCCACATGCAGCCCCTCGGGCAGTTCCTGCGTGGCATCCACGCCGGCACGCGCATCGATCGCCAGCCGCGCCATCGCCAGTCCGATCGGCGCCGGAAATGCCGCCAGCGCCAGCACGCCGGCGAGCATCGCACCACCAAGGCCCCATTTCACCGCCCCGTGCATCCGCGTTCTCCCTTCCTGTTTTGCGGAAAGATACGCGATATTATGGCATTTACAATGCCGATATATTGCCACGCGCCCGGAACGTGATAGTCTGGCTCGAACAGTGGGGAGAGAATGACATGAAAAATGCCATGCGCGTGATCGCCGGCCTGCTCGGCCTGTTCAATGTGGCGATCGGCCTCGGTTTCCTGCTCGATCCGGCGATCGCGGGCCAGCGCTTCTTTCTGGCCTCGCTCGGGTCGCAGGGAATGGCAACGCTGCGAGCCGATTTCACCGCGCTGTTCGTGGGCATGGGGTTGTTCGCGCTGGCGGGCGCCTGGAAGGCCAGCCGCGCGCTGGTGCTGGTCCCGGTGGCGCTCCTGCCGCTGGCGCTGATCGGACGCGGCGTCAGCCTGATCGCCGATGGCGCGCCCGCCACGGCCTTTCCGCCGATGGTGGTGGAAGCCGCGATGATCGCGATCCTGGTGCTTGCGGCACGCAGTTTCGACGAGAAGCGGGGCTGAGGCCATCCGCGCCTGCCCCTCCACGCTTGACCGTTGCAATCGATCGCGGGCTTGGTAGGGCGCAAAACGGAAATGCAAGCGCATACTGGACATACGGGATTGCCACAGAAACAGGCCACCATGGACATCACCGCGACGGACGGACGCCGCAAGCGTTCGGAAACCAGCCGTCAGCGCATTGTCGAGGCGATGATCGCGCTGGTGGGCGAAGGGCACATGAGCCCCAGCGCGGAACAGGTGGCGACGCGTGCCGGCGTGGGCCTGCGCACCGTGTTTCGCCACTTTGCCGACATGGACAGCCTTTACGCCTCGATGGCGCTACGGCTGGAGCGCGAATACGAGGACTGGCTCGATCCGTTCGAGGGGCCAGACTGGCGGGCCAAGCTGGCGGAAATGATCGAACGCCGGCTAAGCACCTATGAAAAGCTGATGCCCTACAAGCGCGCTGCCGATGGCCACCGCCATTCGCTGCCCACGATCCAGCGCAACTACGGGCAGAGGCTGGCGATGATGCGCGAACGGCTGGTCGCAATCATGCCTCCCGCGATCGCCGAGGATCCGATCCTGCTGGAAACGATGGACCTACTGCTCAGCTTTGAAACCTGGCAACGCCTGCGGCTGGACCAGCACCTGCCCCCGCCTCAGGCGCGCGCGGTGATCGAAAGCGCGGTGGCACGGCTGACCGAAACGGTCAGTCCCTGACCGCGCGGCGCAGCCCGGCGGCAAGTTCGTCGAGCGTCTGCGCCATTTGCCCCAGCCGCGCATGGTCGATGCCGATCGCCTCGCCGATCTGCGGCGGCACGCATTCGATATCGATCGCCAGCGCCCTGCCCGCGTCGCTCAGGCTGACCCGCACCACGCGTTCGTCGCGCGTATCGCGCCGGCGCTCGACCAGCCCGGCCGCTTCCAGCCGCTTGATCAGCGGCGTCAGCGTGTTTGATTCCAGGAACAGCGCTTCGCCCAATTCGCTGACCGTCCGCCCGTCGCGCTGCCGCAGCGCCACCAGCACCAGGTATTGCGGATAGGTCAGCCCGAAGCGATCGAGCACCTGCTTGTACAGGCGGTTAAACGCCAGCCCCGCCGCATAGACGGAAAAGCACAAGTAGCCTTCGAACGGGCCAGCGGCGGTTTGGGAAGCGTCTGTCATTCCCCGAAATATAAATCGCACACGATTTAATCGCAAGAGGTTGACGACTCGGTGCGGCGAACGCATATAGGTCGTACACGATTTAATCGCCCTCGATTTTAACTCTTCTCAAGCAAAAGGAAGCATCCCATGAGCACCAAGATCCTCTATTCGACCAGCGCCACTGCCACCGGAGGCCGCGATGGCCGCTCGCGCACCGCGGACGGTTCGCTGGACGTTGTGCTCGCAAGCCCCAAGGAGCTGGGCGGCAACGGCCAGGGCAACAATCCCGAACAGCTGTTCGCGGCCGGCTATGCCGCCTGCTTCCTGGGCGCGATGAAGTTCGCGGCCACGCAGGACAAGAGCCTGCCCCGCGTGCCGGCGGATGCCACGGTGACGGCCACGGTCGGCATCGGTCCGCGCGCCGACAAGGGCTTTGGCCTCGCGGTTTCGCTGGAAGTGAGCCTGCCGGGCGTGGGCCGCGCCGCCGCCGAGGAGCTGGTGGCGGAAGCCGACACGATCTGTCCCTACAGCCACGCCACGCGCGGCAACATTGAAGTCACGCTCAGCGTCGCCTGAGACCATTTCCCGGACAACAAAAGGCCGGACCATCGCGTGATGGCCCGGCCTTTTGCGCATTCGGTGCGTGGCAGCTGCCGCGCGTTACTTGCCCTGCCAGTTCGGCTTGCGCTTCTCGGCAAAGGCTGCGGCGCCTTCGCGCGCGTCCTGCGAGGTGAACACCGGGGTGATATAGGCCTGCTGCTTGTCCCACATGTCGGCCTCGGTCCATTCGTGCGAATCGCGCACGATGGCCTTCGACGCGGCCAGCGCCAGCGGGCCGTTTTCGGCGATGCGCGCGGCCAGTTCCTTTGCCGCCGGCAGCGACGGGCCTTCGACCACGCGGTTGACGAAGCCCAGCTCGTAGGCCCGGGCCGCATCGATGAAGTCACCGGTCAGCGCCAGTTCCATGGCGATACGCGGCGGAATCTGGCGCGGCAGCTTGATGAGGCCGCCGGCCGCCGCGGCCAGCCCGCGCTTCGCTTCGGGAATGCCGAACTTGGAGGCGGAACTGGCCACGATCAGATCGCACGACAGCGCCAGTTCCATGCCGCCCGCCAGCGCATAGCCATCGACCGCCGCGATGATCGGCTTCTTCGGCGTCCACTGCGAAAGGCCGCCGAACCCGCGCCCGGGAAGCGACGGCGATTCCCCGCGCAGGAAGCCCTTGAGGTCCATGCCGGAACAGAAAGTTCCGCCCGCGCCGGTCAGGATCGCGACCTGCAGGCCGGCTTCCGCGTCAAGCCGGTCCATCGCCGCGCTGATGCCTTCGGCCGCCGCCTTGTTCATGGCGTTCTTGGCGTCGGGCCGGTTGATCGTGACCACCAGGACGTTGCCGTCCACTTCGGTCAGCACTTCAGGTTCGCTCATCCCCATCACTCCTGCAAAATTCCCGGACCTTTAACCGGTCACTTAAAATTCTTGGACCGGACCGCTTCCCGTGTCCAGAGGGAGCGGCCGGCGGGGATGCAGAAAATTGCGCTCTAAGACGGAAGTCCGGGGCGTCCTTGCCTTGCACCACGGCGCGCCTCTGCTAAGGGGAGCCTAACTTTTCTCCCCCAGACGAGGCACGGAACGGCTATGGCGAAGATCAAGGTGAAGAACCCGATCGTCGAAATCGACGGCGATGAAATGACGCGGATCATCTGGGAATGGATTCGCGAACGCCTGATCCTCCCCTACCTCGATGTCGATCTCAAGTACTATGACCTGTCGGTCGAAAAGCGCGACGAGACCAACGACCAGATCACCATCGATTCCGCCAACGCGATCAAGCAGTATGGCGTGGGCGTGAAGTGCGCCACGATCACCCCCGACGAACAGCGCGTCGAGGAATTCAGCCTCAAGAAGATGTGGAAGTCGCCCAACGGCACGATCCGCAACATCCTGGGCGGCGTGGTGTTCCGCGAACCCATCGTGATCCAGAATGTGCCCCGGCTTGTTCCGGGCTGGACCGACCCGATCGTGGTCGGCCGTCACGCCTTCGGCGATCAGTACAAGGCTACCGACACCCTGATCCCCGGCCCCGGCAAGCTGCGCCTGGTGTGGGACGGCGTGGACGGCGAGAAGATCGACCTCGACGTGTTCGACTTCCCCTCGCCCGGCGTCGCCATGGCGATGTACAACCTGGACGATTCGATCCGCGACTTCGCCCGCGCCAGCCTCAACTATGGCCTCAATCTCGGCTGGCCGGTCTATCTCTCGACCAAGAACACCATCCTCAAGGCATATGACGGGCGCTTCAAGGACCTGTTCCAGGAAGTCTACGAGACCGAAGGCTTCAAGGAAAAGTTCGCCGCCGCCGGCATCGAATACCAGCACCGCCTGATCGACGACATGGTCGCCTCCGCGCTCAAGTGGAGCGGCAAGTTCGTCTGGGCCTGCAAGAACTACGATGGCGACGTCCAGTCCGATACCGTGGCGCAGGGCTTCGGCTCGCTGGGCCTGATGACCTCGGTACTGATGACGCCGGACGGCAAGACCGTGGAAGCGGAAGCCGCCCACGGCACCGTCACCCGCCACTACCGCCAGCACCAGCAGGGCAAGCAGACCTCGACCAACCCGATCGCGTCGATCTTCGCCTGGACGCGCGGCCTGATCTATCGCGGCAAGTTCGACGATACGCCCGATGTGGTGAAGTTCGCCGAAACGCTGGAACGTGTCTGCATCGAAACCGTCGAAAGCGGCAAGATGACCAAGGACCTCGCGATCCTGATCGGTCCCGACCAGCCGTGGATGACCACCGAAAAGTTCTTCGAGGCGATCGTTGCCAACCTCGAAAAGGAAATGACCGCCTGGAACTGAGCCAGACGCGTTCCTGACGGATACGAACAGAGGCCCCGGCAATGCCGGGGCCTCTTTCGTTTGGCGCGTGCATCCTTGGCGGGCGATGGGGCGCTGCCCACCCCCTACCCCTCCCGCCAGCGGGAGGGGAGAATAAGGGGCATCCCTCGCGAAGCGCTTGCAAGCGATATGATCGCCTTTCATTTTGTTGCTGAGGGCGTTTTCTCTACCGCCGGGGTTGGCAAGGCCGGTTAACGAAGGTTACGGTGCCCCATGGCCGGTTCCCTTGCTCCTTCCGCTGCGCTTTCCGATGCACTGGTCATTCTCGGCGCCGCCGGAATCGTGATCCCGGCTTTCGCCCGTTTCCGCATCACCCCGATCATCGGGTTCATTCTGGTCGGCCTCGCGGTCGGCCCCTATGGCCTGGGCTCGCTGGTCGGGCAGACTCCGTGGCTCTATCACATCACGATTTCCGATCCGGAGGCGATCGCGCCGTTCGCGGAGTTCGGCATCATCCTGCTGCTCTTCGAGATCGGGCTGGAACTGTCGTTCAACCGCCTGTGGTCGATGCGGCGGCTGGTGTTCGGGCTGGGCGCGATGGAGCTTGCGGGCGGCGCGCTCCTGATCGGCCTCGCCCTGATGAGCATCATGGGAGAAAGCCTTTACGCCGCGCTCGGGCTGGGCCTCGCGCTGGCGCTGTCCTCCACCGCGCTGGTCCTGCCCATCTCGGGCACGCAGGGTCCGGTCGGGCGCGCGGCGCTGTCGATGCTGCTGTTCGAGGATATCGCGCTCGTTCCCATCATCTTCCTGCTCGGCGCGATCGCGCCCACGGCGGCGGCGGATGGCGGGGCGGTGCTGCTGGATACGCTGTGGCGCGGCGGTCTCGTCATCATTGCCCTGCTACTGGCCGGGCGCTTCCTGCTGCCAAGCCTGTTCGCGCAGGCCGCGCAGACCAAAAGCCCCGAACTGTTCCTCGCCGCCAGCCTGCTCGTCGTCATCGTCGCGGCGCTGGCCACGGGTGCGGTCGGCCTTTCGCCAATCATGGGCGCGCTGCTCGCCGGCCTGCTGATCGCGGAGACCGAATACCACAACGAGGTCGAGGCGATCACCAAGCCGTTCAAGGGCCTGGCGCTGGGCGTGTTCCTTATCACCATCGGCATGGGCATAGACCTGCGGGTGGTGTGGGCGAACCTTGGCCCGCTGGCGGCGGGCGTGGTTGGCGTGGTGGTGATCAAGGCGCTCGTCACCGGGCTGCTGCTGCGCGTGATGGGCAAGGGCCGGGGCACCGCGCTCGAGACGGGCATTCTCATGGCCAGCCCTTCGGAAACCACCCTGATCGTACTGGCGACGGCCACGCAGGCACAACTGATCCTGCCCGCGACCGCGCAGTTCTGGCAGATCGTCACCGCGATCGGCCTCACCATCACGCCGGCGCTGGCCAAGGTGGGTGAAGCCTTCGCCAAGCGGCTGGAAGCGCGCGAGCCGGCCTCGGCCGACCTGCCGCGCGAGGAGCCGGCCGGCGACCGTGCCGTGATCCTCGGCTTCGGCCGCGTCGGCAGGCTGGTGGGCGAGATGCTGGCAATGCACGATGCGCCTTACATCGCCATCGATTCCGACCCCCGGCTCGTCCGCGAAGCACGCCTCGCCGGCTTGCCCGTACTGTTCGGCAACGTCGCCAGCGAAACGGTGATCGACCGGCTCGATCTCGATCACGCCCGCGCGCTGATCGTCACCATGGACGAGCCGGTGCTGGTCTCGCGCATCGTCAAGAAGCTGCACAAGCTGCGGCCGGAACTGCCGATCATTGTGCGCGCCCGCGACGCGGACCATGCTGGCGAACTCTACCGCGCAGGCGCCTCCCATGCGGTGCCGGAAACGCTGGAAAGCTCGCTGCAACTGTCCGAAGCCGTGCTGGTTGATCTGGGCGTGCCGATGGGGCCGGTGATCGCCTCAATCCACGAAAAGCGCGACGAGCTGCGCCAGCAGATCATGGAAGATGGCGATCTGGCCATAGCTCCCAAGCTGAAGTCCGCGACCCTGCGCGAACGAACTGTCTAATTCCCGTCAGCCTGATCCGACTCAGGCAACCGGGCGCGGCTGGAATACCGACCAGCCCGTCCGCTGGGTCAGCCGTTCCAGCGCCAGCGCGCCCAGCTGCGAATTGCCCTTGTCGTTCAGCCCCGGCGACCATACCGCTATCGACGCGATGCCCGGCGCCACGGCGAGTATCCCGCCCCCCACGCCCGATTTGCCCGCAAGGCCGGTGCGGAACGCGAATTCGCCAGAATTGTCGTAGTGCCCGCACAGCATCATCAACGCGTTGATGCGGCGCGCACGGCGTGGCGATACGACGCTAAGGCCCGTGGCGGGGTTGCGCCCGTCGTGCATCAGGAACCGCCCCGCCATGGCCAGCTGGCGACAGCTCATCGCCAGCGCGCACTGGTGGAAATAGACACCGAGCGTGCGCTCCACGGGATGGCGAATATTGCCGAACGCCCGCATGTAGTTGGCCAGCGCGAAGTTGCGGAAGCCGGTTTCTCGCTCGGCATTGGCCACGCGTTCGTCGATGATCACGCTCTCGTCGCCCGCCAGCGCGCGCACGAAGTGCAGGATGCTGCCGATCGCCTCGCGCGGTTCGTGGCCGGACAGCAGCACGTCGGCCACCACGATCGCGCCGGCGTTGATGAACGGATTGCGCGGAATGCCGTGCTCGCTTTCAAGCTGCACGATCGAGTTGAAAGCGCTGCCCGATGGCTCCCGGCCCACGCGGCGCCACAGGGCATCGCCCACCGCGCCCAGCGCCAGCGTGAGGGAAAACACTTTCGAGATCGACTGGATCGAAAACGGTTCTTCCGCATCCCCGGCCGTGAACACGTCCCCTTCGGCCGTCACCACCGCGATACCGAAGCGATCGGGCGATACGCAGGCCAGCGGCGGGATATAGTCGGCCACCTGCCCGCGCTCGGTGGCCTCGCGCATTTCGGCGGCAATCTCGGCAACGATGGCGGCGATATCGCTCACTTCAGATAGCGCTTATACCAATCGGCGATCCGCTCGAACCGGTCGCGCAGGAAGCTTGGCCGGACAAGTCCGTGGTGTTCGCCAGGATAAGCCACCAGCCGCGTCGGAACCCCCGTCAGCTTGAGCGCCTGATAGAGCTGCTGCCCACCGATCAGCGGCACGTTGTCGTCCGCCGTGCCGCCCAGGAACAGCGTTGGTGTCTTGATCCGGTCCGCATGGAGCAGCGGCTCGGAAAGGCGCGTCCACAGTGCCGTGTTCTGCCACGGTGGGCCAAGCTCCTGCACATATTGCTCGATGGACTGGTCCACGCCGAAGAAGGCGAAGATGTTGCCCACCCCCGCCCCGCTGACACCGGCCTTGAAGCGGCTGTCGCGCACGATCAGATAGTCGGTGAGAATGCCGCCATAGCTCCACCCGCCAACGCCAAGGCGCGCAGGATCGGCAATGCCCTGCGCCACCGCCCAATCGACGGCGGCGTGCAGGTCGAGCACTTCCTTGTTGCCCCAGTCGGCGGCGATCGCGGCACCATAGGCATCGCCCCGGCCCGAACTGCCGCGGTAGTTGACCGCGAGCACGGCATAGCCCTGCGTGGCGATCCATTGCCGCATCGTGTCGGTCTCGTGCGCGTCCTGCGCCGTAGGCCCGCCGTGAATCCACAGCACGGTAGGATAGCGTTGCCCCGGCACGTAGCCGGCCGGGAGCGTCAGAATCCCGTGCACCTCGCTGCCGTCGCTCGCCATGGCGGCAAAATCGCGCACCGGTGACCAGGCAATGCCCGCGTTGAGCGCGCGGTTGTGCGCGGTCAGCGGCCGCATCGTCTTGCCTTCCAGCGCATAGACTTCGGGCATCGCGTCATCGCCGCTGGCAATCACCGCGCGCGGCGCCCTGGCATCTTGGCCGCCGCACTGGTCGAACACCGCCAGCCGGGAATCGCCCAGGCGCTGCACGCCGCCCGTCGCCAGATCGAAGACGGCGGGAACCTCGTGCCGGTCCTCGGCCAGGATGGCGCCCACGCGCCCGCCGCCCAGATCGACGGGCCGTTGCACATAAGTGCCCACCGATGTCGCCACGGTCCGGGTTTGACCGGTCGCCAGCACCGTTTCGGCAAGGCGCGGCTGGCTATACTGGTTTAGCTTGGGCACATCGCCCACCAGATGCGCGATTTTCGCGCCATCGGCAGACCAGATCAGCGCCTGCCCCAAAGCCCCGGCAAGCTTCGTCACCACGCGCGGAGCCGCGCCCGCCTTCGCTTCCACAACGGTGAGCCACTGGGTTGCCGGCGCGGCGGGATCGATGCCGTGATTGGCAAGGTAGGCCACGCTCTTGCCATCGGGTGACCATTCCGCCGCGATGACGTCGAACGAATCCGAAGCCGTCAGCCGCATCTCGGTGCGCGTGGCCACGTCGAACAGCGCCAGATGGGTATGGCTCGCGGCGGTGATGAAGCCCTGGCCGTCTTCCTTGAACTTTGCATCATCGACCACGACCGGCAGCGGCCGCTCGGCATCGTCCTTGGGCGGCTCCGGCGCGGGATCGCTCAACGTCAGCAGTAGCTGGCGCGAATCGGGCGACCAGCGGAAGGCGGCGATATCGCCCTTAACATCGGTCAGCTTCTGCGCCTCGCCCCCGCGCCGGTCGAGCAGCCATATCTGGGCCTGCTTGTCCTTGCCGCGCTTCGAAAGGAACGCGATGGTCTTGCCATCCGGACTGAACGCGGGCGCGCTGGCGCTCTCTTCGCCGTCTGTCAGCTGCAGCGCGGGCGCCCCGGCCAGATCGGCAAGCCAAATCACCGATCGGCGCTTGTCCGTCTTCACGTCCGCATCGCTCACCACGTAGGCGGCCTGCCGGCCATCGGGCGCGCAGGCCATTTCCGAGAGCGATCGCATCGCGAGAATGTCGTCGATAGTCACCGCGTGACGTGCCGGCGCGGATTCCCCCGCGACCGCGAAGGCCGGCAGTGCAGCCAGCGCCAAAATCGTGCCACACCGCAGCGCGCGTGAAGCCTGACGCCATTTCGCGATACCCATCTCTTCCCCCCAACAATCCGTGAAGCAGAGCGTAACCGGGCGGGCCCCAACCGGCAATCGCTCCGGCAAAAAGGGTGCCCGCTGCGCAATCAGCCCCCGATGCCCGCTTTCAGCCCGCCCCCCGCGCGTACGCCCGATACATTTTGCGACAAAGCGCCCCGTGGCTGACATACCCCGGTTACAACTTGTCTATAACTTTAGATCATGAATCTTTATATCTCCTCCATAGGGGCAGCCCGTCCTGGCTCAGGGGGAAATCGTATCCGTTCAGGGTCCAGCCAGGGATGAGGGAGCCCACGACGGCAGCAGCGGCGTCCCCGCCCGCACGTCTGTGGGAACGCATTTGCAACGCCCGGATACCGTTGTGGGCAGTCGGCCTCCTGAGCCTTTGCGGGGCGGTCATCACCATCGCGTTCGGCGCGATCGTGGCACAGGCCGATCGCCATGGCGCGCTGGGCAAGGCTGCGGCCCAGATCGCCAGCATCCCCAACACGCTGGCCGGCGTCTATCATGGACTGTTCCCCAACCGGCCGAAGCTGGTGCTCGATTACGTGCCGGAACCCGGCGGGCTGCACTATGCGGCCGGCCAGAGCTTTGTCGATCCGGGCTATGTCCTGCTTACGGAATTCAGCAATGCCCGCCAGCAGCGGGTCATCCGCCTGATGCGGCTGAGCGATGGCAAGATGCTTCGCGAATACGCGCCGGACGTGCGCGCCATGCTGCAAGGGTCCACGTTCCGATCGGCCATCGTCGACCTGCAACGCGACAAGACCCAGCGGCTCTACTTTCCGATGCATCCCATGCTCACCAATGATGGCGGGCTGATCCTGCACGATACCTCGCCGCTCACGCGGATCGATGCCTGCGGGAAGCGGCAGTGGATGATCGACGGCATCTTCCACCACGCGGTCGAACGCGCGCCTGACGGCACGCTGTGGGCGGCCGACCGGCAACCCCGATCGCGCCGCCCCGGGCTTGGTCCGCTGTTCGGGGACGAGAATATCGTGCATCTCCGGGCGGACGGAACCGTCCTGCGGCGCGAAGCGATCATCGACATTCTCGATCGCAACGGCCTTGGCTATCTCTGGCGCAGCCGCCCCTACCAGGACGATCCGATCCACCTGAACGATGTGCAGCCGGTGCCGGGCGATGGCCCCTACTGGCATGCCGGCGATCTCCTGCTCAGCCTGCGCAACCTTTCGATGATCGCCCTTTACCGGCCGACGGAAGGCCGCATCGTGTGGCATCGCGAAGTGCCGTGGCGGTTCCAGCACGATGTCGCCGTGATCGACGATCATCGCATCTCGGTGTTCGACAACAACTGGCGCTGGAACTGGCAGGCACCCGAAAAGGTAGAAACCGACGGGCACAACCGCCTCCTTGTCTATGACTTCGCGGCCGACACGGTCAGCGATCCGCTGGGTGAGGCCTTCCGCAAGCTGGACATCCGCACGCACGCGCAGGGCAGGGCGATGCCCCTGCCCGGCGGCGATTTCCTGATCGAGGAAACCGAACGCGGCCGCCTGTTCCGCATCGCGCCCGATGGCTCCGTCCGCTGGCGCTACGTATCCGCCGATCCCGACCAGCACCGGTATGAACTGCGCTGGAGCCGGTATCTCGATCCCATCGCCGACAAGGTCGGCATTCAAGCAGCGGTGAACGCCAAATGCGAATGAACCTTCAGAGCATGGCCCATGGCCTTTCGATCGCTTCCCTTGCCGCCATCGCCCTGATGGCCACGACCGTTCCGGCGCAGGCCTATGTCGGCCCGGGCCTGGGCCTTGGCGCCATTTCCACCGCACTGGGCGTGGTGGGAGCCATTCTTCTCGGGATCGTGTCCTTCGTCTGGTATCCGGTCAAGCGGCTGGTCCGCGCGGCGCGGCGCAAGCCGGCTACGCCGGCGCAAAGCGATCCGCTGCCGGAATCCGAGCTGTGATTCCCGCCGCGCTGGTCCTGTTCGCCGCGCTTCTGGCCTCCGTGCATCTGGCGCGCCGGTGGATGCTGCTGCGCCATTTCGGCGATCTTGCGGCAATCGGTCGGCGCTCGGCGCGTACGCTCGCCCGCAGCGGCGTTTCCGATTGGAGCAAGGAACGCGCGACGCGCATTCTCGCGATCCGGATGATGGGCAAATCGCTCGCGGCCGGCGGCCTCCTGCTGATGATCGTCCTGCCCATCGCAGCCGTGCTGGCGATCGGCCCGGTCGCGGGCATTCCAACGCAGGACGCACTGTTCGATCCCACCGCCCGCCTGTCCATTCTTGCCGCAGGTATCGCCCTTGCCTTCCTCCGCTCCCGCGTCCGCCGCTTTGGCTTACGGCCCGCTTGACCGCCGGCTGCACCGCATCGCCCTGGGCAGCGACGCGGTGCTGGAGTTGAGCTTCGATCTGGAACGCGCCCGCCATGGCAAGGCGGCGGCGGCGCGGGAACTCGGCCCGCCGGTCTTCGTCACCGGCCTCGCCCGTGCCGGCACGACCATCCTGATGCGGCTGATCCACGCGGCCGACGATTTCGCCGCTCTCCGCTATCGCGATCTGCCCTTTCCGCTGGCGCCGAACAGCTGGGCGCGGATAACCGCCCGCCTGAAGCGCCGGGTCGAAACGCGCGAACGTGGTCACCTCGATGGACTGGAGCACGATCTCGACAGCCCCGAAGCGATCGAGGAAGTGTTCTGGAAGCTCCACGATGGCAAGCGCTATTGCGGTCCGGACGGCTTGGTCCCCTATCAGCCCGATACCGAAACCCTGGCCGACTTCGGCGATTACCGGCGGCTCGTCTGCCTTCGCTATGGCGCTCAGCGCTATCTTTCCAAGAACAACGCCAACGTGCTGCGCGTGAGCAGCCTGGCGCGGAACGTTCCCGGCGCGCGCATCATCCATCCCTTCCGCGATCCGCTGGCGCAGGCCCGTTCGCTCCACCGCCAGCACCGGCAAGCCTGCATGCTGGCAGCGGACGATCCGTTTCGTGGCGCCTTCATGCGGTGGCTGGGCCACCACGAATTCGGCGCGCACCAGTTGCCTTTCCTGCTGCCCGCCGGCTCAGGCCCCCAGGGCGATCCCGATACGCTGGCGTACTGGCTGGCGACGTGGATCGGCGTCCATACCCACCTGCTCGGCCAGCCCGAGGACGTGCGCGAAACCCAGGTTTTCGTGGACTACGACCTGCTGGCCACCGGCGATCCCGAATTGCTGGACCGGCTTGGCAGGCGGCTCGATCTGGCCCGCCCGCTCTCGCCCGTAACACTGCGTCCGCCGACGGCGCTGCCACACCGGGACGTGAAATTGCCCGCTGACCTGATGGATGAGGCCAACCGGGTACACGCCGCGCTGCGGAAGCGCGCGGCGGCCCTGTAAGGAGCCACCGCCCGGCTTGTCGCTATCCCGCGATCACGGCCTTGACCGCGGCGATGGCTGCGGCCGCCTTCGCGCCATCCGGACCGCCGCCCTGCGCCATGTCGGGGCGCCCGCCGCCGCCCTTGCCGCCCAGCGCTTCCACGCCCGCGCGCACCAGATCGACGGCGCTGACCTTGCCGGTCAGGTCGTCGGTCACCGCAGCCGCGATCGAGGCGCGGCCATCGTTGACCGCGACGATCACGGCCACGCCCGAACCAAGCCGCTGCTTCGCCTGATCGAGCAACCCGCGCAGTTCCTTGGGGTCCAGCCCTTCGAGCACCTGGCCGGCGAACTTCACCCCGCCCACGTCCTCGTCGGCCGCTTCGGGCTTCGTCCCGCCACCGCCACCCAGCGCGAGGGCCTTTTTCGCCTCGGCCAGTTCGCGTTCCAGCTTGCGCCGCTCGTCGAGCAGCGCGGCAATCCGGCCTTCGACGTCCTCTGGCGTGGTGCGCAGCAGGCTGGCGGCGTGCTTCAGCGCTTCCTCGCGGCCCACCAGCCACTGGCGCGCGCCTTCACCGGTCAGCGCCTCGATCCGACGCACGCCGGAGCTGACCGCGCTTTCGGACACGATGCGGAACACGCCGATATCGCCCAGCGCGCGAACGTGCGTGCCGCCGCACAGCTCCACCGAATAGGGATGCTCCGCGCCCGCGCTGCCCATGCTCAGCACGCGCACCTCGTCGCCATACTTTTCGCCGAACAGCGCCATGGCCCCGGCGGCGATCGCGTCGTCGGGCGTCATCAGGCGTGTGGTCACCGGCTCGTTGCCGCGGATCTCGGCGTTCACTTCGGCCTCGATCACCGCGATGTCCTCGGCGCTGAGCGCCGTCGGGTGCGAGAAATCGAAGCGCAGGCGATCAGGCGCGACCAGCGAGCCCTTCTGCGTCACGTGCGCGCCCAGGCGGTGGCGCAGCGCCGCGTGCAGCAGGTGCGTGGCGGAATGGTTCGCGCGCGTGGCATCGCGGCGCGCGGTATCCACCGCCAGCGCCACAGCGTCGCCCACCTTGATCGTGCCGGCTTCGACCTTGCCGTGGTGCGCGTGCAGCCGGCCCAGCGGCTTTGCCGTATCGCTGATGGCGATCTGCAGGCCATCGCTCCCCGTGATCGTGCCGCTGTCGCCGGTCTGGCCGCCCGATTCGCCATAGAACGGGGTCTGGTTGGTCAGGACGACCACCTCGTCGCCCGCGCTCGCCGACGGGACTTCCTTGCCGTCCTTCACCAGCGCGACCACCTGCCCCTCGCCGCTTGTCGCGGTGTAGCCGGTGAATTCGGTCGCTCCCTCGCGCTCGGCGATGTCGAACCACACTTCGCTGTCGGCGGTCTGGCCGGACCCCTTCCACGCCGCGCGCGCCGCCGCTTTCTGCTGCGCCATTGCCGTGTCGAAGCCGTCCTTGTCGACGGCGATCCCGCGGGAACGCAGGGCGTCCTCGGTCAGGTCATAGGGGAAGCCGAAGGTATCGTAGAGGCGGAACGCCGTCTCGCCCGGCAGCTTGTCGCCCTCGCCCAGCTCCGTCGTCGCCTCGTCCAGCAGCTTGAGACCGTTCGAAAGCGTGCGGCGGAACTGCACTTCCTCGCGCAACAGGGTTTCCTCGATCAGCGGTTGCGCACGACCGAGTTCGGGATAGGCCTGGCCCATCTCCGTCACCAGCGCGCCGACGAGCCGGTGCATCAGCGGCTCCTTCGCGCCCAGCAGGTGTGCATGGCGCATGGCGCGGCGCATGATCCGGCGCAGCACATAGCCGCGCCCTTCGTTCGACGGCAGCACGCCGTCCGCCAGCAGGAAGCTGGTCGAGCGCAGGTGGTCCGCGATCACGCGATGGCTGGCGCGCTGGTCGCCTTCCGCCTTCACCCCGGTCAGCCCTTCGGACGCGGCGATCAGCGCTCGAAACGTGTCGGTATCGTAGTTGTCGTGCTCGCCCTGCAGCACCGCCGCTACGCGCTCCAGCCCCATGCCGGTATCGATCGACGGTTTGGGCAGGTTGCCGACGATTTCGCCCGCCGCCTGCTCGAACTGCATGAACACGAGATTCCAGATCTCGATGAAGCGGTCGCCGTCTTCCTCGGCCGATCCCGGAGGGCCGCCCCATATGTGGTCGCCGTGGTCGAAGAAAATTTCCGAGCATGGCCCGCACGGGCCATCATCGCCCATCGCCCAGAAGTTGTCCTTGGTGGCGATGCGGATGATGCGGTCCTCAGGCAGGCCGGCGATCTTCTTCCACAGCTCGAACGCCTCGTCGTCGGTGTGATAGACCGTGGCGAGCAGCTTGTCCTTGGGCAGGCCCCATTCGCGCGTCAGCAGCGTCCAGGCGTGGGTGATCGCCTGTTCCTTGAAATAGTCCCCGAACGAGAAGTTGCCGAGCATCTCGAAGAACGTGTGGTGGCGCGCGGTATAGCCCACGTTGTCGAGGTCGTTGTGCTTGCCGCCGGCGCGCACGCACTTCTGCGAGGACGTGGCGCGCGGCACGGCGCGCGTTTCCAGCCCCGTGAACACGTTCTTGAACGGGACCATGCCCGCATTCGTGAACATCAAGGTCGGGTCGTTGTAAGGCACCAGCGGCGCGCTGTGCACCACCTCGTGCCCTTGCGAGCCGAAGTATTCGAGGAAGGACCGGCGGATTTCGTTCGTCGACGTCATGAGCCGCCGATTAAGCGAGCGTTCGGCCCGGAACAAGCACGTTTCGCCGATCAATGTGATCGCACATGCTATTCGGCCGTCGCGCGCACCAGCCAGACCGCCGCGGGGAACGAGACGACATCGCCTGAACGGTGGCTTTCGAGCAGATTTGCCAACCGTTCCAGGAAGGCTGGCCGCTCCGCTTCGGACATCACGCGAATCGCCCGCGCCGCGGGACCGATCCGGCCGAAGAACGCCAGCGCTTCGGCCACGGCATCGGGTCCGGCTCCTGCGATATAGTCGAAATCGACCGGGGTGAACGTCACGTCCCGCCATCCGCGCAGGCAGGTGCGCACATGATCGGGATCGGCGAACGCGAACGGCCCCGGCGCGAAGGGATCGCCTGAAGTTGGGGGTGGGGCTGACGCGGATGCGCCGGATTCCGGCAGCAGCGAAGCGATCCCGCTCGCCCAGCGATTCTCGCGCGGGGTGCGGAAGCAGGAGAAGACGATTCGCGCGCCCGGCGCGGCTATGGCGGAAAGGTGCGCGAAAGCGGCCGGCGGTTCGGGAAAGAACATCACGCCATGGCGCGAGACATACAGGTCCGGGGCCTGCTCCGGCTGCCAGGTCGAGGCATCGGCAACGGCGAAACGCACGTTGTCCAATCCGGCAGCCCGTGCCGACGCAGCCGCCACCAGGTCCGCCGAAACGTCGACACCGGTCACCATCGCATTGGGGCGGCCCCGCGCGAGCGCAAGCGAGAGTTCGCCGGCGCCACAGCCAATATCGACGACGTACCGCCCCGGCTCTTCATCGATCGCCGCCAGCAGATGCGGCGTCATCCGGGAAAAGCTGCGGTCCGTTCGGGCCTGCTCGTCCGCCCAGCTCCGACCCACGCCGCCCTGCCATTCGCCGATGTCCGTCATGTCCGTTCGCCTTCTTCCCGACCCCTCCCGACGCCAAGAAACCGGCACCGCTCCTGCCGGGGAGCGTGCCGGTTCTTTGGTCTGGCTGGACGGACGCGAGCGAGAGGAAGATGCCCGCGCCCGTCAGCCTGAAGGATCAGATGTCGTCGTCCGCGTCCGGCCCCGCCATCAGTCCTTCGGCAACCTGTTCGGTGCGGCCGCGAATGGCGGCTTCCAGACGGTCGCAAACTTCCTTGTTCTCGCGCAGGTAATTCTTCGCGTTCTCGCGCCCCTGGCCGATGCGGATCGAATCGTAGCTGAACCACGCACCCGACTTTTCGACGAGCCCGGCCTTGACCCCGAGATCGAGAATCTCACCGATCTTGGAGATGCCCTCGCCGTACATGATGTCGAATTCGACTTGCTTGAACGGAGGCGCGACCTTGTTCTTGACGACCTTGACGCGGGTGGAGTTGCCGACGATCTCGTCACGGTCCTTGATCTGCCCGGTGCGGCGGATGTCGAGCCGGACCGAGGCATAGAACTTGAGCGCGTTGCCGCCGGTGGTGGTTTCGGGATTGCCGTACATCACGCCGATCTTCATGCGCAGCTGGTTGATGAAGATCACCATGCAGCGCGAACGGCTGATCGAACCGGTCAGCTTGCGCAGGCTCTGCGACATCAGGCGCGCCTGCAGGCCGACGTGGCTGTCGCCCATCTCGCCCTCGATTTCCGCCCGGGGCACCAGCGCGGCGACCGAGTCGACCACCAGCACATCGATCGCGTTGGAACGGACCAACGTGTCGGTGATTTCCAGCGCCTGTTCGCCGGTATCGGGCTGCGAGACGATCAGCTCGTCGATGTTGACGCCCAGCTTCTTGGCATAGACCGGATCAAGCGCGTGCTCGGCGTCGACGAACGCGGCGGTACCGCCGTTCTTCTGCGCTTCGGCGATGACGTGCAGCGCCAGCGTGGTCTTGCCCGAGCTTTCCGGCCCGTACACTTCGATCACGCGGCCGCGCGGCAGGCCGCCAACCCCGAGCGCGATATCCAGCCCGAGCGACCCGGTGGAAATCGCTTCCACCTGCATGGTCTCCTTCGAGCCGAGCTTCATCACCGAGCCCTTGCCGAATGCCCGGTCGATCTGGGCGAGCGCCGCGTCGAGCGCCTTCTGACGATCCATTTCCTTGTCTTTGCCTTCCTGAATGAGCTTGAGCTGCGCCGCCATGGCTTCTCGTCCCCTTGCTAGAGATGGCTGACCTGAACCGTCAACAGGGACTATGTACCCACTTTGTTCCATAAGAACAAGATGGGAACGAAAATTTTTCCCGGCATCGCCGGAAAATCATCCATACCATTGTAGATTATAGATTTTATGCGCCTCGCAGCACTTTTTCCACGGCCGCGACGATCTGCGCGACCGAGAACGGCTTGGCGATAAAGTGCATATTGGGGATGTCGATATCGCGCCGCAGCTGCTCTTCGGCATAGCCCGACATGAACAGCACCGGCAGATCGGGCTTCAGCCGGCGAATCTCCCGCGCCATGGCGGGGCCGTCCATCGAAGGCATCACCACGTCGCTCACCACCAGGTCGAACGGCCCGTTCCGGCCGATCGCTTCCAGCCCTTCCTCGCCGTCGGCGGCGGTGGTCACCTCGTAGCCTTGCCGCACCAGCGCGCGCTCGGCCACGGCGCGGACGGTGTCCTCGTCCTCGACCAGCAGCACGCGCCCACCGCCGCTCCATTCGCGCCGGACATCAGCCTTCGGCTTCGGGCCTTCCAGGCTGGTTGCCGGATCGGGGGCATGGACCGGCAGGTAGATCGAAAACCGCGTACCCCGGCCTACCTCGCTTTCAGCGAAGATGAACCCGCCCGATTGCTTGACGATGCCATAGACCGTCGAAAGCCCGAGCCCGGTGCCCTTGCCCTTTTCCTTGGTGGTGAAGAAAGGTTCGAAGATCTTGCCGAGCAGCGCCGGCTTGATACCGTGGCCGTTGTCCTCGACGATCAGCGCGGTGTAATCGCCGATCGGCAGGATATCGCTTTTCATCCCGCGCACGTCGGCGGCGGTGATGCGCCGGGTCATCAGCCGCAGCACCCCGCCGCTCTTGTTGTCGGCCATGGCATCGCGCGCGTTGACCGCCAGGTTAAGCAGCACCTGTTCCAGTTGCACCGGATCGGCCCGCACGAAGCCAAGGTCGCGGTCATGCGTCACTTCCAGCTGGATCTTGCCGCCCAGCAGCCGCTTGAGCAGGGTGGACACCTCGGCCACCACGTCGGGCAGTTGCAGCACTTCGGGGCGCAGCGTCTGCTGGCGCGAGAAGGCGAGCAACTGGCGCGTCAGCGATGCCGCGCGGTTGGAATTGGCCTTGATCTGCTGGATATCGTCGTAATCGCTGTCGCCCGGCGTGTGGCGCATCAGCATGAGATCGCAATACCCGATGATCGCGGTCAGCACGTTGTTGAAATCGTGCGCCACGCCGCCGGCAAGCTGGCCCACGGCTTGCATCTTGGTGGCTTGCGCGATCTCGCGCTTGAGGCGGGTTTCCTCGCTCGAATCCTTGAGGCTGAGCAGCACCGCGCCATCGCCCAGCCCACGCACGCCGGCAAGGCTCAGCGAAACCGGCTCCTCGGGCGAGGACCGCAGCCGCACCGCCACATCGCCCGCCGTCGGCGCCCCTTGCGCGTAACGGCGCACGGCATCGGCGAGCGCGCCCTTGTCCTCGCGGATGACGAGGTCCGAGGGATAGGGAGGCGGCATCGTGTCGTCATGGCCGGCGGCGCGCAGGAAAGCCCGGTTGGCGAACAGGAAGCGCCCGTCGCGGTCCGTCATGGCCAGGCCCAGCGGCAGCCTTGCGAGCAAAGCCTCGATCTGCGGCAGGCCGGTGCGCGCGTCGCCCACCCCGCCCTGGTTGTCGAGCAGGATGAACAGCGAGGCGGTGTGCGAGGGATCGGCATCGATGCCCCCGTCCGGATCGGCTACCGGCAGGTGGATGAAACGCACCGGGATGCCCTTGGCCCCCTCGCGCGCGTAGTAGATCCGCTCCTGCTCGTCCGAGCGGAACCAGGCCACGAATTCGGTCCCGGCAACCGCGCCGTTCTCTTCCCCGCTGGCGCGGCTGGCGAACGCGGTATTTCCGGCAAGGATGCGCCCGTCCGGCGCCACGACCGCCGCCTGGATGCTTTCGCGGGCCAGCGCGCGGCCCACCTTACCGCCGATGTGCTGCACCATCTCCGCCACCAGATCGCGCTGGTTCACGGGCGTGAAACGCCACACGAGGTAATCCTCGCCCCGCCCTGCGCGGGCGACTTCACCGCTCCAGCGGCCGGTCGCGGTTTCGATCAGGTCCAGCGTGGCGCGCCCGTCGCGCCAGGCGGTGCGGGCGGCGGCGTCGAGCGCCTCGGCCTGCGGCTTCGACACCGGCAGGCGCGGCGGCGCGGCACCAAGGCCGAACCATTCGCTGAACCGCAGACTGGCGCAGGCCAACCGGCCGGCGCGGTCGGTGATGGCGATGCCCATGTCCGGCCGCTCGATCGCGGCATGGGTCACCGACCAGTCGGGCGCGGCGAAATCGGGCGCGGCCACCTGCGGGCGCAGGCGCAGGGCCAGCCGAAGCGCACCGCCCAGCAGCAGCGCGCCACCGGCAAAGGCCACCGCGACCACCGGCTCGCCCGATACCGCCCACAGCAGAACGGCCGTCGCCACCAGCGCCCCGCCCAGCAACAGCCATTCGCGCCAGGGCGCCCTGGCGTCCTGCGCCACGGGACCAAGCGCGAGCGGCGATTCGTTCATTCGGCGTGATCCCGCGCGGCCGCGCGCATCAGCCGCGTGCGGCGCTTGTGCCCGGTCCACCAGCGCCAGCCGAGCGCCGAGAGGACATAGCCCGCCACCGCCGCCAGCAGCGAAATCAGGAACAGACCGATCAACAGCGATGGCGCGGCATCGCTGCCCAGCCACGCGAGCCATTCCCCCACACCCGCTCCGCGCGTAACCAACTCACGCACCGTCAGGAAATCGGCGTGATAGCCGAAGCTGTTGCCCACCCAGATCGCGCCGGGCAGGAACACGAACAGCGTCGTCGGCGGAATCGAGATGAACGTCATCAGCGCAGCCAGCGGGATATTGCCGCGGACGGGAACACACATCAGTGCTGCGCCAACGATCTGCACGCCGGGAATCAGCGCGAAGATGCCGATGAACAGGCCCGCCGCCACGCCGCGCGGCACCGACCGGCGGGTGAACCGCCACAGCTCATGGCGCGCGGCGAGCGGACGGGCGAAGCGGTTCTGCTCCATCTGCTCGCGCGTTGGCATGTTGGCCTGCGCCCATTTCACGATCCTGTCGAACATCGCGTCCTGCGTTCCACCCGTTTCCCGCCGCCCCACCTTCGGGCCGATTTCGCCGCTCTAGCCCTGCCCGCTTTCGAACCGGTGAAGCGCGTCAGCCGTGCTCCTTCATGATCCGCGCCTTTTCGCGCTTCCAGTCGCGTTCCTTGATCGTGGTCCGCTTGTCCGCCGCATTCTTGCCCTTGGCCAGCGCCAGTTCCACCTTGGCCCGGCCCCGACCGTTGAAATAGACCGACAGCGGCACCAGCGTCATGCCCTTGCGTTCCACCGCGCCGTGGAACTTGGAAATCTCGCGTTCCTTCAGCAGCAGCTTGCGCGGACGCTTGGGCTCGTGGTTGAAGCGGTTGCCGTGGCTGAATTCGGGCACGTTGGAATTGATCAGCCACACCTCGCCGCCTTTGACCTCGGCATAGCTTTCGGCGATCGATCCCTCGCCGAAGCGCAGCGATTTCACTTCCGTGCCGGTCAGCACGATTCCCGCCTCGTACACGTCCTCGATATGGTAATCGAAACGCGCACGGCGGTTCTCTGCGACGATCTTCTTCTTGTCGAAAGCAACGGGAGTCGGACGGGCCATGGTATCGAGCATGTAGGTGCGCGGCGGGCGAATTGGAACCCCGCAGGCAAATAGCGGCCGCTCCCGCCCGAAACGGTGCGAAACAAGGTCGCCGGCACGGGAACCGCTCTTGCACTTCCTTCGTTGCAGTGCACAAACCGGACCGGGATTTCCTCTGCGGGGATTCGCAAGCGGAGCAGCGCATGGCCAGATCGAAGGTCCGGCAATCTGAAGACCGAAATCAGGCGGATGACCGGGAACAAGTCGTTCTCGTCCTCCAGGGCGGCGGCGCGCTCGGTTCCTACCAGGCCGGCGTGTTCGAGGCACTGGCCGAAGCCGGGCACGATCCGGACTGGATCGCCGGCATCTCGATCGGCGCGGTCAACGCGGCGCTCATCGCCGGCAACCCGCCCGAACGGCGCGCGCGGCGGCTGCGCGAGTTCTGGGAACAGGCGTCCTCGCGCGTCCCCTTCCCGTCGCCTTTCGCGGAAGGGTTGGGGCGGCGCGTGTTCAACGAGGCAGCGGCGGCAACAGTGGCGCTAACCGGCATCCCCGGTTTTTTCGCCCCGCGCCTGACCCCGCCGTGGCTGGCGCTGCCCGGATCGCCCGAAGCGATCAGCCTCTACGATACCGCCCCGTTGCGGCAGACCCTTCTCGATCTCGTCGATTTCGACCTGCTGAACGAAGGGCCAATTCGTTTCAGCGTGGGGGCGGTCAACGTGCTGACCGGGAACTTCGCCTATTTCGACAACCACGACCGGTTGATCGAACCCGAACACATCATGGCCAGCGGCGCGCTACCGCCGGGCTTCCCGCCGGTGATGATCGACGGCGAGCCGTACTGGGACGGCGGCATCGTTTCCAACACGCCGCTGCAATACGTGCTCGACGAAAGGAACGGGCGCCCGCTGCTGGTGTTCCAGGTGGACCTGTTCAGCGCGCGCGGACTGATGCCGCGCACGCTGGCGGAAGCCGCGCAGCGCGAGAAGGACATCCGCTATTCCAGCCGCACCCGGCTCAACACCGACATGCAGAAGCGGATCGAGGCGCTCGAAGCCGCCGCAGCGCGGCTGGCGGACAAGCTGCCGGAGGACTTGCGTAACGATCCCGACGTGGCGCTGCTGCGCGCCAATTCGTGCGACAGCCCCGTCACCATCCTGCATCTCATCAACCGGGGCGAGGATTACGAAACGCAGAGCAAGGACTATGAATTTTCGCGCATGACGATGGAAGGCCACTGGCAGGCGGGCATGCACGACGTGCGCCGTTCCTTCGCCAGCCCGCGCTGGAAGAAGCGGCACCCGCCCGCCCGGGGCATCGCCACGCTGGATCTCGCCTGAATCTCAGAATCTTTTCGGGGACCGCCCCTAAAGCAACCGGAGCAAGTAAATGGAACTCAAGGACAAGGTCTGCATCGTCACCGGCGCGGCCAGCGGCATCGGCCTCGCCATCGCGAAGCGCTATGCCGCGGCGGGCGCCAAGATCGCGATCGCCGACCTCAAGATCGAGGCGGCGCAGGCGGCGGCCGACGGCATCAACGCCGACCATCCCGGCCAGGCGATCGCGGTGGCGATGGACGTGACGCAGGAAGATCAGGTCAATGCCGGCGTCCAGCAAGTGGTCGATGCCTGGGGCACCGTGGACGTGCTGGTCTCCAACGCGGGCATTCAGATCGTCAACCCGGTCGAACAGTTCGCCTTTTCGGACTGGAAGAAGATGCTGGCGATCCACCTCGACGGCGCCTTCCTCACCTCGAAGGCGGTGCTGCCGCACATGTACAAGCAGGGGTCGGGCACCGTGCTGTTCATGGGCTCGGTCCATTCCAAGGAAGCCTCGCCGCTGAAGTCCGCCTATGTCACCGCCAAGCACGGGTTGCTCGGCCTGTCACGGGTGATCGCCAAGGAAGGCGGGCCGAAGGGCGTGCGCACCAACGTGATCTGCCCCGGCTTCGTGCGCACGCCGCTGGTCGACAAGCAGATCCCGGAACAGGCCAAGGAACTCGGCATTTCCGAAGAGGACGTGATCAAGAAGGTCATGCTCGGCCAGACCGTGGATGGCGAATTCACCACGGTCGACGACATCGCCGAAGTCGCACTGTTCCTGGCCGCCTTCCCCACCAACGCGCTGACCGGGCAATCGCTGGTGGCCAGCCATGGGTGGTACATGAACTGACGCTCCGACCGTTCACAACCGACCATCGTCATTGCGAGCGCAGCGAAGCAACCCAGAAGTTTCACGCGGGACTCTGGATTGCTTCGCTATGCTCGCAATGACGAAACTACGAGGCGAAAACGCGGAGCGTTACACCAGCCCGGCGTGCTCCAGCGCCGCGTCCACCGCCTTGCGCGCGGCATCGCTGCACGGCACCAGCGGCAGGCGCATGTCCTCGGTCATCCAGTCGTGCACCCGGGTCAGCGCGTACTTGAGTGGTCCCGGCGAAGCGTCCTCGAACATCGCGTAGTGCAGCGGATAGAGCCGGTCGTTCAGCTCGCGCGCCTTGGCGATGTCGTTGTCGGCGCAGGCCTGCTGGAATTCGGCGCAGAGCTTGGGCGCGACGTTGGCGGTCACCGAAATGCAGCCCACCGCGCCCGCCGCGTTGGCGGGCAGAGCCAGCTCGTCATCACCCGAAAGCTGGCAGAAATGCTTGCCGATGCCCATGCGGTGATCGGTAACGCGCGAAAGATCGCCGCTGGCGTCCTTGATGCCCACGATCTTGTCCGGATAGCGCTTGGCCAGCTCGCATACCGTTTCCGGCAGGATGTCCGTCACCGTGCGGCCGGGCACGTTGTAAAGAATGATCGGCAGTTCGTTGTGCTCGGCCAGATAGCTGAAATGCGCGATCAGGCCTGCCTGGCTCGGCCGGTTGTAATAAGGCGCGACGCAGAGCGCCGCCGCCGCGCCGCTCTTGCGCGAGAACGTCATGTGCAGCAGCGCGTTCATCGTATCGTTGCTGCCGCAGCCCGCGATCACCGGCACGCGCCCCGCCGCCTGCTCCACGCAGACTTCGATCACGCGATGGTGTTCCGCGTTCGACAGCGTGGAGGCTTCGCCAGTGGTGCCGCACGGAACCAGCGCTTTCGAACCATTCTCGATCTGCCAGTCGACAAGGCGGCGAAACGCCTTCTCGTCAAACACTCCGTCGCGAAAAGGAGTCACCAGAGCCGGAATGGAGCCGGAAAACATGGACTTTGTTCCTCATTTTGCCGCAAGAACGGCGGTGATCGCCCCGTTGTGGTTGGTTTTGACCGACGAACCGGGCATGTTCAGCGCCTGATAAGGAGCCGTTCCATAGGATGTCCAGCATGGACGTGAAAACCGTGCTTCGCAAATTCGCCTGTACCGCGCTGGTCCTGCCGGGCCTCGCCGCATCCGTCGCCTGCCACGCGAGCGACAATGACGGCAGCGCGTGGGACCAGGCGCGCGCGCAACTGTCCGCCTCGCAACAGGGGCCGATGTCGTTCGCCGTCGAACGCTGGAAGCTGCTGACCTCGTCGAACCGCTTTGCCTTCAACGATTATGCGGGCTTCGTGCTTTCCTACCCCGGCTTCCCGGACGAGGAGAAGCTGCGCCGCTATGCGGAAAGCGCGCTGGACCGGGATTTCGCCGATCCCGCGCGGCTGGTGGCGTTCTTCGACCGGGAACCGCCGCTGACCAATCCCGGCCGCGCGCAATATGCGCTGGCGCTGCAAGCGCTGGGCCGGCCTGAAGCCGCGCAAGTCGCCAGGGCCGCATGGCGCGGCGGAGCGATGAGCGATTCGGCCGAATCCTCGCTGCTGGCGGGCTGGGGCACCACCTTCACGCAAGACGATCATGACGCGCGCATGGACGCGCTGCTGTGGGCCGGCGCGGCAGGCCAGGCGGCGCGCGAACTCGCCTGGGTTTCGCCGGCGCGCCGTCCGATCGACGCGGCACGCCTTGCCGCGCTGCAGGGAACCGACCCCTATGCCGCGGCCGCCGGGATCAACGGACAGGTCCTGAACAGCGATCCGGGCTTCGTCTACCAGCGCGTGCGCCAGTTGCGGAAGAACGGCGACGGTGTCTCGGCGCGGGCCTTGCTCTCCAGCCGGCCGCCGCTCGCGCGCAAGCCGCTGGATCGTGCCAAGTGGGTCGATGAACTGCTGATCAACGCGCGCGGCGCGGCATCGGCCGGCGATTCGCGCAGCACCGTGCGAATCGCGGCGGGAATAGACGATGCCTTCGATCAGGGCGAAGACGTCAGCCAGATGCCCTATGACCTGCGCGACGATTATACCTCGCTGATGTGGCTCGGCGGCACGCAGGCGCTGTGGAACCTGGGGTCGGGCAGCGACGCGGCCCCTCTGTTCTACCGCTATGGCGCCGCCGCGCGCACGCCGGGAACGCGGTCCAAGGGCTTCTACTGGGCCGGGCTCGCCTCGGCACAGGCGGGGCGCGGGACCGACGCGCAGCGCTATTTCGCCATGGCCGCGCAATATGCCGACCAGTTCTATGGCCTGCTTGCGCTGGAACGGCTGGGCAAGCCGGTGCCGCGCTTTGCCGTGGATTCGACCGCGCAGCCGACCCCGGACGAACGCGCCCGCTTCCAGAACGCGCCGATCACGCAGGCCGTGCGCGAAGTCGCCCGCAACGCCGACTGGCGCACCACCGTCCGCTTCTTCAAGGAAATCGCGGAACAGCAGCAGAGCGAAGGGCAGCACATGCTGGTGGCGGACCTTGCCCGGTCGCTGGGCCGGCGCGATCTGGGCGTGATCGTGGGGCAAGCCGCCGGTGCGCGCGGCTACCTCGATTTCCAGCACATTGCCTTCCCGCTGATTCCCGTGCCCGACAACAGCCGCGATACCTGGACGATGGTCCACGCCATCACGCGGCAGGAAAGCCAGTTCGCGCAGAACGCGATCAGCCATGCCGGCGCGCGCGGGCTGATGCAGCTGATGTCCGGCACCGCCAACGAACAGGCCGGCAAGCTGGGCCTTTCGTTCAGCTCGCAGGCGCTGATCGACGATGCCGGATTCAACATCCAGCTGGGATCGGCCTATTTCCAGCGGCTGATGAGCTACTACAACGGCAGCTATCCGCTGGCCGTCGCCGCCTATAACGCCGGCGCGGGCAACGTGAACAAGTGGCTGCGCGCCAATGGCGATCCCCGCACCGGCGGCATCGCCTGGGTCGACTGGCTGGAACGCATCCCGATTTCGGAAACGCGCAACTACGTGCAGCGCGTGCTGGAAAACGCGGTGGTCTACGAGGCAATGAACCCCGACAAGGCAAGCTACACCGGCGCCAATCCGATGAGCCACTTCCTCGGCAAACCGTCTCCCGGCTGATTTGGGTTCGCGCGCAGGCGCGGATGCGCGAACCAAATCCTCTTTCCAGACACGGCGCTTGGGCTAATACCGCACCGATGAAACCAGACGGCAATCCCATAACCCCCGCCGGCCTCGCCGCCCTGCGCGCGCGGTACGATCATCTGCTCGGCACTGAACGCCCGCAGATCGTCGAGGTGGTGAGCTGGGCCGCCGGCAACGGGGACCGGTCCGAGAACGGGGACTACCTCTACGGCCGCAAGCGGATGCGCGAGATCGACCGCGAACTGGCGTGGCTGGCGCGGCGAATGAAGGCTGCGCGGATGGTCGACCCGGCACGGCAGGAAGACCGTTCGCGCGTACTGTTCGGCGCCACGGCCGAGATCGCGGACGAGGATGACAACCGCAAGGTGCTGACTCTGGTGGGCGACGACGAGCAGGACGCGAGCGCTGGACGGATCGGCTGGAGCGCCCCGATCGCCCGTGCCCTGCGCGGCGCGCGGGTGGGCGATCTGCGCGTGGTGCGGCTGCCCGGCGGGGAGAAGGAGTGGGAAATCGTCTCCATCTCCTACCCTGATCCCGCCTGACCCCTTGGAATGTGCCGCGCTTTGCTGATACCAGCGGCGCATGAAATCCGGCCGCTTCTTCATCATGCGCCACGGCGAAACGGTGTACAACGCCTCCGCCCGGCTCCAGTCCAACCACATCCATACCCCGTTGACGCGGCAGGGATTCGAACAGGCGCTGGCCATGGGCAAGGCGCTGCGCGAGGAACTGGGCGCGCGGCCGCCGGTGGTGCTGCACATCTCGGAAACCGGGCGCGCGCTGCAGACCGCGGCGATCATCGCCGAGGCGCTGGAACTCGACTGGTTCGAGGCGCGCCGGTCGAACGCGCTCAAGGAAATCGACATGGGATCGTGGTGCGAACGCCGCTACGCCGATGTGGAAGCGGAGGAAGGGCCGGTGATCCTGGCCGATCACCTGCTGCGCCCAGCCCCCGATGGCGAGAACTATCCCGCCATCGCCAGCCGGCTCGAATGCTGGCTGGACGCCATCGAGTACGAAGGGCTCACCGACGGGCGCGATCACATCGTGGTCATGCACGGCATTTCCAGCCGCGTGCTGCGCGGTATGATGGCCGGCTATCCGGTCCACCCCGATCATGGCGTGCCGATCGCGCCGTCGCTGGTGCAGGGATCGGTGGCGCTGATCGAAGGTGCCCGGGAACGGGTTTTGTTCGGCGCCGAACGCGGAATCGAGCACGCCTGATGGGCGATGTCGTCAACCTGCGCCTTGCCCGCAAGGCCAAGGCCCGCGATGCGGCGCAGGGGCAGGCGGCGTCCAACCGCGCGAAGTTCGGCCGGACCAAGACGGAAAAGCAGCGCGATGCGCGGGAGACGGCGCGCGCGGAACGCCTGCTCGAAGGCGCGCGGCGCGGCACCGGGCGCGAGACGGACTGATGCGCACCACCCATGACGACGCGACGGTGCGGCTTTACCATCTGGATGGCGGCCCCGAAGGCGGCGCGGCGGAAACGCTGTTCTACGGCCCGCTGACCAAGGCGCTGGACATCGCCGCCGCGCAGTCCGAGGCGGTGCAGGACTGCCTGTTCCTGGCGACCGACAACGACGTGATCGCCTATCTCGACCTCATCGGGGAATAGCTCTTGCGCCGCCTTCTGCTCCCTGCCTGTCTGATCGGGGCCTGCCTGATCGGCCTGTTGCCCGCCGCGCCGGCCACGGCGCGCGACAGCCTGGGCATCTGGAACGTCTGGGGCGCTTTCCGCGATGCCGCCGTGCCGCGCTGCTACGCCATCGCCATGGCGCAGCCCGTCACTGGCCGCCCGCGCGATTTCCAGCCGTTCTTTACCGTTGGCATCTGGCCCCGGCGCAACGCCCGCAACGAAATCCACATCCGCCTTTCGCGTCGGATCGGGCCAAGCGGCCGTGCGGTGCTGTCTCTGGGTGGCCAGTCGTTCGAACTGGCGACCGGGCAGGCCGATGCCTGGGCGCAGGACCCGCGCATGGATGCAGCCATCGTCGCCGCGCTGCGATCGGCGCGGGAAATGACAGTCTCTGCCCGCGGGCGTGACGGCCGGCTGTTTCGCGATACCTATCGCCTTCCCGGCGCGGCCAGCGCGATGGACGCTGCCGCGCTGGGATGTGCCGGGCGGTAGAGCAATCCCGCACAATCGTTCGCGCATGGAAAAGCGGGCCGGAGTTTCCCCCGGCCCGCCCTTCCCGCCCGCAAGCGGATCAGCCTGCTTCCGTCAGAAGCGCAGACCGTAGGTCACCGCGATCTGGTGACGGTCGGTATCCACGTTGAAGCGGCTGCTGTCCGGCGTCTGGCCGCCGAAATCGAACTCGCCCTTGCCGTAGTGCGAATAGCGGTATTCGATGCGGCCGAAGGTCTTCGGGCTGAACGCATATTCCAGACCGCCGCCGACGCGGTAGCCATCGAGGTCGATCCGCTGGTCCAGCGTGGTCGTGCCATCGCTGCCAAGCACGCCGTAACGGGCGTTGGTATAACCGCCCTTCACGTAGAGCAGTGTCTTGGGCGACATCGCATAACCGACCCGCGCGCCCACATAGACGTCACGACCAGCCGAAACCCGGCCCAGGTTGAACGTGTTGGGGCGCGCGCCCTGCGCGGTCCACTTCGCGGTGCTGTCGGTCAGTTCCGCATCGGCGCCGACCACAAGGTTGCTGCCCAGCGGCACGTCATAGCCGATCTCGCCACCATAGAGCAGGCCATCGATCGACTGCTTGAAATTGCGGGTATTGTCGATGTCGACGCTGCTGCCCGACCGGCTCTTGTCGTAGCCCAGCGTCACGCCGACGCGCGGGCCCTTGAAGGTTTCCGAAGGGGCAGCCTCCTGCGCGGACGCGGGGGCTGCCAGCGCAAGCGCGGTGCCGGTGGCGAGGATGGCGCAGATAGTCTTCATTGTTCACTCCATTCGCTTGTTGTCTGTCGGTTTTGCGACCCGACAGGACTTCTCGAATGGATGAAGCCGCAGCTTGTTTCATGAACCTAACACAACGAAAATGCTGCGATATTTTTACAACACCTCGTGCGATGAGGCCCCCTGTGCACGGGACGGGCGGGGGAACCCGTCAGCGCCCGTCATGTTCGCGCGCGTGCGAGCGGAGATTCCACCGTCGATGTTCGCGTTTCCCTCGGGACTGGCGATTTCGGGGAAAATCCGTATATGGCCAGCCATGACATCCATTCCGATCATGCCGATCCCCGGACACGTCGATCCGGTTCCCGTTCCTCGCGACGTTACGCCACGCGCTGACGGGCGCGTCGATCTGATCGGTCTTCCCCGCCCGCGCATCGCCGAACTGTTCGCCGAAGCCGGGCTGGACGCCAAGGCGGCGAAGCTGCGCGCCAAGCAGGTTTTCCACTGGCTGTACCATCGCGGCGTCACCGATTTCGACGCGATGACCGACATCGCCAAGACCATGCGCCCGTGGCTGGCGGAGCGCTTCGTCATCGGCCGGCCCGAGATCGTCACCGCGCAGGTTTCCAGCGACGGCACGCGCAAGTGGCTGCTCCAGACGGCGGACGGCCATGACTTCGAGATGGTGTTCATCCCCGATGCCGACCGGGGCACGCTGTGCGTCTCCAGCCAGGTGGGCTGCACGCTCAACTGCCGCTTCTGCCACACCGGCACGATGCGCCTGGTCCGCAACCTTACGCCTGGCGAGATCGTCGGCCAGGTCATGCTGGCGCGCGATGCGCTGAGCGAATGGCCCAAGGGATCGATGGCGGGCCTCGAGGAAGACGAGGACGAGCGTACCTACACGTCCGACGGACGCCTGCTCACCAACATCGTGATGATGGGCATGGGCGAACCGCTCTACAACTTCGACAATGTGCGCGATGCGCTGAAGCTGGTGATGGATGGCGACGGCCTGGCCCTGTCGAAGCGGCGCATCACCCTGTCCACCAGCGGCGTGGTGCCGATGATGGAACGCTGCGGCGAGGAAATCGGCGTCAATCTGGCCGTGTCGCTCCACGCCGTGACCAAGGACGTGCGCGACGAGATCGTCCCGATCAACCGCAAGTTCGGTCTGGATCAACTGTTGCAGGCCTGCTCCGATTACCCCGGCGCATCCAACGCCCGGCGCATCACGTTCGAATACGTGATGCTGAAGGACAAGAACGACAGCGACGACGACGCCCGCGAACTCGTGCGCCTGATCCGGCAATACAAGCTGCCCGCCAAGGTCAACCTGATTCCGTTCAATCCCTGGCCCGGCGCGCCCTATGAATGCTCGACGCCGGAGCGGATCAAGCGCTTTGCCGAGATCGTGTTCGAAGCCGGCATCAGCGCCCCGGTGCGCACACCGCGTGGCCGCGACATCGATGCGGCCTGCGGCCAGCTCAAGACCGCCGCGCAGAAGATGAGCCGCGCGGAACTCGACCGGCTGGCGGACGAAAAGCAGGCGGCGCTCGGCTGAAGGAACAGGCAGGTTCAGCCGATCCGGTCTATCTATCGGGTTTGCGGCGCAATTTCCTGTCCCCAATCCGCCTAACCATCGTTAGGCTGCGTCCTCGAACACCGAAATGAGGTCGCCCGCGATGTCGATGCTGCTGCTGGACCGCGTGCTCAGGCGGATCATCCGCCGGGGTACGCTCACCCTGACCGAACACTCCGGCAAGGTCCGCACCTATGGCACGGCGGAACCTGGCTGGCCGGATCTCGGTCTGCGCCTGCTGGACGCGGGCGTGCCCGGCTATATCGCGCGGCACCCCACGCTGGGCCTTGCCGAAACCTTCATGGACGGCCGCATCGCCATCGAGGGCGGCGACATCCTGGACTTCATCACGTTCGCGCGGCGCAACAACCCGTGGGAGCGCTCGGGCGATTTCGAGGCCAAGGGGCTGGGCGGCCGGATCGTCGAACGGATCGTCAGCCGGATCGACCAGATCAACCAGCGCACCGCCTCGCGCCGCAACGTGGCGCATCACTATGACCTGGGCGATCCGCTCTATGACCTGTTCCTCGATGCCAGCCGGCAGTATTCCTGCGCCTACTGGGCGGACGGCGTCACCACGCTGGAGCAGGCGCAGATCGCCAAGATGGACCACATCGCCGCCAAGCTGGCGCTGAAGCCGGGGATGCGCGTGCTCGACATCGGCTGCGGCTGGGGCGGCCTGGCGCTCCACCTGCACCGGGTGGCTGGCGTGGACGTCCACGGCGTGACGCTGAGCCGGGAACAGATCGCCTATGCCAAGGCCTGGGCGGAACGCGAGGGCGTGGCGGACAAGGTGACCTTCGGCCTCACCGATTATCGCGACGTGACGGGGCGGTTCGACCGGATCGTCTCGGTTGGCATGTTCGAGCATGTCGGCGCGGCCAACTTCCCCGCCTTCTTCCGCAAGTGCCACGATCTTCTGACGGACGACGGCGTGATGCTGCTCCACACCATCGGCCGGTCCGATCCGCCGGGCGGCACCGATGCCTTCACCCGGAAATACATCTTCCCCGGTGGCTATATCCCGGCGATGAGCGAGACGCTGGCGGCGATCGAGCCACACAAGCTGATGCTGGGCGATATCGAGATCCTGCGCCGGCATTATGGCCTGACGATTCGCGAATGGTACAAGCGGTGCGCCGCCAACCGGGCACGGATCGAGGAGCTCTATGACGAGCGGTTCTACCGCATGTGGATGTTCTATCTGGCCGGCGCCGCGACAGCGTTCGAATACGGCGGGCTGGTCAACTTCCAGTTCCAGATCGTGCGCAACCGCGATGCCGTGCCGCTGACGCGCGATTACATCGGCAGGGCCGAAGCGGAGATGCGTGCCGCACGCGGCAGCACCTCCGCCCCCGATCCCTGTGCTGCGTCAGCGCTTCACTTGCCGGAAAGTTCCCTGACCAGCGCCGAAGCGGGGGTAAATCCTTTCCAGCGCCTGCTGCACCGCCGCCGTGCTGACCACCACGGTGCGGTTCACATCGGGCTGATAGCCATAGTTGCCGCCGAGCGAATGGATGTTGCCATCGAACGCGGCGCCAATCACCGCGCCGTCCTTGTCCACCACGGGCGAACCGGAATTGCCGCCGATGATGTCGTTGGTCGTCACGAAGTCATAGGGCGTGGACTTGTCGATCTTTGCCTCGTTGGCAACGAAGGCCTTGGCCAGCACGAACGGATCGGCCCCCGTGGCGCGCGCGAACGCGCCGCCCATGGTGGTTACCGGGGCCACGTCCTGCCCGCGCTCCTTCCAGCCCGCGACCTTGCCGTAGCTGATGCGCAGCGTGAACGTGGCATCGGGATAGACGCTGTCACCATAGGCAGCGAAACGCGCGTCGGCGAGCTTTGCGCCGGCGGCCGCCAACGGTCCCTGATAGCGTTCGTCGACCTGCTTCTGGAGTTCGCGATCGCGCGCGTCGAGCTGGCGGGCATAGGCGATCAGCGGATCGGTGGACGCATCGATCGCCGCCTTGCCGCCCTGCCACAGCGCCTTGCGCACCGCCGGATCGGCCAGCGTGGTGCCGCCCACGAGCCGCGCCGCCAGCCCTTCGGGCGATTCCCGGCCCAGCATCAGCCTGGTCTGCGCATCGTCCGCGCCCAGCGCCTCGCGCGCCTTGGACAGGCTCCATTCCAGCTTGAGCTGCTCCAGCCACGGATAGATCGGCCGTTCGTCCAGCACTTCCTTTTCCAGCAGGGGCAGCTGCGAATCAGTGAAGCCGGGCAGCCGCTCGGCATTGGGCTTGGCCCGTTCGTCCGCGGCACGCACCAGCGACTGCGCATAATCGTAAAGGTCGCTCATCGGGTGGATGAAGCGATAGGGCAGGTAGAGATCGCGATAGGCGCCGACGGCCTTGGCGACATCGCCCCATGGATTGCCGATCGCCGCGTTGCCGGCGGCCTTCGCCTTGAGCGCGGCTTCGTTATCGGCCAGCACCTTGACGAACGCCGGATCGTTCAGCGCCTGCTCACGGCCGATGAACATCTTGAGGGTGTTCTCGATGCCGAACAGGGTATCGCCGCCTTCACGCTTGCGTTCGGCACTCTGCTCCATCGCCGAAAACAGGCGTCCGCGCAGTTCGGACAGGACGCGGTTGTTCAGCGGCAGCGAAACCGCGCGCTGGAAAGCCAGCTGGTCGGACGTGAACAGGCGCTGCGTGGAACCCGGATTGCCGACCACGAACGTCGCCTCGCCCGGCTGCGGCGCGCGCGGGCTCCACTTGAGGAACGCCGCCACCTTCACCGGCTTGCCGTTCTCGTAGGCCCGCAGGAACGAGGCATCGAGCGCATAGCGCGGATAGTTGAAGTTATCCGGATCGCCGCCGAAGAACGCGGCCTGGAACTCGGGCGCCCAGACCAGGCGCACGTCGGAATACTTGCGATAGGTGTAGAGCTTGTACTGCCCGCCGCCGAACAGCGTGACGACCTGGCAGCGCGTGGTCGCCGTATCCTTGCAACCCGCCTTCTCGATCTCGGCGATCTTGGCGTCGCGCGCCTTGACCAGCGCCTCGCCCGCCAGCGCGCCGATCGCGCCTTTCACGTCCGCCGTCACATCGGTGATCGCGGTAACGACCTCGGCCTGCTGGCCGGGGCACTTGCGCTCCTCCTCGCGCCGGGCGGCGATGAAGCCGTTGGCGACGAGATCGGCCTGCTGCGTCGAAAGGTTCTGCGCGCATTCGACCACGCAGTGATGGTTGGTGAGGATCAGGCCATCGGGCGAAACGAAGCTGGCCGAACAGCCGCCGGTCAATCGCACAGCGGAGGCACGCACGCGATCGAGCCATTTCTGATCGGGCGCCCAGCCATAGTCCTTCTTCATCGTCGCGGCGGGGAACGCATCAAACGTCCACATGCCTTCATCGGCATGGGCCGGCGCGGCAAGCAGGAACGGTGCGGCAACGGCCGCGGAGGCGAGCAGAAAACGGCGCATGAGCAGAGGTGTCCTTGTTGAGATAGGCAGCGAAGTTGACGACGTTGACACGGTCCTGCGAACCATCGTCAACCGTCCTCCAGCCGGCATCGCGGGCGCAAAGCTACGGGCGCGCGCAGACGGAAAAGCGGTTCCGGCTGAAATCATGCGCCGGGGGGTGCTACGGCCAGGAAAGCCTGATTTATTTGCTTTTATTCGCCGGCGGAGAAGCAATTTATCTTATTTAACCCCTTTTTCCATATAAGGCTGAATGAAAATTGTAATAATTAATGGAACAAAGACCGTCAGAAATACTGTAAATATCAAATTCCGAACGTCAGCGTCCCTCCTTGATCTTCCAAAAGAGAAATCTATTATAGGAAATATGCGCCTATACAATCTCGAAGACCAAGGAACTACAATAAATAGTAAAATGCTGCAAGGATATATAATTATATATAAATTATCAATTTTATTCTTTCCATACATATTATTTAAAATGGATATTAAAAATATGATGCATAAAATCATCATCACGGCGACAAAAATAGATAAGATAATATGAGAGAATCTGTGATGCAAAAAAAATGATTGAGGCTGATATTGCTTCATCAAATTATCAAACACAGCTTCTAAATGATTTCTACGGTCATGTTCAGATTTTATTGTCAATCTTACAAAAGGACTATATTCTCCACCAATCCTAAATCTTATACAGTAATCACTAGAATAACCTACATCTGCATTTACAACAAAGGGCTTAGAAGGTTCGAATTTAAGAATTTTAATCATTTCATGAATATTAATACGGTCAGTCTTTACGCCATTAATCCACTCAACTTCATATTTGACTAGATTTATCCTCATAGCCTCACGAACTACGTCACGCATTGGGTCATCGTATGATGGCGAGACTTGGCTTGCCAGCGCTATATCTAATGAGGCACGAGAAATTTCATTTTTCTTCGCTAAGTCATCTAAAAAAAAAGAAGCAATCTCTTGAAGTCGATCGTCAAGCGCGGTCAAAAAATCCTCATCCACAAGAAGAGGCGTGAAATATTTCTTTTCTTGTGTAACCAGCATACCCATCGCCTTCAACGCAGCTAAAACTGAGCCCCTCGGCCTTCATCCGTATTGATAGAAAATTACGGACGATGGTCAACTGACAGTTGAAGGGTCGCCGTAGTAATCAGTTGGACCCTCGTCGATAGAAGGTTTCAGCATTAAGAAGCTCTACCTACAAACCTTTACCCCCAAAGCCGGCATTCCTGCCCCCCCACGCAACCTACGCCATTGTCCGCCACATGGTTCGATTCCCCCTTGCCTCGCCTCCGCTTTGCCATAGTCTCCCATGTCGATGTGGCTGCTTGACCAGATGCTTCGCCGGCTGATCCGCAAGGGTCGGCTCATCGTCATCGATCACGATGGCAAGGAATACGCCTATGGGCCGGGCACGGACGCGCCCTTGCGCATCCGGCTGACCGACAAGGGCGCCTCGACGCACATCGCGCGCTATCCGCGCGTGGGCGCCGGCGAGGCCTATATGGACGGGCGGATGGTGATCGAACCGCCGCACGACATCCGCGATCTGGTGCTGTTCGTGGCGCTCAATGCCGAAGGCGATCACGAGCGCGCGCTGGGCGCCAAGGGGCCGCTGCGCAAGCTGCTGGACCGGGTCGCCGCCACGGTCGACAGCTTCAACGACCGGCGCTCGGCCCGCAAGAACGCCGAATATACCTACAACCTCACCCGCCGGCTCTACGAGCTGTTCCTCGATGAGGACCGGCAATACACCATGGCCTATTACCGCGATCCGGCGATCAGCCTGGAACAGGCGCAGCTCGACAAGAAGGCGCACATCGCGGCCAAGCTCAATCTCGACCGCGCCACCTCATCGGGCAAGCGCGTGCTCGATATCGGCTGCGGCTGGGGGGGCCTGGCGCTCTATCTGCACCGGCATTACGACGTGGACGTGCTGGGGGTGGCGCTCGCGCCCGACCAGATCGAGTTCTGCCGCGAACGCGCGGCCGAGCTGGGCGTTGCCGACCGCGTGAAGTTCGAGCTGATGGACTATCGCGACGTGCAGGGCGAATTCGACCGGATCACCTCGGTCGGTCTGCTGGAGCATGTGGGCACGCCGCAGTATCCGGCGTTCTTCGAGCATACCCACCGCCTGCTCAAGCCTGATGGCGTGATGTTCTCGCATTGCTGCGGCCGCGCCGGCCCTCCCGGCTCCACCGATGCCTGGACGCGCAAGTACATCTTCCCCGGCGGCTACATCCCCGCGCTGTCCGAACTGGTGAGCGAGAGCGAGAAGGCCGGCTGGCAGGTGACCGACGTGGAAGCCATGCGCTTCCATTACGCGCACACGCTGGAAGAATGGTACAACCGCACCCGACTGCACCGCGACGAGATCGTGGCGCTCTATGACGAGCGGTTCTACCGCATGTGGGAATTCTACCTGGCCGGGGCGGAGCAGGCGTTCCGCTATGGCGGGCTGGTCAACTGGCAGCTCCAGTACGTGAAGCGGCGCGACGCGATCCCGATGATCCGCGACCGGATGGTGGAGGAAAGCGCCCGCCTGCGCGCCAACGATACCGCGCCGGCCTGGCATCTCGATCCCGCGCTGAAGCAGGCGGCGGAATAGCCAGCCCGCGCGGCAACGATACCAAAAGGGGAAAAAACCCGGGTAAGTGGAGAGGAACGATCATGATCAAGAGACTGGCTGCCGAGGGATTCGGCACGTTCTGGCTTGTGTTCGGCGGGTGCGGATCGGCCGTGCTGGCCGCCGCCTTCCCCCAACTCGGCATCGGGTTCGCCGGCGTGGCGCTGGCGTTCGGGCTGACGGTGCTGACCATGGCCTATGCGGTGGGCGGCATCTCGGGCGGGCATTTCAACCCGGCCGTGTCGCTGGGCCTCGCCGTGGCCGGGCGCTTCGGCTGGAAAGACCTGATCCCCTACTGGATCGCACAAGTGCTGGGCGCGGTGATCGCGGCGGCGGCGCTCTATGCCATCGCCAGCGGCAAGGCCGGCTTCGAAGCGGGCGGCTTCGCCTCGAACGGCTATGGCGCGCTCTCGCCCGGCGGCTATTCGCTGCATTCGGCGCTGCTGATCGAAACGATCCTGACCGCCGGCTTCCTGATCGTGATCCTGGGATCGACGTCCTCCGCCGTTCCGGCCGGGTTCGCGCCGATCGCCATCGGCCTCGCGCTCACGCTGATCCACCTGATCTCGATCCCGGTGACCAACACCTCGGTCAACCCGGCGCGTTCGACCGGCGTGGCCTTCGTCGCCACCACCGACGCCCTCCACCAGCTCTGGCTGTTCTGGGTGGCGCCGCTGGCGGGCGCGGCGATCGGCGGGCTGATCTGGAAGACGCTGCTGACCACCTCGGACTGACGGCGCCCTTCAACCACCGCTTTCCTGCGCGGCCGGTCCGGATGGGCCGGCCGCTTGCGATACGGCCCCCGTCCTGTTACGCGCCGCGCGCTTATCTCACGGGGAATCGCCGATCATGTCCGATATCAAGCGCGTCGTCCTTGCCTATTCCGGCGGCCTTGACACCTCCGTCATCCTCAAGTGGCTGCAGGTGACCTACAATTGCGAGGTGGTGACTTTTACCGCCGATCTCGGACAGGGCGAGGAACTCGGGCCGGCGCGGGCCAAGGCCGAACTGATGGGCGTGAAGGCCGAGCATATCTACATCGACGACCTGCGCGAGGAATTCGTGCGCGATTTCGTGTTCCCGATGATGCGCGCCAACGCCCGCTACGAAGGCGATTACCTGCTCGGCACCTCGATCGCGCGGCCGCTGATTTCCAAGCGCCTGATCGAGATCGCCAAGGAAACCGGCGCCGACGCGGTTGCGCACGGCGCCACCGGCAAGGGCAACGACCAGGTCCGCTTCGAGCTTTCGGCCTATGCGCTCGATCCCTCGATCAAGGTGATCGCCCCCTGGCGCGAATGGGACCTCACCAGCCGCACCGCGCTGATCGCCTGGGCCGAAAAGCACCAGATCCCCGTGCCCAAGGACAAGCGCGGCGAAAGCCCGTTCTCCACCGACGCCAACCTTCTGCACACCTCGTCCGAAGGCAAGGTGTTGGAGAACCCGTGGGACGAGACGCCGGACTACGTCTATTCGCGCACGGTCAACCCGGAAGACGCGCCCGACCAGCCGGAATACATCACCATCGATTTCGAGAAGGGCGATGGCGTAGCGCTCAATGGCGAGGCGATGAGCCCGGCCACGCTGCTGACCGCGCTCAACGAACTCGGCCGCAAGCACGGCATCGGCCGGCTCGACCTCGTCGAGAACCGCTTCGTCGGCATGAAGAGCCGCGGCATGTACGAAACGCCGGGCGGCACGATCTATGCCGTCGCGCACCGGGGCATCGAATCGATCACGCTCGACCGCGGGGCCGCGCACCTCAAGGACGAGCTGATGCCCAAGTATGCGGAGCTGATCTACAACGGCTTCTGGTTCGCGCCCGAGCGCGAGATGCTGCAGGCCGCGATCGATCATTCACAGGCGCGCGTAAACGGCACCGTGCGGCTCAAGCTCTACAAGGGTCTTACCTCGGTGGTCGGCCGCAAGTCGCCCGACAGCCTCTATTCGGAACGGCACGTGACGTTCGAGGACGATGCCGGCGCCTATGACCAGAAGGACGCGGCCGGCTTCATCAAGCTCAACGCGCTGCGCCTGCGTCTGCTGGCCCAGCGGGACCGCTGAGCGGTCGGGAACCGGTCAGCATCCGAATCAGAAAACGAAAGCCGGCCTCTCTGACGGGGCTGATTCAAGTTGTCCACCGCAAACCGATTGCCTGTGGATAACTTCCGGGGTTTCCGCTTGCGCGACTCAGGCCGCAGGCGCAGCATTGCCTTGTCGAAAGGGAAAGCGACCCGAAATCTGAAGCGCAAGCCGATGAGTTCAGGAGTTTTTCTCCAGAGACCCGATCTGGAAAGTACGCGTTTCAATCGGCCGCAGGGTATCATCCGTGCCCGGTGGAGCGAGGACGTGTGACCGGACAGATCGTCACGGTGAGTGCATCGAAAACGCCAGCGGGGCGTATCGCGCGGCAAGGGCTCTGCCTCCACCCGGCGCGAAAGGTCTGGCTACGGCGAAAGCGGAACGCAGCGCCGATCCTTCAGACCCGCGGGGGTCCGTCCGACGGCGCGCCATCTCGGCTCGACCCGAGGGAGCGGTGCCCGGACACGAAGGGAAAACGCCCGCCCATGGCCGCAAGGCCGGCAGCGGGAACCAACGCCGCCCCTGCTCCGCCGGCAGGATCCGGCCCGGATGCAGGAAGCGTCAGTTGCCGAAGGTATGCGCAAGCATCGCCCAGGCAACGGCCTAGGGGCTTCGCGCCCCGGATGGCGCGCTTTCGGACAGAAGGCACGGTCTGGCGAAGGAACCCGCCTGAGGGCGGCGGCAGTGGAGGCCGGCAGCGATGCCGGCCTCCATTTGCGTTAGGGCGATTGTATCGCTGGCGAATGAGACGCTTGGATTGCCCACCCCGCTGCGACTAACGCCGCCTGCGGCGACGCAAGTCTCGCTCCCCTCCCGCTTGCGGGAGGGGCTGGGGGTGGGAATCACCTTGCTCCCTGCCTCGCGAAGATCACGGCTTGGCGAGCTGTCCCCGCACCGCGCCCTTGGGGAAATCGTCGGTGTGGATGTTCACATAGAACCCTGCCGGGTCCGCGAGGATCTTCTTGATCTGGTCCGGCTCCATGGCGATGCAGGCATCGCTGGTCGGCCCGGTGACTTCCAGCGTGGCCAGCGGCGGCCCATCGACGCCGGCCGCGCCGGTGTGCACGTGGGCCATGGTCGGCTTGGCGATCTTCGCGCCGGACAGCGTGTAGCAGAAATCGCCGCTGTCGGGATCGAGTTCCGCGCGGAACGAACCCGTGCCGTCGGGATCGCCGCCCGCCGGCTCGTTGGCGCCGGCCAGCGTCGCGGTCAGGATCGTGGTCGCGGCGAATGCGGGGGTAACGGCAAGCGACAGCGCCAGAGCGGGCGCCAGCAGGATAGCCTTGTTCATTGCAACGTCTCTCCATCGACCGGAGATACGGACTCGCCCCCGGCCCGCCGCTAGCGATACACCGCACGCGCGCCGCAAGGAACCATGGCCTTGCCGGATCCGCGCCGTCGATCCATGAGCGGCACATGACGTCCCCCAACGCCTTGCCCAACGCCTTGCAGAGCATCGACATTCTCGTCACCGCCCCGATCCGCTCGGGCGTTACCGAAGCGCTCGAAGCGACCTTCACCGTGCACCGGCTGTGGGAGCAGGACGATCCGGACGCCTTTTTCGCCGCACACGGCGCGCGGATCCGGGGAATCGCCACGACCACACTGTTCGGCAAGGTCCGCGCCGACCTGATCGAACGCCTGCCCGCGCTGGAGATCATCGCCAGCTTCGGCGTGGGCTACGACAACGTGGACGTCGCCGCCGCCGTGCAAGCCGGCGCGATCGTGACCAACACCCCCGGCGTGCTGGTGGACGAGACGGCGGACCTCGCCCTGGGCCTGCTGCTGGCGACGATCCGGCAGATCCCGCAAGCCGAACGGCATTTGCGCGCCGGGCTGTGGCCGCAGGAGCGCTTCCGCCTGTCCCCCTCGCTGCGCGGCCGGCGCGTGGGCATCCTCGGGCTAGGGGCCATCGGCAAGGCGATCGCGCGGCGGCTGGAAGGGTTCGGGGTGGAAATCGCCTACCACGGACGGACCCGGCAGCCAGGCGTGGATTACCCGTGGTATCCCGATGCCCGTGCGCTGGCGCAGGCCTGCGATGTGCTGATCGTCGCCGCGCCGGGAACGGCCGAGACCGACAAGATGGTCGATGCCGCGGTGCTCGCCGCGCTCGGCCCCGACGGCATCCTCGTCAATATCGGGCGTGGCTCGATCGTGGACGAGGACGCGCTGGTGGCGGCGCTGGCGAATGGCACCATCCTCGCCGCCGGGCTCGACGTCTACGCGCACGAACCGCGGGTGCCCGAAGGCCTGCTTGCCCATCCCCGGTCGGTGCTGCTACCGCATGTCGGTTCCGGTTCGGAACGGACGCGCGCGGCGATGGGCGCATTGCAGGTGGAAAACCTCGTCCGCTGGTTCACCGATCGCGCGCCGGTAACCCCGGTGCCCGAAACGGCACACCTCGTGCCGCGTTGAGAGTTCGGCTTACCCCTTCTGGCTGCGGCCGCGTTCGATCACCGCGCGGCGTCGCGCCTCGACGTCGCCGGCGCTGACCTGGCTGTTGGCCGCCACGGACACGCGATGTTCCAGCGCGATCGCCTCGCCGAACGGCAGCGCATAGCCATCGTCGATCAGCTTCTTGTAGGCGGTGACCATCGCCGGATCGGCCCCGGCAATGTCGTGCGCCAGCCGCTTCGCCGTGGCGAGCAGGTCCGCCGGCGGGACCACGCGATTGACCAGCCCCCAATCGACGGCAGTGCGCGCATCGATGAAATTGCCCGACAGCGAAAGCTCCTTGGCACGGGCGATGCCGATCAGGCGCGAGAGTTTCTGCGAAAGGCCCCAGCCCGGCATGATGCCCACGCGCGCATGGGTATCGGCGAAGCGCGCGTTCTCGGACGCGATCAGGATGTCGCAGGCAATCGCCAGTTCGAACCCGCCGGTGATGGCGACGCCGTTGATCGCGCCGATCACCGGCTTGCGGCACTGCTCGATCGCCTTGACCGGGTTCTCCTCCGCCGCCTCTGCATTCGCCGCGCCCAGGTTGGACGTGTCCGCGCCCAGTTCCTTGAGGTCCAGCCCGGCGGTAAAGGCGCGCTCCCCTGCTCCGGTCAGAACCACAGCGCGGATGCCGTCGTCGCCGTCCAGTTCCTGCATGGCGCGGGCAAGGCTGGCCCGCATGGCGCGCGACAGCGCGTTCATCGCCTCCGGCCGGTTGAGCGTGACGATGGCAACCGCTCCTTCGCGATCGACGGTAACGGGCATCGGACATCCTCCCGGAGTTGTTTCGTGCCATTATGACCCCTTGCGTGACGCGCGATCAAGCCCGCGAACGGACCGAAGCCCCTTGCGTTCCGCCTGGAATCCGCTAAGGGCCGCAGCTTCCCGTGACTTACGGGATTCGAAGAAAGCCGGAGGGGCCCCGCAATCCCGCGGATCAGCCAGCGATCGGTTAGAAGATGAAAGGACGCGAAGCATGCCGCTTTACGAGCATGTCTTTCTGGCGCGCCAGGATCTGAGCCAGGCTCAGGTCGATGCGCTTGCCGCCACCGCCACGGAAATCGTCGAGAGCAACAACGGCAAGGTCACCAAGACCGAGACCTGGGGCCTCCGTTCGCTGGCCTACAAGATCCAGAAGAACCGCAAGGCGCACTTCGTGATGCTCAACATCGACGCCCCCGCCGGCGTGGTGGCCGAGCTGGAGCGCCAGACGCAGATCAACGAAGACGTCATCCGCTACATGACGATCCGCGTGGACGAGCACGAAGGCGGCCCGTCGGTGATGATGCGCAAGAACGAACGCGACCGTAGCCGTCGCCGCGAACGCGAAGGGGAATAAGAGATGGCTCGTCCGTTTTTCCGCCGCCGCAAGAGCTGCCCGTTCTCGGGCAAGAACGCGCCGAAGATCGACTACAAGGACGTGCGCCTGCTGCAGGGCTTCATGTCCGAACGTGGCAAGATCGTCCCCAGCCGCATCACCGCGGTTTCGGCCAAGAAGCAGCGCGAGCTGAGCCAGGCGATCAAGCGCGCCCGGCACATCGGCCTGCTGCCCTACATCGTCAAGTAAGGAGCGCTACCCATGCAGATCATCCTGCTCGAGCGCATCGAGAAGCTGGGCACCATCGGCGACGAAGTGACCGTCAAGGACGGCTACGCGCGCAACTATCTGCTGCCCAACAAGAAGGCGCTGCGCGCCAACGAAGCCAACCGCAAGGTCTTCGAAGCCAACCGCGCCCGCATCGAAGCCGATAACGCGGCCCGCCGCGAGGAAGCCGGCAAGGAAGCCGGTTCGGTCGAAGGCAAGGAAGTCGTGCTCATCCGCGCGTCGTCGAACGCCGGCCATCTCTATGGTTCGGTTTCGGTCCGCGACATCGTGGAAGCCCTGGTCGATCAGGGCGCCAAGGTGTCAAAGGCGATGATCGTTCTCGAACGCCCGATCAAGACCATCGGCGTGTTCCCGGTCCGCGTTGCGCTGCACCCGGAAGTTTCGGTTCAGGTCAAGGTGAACGTCGCCCGTTCGCCGGACGAAGCCGAACTCCAGTCGCAGGGCGTCAACGTGATCGACGCGATGTTCGACAACGAAGCCGGCGGCTTCACCGAGGAAGTCGATCCGAACCTCGAACCCGGCGAAATCCCGGCGGAACTGCTGGAAGAACGCGCCGCGGAAGCCTGATCGCTTCGCGACAAGCAAACGGAAAAGGGGCGCCCCACGGGTGCCCCTTTTTTGTTGTGTCAGAACCCCGCCGCCGAAAGCTGGCCGCGCAGGTTGCGCAGGATCGGTTCGGGAACGGGCGGCAGCGGGCGCGCGGGCTGGCCCCGGCGCAGGCGGGCACGGTCCTCCTCGGCAGGTTCCACCCGGCGCACGCGCACCGCCACCTGGCCCTGCGCGCGCACGCCGAGTTGGTCCGCCGCGCCGCGCGACAGGTCGATGATCCGCGCACGGCCGGCGAACGGTCCGCGATCGTTGACCCGCACGATGATCCGGCGGCCGCTATCAAGCGCGGTAACTTCCACGTAGCTCGGCAGCGGCAGCGTGGTATGCGCGGCGGTGATCCAGCCGGGAATGAACGCTTCCCCGTTGGCGGTGCGGTTACCCGATTCACGGCCATACCAACTGGCATAGCCGAGCATATCATAGGTGGGGCTGGCGGCGGGCACGTAAGTCTGCCCACGCACGGTATAGGCCGGACCGATCCGCACCGGCGTATCGCTGACCGGACGGAAACCGCCACCACCGCCGCCCGCGCAGCCGGACAGCGCCAGCAAAAGCGCCATTGCCCCACCGATATTCGCCCGAAACCGCATCATACCTTCTTAACCTGCCGGTCCCGCCCCGGCCATAGCGGTCCGCTCCGCCGTGGCGGCATAAGCCGTCTTTGCAGCGTCACCGATTGCGCGCTACATACTGCCGATGGATACACCTGAAACGATCATCACCGAGCTTTCCCGCATTTTCGACGCCGCCGTGGCCTGCCTGCGCGCGGATATCGCCGCTTTCGCCACGCAAGGCACCCCGCCCCCGCCCGAACGGCGCCACGATGGCAGCTACTGCTATCCCGAACTGCGCATCCACTTCGATGGGCAGACATTGGGCGACCATTCGACGCGCTCGTTCGGCCGGCTGATCGAGCGCGGCACCTATGCCTGCACCGTGACGCGGCCGGCGCTGTTCGAGGACTACCTGGCGGAGCAGCTCGCGCTGATCCTGTCCGACTACGAAGTGCGGATCGAAGTCTGCCCGTCCCGGCAGGAAATCCCGTTTCCCTACGTGCTGGACGGCAGCGACGGCGCGCAGATGAACGGGGTGACGCCGCAGGATCTGGCGCAGCACTTCCCCACCACCGAACTGGCCCGCATCGGCGACGAGATTGCCGACGGGCTGGACGTGCCCGAATACGAAGGACTGCTGCCGCTGTCCTTGTTCGATGGCCTGCGCACCGATTTCAGCCTTGCCCGGCTGGCGCATTACACCGGCACCCGGCCCGACGATTTCCAGCGCTACGTGCTGTTCACCAATTACCACCGCTATGTGGATGAATTCGTGGACTGGGCGGCGCAACAGGTGGGCGATGGCCATCACATCGCGCTGTCGGGCGCGGGCGGGCTGTACCTTGATGCGCCGGTCGACAACGCCCGTGCGCGCCTGTCCGACACCGCCTGGCGGCGGCACCAGATGCCGGCCTACCACCTGATCGCTCCCGATCGTTCAGGCATCACGCTCGTCAACATCGGCGTCGGCCCGTCCAACGCCAAGACGATCTGCGATCACCTGGCCGTGCTGCGCTCCGAAGCCTGGCTGATGATCGGCCATTGCGGCGGGCTGCGCCCCACCCAGAAGATCGGCGATTACGTGCTCGCCCACGCCTATCTGCGCGATGATCACGTGCTTGATCCCGTGTTGCCGCCGGAAATCCCGATTCCCGCCATCGCCGAGATTCAGCGAGCGCTGGCGCAGGCGGCGGAGATGGTCAGTGGCACCGGCGGCGCGGACCTCAAGAAGCGTATGCGCACGGGCACGATCGTCACGACCGACGATCGCAACTGGGAGTTGCGCTACACCCAGTCCGCACGGCGGTTCAGCCTGTCGCGCGCGGTCGGCATCGACATGGAAAGCGCCACGATCGCGGCGCAGGGCTATCGCTTCCGCGTGCCCTACGGAACGCTGTTGTGCGTCTCCGACAAGCCGCTGCACGGCGAGATCAAGATGCCGGGGCAGGCCAACCGGTTCTACGAGGAAGCCATCGCCGCGCACCTGGCCATCGGCACCACCACCTGCGCGCTGCTGCGTGCCGAAGGCCCGCGCCTGCACAGCCGCAAACTGCGCGCGTTTAACGAGCCTCCGTTCCGGTAAACCGCTCGCTCCGATTGTGACAGTGCCGCCGGATGCGATTCGCGTGGCGGCACCGGTCACAATCGGCGTTCCGATTGAAAAAGGTGGATGGCGCGGCCAGCTTTCGCCGCACCGCCAAAGCCGCACAAATTACTGATTTTTTTGTACTATATTCGGCAGCACCTCGCCAGCGCAGCGCGGGTTGCAAACATGGCACTTTCACGCCCCCCAAATTTGTACGCGACGTTTACGATTTGGAACCATCCTGAATGTTACGCGAACCGAAGCGGACGAACCTGCGTCCGTATCGCACGGAGCAGTTTGGGTCAGGCTTTGAATATGAAGGTCGGTTGCCAATGGCGCTAAAGCAGATTGAGAAGGATCAGGTCCGCGCCGGCATGTGGATTCATGCCATCAAGGGCGTGTGGTTCTTCCACCCGTTCTGGCGTGGCAAGTTCCTTCTGGAGCATAGCGACGATGTGGACGCGCTGCGCTCTGCGCGGATTTCCGGCGTGATCATCGATACCGACAAGGGTCTCGACATCAAGGTCGACCCTCCCAAGGCCGCGAACCAGCCCGCTCCTCCGCCCGCCGCCGCACCCGCGCCCCAGCCTGCGCCGCCCCGCGCGACCTCGCGCAAAAGCGCCAAGCCACGGCTCGCCCCGATCGCACCGGCAGCGCGCCAGAAGCCCGCCGCGCCCGAAACCTGCTCCATGGCAGCCGAACTCGGCCGGGCGCGCAAGACCGTGAACCTTGCGCGTCGCCTGATGTCCCAGCTTCTGAAGCAGGTTCGCTCGGGCGATACCATCGATGCCGAAAAGCTCGGACCGCTGGTGGACGAAATCGCGGATTCGCTGTCGCGCAACAATTCCACGCTCACGTCGGTGCTGCGACTGAAGCGCAAGGACGAATACACCTACATGCATTCGGTGACCGTCTCGGCGCTGATGATCAACCTTGCCCGCGAACTGGATTTCTCCGAGGAAAAGGTGCGTGAGGCCGGCATGGCCGGCTTGCTGCACGATATCGGCAAGATGGCGATCGATGATTCGATCCTGAACAAGGCCGGACGCCTGACCGACGCCGAGTTCGCCTCGATGCGGGAGCATCCCGAACGCGGGCATTCCGTACGCAGTGTACTGCTGAGTGCATGGGAAAAAATGCTGTAAAATCAGTGCGCGAGATGCTGGGATTGCTCGGCGGCGGGTATGCCACTGAAGGCCATCCGGTCCCCGCAAATGACCGGATTTCCGCGACTTCTGACCCCAGTTTTGATATTGGCGATGGCCAGATGGTCCCCATGCAGCGAAAGCCCGGGCGCCGGGCACTGCTCGATGGCAACTTTGCGCGGCGCAAGCTGCCGCTGCGCGAGACGGAATACTGCATCTGGGATACCGAGTTGGCCGGCTTCGGCCTGCGCGTCAGGCCAAGCGGCAACTACTATTGGTTCGTGCGTCTCCGGCATCGTGGGAAGCATCGCCGGATCACTCTGGGCCGATCCGATGACCTGGCGGCCGAGCTTGCGCGGGCGCAGGCGCGGCGGCTGCTCGCCGAGGTGGCGCTGGATGGTTTGCCTAAGCGCACTGTGGTCAAGGCCACACCGATCATGTCAGACTTTGTCGACACCTATTGGGACGACCTATCTCGCGTGTGGAAAGCGTCGACGATCAGTCGCAACTTTCACGCTTGGAAAAACGTAATTGCGCCAGAGTTTGGACCAATGCGCGTTGCCGACATTATGCCCGCTGACGTTCACCGCTGGCGCGATAGTTTCGCGGGAAGTCGTGAGGGCCAGTTCAACCGCTCGGTGCCGGTATTGGCAGCCTTGCTCAAATACGCGGAGGCATTGCGACTCCGGCGCAGGGGCTCCAATCCCTGCCGGGGGATGCCGCGCTACAAGCGCGAACCCAAAGAGCGATACCTGTCGCCCGCTGAGTATCGCCGGATCGGTGCGGCTTTGCGTGAGGAGGAGGCATCCTATCCGGCGCAAGTGGCAATCGTGCGGTTGCTGCTGTTTACGGGCGCACGGCTTGGCGAGATATTGAACCTTCGCTGGGAATGGGTGCAGCCGCCGCGACTGTTGCTGCCGGACAGCAAGACAGGAGCCAAGACAATCTGGCTCAATTGCCAAGCGCTCGAAGTTCTGGAAGGCATCAACCGACGAGACGGCGTCGAACTTGTTTTCCCCAACAAGTCCGGCACGAAGCCAATCATTCTTGACAATTGGTGGCTTCCTTTCCGGCGTCGTTGCGCCTTGCCCGATGTCCGCATTCACGATCTGCGGCATAGCTTTGCATCCACCGCGATAATGGACAACGTGCCGCTTGCGACAATCGGCAAGCTGCTCGGGCACGTCCTGCCCGAAACGACCGCAAAATACGCGCACCTCTCCGATGACGTAATCGGCGATGCTGCTAATCGAATTGCGGGATCGCTGGCGCAGGCGATTGGCCTTCGCCCGTGACCGCTGCCAGCCTCAAGCGGATCGTCGAGGAGGCGCTCGCCGAGGTAGGAGCGAACGTCAATTTCCTTCTCGTGCCGAAGGGAAAGGCACGGTCCACGACCTGGCTCGGGATCGAGCACGGCTTCGGCATCCGTCATTACCCCAGCGGCCGCAATGTCTACATCGTGCAGACGAGGATGGCGGGGAGGCTGCGGACGGTCACCATTGGCCCGGCCTCGGTCCTGACCCGCCATCAGGCGCAGATGGTCGCGCGGCGCGTGATCGCTTACGCGCAAGTCGGCCGTGACCCGGCGACCGACCGCAAGCGTATCCGCTCCGCCCCACGGTTCGATGATTTTCTGGAGGAATACTGGTCCCGTTGGTCGCCGCAGTGGAAGGCATCGACCTTGGCTACGCACGACGGCTACCGCCGCCAGTATCTCGACAACGCCTTCAAGGGCGTGTTCATTGACGAACTGAACGAAGAGCATGTGACCAAATGGTTCGCCGACCTCAACAATCGTACTGGCCCCGGCGCGGCGAACCGCACGCTCGAAATCCTCAAGAACATGCTCAACAAGGCTGAGGTTTGGGGATACCGGCTCGAAAACACCAACCCCTGCCGGTCGGTCAGGCCGAACAAGCGCAGGCAATGCGAACGGTTTCTAACCGCGCAGGAACTGGCGCGGTTTGGCGACGTGCTTGCCGATTTACGGGCCAGCGACAATCTCACGATCCGCTCAGGATGCGCGGTTATCACGCTGCTCTTGCTGACTGGCTGCCGCTACCGTGAAATCCTCACCCTCCAATGGCAGGACGTGAAGGGTGGCCGTCTGCTCTTGCGCGACAGCAAGACCGGCCCGCGCACGGTCTGGCTCGGCTCGGCGGCGCGCGAAGTCATCGACAGCCTGCCTCGACATGCCAAGATTCCTTGGCTGTTCTGGAATTACCAATATCGCAGGCCGATGCGGTCCATCCAGCATTTGTGGGAGTCGATCCTGGGGCAGGCCGGGCTCGGTAAGCTGCGTATCCATGACCTGCGCCACACCTTTGCAAGCCATGCCGCGATGAGCAAGGAAACACTTCCCATGATCGGGCGGTTACTCGGTCATGCGAACCATCAATCGACCGCCCGCTATGCCCATCTCGATGACGAGCACTTGCTGGACGCAGCGCAGCAGGTCGGGGATGCGGTGGAGCGACTGATAGGGCGCTCCATTGAAATCTCCCATAACAAGTGATATCTCATAGGATATGCCAAGAGTCGTCCTCGATACAGACATCATCGTGACGGCGCTGAGGAGCGCGACTGGCGGTAGCAATGCAGTCCTACGCGAGGCCGCTCACGGGCGGCTTACTCCCCTGGTGACGCCTGCGCTGTTTCTCGAATACGAGGCGGTGCTGAAACGGCCCGAGCAGCGTCTCGCACATGGATTGGGGTTGCGTGACATCGACCACTTCCTTGCTGCACTGGCGAGCGGCTGTGAGGCGGTTGAGGTGAGTTTTCAATGGCGACCGCAGTTATCGGACCCAAATGACGAAATGGTTCTGGAAACGGCGGTCAATGGCCGTGCCGATGCTTTGATCACGCATAATGTGCGAGATTTCGCCAAAGGTGCAGCAAGGTTCGGATTGCGGGTTTTGCGACCCGGAGAATTGTTGAAGGAGTTACGATCATGAGCAAGGCATCCTACCCGCTCAAGCTCCCGGCATCGGTCAAGGAGGCCGCTGCCCGGCTTGCGAAGGAAGACGGCGTTTCGCTGAACCAGTGGATTGCGGTCGCTATCGCCCAGAAGATCGGCGTGGTAGAAACCGCGTCAGACTTCCTCAAGCGCCGTGCCGGCAAGGCGCGGCCCAACGACATGCTGGCGTTCCTTGATCGGGCGAAGCGGGAAACCCCACCGGTTGGAGATGAACTTTAATAGCTTGAAACTGTTCAATCATTGTCGTGCGGGATTCTGATGCGAGCGCCGCAGGCTTTGCAGTGGATCGCATCAGGATCGTGGCGCAGCAGCCCGCATTGCGGGCAAGGAAAACGAACCTTTGCGCCTCGCATGGTCACTTGCACGAGGCGGATGAACAGCGAAACACCGCCGATCATGATGATGATCGAGAGAACTTTCCCCCATGGCCCCGGCAGCACGACATCGCCGTAGCCCGTGGTCGATAGCGTGGTGACAGTGAAGTAGAGGGAATCCAGGTAGGAATTGATGTGGTTAGCACGCCCGGCGAAGCCGGCGTGCACCAGCGATGCGGCCACGAAAACAAAAATGACGAGGTTGGCCGCCGCACGGGCAGTGTCCTGAACATTGGTGTCAACCCAGCGTCCGCTTGCAACGACGCGCCAGAGGTTTTCACCTTGGACCAATGAGTAGATTCGCATGATCCTCAGAAAACCAAGATTGGCAGCGAAAACTGGAGCGACGAGTGATGCCAACACAGCAAAGTCGGCCCAGACAATTGGGCGGCGCAACCAACGTCTGACATCACCGAAAGCGAATGCCCGCAAGCCAAGGTCAATCGCGAGGATGGCCGCGATCGCATAGTCGAGAATAAAGAAAGCTGTGTCGCGTTCAATGAACGGCGCGACAATGAAGAACGCGATCAGTGCGACATCGAGGAGCAACATCCAGCTTTGGAATCGCAGCGCTGCCCCCGAGCCTCCAAAATACAGCTCATGCAGACGCGATTGCAAAGCCGGCTTCACAGTGGCTTGCCTTCGACGATGTCTGCCGCGGCATCGTTTGCAGAGGCATCTGACGCCGAAGCTTTGACGGCGTTCGCAGGCATCCCGCTTCGTCCCGTCGCCGCTTCGACTCCGGCTTGCCCTTCATGTCCGAAGTAGGAACGGATTCGCAGGTCGTGCTGAGGGAAGGGAATCTCGATGCCGTACTTGCGCAACGCATCGTCCAGTGCCCAGCAATAGGCTGCCATCATGCTGCCGGGACGCTTCACCGCCTCAAGCGATGGCCAGACCACAAGTTCGAACTCGAGCGCTGAGTGGCCAAATCCCGTAAGCCAAACCTGCGTCCTGCGATCATCGCTGTCCGGCAGAGTGAATGACACCGAACGCGCGGCCTCCAGGGCTGCCAGCTTCACGACATCCTTGTCGGTGCCATAAGCAACTCCAAAAGGAACATGAATGCGCCGGGACGCGCGGTCGCGTGTCCAGTTGGTCAGTTTGCCGCCCAGCAGTTCGGCGTTGGGCACAAGAACATCGACATGATCGGTGGTTCGCAGGGTCGTCGCCCTTGGGCCGATCGCGGCCACCGCGCCTGCGGTTCCATCATTCAGTTCGACGTAATCGCCCACCTCAATGCTACCATCGAACAGTAGGATCAGGCCGCAAACGAAATTCTTGACCACGTCCTGCAAGCCAAGGCCGATGCCGACGCCCAGGGCTCCGGCGAAAAGAGACAGAGCGGAAAGATCAACGCCGAGGGCCGAGATCGCAGCGGCAAGGGCAGCGAATACGATAATGTACCGAGCGACCTGCCCGGCTACGTAAAGCGTGGAGGCTCGCCCCTCTCCGAGCTTCCCCTGCGCGCGCACCGTCAATTGGCGGATGATCCAGATGGCGAAAGCAGCAACAGCCAGAATGGCTCCCGCGACGATGATCGACCGCAGGGAAATGCCCGTGTTGCCGAAATTCAGGATCGGCTCGGCGACCACTTTGTCCAATCCTTCCAAAATTCCGCCCTCCCGCCCAATACCCTTGGCACAGCGAATTCCGTGCAGCAACGAAAGCAAGGATCGGCAATCGCCAACGCATTAAAATTCCTGTCCCAAACTATGGCTATGCTTTGGCTGGTAACCTTGGGCAGACCCAACAGAAGCGCATTCCTGCCGGGTTCTCCTTGCCCGGAACGGCAAAGGCACTAAGCGTTGAAGTACCATGCCCGAATCCAGCAACGCCATCCTGATTTCCCTCATATTTCTGGGCGGCCTTGCCGGCTTCGCCAGCGATCGACTGCGACACGATCTTGTCGCGCTGTTAATGCTCGCAACCTGCTTGGTGCTGGGGTTGGTGCCGGCCACTCAGGCGTTCACCGGCTTCGCCGACCCGGTCGTCCTCACCGTGGCCGCAGTGATGATCGTAAGCGCGGCAATCTCGCGGTCCGGCATGCTTGCCCACGCGCTACGCCCGTTCCGTCGCTGGATGCGCGCGGAGATTGGCATCGCGATCGTCTATTCGGCTTTGTGCGGTATAGCGTCGGCATTCATGAACAACGTCGGCGCACTTGCCTTGCTGTTGCCCGCAGCCCTGGCGACCTGCCGGTCGGCACGAATATCGCCAAGCCGTATCCTCATGCCAATGGCCTTCGCTTCGTTGCTGGGCGGCCTGGTGACGCTGATCGGCACGCCGCCCAACGTCATTCTGGCCGAACTGCGTGGGGATTACGGTAAACCTGCATTCGGGATGTTCGATTTCGCCTACGTCGGATTGCCGCTCGCTCTTGCGGGCATGGTACTGACGATCCTGATGGTTCGGTTCCTACCGTCGCGCGCGTCCAGCGAAGGCGAGCCTCTCAAATTCAGGATAGCCGACTACCTTTTCGAACTCCGGGTACCCAAGAGTGCTTCCCGCTCGCTCACCGTCGAAAAGCTGGCCTCGATTGGTTCAGGGGAAGATCGCCTCGCAGTCCATGCAATTGATCGCGGAGGCATTCTGGTCACGGCCCCACGTCTGAGCCGTTCGCTGTTGCCGGGCGACATCATCCAAGTCGAAGGACGCGCGCCAGTCGTAGAGCAGGTGCTTGATCGTCTGGGGCTTGAACTCGCGTCCGACGCTGAAGACGATTTGCTTGAAGGCTCCTTCAGCGAATGTGTCGTGACCGACCACAGCAGTCTCATCCAATGCGACAACGCCGCTGCCTTACTCGCGCAAAACGGGGCCGCACTCGTCGCCGTTAGTCGCAGGGGGAAGAGTATCGCAGATGGCTTGTCCGCCTTGCGACTCCAGCCGGGCGACGTGGTGTTACTTCAGGTGCCGCTGGAGAGGGTTGCCGAACTTGTCCATGCCTTTGACCTGCTCCCGCTGGCCGAGCGGCAACTGAACCTGAGACTGGCGGCAAAGGACTGGTTGCCGGTGCTCGCATTGCTCGGCGCAATTGTTGCGGCATCGTCGGGCGTGTTCAATCTCGCCGTCGCGCTTATGCTGGCGGTGACGGTGCTTGGAGTCTTCGGGAGGCTGAAAGGGCAAGTCTATCACGACATTGATTGGCCAATCATAATCCTGCTCGCCGCCCTGATCCCGGTGGCTCAGGCGTTCTCGGAAAGCGGAGCGGGAAACACTATAGCCGGACTGATCAGCGCGTCCGGGCACGGACAGCCTGAATGGCTCATGGTCGCGGTAACTCTTGGCCTGACGATGGCCGTCACACCATTCCTGAACAACGCCGCTGCCGTGCTGATCATGGGGCCGATTGCGGCCCAGACGGGTATCGAGACCGGTGCCTCGGTCGATGCCATGCTCATGGCCGTTGCGATTGGCGCATCCTGCGATTTTCTGACACCTATCGGGCACCAGTCAAACACGCTTGTCTGGGGCCCAGGCGGCTATCGCTTTTCCGATTACGCCCGTGTTGGCACACCCCTTTCCGTGCTGGTGCTGGTGCTCGGCACGATCCTGATCACATCGGTATGGGGATAGCGGGCAATGCACCAATCGAACCTATCCCCATTCGACGTGGCAGCGGTGCTGATCCTTCTGGCAGCGGTGCTTGGCTATGCCAATCATCGGCTGCTGAGGCTTCCGTCAGCAGTGGGCATGACGCTCATGGGCGCTCTGGCCTCTCTCGCGATAATCGGCATCGGAGCGGCCTTTCCCTCTTGGGGGCTGGTGCCTCTGGTCGAGCGCTTCCTGACCGGGATCGACTTTCATGCAGCCTTGATGGAGGGCATGCTCTCGTTCCTGCTCTTCGCGGGGGCGCTCCATGTCGATTGGCTCGACATGCGCGCCAATCGCGCGCTGATCTTTGCCTTGGCGACATTCGGCGTCGTGCTTTCAACCGGCATTGTCGGGGTTGGGACATGGTGGATTGCCGGAGCCATGGGCTTGCAGGTTCCTCTGCCATGGGCGCTTGTCTTTGGAGCACTGATCAGTCCGACTGACCCGGTCGCGGTCATGGCTATCTTGAAGCGTGCAGCGGTCCCGCCATCCCTGCAAGCGACCGTCGCGGGCGAGAGCCTGTTCAACGACGGCGTGGGCGTCGTAATTTTCGCCATACTTCTAGCCGTAGCGACCGGGGCCGATGAATTCAGTTGGAGCCATGCTGCAAGCGATTTTGCCCGCGAGGCGTTGGGCGGGGTCGCCTTTGGCCTGGTGACAGGCTGGATTGCCTTCCGCTCGATGGAATCCATTGACGACTACAGTGTCGAGGTGATGATCAGCCTCGCGCTCGTCATGGCAGGATACAGCCTGGCCCATACCCTCCATGTCAGCGGACCGGTCGCCATGGCGGTTGCCGGGTTGTTCATCGGCAACGCTGGAGTGGCGCGCGCGATGAGCGACGTGACCCGCGACTATCTCATCAAGTTCTGGGAACTGATCGACGAGATTCTCAATGCCGTACTGTTCCTGCTGATTGGCCTGGAAGTGGTGCTGATCACCGGACAGCCGCGCCTGCTGCTGTTTGGCCTGGCGGCGATCCCTCTCGCGCTGTTTGCCCGTTGGCTGTCGGTTCGTATCCCACTCACCTTGCTGCGCAGCAGGATCGATTTAGGGGCGCTTGCCGTTCCTACGCTGGTCTGGGGCGGGCTTCGCGGCGGCATCTCGATCGCACTTGCGCTTTCTCTTCCCAATGGCCCCTACCGAACGTCGATTGTCGCGGCCACTTTCGTCATCGTGCTGTTCTCAGTGATCATCCAGGGTGGCAGTATCGGAGGCCTGATCGGACGGCTTGGGGAACGCAAGCAGAGCCGTGGGGAGGGTAATAAATGACACCACAACCTGTTGCGAATGGATCCCGTTGGGTAACATTCCGGGAAAATGCGGTGAGGTCTTTTGCCGCATTTCGCGCCCAGATCGACAAGACCGGTTTGTTCCCCGACCTCAAGGGGGATGCCGGCAAATCGCTCCGCCAGTCAGTGCGCGACGAAGGGCGCATTACCAAATCGTACATGCTGATGTGCGGGCTGTCAGCCGGCATTGCCGCACTCGGACTGCTGCAATCCTCAACGGCTGTCGTGATCGGGGCGATGCTGATTTCCCCGCTGATGGGGCCGATCGCCTCTATGGGATTTGGCTTTGCCTCGCTGGACGGGCACCAGATTCGGGATTCGGTCAAGGTTATCGCAATCGGTGCGGCTATCGGCATCCTTACCGGCGTTCTGCTCACTTGGCTCAGCCCAATCCGCAATGCGACACCCGAGATCATTGCCCGCACCGAGCCAACCTTGCTTGACCTTGCCGTAGCTGTCTTCTCCGGCATCGCCGGAGCCTATGCTACCGTCCAGCAGAAGGGAGCGACCGCGATCGGCGTCGCCATCGCAACCGCACTTATGCCGCCACTGGCGACCGTCGGTTATGGGCTTGGTGTGGCGAACATGAGTTTCGCTCTCGGTGCCTTCCTCCTGTTCCTGACCAACCTGGCGGCAATTGCCTTTTCGTTTGCCCTGATAGCCCGATTGAGCGGGGCTGCCCGACCTCTGGCCAACGTGGAGATCACACCGCGCTATGTCCTGGCAGGGATGGCAGCCTTTGCCGCCTTGGCCACACCACTTGGCGTGACGCTCTATCGTGTAACCGCCGAGGCAAAGGCGCAGTCTACAGTCCGGCGCCTGTTGACCGAGGAACTGAATCTCAAACCCGTAAACATTGCCCAGTTGCAGGTCAGGTGGCCCTTGCGCGGCGCACCCTCCGTGGACGCCGTTGTGATCGCGCCACAGTACACAAATGATGCAGAACGAAGGCTTCTGAGCAAGCTCGAAGCCGAGTGGGGGGAGCGGCCAAGCCTGAACCTGCAGCAGGTTGTTGCGGCAGACGTGCAAGCGCAAGCCCGCGCCATTGTCGACGCTGCCGTGGAAACATCTGCTGCCGGTATCGCCCGCGACGTGCCTCCTCTTGTTGCGATACGAGAAGCCGTCGGACTTCCAACCCAAGCACTCTGGGTCAACCGCTCCGAGCGAACCGTTCAACTGGTTCCATTTGCAGCCGAAGGCTGGCAACTCGGCGACTACCGAAAAGCCGAACAAGCAGCCGCCCAGGTGGCTGGGGGGTGGAATGTCCGGGTCATACCACCCGTTGAGCCAAGGCTTTTCGTCGCCATGCAATTAGAAGATGGCCGTCCTCAGCAAAGCCAGGGCTTGGATGACGCAGTTTGGGCAATCCAGCACTGGGGTGTGCAGGGGATTACGGTGGGTGGGTACTCGGATGGGAATGCGTCCGATAAGAACAAGGCAACTGCTCTCTCAATCGCCGAATTCGCCGTAGCGGAATTGGCGAAGGTTGGCATCCGAGCAAACGCGATGGTGTTGCCAACCGAGCAATCGCAGCGCGTTCGCGGGGAGAGCGCCGGGGTCGAATTCGAGGTCGTCAGAGCCCCACAACGGGAGGGGACAAAGCCATAAACGTGTCCAGCGTGGCGACATTCAATCCTGCCCCTACAGTGATGGCTATTTGGTCCCCAATCGAGAACATAAGGGCATCAATGGGGCAGCGGATGAGGGGGTCTGGTCAAAAATATTTCATGCTTGAATGCCGCATGAGGCGCCTTGTTCCGCAGAAAAGCTAGGCAAATCCTTTTGTCAATGAATGTCAGAGTCACCGGTCCACCCCGTGCAGTTGGAAACCGGCTTGACCGGCACACCGTACTGCGCAAGGACGATACGCTGTCGGCGCTGGTCATGGACGTGGCGCTGCATCATCACGAAAAGGTCGATGGTACCGGGTATCCCCACCGGCTGAGCGGCGACGAGATCACGCTGCTCTCGCGCATGGGCGCGGTGTGCGATGTCTATGACGCCGTCACGTCGGACCGCCCCTACAAGGCTCCTTGGACACCGGCCGAAGCGATCCACGAGATGCTGAGCTGGAACGGCCATTTCGACGAATATGTGCTGGCCGCGTTCGTGCGCTCGGTCGGCGTCTATCCAGTCGGCTCACTGGTGCGGATTCCCGGCGACCGGCTTGCGATCGTGATCGAAACGCACCGCAAGCACCCGGAACGCCCCACGGTGCGCGCTTTCGCCAGCACCACGCCCGGCGCGACAATCGAACCGGAAGACATCAACCTGGCCGAAACGCAGGACGACATTCTGAGCTTCGAACGGCCGGCCGACTGGGACCTTCACGATTGGGAAGAACGCTGGCCCGAACTTGCCGGCGCTTCGCTCAAGAACGTCAAGGGCGAGAGCCGGAAGCGATAAGGCGGCCCGCTGGCCGCTTCGCATCCGCACCGGTATCCTCGTTGAACGCCAGAGCGCCCACGTTATCCAGGGCGAAGCTGAAGTTTTCGACCACCTTGCGGAACACCGACGAATCAAGGCCGCCTCCGGTCACCACATCCCAAGACAGCACGACCGACTTGTCGGTGCCAATGGTCAGGGCGCCGAACCGATAGTCGCGCGCGAAGGCCGCCGCTTCCTGCGGCCCGAAAGGCTTGTCGGGCGTAAAACTGGCGCTGAACTGCAACGACTGGCAATTGTCGTGCATCTTCGCGTCGCAATCATAGAACAGCACGAACGTCTGCCATTTGCCGATGCGCGCGTTGATCAGCGGTTCGCCGGCGTCATCGGCGGTCAGATCGGCGCCATAGCCCAGCGAGCGCAGCGCGGCGACCACGCCATCCGGGCTGGTAGCCGTGACTTGCCGCGCAAGCGCGACGGGTTCGGTATCGAGATTCATGCTGGCATGGGCGGGCACCGAGGCCGCAAAGGCACTTCCCAAAGCCAGAAACGCGGCAATCCGGCGCGATTTCATTATGGCATCCTCTGATTTTTATATAATTTGAGAAGATGGTGACTGAAACCGCGCCTGACGGCAAGACCTTATCGGGGAGCAGACCCTACCAGCCGCAGTCCTTGCCGCGGTTCTGCTGCTCCAGCCAGCGCGAAAGCGGCGCGAAATAGCGCACCATCGAGGCGCCGCTCATCTCGCGGCTGCCGGTGAAGGCTTCCAGCGCATCGGGCCAGGGCTTGGATGCGCCCATCGTGAGCATCGCATTGAGCTTCTGGCCCACCGCCTTGTTGCCATAGAAGCTGCACCGGTGCAGCGGCCCCTTCCAGCCGGCCTGCTTGCACGCCGCCTCGAAGAACTGGAACTGCAACACCCGCGCCAGGAAATAGCGCGTATAGGGCACCACGGCGGGGATGTGATACTTCGCGCCCGGATCGAAGGCATCGGCGCTGCGCGGCGCGGGCGGCACGATGCCCTGATACTTCAGGCGCATGTCGTTCCAGGCCGTTTCATACTGCGCGGGCTTGATCGTGCCGTTGAACACGTTCCAGCGCCAGCGATCGATCAGCAGGCCGAAGGGCAGGAACGCCACCTTGTCCATCGCCTGGCGCAGCAGCAGGCCGGTGTCCTTTTCCGGCCCCGGCACCTTCGCGCGATCGAGCAGGCCGATCTGCACGAGATATTCGGGCGTGATCGAGAGCGCCACGAAATCGCCGATCGCTTCGTGGAAACCGTCGTTGGCGCCATTCAGGTAAAGCGGGTCCTGCCCGTTGTAGGCGCGCTGATAGTAGTTGTGACCAAGTTCATGGTGGATGACGCCGAAATCGTCGCCGTTCACCTTGATGCACATCTTGATGCGCAGATCGTCCTTGTTGTCCACGTCCCAGGCCGAAGCGTGGCACACCACCTCGCGATCACGCGGCTTCACGAACTGCGAACGCTGCCAGAAGGTTTCGGGCAATTGCGCCAGGCCCAGCGAGGAATAGAAGCCCTCGCCCGCCTTCACCATCTTGAGCGGATCGTAGCCCTTCGCTGCCAGCAGATCGGTGACGTCGTAGCCAAGATCCCCCGCCCCGGCGGGAGCGACGATATCATAGATGTTGCCCCATTCCTGCGCCCACATGTTGCCCAGCAGGTCGGCGCGGATCGGGCCGGTCCTGGGCTGCACGGCATCGCCGTACTTCTCGTTGAGCTTGGTGCGGACATAGCAGTGCAGCTGGCGGTAAAGCGGCTGGACCTCGCCCCAGATCTTCTCGGTCAGCGCCGCGAAGGCATCGGGGTCCATATCGTAGTTCGAGCGCCACAGCGCGCCGGTATCGGCAAAGCCAAGTTCGCGCGCGCCAGCGTTGGCGATATCGACCATGCGCACGTAGTCGGCCTTCATCGGCGTGCCGACCGTATCGTGCCAGCTTACCCACATTTCCTTGAGCTTCGCCGGATCGCGCGTGGTGCCCATCGCTTCCTCGATGTCGCTACCATTGACGGGCTCGCCATTCAGCGTGCCATGGCCCTTGCCGTAGATGCCCTGGACGCGGGCCTGCAGCGCGGCGAATTCCTCGGCCGCGCCGGGGGTGGTGGGCGCCGGCGTGGTGATCTGGGTGCGAATGACCAGCAGCTTGCGCGCAACGTCGGGCGCAAGGCCTGGCACCTTGGCGAGGATCGCCGCCTGCTTGGCCTGATCGACCTGAAGCTTCGTCAGCGCCGCGTTGCCAGCGGACGTAAGCTCGGCGGTATCGTAGGTTATGTTGGTCTGATAGACCCACTCGGTGCGGTTGGTGCGGATGGACTGGTCGAAATAGTCCTTTTCCGCCTGGGACAGCCACGTCTTCACCGTGGCGGGAGTGGCGGCAGCATCCTGCGCGCAAGCGGGCGCGGCAAGGCCCGTCACGGAAAGACCCGCGACGGCCAGCGCAAGAACGGAAGACAGCGATTTCATGGACGGGGACTCCCTGAGGACATTGCCAGCGCCGCGCGATGCGGGCGCTTGTCATGCCTCCGTGGTTAAGCCTCCGAACGCCGGGGTCAAGCCGGACTGGTAAGAAACGAAACGATCTCCGCCCCCATTTCGGGCACGGTCACACTGCTCATGTGCGTGCCGGGAATGGTCGCGCGGCGCGCGTCGGGCAGCGCGGCGGCCAGCCGGTCGGCCGAGCCGTTGTCGTTGTCCTTGTCGCCGCACAGCACCAGCACGGGCATGGTCACGCCGGCAAGATCCTCCGGCGCGGTATCCGCCATCGAGCCCAGCAGCAGCCGCGCGGCGACGCGATCGACGTTCATCGTCTTCATGAACTGCTGCGAGACATAGGCGGGATCGCCAGGCCGGATCGTGCCGAAGCGATCGATCACGTCGATAAAGAAATCGCGCCGGCCCTTCCATCCGGCAAGCCCTTCCAGCCCCATGCCCGCCAGCACCAGCCGGCGCGGGGAAAGTCCGCCCAGCACCGCCCGCGCCGAGGTTCGCGACCCCAGCGAGAACCCGCACAGGTCGAAATCGGTGAGCCCCAGATGCTCCACCAGCGCCATGGCATCGAGCGCGAGTACGTCCGCCGGATAGGAAGCCGGATCGTGGGGTGCGGCACTTTCACCATGCGCGCGCAGATCGGGCATCAGGCATTCGAACCCGGCGGCGACAAGCTGCGCGGCGGTGCCGAACTTGACCCAGTTGATCGCCGCCGAGGAGAACAGCCCGTGCAGCAGCACGACCGGCCTGCCCTTCCCCATCCGGTGCAGCGCGAGTTGCGCGCCGCCGTGGCCGGCAAAGAATTCGGTGGTCAGCTCGGTCATTCGGGAACCTCCAGTCCAGCGGCCTTCCAGCGGTCGGCCACGCTCGGCGTCTGGTCGCTGCGATGGCGGGGAAGCGCGCGCGTGTCCAGCCATGCCTCGTGCAGGCTTTCCGCGCCGGCGTGCGATACCGGCCGGAGGATCGAAGGATCGTCGAAACTGCCGACGGTGAGGTCCATCATGCCGGCGCCATCGAGGAAGGCAAAGCCCAGCGGCGTGCCGCAAGCCGAACAGAACGGGCGCCGCGCGATCGGGGACGAGGCATACCAGTCGGGCTCGCGCTCCCAGAGGATGGCATCGCGCGCAGCCTGCACGAAGGCCGCCGCCACCCCGCCGGTCGCCTTCTGGCACATGCGGCAATGGCAGAGATAAGCCTCGTCGCTACCGAGGCGCACGGCATAGCGGATGCGGCCGCACTGGCAGCCGCCGGTCATGGTGGTCAGCATGAGCGAGAGGATAGCGAAGGGGCAACGCTTAAACCAGAGTCACTCCCTACATTTAGCTATGGACGGGGGCGGCCTGCCTCGTGCCTTCCGCATCAAGGGGGGCTGGGAGATCGAGCGGCCTTTCGATGGAAATGACGCCCCGTGCCCAATCGGCAATCACGAACCTCGATTTGCCGTCCGGCTTCGCGAGTACCATCGATACGCCCACGCCCGCCACCGCCTGAGGCGCGTCCATTGCCGCAACGCCACGCGCAAGCGTGAAGAACTTAACATCCGAAAAGCGGCATCCCACCACATCGAACAACGGGCGCTCATCCGTTCCGCCATTGCGCGCAATTGCAATGTAGCCTTCCGCATCGGCGCCCTCCGCCTCAGACAGCAAGGTAAATCCGCTCAGGACGCGCTGATCGTCCTTGAATGGCCGGAAAACCTCGCCGGAGCGCATGTCCACCAGCCTCAACGCCCGGCGCCCTCCGCCTGGTACATCAAGATAATATAACGTGAGCGGCCTGTTTCCCGCATGCACCACCTCACCGATCAACCGCGTGTTGTCGACGGGCTGTGATATGGTGGATGACCCTGGAAGCTCCCTGCGTCGCACTAGGTCGGACGTCATCGGAACCAGCAGCAGCACGAGTCCCACGATCAGCAAAACGGCAATCGCTGCGAAGGCACTCGTTTTGAACGTCCTCAATTTGCGCATCAGCCGCCTTGAGAGCATCCACCGGGGTTTCTCGTCATCCACTAGGAACCAGCCCCTTCTGTTCCATGCGCCACACCGCAAGGTCGATGCGGTCCTGCCCGAAGAACGGTTCGCCGTCAAAGACCAGCGTTGGCACGCCCCAGTGCCCGGCGGCTTCCAGCGCTTCCTGGTTGGCGGCGAGTTCGGCGTCGAGCCGTTCCGCGTCGCTCGCGGCTTCGGCTTCGAGTTCGGCGAAGTCCAGCCCGGCGCGAGCGGCGGCGCCAGCAAGGTGATCGCCTTCGTGCCAGCCCTGCGTACCGCCCCAGATCAGGCGCGAGACTTCATCGGCGAAGGCCAGTGACTTGCCGCGCCGCGATGCCGCCTGCCCCATGCGAGTCAGGCGGAAGATATAGGGCTGCTCGTCCGCGATGCGCCGCGTGGCGATGTCCTGCACGATCGGATCGGGGCGCGGCGGAACGAAGGGAATGCCGTGGAACTGCGCCAGCCGCGCCACATCCACGAACAGATAGCGCAGCCAGCCGGGATGATTCCGTTCGAAGAAATCGGGCTGCCGGATCGCCAGCGGATAGACCGGGCGCAGATTGATGGCGAGATCGTACTCGTCCGTCAGCGCGCGATAGCGGCGCGTGGCCAGGTAGCTGTACGGGCTGCGGAAAGACCAGAAAACGTCGGCGGAAAGCGTCATGGCGCGGGTGCCCTCTCCCAAGGATCAGAGGCGATCCTAGGGAGAGGGTGGCTGTCGCGCAAATGTTATGACATCGAAAATGCCGAATCTTTCCCGCAATCGGGGAAGGATTGCCGGCTTACCCCTTCTTGAGGTGGCGGCGGCCCAGCAGTTCCGCGATCTGCACCGCGTTAAGCGCCGCGCCCTTGCGCAGGTTGTCCGACACGCACCACAGCGCCAGGCCGTTATCGACTGTGGAATCCTCGCGCACGCGCGACACGAACGTGGCGTAATCGCCCACGCATTCGATCGGCGTCACGTATCCGCCGTCCTCGCGCTTATCGACGAGCATGACGCCCGGCGCCTCACGCAGGATCGACTGGGCCTGTTCGGCGGAGATTTCTTCCTCGAACTCCAGGTGCACCGCTTCCGAGTGGCCGATGAACACCGGCACGCGGACGCAGGTGGCGACGACCTTGACCTTCGGATCGAGGATCTTCTTGGTTTCGGCGACCATCTTCCATTCTTCCTTGGTCGATCCATCGTCCAGGAACACGTCGATGTGCGGGATCACGTTGAACGCGATCTGCTTGGTGAACTTCTTCGGTTCCACGGGATCGCCGACGAAGATCGCGCGGCTCTGTTCGAACAGCTCGTCCATGCCTTCCTTGCCCGCGCCGGACACGGACTGGTAGGTCGAGACGACCACGCGCTTGATCTTCGCCGCATCATGCAGCGGCTTGAGCGCCACGACCATCTGCGCGGTCGAGCAATTGGGGTTCGCGATGATGTTGCGCCGGGTATAGCCGTCGATCGCATCGGGGTTCACTTCGGGCACGATCAGCGGCACGTCCGGGTCCATGCGGTAGAGCGACGAGTTGTCGATCACCACGCAGCCCTGCGAAGCGGCCTTGGGCGCATAGATCTTGGTCGGGCCGGAACCGGCGGCGAACAGCGCGATGTCCCAGCCGGTGAAATCGAAATGCTCGATGTTCTGGACCTTGAGCTTCTGCCCGGTCTCGCCGAACTCGATCTCGGTGCCCTGCGAACGCGGCGAGGCAACAGCGGCGATCTCGTCGATCGGAAACGCGCGCTCGGCAAGGATGTTGAGCATCTCGCGGCCCACGTTCCCCGTCGCGCCGACAACTACAACCCGGTAACCCATGTCACTTCCCTTCCAGTGCCGCGCATCGCATGACGCGGGCCGTCCATAGCGGCTGGTTCCGACCAGCCAAGCGAATTGGCCTTCCGGCCACCCAAATTCCTATTTCCCGGCCACGAGCGGCGCCGGTCCGACGCCGTTGCGATCGAGGAAACGGAAAACCGTCTCGTAGAGATGCTGGCTCACCTTCGGCCCGCTGATGCGGTGGGTATAACCGGGGTAGAGCATCATCTCGAAAGGCACCGCCTCCGCCTGCATCTTGGCGATGATCGCGGAGGAGTTCTCGAACACCACGTTGTCGTCCGCCATGCCGTGGATCAGCAGCAGCGGATCGCGGATGCGGCCGGTATCGGCCAGCGCGTTCGACGTGGCATAGACCTGCGGTTCGCGCTTCGGGTCGCCCAGGTAGCGTTCGGTATAGTGGGTGTCATAGAGTTCCCACTTGGTGACCGGAGCCACGGCGATGGCCGCCGCATAGGCGCCGGGGTCGGCCTGCAGCATCTTGATCGACATATAGCCGCCATAGGACCAGCCGAACGTGGCGATCCGCTTCGGGTCCACGAAATCCAGCGCCTTGAGGTAATTCGCCCCGGCAAGCTGGTCCTGCACCTCGACCGAGCCCATCGCGCGGTAGAGTGTGCTTTCGAACTTCACCCCGCGATTGGCCGAACCGCGGTTGTCGATCGCGAAATAGATATAGCCCTTGTCGACGATCGCCTGCGCCAGCGCGCCCTGCCAGCCCTTGTGCACCACCTGCGCGTGCGGGCCGCCATAATGGAAGGTGAAGACCGGATACTTGCGCCCAGGCTCCAACGGCGGCGTGATCATCATCCAGTGCAGCGGCGTACCATCGGCGGCCGGGATCGTGCCAAAGGTCGCCGGGCGATGGCTGGCGAGATAGGGCGCGTAAGGGTGCGATCCCTCCACGCGATTCTCCTCGATCCACGCGATCCGCTTGCCGGCGGCATCGGCCAGATAGGATTGCGGCGGCTGCGCGTCGGCATTGCGCGTGACCATCAGCGTCTGGCCGCGCTTGTCCATCGTCGCGGCGTTGTCGAAACCGGGATCGGTCAGGCGCACGATCTTCGACGGCGCCGCGAGATCGAGCGCATAGACCTGCTGCGCCAGCACGCCGTCCTTCGTACCGGTGAAGAACACGCGGCCGGCCTTCTGGTCCACGCCGACAAGGCCGGTCACCACCCAGTCGCCCTGCGTGAGCTGCTGCCACTGGCTGTCCGGATAATGGTCGGGCCGGAAGCGGTAGAGATGGCCGAAGCCATCGCGTTCGGACCACCAGATGAGGCTGCCGTCCGCCAGAAAGCGATAGCTGTCCGACAGGTTGATCCAGCTGCGTTCGGCGGCCTGTTCGCTGAACAGCACCCGCGCCTTGCCCGTGGCGGGATCGACCGCCAGCATGTCGAGCCGGGTCTGCGCGCGGTTTTCGCGCTGGACGTAGAGCGTCTTGCCGTCGGGTGCCCAGTCCACGCGAGCCAGGTAGATGTCCTTTTCAGCGCCCGGATCGCCCGCACCAAGGTCCACCGCGACGCGGCCGCTGCCGTCCGGCGCCATGATCCACAGCGAAACCTCGGCGTTGGGCGTGCCGGCGGCCGGATAGCGCTGGTCGAAGGTCTTGGTGCCCTCCGCGCCGATTGCCGCGCGGGTGACGACGCCCACCTTGGCCTCGTCGAACCGCTCGACCGCCAGGCGGCTTTCGTCGGGCGACCACCAGAAGCCCGCAAAGCGCGACATTTCTTCCTGCGCCACGAACTCAGCCTCGCCCCAGTGGACGGTCTCGGCGCTTTCCGTGGGCGTCACGGCCACCGGCGCACCCTGTCCCGCTACCGGACCGACCCACAGCCGGCGATCGCGCACATAGGCGATGCGATCGCCCTTCGGCCCCAGCTTGGGGTTGAGTTCGCCGCCCTGCGTTCCGGGAATGCGCTGGACGCTGCCGTCCAGTCCGGCCAGGAACAGATCGCCATCCAGCGGCACCAGCACGGCCTTGCCATCGGGCGCCCATTCGTAGCTGACGATGCCCTTCAGATCGCCGATCCGCTGCCGCTCGCGCTGCATCTTCTCGGCCTCGGACAGTTCCTTGCCTGACGACAGCTTGAGCGAATCCACCAGCATCCGCCACTTGCCCGTCTTCCGCTCGAAGCCCCACAGGTCATAGCGCTCACGATCGTCGGCACGGTTGCGCAGCAGCGTGAGGTACGCGCCATCGGGCGAGAGCTTGACCCCGCGCGGCGCCGGCCCGTTGAGCGAGGGGCTGGCGAAGACGCGCTCCAGCGTGAGCGCGGGCGCGGCCTGCGCGGTGGCGGTCACCGGCGGTTCTCCGGCGTGAGCAGAAGCGAGGGGCAGAAGGGCGCAGAGCGCCGAGGCGGCAAGGAGGTGTCGGAAGCGAAGCATGGCAAGGTCACGAACCTCTCTGGGAAAGGGCAGCGGATGAGGAGAACCGGCGGAACGGCGCGCAGACAGCAAAAAGGCGCCCTGGCGGTGGTGCCAGGACGCCTTTCTACACAATTTCCGTGTCTTGGGCGTTGGGCTTTCAGCCCTCCTGGCCGGTCTTGACGACCTTGCGCTCGGCAATACGCGCCGATTTGCCGGTGCGGCCACGAAGATAGTAGAGCTTCGCACGACGCACGACACCACGGCGCACCACGGTAATCGAATCAATGTTGGGCGAGTAGAGCGGGAACACGCGCTCCACGCCTTCGCCGAACGAAATCTTGCGCACGGTGAAGTTCGAGCCGAGGCCACGGTTCGAGCGCGCGATGCACACGCCTTCGTAAGCCTGGACGCGGGTGCGGTCGCCTTCAACGACTCGCACGCCCACGCGCACGGTATCGCCCGCGCGGAAATCCGGAATATCCTTCTTCGCCTTGAAATCGGCGATGGCTTCAGCTTCAAGCTGCTGAATCAGGTTCATTTTTCAATCGTCCTGCACTTCACGCTGCGCGCCAGAGGCAGACTGGACCCGAGCGCCGACGTGGCGCTCCCAAAGGTCCGGCCTGCGTGACCGGGTATCGTCTTCCGAACGGCGTTTCCGCCATTCCGCGATTTTCGCATGATCCCCCGATCGCAGCACTTCAGGGATCGTGCGCCCTTCCCATTCGACGGGTCGGGTATAGTGCGGGTATTCGAGGAGACCGTTCTCGAACGACTCCTCCTGCCCGCTTGAAGGCGCGCCCATTACGCCGGGAAGCAGCCGAATGCAAGCGTCGAGCAGCATAAGGGCGGCGCATTCGCCGCCGGACAGCACGATATCGCCCACCGAGACTTCCTCGACCTGCCGGCCCGCGAAGATGCGCTCGTCGAAACCCTCGAACCGGCCGCACAGCACGATCACGCCGGGACCGGCCGCCAGTTCTCGCACGCGCTCCTGCGTCAACGGCTTGCCGCGCGGTGTCATGGCAACGACCGGGCATCCGGGATGCGCCGCCAGCGCATGATCGACCGCCGCCGCCAACACGTCCACCCGCAGCACCATGCCGGCCCCGCCGCCAGCGGGCGTATCATCGACGGTCCGGTGCTTGTCGATCGCGAAATCGCGGATCTGCACGGCATCGAGCGCCCACGTCCCCTCGCGCAACGCCCGCCCCGCCAGACTGACGCCGAGCGGGCCGGGAAACATTTCAGGATAGAGCGTGAGGACAGTGGCGGCGAAGGTCATTCGGGCTTCTTGGCAGAGATCAGGGAACGGCACCCTCGAACGTGAACCGCAACGCCTGGATCGTTATCGGGCGCGTCGGCGCGAGGACGATCTGTCCGTTGACGCTCCCCTTGCCGCAAGTCCAGCGGAAAGTGCCGGTCATGCGGCCGGTCGGCGTAACCGGCGCGGCGGTGTCGCACGTGCCGGCCTGCGCTTTCAGTTCACCCAGCACTTTCGTCCAGTTTTCCGCGGTGCGGTCCATCGGGAAGTTCATCGCCACGCGCCCGTTCAGCGGCGCCACCGTGCCCGCCTGCCACACGGCTTGCGCCGCAGCGTAGAAGCTGGCGAGATCGGAAGAGACAGGCATTTCCGGGCGGTGGAGCAGGCCAGCCTTGTGCATCAGCATCGCCGCATCCCATGCCGGGCCGGTCGGGCCGGCGTAGGTGCGGTTGGTCAGCACGAAAATGCCGGTGCCGTATTCGGGCATCAGCATGACATGCGAGCCATAGCCCGGATAGCCGCCGCCATGGCTCATGGTGAGGCCCAGGTCGCAATCCTGCATCACGCGCCAGCCCATGCCATACGCGAGCGCCAGCGGGCAGGCGGTGGCACCGGTGCTGCCGGGGCGGGTGGCGATCGAGACGAAGTTCAGCCCCTGCGCCAGTTCGCGGATGGTCGCGCGGCGCACCGGCCCTGTTTCCGGCCCGTCGCGCGCCGGCCAGCCGGAGAGGAGGAAAGCGATCCACTTCGCATAGTCGTTGGAGCTGACCTGCAACCCGCCCATGGAATTGAACGCGCCGTCCTTCATCGTCGGCTCCTCGCTCCACGCGCCGTTTTCCCAGCGATAGCCGACAGCACGCCGCTCGATCGGCGAGGCGGGCGTGTCATAGCCGCTCGAAGTCATGCCCAGCGGGACAAGGAAAGTCTTCTCGACATAGCGGCGATAGGGCTGGTGCGTCACGTTGGCGACGATCCGGCGAGAATGGCATAGCCGAGGTTCGAATATTCGTGCCGCGCCTGCGGTTCGCGCGTGAAGGGCACGCCGGTTTTGAGCAGCGCGGTGAAATCCTCCTGGCTCAGCACCTGCTGGCGATCGCCCCAGGGATCGTCGGTGACGAAGCCAGCGACGTGCTGCAACAGATCGCGCACACGGATTTTCGGGGAATCGCTGGTGGGATAAGTCCAGCCGCGCATCTCGGGCACGTACTTTTCGGCCGGATCGTCCAGCGCGAGCAGGCCCTTGTCGCGCAGCGAGAGGATCGACAGCGCGGTGAAGGCCTTGGTCATCGAGGCGATGCGGAACAGGCTGTCGGGCGTGACGGGGCGGCGCGCGGCGAGATCCTGCACGCCTTCCCCCTTCACCAGTGCGAGATGGCCGCCCTGCACCACGCCATAGACGAGACCGGGCACATGGTTTTCCGCCATGAACGTGGTGAAGCCCGCTTCGATCTGCGGCGCGATGCTATCGAGCGTGGCGCTCTGGGGACTCGCGCTCTGGGCGTGAAGCGGTGACGCCGCGAGCACGACCGCCATCGCCGGAATCATCGTCATCGCCCGCATCGGAACCTCCCGCCCTGCCAATATTGCGCGCGGAACGTGCCTGATACGGGTGCGAATGCCCAGCGGGCGCATCAACCCTTTTGCGGATTGCGCGCGGGTGTTACCGGAAAGCCCGCGCCGGGCCGAGCACGGCCACGCGATAGCGGTACTTGCGAACGGCCAGATGCGCGGTCGCGGCGGCAAGGCCATAGGCCGCCAACCCCAGCAGGACGAGCGCGAGCGCCACGTCATCCTTACCCGCCATGAGCAGTACGATCGCCGCCAGCCAGATCACACCGGCAACCGGCAGGGCGGCATGGAGCGCGAGGCGCAGGTCGCCCCATTCAGGCCGGCGCACAACGAGCTTCTGCGCCAGCACCCGGCCGGCGATACCGAAAGGGATCAGGAACAGGATCAGCGCGAAGTCCATGGCGTCGATCATATACGGATCGCCACGGCGACGTTACCGAAACAACGGCCGGACCGGGCCGAAATCAGGCCTCGGCATAGGCGGAAGCGATCAGCATCCGCGTTTCGTTCCATTCCGGCACAGCTTCGGCGCGCATCGGCACCATGAAGCGCTTTCCATCGGGCCGGCGGATTTCCAGCACATCGCCCGCGCCGTAGTTTTCGACCGCGATGCATTCGCCCAGCGATTCGCCATCGGTGGAAACGGCTGCAAGGCCGATCAGGTCGGCGTGATAGTACTCGCCCTCCGCCAGCGACGGCAGGGCCGAGCGCGGCACGGTGAGCGCGGTGCCGCGCAGCCGTTCGGCGGCGGTCCGGTCGGTCACTTCGGCGAAGCGGGCGATCGCCCCGCCCTTGCCGTCATCGCGCAGCTTTTCCAGCGTCAGGCTGGAAGCGTTGAAGGCGCGGTAGCGCTTGAGCGCCACCACGCCTTCTCCGAACAGCTTGAGACGGACTTCGCCCGTCACTCCGTGCGCACCGGTCACGGCGGCCAGCGTAACGGGCTTGTCCGACAAGATCAGGCCTCGGTCGACTCTTCGGCAGCAGCCTCGGCAGCGGGCGCTTCTTCAGCCGGAGCTTCCTCGACGGGAGCCGGAGCAGCAGCTTCAGCGGCGGCGGCTTCAGCGGCCTCTGCGGCTTCACGCGCCTTCTCGGCCTTTTCCTCGGCGCGATCCTTGGCCTTCTGGCCCGGTTCACCCTTCTTGAGGTTGCTGGTCGCGGCGCGTTCCTTGATCCCGGCCTTGTCGAGCAGGCGGGCTACGCGATCGGTCGGCTGCGCGCCGACGCCCAGCCAGTAGCGCACGCGGTCTTCGACCAGACGGACGCGGTTGGCATCGTCCTTGGCCAGCAGCGGGTTATAGGTGCCGACCTGCTCGAGATAGGCGCCATCGCGCGGAGCGCGGCTGTTGGCGACGACGACCTTGTAATACGGGCGCTTCTTGGAACCACCACGCGACAGACGCAGAGAAACAGACATTACTTCAACCTTTCCTCGAAACTCTTTGAACGCAAATTTCCGAAATCATTTCTTCCGCAGCAGATCGCCGAGGTTGGCGGGCATGTTGCCCCAGCCCGGGCAGACCGCCGGCGCCCATCCCTCCGCCAAGACCGCCACCCAGGCCACCGAGCCCTCCCGGCCCGGCCTGCTGGTCCAGCCCAGGCATGGCGGCGCCAAGGCCACCCTTGCCGAACAGGGCGCCAAGCCCCTTGAGGCCGCCCATCTTCTTGATCTGCTTCATGGCCTTGGCCATTTCCATGTGCATCTTCAGGAGCTTGTTCACGTCCTGAACCTGTGTGCCCGAACCCTTGGCCACGCGGATCTTGCGCTTGGCGTTGAGCAGTTCGGGCCGCGTGCGCTCGGTCGGCGTCATCGAACCGATGATCGCGTCCATGCGCAGCAGCACCTTGTCGTCCATGCCCGATTGCGCCATCGCCTGCTTGGCCTTCTTCATGCCGGGCATCATGCCTGCCAGCGCGCCAAGCCCGCCCATGCGCTGCATCTGCTGCAGCTGGGTGCGCAGGTCGTTCATGTCGAACTGGCCCTTGGCCATGCGCGCGGCCAGCCGTTCGGCCTCGTCCGCCTGCACCGTCGCCGCCGCCTTTTCGACGATGGAGACGATATCGCCCATGCCCAGGATGCGGCCGGCAACGCGCTGCGGGTGGAACGGCTCGATCGCATCGAGCTTTTCGCCGGTGGCCGCGAACTTGATCGGCTTGCCGGTGACCGCGCGCATCGACAGCGCCGCGCCGCCGCGCGCATCACCGTCCATGCGGGTCAGCACCACGCCGGTCAGATCGACTTCGCCGGCAAAGCTCTGCGCCACGTTGACCGCGTCCTGCCCGGTCAGCGAGTCAACGACGAGCAGCGTTTCCTTCGGCGCGGAGACGGCGGCGACGGCCTTCATCTCGTCCATCAGCGCGGCATCGACGTGGAGGCGGCCGGCGGTATCGAGCAGGAGAACGTCCACCGCCTGCAGCTTCGCCGCGTGGAGCGCGCGCGTGGCGATGTCCACGGGCTGCTGGCCAACGATGATCGGCAGCGTGGCGACGCCGACCTGTTCGCCCAACACCTTGAGCTGTTCCTGGGCCGCCGGACGATTGACGTCGAGCGAGGCCATCAGGACCTTCTTGCCCTGCTTTTCCTTGAGCAGCTTGCCGATCTTGGCAGTGCTGGTGGTCTTGCCCGAACCCTGCAGGCCGACCATCATGATGACAACCGGCGGGGCCGCTACAAGATCGAGATCGGCGGTTTCCGATCCCAGCATCTCGACCAGCGCGTCGTTGACAATCTTGACGACCTGCTGGCCGGGCGTGACCGACTTCAGCACCGACTGGCCAACGGCCTCCTCGGTAACCTTGTCGACAAAACGGCGCACCACGGGCAGCGCAACGTCGGCTTCGAGCAGTGCGATGCGCACTTCGCGCATGGCCGCCCGGACATCGTCCTCCTTGAGCGCGCCGCGGCCACGCAGGCGATCGAACACGCCTCCAAGCCGGTCTGAAAGACTATCGAACACGCCGTATTCCCGTTGCCATGCCCCGCCGTCCGCCACATCGCCAACGCAAAACCGCGTAACGCGAAAAACGCCGGTGGGCGAAACCTCGCCGACCAGCGTGTGGCATCCTGTTGGAGCCGTTATTGAGCCGTACCAGCACCCTTCGAGGTGATGGGACGCGATGCCCTTAGCGCTGCCTGGACGAAAAGGCAAGCTGAACCGCCATCGCGGATGCCCTATGGCATTGCGCTAAGCCCGCGCGCGCCCTAGATCGCCCGCCATGCGCATACCCTTCCGCAAGATGCACGGCCTTGGCAACGATTTCGTGGTGATCGACGCGCGCGAGACTCCCCTCGCCATGTCGGACCGCCGCGCCGCCGCGCTGGCCGACCGGCGCACCGGCGTGGGCTGCGACCAGCTGATCGTGCTGGAACCCTCCGCCGTGGCCGACGTGCGGATGCGCATCTTCAACGCCGATGGCGGCGAAGTGGAAGCCTGCGGCAACGCCAGCCGCGCGGTGGGCCTGCTGCTCGGCGGCGAACGGCGGATCGAGACGCTGGCCGGCGTGATCCGCTCGGAAGCCGGCGCCGATGGCGTGGCGGTCGACATGGGCACGCCCCGCTTCGAGTGGAACCGCATCCCGCTCGCCTATGCCATGGACACCTTGACGATGCCGGTCGGCTGGGAAGACCTGACCGATCCCGTCGCGGTCAACGTCGGCAATCCCCACGTCATCTTCTTCGTGCCCGATGCCGATGCGGTGGACCTTGCCCGGCTTGGTCCGCTGATCGAGAACGACCCGCTGTTTCCCGAACGCGTCAACGTCAATGTCGCCAGCCTGATCGGCCCCGACAGCATCCGCCTGCGCGTGTGGGAACGCGGCGCCGGGCTGACCCGCGCCTGCGGCACCGGCGCCTGCGCCACCGCCGTCGCGGCGATCCGGCGGAAGCTGACAGGGCGGACGGTAGCGGTCGAGCTTCCCGGCGGCCCGCTGACGATCGCGTGGCCGGAGGGGGAACAGCCGGAAGGCGACTCGATCCTGATGACCGGCCCGGCCGCCACGAGCTTCGAAGGCAGCTTCGAGGATACGGACTTCCCCGCATGACCGAAACCGTCGCGTCGGCCGACGTGGTGACGCTGGGCTGCCGGCTCAATCTCGCCGAAAGCGAAAGCATCCGGGCGATGCTCGCGGATGCCGGAACGCCGACGGTCGTGGTCAACTCCTGTGCGGTGACGGCCGAAGCCGTGCGTCAGTCGCGCCGGGCGGTGCGCCGCCTGCGCCGCAGCCACCCGCAGGCACGGCTGGTGGTTACCGGCTGCGCCGCCACGATCCAGCCGGACAGCTTCTCCGCCATGCCCGAAGTGGATGCGGTGGTGCCCAACGCGGCCAAGGCCGATCCGCGTGTCTGGCACCCGAATGGGGAAGAAGCGCCCTCCCGGCAGCGGCAGAGCGAAGTCCATACCCGCGCCTTCGTGCCGGTGCAGACCGGCTGCGATCACGCCTGCACCTTCTGCATTATCCCGCAAGGGCGGGGCCCCAGCCTGTCCACCCCCGTTGACGATGTTCTGCGCGCGATCGAACGGCACCTGCTGCTGGGCGTCCACGAGATCGTGCTGACCGGGGTGGACGTGACCGGCTGGGGCGCGGAACTGCCCGATGCGCCGCGCCTGGGCGTGCTGGTGCGCGCGATCCTCGATGCCTTCCCCAGCCTGCCGCGCCTGCGCCTGTCCTCGCTCGACGGGGTGGAGATCGACGGCCTGCTGTTCGAGATCATCACCGGCGAAGCCCGCGTGATGCCGCACGTGCATCTCTCGCTGCAATCGGGCGATGACATGGTGCTCAAGCGGATGAAGCGCCGGCACAGCCGCGCACAGGCGGTCGCGCTGACGGACGCCCTGCGCGCTGCCCGTCCGGACATCGCCATCGGTGCGGATCTGATCGCCGGCTTTCCCACCGAGACCGAAGCGATGCACGCCGGCAACCTGGCCATCGTGCGCGATTGCGGCGTCGTCCACGGCCATGTCTTTCCCTACTCCCCCCGCCCCGATACGCCCGCCGCGCGGATGCCGCAGGTCGCCCCGGCCACGGTCCGGGCGCGGGCAGCCGAAATCCGCGCCGCCGTCGCGGCCGAACGCGCGCGCTGGCTCGCATCGCTGGTCGGCCTTCCGCGCGAAGTGCTTGCCGAACGCGACGGCACCGGGCATTCGCCCGAGTTCGCGCCCTATCGCCTGCCCGAAGGCACGGCCGCGGGCACCATCGTCACCCTGACGCCGACAAGGATCATCGAAGGAATGCTGGCATGAGCCCCGAGCCGGAGAACGGAAGCTGGAGCGACAGGCTTCTCGGCGGGTTTCGCAAGACTTCGGAACGCCTCACCGAGAACCTGACCGGCATTGTCGGCAAGACCCGGCTGGACGACGCGCAGCTCGACGAGATCGAGGATGCGCTGATCCTGTCCGACCTCGGCCCGCGCGCCGCCGCGCGCATCCGCGAACGGCTGGCGGACGAAAAGTTCGAACGCGGGATCGACGAAACCGCGCTGCGCGAAGCCGTGGCCGAGGAAATCGCCGCCATCCTGCGCCCGGTAGCGAAGCCGCTGGAGATCACCGCCTTCCCACGCCCACACGTCGTCCTCGTGATCGGCGTCAACGGATCGGGCAAGACCACCACGATCGCCAAGCTGGCGCATCTGTTCCAGGAACAGGACTATGGCGTGATGCTGGCGGCAGGCGACACGTTCCGCGCCGCCGCGATCGGCCAGCTCAAGGTCTGGGCGGACCGGCTGGGCGTGCCCGTGGTCACCGGCCCCGAGGGCGGCGATCCCGCCTCGATCGTGTTCGACGCGGTAAAGGCGGCGACCGATACGGGCATCGACGCGCTGATCGTCGACACCGCCGGACGGCTCCACAACAAGCGCGAACTGATGGACGAATTGGCCAAGGTCCGTCGCGTGCTCGGCCGCCTGAACCCCGCCGCGCCGCACGACGTGGTGCTGGTGCTCGATGCCACCAACGGCCAGAACGCGCTCCAGCAGATCGAGATCTTCAAGGAAGTGGCGGGCGTGACCGGCCTGATCATGACCAAGCTGGACGGCACCGCGCGCGGCGGCGTGCTGGTGGCGGCGGCGGAACAGTATGGCCTGCCGATCCATGCCATCGGCGTGGGCGAGAAGATCGACGATCTGCGCCCGTTCGACCCCGATCTGGTCGCCCGCGTCATCGCGGGCGTGTTCCGGTGAACGTCTTGCCTTTCCCCCTTCGTCATTGCGAGCGAAGCGAAGCAATCCAGAGTGCGGCACGAGAGGCCCTAGATTGCTTCGTCGCTACGCTCCTCGCAATGACGATCCAAAGCGTGATGCAGGTTTCCCATGTCTGACTCTCAACAGCCCGGCGCCAAGCCCAAGTCCTCGTGGATCAATCTGCTGGTCGATTACGGCCCGTTGCTGGTGTTCTTCCTCGCCTATCGGCATTTCAGCCCCAGGGAAGCCAACGCCGGGATCGGCACCGTTGTGGCCGTCACCAAGGGCACGGTCGCGTTTATGGTGGCGACGATCGTGGCGCTGATCGTGTCGAAGTGGCGGCTCGGCCGGATCTCGCCGATGCTGTGGCTGTCGACCGTGCTGATCCTGGGATTCGGCACGCTGACCGTGCTGCTGGGCGATCCGTTCTGGATTCAGATCAAGCCCACCGCGATCTACCTGCTGTTCGCGGGCGTGCTGTTCGCCGGCCTTATCCGGGGCAAGCCAATGCTGCGCACGCTGCTGCAAAGCGCGTTCGACGGGCTGGACGATGCCGGCTGGATGAAGCTTTCGCGCAACTGGGCGTTCTTCTTCCTGTTCCTGGCCGCGCTGAACGAAGTGTTGCGTCACACGCTCAGCTTCGATGGCTGGCTTCAGGCCAAGCTGTGGGGCGTGACCGCGCTGTCGTTCCTGTTCACCTTCGCGCAAATCCCCATGCTGCTGAAACACGGGTTGGGCGCGGAAGCGGCGGACGAGGTGGAACAGAACCCGCCACACGATTGAGCGCTTCAGTCCGTCAAGCCGCTTTGCCGCAAATGGCCGACGCCCTACCGCACGACAAAAACGTGTGACAAATTGCGCACACCCCCTAGAATGTTGTCAGCCCACCTCCGGCGATAACCGGGTAAACGGATCAAAGGGCGCAAACTGGGGGAAAGTTTCATGGCCAAGCTGTTTGGTAACCTGCATCTGGTGCTTGCGATCGGCCTTGTCGCGGCCATCGCCGTGATGCTGGGGTTCGGCGCGGAAGTGCCGGTCGATGTCAATTCCGTGTTCCGCTGGCTACACGTGTTCTTCGGCATTCTGTGGATCGGCCTGCTCTATTACCTGAACTTCGTGCAGGTGCCGACGATGCCGTCGATTCCGGCCGAACAGAAGGGCGCGATCACGGGCCACATCGCGCCGAAAGTGTTCTTCTTCTTCCGCTGGGCCGCGCTGCTGACGGTCGTTACCGGCCTGGTGATCGCCTACGTCACCGGCTACGTCCACCGCGCGCTGATCTTCCAGGGGCTCAACCTGCATGAAAACCTGATCGGCCTGGGCATGGACCTCGCGCTGATCATGGCGTTCAACGTGTGGTTCATCATCTGGCCCGCGCAAAAGAAGATCCTCGGCATCGTCGAAGCCAGCGCGGAGGAAAAGGCTGCCGCCGCACCGCGCGCCCTGATCGCCAGCCGCACGAACCTGCTGCTGTCGCTGCCGATGCTCTACTGCATGGTCAGCGCCAACCTCGGGTAACTCCGACGCTGACCGGAGCCATCCAGGCTTGCACGGGCGCGGCTTTCTCCGGAAAGTCGCGCCCGTTTCCGTTGGACGATACGTTCGTCAGGAACCCGAAGCGCCATCGCGCTTTGATGTGACGCGACAGAGAGGAGCTTTTTTGATGCGCAAACCCATCTTCACCACCCTGACCGCAGCGGCAGCCGCCATCGCGCTTTCCGCCTGCTCGGAAAAGACGCAGGACAACGCGCAGGAAGCCGCGACGTCAGCCGGGAACGATATCGCTGCTGCCGCCTCGGACATGAGTGCAACCGCCAGCGAGGGCGCGGAATCGGTCCGCAACGCGGCAGACGAAGCGATCAACAAGGCCGACGCCGCCGCCGACAAGGCCGGTGTCGAAGCGGACAAGGCTGGCGTGAAAGCAGCCGATGCGCTGAACAAGGCCGGCGACAAGGCCAAGGAAGAGGCCGCGAAGCTCAAAGCCAAGGCCGAAAACAGCAATTGATCGGTTTATCCTGACAAGCGTCTCCCGTCCGCGCGACGGGCGGGAGACCGTCAGATCTTGAGCTGGCTGCCCAGCTCCACCACGCGGTTTGTCGGCAGCCGGAAGAACTCCATCGCACTCGCCGCGTTGCGCAACATCCACGCGAACAGCTTTTCGCGCCAGATCGCCATGCCCGGCTTGTCCGACGCTATCAGCGTCTGGCGCGACAGGAAGAAGCTGGTCTTCATCATGTCGAACGGTTCGCCGCACATCGTCACGGTCTTGAGCGTGGCCGGCACGTCGGTTTCCTCCAGGAAGCCGAAGCGCAGGCTGACCCGGTAGAACCCGTTACCGAAATCCTTGCAGGCCGATCGCTCCACCTGATCCACGTAGGGCACGTCCTCGATCTGCACGGTCAGGATCACCACCCGCTCGTGCAGCACCTTGTTGTGCTTCATGTTGTGGAGCAGCGCCGAAGGCACGCCCGATGCGGTGGAGGCCATGAAGATCGCCGTGCCCGGCACCCGCGCCGCGCTGGCATGGGCAGACTTGGTGAACACTTCCAGCGGGATCGATCCCTCCGCCATGTTCTGCCGCATCAGCGCGCGCCCGCGTGACCAGGTGGTCAGCAGCGTGAAGATGGTGACGCCCATCAGCAGCGGCACCCAGCCGCCGTCGGGGATCTTGGTCAGGTTCGCGCCGAGGTAGCCCGCGTCGATCACGAAGAACAGCGCCAGCAGGCCGACCGCGAACACCGGCTTCCAGTTCCACAGCTTGAACAGCACCACGGCCAGCAGCACGTTATCGATCAGCATCGCGCCGGTTACGGCGATGCCATAGGCCGCCGTCAGGTTCGACGAACGCTGGAACACCAGCACCAGCAGGATCACCGCGACCATCAGCGCCCAGTTGATGACGGGGATATAGATCTGCCCCGCCGCTGTGCTGGTGTGCTTGATCGTCATGCGCGGGATGAAACCCAGCTGGATCGCCTGCTGCGTAACCGAGAACGCGCCCGAGATTACCGCCTGCGAGGCGATCACCGCCGCCAGCGAGGCGATCACCAGCAGCGGCCACTGGAACCATTCGGGCGCGAGGAAATAGAACGGGCTTTCCAGCGCGGACGGATCGCGCATCAGCAGCGAGGCCTGGCCCAGATAGTTCAGCACCAGCGCCGGCAGCACGAAGGTCAGCCACGACACCCGGATCGGGTTGCGGCCGAAATGCCCCATATCGGCATAGAGCGCTTCCGCGCCCGTCACGGCGAGCACCGCCGCACCCATCGCCAGGAAGCCCCGGAACGGGTCCGCCGCGAACATCATCACCGCATGATGCGGGCTGAGCGCGGTGATCACGTGCGGGAAGGCCATGATGCTGATCACGCCCAGCACCGAGATCGTGGTGAAATAGGCGAGCATGATCGGGCCGAAGAAGGTCGCGACGCGCTCGGTGCCCCGGCTCTGGATGAAAAACAGGAAGATCAGGATGGCCACGACCATCGGCACCACCAGCCGGTGCATTTCGGGCTGATAGACCGCGACACCCTCGATCGCACCCATCACCGAAACGGCTGGGGTAATCATAGAATCGCCATAGAACAGCGCGGTGGCGAACACCCCCATCAGGATGATGCCCTTGCCCCAGCGGTTGCCGCTGGTGTGCTGATTGATCAGCGCCAGCAGCGCCAGGCTTCCGCCCTCGCCCTTGTTGTCCGCGCGCATGATCACGCTGACGTACTTCAACGTCACGATGATCATCATCGACCAGAACATCAGGCTGATGATGCCATAGACGTGCAGCTGGTCGAGCGGCAGCTTGTGGTGGCCGGCGAAGGTATCGCGCAGCGCGTAGAGCGGGCTGGTGCCGATATCCCCGAACACCACACCGATCGCGCCCACCGCCATCTTGAGCAGGCTGCCCTGATGGTGAGTCTGGTGGCCGGAATCGCGAAGAGTGGATAAAGGAACTGCGCTTTCGTCCGAACCGTTCGCAAGCACGGAATCACTCATGGCAACGGTGCCCCCGGGCCTTGGCCCAAACCGCCGGTCCGCCATCGGACACCGGAACGGCGCGGCGCTTTAGCACCGGGCCTTGGCCCCGGCAATGGCTGCCTTCGTCACACCGGATACCACGAAATCATGCCCCGCATGGCATCGCAAATAGCTGATTTCAGGGCGCTTCAGAAGAGGCACCCGACGGTTCGGCGGCTGCGGCGGGCGGCTCGTCTGATGGAGATGCCGGCGCCGGCGCCTGTCCCGAGGCCGCCAGCATCGAATCGAGTCTCGCCAACCGGGCCTGAAGGTCTTCCCGATAGGGGGCATCGGCAGGCGCACGGCGAAGCAGTTCGGCCCAGATCGCCCGTGCTTCTACCAGCTTGCCGGACTGCGCCAGCGCCAGCCCCATGAAGAACGGCGGCCCCGGATGTTCGGGCGAAATCTTCGCCGCCTTCTGAAACGCGAACTGCGCGGCCGGGGTGATCAGCCCGTCGCTATGGCCGACCAGCGTGTTGCCGAGCGCCACCCACAGGTCCGCATCGTTGGGATCGGCCTTCACCGCCTTGCCCAGGATTGTCGCCGCCGCCCCGAACTGACCCTGCCGCGAAAGCCCGTCTGCCAGCACCATCCAGTTCTGGCCCTTGCCGAAGGCATCGCCCATCGCCTGCCGCTGCTTGATCAGCGCCTCGTCGGCCGCCTTCTGGTTCTCGACCGCGGCCTTGGGCGCGCCGGGAACGCCCGGATGTCCCTGCAAGGCATAGCCGGCGATGCCGAACAGCAGGGCCGCGCCGGTCAGTTCCCAGCCGGAGCGCGGCATCTTCAGCACGAATGCCAGCACCGCGAAGACCAGAATCGCGATCAGGAGGATCAGCACCCAGGTCATGCGTTATCCTCCAGCCCTTCGGCGTCCGGCTCGTCCACCCCGCCATCGCCATTCCCCCGGCGGAAGCGCTTGCGCAAAAGCAGCGCCGCCAGCACGAGAAACGCGGCCGGCGCGGCGAACAGCGGCCAGGTCATCGGTCGCAGTTGCGGGGTATAGCTCACATAGTCGCCATAGCGTTCGATCAGCCACTGGCGGATTTCCTCCGGGTCTTCCCCCGCCGCGATGCGCGTGCGCACCTGATGGCGCATGTCGCCCGCCATCGGCGCGTCCGAATCCGCGATCGACTGGCTCTGGCACTTGAGACAGCGCAGTGTCTCCATCAGCGCCTGCGCCCTCGCCTCCTGATCGGGGTTCGGAAGCTGCTTGTAGGCATAGGGCGCCGGCGGCAGCGAATCCTGCGCGGCGGCCGGAGAAGCCAGCAGAAGCGAGAAGACCGCGAAAACGGTGGCTCCACGCCTCGATGCGGCGCGCGCCATCACGATTCCGCCTCCTTCAGCTTGCGCAGGATCAGCGGCACGTCCTCGGCGCGGATGTCGCCGATATGCTGGTAGCGGATCACGCCCTTGCCATCGATCACGAACGTCTCGGGCACGCCCGACGATCCGATCGCGAGCTGGACCTTGCTCAGATCGTCCTTGCCGATCCGGCGGAACGGGTTGCCGTTCGCGGACAGGAACTGGGCCACGTCCTCGCGCCGGTCGCGGATCGCGACGCCGTCGATCTCCACGCCCTGCTGCGCCAGCGCCGCGAGCTGCGGCGATTCCACCGCGCAGGGCACGCACCAGCTGGCGAACACGTTGAGCAGGCGCGGCTTGCCATCCCGGAAGTTGGCGAGCGCCAGGCCGGGGCGGTCGTCCACCGCCGGGGGCAGGTCGAAGCCGGGCAACGGCTTGCCGATGAAGGCGCTCGCCACCTCGCGATCGGCCGGCCGCACCAGGCCGTAGATCACCAGCACGAAGAACCCGGCGAACAGCGCCAGCGGCAGCCACAGCGCCAGCCCCGGCTTCTTCGGCGTCGGATCACGCGGATCGTTCTGCTTGCTCATCGTCCCTGCCTCATGCGGCGATACGCGATCTTGCCTTCGGCCCGCAGCCGCTTCACGTCGGCAGCCACGCGGCCAAGCAGCGCCAATACCCCACCCAGCGCGATCAGCACGCCGCCGTACCAGATCATCGGCACGAACGGCTTCCACCAGAAGCGCATCTGCCAGCGGCCGTCCTCGCCCTCTTCGCCCAGCACCGAATAGAGCTGGCCGTTCCAGCGGGTCTTGAGCGCGCTTTCGGTGCGCGTCCCCGGAGGCGAGGCGAAGACGCGCGCCTGCGGTTCCAGCGTGATCGGCGCACCGCCGGCATAGCGCGCCGACAGCGTGGCCTGCAGCGCGGTCCAGTTCGGGCCGGCGACCGGATCGATGCTTTCGAGCTTCACCTGCCACGGCCCCACGTTCTGCGTATCGCCCACGGTCATCGCGGCAAGCTTCTCCGTGGAGAAAGCGCTATCGCTGGCCATGCCGAAGAGGGCGACAGCAATGCCAAGGTGCGCGATCACCATGCCCCACACCGGCAGCGGCGTGCGGCGCAAGTTGCGCCCCTTCAGCGGCAACAGGCTGGCGAAGAAGAGCCCGCTGGCGATGGCAAGGCCCAGCGCCGGCAGCAAGTGGATACCCGGCGCGACCATTTCGGCGATCAGGAACACCGCCGCCATAATCAGCGCGGCGATCGCAAAGGGCATGGTGATCCGCCCCGCCTTGTCATTGCGCCAGCGCAGCAGCGGGCCGACCGCCAGCACCAGCAGCATCGGGATCGCGAAGATCGAGGACACGGGATTGAAATAGGGCGGGCCAACCGAAACCTTGGTGCCAAACGCCTCGGTCAGCAGCGGATAGAGCGTGCCGACCAGCACGATGCCCAGGATGCCGCACAGCATCACGTTGTTGAACACAAGGCTCGCCTCGCGGCTGACGAAGCTGAACCGCGCGCCTTCGGTCACCGTCGCCGCGCGCACGCCGAACAGGGTCAGCGCGCCGCCGATGTAGATGGCCAGCAGTGCCAGGATGAAGCTGCCGCGCTCCGGATCGACCGCGAAGGCGTGGACCGAGGTGAGAATACCCGATCGCACCAGGAAGGTGCCGACCATCGACATCGAGAACGCGATCACGCCCAGCATCACGGTCCAGGCCCGCAACGCGTTGCGCGAAGCGAGGACCGAGCACGAATGGAGCAGCGCCGTCGCCGCCAGCCAGGGCATCAGCGAGGCGTTTTCCACCGGGTCCCAGAACCACCAGCCGCCCCAGCCCAGCGTGTAGTACGCCCAATAGGAGCCGGCGGTGATGCCCAGCGTCAGGAAGATCCACGCGCCCAGCACCCATGGCCGCATCGCGCGGGCGAAGGCCGGGCCGACATCGCGCGTCACCAGCGCACCGATGGCGAAGCTGAAGGCGATCGAAAGGCCGACATAGCCGACGTAAAGCGTGGGCGGGTGGAATGCGAGGCCGATGTCCTGCAGCAGCGGGTTGAGGCCGTTGCCGTCGGGTGCGGGTTCTGGCAGCCGCTCGAACGGATTCGAGGACAACAGCAGGAAGGCGTAGAACCCCAGACTGACGAAGGCCTGCCCTGCCAGCGTCGCCACCAGCGTATCCTCGCGCAGCCGCTTCTCGATCAGCGCCACGAAGCCGCCGGCCAGGCCCATGATCGTCACCCACAGCAGCATCGAGCCTTCGTGGTTGCCCCAGGTGCCCGCCAGCTTGAAAATGAACGGCTTGGCCGAATGGCTGTTTTCCGCCACCAGCTTTACCGACAGGTCGGTTTCCAGAAACAGCGTAACCAGCGCCAGGAACGCGAAGGCGACCAGCACGCCCTGCATCACCGCCAGCGGACGAACCACGCCGGCCAGATGCTCCCCCTTGGGACGCAGGGCGATGATACCCGCCGCCAATTGCAGCACCGCCAGCGCGGCGGCCATCCACAGGACGGCAAGGCCCAGTTCGGCTATCATGGGAGTTCCGCCATCATTTCGTTTCGGCCACCACCTGTTTCGCCTGCGCGTCGGTCATGTTCTTCATCTCGCGCGGGACGTATTTCTCGTCATGCTTGGCTAGCAGGTTGTCGGCCACAAACGTGCCGCCTTCCATCCGCCCTTCGGCGACAACGCCCGATCCCTCGACGAACAGGTCCGGCGTGATCCCGGTGAAGCGCACCGGCACGCGCGCCTTGCCATCGCCCACGATGAAATCGATGGTCACGCCATCGGGCCGGGTCTTGATCGATCCCTTCTCCACCATGCCGCCCAGGCGCACGGCGCGGCCCTGTTCGGGCGGATGGGCGACCAGATCGCTCGGCACGTAGAAATAGGCGGCCTGGTTGCGCAGCGCGTAAGCGGCGAGCAGGCCCGCGCCCACCAGCGCGACCAGCGCGATGGCCAGCAGGACCAGCCGCTGGTGCTTTGCCTTGATGCCGCTCACTTGCCCCTCGCCCTGTCACGTCGGCGTTCAGCGCGGACCATGGCCCACAGCGTCCAGCCCACCAGCAGCAACGTGCCGATCACCCCGATCGCCAGCGCCGCTGCCACATAGTCCCATTGATCCAGTCTCTCGTGCATCCTGCCCTCCCGCGCCGCGTCAGCCCAGCGCCTTGCGGCGCAGGCGCGCCTCGGTCTGGATGTCGGCCAGCAGCGTCCGCATCCGCGCCAGCACCACGCCGCCGAAGATGCACGAAAAGCCGATGGCCGCAATCAGCAGCGGCCACAGGAACGTGCCGTCGATCGCGGACTTGCCGATGGTGATCGACGGCGGCTGGTGCAGGCTGTTCCACCACACCACCGACCGGTTGATGATCGGGATGTTGATCGCGCCGACCAGACCGAAGATCGCGGTCACGCGGCTCGCGCCCTCACCCGCCTGCGCATCACGCTGCGCGGCGCCTGCCAGGGCGATATAGCCGAAATAGAGGAACAGCAGGACGAGGAAGCTCGTCAGCCGGCCGTCCCACACCCACCACGTGCCCCAGGTGGGACGCGCCCAGATCGATCCCGTGGCCAGGCAGATCGCGGTGAACGCCGCGCCTGGCACCGCCGCCGCGCGCGCGCCGATGGCGGCGAGCGGATGGCGCCAGACCAGCTCGACCAGGCTCGCCACGGCAATCGTGCTCCAGCCCGCCATGCCCAGCCAGGCCGAAGGCACATGGATGAACAGGATGCGCACGGTATCGCCCATCAGCCGATCGGGCGGCACCACCAGCAGACCCCAGGCCAGCGCGCCGAAGGCAAGCACCAGCCCCAGCCCCAGCAGCAAAGGCATCAACCAGCGCGCAAGGCGCAGAAAACGGGCGGGATTGGCAAAACCGTGCATGGACGCGGGAAACACATATCCTCGTCCGGCGGCGCGCGCCGCCGGTTCGCGCCACGCTCTGCCACCTGCGCCGTTCCGGGGCAAGCGCTTAGCGTCCCTCGAAAGGCCGGGATGCGCAGAGAATCTGAGGAAAGATGGGGCGATCGAAGGGGTTCGAACCCTCGACCTCCGGTACCACAAACCGGCGCTCTAACCAACTGAGCTACGATCGCCACAAGATCGGCGCACCCATCGTAACACGATGCAGGGCGCGGGCGAGCCCCTTTGCAGAAAGGAGCGGCCTTGAAAAGCGAAAACTTGCGCGACCGCGACGCGCCCGCGCGATTCCTACACCCTACCGGCTTTCGCGATCACCCCAGCTGCGGAACGCCACGCGCGCGGGCGTCACCCCGGTATCGATCAGCGCTTCCTCCTCCAACCGCACCGAATCGATAGAGACCACCTGATCCAGCAGGAACCAGCGGCTGCGCACCTGCAACTGATCGAGCGGAAGCGCGCCGGTTGCCCCGGCCGTGCCTCCCAGCCGCGCGGTCGCTTCCGCCGCGCTGGCATAGCCGGCAGGCGGCCGACCCAGCACAAGCGCACGGGCGCGTTCGGGCGGAATCGTGGCGGGAGAAAGCATGGTCAACAGGCGGATCTGGTCCAGCCGCAGCGTGTTGACGTTGACCGGTGAAAGCTCCGCCGCCGGCAGCGCACAGAGCCAGGGCCGTAAACGCTGGTAGAGCACCGGCGTCATTCCCCGCACCGCGCGCAGTTCGCTGACATCGCCGATCAGCCGGTTGGGCGGGCGATAGGGCACCGGCCCGGCGCGATAGGCATCGTCCTCCGCGCCGTTCGGCGCGGGCCGCTCGTCGCTGTCGATCCAGTCCGCCATGGCATCGCTCAGGCGGACCGCCTCGTTCGCCGGCACTGCCAGCCCCGCCATCAGCGCCCGCAACTGCGTGAGCGCCACGGGCCGCAGCGTGAACGTGCCGTCCACGCCCTGCTGGACCAGCGAATTGACGTTGAAGCAATTGCCCGCGTCGTCGATCCGCACGCGCGCCGCCCCGCGCGGCAGCGGCAACGGGAACTCTCGGCCCAGCAGTCCGATGCGGTCGACCGTGCGGCGATCGTCCGCATCGACCAGAGCCTTGAGCCGGGCCATTGCCACCGTTTCCGCGCTGGTGGCGGCAAGGCGCGCCTGAGTCATCGCCTGCCCGTTGCCGGCCAGCCGCGTCGCCAGGTTGAGCCGGTCGAGCATGACCGCCGCGATCACCGCCATTACCGCCACCAGCAGCAGCACCGACAGCAGTGCCGCGCCACGTTCGTGGGGAGGACGATCCCGTCTCACTGGTAGTTCACCCCGACCAGCGAGACGATGCGCAACGGCTCGCCCCCCGGCTGTGGTAGCAGCACTTCGATCGCCACCGGCAATTCGCCCATGCGCTGCGGCTCCCACCGGCTCTGCCATTGCCCGTCACGGCCGCGGAAGCGCAAGGCCGGCGGCCCCGCCAGCGACAGGACGGCGGCGCCGGGCTCGGGCGCGGCGCCATCGGGGAACGGATAGCCGGCGCGCACCAGCGCCTTGCCGTCCCAGCGGTATTCCACCTTCTGCAGGCTGGGCCGCGCCGCGCCATCCGCGTTGGACCAGCCGCTGCGGGTGAAGCGCAGCACCATGCCGCCCGCTCCACCAGCTTCCAGCGCGGGATGAACCGCGCCGCTTTCGTCGCGCGCCAGACGCGGCGTGATCTGCGCCAGATCAGCGGTCCAGACCGACAGGAAGCGCCGGCTGGCGGCGACACGGTCGGTCCCGGCGCGGCTTGCCAGTTCAGCATCGACGCTGAAGCGCAGCAACGCCAGCGCGCCGCCGGCAATCATCGCGAAGATCAGCAACGCCACCAGCATTTCCACCAGCGTGAAGCCGTTTGCCGGATACGAAGGTTCGCGATGGCCGTGCAATGACGTCATGACACTGGCAACCGGGCAAAGTCGAGCGTGATCGCCTGGCTGGCGCGGCCCGGCGTTACCTCGCGCACGGTCAGCGTGATGGCCAGCACGCCGAAGTCCGCCTGCGGCGCGACGTGCCGCGTCCATGCGAACTGGCGGCCGGCATTGCGGATCGTGCCGCTGGCGTCGCCGATCGCGGGGGGAGCGGGATCGGTCAGGATTTCCGCCGCCATGTTCTGCGCCACGATCTCGCGCAACAGGCGCTGGTCCAGATCGGCGGTGCGCGTGATGCTGGCGCCCTCCATCCTGAGCAAGGCCAGCGCCGCCAGCGCGAAGACAGCCAGCGCGATCATCAGTTCGAGCAGGGTGAAGCCCGCTTCCGCGCCGTTGCCGTCACGCCGCATCGAGCGTGACCTTTCCATCGCGCGCGATGCGCAGGATCAGATGCCGGTCCCCGCGTTCCAGCCGGACCGCGCCATCGCCGCTGGCAAGCCCCAGCGTATCGAACACGATGCGGCCCCGTCCGCCCGGCTGGGCGACCGTGGCCTGCGTGCCCTGCTTCCACGCCGCCAGATCGAAACCCTTGCCGGGAAGCGCCAGCCACGCGCCATCAACGCGGCGTTGGAAGTAATACCCGGCCGGCCCCACCACCAGCGCCACCGGCGCGCCGCCAACGATCGCTTCGTCCCGCGCCGCGATGGTGCGCGCGGCGAAGCGTTCCGCCTCGTTGCGCAGGATGCGCTCGTCGCCGGGCATCGACAGGACCACCACTGCCGCCAGCAGGCCGATCACGAACAGCACAACCAGCATCTCGACCAGCGAGAAGCCGTTGGCACGCCCGATGGACGGCGCGGAGCGGGACGACGACGGAGCCATGCCGAAGGAATAGCAGGCCGGACGGCCACATCCTATGGCTGGCGGCACATCGCGCACAGGCGATGTTGGCGTTCGGCCTGGGACCGGCTAGCACACGATCATGGACGCACCCGTCAACGAAGCCTCGCTCGATCGGCTGCTCGCAACGCCGGGCCTCGTTCGCGTTCCCACTCCCCGCGCCGACATGGTGATCCTGCGCGATTTCCTGACCGCTGCGGAATGCGGGGCGCTGATCGCCCGGATCGAGGCGGACCGCCGGCCCTCGACCATCGCCGACCCCAACGGCGATCACTATTTCCGCACCAGCGAGACCTGCGACCTGCCGATGGCCGCTCCCGACGTGTTGGCGCTCGACGAACGTTTTTCCGCGCTGTGTGGCATCGACCGGCCGTTCGGCGAACCGATCCAGGGCCAGCGCTATGCCCCGGGACAGGAATTCAAGGCACACACCGACTATTTCGACGAACACGGCGCCGATTTCGACCGCTATTGCGCCGTTTCCGGGCAGCGCACCTGGACCTTCATGGTCTATCTCAACGCGGTGGAAGCCGGTGGCGCCACGCGGTTCAAGGTTCTCGACAAGCTGATCCATCCCGAACCGGGCAAGCTGGTGGGCTGGAACAACCGCCGGCGCGATGGCAGCGTCAACCCGGCGACGATCCATCACGCCATGAAAGTGCGCAAGGGGCTGAAATACGTGGTGACGAAATGGTATCGCGAACGCCCCTGGCAATAAGCTGGCCCGGGCTCAGCCCTCGGGTTCGGTACCAGTGCCGCGAATCGTCGGCAGGCATCGCAACAGCGTTTCCACTTCGCCCGCGGCAAGCTGGGTGACGAAGCGCGCTTCATGCGCCGCAATGCGCTGATTGGCTTCGTCCGCCATTTTGCGCCCCTGATCGGTCAGGGTGAGCGCGTGCGAGCGGCCGTCCGCCCGGGTGCGCGCAACAAAGCCCCGGTCCATCAGGCGCGCGATGATCGGCACCATGTTGGCGCGCTTGATGGCCAGCGCATGCCCCACCTCGGTCTGCGAGCAATCGGGGTTTTCGCCGATCACCAATAGCGTGGTCACTTCCGCAGGCCGCAGGTCAAGGTCCGCCAACTCGCGCGCGAGGTCGGCCATCATCACCGCGGAAGCGCGGCGCAACTGATAACCCAGGCGGCTTTCCAGCGCGTTGGTCAGGGTGGTCATGGCGATACTCTAGAACGGCTATCGCAGATAGCAATGCCACGCACCGATACGAACGGATCGCTGCGAAACGCTTTAACGAAAGGGCGGAAACGAAAAGGGCGGCCGAAGCCGCCCTGCCCGTCTGGCTTTTCGCGCGCGATCAACGCTTGAGCGAAAGACCGCCGAACCGCTTGTTGAACTGCGCAACGCGGCCGCCCTGATCCATCTGACGCGTGCCGCCGGTCCAGGCCGGGTGCGAGGTGGGATCGATGTCGAGCGCCAGCGTGTCGCCTTCCTTGCCCCAGGTGGAGCGGGTTTCGAACACGGTGCCGTCAGTCATCTGCACTTTGATCATGTGGTAGTCCGGGTGGATATTGGCCTTCATCGGTCTTGCTCCGCTTGGCGACCGGTTCCGACCGGTCTTCGGGAAACTGGAAAGCGGCGCCCCTAATGGATACCGCGCGATTTGTCGAGTCCCTGGTCGGACGCCCCCGGCATCCGTCGGGAGCCTGCTCAGCTGTCCGCGATCATCGCGGTGAAGCTGACCTCGCAGGTCACCTTGCCATCGACCATGGCCTTGCCCGCGAACTTGCAGACGCGCGCGCGCTTCTGCGTGAATTCGACGTGCAGGTGCAACAGGCAGCCAGGCTCCACCGGATTGCGGAACTTGGCGCCCTCGATCGCCATGAAATAGACGAGCTTGCCGGTGCCGGCGAGCCCAAGCGTTTCCACAGCGAGCACGCCGGCGGCCTGCGCCAGCGCCTCGATCTGGAGAACGCCGGGCATGATCGGCCGGCCGGGGAAGTGCCCCTGGAAGAACTGCTCGTTCATCGAGACAGCCTTGACCGCGTGGATCGATTCATCGGGCACAAGGCCCAGAACGCGATCGACCAGCAACAGGGGATAGCGGTGCGGAAGCGCCGCCATCACCTTGGTCACGTCATAGTCGAACGGTGCGGCACCCGCGCCGTCCGTCTGATCTTCCGCCATGGTGCCCCCGTTTGACGCTGTTCGACGCAGACGGCCTTAGCGGCCGACCGGCGCCTTCTTGTTGTCCGGCTGGGCGGCAGCGGCCTGCGCCGCCTGCTGCTGGGCCTGCTGTTCACGCTGCGCGCGCGGCAGCCAGCCGGCCGGGGGCACGAGCTGCGCCGAAGGGATCAGCGCGTTGAGTTCGGTCAGGATGTCCTGGTTCAGATTGTACGCCTGATCCGCCTTGATCACCGACTGCGAATCGAGAACCAGCGAGATCTTGCGCTTGGTCATCGCGCTCTGCGTGGCATCGTCCAGCTTGTCGCCGATCTGTTCCAGAACGTACTGTTCCGACAGCTGCAGCGGCTCCAGGATCTGCTGGATTTCGCGCTGGCCGGCCTGCTCGATCTGCTGGATCTGCGCGTACTGCTGGCGCAGCGCGGCCTGATCGGGCTTGGGCGCCTTCGAATCCGCTTCCAGCTTGGCGTACAGCGGCTGAAGCTGCGCGGTGATCTGGTTCTTGCGCGTGTTGGCCTGGTCGATCTGCGCCTTGTAGGTCACCGGGCGCTGCTGCTGCGCGGTCTGGTAGGCCGAGGACGAAGCGACGATCGCCGGGGGGTTGGCCACCGCGACGCCGGCGGCGACAACGCCACCGGTAGCGGCCGGAGCGGCTGGCGCGGCGGCCATGGCCTGCGGAGCAACCGAAACGAGAAGGCCCGCGACAAGGGCCGATGCAATGCGCGTGATCATCAGAACTGGGTTCCTACGTTGAAAGTGAATGCCTTGGGGTCGTCGCCTTCGACCTTGCTGAGGACTTTGGCGAAATCGATGCGGAAGGGACCGAACGGCGAGTTCCAGTTGACGCCGATACCAACCGAGATGCGCGGTTTGGGACTATCGCCCACGAAGACCTCGTCGTACTTCTGCGCAACTTGGTTAACCGCCCCGCTGGAATCCTTGCTGGAAGTCGTCAACTTCTGGGTCAGGTTATCGAGATACAGCAACGTTCCTGCCCCCGTTGTCTGGGGATGCGCCACACCAAACACGGCGCCCGCATCAACGAAGATCGAAGGCCGCAGCCCCATCTCACGCGCGCCCGAGCCCAGCGGAATCTCGACTTCGGCGTGGGCAAGGTAGTAATATTTGCCGCCCAGCGCGTCATCGACCCACTGGTTGCGATCGGTCGAAACCGTGCCACCCGCGCCGGTCTGCTGATCATACCCGGAATACTGCTTGCGCAGCACGCGGGGGCCGACGCCGCGAATGTCGAAGCCGCGGATCTGGGGTTCGCCCAGGAAGAAGCGGTCGGTCAGGCGCACGTCGTCGATCGACGGATCGTTGGAGCGGCTGCCCAGCGCCTTGATCGCGCCGCCTTCACCGCGCAGCGAGAAGATGAAGCCATGGCCCAGCGGTACATACTTCGAGGCGTTGGCCGTGAGGCGGGCATACTTCACCGAACCGCCAAGCCCGGCGATGTCGCCACCCAGCACCAGCGAGGAGCCGCGCGTCGGCCGCAGGCGGTTGTCGCGCGTGTCATAGACTAGCGACACACCGAGGATCGAGCTGGTGCGCTTGCCGATGGCGTCGCACAGATACCGACCGGCCAGCAGCGGGCTGCACTGGCCGTTGAGGTAGTAGGTGTCCTTGTCGAGCGTCACGTTGTCGAAGTTGAGCGTGTAGCGCCCGATCAGCGAGGTATATTCGGTCAACGCCACGCCGATGCGGGCCTGGAAGCCGGTGGTGGCCTGCCGGTAGGTCGTGTTGCGGTTGCTGTTGAAGTAGTTGAAGCTGTTGTAGTCGCGCCGATAGACGTCCATGCCGAACGACACGTTCCGGTCGAACAGGTAAGGCTCGGTAAAGCTCACCTGCACCGCGCGCGAATAGCGCGAATAGTCGACGCTGAGGCCAACGGTCTGGCCACGGCCACGGAAGTTGTTCTGCTGGATCGAGGCCTGGAAGATGAAGCTTTCAAGGCTGGAGAAGCCGGCGGAAAGCTGGAGCTGGCCGGTCGGCTTTTCCTCGACGTTGGCCTCCAGCACGATGCGGTCGGCCGCGCTGCCGGGCTTCTGCTCGACCTCGAACTTTTCCTGGAAATAGCCCAGCGACTTGATGCGGTTGGTAGAGCGCTTGATCTGCAGGCTGTTGAAGGCGTCGCCTTCGCCCAGGCGGAACTCGCGGCGGACCACCTTGTCCTGCGTCAGCGTGTTGCCGTTGACGTCCACGCGCTCGACATAGACGCGCGGTGCTTCCGCCATGCGGAAGGTCACGCTCATCGTCAGGTCGTCCTTGTCGCGCTGGAAGTCGGGACGGACGTCGGCGAAGGCATAACCGAAGCTGCCGGCGGTTTCGGTGAGGCTGTCGACCGTGTCTTCAACAGCCTTGGCGTTGTACCACTGGCCCTTCTTGATGCTCAGCCGCTCGGCCAGCTTGTCGCCATCGAAGTCGCGCAGCTGGCTGTCCACCTTGACGTCGCCGAACTTGTAGCGCTTCCCCTCTTCCACCACGTAGGTGATGATGAAATCGCGCTTGTCGGGCGTCAGTTCGGCCACGGCCGAAACCACGCGGAAATCGGCATAGCCGTTGGTCAGGTAATACTGGCGCAGCTTCTGCTGGTCGAAGGCGAGGCGATCCGGATCGTAGCTGGTGCCCGAGCTGAACAGGCGGAAGAAGCGCGACTGCTTGGTCACCATCTGGCCGCGCAGTTCCCCGTCGGAGAACTTCTCGTTGCCGATGATGTTGATCTGGCGGACCTTGGACTTCGGCCCCTCGCTGATCTCGAACACGATATCGACGCGGTTCTGTTCGAGCATGACCATCTTCGGTTCGACCGAAGCGGCGAAGCGGCCCTGCCGCTTGTACAGCTCGATGATCCGGGCCACGTCCGCGCGCACCTTGGAACGGGTGAAGATCTGGCGCGCCGAAAGCTTGATTTCGGGCAGGATCTTGTCTTCCTTGAGGCGCTTGTTGCCCTCCAGGATGATACGGTTGACGACCGGGTTCTCCTTGACCTGGATCACCACGTCGCCGTTGTTGTTGCGCAGTTGCACGTCCGAGAACAGCTCGGTCGCGAACAGGTCCTTCAGCACCTGGTCGGCGGCGGCCTGGGTATAGCGATCACCTTCGCGCAGGCGGATGTAGGAGCGGATGGTATCCGGCTCCAGCCGTTGCGCGCCATCGATCGTGATCGTCTTGACAGTGACTTCCGCAACCACCGGTGGCGCGGCGGGCGCCGGCGCAGGGGTGGCGGGGACCGGAACCGCACTGGCCGGCGCGGTTTGCCGGGCATGTTTGCCGAACAGGGCCGAAGGCTTGCGCGCGGGCTTCTGATCCGCCTGGCTCTGCTGCGCCGCCGCCATTTCGGGCACGCCGGCCATGCAGGTGGTGACCATCAGGGCAATAGCCACCGACGACGCCCGTGGCGAGGCAGGAACGGTCCGGCCCGAGTTACGTCCAATCATCACCAAGCGCCATCCCGTGTGTTCTTGCGGCAAACCCTTTTCAAGGACCGGCCGCACCAGCAATCGCCGCCATCTGCCCGAAGCAGCCCCGCCAATCAAGCAAGCAGGCTGTCCAAGCGTTCGATCGCCCCGCAAATTGTGGAAAATCCGGCCCCCGCGACCGGATTGTATCCCCTACCCCCCGAACACTTTCAGCGACGCAACGTCATTGATCGTAACAAAGAGCATCAAACCGACAACAAACGCCAACCCGGTCCGGAACGCCCATTCCTGGCCGCGCCGGCTGACCGGCTTCCTGCGCACCGCCTCGGCGGCGTAGAAAGCGAGATGACCTCCGTCCAGCACCGGAATTGGCAGCAGGTTAATGAACCCCAAGTTAATCGAGATCAGCGCGACGAACCATGCGTAGTTGCGCCAGCCCGATACCAGCTGCTCGCCGGAATACTTGGCGATCTTGATCGGCCCACCAAGCTCCTTCACCTCGCGCCGGCCGGTCACGATCTGGCCGATGCCGGTCACCATCATCCCGATGATGTCGCGCGTCTGCCCCACCGCGTCGGCCACGGCATCCACCGGCCCGGCGCGCACCACGTCGAAACGGGCCGGGCCGATGCCCAGATAGCCGATACGCTGTTCGTTTCCGAAAGCATCGGACATCACCTTGGCTTCGGGCGTGACCTGCATGGGCAATTGCTTGCCATCGCGCTCGATTACCAGATCCAGCGGCTCGGCGGGGTGCTGCGACACTTCCATGCGGATTTGCAGGAAATCGTCGATGCGCGCACCTTGCAGCGACACCACGCGGTCGCCCGCGCGCAGGCCGGCCTTGTCGGCCACCGAGGTCGGCTGGACCACGCCCACCACCGGCGAGGCAACAACACGCCCATCGATCATGTTGAACGCCGCCAGGATCAGCACCGCGAAAACCAGATTGGTCACCGGCCCGGCCAGCACGATCAGCGCGCGTTGCCACAGCGGCTTGGCCTGGAACGTCCGCTCGCGTTCGGCGGCGGGCAGCGAAAGCCAGGCGGGATCGGGCTGGCTCGCCGGGTTCATGTCGCCCGCGAACTGGACGTAACCGCCCAGCGGCAGCATGGACAGCTTCCAGCGCGTGCCGCGCTTGTCGGTCCACCCCGCCAGTTCCTTGCCGAACCCGATCGAAAAGCTTTCCGCCTTCACGCCGAACAGGCGGCCGACGAGATAGTGCCCCAGTTCGTGGATGAACACGAGCGGCCCGAGCACGAGAACGAAGGCGAGCAGGGTCACCAGGATCCCCGGATCGTGCAGCGGTGGTGTGGGCATCAGTGCGCAAGCTCCATCGTTTCACGCGTTCTGGCCCGCGCGGCGCGGTCCACCAGAATAACATCATCCAGCGAGCCCGGGGCGGAAAAGTCGTTCATCGAATCGAGCACGCGCGCCGCATTCTCCGCAATATCGGTGAACGCGATCTGACCGGCCAGGAACGCGGCCACGGCGATCTCGTTGGCGGCATTGAGCACGGCCGGCGCGGAACCGCCCGCCGTCACCGCCTCGCGCGCCAGGCGGGTGGCGGGAAAGCGCGTTTCATCGGGCGCGCGGAACGTCAGTTCACCGATCGCGGCAAGATCGAGCGGCGCGCAGGGCGTGTCCATCCGCGCGGGCCAGGCGAGCGCGGAGGCGATCGGCACGCGCATATCCGAAGGGCCAAGCTGCGCCAGCGTGGACCCATCGCGGTATTCGACCATGGAATGCACGATCGACTGCGGGTGAACGATGATGCGCAGCCGCTCCACGCCCACGGGGAACAGGTGGAACGCCTCGATGAATTCCAGCCCCTTGTTCATCATCGTGGCCGAATCGACGCTGATCTTGGCGCCCATCGACCAGTTGGGGTGCTTCACTGCTTCGGCAGGGGTGGCGCGGGCCAGGCGTTCGGCGGGCCAATCGCGGAACGGGCCGCCACTGGCCGTCAGCGTGATCCAGCGGACGTTGGCGGCATCGTTGCCCTGCAGGCACTGGAAGATCGCGTTGTGTTCGGAATCGACCGGCAGCAACGTGGCCCCCGTCCGGGCGACCGCCGCGGTCATCACCTCACCAGCGGAAACCAGTGCTTCCTTGTTGGCCAGCGCGATCACCTTGCCCTGTTCGATCGCCGCCATGGTGGGGGCAAGACCCGCGCACCCAACGATCGCGGCCACGGTGATATCCGCGCCGCGCGCGGCCGCCTCGACCAGCGCCGCCGGGCCGCCCGCGGCTTCCACGCCCGATCCGGCCAGATGTTCGCGCAGCTCGGGCAGCCGCGCCTCGTCGGCCACGACCGCCACTTCCGCGCGGAATTCGCGCGCCAGCGCCGCCAGTTCCGCCGCCTGTGCGTTGGCCGTCAGCGCTACCACGCGGAAGGCATCGGGATTGCGGCGGATGAGATCAAGGGTGGAGGCGCCGATCGAACCCGTCGCGCCCAGAACCGAAATCGTGCGTTGTCCGGTCATCTCAGGCTCCTCCGCCAAGTCCCATGGCCCAGGCCGTGCCCGCGACAATCGCCACCGGCAACAGGCCGTCCACGCGGTCGAACACGCCGCCGTGGCCGGGGATCAGGCGCGAACTGTCTTTCACGCCGGCCCGGCGCTTGAGCCAGCTTTCATAGAAATCGCCGGCCTGCGCCACCACCGCCAGCCCGGCGCCGGCCAGCGCCGCCATGCCGACGTTGGTGATCGCCAGCGCCTGCTTCAGGCTTGGCCCGGTCGGCCCCAGCGCCGACAGCATGTATCCGCCCGAAAGCGTGACCAGCGCCAGCCAGATGCCCGCCGCGGCCATGCCGCCGGCAAGGCCGGCCCAGGTCTTGGAGGGGCTGATTTTCGGCGCGATCTTGGGCCCACCCAGCGCGCGCCCGGTGAAATAGGCTCCGGTATCGGTGCAGATCACCAACCCGATCACCGCGATCAACAGCGGCGTGGGCATGACGATCAGCGCGAGCGCTGCCCAGCCGATGTAGAACGCGCCGGTAATCGCCGCCGCTCCCAGACGTGCCGGGTCCGTCGCGATCCGGCTCGCCAGCATCACGTACTCGCCATAGGCGGCGAAGGCGACCAGCGCGATGAAGCAATCGAGTACCACCCCATCGCGCCATATGGCGAAGCCCGCGATGGCGAGCATGACCACGGCCGAGGCGACACGCACCGGCAGGTCGCTCCGCCGGGCCGGCGTGGCAGCGCCTTCGGCGGACGGATCAGCGACCGCCAAAGCGCCGCTCGCGAGTCGAGAACTGGTCCAGCGCCTGCCGCAGGTGCTCGGGCGTGAAATCGGGCCACAGCACGTCGGTGAACCACATTTCGGCGTAGGCGGCCTGCCACAGCAGAAAATTGGAAAGCCGCACCTCACCCGAGGTACGGATCAGCAGATCGAGCGGGGGCAGATCGGCGGTATAGAGCTCGGCCTCGATCGCCTCCGGGGTGATCGCGCCCTTGGCGGCAGCCCGCGCCGCCGCGCGGGCGATCTCCTGCTGCGATCCATAGTTCAGCGCGATCGCCAGCGTGGTGCCGGTATTCGCCGCCGTGCGCGCCATGGCATCTTCGACCAGCTCCACGATATCGGGGGCAAGCCCATGATAATCGCCGATAATCCGGAGCCGTGCGTTGTTGTCGATCAATTCCTGCAGATCGCTGCGGATGAAAGCCTTGAGCAGCCCCATGAGGTCGGCGATCTCGTCCGCCGGGCGCTTCCAGTTCTCGGACGAGAAGGCATAGAGCGTCAGCGCTTCAAGCCCCATGTCGCGCGCGGCGCGCGCCACTTCGCGCACCGCGTCGACCCCGCGCTTGTGCCCGACGACGCGCGGCAGCAGGCGCTTCTTCGCCCAGCGCCCGTTGCCATCCATGATGATGGCGACGTGCCGCGCGACGCAACCGGTATCTCCCGACCCGTTTTTCGGGGCGACCGCCGCGCTCACTTGCCCAGGATTTCCTTTTCCTTCTGGGCGGCGGCTTCATCGGCCGCCTTGATGTAATCGTCGGTCAGCTTCTGGACGTCGGTTTCGGCGCGCTTGCGCTCGTCTTCCGAGATTTCCTTCTTGTTCTCGTCGGCCTTGAGCGCTTCCATGCCATCGCGACGGACGTTGCGGATCGCGATCCGCGCCTTTTCGGCATACTGGCTGGCCAGCTTGGCCAGTTCCTTGCGGCGCTCCTCGGTCAGATCGGGGATCGGCAGGCGCAGGTTGTTGCCGTCATTGATCGGATTGAGGCCGAGCCCCGCCGAACGGATCGCTTTTTCGACCGGCCCGATGTTCGACTTGTCCCAGACCTGCACCGACAGCAGGCGCGGTTCGGGCGCGGAAACGGTGGCGATCTGGTTTAGCGGCGTGTGCGCGCCATAGACTTCTACCGTGATCGGATCGAGCAGCGCGGTGTTGGCCCGGCCGGTGCGCAGGCCCGAAAGATCGCTCTTGAACGATTCAACCGCGCCCTTCATCCGGCGTTCGAGATCGGCCTTGTCATACTTGGCCATGGTCAGGCTTCCTTCTGCACGATGGTCTGCGTCCCCTCACCCGCCAGCACGCGGGCAAGATTGCCCTGCTCGCGGATCGAGAACACGACGATGGGAATGTGGTTGTCGCGGCAAAGCGCCACCGCGCTGGCGTCCATCACCTGCAGGTTGGTTGCCAGGACGGTGTCGTAATCCACGGTTTCATAACGCTTTGCCGAAGGATTCTTCTTCGGATCGGCATTGTACACGCCGTCAACGCTGGTGCCCTTGAGCAGTGCGTCGCACTGCATTTCGGCCGCGCGCAACGCCGCGCCGCTGTCGGTGGTGAAATAGGGCGCGCCCACCCCCGCGGCGAAGATCACCACGCGGCCCTTTTCCAGGTGGCGTTCGGCGCGACGGCGGATCACCGGCTCGCACACCGCGTCCATCTGTATGGCGGACTGCACGCGCGTGTGGACGCCCAGCTTTTCGAGCGAGGACTGCATCGCCAGCGCGTTCATCACCGTGGCCAGCATGCCCATGTAATCGGCCTGCGCCCGGTCCATGCCCTTGGCGGCCCCCGCCATGCCGCGAAAGATGTTGCCCCCGCCGATCACGAGGCACAGTTCGACGCCGGTATCCTTTACCGCCTTCACCTCGGCGGCCAGGCGATCGACGAAATCGGTATCGATGCCAAACTGCTGGTTCCCCATCAGCACCTCGCCCGAAAGCTTGAGCAGGATGCGCTTGAACTTGGGGAGGCTCATGGGAACGGGGTACTCGCAAACGGGGGTAAACGCGGCCCTTATACGCGGATGGACCGCGCTGCCAAGGGTGGCGTGGCCGGCCATGGTGGCGGCCGCATACAGCGATCCCCGCGCCGGCGGGGAGAACGAGCCGGAGCAATACCGGCAACGCTTCCCCCGCCCGCGCGGGGACGTGCTGTTCAGAACTTACTTGATGCCGGCAGCGGCGGCGACTTCGGCGGCGAAATCGCTTTCTTCCTTCTCGATGCCTTCACCAAGCTGGAAGCGGACATAGTCCACCAGCGCGATCTTGGCGCCGGCGGCCTTGCCCGCCTGCTCCACCACCTGCGCGATCGGAGTCTTGTTGTCCATCACGAACAGCTGCGAAAGCAGCGCGTTTTCCTTGGCGTACTTCGAGACCGCGCCGTCGACCATCTTGGCCTGCACTTCGGCGGGCTTGCCGCTTTCAGCGGCCTTTTCGGCCGCGATCTTGCGTTCGCGGGCGATCAGTTCGGCGTCGAGATCGTCGGCGGTCAGCGCCAGCGGGAACGCGGCGGCGATGTGCATCGCGATCTGCTTGCCCAGCGGCTCCAGCACATCGGCGCCGGCTTCGGATTCGAGCGCGACGAGCACGCCGATCTTGCCAAGGTTCGGCGCGGCGGCGTTGTGCATGTAGGGCACGACCACGCCGTTCGCCACGGCGACGTGCTTGATGCGGCGCAGCTGCTGGTTCTCACCGATGGTGGCGACGTTGTTGGTCAGCTTGTCGGCAACCGTGCCGCCATCGGGATAGGCGGCGGCCTTCAGCGCCTCGACATCGGCAGCGGCGGTGTTCAGCGCCACTTCGGTGGCCTTGCGCACGAAGTCCTGGAACTGTTCGTTCTTGGCGACGAAATCAGTTTCCGAGTTGACTTCGACGGCCACGCCCTTGGTGCCGGCAACGGCCACGCCAACGAGACCTTCGGCGGCGGTGCGGCTGGACTTCTTGGCGGCGGCAGCCAGACCCTTGGCGCGCAGCGCGTCGACCGCGGCTTCGAAATCGCCGCCGGATTCGTCCAGCGCCTTCTTGCAGTCCATCATGCCGGCGCCAGTGCGCTCGCGCAGGTTCTTCACGTCAGCGGCGGTATAAGCCATCGCGTTGATCCTTCTGTTCTTCAAACGGGTGAGGCCGCAGCAATCCGCTGCGGCCCGTAAGTCTTGTCCGGGTCAATTCGGTGACGGCCCGGGCGGGCCGCCCCAATCATCGACCGGCGCCGCCGGGGCTCAGGCCTCGACAGCTTCCTCGGCCAGCGGCTCGGCCAGCGCGCCGAAATCCGCACCCGAAGCAATGGCGGCATCACGGCCACCCTTGGTGGCGGCGGCGGCCACCGCTTCGCAGTAGAGGCGGATCGCGCGGCTGGCGTCGTCGTTCGCCGGGATCGGGAAGGCGATGCCTTCGGGCGAGACATTCGAATCGAGAATGGCAACGACCGGAATGCCCAGCACGTTGGCTTCCTTGATCGCCAGTTCTTCCTTGTTGGCGTCGATCACGAACATCACGTCCGGAATGCCGCCCATGTCGCGGATGCCGCCCAGCGACAGTTCGAACTTGTCGCGTTCGCGGGTCAGCTGAAGGACTTCCTTCTTGGTCAGACCGGCGGTGTCGCCCGCAAGCTGTTCTTCCAGCGCCTTGAAACGCTTGATCGACTGGCTGATCGTCTTCCAGTTGGTGAGCATGCCGCCCAGCCAGCGGTGGGTTGACGAAGTGCTGGCCCGAAGCGCGCGCGGCCTGCGCGATCTGCTCCTGCGCCTGGCGCTTGGTGCCGACGAACAGCACCTTGCCGCCGGCCTGCACGGTGGCCGAGATGAAATCGAGCGCGCGCGCGAACAGCGGCACGGTCTGCGACAGGTCAAGGATGTGAATGCCGTTGCGGGCGCCGAAGATGTACGGCTTCATCCGCGGATTCCAGCGGTGGGTCTGGTGGCCGAAGTGCGCACCGGCCTCGATAAGTTGCTGCATCGTGACGACAGGAGCCGCCATAGGTATTTCCTTTCCGGTTCAAGCCTCCGGGAAACTGGAACCAGGCGGAGATCCCGCCACGGCACCGGTATGTGCGTTTCCCGTGTGGATTACCGTCTCTCATGCAAGGGGCACCTGCCCCTGCACCGTCCAGCGCTGGCGCCCTTAGAGCAAGTGCGCAAAGAAATCCACCTCGAATTTGCTGGCGCGCGACCGGCCGGTTCCGACGGCGAGGACAGCGTCACGCCGACGATCTCGACTTCCGTCTGTCGCACGCAAAAAACGCCGTACGGCATTTTCCGCTTGACGATACAGAACAAAAAGAGAACATAAGGGTATTACGGCATCCGGTAAGGAACCGTTAACCATATTCCGAGTTATCCACATGATGTCCACAGGCTGTCAAGGCGAACCTTGGCCGGGGACACAGGGTCGAAAGGCTGGTTGTCATGCTTGGTGTTCTTGTCTCGCTGCTTTTTGCCGGTGCCGGCCTTCTGGCCATCGGTGCGATCGGGGCGACCGTAACCGCGCAAGCCGGTGCGGTGCGCGGCCTGTTGCGCCAATCGCGTGCCGGCGTGGCAAACCGGGAATACTGCGTGAGCATCGTGTCGGACATGCCGGCAGTCGCGCCTGCGGCGGGATGCGGTCCGCGCCGCGCCCCAGTCCGCTCGATCAGGCGGACGGCGGAACGGCGGATCGCCCCTGCCCGCCGCGCAGCCGCCTGACGCGCGCATAGCGCACCACGCCCACCGGCACGAGCGCGAGATAGATCCCGCAGATACCCACCAGCGTCAACCACGGTTCTGTCAGCAGCGCGGCAATCACCAGCCCGAACAGCGCGATCACTTCCAGGCGGATGGCGCGGCGCGGGCGCAACGCGGTCCAACCCAGAGTGGCCATGTTGGATATCATCAGGAACGCGATCAGCGCCGCCCATACTCCGACGAACATCGGGTAGCGGAATTCCTCGCGCCCGCTGGCAATCCACAGGTACAGCGGCAGCATGGCCAGCCCCGCACCTACGGGCGCCGGCACGCCCGTCAGGAAACCGGCTGATTTATGCGGTTGGTCCGCCATGTCGATCCGGGCGTTGAAGCGGGCCAGCCGCAACGCGCAGCACACCGCCAGCGCCAGAGCGGCGAACCAGCCGAAGCGCGGTTCGGTCTGCAACGACCACAGATAGAGGATCAGGGCAGGCGCGACGCCGAACGAAATCGCGTCCGACAGGCTGTCCAGTTCGGCGCCGAAGCGCGACTGCGCCTTCATCATCCGCGCCACGCGCCCATCGATGCCATCGAGAATGCCGGCGATGATCACCGCCATCACCGCGCGTTCGAAATCGCCGTTGATGGCAAAGCGGATGCCGGTCAGCCCCGAACAGAGCGCGGCGGAGGTGATCGCGTTGGGCACCAGCGCGCGCAGGGTCAATCCGCGCGGAAGGCGGGTGCGGCCGAAGTCCTCGCCGTCCGGCAGAGCTTCGCCATTCACGTCAAACGTCTCTTCGGGCTCCGCCGACAGCGCAGGCCCGGAGGTCACTGGCTGACGCCCTCGATCATCGGCGCCTGCCCGATCTCGGCCAGCACGGTTTCGCCGGCGATCACCCGCTGCCCCATCAGCACCTTGGGTTCGGTGCCTTCGGGCAGATAGACATCGACGCGGCTGCCGAAGCGAATCAGACCCACGCGCTGGCCGGCGGCGACAATGTCCCCGCCCTTCACGAACGGCACGATGCGCCGGGCGATCAGCCCCGCGATCTGTGTGAACCCGATCTGCACCCCGTCGCTGCGCTCGACCAGGAAATGCTGACGCTCGTTCTCCTCGCTGGCCTTGTCGAGATCGGCGTTGAGGAACTTGCCGGGGATATAGACCACACGGCGGATCGTGCCGCCAATCGGCGACCGGTTGATGTGGACGTCGAACACGCTCATGAAAATGGACACGCGGGTCACCGGCGTTTCCGCCATGCCCTTCGCACCCGATCCGTCATCGGCGGTCAATTCGCGCGGCGGCGGCACCTTCTGGATCAGCGTGATCAAGCCATCGGCGGGCGACACCACGAATCGGTCATCGCGCGGCGTAACGCGCAGCGGATCGCGAAAGAAGGCGAGGATGCCGACGGTGAGGAACGCCAGCGGCCAGGCCAGCGTCTCCCAGGCCATGACCGCGCTGCCTAGGCTCAGCGCAGCGGAAACAAGCGCGAACTTGCGTCCTTCGGGGTGAATGGCTGGCCAGCTCCAGCCGGCGCTGCCGCGACCGCGGTTGTCAAGAATATCTCCGGGCATGGGGCTCATCTACGGGTTGGCGCGCAAGGCGGCAAGGGCAGGTTCCGGACCGGCGTCGCAACGGGGGCCTGCCTCGTGGAAAAAGCCCGACCTATCGCCAACCGAACGGACAATCGAAAGACCGGTCGCGCGGACCGGCCACCGGCCTTCACGGCCAATGCGGCGAGAAGAAGCAGCGGTGGTGGACAGGGCTAGATTCGAACTAGCGTACGCTTGCGCGGGCAGATTTACAGTCTGCTGCCTTTAACCACTCGGCCACCTGTCCACACCAGTGCTGCCGGTGCGAGGGTTCCCCGGAAACGGGTCCGCCTCTGATTTGAGACCCCCGCGAAGGGGCCGTCCGGCCGAGAGGCGGCCCCTTTGGCGAAGCATCGCTTGCCTGTCAATGGGGCGACTGGCAGGAGGCGCACGATATTTTCGCATTCCAGCATAAAGGTACTCTCCATGGCCGCTCCCCACGATCATCGCGAAGCCCGGCAAGACGGACAGCGCAAGGGCCGCGCCCTACGCGGCCGCGCGGGGCGGATGCAGGGCGGACGGGGTAGCGGACGCGGCAGCCAGGGCACCGTGCGCCTGTGGGGCCGCCATGCTGTGGAAGCCGCACTGACGAATCCCGATCGCGTGGCGAAAAAGCTGTGGGGCACGCGCGAAGCGATCCAGGCGATGCTCGACGATCACGACGCCGAACTGCCCGCGTCGCTGCCGGTGGAATACGCGCAGGCCGCCGATCTCGGCCGGCTGGTGGCGCGCGATGCGCCGCACCAGGGCCTTGTGCTCGAATGCCTGCCGCTGGACGACGTGGCGCTCGACGACGTGCTGGACGAAGCCGACGGCAAGACGCTGGTGCTGCTCGATCAGGTCACCGATCCGCACAACGTGGGCGCCATCCTGCGCAGTTGCGCGGCGTTCGGCGTGGCGGCGATCGTCACGCAGGATCGCCATGCCCCGCCCGAATCGGGCACGCTGGCGAAATCGGCCTCGGGCGCACTCGAAACGGTGCCATGGGTGCGCGTGGTAAACCTCGCCCGAGCGCTGGAGGACATCGCCGAGGCCGGATACTGGCGGATCGGCCTGGACGGCGATGGCAAGGATGCCTTCCCGCAGGCGGTGCCCTCCGGGCCGGTCGCGCTCGTGCTGGGGGCCGAGGGCGAAGGGCTTCGGCACAACGTGGCGCAGCATTGCGATTCGATCGCCCGCCTGCCGATCTCCTCGGCGATCGAAAGTCTCAACGTGTCCAACGCCGCCGCGATCGCGCTCTATGCGATCGCCACGCGTACGACCGACTGAACCGGAAGGAGCACATCGTGAGCACAAAGCGCCTGTTCACCGGTACGCTGCTGGTGCTGGCATCGCTGGTACTGGCCGCCTGCATGTTGCTGCCCGGCAAGTTCGGATCGGATCTCACCCTGCACCGCGACGGCACGTTCAGCTTCACCTACAAGGGCGAGATTTTCCTGCTTCCGCTGTCGAAGCTGGCGCAGGACAAGCCGGCCGGCACGGGCGAGAAGAAGCCGTTCACCCCTTCTCCCTGCCGGGATGAAGGCAGTCAGGCCATCCGGCCCTGCACCAAGGCCGAAGTCGACGCGCAGCGTGCCGCGTGGGACGTCGCGCAGCCCGGGGCATCGCAGCGCGACGCGGAGAACGAACGCATGGCCAAGGCCTGGCTCGGCGGGCTGGACCCGTCCGATCCGAAGGCTGCCGATGCGTTCGCGGAACGCCTGTCACGCCAGGCGGGCTGGAAATCGGTGATCAATCGCGGCGACGGGCGGTTCGAAGTGGAATATGCCGCCAGCGGACGGCTCGACCACGATTTCAGCTTCCCGATGATCGAACGGATGCCGGCGGTAGTACCCTTCGTGACGATGATCCGCCGCGCCGACGGCAGCGTGCGGATCGATGCCCCCGCCTTCGCCAGCAGCGCTTCCGCATCGCCGCTCATGGCGATGCTGGCGGAAGTGGCCAAGGACAAGGCCAAAGGAGGGACCAGCCCCCTGCCGCAGATGGACGGCACGTTCACGCTGCATACCGACGGCGCGATCCTGGCGAACAACACCGACGAAGGCGCCAAGCCCGATCCGGCCGGACAAAGGCTGGACTGGAAGGTCGATGTCCGGACGGCCGCGATGCCAACGGCACTGATCCGGCTCGATCGATAAGCTTCACCCCAAAAAGAAAAACCGCGCCGATCGCATGACCGGAGCGGTTTTTCTGTGCTCGGACTTCCAGCAACGGCCGGGCTTCTGCCGGCGCGACCCGTTCGCGCCAGGCGACCCGGCTCGCTATCAGTTCACCGCGTCCTTCAGGCCCTTGCCGGCCTTGAACTTCGGCTGCGACGAGGCCTTGATCGACATCGGCTCACCCGTGCGCGGGTTACGGCCGGTCGAAGCCTTGCGCTTGGCGACCGAGAACGTGCCAAAACCGACCAGACGCACTTCGTCGCCCTTCGAGAGCGCCCCAGAGATGGAATCGAAAACGGCTTCCACCGCCTTCGTGGCATCACCTTTCGAGAGGCCGCTGGCATCGGCGACAGCGCTGATCAAATCGTTTTTGTTCATTGCGGAACCCCCTACCTTTTCTTGGGAAAACTGCGGTTTCGGAATCGCCTTTCGGGTGCGCGGGAATTGAGCGGAGAAAGAATCCGCTGTCAAAGACAAAAGCAACGAGAAACGTTGAATTTGTCTCAAAAACCAACGCATTTCCCGCAAACGGAAAGGCGCACCCCCATGCGGAGATGCGCCCCCTGGTTATTGCGGCTTCGCGGACGTCCCGCGCTGGAGACCGTCAGTGCGCGGTGGTGGAGGCCGGTTGGCCTCCCACAGCGGCTCCCGGCTGGCTCGCCAGATCGTCCGCTTCGGTCCACTCGATCGGCTCCAGCGGCCCCGCCAGCGCCAGCGCTAGCACCTCGTCCACGTGCTTTACCGGAACGATCTCAAGCCCTTCACGGATGTTGGCCGGAATCTCGGCCAGATCCTTGCGGTTCTCTTCCGGGATCAGCACGGTCTTGATGCCACCGCGCAGCGCGGCGAGCAGCTTTTCCTTCAGGCCACCGATGGCCAGCACGCGGCCACGCAATGTCACCTCGCCGGTCATCGCCACGTCCGCACGGACGGGGATCCCGGCCAGGGTCGAAACCATTGCCGTGACCATGCCGATGCCCGCGCTCGGCCCGTCCTTGGGCACCGCGCCTTCGGGCAAGTGGATGTGCAGGTCCTTGCGCGCGAAAATCGAAGGCTTGATGCCATAGGCCGGGCTGCGCGCCTTGACGAAGCTGAACGCCATCTGGACGCTTTCGCTCATGACCTCGCCCAGCTTGCCGGTCGTGCGCACGCCGCCCTTGCCGGGCACCGTCACGCTTTCGATCGTCAGCAGTTCGCCGCCCACTTCGGTCCATGCCAGCCCGGTTACCGCGCCAACCTGGTTTTCCTCGTCCGACACGCCATGGCGGAACTTGCGCACACCGGCATAGTCGGCGAGGTTTTCGGGCGTCACGGAGACGGCCTTGGCCTTGCCTTCCAGAATCTGGCGCAGCGATTTGCGCGCCAGCCGGGCGATCTCGCGCTCCAGCGTGCGCACGCCGGCCTCGCGGGTGTAATAGCGGATCAGGTCGCGCAGCCCGGATTCGGTCAGCTCGAACTCGCCCTTCTTCAATCCGTGCGCCTCGACCTGCTTGCCCACCAGATGGCGTTGCGCGATCTCGACCTTCTCGTCTTCGGTATACCCTTCGAGCCGGATAATCTCCATGCGATCGAGCAGCGGCTGCGGCAGGTTGAGGCTGTTCGCCGTGCAGACGAACATCACGTCCGACAGGTCCACGTCGAGTTCCAGGTAGTGATCCTGGAACTTGGCGTTCTGTTCGGGATCGAGCACTTCGAGCAGCGCGGACGCCGGATCGCCGCGGAAGTCCTGCCCCAGCTTGTCGATCTCGTCGAGCAGGAACAGCGGGTTCGAGGTGCCCGCCTTGCGCAGGTTGGTCACGATCTTGCCCGGCAGCGAGCCGATGTAGGTGCGCCGGTGGCCGCGAATTTCCGCCTCGTCGCGCACGCCGCCCAACGACTGGCGCACGAACTGGCGCCCGGTGGCCTTGGCGATCGACTTGCCCAGCGAGGTCTTGCCCACGCCCGGAGGGCCGACGAGGCACAGGATCGGCCCCTTCAACTTGTTGGTGCGCGCCTGCACGGCCAGATACTCGACGATGCGGTCCTTGACCTTGTCGAGCGCGTAGTGGTCCGCATCGAGGACCGACTGCGCCGCCGCGATATCCTTCTTCAGCTTGCTGCGCTTGCCCCACGGCAGGCCCAGCAGCACGTCGAGGTAATTGCGGATGACCGTGGCCTCGGCGCTCATCGGCTGCATGGTCTTGAGCTTCTTCAGCTCCGCCTGCGCCTTGGCGCGCGCTTCCTTGGGAAGCTTGAGCCGGTCGATCTTGTCCTGCAGTTCCTGAATCTCGTTGGCTTCACCATCGTCGCTGCCGCCGAGTTCGGACTGGATAGCCTTCAACTGTTCGTTGAGGTAATATTCGCGCTGCGTCTTCTCCATCTGCCGCTTCACGCGGCCACGGATCTTCCTTTCGACCTGGAGCACGCCGAGTTCGCCTTCCATGAAGGAAAGCACCATCTCGAGCCGCTTGAGCGGATCGTTCTCGGACAGCAGCGCCTGCTTGTCGGACACCTTGGCCGCGATCTGACCGGCAACGGCGTCGGCAAGCGGGCCCGCTTCGGTGATCTCGCCAAGCTGACCGGCGGCATCGGGCGAAAGCTTCTTCGACAGCTTGGCATATTCGCCAAACTGCTCGACGACCTGGCGCATCATCGCCTCGATCTCGGTGCTTTCGGCCTCGATCGCGTCGATCGTTTCCACCTGCGCCATCAGCACTTCGCCGTTGGCGCCGGTTTCGGGGGTCAGCGCTTCCAGCCGCGCGCGGCTTGTGCCTTCGACCAGCACGCGCACGGTGCCATCGGGCAGCTTCAGCAGCTGCAGCACCTTGGCGATGACGCCGGTATCGTACAGGTCATCCCGATCGGGATCGTCGCAGCCGGGATCGAGCTGGGCGAGCAGGAAAATATCGCGTTCGCCCGCCATCGCGGCTTCCAGCGCCGCGACCGACTTCGCGCGACCGACGAACAGGGGCACGACCATGCCCGGAAAGACAACAATGTCGCGCAGGGGAAGCAAGGGGTACAGATTCATCAGCAACTTTTCCGTCTGTCCCGGATCAGGGCGCCGGGCTTGAGCAGGATATGGGAGGGCATTCCCGCGCCCGCAATGGCAAAACGCATAACGGCTGTGGATCGGTGCTTTTCAGCCACTCCGCGCATTCCGTCCGCGCCAGCCCGCAATGACAAGGTCAAGGCGCTTCATCCCTCGGGCAGCAGCACCGCCGCGCCCTGCAGCGCGCCCGAACGCAGCCGGGCCAAAGCCTCATCGGCCTGCGCCAGCGGGAAGCTCTCGGTCACGGAACGGATGCCGGCTTGCTCGGCAACCGCGAAGAACGAAACGCCATCCTCGCGCGTCAGGTTGGCGACGGACAGGATCTGCCGCTCCTCCCACAGGTCGGCATAGGGAAAGGCGGGAATGTCGCTCATGTGGATGCCAGCGCAGACCACGTGCCCGCCCTTTCGCACCGCCTTGAGCGCCTGCGGCACCAGATCACCCACCGGCGCGAAGATCAGCGCGGCGTCGAGCGGTTCGGGCGGCATCTCGTCCGATCCGCCGGCCCAGACGCAGCCAAGCGAGCGGGCAAAGGCCTGCCCCGCCGCATCGTCGGGTTTGGTGAAGCCGTGGACCGTCCGCCCCTGCCAGACCGCCACTTGCGCCAAGATATGCGCCGCCGCGCCGAAGCCGTAGAGGCCGATCACCTTGCCCTCGCCCGCCAGCCGCAACGCGCGCCAGCCGATCAGACCGGCGCACAGCAGCGGCGCGGCCTCGACGTCGGAAAAGCAATCGGGCAGCGCGAAGCAGAAATGCGCGTCCGCCACGGTATGCGTGGCGTAGCCTCCGTCGCGCGTGGCTCCGGTGAACGCGGGCGCATCGCACAGGTTCTCGCGCCCGCCGGCGCAATAGGGGCACGTTCCACAGGTATGGCCAAGCCAGGGCACGCCCACGCGCTGGCCCACGGCAAAACCTGTCACGCCTTCGCCCAGCGCCATAACCCGCCCAACGATCTCGTGCCCCGGGATGACCGGATAGCGCGCCTTCACCTCGCCATCGAGGACGTGAAGGTCCGTGCGACACACGCCACAGGCGCTTACCGCGATCAGCAGTTCGTTCGGGCCGGGCGCGGGAACCGCCCGTTCGATGCGCCTGAGCGGACGCCCCGGCGCCTCGATCTCCATCGCGACCATGATCTCAGACTTGTCCACGGCCCCATCCACAGGGTTATTCACAGGCGGACGGCTCGCAAGGCAAAACCGGCGAGCAGCAGCATGAAGCCCTGCAGGAACAGGTCCACCGCCAATACCAGCCCCAGCACCCAGATCGTATTCCACGGCCAGCCAAGTGCCAGCACCAGCGCCACGCCGATGCTGACGAGGCCGGAGAGGAGCAGCCAGCCCCACCCCCGCTCGCGCATGGCGAAGGCAACATAGGCGCGGACGAGTCCCGATGCGGCAAGGCTCGCCGCCAGCAGCAGGGTCAGCACGCCGGCCGCGAACAGCGGGTCGGCCAGCGTGACGAGCGCCGCGCCCATGTAGAGCAGGCCCGACAGCGCCCACCACCATGTCCGTCCCTGGCGCCGCACGCCGAAGGCGTGGACAAGCTGGAACACGCCGCCCGCAAACATCATGACGCCCACGGTGATGGTCGCGGCCAGCGTCGCGAACATAAGATTGGCCGACGCGAGCGCGCCAAGCATGGCCAGCACCACGCCCACACCCACAAACCATCCCCAGGCCCGGCCAGGGCGGTCATCGACAATCAGACTGCTGCCTATGATCTGTGTCATCCAAAGCGGCTCCCGATGCGGTGATACGGCGAATCCGAAGGCCCCACCCTAGCATCTTTTGCCCCGGTGGCGTTGGCATCGATCAAAAGGGCGGCGGCCATGCCGCGAGCGCCTGCGCGGAAACGAAAGCGGCGGGTTGTCTGGCCTGCCCGCCGGTGGCATCGTTGCCCCGCCATGCAGCGCATCACCATATCCGTCGACGAAACCCTTGCCACCTCGCTGGACAGCATGGCGCGCGAGAAAGGCTATTCCAGCCGTTCGGAAGCGGTGCGCGATCTGGTGCGCGGCGGCCTGGAACAATGGCACAGCGAAGCGCACGCGGGCGAGCATTGCGTTGCCAACCTGTCCTATGTGGTCGAGCATCGCGTCCGCGCGCTGCCACAGCGGCTGGCGGAGATGCAGCACGCCCACCACGATATCGTCGCCGCGCGCACGGCGGTGGTCCTCGATCACTACCACAGCCTGGAAAGCGTGATCCTGAAAGGCCCGACGCACGCGGTGCGGGCCTTCGCCGATGCCGTTCGGTCGGAACGCGGCGTGCGGTTCGGCGCGATCAACCTGCTGCGCGTGCAGCCCGACGATAGCCATGACCATGCGGACGATCACGTCCACCATGGCCACAACCACCTGTCGCCCACGCTTTAGCACCCCGACCGCGCCGACAAATCCGGCGCTCGACCACGCAGCCGCTCAACGCCGCGCGCGCCCTTTGCGCAGCGCGGCCAGAACATCGCGCCAGGATACCAGCTTGAAGTTCTGCGGCGCCGGCTGGTTGTGCCCGTCCTGCGCCACGAACAGCCCGGCGGGGTAGTCCTTGCCGAAGCTGCCCGGCATCACGGCGATGCCATCGGTTTCCTCGGTGCCGCCGAACCGCCCCGCCACCACGCGGAAACGCCCCGCCGGCTTCATCGATGGCAGCGCGAACAGGGCATAGGCATTGTCGCCTTGGCTCGACGCGATCAGCCAGCCGCCGTCGCGGCCCACCGGCATCAGCGCAAGGCCCTCCACATCGTCGAACAGGTGCGCGCGGTCGACCGTGGCGACAAGCGTGGCTTCGGCGGGGCGATCCTCGCGCGCATCGAACGCCCAGACGCCCCGGTCTTCCTCCCCCACATAGAGCGTGCCCGTGCGCGGATCGGCAACGCAGCCCTCAGTCTGGGTCGGCAACTGCATGGTCCGCACGATCCGCCCCGACGGCGTCGCACCTTCGAGCACGATCCGCACCTGCACGATCGCCCCGTGCTTGAGCACGGAGAACGCGGTCAGCCCGGCCGCATCGCGCAGCAGGCATACGCCATAAGCCTCGCCCGCGCCGCCCGTCACCGCGCCCAGCGGCTGCAGCTTCGCCGCCGCGGTATCGAGCCGCCAGACCTGCAGCTTCGCCTGCGCCTCGTCGTTGCGATCGCTGGCGACAACGATCACGCCCGCCGCGCCCATATCGATCAGATCGACGTTGTTGAGCCGCCCGACAGCCGCGAAATCGCGCACCTTGCCGTCCAGCCCATAGACGTAGAGCCCGGCCTTCTTGTCGGTGCCGACGATCAGGCTTTCGCCCGGCCGCGCCGGGTTGCGCCAGATCGCCGGATCATCGGCCGCATCGCCCTGCGCCGTCGCCACCGGCGCGGTTTCCCCGCGCGCGGTGACTTCGACGGTGGGGACCGACGGCGGCGCGGCTGCTGCCAGCGCGGCCGCGCTCCAGATCGTCAGCAGCATCAGAACGTCACCCGGATACCGCCGCTGTAACGACGGCCGAAGCGTTCCCATTCGATCGTGTAGTTCTCGATCGCGCCATTGGTCTTGATCCCCTTGGCGTTGAGAATGCCCGAAGGATCGACGAACCGGCGGCCCGGCTGGTTGAGCAGGTTCTGCGCGTCGAAATAAATCTCGACATGCTTGTTCACGGCATAGCGCGCCGAGAAATCCATCTCGTCGTCCGCCGCCCAATAGGCATCGCCCGCGTCGGTCAGGGTATCGGCGATGCCATCCAGCCACTTGCTGCGCCGCTGGTACTGCAGCCGCAGCGAGAAGCCGTACTTTTCGTAGTAACCGCCAATGTTGTACACGAGGTCCGAGGTGTTCGGCAGGCGCACCTTGCGGCTCGCCACCTGCAGCGCGCCGGCCGTGTCATAGACCGCCGGTTTGCTGACCTTGCTGTTGTTCACGGTGACGTTGGCGCTGATGCCGAAGCCGCCCATCCACGAAGGGATGCCGAGCTGTTCCGCCCAGGGTTCGAGCTGGAACTGCGCTGCCGCTTCCATGCCATAAATCCGGCCGCTGCCGCCGTTGGTGATGCCCGAGAAGATATAGCCCGAACGGTCGAACGCAGCGGTATTCAGCGCGTTGGAGCCGAACGTGCGCCGCTGGGTGTACAGCACGTCGGTCACATGCTTGTAGAACACGCCGACCATCAGGTAGCCCTGCGGCTTCACGTACCATTCGAAATAGCCGTCCAGACCCCAGGCGCGCTCCGGCTTCACCGCCGGGTTGCCGCCGGAAATCGTCTCGTTGGTATCGTTGATGACCACGTTCGGACGCAGCAGATCGTAGTCGGCGCGGGCAGCGCCGGTATTGAGCGACAGGCGCACCTTCTTGGTATCGTCGAGGTTGTAATTGACGTGCAGGCTCGGGAACACCAGCGTCTGCTCAGCCTCCGCCGTGATGCCAGTGGCGATGCCGCGGTTCTTGACGTGCTCCACCCGCGCGCCGCCGACGATCGAACCCCAGTCGTAGCGCAGCGTGCCCATCAGGTAGCCCGCGAATACCTGCTCGCGCACGTTGTAGATATTGGCGATCTGCGGCACGAACGTGCCGACCTTGCGCGCCGCCGCCGAAGCCGCGCGCATCTTCGCGGTATCGAAATAGCGGAACGTGTAGCCCGGCTGGATCTTGCCCATGAACGCCGTGTCGAGCGAGAACTGATTATAGTCCGTGGGAATGCCGGCGGCGGAGAACTGCGCCGCCGTGTCCAGCGTCAGCAGGTTCTCGTCCACCACCTTGGTCCGCTGGTCGAACTGGAAGCCCGCCTTGAACGTGGCGTCGGCGCCCAGAAACTGCGTCTCGCGCGACAGCACCAGCCGGCCGGTATAGGCCTTGGTGGTGTCCACCGCGTCCAGCACCGTGAACGTGGCCAGTGGCTTGGTGAAAGTATCGATCGCCGTCACCTGCGTTCCCGCCGTATAGCGCGTCGGGCCGGAAAGCTGGGTGGTGGTGTACAGCGTCAGCGGCGAAAGGTTCGGGTCGGTGAAATCGTAGGCCACGGTGGGGCGCAGGTTGCGCGTGTTGGGGCTGTTCCAAGAAGCTTCGCCCACCACCGAACGGTCGTCCTTGGATTCGGTGTAGTTGCCCAGCCAGTCCAGCGTCCAGCCATCGCCGAACTTGTGCGTGCCCTGCAGCGTGTTGGTGAAGATCGACTGCTTGAACGCGCGCAGCGTCGACCGCTGGCGGATGTCGATGCCATAGATCGTGCCCTTCAGCGGCGCGTTGCCGATGCACACGTCGGCATAACCGGAGGTCGTCGGCGCCGTGTTCACAGTGGCATTGCACGCCGCGCTGCTGGCGACCAGATCGCCCTGCCGGTCATCCATGTCGAAGCGATAATTGTCGCGCGCCTCGTCGTCGGTGAAAATCGTGTAGATCGACCGCAGCGAAATGGTGTTGTTGTCATCCGGCTTCCAGTCGAGCCGGCCGGAGACCGACCAGTTCTTGCGCGTCAGGCGGTAGAGCTTGTTTTCGGTCTCGTGCGTCCAGAAGCGGGTTTCGTAGCCCGGCCGCACGTCCTGGCTCACCTGCTCCCAGTCGTGCTCGAAATTGTCGGTGATCATCCGGCGCTCGTAGTACGAGCCGGACACCAGCACGCCGATTTCGCCGCCGCCCACGTTGAAGCGGTCGGAAAGCACCAGCGATCCTTCGTACTGCGGACGGCTGCCGTATTCGGCCACGCCCGCGCCGGCCTTGCCCGCGATGTGGAAGCCGGAATAATCGAACGCCGAACGGGTGATGATGTTGACGTTGCCCGCCACGGTCTCGCCGGGCATGTCGGGCGTCACCGCCTTCGACACGATGATCTTGCCGGCGATGGCGGACGGGATCGAGTCAAAGCGGGCGTTACGCCCTTCGGGGCTGACCACGTTGATCCCGTCGAACGACAGCGTGGTCCAGTTCTTCGGCGCGCCGCGCAGGCTGATATAGCGCGCCTGCCCCTGATCGCGCTCCACCGCGATGCCCGGAAGGCGGCTGGCCGCCTGGGCGATGTTCTGGTCGGGCAAGCGGCCCACGCTGTCGGATGCGGCCACGGCCACCAGCGAATCCGACATCTTCTGCACCTGCAGCGCGGCTTCTTCGGATTCGACGATCGGGCGCGATCCGTTGACGACGATCTGCTCGCCCGCTTCCTCCTCGCCCGGAACGGCCGGTGCTTCCTGCGCGTAAGCCGGCGTCAAGGTCAGGCCACCACAGGCGCTGGTCATCAGGATGGCACGATAGAACGCCCGGCGCGCCGCGCCGGGTTGCGTGATCGAAAGCATGAACGGTCCCCACTTCTTTGACGGTCGGGGCCGCGCCTAGGGCGTTGATTTGACGGATTCGCGACGAAGATTACCGATCCGTAATGATCCTTTCACAAATCAGTCATCCATTCGCTGAAAGGTAAAGTTTGTCATTGCAAAGTCAGGCTTCTAAAGGCGCGCGAATGACCCAGACCGCCCCGCATTCATCATTTCCCCTGGCTGAAACCCTCTCGCCGGAAGCTCTGCGCACCTGGACGCTGGAAGCGGTGCGGCGGATCGATGCCGATTTCACCCGCTCGGCCGAAACCCATCTGGTGCGCGTGGAACTGCCCCGCTTTCCCGGCATCACGCTCTATCTCAAGGATGAATCGAGCCACCCGACCGGCAGCCTCAAGCACCGCCTCGCCCGTTCGCTAATCCTCTATGCGCTGTGCAACCAGCAGATCGGCCCCGGCACCCCGCTGATCGACGCCACGAGCGGATCGACCGCCGTTTCCGAAGCCTATTTCGCCCGGCTTATCGGCCTGCCGTTCATCGCGGTGGTGCCGCACGGCACTTCTCCCGCCAAGATCGAGGCGATCCGCTTCCATGGCGGGGACGTCCATTTCGTCCAGAACGCCGGCGAAGTGACCGATGCCGCCCGCGTACTGGCGCTGGAGACCGGCGGCCATTTCCTAGACCAGTTCACCAACGCCGAACGCGCGACCGACTGGCGCGGCAACAACAACATCGCCGACACCATCTTCCGCCAGATGCGCAACGAGGAACATCCGGTGCCCACGTGGATCGTCTGCGGCGCGGGCACCGGCGGCACCTCCGCCACGATCGGCCGCTACATCCGCTATGCGCGGCACGGCACGCGGTTGTGCGTGGCGGACCCCCAAGGATCGGTGTTCCATCGCCATTTCGCCGACCGCTCGATCCGCGACCTCGGCTGCGGCAAGTGCTCGTGCATCGAAGGCATCGGCCGCCCGAGGGTAGAGCCGTCTTTCATGCCGCAGGTGGTCGACCGGATGATGGCCATTCCCGATGCCGGATCGATCGGCGCCATGCGCGCGCTCTCGCGCCGGCTCGGCCGCCGGGTCGGCGGATCAACTGGAACCAATATCCACGCCTGCGCGGCGCTGATCGGGGAAATGGCGGCCGCCGGAGAAGCCGGATCGATCGTGTCCATCCTGTGCGATTCCGGCGAGCGCTACGCCGGAACGTATTACGACGACGCCTGGCTCGACGCGAACGGCATCGCCTGGCAGGCCGAGGACGAGCGCATCTACGCGCTGTTGAGCTAACGCCCCAGCCGTTCGATCAGCACGTCCGCCGCCGCGCTCACGTCGGCCCAGGCGCGCTCGAAGTCCTCGGCGTCCCCGTAATAGGGATCGACCACCGCCGTCCCTTCGCGCCCGGGCACGAGGTCCATCAGCAGTTCCAGCCGGGCCAAATGCCGGCGCGGGGCGATGGCCTGCAAATCGCGCAGATTCTGCGGATCGAGCGCGAAGATATGGCTGAAGCGCAGGAAATCCTCCGCCTTCGCCTGCCGCGCGCGATAGCCGGATATGTCGATACCATGGTGCCCCGCCTCGATGATCGCGCGGCGATCGGGCGGGCGGCCGACATGCCAGTCCCCGGTGCCGGCGGAATCGACCGTTACCGCGATCCCGGCTTCCACGGCCCGCGCGCGCAGCGCAGCTTCCGCCATCGGTGAACGGCAGATGTTCCCGAGGCACACGAACAGCACGGATGGCTGGATCACAAGACTGTTTTCATCAGACGACGTACTCCCGCTGGCCGGGTCTCCCCATGCCGATCAGGGTCGCATCCTCTCCTTGGCGCGATGAAAACGCATCCTTGCTGCCGATGTCCAGCCAATTCAGCGCGACGAGCACTTGCCCGATCGCGCCGCCCAGCGTTTCGCCCGGCCCCAGCAGGACGATACGGTCCGGCGCGAACTCGCGAATGGCCACCGTCATCGCGGTGGTGAAATCATAGGGTGCGAGGATCTGGTGGCCGAAGGTGTAGTCCCACAGGCTTTCCGCATCGCTTTCGAACCGCCGCCATATCTTGCCGCGCCCGTCGATCAGCGGCACCTCGGGCCGGCCGAACCAGGTGGCCGGCAGGCTGGCCCGCGCCGCGTTGGCGCTTTCCGCCATCAGCGGCGTGTGGAACGGGCCGTGGCCAGCAAGGCGCAGGGGCGGACGCGACAGGCCGGGCAGGTCCTTTTCCAGCGCATCCAGCGCGGCCTTGCTTCCCGCCACCACCAGCATCCCGCCGAGATGGATCGAGGGCAGCACGCCATGGCGCGCCATCGCCGCGTCGACTGCCCGGCGCAGCGCGGGATCGACGCGCCAGTCCTCGCCCGCCAGCACCAGCACCGCCTGCCCGCCGGGCGCGTGCTTCTGCGAATTGACGCCCATGGCATCGGCGATGGCAAAGCCATGCTCGCCCGAAACCGCGCCTGCGCACGCCAGCGCGGTGTACCAGCCCATCGAATTGCCGGTCACCGCCACCACCTCGAACCGGTCGCGGTCGATGCTCAGGAAATCGAGATAGGACGCGGCGTAAATCAGCGGCGCCGCGATATCGCCGCGCGTGTGGAGCGCTGGGCTGAACTTAGCCGCCCCGTCCAGTTCGCTCAGCGTCGGCGCACCACGCCCCGCGCGCAGGGCATCGAACGCAGCGAGTTCCGTCCGTCCACCATGGTGCCGCGCCAGATAGCCCAGTTCCGGCGCGTTGTAGGTGCCCCGCCCCGGACAGACGACAAGGATGGACTGCTTAGCCACGCACCATCTCCCGCGCCTTCGCCGCGATCATGTCGCGGCTGGGCAGGGTATAGGTCGCGGCGCGGGCGAGCGGGATGAAGCTGTCGGTCGCGGCGATCCGTGCCGTGGACTTGCCGCCCGCACGTTCGGCGAACAGCGCCATCAACGCCTCGCTCTGCGATCCGGTCTCGCGGCATTCGTCGACGATCAGCACCTTGCCGCACGGCGCGATCGCTTCGAGCAGCGCATCCTCCGCCAGCGGCGCGATCCAGCGCAGATCGATCACCCGCACGGCAATGCCCTGTTCCGCCAGCAGCTTCTGCGCCTGAAGCGAGAGATAGACCCCGTTGCCATAGGTCACCACGGCCAGATCGGCGCCATCGCCGTGCACACCGATCTCGCCCAGCCGCACCGCGCCTTCGCCCGGTGCCTGATAGACGCTGGTCCACAGGCCATCGCCCTCGGCATGAAGATCGCGCGTCATGTAGAGCGCGATCGGCTCCACGAACACCACCACGCGCTGTTCCTCGTGCGCCAGTCGTACGCATTCGCGCAGCATCGCCACCGCATCGCGCCCATTCGAGGGCACCGCCAGCACCACGCCCGGGATGTCCCGGAACACGGCCAGCGAATTGTCGTTGTGGAAATGGCCGCCAAAGCCCTTCTGGTAGGGCAGCCCCGCGATCCGCACGACCATGGGATTGGTGTATTGCCCGTTCGAGAAGAACGAGAGCGTCGCCGCCTCACCCCGGATCTGGTCCTCGGCATTGTGGACATAGGCCAGGAACTGGATTTCCGGCATCGGCAGCAGGCCGTTGTGCGCCGCGCCGATGGCAAGACCCAGGATCGCCTGTTCGTCCAGCAGCGTGTTGATCACGCGCGCCGAACCGAAACGCTGATGCAGCTTGGCCGTGCAGTTATAGACGCCGCCCTTCGGCCCCACGTCCTCGCCGCAGACGATGGCGTTGGGATATTGCAGCAGCAGGTCCGCCATCGCCCACGAGAGCAGGCGCGCCATGTGCTGCGGCTTTTCCATCTGCGCGGCATCGTCGGCAAACAACGCCGCGCGGGCCTCCGCCGCTGGAACTGGACGCTCCACGCCCTCGCGCTTCGGCGGCACGATGCTGGCCATCACTTCGGCCGCGTCCTTCAGCTTCGGCCGCCGGATCGCCAGTTCCACCTGCCGCAGCAGCGATGCCTCGATCGCTTCGTATTCGCGACGGACGTCGGCGGCAGTCATCACGCCTTCCTCGATCAGCAGCGCCGCGCTCGCCAGCAGCGGATCGCGCTCCTCATCGCGGCGGATGTCGTCCTTGGACAGATAGACAAGCTGCACGTCGTTGCCGGCATGGCCATAGAGCCGCACCGTGCGCATGTGCAGGAACACCGGCTTGCGATGACGGCGGGCATAATCGACCGCTTCACGCGCGCCGCGCCAGGCGTCCACCAGATCGCTGCCGTCGCACTGGATATAGTGCAGCCCGGCGCGCCCGGAAAAGTTCGCCTCGATCCACCCCTGCGGCGTGCGCGTGGAAATGCCGATGCCGTTGTCCTCGCACAGGAACACCAGCGGCAGTGGCGTGCCCTGGAACGCGGCCCAGGCGGCGGTGTTGATCGCCCCTTGCGCGGTCGAATGGTTGGCCGATGCATCGCCGAAGCTGCACAGCACCACGCCATCCGGCGCCAGTGGCGTATCCTCCAGCCCGATCCGGCGGGCGATGCCGATCGAAAAGGCCGCGCCCACCGCCTTGGGCAGGTGGCTGGCGATCGTGCTGGTCTGCGGCGGAATGGCCAGCCGCTTCGATCCCAGCACCTTGTGCCGCCCGCCCGAGATCGGGTCTTCGGCCGAGGCGGTAAACGACAGCAGCATGTCCCACGCCGGATTTTCACCCGGCACGCGCCCTGCGCGGTGAATCTGGAACGCAGCGTCGCGGTAGTGGAGGAAGGCGATGTCGTCCGTGCGCAGCGCCTCGGCGAGCGTGGCATTGCCTTCGTGACCGGACGATCCGATGGTGTAGAACCCCTCGCCCCGCGCTTGCAGCTTGCGCGAAAGCCGGTCCAGCTGGCGGCTGAGCATCTGGCTGTGGAGCAGCGCGGCGGCGCGTTCGGGCGCCAGCCCCACGTCGGCCAGCCCCAGGTTGGAACGCCGGCGCAGCCCGCCGCCATCGAGCGCGGCAAGGAACTGCTGGTGGACCTGCTCGGCGGCGTCCATCAGCGCCACCTGGTTTCAAATGCGATCATTTCCCTTGCGTAGCGCAAGGAAAATCGGGCGTCACCCCCCTATCGCGACACATGCAATGCGCGATAGCCAAGCGCGGGATCATCGGTGAAGAACCCGTCCAGACCGGTTTGCAGATAGCGCCGGATCTCGCGCACGCTGCCCTCCGGATTGCGCGCCTTCGCATCGCCGCTATCACGGAAATCGCCCGCGAGGAACGTGTTCTCCGGCCGGAACGTCCACGTGCCGACGAGCAGGCCCGCCTTGTGCGCGTCCGCCACCAGCGACGTCGGTGCCCCCAGCCTGCCATCGGCGCCGAGCGGAATGATCCGGCGCGTGGCCGGAGCGACCCAGTCGGCATAGAGGGCGATGTCGGCCAGCCCCGCCGGCGTCAGCATCGCGCCATAGGTCAGCGCGCCACCCACCGCCGCGACATCGGCCGGACGCTGCGCATCGTCATCGATCAGCTGCATCAGCTGGACGTTGGCCATGCCTGCCAGCATCGTGCGCAGCCGCTTGAGATTGGCGATCTCGAACGACTGGACGATCATCGGCATCGTGGCCAGCACCCGGCTGGCTTTCACCCGCGCCAGGAACATATCCTCCACCGGCAGGCCGATGCCGTTGAAATAGGTCGAATGCTTGATCTCGGGAATGATCCCGATCGTTCGCCCGCGCGCCGCCGCTTCGGCCGCGACGAAATCGATCACCTCCTCGAAGGTGACGATCTGGAACTGTCCGTCATAGCCCATGCTTTCCGGCCGCAGCGCGCCGAGCCGCTCCTTCGCGCGCAGCGTCTTCAATTCGGCCAGCGTAAAATCCTCGGTGAACCAGCCTTCCAGCTTTTCGCCGTCGATCACCTTCACCGCTTTGCGCACAGCAAATGCGGGATGCGCGGCAACGTCGGTCGTTTCGGCGATGTTGTTCTCGTGCCGCGCCACCAGCACGCCATCCTTCGTGGCCACGAGGTCCGGCTCGATGAAGTCGGCGCCGTCGGCGATCGCCTTGGCGTAGGAGGCCAGCGTGTGTTCCGGCCGCAGCGCCGAACAGCCGCGATGCGCCAGGAGCAGCGGCTTCGCCGGGCGCGGCCGCGCGGCCGCAAGCGCAGAACCGCCGGCCAGCACCGCCATACCCAGACCCGCTCCCATCGCCATCATGCCCCGCCGTGAAAATCCCGCCGTCATGGCCGTCTCCTTATTCCGAAGACCGCGCTAGGATCGCGACACGACAGCAATGTGACAAGCGCCTACACCAGCGAGACGAGCTCAACCGCCGGCAAGGCCGCCCGCGCACCCGGCTGCTCGGTCCAGTGCCGCGCGTTCAGCACGCCGCCGTCCGCGCGCAGGTCCGCCACGCACGCCGTATCAATCTCGGCGAAGACCCAGCCGGCCGCGTTCTCGCTGCCGATGGCCAGCACGCCGTCGGCGGGCATTCCCCGGTCGGGCGGGCCATAGACCGCCGCCGCGCCACGGTTGACGTCCACCGCCGGGGACCACGCCGCCTCGCCCACCGTTGGCGATTGCACGGTGTAGCACTGCCCTTCCAGCGCCCGCGCCTGCGCGCCGATCCGCACGCGCCAGTAGCCGTGCAGCGAATCCGTGCAGGAAGGCACGAGGATCACCTCCGCCCCCGCTTCCACCACCGCCCGCGCCAACAGCGGAAATTCGCTGTCATAGCAGATGTTTACCGCAATTCTGCCAAGCGCGGTCTCGAACAGCTTGAGCCCCGCGCCCGCCGCGATGCCCCACTGCTCGCGCTCGAAGCGGGTCATCACCAGCTTGTCCTGCACGCCCATCCGCCCGTTCGGCGCGAACAGCCGCGCGGTGTTGCGGAAGCGCCCGTCGGCATCCTTGCGCGGTGCGCTGGCGGCCAGGATATGCATCCCGTGCCGCGCGGCCAGTTCGGCGTGAAGCGCATCGACGCGCGGCAGCAGCGCCGAAACCGTCTCGATCGATCCCGCCAGATCGCCCATCGTCGCCGGAGCGAGCGAAGCGAGCTCCATCGCGCCATATTCGGGAAACACCGCCAGCGCCGCGCCCCCGTCCGACGCCTGCGCCACCCATTGCGCCACCTTGGTGGCATAGGCGTCCCAGTCCGCCAGCTGGTCGATCGGATATTGTGCCGCCGCGACGCGCCAGCTCACCATTGCCGCAACCAGTATTGCATGGGCTTCACGCTTTCCCCGTCCTCGCCATGTTCCTTCCAGCCGAGTTCGGTCACCAGCCCCGCGATCGGCGCGTAGCCGCGCTTGGTCCAGAACGCATCGAGCGGGGTATAGCCCGCCGGCCGCGCCGGATGGTCGCCGGGGCGGATCACCGCCGCGAAGCAGGCGGCATCCGCGCCGCAGCGCCGCGCCTGCGCCTCGCGATGGTCGAAGAAGGCGTGGCCAATGCCGTGGCCCCGGTATTCAGGCAGCAGGACGCTTTCGCCGAAGTAGAACAGCCGCGCCACGTCCAGCCCGCGCGCCTCGAACGGGGCGCGAAACTCCGCCTTCTGGTGCAGCATCGGCGCTGCCGTGGCCGCGCCGACCACGCGATCCCCGTCGAACGCCGCAACCAGCACCGCATCGGGCGCCGCGGCATATTCGCGCAGGTATTCCGCCTCGTAGGCCGCGTCCCCATCGTAGAGATAGGGATACGCCGCAAAGACACGGATGCGCAGGTCGGCCAGATCGCCCAGCCCGGCAGCGATCTCCTCCCCGGTCAGCGGGCGGATGGCGATCCCGCTCTGTGGGCGGTCAGCGCTGGCCATCAGCCGACCACTTGCGCCGTCCAATCGGCCAGATTGTAATACATCGTCAGCCGCGTGATCCGGCCATCGGCGATGGTGAGGAAAGCGCCCGCCGGCAGCACATAAGTCTGGCCATTCGCTTCGGGCAGCCCCTCGTCCGTGGCGAGGTATTCGCCATGCACCACGAATTCCGCCGCAGCGCGCGTACCGTCCTCGTTGGCCATCAGCACGATGTCGTCCAGCCGCTCGCGATAGCAGCGTTCCATGTGCGCGATGAAGGCGCGGAAGGTGTCCTTGCCTACCTGCCGCTCGCCCTGGTTGATGTCGTGCGCCACGTCGTCCGACAGGCAGGCCAGCATCCCTTCCCAGTTCCCGGCGTTGAACGCGCCGTAGTAGGTTTCGAGAAGGGCAAGCGTTGCGGCACGGCTCATCAGCGGGTCTCCTTTGCGTCCCTGCCTAGCCAATCCGCCGTTGCGGGACCAGAGCCGCGCCGGGAAAGCTGTGCTGCACCGGTGCAACAATCCGCCGCCGTGCCCGGCCAAAAGGACGTTGCGGACCGCGCCGCGCACGGCCACAACCGGCGTCCTACGCAACGCCCTGTTCCGGACCGGAGAACCCGATGCGCGCTCGTCTTCTCACCCTGACCGCCACCGTAGCCATGGTCGCAGCCATCGCTCCTGCCCCGCTGCTGGCGCAGGACGCGCCAAAGCCCGCCACCATCGCCGTCGACGGCGCGCCGCCGGTGCCGATGGCGGTGGTCGATGCCACACGGCCCTATATGGAATACCGCACCGCCGCCTTCCTCGACTGGAACCCGGCCACGCGCGGCATGCTGATTTCCACGCGCTTCGCCAGCGTGCCGCAGCTTCACACCGTAGCCGGCCCCGGCATGGCGCGCCAGCAGATCAGCTTCGAAGCGGAGCCGCTGGCCGGCTGGTACGCGCCTAACGATGGCACGCTGGTGGTGCGCAAGGACAAGGGCGGAGACGAATTCTTCCAGCTCTACACGCTGAAGAACGGGCGCCTGACGCTGCTGACCGATGGCAAGAGCCGCAACGAATTCAACGCTTTCAGCCATGACGGCCAATGGATCGCCTATAGCTCCACGCGCCGCAACGGCGTCGATTCCGATCTTTACGTGGTGAACCCGCGCGATCCGGCGTCCAACCGCCTTGCCGCGCAGGTCAAGGGCGGTGGCTGGTCGGTCGCCGGCTTCACGCCCGACGGCAAGAGCGCGGTGGTGCGTGAATATGTCTCGATCCAGAAGAGCAACCTGTGGTGGCTGGATATCGCCAGCGGCAAGCTCACGCCGATCGGCGATCACGCCAAGCCGATCGCTTATGCCGCCGCCGATATCGCGTCGGACGGCACGCTGTGGGTCACCAGCGACGAAGGATCGGACTACCAGCGGCTCGGCACGCTCGATCCGCGGACGGGCAAGTTCACACCCCGCGCGCCCGAAGCCAGGGGCGATGTCGAGGAATTCTCGATCGCCGTTGACGGCAGCTTCATCGCCTATGCCGTCAACGAAACCGGCATCTCGAAGCTGCGCCTGCTCGACCCGAAGACCGGCGCGGTTCGCGATGTCACCGCGCTGCCGGCCGGCGTGATCTCCACGCTCAAGGTCGCGCCATGGGGCACGATCGGGCTTACCCTGTCTTCGGCCAAGGTGCCGGCGGACGCCTTCGCCGTCGATCCGAAGACGCTGGCGGCCACGCGCTGGACCACCAGCGAGACCGGCGGCCTCGATCCTGCCGCCAACGTCGATCCCGAACTGGTGCAGGTAAAAAGCTTCGATGGCGAAACCGTCACCGGCTTCCTCTACCGCCCCGATCCCGCCAAGTTCCCCGGCAAGCGGCCGCTGATCGTCAACATCCACGGCGGGCCGGAAGGGCAGACCACGCCCGGTTTCAAGGGGCGCGCCAACTACCTTATCAACGAGCTGGGCATCGCGGTATTCTATCCCAACGTGCGCGGATCGTCGGGCTTCGGCAAGCGCTTCGTCGGGTTGGACAACGGCCCGTTCCGGCGCGAGGATTCGGTGAAGGACATCGGCCCGCTGCTCGACCGGCTCCAGTCCGATCCGGCGATCGATCCGGCGCGGATGGCGGTCACCGGCGGCTCCTATGGCGGCTACATGTGCTATGCCTCCGCGATCCGCTATGGCGACCGGCTGAAGGCGGCGGACTGCATCGTCGCGATCAGCAATTTCGTCACGTTCCTCGAAAACACGCAAGGCTATCGCCGCGACCTGCGCCGCGCCGAATATGGCGACGAGCGCGATCCGAAGCAGCGCGCGCAACTGACCGCGATCTCCCCGCTGACCAGCGTGGACCGCCTGACCATTCCGCTGATGGTGGTGACCGGCGCCAACGATCCGCGCGTGCCCAAGAGCGAGGCCGACCAGATGGTGGCCGCCGTGCGCGCCAAGGGCCGCCCGGCCTGGCACATCGTGGGGCTCAACGAAGGCCACGGCTTCGCCAAGAAGGAAAACGCCGACTACCAGTTCTGGTCCGAGATCGGCTTCTGGAAGGCCAATCTGCTGGGCGGGAAGTAGAAGATCGTTGTCCGGCGGAGACAACTGACTAGACGAAAATGCACTCAGGCTGCTTGCAAGCGCGGCGCGCTGAAAGCCCACCCCGCTGCGACTAACGCCACCTGCGGCGACGCAAGTCTCGCTCCCCTCCCGCAAGCGGGAGGGGCTGGGGGTGGGAAACACCCCACCGTCCAAAAAACAAAAAGGCCGCAGACACGAAGTCTGCGGCCTCTTCAGGGTCAGATCGGCCCGCTGTATGCCCGCGCATAAGAGGGGGGGCTGGCGCGGGCGCGGACCGATCCTTGAGGGGGAACGGGCTTTAGCCGAACAGCTTGTTGGCGGTTTCGGCTACGCGCTTTCCGAGATAACGCGCTCCATCCAGTTCGGTTCCACTCGGCTGACGGCTTCCGTCGCCGCCGGCGATCGTAGTCGCGCCATAGGGGGCGCCGCCGGTGACTTCGTCATGGCCGAGCTGGCCCTGGAAACCATAGTCGAGTCCGACGATGGTCAGGCCGAAGTGCAGCAGATTGGTGATGATCGAGAACAGCGTCGTTTCCTGACCGCCGTGCTGGCTGCCGGTGGACGTGAACGCCGCGCCGACCTTGCCGTTCAGCGCGCCGCGCGCCCACAGGCCGCCGGCCTGGTCGAGGAACGCCGCCAGCTGCGAGCTGATGCGGCCGAAGCGGGTGCCGGTGCCGACGATAATCGCGTCGTAGTTTTCGAGTTCGGCCACCGTCGCCACGGGCGCGGCCTGATCGAGCTTGAAATGCGCGCCCTGCGCGATTTCCAGCGGAACGGTTTCGGGAACGCGCTTCACGTCCACTTCCGCGCCGGTCGCACGGGCGCCTTCGGCAATGGCGTTGGCCAGCGTTTCGAGGTGGCCATAGCTGGAATAGTAGAGAACCAGGACCTTGCTCATCGTTTTCATCCTTGCTGGTGGCGGGAGCGGCCCCGCTTGAACACCCAACCCTTATGCCGCGATTCCCGCAATCAGGTCATCCGGATAAACTGGCAGAAACCGTTCCAAAATCTTGAACAACGCGCACACCGCCCGAACCACAGTCCGTACAGGGCACGGGCAATCCGGCGTGGAATTGCGCACCTTGCGATTTTCCATTATGGGCGCTGCGACGCCCCGGCTTCCGCGATAGGGTCGCTAATCGCGACTCACCTCGCCACGCCGGGGTTTTTGATTTCCCGCGAAGACCAGAAAACTTCGCACGCTTGAGGAAGACCCGCCCATGTCCCGTCGCCGCCAGATTTACGAAGGCAAGGCCAAGATTCTCTACGAAGGCCCGGAACCCGGCACGCTGATCCAGTATTTCAAGGACGATGCCACCGCGTTCAACGCGCAGAAGCGCGGCACGATCAACGGCAAGGGCGTGATCAACAACCGTATCAGCGAATACGTGTTCACGCGCCTTTCGCACATCGGCATTCCCACGCACTTCATCCGCCGCCTCAACATGCGCGAACAGCTGGTGCGGCAAGTGGAAATCATCCCGATCGAAGTGGTCGTGCGCAATGTCGCCGCCGGTTCGATCAGCAAGCGCCTGGGCCTGCCCGAAGGCGAACCGCTGCCCCACACCCTGCTCGAATACTACTACAAGGACGATGCGCTGGGCGATCCGCTGATCGCCGAAGAGCATATCGCCTGCTTCGGCTGGGCCTCGAACGAGGAAATGCAGGACATTTCCTCGATGGCGATCCGCGTGAACGATTTCCTCGTCGGCATGTTCGCGGCGATCAACATCCGCCTTGTCGATTTCAAGCTGGAATTCGGCCGCATCTGGGATGGCGACTATAGCCGCGTAATCCTGGCGGATGAAATCAGCCCCGACGGCTGCCGCCTGTGGGACATGACCACCGGCGAAAAGCTCGACAAGGACCGTTTCCGCCGCGATCTGGGTGGCGAAGAGGAAGCCTACCAGGAAGTCGCCCGCCGGCTGGGCCTGCTCGAAAACGACGGCGGTCCGAGCGAGGTGTTCGACCTCGGCGCGCACCGCAGCAAGCTGCGCAACAAGAAGTAAGGTTGCTTCCCCCTTCCCGCTGCTGCGGGAGGGGGGAATGCCTGCCCCCGCCATTCCGGCGCACATCCCTCATTGCCCGTTAAGCCGACTCGCGGCAGGATCGGCGCCGAGATGATGCCGCGCCGTTCCCTGTTCCTGCTGGCCGCCGGCCTGTTGCTTGGCGCAACGCCCGCGCTGGCCCATCCTTCGAGACCCGGCGCCACCAAGCCCGATTGGGCCTTCCAGCAAAGCGATCTCGCGCCCGAAGCCGGCTATCGCTTCGGCAAGCTGCCCAACGGCATGCGCTATGTGATCCGGCGCAACGCCACGCCCGCCGGCACCGCGCTGGTGCGGATGGACGTGGCTACCGGATCGCTGGACGAAGGCCCGCAGGAACGCGGGTTTGCCCATTTCGTCGAACACATGGCCTTCAACGGCAGCACCCACGTTCCCGAAGGCGAGATGATCCGCCTGCTCGAACGCAACGGCCTGTCGTTCGGCGCGGACACCAACGCGCAGACCGGGTTCGAACAGACGCTCTACATGCTCGATCTGCCACGCGCCGATCCCGCCCTGCTCGACACCGCGCTGATGCTCATGCGCGAGACCGCGAGTGAGCTGACCTTCACGCCAGAAGCCGTGGCGCGCGAACGCGGGGTCGTCCTGTCGGAACTGCGCGACGGGCAAGGTTACCAGCGGGCCAATCTCGAAGACCAGCTTGCCTTCCTCTACCCCCACGCCACCTATCCCGCCCGGCTGCCGATCGGCACCGTGGCCACGCTCGATGCCGCCACGGCCGATGCGCTGCGCTCGTTCTGGGCGCGGCACTACGTTCCCGCCAACGCCACGCTGATCGTGATCGGCGATTTCGATGCCGATGCCGTCGAAGCCGCGATCCAGGCCCGCTTCGCCAGTTGGCAGCCCGCGCCCGTCCCTCCCCGGCCTGACCAGGGCAAGGTAGATCGCGTGCAGAAGGGCAAGACGGAAGTCTGGCTCGATCCCGCGCTGTCCGAACGCGTCACCGCCTCGCGCCACGGCCCCTGGCTCGACGAACCGGACACGATCGCCAGCCGCCGCACGAATCTGCTGCGCCAGATCGGCTATGGCGTGATCAACCGGCGCTTCCAGCGGATGAGCCGCAAGGTCGATCCGCCGTTCCGGGGCGCGGGCTTCGGCACCAGCGACGTATTCCGCATCGGGCGCACCACCAATCTGGTGGTCGATACGGTGGACGGTGGCTGGCAGCGCGGCCTCGCCGCCGCGACCACGGCCCTGCGGCAGGCACTCGACACGGGCTTCACGCCGGCGGAGATCGACGAACAGGTCGCCAACATTCGCACCGGCATCGAAAACGCGGCGGCCAGCGCCGATACACGTGGCAACGGCACACTGGTGCAGGCCGCGCTGGGCCTTGTCCGCGACGACACGGTGCCCACCGATCCCGCCGGTGCGTTGGCCCGTTTCAACGCCTTCGCGCCGCGGATCACGCCCCGGGCGGTGCTGGCGGCGCTTAAGCGCGAAGCGCTGCCGCTCGACGATCCGCTGATCCGCTTCCAGGGCCGCACCACGCCATCGGGCGGCGACAAGGCGATACGGCAGGCTTGGAACACCGCGATCCGAGCGCCAGCCGGCCTGCCCGAAACTGGCCCCTCCGGCGCCTTCGCCTATACCGATTTCGGCGCGCCGGGCGCGGTAGTGTCCGACAGCACGGAGCCCGCCTTCGGCATCCGCGAGATCCGCTTCGCCAACGGCGTGCGCCTCAACCTCAAGCGCACCTCGCTGGAGACCGACCGCATCCAGGTGCGCCTGTCGATCGACGGGGGCGAGATGCTCGACACCCGCGACAATCCGCTGGCGACCGAGATGATGGCGATGTTCTCCGCCGGTGGCCTCGGCAAGCACAGCCAGGACGATCTCCAGACACTGCTGGCCGGCCGCTCGGTCGGCGGCGGCATCGCCACCGGGGGCGATACGTTCTATTCGGGCGTCACCACCACCCGGCGCGATCTGGAAGCGCAGCTCCAGTACCTTGCCGCCCAAGTCACAGATCCAGGATACCGCCCCGAAGGCGAGGTGCTCTACCGGCAGAACATCGCCAATTTCTTTGCGCGCTACCGCGCCACGCCGTCGGCCGCGCTGGCCAACACGCTAGGCGGGCTGCTTTCGGATGACGATCCGCGCTTCACCCTGCAAGCTCCCGCCGCCTACCAGAAACTCAGCTTCGCCGACTTGCGCCGCACCGTGTCCGACCGGCTGGCGAACGGCGCGATGGAAATCGCGCTGGTCGGCGATTTCGACGAAGCGCAGGCGATCGCGCTCGTCGCCCGGACCTTCGGTGCTCTGCCGGCGCGCGAAGCCGAATTCCGTGGGTGGGATGTGCAACGCCAGCGCCCCTTCACCACCACGCGCGGGCTGCGCGTAATCCGGCACCAAGGGCAGGCGAACCAGGCGATCGTGCGTTATGTGTGGCCCACGCGCGACGACCGCGATCCCGACGAGGCCATGGCTATCGATCTGCTGGACGAGGTGACTGGTATCGAGGTGCTCGACACCGTGCGCGAAAAGCTGGGCAAGTCGTATTCGCCCGGCGCGCAATCCAGCCTTTCTCACGTGTGGCGTGGCTATGGCACCTTCGCGATCCAGGCGTCGGTCGATGTGGCCGACATCGCCGCCACCCGTGCGGCGCTGGCTGACACCGTCCGCCAGCTCACCTCCACGCCAGTCGATGCCGACGTGCTCCGCCGCGCCCGCGCTCCGATGCTGGAGCGCATCGACAACGCGCTCAAGACCAACGGCGGCTGGATGGCGCTGGCCGAGCGCGCGCAAAGCGAGCCGGAGCGCTTCGACCGCTTCCGCAAAGCCAAAGCCCGTCTGGAAGCGCTGACCCCGGCCGACCTGCTGGCCGTGGCGCGCCGCTATCTGGCGCTGGACAAGGCAGTGCAGGTGCTGGTCCTGCCCGAAGGCGTGGACGCCCCGCCCGCCTAAGCCCCCTCCTGTCACCGACCGGTCATGCGCCGCGCCTAACGCGCGCGCATCAGGATGCCGCAACAGGAATGACCGCCATGATCCGTTTCCGCACGCTCTGGAGCCTCACCGCGCTGGCCGCCATGGCCCTGGCCGCCCCCGCGCTGGCGCAGACCGGCCAGCGCGTCGAGGTCATCCGTACAGCTCCGACCACGGTGGATGTGCGCTGGTCCGGGATCAAGGCGGCCGACGTGTTCCGCGCGGATACGCCCGATGCCACCGTCGCCACCGCCACGCCGGTTTCCGCCAACGATCGCGACGGCCATGAAACCGTCACCGTGCCCGCCGGCGCGCGCGGCTGGTTCCTGGTGCGCGATCGCGCCACCGGCACCGTAACCCGCGCGGTCGAACGCGTCGTGCCGCTCGAACAGGGTTCCAATTTCCGCGACATCGGCGGCTATCCGGCCGCCGGCGGCAAAATGGTGCGCTGGGGCATGATCTACCGCGCGGGCGCGACCCCGCTTCTGAGCGACGCCGACCTCGCCACGGTCGGCACGCTGCGCCTGAACGCCATGGTGGACCTGCGCTCGGACGAGGAACGCCAGCTTGCCCCCACCCGGATCGACGGCGTGCGCTACACCGCCGTCGGCTACAGCATGAAGCGGCTGATGGCGGCTTCCGGCGCCACCCCCACCAACGGCAGCGCAGTCTATCGGGGGATGCCGGTGCTGCTGACCCCGCAGTTGCGGCTGGTGTTCGACCTGCTCAAGCGCAACGAAGGCCCGATCGAATACAACTGCTCGGCCGGACAGGACCGCACCGGCTTCGTTACCGCGATCGTGCTGTCCGCGCTCGGCACCCCGCGCGACGTGATCGTGAAGGACTATCTCGCGTCCACCGCGCTGCGCCGCCCGGAATACGAAATGCCCCGTTTCGATCCGGCCGCTTTCCCGGATAACTACGCGGCAAAACTGTTCTCCTATTACCAGTCGAAGCCCGAACTGGCGAAGCCGCAGCCGCTGATGGAAGCGGACGGCACCCCGTTCCTCCTGGCCGCGCTCGATGAAGTGGAGAAGCGCTGGGGTTCGGTCGATGGCTATCTGAAGCAGGAAATCGGCCTTACCGACGCCGACATTACCGCGCTACGCGCCAACTACACAGAATAAATGTAATATTATGAGTTAGATGAAAGGCGACACCCCGGCAGGCGACCCCGGTCTGCCGGGGCGCCGCGCGTTCCTGATCGCCGCGATCGGTGCGGCAGATTGGCCACACCTTTTCCGTAGTTTGTCTGGCCGCCATACAAAACAATTGGCACGCCTACCTCGCACTTGTATGTCTTCCATACAAACCAGCTGCCACGAGACAGCGCGCAAGGGATTGAAGGATGCCAGGCAGATCCGCCGCCAAAACGGAAGCCATTCCTGATGCCAACCCCGGGACCGGGCTCTTCGGCGATATCGGCGCGCGCCTTGGCTACCAGTTGCACGCGACCGACGTTCTCGCGATGGACTTGATCCGGGGCATGCTGGCCGAACTGGGCCTGACTGCCACGCGCGCCACGGCGCTGGCTTACATTCGCACCCATCCTGGATGCCGGCAGGCCGAACTGGGCCGCGCGCTCAGCATCAACCGTGCCAGCGCGATGGAAGTTGTCAACGCCCTCACCGCGCTGGGCGCGGTTGCGCCGCGCCAGCAAGGTGTTTCTCGGCGCGGCGGCATCCACCTGACGCTGCGCGGCGAGACGCTCTATGAGGAATTCCGCATGGCATCGCTGCGCGCCGATGCGGTCTCGTTCGGCGGCCTTAGCGAAACCGAGCGGGAAACGCTGCGCGTCCTGCTCGCCCGGGTGCGGGCCAGCACGCTTGATTTCACTACCAACTCCAACACCAAAGAGGGGATCTGACAATGCGCAAGGTCGCATGGAAACTGATGACGGGCGCGGCGCTTCTCGCCACCCCGTTCACCGTACAGGCACAAACTGCCCAGGCATCGGGTGAAGGCCAGTCGGCCGAAGCCGGCGCCAGCGATGCCGGCACCAACGACATCATCGTCACCGCCCGCCGCACCAACGAACGCCTGCAGGACGTGCCCGTCGCCGTGACGGCGTTCGGCAGCGATGCGCTCGCCGCCCGCAACGTCGACACGCTGGACCAGGTCGCGCGCTTCACGCCGAACATCCGTTTCGATGGCGCCGCCGCGCTTTCGGGCGGCAACTACAACGCCACTGTCTTCATCCGCGGCGTGGGCCAGAACGACTTCGCGATCTTCTCCGATCCGGGCGTCGGCTTCTATGTCGATGACGTGTACTACGCCCGCTCGATCGGCGGCGTTATGGATGCGGTGGACATCGCCTCGGTGCAGGTGCTGCGCGGCCCGCAGGGAACGCTGTTCGGCAAGAACACCATCGGCGGCGCCATGGTCATCACCACCGCACGCCCCAAGCTCGACGTGTTCGAAGGCAAGCTCGAAGCGACCTATGGCAGCTTCGACCGCATCGACGTGAAGGGCGCGGTCAACATCCCGCTGGTCGAAGGCAAGGTGGCGCTGCGCCTTTCGGGCGCGACGCTCAACCGCGATGGTTATGTGAAGCGGCTCTATGATGGCGGCACGCAGGGCAACCGCAACGCCCAGATGGTGCGCGGCACGCTGCGTCTCGCGCCCACCGACACGCTGACGATCGACATCGGCGGAGACTATACCCGCGCGCGCGAAAACTCGGCACCTTCGGATCTGCTGGCGGTGGCCAACGTCCCCGGCATCACCGGCACGCCGTTCCTCACCAACTACAACCGCTTCGTTGCGCCCACGCTGGGCATCACCGCGCCGAACGGGCAGAAGACGCTGAACGCCAGCTACATCACCGCCAGCCCGTTCGAAACCTGGGCCGGTGGCCCGAACCGCAACGATCTGGACCTGTGGGGCACGCAGGGCACCGTGGCGCTCGAACTCGGCCAGGTCACGCTGAAGTCGATCACCGCCTACCGCGACATGAAGGCCTACTTCACGCGCGATGGTGACAACACGCCGTTCACCTTCCGCCAGACCACCAACCGCGACAAGCAGTGGCAGTTCAGCCAGGAGCTTCAGGCCAGCGGCAAGGTGCTGGACGACAAGCTGAGCTTCGTCGTCGGCGGCTATTACTTCAAGGAAAAGGGCAGCGACATCGCCACGGCGGACCTCGCCATCGGCCTGTGGCCGCCGCTTGCCGCGACCCCGCCCTATTCGCCGGCGGTGTTCATCCAGAACTACACCAACAACCGCAGCATCGCGTTCTACGGTCAGGCCGATTTCGAGATCGTCCCCCGTCTGTCGGTCACGGTCGGCGCGCGCTACACCTCGGACAAGAAGGTCTTCACCTCGATCAACGTGCGTCAGCGCGACAACGTGAAGTTCGTGGACGTGACCAAGGAAGCCACGTTCAACAAGTTCACGCCGCGCTTCGGCCTGAACTTCAAGGCCACCGACGACATCCTGCTCTACGCCTCGTTCTCGCGCGGGTTCAAGCAGGGCGGGTTCAACGGCCGTCCGCTCGACAGCGCGGCGGAAGTGACCCAGTATGCGCCGGAAACGCTCGACACCTATGAAGGCGGCGTGAAGGCCAAGTGGCTGGACGGCGCGCTGACCACCAATCTCGCGGTGTTCCATTCGCTGTACAAGAACATCCAGCTGACCGTGAACCAGACGCCGCAGAACTTCGTGGCGAACGCGGCTTCGGGCAAAATCGACGGCTTCGAGCTGGAAACCGTGATGCGCCCGGCCAACTGGTTCAGCGCCAACCTGGCGGTGGGCTACACCCACGCCCGCTACACCAGCGTCGGCCAGGGCCTTGGCCCGACGCAGGTCCTGCCGATCACGGTCAACAGCAAGTTCGTGAAGACGCCCGAATGGACCGTTTCGGCCGGCGCCGAAGTCAGCCATGGCTTCAACGACGGATCGGACGCGCGCCTGCGCGTGGACTACACGATGTACAGCCGCATCTACAACGACGTGGCCAACACGCCGATCATCACGCAGGGGGGCTATGGCCTGCTGAACGCGCGCTTCAGCTATACCTTCGCCAACGATGCGCTGACGTTCTCGGCGTTCGGCACGAACCTCACCAACACGCTCTATCTGCTGTCGGGCAACGCCTCGTCCGGTTTCGGCCTGGCCGAAGGCGCCTATGGCCGCCCGCGCGAATGGGGCATCTCGGCCGGATACAAGTTCTGATGGCCTGACGGCTGTCCCCCGGGACAACGCCAAGAAAACGGGTGTCGGCAAGATTGCCGGCACCCGTTTTCTTTGCCCGGACCGCGCACCGCCTGTTTCCGTCCCCACGCACCGCCATCCGGACCTTGCCCTTCGCGCCGTGCGGGGGCATAGGCGCGGACGAGTCCCAATCCCTCCGTTTGATGCGAAAGGCCCGCCGCCGATGAAGGTCCGCGTTTATGTCAGCCTGAAGAACGGCGTGCTCGATCCGCAGGGCCGCGCGATCCATCATGCGCTGGAAGGCCTCGGCTTCTCGGGCGTCAACGATGTCCGCGCCGGCCGCATGATCGAACTCGATGTCGACGCAACCGTCACCGACGAAGCGCTCGACGACATGGCGCGCAAGCTGCTCGCCAACATGGTGATCGAGAACTACCGGATCGAAAGGGTCGCGTGATGTCCTTTACGGCCGCCGTCATCACCTTCCCCGGATCGAACTGCGATCGCGACATGGCGGTCGCCATCGAGGAGATCAGCGGCGGCACCGTCCACCGCGTGTGGCACGGCGATGCCGATCTGCCCGATGGTCTTGACTTCATCGCCCTGCCCGGCGGTTTTTCCTATGGCGACTATCTGCGCTCCGGTGCGATGGCCGCGCGGTCGCCGGTGATGCAGGCAGTGGTCCGCGCCGCCGAACGCGGCGTGGCGGTGCTGGGCGTGTGCAACGGCTTCCAGGTGCTGACCGAAGCCGGCCTGCTGCCCGGCGCGCTGATGCGCAATGCCGGCATCCGCTTCGTCTGCCGCGAAGTGGCGCTGAAAGTCGAAACCAGCCAGTCGCTGTTCACCTCCGGCTACGATGCAGGCGAGCGGATTCATATCCCGGTCGCGCATCATGACGGCAACTATTACGCCGATGCCGAAACGCTTGACCGGCTGGAAGGCGAAGGCCGCGTGGCGTTCCGTTATGCCGAACCGGTCAACGGTTCGCAGCGCGATATCGCCGGCGTGCTCAACGATCGCGGCAACGTGCTGGGCATGATGCCCCACCCCGAACGCATGATCGAAGCGGCGCAGGGTGGCACGGATGGCCGCGTGCTGTTCGAAAGCGTGGTGCGGGGGCTGGTCACCGCCTGACGGCTGCTCTGGCAGGCTGGTTCAAGTCGCCTGGCTCAAGTAGGCTGGCTCAGGCGGCCGCGCCACCGCTGTGCTGCTGGTATGCGGGCGCGAACAGAGCGCGCGCATCTTCCGCCGGCATCGGGCGGCCGAAATAATACCCCTGGATTTTCTTGCAGCCAAGCGCGCGGATTACCGCCAGTTGCTCCTCGGTCTCCACGCCTTCGGCCGTGGTCGACATTTCCAGGCTGTCCGCCATGGCCACCACGGCGCGCACGATCGCCAGGCTTTCCGCGTTCTTCCGCGCTGCGCCCTGCACGAAGATGCGATCGACCTTGATTGTCGAGAACCGCATCTGCCGCAGGTACCCCAGCGAGGAATAGCCGGTACCGAAGTCATCCAGCGCCACGCCGCAGCCCAGCGCCATGATGCGCTGCAGGGTCGCCTGCGCGGTCGTGCCATCGCGCACGAAGATGCTTTCGGTGACTTCGATCTCCAGCCGGTGCGGCGGCAGCCCGCTGGCGGAAAGCGCGCTGACCACCGTGTCCGCAAAGGCCGGATCGAGCAGCTGTTCGCCCGACACGTTCACCGCGATCTTGATCGGATCGGGCCAGCGCGCCGCTTCGAGGCAGGCCATGCGCAGCACCCATTCGCCGATCGGCACGATCAGCCGCGTGTCCTCGGCCAGCGGAATGAACTTGGCCGGGCTGATCATGCCGTGTTCGGCACTGTTCCACCGCAGCAGCGCCTCGAAGCTCACCAGCTGTTCGCTCGTGGCATCAACCACGGGCTGATAGGTCAGGTGCAGTTCGTTCCGTTCCAGCGCGCGGCGCAGCGCGAATTCCAGCTGCCGGCGTTCCTCGGCATGGGCATGAAGCGCGGGTTCGTAGTTGCAATGCGTCCCCCCGCCGCTGTCCTTCGCCCGGTAAAGCGCCAGATCGGCGTTGCGCATCAGCGTTTCCACGGTCGCGCCGTCGCGCGGTCCGATGGCGGAACCTACGCTCGCCCCCACATAGAGGGTGTGGCTGTCTACCTGATACGGCTGCGACAGCGCATGAATCACCGCCTGGGCGACATGGGCGATGCGATCCGTATCCGAAGCATCGCGAAGGACGATGGCGAATTCGTCGCCGCCCAGCCGGCCGCACAGTTCGTTGTCGGTCATCAGCTTGCGCAACCGTTCGGAAACGAGCGCGAGCAACTGGTCGCCCACAAGATGCCCCAGCGTATCGTTGACAGCCTTGAAACGATCGAGGTCGATCATCAGGAACGCGCAACGCGTGCGCCACTTGTCGGCGTCCGCCATCGCTTCGCCCAGCGTGTCGGTCACCATCATCCGGTTGGGCAGGCCGGTCAGCGTATCGTAGCTGGCGAGATAGGCGATCTTCTCGGAGCTTTCGCGCTGTTCGGTCACGTCCGAACCCACGCCGCGGAAGCCGGCGAAGCCACCATTCTCGTCGACCTTGGGAGATGCCGACAGCTCCCACCACCGGTGGCCACCATCGATGGTGACACGGACTATGAGGTTGGAGAAGCTTTCGCGCCGCTTCAGGCGTTCCGCCAGATCGTGCAGGCTGGAATGGAATTGCCCGCTATCCCACGAAGGTCCGGCGATCAGCTGGATCAGAGGCTTGCCATCTGCCTCGTCCGGCTCGCAGCCGAGCGCGAAGGCAAAACGCGGCGATGCGGCGCGGACCCGGCGGGCCGTATCGATCTGCCACAGCCAGTCCGCCCCGCCTTCCTCGAATTCGCGCAGCAGAAGCGAAACCACCTCGCCCTTTTCGGCCATGCCGGCTTCGGCCACGCGCGCGTTCAGGAACGCACGTGCCGCCTCGATCCTGCCGGCGGAAACGATCGTCACGAACGCCAGCGCCAGCCCGCCATTCACGACCTGACCGGACCACACGAACATGACCGCGCCGGTAATGCCCACGATGCCGCCAAAAAGCAGCGGCGCCAGCGGCACCGCGGCCAGCGCATAGGCCATGCCGGCAATGATCACCGTCATCACCATCCACAGCGCCAGCCGGTCCACATGTCCGAACAGGGGAAACACAACCAGCGGCAGCGTCCAGATCAAGGCCAGCGCCACGATCCATAGCGCGTGGCGGACGATTTCCGGCCTGGTCAAACGGCGGCGGTCGGCGTCGGCCAGCCCCCGATCCAGGCGCATGCCCTGAAGCAGCACAGCGGCCAGGAGAACCATCCAGCCAAGGATGAAGAGAGGAGGCGTTGCCCCGAAACTCACGAAGGCAAGGAATAGCGCCGCCAGCACATTCATGCCGACTTTCAGATACATACGACGGAATGCGCTGAAATACTGATAGCCGCGCAGCCTTGCCCAATCGCCTTCGACCGGTTCGTCAAGGCCAAGAACGGCCATGACCGGCAGACTGCGTGGCAGTGTCTGAATCGAGAGCGACGGCGGCATTTGCACGCCTTCGCCTTACCGCGCAAACCTTGAACAATGGTAAGCGGGTGTTGAGCGACAATCGGGATTTTCGGACGTCTCGCAGAGACACGAGGAAACGGCTCTGCGATGAGACGACAGACGTCCTTGAACCGCGCCGGGTCTGCGGCTGCCATCGCGCGTGTGGTGGCGGCAGTATAACATTGATCTTCGGCTTCGGCAGGCGCGATGTTGCCGAGCCTGCGGCAAACCCGGCGCGGTTCAGCCTGCCCTAATTCGTTTCGGTGAAGTCGAAGGAGCCGCGACCGACAGCGATCAAGGCCTCCATGTCGGCCATGTGACTCGTCGCCGGGGCCGCGCTCGGCAGAGCCCCGTCCATGGTGACTACCTGCGCTCCGCGCATGAGCGTGCGATGGACGGGGCAGTGATCGGCAATCTCCAGGAGCCGGGCTTTCCTGGCCGGATCAATGTCGGCATCGAACTCGATCCTGCGCGTGAAAATATCCGGTGGGTTCGACGCCTCATCGCGGCGATGGCCGACAGCGGTGCACCTTACTTTGACATCCCAGCCTTTGCGCTCAGAATAGAGCTGTAGCGTCATCGTTGTGCAGGCCGCGAGCGCCGACGCCAGCAGTTGGTAGGGGCTTGGCCCGGATCCCAGGCCGCCAACCTCCACCGGCTCATCTGCCATGAAATGCGCGCCGCCGGCCGTGATCGCCAGCTGAAACCGCCCGCTGCCTGTCTTCTCCGCAATGGCTTCGTCGCGCTTCTCGTCAATCCTCATCACTCACCCTTTCGAACTCCAGGTTCCTGCGTGCTCTGCATCGAGAATCTCGCCAACCATTGTCATCGCGTTGCTACTCCGAGCTCGCCTTGGCTTGCTTCCCGTCCACATCATGAAACGGGTCCCCGGGTAGCACGCCTCCCATGCATGCTGACCACCCAGCTTCTTACAGACAGCCTGGATGATGTGCGAACCCAGTCCGCACTCTCCGCCATTGAGGTGACCAATGCCAACACCATCGTCCTCGACCGCCAGACGCCAGTCTCCGGATGGCGTTGCGTCGAAAAGGATGCGTACCTCGCCGGGATCGTCCACGCGGTAGGCGTGCTTGCAGGCATTTCCCACCAGCTCGCTCACCATGATCGCGAAAGCGGCGGCATGTTCGTTGGGAAGGTCAAAGTCGTCGGCTTTGACCGTGATTGTCCGGCGGTCCCGGCCATCGGACACCAGGGCGCGGAGGGAATCGCCCAGTTCATCGAGGAAAACGCCGAGATTGACGGTCTCCGCCAGGGGTTCGCGGTACAGCGCCCGATGGACGCTGGCCACGGCGTGAATCCTGCGCTGCGTTGCCGCCAACACGATCGCTGCCTGCGGGTCGGAGACGGTGCGCCCATCGAGTTCGACGATCGCGGCGATGAGCGCGAGATTGTTCGCGATCCGATGGTTCATCTCGGAATCCGCCAGGACCTCCCCCGAAGGATGCAGCATGCTCGGGTTCATTGTGCGTTCCTCCACTCTCACCCGCACCACGGGTCGAGGACCTGGCGAGGACGGTTTGCCTCCGGCGATCCGAAAACTTCGTGTCGCTGGCGCTACCTTTCCCGTGCGGGTGGTGCTCACTGCAAGCAATGTAGCCGCGAAGGGGAAGCGATGGGACCGCCCTACCGGATCAGGGCGCTCATACATTGGTATTGCGAACTTCGCGTCCTGACTCTAGCGACCGAGGCTCGGATTGAGAAAGTCCCAGACCTGGGAGATCACCACCGATCCCTCGCCCACCGAAGACGCGACACGTTTGACCGAGCGGGCCCGCACGTCGCCTACGGCAAAGATGCCCGGACAGGAGGTCGCGTAGGACGATGCGGCGCCAGCGGCATCGCCCGTGACGACGAAACCTTTGTCATCGAGTGACACCAGCCCCGACAGCCAGTCCGTGTTGGGCGCAGCTCCGACCATCACGAAGAGTGAGCAAGCATCCACCACCCTTTCATCCCCGCTGACGACATCCCGTATAGAAATTCTCTCCAGACGCTCGTCCCCTTCGAGGGAGACGACCTCGGCGCCGTAATCGATCGTGATCGCCGGATCCGCCTCCAGCCTGCTCGACAGATAGCTGGACATGGACGCCGCAAGCGAGCTTCCGCGGACCAGCACCCTCACGCTGCGCGCCGAACGGCTGAGATACATGGCGGCCTGCCCGGCGGAATTTCCCCCACCGATCACAACGACGTCACCGCCATGGCAGCTGCGCGCCTCGTTCTCCGTCGCCGCATAGTAGACGCCGGCTCCCTCGAGTTGGGCGAGACCGCGGATTGGGAGGCGTCGATACTGTACGCCGGTCGCGACCACTACCGCCCTCGCGCGGACAGCTTGCCCGCTGTCGAACGTGGCGCAGAAGTCGCCGTCGTCGAGACGCTCGAGAAGGGATACGCGCCTTGGAACAACGAAGCGGGTTCCGAACTTCATCGCCTGGACTTCGCCACGCCAGACAAGGTCTGCGCCCGAAATCCCGGTCGGGAACCCCATGTAGTTCTCGATGCGGCTAGAGGTGCCGGCCTGCCCCCCGACAGCGGTGTCCTCGACCACCAGGGCGCTCAAACCCTCCGCGCCAGCATAGACACCCGCCGCGACGCCGGCAGGACCACCCCCGATGATGACGACGTCGAACACCTCGTCATCGACCAGTTCACGGCCGATACCGAGCAGGCGAGCGACACGTTCTGGCGTCGGATCCTCGATGACTGTCCGCCCGAATATCACCATCGGCTCCGTTGAGGTACTCGAACAGCTGCGTGCCGCCAGGACCGCTTCGTCGCTGCCGGGCACGAGCGAAGTGAAAGGGATGCGATTCCGGCTCGCGAAGTCCGCGATCCTGCGGATCGCCCGGTCCCTGTCTTCCCCGATGAGAATGAGAGCGCCATCCCGGGTGTCGAGCTGACGGCGGCGTCGCGCGGCGAAAACCGTGATGATGATGTCCGACATCTCCGGGATGTGCGCCATCAGGCCCAGCATCGTCTGCCGATCGACTTCGATGACCCGTGTCGGCTGCGCGGTCCTCAACAGCATCGACCAGTTGCCGCCGTCCAGAAACGCGATCTCGCCCATGAACTGTGTCGGGCCGAGTGTGGATGGAAGGTGGCGCTCATCGGTGAGCGGGTTGACCACCTCGATCTCGCCCTCAAGGACATAGATGAAACGGTCCGCGGGTTCACCGGGCCGCGCGACGAAGACACCCGTCGGATACTCCCTCACCACTCCCGATTTGCGGAGCGCCTCTACATGAGCAGCCAGAAGCGGCGTCCGCTGCATCTCCTGCAGATCTCTTCCGATTGTCTCCATGATGATTCAATTCCACGTTGAGAAAGGGACACCCAATGGCGATTACCCTACAAGTCGCCTGCCAGGATACGCTCGATGCAGTCGATCAACTCGTCTGGGTCGAATGGCTTTCGCATGAAGCAACGGACGCCTTGCGCGATCGCTTGCTGCTTCACCTCCGGGCTCGGAAACGCCGTGATCAGTATCAGCGGCACGGCCTCTTTACGAAGTATTTTCGCCAGCTCCAGACCGCTTGTCCCCGGCATCTGTACATCACTGATAACGAGATCGAACCGCCGATCTCGGTCAGCAAGAAAGATATCCGCAGAGCCGAAGGTCATGGCGTGGATGCCCATGCTCTCGATGAGACTTCCGAGCGCCGACGAAACGTCCTCGTCATCATCGACGACCGCTATCAACCGCGGCGACCCATTGGGCGGTGACGATTCAACCAAAAGACGGTCTCCCTTTATACTCGACCATCTCATGCCGGATCGAATCGACAAGAAGCACTGCGCCGGCGTTAGCCGTCGTCATCGGAGCATCGTACAACGCCTGGCCCGTTCAGTTGAACCATACCGTGGTATTGGCGCCACGGTGGCACCGGTCAGGGGATCCCCGTTCAGCCTTGCTTTCACGACTTATGCGCGTGGCGAAATTCCGATGGTGTCATTCCAACTTCGCGTCTGAAGCTCGTCGAGAAATGCTGTGCGTGGCTGAATCCGCAGGCGAGCGCCACCTCTGTTATCGAAACGTGCTCGTGGGCGAGCATCTCCTTCGCGCGGGATATGCGGCGCTCCTGAACGAAGCGAGCCGGCGTCTTTCCGGTTGAGGTTTGAAAGGCACGGGCGAAGTGCCGAATACTCAGCCCGACGATGCCAGCGAGTTCGTTGAGACTGATGATCTCATGAAGCCGGCTGTGGACGTATTCCTCGACTCGCCGGAGCGCTGGCGCCGGGATACCGCCCTTGACGATTGTCGGCTTGTGGACACCGTCCATTATGCGACGAATGCGAGCGACAGCCTGCAGCGCCCACCCCTCCGCCATCAGGCTGTAGGTTGCATCGTCACGCCAACCAAACAGTTCCTTCACGCTCCTCTCCAAGGGTTGGTCCGTGAAGCTGGCAAGCGGTTGAGAGAGCGTGAAGCGGCCTCTGTCCTCGAACAGGGACAAGTCGATGAAGGCAGCGCGGTACTGCGTCGTCGGGTGGCAATAGAATTCGCCGGAAGCCTTCAGTTCCGGGGGGATGAGAGTGAGACTCCCGGAAGCTCGCTCGGTCTCGACCCGCGAGCCTCCGATATCGAGCGCGTAACGCTGAAAGCCCGCATCCCAACAATAGAGAGCGACACGGGGTTGCCGGAGCAGCCAGCTTATCGGTTCCCGGGAATGGCGTGTCAGTGATTCGATGCGAACCGATGGCGAATCCTTGGGCACCAGAGACACGGTTCCGCTGACATCGCGATAGTAGTCGCTTCCCCCGGCGTTGTGGATGCTGTCCTCAGAAGACCTTGATGAGCCCGCGCTGTCAGTCACCGCAGACAACCTGTTGGCGATCGCCACTCGGCCCGCTGCGCGCTTTCTGTCCGTTTCGCGTATGTCGTGTCCTTGTTCTGCAATTCGCTCGCCAAGGGGGATGCTATCCAGACAGTCGAAACAAGGAGACCACGACGATGGAAATGATAGCCCTGCCGCCGATCTCCGAAGCGAACCTGAACTTCGATCTCGAGACGGCGAACGGGATGGACCGGCTGATCGCAGTGTCCCATCACGTCCAGCAGAAGGTTTGCGCCACGGTGCTCCAGTCCTCTCTGATCGAGCAGCTTCTCGATCGGCCCGAACTGGATGTTGCAAGTGTACGGCATCTTTTGAAACGCATCATGGACGTAAGCTACACCGCCTCGTCCGCCGTGAGCGAACTGCAGGAATTGGTGCTCGAGCACCTCGGTGGCCAAGATCGCGGAGCGACCTTTCCGTTGTGCGACGCCCGCGCGGCATGATCTGGAGGTACCGCCGGGGCCGCTAGACTTGCTGCTGGATCGGCGCCTCCGATGCCAGAATGCTCTGGTGGGATAGAACGCATCGCCGCGCGCACCGGCTGGGATAGCTGCCGCCATCTAACCGCCACTCAACTCATGCTGTGAAGCGCCTTCGGGAAAGGCGCTTTTTGAAGTCCAAGCCAATCTTCGATGCGGTCGTGTCGCAGCATGTTCCACCCCCGACCATGCTTTCGCATCGCGCGCTGAGCCGAACATCCCATAACATGGTATGGGTCCCCCCCCAAGAACTCCTGAGGAAGACGCGCGCCTGTCGCAATGGGAAGGCGGTCAGACCGCGTCGCATCGCCCCCCATTCGCCTGCCGGAATTCTGTCGGCGTCATACCGGTTGAACGCTGGAAGCTGTTGGAGAAGTGCTGGGCGTGGGAGAAGCCGCAGGCGTACGCGACATCCGTCATCGAGAACCCCGGCATGGCCAACATCTCGCGAGCCCGCCCCAATCGCCGGTCGTGGATGTAGCGCGCGGGTGTCTTGCCCTTGCTCGCCTGGAAACTGCGCGCGAACTGACGGATGCTCAGGCCCGCGATGGCGGCAAGCTCGTGGAGCGTGATGCTCTCCTGGATGCGGTGTTCGATATAATCGGTGACCATTTTAAGCCGAGCCGGGGCCAGCCCGCCACTTCGTGCTCCCCCCGGTTTCCTATCTCCCAGTTTCGCACGCAACCGCGCCACGCACTGCAGGGCCCACCCTTCGGCCATCAGCGGGAAAGTCGGGTCATGACTCCATCCCCCAAGCTCCGACATCCCCCACTGCAGGGTGGTATCCTCGAACCCTACCAGCGGGCGGTCGAACAGCGCACGGTCACTTGCGCTGAGAAAGTCGATTTCGATGTACGCAATGCTGTAGCGGAAGCGGTCCCCGACGGCGTGGAACTCTCCACGCACCTCCTCAGCAGCGGGAAGCAAGGCGAAGACGCTACGCTGCGGCCTTGACACGTTGCTGACCTCGCCGGCCACGTCGACGCTGAAGTGCCGATATCCGGCATCGAACATGAAGAGCGAAAGGCAGGGCTGACGGTAGCGGGCCACGACGGGTTCGTCGCTGACGCGATCGACCTTTTCAAGCCGTAGCGAAGGCGACGCTCGAGTGGACACATGCGCCTTGCCATTCACATGCCTGTAGAACTCAGGATTTTCCGGTTCCCGCGAAATCACCATCGACGGAACCTGTCAGCCACATTTTGTAAGGTCGACCTATACCCTGGTAGTGGCGCGGCGCGATCGAGATGATCGAGCGAACACGACCGAACCGGCACGCCGTCACCCTGGGTATGCGCGATACTTCTCCGGGGTCATGTCAAAGATCCGGACGAATGCGCGCGAGAATGCTTCCAGTGATCCATAACCGAAGCGCGAGGCGACCTGCTCGATGGAAAGGCTTCTGTCGTTCAGAAGCGCGGCCGCCGCCTCCATCCGCATTTTCACGGCATACTCGAACGGTGTCTGCTTCGTTTTCTGCCAGACCGACTGCATGAACTCCGTGCGCGACATCTCGGCCACCTGCGCCATGTCCCCCAGGGTCGGGACGACATGGCCGTATCGCAGGAACTCGATGAGCCGATCGGGCTTGAGCTCGGGCACGGTATCCGGTGATTGAGCTGTCCTTAGGCTCCGCAGCCGGAGGCGTGCTGCGGTTTGAAGCGTCCAACCCTCCGCCATGATGGAAAACCCGGGATCATCGCTCCAGTTGGTGAGGTCGGCCAAGCCATGGCGTATCGCCGGATCGTCGAACCCGATCACCGGATCGCTCGCTGCGTTCTCCGCCAGCTCGGCAGGAAAGAACACCGCGATGTAGCTGCAGGTGTTTCCGACGGTGTAGTCCCCCTGGGCATCCGCACCGGGAGGCAGGTAGAACAACCTGTGCCGTCTCGGCGAGTAGCTCCTTTCGGCCGAGCCGCCGACGCTGAGATTGTATCCGGAGAAGCCACTCCGCAGGCACATCATCGTGGCGACGGGTTGCCGGTACAGCCACTCAAGAACCGGCTGCGGCGCGGTTCTCCTATTAAATTCGATGTGCACGGCCGAGCTCGTCAACGTGCTCTGCCGTGCCACCTGCCCTGAACCCGAAATCGCGCGATAGGCGACGTCACGGCCGGAGACGTCACCCTCAATGTCGAGTTTCGTGAATTCAGACAAACTTCAGTCCCAATACCGGAAATCGGCAGCTCATTTTAGGGTCTGACTCAAATTCCGTGCAGATTTGACATTTCTGCGCTGTGTGCGGCCAACTGGATTGGGGGTCAGCAAGGAGCACACGTCGATGGCCTCGAAAGCATGGGACAGTAGCCTGCAGTTACCGGGATTAATCGTGGAAAGCCGGACTGTGATCGACGGAATCGTCGAGATGTCGGGCCGATTGGCGGCCGTGGGAGCGGATTGCCCGGATTGCGCGATGCCATCGACGTCTCTCCACAGTCGATATGACCGCATGCTTTCGGATTTGCCGGTCAGCGGCAGCATCGTCAGGCTGAGACTGTCGGTTCGACGGTTTCGGTGCACGCATACCCTTTGTCCAAGGCGCACGTTCAGCGAGCCGCTGGCGCCGCCGGTTGGCCGGCGATATGGCCGCAGGGTGGGTCGTTGCGACGCGCTAGTGCGCGCGGTGGCGGTCGCGCTGGGTGGTAGGCCGGGCTCGCGCATGATGGCGCGTCTGTCGGCGCCTTGGTCGCGCGACACGATGCTTCGAGTTCTGAGACGCAGCGATCCTGCCTCCGTGCCGCCGCCACCTGCGCGGGTGGTTGGCATCGACGACTTCGCTTGGCGCCGCGGCCACAGCTACGGGAGCATCGTGGTCGATCTCGAACGACGCGAGGTGATCGACCTGCTTCCCGATCGTCAGCGCGACACGGTCATCGCCTGGCTGCGCCAGAACCCGCAAGTCGAAATCATCTGTCGCGACCGTGGTCCGGGTTATGGTGCGGCCGCAAGCGAGGCGGCGCCGCAGGCACAGCAGGTGGCCGACCGCTGGCACCTGTTCGAGAACGCCTCGGCAGCATTTCTGGCGGCAGTGCGTTCGGAAATGCCATGTTTGCGGCGCGCGCTGGCGCCGACGGGGCCGGTCGATCCGGCGACCCTGACCCGTGCCGAGCGCATCCAGTGGGATGGCTACCAATTGCGCGAGGCCCTCAACCGCCAGATTATCGATCTGGCCGGGCAAGGCGTGCCGATCAGGGTCATGGCACGCACGACCGGCGTGTCGCGCAAGACCATCCGCAAGGTCCTGCGCGGCCAGCGTCACGACACCTTCCGCACGCGCCAGAGTTCGCTCGATGTCTGGTCGCTGACCCTCGAGGCGGAGTGGAATGCAGGCTGCCGGATTGGGGCTGAACTGTGGCGGCGGCTGAAGGCTTCCGGTTTTGGCGGTTCGCTGCGCGTAGTCAGCGAATGGGCGACCCGTCGTCGTCGCGACGAAAAACTTGGCCACACCGGCGGTGCGGGGCTGAGTGCACGGACCATCGCGCGCAGCATGACCACCGAGCGCGACACCGGATCAGCGCAGACCGCCCTGATAAACGCGGTGATCGAAAAGGCCGTGCCAGCGCTAATCAGCGCACGCGAGGCTCTCGATTGCTTCCACGCCATGATGCGCTCAAAGGACAAGGCCCGGCTCGATCCTTGGATCGCCATGGCGGCCGAGACCAAGCTTGCTGGGTTCGCTGCCGGCGTCGAAGCCGACAAGGACGCCGTTGCCGCCGCGATCTCGACGCCGTGGTCCAGCGGTCAAGTCGAGGGCAAAGTCAACCGCCTCAAGGCCATCAAGCGCCAGATGTACGGGCGCGCCAAAATCGACCTTCTCAAAGCCAGAGTTATGGCGCCAGCGTGACCTGGATTGCACGGAATTTGAGTCAGACCCCATTTTACGCGCCGACAATGGTCCACCCTCCCCGAGCTGGCCATACATACCAAGGTATCGGCACCGCGGACCGAATGGCGATCTGTACGGAGTACTAGGTCGTAAACTTATAATCAGCAGGATCGAGGCGTCCAAATGGCGAACATATCGGGCCGAAAGGCGCGCCGCGAAGGCTGGTTGCCTTTGCAAGCGCCTTTCGGTTCGAGATGGAAGCCATTTGGACGTCCCGTAGGGATTTGGCCAAAATGGCCCAGCGCGGCGTCGGAGTGGTTTGAAATATCGACATATTCCTGCACCCCTCCTTCTTGCGCCGGGCCATTTTGCTCCAAACCTCGAGCCTGCTGATTATAAGTTTACGACCTAGAGACGGTAGCTCGCCCGCAAACCGAAGGTTCGAGGCATCCCGGTGAAGCGCACGTTGACGTCAGGCGAGACCGTGCTGGTGAACGTCCCATACTTCTGGTCGGCGACGTTCGTGACATAGGCCTGGACGGTCCAACCCCCATTCACAGTCACGCCCGCCCGCAGATCGACGATCGCATACGGGTTGAGGCAAAGGGCAGCGATTTCTCCGAGGTCCGCATTCGTCCCCGACTGGTATTTGATACTCGCGCCGGCGAACACCTCCGAGCCACCGCTGCCAACGGTTCGGCGATAGCCCATATTGCCGAACAGCTGCCACTTCGGCGTCAGGGGGAACGGCTCCCCGCCAAGATCGCGGCGCCGGCCATAGGCGTCATAGGCGAGAAATGGACCCAGGATGGAACTGCTTGTCAGATTCATGCCGGCCGCGAGGTCGACCCCCTTGAGCGGCTCGGCGTCCACCGTGACCTCACCTCCCCAAACGCTTGATCGGGTGATGTTCACGAGTGCTCCGACCGGTCCAATGTTGGGATCGATCGTCTTTCCGCGCACCTGCTTGTCGCGGTAGTCGTAGTGGAAGGCAGCCGCAGATATGCGCACGCGCCCTCCCAAGCCCGTGGCCTTCGCACCGACTTCATAAGCAATGACGGTTTCCGGCTTCGCAGGCGCGAACTGGCTTGCAACCGTTCCGGCGACGGTGGGAAATGCCGCGCTCTTCTGACCTCTGCTCACGTTGGCGTAGAGCATGATCGCTGGGCGCAGCGACCACTTGAGGCCGGCGCGCCAGGACCAGTTCCGATCAGAGAATTCCGTGTGGGTGACCGCGGGCAGGAGACGCTCTGAAAGCGACACGCATCCGCCAGCGGGAATGTTCACCGTCGTTCCCGAAAGCGTCGTTGCCACGCGGCCTACATAAGCCGCAAGGCTGCCATCGCCACTATCGTAGCTACACCCCTGAAACCTTCGGCGTTCATCGGTATAGCGTCCGCCGCCCTCAAGAGTCAGCCTGTCCGTGACGTCGACCTCCAGATTGGCAAAGACCGCCCAACTACGGTTGCGATGTCTCGTCTTGGTTTGAATGGCGTCGAACGGAAAACTGCTGTCCTTTATGGTGAGAGCCAGTTCATCCTTGACCCGTTCCCGTTGAAAGTTTCCTCCCACCATCCACTTGACCGGTCCCTGCTCGAGCCGCGCGCGCAATTCCTGGGAGAATATGGAGACCCGCCCCGGGGTCCGGGACTGGAGAAGCTGAAAGTTCGTGCCGTCTGAATCCGACGTATCGTCACGCGACAGGTCCTGCCACGATGTGATCGAGGTGATGGCTAGGTTCTCGAGCCGATAGAACACCCGGAGGTAAGCCTGATAGTAATCGGCATCACGAGCAAACGCGCCATCATCCGACCAATCGGCCAACCGGTTGTTGCGCACGCCCGCAGGATGGCCTTGGACGCCCTGAGGTAGAGGCGGGCTCGCGCCCCTTAGCGTCACCAGCTGTCCGGCCTGGGTATCGGACCGATCCCGCCACCCGTTGATGTTCAGCAGGATATCCAGATTGTGGGCTGGGTTCCATTGGGTCAAGAGGCGGGCGATCAGCAAGTCCTTGCCTCCCCTTTTCTCTCCTGTCCTATCGCTCTCCTGCCAGTCGCCACCGCGTTCATATCTGGCCGAAAGCCGCACCTTGAGATTCGCGGCGATGGGGCCACTTACGAAGCCCTCGTTGGTGAACTGCCCAAAGCTGTCGATGTCCGACGATAGGCCCACACTCAGGCGGTCCGTCGGCTTGGCGGACACGAAGTTTATCGCCCCCCCTGTGGAATTCTGTCCGAACAGCGTTCCCTGCGGCCCCTTTGCCACCTCGACGGTAGCGAGATCCAGCGCGGCTCCGGTTGACAGTGCCGAGTACGGAAGCGGCGCCTCGTCGATGTAGATTGCCACCGCTGGCGGAGCGGCCAGGCTGTTGTCGAAGTAACCGATCCCTCGAATGGAATAGACGGGCACCCCATAGGTCGATCGGGTGAATGTCAGGCCTGGGACCACCTTGGCCAGCCCGGCCACGTCCTGAATCCCCCGCGATGCAAGATCTTCCGAGCTCAGTATCTGCAGCGACCGCGCTTGGCGTTGAGGATCGCTCCCGAGCTTGCTCCCGGTCACGACAATCGCGGGTGTCTCTTCGTCCCCACCGGCCGGAATGGCATCCTGGGCGAGCGCGCCTCCGGACGAGCCGCACGCCGCAACGCCGACGCCAACGAAAAGAATCCGCCCTAGCACCCGATACCCCACCTTCCTCCGCGTGTGCTGCGGCGGACAGACGGGAGTGTCACTACATGCGATCGTATGGGTCGCTAGGGTACTGGCCTCGGGATATTGGCTAAATAGGCGAATACTAGGGAGAACCACCCTTGTCCTCTCGGGGAGAATCCAAGAGCGTTGCGAAGTCCATCTCCGGTGCCCTTGGCTTGCCCCGGAAAGATCAGGTGCCTTCCCTCCCCTCGACACCGGTGCGCAAAGCTCCCGCGCTGATCGACGGGGCAGGCTGGCTCTCCGACGCTGGCTGCATGTCCAGCCCGGACACGGTGCCTTGGAACAACAGGACGATCTCCGGGAAGAGCAGGCGGAATTCGGAGGACGACGATTGCGCGCCGCGCCATCGCGAACCGTTCGAGAAGCCCGGATGGAGTTGGTATGAGATCTTCATGCAGATCTCCACCATCGCGTTCGTCGTCGTTGACGCCCGCGAGCGTTCGCGCAAGGCGGACGAACTGCGCAAGAACGGCGTCGAAGATTTCAAGGCCTACCTGTCCGAACGTCCGGCGGACCTGGCTGCGCTCACCAGCGCCGTCCTCCTGGATCTGAACGACGCGGCCGTCGAGATGTTCGGAGGAACGGATAAAAGCGAGTTCATCGGGTCGCCCACCCACCGGTTCTTCGATCCGCTGTGTCCGGTTCTCAAGAACGTCTCCGCGGCCTATTTCGATGGAAAGCACGAATACCACGAGCAGGCTCGCTCCATTCGTCTTGATGGGTCGGGCTTCGACACGATCTTTGCCGCGGTGATGCGGGTTCCGAATGGACCACATGGGGTCTGGCTTGCCGCGTTCATCGACATAACCGAGGAACTCAAGAGGCGTGCAGCCCTTGACGGCCTGAAGGAAGAGCTCGCGCACTTCTCACGCATCTCCATGCTTGGCGAGATGTCGGCATCTGTCGCCCACGAGCTGGGCCAGCCACTCAGTTCCATCTCGATCTCGGCGATGGCGGCGACCCGGTTCCTTGAACGCGAAGTTCCCGATGTGGCAGCAGCTCTCGACGCCATAACCCGCATCTCCTCGCAAGCCGGCCGGGCACGCGACGTGATGGATCGCATCCGCGGGATGGCGGCACGTCGGGTAACGAACGCCGTCACCGTTCCGGTAGTCGACCTCGTCAGGGAATCGATGCAATTCATCAGGCACGAACTGGAGAGGGGAAAGATCACCTGGTCCGTCGATATTCCAGACCTGCAGAAGCACATTCAGGTGGACCCGATCCAGATCCAGCAGGTCCTGGTGAACCTGCTTCTCAACGCGGTCCAGATACTTAAGGACAGTCAGACGCGCCGGCCTGCGATCCAGGTTGCCGGCCATCACCACAGCGACTGCTACGTGCTGGAGATAAAGGACAACGGCCCTGGGCTACCCGCCGAGAGCATCTCCCGGATATTCGACAGCTTTTACACCTCCCGCCCAGAGGGGCTCGGACTGGGCTTAAGCATCTGCAAGACCCTCGTCGAAGCCCATGGCGGGACGATCGTCGGACTGAACCGGACGGATCAGCCAGGCGCGATCTTCCGGGTCACTCTCCCGGTTCTCCCTACGGCGCATCACCGGTCGGAAGACCTAACGGCGTGATGACGATCGATCCCATTGACCGCGGCCGGGAAGGGATTTCCATGGACCTCACCTGCGTGATGCCCACGTTCTCCATGATCCATGGAGGGGAAAACGAGCCCGATGATGCAGTAAGCCTTGCCGACGCGAGACGGTGAGATCAATGGTCCAATCGAACGATTGAAGGAAATGAGTTGCTCGGGTCTCCACTGATTGGCGTCATCGAGGACGACGAGGATGTTCGCCTTTCGTTAGAGGACCTTCTGCACAGCCTCGGCTATCGGACCAAGTCGTTCGCGAACGCCGACGCCTACGTACGCGACGAGGAATGCCGGCCCGACTGCGTTTTGAGCGATGTCCAGATGCCTGGCATGAGCGGGATCGAACTCACCAAGCATATTCGCCGGACCCAGCCCGATGTACCCGTCGTCCTCATCACGGCTTTTCCAAGCAAGGACATCGCACGGCAAGCCACCGACGCTGGAGCTAGCAGCTTCCTTAGAAAGCCATTCGATCCAGCCGACCTGCTCGCCTGTCTGGAACGCGCCTTGCGACGTCCGGATGATTAGCTCCTGGTTTTACAGACGCCTTGCTTTCAAAATCTGCTGCCGTTCCTGACCTGCTTGTGTACAGGGTTGGAGCAAATCTCGCCGCAAACGAACACGCCCTGCCGGCCCCGCGATTTCCTGCAGGGGGTTTTGAACAGCCCGCGAACTTGCGCCGGGATGCGTGCGAAGTTCCGCGTCGAAGCTTCCGGTCAGAACGAGGTGATGACCGAGCGGGCAATCGCGCCGTGCTTCAGGTCTTCGTATGCCTCGTTGATCTCGGAGATGTTCACCTCACGCGAGATGAGATCATCAAGATTGAACCGACCCTGCAGGTAGAGATCCGCATACATCGGGATGTCATGCTTGATGTTGCTTGATCCCATGAAGACGCCCTTCACCTCGACCTGGCGCACGATCACGTCAAGACCGGCGACGGGGAAGGTCTGTCCGGGACGGTGAAGGCCGACGAGATATGCCGTCCCGCCCGGTCGGACCAGTTGAACCGCAAGTTCCGTGGTCACGGGCAGTCCGATCACCTCGAAGGCGTGGTCCGCACCGCGCGGCAGAATTTCCTTCACCACGGCGACGGCGTCCCGTTCACCCGAGTTGACGAAGTCGGTCGCGCCGAACTTTCGGGCGAGTTCTTCCTTCGCGGGCTGGTTGTCGATCGCGATGATATGCGAAGCACCGGCAAGCTTCGCTCCTGCGATGGCGTTCAGGCCAACACCCCCGACCCCGATCACGACGACGGTGTCCCCGGTCTTGAGGTCCGCCGAGTTGATCGCCGCTCCCGCGCCCGTGATCACGCCACAACCCAAAATCGAGGCCTGCGGGAAGGGCACAGCCTCGGGAATCTTCACGAGCTGGTTCTCGTGGACAAGCGCCTGCTCGGCGAAGGCGGCGGTTCCCCAGCCGGTGTACACCGGCTTGTCGTCCGACATCCTCGTAAGCCGCTGACCGTCGCTCGTCGCGCGCATCGTCTCCTCGGGATGCTCGCACTGGTACGTGCGACCGGACAAGCAGGAGACGCAATGACCACAGAACTGCACGAGCGATCCGACCACATGGTCGCCGACCTTTAGCTCGCGGACGTCCGGTCCGACTTCGCGAACGACGCCCGCCAACTCATGACCGAGCACGGCCGGCAGGGGCACACCATAGTTCGCCTCGGCGAGATGAAGGTCGGAATGGCAGAGCCCGCACGCCTTGACGTCGACCAGTACCTCCCTGCCCTTGGGTATATCGATCCGGACATCCTCGACGTCGAAGCGGCCCTCGTTGGCGTTCAGAACAGCTGCCTTCATACCCCATTCACCCTTCTCGCCGATCCGCCACCAGAGGGGGACCTTCCCGCTTAAGGAAGGGGTTTGAGAGCGAAGCAGCCAGCCCTACCCCGGTATGGCCCCGCCCGAACTCCGTATGCGAGCGGCTCGCAGAAATCGCGCCCCCATACCGAAGTATCCTCGCGCCTCCGCCACTTAGATGGCATTCCGTGCTGCGAACCGACATCCTCGGGCACGTTCAGACGGGAGGCCGCATTGTTGAATGAAGCAGGAACGGCCGCCACCAGCAGCGCCTCTCAGGAGCCCATGATCCTGATCGTGGACGACGATCAGGATATCAGGGACAGCCTGACGGATTTGTTCGGGTCGGTCGGCATGCAGACGACTGCATACGGCAGCACCAACGAGATGTTGGGCGACACGCTGCCCGACGGCCCGACCTGCCTTGTCCTCGACCTCCGACTGCCGGGCTCCAGTGGTCTCGAACTGCAGGCGCAGCTGGCGAGCCAGGGCGTCGACATCCCGATCATCTTCATCACGGGCCATGCCGATGTTCCCACGTCGGTTCGCGCCATGAAGGCAGGCGCGCTGGACTTCCTGTCAAAGCCGTTCCGCGAGCAGGAGCTTCTTGATGCGGTCACGGATGCGCTTCGCCGTGACGGCGAGCGCCGCAGCGCGCAGCGTGAGCGTGACTCGGTCCGCCAGCTCGCGCAAGAACTCACAACGCGAGAAATCGACGTGCTGAAGGGCGTCGCGCGAGGCCTCCTGAACAAGCAGATCGCCTATGAGCTCGGGATAACCGAGGTCACCGTTAAAATGCATCGATCGAGCGCCGGCAAGAAACTCAAGTCGATCTCCGTCGCGGACATGGTGCGGAAAATCGATCTCCTCGGTCTCTGAGTGCTCGCAGGCAACGGGACGCGCTCTATGCGTTCATTGCCGAGCATCGCGATCGCTTTGGCGCGCGGGCAGCGACAAGGTCCATGGCTACCGCAAGCGGACGATGTCCTGCTGCATCATGGCACAACCTGATGACCGAGCGGCGGGGGAGCTCGATCCTACTCGACGGTAACGCTCTTCGCGAGATTGCGCGGCTGGTCGACATCGGTGCCCTTGGCCACCGCGACATGATAGGCCAGCAACTGCACCGGCACCGCATAGACAAGCGGCGCGATCAGCGGATGGACACGCGGCATCTCGATCGTGGCGAGGCAGCCCTCGCCCGCTTCGGCCAGTCCATCGGCATCGGATATCAGCACGATCTTGCCGCCCCGCGCCCGCACTTCCTGCATGTTGCTGACGGTCTTCTCGAACAGCGGCCCGCTGGGGGCGAGGACGATCACCGGCACCGCTTCGTCGATCAGCGCGATCGGGCCGTGCTTCATCTCGCCCGAAGCATAGCCTTCGGCGTGGATATAGCTGATTTCCTTGAGTTTCAGCGCGCCTTCCATCGCCAGTGGATAGTCCGGGCCGCGCCCCAGATAGAGCACGTCGCGCGCCGGCGCGATCAGCGGCGCCATCGCCGCGATTTCCTCGTCGTGGCTCAGCGCGGCGTTGAGCGCGGCCGGCGCTTCGGCCAACTGGTTGACGATATCGGCTTCCTCGGCCCGGTCGATCATCCCGCGCTTGGCCGCAAGATGCGCCGCCAGCGCCGCCAGCACGGCAAGCTGGCACGAGAACGCCTTGGTCGAGGCGACGCCGATCTCCGGACCGGCGTGGGTCGGCAGCAGCAGGTCCGCCTCGCGCGCCATCGAACTCGTCGGCACGTTGACCACCACGGCGATGGTCTGCCCGGCCGCCTTGCAGTGGCGCAGCGCAGCCAGCGTATCGGCCGTCTCGCCCGATTGCGAAATGAACAGCGCCAGGCCGCCCGGCTCCAGCACCGGATCGCGATAGCGGAATTCCGAAGCGACATCGATGTCCACGGGCAGGCGCGCGAAGCGTTCGAACCAGTATTTCGCCACCATGCCGGCGTAGTAGCTGGTGCCGCAGGCGACGATCGTGACGCGGTTGATCTTCGACAGGTCGAAATCGATCTGCGGCAGCGCGACGGTCTGGTCCACGCGGCGCAGGTAGCTGCGCAACGTCTGGGCGACGACGATCGGCTGCTCGAAGATCTCCTTCTGCATGAAGTGGCGGTAGTTGCCCTTCTCGATCGCGGCCGCCGTCGCTCCGGAGGCGACGACCGCGCGCTTCACCGGGTTGTTGTCGACGTCGAACACCTGCGCACCATCGCGCGTGATGATGACCCAATCGCCTTCTTCGAGGTAGGATACCTTCTGCGTCAGCGGCGCAAGCGCCAGCGCATCGGAACCCAGATAGGTTTCGCCATCGCCGTAGCCCACCACCAGCGGCGAGCCGAGCCGCGCGCCGATCAGCATTTCCGGGTGCTGGCGGAAGGCGATGGCCAGCGCGAACGCGCCGCGCAGTTGGGGCAACACCGCCCGGACCGCGTCCTGCGGCGAAGCCCCCGCCTCGACCTGTTCGGACACCAGATGCGCGACCACTTCGGTGTCGGTCTCGCTTTCGAACCGGCGCCCACGCGCGATCAGCGCCTCGCGCAACGGGCGGAAGTTCTCGATGATGCCGTTGTGGACCAGCGCCACTTCCCCGGTGGCGTGGGGGTGCGCGTTGCTGGTGGTCGGCGCGCCATGCGTGGCCCAGCGGGTGTGCGCGATCCCGATCAAGCCCGGAGCCGGATTGCGCTCCAGTTCGACCACCAGGTTGTTGAGCTTGCCTTCCGCGCGGCGGCGGACGAGCTGCCCATCGTGCACCGTGCAGACACCCGCGCTGTCATAGCCGCGATACTCCATCCGCCGCAGGCCATCGACAAGCCGGTCCGCAACTTCATCCTTCCCGACGATTCCGATAATTCCGCACATGGGACGCGACTTTCAACAGAGGGTGTAAGGAACGCGGATGCCCGGCATGTTGGCCGGGAAATCCTTGGTATTTCGTGTCACGAGAATAGCGCCATTGACTTGCGCGGTCGCAAGGATGAGCGCGTCGAGCAACTTCATGCGGCTGCGATGGCGGATATCCGCCGCCGTGGCGGCGATGCGCGCGTCGATCTCCACCACTTCGAACGGGGCGATGATCTGCTGCACGGTATCGCGCTGTTCGAGCGGTTCGCCGGCGAGAATTTCGGCCCAGACGATTCGGCTGATCCGGTGCCGCTTGTAACGCGAAAGCTCGGCCACGGCTTGCGGACGGTCCTTCAGCCAGTCGACCAGAATGTTGGTATCGAAAAACGGATCGGCCACGGATCACACCTGGTCGTAGGGCGTGCGATCGTCGCGGATCGCGCGCTGGTATTCCACAGCATCACCGATATCGGCACGATCCTTCCAGTACCCCGCGCCCCGTGCGATCCAGTCGCTACGGCGCGATGCGCGGTTCTGCGCCTTGAAGCTCGCCACCGCCTCGCGCAGCACCGAGGCGCGCGACTTGCCCTCTTCGGCCGCGCGGGCATCGAGCCACTGGATGTCCTCATCGGGAAGATCGGCGAGAATGCGAGTCATCGTGATATACCGATATCATATCATGATATCATGGCAACCCGATTTCCTGCCATTCCCGACGCAATCCGTCCTGGAAGCACCGCTCAGCCCCTCTTCTCCGCCTTTTTCTTCTTCATCGCATCGTGGAAGCGATCGGCCCAACCGGGCTTGATCAGCTGTTCCGCGCGCACCATGCGCAGTTCCCCGGCGGCAACATCGCGGCTGACCGCGCTGCCGGCGGCTACGATCGCATCCGCGCCGATCTTGACCGGCGCGATCAGCGCCGAATTGGAGCCAATGAAGGCGCGTTCGCCGATCACCGTGCGATACTTGAAATAGCCATCGTAATTGCAGGTGATCGTGCCCGCGCCGATGTTGGCCCCCGCCCCCACGTCGGCATCGCCCAGGTAGGTCAGATGATTGGCCTTGGCCCCTTCGGCCAGATTGGCGTTCTTCACCTCGACGAAATTGCCAACCTTGACCTTCCGGGCGAGATTCGCGCCGGGGCGCAGGCGCGCGAATGGACCGATCTGCGCCCCTTCACCCACGGTCGTGCCTTCGAGATGGCTGAAGCCATGGATTACCACCTTGTCCGCCACCGTCACACCGGGGCCGAACCACACGTTCGGCTCGATCGTCACGTCGCGGCCGATCGCGGTGTCCCACGCGAACCATACCGTTTCCGGCGCGACCAGCGTGGCGCCATCGGCCATCGCCCGCGCGCGGCGGCGCTGCTGCCAGCGCGCCTCGGCCTCGGCCAGTTCACCCCGGCTATTGATGCCGGCCACCTCGTCCGCATCGGCGGTCACCACCACCGAACAGGCGCGGCCATCGGCGATGGCGATGTTGACGATATCGGGCAGGTAGTATTCGCCCTGCGCGTTATCATTGCCCACGCGCGCCAGCAGGCCGAACAGGTCCGCCGCGCGCACCGCCATCAGGCCCGAATTGCACACGCGGCAGGCGCGCTCCGCCTCGCTCGCATCCTTGTGCTCGACCATCTTCACGATGCGCCCATCCTCCGCGATCACGCGTCCGTACTGAAGCGTGTCGGCCGGCTCGAAGCCCAGCACGACCACGGCCGGCGCATCGCCCCCATGCAGTCGGTCGATCATCGCACGCATGGTTTCCGCGCTGACGAAAGGCACGTCGCCGTAAAGAATCAGCACGTCACCGGAAAAGCCGGAGAGCGCCGCTTCCGCCTGCTGCACGGCGTGGGCAGTGCCAAGCTGCGGGTCCTGCACGGCGATGGCCGCGCGCTCGCCCAGCGCCTGCTCCAGCTGCTCGCGCCCATGCCCTGCCACGACGACGCAACGTTCCGGCGCCAGCGCATCGGCACTGGCAAGCAGGTGCAGTAGCATCGGCCGGCCGGCGATGGGGTGCAGCACCTTGTGCAGATCGCTTTTCATGCGGGTGCCCTTGCCGGCGGCAAGGACAATGATGGCAAGGGGAGAGGAAGCGGCGGCGGCAGGATTCGGTTCGGTCATACCGGGTCATTGCCAGCAAATGCTTGCGCTTTCCAGAACGGTCCGCCACGTGCCCTGCCCATGGCACCATTTCCCTTCGACATCGTCGGCTTCGATCTGGACGGCACGCTGCTGGATACGCTGGGCGATCTCGGCCAAGCGCTCAACCATACGCTTGCCATCGCGGGGCGGCCGACCATTCAGGTGGAAGAGGTGCGCCGCTTCGTCGGTGGCGGCGCGGGCCAGATGCTGCGCGGCGCGCTCGCCGCCAGCGGCGGGGTGGACGAAGCGGCCCTGCCCGCCTTGCAGGACCAGCTCTATGCCTTCTACGCCGAGAATATCGCCCGCCATTCGCGCCTATTCCCCGGCGGCGCGGCGATGCTGGACGCGCTGGATGCGCGCGGCGTCCGGATCGCCGTGGCCACCAACAAGAAGGAATCGATGGCGGTCCGGCTCTTCGAGGAACTCGGGCTCCTCGATCGCTTCGCCACGGTGATCGGCGGTGACACGCTCGGCCCCGGAAGCGCCAAGCCCGCGCCCGACATGCTGCTCGCCATGGTCGAACGCTGCGGCGGCGGCCGCGCCGCTTTCGTGGGGGATACCACCTTCGACATCGGTGCGGCGCGCGCCGCGGGAATCCCGGTGGTCGCGGTCGGCTTCGGTTACCACGACCTGCCGCCGCACGAACTCGGTGCCGATGCGGTGATCGGGCATTTCGACGAGCTGGTGCCCGCGCTCGAACGTCTCTGAAAGTTCTCGTTTCAGTGCGACAACCACAAACATCGGACTTTCGGGTCTGGTGTGGCCGCGCCGCGCCGCCATATTCAACGGCAACCTGAACGCCCTCCGTGCATCCGCGCTTGCGGACGGGGCTGGCGCAGGGCAAATGGTAGCAAGCCTAACAATATCCGCGAAGGAGCCGGTGATGTCTGAAGAATACGTTCCGCCGAAAGTCTGGGCCTGGGACAAGGAGAACGGCGGCGCCTTCGCCAGCGTGAACCGACCGATCGCCGGCCCGACGCATGACAAGGATCTCCCGGTCGGCAAGCATCCCTTCCAGCTCTATTCGCTGGGCACGCCCAATGGCCAGAAGGCCGCGATCATGCTGGAGGAACTGCTGGCGCTGGGCTTCAGCGAAGCCGAATACGATGCCTGGCTGATCAAGATCTTCGAAAGCGACCAGTTCTCCTCCGGCTTCGTCGATATCAACCCCAACTCCAAGATTCCCGCGCTTGTCGACCGCAGCGGCCCGGAGCCGTTTCGCGTATTCGAATCCGGCGCGATCCTGATGCACCTGGCCGAAAAGTTCGGCGTGCTGCTGCCCACGTCGGGCAAGGAACGCGCCGAAACGCTTTCCTGGCTGTTCTGGCAGGTCGGTTCCGCCCCGTTCATCGGCGGCGGCTTCGGCCACTTCTACAACTACGCGCCGTTCAAGATCGAATACGCGATCAACCGCTACGCGATGGAAACCAAGCGCCTGTTCGACGTGGCGAACCGCCAGCTCGCCAAGACACGCTTCCTGGCGGGTGACGACTACACCATCGCCGACATCGCCACCTATACATGGTTCGGCAACCTCTATCGCGGCGAAGCCTATGGCGAGGCGGCGACGTTCCTGTCGATGCACGAATACGAGCACGTCGGCCGCTGGGTGGGCGAGATCGACGCGCGCCCCGGCGTGCTGCGCGGCCGTCTGGTCAATTCGGCCAAGGGGCTGGCCGAACGGCACGACGCCAGCGATTTCGACACGCTGCCGCCCGAAAAACTGCAGGGTATCGTCAAGGGTTTCTGACCCGACGATCGCCTGGACGAGGGGCGCGCGAAGAAGTTCACGCGCCCCCTTCCCTTACGCAAACGCCCCGCTATAAGCGCGCGACCCGCTGGGGCGTCGCCAAGTGGTAAGGCACCGGTTTTTGGTACCGGCATTCGCAGGTTCGAATCCTGCCGCCCCAGCCAGTCGCGCTCTCATGATTCGGCTTGGTTCCAGTGGGTCCCGGCACATCGGGCCAATCGCCTCGCAGCCGAGTTGAAAGTGTTTTTCGGATTGACAGCTTCCTTGCGCGGCCTCGAGGTCGACCTTGAAAGCGATCCTTCCCGCCGGCTTGGCGATCTGCAATTTCCAGAAACAGCGCGGACTAAACCGACGTTTCAACGAGCTCGACGATTTCGAAGGCAAATTCCCTCCAGCCTCGCATTTTCGCCGCTTCCGCGAGAGCAAGGCGTTTGCGGCGCGCTTCTGTGAGCGAACGGGTGTGCCCCCAGAAGACTTCCGTCTTGCCGTTCGCCAGTGTCGCCACAATCCGCCAGTAATGCGTCAAACTGTCGGTCGTCGGCCCGATGGTCTTCACATAGCCGTCAGGCATGGTGGCAGTCAGATAACGGCGTTTTCTGGCCATGAACCAGTCTCGCGTGCGGGCTGGCCGCTTTGAGGCGCGGCGCGATCAGGGGTTGCCGTCACGCTTGCCTGGCCTCGCCGAGCCGGTCGAGCCAAGCTTGCGCCTGCTTGGGCTCGCCGACTGCGTCCGGTTTGACCGGGCCGCGCGATGCCAGGAACTCCTGGTGCAGATCGAACGGCGACATGGCCAGTTGCTCTCGCATCTGGTCGATCGTCTTGCCTGTTTCGAGCAGATTGTCGACAAACGGCGTCGCGGCATTACGCGATATGCGATCCGCATTGTGCCCGAACAGGCCCCATTGGCCTGCGGCGGTGACGCGCAGGGCCTCGATCAGCGCCTTCGCGTAGTCCGCCTCGAGTTCGGCACGACGGTTATCAAGCCGTTCCAGTCTATCAGCTCTGGCCATGCTCCAGCCCGTACACGGTACAATGGGTGGCGGCAATGCAGGCGGCAGTTGGCGGAGCGTGTTGAATGGCATCTTCTGGGTGCTGCGTTCCTGGCCCCGGGGCGCGACCTGCCCGAGCTATGGGCCGTGCACCACCTGCTACCATCGCTGCAACCGATGGCGAACCCGCACGCACTGATTTACGCCCTGCGACGTCCAAGCAGGCGCCGAGCGCAGCCGTGCCGCCGATCCGTGAGGCAATCGGCCGGTTCGAAGATGATGACAGTTGGGTGCCCCTTGGCCAACTGGGCCGGCGTCTATGTCCTTTGTGGAAAGCTCAGGGAACGTTGCAAAGGCCGCTGCGCCCGCCGCATAAACCAACGCCTGCTTTCGACGCGCCGATAGCTTTTGGTTGAGTGAGTTCTATTTTCGAACTAACAAAGAGTGCGAATCCGCGAAAGGCGCGGACACTTGCGGGAGGATTTCCAGCCATGCGGAGCCTTGAATTTCACTTCGATTTCCGTAGCCCCTACTCCTATCTCGCGCTCACGCGGCTGCCGCTCCTGAATGCCGAAATCGATTACCGGCCGTTCGACGTCCTCGACGTGATGGGCAAGGTCGGTAACGTGCCGACCAGCGTCACCTGCCAGGCAAAGCGCCGGTATCTCCAGCAGGACCTGCGGCGCTGGGCGATGCATTACCAGGTGCCGATTGCACCCAATCCGGGGATGGCGAACATGGATACCCGCGCCATGCTGCACGCCATGCTTGCCGCGCGGCGAAAGGGACTGGCGGCAACCGCTGCCAGCGCGTTGTTCAAGGCGGTCTGGGCGTCGCAAGTCTCGATCGCGAGCGAAGGCGATATTGCGTCCATTCTCGAAGGCGCCGGCATCGACGTGGCTGCGCTCGGCGATCTTGGCAGCGCCGAAGCCGCAGCCGAGCTGGCCGCCGTCAACGCCGAAGCCGCCGAACGGGGCATCTTCGGGGCGCCAACCTTTTTTGTCGGCGAACAGCAGTTCTTCGGCAACGATCGTCTGGAATTTGTCGCAGCTGCGTTGGAGGCCCAGCCATGAAACCACTTGCCATCATCACCGGCGTAGGTCCGGGCACCGGGGCCGCGCTGGTGCGGCGCTATGCGGAAGGCGGCTACCGCGTCGCCATGCTGGCCCGCGACGTTGGCCGTCTCGATACGCTGGCGCGCGAGGTTCCGGACAGTTTCGCCCTTCCCTGCGACGTTGGCGATCCCGACGCGCTCCTTGCCGCGCTCGACCAGGCGGCAGCGGCCGGCGGCCCGGTCAAGGCGGTCGTACATAACGCGGTGGGCGGCGCGTTCGGGAATTTCCTGGATGTCGATCCCTCGGTGCTCGAAGCCAATTTCAGGATCAACGTCATGGCGCTCTACCATATCGCGCGGTGGGCCGTGCCGCACATGGAAGCCGAAGGCGGATCGATCCTTGTCACCGGCAACACGTCCGCCGAGCGCGGCAAGGCCCTGTTCGCAGGTTTCGCTCCGACCAAGGCGGCGCAGCGCATTCTTGCGGAGTCGATCGCGCGCCAGCTCGGCCCCAAGGGCATCCATGTCGCCTATCTTGTGATAGACGCGGTGATCGACGTGCCGTGGACGCGGGAGCGTTTCCCCGGCAAGCCGGACGACTTCTTCATCCAGCCGGCCGACATCGCGGCGGAAGCCTTCCATGTCGCGCACCAGCCCAAAAGCGCGTGGTCGTTCCGCACGGAAATCAGGCCGGCGGGCGAAGTCTGGTAGCGCGGGCAGGCTTTCCCCACAGTGGCACAAGCGAAAGGAACGGCGTGATCATCGAACCCAAACAGGCCTCGGTCGCCATCGTCGGTGCCGGCGACTATATCGGCGGCGCCATTGCGAAGCGTTTCGCACGGGCAGGCTATCTCGTGCAGGCCGGGCGCCGCAACGGCGACAAACTCCAGCCGCTCGTCGACGAGATAGAGGCCGAGGGCGGCCGCATCGCGGCGCGCGGGCTGGACGCCCGCATTCCCGAGGACGTCACGGCCTTTCTGGCCGAGGCCGAAGCCGCGGCACCGCTCGAACTCGTGGTCTTCAACATCGGCGCGAACGTCAATTTCCCGATACTCGAAACCACCGACCGGGTGTTTCGCAAGGTCTGGGAAATGGCCTGCTTTTCCGGGTTCGTCACGGGGCGCGAGGCCGCGCGGATCATGCTGCCCCGGCAGCGCGGCAAGATATTCTTCACCGGCGCCACCGCCGGCCTGCGCGGCGGCAAGGGCTTTGCCGCCTTCGCCTCTGCAAAGTTCGGCCTACGCGCGGTGGCGCAGTCCATGGCGCGCGAACTGTGGCCCCAGAAGATTCACGTCGCCCACCTGATCATCGACGCCGGCGTCGATACCGCCTTCGTGCGAGACCTCATCGCCAAGCGCGAAGGCCCCGACGCGCTCGAGACGCTCGATCCGGACCGGCTGATGCCGCCCGAGGCGATCGCCGACGCCTATTGGGATCTTTTCAACCAGCCGCGGACCGCCTGGACCTTCGAGCAGGAAATCCGCCCCTATGGAGAAACCTGGTAATGGCGGGCAAATCCATCGCATTCCTGTTCGATTTCGGCTCCCCCAACGCCTACCTCGTCCACCGCGTCATCCCGCAGATCGAAAGCCGGCATCCGGTCGTCTTCGATTATGTGCCTGTTCTTCTGGGGGGCATCTTCAAGGCGACCAACAACCAGTCGCCGGCCACCGCCTTCGCGCATATCCCGGCCAAATTGGCTTACGATCGTCTGGAAATCGATCGCTTCTGCGCCCGTCATGGCATCGCAGACTATCGCATGAACCCGCATTTCCCGGTGAACACGCTCACCCTGATGCGGGGAGCGATCGCGGCGCAGCATCTCGGCCTGTTCGCGCCTTATGTCGAGGCCGTGTTTTGCGCGATGTGGCGCGATGGGCTCAAAATGGATGATCCGGAGGTGTTCGCCCGTGCACTCGATGCGGCCGGCCTTCCGGCCGGAGAAATCGCGGCCCGAAGCCAGGCCCCCGAGGTCAAGGGCGGCCTTATCGCCAACACCGACCGCGCGGTGGCGCGCGGTGCCTTTGGCGCACCGACCTTTTTTGTTGATGACGCCATCTATTTTGGCAAGGACCGACTCGACGAGGCGGTCAGGGCCGCCCTCGCATAGGGTCCGGACGGAGCGAGAAATGCGGTGGAACGAACTGGATGAGGAAGCCTGCTCGCTAGCCCGGACCATGTCGGTAATCGGGGATCGCTGGACGTTGCTGATCCTGCGCGAATGCTTCCTCAGGGTGCGGCGGTTCGACGATTTCCAGGAACGGCTGGGGATCAGCCGCGGCATTCTTGCCGAACGGCTCAAGAAGCTTACGGACAGCTCGATCCTGACCAAAGTTGCCTATCAGCAGGACCCGCCGCGCCACGAATACCGCCTCACGCCAAAGGGGCTGGACCTCTACCCGATCCTGATGTCGCTGGTGCATTGGGGGGACGAACACCTTTCGGACGAGGCCGGCCGGCCGCTGGTGCACGTCCATGCCCTGTGCGGTTCGGAATGCGACCCCGTTCTGGCCTGTTCCGAATGCGGCGAACCGCTCGATCCGCGGCAGGTCCGTGTCTATCCCGGCCCTGGCGCACCGCGCCCGCACAATATTCCGTTTATCGCCGCGAGCGTTTCCGCGCCGCCAGAGGGTACGCGCAAGCGCACCTGACGCGGCCTAAATCAGGTCCAAGGCTGCCGCCGGCGACGGCGGTCGGCTGCCTCCATGTCGATCGCTTCGGTCACGCGGCCAAACGCCAGAAAGTGCTGCCACAGCACCGCAAGGCGCTGCCGGTCCATTTGCCACCGCGTCATGCCAAGCTGCCCGGCGGCGGAGAATCAAGAAACAGGCCGGCGTGTTCCACGAAAAGGGAGGGATACTGGAAGTGCGAGGCACGCCCCGCGTCGGGATAGAGGATGAGCTGTGCGCCGGGAGTGTGCTGTTGCAGGTAGAAGCTGTTGATCGTGGGGATCATCACGTCTTCGGCCCCGTTCACGACGAGCGTGGGCACCGCGATCGCCTTCAGGTCGGCAAAGCGTTCGCCCTTCGGTAGTGCCCAGTCGCGCGCTGCCGCAACTTGCGCCGCGATGGATTCCGGCCTTATCGGCGCGTCGAGGTCGGTAGTACGCTGGTGGCGACGATCCCAGAATGCCTTGCCCGCAGCGACCGCCGCCTCCGACCGTCCGAAAAACAGAAACAGGAAATCGTCGAGGTTGCCGTTGCCGCGCGCATGTTTTGCAACGTCGGCCTGGTAGGGCGTCGGGTCGCCGCCGCGCGGTCCCGTGCCAACGAGAATGAGCCGGCGCAGGCGATCGCTGTGTTGCTTGGCATAGGCCTGGGCGACCATCCCGCCCATCGAGAAGCCGAGAAGATCGAAACGCTGGAGACCGAGCGCGTCGGCAAAGGCCGCCACGTGGCCGGCCATGGCTTCGATGGTCGGCGGGACGGCGCCGCCCGAAAGGCCCACACCGGCGTTGTCGAACAGGATTACCGGGCGGCCGCGCCCCAATCCGTCGGTCACCGCCGGATCCCAATGGTCGAGCCCACCGGTAAAATGCTGCAGAAAGACCAGCGGCACACCCTGCACGGCCCCAAAGCGGCGATAGGCATAGCGCACGCCATTGGCCTCGACGAAACGTGTCGGCGCATCCCCGTGGCGCATGCCCGCGGATCGCGGCAGGGCGGCCGATGGTAATACGGCACCGGCGGCCACGATCGCAGCACTACCCAGGCCTAGCACCGCTCGGCGCCCGACGGCTCCAGACACTTTCCGACCCGTTTCATTCAGCGCTTCCATCGACCGCTCCATTTAACATTACAATTGACATGTAATCCGGCAACCTTATCATGACAAGTGTAATCCAATGGTGCCTGACAGGAGAGACCCATGCCGCTCTGGACAATCTATCATCCCGCCGATGCCTATTCGGACAGCGACAAGGCCGAGCTTGCGGAGAAGATCACCGACCTTTACGGCACTGTCATGCCGCGCTTTTCCGTGGGGATCGTGTTCCAGCCGATTGACGCCCGCAATTTCTACGTGGCCGGCAAGCCCGCCGACCGGTTCGTGCGGATCGTCATGGAACACATCGCGCGCTCTTTCCCCAGCATCGAGATCAGCCGCCGTTTCATCGATCGCGTCAACACGCTGCTCAAACCCTATGTCGAGGACCGGGGCTTCGACTGGGAGTTCCACATCGACGAGACGCCGTTCGACTACTGGTCCATCAACGGCTATTTTCCGCCGCGCGCCGATACCGAAGACGAAAAAAGGTGGCGCGCCGAAAACCGCCCTTCCCCGCGCACGCACGACTGACGGAGCACGCCCATGTCCGACAGGAAGACCGCCGTCATCACCGGAGCCTCATCGGGCATCGGCGCCGTTTACGCCCAGCGGCTTGCCGCGCAGGGCTATGATCTGCTGCTGGTGGCGCGCCGCGCCGATCGGCTCGCCGTCCTTGGCGCAAGGCTGGAAGCCGAATTCGGCATCAGCGTCCAATGCTGGATAGGGGATCTCGCCGATCCGGCCGATCTCGCCCGGCTCGAACGCCGCCTCGAAGGGGAGCCCGTGGCCATGCTGGTGAACAACGCCGGCGCGGGCGGCCTTGGCCCCACGGCCACCACCGGAGCCGACGCGCAGGAAGCGCTGATCCGCCTCAACGTCATCGCGCTCACCCGCCTGTCCATCGCCGCGCTTGCGGGGTTCCGCAAGGCGGGTACCGGCACGCTCGTGAACATCGCCTCGGTCATCGCCTTTGGCCCTTCCGCAGGAGGGGCGTCCTACAGCGGCTCGAAAGCCTTCGTGCTGAACTTCACGCGGTCCCTGCAAATGGAATACGCCGATAGCGACATCCGCATCCAGGCCATCCTGCCGGGGCCGATCCGCACCGAGTTCTTCACGTCGCAGGGCCTCAGCGATTCCGTGTTCCCCGACACCGCCTACCTTTCCGCCGAAGAGCTAGTCGATGCCGCGCTCAGCGGGCTGGAACAGGGCGAGAAAGTGACCATCCCCAGCCTTGGCTCGCCCGCGATCTGGGACGCGATCGAGGCCGCGCGCCAGGCGTTCTTCAAGGACGTGCTCGGCGGGCAGGTCGCCGAACGCTACAAGGGCGGCTAGAATTTCAGGAAGGTGGCGTAAACGTGGCAAAATACAGCGAGGACCATAAGCGCGCGACGCGCGAGGCGATCCTCAAACACGCCGCGGAGCGATTCCGCCGCGAAGGAATCGCGGCGGTGGGTGTACGCCCGCTGATGGCCGACGCCGGCCTCACCCATGGCGGTTTCTACTCCCATTTCGGATCGCGGGCGGATCTGGTTGCCGAGACGCTGGAATATGCCAGCGCGTCGACGCACGCCTACTTCGAGAAAGCGGTTGCCGATTGCCCGGATGACAAGAAGCTCGAGACGATCGTGCGGAGGTATCTGCGCCCGATCCATCGTGACCATATGGGGCTGGGCTGCGCCATCTCCGCGCTTGGTCCCGAAATCGCCCGGGAAAGCGAGGCAACGCGTCACCGCCTTACCCCCCGGAACCTCGGGTTGGTCCGCCTGATCGCGGAGAACCTGCCCGCGGGTGGCGATGCCGACGAGCGTAGCGAGCGGGCCAGCGTTGTTTTCGGGGCCATGCTCGGCACCTTGCAGCTCATGCGCATAGAGACCGACCCGGAGATTGCCGCCCGGCTGGCCAAGGCGGGCTGCGAGGCCGCCCTGCGCATCGCTTCGGCGCCTTGGCGTTCCCCGGCTGCCTGACGCGCCTGCTGCGCCTGCTGCGCCTGCTGCGCCTGCTGCGCCTGCTGCGCCTGCTGCGCCTGCTGCGCCTGCTGCGCCTGCTGCGCCTGCTGCGCCTGCTGCGCCTGCTGCGCCTGCTGCGCCTGCTGCGCCATCGTTCGGGCATTGCCTTGGCCCGATCAAGCAAGGGGCGCGGTATCCTCGATTGTGGACCGGTCGCGAAGGGGTGGCTGTTTCAATTCCGTGCGGATCTGACATTTCCACGCTGCGTGCGGCCAACTCCACCGGGGTCAGCAAGGCGCGCGCGTCGATGACCTTGAAAGCATGGGACGGTATACCAGGTGAACAGAGGCCTGGTATCAGGGAGGGTCTTGAGTGCCGCGAACGGCCGCTATCGGGGCGGCACTTTCCATCACGGCACATAGGCGGCAAGCGACCTAGATCAAGCCGTTCCGACGCGTACTCCGGAGCGCCGGCTTGCGCCGAAACCGATCATTCGGCCGATCGACGGCTTCCAGTCTGCAGTGCGCCCAATCAAGTCGTCCGAACTTTCGAATGCCTTTTCTGGATACTGCCGTTCATGAGATCGCGGCGACAGGCCCGCAAAGTGTTTCAAGCTGGGGACGATTACTGCAATCGCGCCCTCCAACCAGCCCATTGCTTCAACGCGGCCTATCAAACTTGAGCGCGGCCACCGTCAACGAAAAGCTCGGTGCCGCTGACGAAGCTCGAGTCTTCTGAGGCGAGATAGAGCACTGCCCGAGCCACTTCTTCCGGTAATCCCACGCGGCCCATGGGCACTGTAGAGGTCAATTTCTGGAACGCCTCGGCTGAGAAGCGTTGTGTTGCGGGCGTATCTATCGGCCCCGGGCTGACCACGTTAGACCGAATTCGCCTATCCTTGAGCTCGATGGTCCATGCGCGCACGAAGTTGCGCAACGCAGCTTTGGTCGCACCGTAAACGCCAAAGCCGCTTGTGCCCTTCACGCCTGCCACCGAGCCCATCAGGATGATCGAGGCGCCGTCCTGGAAAAGCGGAAGGGCCTTCTGCACCGCGAACACGGCGCCCTTGACGTTGATGGAGAAGAGCCGATCGAAATGCTCTTCCGTAAGCTCCTCCAAGGTTACGCTTTCCGCGATCCCTGCGTTGGCCACCAGCACGTCTAACTTGCCCATGGCCGCAACGCTCTCGAACAGACGGTCCAGATCTTCAAGCGACGCTACATCACCGCGGAATGCCAAGGCGCGTGGTCCAAGCGCAGCTACCGCATCATTGAGTTCCTGCTCACGTCTGCCAGTGACGACAACGCGCGCACCGTTCGCCACAAAGATCTGTGCAATTGCCAGGCCGATGCCGGAGCTGCCGCCGGTAACAACCGCGAGCTTACCATCGAGTTTCGACACGGTGCATATCTCCATATATATATATCTAATATCTTTGAGAAAAATGCGCTCAAGGCGCACATTCACCTGAATTAATTGCGCTTTTTTGGGTGAAAGTTTCTTGAATTACTCAAACAGCGATAACTGTTGGGTCAGCTTCCATGCATCTGCTTTGGCGGCGCGTGCACTGCCCCAGACCGATCCCGGACGATGCTTAGGTTGAAGCACTGGATGTGTCGCGATTCAGAATTTTTGCAGGTCAGCCGATGGCCGAAATCCTGCTGCATTTTCCAGCAGCCAATCTGCAACCGATCGGGCATTTTTGCCCGTAAGTTCGGGGACGGTTGTTGTGGTTTCGGCCAAAACGCCTTCACGAAAAATTCGGTCGAGCCCTAACAGAAGGTCCGCAACCATCTCGCTTACCCCTGATGCCAACAGGTACTCGCGATGTTCCGCGTGCGTGCGATGATGATAGGAAACTGTCCGCCCCAGAATTGAAGACAGCTCTTCTGCGATTTCTGGCATGCTGACAGCATGCGGGCCGGTGAGATGATAGGCACGCTGGGCGCCAATGAAACGATCGTCGAGCAGGGCAATACGGGCAACGTCCGCAATATCGCGGGTGTCGATCAGGTTGACCTTACCGTCGCCAGCGGTTCCTCCCCAGTGACCCTCCGCGACCGGCTTCTTGGCCCGTGCGAGAACATCGACGAATGAACCGGGCCTCAACACGGTGTAACCGATCTCTTGGTTTGCGAGATGGGCTTCGATTTTCATATGCCAGTCGAAGGGATGCAGATGCGTGGGCGGGCCAAGCGCAGATAGCTTGACGATATGGGATACCCCTGCCTGCACGGCCGCATCGATCACTGCGATTTCGTTCTCAACTTGGCGGTCGGACGTCCCGTGGGCAAGGAACAGGCGATCCACTCCATCAAGAGCGGATGCGAGCGACGCTGCGTTCGAGAAATCCACCTCGGCCGTCGGTATTCCGGCAGGCAAGCGGTCGGAATTGGCATCCCGCGTCATGGCGATCAAGTCGACCGGGTCGTTTGAGAGGCTCGCCACAAGCGTGGCACCTACTCTACCGGTTGCTCCCGCTACAGCTATGCGCGGGCGTGAAGCGTTACCTGAATGTCCGTTCATAACCAACCTTCGACCTTAACTGGCTCGAGATTGATTATGGGTAGTCGAACTTAAGCGCGCAGGACGTACGATGGTATGGTGCCCCATCCATTCCCTGCTTCAAAAATATGTAAATCCACAGTCGTTTGCAAATGACCGGGCCAGCGCAGCGGCCCCCCTTGTGGCGTAGTCGGGAATGACCGCTATCCACTATCCATCGTTCAACGCCTGCCGGTCCGTTCACGGCCAGTCCCTTCCATTCCGGGAACGATCGTCGGTGCTTCATGAATGGCAGGTGTCGGCTAGGTCCCTGCCATTTTCGGCGCGGCTCGGGAACGGCAGAAATATCCCAGCCCTCGTCATTCAAGCGCTCCACTGTGGCGGTAAACGAACGACGGATTCCGACGCCCCGGACCGGACCCCTGAACGTCCGGCATAGAGGCGGTAATTTACATCACATCGTCTTAGTAGCAGCCGCCCCACCCCTTGCGCACCGAAGTGCCAAAACAGACGTCAGGTGTTGGACAAGCCCGCAGGTTTCAACGCCAGGACCTGTCGGGCGATGATGTGCCGACCGAGAGACGCCCGTTATCATGCAGAGGCATATTGGTTATTGTCCCTGCATTTGCTTCGCGCGCCCCGACGCCGCTGTGGGAATGGTGCGGACCGTGTTGCACTCGGTGCCACCGGCACCGAACTGATTGGGTTTGACCTCGATGGAGACGCGCCGCGTTGTGCCATCGGCTTGGGGCACCAATTCGACGACGATGACGGGCACGTTCGCAGCGGCAGTTCCGTTCGATGGCCTGCCCTTGATCGCCCCCGTTCTCGGGTCGATCGTGATCCAGCAGGGCAACTCCCCGCCGTTTTCGGCCATGGCTGTTATCATCTGGCCCTTCGGTGCGGGCGCGATTTGCGGGCGCAAAACTTCGCGATTGGGGTCCATTTGTGCAGAGACCGGATCGCCGTGAGTCAGTTTGACGTTTGTGTCATGCCCGCTCATCGATGCAGGCTCGGCGAACTGAGTTACGGGACGGGAACTTGTCGTGTCGTTCGACATCCCCTTGGATCGTTCGGTATCGTTCATTCCTGTCCGATCGCCCTGCTGCTCGCGCTGCGGTCCGGTCGTGGTGGTGGTGCCACCGCCCTGCTGCTCGCGCTGCGGCCCGGTCGTGGTGGTGGTGCCGCCGCCCTGCTTTTCGCGTTGCGGCTCGGTCGTGGTGGTGGTGCCGCCGCCCTGCTGCTCGCGCTGCGGCCCGGTCGTGATGCTGGTGCCGCCGCCCTGCTGCTCGCGCTGCGGCTCGGTCGTGGTGGTGGTGCCGCCGCCCTGCTGCTCGCGCTGCGGCTCGGTCGTGGTGGTGGTGCCGCCGCCCTGCTGTTCGCGCTGCGGCCCGGTGGTGGTGGTGGTGCCGCCACCCTGCTTGTCGCGCTGCGGCCCGGTCGTGGTGGTGGTGCCGCCACCCTGCTTGTCGCGTTGCGGCTCGGTCGTCGTGGTGGTGCCGCCGCCCTGCTGCTCGCGCTGCGGCTCGGTCGTCGTGGTGGTGCCGCCGCCCTGCTTGTCGCGCTGCGGCTCGGTCGTGATGATGGTGCCCCCGCCCTGCTTGTCGCGCTGCGGCTCAGCCGTGATGGTGGTGCCACCGCCCTGCTGCTCGCGCGGCTGTTGCGTGATGGTGGTCGTAACGCCGGTCTGGTTGCTGCCTGGCTGCGCGGGCGGGGTGTACGTGATCTTGGGCGTCGGCACGATCGCGACCGGCGCGGCCGATTTGATGGGATTGGCCGGGACCGGAACAACGGCCTGACTCACCGCGGGCAGGTTACCGGCACGCGAAACGGCACGCGCCTCGGGGGCCGCAAGCGGGGTTGCTGCTTGAATGGCCGCGCCGACCGGCGCGACGGCCGCGGGCGCCGCCGCGTTGCTTAGCCCCGCTGCGGGAGACACCGCTTGCGCCCGCGCGCCCGGGTTGGCCGTTATGGGCGCAACCGTGATGGCACTGGAGGGCACTCCCGAAATCCCGGTAGCCCGACCCACGGCCGTTTGCGGGCCCGCAGCAGCCGCCCCTTGTCGAAGCGCGGTTCCACCGGTGGCTACCGCGCTAGCGCCGCCCGTCTGCGGAGCTTCGGGCGAGAGACTGTCGGCCTGGTTTCGTGTGGTCACCACGCCCGCAGCAACGCCGGGATCGATTGCCACTTGCTGAACACCCGGGCCGGTGATCACCTGCTGCACGATCGGCGAAACGCCGTTGCCGACAAACGCCGGACCCGATTGCGAGGTGATGCGGGTGTCGACCGTCTTTTTGTCGGTCTGGTTGTAGACGTTGAATCCGCCCGAACCTCTGCCCTCGGTTTCAAGCTTGGGCTTTGTGGGAGGAGTGCCCCCATCGGTTTGCCCTCCCGGGTTCGGCGACGGTATCACCGGATTCTGCGCGGCGTTCGCATTGGCCCGCGCCCGGCCCCCTGATGGCGTCTGCAGGACTGCATTCTGTGCGGCGTTGGCGTCCGCACGGGCACGGTTTCCGGTGACGCCGCCCGTGTTCGCGTTGGAAGGTGCATTGCCGGCCGCCGCCGGATCCTTGCCGCCGGTCCCCGGCTTGGCGTCCTTGGGTGCCTGTTCCAGGCCGATGGCCACGTTGAACCCGCCGCCCTGTTTCTGGTTGATATCGACCACCGCCTGGTTCGTTACCGTGCCCTTGGTCGCAACCACGTTGGCGCCGGTAGCTGCATCGATACGGGTGCCCTGCAGGGTGACGCTGTCGCCCGCGACATTGACGGTGCCCTGGCTGGAGGAAAGCTTGACCACCTCGTTCTTCACCGTGTTGGTGCGGTCCACCTGGTAACCGCCCTTCACTTCCAGGCTGTTGCCATTGACGTCCCCCGGCGTGCCGCCGTTGCTTGCCTTCTTTTCCTTGCCCACGGTGAAGTCCAGGCCGGCATTGGCGGTTTCCGCCGTGCTGGTCGAGGTAGAACGCGCAGCCTCCAACAACACCTTGCCCCCGGTGGCACCCACGTCCACGCCCTTCGCGCCGCTGATTTCGGTGCCGACGAGCCGCAGATCGCCCCCCGTAGTCGTGACACTGACCTTGCCCGAACCCGATTCGATCTTGCCGACGACAGCTTCGCTGCTGGCGCTCGAACTCTTGCCGTATTCGGCCTCGACGCCCCCGGCCACGGTCTTGCCGATGATGTCGACGCTCAGTTTCTGGTCGACGCCGATCTCCTTGCCGGACTTGTTCTCGGTATTCTGTGCGGCCTGGTAATCGAACGACCCAGCCTGGATCGCAACGCCCTGATCGCCCTTGATCTGCGTGCCTTCGAGCGAGGTCTTGCCGCTGGTGACGGAAACCACGCGGCCACCCGCGTTGTAGCTGGATGTAACGGCCTTGCTCGAACTCTCGCTTTCTGCGGACTGGCTATGGGTAAAGCCCTGCTTCACCCCCGCGCCAAGCTGGGCGTCGGTGGTCAACCCCTGCGAGACGCCGGCATTCGCAGTGACCCCGATCTCGAAGACATCGCTGCGGCTGGAGGTCGAGGAAAACTTCGTGTCCGCTGCGGCGCGATCGGTCAGCGTCGTCGCGCTTTGCAGGATGTCTCCGCCTGCGGCGATCTGCGTGCCCTGATCATTAATCGCGTTCTTCGCCACGCGGACGACGTCCGTACCAGCTGACAGCGTGGTGGTGACCGCGTGCGTGCTGCCCTCTACCGAGCTTTGAGATTCGTTGGCGACGCGGACCCCCGCGCTCGCATCGACCTGGACCTTGACCCCGGCGGTGGCCCCGAACTTGGCCGGGCTGCCCGCGCCGCCGGCTTGTGCGGCGATCTTGTCCGGCGAAAGCTGCACCGAACCTTCGCCCCCAGCCTCGGCCTCGGCCTTGCCGCCGGCCGTGAGGTAAAGTCCGGCAGTCGTCTGGCTGCTGCTCGACGTGGTGATGTCGTGATCGGTCGCCGCCAGGTTGTTGATGTTGGTTGCGGATTCGACCAGCTTGCCCGCCGCCGAAAGGTTTGCGCCGCGCGTGGTGATGTCGTTGTCCGCCACGATCACGAGGTTGCCGCCCGAACTGATCTGGCTGCCCACGTTGGTCAGCTTGTCGGTGGTGTCCTTCGAACTCGTGACTCGCGCGCCGATCGTCACCGTGCTCGATCCTTCAGCCGAAGCCTTCGCGCTGGCGTTGCCGCCCGCTGCCAATGCGGCCTTGCCGTCCTTGCCCGCGACCGCGCCGATCGCGCCGGCCTTGGCTTCCGCGCTCGCCTTGCCTTGCGAATCGACGAAGATGCCGACCGATGTGGTCTTGCTCGTCGTCGTGCTCGTCTCGGTGTTCTCGCCAGACAGGATGTTCACGTCCTTGCCCTTGAGCACGAGATCACCGACGGTGGTCGCCACATTCGAGCCCTGAATGGTCAGGGTGTTGCCCGCCACGATCGCGCCCTTGTCGCCGAACGTCACGTTGGAGGCGACGCTGTCGGACTTCTTCGCCTGGCTGTCGGTCACCGTCTTGCTGTAGAAGTTGAGCGAGGAGGAATTCTTGCCCTCCGCCGATGCCTGGGCCTGGGCCGAAACCTCGCCGCCAGCGCCTGTCTGTTGATTTCTGCTGAGAGTTGACCCGGGAGGGGCGTAAATTTCCACTGAGAAGTGACTCACTTTTGCTGCTGGAGGTGCTCAGTTTGCGCCGACGAGGCGAGCTTCAAGCAGATCGAGCTTTGCGCGGCCATACATTTGACGTTTGATCAGCTTTAGGCGGGTAATCTGCCCTTCTGTCTGTCCGTTCGACCATTGTGATACCATTGCATTTCGGACCGCTGCCAAGTCTCGTTCAACGCCGTTGACAAAAGAGCTCACGAGGCCGCCTCTTGCGCTGTCGAGCCAGTCACTGAGCTTAGCCGCTGATTTTGAACGGATCATCGATTGGAACTCGCTGATCGCTTGACGCGCTGCGACCAGATCAGGGACATGATCTTCGATCACGGCCACAAGGATCGCTTCGGATCTGGCAAGTCCGTCGCGCGCAGATGTCATCAGCCGCGCAAGCACCCGTGCCGATGGTGTGCGAGCGAGGCCGCTTTGATTGGCCTTCTCGGCAAGGCGCCGACGTTGCGCCCATTGCGATACGATACCACGTTGCCCGACAAAGCCTTCGTTGCGCATTTCACGCCAGAGCGCCGAGGCATTGCGAGCACCAGCCTCCCACCTATCATTCATCCATGGCAGCCAGGCATCAAGGGAGCTAGGCCGAGTGCGGAATACATCCAGACGCTGACCGCGCAGCACGTCGCGTACGAGCTTGCGGCTGTACCCCGTTTGTCGAACGATTTGCCGGATGGAGGTCCCATTCTGTGAGAGTTGTTGGATTGCTTCATTCGTCTCCTGCCGGCGCAGGTAGCCTTCATACTGCAGCTTCTCGGCACAGGTGAGAAGCTTGGGATCCACGACATTGTTGCCGACCGCATGCCTAATCTGACGCATGGATTTGTTCACGGCATCAAGGAATGCCCGGCTCGAGTTCTCCATAAGATGCCATCTGTCCGCGACCTGTTCAGCATCAGGTAGACCTTTGGCGATGGCTTCACCGTAGCCGCCACCGCGATCACGGGCGACAACCGATATCGAGGGATGCCTTGCAAGCCAGGCGCGGGACGTTTCCAAGGCGCGATCTGGCAGCAAGGTAACAGGTTTGCGCCGTTCCAAATCGCAAACAATCGTGCCGTAAGTTTGACCACGCCGAAAGGCGAAGTCGTCAATGCCAATGACATTGAGCTCATCGCACCGTGCACCGACACGTCGCCGTACGACCCGCAACAGAGTGTCTTTGCTCACAGGCATCATCAGCCGTTGGGCAAAAGCTGCTCCAGGCCTGCCACCAAGCGCCAGTCCAAGCTGATGAACGATCGTTTCGAGCCGCTGAGTTCGCCGAGCGTACCGGGTAAGAACGCTTTTATTGAATTGCTCGCAAAAGATGCGTCGGCCACAAACTACCACGTCACACCAGAAACGACGTGCCTCGATCAAGAGAATAACCCGCCGACCGCTAAGCGGAAGGTCCGATGGTCTGCGCACATATCGACTTTGTACGCGCCGACTTCGTCGGCCACAGTCGGGACATGTCCCTACAGAGCAACGCGACCGTAACAGAATATGGAAATTCTCACCGACGCTATCAACCGAAACGACCACGAAACCTTCGGGGACCAAGTTCGCGCGCTGAAATCGACCGGGCATGGCAGATCCTCTCAATGGAACAGCCAAAGCCTATCATACCAGCAGCAAAAGTGAGTCAGAGCCACTTCTCGATGAAAATCCCGGGTCAACTCTCAGCAGAAATCAACAGTGCGCAGACCCAGTTTGCGACACCCCGATGCTATTGGAGCAAGGCCGGGGCTGATGGGCGGACGCTTAACCTTGTGTTGCAGGATCTTTCACAAACAACCCGGGCTGTCAGCCAGGTCGAAGGATGCAGCCCGGCCCAAGCTGTGGCGGTCGGTGCCGAACTCGCCAGGCTCCATACCGCGTACTGGGATCATCCCGACCTGGGCTCGGCCGCGTGGCTGCTCGATCGCAAGCGGGGTGCCAGCCACTCCGCAGAAGTCCAGCTTGCGGCGGCGGCAGCCTTCCGCGATCGTTTCGGTAATCGCGTGGCAAGTGGCTGTCTCGATGCGATCGACCATTTCGCGCGGCGGGCTAAGCAAGACATCCTGAACTTGCCGGTGGGCAAAGCGCTGATCCATGGAGAGCCGCGGGTCGATAACGTGCTGTTCGAGGACCTGCCCAGCGGCCCGCGAGCCTGGCTGATCGACTGGCAGTTTGCCACGCTTGGCAGCCCGATGTTTGATCTGGCCTACTTTCTATCGGGTTCTCTGGAGCCTGCAGACCGACGCGCGGTTGAAGAAGGCATGATCAAGGCGCACCAGGCAGCGATTGCCGTTTGTGATCCGGCATACTCGCTCGATCAAGCCCGCCGGGAATTCAAGGCTTCTCTTCCGATTGCGCTGCATTTTTCGGTCGGCGCCGTTCTCGCAATCCCGCCGGGAGATTTGGAAGACCGCCTGCTCTCGACTTTAGCCGAACGCAATGTGTCGGCCCTGATTGACTGGGACTGCCTCGCATCTTGAGCCACGGGCCATCATACGGAATGGATGGCCGCTTCGGGGAAGTCGCAACAGGAACGCGAGTGTCAGCGGCAGAGGCCGGAACCCTGATCGAAAAGAAGGCGCGCCGCGCCGGCATCAGATCGGCAGATGCGGCTTGCTGGTATCGATGGTGATCCAGCGCAGTTCGGTAAATTCGGCAATGCCCGCCTCGCCGCCGAAACGGCCATAGCCGGAAGCCTTGGTGCCACCGAACGGCATCTGCGCCTCGTCATGCACGGTCGGGCCGTTGATATGGCACATGCCCGCCTCGATCCGCTCCGCCACGGTCAGCGCGCGCGCGATGTCGCGGCCGAACACCGACGATGTCAGCCCGTATTCGGTGTCATTGGCGATGCGCACCGCATCGTCATCGTCCTTCGCGCGCAGGATCGTGGTGACCGGACCGAACGATTCCTCGGCATAGATCAGCATGTCAGGCGTCACGTTGACCAGCGCCACGGCGGACAGCAGCGTGGCGTCGTCACCCGCCTCGCCCAGCATCGTTGCGCCCTTCCCCACCGCATCCTCGATGAAATGGCGGATGCGCCGCGCCGTGCCGGTATCGATCACCGACCCCAGCGGTGCCGCGCCGTGACGCGGATCGCCGGCGCGCAGGGCCTCCACACGGGTGCGGAACCTCGCGATGAAAGCATCGGCCACGGCCTCATGCACGATGATCCGTTCGGTCGACATGCATATCTGACCGCTGTTCATGAACGCGCCGAAACCGGCCGAAGCCACCGCTGCATCAAGGTCGGCATCGTCCAGCACGATCATCGGCGCCTTGCCGCCCAGTTCCAGCAGGACCGGCTTCAACTGTTCGGCCGCCAGCGTCGCGATGATCCGGCCCACCTTGGTCGATCCAGTGAAATTGATCCGCCGCACCGCGCGGTGGCGGACCAGCGCGGCCACTACCTCGGCCGCATCGGCCGGGGCATTGGTCACCACGTTGACCACGCCTTGCGGAAAGCCCGCATCGCGGAACACATCGCCGATCAGCCGGTGGGTCGCGGGGCACTGCTCGGATGCCTTGAGCACCACGGTATTGCCGCAGGCAAGCGGGGCGGCCACCGCGCGCACGCCCAGAATCACCGGCGCGTTCCACGGCGCGATGCCCAGCACCACACCGGCCGGGCGGCGCACCGTCATCGCGTGGCAGCCAGGCCGGTCGGAGAGAATCGTCTCGCCCCGCACCATCGTGGTCAATGCCGCCGCCTCGCGCAGCATGCTTGCGGCCAGATGCACGTTGAAGTGCGCCCACCCCGCCGATGCGCCGGTTTCGGCAGGCATCGCGGCGGTAAAGGCTTCCCCGCGCGCCTCCATGATGTCGGCCGCCGCCAGCAGCAGGCGCCGCCGCGCATTCGGCCCTTGCGCGGCCCAGCCGGGAAAGGCCCGTGACGCCGCCTCGGCCGCCGCGATCGCATCTTCCGCACGCCCCGCCGCAGCGCGGCTCGCCACCCCGCCCAGCGGCCCTGCGCGCTCGAACATGGCGCCCGAGGCGGCCGCCACGTCCCGGTTCGCGATCAACAACTTCACGTCCATCTGATCCTCCGGATCGATTGTGGGGAACCGGCGTGTGGAGCGCGCCGGCCTTCGGGCTCGTTGCCATAATAGAATTATGTGCTATCTGACAGAACAAAATTCAGACCGAGGATGAACATGACCCAGTATCCCGCGCTCCACATGATGATCGACGGAGAGCGCGTCACCGGCGGCGGACGCAACACGTTTCCCGTGGTCAATCCGGCCACCGGCATGAAACTCGGCGACTTGCCGCTCGCCACGCAGGCCGATCTCGACCGGGCGCTGGATACCGCCGCGCGCGGTTTCGCCCGCTGGCGTCATTCGCCCCCACAGGAACGTGCCGCAGTGCTGGAAGGCGCGGCGCGACTGATGGAGGAACGGCGCGAGGACCTGGCCCGCATCGCCACCATGGAACAGGGCAAGACGCTGCCCGAAGCCCGCATCGAAGTGATGATGAACGTCGGCCTGTTTCGTTTCTATGCCGGCGAGGTGTTCCGCCTCTATGGCCGCGCGCTCGTGCGTCCGTCGGGGCTGCGCGCAACGGTCATCCACGAACCGGTCGGTCCGGTCGCCGCCTTCGCTCCGTGGAACTTCCCGCTGGGCAATCCGGGGCGCAAGCTGGGGGCGCCGATCGCGGCGGGCTGCTCGGTCATCCTGAAGGCGGCGGAAGAAACCCCTGCCTCCGCGCTGGGCGTGCTGCAGTGCCTCTATGACGCCGGCCTCCCGCAGGAGGTCGCGCAGGCGGTGTTCGGCGAACCGGCGGAAGTCTCGTCCTATCTTCTGCGCTCGCCGGTGATCCGCAAGCTGAGCTTCACCGGATCGACCCAGGTCGGCAAGCTGCTGATCAAGCTCGCCGCCGAAGACCTCAAGCGCACGACCATGGAGCTTGGCGGACATGGCCCGGTGCTGGTGTTCGACGATGTCGATGTCGATCAGGTGCTCGACGCCGTGGTCCCGCACAAGTTCCGCAATGCCGGGCAGGTCTGCGTCGCACCGACGCGTTTCATCGTGGAGGAAGGCATCTACGACCGCTTCCTCGAAGGCTTCGTCCGCCGCGCGCAGGCGATCCGCGTCGGCAACGGAGTGGAGGACGGCGTACAGATGGGGCCGATGGCCAACGCCCGGCGGCCCGAGGCAATGGAGCGGCTGATCGGCGATGCTGTGCGGGCCGGCGCCACGCTTCACACCGGCGGCGCACGGATCGGCAACCAGGGCTTCTTCTTCGCGCCGACGGTGCTGTCCGACACCCCGCTTTCGGCCGAGATCATGAACGAGGAACCGTTCGGTCCCGTCGCGCTCATCAACCGCTATGCCGGTGAAGAAGCCATGATCGCGGAGGCCAATCGCCTGCCCTACGGCCTTGCCGCTTACTGCTGGACCAGCAACGCCAAGCGGCAGAAGACGATCCAGAACCGGCTCGAAACCGGAATGCTGGCGCTCAACACCACTACCATCGGCGGGGCGGACGCGCCGTTCGGCGGCGTGAAATGGTCGGGCCATGGCCATGAGGACGGCCCGGAAGGCCTGGCCGCCTGCCTCGTCACCAAGACCGTCCACGAAGGCTGATCCAGCCGCTGCAACCGGGATAGACACGATGTCTCACGAACTCAGGACCGGCGGCGACCGCGGCTATCTGCGCATCGCCACCGAAGAAGCCTTCGCCACGCAGGAACAGGTCGATCTGCTGATCCGGCTGGTGAAGGACGGCAAGGCCGACCGGGGCATCACCTCGCTCTGGGGCTTCTACGGCATGAACAGCGACGGTCGCGCGCGCCAGACGCTCGATCGCCTGCTCGATCTTGGCGCGGGACGCATCGCCGACATGGACGCCAGCGGCATCGACGTAGCCGTGCTTTCGCTGACCAGCCCCGGCGTGCAGGCCTACGTCGACGTGGAAGACGCCCGCCGTGTCAGCGCCTCATCCAACGCCCTCCTGGCCGAAGCTGTCGCCGCGCACCCCGACCGCTACGTGGGCATGACCGCGATCGCGCCGCAGGACCCGGAATGGAGCGCGGCGGAAATCCGGCGCGGGGCGGAACTCGGCTTCCGGGGCGTGCTCGTCAACAGCCACACCCATGGCGAATATCTCGATCATCCGAAGTTCGATCCGATCTTCCGCGCGCTGGCCGATACCGGCCATCCGCTCTACATCCACCCCACCACGCCGCCCGACAGCATGATCGGCCCGATGCTCGAAGCCGGGCTGGACGGCGCGGTGTTCGGCTTCGGCGTGGAGACCGGGCTGCATCTGCTCCGCCTCATCACCTCGGGCATTTTCGATCGCTATCCCGATCTCCAGATCATCGTCGGCCATGCGGGAGAAGCGCTGCCCTACTGGCTCTATCGCCTGAATTTCATGCACGGCGCGGGCGTGCGCTCGCAACGCTACGCATGCCTGAAGCCGCTGCGGCACGACCTGTTCCACTACATGCGCAACAACGTGCTGGTGACCACCAGCGGGATGCCGTTCGAACCGGCGATCAAGCTGTGCCTCGATGTGCTGGGCGAAGACCGCGTGATGTACGCGATGGACTATCCCTACCAGTACGTGCCCGAAGAGGTGCGCATCCACGACCTGCTCGACATAGCCGACGGCGCGAAGAAGAAGCTGATGCAGACCAACGCCGAACGCGTATTCCGGCTCTGAAAATCCTGTTGCCCCCGGCGCCCGACGCGGCTCCGGGGGCGGCGGGTCACATGCCGCCGAACCGCTTGCGGAACGCTGCGAACAGGCCGCCATCGCGCAGCATGGCGAACTGGCTGTCCGACCAGACATCGGCCCGCGCACCCAGGCGGAGCGGTTCGTCCTGCCCCGGCTCGAGGATTTCGACCACCAGCGTCCGGTCCGCCTCCGAAAGCGCTCCAATGCCGCGCAGCGCGATCCTCGCCGCGGCGCTCACGCCCGAAAGATCCGCCTCAACGACTACCGGCAGCACGCCCAGCGCAATCAGATTCGCACGATGGATGCGCTCGAAGCTGCGGGCGATGACCGCGCGAACACCCAGCAGCGCCGTTCCCTTGGCCGCCCAGTCGCGCGCGGAACCAGTGCCGTAGTTCTCGCCCGCCAGCACCACCACGGGCACGCCCAGCGCCGCGAACGCCATAGCCGCGTCATGGATCGCGCATTCCGCCCCGTCCGGCCCGATCGTCCGGTTGCCCGGCGCGCTGACGAGGCGGTTTTCCAGTCGCGCGTTGTCGAACGTGCCCCGCAGCATAACGTGATGGTTCGCCCGCCGGTCGCCATAGCTGCCGAAGCTGCCCTCGGCAGCGCCGGTCGATCGCAGATAGGCCGCGGCCGGCGTATCGGGCTGGATGCGCCCGATCGGGGAAATGTGGTCCGTGGTCACGTTGTCGCCCAGCACCAGCAAGGCGCGTGCATCGACGATGTCCCCCAACAGCCCCGTGCGTGGTTCGTCGAAGAAAGGCGGTGGCTGAATGAAGGCGGATAGCGCATCCCAGGGGAATTGCGGTGTGCAAGCAGCGTCCAGCGCTGCCCAGGCTTCCGTGTCGCCAGCTTCGGCAGTGCTATCGCGCCAGTGCGTCATCGCGTGCGCGATCTCATCCGGATCGGGCCATATGTCGCGCAGGAACACCGGCTGGCCGTTCCGGTCATGCCCCAGCGGATCGGCGGAAAGATCGGCATAGAGGTTGCCCGCCAGCGCTCCGGCCACAACCAGCGGCGGCGAGGCGAGATAGTTCGCGCCGACCGCGGGGTGAATGCGGTTCTCGAAATTGCGGTTGCCCGAAAGCAGCGAGACCAAAAGGTCCGGCGCGTCCGGTCCGGTCAATGCGGGCTTGAGATCGCCCGAATTGCCGACACAGGTGGTGCAGCCGAAACCCACGACGTGAAAACCCAGCGCATCGAGCGCGTCCTGCAACCCCGCCCGCAGCAGCAGCGCGGCAATACGGCGCGAGCCTGGCGCAAGCGAGGTCTTGACCCAACCGGGAACCGACAGTCCTCGTGCGATGGCCTTGCGCGCCACCAGCCCCGCCGTCAGCATCACCTCGGGATTCGCGGTGTTCGTACAACTGGTGATCGCCGCGATGGCCACCGCCCCATTGCCCGGACGGGCACGGTCGACCGGCGGCGCCAGCGCGGAAAACCGGCTTTCGAGACTGGCGCGGACCTCGGACAAGGTCCGTACCTGTTGCGGACGATGCGGCCCCGCCATGACCGGCCGGACCTCGTCCAGCGCGATGGCAAGCGAGCGCGAATAGCGTCGCGCCGGGCCTGTCCCGCGCCACAGCCCCGTTTCCACCGCATAGGCGCGATAGGCCGCCAGCACGCTGGCATCGCGGCCCATCGTCTCCAGATAGGCCAGCGTTTCCTCGTCCACGGGAAACAGCGCGGCCGTTGCCCCGTATTCAGGGCACATATTGGCGATGGCCGCTCGATCGGGCAGCGAAAGCCAGGAAAGTGCGTCGCCATCGAATTCCACGATCTGGTCGACCACACCCTCCGCGCGCAACCGCGCGGCCACGTGCAGGGCGATATCGGTCGCCGTCACGCCGATTGGCCGGACGCCGGTCAGCACCACTTCGCACACGCGCGGCAGCGGGATCGGCACCGGCGCGCCGAGCGCGGCCAGTTCCGCCTCGATACCGCCCACGCCCCAGCCAAGCACGCCCAGCGCGTTGACCATTGTGGTATGGCTGTCCGTACCAATGACCGTCTCCGCCATCCAGCCTCCGGGCATTTCCGGCGCGGGAACGGCACCGTTGGTCAGCATCTCCAGGTTGATCTGGTGGCAGATGCCCTGCCCCGGCGGCACCACGCGGAATTTGGGAAAGGCGTGCTCGGCCCATTTGAAAAAGCGGTAACGCTCACCATTGCGGGCGTATTCGAGCGCCAGATTGCGCGTCGCCGCTTCCGGTGTGCCACTGTAATCCACGCGTACCGAATGATCGATGACCAGATCGATCGGAATCGCGGCGTCGACCTCGCCCGGGGCATGGCCGTTCGCCACGGCATGATCGCGCAACGCGGCCAGGTCGGCCATCGCCGCGACACCGGCGGTATCCTGCATCAGGATGCGTGCCGGGCGGAACGGCAGTTCCGCCATCGCCTCGCCGCGTTGCAGCCATTCCTCGAACCGCGCGACCAGCGGCGCCGGCTCGGCCTCGTGCGCCAGCACGTTTTCGAGCAGGATGACCAGAGATCGCGGCAAGTGCGCCAGCGCGGCGCTGCGGATGGCGGAAAGCCGCGAAAGCGGCGTCAGGCAGGCATTCATCGGTCGGGCTTTCGCGAAGATCAGGCGAACATCACGACGCGGCGATGCGCGAACGCAGCGCGGCAAGGCTACCGCCGGTCTTGACCTTGCCGGGCAGCGGATGGCCGACGATCTCTTCCGCCAGCCTTGCGCATTCGGACAGTTTTTCCAGATCGACGCCGGTCTCGATACCCATCTCCTCGCACATCAACACGAAATCCTCGGTGCAGATGTTGCCGGCCGCGCCGGCGTGCGCGGCGAACGGGCAACCGCCCAGCCCGGCTACCGCCGCGTCGAAATGCTGCACGCCCATCTGCAGCCCGGCATAGGCATTGGCGAGGCCCAGCCCGCGCGTATCGTGGAGGTGGAGCGAAAGGTCCACGTCTGGGTTGGCGTCCTGCACCATGCCAACCACGCGACGGATGCGTTCGGGCGTGGCCCAGGCCATCGTGTCGCCCAGCCCGATCAGCGAAAGGTCTTCCCCCTGATCACGCGCGATCGCCCGCATCTCGTTCACCAGCGCGACAATCTTGGCCGGGGCCACGTCGCCTTCGAAATTGCAGCCGAACGCGGCGGTGACGAAGCCGGTGCGCACCGGAATTCCATGCGCCTGATACATCTTCACCAGTTCCGGCTGGGCGGCAAGCTGCTGCTGCGGATCCCGGTTCTGGTTGCGCTTGAGGAAAGCGTCGGACGCGTAGAGCGTCAGCTTGCCCTCCAGATAAAGCCTGCCCGTAGCGATAGCGCGGATCAGCCCCTGCTGGTTCAGCCACAGCCCGGCATAGCGCACCCCCTCGCGCGGGGTCATCCCGGCGACGACCGCTTCCGCATCGGCCATGCCCGGAACCTTGCCGGGATGAACGAACGAAGTGACCTGGATATAATCCAGCCCCGTATCCGAAAGCGCATCGACCAGCCGGATCTTTTCCGTGGTCGGAATCAGGCGCTTCTCGATCTGGAAGCCTTCTCGCGGCCCTTCTTCCTTGATAAACACGCGCGAGGGCAGATCGGTCATGTGCTGGTTCCTTCACCGAACATTTGTTTTCGCCGCAAATAGCCATTGACAGATTGAACCGACGTTCTGCTAAATAGAACAACCAATAAGGCTTAGGCGGGGCATCCCAAAATCATGAATTCCAAGGCAGGCGTCGCGGCGGTCGACCGCGCATTCGATATCCTTCACGCCTTCCGGCACGACAAACCGGTCCTCACCCTTGCGGAAATCTCGCGCATTACCGGCCTCTACAAGAGCACCATCCTCAGGCTGATGGGATCGCTCGAAAAGTACGGCTTCGTCTGGCAGCGTGCGGATGGGAGCTATCAGCTCGGCGCAGGCCTGCTGGCCTTGTCCACCGTGTTCCAGGACGCTTTCGACCTGCGGCAGTTCATCGATCCCGTGCTGGACGATCTGGTGGCGCAGACTGCCGAAGGCGCATCGTTCTTCATCCGCGACGGCGAATACCAGGTCTGCCTGTTCCGCGCCGAAGGGCGCCATACCGTGCGCGACTATTCGATCCGCCAAGGCGACCGGCGCGAACTCAACCGCAGCGCCGCGTCCACCATCCTGCGCGACTATGAAGCAATGCCCTATGCCCCGCTTACGCCGGACAATGCCTGCGTCATCTCGATCGGCAGCGTCGATCCGGAAATGGCGGCGGTCGGCGTCCCCGTGTTCGGCGCCGGGCACAAACTGATGGGCGCAATCACGCTTTCCGGCCCCAGCGCGCGCTTCACCGACGATTACGTCGAAAAGCTGCGCCCGATCGCGATCGACGCCGCCGCGCGGCTCTCGATCAATCTGGGCGAAACGCCCGCCCGCTTCGCGCAGGTTCGCGCGGGCTGATCCGGGATGGGGCGGCGGACTTCCCGCCGCTGCCACGCCGACCTTGGCGCAAGCTCTCAAATCGCGCCTCCGGCCTTCAACGTCTCCAGCACCGCCGTGTCCCGGCCCAGCGCGCCGAATATCTCGGCATTGTCGGCCCCCAGCAAGGGCGGTGCGGAGCGTGCGGCCGGCTGGCTGTCGCCCAGGCTGTAACCTGCGCGGCAGACCTTGACCGTTTCGAGCCCCGGCTGGCCCATGGGGATTTCATGGATCAGGCCGCGCGCCGCGATCTGCGGGTGCGCGAGGATTTCGGGAATGGACAGGATGCGACCGGCGGGAATGCCGTTGGCGTTGAGCAGTTCCTCCCATTCCGCCGCCCCCCGCGCGCGGAGCGCTTCGTCCAGCAGCGCGTTGAGCGCCGCGCGATTGGCCTTGCGCGCCTCGCGCTCGGCAAAGCGCGGATCGGTCTTGAGCGCGGAAAGCCCCACCAGATCGCACAACCGCTCGAACTGTTCCTGCTTGTTCGCCGCGATGTTAATCTGGCCGTCGGCGCAGCGGAACGCGCCGGAAGGCGCAGCCGTCGTGTTCTGGTTGCCGATCGGCTGCGCCTCGACACCCGCAATCAGGTAGTTCGATACCGCCCAGCCCATGGCCGAAATCGTCGCATCGAGCATGGCGAGGTCGATATAGGCCCCTTCCCCGCTGTGCTGGCGCCGGAACAGCGCGCTCACCACGGCAAAGGCCGCGGCCAGCCCGCCCAGCGTATCGCACAACGGATAGCCGACGCGCAGCGGCGCGGACTGCGCATCGCCGGTAATGCTCATCACCCCCGACAGGCCTTGCACGATCTGGTCGTAAGCGGGATTGGCGCTGAGCGGCCCTTCCTGCCCGAAGCCCGAAATCGCGCAATAGACAATGCGCGGGTTAATCGCCCGCACTTCCTCGTAACCGAAGCCCAGCCGATCCATCACGCGCGGCCGGAAGTTCTCGACCACCACGTCCGCTGTCACCAGCAGATCGCGAAACAGTGCCTTGCCGTCCGGATGCTTGAGATCGATCGTCACCGACTTCTTGCCCGCGTTCTGCGCCAGGAACGAGGTGCCGAGCATCATCGCATTGAGCGCCGGGGACGCGCCGAGCTTGCGCGCGAGATCGCCCTCTTTCGGATTCTCGACCTTGATGACCTCCGCACCCAGCATGGCCATCTGATAGGTGGCATAGGGGCCGGACAGCACGTTGGTTAGATCGAGCACCCGCACGCCCGCCAGAAGGTCGGCAGGCGGACGGGCGGCAGAAGCGGCAGCCTCCGTCATGCTCAGATCTCGGCGGTCAGAACGTCGTAGCGATAGAGCCAGTCGTAGCGATCGTTGATCGGATCACGGCTCCATTCGCTTTCCATGTACTTCACCGCGCCTTCCTCGGTCGCCAGCGCGGTTTCGTGGAAGCGGGCGGTGTTTTCCTTGGCCCCGCGCACCATGCGGCTCGTGCGGTCGACGCGCGCGGCCTCGTAGCGCAGCAGGGCTTCCTTCGGATCGTCGTACTGGTCAAGGCAACGGCCCAGCACCACGCCGTCCTCGATCGACATCACCGCACCCTGTGCCAGGAACGGCAGCGTGGCGTGGCAGGCGTCGCCCAGCAGGGTCGAACGGCCCTCGCTCCACTTCTGGCGCGGCGTGCGTTCCATGAACGCCCACTTCATTACCGTCGGCGCGGACCGGATCAGCGTCTGCACGTCCTCGTGCCAGCCGGCGAAATCGTTGGCGCATTCCTCAATGCTGCCCTGCGTATACCAGGATTCGACCTGCCAGTCATTGCGCTCGATCGTGCCGATCATGTTCATCAGCTTGCCGCCGCGCAGCGGATAGTTGACCATGTGGCCCCCTGGCCCGATCCACGTCCAGCCTACCATCTGGCGCATATGTTCGGGCAGACGCTCCATGGGGATCACGGCGCGCCAGGCGATCATGCCGGTGAAATTGGCTTCGTCATCGCCGAACAGGCACTTGCGCACGGTGGATTTCACGCCATCGGCACCGATCAGGATATCGCCTTCCACGGTCTTGCCGCCGACCAGGTGCAGCGCCACGCCGTCTTCCCGGTTGGTCACGTTCTCTACCGCCGCGCCCAGATGGATCGCTTGGGGCGCCATCGCGCGCACCGCATCGACCAGCGTTCCCAGAAGGTCCGGCCGATAGACCGTGAGATAGGGATAGCCGTATTTCTCGATCGCCATCTGGCCCAGATCGAACATCGGCCACGCCCGCCCGGTGTTCCACAGGCGGAACTCCTTGCGACGCGGCGCGCAGGACGCGGCCTTCAGCGTCTCGAACACGCCCAGCGCATCGAGCGCGCGCGCGCCGTTGGGGCTGATCTGAACGCCCGCGCCCACCTCGCCCAGTTCGGGCGCCTGCTCGTACACCTCGACGTCATAGCCGCGCCGCAGCAGGGAAAGGGCGGCCGCCATGCCGCCGATGCCGCCACCGGCGATAAGGATCTTGGGCGATTTGGTCATGCCATGCTCCGGAATGAAAGTTGGTTGCGATGCCGCGCGATCACGGCGTTTCGGTCCTCAGCCAGCCAAGCTTGGCGAGGACGGGTTCATCGGTGACCTGGAGAAGCACCGCATCTTCGGCGGCGTGGTGCGTGAACGGGCGCCACGCCGGAATCGCCACGGTATCCCCGAAGCGCCATTCCATCGTCTGCCCGTCGACCACGGTCGTGCCGTTGCCACGCACGACGGCAAAGATGTTGTTCGCGGTCGTGCGCAGGGACGCGGTTTCTACCCCGGCGGGTATCCGCATCATGCGCAGGGCGATCGTATCGAGCTGCGCCGGCCCCAGCGTCACCGATGCCGGTGTGCCCTCGCCGACCCGCGCCTGCTCCGCATCCAGGGCGGCGAGCGTGTCTTCCCAGCGGAACGCGATCGGCGCTTCGGCCAGTTCGGTCACGTCCGCTTCCAGCCCCGCCGGATGCGGCTGGTAGAACATCGGCTCCATCAGATGCACCAGCGGCACATCGAGGAAATCCATCCAGTAGCAATCCTCGCCGCCGCCATTGGCGTGCGAGTGCCAGGCCCAGTTTGGCGTCAGCAGCACGTCACCTGGCCGCATTTCCACCTGGCTGCCGTCGACCACGGTATAAGTACCGCGCCCTTCAAGGATCAGCCGCAGCGCGTTGGGCGTATGGCGATGGGCGCGGGCGACCTCGCCCGGCCGGATCATCTGGTAAGCCGCCACGATCGTGCGCACCGTGGAATAGACGTTGCCTTCCACGGGGTTGAACATCGTCAGGTTGCGGCGTTCCGCCTGTGCGGTATCGACCAGCCGCCCGGCGCGGTCGAGGATCGGCTTGACCTCGGCATAGCGCCAGACGTGCGGCAGGAAATTACGCCGCGGCTCGGGCCACAGCGCCGGGAATTTCCGGTGCCAGCCGCCCTCCATGTTCATGCTCGCGAAGGCGCCGTACAGCGCCTCCAGCGAATCCGCTTCCGGAGCCGCCATGGTCAGGCCTGCTTGATGATCGGCGGCACGTAGGGCTGCGCGAAGACTTCGGTCATGCCGAGATCGCCCTGCACCACGTCCACGTTCATTTCGCCGATCCGGTCGATCACGATGCGTATGCGATCCCCGTCTACCACGGGACCGACGCCTTCAGGCGTACCGGTCGCGATCACGTCACCGGGATAGAGCGTCATCACCGCCGAGGCGGTTTCGATCATGCCCGGAATATCGAGCACTAGATCGCGCGTATTGGCGGACTGGCGCAGGTCGCCATTGACCCACAGCTTCATGTCGAGCGACGCCGGATCGGGCACTTCGTCGGCGGTCACCACCCAAGGCCCGATCGGGCAGAAGCTGTCGTATGCCTTGCGGAACACGCGCTCCTCGCGCCCGCGCACCACCATGTCGAGCAGGCAGGTGTAGCCGAACACCGCCTCGCGCCAGTTCTCGCGCGGAAGGCCGCGCACTTCCTTGCCGATGATGATGCCCAGTTCGCTTTCGTGGTGCACTTCACGCCCCGGCACCCGCGGCAGCACCACCGGATCGGACGGCCCCGAAAGCGACGAGCACGGCTTCAGGAAGAAGCCCTGGTTGGTCGCACGGTACTGCGCCTGCATTTCGCGCCCATGCGCGTGATAGTTCACCGGATAGGCGATGACCTTGTTCGGCCACGGCACCGGCGTTTCCAGCCGGACATCGGCCAGCGGCTTGCGCGCAGCGGCGGCGAGCGCCGCCTCGATCTTGGGGCGCCGCGCCTCGAAATCACGGATCAGCCGCAGCGGACCGACCGCCGGCCATTCCGCAGGATCGATGCCGCAGACATCGGTGACATCGACGATCTCGTCGCCAAGGCACACCCCGATCCTGCCACCATCAAATCTCGCGAGCCGCATAATCCCTTCTCCGTTCTATTTAACAGAACATCGTTCTTTTATTAACATAGGCAGATGTGAAATCAATTGTATTCGCGTGCTGAGACCGCATTTTTTCGGAATCGGAAGCGTCCCGCCGTTCCCGCTCATCCGGCTCGCCGTCCCGCATCGTGCCGCGGGATTTCCCGAGGCGCGGACACACGACGGGCGCGGACGACATCTGCCTTCCGCGCCCGTTGCCGGAACCCCGCACCGGGGCGGCGGCCTCATCGCCCCCCGGCCTGCCCCATCAGAAACGGGCGCGGAAACGGGCGCCCCACGTGCGGGGCGGCGCGATGTCCTGGCCGTTGTAGTTGGCGATGAACGGATACTGCTGCGTGCCGGTGTACACCGCCTTGTCGCCGATGTTCCGCACGAACAGCTGGACCGAGTACCTGTCCTCGGGCGAACGGTATGTGAGGCTGGCGTTGACCAGCGCATAGGCCGGCGCGCGCGCGTTCTCGACGAATTCGGCACTCAACCAGCGCGACGAGGCAAACGTCATGTCAGGCGCGAACTCGATCTTCGCGCCGTTGGCGAGATCGAAGGTGTGGGTATAACCCACCGTGCCCGACCACTTCGGCGTGCGCGGCAACTGGAAGCCGTTGCAGTTGATGTTCCAGAAGCCCATCTGGGCGTTGCCGCCGGTGATCGCCGTGACATCGCACGCCGTCGAGGCCGACGGATTGCCCGCCCTGTAGTTCCGGTAGCTGAATTCCTTGTACTTGCTCTCGGTGTACTCGATGCCCACCCGCAGGCTGTCGTTGGCGGTCGGACGCAGCGTCACGTCGGCGCTGACGCCCTTGGCCACGGCCTTGCCCGCGTTGAACAGCGAGGAAACCTGCGCGCCGCCGCGATCGAGCTGCGAGAAGTTTTCCTGGCGGTTCTTGTAGTCCATCCAGAACAGTTCGAGGTTGAGCTGCAGCAGCCGGCCGAAGAAGCGGTTCTTCGCGCCGATCGTATAAGCCGTCACGTCCTCGGGCTTGTAGGGATCGATGTCGGCGTTCGACTGGCCGCCCGACTTGAAGCCAGTGACCACGCTGCCGTAGATCATGCTCTGCGGCCCTGCATCGAATTCAAAGCCAGCCTTGTAATTGACCCGATGCGCCGAATAGGTGCCCCGCACGTTGGTGCCCGCCGCCGTCTTCAGTTCACAGCTGCCGCCGATCGCCGTGCCGCCATTCGGGCAGGCCAGGCTGCCCGCGATGGCATAGCGATAGCCATCGACGCTCTTGGTTTCGTCGGTGTAACGGATGCCGCCGGTCAGGCGGAAACGGTCGGTCAGCGAATAGGTCGCCTCAGCAAAGGCGGCGTAGGCGCGAGTGTTGAGCGTGGCCACGAAAGCCGTGTCGGACGCGCGGCCAAGGCGGACGGCGTTGAAGCTGTCCTGATCCTCGTTGAAGAAATAGCCGCCCAGCACCCATTTGAGCTTCTCGTTCGCATTGCCGAGACGGACTTCAACCGTTTCCGCATCAGACGTGGAAGGCGCGCCGGTGAAGTAGTTGGTGGTGCTGAAATAGAGCGCCGGCATCACCAGCGAATCCAGCTTGACGTGCTGGTAGGCCGGGATGACGGTCAGCGTGGCCGGGCCAAGGTTCCATTCCAGATGACCGTTGATGCCCCAGATATCGATGTTCTGGTAGGTCTTGCTGGTGTCGAGCGGATAGATGCCCGGAGGCGCGACAACCTTCGAGATCAGGCTGTTCAGCGTGCCATTGATCGATGTCCAGCGATCGGCGGGGATGATCGGCTGGCTGTTGGTCAGGCCCGGCGCGGTCGGCGCGGTCGGCTCATAGACCACCTTGCCGGGACCGCGCCCGCCGAGGTGCTGGTAGTTCAAGCCGAGGCGAAGGGTCAGATCCTCGGTCGGCTCCGCCTTCAGTTGCAAGCGGAACGAATGGTGCTTGTCGTCGTCGGTGCCGTCGCTGATGTAACCGTTGCGCGAAACACCCTGGAACGCCGCGCGGATGGCGACCTTGTCGCCCAGTGGGATGTTCAACGCGCCTTCGGCCGAGAAGCCGTTGTAGTTCTGGAAGCCGGCCGACATGTATCCTTCAAACACGCCCAGCTTGGGCTGCACAGGAAGGATATTCAGCGCGCCGCCGGTGGCGTTGCGGCCATAGAGCGTGCCCTGCGGCCCCTTGAGCACTTCGACGCGCTCCAGATCGTAGAACACGCCGGCCACGTACTGGCTGCGCGCGGCGAACACGCCGTCATAGTTCTGCGCAACGGCCGAGTTGCTGTAGGCGGTCGTCGAGAAATCGCCGGCGCCGCGGATGTATATCTGCAGCGAACTGCCGCCTTGCGTAATCTGCACGCCGGGCGAAAGCCGCGCGAGATCGGTGGCCTGCGCCACACCGGCACGCGCCAGCGTCTCGGCCGAAAGCACGTCGATCGAAACGGCGGCCTTCTGCGCGCTTTCCTGACGGAACTGCGCGGTAACGACGATTTCGCCGTCGGACGGTGCCGCTGCCTGATCTTCGCCCCCCCCCGCTTCGGCCCCTGATTCCGCGGTCGCCGTTTCCGCCATGGCAGCCGTCGGCAGCAGCGCACAGGCTGCAGCGCTCAGCATGAATTTCGTGAAGCAATCGCGTCGACGCATCGATGTCCTCCCCTGATCGTCAGTTATCGGAACAAGTCCGGCAAGCCCTCCGATTCAGAGGTTCTTCCAGACAGAACGACGTTCTTTTAATCCAGAATTGCGGTGCTTGTCAACGCATAGGGCCGGCACAGACGGCCACCGTCTCTCGATCCTGTTCATCCGATTGATATTGAACGATTCAAGGATGCCGTTTTTGCGGCTTCACAGTCACTGGACAAAGGTCGATCCATCACATAGAACATCGTTCTGTTTTATTGCTGCGTGGATCAGGCGCGTAGGCCCAGATTCGCACCAACGGCGCCACGCGGCCTCTGGGAGATGATGAATGACGACTTTTCCTGACGTTCCCGCGTTCACCGGTTTCAACACGCCTTCCCGCGTCGAGGCGAATGTGCATGACCTCAACGTGGTCGGCACGATCCCTGCGGAAATGGACGGCGCGTTCTATCGCGTGCAGCCGGAACATCAGTTCCCGCCCAAGCTGGGCGACGACATCGCGTTCAACGGCGACGGCATGATCTCCATGTTCCGGTTCAAGGACGGCCGGGTGGATTTCACCCAGCGCTGGGCCAAGACCGACAAGTGGAAGCTTGAAAACGAAGCCGGGCGCGCGGTGTTCGGCGCCTATCGCAACCCGCTGACCGACGACGAAGCGGTGAAGGGCAAAATCCGCGGCACGGCGAACACCAATGCCTATATTCACGGTGGTCGGCTCTATGCGCTGAAGGAGGATTCCCCGGCGCTGGTGATGGACGCCGTCACGCTCGAAACCGCCGGCTACACCGATTTCGATGGCAAGATGAAGGGCGAGACCTTCACCGCGCATCCCAAGACCGACCCCGCCACCGGCAATCTCTGCGGCTTCGGCTATGCCTCAAAGGGCATCCTCACCCGCGACATGGCCTACTACGAGATCAGCCCCCAAGGCGAGCTGCTCTACGATGTGTGGTTCGAAACACCCTACTACTGCATGATGCACGATTTCGCGATCACGCCGGACTACGCGCTGTTCTCGGTCATGGGCATGACCAGCAACTGGGATCGCCTGAAAGCCGGCAAGCCGCATTTCGGCTTCGACACCTCTCTGCCGAGCTACCTTGCCGTGATGCCGCGCAAGCCCGGCACCACCGCCGCCGATATCCGCTGGTTCAAGGGCGGAAACTGCTTCACTGCGCACGTCATGAACGCGTTCCAGGAGGGCACCAGGCTGCACCTCGACCTGCCGGTAGCCGCCAACAACATGATGCCGTTCTTCCCCGACATCGACGACGCGCCGTTCGATCCCGTCGCCGGCAGCACGTTCCTGACGCGCTGGACGGTTGATCTCAGCCAGAACGAGGAAGAGTTCAAGGCCGTCCGCCTGTCCGATATGATCGGCGAATTCCCCAAGATCGACGATCGCTTCACCGGCCAGAAGAACCGGTATGGCTGGATGGTCGTGATCGATCCCAGCCAGCCGGTCGAGCTGAAGGGCGGCAGTGCCGGCGGCTGGGTGATGAACACACTAGGCTTCGTCGACCTCGAGACTGGCCAGGAACAGAAGTGGTGGGCCGGCCCCGTCTCCAGCATCCAGGAACCGTGCTTCGTGCCCCGTTCGCCCGACGCGGCGGAAGGCGACGGGTGGATCGTGATGGTGTGCAATCGCCTCGAAACCCGCAGCAGCGACCTGCTGATCTTCGACGCCACCGAAATCGCCAAGGGCCCGATCGCCACGATCAACATTCCCGTGCGCCTGCGCTTCGGCCTGCACGGCAACTGGGCGGATGCGGCGCAGATCCACACCCTCAGCGAAGCAGCCTGACCACGCTCCGCCGGAAACAGAAAGGCCCGGGAAGTTCGCTTCCCGGGCCTTCTTCTTTTCGATTCTCCAGTCTGCTGCAGTCAGGGCTTTGCGGCCAATCCGTGGCCGATCATGTCCGCCAGAATGTCCGCCGCCTCGCTCCAGTCGATCGATGCGAGATCGAACCCCATGATTCCCGCGAGCCGCTCGCCATGCGCCTGCGGATACATATAGGCGCCCAGCACCACGTTCATCGCCAGGAAAAAGCGCTTTTCGTCCAGTTGCGGCAGCGCGCGGCGTAACAGGGCGATCAGGCGCGCGCGGACCGGTGCGGCCAACGGGCGCGTGATGCCACGCGCCTCGTCAGACGGATCGAGCAGCGCCATGCAATAGACGCGATGGCTCTTGCGCAAGGCGGCCTCTTCCCGCGCCAGCGCGGCGCCGAAGAATGCGGCAACGATCGCGCGGACGGTGATGTCCCCGCTCGCCTCGATGGCGTCGAAGCCGGCGTTCTGCGCGGCGTGGATGGGGTCGAAGTGCCGCTTGAACACTTCCTCGAACAAATGGCGCTTGCTGCTCCAGTTCCGGCTCAGCGATGCGAGGCTGGTCCCCGCCTGCGCGGCGATCGCGCGGATCGTGCAGCGGTCATAGCCATTGGCGATGAACTGGTCATCGGCCGCTTCGAGAAAACGCTGGCGGCTGGAGCTTTCGCGCGGGGCCTCGTCCGTTGCGGACTCGATGGCGCGGAGCGGCTCTTCAGACATCGAAGCCAACCCGGCCATAGCGCCCGTCCAGATATGTCAGCGGCACGGTATCATCCCCCAGCATCACGCGCTCCACCAGGCCTTTCACGATGGTATGGCTGCCGAAGGCCTCTGCCTGATCGACGGCGCAGATGATAGTGGCGACGGAGGCCGACACAACCGGCACACCCCGCTCCATCCGCCAGGGCATCGTCGCGAAACGCTGGTCGGCCGGCGTCGAGACGAACGTTTGGCAGCCTTCGCGCTGCTCCCATGCCAGAATGTTGACGGCGAACGCCCCGTGCGCCAGCAGCGGCGCGCACAGCGACGCGCCGGTATTGATCGCCAGCAGCATCGACGGCGGCTCCATGCTCAGCGACATGAACGCGGTCATGGCGATGCCATAAGGCGTTCCGGCCGCATCCGCCGTGGTGACCAGCGCCACCCCGCTGGCCAGGCGCCGCATCGCGCCCTTGAACAAGGCGTCGAGCGGCGGTTGCGCCGATACGTCGGCGCGCGATGTCGTGACAGTCATGGTGCGTTCCCCAAAACAGGAAGCGGCCGCCCGTTGCCCGGCGGCCGCTTCCGATGGCATGACGGAGATGCTCCGATCAGCCCGGCAGGATGCCGGACTTCTGCATGAACTCCTGCACCTGGTTCCATTCGTAGTCGCGCTGCGCGATCATGTGGTCGCCAATGCGCGCGCGCGTCTGGCTGGTCAGGTAGAACATTTCGTACAGTTCGATACGGCTGCCCAGCGCCGAACCGGCGAAATCCCAGGCCATTCGCATGATCCGTGCGCGCTCCTCGGCGGCGATGCCGTTGGAACCGGGCAGATACTTGCGCAGCAAGTCGCCGATCTCGGGATTATCGAACAGCGCCAGCGAAGGCGTGCACAGCAGGTTGTGCGAACCGATCGCGCGAATGATCTGGTTCACGCGCGTCATCCAGCCTGGCATTACGCAGCGCAGCACCGACAGGTCGCGGTGCGGGAAGAACGCGCCTGCGCCCCAGTCGTGGGCCCGTTCTTCGGCGGCATGGATGATCGAGCGGGTCATCGACAGGTACGAATAGATCTCGCCCAACTGCACCGCCACGTCGGGCGCATGCAGACTGTTGGTGACTTTGGCGATGCTGCTGCACAGGTCATAGGCAAATTCAAGCTTCACCATCGCGCGGATGGCCGTCTGCTGCAGCGTGTTGCCCGGCGAGACGCCCTGGTTCAGCGTGTTGTAGACCGTGAGGTCGCCATCGCAGAACAGCCGCTCGTAGGGCACTTCCACATCGTCGAAGATCACGAACGAATCCTGCTCGTCGAAGCGCGATGAGAACGGGGCGTCGGCCACGCTGCGATCGACGCCATAGTGATCGCGGCAGATCTGGATCACGCCCTTGGTGCTGACCGGGATCGAGAAGATCAGCGCATACTGTTCTGCGCCCGAAGGGATCGGGGCCGAGGAATAGACGTAAAGCTCGTCGGCAATCGGGCCGAGCGTCGCCAGCACCTTGCCGCCCCGCACGATCACGCCGTTTTCATTGCGGCCGACTACGCGCAGCGTCAGGTCAGAGTTCATCCCCGCCAGCGGCGGCGCGCCCTTGTCGATATTCGCGTGAACGATGGTGTGCGTCATCGAAAGATCGCCGTCGATGACTTCGCGATGGAAGTTCTTCAGCCGCTCATACCCCTCGGGCTTGCCCTTCGCCCATATGTCCGCGCGCGCGGTGTGACCCGCCAGCACGACGTTCACATAGTCGGGCGTGCGACCGAGCATGCCGTTGGAATAGCGCGCCAGTCGCTCCAGACCACGATGGCGCACCATCAGGTCTTCCTTCGACTTGGGCAGCATCAGGCTGACGTTCATCTTCTCGCCGGGGCGTTCCGGATCGTCGATGAGGCATTCGTCAGCGTATTCGTTCTGCCAATCGAAATAGCCGGCCATGCCGTTCAGCGAGCCCGCCAGCAACGGGTCTTCCGCGACGCTGACCTTGCCTTCGCCGAGCCAAACCACCCGGCCGTCATTCAAGCCTGCCTTGTACTGGTCGCCAGTCCGGACTGCCATAGCCTCTTCTCCCCAATCGAAAACACATGTATTCACGAATCAACTGGCTAGATGCAAATGAAACGTCATTCTGTCAATCAGAACTTTGGCATTGACCAATGCAGGCGGCGAGAGGTAAAAATAGAATGTTATTTTTCATAACAGAATGCGTCTGCGCCCGGCTCCGGCGAAACCGGTCCCGGCCGTAAAACCCCGGGAGATGCGATCCATGCCCATGCAAGCCGTTCCTGCCGTCACGCCCTCCCCCGCGCTGATCGAACGCGCAGCCGACCGCTTCACGCAACTGCTGGGAACCGATGCGGTCCATCGCGAAGGTCGCAATCTCGCCGAATTCCGCGATCCGTTCGAAGGCCCCGCGGCGACGGCACACCAGCCCTCTTTCGTCATCCAGCCGGAAACGGTGGAACAGGTGCAGGCGGCCGTGCGGATCGCCGCCGAACTGGGCGTCCACCTTTGGACATCGTCGATGGGCCGCAACTTCGGCTACGGCGGATCGGCGCCTGCCGTCAGCGGCGGCATCGTGCTCAACCTGCGCCGGATGAACCGCATCCTCGACATCGATGCGAAGCAGGGCTTCGCGCTGATCGAACCAGGCGTCACCTTTCACCGGCTTTACGAGGAACTGCGCGCGCAGGACGCCCCGCTGATGATGTCGGTTCCCGATCTCGGATGGGGCAGCATCATCGGCAATGCGCTCGAACACGGCTACCGCTACAACGTCCACGGCGATCATGCCTCGGCGCTGTGCGGGTTGGAGGCTGTGCTGGCCGACGGCACGCTGCTGCGCACCGGTCAAGGCGCGATCAGCAACAGCCCGGTGTGGTCATGTCATCGACGCGGCTTTGGTCCTTCGCTCGATGAACTGTTCAAGCAATCGAACTTCGGCGTGGTCACCAAGGCCGGCCTGTGGCTGATGCCGCGCCCGGAAACGATCGTCACCGGCACCATCCGCTGCGAGGGTGACGGCGATATCGTGCCGATGATCGACATGCTGCGCCGACTGATGCACGAAGGTGTGCTGCAAGGCGTGCCCATGATCGTCGGCACGCCCGCCGATACCGAAAACGAGGAAGCCGGCAACGGCGCTTTCACCATGCGCAACCTGCGGCAGGTACTGCGCCCGGGCCGCTGGAACGCGCGCATCGGCCTCTATGGCCCCGCCCGCATGGTCGAAGCGCGGCGCGCCCTTCTGGAAGAAGCCTGCGCCACCCTGCCCGGCGCGGTACTGGAACTGCGCGCTTATTCCGGCGAGGCCGGCCCGGACGAGGTGGAACCGCGGGACCTGATTTCGGCGGGCATTCCCAATCAAGTCCTGCTCGAACGCCTGCACGGCATTTTCGGCCCGCGCATCGGCCACATGGATTTCTCGCCGGTCCTGCCCTTTACCGGTGAAGCGGCGCTGAAAGCCGAAGCGCTGGTGCGCGAAACGCTGGACCGGTACGGACTGGTCGGCCCGTTCGGCCTGCTGCTGACCGGCCGCAGCATGGTCAGCGCCAGCATGATCCTGTTTGACACCGCGGATGCCGAACAGGTGGAAACCACCCGCAACGCGGTGCGCGAAATGTATGATCGCGCCGCCGAGTGGGGCTGCACCGGTTATCGCGCGCACGTTTCGCTGGTCGACCACGTCGCCGCAAAGTTCGATTTCAACGATCACGCGCTCGGCAAGACCTACGCGCGGCTGAAGCAGGCGTTCGATCCGGCAGGTATCCTTTCGCCCGGCAACCACGGCATCTGGCCCGCCGGCCAGTCATCACGCGATGGCTGACCGGCCATGCCCCCTGTCGGCGGAACTCCGGCCCCTGCGTCGGAGCCTTTTGCCTCCAGTCGGATTGACTCGTCTGCGCACTAAAAATAAAAGAACGATGTTCTGTATAAAAGAACGATCTGCACGACGGATCGTCGGAGACATCACGACCGGCGCGCCACCTGGGCGTCACACGGTGACGAGGAGACAATGATGACGGGTGGGGAGCGGATCGCGATCGCGCAGGTCCGGCGCTATGCGCGCATGAATATCGTGGCCGGTTTCCTGATCTGGGGCATCGCGCTGGCCGGCGTCTCGATGATGATGCCGATCATGTACAACACGATCGCCAAAGACATGGGCTGGAGCGTCGCGCAGACCACCAGCTTCATGGCGATCAAGTCCGCCGTGTCGGCGGTGGGCGGGTTGTTCGCGGGCGGCATGTTCGTGCGCTTCGGCCTCAAGCGCGTATTCATGCCCTCGGTCGTCACGATCGGCATCGCCACCACGCTGCTCTTTTTCGTCCGCAACCTGCCGGTCTACTATGCGCTTGCCGCCGTCTCCGGCTTCGCCTCGATCCTGGCCCTGATTGCCATCCAGGTCACGCTCGCACGCTGGTATTCGGCGAGCCTTGGCCGGATCACCGGGATTGCCATGCTGGGCGGCGCCGTTGCTGGTACCGTCGTTCCGATGGCGACGACCCTGGGCCTGCGCCAGCTTGGGTGGCATGCCACCGCCGGAATGGCGGGCCTTATCGTGCTGGTGGTACTGTCGCTCGCGGTCAACTTCCTCGTCCACGAGACGCCCGAAGCTTACGGTTACACCGCCGACGAACTGGACCCTGGCAAGGCTGCTCCCGGCAAGCCCGGAGTTGCGGGGCAGGCCCCCGATCCGGGGCCGGAGTTTTCCTCGTTCCTGCGCAGCCGTCAGTTCATCCTGCTGATCGTCGCCGCGGCGATGTCGGGCGTGATCAGCAACGGCATCAACGAATACATCCCGCTGTTCATCGAACGCCACACCAGCCTTGGCGCTTATGTCGCGGCGCTGGGTTTCACCATCGTCATCGTGATCTCGGGCCTCGGCAAGATCCTGTTCGGCTGGGTGTTCGATCGCCTTTCCACGCGCGGCGTGGCGCTGTGCTGGGCGCTGTGCGGCGTTGCAGCGCTGCTCACCTTCCCGCTGGCCGGCCTCGCCACGTTCCTGATGTTCACGATCGTGCGCGGCGTGTCGCACGGCGGCGTGATCGTGCAGGCCCCCGTCCTCGCACGGCACATGTACGGCGTGCGATCGCTGCCGCAGGTCATCTCGCTGCTCAGCGCCGCGTTCCACCTCGGCGCTTCGGCGGGTATTGCGGCGATTGGCTTCGGCGTCGACCTGACCGGCGGCTTCACCCTGCCGTTCGTCGTGGTGACGTGCATCGCCTTCGCCGCCGCCTTCATCGCCCTCAGCTTCAAACCCCGCTACTGGGCCGGCTATACGGAGCGCTAGGTGCAGGAACCAACGCGGTTGCTGCTGCTTGCCGGGGCAAGCTTCGCGGCCTCCTTTCTCAGCGCCTGCTTTTCGGTCGGCGGCGGCTACATCCTGTTCGGCGCGACGACGTGGATTCTGCCGCTGCCGAGCGCGATCGCGCTGCAATCGGTGCTGTCGTTCGGTTCGCTGTTCTCGCGTACCCATGCCTTCTGGGCCGATATCGACTGGGCGATCGTGCGCTCCTTCACCGCCGGTTCGCTGGCCGGCGTGGCGGGCGGCATGTGGCTGTTCAGCCGCGCGCCGGAAAACCTGCTGGCAATATTGCTGGGCGTCCTGCTGCTGGTGTTGGCATGGCTGCCACCGCTCCGGCTGCGCATCTCGCCCGGCAAGTCGTTCTTCTCGGTCGGCGTCCTGCATGCCGTGGTGGGAACGCTGTTCGGCCTCGGCGCGATCCTCCAGCCCGCGCTGCTGCGCACGAAGCTGACCCGCACCGCGATCGTCGGCACCTTCGCCACCTGCATCATCGTGCTCGAGGTGCTGCGGACGGCGGGCTATTCCGCAGCGGGCTTCGACTACCGGCAATACGTGCCAGAAATCCTCGTTGCGACGGTCACGGGCCTGGCCGGCACCTACCTCGGCAAGCGCGCTACGCCGATCATTCCGGACCATGTTTTCCGCGCGGCCTTGCGCCTGTTCATCAGCGTGCTCGGCATACGGTTCATGCAGAAGGGAACGGTCGGATGGACCGCCTGACAGCCCGCCTTCCTGCCCTTGGCACCGCCATGACCGTTGACAGGCCCCGGCGACTGCCATACGCATTTTTATAGAATATCGATCCGTCAGACAGAATATTCCTCGCGCACTGGAGCCTGCCTCCGCCGCGTGCAAGCAAATCATCAGGAGTGGATATGGCCTCCTTGCTCCCCAAGGGCGTAGGCAGCACCGGGTTCCAGAAAGCCCTCGCCGGATTTCGCGCCGCCATCGGCAACCAGTGGGTGCTCGACAGCGAAGAGGACCGCGCGTCCTATATCGATCCCTATGCCATGGGCGACGGCATGGATCACGATTGCTCCGCGATCGTGGCGCCGGCCTCGGTCGAGGAAGTGCAGGCGATCGTGCGCGTGGCCAACGAAACCAAGGTCGCGCTCTGGCCCGTCGGGCGGGGCAAGAACCTGGGCTATGGCGCGGCCTCGCCGGCGGAAAAGGGCGATGTCATCCTCGATCTCAGCCGCATGAACCGCGTGCTCGAGGTCAACGACAAGCAGGCCTATTGCCTGCTGGAACCGGGCGTCGGCTATTTCGACCTGTTCCGCCACCTCAAGGAAAACAACCATCCGTTGTGGATGTCCGTTCCCGGCAACTCCTGGGGCAGCGTCATCGGCAACGCGCTCGACCGGGGCATCGGTTACACGCCCTATGGCGATCACTGCGAACAGATCTGCGGCATGGAAGTGGTGCTTCCCGATGGCTCGGTCGTGCGCACCGGCATGGGCGCGATGCAGGGTTCCGCCGGGTGGCAAGCCTACAAGTACGGATATGGCCCCGGTTGGGACCAGATGTTCATGCAGTCGAACCTAGGCGTAGTCACCAAGGCCGGCGTCTGGCTCCAGCCGGAACCGGAAATGACCGCCAAGATCGAACTGGCCCTGCCCAATTTCGACGATGCCGCGTGGGCCATCGACATCCTGTGCGACCTGCGCCGGCGTGACGTGATCCAGCACAATATCGTGTTCGGATCGCCGGTGCGCGCGGCCTCCACCATATCGCAACGGGCGGACTGGTACGACGGCCCGGGGGCGCTGCCGGATTCGGTCAGCGAGACCATGATGAAGAAGCTCGGACTCGGCTGGTGGAACGCCAAGATCAGCCTGTTCGGCCACGAAGGCACGGTGACGGCGCAAGTGGACCTGATCCGCAAGCTGTTCGAGCCGAAGCTGGGCCGTCCGCTGGAATTCGAGCTGTGGAAGAAGGGCGATCCCGAGGAGAAGTCGGCCCAGGGCGTTCCCACCACGATGGGGCTTCAGTGCGTCAACTGGTACGGCGGACGCGGCGGTCACCTCAGCTTCGCGCCGGTGCTGCCGCAAGACGGCACGCTCGCCTTCAATTACGCCAAGAAGATCAAGGCCTATTACGAGGAAATCGGCCAGGACTATTACGCCAGCTTCACCATCGGCCGGCGGCACATCAACAACGTCAGCCTGATTCTCTACAACCGCGATGAGCCGGAGATGGTCGCCCGCGCTGACAAGCTCTATCGCCACCTGCTTGCCGAAGCCGCGAGCCAGGGCTTCGCCGAATATCGCGGCCATATCTCCTACATGGATGCTGTGGCGGAAACCTACAATTTCGGGGGCGGCGCGCTGCGCAGGCTCAACGACAAGGTCAAGGCCGCGCTCGATCCCAACAACATCATCGCGCCCGGCCGCAACGGCATCGGCACCCGCCGCTGAGCAGAGGGAGAACGCCCATGAAACTTTCGCGATCGCTCCTGCCGCTGGCCGGGCTTGCAGCGCTGCTGGCGGCATCGTGCGGCACGGCGGGAGATGTCCCTCCTCCGCCCGCGCCGAAGCCCGCTTCCCCGATCGCCGCCGCGCTGTTCGGGTCGGGATCGAAGGACGAGGGCGAACGCCTGTTCGGACAGGAATGCGCCTTCTGCCATGTCGGCAAAAGCACCGGCGCGATGATGCTGGGCCGTCGGCTGGGCAAGGACAAGGCCGAGTTGATCCACCGCACCGACCTTGACGCCGACTACGTTAAGGCCGTGGTCCGCAACGGGCTGATGAACATGCCGGCCTTCTCGCGGGTCGAAGTGACCGACGCGGAACTCGACAAGATCGCCGCCTATCTCGCGCGGAAGAAATCGTGATGCCGCTTCGTCGCGATATCCTGAAAGGCGGCGTGACGCTGGGGGCGGTCGGCCTTGCGGGCCTGCCCGGCCTGGCGTCTGCACTCGATCTCTCCGGCGATCCGCGCTTCATCGTCGATGGCAGACTGCCGGAAGCCCCTCGCCTGATCGCGCGGGCCCGCGCGGGCGGACACACGCTGGCTGATCCGCAGGGCGAAGTCGTGGCGCTGCTGCTTGCCCCGCATGGCCGCTGGCTGTCCGCCAATGGCATGATCGTGGGGCTGACCGGATATTCCGATTTCGTGCTGGCGCGCGATGTCCTGCGCGGAACATCGCGCCCCGTGCGCCATGCCGTTTCCCTCAACGGCATGGCGCAGATGGAAACCACCCTGGACGGCGGCAACCGCACCACCCGCACGCTGGACGCTTTGCTGGGTCCGGCGCCGTGGCGCGAAAACACGCGCGCGACCAGCTTTCTCTGGCTGGCCTGACCGGTTTCGCATTTTCAACAAAAAGGCTTGTGGCCGTGGACACCCTGGAATTCGATTTCATCGTGATCGGTGCCGGTTCGGCCGGTTCGGTACTCGCCAACCGGCTTAGTGCCGATCCCGCCGTGCGCGTGCTGCTGCTCGAGGCGGGCGGCGAGGCGAACCATCCCTATGTGCGGATGCCGCTGGGTTTCCTCCAGGCGTTGCGCAGTTCCGACCTTGCCTGGCAATTCGCCTCCGAACCCGAAACCCATGTGGGCGGCAAGAGCTTTCCCTTGCCGCGCGGGCGGATGCTCGGCGGATCGTCGTCGATCAATGGCATGGTGCATTTCCGGGGGCATCCGCGCGATTTCGACGATTGGGCGGCGGCGGGGTGCACCGGCTGGGACTATGCCAGCGTGCTACCCTATTTCAAGCGCTCGGAAGACCACTGGACCGGCGGCAACCGCTGGCGCGGACGCGGCGGGCCGATCTCGGTCCAGCCGGTCGATACCTCGCGCCTGATGGCGGACGAACTGCGCGCCTCGGCAGCACTCTGCGGCTATCCCTACAACCCGGACTATGACGGCGAGAGCAACGAAGGCTGCGCCGACGTGCAGATCGCGCTACGCAACGGCGAACGCTGCGGATCGGCGGCGGCGTACCTCAAGCCCATCCGTTCGCGCCGCAACCTCAAGGTGATGACGCGCGCGCATGTTCACCGCATCCGGTTCGACGGCAAGCGCGCCACCGGCGTGGAGTTCGAACGCCATGGAGTGCGCCAGCAGGCGACTGTGGAACGCGAGGTACTGCTCTGCGCCGGTGCATACGGCTCGCCACAGATCCTCATGCTGTCGGGCATCGGGCCGGGCGGAGAGCTAGCCAGCCACGGCATCTCTCCGGTCCACGAGCTGCCTGGCGTCGGGCAGAACCTGCAGGAGCACGTCCGCCTTGCCCACCAGTACGACGCGGCTCCGCCCCACAGTTTCGCGCGCGAACTGCGCTTCGACCGCGCGACCGTTTCGTTCCTGCGCTGGTATTTCACCGGCACGGGCCGCTTCGCCAACCAGATCGCCGCCGGCTGTATTCTCGCCCGGTCGGAACCCGATCTCGACCGGCCCGATCTCCAGATCATGTCCAGCCCGGTCAGGGTCGATGCGAACATCTGGTTTCCCGGCTTCGCCAAGCCGAAACAGGATTGCTTCTACAACTCGATCTGCCTGCTGCGCCCCGAAAGCCGTGGTTCGGTTACGCTGCGCGATCGCAACCCGCTATCCGCCCCGCGCATCCAGCTCAACCTGCTGGAACACCCCAACGACTGGGCGACACTGAAGAAGGGCCTCTCGATCTCGCGCAGGATATTCTCGGGCGGTCCGATCGCCGATTACGTGCTGCGGGAAATCCTGCCTGGCACGCATGTGCAGGACGATACCCAGCTCGATGCGATGAAGGCCGATCTGGCCGGCGTCGTCCACCATCCCGTCGGCAGTTGCACCATGGGCACCGGACCGGACGCGGTGGTCGATCCGCAACTGCGCGTCCACGGCGTCGAGGGTCTGCGCGTGGTCGATGCCTCGATCATGCCGCTGCTGGTCGGGGCGAACACCAATGCCGCCGCCGTGATGATCGGCGAAAAGGCGGCAGACCTCATTCTTGGCAATCATGCGCCGGAGTCCATGCAATGACCGAGCTTTCCCCTGTCTTCGATCGCGCCGCCGCGCGCATCGGGCAGCTTTCCGGGCACTTCATCAACGGCGCCTGGCAGCGTGGAAACGCCGCCCCGATCGACGTGATCGATCCCGCGACCGAAACGGTGATCGGACAGATCGCGTCCGGCGGCGCGACGGAAGTGGATGCAGCCGTAAACGCCGCGCGCGCCGCCTTCGAACGCCCGGAATGGAGCGCGATGCCCGCTGCCCAGCGCGAAAGGCTGCTGCTCCGCCTCGCCGATATCGTCGAACAGCATCAGGACGAGATCGCCGCGATCGAAACGCTCGACAATGGCATGCCCTATGCCATCGCGCGGCAGATGGCGGTCGGCTCCGCGATCAGTTCGATCCGCTATAACGCCGGCTGGCCGCGCCGCCTGAACGGAGAGACCACGCCCGTCTCGGTACCCGGCAACTGGCACGGCTACACCACGCACGATCCGCTGGGCGTGGCCGCGCTGATCGTGCCGTGGAACGCCCCGTTCGCGATTACCTGCACCAAGGTTTCAGCCGCGCTGGCAGCGGGCTGCACGGTGGTGCTGAAGCCGGCCGAACTGGCGCCGATGTCAGGCCTGCGCCTGGCCGAACTCGTCGCCGAAGCCGGCTTTCCGGACGGAGCGGTCAATGTCGTCACCGGTCTCGGAGCGCAGGCCGGCTCGGCGCTGGTGGCGCATCCGGGGGTGGACAAGATCTCGTTCACCGGCTCGACGGCCACCGGCCAGTCCATCCTGCGCGAAAGCGCGGGTTCGCTGAAGCGCGTCTCGCTCGAACTGGGCGGCAAGTCGGCCTCCATCGTGTTTGCCGACGCCGATCTGGCGAAGGCGATCCCGGGCGTCGCCATGGGCATCTTCGGCAACAGCGGGCAGGTCTGCGCAGCCGGATCGCGCCTGTTCCTGCACGATGCCGTCTATGACCAGTTCCTCGAAGGCCTTGCCGCCTTCGCCGCCAAGCTGGTGGTCGGCCCCGGCACGCGGGATGGCGTCCATCTTGGTCCGCTGATCTCGGCAGGGCAGAAAAGCCGGGTCATGGGCTATGTCGAAGCCGGCAAGGCGGAGGGCGCAAGCCTTTTGTTTGGCGGCGATGCGCCAGCCGGCGCGGGCTACTTCGTCAACCCCACCGTCTTCGTCGATGCCCGCCCGGACATGCGCATCATGCGCGAGGAAATCTTCGGGCCGGTGCTCTCGGTCATGCGCTTTTCGGATACGGACAGCCTCGACGACCTCGCCCGCAAGGCCAACGACAGCATCTACGGCCTTTCGGCCTACGTCTGGACGCAGAACCTGGCCGCCGCGCAGACCATGGCGAAGAAGCTGCGCTCCGGCTCGGTCAAGATCAACGGGTCCGGCATGGAATTCGCCCTGCCCTTCGGCGGCTTCCGCCAATCCGGCCTCGGTCGCGAAAACGGGCGCGACGGCGTCGAGGCCTTCACCGAAACCAAGGCCGTGATGGTCGGCTGGTCCTGAAGTCAGGCGCGCCCAAGGCCGGTTGGGCATTGGAACCGCCGCGTGGTTCCGATGCGAGCGCGCGTTGGGCACGGCGTTGCATGACGCAATGCCTAGCACCACTTTGGCAGATATTGGCGGATCATGCGTCTCCATCTTCTACGGCAGTGCGGGCAGGTCGGCGGGTCATGAGCATGGCGGCGGCGGATTGGGAAAGCCGCGCAATGCGCCGAGCCGCAATCCGAGAACCGGGCAACCGCATTCGATCGCAGCGAATTTCAAGCCGGATCGAACGCAGCGACCGACCCATGCCAGGAGGTTTGGCATCGGTTCAAACCCGGCCGCCCCAGCCGATGGCGGGGCACCATCAGGCCGTGGCGAAGGCTTCCACCGGCAGTGCCATCACGGTTTCGCCACCCGCCTCGATCTCGCGCCGCAATGCGCCAGCCTGGGGGATAGAGCGCAGCGCGAAATGCTTCGCGGTGACCAGCTTGGCCTCGTAGAACAGCGTATCGTCCGTTCCCGCCGCCAGCGCCGCAGCCGCCACCTTGGCCATCTTCAGCCACATCAGGCCCAGCGAAACGATGCCCATCAGCGTCATGTAGGCATAGGCGCCCGCGCCCAGTGCGTTGCGGTCGGTCATGCCGTGCTGGAGGAACCACATGGTCGCGGCCTTCAGCTCGCCATTGGCCTTGCCCAGCCGTTCCGCCACCAGCGCTACCGCATCGCCGTTATCGGCGGTGGAAGCGCATTCGTCATCGACCAGCTTGAAGAAGGCCTGCACCGCGCGGCCGCCGTTCATCGGCAGCTTGCGCCCGACAAGATCCATCGCCTGCACGCCGTTCGCGCCTTCATAGATCATGGCGATGCGCGCATCGCGCACGAACTGCTCCATGCCGCTTTCGGCGATATAGCCGTGGCCGCCCCAGATCTGCTGCATGTCGGTGGCGGTCTGGTAGCCCCTGTCGGTGCCGTAGCCCTTGATCACCGGCGTCAGCAGGCTGATCAGGTCATCGGCTTCCTGCCGCTCTTCCGCCGTCGCCGCCTTGTGCGAAAGATCGACCAGCAGACCGCCCCAGCCGGAGAAGGCGCGCATCCCTTCGGTGAAGGCCTTGGCATCCATCAGCATCCGGCGCACATCGGGGTGGACGAACAGCGGATCGGCCTTCTGATCGGGCTCGGCGGGGCCGGTCAGCGCGCGGCCCTGCCGGCGCTCCTGCGCATAGAGCACCGAGTTCTGGTACGCGGCTTCCGCCTGCCCCAGCCCCTGGATGCCCACGCCCAGACGGGCCGCGTTCATCATCACGAACATCGCGGCAAGGCCCTTGTTCTCCTCGCCGACGATCCAGCCCTTCGCGTCCTCGTAGTTCATCACGCAGGTGGCGTTGCCGTGGATACCCATCTTGTGTTCGATCGAGCCGACCGACACGGCATTCTTCGCGCCCAGCGAGCCATCGTCGTTCACCAGGAACTTGGGCACGATGAACAGGGAGATGCCCTTGCTCGATTCCGGCGCGCCCGGCGTTTTGGCCAGCACCAGGTGGATGATGTTCTCGGTCAGGTCATGGTCACCCGCCGAAATGAAGATCTTGGTGCCGGTGATGGCATAGGAGCCATCGGCCTGCGGCTCGGCGCGGGTACGGATCAGGCCCAGATCGGTGCCGCAGTGCGGTTCGGTCAGGTTCATCGTGCCAAGCCATTCGCCGGAGACCATCTTGGGCAGATACTTCGCCTGCTGTTCGGGCGAACCCTTCGAGAGGATCGCGGAAATCGCGCCATTGGCAAGGCCTGGATACATCGCGAAGGCGTGGTTCGCGCTGCACATGTATTCTTCCATGACGAAGCCGATCACGTGCGGCAAACCCTGTCCGCCGAACGCCTCCGGCCCGACGAGCGTGGGCCAGCCGCCCTCTACGTACTGGCGATAGGCTTCCTTGAACCCGGTCGGCGTCGTCACCGAAGCGTCGGGGTGGCGGGTGCAGCCCTCGATATCGCCCACGCGGTTGAGCGGCGCGACCACTTCGGAAACGAAGCGCCCCGCTTCCTCGATCACCGCGTCCGTCATGTCCTGCGTGGCGTTCTCGAACCCGGCCAGATGAGTATAGTCGGCCACGCGGACGACTTCGTTGACGATGAAACGCGTGTCCCGCGTTGGAGCCTTGTAGATCGGCATTGCTTGGTCCTCAGGAGTTGTGCGACCCGCCGGTTTCGGGATTGCGCCCTTCCAGACGCTCCCGCTTCACCAGAAGGTCGACGAAGCTGGTCAGTTCATCAATGGTGTCGGTGATGTCCGCCTGCTGGCGGCGCAAGTTGTCGATCCGTTCGCGGCACTTGGCGATGGTGACGCGGCGCTGTTCGGCACGCCCGTCGCCCAGATCGTAAAGATCGATCATGTCGCGGATTTCGGCGAGGCTGAAACCCACGTTCTTGGCGCGCATGATCCATGCCAGCCGCGCCCGGTCGCGCTTGCTGTAGATGCGCGACAGGCCGAGCCGCGTCGGCGCGATCAGGCCCTCGTCCTCATAGAAGCGCAAGGCGCGAGCGGTAACGCCGAACTCGTTGGAGAGATCGGAAATCGTATACTGATCGCGTGCGCTCGCGTCAGGATGGTCGAGATGGCCGGTGTGGTCACGATTTGCGGCGGCGGACTGAGCGGGCATGCTCATAGAGCTACCTACCCTTTACGTAAGCGTCAATCCACGATCCGCACAAGTTCTCCGTTATTATCGATCCGCCGGTAGAAACAGCTCCGCGCCAGCGTGTGGCAGGCCGGCCCCGCCGCCTCGACTCTCAGTTCCAGCGCATCCTGATCGCAATCCACGCGGATCTCGACGACCTTGAGCGTATGCCCCGAGCTTTCGCCCTTCATCCACAGGCGCCCGCGCGACCGGGAATGGAAATGGGCGAATCCCGTCTCGCGCGTCTTCGCGATCGCTTCAGCGTCCATATGCGCCAGCATCAGCAATTCGCCGGTACGATGATCCACCGCCACCGCCGTCACCAGCCCGGCGGCATCGAACCTGGGCATGAAAACCCGCCCCTGTTCGCGCAATTCGGAGGAATCATCCTGTGAAATGGTAAGGACCTTTCTCTGCAACCCGTATCAAATGAGGATTTGTTGCAGGATAACCACAGATGGGTCGCAAAATCCATCCAAACGCAACAATGGACTTTCGTCGGGGCGACCAATCGCGGATGAAGAATGCGCGGTCTGAGGGAACCGCATTCTGGACCGCCGAAAGGCGGCGCAAAAGCGCCAAAGTTCAGGGAAAAAGAGGGCGGCTTCAGGTGCCGGAGACAGCGGAGGCTGGATCGGTATCTGGCCGGATGATGAGGGACCTAGAGCGGAGCGACAACAGGGGGCTGTCGTTGTAACGCTTGCAATTTCGTCACGAGGACGCCCGGAATCGCAAGATTCCGGGCGTTTCTTTTATGGCCCCGTGTCCGTGCCGTCCAGGGATGTTCCAGACCGACCGGCTGCATCCAGCGCCTCATCCAGCACGCGGGCGAAACACGCGATGCGAATCCGGGCCGCCCCGGCTTTGCGCAGCGCGCGCAGGCAGGCGTCGGTCGTCGCGCCACTCGTCATGACGTCATCCACCAGCAGCACGTTTGCGCCATTCAACCTGCTTGCCCAGCGCGGCGACGCAGCAATCGCGCCTGAGAGCGCCACCGCCCGCGCGCGGCGGTTCAATCCCCCCAACGGGGGCGTCTGCTTGACGCGAACGAGCGCATCGACGGCCAGCGCCTGCCCCGTAACCCGAGCGATCCGCGCTGCCAGCAGCGCGGACTGGTTGAACCCGCGCCGCCACAAACGCCAGCGGTGGAGCGGCACCGGTACGACCAACCACTCCCCGTCCAGCTCTGGCAGCCGCGGCACGATCAATTGCGCCAGCAAGCCGGCAAGGCCAACGCGGCGCCCGTGCTTGAACGCCAGCACCAGATCGCGCGAGGCATCGTTGTAAAGCGTCGCCGCCGTGATCCCCTCATGCTTCGGCGGACTAGCCAGACAGGGCGCGCAGATCAGATGCCCGTCATCGCGATGCTCTTCGCCCAAGGGGCGCTGGCAGAGCGCGCAGGCGGGATCGCCCGGAATGGCGAGCCTGCCCCAGCAGGCCACGCACAACCCGCCCTGCCGCGCCAGCGGATCGCCGCACAGCGGGCAGCGCGGCGGAAAGACCAGGTCGATCACCGGGGCCGTCACGGCGGCAAGGGAAGCGGACCGGAGCATGAACCGTGTTGTCCGCCCGGAACGGGGGCTTGGCAAGAGCATCCCGAACGGGCAGGCAGCCGCGCATGGCTTCCGCGCTTCCCCCCGCCCCCTCGCCGCCCGCGTCACCGCCGACCATCTTCTCGCCCACTCGCCGCGCCGCGCTCCGCGCGCGGATGCGCCGGCTGCAACAGCGCCCCGACGCGGCGCGCTACGTGATGAATGACATGGTGGAGGACGTGCTCGACCGTCTGTCGTTCCTGCGCCACGCCCCGGCCCGGGCGCTGGTGATCGGCGACTGGACCGGCACGCTCGCCACGGCACTGGCCGCGCAGGGCTGCGCCGTCACCCGCGCCGATCCGGTCCCCGGCCCTGGCGAAACGCCGATCGACGAGGAAAACCCGATCCCGGCGGACGAAGGCTTCGACCTCATCGCCAGCCTCGGCACGCTCGATACCGTCAACGATCTGCCCGGCGCGCTGCTGCACTTGCGCCGCGCGCTGGCGCCCGATGGCCTTGCGATCATGAGCTTCAGCGGCGCGGGCAGCCTACCCGCCCTGCGCGCGATCATGCTCGCGGCCGACGGCGACCGCCCCGCCCCGCGCATCCACCCGCAAGTGGACGTCCGCGCCGGCGGGCAACTGCTCCAGCGCTGCGGCTTCGCCGCCCCGGTGATCGACAGCCGCTCGCTACCGGTGCGCTTCGGCAGCCTGGAGCGTCTGGTGGGCGACGTGCGGGCGCAGGGGCTGAGCAACTGCCTCGCCCGCTCCGGCCCGACGCTGGGCAAGGCTGCGCTGGCTAGGGCACGGGCCGCTTTCGCCGGACAAGCCGACGCGGAAGGCCGCGTGACCGAGACGTTCGAAATCCTGACGCTCAGCGGCTGGCGGAAGTAACCCTCCGCCAGCGCGCCCTTTATCAGCCCAAGGCGGCCTGCGCCGCCGCCAGGCGGGCGATCGGCACGCGATAGGGGCTGGCGGACACGTAATCGAGGCCGGTCTTTTCGCAGAACGCGATCGAGGCCGGATCGCCGCCGTGTTCACCGCAGATGCCCAGCTTGATGTCGGACCGGGTCTTGCGCCCGCGTTCCGCCGCCAGTTCGACCAGCTGGCCCACGCCCTCGATGTCGAGGCTGACGAACGGATCGCGCGGGTAGATGCCCTGATCGACATAGGGATTGAGGAAGCGCGCGGCGTCGTCGCGGCTGACGCCCAGCGTGGTCTGGGTCAGGTCGTTGGTGCCGAACGAGAAGAACTTGGCTTCCTCGGCGATCTCGCCCGCCATCAGCGCGGCGCGCGGCAGTTCGATCATCGTGCCGACGAGGTAATCGAGCGTGTGACCCTTTTCGGCGAAGACCTCCGCCGCCACGCGATCGACCAGCGCCTTCAGGATTTCGAGTTCCTTCCGGGTCGCGACCAGCGGGATCATCACTTCGGGCACGACCGCCTCGCCCGATTTCGCCGCCACGTCGCAGGCGGCCTCGAAAATGGCGCGGGCCTGCATTTCGTAGATTTCGGGGAAGGTGATGCCAAGGCGGCAGCCACGATGGCCGAGCATCGGGTTGAACTCGTGCAGTTCGCCCGCGCGGCGCTTCAGGTGATCGACGCCCAGGCCGGTGACTTCCGCCAGTTCGGCGAATTCCGCATCGCCGTGGGGCAGGAATTCATGGAGCGGCGGATCGAGCAGGCGGATGGTGACCGGAAGGCCCGCCATCACCTCGAAGATCGAGGTGAAATCGGCGCGCTGTTCGGGCAGCAGCTTGGCCAGCGCGGTGCGGCGGCCGGCTTCGTCCTCGGCCAGGATCATCTGGCGCACGGCCGAGATGCGGCTGGCGTCGAAGAACATGTGCTCGGTGCGGCACAGGCCGATGCCTTCCGCGCCGAACTGCCGCGCGACCTGACAATCGAGCGGGGTTTCAGCGTTGGTGCGCACCTTCATGCGGCGGTGCTTGTCGGCCCAGGTCATCAGCGTGCCGAAATCGCCGACGAGTTCGGGCTCCACGGTGGGCACCTTGCCCGCCATGACATCGCCGTTCGATCCATCGAGCGTAATGACATCGCCTTCACGAATATCGCGGTTGCCGATCTTCGCGGTGCGCGCAGCCATGTCGATCGACAGCGCCGACGCGCCCGAAACGCACGGGCGGCCCATGCCGCGCGCCACCACGGCGGCGTGGCTGGTCATGCCGCCGCGCGCGGTGAGGATGCCCTTGGCGGCGTGCATGCCGTGAATGTCCTCAGGGCTGGTTTCCACGCGCACGAGGATCACCGCATCGCCGCGTTCCGCCAGCGTCTGCGCGGTGTCGGCATCGAAAACCACCGCGCCCGAAGCCGCGCCGGGGCTGGCCGGCAACCCGCGCGTCAACACGTCGCGCGGCGCCTTGGGATCGAGCGTGGGGTGCAGCAACTGGTCGAGCGCCATGGGATCGATGCGGCGGATCGCGGTGGCCTCGTCGATCAGCCCTTCGCCCACCATGTCCACCGCCATCTTCAGCGCGGCCTTGGCGGTGCGCTTGCCCGAACGGGTCTGGAGCATCCACAGCTTGTTCTTTTCGACGGTGAACTCGATGTCCTGCATATCCTTGTAGTGCTTTTCGAGCAGTTCAAAGACAGCGGCGAGTTCTCCGTAAGCCTGCGGCATCGCCTCTTCCATCGACAGCGGCTTGGCCCCTGCCGCCTCGCGTGCGCGTCGGGTCAGATACTGCGGCGTGCGGATGCCGGCCACGACGTCCTCACCCTGCGCGTTGACCAGCCATTCGCCGTAGTAGGCCTTCTCGCCAGTCGCCGGATCGCGGGTGAAGGCCACGCCCGTGGCCGAGGTATCGCCCATGTTGCCGAAGACCATCGCCTGCACGTTGACGGCGGTGCCCCACGACTGCGGAATATCGTTCAGGCGGCGATAGACCTTGGCACGGTCCGATTCCCACGAATCGAACACCGCGCCCACCGCGCCCCACAGCTGTTCGTGCACGTCCTGCGGGAACGGGCGGCCGAGTTCTTCCTCGACGATCGCCTTGTATTCCTTGACGAGAGCCTGCCAATGTTCGGCGCCCATCTCGACATCGGCATAGAAGCCATTGTCTTCCTTGGCGATTTCCAGTGCATCCTCGAACCGGTGATGATCGAGGCCCAGCACCACGTCGGAATACATCTGGATGAACCGGCGGTAGCTGTCCCATGCGAAGCGGGCATCGCCCGATCCCGTGGCCAGCCCTTCGACGGTGGCGTCGTTGAGCCCCAGGTTGAGCACGGTGTCCATCATGCCCGGCATCGAAACGCGCGCGCCCGAACGGACCGAGACAAGCAGCGGATTGGCGGGATCGCCGAACACGCGGCCCGTCGCCGCCTCGATATGCGCGACGCCGGCGGCCACGCCGGCCTTGATATCCTCGTCAAAGGTCTTGCCGGCTTCGTTGTAGAACGCGCAGACTTCGGTGCTGATGGTGAAGCCTGGCGGCACCGGCAGGCCGATGCCCGCCATCTCCGCCAGATTGGCGCCCTTGCCGCCGGTGATCGTCTTGTCGCGCGAACGGGGATCGTCGCTGCGGGCACCACCGCCGAAGTGGAATACGTATGCGCTCATCGTAAAAAGCCGTTCCCTGACGAAGTTGACGAAGCTGGATTTATCGTTGTGGTACCTGCGGGGGACACGCGCCAGCGCCCCCGCTGCTTATCCTTCGATGCGCCCGAAATCGGCGACCTTGTGCACTGCAGCACGGAAACGGTCAAGCAAACCCAAGCGATTCGCACGCTTGTTCGCATCCGCATCGTTGACGGTAACGGTCTCAAAGAAGGAATCGATCGGCGCGCGCAGCGTGGCGAGAGCCGCCATGGCGCCGGTGAAATCCTCCGCCCCGACCGCCGCTTCGGCGCGTGGGCTGGCGACGGCCAGCGCCTCGATCAGCGCCTGTTCGGCGGGTTCGGGCGTATAGGCGAGTACGGTGGGTGAATGCGCCATCTGGTCGGCGATGCCCTCGAACGCGGGATCATCCACCATCACCAGCGGGTCTTCCTCGCCATCGGGCGGGATGATGTCCGCCGCGGAGAAGCCTTCCTTCTTGAGGATGTTCGCCGCGCGCTTGTACCCGGCCAGCAGGTTCGCCCCGTCCTCGGTGCCGATGAACGCCTGCAACGCATGGACGCGCGCCAGCAGGCGGACGAGATCGTCCTCTTTGCCGAGCGCGAACACCGCATCGATCAGGTCATGCCGGACGCCGGCTTCGCGTTGCTGGACCTTGAGGCGGTCAATAAGGAAGTCTTTGGCAAAATAGAAAGCACCTTGGTAAGCAATTGCAAAATTCTGTATTTCTTGGGCTTTTGCGCGCGCTTGCGTTAAAGCCTGCTCTTTCTCGCTAGATATTTCAGAAATCTTCTTGTTCGCGAAGAAGGCCTTTACCTCATCATTTTCCAATGTGGCTTCACGCACAGAATTGTAGAGCTCTTCAATCTCAAATTGGTAATGCTCATCAAGCCATGCTTCGACCTCTTGCACATGATCGCCCCCCTTCTTTATAAGATACATTCCGATAAAATCGGAAGCTTCGTTTATCCGCCGTAGACCATGCTTGAGCCATATTGAGAGTAGTGAGTAGCCGTTTCGACGAAGAGCAAATGGGTCCTTTGAACCCGTCGGGCGCTGTTGTATGGCTTCAAATGCAAATAGGGTATCCAGCTTGTCCGCTAGCGCCACGGCCACGGTGACCGGCGCGGTGGGTACGTCGTCGCTCTGCCCGACCGGCTTGTAGTGATCGCGGATCGCATCGGCCACGGCATCGGGCAGACCTTCGGCGCGGGCGTAGTACCCGCCCATAAGGCCCTGGAGTTCGGGAAATTCCCCGACCATCTCGGTGACGAGATCGGCCTTGCACAGCCGCGCGGCGAGCTCGGCCTGGTCGGCCAGGCTCCCCTCCCGCTCGCGGGAGGGGTTGGGGGTGGGCCGGGCTTGGGTGGGCGCCTCGTCAGACCCACCCCTGGCCCCTCCCGCATGCGGGAGGGGGGATTCCTGGACAATGCCCTCTTCCACCAGCCAGCGCGCCAGCTTGGCCACGCGCTCCACCTTATCGGCGACAGTGCCGAGCTTTTCGTGGAAGGTGATCCGCTGGAGTTTCTCGGCATGGACCGAAAGCGGCACCTTGCGGTCCTGCTGCCAGAAGAAGCGCGCGTCCGAAAGGCGCGCGGCCAGCACCTTGCGGTTGCCGGCCACGATCTCCGCTCCGCCATCGCTCGGCACGATGTTGGCGGTGCAGACGAAGGCATTGGCGAGCTGGCCATCGGCATCGCGGCAGATGAAGTATTTCTGGTTTGTCCGCGCGGTTAGCTGGATGACTTCAGGTGGAACCTCAAGATATTCCGCGTCGAAGCGGCCCAGCAGCGGCACCGGCCATTCGGTGAGGCCGGCGTTTTCGACAACCAGCCCTTCATCCTCCACCAGCGTCAACCCGGCGGCGCTGGCCACGGCGCGGGCCTGGTCGCGCACGATCGCCTCGCGCTCCGCGTGATCCACCAGAACGTGCGCGTCGCGCAGCTTCGCCGCGTAATCGTCCACGCCATCAATGGTGATTTCGCCGGGCGCGTGGAAGCGGTGGCCGCGCGTGATCCGGCCGGCGCGGATGCCGCCGACCTCGCAATCGACCACGGCGCCATCGAGCAGCGCCACGATCGCGGAGAGCGGGCGCACCCAGCGCAGGCTTTCGGTGGACAGCGAGGCCGCGCCCCAGCGCTGGCTCTTGGGCCAGGGGAACGCGCGGACGATGGCGGGGATCGCCTCGGCCAGCACATCGGCGGTGGCGCGGCCGGGCTTCTCGCTGACCGCGAACCACACGCCGTCGCGCTCGGTCAACTGGTCCTTGGTCAGTCCAGTCTTGCGCAGAAAGCCTTCGAGCGCCTGTTCGGGCGCGGAGGTGCGCGGCCCCTTCACTTCCTCGCTCACCGCCTCGGTCGCGGCAGGCAGGCCACGCGCGATCAGCGCAAGGCGGCGCGGCGTGGTCCAGATGGTAAGGTCGCCCACGGCAAGGCCGGCAGCGGCAAGATGATCGCGGAACAGCTTTTCCAGCGAGGCGCGCGCGCCGGCCTGCATCCGCGCGGGGATTTCCTCGCAGCGCAATTCGAGGAGAAATTCAGTCATGATTTTCTCCGCAGCCCGCGCGAAAGCGGGGGCCTCGTGCCCCAGGGAAAGCGATCCCAGCTTGCGCTGGGATGACGCGGTCATACGCATCCATCATGCCGTCCACCCCGGATAGGCCTGCGCCCATTCGTCCTTGAATTTGTCCATGTAGGCCTCGCACGATCCCCGCGCGAGATCGCGCACGCGGCCCATGTAGCTGGCGCGTTCCTGCACCGAGATCACGCCGCGCGCCTGCAGCAGGTTGAACAGGTGGCTGGCCTCGATCGCCTGTTCGTAGGCCGCGATCGGCACGCCGGCATCGAGCGAGCGGCGGCATTCCTCCTCGGCGCGGCGGAAGCCTTCGAACAGGCTGTCGGTATCGGCAACCTCGAAGTTCCACTTCGACATCTCGCGCTCGTTCTCAAGGAACACGTCGCCATACGAGACGCCGTGATTGTTGAACGCAAGGTCGTAGACGTTGTCGACGCCCTGGATGTACATCGCCAGGCGCTCCAGCCCGTAGGTCAGTTCGCCCGCCACCGGCTTGCAATCGAAGCCGCCCATCTGCTGGAAATAGGTGAACTGGGTGACTTCCATGCCGTCGCACCAGACTTCCCAGCCCAAGCCCCAGGCGCCCAGCGTCGGCGATTCCCAATCGTCCTCCACGAAGCGGATATCGTGCAGCAGCGGATCGACGCCGATCGTGCGCAGGCTTTCGAGATAAAGCTCCTGCAGGTTTTCCGGGCTGGGCTTCAGGATCACCTGATACTGGTAGTAATGCTGAAGCCGGTTCGGGTTCTCGCCATAGCGCCCGTCGGTGGGCCGGCGGCAGGGCTGCACGAACGCGGCGTTCCACGGCTGCGGACCCAGCGCGCGCAGCGTGGTGGCGGGATGGAACGTACCCGCGCCCATGCGCATATCGTAAGGCTGGAGGATCAGGCAGCCCTGTTCGCTCCAGAACGCGTGAAGGCGCAGGATGATATCCTGCAGGCTGAGCGGCCCCGTGGGGGATGCTTGGGTATGATCGGCCATGGCCCGCGCCTTTGGCCGATGGAGGCCCGCAAATCAACTTTGCCGTGCGGCGGGCGGTGCGATTTTGCCGGGCGATTGCATCGCGGCAATAGTTCGTTCATCGCGCCGGGGTAGGCAGGAGCGATGTCGATGACCGCATTTTTCCGAACCGCGCCGCTCCGCCGGCTGACGAAGCCGCTGGCCGCGCTGGCGCTGGCGGGCCTGTTCGCCGGGCCGGCGCTGGCGCGCGAACCGGTGGCACCCGCCCCGGCGGCGCCGGTTGCTGCCCCTGTCGCCGCGCCCGCTCCGGCGCCGCAGGTGGTCCATCCGGCGCTGTGGAAAGTGGCGGACGCGGATACCACGATCTACCTGTTCGGCACCGTCCACGTGCTCAAGCCCGGCTACGACTGGCTCAACGGGCCGCTGAAGCAGGCGCTCGACGGATCGGACGAACTGGTGACCGAAGTGCTCGATCCGGTGGGCGGCGAAGCGCAGGCGGCGCTGCTCTCGCGCGCGACCTTGCCTGAAGGCCAGACGCTGCGCGGGTTGATGGACGCGCCCCAACGGACCGCCTTTGAAGCGCTGCTGGGCCGGGTGGGATTGCAGGCGCCGGCCTTCGACCGGTTCAAGCCGTGGTACGCCGCGGTCGTGCTCTCCTCGCTGCCGATGATCAGCCAGGGCCTCAGCCCCAAGGACGGCGCCGAGGCCACGCTCAACGCCTATCCGGGCGGCAAGGCGCGGACGCGCGCGGGGCTGGAGACGATCGACTATCAGCTTGGCCTTTTCGATACGCTGCCGGCCGATGCGCAGCTTGCCTACCTGGGCAACGTGGTGCGCGATTACGACAAGATCGGGCCGGAGATCGACAGCCTGATCGTCGCCTGGGGCAAGGGCGATGCCGAAGCGCTGGCCACGATCATGAACGCCGACATGGACGATCCGCGCCTGACCGAGACGCTGCTGGTCGGCCGCAACCGCCACTGGGCGCAATGGATCAAGGCGCGGCTGGACAAGCCCGGCACGGTGTTCGTGGCGGTGGGCGCCGGGCATCTCGCCGGCAAGGGCAGCGTGCAGGAACAACTCGCCGCGCTCGGCCTCGCCACGCAGCGGGTGCAATGAACCGGATGAAGACCGGGACCTGGAGGAAGGCTTGCGCGGGCATCGCGCTGGCGGCGGGGCTGCTGCTGGGCGCGTGCCGGAGCGAGCCGCAGCCCGCTGCCCCGGCGGTGGAATCGCGCGTGGCGCTGTGGGAAGTGACCGGCCCCGGCGGCGCGCGGGGCTGGCTGTTCGGCACCGTTCACGCCCTGCCCGAAGGCACGCGCTGGTCACGCCCCGCAATCGCGCAGGCGCTGGGCGCGGCGGACCGGCTGGTGTTCGAGATCGGCGAACCGCTGGACGCGAAGATCGCGGGCGAAGCGCTTGGCCGGCTGGCCTTCACCCGGGGGTTGCCGCCGCCGTCCGAACGGATCGACCCCGCCTATCGCGGCAAGCTGGAGGCCGTGTACAAGGACCTTGCGCTGTCCGACGCGCAATTCCGCGACGAGGAATCGTGGGCTGTGGCGCTCCAGATTTCTGCCATCGCCGGGCAGAAGCACGGGATGAGCCCGGACAACGGCGTGGAGCCCGAGCTACGGCGCATGGCGAAGGGCAAACTCGTCACCGGCCTTGAAACCATCGACAGCCAGTTCGGCATCTTCGACCGGCTGGGCGACCGGGAACAGAAAGTGCTGCTGGAACAGGTGGCCGAGGAAGCATCGAGCGGCAAGGATGACGAGCAGGACATCCTGAAGCTGTGGCTGCGCGGTGATGACCTGGGCATCGCGAAGGAAAGTGAGACCGGCTTTCTGGCCGATCCCGGTCTGCACGAAGCGCTGTTGGCCGCGCGCAACCGCAACTGGACAGGACAGATCGACGCCATGCTGAAAGCCGGCGCGCATCCCTTCGTGGCGGTGGGCGCCGCGCACGTTTCGGGCACGGACGGCCTGCCCCGGATGCTGGCCGAACGCGGCTGGACGGTGCGGCGCGTGCAATAGCGCACGGGGCCAGGCCAGAAAGTCTGGCCAGAAAGGCCGGCAACGCTTGCTTTTTCCGTCCGATCCGCTAAGGGCCGCCGCTTCCCCGGCATGGTCATCCCTGGAGGCGTGCGGGCGGAAACGTGTTCAACACAGCATTTTCGGAAGGTACAGACAATGAGCGAGACGCTTACGCTGTCGGCCGAGACGCGCGATCGGGCTGGCAAGGGAGCCTCCCGTGCACTGCGTCGCGAAGGCCGCACCCCCGCCGTGATCTACGGCGGCAACGAGGATCCGGCCGCGATCCACGTCGGGGAAAAGGAACTGGTCAAGGCGCTTGGCACCGGCCACTTCTTCAACTCGATCGTCGAGCTCACCGTCGGCGGCAAGACCGTCCGCACGCTGCCCAAGGACGTTGCGTTCCACCCGGTTTCGGACCGTCCGCTGCATGCCGACTTCCTGCGCCTTTCGGCCGACCACGCCGTTCACGTGAACGTGCCGGTGGTCTTCGCCAACGAAGAGAAGTCGCCCGGCCTGAAGAAGGGCGGCGTTCTCAACGTGGTCCGTCACGAACTCGAACTGGTCTGCGCGCCGGATTCGATCCCCGATGACATCGTGGTCGACGTGACCGGCTTCGAAGTGGGCGATTCGATCCACATCAGCTCGGTGACGCTGCCGGCTGGCGTGAAGACGGCGATCACCGATCGCGATTTCACCATCGCCACGATCGTTGCCCCCTCCTCGCTCAAGAGCGAAGAAGGCGATACGACTAAGACCGAAGCCTGATCTTCAGGCAATCGTTTCCGCCGTCCCTCTATCAAGAGGCCGACGGAGGAACCGGAAAGAAGCCCCCTTCCGCCCCGCGCGGGAGGGGTTCTTTTTTGCCTGGCGGTTGTTTTCACATGCCGTCTGGCCTGATGAGCCCGACACTGTAAACGGGCGCAAAGCGAAGGAGCATCACCGCCATGCAAGTCTGGGTCGGGCTGGGCAATCCGGGGCCGCAATATGCGCTGCACCGCCACAATGTCGGCTTCATGGCGCTCGACACCATCGCCGAAGTGCACTCCTTTGGTCCGGTGCAGAAGAAGTTCCAGGGCTGGGTGCAGGAAGGCCGGATCGGCGCAGCGAAAGTGCTGCTGCTGAAGCCGGCGACCTTCATGAACGAAAGCGGCCGCGCCGTGGGCGAAGCGCTGCGCTTCTACAAGCTGGATACCGATGCGCTGACCGTATTCCACGACGAGCTCGACCTCGCCCCGTTCAAGGTAAAGGTGAAGACCGGCGGCGGCACCGCGGGGCACAACGGGCTGCGCTCGATCGACAAGCACCTCGGCCCCGATTTCCGCCGGGTACGGCTGGGCATCGGGCACCCTGGCCACAAGGATCGCGTGACCGGGTACGTTCTCGGCAACTTCGCCAAGGCGGAGCAGGACGATCTCGTCGACATGCTCGGTGCGATCGCTTCGGAAGCGGAATGGCTGGCCAAGGGGGACGACGTGCGCTTCATGAGCGATGTGGCGCTGAGGCAGGCCGGGTAATCATTCCTAACGCGATTTAACCATCTGAACTGTCGGGCAAATTTACAGATCGGACCTTTCAAAACCTTCGTTAACCAGCGTACCCCGCAGGATTTCCCGTTTGGCACGGCAATTGCGAAGAATGGCGTGAACCATTCGTACCGCTTTCAAAGGGGGCCAAACCATGAAGCGTTCCACTGCCATTCTCGCCGCGCTGGCGACGTCCGCGATGTTCGCCACGCCGGCGCACGCGACCTTCGGCCACACCCACTATTGCAACTGTGGCCACAGCGGCGGCTCCAAGTCGTGCGGCGGTTCGTCGTCGTCCTCGTCGACGTCGTCGACCAGCGGCGGCAGCACGTCGTCCGGCGGCAGCACCTCCTCGGGTGGCAGCACCTCCACGTCTTCTGGCGGCAGCACCTCAACCTCGTCGACCTCCACCGGCGGCAGCACGTCCTCGGGCGGTGGCAGCACCTCGTCCGGCGGCACGGCGGTTCCCGAACCCGGCATGCTGGGCATGATGGCGATGGGCTTGATCGGCCTGGGCTTCGCGCGCCGTCAGCGCCGCAAGGCCTGATCGCTCCGAATTAGGGCACGCCCCACGGGTTCGGCCGCGCCGGACCCGGCCCCGGGGCAAACGTCAGCGGACGAAGCCGTCTTGCGGGACGGCGCATCGCGATCCGCTCAGCCCGCCACTTGCGCGCGGGCCAGATCGTTCCGGAACAGGCGATTGGCAGGGTCTGCCCGCAAAGCCTGTTCGAGATAGGCCACCGCCTTGTCGCGGTCCGTCCCGGCCCTGAACCGCACCAGTCCCGCCATGTGGATCATGTCGGCGTTGGAGGGCTGCAGCGCCAGCGCCTTGTCCGCGAACCCGATCGCTTCGGCATTTCGCCCGGCCTGCGAGGCCGCGAACGCCAGCCGCTTCAGCACATCGGCATCGGACTGATAGCTGGAGACCTGCTGGTACGCCGCGATCGCCGCGCTCCAGTCTCCCCGCGCCATCGCCGCTTGCCCGGCAGCGGCCACTTGCTGCGTCCGCCGCAAATCCCCGGACTGCAGGCGCGCCTTCAGCGTATCCGCCGCCGGATCACCGGCGGCCCGCGCCGCCTTTTCCGCAAGCTCCAATTCGCGCGGCCCGGCCATGGCGCTGTCCGCCAGCGGTTTGACCGTGGCATAGGCCGTCGCCGCATCGCCGGTCGCCAGTTGCGCTTCGGCCAGCATCAGCCGTGCGAACGGGTTTTGCGGGGAAAGCAGCAAGGCCTTGGCGTAGATCGCCCGCGCCTGCTCGGCCCGCCCGAGGCGGAGCAAGGCTTCGGCATAGGCCAGCCCTTCCGGCGAGCGCGGCTCCAGGCTGCTTTCGCGCGGGGCGAGCGTGCTGCGCACTTTTTCCCAATCGCCCCTTTCGGCAGCGATCTGAATGCGCATCCGCAGCACGTCGCCGCTATCGGGCGCGACATCGGTAGCACGGGCCACCAGCGCCTCGGCCTCGTCCAGCTTGCCCTGCTGGTCAGCCGCATCGGCCTGCGCGAGCAAAGGCTCGGGCCGCGTGGGATAAAGCGACTGCGCCCGTTTGTACGCGGCCAGAGCGCCGTCCCAACGGTTCGCCTGCGCATCGATATCGCCCGCCAGCATCAGCGTGTCGAGCGCATCGGGGCTGCGACGGCGCAGATCGGCCAGTTGCGCCTCGGCCCCGGCAATGTCCTGCGAATCCAGGAGGAACCGGGCGTAGTCGCGCACCAGCCGCGCGTCCCCGCCGGCGGCAAGCCCCTTGCGATAGGCTTCGAGCGCGCCGGCCTCGTCCTTGTTCGCGAGCAGGGCCGAGGCGCGGATGCGCCATGCCTCGGGATGGCCATCGTTGCCCAGCAGCGACAGCGCCTCGCGGGCCTGGCCGCGCAGCAAGGCGGCATCGGCCTTCATCCGCGCGATCTCAAGCCCCTTGCCACCCGCCGCTTCCAGCCGCGCGAGCGTGGCCTGCGCGCCCTCGCCATCGCCCAGGCGCAATTGCACCCGCGCCAGCAGATCGAGAATCCGGGCATCCTCGGGCGCAGCCGAAACCGCTTCGCCCAGTTCCTTGCGGGCCGTGCGATAGTCCTCCGCCTTGAAGGCGGCTTGCGCGCGGTCCAGATGCTGTTGCGGCGTTTCCGAACCGCAGGCGGCAAGGACAAGCAGGGCGGGCAGTATCAGCGCTTTCTTCATGCCCGCGTGATGACACGAACGCCTGAAATTTTGGTGAAACTGGCCAAACCGTCCCGCCCCCGCTATGGGCCGCGCGAAAGGCTTGGGCGCAAGAGCCGCGCAGGCCGCATCCAGATCACTTGTGGAGCATCAAATGGGTTTTCGTTGCGGGATCGTCGGTCTGCCAAACGTCGGCAAGTCGACGCTGTTCAACGCGCTGACCGAGACGCAGGCGGCGCAGGCGGCGAACTATCCGTTCTGCACCATCGAGCCAAACGTGGGCAACGTGGGCGTGCCCGATCCCCGGCTGGATGAACTGGCCAAGATCGCCGGCAGCCAGAAGATCATCCCCACCCAACTGGGCTTCGTGGACATCGCCGGGCTGGTGCGCGGCGCGTCCAAGGGCGAAGGGCTGGGCAACCAGTTCTTGGGCAACATCCGCGAGGTGGATGCCATCGTCCACGTGCTGCGCTGCTTCGAGAACGACGACATCCAGCATGTCGACAACAAGGTCGATCCGATTTCGGATGCCGACACGGTCGAGACCGAACTGATGCTTTCGGACCTCGAAAGCCTGGAAAAGCGCGTGCCCGCCGCGCAGAAGAAGGCGGCGCAGGGCGACAAGGAAGCGAAGCTCATCGCCTCGGTGCTGGGCCAGGCGCTCGACCTGCTGCGCGAAGGCAAGCCCGCGCGCCTGACCAGGCCGAAGGACGAGGAAGAAGCCCGCGTGTTCCGGCAGGCGCAGCTGCTCACCGCCAAGCCGGTGCTCTACGTGTGCAACGTGGAGGAAGGCGCGGCAGCTGAAGGCAATGCCTTTTCCGCACGCGTGTTCGAGAAGGCGAAGGCCGAAGGCGCCAACGCCGTGATCGTCTCGGCCGCGATCGAGGCCGAACTGGTCGGCATGGAGCAGGACGAACGGCTGGTGTTTCTGGAGGAAATGGGCCTGCACGAAACCGGTCTCGCCCGTGTGATCCGCGCCGGCTACGATCTGCTGCACCTCATCACCTTCTTCACCGTCGGCCCCAAGGAAGCGCGCGCCTGGACCGTGCATCAGGGTGCCAAGGCCCCGGACGCGGCGGGCGAAATCCACTCCGACATGCAGCGCGGCTTCATCCGCGCCGAAACCATCGCCTATGCCGACTATGTCGCGCTGGGCGGCGAGAACGGCGCCAAGGAAGCCGGCAAGCTGCGCCAGGAAGGCAAGGAATACGTGGTGCACGATGGCGACGTGATGCACTTCAAGTTCAACGTGTGAGGCCGCACGCCGGTTAACCGATCGATTGACAGCGCGGCCGGCACGGGCAAAATCCCGCCCATGCAATATTTCGAAGACCTTGAGCCCGGCACCGTCGACCGTTTCGGCCACTGCCAGGTCACCCGCGAGGAAGTGATCGCCTTCGCCTCGCGCTATGATCCGCAGCCGTTCCACCTTGATGACGAGGCGGCGGCGCAGACCCATTTCGGCCGCCTCTCGGCCAGCGGCTGGCACACTTGCGCCATGGTGATGGCGCTGGTGGTGGAGAACCTGAAGGCGCGCCAGCAGGCGGGGCTGGGGTCGCCCGGCGTGGACGAGCTGCGCTGGCACAAGCCGGTCTATCCCGGCGACACGCTGCGCTGCGAAACCCAGTTGCTCGAGAAAAAGCGCAGCCGCTCGCGCCCGGAAATGGGCAGCTTCCGATCCACCCTGCGCGTGTTCAACCAGAACGACGATCTGGTGATGAGCTTCACCTCGATCGGGTTGATCCGCGTGCGCGATCCGGAAACCGCATCGACCGACTAAGCGCGCGCCGGAGCGGGCGGTGTTGTTACATCGGCTTGCACTGGACGTTGCCGCGCGCCTTGTAGACCACGCGGTCGAACGGATCGGTCACCACCACCTGCCCGCTGAACAGATCGACAAGGCCGTTCTTCACCGCCTTGCCATCGTCGATGCGGGTCAGCGTGAGCGCATATTCCTTCCCCGAATAGCGCGACCAGGCGCCCTGCGGCAGTTGCGTGCTGCCCTTGTCGGACGCGAAGACTACCAGCTTGCCGTCGAGCTTCATCACGCCGCGTTCATCCTGCGCCAGCAGGATCGCGCCCATGCCGCCGCCATCGGCCACGAAGTTGCAGCCGGTGCCGGTCAGCTTGCCGTCGCGGATGTCGAAGAACATGATCGGCTGCGGATCGATCGGCTTCACCGGCGGCTGGCCGTTGCGCTGCGCCGCTTCCACCTGGGCAATGGCCCGCGCATCCTCGGCCGCCTTTTCCGCCGGCGTCTGGCTGGAGCAGGCAGCCAGCAGAACGAGCACTGCCGCTCCGGCAACGATCCCGCGCATCACTTTCTCCCGAACAGTTTCTCGATATCGCCATGGGCAAGCTTCACCCACGTCGGCCGCCCATGATTGCACTGGCCGGAGCGCGGCGTCACTTCCATTTCGCGCAACAATGCGTTCATTTCGGCGACGGAAAGGGCACGCCCAGCGCGGACCGAGCCATGGCAGGCCATCGTCGCCAGCACGAGGTCGAGCCGTTCGCCCAGCAGCAGCGCGTCGCCGTTCTGGGCAAGATCGTCGGCCACGTCGCGCACCAGCGCTTCGGGATTGCCCTTGGCGAGCGCCGCCGGCACCGCGCGGACCAGCACGGCACCCGGACCGAAGCGTTCGAGCGCGAGACCATATTCAGCCAGCTTCGGCGCGGCTTCCTCAAGCCGATCGCAATCGGTTTCCTCAAGCTCGACCACTTCGGGGATCAGCAGCGCCTGACTGGGCGCACTGCCCTCCCCCGCGCTGCCCCCCGCTCCCGCCGCGCGCAGGCGCTCCAGCACCAACCGTTCGTGCGCCGCGTGCTGATCGACGATCACGAGGCCATCGGCCGCCTCCGCCACGATATAGGTGTTGGCGACCTGCCCGCGGGCCACACCCAGCGGATGCTCTACCGGCTCCGGCACGGCATCCTCGGCAGCTTCGGCGCGAGCGACAGGCGGGGCCATGACCGTGGCCTCGTACCCGCGCCACGCCTGCCCGGCATCGCTGACCCGCGGTTCCGGCTGCCATGCCGGGGAGGCGAAGATGCTGCCTTGCCGTTCGGCCGGTGCGGGAAACAGCGGCCCCGGCCCTGGTGCCGCCCCCGGGAGCGCGGCAATCGGTTCGGCCTGCCAGGCACGCATCGCGGTTTCGGAAGGGGCCTGCGCGGAGCGCTGGTCCCCGCTTGCCAGCGCCGTGCGCAGGCCGGTCACCACCATCCCCCGCACCAGCGCGGGATCGCGAAAGCGAACCTCGGTCTTGGCCGGGTGGACGTTCACGTCGACCTCGGTCGGCGGCACGTCGAGAAACAGCGCCAGCACCGCGTGCCGGTCGCGCGCCAGCATATCGGCATAGGCGCCGCGCACCGCGCCGATCAGCAGGCGGTCCTTCACCGGGCGGCCGTTGACGAACAGATACTGGTGATCGGCCACGCCGCGGTTGTAGGTCGGCAGGCCGGCCACACCGGTCAGGTGGAAATCGCCGCGCACCAGATCGACCGTCACCGCGTTGCCGGCCAGCTCGCGCGCAACCAGCTGCGCAACGCGCGCCTCGAGCGAATCGCCCGGCTGCACCTGCAGCGCGCGGCGGCCGTCGTGCTCCAGCGTGAAGCCCACTTCCGGGCGTGCCATGGCCAGGCGGCGCACGACATCGAGCGAAGCCGCCCATTCGGCCCGTGCCGAGCGCAGGAACTTGCGCCGCGCCGGAATCTTGCCGAACAGGTCTTCCACCCGCACGCGCGTTCCGGGCGGCAGCGCGGCAGGGCCATCGGACACCAGCGCCCCATGATCGACCACGCGTTTCCACGCCTCGCCGGTCTCTCGCGCGCGACTCTCGATGGTGACGCGCGCGACGCTGGCGATGGAAGGCAGCGCCTCTCCCCGGAAGCCCAGCGTTTCGACCAGTTCGATCGATTCGTCGGGCAGCTTGGACGTGGCGTGGCGCTCCAGCGCCAGCGCAATCTCGTCCGCGCGCATCCCGCAGCCATCGTCCGTCACCTCGATCAGCGAAAGCCCGCCCTCGCCCAGCCGGACATGGACTTGCGTGGCGCCCGCATCGATGGCGTTTTCGACCAGTTCCTTGAGCGCGCTGGCCGGCCGTTCCACCACTTCGCCAGCGGCGATGCGGTTGACCAAAGTATCGGGAAGGCGGCGGATCGTGGGCATCGTCAAAGCTTTGTTCAGGGCCGTGCCGGCGTCGGGATTCCGGCACGCCCAGACATTACTAGCGATGGACCCGCGCTTTTTCGAGCCAAGTGGAGAAGTTATCCCGCAAACGCAGCATAAACCTATGGGTTTTGCGCAAATCATGCGCTAATGAGCCGGGCTTCCCGGGCACTCATTTGGTTGGGGTTGGCGCGTGCCCGCGTTCCAACCCGCAGATTCATACGGATTTCCTGATGGCTTCGATGCTTTCCCGATTCTTCAAGTTCGGTTCCCAGAACATCGCGATCGACCTCGGAACGGCGAATACGCTGGTCTACGTACAGGATCGCGGGATCGTGCTGAACGAGCCTTCCGTCGTCGCGATCGAGACGATCAACGGCGTCAAGAAGGTGAAGGCCGTCGGCGATGACGCGAAGATGATGATGGGCAAGACGCCGGACAACATCGAGGCGATCCGTCCGATGCGCGATGGCGTGATCGCAGACATCGAAGTGGCCGAAGCCATGATCAAGCACTTCATCCAGAAGGTGCACGGCAAGAAGAGCCTGCTGCGCTATCCGGAAATCGTGATCTGCGTGCCTTCGGGCTCGACCTCGGTCGAACGCCGCGCGATTCGCGATGCCGCTTCCAACGCCGGCGCCAGCCAGGTGTTCCTGATCCTGGAACCGATGGCGGCCGCGATCGGCGCGGACATGCCGGTGACCGAGCCGGTCGGCTCGATGGTGGTCGATATCGGCGGCGGCACCACGGAGGTCGCCGTGCTTTCGCTGCGTGGCCTTGCCTATACCACCAGCGTGCGCGTGGGTGGCGACAAGATGGACGAAGCCATCGTCAGCTATGTCCGCCGCCATCACAACCTGCTGATCGGTGAAGCCACGGCCGAACGGATCAAGAAGGATTACGGCATCGCCACGATCCCGGCCGACGGCGTGGGCGAAACGATCCACATCAAGGGCCGCGATCTCGTCAACGGTGTGCCCAAGGAAATCACGATCACCCAGGCCAACGTGGCCGAAGCCCTGTCCGAACCGATTGGCGCGATCGTCGAAGGCGTGCGCATCGCGCTGGAAAACACCGCGCCGGAACTCGCAGCGGACATCGTCGATCAGGGCATCGTACTGACCGGCGGCGGCGCGCTGATCCGCGGGCTGGACGAGCATCTGCGCGAGGAAACCGGCCTGCCGGTGAGCGTTGCCGAAGACCCGCTGTCCTGCGTGGCGCTGGGCACCGGCCGCGCGATGGAAGATCCGATCTATCGCGGCGTGCTGATGACCGCGTAATGGCAGGTTCATCCCGTTGCTGCATGGAAGCAAGCCGGCACCGGCCGGCGGACAGCGGCGGGAACGGTAGGGAATAACGGACATGGCGCGGTCACAGGACCGGCGCCCGGGCTTTTCGCGCAGGGCGCAGTACGGGATCTTCACAGGCTACGTCGTCGCCATTCTTGGCGTCGTGGTCGGCGCCGTGCTGCTCATCGTATCGTTGTTCAACCCCGAGGCGTTTGCCTTTGCGCGATCAGGCGCGAGCGAGATAGCGCGGCCGATCGGGCAGGCGAGCGCCGAATCCCGCGCCACCGGCCAGGGCGTGTTTGCCGCCGTCGGCGCCTATTTCAACGCCGGAAGGCAGAACGCCGCGCTGCGGCGCGAGGTGGAAGCCGCGCGCGCCGACGCGGTGACCATGCGCGCGGTGCAAACCGAAAACGCGCGTCTGAAAGCGCTGCTCGGTATCGTCGACCCCCAGGTGCGGCCGATTGCCGCCGGCCGCCTTATCGGCTCCACCGCGGCCAGCGCACGGCGCTTCGCCGTGCTGTCGATCGGCTCCTCGACCGGGCTGCGCCCCGGGATGCCCGTGCGATCTTCCACCGGACTGATCGGCCGGATTGTCGAAACCGGGCGCGATACGGCGCGCGTTCTGCTCGTGACAGACCCGGACAACGTCGTGCCCGTGCGCCGCGCCACCGATGGTCTGCCCGCCTTCGTACAGGGTGCCGCCAACGGCCGGATCGAAATCCGCTTGATCAATTCAGGCGTAAACCCCGTTCACAAGGGCGACGTTTTCGTGACCTCCGGATCGGGCGGCCTCTATCCCCCCAACATTCCGGTCGCGATCGCCACCGATCCGCATCATGACGGGGCGGTCGGCCACCTTGCCAGCGATCCTGCGGACGTGGACTACGTGCTGGTGTTCCCGAGCTTTCAGCCTGCCGCCCAGGCAGCGCTGAGCGAAAGCGAGAAAGCCGCTGGCCCGCCGCGCGACCCGGGCGACCAGTAAGCCGGAATGATGCTGCCCCGCTTTCCCGCCCGCGCCGAGGACATCGTGCGCAACCGCATCAACCGCGCGCCATCGCCGGTCCTTGCGGTGGGCATTCCGTGGGCGTCGATCATCCTGGCCTCGATGGCAACCTTTTCCCCGGTGATCGCGTCCGCGCCCCTGCTCCCGCCATTTTCCTACATGATGCTGCTGGCCTGGCGCATGCTGCGGCCCGGCATGCTGCCGGTGTGGGTCGGCTTGCCACTGGGCGCCATCGACGATCTGTTCAGCGGACAGCCGTTCGGCAGCGCGATCATCCTGTGGTCGCTGACCATGCTGGCGATGGAAGTGATCGACGAACGGTTCCTCTGGCGGGGCTTTCTGCAGGACTGGCTTGCGGGCAGCGCGCTGCTGGCCGGCTATCTGTTTCTTGCCGCCAGTTTCGCGGGCTTTGCCGCCGGCTATCCGCTGCCGCTTTCGATCGGCCCGCAATTGCTGCTGAGCGTGTTCCTGTTCCCCGTCATCACCCGGATCGTCGCCCTGCTCGACCGGGTGCGCCTGCTGCCGCTGCGGAGAATCTGAGCGTGGCGAGACAGCAACTGCCGATGAGTTCGGCCCGGCTGACCGACACCTTCAACCGCCGCACCTTCGTGCTCGGATCGGCCATGGGCGGCATCGGCGTGCTGCTCGCGATGCGGCTCGGCTACCTCTCGATCGCGCAGAACGAGAAGTACAAGGCGGCGTCGGAGAGCAACCGCGTCAACCTGACGCTGATTCCGCCGCGGCGCGGCTGGATTCTCGATCGCAACGGCGCGGCGCTGGCATCGAACCGCGCCGACTTCCGCGTCGACCTGATTCCCGACCGGGTCGTGGACGCGGACAAGACGCTGGCCACGCTCGCCTCGCTGCTCGACCTTTCGCCCGACAAGGTGGGCGACATCCACGACAAGCTGGACAAATCGCGCGGATTCCAGCCGGTCGAAGTTGCCGCCAATCTCAACTGGGACAAATTCGCCGCCGTCAGCGTGCGTCTGCCCGAACTGCCTGGCGTGGTGCCGCAACGCGGCTATTCGCGGTTCTATCCCACCGGCGCGACCGTGGGGCATCTGGTCGGCTATGTCGGCCCCGCTTCGGCCGAGGACTACGAGCGTGAACGCAACCCGCTGCTGATCACGCCCGGCTTCAAGATCGGCAAGGACGCGCTGGAGAAGTATTTCGAGACGCGCCTGCGCGGCGTGCCCGGCGCGCGGCGCGTGGAAGCCACCGCCAGCGGGCGCGTGGTGCGCGATCTGGGCACGCGCGAAGACGTGCCGGGCAAGCCGATCCAGCTCACCATCAACGGCCCGTTGCAGGACTATGCCTCGCGCCGCATCGGCCTGGAATCCGGGTCGGTCGTGGTGATCGACTGCCTGACCGGCGATGTGCTGGCCATGGCCTCGATGCCCAGCTTCGATCCCAACAGCTTCTCCGACGGCATCGGGCGCATCGAATGGAAGATGCTGTCGGACGACGACCATGTGCCCTTGCGCAACAAGGTTCTGCGCGGGCTTTATCCGCCGGGCTCGACCGTGAAGCCGATGGTCGCGCTGTCGTTCCTCGAAGCGGGGCTCGATCCCAATGCCTCGGTCAACTGCGCGGGCGGCCTGCGCGTGGGCAACCGCGTGTTCCACTGCTGGAACCACCGTGGCCATGGCGCTACCAACATGGCCAAGGGCATCTACCAGTCGTGCGACGTGTACTTCTATCACTTCGCGCAACAGATGGGCATGGACGTGATCGCAGCGATGGCGAAGCGGCTGGGGCTAGGACAGGAGTTTCCGCTGCCCGTCGCCGGGCAATCCTATGGCACGGTGCCCGATCCCGCGTGGAAGCTGCGCAAGTACAAGCAGCCCTGGGCGATCTACGACACGGTGAACGCCACCATCGGGCAGGGATACATGCTGGTGAACCCGCTGCAGCAGGCGGTCATGGCCTCGCGCATCGCCTCCGGCCTCGAACTGATGCCGCGCCTGCTGCTCGACCGGCACGCGCCTCAGCCCAAGTCCATGGGCTTCAAGCAGGAACACCTCGATTACATCCACGCGGCGATGAACGAAGTCGTCAACGGACGTGGCACCGCCGGCAAGGCGCGCCTGCCCATTCCCAACGTGCAGATGGCGGGCAAGACCGGCACGGCGCAGGTTGTCGGCCTCAACATCGGCAACGGCAAGGGCGGGCTGTGGAAGCACCGTGACCACGGCCATTTCATCTGCTTCGCCCCGTTCGACAAGCCGCGCTATGCCTGCGCCGTCGCCATCGAGCACGGCGGTGGTTCGGGCGCGGCCTATCCCATCGCGCGCGACGTGATGACGTTCCTGTTCGATCCGGGCAAGGCGCTGGAAGTGCTCGAAGGCTTCGAAAAGCAGTGGGGCGGCAACGTGCAACAGCGCATGGCGGCCCGGTACGACGCCTATGCCGCGCAGTACGGCGCTTCCGCACCCAAGGCGGCGGACGACGCGCAAGTGGCGCAGGAAGTCGCCGCCGAAAACAAGCCGGTGCCCGAACCGACCGCCGCGCAGACCGACGCCGCGCCGCCTCCGCCCGAGCCGACGACGCCCGAACCGGGCACGCCGGCGCCGGGCGCATCGCCGCGGCCGGCACCGGGCACCGCTCCGGCACCCGCCACTCCCGCCACGTCCGGCGCGCAATAGAGGCCCCGCCGATGCCCCGCGCCTATGTTCCCGCCGCCATCGCCCGCCAGCCCTGGCGCGTGCTGCTGCCGCTGGCGATGCTGGTCGTGTTCGGCGGCTTCGTGCTCTATTCGGCGGCAGGTGGGCATCTCCAGCCCTGGGCACTGACCCACGTGCTGCGCTTCTGCGTGTTCCTGGCGCTCGCCATGCTGATCGCGCGGGTGCCGCAGGACTGGTTCAAACGCGCCGCCTTGCCGATCTATGCCGGCCTGTGCGTGCTGCTGGTGCTGGTGGAACTGATCGGCGGGATCGGCGGCGGCAGCCAGCGCTGGCTCAATCTGGGCTTCATGACGCTCCAGCCGTCCGAACTGATGAAACCGGGTATCGTGCTGGTGCTGGCCTGGTTCTACAGCGTGCTGCCGGTGGGCGAAACGCGCGGCTGGCGCGCGGTGGCGCCGGCGGCGGTGCTGCTGGGCATTCCCGCCGGCCTCGTCATGCTCCAGCCAGACCTTGGTACCGGGCTGGCCATCAGCTTCGGCGCGGTCGTCACCATGTTCCTTGCCGGCCTGCCGCTTCGCCTGTTCCTGGGCGGCGTCGGCGCCGGGCTGATCGTCGCGCCGCTGGCGTTCTTCACGCTGCTGCACGATTACCAGCGCAAGCGCGTGCTGGTGTTCATGGACCCGGAAAACGATCCGCTGGGATCGGGCTATCACATCACCCAGTCGAAAATCGCGATCGGATCGGGCGGGCTTTTCGGCAAGGGCTTCGGCCACGGTTCGCAAAGCCACCTCGATTACTTGCCCGAAGCGCAGACCGACTTCGTCTTCGCGACGATGGCCGAGGAATGGGGCATGGTGGGCGGCCTGTTCGTGCTGGCGATCTTCGCCGTGGTGCTGCGCTGGGGCCTGAAAGTGGCGATGAACGCACCCGACCGCTTCTCGCGCCTGCTGGCGGCGGGCATGACCACCACGATCTTCTTCTATGCCTGCATCAACCTGATGATGGTGATGGGCCTTGCGCCGGTGGTGGGCATCCCCCTGCCCTTCATGAGCCACGGCGGATCGTCGATGATGACCAACATGATCTGTATCGGAACGATCATGGCGGTGGACCGCTGGAGCCGCCGAAGCGGCAGCGGGCTCGCCTGAAAAACACCATTTCAGGGCTTGGCAGCGCGGCAGAAATCGCTATGGGAGCGCTTCCCACACGGGAATGGACGCATAGCTCAGTTGGTAGAGCAGCTGACTCTTAATCAGCGGGTCCTTGGTTCGAGCCCAAGTGCGTCCACCATTTTTCCTCTATATATCAAAGCCTTGAACCGCTTCTTCAGAAGTGGCTCAAGCTGTTCTCCATCGCTAGGTAGCTTTCTAGGTAGCAGGCAAGATTGTCGCATTTTCTGAAGCGACGAGCACACAGGCAGTTGCCCCTTGAGATCGGTGGTATGCGGACTTTTGTGGAAGCGTGCGGATGGTAGCGGAGGAGGGAACCAACGCCTTCCAATATGTACTTGTTTTTCAGACATATAACGGAAAAAACGCGCTGAGAATACCCCCTCCAATACCCCAAGAAGGGATCTTTGCGGCGGAACGCGCGGGCGATGCGACAAGGTGATTTCGTATCGTCATTTTCGCTACCTCGGTCTTTTCAATAGATGCCAGCGCGACAGGCACTCTTCGCAGAAATCCGGCACCCTGCTTCGCAATCACTTGGCCATACCTATCCATAAGTGGCGGCATAGCGTTCGCGCATATGCGCATCGACCGTGATCGCTGCATACTTGGGGCCTTCGTCTCCGCTCAGGCAAGAAGGGATGCACTCTATCAGATGTTCGGGATTCCCCGAAAAGAAGAACGGGGCCGAATAGCGCTCCTGCCCGGACGTGTTGACGACGCGGTGGACAGTCGAGTGATAGCGGTCGTTCGTCCATCGGCTCATCATGTCGCCGAGATTGATAACGAAGGCCCCCGGCATCGGCGCCGCGTCCAGCCATTGCTCGGCATCGCGATCCCAGACCTGTAGACCGCCGATGTCGTCCTGCAATAAGATAGTAATTCCCCCGAAATCGGTGTGGGCGCCGCACCCCTTTTCGCCGGGACACGGGTTGGCAGGCTGGGGCGGATAATGGAGTAGCCGCAGCGTCGCGATGGGCTGCTGCTCGAAGGCCTCGAAGAAGCGCCGTTCGAGATCGAGCGAGAGCGCCAGTCCCTCTAGTATCAAGCTCGCCAGCGCGCACAACCGGTCGAAATAGTCCGAGATCGCCAAACGAAACTCAGGCATCGCCTCGGGCCAGACATTCGGTCCGGTGTTGAAGAAACGCTCAGCCAGATCGCTGTCCGCTGCGACGTCCAACCCGATGTAGTACCCTTCCTTTCGGTCGGGCGGTGTGCCTGGCTCCAGCGTCTGGGCGCCCAGTGCTTCATATCCGCGGTTCGCTTTGGACCGCATTAGCGAAACCTTGCGCTTTTCTGCTTCGGACAGCGCGAAAAAGGCCCGGCTGACGCTGAACAGCCGCTCGATCGTCACTGGATCTACACCGTGGCCGACGCAGTAAAAGAAGCCCTTGTCGAGGCAGGCGTCACGGATCGCGGACACGACCGGCCCCCACGCCGCGGGGTCGGGAGAACGCAATCCACCTATATCCACCACCGGAACAGAAGTTCGAGGGGTGCTTGACGGCAAATACGATGCCAAGCTCATAGCATAAACTCCGCTGTGTTTCGTGCATCATGGGCCGGGCAGGCGTCCGCAAATAGCGCAATTTCTCGATACGCATGATGCCGGAATTAGGACGTTGACCTTAGCCGCCACATCGCGGAACATTTGGCCATGTCGAACCGCGCCCACCGCTTCCACGCCCCGATGATCGTCTATTTCGATGCTATCAGGCGTGCCGGGTCGATCCGGGAGGCGGCGCGGCGGCTCAACGTCGCCTCATCAGCGGTGAACCGGCAGCTGCTGAAGCTCGAGGCGGAGCTTGATACTCCGCTGTTCGATCGTCTGCCCGGCGGGCTCAAGCTGACCCATGCGGGCGCGGCCTTCGCCCGCCACGCGATCGAAGTGCTCCAGGACGCCGAACGAATTCGTTCCGAGTTGGAGGCCATGCGGGGACTGCGCTCTGGCCATGTCGAGATCGCCACGGTCGAAGCGCTCACCTCCGATCTTCTGCCGAAGGTTTTGACGCGGCTGCGCGAACTCCACCCGCGCATCACCGTGGGGGTAAGCGTCTTGGGTTCATCGCTGATCCCCGAGGCCGTGATCAACGGAGATGTCGACCTGGGCATCGCCTTCGGGATGGATCGGACCGCCGATCTCACACAGATGGCGCTCTCGCGCTTCCATCTGGGCGCGACAATGCGGCCGGATCATCCGCTCGCCAAGCAGCCCACGCTGTCGCTCGCCACCTGCCTGTCGCACCAGCTAATCCTGCCAAAGTCCGACCTCTCGATCCGCCAGCAATTGCACCGGGTCCTGGGCAAGTTGCCGACCGGGGCGGTTGAGACAAGTTCGGTCGAGCTGGCCAAACAGTTGACGTTGCGCGGATTGGGCATTTCGTTCCAGACCCGGATCGGCATCGAGAAGGAGATCGCGAAGGGCGAACTGGTCCACATCCCGATCTCGAAGCCCGCCGCGCTGCCGGCCGATCTCGGCATCTATGTGCGCTCGCAGCGTAATCCGCCGATCGCGGCCCATGCCCTGATCGAACTCTGCTCCACTGCGATGACTGAGCTGGCAGGCGGCGCTCAGACCGCCTGACCGCGGAAGGCTTCGACTCCGACACCAGCGGCATCTGCCTTTACGCGGTCGGCTTCGGCACCATAACGGCGCGCTAGGACGGCACAGACCATCAGTTGCAACTGGTGGAAGAACATCAACGGCAGGATCACCGCGCCGACTTGCGGCGTTGCAAACAGCACGCCTGCCATCGGCACGCCCGAGGCCAAGCTTTTCTTCGAGCCGCAGAACTGCAGGACGATCCTGTCTTCGCGGCTGAAACCCAGCCAGCGGCCGAGCACTGCGGTCAGCGACAAGACCAGAGCGAGGAGGACCGCAGAGACAGCGAGGATGGTCGCCAGGTCGACCGACGAGATCCTGCTCCACAACCCCTGGACAACGGCCGCGCTGAAGGCGGTGTAGACGACCAACAGGATCGAACCGCGGTCCACCATCATCATCAGCTGCTTCTGGCGCGCGATCCAGGCTCCGATCACCGGGCGCAACAAGTGTCCAGCAACGAAGGGCAGGAGCAACTGGAACGCGATCATCGCGACCGCCTCGGTCGAAGACTCGCCCTGCTTGCCTGTGATCAGAACCGCCACCAGAATGGGGGTGATGAAGATGCCCGCCAGGTTGGAGAACGACGCACTGCAAACCGCAGCCGCGACATTGCCCCGTGCCATCGCGGTGAAGGCGATCGACGATTGCACCGTTGAAGGCAGCAGCGTCAGGAAAAGGATGCCCATCGCCACTGAGCTATCGAGGAACGGCAACAAACCGACCGCCAGGCCAAGGACCGGAAACACCACGTATGTCATGGCCGCGACCGCGGCATGGAGCCGCCAGTGGCGCGCGCCGTCCAGCACCGCTTGCCGCGACAGCCGGGCACCGTGCATGAAAAAGAGCACCACGATGCCGGCATCGGCGAGGAGCCCGGCGACTACCGACGCCCCGCCCCGCACCGGCAACACCGATGCCAGCGCGACCATCCCCAACAACAGGAGGATATAGGTATCGATGTTGAGACGGGCGAGCAGCGCCTTCATGATGTACTTCCTTCGAGCGATACGTGCGCAGATACTATCTTCCATCCCTCCGGAAACCGCACCCAGACCTGGGTCTGGCGGCCGCGACGCTCGCTGTCGGCGCGAAAGAACTCCGCGTGGGTCAGTGCATGGTCCGGCCCGAAGGCGGAGATCGCGACGCGCCCCAGCCGACGCTGCGGCGAGCCGCCGCGGCCCATGCGAAACGCCCGGATCTCGTCGATTCCGTATAGCACTTCGCCCACCCCGTATCGCACCGTGCTAGCGCCATCGTGAAACAGGGCGTCGAGCGCGGGCAGGTCGTCAGCCATGAGCGCGCGTTCGTACGCATCGAACTGCGCTTGCACCTCGGCTAGCACGCGAGGATCGTCGATGGTCATGCGGCTGTCTCCAGGAGAATGGGGTGGCTCCGCGTCAGGCCCTGCGCTTCGAGCATGGCGGCATAGGCAAGCAGTTCCGCGTCGCGTCCCTTGGAAGCAATGAGCTGGACGCCCATCGGCAAGCCGTCGACGGCCAGCGGCGCGGTCACGACCGGCAGACCGAGGAAGCTGATCGGCTGGGTGTAGAGCCCCAGGTTGGCGCGGGCCGGTTGGGGCTTGCCCGCGATCGTGATGAAGGGATCTGCAATACGCGGCGCCGGGCCGTAGGTGGCCGGGGCGATCAGGACGTCGTGGTTGCGAAACGCCGCCTGGATTGCCGCGCCGAACACGGTTCGAAAGGCCAGCGCATCACGGTACAGCTCCTCCGGCAGCGCCGCGCCAGCCAACAGCCGGTCACGGGTGGCGGGATCGTAGGACAGGGCGTCTTCGGCCAATGCGGCGAGGTGCAAGGTCCCGCCCTCGTAGGCAGTGATCAGAAATGCCGCCGATCGCGCGCGCGCGACCCCGGGCAGTTCGACCATCGGCAGGCCGCCAAGGCCCGCCGACAGGGCGGCCAGCGCAGCGGTCATGCCTGGGGCCAGGTCGGCCTGGAACCACCCGTCGAGCAGCGCGGGCCGACCCAGCGGCCTGCAGGGCGTGCGCGCACCTCCCCGCAGCACCGCGTCGACCGCACCGAGATCGACCGCCGAGCGGGCGAAGGCGCCGATGTCATCGAGCGTGTGGACGAAAGGATAGACCCCGGCCATCGGCAGTGAGCCGTGGGTCGGCTTGTTGCCGTAGATCCCGCAAAGGCTGGCCGGGATGCGGATCGAACCATTGGTGTCGGAACCCAGCGCGAATGGGACGAGGCCCGCCGCCACCGCCGCCGCCGACCCGCCCGACGAACCGCCGGCGAACCGGCTGGGATCGTGCGGGTTGCGGGTCTGGCCCCACCGCGCATTGTCGGTGACAAAGCCATAAGCGAATTCGTCCATGTTGAGCGTCGCCACGAGCACGGCCCCGGCTGCGCTCAGTCGTGCGATGGCCGCAGAGTCTTCCCCTGCGGGCTCGGCCTCGGCCAGCCGCCCTGCCCCCGCCGTCGTCGCCAGTCCGGCGACATCGAACAGATCCTTCACCCCATAGGGCACGCCCGCAAGCGGACCGGGATCTTCCCCCGCCGCCAGCCTCGCATCGACCGCCGCCGCCTCGCGTAGCGCACGATCGCGCAGCGTGCGGGTGACCGCGTTGATCCGCGGGTTCAGCGCTTCGATCCGGGCAAGCGCCGCCTCGGCCAGGGCGGTCGCCGACACACGCCGCGCCGCGACCGCCGCGGCGGTCTCCAGAACGCCCATTCCCGCAAACTCGCCGATCATCGGACAGGGCCCCTCAACGTATCTGTATGGACCTGCAGCAGCCGCGCGTTCGCCGCGACGCCCGGCACGCAGGGCTCCGGCAAGGTGATGCCGATCCGCGCCGCCACTTCGTCGGCCAGGCGCGCATCGGATTGGGCGAGCGCGACGAAAACCTGCCCCACGGGCGCAGCGGCATGGCGCGGCGGCACCGCAACCGCCTGCTCGGGCCACTGCGCGAAGTTGAGCACGCTCCCACGCGAACGCCACGCCGCCACTTCGCCGAGGTCGATATCGGCGTAGGTCCAGCCAGGCTGCGAAGGCTCGCCGCTGGCAACGACGCCGTCGTGGGGAGTGTTGCCGTCGGGCGGGCAGAAGACCCCGGCCGCACCTTGGTTCTCGTCCAGCGCGGGAGCCAGTCCGCCAGCCCCACTGTCGAGGCCTGGACCACGAAGCACTGGTTCTCCAGCGCGCGGGCCTGCGCCCCGATGCGGACCCGCCAGAAGCCCTGCATCGTGTCGGTTGCCGACGGCGCCAGGATCAGCCGCGCTCCCGCTTCGGCCTGGGCACGGGCGATGAGCGGGAACTCGACATCGAAGCAGATCGCGATCCCCACCAACCCTGCCGGTGTATCGATCACCTGGATCGTATCGCCGCCGCTGACGCCCCACAGTTCGCGTTCGAACCGCGTCATGACGATCTTGTCCTGGTAGCCACCGCCGCCGTCCGGGGTATGCAGCCTGGCCCGGTTGACGACGATCCCGTCGTCGCGCCGGAACGGCCGGCTTCCACCTAGCAGCACGATCCCGTGCTTCACCGCGAGCGCCCGGCAGGCGGCATCGTATGCTTCGCCCAGCGCGATGACGAGTTCGAGCGACGCCGCGAGATCGCCGGCGGCGGCGGGATCGGTCCCGGCCAGTTCCATCGCCGCATATTCGGGAAAGACCAGGCAATCCGCTCCCCTTACCACTGCCTCCTCGACCCAGCGCGCCAGCTTGGCCTCCCAGGCCTCGAAACTGGGGAGTAGTTCGATCGGATATTGCGCGGCGGCGATCCTGATCCGGTCCTGGGTGATCCCTTCCGCCATCACAGCCGCCGCGCCCAGAATTGCATTTGGTGGAAGGTGCTGATCGGCCTGTCGCGGTCCTTCCAGTCCATCGCCGTGGTCACGCCGTCCAGCGGCGCATAGCCGCGCTTGCGCCAGAACGACGCCAAGTCGCGCGCGTTCTCGGGCCGCAGCGGGTGGCGTTCGCCGCGCACGACCGCGCAGAAGGTGCAGGCAGTCGCCCCGGCAGCGCGGGCCGCCGCCTCGCGCAGGTCGAAGAAGGCGTGGCCGATGCCGCGCCCACGATAGTCCCCGAGCAAAACGGACTCGCCGAAATAGAACGTGTCGTCCGCCGCAAAGCCCGCGCGGACGAGCGGCTCGGACAGCGCAGCGGGCTGCCGCGCAAGCCGCGACGCGGTCGCCGCGCCGACCGCCCGGCCATCGTGCCGCGCGACGATCATCACCGCGGCGGGATCGCTCAGGAACTCGGCGAGATAGGCCGCCTCGTCCACTGGATTGCCGTTGTAGAGATAGGGCCAGTCGCGAAACACTGCCATCCGCAGCGCGGCCAGGACCTGCAGGGTCTCGAGATCGCGCGCTGCGGCCTCGACGACCACTTCGCCCCGTAATGCCCGCCGTTCCGCCAGGGCATCCATCGCTCAGGCAGCCTCGACCTGACGGATCCAGTCCGCCATGTTGTAATGGTTGCTGACCCGAGTGATCCAGTTATCCCGAAGTTCGAAGAAGGCGCCGACGCGCAGGCGATAGGCCTGGCGGTTCGCGGGCGGAAGGCCTTCGTCGGTGACCAGGTATTGCCCCTCAAGCATGAACTCCGCCGCAGCCCGCGAGCCGTCCGGAGATGTCATGATCACCGGGTCGATCACGGTCTCCCGGTACGACCGGTTCATGTGTTCGAGAAACTCGCGAAACCGGGCGATGCCTTCGCGCGGGATGCCCTGGCTTGGCTCGTGCACGACCGCATCGTCCAGCAAAGCGAGCATGCCTGCCGTGTCTTGACGATTGAACGCATCGTAGTAGGCGCGCAGGATCTCGGCGGCTTGGTTCGGCACGGCAGGCTCTGGGCGCGTCATGCCTGGCCCGCCGACGGTCGGTTCAGCCGCTCGGCGTGCCAGCGCAGGTGGGCAGCCATAAAGGTCGAGATAAAATAATAGCTGTGATCGTATCCGGCGCGCAGGTTCAACTCCAGATCGATGCCGGCGGAATCGCACGCCGCGGCCAGCAGATCAGGACGCAGCTGCGTCTCAAGGAATTCGTCCGCCGCCCCCTGATCGACGAGCAATCCGGGCACCCGCGCCCCATCCTCGATCAGGGCGACAGCATCGTGTCGTCGCCAAGCGCTGGCGTCGGTGCCGAAATAGCCGCTGAAAGCCTTCTGCCCCCAGGGCACCAGGCTAGGTGCCACGATCGGCGAGAAGGCGGATATCGCCTTGAACCGCTGAGGAAAGCTAAGCCCGATGGTCAGCGCGCCGTGTCCGCCCATCGAATGGCCCATGATCGACTGCCGCATCATGTCGACGGGGAAGTTCGCCGCGATCAGGGCGGGCAGTTCCTCGGTGACGTATGTCCACATGCGATAGTTTGCGGCATAGGGCGCCTCGGTCGCATCGACGTAGAACCCTGCGCCCAGCCCAAAGTCATAGGCCGCCGCGGGATCGTCGGGAACACCTTCCCCGCGCGGACTGGTGTCGGGAGCGACCAGGATCAGCCCGAGTTCGGCGCAGGCGCGGCGGAACCCGCCCTTCTCGGTAACGTTGGCGTGGGTACAGGTCAGCCCGGACAGATAATAGACGACCGGCAGCTTCGCGCCCGGCGTGAAGTCCGGCACGAAAACCGAGAAGGTCATGTCGGTGCCGGTCGCGACCGAGCTGTGGCGATAGACGCCCTGGGTTCCACCGTGACTGCGGTGGGCCGAGACACGCTCGACCTGGGGTTGCTCGAGGACCGCCTGTTCAGACAAGGATCGTCTCCGGATTGGCGATGCCCTCGGCCTGGAGCCGCTCGGCCAGGCGCTCGACCACCGAGGCGCGGACCGGCTCGCCCTTGCGCAGCTTCTGCCAGGTGTTGAGGCTAATCCCGTAGGTCTCGGTCACGCAGTCACGGGTATGGGCGCGCAGGCGCCGGGCCATCTCGTCGATGGTGCCGCTGGCCAGTTTGGCGCGCGCGATGCCGCCTGCCGCGCTGTATTCTTGGCGCTCTTGCATGGGACCGCCCTCAGAAAACCACGACGGAGCGAATCGATTCGCCCGCGTGCATCAGATCGAAGCCCTTGTTGATTTCCTCCAGCGTCAGGACATGGGTGATCATCGGATCGATCTCGATCTTGCCGTTCATGTACCAGTCGACGATCTTGGGCACATCGGTGCGCCCCTTGGCCCCGCCGAAGGCGCTGCCCTGCCAGACCCGGCCGGTGACCAGCTGGAACGGCCGCGTCGAGATCTCTTTGCCCGCCTCGGCCACGCCGATCACGGTCGATACGCCCCAGCCGCGGTGGCAGGCTTCCAGGGCCTGGCGCATGACCTCGGTGTTGCCGGTGCAGTCGAATGTGTAGTCGGCCCCGCCGTCGGTCAGCGCGACCAGATCGGCGACAACTTCCGCCGTGGTCTTGCCCTTGGGGTTGTAGAACTGGGTCATGCCGAAGCGGCGACCCCATTCCTCGCGCTCGGGGTTGATGTCCACGCCGATGATCCTGTCCGCGCCGACCAGCCGTGCGCCCTGCAGCACGTTGAGGCCAATGCCGCCCAGGCCGAAGACGATCACGTTGCTGCCCGGTGTCACCTTGGCCGTGTTGATCACCGCGCCGACGCCCGTGGTTACCCCGCAGCCAACGTAGCAACTCTTGTCGAATGGCGCGTCCACGCGGATCTTGGCTACCGCGATCTCGGGCAGGACGGTGAAGTTCGAGAAGGTCGAGCAACCCATGTAGTGATATACTGGCTGGCCCTTGTAGCTGAATCGGGTTGTGCCGTCGGGCATCAGTCCCTGGCCCTGGGTCGCGCGGATTGCGGTGCAGAGGTTGGTCTTGCCCGACAGGCACGACTTACACTGGCGGCATTCCGGGGTGTAGAGCGGTATCACGTGATCGCCCGGCTTCACCGAGGTGACACCGGTGCCAACCTCGCGCACGATCCCCGCGCCTTCGTGGCCCAAGATGCTCGGGAAGATTCCCTCGCTGTCGAAACCGTCGAGCGTATAGGCGTCGGTATGGCAGATGCCGGTCGCCATAATCTCGACCAGCACCTCGCCCGCCTTGGGGCCTTCCAGATCGAGCTCGACGATCTCTAAGGGCTTTTTCGCTTCAAAGGCGACTGCGGCGCGGGTCTTCATCGGTATTCTCCGTCAGTAAGGGCTGTGAGGATCGGCCTGGCCTGGTGGCCTCAGCTTCCCCGATAGGTCGAATAGGAAAATGGCGAAACCAGCAGCGGCACGTGGTAGTGTGCATGTCCGTCTATCCCGAAATCGATCGAGACGACGTCGAGGAACGGCGGATCGGGCAACGCAATCCCCTGCCTGCGGAAGTAGTCGGCTACCGCGAAGCTCAAGCGATAGGTTCCGGCATCCAATGCGAGGTCGCGCAAGGCCGGGCACCGGCCATCGGCGTCCGTCGTGCCGCTGAACAAGGTTTGTTTCCCCGCGACAAGCGTCAGCGCGAGACCGGCGGCGGGACGCCCGTGAGCGGTGTCCAAGACATGGGTGGACAGGCTCACGCGACGTGCTTCCAGGGTTCCTGGCCGGCGACGAATTCGGGTTCGTCATAGGCCAGATAGTCGGCGACGATCCTGTCCTGATCGTCGAGAAACAGCTGGTCCGCAACGCCGGCCGCGAGGCGAGGCAAAGCATGCTTGAGGCCCGAGATCGCGGAGGCCGAGAGGCCGAAGTTGATCAGGCCCGAATAGTTGAATGCGAACAGACCGTGAAGCACCCGCTCGTCTTCCGCGGTCCGCCCGAGCAGTTCGAAACCCGCACCGAGATAGGGATGCGCGTCGAGCACCGGGCTGCGCTCCTCCGCCTCGCCAGCCAGGCGGTCTGCCCAGCGCAGGATGCGGTCGGCAACCAGGGCCAGCTCGGGCCGCAAGGCCGGATCGGTGACCAACCCGGTCGACAGGATCAGGAAATCGAAGGTCTCCTCACCCTGCGGGGTGGTGACCCGTACCCCGTCGGCAGTCTCTGTCACGCCAAGCCACGGCGCGCCCCAAGTGCAGGCGAAAGCCAGGATAGCTTGCCGCGCGGGAGAAGGTGTCGTTGGTCGGCGGCTGGTTGCGGTCGAAGAAGCTCCGCATGAAACGGTACTTCATTTCGTCACCCAGCGCCGGAAAGCGGGGGATCAGGCCAGACTGTTCCATGAAGCGGATCGGATTGACCGCGGCCAGCTCCTTGCGCCTTACGAAGACATCGACCGATCCGGCGCCCAGGGACAGCGCATGCTGCGCATTGTCGAAGGCCGAGGCTCCACCGCCAAGAACCGCGATCCGCCGCCCCGCGAGCGCCGCAAAGTCGATCGCTTCGGATGTATGGGCATAGCGAGTACGCGGCAGCGACTCGACCATCTTCGGCGTCTGCCACCGCCCGCCGCCCTGAATCCCGGTGGCGAGGACGACCTTGCGCGAAAGCAGCGAGTCGCCACCCGCCAGGTGAAGCCGGAAAAGGCCGGGCGCGACGGGCTCGACCAGTTCGACCTTGCTGCCGTTGCGCACAGGCAGGTTCAGCACTCGGCGATACCAGCGCAGGTATTCCATCCAGTCGCCGCGCGGGATCTTGTCGAGCGCCGCCCAGCCTGCGGGCCCGTGGAGCGCCTCCCAATAGGCCCGGAAGGTCAGCGAGGGGATTCCGTAATCAATTGAGGTCAGGTGCTTCGGGGTCCGCAGAGTGACCATGCGAGCATAGGTCGCCCATGGGCCTTCATATCCTTCCGGGTTCTCGTCCAGCACCAGGATGTTGCCCACCCGCTCACGCAGCAGACCGAAGGCCGCGCCGAGGCCACTCTGTCCGCCGCCCACCACGATCACGTCGTAAACATGTTCATCGTCATGCGGGACGGTGGGCGTCCAGGCCGGGCCACCCAGCCCGAGGCACTCGAGATCGTGCCTCACCCGTTCTTCGTGCTGCGCCAGGGTCATGCCATGTCCTCCAGCCTAAGCCTTACGATCTCGCCGATCTGCGCGATGGCGGCGGCGAATTCGGTCGGCCGGTCGTTCTCCAGCCGCGACGCCATCGCCGCCAGGATGCCGGCCTTGTTGGTAAGCCGAACGCAGATGATGAAAGGGAAGGCGAATTTCTCGGTGTAGCGGCGATTGAGATCGTGGAACCGCGCGAACTCGTCCGGGTTCAGGCGGTCGAGCCCGGCCGAGGCCTGCTCGGCGGCCGAGGCGCTAGTCAGCGTTCCGTCGATCGCGGCCTTGCCCGCGAGTTCGGGGTGCGCGCGGATCAGCGCCAGTTGCTCGTCGGTCGTGGCCGCCCGCACCACCTCCATCAAGCCCGCGTGAAGATCGGCCAGCGGCAGGCGCCGCGCCGCACGCTCAACCACCCAGGGCGAATGCTCGAACAGTTCGCCGTAGCGGGCGACGAAGGCAGTAGCCGCATCAGTCATGGGGGTGGGCCTCCAGCCAGTGCCGGGCGATGTCGATCCGCCGCGCGATCCATGCGTCGCCGGCGGCGAGGACGTGATCGACGAAGCGGGCGACCGCTGCGGCGCGTGCCGGCTTCCCAGCGATCCGACCGTGCAGCCCGATCGACATCATCCGACCGCCCTCGGCACGCAGGCATTCAAAGGTGTCGCGCAGGTAGCGGAATAACTGCTCGCCCTCGGTGAAGCCGTTGAACGCGACCATCTTCATATCGTTGGCGTCGAGCGTATAGGGCACGATCAGTTGCGGCCGGCCGTGGCGCACATCGTAGTACGGCACGTCATCGGCATAGGAATCGGCGTCGTAGACAAAGCCGCCCTCTTCTACGACCAGCCGCGCCGTGTTGGGCGAGGTGCGGCCCTGATACCAGCCGAGCGGCCGCTCCCCCGTGACCCGCGTATGGATTTCGACTGCGCGGGCGATGTGCTCGCGTTCGATCTCCTCGGGCACGGCCTGGTAGTCGATCCAGCGATAGCCGTGGCTCGCAATCTCCCAATCTGAGCGCAGCATGGCCTCGGTTGCGGCGGGGTTCATCTCGAGCGCAGCGGCTACGCCGAACACGGTCACCGGCGCCCGCCGCTCGGTGAACAGGCGGTGTAGCCGCCAGAATCCAGCACGGCTGCCGTATTCGTAGAGGCTTTCCATCGCCATCGCCCTCGCCGGATGGCTCGCAGCGCCAACCATCTCGGACAGGAACGCCTCCGAACCGCGATCCCCGTTGAGGACGGAGTTCTCCGCGCCTTCCTCGTAGTTCACGACGAACTGCACCGCGATCCGCGCGCCGCCCGGCCAGAAGGCGGGGGGCGGCGTCTCGCCGTAGCCGATCAGATCGCGCGCCGTCATACGGCGTCCCACGCGGCCAGCGCGGAGGCGACGGCCTCGCCCGGCGGGCAGGCGAAGCCTTCGGCGCGCAGAACGGCCTCCAAAGCGCCCAGCGTAATCAGAACCTTGTGCTTGCGCGCGTTGTACCCCATCGCGCCGAAGCGCCAGACCTTGCCGGCAAGCGGACCGAAGGCGGTGCCGATCTCGATCTCGAAGTCCTCACGCAAGCGGCGGCGGACGGTCTCGCCATCGACTTCATCGGGAATGAACGCCGCGGTGACACTGGTCATTCGGTGGCGTTCGTCGCCGAACAGCGTCAGGCCTAGCGCGCCGAGCCCGGCCGCCATCGCCCGCCCGGCGGCACTGTGCCGGGCATAGCGCGCGGCGAGGCCTTCCTGCAGCATGATCCGGGCGCATTCCCGCGCGCCGTAGAGCATGGTCGTCGCCTCGGTGTGGTGGTTGAGGCGCTTTTCCGACCAGTAATCCATGATCATGCCCAGATCGAAATAGTTCGACCCGATGACCAGACCATCTCCGTCGCTGAACTCATCGGTCCGCAGCCCGAGTTCGACATGCCGGCGGCGGCCTATGTGCTCGGCGGCGCGGTCCGAGATCGTGATCGGCGCCGATCCGGAAGAACCTCCCAGGCACTTCTGCAGGCCGCCGGTGACGATGTCCGCCCCCCATGCATCGACCGAGAGTTCCATCCCGCCGATCGTCGCCGTGGCATCGACATAGAGCAAGGCGCCGGCATCGCGGCACAGCGCGCCGAGGCCGCCCAGCGGCTGGGCCATCGTGGTCGAGGTGTCGCCGTGGATTGTCGCGACCAGACGCGGCGCGGTGCGCTGGATAGCGGCAGCGATCGCATCCAGCGGCACCACCTCGCCCCAGGGGGCCTCGACGGTTTCGATCCGCGCGCCGATCCGCCCGAGAATTTCCGTCAGGAGCAGACCGAAGCGCCCGAAGTTCACGACCAGAACGACGTCGCCGGGCGAGACCAAGCTGACCAGTGCAGCCTCGATCCCGGCCCGGGCCGTGCCGTTGACAAGGAATGTCCAGCGGTTGTCCGTGCCGAAGATCGGTCGGTAGAGCGCCATGACCTCGTTCATGTAGCCGGTCATTTCGGGATCGAACTGCCCAAGTAGATCGGCCGACATCGCGCGGAGCACGCGCGGGTGGGCGTTGACCGGACCGGGTCCCATCAGCAGGCGCTGCGGCGGGTCAATCTCGCCAAAGAAATCATGCATTGCGGAGTCCTTCCAGGTTTTCGATGAAGCGCAGCATGACTCGCGCCGCAACTTCGACGTCGGACACGGCCACGCGTTCGGCAGGGTTGTGGCTGATCCCTTCCGCGCATCGGATGAACAGCATGGCCGTGGGGCATAGCGCCGACAGGATCATCGCATCATGCCCCGCGCCCGACATGAGCCGGCGGATGGGCACACCCTCGGCCCCGATCGCCTGATCCAGCAGGCCCATCAGCGCGGGATCGGAGGGGCTCGCAGGCAATTCGTGCAGGAGGTCGACAGCCAGTTTGATCCCGCGTTGCGCGGCGATCGCATCGAACCGGTCGAGCAGCGCCGCTGCCAGACCCGCGCAACCCGCGTCGGTCGCGGCGCGCACGTCGAGCGTGAAGCGGACCACTCCGGGGATGACGTTGGCGGCGCCGGGCGCAGCGGCGATCGTTCCCACGGTGGCGACATGCTCGCCGCCCGCGGACAGGGCCAGCGCCTCGGTCGCGAGCATCATCTCGGCAGCGGCGGCCAGCGCATCGCGGCGGAGCCCCATGGCAGTCGTCCCGGCATGACCCGCACGGCCGGTTAGCTGGATCGCGTAGCGCTTCTGCGCCGCAATCGCCGTCACGTTTCCCACGGGCAGCCCCGCTGTCTCAAGCGCCGGCCCCTGTTCGATATGGGCCTCGAAATAGGCGAAAGCACCCTCGTGACGCGCCGCCGCGTATTCGCCGAAACTGGCCGCGACGGGCACGCCTGCTCTGGCGCCATAGTCGCGCAGCGCCTGGAAGAAGCTTACCCCCTGCGCATCGACCGGCTCGTGCGCAATATCGCCCAAGGTGCCCGCAACCGCCCGGCTGGCTAGCATCGCCAGGGGGAAGCGCGATCCCTCCTCGTCGCCAAAGGCATAGACCTCGATAGGAAATGAAGGTCGCCTACCCGCCGCGTGCAACGCGGCGACGCACTCGATCCCCAGCATAATCCCCAGCGGACCGTCATAGCGGCCGGCATCGCGCACGCTGTCGAGGTGACTGCCGATGATCAGCGCCGGACCGGAGGCAGTTCCTTCGTAACGGCCAACCAAATTGCCCGCCACGTCGATCCGCACCGTCATCCCGGCCTCGGCCATCCAGCTGGCCACGGACTGCTGCGAGGCGGCATAGGCGGGTGTCAGGTAACCGCGGTGAAGCCCGCCCGCCATGTCGCTGTAGGGAGCATGTCCAAGCGCGTCGCAGCGCTCGACCGCACGAATCCCGCCTACCACGTGCCGACCCCGCCGTCCGAGCGCGGATCGGTCGCGCCTTCCAGCAAACCATCCGGATGCCGGACAATCGCCCCGGCATGCCCCATGGTCGACGTAAAGGCGCCCAGGACTTCGACATCGTGGCCAGCGTCGCGCAGCGCGGCGAGCACGGTGTCGTCGATGCGACGTTCGAGCTTGAGCGTGGTGCTCGTCTCGCCCCAGGTGCGGCCCAGCAGCCAGCGCGGCCGGGTGATGGCCTCCTGCAGCGGCACCCCGAACCAGGCATAGCGGCTGAACACGGCTGCCTGGGTCTGCGGCTGGCCTTCGCCGCCCATCGTGCCATAGGCCATGACCCGGCCATCGTCGAACCGGGCCAGCGCGGGGTTGAGCGTATGGAACGGCTTGCGCCCCGGTTTCAGGGCGTTCCAGCCCTCGTCCGGCAGGCGGAAGCTGGAGCCGCGATTCTGCCAGGTAATCCCGGTTTCGGGTAGTACGAGGCCAGAACCGAATTCGAAATAGGTCGACTGGATGCAGCTCACCACCTGGCCGCGCCCATCGGCTGCCCCGAACCACGTCGTATCGCCCAGCGCCGCATCTTGGGGCCAGGCAAGGGCCCGCTCGCGGTCGATCGCCGCAGTCATCGCGTCGAGCCCGGCGGTATCGTCGAGGATAGCCTGCGGCGCGACGGGCATGTAGGCCAGATCGCCAACATGGCGGTCGCGCACAATGAACGCCTGCTTGGTCGCTTCGATCAGGCCGTGCAAGTGGGCGAAGCCTTCGCCTTCGCTTACACCGAGCCGGTCGAACAGCGCGAGGATCAGTAAAGAAGCCAGTCCCTGGGTCGGCGGGGCGGTGTTGAACAGGCACGCATCCTTGACCGCGATCGTCAGCGGATCGGGCTTGGTCGCCGCATGATGCGCCAGATCGTCTTCGCTGACCGGACTACCCAGCTTCGCCAGATCCTGGGCGATCGAACGCGCCAACTTGCCCTCGTAGAAATCCTGCAGGCCGTTCTCAGCCAGTGCCCGCAGCGTCCTCGCCAGCGCGGGCTGGCGCAGCAACTCGCCCTCGCGCAGCGGGCGGCCTGCGGGGGCGAAAGTCGCGGCATAGGCGCCGGGCTGATCGACCAATTCAGCGTGCTTGGCCGCGGCGAGCTCGGCCCCGCCGCAGGTGACGGCGACGCCTGCTTCCGCGAGGTCGATTGCGTCGCGCAACAGCCGGTCCAGCGCAAGCGTGCCGGCATCGTCGGCCAGAGCGCGCTTCCAGCCGGAGATCGTGCCGGCGACCGTGTTGGCCGACAGCGGTCCGCGCCAGGGGATTTCGCTCATTCCTGCATAGAGCCCGAGGTTAGCCTTTGCCGCCGCGCCGCCGCAGGCGTCGATCGCGTGAACCCTGCCGTCGGGCTCGTGGATCAGCCAGAAGCCATCGCCACCGATTCCCGTCATGTGCGGATAGACTGCCGCCAAGGCCGCGGCGATGGCGACGCAGGCCTCCACCGCGGTGCCGCCATCCTTGAGCACGTCGCTGCCGGCCTGGCTGGCCAAGTGATGTGGCGAGGTCGTGATCCCCTTGTAGCAGCGCAGTGAGTGCATCATTCGGGAAGTTCTCGCATAGGTGGCGTCTGGCCATGTCTGCCGATGATCCTCGCTCGCAAAAAGAACATTTTATAGACCATAGTGATGCCGTTTTGCGGACACCCCGACTGTACAGGATCGTGGCTGATCAAGCCCCCGAAACAAAAAAAGGCCGGCGGAAGCCCCTGGGAGGGGTTCCCGCCGGCCAGGGCCGTTCGCAGGGCGAGACTTCAGCCCGTCAGGCCAAGCTCCCGCAGCGCCTTACGATAGGCGACCGAGGATCGGTCGGCCGCGAAATGCGCCTCGTCGTCGAGTTCAAGCGGCAGATCCTCGGGCGACTGCGCCTCAACGATAGCCTGATCCTCGGCGAAGATCTGAGCGTTGAAGGCGTAGACATCGTCAACCGAGCCCGTCATGTCGAAATTGCGGACCAGCGGCACGTAGAGCGTAGTCCGCCGCGCCGAGACAGGCGTAGCGATGTTCATGATCCGCAGCACGCCGCCCTCGGGAAAGTCCACTGTCAGAAAAGCGGTATAGGGCGGGTGGACATCGAAGACACGGCGCCAGACGAAGCCTTCAGGCTCGAGGTGCTGCAGCGCCTTGGGAAAGTTGCTGATCCCGCTGATGTATGTGCTGCGGAAGCCGTAGTCGGTCGATTTTGTTTGGTAGACCGGCACCACAGGGCTCTCGCGGTCGGCGAAGGCCTCGTGGTGTATCCAGGCGAAGTGGGCGACGTCGATGAAGCCTTCGACTTGGCGGCCCGGCGAAGCTTCCATCGCCACCGGCGGGCACAGGATCGCCTGGAAATGGGCATCATCCCATTCGGGAAAATCGGGAATCCCGCCTTGCGCATTGTCGGGATCGAGACAGGTCCAGACCAGTCCGTAGCGCTCGGTCGCCGGCAGGGTGGTCGCCCGGAAGCGATCGGAGGGCACGACGTTGGGCTGCGCAGGAATCCGCACACAGCGCCCGTCGTTGGCGAAACGGAGGCCGTGATAGGGGCAAACCAGTTCGTCGTTCTCGACCCACCCCATGCTCAGCGGCACACCGCGATGCGGGCACAGGTCGCGCGCGACGCTGATGCCTTGAGTTGTCCGATAGACCACCAGATTCACGTCGAGCAGGACCGATCGCACAGGCTTGTCGGCCAGATCCTTGACGCGGGCGATCGGGAACCAGAACCGCGAGAGGACTTCCCAGTCGCCTTCGGCATAGGTGCAGTCGCGCGGCCGACGGACGAACGGTCGGGGCGGTGCGACGGCCGACGGTTCGTCGGTCCGCTCCGCCAGCAGGGAAATCGTCTCGCTCATTCCGGGGTCCCCCGGAAGTTGATGCGCAGCGCATTGCCATCGGGATCGCGCAACACCGACTGATACCAGCCGTAATAGGTAGTGAACGGCTCCTTCACAATCGTCGCCCCCAGATCGCGCGCCTTGTCGGTCAGGGCGCGGACTTCGTCCTGGGATTCGACGTCGAAGGTCTGGAACACGCGGTCGCCCGGCGTTTCCTGTGGGGTCAGGCCAAGCAGGTCGTAGGCGTCGGGCGCGTTGAAGCCCAGCCCGGTCCCCCCGGCGAAGAAGGCGCGGAAGATCGGCGTGCGGCTGACGAGGTTCTCCTCAAAGCCGAACAACTCCCCATAGAATTCGGCCATGCGGTCGATGTCGGTGGTGAAGATGTTGGTATAGGTCAGGGCTGGCATCGGTTAATCCTTCACGCGGCGAGGCCGTAGGTCTTGCGGTACATTTCGGCGATGTGGCCGCCGACAGTGGTTTCCTGGAAGTCGGGCTTGCCGCCCGCCGGCAGGCAGGTCGGCGCGCAGCGCACCTCGTAGAAGTAGTTCGGGTCGAAGAAGGTCGGCACCGAGAAGCGGTCGCGACCGCTGTGGTTATTGAGCACGCGGTGCATGTTCGCGTGGTAGAGCCCATTTGTCAGAACCCGGACCATCTCACCCAGGTTGATGACGAACGTGCCCGGAATCGCCGGGGCAGCGATCCATTCGCCCGCGGCATTTTCCACCTCGAGCCCGCCGACGTCGTCCTGCAACAGGATCGTGATCATGCCCCAGTCGGTATGGGCTCCTGCGCCGATCTGGTTGAACGCAGCCGTTTCGGGCTGAGGCGCATAGCGCAGCAGCCGGCTGTTGAAGAGCGGCTCGGCCAGACCATCGGCAAAGTAGGTCTCCGGCAGGTCGAGCGACAGCGCGATCAGACCCATCAGGTGTCGGCCAACGCGGAACATCTCGTCCATGTAGGCTTCATAGCGCCTGCGGAAACCGTCTGGCTTGCTAGGCCACTGGTTCGCGCCGCAGTTCGGCACGCCATCGCGGACGTAGGGATGATCGTCGTCCAGATCGCAACCGATCAGAAAGCCTTCCTTGAGATCGGGCGGTGAGCCGTCGTCGAGCGTCTGGATGCCGGGAACCTCGTAGCCGCGCATGCAGGCCGACTTGCGCGCATCGACCGCCAGCTTCTCGGCCAGCGGCAGGCTGAAGAAGTCGCGCGCAAGCGCGAGTTGCCCGTCCATCAACTCCTGCGCGACGCCGTGGTTAGCGATGTAGAAGAACCCGGTGTCGCGGGCGCTCTTGTGGATTTCCCAGGCCACGGCCCGCTTGAGCGCCGGGTCGTCGGAAAAGCTCGGGGCCAGGTCGATGACCGGGATTGTCGTGGCGGGTTTGGGCGGGGTGTACACGATCATGGGCGATCCTCCTGCAGGCAGCGCGGCATCACGCGGCCTGGGTCTCCTTGAACTTGGGGGTGTCGTTCATCTGGTTCATCTTCATGTCCAGATGCTCGATCGAGGTGGTCGGTGCGTATTTCGGCGCCTGGCCAACCGCGCAGGTCGGGATGCATTCGATCACCGCGTCGTAGTTGGGCTGGTGGAAGAACACGAGCGACTGACGGCGGCTGCCCACCCCCTGCGCGCGCGGCGGATTGACCACGCGATGCATCGTCGAGACCCATTCGTCGTTGGTCCACTGCGCCATCAGGTCGCCCAGGTTGATAATGAAGGCGCCAGGCACGATCGGCACGGGTTCCCAGCACCCGTCGGCAGTCAGCACTTCCAGCCCGCCGGGCTTGTCCTCGGTCTTGAGGATGGTAAGCCCGCCGTAGTCGGTGTGCGCGCCGGCCCGGAGCTGACCGACCTCGAGCTCCTCGGGCTGGTCGGGATAGTTGCTGACGACCAGGTTCGTGATGTGCTTGTCGATCTTATCGGCGAACCAGTCGGCGGGCAGGTGCAGCGCGCGCGCGCACAGTTCCATCAGCAGTTCGGCTAGGCCGGCCATCTCGCGGTAATAGTCGATGATCGCCGGCTTGAACGCGGGCACATGGGCATCTGGCCAGATGTTCTCCTGGAAGATACGCCGCGCGGTTGGCGTGGTGAAATAGGGGTCCGCTGGGTCGAGATCGAACCGGCCGACGTTGTAGTATTCGCGGTGATCCGGCTTAGCCCCGTCCTCGCCGATCGTGCTGGCGAGGTTGCCGGTCTCAATCCCGAAATAGCCCCGGTAGATTGCGGGGTCGGGCGAGCGATACTTGGCCTTGTCAGCCGCAGGCAGGTCGAACAGGCGGCGCGAAGCCTCCGTCGCCGCATCGATCACCGGCTGCGGCACGCCGTGGCCGGAGACGACCAGAAACCCGATGCTGCGCGCCGCCGCGCCGACTTCATCGGCGACCTGCTGCTTTTCCGCTTCGCTTCCCGTCCGCGCCTTGGTGAGGTCGATGACGGGAACCACGCTGCCCGCGAACTTCATGCTATCCTCCTGTATGGACGGGCGACGCCGTCGAAAGTGTGGTGTTGTTGATGGATGGTTCGTGCGCCGCCGCCTTGCCGGGACGCAGGAACAGGTTGAGCGCGATCGCGGTCACGATCCCCAGCAGCACGCCGCTGTGCAGGAACGGGGCCAGCACCACTGGCGCCGCGGAGAAGAACCTGTCCGACATGGTTGGGATCAGGCCGACCCCTAGGCTTACCGCGACGATCAGGACGTTCTCGCGCGAGGAGCCCAGCCCGGTGGTGGCCAGCGAGCGGATGCCCGAGACGGCGACCATGCCGAACAGCACCAGCGCTGCACCACCCAGGACGCTTGGCGGCATGGCCGCGACCAGCGCCGAGAGCTTGGGGAACAGCGCGAGGCCCAGAAGGATCGCGGCGGCGCCGACGCAGACGAAGCGGCTGCGCACCCCGGTCATGCTCACCAGCGCGATATTTTGGGCGTAGGAGGTATAGGGAAAGCTGTTGAACAGACCGCCGATCACCGCGCCCATGCCGTCGGCCCTCAGTCCGCGCGAAAGGTCGCGGGTCGAGACCGGCCGTCCGACGACATCGCCCAGCATCATCAGCATGCCGCTCGATTCGACGAGCGTGATCAGCAGGACGATGACCATCGAGGCTATCGCGGCGAGATCGAAAATCGGCAGGCCGAAGTGGAACGGCGTGACCAGTTGCATCGCGGGCGCGGTCCCCACGGCGGCGAAATCGACGATACCAAGCGTGATCGCCAGGGCATAGCCCACGGCCATCCCGATCAGGATCGCGCAGTTCTGCAGGAAGCTGGCGGCAAACCGGGTGACTAGCAGGATCGTCGCCACGGTGATGCCGGCGAGCAGCAGGTTGGCCGGCGATCCGTAGTCCACCGCTCCTTGCCCGCCGGCGGCCCAATCGATCGCCACGCCCATCAACGAGAGTCCGATCAGCAGCATCGCCGTGCCCGTCACTGTCGGGGTCAGTACCGAGCGTAGCCGGCCGACGAACGGCACCAGCGGAATAATGATCAGGCCGGCGGCGATCGCCGCACCGTAGACGCCCTGCAGGCCCAGCCCGGGCTGGCCGGCGATCGCGATCGCAGGCATCACGCCCACGAAGGTCACGCCCATCATGATTGGCAGGCGGATCCCGAAAGGACCGACGCCCAGGCACTGCAGCAGCGTCACCAGGCCGCAGGCGAAGAGATCGGCGCTGACGAGATAGGCCGCGTGCTCGGGCGAAAGCTTGAGCGCCGAGGCGACGATCAGCGGAACCGTGATCGCCCCGGCATACATAGTCAGCACGTGCTGGAGAGCCAGCGCGCCCAGCGCCCCGGCCGGTGGAACGGCATCCACCGGATGGGGGTAGGCCGTCTCAGAAGTCATATTTCACCGAAGCGATGACCTGGCGGGGCGGAATGTACATGTCGCTGGTCGTAAAGCTGCCGAACGGATTGGAATAGCGCGACGCCACCCCGGCATTGTCGAACAGGTTCGTCAGGGTCAGGCCGATGGTCAGGTTGCTGTCCTGCGGGGTCAGCGTGAAATTGGCGTTCACCTGAGTATAGCTCGGCACCACATCGCGCGCGCCGTCGTTGAAGATGCGGTACTGGAACTTGCCACGATAGATCAGTTCGGCGTGCGAGCGCAGCGTTCCCAGCGAGCCGAGTTCGAGTGTGTGGGTCGCCCCAATCGAACCCTGCCATTTGGGCAACTTGGGCGGCAGGTTGCCGTTGGTGTTGCGGGTCTGCTGGGCGCGCAGGTTGATCGTATAGGCATCGAACGGACCGTAACCGAGTGCCGCCGCCGCGACGGTGGCGGCATGGGCGCGCGACGGGTCAAGCGTGATGTAGTCCCCAACCAGCTTGCCGCCGAGGTATGTGACGTTGCCGTCGAGCTTCAGGTTGTCGGTGACCTGGACCACCGCCTCGGCCTCGGCGCCCCAGATGCGGGTCTTCGGCACGTTGGAGACGCCGCCCTGGTAGGGCACCGGATCCTCCATCTGGTACTGGAGGTTCTTGTAGTCGTAGAAGAAGGCCGCCGCGTTCAGCGTGACGCGCCCATCGGCGAAGCGGTTCTTGGCGCCGAGTTCGTAGGACCAGACGTGTTCCGACTTGTAGGTCAGCGGCACCAGCAGCGGCGTGCTGTTGTTGCTGACCCCGCCTGGCTTGTAGCCGCGCGACACGCTGACGTAGACCATGTTGCGGTCGCTCAACTCAAAGTCAAGTTCGGCCTTGCCGGTCAGCGCGCTCTCGCTGGTCTCGGAGAACACGGTCGGCCCGAAGATGTCGAACAGCGTGCTGTTACTGCTCTTGAACTTGTCGTGATTGAAGCGCAGGCCGATCGTCGCGCTGAGCCGATCGGCGAACTGGTACTTCCCCTGCGCAAAGGCCGCGTAGCTGTAGCGCTTCTGCCGCGAATTGAGAGCATAATCGAGATTGTAGGGATAGTTGCCGAAGGTCAGCGGCAGGGTCAGGTTGAAGGTGGCGTGGCATCGGTGCCCTTGTATTCCAGGATGTCCTGCTTGAGGTTCTGGTAGAGGAAGTAACCGCCCACGATGTAGCTGAGCGGACCGTTTCCGTTCGACGTCAGGTTGAATTCCTGGCTGAAGGCATCGACTCCGTTGTCCCAGTACGGCTGCACGTCATAGGCGCCGAGCGAGGCGTAGTTCAGCCGGTCCACGTCTATCTGGTTGTGGTTGCGGGTCCTCTGGTACGAGGTCAGCGACTTCAGCGTGCCGAAACCCAAGTCGTAGCGCAGGTCGGCATAGGCCAGGAAGAAGTCGAGCTGGTACTTGTTCGGATAGTCCTGCGAGATCCGGCGCGGATCGGGATCGGGATCAGCCACATGCTTCTGTGCTGCGCCGTTTTCGTCTGCAGTGAAGTACTGCGCAGTAAGCTGGGCCGAGAAGCTGTCGCTCGGCTCCCACAGCAGCGAAAGCTTGGTCGAGAGCCGATCGGCATCGTCGAGGCCGTAACGGCCGTAGCTGGGGGCCAAGCCCGTCTGGACCGCAAAGCCCTTGTGATAGTAGCGTTGGACCGTGCCGCGGATCGCGAGGGTATCGGTCAGCGGTACGTTCAGAGTGGCGGTGCCGCGTACGAGATCGTAGTTGCCCAGTTCGAGCTGCACCGATCCACCAAACTTCGCCATATCGGGCTTCTCGGTAATGGCGTTGATGATTCCGCCGGTGGCGCTTTGCCCGAAGACCGTGCCCTGCGGCCCGCGCAGCACTTCGACGCGCTTGAGGTCGAGGAAATCCTGCTGCAGCGCATAAGGGCTGACCACATAGACTCCGTCGATGTGGAACGAGGTGCCAGGCTGGGCGCTGAGGTTGTCCGATGCCTCGTAACCCACCCCGCGGATCGAAACCACACGGACGAAACTGCCGCTGTTCGCTACCGTAAGGCCGGGCACGAAGCCGTTCATGTCGATGAGTTGGGTTACGTTTGATTGCGCCAGCCTGTCCGCACCAATCGCTGTGATGGCGAGAGGAGCGCGCTGGAGAGTGGTTTCCTGCTTTTCACCGGTAACGATGATTTCCTCGCCCGCATCGGCCTCGGCTGCCCCCACATCGACCGTCGCTGCGTCCGCGGTGGCCAAACTGTCCGCCGCCTCCGCGGCATGCGCCGTCTGGCTGAGCCCCAGGAACGCCGGGATCATCGCCCCTGCCAGAAACCGCGCTTTGTGCCGCATCGAAACCATGTGTCTTTCCCCGTGCTAGGACGGCCTCCTGACCGCCCAAATTGTTTTCTCCTCTCGTTTTTTGCTCTCCAATCTGTGTGCCATTGCGCAGCGACCTAATCCATATCAGAATACAGCACTCACTGTTCGCAAAATGTGATCACCTGGAGAATCTGCGATGTTGCTTGGCCGAGCCGCCCTATATTTTGATGAAGTCGCCCGGCGAGGTGCCCTACGGCGGGCGGCCGACGTACTCCACATCGCACCATCGGCGGTGGACCGACAGATCATCCAACTCGAGGAAGAGCTGGGCACCCAGCTGTTCGAGCGGACCCCCACCGGCATGAAGATGACGGCGGCGGGCGAACTGCTGATCGACGGGGTCAGGCGCTGGCGCCGTGACCTGCAGCGGATCCGCTCGGAGATTGACAATCTGGTCGGGCTGCGCCGCGGCAGCGTGGCCATGGGCTTGGTCGAGGGCGCGACCGAATTCACCGCCCTGGCCATCGCGATGTTTCAACGGCGCTATCCCGCCATCCAGTTCCGCATGGAGGTGTTCGGAGCGCAAGGCGTGATCGATAATGTACTGTCAGGCGACATTGATGTCGGCATTACCTTCAACCCGCCCGACAACCCCACCATCCGGCTCGATCGCACGATGATCTATCGACTGGGGGTCATCGTCCCGCCCGCACACGAGCTGGCAGGTCGACAGGAAATCTCCCTTAGCGAATGTGCGAGCTATCCGCTGATCATTCCCAGCGATAATCTTTCGCTTCGCCGTGTCCTGGACACGGCGTGGGGACGGCATGTCGGCGGCTCTCCGCGAGCGATCGTGGAAGCCAACAGCATCGGCCTGATCAAATCGCTTACCATCCGCGGCGTGGGGGTCGGCTGGCTGACTGCCTTCGACGCCATCAGCGAAATTGAAGCGGGGGCGCTGGTGTTCCTGCCGCTCTCCGACGAACGCGTCGACCTGTCGACGCTGTCCATCGTCAGCGCTGCCGGGCGGACGCTATCGGTACCGGCGTCATTGTTAATCCAACACTTATCGCAGACGATGGATGAGCATGGGGTGCCCGTTATTTGATATTCGCTTCTATTAGCAGATCGAAACGGGAATTCAGGGTCTACGAGTGGCCGTCTGCCGTAAAGCGAGTTGTCTGTTCACGTCCCAACCATTGCGACGGCGAACAGTAAACCATTGACACAGCTTAGCGCGAGGAATCCTAGCCGAATAGATCACAGCGTCATGAGTTCTAAACTCGCGATACCGCACGAATCCACTCCTCGATTTCCGCCTCGACCCAAACTGCACATTTGGGCCCCAGCGATCGCGACCTCGGGAATCGCCCTTCGCTCATCCGCTGATAGATGGCTGAACGACGTAGCCCGACACGGGCCATCACTTCCGGCAGTCTAAGAAGCCGGGCCGGCGGAAGTGCTTCGGCCAGTTGAGGGACGTGCGTTTCATCTTGTATTGAATTCGGCATTGCGGGTCTCATTCGTAAAGTTCGGTCCCCTCCGAACTTTCAGGCTTACCGGGGCATAGACATCGTGATGTCCCGATTGGCGAAATCATCGATGTGCTTGGCAAGCATTCGCGCCACGAGCTGGGCCGTGCCGCCCGCCCAGCGGGGCCTCAGATCCTCGATCCGGCGGCCAAGGGTCCGCTGAAGATGGACGGGCAGGCTGGTGAAGAATTCTTCGAGAAACTCGCCCATCTCGCCATGCATCCACTCGCAAGCGAGATCTTCCTGACCGGCGAGAGCGAGGATCATGCTGGCTCGCGGGTGAGCTCCACAGGCGGCAAGCACACGCGCTGCTTCGTCGAGCCCGATGGGCCGCTCACCACGCGCAACGCGAAGCAGGGTCTCGCGATGCATCCCACATTCATTGGCGATCCTGTGGCGGGGCTTGCCTGCTGCATCGATCGCATGGGCGAGCACCCGAGCCAGGCTTTCATTGGCCGGTCTGGCGGCGGCAGTTGGATGGTACATGGTTGTCTCCTAGCTTCTGCACTGGTGCGACTCGCAGGCATAACGCGAAACATCCCATGTAGGAAAATAAAAAGAACAGAGATGGAACATCTCGTTTAAAGGCGAATCAGTTCCTCTGCCCGAGTCGTCGGCGGATCACGGCGCATGCGGCGGCGATCTTCGACATAAAAACCCCATATTATCGCCATCATCGCTGTTGAAGACCGACGAGCACTGAAGACTGTGTCCGCATCCATCCGTCGCCAAAGCGGATCGGATGCCAACCCTTTCCTACGATCATTTCCTAGATGCATGTGGAACACACAGCGAACGCAAGAACGCTGTGACCACCCCTCCAACCGGAGCTTCACATGCAGTCTCTCACCCTCCCCCGGCGCGCCAGCGTCAAGGGTCTCGGCAAGACCCTCAACATTGCCATCCCGGTCGCAGTCGCGGCGCTTGCGGCGAGCGCCGCCTACGCTGGCGCGGATACGACCTTCACCCCTGCCCTCACCAAATTCACGGATTTTCTGGAAGGCTCGGGCGGCAAGATCATCACGGTCCTCAGCCTCGCCGGTGGCCTGATCGGTCTGGCATCCGGACGCTTTTCGCTCGGCCAGGTCGCCGTTCCGGTGGGCGTCGGCATCGGCGTCGGCACGGGTGTTCCGATCGTCACCTCGGTCGTGACCGCGGTTATCTGAGCGGTCGGACGGGAAGGCGGCGGCGCCATGGCAGACCCTTTCATCATTCCCCGGCGCCTCGATGACCCGGAGCTGATCGGCTTCTGGACCATCGACGAGTTCGCGGGAATGCTTGCCCCCTTCACCTGGGGGATCCTCACTCAGCATATCTTCATCGGCATCATCGTCGCCTTCGGCGCCTGGTTCGCACTGCGAAAGGCAAAAGCAGGACGCGCCAGCTCCTGGGTAGCCCATGCCGCATATTGGTATCTGCCTGCAGGATTTTTGGGTCTCAAGGCAACGCCGCCTTCCCACTGCCGACTGCTTGCCGGTTGAGGGGAGAAACTCATGTTTTCCGACATATCCCACGAACGTCAGCAATCGCTGCTGCGCCAGCGGAACCTGTTCGCGCTCACCAGCGCCGGTCTCGGCCTCGCACTGGTCGTGGCAGGGAGCCTTGCCGCCACCCGCGACCGCGAGGTCGTGCTGGTGCCAACTGTTCCCAAGCAACTCACGGTGAGCAGCGCCGGGGTCGAGGCCGACTATCTCGAGCTTGTCACTCGCGATGCCGCCCTTGTTCTCCTCAATCGCAGCCCGGAGGGCCTCGATTACTGGATGAACGAGATCCTGAAGCTGGCGGATCCCCCAAGCTATGGGCGGCTGAAAGCTGAGCTCGTGCGGATTGTCGAGGAGCAGCGGGGCTCAGACGTCACCCAGGCTTTCGTGATCCGGTCGATGACTGTCGATCCGAAGGGGCGGACCTCGGATGTGACCGGAACCCTCAAGACCTTCGTCGGCGCGCAGGTGATTGCGAGTGACGAGCGCCGCTTCCGCTTCAGCTGGACTTACCGCGGCCTGCGCCTGGCGCTGGCAGGGTTCGCCCAGCTACCCCCACAGGACAAATCGAAGGAGGCCCAGTGATGGCTTACCTAAAAGGGGCCCATACACGGGGTCTACTTCTGAGCGCGGCCGCTCTGCTCATAGCAGCAACGTCCCCCGCTCATGCCGCCGACCAGTTCAAGCAAGCGGCCGACGGCGCCGGAATTGAGTGCAGCGTCTCGGCGCGGGAATTGACCCGCTTTGCGCTGATCGACGATCAGTTCGCCAGCGTCTCGAAGATCTCGACCGGCACGCCCTACAACGACTTTGCGGTCACCAACGAGCCGGTGCGCGGCGATATTTACGTGTCGGTGCCGGAAACCTACGCCGCCCGGGCAATCAGCTTCTTCGCCACCACGAAGAAGGGCTTCGTCTACAAGGTCGCGTGCCGGGTTGAGCAAATTTCGGCGACCCAGGTCTTCATCACCAACCCCGCCATCGCGAAAACCCAAGCGGCGGACTGGGAGAGCCAGACCCCGATCGAGACAAGCGCCGTAAGGCTCATCCAGGCCATGGCCAACGACCGCACTGTCGCTGGCTACGAGGTCCGCCAGTCGACCGCCATGCCCGCAAGGGTCGGCGATCTCGAGGTTCAGCTCATCGCTGATTATCGCGGCGCCAGCCTCACCGGGAAAGTTGTTCGCATCCATAATCGCGGATCGAAGCCCGTGACGCTTGCCGAGCGCGATCTCGCGCCCCGCGACACCCTCGCCGTCTCGATTGCCGAGCCAAAGCTCGAACCCGGGGCCAGCACAACCGCCTTTGTTGTCGGCGCAAACGCGGAGACCGGCCATGACTGATGCAGTCAATGCGAACGGCACGGGCCCTCTCCAGGCCGAGAGCGCGGCGCCATCCGAACTTTCCGGGCTCAACGCCCGCACTGCGCGCCGTCAGAAGCTGCTTTTGGGCTCGCTGGGAGCGCTCGCGCTGCTCGGCGGAAGCTGGTTCATCCTTGGCGGTGACGACAAGGCCAAGACCGACGATCCCAATGCGGCGCAGACGATCGACACGGCAGGTCTGGTCAACCGCGATCTGTCCCAACGTGAATTCGTCGCGACCTATGGCAACCGGCTCGATGCGGTCACGCGCGAACAAAAGGCGCTGAAGGATGGGAGCATCCCGCGGACGGAAATTGAGGCACAGCTTGCCGCTCTCAAGGCCGAAAACCAGGCCATGCGTGTCGATGGGCAGGCTGCGATCGATGCGATCTCTGCTGAGAATGCTGAGCTGAAGACGCGGCTTGCCGCTCAGCCAGCGACGACGGCACCCGCTGTACCGCCACCGGCCTATGGGCCGCAGGCAGGCGGTTATGACGCGCGGGGACGTTCGCCTCAGCCCAGTGCTGTTTCCGCAAGCGGCGATCCGCAGGGCGGCATGATCCCTTCGCCTGGCGAAGTGAAGCTTATGAGCTTCAGCTCCGACAAGGCGGCAAGCAGCGGTCTCAGGGTGGGCCGCCCCGACGCGCCCCCGGTCGTTGTCGAGGACTCGCCTGATTACCTGCCACCCAATTCCTACGCGCCGGCCCGGGTGATCGTCGGCGTCGATGCCTCGGCGGGTGTCGCCAGCCAGACCGATCCGCTGCCCGTGGTGCTGAGGATCACAGGGCCTGCCAGATCCGTGATGCAGAACGGGAAGGTTCTGACCACCCGGATCCAGGGCTGCGTTGTGAACGGCGCGGCGCGCGGCGACCTCAGCAGCGAGAAGGTCTATGTGAAGCTCGCTCGCATGACCTGCGATCAGCCCGGTGGCCGGGTCGCGGTGAGCGACGTCAAGGGCTTCATCAGCTTTGCAGGCAAGTCCGGGGTGCGCGGTCGCGTTGTGAGCCGCGAAGGCAGCCTCGTCAGCCAGGCATTGCTCGCCGGGATCGTCGGTGGGTTCGGGCGTGGCTTCTCCGCCAACGCCAACAGCGTGTTCTCCGGTGTCACGACCAACCCCGATGGCAGCCGCTCAAAGCTGTCCGCCGGCGACATCCTCGGTGGCGGGCTTGGCCAGGGCGCCGCCGATGCCGCCGACACGGTCAGCAAATACCTGATCGAGCGCGCCGAACAGTACCAACCCGTCGTCGAGATGCCGACCGGCATCGATGTTGAGATCGTGTTCCTCGACGGCGTCTACGTGAGGAACTCCCAATGATCGAAAACAATCTCCTCGAGCAGGATAACCGTCGGCGGCTCTGGTTGCGTCCCGCCGCCGGGGTGGCAGCAATCATTGCCTTGTCGGCCGCGACCGGATGGGGTGTGGCAAGCCTTGCAGCCCCTGCCGCTGCTCCGGACACGGCGAAGGTGCGTGAGGCACTCAAGCTGCGCCTGCCCAAGACGCCGATCGACGCGATCAACTGCAAGGGCCTTGGGGGCTTGTGCGAAGTCGCATCCAAATCGACGCTCTTCTATGTCGACCGGGCTGCGAAGTATCTGGTGATCGGCCGGGTCTACGACATGGAAGCCCGTCAGGATCTGACGGCTGCGCGGCTGCTCGCCCTCAATCCGGATCTGCTGGCGGCAGGCGCTGCGCGGCGCAGCAATCCCGAAGCGCAAGCAGAAGGCGGCCCAAGCCCATCCGGGGCATCAGCCCGGAACGCGGCACCGCGCCATGTTCCGCTCGGTAAACTTCCTCCGAACGGCGCGATCACCTGGGGGCCTGCCAATGGTCCACGCGTCGTCGTCTTTTCGGACTTCCACTGCGGCTACTGCAAGAAACTTGAAACCGAACTGAAGGCGATCGGCGCGCGGGTCGAAGAACGGCCGATCTCGATTTTCGGGGCCGAAAGCCGCCGCGATGCGGAACGGGTGCTGTGCTCGCCGCGACCCGAAGTCGCCCTCCACATGGCCTATTCGGGCCTCGCGCTCGCCAATCCCAAACCCTGCGACACGAGCGGCCTCGATGCCAATGAGGAGTTCGCGCGGGCTCACGGCTTCGGCGGCACACCCGTGATCGTGCGCCCCGCCGATGGCGCCGTTCTCGAAGGCTACCGCCCTGCCGCAGTGCTCCGGGAATTCCTGCGCGCTGCCCCCACCCCAGCTCCGAAAGGATAAACCCATGCGGTTTCCGACACGTCTCCTCGCCTGCGCCTGTCTGGCCGGCTTCGCCAGTGGCTGCGCCACGTTCGGCACCAATGTCGAAGGCGATTTCACCTGCCGGGCGCCCAAGGGCGACTGCGCACCGTCCCACGTCATCGATGCCAAGGCGACGAACAATCTGTCGTCGGGCACGGCGCCTCATGCCGAGACACGCCCCCGGTCGGGCGTCGTGGATGCGGACACCACCCGTACGGCGGAGCGGACCCTGCGGGTCGTCTTCCCGGCGCATGTCGATGAGGCCGGAACGCTCCATGATGAAGCGGTCGCCTGGACGGTCGTCGATAACCCGCGCTGGGCAACCGAGCTGCGCCGCAAGGCGGGCGAGGACAAGAGCGGGTCCGTAATGCGCCAGGTCCGCCGGCAGCTGAAGGCTTCTCAAGCTGAGTCGGCACACGAAGCCGCCGACGGACACTCGGATGCTACCGTCGATCTTGCGTCGCCCTTCTCGTCTGCCGGCACTGCCGAAACCAGGGCCGTCCAACCCTTGGCCGCAGAAGCCCGCAATTCGCTCGATGAAACTTCGGATGCCTCGCCGCTGGTCCTCCCCTCCACGGCGCGCGAGGCCGTTGCCGGTGCCAAGGCACCGGCGGTCGAGGGGTTCGACACGTCGCCTCCCCCGCGTGATCGAGCCCCTCGGCCTGAGGCGGAGCACAGCGCCCCGGTGTTCCCGAGCGCGGCGGCGATTGACGCCGCGAAAGCTGCAATCCGCCCGGCAATCCGGACCGGCGCTCAGCCGACAGACACCACCTCGCAGTCGAAGGAACCCAAGTGATGGCCGAGCAACTCAAGTCCGTCGTTGATCGGTTGCTCAGCGGATTGCTGGGGGATGCCGAGCACGCCGAAAAGGCCCGTCCCCAGCTCATGGTCGACATGCTCTCAGACTGGCTGCCCTACCGTGTCTATGACCCGGCGACCCGGCTGTACTTCAATGCACGCTCGAAGGGCTTTGTCCTCTCGGTCACGCCGCTGATCGGCGCGGACGAGCGCACCGGGGAAATCCTCGGGCAATTCTTTTCGGAAGGCTTGCCAGCCGGCGCGTGCCTTCAGGTGCTCCACCTTGCAAGCCCGCGCATCAGCAGAATCATCGCCCCGTGGTTTGCGCCACGGTACATGCAGGGCGGCGTGTACGAGGCGATTGCCCGGCACCGTGCGCGGCGGCTCTATTCGCTCGTCTGGGAGTCCGGCTCTGCGGACGCACCCTTTCATGCGCGGCATCACCAGGTCATCGTCTCGGTCGGCGTGCCGACGTCCAAGTCGGTCAGCAATGAGGATCTCAAGCAGACCCGCGACGGGCTGATGGCGATGCTCAAGTCGCTGAACCTCGGCGTGGTCGAAGTCGGTCCCGAAGCGCTGATCGCCGTCATCGACGATCTGACCTCGCCCACCACTGCGCCGCAGGATGATGCGGTGCCCTATAACCCCAACGATCCGATCGCCTCACAGGCGATCCGTCACGACATCGAACTGGTCGTGGCAGAAGACCGCATGCGCCTGGTGACCGAGCGGTTCCGTCCCACCGGCAAGGTCAATGACGGGGTGCCTGAGATCGGTACCGTCTACCCCGACGCATTCGATGTGCGGCACTTTGCAGTTCGCAACATGCCGTCGCGCTGGGCCCCGTGGGAATGCGCGCGGCTGATCGGCGACCTGTTCACCGACAAGCTGCGCTTCCCCTGCCCGGCCGCGACCATGCTGTGTCTCGTCTATCCGGACCAGGAGGCGGCATCGGCGAAGGCCGGCTTCAAGTTCATGCGGACAACCAGCCTCGCCGGCACCCGCAGTGCCAGGTTCCTGCCGCGGATCGGGGAACAGGCCGCCGAGTGGCAACATGTTCAGGCAGAGCTGCAGGAAGGCCGCCGTCTGGTACGCGTGTTCTACGGCGTGACGACCTATTCGCCGCTTGGGTCCGGCGACCGCCACGAGCGCGCGATCAAGTCGATCTACAAGGCGGCAGGCTGGGACCTCACCGACGAGCGCTATCTGCAGATCCAGGGGCTGCTCGCGGCGATGCCGCTGACGCTAGCCGACGGGCTCGGTGCCGACATGGAGCGGCTGAAGCGGTTCAAGACCGTCCTGTCGACCACGGCAGCCAATATCGCACCCATGCAGGGCGAGTATCTCGGAAGCGCCCACCCTCACCTGCTGTTCGTCGGTCGGCGCGGCCAGCCCTTCTTCTGGTCGCCGTTCGAGAACGAAGCGGGCAATCACAACGTCGCGATCTGCGGCAAGTCGGGATCGGGCAAGTCGGTCCTGCTACAGGAGATGTGCGCCGCGCTGCGCGGCGCCGGCGCGCAGGTGGTCGTGATCGACGATGGCCGCAGCTTCGAGCACTCGGTCAAGCTGCAGGGCGGCCGCTTTGTCGAGTTCACGATGAAAGCGGGCTTCTGCCTCAACCCCTTCTCGATGATCGACGCAGCCCGCGCCGCCGAGGACGAGGATTATCGCCTCGACTGCTTCGGGATGATCAAGGCGATCGTCGGGCAAATGGCCCGCCACAGCGCGAAGCTGACCGATACCGAGCGCGGATTGATCGACCGGGCGGTCAACCTCGTCTGGACGGAACATGGCGCGGCGGCCACGGTCACCACCGTCGGCGAGATGCTGGCGAGTCTCGGCCATGACACGGCCGCAGACATTGCGACTGCGCTGGCCCCCTACATGGCTGGCGGAACCTACGGCGCCTTCTTCGAAGGCCAGGCCAGTCTCGACCTCGATGCAGACTTCACCGTCTTCGAGATGTCCGACCTCGCGAGCCGGGAAGACCTGCGCAGCGTGGTTCTCTCCGCGATCATGTTCATGACCAGCCAGGCGATGACGCGCAGCCCGCGGTCCCTGCGCAAGCTCCTGCTGATCGATGAAGCCTGGTCGATGCTGAAGGGCGGATCGATGGGTGAATTCGTCGAAACCTATGCCCGCACCTGCCGGAAATATGGCGGCGCGCTTGCGACCGCCACCCAGTCGCTCAATGACTACTACAAGTCCGACGGGGCAACGGCGGCGCTGGAGAACAGCGACTGGATGCTGATCCTGCAGCAGAAGCCCGAGACGATCGCGGATTTCAAGGCGAGCAAGCGCCTCGATATGAACGATCGCACCGAGACGCTGATCCGCAGCCTCAAGCGCTCCGGGAGCGACTATTCCGAGGTGTTCATCAAGGGGCCGGAGACCGAGGCGATCGGACGGCTCGTGCTCGACGACTACTCGGCAACGCTGTTCTCGAGCTCCCCCCAGACTTTCGCCGCGATCGATGCCGAGATCGCCCGCGGCCACCAGCTCGCCGATGCCATCGAGCGCATCGCCTTCGCCAATCGCTGACATCCCCTGATCAAAGGATCCGTATTCTCATGCCTCTCCATCTTGTCACCCCTTTCGACCGGACCGCCCCGTCCGAAGTCGAGCAGCCCGCCAGCCATCGAGTGCCCACCTGGCGCTCGCGCATGGCCGATGGCTGCTACATCGTTCTGCGCGGCAGCCTGTTTCTGGGCTCGTCCTATCTGATGGCGCTGGGCCTGCCGCTGCTCTTCTTTCTCGCCCTGTCGGGCGGCAATCCCGATTCCTTCTTCGCCCATGTCGCCAATCTCGCAGACCGCTTCCTGGGAGCCGATCTCGAGCGGCGCGTGACGTTCCTCGGCGAATTCAAGTTCGTTGCTGTCGCTCTCGCAACGCTGATCGTGATGGCACGCATGCCGCGCTTCATCCGTGATCTCGACCGCGAACTCTCGGGAGAAAAGCTGTGAAGAACATTTTGGCAACATCGAACCTGCGCGTGCGGCTTGCGTCGATCAATCTCACCGCAGTTGTGGTGGGCGTCGGCATGATCGGCCAGGTCCTGTGGGGCGTCTGGGCGACCGACAAGCTGCTCACGCTTGAGAAGCGCGAAGTCGTCACGGTCCAGCTAAGCCGGATCATGGGCGACTTCATCGAAGCCGAAGCGCGCGCCGGCCGGCCGCCCGAAGAGACCAGGCTGCGCGTGCAGGCCTACCTCAAGGCCGTGGAAGCCTCTGTACAGAAGCTCGGACGCGAAGGCCGGACGGTCCTCGTTGCCGAAGCGGTGGTCGCCGGGAGCACACCGGACCTGACGCCATCTGTGCGCTCCGATGTTGTACGCCGGATGGGAGCCATTCCCGATGCAGCCCGCTGATCGCCTGATCCGCTCTGCGTCCGCACGCCGGCTCGCGCTCTGGGGCGGGCTTGGCGCCGGGGCGCTGGCGCTCTCCTCGCTTGCCGCCTTCGCGCAGGGCCATGCACTGATGATCAACGTGAGCCCCAGCCTGCCCTACTGGGCCCTCTGGGTGACGCGCGGGGCGGCCGTGCACCGCGGGGATATCATCTTGTTTGATCCGCCCGCCTCATCGTTGCTGGTGAAGCATTTCGGAGCGGAGCCGAAGCCGTTCGGCAAGCGGGTGAGCGGTGTGCCGGGCGACATCGTCACCGAGCAAAACCGCACCTACTTCGTCAACGGGCAGGCTGTCGCCAAGGCCAAGCTTACAAGCCGCCTTGGCGAACCCCTCGCACTCGGCCCGACGGGCCGCGTTCCGCAAGGCTGCTATTTCGTCACCAGCGAACACAAGGACGGTTTCGACAGCCGCTACGCCGCAATCGGTTGGATTTGTGGGCCACGCATTCTCGGGGTCGGGAGGCCGATCCTGTGAGGCTGCTCACCTTTCCCATATGCGCCACTGCGCTTGGCCTCGCCATTGTATCCCAAGCATCGGCTCGCGATTACGGTCAGCACGGCACGGTCTGGCCAGTCATCGAACCGGATCTGCTTCAGCAGATCCATGCCAGGCTTACGCAGCTCGAGAAGACCGGCGAGACCGCTCGCCTCAATGAGGAGCTGAAGCGGCGCACGATCGCCCGGGTCAACCGGCCTGAGCCTGTCGCGGGTGTATCCCTCGCCTCGGCGATACGCAGCTGGCGTTTCGATCCGACAATCACCGTCGAGCGCGACATTGCCGACGACAAGGGCCGGGTCATCATTGCCGCAGGCACGCGGGTCAATCCGCTCGATACCGTGCCGCTGCGGGCTCCGCTTGTCTTCCTCGATGGCGACGACCCGGCCCAGCTCGCCTGGGCCACCCGTCGCTATGCCAGTACAAAGGCCAAGCTCATCCTCGTGCGGGGCGCGCCGCTCGAACTCATGAAAGCCCGCCAGCGGCGGTTCTACTTCGACCAGGGCGGCACGCTGGTGAAGCGCTTCGGCATTCGCGCGGTGCCGGCAACCGTCGAGCAGCAGGGCCGCGCGCTCCTCATCACCGAGCAGCCGGTCATCCCTAAGGAGCGTGCGCCATCATGAGCAGGAAACATCGCCTCTTGTCATGGCTTTGCGGAGCACTTCTGCTCACCAGCCTGAGCACCATCTCCAGCGCTCCGGCCCAGGCTGCGGCCGGTCCGGGCCGCTGCACGGGCAAGTTCGTCAATCCGATCACGGACATCTGCTGGTCTTGCCTGTTTCCGATCTCGATCGGGGGCTTGAAGATCTGGCCGTCCAGCCGACCGGACACCAACAATCCCGATCTGCCGGTGTGCCTGTGCGGGCTGCGGCCCGGGATTGCCATGGGGTTCTGGGAGCCGGTCCGGCTTGCCGATGTCAGCATGAAGCCGTGGTGCTTCGTCAATCTGGGCGGAATGAAGCTCGATCCGGGCTTCGACATCGGCTTCAAGTCGATGGCCGGGCCATCGGCAGTTGGCGGCAACACCCAGTACAACTCACAGTGGCATGTCCACTGGTATGCCTATCCGCTGATCTACTGGATGGAGATCGTTGCCGATTTCCTGTGCCTCGAATCCGGCTCGATCGACATTCTCTACATCACCGAGATCGATCCGCTCTGGCAGGACAGCGAACTCACCGCGATCATCAACCCCGAGGCGGTCCTGTTCGCCAATCCGCTGGCGCTTGCGGCCTGCGCGGCCGACTGCGTGGCGGCAACGGCCAAGCTGCCGACCGATGAACTGTTCTGGTGCGCGGGCTGTCAGGGCACGATGTATCCGCTTAACGGCAATGTCTCGGCGACCATTGGCCATGTCCAAGCCTCGCGGCTCGCGCTCGCCCGCTTCTCCTACAAGCTCCACCGCGAGCTCGTCGCCTGGGGGACGATGGGGAGCAAGGGGCTTTGCGGCAAGTACCTGATGCCGGTGATGCGCAAGCAGCAATACCGCTTCCAGGCCACCAATCCCAATCCGCAGACCAAGGGCCGCTACGCCTGCGCGCCCATTGGTGCCTCCACCACCTTCATGTCGGCAGGCCAGGTCTATCCCGCCATTGGCGAGGACATGGGCTATCTGGTCTGGCGCAAGCGGAACTGCTGCGCACGAGCGCCGTGACGGCGCAGAAAGGAAATATGTATGTAAACAACATCATATCCTTTCGATCGTCTTGCTGACGATTGACCGGTGGCTGCGATGCCACCCCACTCGGCGGAAGGAGCCGGGTCGGAAGGGGGTCTCCAAGGTTTTCCACGTTCCGGCGGACGGCCTCAAAGCAGGAGACCTTAACTGCACCGGATGCGGCCCGTCAGCCGCAGGTCGGGCTACCACAGGTCCTATGGTGAGATAAAAGCGAATGACGTGTCTGAAGCCTCTTTATTTACAGTTGAACTCCCGATCACCTGACGGGGTGGGGAGATCGCGGTGCGAACCGGTTGGTTTGGCATGCTGCCTTCTGGTGAATTCTCGCAGAGTATTCGTGTGCGGATCGTCCTTTCTTGTCCGCATGCCTGAACCGCAAGGGGTTAAGCGTCGCACCTACGGGTCCAAGGTTGATCGTCGGAACACGGGAACCATCATCGTCCGCCTGCTTCGGAGCAGGCTATCCGCGGAGACCGGGGATGGGCGCTGGCGGGGCGGAGCCTGCGTAGTAGTCCGAGGGCGGGAAAGCCGTCCACATGGCGAAGGCGGGCAGGAAGTCGGTGTGCTTTCATGACGGAGGAACTATCAGTGGACTCTGATAATCAAGCCTCTCAGGCTTGGCTCCTCAGCGTTCAGCGCAAGCTATACCAGTGGAGTCGGGAAAACCTCGAGACACCATATCGTGATCTGTGGAATTGGGTAACCGATCCCCGCAATCTGTACATGGCCTGGAAGACGATTGCCGGTAATCGCGGCAAACAGACGCCGGGAGTCGACGGGGCGACCGTAGAGAAAATTGCTACCGGCAAAGGGGTCGGCCTTTTCCTTCATGAGCTCCGAGAAGAGCTCCGGTCGGGCGATTATCGTCCGTCTCCTGCACGAAGGAAGTGGATCCCCAAGCCCGGCAAACCGGGGAAGTTCCGACCCCTCGGTATCCCTACGGTCAAGGATCGCGTGGTGCAGTGCGCGGTCAAACAAGTACTGGAGCCGATCTTCGAGGCCCGGTTCTGGCCTGTCTCATACGGGTTTCGGCCCGGACGAGGTAGTCAGGCCTGCCTCGAACATATCCGTGTGACCATCCAGTCGCGGGGCAAACCTGCTGCCGATGGCTACCGACATGATGCGCCGTATCAATGGGTCATCGAAGGTGACATTGAGGCCTGTTTCGACAACATCGGCCATCACCCTCTGATGGAACGCGTGCGCCACGGCGTCGCGGACCGCAAGGTGAACCGGCTGATCGTGCAGTTTCTCAAAGCCGGAGTACTGGAGGATGTCTCGTACAGTCCAACAGACACCGGCACACCGCAAGGTGGCGTACTTTCGCCGTTGCTGGCCAACATCGCGCTTGGCGTGATCGAGGAACGGTATCGACAATGGGTCCGCCGCCCCGAAGACCCCCGGCTGAAATCCGATGGGATCAGGCTGGCGGCCATCAAGCGCGACAAGGACCGGAGGGCCGGTCGAACGGTCTTCTACCCTGTCCGCTATGCCGATGACTTCCTGATTTTCGTGTCAGGGACGGAAGCTGATGCTCTTGCCGAAAAGCAGGCGCTGGCCTCCTACCTGTACGAAACGATGGGTCTGACGCTCTCGCCTGAGAAGACGCGCATCACCGCGCTGACCAAGGGCTGTCGGTTCTTGGGATGCCGTGTAAGGCTCAAGTGGGACAGGCGGTTCGGGCTGCATGCCCGCATCGAAATCCCCCGCGAGCCGATCAACGGCTTCCGCATTCGGGTAAATCAACTGGCTCGTCGCCAGACGCTTCGGCGTTCGCTCACGGCCATGCTTCAGGAACTCAATCCATACCTTCGGGGGTGGTCCGCCTATTATCGCTACTGTTTGGGGTCCAAACGCATCTTCGCCAGTCTCGACTGGCATGTGCGTCAACGTCTCTGGCTGTGGCTGCGGGCCAAGCACGCAGGTGTCCCCGGGAGGAAGATCGCATCGTGGCGCCGACCCAGTACCGCGCACTCCGGTGCCAAGGTCTGGGCTGAAGGCGGCACAGAACAGTTCTTGATGAGCTACGTGCCGGTCCACCGGTTCGATCTCAAATGGATGAGAAAACCCGAGTTCGCCAAGACTTTTGGAGAGCCGGATGCACAACGAAAGGTGCAAGTCCGGTTCGGAGAGCAGGCGTGGGAGACGGGCGGTGGAGACACCGCACCGCGCCCACGTCTGACTCTACTATGAAAACCATTCCTCATCTCATTGTGATCGCCTCGCTTTCGAGCCTTGCCGCTTTCGCTGGCGCGTCGGCGCAGACGGCCGAACCGGACCTTGATGTGGCGGCCATCCGGGCACGCGCCAGCGCTGGCGCCAGTGATGCCGACGCGCTCTCTGCCAATGCTCGCGCAAGGGCCGAGGCGCTGGCGCGGGATGCCATGACAAGCACCAGCGAGGCCGAGGCGCACGCTCGCCGCTTCACCCGTGAGGCCGCCGCAAGTGCTAAGCACGATCCGGCCAGCACCTTCGACTTTGACCGGATGGTGGCCGATGCCGGCACCATGACCAGCGAAGGCATGGGCGATGCGCCAAGGTTTATAGCCTTTGCTTCGCTCTCGATGCCGCCGGCGGCGTTACGGGCAATGATCGACGACGTGGCCAAGGCCGGCGGCATCGTCGCCCTGCGCGGTCTGCCTGGCAACAGCGCCAAGGCTCTCACGGACGCATTGGCAAAAGTCGCAAAGCCCGGCGAGCAGCTGGACGGCGTCGGTATCGACCCGCGGCTTTTCCGTGCTTTCGGGATCGAGACCGTGCCCACCTATGTCGTCACCAGCAGCGACTTCGATCTGTGCGACGGGTTCGATTGTCGGACGCAGGTCCCGCCCCACGACCGGATGAGCGGCAATGTCAGCGCAGCCTACGCCCTTGAGACCTTCGCGCACGGCGGCGGCCCCGGCGCTTTGCTCGCGGCCCAGCACCTCGCCCGTCTTGAAAGGCAGGATCCATGAAACGACCAATCCTCTGTCGCGCAGGCGTGTTTGCGCTCCTGCTCACCCTCGCCGGACCGCTTCACGCCCAGACAACAACCGATGCTGCCAAGGCGGACGGCAAGGCATTCGGGCGAGACAAGGCGGCATCCGCGCAAAGTGCGGCAACCACAAACCCGGATGCCAGTCGCATCCCCAATTTCGGCGGCACACCAAGTCAGTCGGGCTATTTCGACGATCCCGACCGGATGAGCCGCGAAGCGGCGAGCCAGGCCACGACCAATACCGGTTACAGGGCCATGCGGGACTCCATGGACCGGCGGGCCCGGTTTGCGCCGCAGGATCTCGATGCGACGATCGCGCGCAGCAATGTGATCAGCGAAGATCCCCTCGCCTATACGAGCGGGATGGCGATTGGCGGCTCGCAGGGACGCTGCGTGCTCTTGCCGCCGGCCAGCGGAACCGCAGCACGCTACATGGCGACCTGCAACGTCGGCTACACCGCCAGCCAAGAAACCCGGACCTGCCCCGTGACATTGACCGCACGGGTCGAGCAACGCCAAGTCTACGGCTACTACTGCGTGGGCGGCAGCGGGGTCGACCCGACTTCGGTCTACAACTGCAACCGCTACCCCGCGCCGCAATGCACGGTCACGCAGTCCTATCCGATCAACCTGTGCGATCCCTACTTCGGGATCTACTGGGGCTGCAACTCTGGCGACCTCAGGGTTGACCTCGTCAGTTGTACCGCGCCGGTTGATGGCGCCACACCCTATACGGTGACGGGCGAGAACGTCGTAACCACCACGCGCGATGAGAGCCAATGCGCCGGCCTCGCGGCCGACAGCTCGTGCCAGCAAGACACCGAGACGTGCACCGACAGCGATCCGGTAACCCGCATTGTCGATGGCATCGCCGTGACGCAGCCTTGCTGGGCATGGAGCCGTAGTTACAGCTGCGCGCAGTTTACCGAGGCTCAGGACTGCCAGACACTTGAAGACACCCCGGGCTGCAAGCTTGTGCGCGAAGACTGTCTCGCTGGCGAGCCCTGCCGCACCTGGGAGCGGGTCTATGATTGCCCGGTTCCGGACCAGCCCGCGAACAGCAATCAGTTCATTTGCGATGGCGATGTCTACTGCATCGATGGCTCGTGCGAGACCATCCAGCGCGAAGCCAATGACGAGTTCAAGGACGCGGTTGTCGCGTTGAACGCGATGAATCAGGCCCGCCGCGAGTTCGATCCTGACAATCTAACCCTGTTCAAGGGGGCCCGCGAAAGCTGCTCGTCGAAGGTTTTCGGCATTCTCAACTGCTGCAAGGGCAAAGGCTTCCCGCTGATTCCGGGCATCCAGCTGCTCGTGGCGCTGGGCTGCAGCCGCGAGGAGATGCTGCTGCATCAGAAGGACGCGCAAGGTCTGTGCGCCTACGTCGGCACCTATTGCTCGTCCTCCTTCCTTGGCGTGTGCCTGACCAAGCGGAAGGTCTACTGCTGCTTCGAATCCAAGCTCTCACGGATCCTGCAAGAGCAAGGCCGCCAGCAGCTGAACAAGCCCTGGGGCAAGCCGAAGACTGAGCAATGCTCTGGGTTCACCATCGACGAGTTCGCCCGGCTCGACCTCAGTCGGATGGACTTCAGCGAAGTCTATGCCGAGTTCACCGACGCCGCCCGCTTGCCTGACGAACTGCAGGCCACCCAGGAAATCCAACAGAAGATCGAGGACTATTATGCCCGCGCACGCCAATAAGGCCGCGTGGCGGCTGCTTGCCGCCTGCGCGATTGCCAATGCCGCTTGCGGCCTTCCGCCCGCAAACGCGCAGATGACAACCACCCAGACCGATGCGCTGCCACGCGCCGAGACGGATGAGCGGCAGGACAGCTTCTACTGCGCGGAGCGCAGGCTTGGGTACTGGTTCTACTGCAATCGGCCCAAACCGCCGGAACAGAAGGCACCTGCGCCGGCGGCGAGCGCCACGAGCCAGCTTGACGCAATCACGGCGACCTTGCGGGAGCTCAAGGCCAAGGCGATCCTCGAGCCCACGCCTGCCAATGTGACGGCCTACATCCGGTTTCAGCGCGCCCAGCTCGACCGGGCTTCGCTCTTCAGCGACGTCTGGCAACGGGCGATCTGGCAGGATCCCGAACTCGACTACACGCTGCAGCGCCCGGTCTCGACGCTCGGCAAGCGCCAGTGGCAGGATTCGCGCAGCGCGGAGCGGAACGCGGCAATGGCCCAGCTCTCCGAGCGCTACGGTCTCTTCTACTTCTTCGCCCAGAGCTGCGGTGCCTGCGAGGTCATGTCGCCGATCGTGCAGAGCGTTGCTTCGACCTGGCACATCGCGGTGCGCGCAATTTCGACCGATGGCGGCCCATCGCGCCATTTCCCGAATTACACGGTCGAGACCAACCAGCGCACCCGCATGGGCCTGGAGCCCAAGATTACGCCTGCGGTCGTGCTCTGGGACGCGCAGACCGGCCGCCCCATCCCGATAGGCTACGGCGTGATGAGCGCCGACGAGCTTCAGGACCGGATTTACCTCCTCACATCGAAGGAAGCTGGACGTGACTACTAGGATGAAAAAGGCTGTCGCTGCGATCCTTGCAGCCACTCTTCCTCTCACCAGTGCATCGGCCGACGTTGGCAGTTCAATGGACTCGTTTCTGAACGACGTCGGAGGCGCAGCCAACATCAACGGGCCGACCGCGTTCCAGGGGCAGTCGGCTGGCTATTACAGCCTCGGCAATGTCTGGACGCGCTTTCCCCAGAAGACGACAAACATCGCCAACTTGCAGCTGCCGCGCGCCCGCGCAGGTTGCGGCGGCATCGATATCTTCGCCGGCTCGTTCAGCTTCATCAACGCGAGCGAGATCGTGGCAATGCTGAAGGCGGTCGCCAACAATGCGGTCGGCTTTGCCTTCAGCCTCGCGATCGACACGGTCTGCCCGGAATGCTCGAAAATTATGCAGGAGTTCAGCCAGAAGGCTCAGCTTATGAACAACCTCAACATCAACTCCTGCGAGATGGCTCAAGGATTGGTGGGCGGGATCTGGCCGAAGGGCGACCTTGCCGACAAGGCGGTCTGCGAAGCGATCGGCAACTCCGAGGGAATCTTCACCGACTATGCCGCGGCCAAGCACGGCTGCGGCACTAGGGGGCAGCGTTCGAGCACGACCGCGCAAGGCTCGGGCAAGTATGACGACGTCAATCCCGGCGTGCCGCGAAACTACACCTGGACGATCCTTAAGAAGTCGGCGTTCTTCTCGCCCGGAGGCCGCTTCGACAAAGAGCTCGCCGAATATGCCATGACGCTGCTGGGCACGATCATCTACGTGCCGCCCAAGGATGATGAACCGGGCAAGTTCGTGCCGATCGTCGGCGAAGCCTCGTCAACGCTCGTCACCTCGCTGCTCGATGGCACCACCAATGGCAATGTCCTGATCTTCGACTGCGACGAGACGGAGAAGTGCCTCAACCCAGGTTTCAAGTCGCTGAGCCTGCCCGCATCGAAAGCGCTGCGGCCGCGCGTCGCGGCGCTCATTGGCGGGATGGTTCAGGCGATCCGCGATGATACAGCGATCACCGAAGAGCAGAAGGAACTGCTGCAGGTCGCGTCGATCCCGCTCTACAAGATCCTGACCGTCCAGGCGGCCTATGGCCGCGGCATGCCGACCGACGACCGCGAGACCCTGGCCGAGATCGCCAGTGTCGACCTGCTGTTTGCCGTGCTCGACCGAATTGTCAGCGAGGCTGGCCGCTCAATGTCGAGCTTCATTGGGGCCGACGAAGCGAAGATCGCGATGTGGCAGAGCCAAGTCAATGTCGTGCGTCAGGCGCTGGCTGATCGGCAGGCCAACACGCATCTCAAGGTCAATGCGGTGCTGCAGATCATCGAGAAGACGGCGTTCATCGAGAACGTGCTGGCTGCCTCAATGTCTCCCGGCATGGCCGCATCGCTCGACTGGTCGCGCGGCGTCCAGAGCCGCGCCCTCACCCACTGACCGGGCCAACCACATCCAGGCGGGACAATAGACATGGTCGAGATTTTCACGGTCGGCGGCGGCGACTATCTGGTCAACGTCTTCCAGGCAGTCGCTGCCTGGACCGGCAATGGCGGCTACAAAAGCCTGCTCCAGGTGGTCATGGTGATGGGTCTTGGCCTTTCCGCCCTGACACTGGCATTCAACCAGGACTGGCGGGCGTGGATCAACTGGTTCCTGGGCGCCACGCTCATCTACTCCTGCCTGATGGTGCCGCGGCTCGATGTCCATGTGACCGACCGGCTCAATCCGAGCCTTGCGCCGGCCAATGTCAGCAATGTGCCGCTGGGCCTGGCTCTCATGGCGAGCTTTACCAGCCAGGTCGGCGATTATTTGACGGGCTCGGCCGAGGTGGTGTTCGGCCTGCCTGGCGATCTCAACTATTCAAAGAACGGCATGATCTACGGCGCGCGGCTCTACGATGCGACCCGGTCGTTGCGGATTTCCGATCCCGAGTTCGCCGCCAATCTCGATGAGCATTTCCGGCAGTGCGTGTTCTACGATGTCTTGCTCGGCCGCTACTCGATGAAGGAGCTGGCGGAGACGGGCGACATCTGGGCGACGATAGCCCCCGGCAGCCAGGCTCGCGCGCAACGGTTCCTGACACGCGATGCGACCACTGGCCAGGTGAGCTCGAACATCGTGACTTGCCGCGAGGCTTACGACACGCTCAATGCGCAGTGGGCCGGACTGGTCGATGCGATGGGTTCGGTATTCGGCCGACAGCTCTACCCCAACCAGACGGCCGCGCTAGCCAAAGCGAAGCTCTTCGCCGATCTGCCGGTCGCCTATCAGTACCTGACCGGGGTCTCGGCCAACGCGACCGAGATCTTCAAGTGCTGATTCCGACGATCCCGGCCGCCCATTCCGATCTGATCCCGGTCACTGTTCCGATATGATGCCGGCCGGGTGAAGCCAGATCGTGGGTAATTATTGGCATGCAGGTTTTGAGTGGGTCAAGCGGCTTGAGCGTGGAGATTTCGGCGCATGGATTCGCCGGAGAGTTCTAGGCGATGGGCGTTGTGAACGAGGCGATCGAGGATGGCATCGGCGTAGGTCGGGTCGCCGATCAGATTGAACCAGCTGGCTACTGGGAGCTGGCTGGTCACCAACGTTGATCGACGGCCGTAACGGTCTTCGAGGATTTCGAGCAGGTGATGACGGGCATTGCCGTCGAGCGGCTCAAGCCCCCAGTCGTCAAGGATGAGCAGGTCGACGCGCGCCAGGCTCTTCATTCGGGCCGCGATGCGGCCGTCACCCTTGGCCAGCGACAAGTCATCGATCAGGCGCGGTAGGCGGGTGTAGAGCACCGAGCGATTGTCCCGGCAAGCCTGGTGGCCGATTGCACAGGCAAGCCAACTTTTGCCGACGCCTGCTGGCCCGATAATCGCGCAGTTCTCGTGGGCGGCGATCCAGTTGCCCTTGAGCAGCATTTCGAACAACCGGCGGTCGAGCCCGCGCGCAGCGCGGTAATCGACGTCCTCGGGAACAGCGTGGTGCCGTAGCTTGGCGTGTCGCAGGCGCAGCGCGAGGCGCCGGTCGTTACGCCAGGTAGCCTCGTGATCGAGCAGCAACGCCAGCCATTCGGCGTGGTTCAGGCTGGCGGCATCGCCGTTGTTGTCGAGGTCGGCGAAGGCGTGCGCCATGCCGGTCAGGCCGAGCTGGTTCAATTGATCAAGGGTTGGGTGTCTGAGCATCATTGTTCCTCTCAATGGTAGTATTGGGAGCCCCGGATGTTGTCGTGCAGGATCGGCTCGCGCTCCGGGGCTTTGGACACGGGCACCTTGTCGAGCCCCTTTTCGAGGATCGATTTGACGGAAGGATAATTGCGCGCCTGGATCTCCAGAGCGCGGACCGCGGCGGCTTCAAGCCGATCGGCGCCGAAGCGCTTGGCCAAGCCGATGATGCCAAGGCACGAGCGGTATCCCTGTTCGGGATGCGGCCGATCGTTGATGATGCGCTCGACCAACAGCGACAGCATCGGCCCGATCCGGGCCGCCTCGTCGCGGATCTTCGCGGGCGTCCATTCCAGATAGCGCCGGTGGCTCGAGGGCATATGCTCGGGCACAGTCGTGTGCCGGCCATTTCCGCTGCCACGCATGTGAACGGCAATGCGCTCGCCGCCCAGGAAGATCTCGACAGTGCGTGCGGTAAAGCGGGCTTCTACCTCACGGCGGGCGAAGCGATGCGGCACCGAGTAGTGATGCTGCTCGAGCGCGATATGGTAGTCGAGCCCGACCCGGCAGCGCTTCCACTGGGCATGGACCCAGGGCTCGGCAGGCAGCGGTTTGAGGTTGGGCGCGTCAACCTCATCGAACAGTTCGCGCCGGGTCTTCTGGAACTGGCGTAGCACGCGCCGGTCGTTGAGATCGGCAAGGCACTCGGCAATGCCCGCATTGACCTCGGCCAGACTGTAGAAGATCCGGTTGCGCAGCCGGCCCAGCACCCATCTTTCGACGATGCCGACGCAAGCCTCCACTTTCGCCTTGTCTCTCGGCTTCCGGCTTCGTGTCGGGAGCACCGCCGTACCGTAATGGCGGGCGAGGTCGGTGTAGCTGCGGTTGACCATTGGATCGAAGTTGCAGGCCTTGATCACCGCGACCTTGGCATTGTCGGGCACCAGCAACCGCGGCACGCCGCCGAAGAACGCGAACGCGGCGTTGTGGGCCTCGGCCCAGTCAGCAAACTGCTCCGTCCAGGTCGCGCACGCGAACGACAGGCTCGAGCCGCCCAGCACCGCCACGAACAGATGCGCGGCGCGGATCTCGCCGGTCCGGCGGTTGATCACGACCGGGACAGTGTCGCCCGCGTAGTCGACGAACAGCTTCTCGCCGCCGGCATGGCTCTGGCGCATCACCAGCGACAACCGGCCTTCCCAGTTGCGGAACAGCTCGCACCAGCGACTGTACCGATAACCGTCGGGATGAGCGGCGATGTATTCTTCCCACAGGACCTGCAGCGTCACGTGCTTGCGCTTCAGCTCGCGTGCCACCACCGACCAGTCGGGCTCGGATTGCTTGCGTCTGCCCGGCTTTACCCCGGCAGGCCCATAAAGCCGGGCTTCCAGTTCCGCGTCGCTGATCTCGGCCGGAACCGGCCAGGAAAGCCCCGAGCGCTCGAAGCGGACCACCATGTCTCGCACCGTCGAGCGTGCAATGCCCATCATACGGGCCACCTCGCGCATCGGGACACAGCCTTCCCGGTGCAATCTCAATACTTCGCGCACATCGCGCATCTTCGGCCTCCTCGTCGGCATCCAGTCCTCCCGGCTCACACGCAGCCGCAAGGATGGCCCAACGATCAGGCTTCTCATCCCCCGGCAGGTGGCCGGGAATTAATCGGAATGCCGGCCGGGATCAGGTCGGAATGCCGGCCGGGATCAAATCGGAATGGTGGCCGGCATGACCTCGGAATCCGCATTCAAGCAGACGCTGACGATCAATGCGATGAGCCAGGCCATGCACTCGATGTCCGGCGGCAGCGGCGCGGGCAATGTCGACGTCTACGCCCAGACCCGAGCCGACATTCAGACCGAGCGGACCTATGGTTCGATTGCGAGCAACGCGATGAAGTGGGTCCCGCTCCTTAACGTCGTGCTGACGGTGCTGTTCTACGCCCTCTTCCCAGTGCTGTTTCCCCTATTCCTGCTTCCCAAGACGGGGCCGGTCGCACTCAAGGGCTATGTGACGGGCTTCTTCTATCTCGCGGCCTGGGGACCGCTGTTCGTCATCCTCCACATGATGCTGATGTACAAGGGCGCGGCTGACATGAGCGCGGTCACGGGCAGCAACGGCCTCAGCCTTGCTAGCTTCACTGGCATGGCAGACGTGAACAGCGATATTGGCCTGCTGGCAGGCTACCTCATCGCCTCGGTGCCGTTCCTCGCCGGCGGTGTAGCGAAGGGCGCGATGGCGATCTCGCACCATGCGACCAGCTACCTCAACCCGAGCCAGAACGCGGCGGAAGAAGCGGCCCGAGAGGCGAGCACCGGCAATGTCTCGCTCGGCAACACTAGCTTCGAAAACTCGAGTGTCCTCACCCGTCAGTTCGCCCAAGGCACTATTGCCCCAAGCTTCACCTATGGTGCACCGCAGACGCGAACGTTCAGCGACACCGGCTCGATGACAACAAGCTTCCCGGATGGCAGCTACGACCATATCCCGAACTCCAGTTATCCCTTTACGCCGACGCTGGGCCAGGAGTTCACATCGCGGCTTTCGACCATGGCGTCCCAAGCCCGCGCCAACAGTGAGACCTATGCTAATGTCGCAACGGAATCGACGACCAGCGCCGTCACGAAGTTCCGCGAGCTCAGGGACCAGTTCAGCCGAGGCGCATCCTTCGAGAGCGCGACCGGCACCTCGAACTCCGACAGCATCCAGACCGCATTCAGCGAGGTCGATCAGGCATCGACCAGTCTGCAGCGGCAATTCGGACTATCGCGCAGAGCAGCCGATGACATTTCAACGGCCTGGTTCCTCGGCGGCGAAGCCGGGGCAAAGGCCGGAATTTCAAATGGCGTGCTGTCTGGAAGCATCGGAGCGAAGGGCGGCGGGACACGTACATGGACCGACAGCGACATCGGCATCGCATCCGAAGACCGTTCCCGGATCTTTGGGAGCCTGTCCCAGATGTCTGACAGCCGCAATTGGTCGAGCACCCGCGATGGGTTCGTTCGCTCAGTGAGCACCTCGAGCAGCTCGTCGATCTCGACAACCGCAAGCGGCATGAATGCCTCTCTGACGGAAGCGCAGAGCTTCACTATCGAGGCTCGCCGAGCCGAGGAGCTTGCCAATCGTCTTGAGAGCCAGGCGTCGTTCTTTGAGGGCAACAGCGCTGCAGGCAATCTCAATCTGTCACAAGCCTACCGAGAATGGGGTCTCGCCGAGATCGAAAGCAACCGTGACTATTATGGCAACGCTCGGTTCGACGACGTCACTTTCCAGCTCAGTGCGGAAGGCCAAGCATTGCAGGCAAAATTCGTTGAAAGTTATGCCGAGCAGCTTCGCGACGGGATCGACGATCGCCTCGTACTCGCCCCCGGACTGCCCGTATCCCGACCGGCCATTTCAAGCCTGGGATCGGTGCGCGGCCGAGCACAGACCGGCGGCGGGGGTTCCGGTTCCGTACCACGTGTGGGTGCCGGCGACATCCATAAAGAGGTGCAAAGGGCTCAGGCGTCCGGTCGCCAGAAGATTGCCGGCTCTAGAGCACGTCTGGACGCGATCACCAAGGGAGCGCAAGGTGCCAGCGCCGAGGCAGCGGATGATGTGAAGGAGTGGTGACCTGCAACGGTCACCACAGGCCGAAGGACGCTCCAGCAAGAAACCCGAAAACTGCGCCAATAACGATGACGCCAATTATCGTCAGCTTTCGCCCCCATGGGTCGGCCCATGACTTCTTGATCCGATATTCCATCAGACGATTCTCGCGGAGCGCCTGATCAAGCTCCGACAGACCCTCCCAATTCCGGGAGGCAGGTCGGTTGCCAGGATCGATGTCAAAGTTGCTCATGATTGCATTCATCTCGCCGCTCCTTGGAACATAGCAGAAACGAGGACGGTAACCAGCAAAACATGCCCCGCTGCGGAGAGTGCGCAACCTCTCCTCCAATTCGTTCTAGGCCGTCACGTATCGGTGTCTTGATCGGGCAAGAGCAATATCTCGCTTCGGATGCCTGGACGGGTCATCATGTCCGCAACAGTCGGCAAACTTTGCGACATTGAATCAAGGAGATCAGCCTCGAGCGCCCGCATTTGCGAGATATCGATTTCAGGCGACTTCGGATTGTCCGAGCGACCTAACGTGTTCAATAGCTGAAGGACTTCCCAGTCTCGGAGAACATGGATCTGACCTGTTTTATCGCGCCAGGCACCTAGGATAATTTGGGTAACCGAGTGGTCCTGGCCAGTGACCTGATCCTCGACTGAGGCGACAAGCAATGGAGCGGGCAATCGCGTGCAGGTCGCCAGAGCCGATTGGAGGTTTTCCCCTTCCTTCAGCGCTCGATCGAAAAGCGTGTGCCCCACACCGACAAGACGGACTGGGCCTTCGCCATTGCCTAAGCGAGCATTGCGATCGAACAGCAGCCCCTTGTACCGATCCTGCATGGCGTAGTCTTCGTCGGCCCATTTCTCCGGCGTCAGAACGTCTAGACCATCGTCCCTCCGGAAAACGCGCCGCCCCTTCGATTCCATCATCATCGAGAAGAATCGTTCGAGATCCGGGAGATCAACCTGCGGAAGATTTCTTCCAACTTGGGCAAAGTCGAAGCGAGTGACATTGCCAAGCATGGTCTTGACCTTATCGACTAGGTCTTCTCCGCCAATCGTAGCAGATTCCCGGTCGAACCACCGATCGAGGCTTTCTCGCGGCTGGGTCTGGCCTGCAGCAAAAATCTTTTCAAAGGCGCTTGGACCAGTCATGCCAATGACGAGCTGGCTGATGTCTTCTCGCTCATCCATTGCCTCGTCCAAGGTGCGCTGGATTCGCTCGAGCTTGGCGTTCAGGAGGTCCCAAATGCGCGCCTCCACCGTGTCTGGGTTCCTCAGAATGAACACTTGAACCGGCCTTGTCTGACCGTAGCGCGACAGGCGGCCGACACGCTGATGAAGCCGCATGGGATTCCAGGGCATGTCGACATGAATGAGCGTCGCACAGCGCTCCTGAAGATCGATCCCTTCGCCCGCTGCCTCGGTTGAAACCAGAAAGCGGATCGTACCTTGGTTGAAAGCTTCCGCTGCCGCATCGCGCGACCAACTTTTCGGGCCCCGCGAACCGTCCGCCTTGGTGACTTCGTCCAAGCGTTCATCACCGTTGATGAAGCCGCAGCAACCGTGACCAAATCGAGCATGCAGGGCATCAACGACGAGAGCCTGGGTTGCTTTGTATTCGGTGAAGAGCAGCACTGGCTCGCCGGTGGGCAAATCGCTCTCGATGAGATCAACCAGTCGCTCGATCTTCCGCTCTTGCTGAATGGGTGCAGCCAACGCAAGCAGCTCATCCAGGCGAGCGATCTCGCCCTCCATCAGTTCGGCGAGCATCTTGCCCCACGCCTCTTCGTCAGCCCGCGCGCGATCGTCCAATGTCTCGTCGTCATCACCCTCCGATATGGACACAGAAGGCGTACGTGCCTGTTCAGCAACATCTGCGAGCTTGGCGCGGCGTTTGGTCAAGGCGCTTCGGATCGCAGCAATCGAACTCGCCGCAAGCTTCTGCAGCGCAATCAGCAAGAGCATTCTTGCCGACTGTGCCCGGCCATCGAGGGTCGATGCATATGCTCGCCCATCGATGATGAAGGCACTCAACGTTTCGTAGAATGCGCTTTCCGCAGCGCTAAAGGCGTACTCCCTTGTTTGCACTGTGACCGGCGTGAAAAGGCGGTTGCCTTTGAGATCGGTAACGGTCGCCTTGTTATTACGGATCATCACATCCGGAAGCTTGGCCAGTTGCTCGTCGATGTCGTGCTCAGGTCCGAACTGATCCGGATCGAGGAGGCTCAGCAATGACAGAAAGCCGAAGTCCTTGCCCCGATGTGGTGTGCCCGTGAACAGAAGAAGAGAACGAATTCTGTGCCGTTCCTCCAGCGCGCGAAGGAGCTGAAAGGAAAGGGTCTCTCCCGTGCGCTCATCCGCGTGCAAATGATGCGCCTCATCGACCACGACCGCGTCCCAAGGATCGGCCGCAAGAAACCGGCTACCTTCAGAGCGTCCGTCTGCAACTTCCCGGCGCAGCGTGTGGACCGACGCGACCACCATGTTTGCCGTATCCCAGAAATCCACAGCAGGTGTATCAACGGAGCGATCGTAGACCTGCAGGCGGATATCGAACATCTGCCGCAGGCGTTTCTGCCATTGGGGCACTAGCTTTGCTGGTGCCAATACCAGCAGGCGGCGAATTTGAGCCCGAGCAACCAGAGGCATGAGCACCAGACCGGCTTCGATCGTTTTGCCCAACCCCACGTCATCGGCCACCAACCAGCGGAACGGGAAAGTTCGATTAACCTTGTGACAAACCCAGAGTTGATGCGGGAGCAGCTGGACGCGTGATCGAGAAAACACCCCCCACTGATCGTTAACGGACCGGATTGCCATGGCGCTGGCCCGCATCAAAGTCTCGGCACTGTCGTCGAAAGTCCCGGTCGACAGCGCTTGATCTAGCGACCGAGCAAGCGTGAGTTCTGTGCGAAGAACCTGCTGGATCGTCGCGCCGAAACGCGCAACGACGAATTCTCCTGCATCGGCAATAACTTGCCCCAAGCCGTGGCGTGGGTGAGTGACTCTCGCGTCAGCGGCCAGTGTTTCAGGCATCGTCATCTTCTGCATCGTCCCAATTATTGTCTGGCCATTCGTCAACGTCTGCATCGTGAAGGATCGACACGAGGTCATCGCGGTGCTTGGCAAGTGTGATCACGTGCAATGGCAAATCACCATCGCCATCGAAATGAGCGGCTTCACCAATGCGACGCTCTACCGCTCCATACAGGGCACGTCCCTCGTCGATGCCACGCTCAAACTGGCCCATACCGAGCGTGTAAGCGAGGCGTCGGACGCGTTCCGCCGCACTCCAGCCATAAGGCATGATCTGCTCGAATTGTGCCTGAGAATAGATACCTTTGCGGCCCAATTCGCGCACAAGCCAGTTGGCGCCAATGCCAAGCGATCTTGCTAGAGGGGCAGCTTCAATGCCCATACGAGCGGCAACGTGAGAGAATGCCGGTCGCAAATGTCCGCGCAGGCTCACGTCACCCTCTTGGGCAACCACCGCAGGCAATTTGCGGAACAGTCTCTGGTAGCTTTCGAGATGCCGCGCGATCATGCATAGATCAGGAAGGCATCTGCGCCACATCAGGTAGTTTTCATCGGCATCTGGATCGCTCCAGGCTCGGAGGCGCTCGACAAAAGGCCTCAGCTCCTCGTCACAAGGGTCGATTGTCGCGAGTTCGTGCCACCAGCCATCTTGGATTGCCTTGGTAACAAACTGCCGGGATTGAGCCGGTTTAATCCTCCCCAGTGTCTGGAAGGTTGCGAGGGATAGCATGGTGAACCAGGCGGGCTTATCCCCGTCAGCGAGGGCTGCTGAGGAAAAATCTTCAGGATACACGGCTCGATCATAGGCAGCCCGCAAATCCTGGCATGATCTCCACGCTCTCCAGATTGCGGAGGCAGCACAATGTCGCGGCCAATTCCTCACCATCGAGGATATCTGAGATCGCACCGTCAGGGTGCCAGTTCGTATCTGACAGGCACAGCGCGGCCCCGGGACGCAGATGTGGAGTGCGCAGCGGAAGGAACAGCGCCATGCCCCGCTCCATGCCTAGCGCCGCTGCCTTATCGAGTAACATCTTGGCTTCGGTGGCAGAAAGCTGAGGCCAGTCGCGATGTGCCGCATTAGCTTCAGCAACCTGTTCCCATGGGTTCATAATCAGCGTTTGCGGTCGGCCTTCGCGATCCTCCACCCGGCCAAGCGCAATGAATGCGTCGCACAGATGATAGACTGATTTTTGTCCTAGACCGAACCGCCCCACTGCCGACCGTTCATCCGCTTTGCTCCCGCCGCTGGCGCGGGTGATCGCGTCCATATGCCGGGCAAGGACGGGACCATCATTTGCGATAATCAGCCCAGGGGTTCGCAACAGCGGGTTAGTCGCTTCATCGAACCCAGCGTGACCGGCCACGACCATCCGGCGAGCACCCGCGTCTTCGGCGTTCTGGAGCAGCTCCTTGAAGATCGTAAAGCCCGAGGCATACCCCTCCCGCAAAATCTGCTGTAGGCGAAGAATGTCGCTTTCAGCTGAATGCACCAAGCCACTAGCCTGTCTTATTCACCGCGGCGGGTGAGAGGGTTGGCGGGAGTGGCGTAAGCGATTGCTTTGCAGTAGGAAAATGGGTGTCTAGACCAGTCCTTCAGCGAGGCAATTTATGCCACGGACCACACCCGCCGGGAGCGATGATAGCGCACCGGGATTTTCGTTTCCAGCGGTTGGCGGCAAGAAGGTCACAACCGCGTTCGACGGTGGCCGGCTGACCTCTGACGGCGGCGTTCTGCTGCTGGCGCAGGCCGAGCGCGCGATGGGGATCTGCCGGCAGCTTGCTGCGTGCATCGCCGATCCGCGTGACCCGACGCGGGTGATCCATCGCCTCGATGACATTCTGCGTGCCCGTGTGTTCGCGATCACGTGTGGCTATGAGGACGCCGATGATCTCGATGCCCTGCGCGACGATCCGGGCTTCCGCCTGGCGCTGGGCAAGTTGCCGGGATCGGGCGCGGGGCTGGCCAGCCAACCGACGATGAGCCGCTGGGAGAATGCACCGACCACGCGTGAACTGGCCCGGATGATGGTCGCGATGATCGGCGTTTACTGTGCCAGCTATCCGGCCCCACCGGCGGCGGTGACGCTGGATATCGATGACACGTGTGATGTCGTGCACGGCTATCAGCAGCTCTCGTTCTGGAACGGACATCACGGTGAGCGCTGCTTCCTGCCGATCCATGTGTACGATACCGCGAGCGGGCGGCCGGTGGCGATGCTGCTGCGCACTGGCAAGACGCCGTCGGGTGCCGAAGGTGCCGGCCACATCCGGCGCCTGGTGCGTCATATCCGCCAGCACTGGCCCGATACCCACATCACCATCCGCGGCGATGGGCACTACGCCCGTCCCGAGATCATGGCGTTCTGCGAGGCGGCCGGGGTCGATTACGTGTTCGGCTTGCCGACCAACGCCGCGCTGCGGGCCGATCCGGCCATCGTTGCCGTCGCCGATGCCTGCGCGGTCAAGCGGGCCCAGGCCCAACATCCGGTCCTGCGCAACTATGTCGAGACCCGCTACGGCGCCAAAAGCTGGAAGAGCCAACGCCGCGTCGTCGCCCGGATTGAGGCCAGCACGCTGGGCATGGACATCCGCTATGTCGTCACCTCGCTGACAGAAGGCTCGCCCGAGCACATTTACGACACGCTCTATTGCGCGCGCGGCCAAGCCGAAAACCTGATCAAGCGCCACAAGACCCAGTTGGCCAGCGATCGCACCTCGTGCCGCTCGGCCAATGCCAACCAGATGCGCCTCATCCTGCATACCGCCGCCTACTGGCTGATGTGGCGCGTCCAGCAGGCCATCCCCAAGGCCACCTCTCTGGCCACTGCCGAGTTCGCAACGCTGCGCCTGCGGCTGCTCAAGGTCGCCGCCCGCGTCATCGAGACCGCCTCGCGCATCCGTGTCGCCTTCGCGTCAGCATGCCCCGACGCCGGCGTGTTCAAAGCCATCGCCACCAGTCTCCGGCCAGCGCCGACATAGCCAGCGCGGCTGTGCCGCACAAAGCCCGAGCCATCGCCCATCAACCTCGAAAAGCCATCGGTTTTGCTGCGGCGAAAAACGCCGCCGAAACCGCGCGCCCGGATCACGCGGCCACCGACACATCAAACCCGGCACGCCCCAGTGCAGCGGGCTCATGAATAAGCCGGGCTAGATTTGATCTCCATCTCGGCTCCGTTAGTTCCGAGTGCGTCAAAACCGGTCGCGCTTCCCTCGGTCACATGCCACACTTTGGCAACTTAGAACTTTGGTTCGGGATCACCCGCAGGACTGCTATTTTCAGCCTCCTCCCAGTCAGCGTACGTCCTACCATCCGACAGCCGCCATAGAATTCGGCCGTTAGCTGCAGCACCGGTCACAGTGGCAGCAGCGGCCGACACAGATGCAAAAATATAGTCTGATGTGAAGAGGAGGCCGTCGTTCTGTTCGACCAGAATGCCCTTAGCGAGTAGGTCGGAACGTAAGGAGGCAGTCCCCTTGGGAATTGTATTCGTAGTTTTTATCCGGGCAATAGATCCCTTCTTCACAACGAACTCGCTGCTGGCAGTGATCGACATTTGAGCAGCAAAGCCTTGTCCACGATACGCGAAAATAACATTTGAAGCGGATGGCGACGCCGGGATTTCCAATTTGTTACCATTGGTCAGGTCGCCCGAGACGACCTTGAACAGATCACAGCCGAGAGCACCAACCAGCGTCTTTGTCTGGTCGATGAACTCTTCCATGGCTGCCCGGTCCGGCAGCGGTAGCTTGCCGACCTCGCTTGCCTTCTGGGAATTAAGCAGGGTCCAACGTGGATTGAGCCCTGCATCCGCGATCAGCCTAGCTTCAACATAGCGGGCATGAGATTTGGTGAGGTTTTCGTCCTTACTGACCAAGACAATGGTCTCGGTCCAGAAGGGTTTGCTATCTACGCCTTTGTCATTACCGGCATGGTATTGCAGCCGATTGGCCACGCCCTCGGATTCGCCGATATAGGCCATGAGACGATCTGGCTGCGCCTCATCGAAGCCGAGCAGCAGGTAAACGCCCGGCCGAGCTAATTCAGGGAACGTGGCTCGAACCTGCTTCATCTGTAGTTTTCGGAACGCGATCGCCTGGATCGTCGACATTGATATCTGAGCAACCCGGATGCCATCTGGGTCGCCATCCAGGAGAAAGATGTTGATGGAGCGGGGCTTCACGATGGCCTACCGCTCGTCGGAGGAACACCTTGGACTACTAATTCCATCAGTTTCCCGTAGTCAGTAACCACATCGTACTTAACTCGAACTTCGGTAATCCGCCCGTTAATCTCATCAAAGAATTTTCGAGCACATTCGATCTTCGTCTTTTCGATTTCCCGCAGCTTCATCGAAGACATCGTGCCTTTGGTTTCCGCTACGAAGTAGATGTGTCGCACGTTGCCGGCTCTGAATGATATTGCCCAGTCCGGATTGTAATCGCCGACCGGGGTTGGAATCAGGAATCCGCGCGGGAGCTTGGCGTACACGACGACCTCGGTACTCGTGTCCAGCTCTTTAACGAATTCTCTTTCGACATCCGAATCCGTGATCGCATAGTCATAGACATGGTTCTTGAGTTTCGCAGAAGCGCGTGAGAAGTCCTGGCCGGTCTGGTTAGCAGTGAAGATGTCGACGTCGTAACGCTCCTCGACTTCGTCGTAGGCCAAGCGCTCAATGACCATGGCAGCCTTCTGCTCGGTAATGATACGCGAGGCTTCGGTGATGAAGTGTTCAGGGTTCATCTTGAACTGCCCGAATACCGCCGGCTCAGTCTGGCCAAGGATGGTTGCGGCGGTATCTCTGGTCAGCTGCGCGCTTTCGGCGACTTTTCCGACAAGGTCATATTTCACCAGTGAATGGATGGAGCCTCCCTGTTCGGTAGTCGTGGTCGTAACCGTGAAGCCATCGCCGGTGCGGAGCTGGTCGTCGGTCAGGCCGTCGTTCTGTTTGCCTTCCTGAATCGTGTATTGCAGCGGCGTAACGCGCAGTTGGCTGTCCAGCGCGTTCACGCACTTCCTGACAAGTTCCGAAGAATCGAACTCCACACGGTATACCGCTTTGCGATTGATCCGCGCCCACAGTTCCTGGAACTCCTTCTTATCGAAGTTCGCATTGAGCGGATTGGTCTTGGGCTTGCGGCCATCACCCACCTTGGGCAACTGCGCGTCGCTGAACACGCTGTCGATCAGCTGGAATACCTGATCCGCATAGGGTTTTAGCTCCTCCGGCAATTCCGCCAGCGCACCGGCGGCTTTGGCGTCGTGGTAGGTGCCTGCAATCTGGTCCGCATTGTCGGTGTAGTCATTCTTCACCAGATAGCGGTAAATTTGCTTCGCCATTGCGCCGGTCACCTCAACCGGGCCCTGCTCGGTGGTGATCGTCTTGCCCGTGAAATAGGCCTCGGTCGCCTGGCGCGGACGCGAGGACAAGGTCTCCGCGATCTCCCTCTGCAATCCTGCGACGAAATCTTTGTAGCTTTCGCTGGCCACCACGGTCAGCACGTTGATATCGTGGACCACGGCCGGGTGATCCATGCGGTCGCCATGCTGGTCGACACTCAACCGCAGTCCTCGACCGACTTCCTGACGGCGCGAAATGGTATTGTCGCTGTGCTTTAGCATGCACATGACAAAGACGTTCGGGTTATCCCACCCCTCGCGCAGCGCTGAGTGCGAGAAAATGAACCGGACGGGTTCGGCGAAGGAAAGCAGGCGCTCCTTGTCCTTCAGGATCAGGTCGTAGGCGTCCACGTCGTCAGAATCGACCGAGCGGGCCCCAACAGCTGGATCCTTGAGGCGGTTCGTCTTCTTGTCGATTGAGAAATAGCCATTGTGGGTCCTGGCCGGGTCTATGCCGGCAAGGTACTTCCGATACGCCTCATTATCGATGGCAAGCTCCGACAGGTACTCGGCCTTCAGCAACTCGTATTCTTCCTCGAAGACCCGGGCATATTCGCCTTTCTCATCGGCATGGTCGTAGTCCCGGTACTTCACCACCTCGTCGATAAAGAACAGCGACAGGACCTTGATGCCCTGGGCAAATAGCTGCTTTTCCTTGTCGAAATGCGCCTTGATCGTCTCGCGGATCTGGATGCGACGGATGTCGCGCTCAGACACATCGCCGTTGGCTTCGCCTGCATTCAGCACGATGCCGTTTGTGAACTCGACCGTGTCGATGTTGTAATCGATCTGGCTGATTGTAAACCCGCGATACTGATCCAGTTCGCCGGACTCGACGAACAGGTCGTCACGGAATTCCAGTCGCCGAATCTGGCGCTTAATCTCGCCGGACTTCAGCTTCACCTCGAGTTCGATGCGGGCGACCGGGGCCCTCTTCGAGATGTCGATCCCTTCGAGGTAGAGGTAGGCGTTGGTGCCAGCCAATCCGCGCGTCTGAATCCCGCGCACGGCTATCTTTTTCACCAGCTTCTGGTTGTATGCATCCAGCGCATCAAGGCGATGGATGCGGTTGTGCTGGGTTTTATGTGTCGCCGAATAGCGCAAGATCATCAGCGGCTTGAACTTCGGCAACGCTTCCATCGTTGCCGCACCTTCCATCTTCTGCGGCTCGTCCAGGATCAGGATCGGCCGGTTGGACGCGATGACGTCGATGGGTTTGCGCGACTGGAAGTCGTCCAACTCTTCATAGATGCGGCGGTTGTCTGCGCCGCGTGCGGCAAACGCCTGGATGTTGATCACCATGACGTTGATACCCGCATCGGAGGAGAAGCTCTCCAGCTCGTGCAGGCGTTTGGAATTGTAGATGAAGAACCGGGCTTTCTTGCCATAGGTCTCCGTGAAGTGATCGGCGGTAATCTGGAGAGACTTGTAAACGCCTTCACGGATGGCGATCGAGGGCACCATGATGATGAACTTCGACCAACCGTATCGCTTGTTCATCTCGAAAATGGTCTTGATGTAGCAGTAGGTCTTGCCGGTGCCGGTTTCCATCTCGACGTCGAGGTGCACGCGGGTCGCGGCCAGCGCGTCGCGTCGATAGGTCGCCGGTGTGGGCACGCGCTGATTGTGCCGGTCGAGCACCATGAACTCGTCCAGTCGCTGAGCGACAGGCAGGTTCTGGCGGCGTTGAACAGCCTGGATGTTTTCGAGGATCTGAGCCTCGCTCAGCGCGAAATCGGCGTTTTTGAACCCTTCCTCGAAAGCGGCCGCCTGTGCCTTCTGGCCAGGGTCGATGCGATAGGTCAGACCATCGACCTTCGGCTGGCCCGCGAAACAATCGACCACCGCTTCAACAGCATTGGTCTGGTAAGGCTGGACCTTGAATTTCAGCTTCATGGGTGCAGCCTCAGATTGCTTTGACGTCGGTTGACGGCGAGAGCTGGCGGAAGATCTGCTCAACGTTGATCTTCACCGCGTCCGAGACAAAGCCGTTGTCGCGGAAGACGACCCGCAAAGGCTCGCGCTTCGCCAACTCCTTGACCAGTTCCTCGGTCACGCCACGATCAAAACAGGCGACCAGGGCGTTGTCGTCGACGAAGAATACCGTCTTGTTTTGTACAGTTTCGCGGCGGATCGGCAGCGTCAGGTCAACGCCCCAGTCGACCAGAACCTGAAACAGCAGGTCTTCGGATGTGCGGTCTTCCTTAACATTATCGACCATGTCGAGCAGGTCGGACTGCTTCAACTCGTCAGGGCGGTAGTAGACGTCTTTCATGTTCGACGTATCCACCTTGAGCACTCGGAAGCCGACGTCGCGGTTCCAATCTGGGTGGCATTCGCCTTCGAGGACTTTCTTTCCGGCGCGACGGATGCGGTCCTTGCAAAGGTCAGCAATGGTCGAGTAGCCGGCCGCCCGAGCCAAGCTATCTTCGGCAGTATCTTCCGGAATTTGAACACTTATGCATTGGCGGTTTCCACCTTGCGTGGCGTTTGCGTAGAAAACTCCATGCGGTGTCGATCCAGAGCCTGCGAAAAAATCCATTATGATATCGTCGGGGCCGGAAAGATAATTCACTAAAAGGGAAATATCTTTATAATTCTTTGGGTTCTCAAAGACACGAGACCCGTCGAATAGCTGCTCAAACTCCAGTGTGGCGGTTTGGGCATAGCTATATCTTACGGAAGTTAAGACCTGATCATTGTTTTCAAATAGGTTTGTCCGTACTCGAGGAACTGTAGTTTCATCGGGTCCAAAAACAATACGGCCCTTATCGACCTCTTCGTCGAAGCGCTTTTTTGTTGGATACCGCCAACCGCTCTTGGGCAACTTGCACGGCTTACCTGTGAGCGGGTGCAGCACTTCGTATGTGGGTCCGCCTCCGCCCGGCCAGTTGATGTTACCATCATCCCGATATGGGCCTTTTTCATCTACCTTGGTAAAACGAGCTAACGGGAGTCTGGCGTCATCTTCCTCAAAGGTTCTGTAAAATTCTCTCAGGCCGGAGGAAATAGCGGCCCAGTCCTCCCCGTGCTCTTTCCGTAGATCGGAAAATAACTCCCTTACCTCTGCGACGCCTTCCTTCGGGGCTCGGAGTTTGATTTCGTGATCCTTAAGCTCTTGTACGGATTTGACATAAACGAGCATGTACTCGTGACCTACTGAAAAATATTTAGCATCATTCTTGCGATTGCGGTCCCAAACCAAAGCAGCGATGAAGTTTTCCTCTCCGAATATCTCGTCCATAATCCTCTTCAGGGAATGGCATTCGATATCATCGATGCTGACTGCAATGAATCCATCGTCCCGCAATAGATTTCGCGCGAGTTTTAACCGCGGATAAATCATCGACAGCCAGTCAGAGTGAAATCGGCCGTTGGACTCAAGATTCGCAACGAGCTTGTTTCCACCGCTGTCAGATTGCATCGATTTTTGGAAAAAAGTGCGCGTGTCTACTGAGAAGTCATCGTCGTAAACGAAGTCCCCACCAGTATTATAAGGAGGATCAATGTAGATAAACTTGACAGATCCCAAATACGGGACCTGAAGAAGTTTCAGGGCATCAAGATTGTCGCCCTCGACAAATAGATTTCGAGTTCGGTCGAAGTTGACACTATCGTTCGCGGTTGGACGAAGCGTTTTGGCAATCGGCGCATTCGCTGCGGCCAGAGACTCCCGTTTCCCTGGCCAGTCCAGCCGATACCGCTCCTGCGGGCCTTCCACGATCTGGTCGCTTAACTCCTGACGCAGCTGATCGAAATCCACGGCCAAACGCACCGCACCCGTCGCCTCGTCGCGCGCCTCGGTCACGCAGCCGGGGAACAGGACGCGAATCTTGGCGATGTTGTCCTGGCTCAGGTCGGGGCTATACATCTTCAGCTTATCCATGATCGTCCTCTTGGTATTTCGACGCAGCAGTGTTGGCGATCCCCGCTGTGAGCCTCTCCAGCTCCTGTTTGGCCGCGCGCAGCTCAGCATTTATCGTCACACGCTTGTTGAATTGCTTCTCGCGAGCCAGTAGCGCTTTAAATCGATCGACTTCGCGAGTTTTGGCTTTGATAGCCTCCGCCTGCGCGATGCGCGCTTCCAGCGAGATGGGTTCTTCCTGTGCGGTCGCACTGCCGGGAGTTGCCGGACTGTCGCCTGTGCCGGGGATCAGGCGGGCCGTCTGCCCCTCAACCAAAGAGCTCAGAAGCCGCTCATAAAGCGCCCCAAGGTTTAGCGCCACCGGCAAGGACGCTCGGGAGGCATCCTCGGGTAGCCAGTCACCCTCGAAATAGTCGCCCACCACCCAGCGCGAGCTGTCCGCCTCGCTAGGCGGCGTGGACAAATTTGAGCCAGTATCTGGCGGTGGCGAGATGGACCATGCCGAGGAAGCTGTTGGCAAGCTGGTCGTAGCGGGTGGCGATGGCGCGGTTGATTTTGAGATGGCCGAACATGCGCTCGATGCGGTTGCGCTGCTTGTAGAGCGTTCGATCATGCTCGATCTTGACGCGGCGGTTTGACCGGCCGGGGATGACGGCAGCAATCTTCCGCTCGGCAAGATCCGCACGAATGGCATCAGCGTCATACCCCTTGTCCGCCAACAAAGCGTCGGGCGTGCACTCGGGCAGATCGATCAAAGCATCATACGCCTTGCAGTCCGCTGCCTCGCCACCTGTTAGGTGGAAGGCAACTGGTCGTCCGAGGGCATCAGCCAAGCAGTGAAGCTTACTGGTGAACCCGCCCCGCGAGCGGCCAAGAGCGCGTCGATGAGTCCCCCTTTTCCGCCCGCTGCCGAAACGTGGGCGCGGACTGTTGTGCTATCGATGCTGTAGTGGCCGCTGTCAGCCATGATTTCGGCGAGCGTAACCGCAACGGTCTCCCAAACACCAGCCTCACTCCAGCGTCGAAACCGCCGATAGATCGTGTTCCAACTGCCGTATTTCGGTGGTACATCGCGCCACGGTGCGCCGCAACGGAGCCGCCAGAGTATGCCGTTGACGACAGAACGGTTCTGCTCCGGCCGCCTGCCTCGACCGCGATTTTCAGGCTCGATTGGCAACAAGCCCTTCAAAATTCGCCATTCTGCTTCGGTGAGATCGCCCCGGCTCAAATCTGCCTCCAAAAAGCAGGCTTGAATCAACGACTGGCCATCGCGTCAATCGCGTTCCCAAACACCATGCAGAAATCGGTGTTTTTACGGCCACCTCGCGATAGATTACGCCGCATGAGGAAAGTGACCCGACGGGATTGGCTTGCGCTATCTGCTCCGGCCGTTGTCAGTATTCTGGTGGCCTATTTTCATGGTCATCAGAAGGGATGGGGTGCTGGTATAGCTACCGGAGCAATCATGTTTTCGTTCGCCGTTTGGATATGGCGGCGACAAATCATCAAATATCCCGAAGACACTTGGAAAGCTCGCCTCTAGGCAATTTGTCCACGCCGCCTAGGACGCTTGTAGGCGGCGACCAGCTTGACGCGGTTGCCGTGGACCAACTCGAAGAGCAGCGGGAACGGGATGGCCTTGTCGATCGCGTGCAGCACATCATGGTCGAGCGTTGCCGTTCGCGCGGTGATGCGGAACACCTGAATTTCGGCCACTGACTTCGTGGCCGCCAGATTGACTGTCTCTGGCGCCAGCTTGTGTGACCAGACGATCTGATCAACCTCGCGGACGAAGAGGTCCTTCAGCGCCGTGTTGGCGCCAGCATGTTCGTAGATCTTGTTCTTGGGGATCACGCGTCCGAAAGCTGCAGCGCGAGGCCATTCGTAGAGGATCATGATCCCCTCTCGATGACCAGGAATGCGATTAGCTCGAAATCGTCGAGCCCCTTGATAGTGTGGGTGAGCGCCGTGGTCCGCCCGCCGCTGAACAGGCTGTCGATGTCCTTTTCTTCCTTCACCTCGATCATGGAGCGGATCGCGCTGGAGAGCAGGTCAGAGTAGCGGCCCATCTGGCGCCCATCATCGGTCCGCTCGTTGAAAACCCGGCAAACCTCCCGGATCGGCTCTACCTGTCCCTTACAACTGGTGCGGATCAGATCGAGCAGCCGTTTGACCTCGGTATGGTCGGCGACGATCTCGCCATCGTCACCGATATAGACCAGGTAGAATGGGTGGAGCCGGTTCTGCTGGTTCACATTCACGCTGTCATGGATGTTCTTCAAGGCGAAGATAACGCCCGAATGCAATCCAAGCTCTGGTTGTGCAGGGACGATGGCGTGCATTCCGAAGGGCACGCTCTCGAGGTCACCATACTCCTTGACGTAGTTTAGCAAGTCCATGCGGAAGTCATTCAGGCCGAGGTCGGTGATGGAAATGCCGGCCTTCACGTCCTCAAGTTCGATGACTTCTTCCTGCATCCGTTTCAGCTGTTCCTTGCGGTAGGCAATGTCGCTCGACTTGGCGGTCAGCACATTGTCGTCACCGGTCGCGGTGACGTCGGCGATCACCATCCGGTTTTCGACGCGCTCCTTGAGGTTGATATACTCGTCGAGTGTGATGTCCGGCCAATAGTTGACCAGCTGAATCTGGCTATTGGGTGAGCCGATGCGGTCGATCCGACCGAAGCGCTGGATGATGCGCACCGGGTTCCAGTGGATGTCATAATTGACCAGGAAATCGCAGTCCTGGAGGTTCTGGCCTTCCGAAATGCAGTCAGTGCCGATCAGGATGTCCAGCTCGCCCGGCTCATTGGGCAGAACAATAGCCTTGTCCTTTGAGCGAGGGGAAAACAGCGTCAGCACACCCTGAAAGTCGTAGGATTTCTTCAGGGTGGTCTTCGGTGAATCTGATCCGGTGACCTTGCCGACGTGCAGCCCCAGCTGCTGCGCGAAGGGCGCGAGATTGTCGTAGAGATAATTGGCGGTATCGGCGAAGGCTGTGAAGATCAGGACCTTGCGGTTACTGGCATTCAGCGGCGCTTCGACCTTCTGACCCATGAGCGAAAGCAGGTGCTGGAGCTTAGTGTCGTCCCCGGGTGTCACCTTATCCATCGACGCAATCAGGTCGTCGATCAGAACAAGGTCGGCAGCAAGGTCGTGCTTCCACGACGGCAAATCCATATCGCCAAGGCTGATCTGGACCTTCTTGCCGACGGTGAATTCATCCAGGCCGGCCAGATCGTCGTCTTCAGGATCAAAGGCACTCATCTCCGCGAGATGGTCGCTGACGCTGTCCGCGCGTCCAGTTCGCTCAAACTCTTCAATAGCGCTCAGCGTGCGAGAAATGTTGCTGCCGAGGGACCGCAGCGTCATTCGGAATGCCGCGACCGAACTCTCGAGGCGCTTCAGAAGATTGGTGGTCATCAGCGCCTGGAGACTGCGCTCCCGGTCTGCCTGGCGCAGTTTTCCGCGGCCGCCTTCGACCTGCGTGTCGTAGATTTCTTCGTATTTACGCAGACGGCTGGGAAGGATGTAGCTGATGGGCGCATAGACCGCGAGCTTGAGCACCGACAGCTGCGTGAAAATGTCGTTTAGCCCCATCACGTCCGGCTGCTGTGTAATCGGGCAATGGAACGATAGCGGCTTCCGGCGCTGCGGAAATTTGCCGATATCCTTCGTGTCGTAGAACGTCTCGATGTGCTTGCGGGACCGGGCAATGGTCACGGAATCGAGCAGTTCGAAGAAGTCGAAGTCCAGTGTCTTGAGGATTGACGCCGCGGTCCGCTCCTCGGGAGGCAGCGATGTCCATTCGTTGAAAGCTTTCTGAGCCCGGCGGAAGATCTCTTCAATGCTGGTGTCTGTCTTCAGGTTCTTGCTGAGGGCCTCGGACTGTCCCTCGTAGGCCAGCGCGAGCTGGTTTCGCAGATCGGTGAAGCGGTTGTTCACTGGCGTTGCCGACAGCATCAGGACCTTGGTCTTCACGCCCGCGCGGATGACCTTGTTCATCAGCTTTTGGTAGCGCGTCTCCCGATCCTTGAAGACGTCATTGTTCCGGAAGTTGTGAGACTCGTCGATGACGACCAGGTCGTAATTGCCCCAGTTCACCCGGTTCAACGGGATGCCGAAGGATTCCCCGGAGGTGCGGGACAGATCGGTGTGGCACAGGACATCGTAGTTGAACCGGTCCCTGGCGAAGATGTTGGTGGTCAGGTTGGTGTTGTAGTTGCGCCAGTTATCCGCGAGCTTCTTGGGGCAAAGCACCAGGACCGACCGGTTCCGCAGTTCATAATATTTGATCACTGCCAGCGCGGTGAAGGTTTTGCCGAGACCAACAGAGTCGGCCAGGATGCAGCCGTTGTAGGTCTCGAGCTTGTTGATGATGCCGGTCGCCGCATCCTTCTGATAATTGAAAAGCTTGTTCCAAACTACGCTATCCCGGTAACCGGTCAGGTCGTTCGGCAGGACATCTTCATCGACCTCCTCGAGGAAATCCCGGAAGATATTGTAGAGCATCATGAAGTAGATGCGCTCCGGCGCATTCTCCTGATACACGGACTCGATGTGGTCGCAGATGGCGGCTGTGACGTCCTGCAATTTCTCCGGGTCCGACCAGATCTGATCGAACAGCTGCAGGTACATCTGCGCATGGCTCGGGTCGTCGAAGCGCGTGACGAAATTCGAGACGGCATCGCCCTTCTGGTAACCCAGGTCGACCGCCGTGAAGCCGCTGATGGGCATGTAGGCCACTGCATCAGCAGCGCCCGCCACATGCATGAACTGCTGCATCGGCGCCTTTGGCCCGTTGGACCGGAACTTTGCCTTCTTGCGGATCCAGTCTGCGCATTCGCGCGCTACGGCACGCTGCGTCAGCTTGTTGCGAAGCTGGATCTCGAATTCGGTTCCATAAAGCCCGCTCTCCCGCCGAGCTTTCGGGATGAAGAACTCCCGTCGCTCCTTGGTGAGCCGATCGGTTGCACCGTTGGGAGTGAACGTAGGCGCGGTAAAAATGAACTGCAGGCTGTCGATCCTGGAGAGCTCGGACTTGAGCGCCTCGAAGGCAAAGATCGAGAAACAGGAGGCGGCGATCTTCACCCGCGACCCCTTGGTCAAGGTCTGCTTGAGGTCGTCACCCCACAGATGGGAATTGTTATCAATGATCTGCATAGATCGTCTCCCGATTTACCAGGACGATTTGCTGATCCTGTGGTGACCGGGCTGCTGGATCCGTGTCGAGGCCAAGGCGCTTCAGAGCATAGTAAAGGAGCGCCCGTCGAACCGGGATGGTCGCCACACCACCTTCCATACCGTAGTCGAGCTCGATCGCCTTGCGCTGACCAACGCTCAATTCGGGATGAGGCGCGATCTGCAGCTCAACCTGCTCTTCCCATTCGCTATCGCCGGAATGCTTAGCATCGGCCGGCTTCGATGAGCGCGTATCGGTGATGCGCGAGAGAACAAAGTCCTTGAAGGCGCTGTTGCGTGGGCAATGCGCGCGAGCATGCCATCTGAACCCGTCAAACACCAAGGCATGAGGTGCGATCCACCGCCAAGCAGGCTCGGGGGATGACATCGATTGGTAGAAGACCTCGATCGCCTCGTGCCGCTTGATCGCCGTCACCATCGCCCGCAAGATTTTGGGCGAGACACCCCGAGCAGGCGTCGGAGCGCAGGCAAAGCTTGGCACCCCCCCGATCCAACTGTCCTCGGCGGCAATGATGCCATCCGAAAGCGATCTGAGTTGGGAGAGATACTGGGCTGCGTCTGGCTGGTGGAACACGGGGCTGAAGGACGAGCTACGGACATAAGTCCTGGCGCTCTTGTCGTAGACCATGTTTGCTTCGGCTAGGCCGAGATATCTGTTCAGATCCGTCGATGCCTGATTGATCGAAACGCCGAAAACCTCGATCAGGTCACTGCGGTTGACATGGCCTTCCCAAAAGAGCCTGAATTCGATGAATTCGAGGCGGCTCTCAACTCCGCGCCTCAATCCCGATTCGCTGTCCATGCCCCGGTCCCCCAAGAAACTGGGCTAAACCAGTTTCTGTATGGGTAAGCGTAGTGGATGCTTGATGTCGAGGCAACGAGATTCGGAAATGTCCTTGCTGTTATGTTTGGTCGACCTACCCGCGGCTAACTGTCTCTGAGCTCGCCAGAAATTCCGAGACTTTCTGACAGGTTTTTCGGCGTGGCCTGCGCCCGTCCCTTAGGTCCTGAACGAAGCGAGGATCTGCCACGACGTGCCGACCGAAGGTGCTCGGCGACGTCCGTGTTTGCGCCAGATATGCCTCGATCTGCTCCAGAAGCTCCATGGCCGTAGACTCGCTTTACGCTTGCGTTCTTGATATGTTCTTACTAGGAAGGCTTCCTAGAGTCTAGGATCGATTTTCCTAGGCGCCCGCGATAGGACTGTCAGTCATGGACGACGCACGGAGAGCCCTGGACGAGCTCATTCAGAAGCGAGGCGTGAACTATTCCGCCGTGTCTCGCCTTTTGGGGCGCAATGCCGCTTACATCCAGCAGTACATTCGGCGCGGCAGCCCAAGGCAGCTGGACGAGCAGGATCGCTCGGTTCTGGCGCGATTTTTCGGGGTCGATGAGAAGATTCTCGGTGCCCCTGCCCGTCGGTCAGGCCCGGTCGTCGAACTGGTCCATGTGCCCTTGCTCAATGTCGAGGCATCAGCCGGCCACGGCGCTCTCGCGGAGATGGAAGCCAAATCCGCGCAATTTGGGTTCGACGAAAAGTGGCTACGCCGCCTGACCGCAAGCAAGGCATCAAGCCTTTCGATTATCGCCGTGCATGGGGACTCCATGGAGCCCACCCTGCACGATGGCGACGAAGTGATGGTCGATCTTGGGGATGGCCAGGCGCGCCTGAGAGACGGGATTTATGTCCTGCGAATGGACGACATGCTGAGCGTCAAGCGGATTGCCCTCGAACCGCAGGGCAAGCGCGCTTCGGTTCTGAGCGACAACCCGGCCTATCCGAGCTGGCGCGGTCTCGAGAAGCGGACGCTCAATATCGTCGGGCGGGTTCTTTGGTTCGGACGAGCACTCTAAGGGAGCCATATGATACTCGCCTTGCTTGCCGCCTCGATCGTCGCCTCCGGACAGACATTCACATGCACACCGACCCACGTCTGGGATGGCGATGGCCCGGTCTGGTGTGCGGAAGGTCCTCACCTTCGGATCGCCGGCATCGCTGCGCGGGAAATGGACGGCACCTGCCGGACCAATCAGCCCTGCCCCGCTGCCTCGGCGATTGAGCCGCGCGATGCGCTGGTACAGCTGATGGGCGGCGCTCGCGGAACGATCTCGACCGGTCATGTGGTGGTAAGGGGGCCGCGACTGACATGCCGCTCCGAGGGGGGCGCAGGCGGAAACAGGACCGCTGCCTGGTGCCGCCTGCCGTCAGGCGCTGATCTGTCATGCGCCATGATCAAGACCGGCACCGTGCTGCGCTGGGATCGCTACTGGAAAGGCCCGGCTTGCCGGTGAGCAGCAGCACGCATCTGACCGGCATCGTAGAACGCGCACCAAACGGACCAGTGCTGCGCACCGATGGTGGCGGGACCTGGGAGCTCGACAACACTCGCCAGGTACGCAAGCTTATCGGCTCTCGCGTCGAAGTGGTCGGGGAGCGTTTGGGGTTCAACGGGTTTACCTGCGAACAGATATGGCTGGCCGGCCAGCCTCGTCCGGCAGCATTCAAAATCCGCCTCGAATTCCTTCTTGTCGCCGCCTTCGTCGCCTATGGCCTCTTCGCGACGGTTAGCACGGTCGTGAGCGCGCTAGGCTGATGCTCAGCGACTGGGAACTCTGGGCCTGCGCCAACCATGTCTTGCAATCCCATGGGGACAAAGCATCCTTGCACGTCGCCGAACAGATTGGTGCTCTCGCACTTGCCGGCGACGAAGCAGGCATTCGAACATGGCAGGCTATCGCTGAGCGGATTGTCCAGCTGAGCTCCAACGCCTCTGACAAGCCACCGCATTAAGCGTCACCGACGAGACCGGCCAGGTCATCCGATTGGCGAGAGATCGCCGGGAAAGAGACAGGATTGCGCGCCTGCGCCGCCATGGCTGTCGCTTTCGATGGTGAAGCCGCGCATGCGTTCGACCAGATGACGAGCGAGATCGACCCTGGCGCTGCGTTGGGCGCGTGGATCATCGGCATTGAGACGCAAGAGCGTGTGCTCCGGCGCAACGGCCAGCGCAACTTCGAGGTGCGTGAGAAGGATATCGTCGGAGATTCGGGGCATGGGCCAATGAGAACAAATAAAGAACTTCCCGTCAACCGGCAGTGTGCGGACGCATTGGGACAGCAGGTCGCTAGATGCCAATCTCGAATGGCTTGGTGATCGACCGGTCAAGCTCTGGCGGCTTGCGTTCCGGTGCAAGATCGACACGATCTTTGGCCTGCCCTTTGGACGCAGCGTCGCGGAGGAGATCGACCGTTTCCAGCGCCGAGCGCTTCATACCGGCATTGCGCTCGACCGCGGCTTCAAGCTTGCCAGCATTGTCGACATAGAGGGTGAGGCCATCGCGGAGCCGTGTGATCGTGACCAGAAACGTCTGCTGGTTGGCCAGATTGCGCTCGCGGCTATCCATGACTGCAATTCCGCGATCGGAGGTTAGCCCCTGCGCCATATGGGCATTGAGCGCGTAGGCGAGATCGAGACGTCGAAGCATTGGATCGTCGCGTTCGAGTCTGTGCTCTGCGCCCAAGGATGTCTTCACCACGACAGCCTCTTTTTCGACTGCGACAATCCGGGCCTGGTCGGCATTGAGCAGGCCGCGCTGGTGATCGGTCTCGGTCCACCGGATCTTGTCGCCGGTGTAAATGTCGAGAGCGCGGACTTCGAATAGGCGCAGCGGATCCTGTTCACCTTGCGGCCTTATCTGACCAGGACGAAACTCGAACTGGCAGCCGCGCTCGTTCTCCAGCGTGACCCGCTCGCGAGGCACATCAGTTCCGACCACCCGGTACTCGCCTGCTGCAAGGCCCTGGCTCCGCTGACGCCGCGCGACCTCGACCACCATGCCGGGAGCATAGGTGCTCGCGTATCGAAGCTCCTCGCGGGTGACGTTAATGCGCGACAGGGTCTGGAGCCGCATGGTTTGAGGACCAAGCTCCCCGTTCGCTTTAAGGCCGGTCTGCACAGCATCGTTCACGGCGGTGCGCAAGTTTCGGCCTGAGGCATAGATTGCAGTTGCCTCACGCTCGGCTGACGAGAGCGACAACCAAGCCGCAGCGGCCTCGACAGCAGCATCATTCCCCACCTCGCTCACCTGGGATCCCAAATGGCGCATGGCATCCTCAATGCGCCCTTCTTGCGCCGCCTGTTGAGCTTCGCGCAGGCCTTCGCTGCGTGCGCGAAGATTGGTGCTCATGACGGCCGTCTCGATCCCGGCCTGCTGCATCACATCGAACGGCTTGCCGGCATCAACTGCGCCAAGCTGCTTGCGGTCGCCGATGCTCGCAAAGCGGCCGAGTTCGAGCAGGTTGGCGAGGCGCACCAGCTTTTCCTTGTCGGCATTGCCGACCATGGAGGCTTCGTCGAGCAGCACGACACTGCCGCGCATATCGGCCCGGGCCTCGGCGAGGCGGTCCGCATCGGCCCCTTCGAGGAGATCGCGGTGCTGCGCGAGAAACCGCGACACCGTCATCGATGGAATGCCCGTATCGCGTTCAAGCATCTGGACCAGCGTGTTTTGCACCGCGAGCCCGAGCACGGCCCTTCCCTCCTCGCGCAGAATGTCCGCGACGGGCTTGAGGACCGTGCTCTTGCCCGCTCCTGCGACGCCCTGGATGGCAACGATGCGGTTGTTTGATCCAAGCAGCAACCGCCCCGCACCTTCCTGTCCAGCGTTCAAGGTGAGCCCGTACTTGATCTGGGAGAGTGCCTGCAGGCGGGTCCCAGCAAGGTCGGGAGAGACAATCGCCGGAGCGGCGCCGCGCCCGTCTTCAACCCCTGCGATGATGCGCTGTTCGAGGCTGATCGCGTCGCGTGTCGTGAGCAGTTCCCGGTCAGCACCCCTGCCCTTCGCGAGCTGCCCCTGGCGGAGCAGCTGGTCGACGCGCTGCTCAATGTCTGCAAGCGATGTGGGGAGCGCAAAACCAAGTGCAGTGCGGTAGATCTCGGTGCGTGTGAATGCCGCTTCCCGTTCGCCCAGATGCCGGACAGCCGAGGCTACCGCATGAATTGCGGCGACTTGCTCAACGCTGCGATTGGTCAGCCGGGCAGGTATCAGCGGATCACCTTCCCGCAGGCCCAGACGCTCGGCAAAGGAGGTCGCGAGGGCCTGAGCATGGCGGACAAGCCCGCACATCGTTGACCGCAAGCCAGCCACATTACCAAGATCCTGTGCGCTGCGTCCGTTGGCTCTGGCAATGACGGTGGCGGGATCGAAGCCAAGCCTGGCAGACGCATCCTGCCACTGCTGCCGCAGCGCGTCGCGATCCTCGATCCGCCCCTTGTCGGCCCGGGTCATGAGGTTTGCTGCGTTGCGCGCGGCCAGCCCTTTGCCTTCCATGGTCGCCAGTCAATCCAGAATTTCCGCACGCCGTGAACTGAAGGCATCGCGCACGCCCTTGGGCACCCCTACAGCCTCGAAATTGCCGTGCTTGCCGAACTCTCCAACCTCGTAACCGAGCTTCTCCACACCCAGACGAAACCGCGCCATTGTCATAGCATTGAGCAAGGTGTTGTGCTGCCAGAGCTTGTCATTGCGCAGCGCCCGCCATTTGCCGTCAGGCCCCTGGGTCACATTGGCAACGACCGCATGGAAATGCGCATTGGGTTCCTGGTTGCGGTTGGTGTCATGCTGGAAGAGCGCGATCGCAAGGTTTCCGGTTTGGACGGCACGCTCCCGGCCGCGAACTTCCATCCGGGTCTCGGCGAGGTTCTTCTCGGCCCAGCGCAGGGTTTCCCGAACGGCCGCGGCGTAGGCATCGAGGATCCGTTTATCGCCGCCCACCAGAGCAAGGACCGACCAGCTTTTCGGCATCGAAAAGGTGAGGTCGGTCCCCGCCCGGTGCGCCCGATTGTCACTGCCAAACCGGCTACCATCCGGCAGCATTCCTTTAAGGACTGCCTCGAACTGCCGCGCATCCACGGCCCCAGCCAGCCCCAGGGTGGCAGCGCCTTTACCCAGCCATTCGCCGGAGCGATCAGCGTCTGCGCGCGTGTAGTAATTGTCGGCAGCAAAGTAATTGGCCGCGCCGCCGGCGGTGCGGACATTGGCTACCGATAGCATCGCTTGTCCCCCGAGGCTGCGGCAATCGGCGACATGATCACATCTCCATGTCGCCGAGGTCGGGACCCGGAATTGGCGGCGGTTCCTGCTCGCGCAGCCCATCCTCGAGCATCAGCTTGCGCGCTACTGCATCGCTGGGTCGTACGCTCTTGGGACCATCCTGCTTGCCGTCTTGCAGCGGATTTGCGTCCGGTGTTCCGGCTCTAGCAGTACCATTGGGAGTAGCCGGCGGCTCCTGCGTCGAGGTGGCCTCGCCGGTAGGCAAGAGCGGGCGAGCGGAGGGCCCAGCCTTTCTCGGCCTTGCATCAGTTCGGGTTTTCGAACCCTCCCGGTTGGCGCTGCCCACCTTTTCTTTCCCGGATCGGGCTGCTCGCTCCTGTTGCTTCGGCGTCTTACCCGATGTGCTTTCAACGGCCTGATGCAAGTCCTTTGCGGGCTCTTCGGGCTTCTGCCTCGGCCCGGATTGCTGCCCCTTGTCGAGAGCAAGTTCTCCCTGCTTGGGCACGACCGGCTTCCCTGCCCCGTCGTCGTTGGCCGAGGGATGCTCATTGCCCACCGATGCAGCGGATGGCTCAGACTGCTCCGCCGGCGGCCGGGGCTCAACGACGCGTGCCTTTGGCCCTTCCTTCACTCTTGCGATGAAGGTCTCCGCCCGCTTGGGACGGTCGACGGGAGTGAGCTTGACGGGCGCAGCAGGGAAACCATCGGGGAACTTGATGTACCCGGACAAGCGCGGCAGGTTCATGAGCTGGTCGGGCAGCAAAAGCGGTTCAATGTGCTTGCGCGGGGTCAGGCTGACCGCATCACGGGCGTTGTTGTAGCCGTAGGTATAGCCCTCCTCCATGTCCCGGACCTGGCGATGTCCAATGAAGTCAGAGCACCAGGTTGCCGTTTCGCGATCGGCAGTTCCGAGGATCAGTTTCGTCCGAGCCAGCGATGCCAGCGTCATCGCCATGTTCTCGCCGTAGACTTCTTTGAGCTTGGCATAGGCGTGAAGGCCAAGGACAATCGCGCCGCCGAAATTGCGGGCCGTCTGCAAGCCCTTTTCGAGGGCTGGCAGGCGATGCAATGCGCCCAGTTCATCAACGAAGAACCAGCACTTGAGATCGCGCGTGCGAGGCATCGTCATCAGCGTGTTCATCGCGGTGTCGAGCCAGAGTGTGAGCAGCTGCGCGCAAACACTCATGTCGACATAGCGGGCCGAAATGAACAGGATCGAGCCTTCGCTTCGGGTGCTATCGGCTCCGTCCTCAATCCACTCGCGGACCGAGAAACGAGGGCCTGCAGTCGGTAGCAGCTTGAGCGCCTTGGCGTTGACGTTGAAGACGGCCCGGATCGATTCCGCCATGCGCGCGGCTTCCGGCGCGGTTAGCGGATCGGCGATCGTTCCGCGCATCATGGCATGCACGCGCGACAGGTCCGCGGTCATCAGCTCGCGCGCCAGGGCATCATTGGTTGCCCTGCCCTCCGCCACGAGCTTGAGGCAAAATTCGACAAACAGGGCGCGGGCAGCGATCACCCAGAACTGGGCTTCCCCGCCCCCGTCATGGGGCACGAGGGCATCGGCAGCGGCCCAGAATTCGCCTTCGGTGCGGCATTCGTCGAAGAGACTCCACTGGGGGCAGCGCGCATCGAGCGGGTTCAAAATGATGTCGCAATGGGCGGCATGGAAGTGCTCGATGAAAGCACCGGTCAGATCGAAAACCACGCAGCGCTGGCCCTTGGCTCTTGCCTCCGCGATCATGTCCGAGATCGCCACGGTCTTGCCCATGCCGGTGGTGCCAATGAGCATCGCGTGGCTCTGTTCAAGGCGCCACGGATAAGTCACCGTGGCGATATGCGATGGCCGGTAGGGAAAGACCCGGGCGATCTCTCGCGGCAGGCTGAGCCGCCACTTCCAGCCCATCGCGGAATCGAGCTCACGGGTGCGCTCGCGCCGGTTGTGGTTTGTCAGTTCATCGACGAGCTCGGGAAGCGTGACAAGCATGGCGCCGCGCTCGTGTTTGCGTTCCTTGGAACGACCACCGAACCGCTCGGCGAACCAGTAGAAGACGGCAAAGGCAGGGACCAGCAGGAACCCCGATCGCCACAAGGCACTGGTCAGAAGATCTGTCAGCTTTTCCCACGCATGGACAACCGGTGGGTAGTGGTCGAGCTGGGCAATCGGAAACTGAATGGATGCGCCGAAGGCGGTTTCCAGCGTGATACGCTTGGCGGGATCGAACTCCATGAAACCGTACATGGCGGCATAAATCCGCATCCAGACAAGGTAGACTTCGTGGTCGGTGAGCCCTGCCGAAATGGTCCACCAGGATGTCCATGAGATCACGAGCGCGGCAACGATCAAGGGACCCTTGAGACCTGCCGCGAACATGAAGCTGAAGTGTCCGAGCAGCTGGCTGCCGCGCGTGAAATTGACGAGGTTACGCTTCATCGGAACCTCCCTCGCCGGTAGCGGTGGTGAGGCCGAGCTCTTTGCATTTGCGCACGTAAGCTTGGTGTGCCCGACCGCGCAAAGCGTGGTCGGGGTGCCCTGCCAGTAGCGCATCCACACCGACCATGAGGAACACCGAGCGGCGGGAAATGCGTTCAATGGAAGCGTCGAGCCGGCAGGCAAGATCGTCCTCGGCGCAGGCATTGGCGAGCAAGGCACGAACCCATTCGCTCATGCTGATCCCCTTGGCCTTGGCAGCCTTGCGGATCAGCGAACTAAGCTCGCTGGAGATGTAAACCTGGAGACAGATTGGCCGTGTCATGCACGGACTCCTTGTGGTCAGGAGCCCGGTTCACACTGCGAAAGGCAAGGTCGACACTAAGTCAGATTCAAGAACATGTCAAGAACATCATAAGCGGCGGAATTCCGCCATTCGCATCCCATCTTGGGTCAAATCCACGTAAGTCCTCTCGCCCACGTCATTTTTGACGGAGAAGCTGCCATTTCAGGATTCTCCCCATAACGCTCTATATTTCCGAGGGTTACTATCCAGTTTTCCTGCGATTCGTCGCGTACGGTGTGCCCAAGTGTCCCCAACTGCGAGGAGAGGAACCAGCTATTGATCCTGTAACGGATGATGCGTTTAGCGATCCCCATTCCCAGGGTCCTCGCCAGGTGGCCGATCCGCGGATCGCGATAGGCACAGACGGGATCGACGCCTATGATGCAGCCAGTATTCCGGGCAGAAAGGAGGCGCCGCATGGGCCAGGTCACATTGAGTGCAACACCGAAGGGCAACGGCTTCCAAGCGACAGTCACTTACCCGAACGGGGTGTCGATCAGTTCTTCCGAGGCTTTCCCGACTCAGGCAGAAGCCATTGAGGCCGCAGCGATGAAGGTTCTGGGTATGCCGGAACGGCTCGCCGATCTCGACCGTCCCGATACCCCCGACTGACGCTGGTAACCTGCCTCTCCGTACCGGCCGAGGGATGCCGAAACGGTCTACGAGCAAAAAGAAAGGAGGAAGCCCTGACGGACTTCCTCCCAAACCGGCGAGTCAGAATTCATCGCTGAGACGGCCCGGCACAGTATCGATGACACGGTCCAGCATGGCCTTGGGCAAGGCGCCGTAGTCGCCTTCATCCACCGCGATATAGCCTGCCTCGTCATCGGTCAGGACGTACTGTGTGAAGTAGCTGTGAAGGGACCGGGCATGGGCCTGATCCAGGGCAGCAACGAAGGCTGCCTGATCGGCGGCGGGACCAGCAGCGGCAATGTTCAGTGAAGCGTACATGATCTTTCCTCCTGATGTTCGATGCGTCGCATCAGGAGCTGCGAAGGATGTGGGTGACGGGCTGGGTCAGGGACCGCGATAGCGGCCGCGAAGCGGCGATGGGGGCAACGATTTTTGCCGGGCTTGCCCGGTAAAAATGGTGGGGCCCCGTCGTCCTTGACGCAGCCCCAAAGCCCGCATCACACTTGGTCTTTCTGCGAGAGAGACCTCTCCAACGCCTGCCCCACAAAACATTTTCCTACATGCGCCCGCAGTGCCAAGATCGGCAGCGGAGGGGACCAACGGCCAGCAAGAAGGAAGCACTATGGCCAGGTCCAAACCTACTGCCCGCGATGCCTTGAAGAAGCTGCGTGAACAGCGTGCCCAACTCGAGAACGAGGAGGCGCGTCTCCGCGAAGAAGCAGCGACCGAACTCGGAAAGCTGCTGATCGAGTGCGGCGCGGAGACGATCGATCCGGCGCAGTTGCGCCAGATCGTTCGCGCATCGATGGCGCTCGGGATCGAGGAAACGCTGAAGCGGATTGCTCCCGCGTAAAACCCATCCGGCGGCGGCAAGGGGTTCGATGCCCCGCGCCGCCGCATCGCCGGCGTACAAAAGAAAAGGCCCCGATGGCGTCTGCCACCGGGGCCTTGTCGTGAGGCAAGGACATTCAGTCCTCATCGATATCGGGAGCACCTTCGTTGCTGCCGGAGCGGCCCTTGGTGAGGAAGTCGACCTTGTCGGCGATGATCTCGCAGCCGTAGCGCTTGGTGCCGCTCTGATCTTCCCACTGGGTGTAGTGGATGCGGCCTTCGACCGTCACGAGCTGGCCCTTGGTGCAGTACTTGGCGACATTCTGGCCGAGGCCATTGAAGCAGGTGATCCGGTGGAATTCGCTGTCCTTGGCGGTGTAGCCGTTTTCGTCCTTGTAGGTCTTGCCATCCTTGCGGGCGGGACGGTCGGTCACGACCGAGATCGAGGTGATGCTGGTTCCACCCTGGGTGGTGCGGGTTTCGGGGTCGCGAGCGATGCGGCCAACGAGGATAACGAGATTGGTCATGGGCTTTCTCCTGATCGAGCAATCCGGGGCCATCCCGGCTGCAAAACCCGAGCAGAAGCGCCCCGCGGCGAAGCGCACCGAAGGGAAACCCGGAACTGGTTCGGGTGGTGCGGGCAGTCGGGCACGCAGCATCGCGCCGAAAAGTGGGAACCGGTTTTCGGCACCAGCGATGCGCAAAATCGTGCCCGGCAACTCGGCCGGACCTGATCCGGGTTGCGCGTCTCGACGGGGGGTGATTCAGGGACAGGTTTGCATCGAAGCCGGGTGGAGCTGGATGCCTAGAACAGGTTTGCCCTGCCTCGTTTTTCATCCGGTCTTGGCGGGATCATCCCTGCCCGACCTTCCAACGGAGAACCCCTTCCTAGATCACGATACTGACCGATCCTCCAACCGGTGGCTCACTCCTGGACGAAACTGCTTCACCGGAGAGAGGCATATCGATCGTCACCCCTTCAGCGCCGTCCAGAGGGTTGCCTCGAAGCATCCAGGCCTGCGGCGTGATCAAGCGCGCCCAGTCCGCAAAGGAGGGGATCGAACCCAGGTCTTCGCGTACGTGCTGTTCGCCGACCAGACGCACCGGAACGACCCGGCCATCGGCATTGACGAGGGTCACGCCGAAGAGTGTTTCGAGCATGAATATCCCCTCGGCATGGTGCCGCAGCGCGCGGTGCCGTGGGTCTGCCAGGATTGCCTTGGACTGGTCGAACCACTGGTGCAGCGGGAGATAGTCATCGACCGTGCCGCCCCATTTCCGGACCGACGAGAGGGCGTGGTAGTAGCAGTGGGCCATGCCAGGTCTCCTAGAGCTCGGTCGAGTGATCATCGGTCGCAATGAAGCGCAGACTGCAATCCAGCACGAACGTCGCCTCAGCCACATCGATCACGAGTTGGCCGCAGGCACCGTCATTAATCTCCCAGCCCGGATGGTGACGTTCGAGCGCCAGGTAGGTCAGCTGTTCGAGTGCTTGCCCGAGTGATTGCGGCTCTCCGGAACCGGTACGATCAACGCTGTCTGCTTCGCCTTCCTTGAGGGAGACTTCCGGGCACGGAATCGCAGTGCCGGCTTCATCGAGGCACGCGCATTCTTCAATGGCACCGCTGTCGCCGCATCCGTCGAAACGGATCTCGACCCGAGCAATCTCAGCGTCCTGCAAGCGCGGAAGAATGGCGACCTTGAGCTGCTGGATTTCTTCGGCCACTTGCACTTGCCGCTCGGCCTGGCGAACGGCAAAGTCGGCCGTCACAGCCTCGATATCGATCATGGAATGCCTCCTGGTAACTGAAGCCAACGGCAATTTGCTGGCTCCCATCGACAGGCGCGCGCCTTTCCTCTAACGGACGACGCCAGCGCCGACCCGGCGCTGGCGCGAGGACCGGCATGACCTCAGTCAGTGCCTGCCGAAGTGCTCTTCGGATTGGTGCCAAGGGGCCCGCGACGATCGACCACAGTGATCCGCCGGGCCTTGGCTTCGATGACCAGACGTTCGAGCACGCCATTGCCCGGAAAGGCGATGACATAGCGCGGATCGAGGGAGAGCATCCGCTCGTTGCGCTTGAAGCCGGCACGGGCGCCCAGCCGCATGTCGAGCGAGAACGTGACCTGCGGGATGCCGCGGCGTTCGGCCCAGCTCGATGCCAGGCGGTCGACGCCCTTGGTGTCGCCGCCATGGATGAGCACCATGTCGGGCACGCGGTCGCGGACCTTGTCGAGGGTGGCCCAGACGTTGTTGCCGAAGGTCAGTGCATCGTCTTCGGTCGCATGACGGGTGCGCCCGCCAGCGAAGACGACCGGGGTTCCTTCGGGCACGGCTGCACGGCGTTTGGCCTCTGCAAGGGCGCGCAGGAAATCGCGACCTTCGACGAGCGCAGAAGTCATCATGGCGCTGTGATTGAAGCGCGAACTGGAGACCGGCTTCCACGATGACCCGAACTCGTTGAGGTACAGGGCTGCTGCGACCTCGCGCATCTCTTCAAGCGCCAGCATCGCACTTTCGGCGCACTGCGCCCGCTCGACCTGGGTCTCAAGGTCATGGGTGTGAACCTCGGATCCATCGGCCGTAGCAATTAGCGCGCGGACCTCGTCGGTCGCCCGGTCAAGGGCCGTCGATTTGCGTTCCGCCGAGCGGTGGAAGATGTTGACGAAGGCCCAGCCAAGATCCTCGGCGTCGGCTTCAAGAGCGGTCCCGGACACCATGGCGAAAAGATCGGACCAGACTGCTTCGAGGGTTTGGACAACAGCCTCCCGGACCGGGAAATCGCTGGTCGATACGGGAGCGGGTCCAATCGAGAAGCCGGCGAGATCGAGCCCGGCGAGTTGATCGGCGAATGACGTGTGCATGGGGTGTCCTCCTGACTGGCGTGAGGCCGACGCACCCTTTCATGGCTGCGCCAGCGAGAGCCCGTCAGGGCCAGCATTCAGGCAGGGTTGCGCACCCGTGAGGGGAAACCCGGCTTGGCGGGCTGGCGCGGGCAGGCCTTGAGCCCTAAGGGCCAAGGCCCACACGGGCCCGACCAAGCCGGGTTGCGCAAGACTGGCGGCTGGCCCAGGGCCTCTCTCGCATGGCACCAGGCCATGGGCGGTCGGAACAGATCCATTGGCAGGGGTGCGCCCTATGCCTCATCCATGCACCGCCCCGGCTCGGCTCAAGCCGCTCGCTTGGCGTAGACACCCTCTCCGTTCGACATATGCCCGAGACAGTCATGTTCGCCGAACATGGCATCGAAGCGGGCTGCGATCTGGGACAGCCAGCGCTGTGCCCGCGGTGAGCGGGCCGTGCGCCAATCAGCGTCCCAGTAGGCGCCGTCATCGCGCTCGACGATCCAGACGGCCACCAGCCCGCCGTAGACCGATACGCCGAAATCTGCGTAGGCATTGCGCATGAGGATCCGGTCTTCTCGGCCGCGCCATCCGTCATGCGGGATCAGCGACGGGAAGGCTTGGGCGGCCCGCTCGCACAGATCGGCACGCAGCCATTCATACTCAAATTCCCAGTCGTCCTCGGCTTCGACCTCGAGAACCGTGAATGCGACGATTGCGCCGCTGGGATAGCTGACCGATCGGCCCATGGCATCCTCCCTCAGGCCGCGAGCGCCGCGTCGTCTGACGCGTCGTCAAACTGGTCAGGGGTGACCCTCCCGCCGAGCTTGAGCAGCAGGCTCGCGGCTTCTTCGGCCTTGGCTGCAGCGGTTAGGATGGCGCGGTCATCGTCCTTCAGCAGCTTGAGCCAGTGCTCGATATAGCTGGCGTGATTGTCGAGATGCGTGACCGGCAGACCCAGCTCGGCGCCCAGCATGGCGCTGGAGAGTTCGGCGACATATCCTGACAGTCCAGCGCTAATGTGAATTCCAGCGCCATTTTTGCGAACCTGTTTCACGCCGCCATCTCCTCGGCCTGGGGCTGCTGGGCATGCATCCAATCGGCTGCGGCCTGGGCCTTGCTGGCGGCTGTGAAAATGGCACGTGGGTCATCCTTGAACACGCGCAGCCAGGACGCGACGTAGGCGGCGTGATCGGGCCGTGGGTGATGGGCGATGCCGAGATCGGCGAGTACGAACGATGCGGTTAGCTCGGCGCAAATCTCCTCGATCGCAAGGCTGTCGCGCTTAAACCGTTCGGCAAAGTTGCGGTCGAGCCGATGCTTTGCGCCAGTCGCGTGACCACATTCGTGGGCGAGCGTGGCGTAGTAGTGATCGAAACCGTTAAACAGGCTGGCCGGAGGCATCGTGACGCGATCCGCAGTCGGCTCGTAATAGGCCTCGCAGCCCTGATGGCGCAGGTTGACGGGGATGGCGGCGAAGAAGGCGTCGAGCTCGGCCTCGCGGCCTTCCGGCTCGACCAGTTCCAACGTCGCGGCCGGATGAAAGCGCTCGGGCAGACCTTCGACCTGATCGGCATTGAAGACCGGATAGGCCTTGAGCACCCGGCGGGCTTCGTCGGTCTTTTCGCCGGTATCCGGCGCTTCCACCTCTTTGGTGTAGCTCTTGTAGAAAATCGCGATGGTCGACTTCTCGCCCTTGCGGACCTGGGCTCCGAGCGACTTTGCCTGGTTGTAGGTCATCCAGAATGGCGAGGCGTAGCCGCACATGTCGGCGACCATCCACAACCAGAACACGTTCATGCCCCGGTACGGAATCCCGCACGCCCGCAAGGGCCGGGAGACCGGGACACCGCGCCACGGCTTGATCCACGGCTTCGTGCCTGCTTCCAGACGAGCGATGATTTCCTGGGTGATGCGCGTGGCGGGCGACACGCCGCTGCCCTGCCGCTTGCGATAGGCCATGATGGTTCTCCTGATTGAGGCATCTGGACAGTCGGCGACGGGTTCGCCGGTCAGTGCCACAGGTTCCCGAGCCCCCTCTGCTCTGCTTCCAAAAAGGAAGCGGCCCTCCGGCGGAAGCCGAAGGACCGCTTCTCGAGGTGCGAGTGGCCTTGCCTGTCAGGAGGAGGTCAGGCGGCCAGCTCGCGGGGGGGATGAATTTCGCCGTCGACAACAACCTCAGCGTCAGCTGCTTCGATCTCGGCTTCCCCAACCTCCGGTGCAGTGCAAGCGAAGCACATGACCTCGGGCACCCAGGCCAGAGCCTTTTCGCGGACCTCGACCTCGGTGATGTAGGTGCCGGCGAAGACGCGCTCGGCGCTCATCGCCAGGTCACCCTTCTTGACCGACGCAAAGCGCGAGGAGAGCTCGAGACCGCCGACATCGGTCAGCGCATCGAGGATCACCTGCTTCGACACCCGATCAAAGTAGTTGGCCGCCGTCGGGCGCCACCACTGCGCCATGTCGATGCCGACCAGGCTTCCGAGATGATCTTGGAATGGCAGCTGACGCTCACCGGCCATGTTGAGGCTCGCCTCGAGCGACCGGGCAACGACATAGCCAAGCCAGGCCGCGCGGCTGTCATCGGGCAGCGCCCGAAACAGATCGAAGCGGGAGATCGCATCGTCACCAGCGCGCCAGCTTTCGTCGAGACTGGAGCGGAACTCGGCAAGCCCGCTGCTCGCCGGAGCATCCTTGGCTTCGAAGCCGATGATCGGGCCTGCCGGAACAGGCGCGCGCAGCGTGCTCGCAGCCCGCGCCCGCCAGTCGTGGGTATCGGCATCGGCAAGCGTGAAGACCATGATGTCGAGCGCCAGACCGGGGTCAGATGCAACGTGCAGTGCCAGGACATCCCGGCGCTGCATCGCGAGCTCGTCAACCAGGCGCTTGGACAAGGTCGTCCGGCGCTTGTCCGAACCTTCCTCGCCAGCAACTACTTCGATCCGATCGTCGGCTTCGACGGGTTCAGCCTGACGCTCGCCGTAGAACACCGGCTGGAGAACCGGCGTGCCATCGCGGGAGAGCACCAGCACCATTCCTGCCTCGGCTTTGAGCTCGGGCGCGATAACCGGCGGTCGGGCCCGGATTTCCTGGCACTCGCGTTCGATGGCCTCGATTGCCGCTTCGGCCGCAGCCACAGCCTCCTCGGCACTGTCCTCGTCTTCGAGGATCGCCGCATGTTCGTCATAGGAGGTATCGAGTTCGTCGAGCCTTGCCAATTCGGCTTCGGTCAGCGGTGCCGGTTCGGCGTGAAGCCGGACGAACCCTTCGACCAGATCGTGGCTGGCATAGGGATCGAGCGTGGGCTTGACCCAGGCAAGACCCTGCTCGGCGGCGAGAGCTTTCGCTTGCTCTTCCATTTTCGCGGCGGCGAGGTTCTCGAGCAGCGCGACATCGACCCAAGATTCGCTGTTGTCGTCATCGAACAGTTCGCGCTCGATCCGGCCACCGGCAGCGACGTAGGCGTCGCGGCCTACAAGTCGGGCCCGGGGATCGCTGCCCCGGACAGTCCCGGAGAGGACCATGCGCCGGATGCTGTCGGGATTGGGCGCGTAGTAGGCCGAGGAAACCTGCTCGAAGACACGGGCCTGGATGTCCTGATCAGAAATGGCGCCGAAGGCTTTGGCAATGTCGAGGGTGATTTGGCCAGATGCCAGTGCCTCGAACACAACGGGCGCGAGCGTCGCGAGACGCAGACGGCCCTCGACGAAGCGGACAGTCAGACCGAAGCGGCGAGCAACGTCCTCGACAGTCGCACCGCCTGCGACAAGCGCGGCAAAGGCCTGGGCTTCATCAGCAGGGTTCATGGCCAAGCGGTGGAAATTCTCCGCGAGGCTGGTCTCGACCGCGGCTTCGGCACTGTCTTCGAGCACGAGGCACGTGACTTCGTGATCGCGGGCAAGGAGCTTTTCGTCCGCGAGCGCCAGCATCGCGCGGCGGCGGCGTTCGCCAGCTTCGACCTCGAACTTGCCCTTCCCCGCGGGCCGGACAATGAGATTCTGCAATAGTCCATGGGCTGCGATGCTGGCTTTGAGCTCGGCATCGGCAGCTGGATCACTGTGACGGCGGACATTACGGGGCGACTGAACGAGCTTGTTCAGTGGAATCGACTTGATCATGTGACACGCTCCTGATGTGAGCCCGGCACATCGACTATCGACGCCCAACTGGCTCAATCAGGGCAAAGCCCACTCCCCTCTATTGCGTTCGCAGCAAATCTCCCAATTGCAGCGGGCTATGACGAATGACCATGGTTGGGACAATGCTGCCGTTCGACGTGCGCCGCTCAAACGGCAGACTTCGCCGCAACCCGCCTTAGCTAGCGTGAGATGGGGCGGATGGGGGTCTGGGGCAAAAGGTTTCCGGCTCAGGTGTCAACACCGGGACAAAAAACGGGCCAGGCTGTCAAGACCGGTCGACAGCGAGCACTGGCGCACTTCGGTGATTACCTCTGCGGTCGGGGATCCCCGAGTCCGAAGGCATACTCGCTAATCAGCGAGCCGCAGACACCGTTATTCCCGCTACATCATCTAGTGGAAGCTATGCACCACAATCATTGCTGGCGACGTCACCGACACGCTGGATCTGGCTTTGCCCCATACCACCTGCCCCCACGAGTTGCACAGTGGCAAGTGGTATGGCTAGCCGCTCATCCTTTAGGTTTCAGCGTCAATGGAAGGCCGGCGAACATTATGACTGCCTCTTCAACCACTGCCGCTATTTCCTGATTGATGCGGCCCGCAACATCGCGAAACCTTCTGGCAAGGGCGTTGTCGGGTACAATGCCCAGACCCACTTCGTTGGCGACCAGAATGACCGGCCCCCGTGCGGCTGAAAGCGAGCGCGCCAGTCCTTCCGTAGCGGTAGCAGTATCGCGTTCCGCTAGCATCAGGTTCGAAGCCCACAACGTCAGGCAATCGACCAGCACCACCGTTTCCGGCGTGCTATATGCCGTGATTGCCACCGCCAGGTCCAGCGGTGCCTCGACAGTTGACCAGCGCGGACCGCGATCGGCGCGGTGCAGCGCGATTCGTTCGCGCATCTCATCATCGAAGGCCTGGGCTGTCGCCAGATAGACCAGTTTACCTGTCAGGGTCTCTGCCCGGCATTGGGCAAAGCGGCTTTTGCCCGAACGAGCTCCGCCCAGCACCAGCAAATGGGGCAAGGCACTGCTCATGCACTGTCTCTCGCTGGGACGGAGGCGGGGCGTTCCGCCATCGCCAGCGCCACCAGCGCGTCGATATCGAGATCCTCCTCCAGCGCGACTGCGATCTCGTCAAGCGCCGCCTCGACGGTGAAGCCATAGTCCACGCCCCCGGCTTCTACATCCATGCGCGACAGTAGTGCCCGGCGCAGCTCCGCATCGGCCAGCAGGCCGTGGACATAGGAACCAAACACCGTTCCGCCTGCATTAATCGCGCCATCGCAGCGTCCATCGGAAAGCAGGGCGAAGGGCCGCTGCGTGTCCGGCCCGCTGGTTTGCCCCATGTGCATTTCATACCCCTGAAAAGGCGCGTCCATCGCCAGCCCGCTGACCGGGCGCAACGCCTTGTGGGCGTGCAAGGTTGATTCGACATCAAGCAGGCCAAGGCCGCTGGCAGCGCTGGCCGGACCTTCAATCCCATCGGGATCTGCGATACTTTTGCCGAGCATTTGGTAACCACCGCAAATCCCAAGGATCAGCCCGCCACGCCGGTGATGCGCCAGAATATCGATGTCCCAGCCTTCGTCGCGCAAAGCGGCCATATCGGCAATGGTCGCCTTTGATCCGGGCAGGATGATGAGCGCGGCTTCTGCCGGAATCGGCTGACCGGGCGGAACCATGTGCAGTTCTACCTCGTGTTCGAGCTTCAGCGGATCAAGATCATCGAAATTGGAAATGCGCGGCAGGATCGGACAGGCGATCATGGTGCGCCCCCCTGCGCGCATCTTGCCGCGTTCCAGTACCACGGCATCCTCGCTTGGCAGACGCGCGGTGGCCCCCAGCCACGGGACAACACCTAAACCCCGCCAGCCTGACAAGCTTTCGATCTGGGCATAGCCATCGGCGAACAAGGCGGGATCGCCCCGGAACTTATTGATGATGAAGCCCTGGATCATCGCCGCGTCGGCCGGGTCGATAATCGTTTTCGTGCCAACGATGGCGGCAATTACTCCGCCGCGATCAATATCGCCCACCAGCACGACTGGCACGCCTGCCGCGCGCGCAAATCCCATGTTGGCAATGTCGCCTGCGCGCAGGTTGATTTCCGCAGGAGATCCTGCGCCTTCGACCACGACGATGTCGCAGGCCTGACGGAGCCGCTCATAGCTGGCCAGAACTTCGCCCAGCAAAGCGCCCCGTGCCTGCCGGAAATTGCCCGCGCCCAATGTGCCTCGCACCCGGCCATGCACTATCAGTTGCGATGTGCGATCCGCCTGCGGTTTCAGCAGCACCGGATTCATGTCGGTATGCGGCTCCACCTTGCAGGCGATCGCTTGCAAGGCCTGCGCCCGGCCGATCTCGCCGCCATCGCTGGTGACGGCAGCATTGTTCGACATGTTCTGCGGCTTGAACGGCAAGACCCGCAAACCCCGCTGCACCAAGGCGCGACACAGCCCCGCCACCAGCACGGATTTGCCCACATCAGAGCCGGTGCCCTGAAGCATTATAGCGCCCATGCTGCACCTCCTGCAATTCCGGCCGCTATCAACCACAGGCACAGACATGCACGGGCGTAGATGCCCAATCCGCGCTGAATATCCTCTGCCCGGGCCGGGCGGTCTCCCTCCCCAATCCAGAGCTTGTCCGAAAGAATCCCGTCATAAGCGATTGGCCCCGCCAGACGCAGCCCCAGCGCCCCGGCCATCGCGGCCTCGGGCCAGCCCGCATTGGGCGAGGCGTGCCTGGACGCATCGCGCCATACTATCCGCCAGCCACCCCCGCCGCACAGGCAGATCAGCAATCCCGCGAGACGCGCTGGCGCGAGATTCATCGCATCGTCGGTGCGGGCCGCAGCCCAGCCATAGGCGCGCCATCGCTCCTCGCGGTGCCCAATCATGCTGTCGGCGGTGTTGATCGCCTTATAGGCCCAGATACCGGGCAGCCCCAGCACCAGCAGCCAGAACAACGGCGCGACCACCCCGTCGCAGAAACTTTCCGCCAGACTCTCGATCGCCGCTCGGGCAACACCCGCTTCATCAAGCGCCGCCGTATCACGGCCAACGATCATGCCGACTGCGGCGCGCGCGCTGGGCATATCCTGCCGCTCCAGCGCATCGGCAACGGGGCGCACGTGGTCGTACAGGCTGCGCTGCGCCAGACCCGGCCAGGCCAGCACAGCGATCAGGGGCCAGGCCCAAGGCCCGGCGATTGCCACGAGCAGACTTTGCAGCACCCAGCCCGCACCGCCCGCCACACCCAGCAGGAGCAGGACGGTGACCGCCCCGGCCATGCGCCGCTGTCCATCGGACCGCGAGGGGACATTCCAGCGCCGTTCCAGCGCGGCGATAATCCGCGCAAAGATGCCCACAGGATGGCCGATCCGGCGATACAGCGGCTGAGGCCAGCCCACTGCCGCGTCGAGCACCAAGGCCAGGAAAGCAGTCAGATCAATCATCAGCCAGCGCCGCATCAAGGCGATCCAGCGCCTCTCGGTCGGCGGGCAGGCCCAGGCGCAGCCAGCGCGGATCGTAATCGAACGGCCGCGTCAGGATGGCATGGCGCGCAAGGCGTTCGAACAGCGCGGCGGCATTGTCCGTTTCGATCAGCCGGAACAGCGGGCAGGCACCTATCGCGCTGAAACCTCGCCGCGCCAGCACCGCGTCCAGCGCATCCGCCTGTTCAAGCAAGGCCATCCGCATGGCGGCTGTCCAGTCCACATCCTGATATGCCGCCGTGCCGATGGCCAGCGCCGCTGCCGATAGCGGCCAACTGCCCAACCGCTGCCGATATTGCGCGATCAGCGCGCGCGGTCCCAGCACAAAGCCGAGCCGCACCCCGGCCAGCCCGAAGAATTTGCCGAACGAGCGGAAGATGATCAGCCGCTGTTCGTCCTGCACATGGGCGGCAAGGCTGCTGTGCGGGGCGGCATCGGCAAAGGCTTCGTCCACGACCAGCCACGCTGCGCTGTCGCGCCGCGCCTCCAGCCAGCCCAGCAGCGTCGCGGGCGGGGTGATCTGCCCATCGGGGTTGTTGGGATTGGCGATGATGAGGGTCGCTTCCTCTGTCCCCGCCAATTCGGTCAGGGCTACGGGACGGCTGCGGGGAATCATCTCGCCATGGGTGCGATAGCTGGGCTGGGCATGGATAGCGGGGCCGGGCAGGATATCGCCAAGCATGCGCAAGCCGATCTCCGTGCCCGGAACAGCGCAGACATGGGCAGGGTCCGCGCCGAAACAGGCGGCGGCGGCGGCCTCCAGATCGTTCAGCGCGCCGGTGTCGGGCAGCGCCTGCCAGTCCACTGCCAGATTGTCCGCGCCGGGCCAGCCATGCGGATTGATGCCGGTGGACAGGTCGATCCACGGCGCCTTGCCCATGCCGAACTGCGCCATGGCATCGGCCAACCTGCCGCCGTGAAAACTAAAACTGTTCATGTCGTGTGTATCCATAGGCCCGTGATTGCCACGCTCAGCAGCAAGCCGGTTTCGATCAACTCGATGCCTGCACCATGGCCATCGCCGGAAATCCCGCCCAACGCGCGGCGCACGTGCCTCCCCCACCACAGAACGAGCAATGGTGTGACAAGCAGCGCCGGAGTGAACCACGCCGCCGCTGCCAGCGCGGCCGCCCAGCCCGCAAGATCGATCGCGCCGATGGCGGAACGGAATCGAGCCGCCAGCCCCTGATGCAGCGGCATCAGCCACCATGTCCACACCAGCGGGCCGATGCGCGCGGCAAACGGCACCAGTACCAGCGCGCCAAACGCCCGTGCATCCACCAGCATATCCAGCAGCACCAACTTGCTCAGCAGTTGGAGCACAATCGCGACAACGCCGAAGCTGCCGACATGGGGATCGGCCAGAACGGCCAGCAGCCGCTCGCGATCTTTATGCGCCGCGCCGCTGGCATCGGCGAGGTCGGCCAGGCCATCAAGGTGCAGCGCGCCGGTCACGCCCACCCAGACGATCAGTGCGGCTAATGTGCCCAGCCGGTGATCGACCAGCGCGCCTGCCCATGCGGCTCCCGCAACCGCTGCACCAATAACCAGGCCTACAGCGGGAAACCAGCGCATCGACCGGGCAAACGCGGCATCATCCACGACTATTGTCCGCAGTGGAGTTGGCATAGGCAGCCGCGTCAGGAATTGCAGGGCGATGATGAAGCCCCTCACGGATAAAGCCCCGCGATCTGTGCCGTGGGGGTTGCTCCGGGCCAGACGCGCAACGTCAGCAGGCAATTGTAGGGCAGGTCAACGGCCCACGTCTGGTGCATGTCAAACCCGCACAACACCGCCAGCGCCGCCCGCATCGCGCCAGCGTGCGTGACGATCAGCGTTGGCCGCGCGGCCAGATCGTCAATGGCAGCGGACACACGCTCCACCAGCGCCGACCAGCGTTCTCCACCGGGCGGCGCATGGCCATCGGGATCGTCCCAAAACCGCGCCAGCGCCGCGCCTTCGACATCGCCCGGCGCCATCCCGTCCCATGCGCCAAAGTCCAGCTCGCGCCAGCGCGGATCGATTGACAGCGGCACATCGGTCGCCAGCCCAATGGCCTCGCCCGCCAAACGCGCCCGTGACAGGTCGGACGCGATCAGCACTTCCGCCGCCAGATCCCGCGCCTGATCGGCGCAGGCCGCGATATCGGCGGCCGTAGGCGGCGCATCGGTGCGGCCGATCAGCCGCCCCGCGCCTTCCGGTTCGCCATGGCGCAAGAGGTAAAGTGGAAAGCTGCTCACAAGCCGTCTGCCACCCCGGCCTCGGCAAATGTCGCCATACCATTGTGCGTGGCCAGCGCTGCCCGGATTACCGACACCGCCAGTGCGGCGCCGCTGCCTTCGCCCAATCGCATCCCCAGCGAAAGCAGGGGATCAAGGCCCAAATGCCCCAGCAGTCGGATATGCCCCGGTTCAGCCGAACAATGGCCCGCCAGGCAATGATCGGTGATCGCCGGAACGGCGGCGGCCAGCGGCGCCAGCGCGGCGCAGCTGATGAACCCGTCCAGCACCACCGGAATACGCAGACGGCGCGCCTCCAGCACGGCCCCGGCAATCGCGGCGATTTCGCGCCCGCCCAACCGGCGCAGGATTTCAAACGGGGTGTCCGGCGCATTGGCATGACAGGCCAGTGCCTGTTCCACCACCGCCACTTTGCGCGCGATTCCGCCCGCATCAACCCCGGTGCCCGGCCCGACCCATTGCGCGGGCGTGCCGCCATAACTGCGCGCGCAGAGCGCGGCGGCGGCGGTCGAATTGCCAATGCCCATTTCGCCGACGACCAGCAGGTGCAGCCCCGGCTCCACCACCGCCGCTCCGGCAGAAAGTGCAGCAAGGCACTCTGTCTCGTCCATTGCCGCAGCGACAGTGAAGTCCGCCGTGGGCCGGTCGAGATCGAGTGCAACCACCCGCAGATCCAGTCCGGCCGCCCCGGCCAGTGCGTTGATCGCCGCGCCGCCAGCAGTGAAATTGCCGACCATCGCGGCGGTCACGCTGGCGGGAAAGGAGCTGACCCCGTGGACGACGAAGCCATGATTCCCGGCAAAGATCGCCGCGCGACCCTGTTCGATCACCGGCTGCGCCGTGCCCTGCCATCCGGCCAGAAACACGGCGATGTCTTCCAGACGCCCTAGCGATCCGGCTGGCTTGGTCAGACTGGTCTGCCGCGCGCGCGCAGCGGCGATGGCGTCCGCATCAGCGATTGGCATATCTGCAAGGGCTGCTTCAAACGCGGCCAGCGTGGCAAACCGGCTCATTCCGCGACGAAGCCCGGCGGCGGGGTGCGCGTGATGAAATGGCCCTTCACGCCTTGCGGCCATTGCTTGAACGGCACCCGGCCATGCTCGCTGGCGGCATAGTGGACCGCATAGTCCAGAATGGCGGTAGCGGCGTCCTCGTCCGGGGCGAAGCGGCCCAGCACATAGCCGACCTTGCCCGGCGCGCGCAGGTGGATGGTGCAGAAATCGGTGCAGGCAAACAGGCAGGCCATTTCCTGCACGGCAACCCCGGCATAGCGCGCGTCGCTCTGCTGAACCGAGCGCAGCGCGGCAACAAGTTGCGCGCCGCCGCGCGTTCCGGCGGCGTCCTCACGCGCATCGGCACTGTGGCGGCAGGTGTTGCAGGCCACGATAGCGGGGCCGTCCTCCACGGGTATCAGCATGGTTTTCTGGTCCTTTGATTGATAATCATCGTTCGAACACCCGGTCGGCCCACGGTTCACGCGGCTGCCAGCCGCGCTGTTCCAGTTCGGGGGTGTCGGAAATATCGGCTGGGTAGCCGATGCACAGCAGCGCGATCAGCGACCAGGTGGCGGGAACGTCCAGCAGGGCATGGACCGCCGGGGGATCGACAATCGACACCCAGCCAAGGCCAAGTCCGCGCAACCGTGCCGCCAGCCACAGATTGTGGATCGCCAGCACGCAGGAATAGCGCAACATTTCGGGCATGGTGGCAATGCCAAGGCCGTGCCCCGCCTCGGGCTGTTCGTCACAGAACACCGCGATCAGTTCGGGCGCCTCACGCAGGCCGTGCAGCTTGAGCGACAAGTAGTGATCGTGCCGCTCCTGCCCGGCATAACGCTCTGCCGCATGGGCGCTTTGCCCGTCGACATGGGCGGCCAGCGCCTTGCAGATGTCCGGCGTCCGTATGCGCACGAACCGCCACGGCTGGGCATTGCCGACCGATGGCGCCAGCGCGGCGCAGGCCAGCAGCGCGCGCATGTCCGCTTCCGCCACAGCGCGGCGATCGAATTGCCGCACATCGCGCCGCCAGCGCAGCAATTGCGTGAATTGCTCCGCAAATTCCGCGTCGAACACAGGCGGGGCGTCGCTCAGAATTCGATCCCCGCCTGCGCCTTCACGCCCGAACGGAAGGGGTGCTTCACCATGGTCATCTCGGTGACAAGGTCCGCCACCTCGATCAGCGCGTCGGGCGCGTTGCGACCCGTAACGATCACATGCTTCATGGCATCGCGCGCGGTCAGCACCGCCACCACTTCATCGACCGGCAGATAGTCATACCGCAGCACGATGTTCAGTTCGTCGGCCAGCACCATGTGATAGCTGGGGTCGGCGATCATGCGCTTGACCTCGTCCCAGCCGGCGCGGGCGGCCGCGATATCGCGCGTGCGGTCCTGTGTGTCCCAGGTAAATCCCTCGCCCATCGGCTTGAATTCGACATTGTCCGGAAAGGCATCGAACACGGCCTTTTCACCCGTTTTCATCGCCCCTTTGACGAACTGGACCACCCCCACTTTCATGCCGTGGCCAATGGCGCGAACCACCATGCCCAGCGCCGCGCTGGTTTTGCCCTTGCCCTTGCCGGTGTGGACGATCAGCAGGCCCTGTTCGCGGGTCTTGCTGGCCATGATCTTGGCCTGCGCGGTCTGCTTCTTGCGCATCTTTTCGGCGTGGCGGGCATCGCCGCCTGCAACTTCTACTTGGTTTTCAGGTTCCATCGGCCAATTCCCTTCGCATGAGATAGACATCCATGATCCAGCCATGGCGCGCGCGCAGTTCCGCCCGGCGCAACGCGATCCGGGGACCGGCTTGCGCCAGGGGGCCCTGTTCCAGCGCCTCGTGCGCCATGCCCAGATAAGCGCCCCACCAGATGGTGATGCCTTGCGGTTGCAGCCCCTCGAACGCGCCGCCGCTATCGAGCATGACGACAATCGTGTCGGCTCCGGCAGGCCAGCCATGGGCGCGCAGCAGCCGCCCGGTGGTGATCGTCACCGGGCCGGCCAGCGGGTTCAACGGCATGGCATGGGCGGCGGTCAACGCCTGAAGGCTGGTGATGCCCGGCACCACCCGCACGGTGATTTCAACGCCCGCGCTGCTCAGCCGATCGGCAATGCGCAAGGTGCTGTCATACAGCGAGGGGTCGCCCCAGACGAGCAGCGCCAGTGTGCCGCCACCGGGCAAATGCTGGGTGATCTGCGCCTGCCACGCATCCGCGATGGCATCATGCCAGGCATTGACGTCATCCAGATAAGTGGCCCCATTACCGCGCACTGGCCCACCTCTTACTGGCAGGTCAAATTCCACAATCCGCGTTGGCCCCGTCAGAACCTGCGCGCAGATCTCCCGGCGCAGGTCGATCAGGTCGGACTTGGCCTGCCCCTTGCGCGGCAACAGGATCAGGTCAGCTTGGTTCATCGCCGCCACGGCCTGCGCTGTCAGGTGATCGGGGTTGCCCGTGCCGATGCCGATCAGGTGGAGGTCGATCATTGGGCTTCTCGGCACGAAGCGGGCGCGATCATGTGGAAATAGCTGCCGGTGACATGGCCGCGATGCGATCCGCTTTCGGCCACCGCCGCGCCTTCGGCATCGGTCACAAGCGCCAGCGGCGCGTCGCTTTGTTCAACGATGGTGGAATAGTGGAACTCGTGCCCGCGCAGTCTGGTCCCGGCGGCAAGGCCCGATATCGGCACCAGCAGTTCGGCATGGCGATAGCCAAGGTGCATCTTGCGCTGGGCATGGCTGGTGACCAGCCCCAGCAGCCCGGCCATCCGGTGCCGTTCACCACTCTTGTCGATCAACCCCTGCCCCAGCACCATATAGCCGCCGCATTCGCCGTGAACGGGCCGCGTTTCGGCATGGCGGCGTAGGCCGGACAGGAATGTCGTGGCGGCGGCGATGGTCCCGGCGTGCAATTCGGGATAGCCGCCAGGCAGCCACACCAGATCGGCATGGGCGGCGGGCGCCTGATCGGCCAGTGGCGAAAACGGCAGGATCTCCGCCCCGGCGCGCCGCCAGCCTTCGATCAGATGCGGGTAGACGAACGAAAAGGCGGGATCGCGCGCCATGGCGATCCGCTGGGCCGGAGGGGCGGGCAGCTTGCCGCCGTCGGCTTGTGGTGCGGCACCAGCGGCAAGGCGAATAGCGTCAAGATCGACATGGGCGCGCAGGAACGCTGCAAACTCGGCAATCGCGCGATCAAGATCGGGATGCTCCACCGCCTGAACCAGCCCCAGATGGCGTTCGGGCAGGGTCAGGTCGCCGCGCCTTGGCAGGGCGCCCAGCACGGGGATGCCCACCGCCTCCATCCCCTTGCGGACCAGCCGTTCATGGCGCGGACTGGCCACGCGGTTCAGGATCACCCCGGCAAATGGCAGCCCCGGATCAAGGCTGCTGAACCCCAGCGCGGTGGCGGCGGCGGACTGCGCCTGCCCCGACACATCCAGCACCAGCACGATCGGCCAGCCCATCCGGCGCGCCATGTCGGCGCTGGCACCATTGCCCGACGCACCCTTGCTGGCCACGCCGTCAAACAGTCCCATCGACCCTTCGGCCAGCACCATGTCCGCACCCCCGACCTGCGCCGCAATGCCAGCGATCAGATCGTCCTCCATCGCCCAGCTATCGAGATTGAACGACGGCCTGCCACTGGCCGCGCGGTGAAACGCGGGGTCGATATAGTCCGGCCCGCTCTTGAACGGCTGCACAGCCAGCCCGTCTTCGGTCAGGGCGCGCAGCAGGCCCAGCATCACCGTGGTCTTGCCTGTGCCCGATGCGGGGGCGGCGATCATCAATCCCGGAGTCTGGTGGCGCGCGCTCATTCGACCGCACCGGCAAAGCGTGACGTGGCATCCTGCGGACGATAGCGGCGGTCATAACCGGGCGCGTAAAGGCTGCTTTCGGCAAAATCCTGTGCTGCCAGCACCCGCCCGACAAGGATCAAGGCGGTGCGCTCCATACTGCCCGCCACGGCCTGCTCGATCGTGTCGAGCGTGGCCCGGACAATCCGCTGATCGGGCCAACTGGCGCGCCAGACCACGGTGACGGGGCAATCTGCGCCATAGGCCGGCGTCAGGTCCGCCACCACTTGCGCCAGATTGTGGACCGACAGGTGAATGGCCAGCGTCGCGCCGGTCATGGCAAAATTGGTCAGGCTTTCGGCGGGCGGCATGGTGCTGGCGCGGCCCGGCGTGCGGGTCAGCACCAGCGATTGCGACAGCGCGGGCAGCGTCAGTTCTGCCTCCAGCGCAGCGGCGGCGGCGGCGAACGCCGGGACACCGGGCGTCACGGTAAAGGGAATGTCCAGCGCGCGCAGGCGGCGCAATTGCTCGCCCATCGCCGACCAGACCGAAAGATCGCCCGAATGCAGCCGCGCCACATCGTGCCCAGCGGCGTGGGCGGCGGCGATCTCGGCCATGATCTGGTCCAATTCCAGCGGCGCGGTGTTCACGATCCGCGCGCCCGGCGGGCAGTGATCCAGCACGGCCACCGGGATCAGCGACCCGGCATAAAGGCACACCGGGCACTCTGCGATCAGGTCGCGTCCACGCAAGGTCAAAAGGTCGGGCGCGCCGGGACCGGCGCCGATGAAATGGACGGTCATGTTGGGATTTCCTGAAGGTTGACGCTGGCAGCAATGGCGCACGTCGCCATGCGATCGGGGGAGATGTGGCGCGGCGACAGCAGGCGCGCACCCGCGCCAGCAGCGGCAAGCGCGGACGCTTCGGCAACGCTGCCGACGTGACGAGCGTTCAGGCTGGCGATGGAGCGCGTGGGGGTGGAAACGGCGGCCAGTGCATCGGACGCCACGCCCATCAGCGGCAGGTCCAGCACTTCGGCCAGCGGCACCAGCGCCGCAAGCTTGTCATGCGCCGCAGCCAGATGGGTGACCGGCGGCTGCCCCTGCCCCGCCAGCGCGAACGCGGCGCGCAGCGAACACAGGCTGACGCCCGACCGAAAGCCGAAGCCCGCGACAATCACAGCACCGCGCTCCATTGCACCACCGGATAGCGCGCGCGCCAGCCGTGGCGGCTGCCCAGCGGCGCGGCGTCGGCCAGTTCGATGCGCAGGAGGCTCCCGCCCGTCTGGCCATGCCACCGGGCAAGCAGCGCTTCTGATTCCAGCGTCACCGCATTGGCTACCAGCCGCGTTCCGGCGGGCAAACGCGCCCACAGCGCGTCCAGCAAAGCATCGGACAATCCACCGCCGATGAACACCGCATCGGGCGATGGTCCCGGTGGCAAGGTATCCGGCACCGTCCCGACGACCACCTTCAGCCGGTCAACGCCCAGCGCAGCGGCGTTGGCCCGCACACGGTCCGCGCGCACCGGATCCGCCTCTATCGCGCAGGCCCGGTTGGCCGGGTGGGCCAGCAGCCATTCGATCCCGATCGATCCCGATCCCGCGCCAATATCCCACAGCAGCTCACCCGCACACGGGGCCAGCGCCGATAGCGTCAGCGCGCGTACCGGACGCTTGGTCAACTGCCCGTCGGACGCAAACCAGTGATCCGGTCGGCCCGCCGTCAGCGGCAAGGACGGGCCATGCCCGGCACACTCGATCCCGGCCGCTACCGGATGGGCGATGTCGGTGAAAGACAGCCCCTCGGCGCGCGCGGTGCGAACCCGTTCGCGCGGCCCGCCCAGCGCTTCCATCACATGCAACGCTGACGCGCCAAAGCCTTGGCCGGTCAGATAGTCCGCCAGCGCGGCCACCGCCGCGCCATCGCGCAACAGTGCAATGACGCGCCGCCCTGGTGCCAGGTGGGGCTTGAGCCGATCTAACGGCGCGGCATGGAGGCCAAGACAGGCCACATCCTGAACCGGCCAGCCCAGCCGCGCAACCGCCAGCGTGAAGGTGGAAGGCGCGGGGATCGCAACCCATTCGCCCGGATCAAGCAGGCTCGCCACACTGCTTCCCGCCCCGAACCAGAACGGATCGCCCGATGCCAGCATCACCACCCGCTGCCCGCGATGTTGCATCAGCAGGGCAATGCCATCGGCAAAGGGTACTGGCCATTCGATCATGGTACAGGTAATCGCGGGCAGCAGCGACAGGTGCCGTGCCGGTCCCATGACCAGTCCGGCCTGCGCCAGCGCCGTGCCGGCGGCGGCGGAAAGGCCGTCCGGCCCGTCCTCGCCAATGCCGATGATCGTCAACCACGCTTCAGGAGCCATATCAGCCATGCCCAACGTCCTCCTGCTGGGCGGCACGACAGAGGCCAGCGCGCTTGCCCGCCTGCTTGGCGCGCGGGGCATTGCGACGACGCTCAGCTATGCCGGACGGACCGAAAACCCCCGCGCTCAACCGGTGCCGGTGCGTGTCGGCGGGTTCGGCGGTGTGGCGGGGCTGGCCGATTATCTGCGCCACCACCGCGTGACTCATCTGGTGGACGCGACCCACCCCTTTGCCGCAACGATGAGCAGCCATGCCGTGGAGGCGGCCCGTCTGGCCGGAGTGCCTCATGTAGCGCTGACCCGCCGGGCGTGGCAATCGGTCGCCGGAGACCGCTGGACCCGCGTTGCCAGCATCGACGGTGCGGTGGCAGCGCTGGCAGGCCCGACCCGCCGCATCATGCTGGCGCTGGGCCGGATGCATGTGGCAGCCTTCGCTGCCCAGCCGCAGCATCATTATCTGTTGCGCTTTGTCGATGCGCCAGACCAGCCGCCGGGCTTGCCCCATCACACCCTGATCGTCGATCGCGGGCCGTTCACCGCAACAGGCGACAGCGCATTGATGGAGGCGCACGCCATCGATCTGGTGGTGTGCAAGAACGCTGGCGGGCAAGGCGCTGAGGCCAAGCTGATCGCGGCGCGGTATCTGGGCTTGCCGGTCCTGATGATTGATCGCCCCGTCGTTCCGGACCGGGCCGAATGCTATCGCCCTGAAGATGTGCTGGTGTGGCTGGGTCATGATGCCGAACCCAAGGCCGAGCGGGGCGTATAGAGGATGGGGCTAGGCTTTCGCGCACTTGGGCGTTCGATGATCCGCGTCAGGCTTGATCCGACGATCACCATGGTCCGCATGTCGGCCATGTCTGCACGGGCCTGACCCAGCGGTACGATCCGCAATTGCTCGTCCGGCGTCGATACGGCGCGGGCGAACAGGATCGGGCGATCCGGGCCGCACACTTCGCGCAGCAGGTCCAGTACACGTTCGAAACCTTCGGGCCGGGCTTTTGACCTCGGGTTGTAGAAGGCCATAGCAAAGTCCGCCTCTGCCGCCAGCCGCAACCGTTTTTCGATCAAATTCCACGGCTTGAGATTGTCCGACAGGTTGATCGCGCAAAAATCATGACCCAGCGGCGCCCCCGCCCGCGCGCTGGCGACCAGCATCGCGGTGATGCCGGGCAGCACCCGGATGTCGAGATCGCGCCAGTGGGCCGGGCCTGCCTCCAGCGCCTCGAACACGGCGGCGGCCATCGCGAAAACGCCCGGATCGCCCGATGATACCACCACCACGCGCCGCCCCTGCGCCGCGAGGTCCAGCGCATGGGCGGCCCGGGCCAGCTCCACCCGGTTATCGGACGGATGCAGTGTCAGCCCGGCGCGCGGGGCGATCCGGGCGACATAGGGAATATAGCCGATGACATCGCTTGCCCCGGCCAGAGCGGCGGTGACTTCGGGCGTAATCAGCGCCTCGTCGCCCGGCCCTAGACCGGCGATGGCCAGCCAGCCGCTCATGGCCCCGGCACTCATGGCCGGCGCCCCTGGCCGTGAATCAGCAGGATCGAGAAATAGGGCGTGACCGTTTCGGCCTCGATCAGCCGCGTGACCCGCTGACCTGGCATGGCGGCATGTTCGACCAGCCATGCCGCATCCTCGCGCCCGGCAGCGGCCACCGCGCGGCGCAGTTTGGGCAGGTTGCGCCCGATCTTCATCACCACCAGCGCATCTGTATCGCGGATGCGTCGCACCAGTTCATCCTCGGGCAGGGTCGCCATCGCGATGGTCAGCACATCGTCGCCCCAGGTGATCGGGATGCCGGTTGCGTTCCACGCCCCGGCCATGCCGGTGATACCCGGCACCACTGCCACCGGAACCGTGCCCGCCAGCCGGGTGTGCAAATGCATGAACGAACCGTAGAAAAACGGATCGCCCTCACACAGCACGACCACGTCTTCGCCTGCCTGCGCCAGCATGACCAATCGCTGCGTGCATTCGGCATAGAAAGCGGAAAGACAGTCGTTGTAGCGCGGGTCGGATAACGGAATCTCGGTCGTCACCGGATATTCCATCGGGATTTCGATCACGTCGGGGCGGAGCATTCCTTCAACAATCCGCCGCGCCTGACCCGGCCGCCCGGCCTTGCGGAAATAGGCCACGTGGCGGGCGCCGCGCACCAGCCGGTCGGTGCGAACGCTCAACAGATCGGGCGCACCCGGACCCAAACCCACGCCGTGGATCGTCCCGCAGGAAAGGGCCGCGCTCATTCGTTGCCGCTCGCCAAAGCGTTGATCGCAGCAACCGTGATCGCGCTGCCGCCCAGCCGCCCTTCAACGATGCAGCACGGCACCGGCGGCGCGGCCCATAACGCGGCCTTGGATTCCGCCGCGCCGACAAAGCCCACCGGACAGCCGATGATCGCCGCAGGGCGCGGGCAATCGGGATCTTCCAGCATATTCAGCAGATGGAACAGCGCGGTTGGCGCGTTGCCGATGGCCACCACCGCGCCTGCCAGATGCGGCCGCCACAGTTCCAGTGCGGCGGCAGAGCGGGTGTTACCCATTGCCCGCGCCATGTCGGGCACTTGCGGCGCATTCAGGGTGCAGATGATCTGATTATCAGCAGGCAGCCGCGCACGGGTGATCCCTTCGGACACCATCCGCGCATCGCACAGCACCGGCGCGCCAGCGGCCAGCGCCGCCCGCGCCGCACTGGCAAAGCCGGGTGAGAAGCGGATATGCGCGGCAAGGTCCACCATCCCGGCGGCGTGGATCATGCGCACCGCCACCGGTTCCTCATCAGCGGAAAAGGGCGCCAGATCGGCTTCGGCGCGGATCGTGGCGAAAGACTGGCGATAGATGGCCGCGCCATCGGTTTCATAGATATGGGGCATCAAGCGGCTCCGAAATGGGCGAGAAGCTCGGCTGGGCTGAGCGCAGAGCGAACTGGCAACGCACCGGCGGGTGCGTTCAGGGAAAGATCGAACAGGCCATCGCGGCCGGTCAGCGTGACATCGGCGGCGCGCTGGCGGGCGCAGCCCTTGGCACAGCCCGAAACATGCAGCCGCCCGGCGACATGCGGTGCAAGGCGGCGGGCAAGATCGCGGGTTTCAACCGAGGCCTGCGGGCAGCAGGGCGCGCCGGGGCAAGCATCGACATGCAGCAGCGGGTCGGCAGGATTATCGATCAGCCCACCGGCGCAAACGGCAGGCGCGCCTTCCACCAGCAGCACACGCCACGGCGTGATCCGCACCGCTGCGGCGGGCGATGCTTCCACCATCCCGGCCAGTATCCGCGCCTCTATCCGGCCAAACGGCAAGCCATAGGCCCAACTCCCATCACGGAGGCCCAGATCATGAAGGCCCGGCACGATGCAAGCAGCCGACGGCGCGGGCAGAATGTCGCCACAGGCCCATTCGGGCAGGACCAGCCGGTGTCGCGCCATGCGCCCCGCTTTCGCGCCGCCGCTGGCCGCAAACCAGTGGGCGAGCGCGATCAGCGCGTCCACTTCCCTGCCAGCAGCAACCGCCATACCGGTGGCGCGGCCATCGGCGCGCAGGATCAGACCGCCATCGCCGCCGCGCTCAATGCGGAAATCGCCCGCCTCGCCACCCAGAATGCAGGTCTGACCGGCATCGATGGCAAAGCACACTTTACCGGGCAGATCGGGCAACTCATCCAGCCGGGTCAGCAATGCGCCCGCAATGCGGTGGCTGTCATCACCGGCGCGCCAATCCGGCGCGACCAGAATGTTGCGCCGCTGTTCGATGACAGGGTCAGGGTCCACCAGATCCAGCACAAGCAACCGGTCGAGCAGCGCCTGCCAGCCAGTTTCAGGCACCCCGCGAAGCTGGAGATTGGCGCGGGCGGTCATGTCGATCAGGCCATTGCCGTGCACCACGGCGGCATCGCACAGGCCCAGCACTTGCGCCCGCGTCAGGCGGCCAAGCCGAGGCTTTACCCGCACCAGCAGCCCGTCGCCCGCCATCATCGGGTGCCAGGCATCGGGGCACCAGCCCTTCACCGCAAAACTGCTCATGCCCTGTCCTCAAGCCTTGGCAGGCTGGCGAGGATGGAATTGCGCCGGGTCTGCCACAGCCCGGCGGCATGGAGCGCGGCAAAGCGGGCTTCCATCGCCGCCAGCGCAGCCGGATTCTCGCGTTCAAGAAATGCGCGAACATCGGTCTGGCCCAGTGTCGCGTCGTGATAAAGGTCGAACAGATGCGGCGGTACGCTGCCTGAAAGGTGCGCAAAGGCACCCATATGGTCCAGCGTCGCGGCCAGTTCTGCCCCCCCGCGAAAGCCGTGCCGCATCATGCCCGCCACCCAGCCTGGGTGCGCCGCGCGGGCGCGGACCACGCGGGCGATCTCTTCGGTCAGGGTGCGCGCAACGGTGCGCCCCGGATCGCGATTGTCGAGGTGGTAGAGCGCCGCCGAACCACCGATCAGCGCCTTGGCAGCGGCAAAGCCCGCCTCGTGCGCGGCATAATCGGCGGCCAGCAGCAGATCGGTTTCGGGCAAGTCCTGAAGATGGACAAAGGCGTCCGCTCCTTCAACACGCTGGCGCAGGCCGTCAGGATCGGCAAAGGTTCCGATCGCATCGGAGGCTGCGTCAAACGCATGGTCCGATGCCGCCAGCCATGCCTCACCAGCAGCGCGCCGGGCCGCTTCAGTATAGACCTCGGCTGCATCGCCAAGACCCAGTCCATAGCTGCCGGGGGCCGGGCCATAGACGCGCGGTGCCGCAGCCTGCCCTGCAAACGGGTTCCAGTCCGCCGGTTCATCGCGCAAACACAGCGCGCGCACCGCTTGGCCAAACAGTATCGGCAGCGCAGGAAAGGCATCGCGGAACAGGCCGGAAATCCGCAACGTCACATCGATACGCGGCCGGTCCAGCAGCGCCAGCGGCAGGATTTCGATGCCTGTTACCCGTTCGGACGCGGTGTCCCACAGCGGCTTTGCGCCCAGCAGGTGCAGCGCCATGGCGAATTCCTCGCCCGCCGTGCGCATCGTGGCCGATCCCCACAGATCGAGCACCAGCCCGCGCGGATAATCGCCGTGATCCTGCAGATGCCGCCGGATCAGCTCCTCTGCCAGTGTCACCCCTTGGGCATGGGCCGCGCGTGAAGGCACGGCGCGCGGGTCTATCGCATAAAGGTTTCGCCCGGTTGGCAGCACATCGCTGCGCCCGCGAAAGGGGGAGCCGGAGGGACCGGGCGGAACGCGGCGTCCGTCGAGTGCCGCCAGCAATCCGGCCCGCTCGGCTGCGCCCTGATCTCCCCGCCCGAACACATGCAGCCCGCCACCGAACTGGCTGTCCTTTACATCGCAAACGAAGCGGTCGATCCGGGTGATCGCCTCGACCAGCGTGGCCGCGTCATCAAGGCCCAGTTCCGCCTCAAGTCCCAGCACGCGCGCTTCGTCGCGGATGTTCACTTGCAGACGGTCGCGGCGGGCCGGGTCCAGCCCGCCAGCGTTGGAGAATTCATCCAGCAGCGCCTCGATCCGGGCCAGCCCCGCACCGCTTTGCGTTTGCACCAGTGGCGGGGGAACGTGCCCGATCGTAACCGCGCTGATCCGGCGCTTGGCCTGCGCCGCTTCGCCGGGATCGTTGACGATGAACGGATAGATCACCGGCATCGCGCCGGTCAGCGCCTCGGGCCAGCAAGCATCGGACAGCGCGACTGATTTGCCCGGCAGCCATTCCAGTGTGCCATGTGCGCCGACATGCACCAGCGCGTCCACGCTTCGCTGGCGCAGCCACAGGTAGAACGCCACATAGCCATGGCGCGGGCAGCGGGACAGGTCGTGATAGTCGCCGTCGCGATGGGCGCGCTCGCCGCGTTCGGGCTGCAAGGCTACCAGCGCGTTGCCGATGGGCAGCGCGGCAAAACGGAACGCGCCATCGGCGGCGGCAGCATCGGCTTCCGGCTCGCCCCATGCGGCGAAAAGTTCAGCGCGCAGGGTATCGGGCAGTGCTGCCAACGCCTTGCGGTACTCTGCCAGCGGCCAGTGCTGATGTGTGCATTCAAGGAGCGCTGCCAGTCCGGCCTGCGCGTCAGTGGCATATCCCGCCTCGGCCAGATCGGCCAGGATCGCCTCGGCAGAAGCCAGCGCATCCAGCCCCACGGCGTGGGCGATCTGGTATGCCTTGCCGGGATAAGTCGACAGGACCAGCGCAACCCGCCGCTCGGCAACCGGCGTTTGGGCAAGTGCGATCCAGCCCGCTACCCGCGCGGTGATCGCTTCGATCCGGCCGGCATCGGCGCGATGGATGGTACGGGCAAAGCCAAGCGCGGGATCGCGCGTCCCCGCCTCCTTGAAGCTGGCGATGCCTGCAAACACCCGCCCGTCAATTTCGGGCAGCACCACATGCATGGCAATGTCTGCGGGGGAAAGCCCGCGCGACGCCGCCGCCCATCCCGCGCGCCCGGACGTGGCCAGCGCCAGCTGAAACACGGGAACGCCCGCGCCATCAAGCGGGGTGGCGCCGTCCTCGCCCCGCGCGGAAAAAGCGGTAGCGTTGATGATCGCTACCGGGCCAAGTCCGCGCACCCAGCGGTCCACCTGTTCGCGCACCTGCGGGGCTTTCAGCGAGGGGACGAAGATCGACAATGCATCGAAACCGCGCTGCTCGAACGCGGTATGCAGGGCGGCAAACGGGTCCAGATCGTGGGCGGTCAGGTAAGAACGATAGAACACGATCAGGACCAGCGGCCTTGCCGGATCGCGCACAAAGGCTTCAGGATCGACCACGCCAAAGCCGGGATGCCAGCCTCCCGCCATCGGCAGCGGATCGCATGTCCGGGCGGGGGCATCAATCAGCCCCGCCAGCTGCGACAGCGCGGCAAGCGCCGCCTGCGCCGCCCCTGCACCGCCAGCATCGCACCACTGCGCAAGTTCGCGCAATGCAGGCACCGGCACGGTCGAAACCGCATCCAGCCGCGCGTCCTCCCAGCCGTCGCCGGGCAGCACGGCCAGGGCGATGCCGCGCGACCGGGCCAGCGCCTCGACCTGTTGCAGCCCGTAGCTCCAATAGGGCGTGCCGCCGATCAGCCGGATCAGGATCGCCTTTGCACCCGAAAGTGTCCGCTCGACATACGTGTCGACCGACAGCGGATGCATCAGCGCCGCCAGATTGGCGAGCCGCAGCGAAGGGAACGCCACATCGCCCGCGCGGGCCTGATGCCATGCCGCCGCGAATGCGCCCAGGTCGCTGTCCGAAAAGGACAGGACCACCAGATCCGCAGGCTCTTGCCCCAGATCCTGCGGGACGGCGGTTTCCTCCATCCCGTGCGTTTCGCGGAAAATGACGTGCATGGCCCGCGCCTTACGCCAGCAGCACCGCGCGAATGGCGTCTGCATCGACATGATCGTGCTCGGCAATGGCGACCAGCGTGGTGCGGCGCGGCTCGTCAGGCCGCCACGGGCGGTCGTACTGGTGGCGCACCCGCGCGCCTACCGCCTGCACCAGCAGCCGCATCGGCTTGCCCGCAACGGCGGCATAGCCCTTCACGCGCAGGATATGGTGATCGCGCGCCAGCGTTTCGATCCGCGCCACAAGCACTGCCGGATCGGCGATCTCGCCCCATGCGATGACGGTGCTGTCAAAGTCGTCGTGCTCGTGGTCGTCATCTCCATCATGGTGCGATGGGCGCGCGGCGATGTCGTCCTCGGCAGCGGCATCAAGGCCCAGAATCACGCGCGGATCGACCACGCCTTCGGTCAGTTCGATCACCGGAACCGGGCGACTAAGCTCCGCCGCGATGATCGCGCGCGCTGCGGCGACACCTTCCGGACCTGCCAGATCAACCTTGGTCAGCAGAATCATGTCGGCGCAGGCAAGCTGGTCCTCGAACACTTCCGAAAGCGGCGTCTCATGATCGATGCTGGGATCGGCGGCGCGCTGGGCGTCAAGCGCGGCCACATCGGGCGCGAACCGGCCTGCCGCCACCGCTTCGGCATCGGCCAGCGCCAGCACACCGTCCACGGTGATCCGGCTACGAATCGCGGGCCAGTCAAACGCCTTGAGCAGCGGCTTGGGCAAGGCCAGACCCGATGTCTCGATCAGGATGTGATCCGGGCGCGGATCAAGCGCCAGCAGCTTTTCCACCGTGGGGATGAAGTCATCCGCCACGGTGCAGCAGATGCAGCCATTGGCCAGTTCTACGATGTTTTCCGCCGGGCAATCCGGAATGGCGCAAGATTCCAGAATCTGGCCATCCACGCCCAGCGAGCCGAATTCGTTGACCACCACCGCCAGCCTGCGCCCGCCCGCATTGCGGATCAAATGGCTGATGAGCGTGGTTTTCCCCGCGCCCAGAAAGCCCGTAATGATGGTGACAGGCACCTTTGACAGGTCGGCCACAAGCAATTCCTCCGCGCGCCAGAGCGACAAACGGCGGGGCTTGCCGGACAAGTCCGGTCGGCGCATCGCAACGGGCAGGCGCGATGAAGCACCCGTTACCACGCGGCCGTGCAGCCCCAGCCGCACAGCTTCGTCGCTCAGACGGAGAGTTACCGTGCCGTGACCATCCCCTGGATCAGGCAAGAGCGACCGGTGCGCCGGCAGGTCTCCTGGCTCGCGGGTCACAGCTTGATGCACGCCTTCCCAGACTTTGCGCCAAAGCGCTGTCCAGTGGCAGCTCCTGTGTTCAGGAGCATGTGCATCGCGCTATCCGCTTACAGTTGCAGGGACAGCCACGGATTTGGGAGCAAGCTCCCGCACCGCATTCCCGATTAAGCCCCTTGCGGGGCACCGGCGCGATCATTGAAGGGCGGGTTGCCCCGGTCCTTCGCCGCGCGCTCTAGACGAAAATGCCAGCCAAGCCAATTGAAGTTGTTGCTTCATCCTCTTTACGCCATCGCCTTATCTCGGATGGGTTGGCTGCCAGGCGCTCGATCGCATCGCAGGGATAAGTCCAGAGCGTTATTTCGGTTACGCCTTTTCTGATCCTGGAAGCCCCCGATAGGGCCAAGCGGCCGTCCTTGGCCCACCGTGTTCGCTCGCGGGACGTGATGCAGAGAATATCCTCGACCTGCCGTTGACTGACAGGCTTGCACGCTATCCGGAAAAGCCGTTTCCGTATGGCATCGACGAGATCTTCCGCAGCCTGCCTTGAATTCGGATCAAAGACACAACTTTTTCTGGATTTAACGAATGTTCCGTTGGAACGAGCCATCAGCATCCGGATCGCCGCGTCGCGCTCGCCGTGATGTACGCGAAGCCCGAGCGGCATTCGGACATCAAGATCGATTGAGACGGTGCAGGACTGGTCATCGTGGCTGAGTATGACGCAACGATCCACGCAGTGACGGTCAGGCAACGACCGAAACCTCGATTTCATCGAACCGCTTCCAGCGATAGATCGCGTAACTCGCCAGCCAGCAGAACACGAAAAGACCGATGATGGCGAAGCCCAGACCATTGAAATTTTCGCCCAGTTCAGCGGCGACCCGCCATGGCCTACCCGTAAGGGCCAGCTTGTCGCCAATCAGGGCCAGCGTTTCGATTCCACCAATGACAATCGCCACGATGGCCGAGATCAGGGTAATGGTGATGTTGTAGTAGAGCTTGCGGATCGGCTTCACGAAGGCCCATTCATAAGCGCCCAGCATCACCACGCCGTCCGCCGTATCGATGAGGGCCATACCGACCGCGAACAGGGCGGGCAGGACCAGGATTGTCCCGATCGACAGGCCATCGGCGGCCTGGCTGGCCGACATGCCCAGAATGGCAACTTCGGTTGCTGTATCGAACCCAAGCCCGAACAGAAACCCCAGCGGGGCCATATGCCAGCTTTTGTTCACGAGGCGGAACATCGGCCTGAACAGTCTGGAAAGCAGACCGCGCCCACCCAATAGCAGATCAAGATCGTCCTCGGCATAGCTGCCGCCTGCACGAACATGGGCAAAAGTCCGCCAGACAGAGCGCAGGATGACCAGGTTCATGCCGGCGATCGTGAACAGGAAAAGCGCGGAAATCACGGTTGCAATCACGCCACCGATTTCCTTGAAAGCGCCAAACTGCGACAGCGCGCTGGCCGTCACCGCAATGATGATCGATGCTATGGCAATGATTCCGGAATGCCCGATCGCGAACCAGAATCCGACCGAAACCGGACGCTGCCCGTCCTGCATCAGCTTGCGGGTCACATTGTCGATCGCCGCAATATGATCGGCATCAACCGCGTGACGCAGGCCCAGCCCCCAGGCAAGCACGGCGGTGCCGAGCATCAACGGCTGTGCATGAAACAGGCTGAATGCCCAGACCCAGACGCCAATGTTGGCGGCGATCAATCCGGCAAACAAGGCACCAATTCGTCGGCGCAGAGACAGGGACGGCAGTGTCTTCGTGAGGGGCATGATTGGCTCGGCGATTGAGGAATGAACAAACGAAGGACGGTGCCGCAGACGTGCCGCAGCGCCGCCCATCAAGGGATTTCGCTAGAAATTGACCTTTGCGCCAATCCTCACAGTTCGAGGCTCGACCACGCGGCTCAACCGGCCTTCCACCGGAGCACCTGCATCAAAGGCGGGGATGTAGGACTCGTAATAATAGGCGATGTCCTTGTCTCGGCTGTCGAAGATGTTCAGCACTTCTCCAAATATCTCGACCTTCTTGCCCTTCCACGCGGCCCGGGCATTCATGACCGTGCTGCCCCGATCCCGGACACTGTTGTCCTCGACAAGCGGAGAAGGTCCAAGGTGGCGCACCCGAATGCTGGCTTCCCAGGGATCAAGAATGATGGCGGCACCTGCTGAAGCCGCGTTCTCGAATGCATTGGGGATGTGATCGCCATTGTCGAAGCGCGCATGGCTGGCGGTATAGTTTCCATCAAGCGCAAGCCAAGGGAACGGCCGCCAGAAGGCGACGATTTCATAGCCATGACGCCCACTGGCACCCGACGGTTCAACAGCATTGGAATCGCCAATGAAACGAAGTTCGCTGCCGACATGCAGCCACCAGTAAGTCGCGGTTAACGTGACCCCTGAGAATTGAATGCGTCCTCCCAGTTCCTTGCCAATGCCGCGAACCAGAACGGGAACAGGCGTGTCCCTGTTGACCGCACCCCGAACATCATTGGAATGGAATCCACGGCCCCAGTTGGCGTAGAGTTCAAGATGCGGCGTAACCTGATAGGCGATTGACGCCTTGGGAGAGAGAATCGACGCTGAGCCACTGCCTTCGCCCAGCGACGCCGCAACAGAATCTCGTGCACGCACGGAATAGTGATAATAGTCCCCGCGAAGACCACCTGTCACACGCAGTCCCGCCAAGGGTTTCCAAGCGACTTCGCCGTAGAGCGCGGAAGACAATTCCCCGACCCGGTAGTGCCCGAGTGACGCAAGAAATGCGCGGGCAGCCGTTCGATCGACACCAACATTCCCGACGGCGTCGTATCTGTTTTCGGTGCCAAGGCTCACAGCCAGACTGTCAGCGATTTCCCAATGTTTTTGTGCGGACAGCCCGAGGACCCAACGCCGGTCGAACTGCTTGATCTGCGCGCTTGTGCTATCCGGATCGGTGTAAGTGGGGTTCGAGAACATCGACCAGTCATAAAACTGGGCATAGACATTGGCGCGCCATGTCGGTTGCTTGACCGCGATGTTAGCCACCAGGCGCGTCGTCTCACCCCGCGCGGAAGGATCTGGAGAGCAGAACACATCCGCACACAACGCCGTGCCGATAATGCGCTCGGGGATTTGCTCGGTTGGGTGCCATGTCGCCCGGTAGGCATGGAGAGATGCCTCCAATGTGCCCGCACCGGTCGGCATCCTATATTTCGCGAACCCCGAGTAGTGGCGCAGACGTTCAGGTTCCTGCCACGGTCCGTCATAGGTCTTGGCCTGGGCGACAAGCGTGAGGTCTCCAGCACCCAGGTCGTGCAATGTTCCGCCCGCAGCGACGCTGCGCCAACCATATGATCCAGCCTCGGCCGATGCCCATGGCCGGTCATAACCCTTGATGGTCGTCATATAGGCTGCTCCCGCCAGAGCGAAATCACCGCCATCGGCGCGGTAGGGCCCTTTACGAAAATCCTCCCGGCCCACGATCTCCGGAATGAGCCCGTTGAGGTCGAGATAGCCATGACCATGTCCGTGGGTACGAAAGTTCATCTGCACATCATCGATATAAGTACTGAAGTCAGACCCATGGTCGAGGTTGAAACCGCGCAGGAAATACTGGTTGGCTTTGCCGCTCCCCGAATGCTGGGCTGCAACCAGCCCCGGCACCGCTTCCAGCAGTTCGGCCACGCGGAGAAGAGGCCGCACGAGGAGATCGGCCCCTCCGACGCTTCCTTCGCTCGCTGATTTGGCAGTGCCGATCATGGCCTCACCGCGACCGAAAACCACAATGTCGTTGCCTGCCACGACTGCATCCGCGCTTGTTTGCGATCCCTTTTCAGAGGTTTCGGCAAAGGCCGGTGTTCCGATACAGATCAGCGGAAGTGCGCTGCTGGTAGTAATGGTCTTGATCACGAAATAGTCCCCCGGCGTCTTGCGACGTGGCCGGGGCATACCCGCGCGAACGGGCGACACGCGCGGCGACCGGACGCCATGGGTGGCCGACGCACGTCTCCGATGCGACCCCAGCCGCTCGTTCGTCGCTCAGACGGAGTTCACCGTGCCGCAGCCATCCTCTGGACCAAGGCAAGAGCGACCAGACGCCGGCAGGTCTCCTGGCTCACGGGTCACAGCTTGATGCACGCCTTCCCAGACCTCGCATGATTTAGCGTCCGGCCCAGTGGCTGCCCCTTCAAATGAGGAGCGATGTACATCGCGCTATCCGCTTACAGTTGCAGAGACAGCCACGGATTTGGAAGCAAGCTTCCGCACCGCATTCCCGATTAAGCCCCTTGCGGGGGGCACCGGCGCGATCAATGAAAGCCGGAATGATCCGGTTCTCGATCCCTCGTCTAACTGAAGTGATCGGAAAAGCCAATAACGCTTGGAGTAGGGATTGAATCAACGATTACTGCATCCCGCGCCACCATTGCCATTGGCACGGCCAGAGCGCACCAACCGCGCGCACTCGATTTGAATGGCGGGTTTTCACTGAACCTATCGTTGGCCATCGGACTCCTGTACGACCGGAAGTGGTCGGCTGGTGCCTCGAGGTAATCATGCTTATCAGGCGCCAGAGCGTTCTTCGGACGGCCACTCTGGCCATCGGAGAATGATCATGGAGATGCCTGAAACCGAACCCACCGCCACAAAGCGCCAAGTCTGGAATGCCGGACGAACCGTCGGTGCGAAGCGCGCGCTGAAACCGAAGCAAATTTGGGAGATCCGATTCTACCTCAATCAGCACCGCCGCTTGCGAGATCGGGCGCTATTTGACTTGGCGATCGACAGCAAGCTTCGGGGCTGCGACCTCGTGCAGATGAAGATCGGCGACATCGTCAGCGGCGGGCAGATCCGAACGCGTGCGATCGTGATGCAGCAGAAAACAGGTCGGCCTGTTCAGTTCGAACTGCTCTCAGACACCCGGGGCAGCCTGCTGGCTTGGCTTGAGCGGCGGGGCGGCACGGTCGACGACTATGTCTTTCCCAGCCGGGTTGATCATAATGGGCATCTCAGCACCCGCCAGTACGCCCGGCTCGTCGATGAATGGGTGACAGGGGTTGGTCTGATGCGAAGCGACTATGGCACGCACTCCCTTCGCCGAACGAAGGCATCGATCATCTACAGGGCGACCGGTAACCTTCGTGCCGTCCAGATCCTTCTCGGTTATAGCAAGATCGAGAACACAGTGCGCTATCTCGGGATCGACGTGGAAGACGCGCTTGCCCTTGCGGAGAATACCGAAATCTGACCGGTTGGCTCCTCGCCTCCCGCGAGGGGCCACTTCACCGCGCTTTGGGACAAAACCGCCGTTTCAGCGCGCATCCGTGGGTGTCAGGTTTCGGATAAACCGGCCGTTCGCGAACCGTAGGAGATCGGGCAGGGAACGAGCAAGGCTGGCCGATTCCAGAATGGCTGCTTGACGGCAGTCGACTCTGGGAAGCTGCCATACCCCAAGCAAGAAAGCCGGTCGGAAGGATGTCCGACAACATAGCAAGATCACGGATACGCTCCATGGCGCGGTCGCGATCGGGGAATTCGAGCAGATTGAAGTCGGTATGGGGCACTAGGCAATATTTGGCTTGGCCACCGATCGAGCCGCCCGTGTCGACATGGCCATAGGCGCCGCCGGCTCGCGACGGATTGCATCCTCTTGGTGCAATCCTGTTTGGCCGGAGACATTGAACGTTGTCACCGATCAGATCCGCGGCATAATGCCGAGCCGTCCGCCGCTTCGGATCGGGGTCGACAGGACCATGACGGCCAGGCACATTGCCACGGCGGCCGCTGGAATGCCCGCCATGGCGAGGACAAGCCCCGTGCCGTCAACGCGATAGTCCACCAGAAAAAGCCACGCCGCGACCGTCAAGCTGGCGACCGCCAGCCCGAATTTCGAAATCGCCGTCAACAGCGCAAATGCGGAGGCGGGCGCGGTCGGACGCTCGGCGGAAACCCGATCCGCGAAGCTCGCCCACAAAAGCGTGGCAATGCCTCCATTGGCCGCGCCGAACAGGAATGCGAAGGCCGCCTGCGCATAATAGCCGGCGGTCTCGGCAAGCGTGAAGGCGATCGCCCCGGCGCCCAGAAGGACGAACGCCACGCAGAGCGTACGGAGGTGGCCCATCCGACGCAATGCGATCAGCCAGAATGGCTGCGCCACGGTAAGGCCGACTGAGACGGCGATGATGATCGTCCCTCCCTGGCCCTGCCAGCGATAGGCGACATAATAGGGTTCGAGCTTGCCGAACACCGATGTCGCTATCGATACCAGAAACATCAGCAGGAGCAGCGGGATCAGGCCGATGCCGGTGCCCGAAGCGGACGATGCGGCGGGAACCGCGCAGTCGGCGCCAGGACGTGGCCGCAGTCGCGTCAGATACCAGGCCGAGCCGATGGCGACCACGGACATCCCCAGCGTCACTAGCGCAAAACGGCCGCTTCCGTTCTGACTCCCGCCGCTGACCAGCCAGGCGAGCGCGGTGGCGACCGCGATGGAGGCCATACCACTACAGGACAGCCGCAATGCAGCCAGCCGCGCGCGCTCCCTGGCATTGCGCGTGGCGAGACCCAGCGTGGCGTTCTGTGGAATGTCATAGAGCGCATAGGCAATACGAAAGAGGGTCGCGAGCAGCACCGCCCAGATCAGCCGCCATGCCTCGGGCAGCAGATCCGCGGCGAAGAGAGGCGTTATCACCGCCGCGCTCGCGCAAGCCCCGATGAACTGCAACCGGCAGGCGCGGGCAAGTGTGAACGAGGCGCCGCGCAATTTCCAGCCGATGGCGAGGTCGATCAGCGCGCTCAGCACCAGTCCACCGGCCAGCAGGCCCCCCATCCATGCGGCGGGCAGCCCTGCGCGCTCGGTCAGGAAGAAGGCGAAGACCAGCTCGCTTGAATACCAGAAAAGGCTCTTTCCGAAATGCGCCACGCCATAGGGCCACAGCGCCGCCTGGCTTTCGGTAAGCGCTTCCCGATGCAAAACTTTCAAATTCCGGCGCACGCGGGCTCGCTAGCGCCGATATGCGTCAGCGATGTGACGCCTCGCCTGAATGCTGGCGCGCGATAAATTCCTTGAGCATTTCCGGTGCGTCGGTCTGGATCATCGAGAAACCATCGCTGAGCAGGCGGCCCCAGATGCGGTCCGGATCGCTCATGGCTTGGGCATCGCCATCGCCCAACGTGTTCGTCCAGAGCCTTACGCCCGCCTTGCGTGCCTCGTTTCGCAGCGCCGCAAGGGAAACGCCGTCGAGCCGGGGCGTGCCGAAGGCAACGGGACGGCGGCCGCCCGCAAGCTGTTGCCGGGCGAGCGCCACCATCTCGGACGGAGTTCCGCTGACTTTCGACAATATGGGCATGAACGGCACGCGATCATAAGGGGAGATGGCCGCCAGCGGCGGGGAGCCTGACCCGGCCCTCGTTTTCAGGATGGCATCGTTCGCCGCGCCCAGGCGCAAAGCTTCGTCGATCGCTTCGCCATAGATCGCTTCCTGTATATCCAGGTTGAACAGGATGCGGCCCTGTCCATGGGACAACATGTCGGCAAGGGTCGGCACCTGCTGGGCGGTCACCGCCGCAGCCGCGCCGCCCATGCCGTCGCGCAGGTGCAATCGCCTGATCTCGGCAAGCGTCATGTCAGCGACCTTGCCGGTGCCGTCCGTGGTCCGGTCGACCGTCGCATCGTGCATGATGACGAGATAGCCGTCGCGGGTGCGACGGACATCGGTTTCCATGACGTCGATTCCCATGGCGATGCAATGGTCGAGCGCAAGCAGAGAATTTTCCGGCGCGCCCGGCAATCCATGCTTCACGCCTGAGCGATGGCAGCCGCGATGGGCAACTACCATGGCGCCGCTTTCAGCGTTCGCCAGCCGTTGCCGGGGACTTTGCGCAAGCGCGCGGTCTGCCGCGCCCGTCCCGATGCAGAGCGATGTGACAAGGGCAATGGCCCATAGCCGGCGGGAAGTGGTGGCGATCGGTCCAGTCATATTAACGGATCATCCTGTGACGGCCAAGTTCGGTCATGCGCTCGATAAGGTCTTTTGGCCGGTCGGTCTGGATGATGCTGACTCCGCTGTTGATGAAAGCATCATAGCTTGCACCGCGATCCGCCGCCGCCGCGCGATCGGGACCGCCAATGACGTTGACCATGCCTCTCACCCCACGCCGATCCAGCCCTTCAATCAACTCGCGCGAAAGATAGGCCGGTGTCAGGTGAACGAAATGCGGGCTGGCCTGCTTCAGATAATAATCCAGTTCTTCGCGAGACTGGGCCAGCCGCACTGTTTCGCCGCCACGCCATTGCGCCTGCATATTATCAAGCCACGGCGCATCGTCGGCATAGAAAAGGGCATGGCGGATGCCCGCCTGCCGCAGAATCGCCGCCACCTCAGGAGCGCGATCGACCTTGAGGTGAAGATCGACCACGATCTTGTCCCGCGCGATCCGCAGCACGGATTTCAGCGTCGGCACCCGATAGGCCGTCGGCTTGCCATCGGGACCGAGCAGGCGCAACCGTTCGATTTCCGCGAACGTCATGCTTTCCACTTCGCCGTGGCCGTTCGTCGTCCGGTCAATCTTCGGATCATGCATCAGAATGGCGACATTGTCCCGGGTAAAGCGGACATCAATCTCGACAATGTCGACGCCAAGTTCAATCGCGCGGCGAATGGCGGCGGCCGAGTTTTCCGGCACCTCTACATGGGCGCCGCGGTGCGCGACAACGAAGGATCGGGCGCCGGGCGGAGCCATCAGTGCTGTCCAGATGTCATCCGAGCGATGGGCCAGCGCGGGCTGGCCGATCGACAGGGCGGCGGCAATGACGGATACCGCGAAAAGGGATTTGCGCATATCTTGTGCTTTCGTCAGAATTTGTAGGATGCGCCGGCGAAGAATGACCGGCCATTGTCGATCACATCGCGGGTCACGGCACCGCCGGGGCCGAAATAGCGTGTGGGACGATCGTTTCCGACATTCTTCGCGGTGACCATGAATGTGAGATTCTTCCTCACGCGATAGGAAGCCTGGAGGTCCACGATGTTCGCAGCGCCTAGATAACGGTCGTTGGCGGCAAAGTCCGTGCCGACCACCGCAAGCTGACGGCCGGTGTAGTTATAGGCCGCCTTCGCGCTGAACCGGCCAATGCTGTAGAACAGGCTGGCGTTGAACACGGTATCGGCCTGCTCCAGCAGGGAATTAAGCTGGCGATAGGTGCCGTTGTTCATGAGAATGCTGGTGGGATTGGTCTTGAGCAGCGTGACGTTGGTCGAGAAACCCAGCCCCCTGAGCGGCGAAGACAGCGAGCCGAGGCTCGACACCACGAGGCCCAGTTCCAGTCCTTCCACACGCGCCTTGTCGAGGTTACGCGCCTGGCTCACGGTAACAAGGGTGGGAACGCCGCCGATGTCGAGCGTATCTTCCGACACAGACCGGAAGATTTCATTGGCGATATCCTTTCGAAACAGCGCGGCCGAGAAGATGCTGTCGCTGGCGAAATACCATTCGAACGAAAGATCATAATTGTCGGCCAGACGGGCCTTGAGATCGGCATTGCCCCTGGCGACCGACAAGCCCATCGGCGTGCGGGTGATCGTAGCGGGCGTAGCGAGGTCATCATAATTGGGACGCCCGATGGCGCGTGCATAGGCCGCCCTGAGCTTCACATTGCCGGTAACGTCATAGCTGGCGTTGAACGACGGCAGCAGATTGCCATAGCTGCTGCTGCGCTGGGCCAGAGCATATTGCGCGGGTGTGGTGTAAGCCGATCGCGTATAGGATGAACTTTTGAAATCGGTCAGTTCATAGCGCAAGCCGGCGGTCATGCGCAGCCGGTCGCCCCGCCATGTCGTCATGAAATAACCGGAATAGACGTTCTCCTTCACGCCGTAATTACCGCTGATATTGTTGTCCGCCGTGGCAGCGAGCAGGGCGTAATTCCCCTTGTTGGCCTGAAAATAGGCTTCCGCAGCGTTCTGATCGACCAGCATCATCGTATAGGCCGGATCGATAAAGGGCGAGAAGCTGTTGCCGCGGATCTGCGTGCTCAATAGCGGCGCAAGCGCCGTGGAGACCGGCTGATAATAGCTTTCGGTGTGATCGTAATTCCGGTCAAGCAGCCGGAATTGGGTGCCCGCCTTGAAGCCCAGCCCCTGGTCCTGCGCGGACATATTATGTCCGTAGTCCAGGCCCACGGTCGTCGCCTTTTCAATGTTGCGATTCAGGCCATAGCCGTAAAGCGTCTGCCGATAGCGGGACGGGTCGGTCGCGGCAGCATTGCGCGGCGCCAATATCGGAAAATCCGATTGGTTGTAGCTATAGTCATAGCCGAACAGGCTCGAGGCGCTGCCGCCTGTGTAGATGCTTTCCACATTGGCGCTGCTGAACCTTCCCACGCCATAACTGGCGCGAAAATTGATCTCGTCGCGCTCGGTCGGCTGGAGATCGAGCGTGCCGGTGACATAGCGGATCTGGCGTCGCTGGAAATATCTGTCATATTGCACCGTGCCGGTGCCGGACTGGGCCGTGCCGCTCGTTGCTGTCACATTCGTAAGATTGCCCGATGCCGCCAGGACATTGTCGTTGCGGTCCTCGTCATTCTTGTGCGTGAACTGAGCTGCCGAGATGGTGGCGGCAATGCCGTTGTGGTTGTTGAATTCCAGCTTCCCGAACAAGCCGAGGCGGTCGCGCAGATTGTCGTAGACATAATAGTCGCGCCGCAACGGTCCGGCATTGGCGCTGGCGATGCTGGGCGAATTGAGCGCGAGGCGCGCGCCAGCGGCATCATAATAGCCGTAGGAGGCAGCGGTCGGATCCGTCGACGAAGAGTCTCGGCGGAAATAACTGCCCCCGACGACCAGGCCGAACTGGTCTTCATTGCCGAAGCGGGTGGTTAGCAATGCATCGATTTTGCCGGACGGCGTGCGGTTGCTGTAACGGCGACCATTTTGATAATCGCCATAATCCACCCGGATCGAACCGAACAGGCGATCATGATCGAAGGCGCTGGGCGTGCGATAGTTGATCTGGCCACCGATGGCATTGCCGTCCATGTCGGGTGTCAACGATTTGGTAACCGTGATCTGGCTGGCAATGGTGGAGGGCAGCACGTCAAGCGACACGCTGCGGCGTCCCACCTCGGTCGAAGGCAGGGCAATACCATCACGGACGACGAGCGTATAGGCCGAGTTAAGCCCTCGAATGCCGACGAACTGATCTTCGCCCCGCTGATTGTTCTGAACCAGAGAGATGCCGGGGATGCGCCGCATGGCTTCGCCGAAACCGAAATCGGGCAGCGAGCCGACCTCGGACGCGGACACGACGTCCGCGATCCGCGGATTGGCGCGTTTGGCCTGAATGGCGGCACGATTCACATAGCGTTCGCCCGTGACGACGATATCGCCGTCATTCCCCTTCGCCTCCACATTATCCGGCAATCCGGTCTCACCCGGCTGAGGTGTGACCTGAGCCTGTGCAGCCGAAGCCGTAGCGATGGCGATCAGGCCCGCAGCCCAATAGTTTCGCCTGTTTGATCCCTGTTTCATCTGGAGAAGCCCCTGCATCTTTGTCCTGTTGGCAGCGGCATATCCACACCCAAAGTGTAGAATATATGACATTTCCACACATTTGGTGTGATAAAGAAAAACTCTATTTTAATATAATGAAATCAAACAATATTTTATATAGAGATGAAGGCCTACCATTGTTTGGCGCGGGCGCTCCTTAGCATTGCGAGCCGAATCAAGCCGCAGTATTGAAGCAGTGATGTCAAAAAAATACAGCTTGGAACGGGAGCATCGCTGCCCCGACAGCGACTGGATCGCACGGGGATGCGGCGAACCGAAGCGGTGGAGATGGACGGCGAAAGCCTCGCCGTTCTGCGGGATAGAAGTGCAACCGCTCGATCAACGCGCTGGCCAACACTTCTGGTAGTCGTCCGCCAAGGATAATCATGCCCGGGTCCACCGCAGACCCGATGCCGTTGACGATCAGGGTGAGCGAGCGTTCCGCTTCCTGGAGCCAGGTCGAGACCCCAGCCCATGATGGATCGAAAGCGTCCAGAAACGCCTGCAAGGTCGGATAGGATATTCCCGCCTCGGCCTTGACGATCTGCATCAATTTGCCCAGCGATGGGGAGACATAATCGGGCGGCAGCATGCCACCGAATTCACCGGCGTTGCCGCTGACGCCGCGAACCGCTCCCCCATTGCGGATCAGACCTCCGCCGAAGCCGGCAGCAAAGTGCAAATAGGCAAAGTCATCGACTTCACGACCATAGCCGAGCAAGGATTCTCCCACTGCGGCGGCCGTACCATCATTTTCCACCCACACAGGGATACCGAGCGCATCCTTGAACACGCGGCCTATTTCGACGAATGCCCAATCATCCAGGGCGGGCGGATTGACCTGACTGCCGTCAACGACGAAATAGCCCGTAATCCCGATTCCCAACCCGGCCAGCGCAGTCAGCGCATGCCCTTGTTCAGCCAAACTGGCAATGAAGCTGCTGGCCATTTCCAGCACATCGCAAGGACTTGGAGACTCAACGCCGATCGCGCTCTCGCAGATCACCTCACCGCACAGGTTTATGGCGACCAGCTTCACACCATCCGCCATGATCGACAAGCCAAGCGAGAATGCGGCATCCGGATTGAGGTTGATGATCGGGCTGGGCTGGCCCCGACCGTTGCGGACAATCTCGCCGATCCTGATGAGGTCGCGTTTTGCAAGGCGGTCGATGATACGCGACACTGATTGTTGCGTGAAGGATGATGCTTTCGTCAATTCAGCGCGTGTTGCACCTATATGACGTTGAATGAGGCTCATTACCAATCGGTCACCGGATGTTTCCAGACCCTGCATCATATCTCCGGTTTCGTCCCGCATTCCGTCCCGTGCCCTTTGCATATTACGTTAATCGATGCCAAATGATTGTCGGACGCTGCAAAGGCCGATCGTCCGGCCCTCGTACCAACACCATCATTCAGAAGAGCTAATTGCCAGAGCTGCTGGTCGGGGCCAACTGGAATGACCTGTTCCGGCGTAAGCTGACCTTCCTGCATCGGCATCCGAACGGCAAGAGTTGGTCGGTCCTTGCCATTTTAGCGGCGAGGCCGGCAGCTTCGGTGGACGCGCTGGACGCCGAACACTATCCTAAGCCGCCATGTTCCACCTCCACTGCACCAAGAAACTGCTAGATCGGATCAAACCCGAGATCGCTGAGCCCGGACAAAGCGACACCGCCCTGGGCAATTGGTATGCCACGGTGCTATTCTGGAAACCGCAAGTCGCTTTGCTGGTTTCTGAGCGTACGCTGCTTCCCGTTCTTATGCCGCTGGCCCCAGCGGCCACGCTTGCTCGAAGATTCCCTGGCCAACTCGCGCTCGTCTTGAGAGAGCACGGAGTGCCGTCCGAATTCATTGCCCAGGAAGTCTGGCGGATGGACAAGGTCCAGTACGCAAAAACTGCGAACCGGAGCGTCGTGGGCATCCTCAATGAGTTCGTTCGACAAGCCGAGTTCTGGCTGGCCGCTTATGCCTATGAAAGGGGCGACGATGACGACCTCCTGGCGATTTCCGCCAAGCTAGCAGAGACACCATGTAGTCCGCTGTACACGGGCCCGATTTCGCCGGACAAAGCCCTTCACGAACTCGTAAAGGCTGGTGTGCAGGCATGAGCCTGCTGGCCGTCAACTGCGATCGGAGATCCTACAGCACTCGGACGGAAACCCAGCCCATGCGGTCAGACAGGATCGGGCGGCAGATCGACGATCCGGAAAACAGCCCCTGTTCCAGCATCACGGACGAGGTCAACGCGCGCGCCATCCCAATGATAGTCGAGGTGCCGTCCCTGAAGGGGGATTGACGCGCAGTCAGGGTAGAAGAGCGCGACGCATTCTCCATCTGGATGCCGGATGCTCGGGTAGACAATTCCGTCCGATCCCGCGCTCTGGAGGTGCCGCGCGAGCGCTTGAGATGCGGCATAGGCGTCGGAATCGAGCGCCTGAACCGGCTCGCCTGCCAGAGGACGAAGATCATGCAGTTCTGCATCGACGGACATGACGATTTCCCGGAACTGCGAAGTCCAGCCAGGTGCTTGCCTAGTCCGTGCCATGAAGCGGGCATGGTGGTGGATCGTCTCGAACAGCGCGGTCTCGAACCGGTCCCCAACATAGAGCACGCCGTAGCTGCCATCGGTAAACCGGCTTGGCCGGTCGGTGCTGACATGGGTGAATGGCGCCATGAGGTAGGAGGCCCCGTTACCGCCGACGCGGCGATCGACAGGTACGAGGTCGAGATTGCCAATCGTCGCCATGATGCGGGGATTGGTCTTCTGCTCTGCCGAGATCAGTAGCGGCCAGTCGGCAGGATCAGCGATGTCTTCGAACAGGTCGATCGGCGGAAAGGCACTGCGGATGATCCTGACAGCGCCCTTCCACTCAACTCGAGAAACTGGGATATCTGCCGCTTCGCTCACCAGCCACCGCGCTCGGCGTCAAGATAGCGACGCACCCGCATGATGTCGGTGAGTTCGCCTCCAAGCATCACGTCAAGAGCACTGCCGCCACCGAACACGTCGTTGTTCGCCCTGATCCATCCATAACCACGGGCCGCTTCCGAGAAGATGATCCGAAGCGCCTTATGGATGCCCATAAGGTTGGACAGACGAGCACGCCCATCACGCGAAATGCGCCCGGGACCTTCCGCCTTCCATCGGCGATAGGAGCGCACCGGCATGTCGAGCAGGGTTGCCGCCTGCTCGTCGGTCAGTTCCCATTTGCCAAACAGATTGAGGACTGCCCGGAACATGGCAGATGCCTCGTCCTGGGTAATCGGATCGGGCCGGAAGGCGGTAACGGCAGTATCAACGGGTTGCAGAGCCAGCATGGCATTTCTCCATATGGCATCATATATTCTGAATAATGCCATTTGGCAAGTGGCTACGCCGATGATGCCAGTTTCGCAATCACGCTCGCTGCGCCATCGATCGGCACGAAGAGCCGTGTCTGGTAGCGGATGATCTCGGTAAAGCAGCCTTGGGCCTTGTACCAGTCGAGACGGGCTACGCTCCAACCGTTCAGCTCAATTCGCTGTGAGCCGTTGACCAGGCTGCGTTTGACCACGAGCTTCTCGCGGCCCGCGAATTCCATGGCGCGGCCCGTCGCCAGGACGGTCTGGACAATGTCGTCGGCGGAAAGCGTCTGTTCCCGTTCGAGACCCAGCGCCCGGCACAGTTCGGGCACGCAATGGACGGGAACTTCACGGCCTAGCAGCGAACGACCATCCGCCGCCAAGATGCGGCTCACCCTCACGAAATCCGAAGGAAGCTTGTCCCAGACCGGCAACAGGAGGCCCGTCGCAAGATAGAGGTGCTCGCGCCTGTGGCTGGTTTGCGCCTCCGCGACCTCGGTTGACCAGGCATCGCGGAAGGCGTCGATGGCAATATCCTCCCAGCTGCTCTCGGCCAATTGATCCTCGGTGATGTGACTGCGCTTGAGCGGGCGCAGCAATTCGAAGCGGGTCACGCGCGTGCCGTCATCGGCAAGAATGCTGCGAGCAGGCACCAGCAATGCGACCCGTTCTGAACGGGCATTCCGCACAGGCCGCTGCCGCTGCCCAGCAATGCCATGAAGCTCCTCGAGCTGCTTGAGCGTGAACGGCTTCAAGGCTCTGGCAATTTCCAGTTCCAGCAGATGGGTGGTTGCGCCAGAGGCCGGATCGGTGCGCAGCAGCGTGTCGGACAGGACCGTGAAGTCCTCGACCGCGATGGTCTCAAGGCCGAGATCGAGTGTGCCGGCCTGCCGGGCGGCACCGATGCGCGCCTCGACCAATCCCATGAACTCATCGAAGATCGCATTCTGCAGGGCGATGGGAAGCGCAAGGATGCGATTGAGCCACCGCTGGATCGAAGGCAGGTCATCTACCATTGAACCGTCAGGCCCTTCGATCCGGATACCCGTCAGTTCCTGAAAACGCCCGAGACTGACCGCTTCAAGCTTGCCGGTGAACAACAGCCCGAACCAGCGATGGAGCGCCTCCTTCGCGTAGATGCTTTCGAGATTGTCGGCCGGATCAAACAGGTTCTGGCCGCCGGTCTGGCGCTGCCCGCGCGTCAGAGCGCCAAGACTGTCCAATCGGCGCGCGATCGTCGAGATGAAGCGGCGCTCGCCGCGCACGTCGGTGGTCACCGGCCTGAACAGCGGGGCCGATGCCTGGTTGGTGCGATTGGTCCGGCCAAGCCCCTGGATTGCGGCGTCGGCCCGCCAGCCCGGCTCGAGCAGAAAGTGGACGCGGCGGGCCTGGTTCTTCGCCGCCAGATCGGCATGATAGCTGCGCCCCGTTCCCCCGGCGTCGGAAAACACCAGGATCCGCTTGGCGCCGTCCATGAATGCCTGCGTTTCAGCCACGTTGGCACGCGGCGACCGGGATTGCAGCTTCTGACGACCATCGCGGCCGATGATAAGCCGGCGCGACCGGCCGGTCACCTCCGCCACCTGGTCGACGCCGAAGCGTTCGATGATGGCATCGAGTGCTGTGGCGATCGGCGGCAAGGCGCAAAGCTGCTCAATCATCCGGTCGCGCGCCACAAGCGCCGAGCGGCACAGCACCGGTGCGCCTTGCTCATCGCTCATGGGCTCGGACCGCGGATTGCCGTTTTCGTCGGTAAACACCGCCATCAGGCGAACAGGAAAGCTCTTGGCGAGATAGTCGATCACATATTCTTTGCAGTCGCAGTTTATGTCGAGCGTGGCGGCGGGAGGCGCAGGTTTCCTTCGGTTTTCCATGAATTCACTCCAGATAATTACAGTTCCTTCGACCTCAACAAGTCGAAGGAACCAACATGCGATCAAGATCATCATTGCCGTTTCGAGCGGCCCCGCTCCGGGTCGAAGACCCGCCCAGTCACGGCACCCTTCTCACCACATTCCTCTCCTCTCTGTCGCTCGACGAGAAGTCAGGCTGTGCGGTTCTGTATGGCGCGGCGGTCCGCCATTTCCTGCATTGGCTGGGCCTGCATAGGATCGCCATCCGCACGATTGACGATCGGGCTGTCCGGCGGTTCGAGAAGCATCGGTGCCGGTGTCACCGGTATTCGGCGCAGCAGCCAGTATATAAGGCGGACATTGCAGCGCGAGTCAGACGCTTCGTCCGCTTCCTGGAAGATCAAGGCTACGTCGAAGTCGACGACGGGATCGACGATCTGCCACGGCACCTCGCCGACTATTCCGATGCGATCGATCGCCTGCAACTTGCCGAGGGACCGGCACAGGCCTATCGGTCCGAGGCCGAGCATTTCGTGGCCTGGCTTCGCATGGCGCGGCGCCAACGGATCGATATCGATGACACGATCATCGACCACTATGCAGCGCATGATTGCCGATGCCCGGTCTGGCGCAAGCGGGGCAAGCTGGTCGCAACGGGCACCAAGCGGCGGCGGCGATGCGCACGGCACTTCGTCGAGTTCCTGCGAGGCCGGGGCGCCATCCCATCGGTTGAACCGGTGGCGGACGATGACCCGCACATGTCGGCTTACTTGGCATGGCTCAAGCAACACGGCGGCGCCACGGACGAGACGATCCGGCGCTACCGGACCGATATCAGACGGCTCATGCCAATGCTGGGCGAGCCTTCGCAATGGGATGCCGCCGGACTCAGGAGCGCATTCCAACGACGAAGCAAGGAGACGCCGGGGTCGGCATCGCTGCTCGTCACGATAATGAGGAGCTGCATCCGGTTTCTGGTCGTGCGTGGCGAGTGCCGGCCGGCATTGTTGCATGCAGTTCCATCAGTACAGCGCTACCGCCTTTCGACGCTGCCGCGCCACGTCGACCCGGCAACGATCGAGAGGATCATTGCGGCCTGTCCGACAGATCGTCCGGTGGAAGTCCGGGACAAGGCCATCATTCTCCTGCTCGCCAGGCTCGGCCTGCGGGCTGCCGATATTCAGAACATGCGTCTCGACGACATCGACTGGCGATCCGGCCACCTGACGGTCAAGGGCAAGACGCGTCGCCCGGACCGCCTGCCATTGCCGCAGGATGTTGGCGACGCGATCCTGGCATATCTTGCGGCAGCCCGCCCGAAGGCCGCCGAAGAGCATCTGTTCCTGCGTGCACAAGCACCGTTTCGGCCATTCCGCTCGTCCGCTGAGATAGCGGGCATCGTCGCTCGTACGCGCGACCGCGGTGGGATCGAAGGAGTGCCGACCGGGTCGCACATATTCCGGCATTCGCTTGCCACCAACCTGCTGCGCGCGGGCGCAGGCCTGGAGTCCGTCGGGACCATCCTGCGTCACAGCTCGCCCGAGACCACTGCCATCTACGCCAAGGTCGATCTGCCGATGCTCATGAAGATCGCGCAGCCCTGGCCGGGAGAACAGTCATGCTGAACATCCACATTTCCAGATACGTGGCGCTGCATCGCAGCCTCGGGCTGAAGTTCTCTGAACAGGAACGCATGCTGCGCCTGTACGCCGCCTACGCCGGGGGTTTCGGCGATCGGCACACTCAGGTCCAGCGCATCTACGACTGGTGCCATACGTCGAGCTCACAATATGTGGCCCGCCGGAGGTTCGACACCGCACGTAACTTCAGCCTTTTCGCTCACGCCGAAGATTCAGGCCACGAAGTTCCGCCTGCCGGCGTCTTCGGTCGGGGCAAGCGGCCACGCCCGACGCCGACCATCATTGAGCCGGACCAGGTGCGGGCGATCATGACTGCTGCATTGGACGTTCCACCCCAAGGCACGATCAGCCCACACACGTACCATTACCTGTTCGGGCTGCTGGCGGCGACAGGTCTCCGGATTTCCGAGGCCCTCGCATTACAATGCAAAGATCTGGTCGAGGATGGCCTGATCGTCCGCAACGGCAAGTTTGGCAAGCAGCGGCTGATTGCCTTGCAGCCATCGACGCGCCAAGCACTCGAAGCCTATCTCGCCCTCCGCGAGAAGCACGCGGCCAGGGGCAACGACCTGTTCGTCACTATCCGGGGACGGGCACCGCACAAGGTGCGCGCCCACGTCGTGTTCGTCAGATTGGCCCGGCAGCTCGGATATCGTGGACCAACCGGTACGGCGGGCATGCGACTCCACGATCTGCGGCACACCTTCGCTGTCCGTTCCCTTGAGTCCTGCCCACCTGACAGGGAGGCCATCGCTCACCACATGGCCGGTCTCAGTGTCTATCTGGGACACGCGTCGGTCGCCAACACGTACTGGTATCTCGAGGCCACTCCGGTGCTGCTGCGCGACATTGCGGCTGCGAGCGAGCAGCTTTACCGGGGAGAGGCGGCATGACGGCGCTCGCTCCGCATCTCTCGGCATACCTGCGTGAGCATCTGCCACGCGAACGTGCTGTCAGCCCGCACACAGTGAAGACTTATGCGAACTGCTTCGTCCTCCTCGTTCAGTTCGCTGCCGATCGGCTGAAGCGTCGGCCGACCGATCTTGAGATCGAGGATCTCGGCCCCGACATGATCATGGCTTTCCTGGACCATGTCGAGACCGGGCGCGGCAGCTGTGTGCGGACCCGCAATGGCAGGCTCGCCGCGATCCGGTCCTTCTTCCGCTACATCGAGTATCGGATTCCGGCCTGCCTGGATCTGGCCCTCCGCGTCAGATCGATCCCGACCAAGAAGACCGACAAGGCGCTGATCGACTACCTCGACCGGGCCGAGATCAAGGCTTTGCTCGATGCCCCGGATCCCCGGACACGCCTTGGCACCCGCGATCGCGCGATGCTGCATCTGGCCTATGCCGGCGGGCTGAGAGTGTCGGAACTCGTAACGCTGCAGCTGCGCGATTTCCCGGACCGCTCCCTGTCCACCGTGCACATCATGGGCAAGGGTCGGCGTGAACGGGTCCTGCCGCTCTGGAAAGAGACCCAGTTCGTATTGCGCGCGTGGCTTGCGATACGGCCCGACGCGCAAGCTGCCGAGATATTCCTCAATGCCAACGGGCAGCCCATGACCCGCGACGGATTTGCGTTCCGTTTGGCCGAGCACGTCAAGACCGCGGCAACGAAGCAGCCGTCGATCCTTGGCAAGCGGGTTACGCCGCACGTGCTGCGGCATTCCTGTGCGATGCACACGCTCGCGGCGACCGGGGACATTCGCAAGGTTGCATTGTGGCTCGGCCACGCCAGCATCCAGAGCACCGAGACCTATTTGCGCGCCGATCCCGAAGAGAAACTGCAAATCCTCGCGGCTCACGGCGCACCCGCCATCAGGCCCGGGCGCTTCAAGCCGCAAAGCGACGATCTACTATCAATGCTTCAGGAAATACGTGCAGGAGGTCATGTCAAAATTTGACACAGGTCCGCATCGCAGTTCGAAGCGCCAGTGGCGCTCCCGCCAACAAAGCTTCGCCTTCGAGGCGGCCGTTGATGCGTAGCATAACCGAACCGTTTTGACGGAGAAGCATCGGAATGAGTTGGGAACCAGTGAGGTTGGCCTGCCAAAACGTGCTCTGAGCGTTCGCGCGGCCGGTCGGAATGTCAATTAATCGACCAGCAAAATTCCATGTAACCGTAACGCGCGGCACCGTCGCGGGCTTGTTAAGGAGCATGGCCATCATGGGGCGGTTGCCTTCACAAAACAGGCTAAACGACTTGATGTTTGGCGAAGCAGCTACATCGACATAGGCCATTGGGGCGCGTCCTTGGACCGGCACGACCTCCCAAGCAGTCCCAGGCAGCGGCACTGCGTCCTCAGGTGGGCTGTCCATAAGCAGGCGAGCAATGTCCTGGGGCACGGGCAAGCGGCCTCCTTGAGGCGCATAGACCGTCAACTTTCCCTTTTCCCAAAGGCCAATTTGAACAGCACGGCGATTTGCATCAAGCAAAACATAGGCTTGCTCTACACCGCCTTGATGCGGCGTATTTCCCGTAACCCAATAGAGAGATCCTTGTCGTTGGAGACCGGATATCGCCGAAAGATTGCTGGCCAGCAGGTCTATTTTGCGGCCCAAACGCGAACGTATCGCGTCAGCTATCGGACCACTTGTCAAAAGATCTATTCCGTTGGGATCGGAATCACTTTGGAATTTTCCTATGGAACTCGCAAGATTGGTCCAGGCTAGCGGCGTCGGTTTTCCCAAGACTGGCCTTGCTTGCAGAGGTGCTTTTGAAGCAGCAGATGCCGGCCCAGACCCCTTGCACAAGAGCAGTGGGGATTGCGACACGAGCGCTGACTTGAACGGATCCAGGCGCTGTCCAGGCGCGACGTCTGCTTCAAGGCGGACTACGCCTCGCTTTTCGTCGTCATTGACCGTCAAGATCACGCGTCCGAAATCGTTGGCATTGACAGGAAAAGGAAAAAAGACCGCGCTAACCTGTCTTATTCACCGCGGCGGGTGAGAGGGTTGGCGGGAGTGGCGTAAGCGATTGCTTTGCAGTAGGAAAATGGGTGTCTAGACCAGTCCTTCAGCGAGGCAATTTATGCCACGGACCACACCCGCCGGGAGCGATGATAGCGCACCGGGATTTTCGTTTCCAGCGGTTGGCGGCAAGAAGGTCACAACCGCGTTCGACGGTGGCCGGCTGACCTCTGACGGCGGCGTTCTGCTGCTGGCGCAGGCCGAGCGCGCGATGGGGATCTGCCGGCAGCTTGCTGCGTGCATCGCCGATCCGCGTGACCCGACGCGGGTGATCCATCGCCTCGATGACATTCTGCGTGCCCGTGTGTTCGCGATCACGTGTGGCTATGAGGACGCCGATGATCTCGATGCCCTGCGCGACGATCCGGGCTTCCGCCTGGCGCTGGGCAAGTTGCCGGGATCGGGCGCGGGGCTGGCCAGCCAACCGACGATGAGCCGCTGGGAGAATGCACCGACCACGCGTGAACTGGCCCGGATGATGGTCGCGATGATCGGCGTTTACTGTGCCAGCTATCCGGCCCCACCGGCGGCGGTGACGCTGGATATCGATGACACGTGTGATGTCGTGCACGGCTATCAGCAGCTCTCGTTCTGGAACGGACATCACGGTGAGCGCTGCTTCCTGCCGATCCATGTGTACGATACCGCGAGCGGGCGGCCGGTGGCGATGCTGCTGCGCACTGGCAAGACGCCGTCGGGTGCCGAAGGTGCCGGCCACATCCGGCGCCTGGTGCGTCATATCCGCCAGCACTGGCCCGATACCCACATCACCATCCGCGGCGATGGGCACTACGCCCGTCCCGAGATCATGGCGTTCTGCGAGGCGGCCGGGGTCGATTACGTGTTCGGCTTGCCGACCAACGCCGCGCTGCGGGCCGATCCGGCCATCGTTGCCGTCGCCGATGCCTGCGCGGTCAAGCGGGCCCAGGCCCAACATCCGGTCCTGCGCAACTATGTCGAGACCCGCTACGGCGCCAAAAGCTGGAAGAGCCAACGCCGCGTCGTCGCCCGGATTGAGGCCAGCACGCTGGGCATGGACATCCGCTATGTCGTCACCTCGCTGACAGAAGGCTCGCCCGAGCACATTTACGACACGCTCTATTGCGCGCGCGGCCAAGCCGAAAACCTGATCAAGCGCCACAAGACCCAGTTGGCCAGCGATCGCACCTCGTGCCGCTCGGCCAATGCCAACCAGATGCGCCTCATCCTGCATACCGCCGCCTACTGGCTGATGTGGCGCGTCCAGCAGGCCATCCCCAAGGCCACCTCTCTGGCCACTGCCGAGTTCGCAACGCTGCGCCTGCGGCTGCTCAAGGTCGCCGCCCGCGTCATCGAGACCGCCTCGCGCATCCGTGTCGCCTTCGCGTCAGCATGCCCCGACGCCGGCGTGTTCAAAGCCATCGCCACCAGTCTCCGGCCAGCGCCGACATAGCCAGCGCGGCTGTGCCGCACAAAGCCCGAGCCATCGCCCATCAACCTCGAAAAGCCATCGGTTTTGCTGCGGCGAAAAACGCCGCCGAAACCGCGCGCCCGGATCACGCGGCCACCGACACATCAAACCCGGCACGCCCCAGTGCAGCGGGCTCATGAATAAGCCGGGCTAATGCCTTCATAGGTCGGGCCAAGAAACGAAGCCGCGTACTCAAACCGGGTGCTTTTTACAGTCTGACCAGACGCTTTGAAAGTAAAACCGGTTTCGTTGATCTCAAGGCTCGCCCCTCGAGAGCAATCGCCACGCGGCGCATACGAGCCATAGCTTCCTTCGAGATCCATGCCCTTCAATGACGTCAATGTCACTGCGCCCGCGACGCCGGGCAAGCCCAGAAAAATCCCTGCGAGAAAAACGGTAATGGAGCGCTTGGGCAGTTTGCTCGGCATGGCAGATCTCCATGGCGGACAGCCTTGCATTGGGACCTCGATTGAAAGCGACGAACGACTGCCTCCGGGATTCTCTACAACCTGCACCATTCCAGCGGTGCCGACAATCCTAACGGCCCCAGCATTCAACCTTTTCAGGCAATTATCTGGAGTGAAATCATGGAAAACCGAAGAAAACCTGCGCCTCCCGCCGCCACGCTCGACATAAACTGCGACTGCAAAGAATACGTGTAATGTTGAGCTCAACATTACACATATTCCCGCGGGGACAGGTCGATCTCCAGAGCTTCGCGTTCCTCGTTCGATAGGTCCGCAAGTCGACGGTCGAGCATGGCTTCTGCCGTCGAGACCAGTTGCACGACCACGGCCTGCCCTTCGGCAATCGTCGTATCGATCGCGGGCAGCAGGCTTGGGAGCTTCATCGATAAAAGCAGCTGCGCGAAGAAGCGCTGTTCTGTCTCATCGCGAGGTGTATCATTTGCGGTAATAGATTGATAAATCACAAGGATTCCCTGTCCGGGCTAAGAGGGCGCATTATTAGGCCGCGCTCTGCTCGGAGGGGCTTCTCTCTCTGGCCGCAGCAGCCTCGTTGATGACCGGCAGCACTCTCCCTCTGGCCACCGGGAAGCGGGGGCCGTGATGGGCCAAGTGGGATCAGGCCGGGTTGTCGGGGTCTTCAGGCCGCAAGCGAACCGGACGCCGTGCGTCCACGAGCTGCCGAAGCAACCCGGCGTTCTGTTTTTCCGCGCGCTCCAACCGGCTCTCCGCCTCGCGGGCGCGTCGAAGCAGACCTGCATTTTCGGTCGCCAAGGATGCGAGCTGGCTTTCAAGATCGCGGATCTTCATGGCATCCGTGCGAGCGGCATCCTCCCGCTTTTCGCGAACGGCGGTGCGCGCGGCAGATATCGCGCGGATGTCTTCGAGTATGTCGGTATGGCCGACGTAGAGAACATTGCGCCCGACGCCGGCTTCGCGTGCGACCGCAGCGGCGGTGATGGGCGCCGAAGATGTGCTGGAGGATAGCGCCTCGAGGGCAGCGCGCAGCTTGGCCTTTGTCCGAGCGTGGCGACGCTGCTGCGGTGTCGGGGCTTCAACCTCCCCCATCGGCAAGGTCCGTTTCATCGAGCATCGCAAGGAGGCGTTTGCACTCGTCGGCGCGCGACATCGCCAGCGTTCGGCTCTCCAGGTCGAGGTCGCTCCTTTCGAGAAGGGCAAGGTTCCTGCTCAACCGTCCCGCCCATATCGGCCGATGCTTTTCGGTGATGACGAAGTTGGCGCAGGTGACACAGACGCTCTGGGTGCGAAGCACGGGATTGGGTTCGCGCTCGGACCCAAGGCACGCCGAGGTTTCTCGCCGATAGAGGCAGTAACCCCAGTCGCAGACGCCAAGGCGCATATCGGTTTCGGCCAGAAGTTGCGTAATGTAGGCGTCAAGGTCGCCACCCTGAGTGCGACCGCGGAACGGGGAGCGCTCCGCGAGCATCTTGCCGGCCTTTCCCGCGAGCCGGGGGGCGACCAGAAGATCCTCAAGCGCCGTGCGCGTATCGGCCATGACCTGGTCATCGATCAGCTCCGCCAGATCGAAGTCGGTGCCGACGTAGCTGCGGTCCGTCATGGCGCGGGTGATGTGACCAAGGTGTTTGCTGAGCGCCGCCAGCGCCGTACGATCGCGGCGGCCGACGAACCGCGCGAACGTCTTGCGCCCTTGATGCGAGGTCACACGCCAGCGCTCGCCTTCATGTTCCGGCAGATCTAGCATCGGGATGAAGCTCTTGTTCAACCGCATATTCACGGCAGCGATGCTGACCGTGTGGATAGGCAAGGCCGATGCTCGCAATGCGGTGCCGGGTTTCTCCTGCACCAGCCACAGTTGCCGCCCACCATGGATTGCCCGCCAGAGCGCGGATAGCTGATCAAGGACAGCGATGGCTCGGACGACAGGATCGGGAACCACCCATCGGTGCGCAAGCCCCTCGGGACCCGGCGCGCCTTTGCGGATGGCCCCTGTCAGATAGGCATAGGCCTCACCGTCGTCCCCCTCATGCCACTCGATGCAGCCTGTTTCGAGGGCGAGGATCTCCGATGCTCGGGCACCCACCAGATATGCGATGACGATGAAGCAGGCGTCATAGAGCCTAAGGATACGATCGTTCAGCCCGTCGATGGGCCTGTGGGTCAGTGTCTCGGGCCGGCCTGGACACATCTCTATGGGCGGCTGCGATCGGAGATAAGCCGAGGCTCGGTATGTTTGTGCGTCATACGTGCCCCCCTGCTGCTTGGCTTCATCATAGATTGCCTGCGCCGCTTCGCGCATTTCGATGATCTGGTCAGCGGGCTCGCCGATCAGATGGAGCGCAGCAGATATCAGCGGGACCGCGACCGCATCCGGCGTATGCGGCTTCTTCGTCCCGTCGTGCCAGGTGCCGAGGCGTGTGAGCATTGGCAACGGTTGCGGCGGAGCTTCCGCCAGCTTGAAGCGCTGCTCATAGAAGGCTCTGATGATCCTGTGGTAGTTGCGTACGGTGCTATAGGAGAGCCCGCGTTCGCCGAAGTCGTAGAACAAGCGCTCGATTGCCCGGCGGTCAAGCCCGGCCCAGCTTTCAACCCGGTTTGCCACCATCCACTGAAGGACGACACGCAGATAATCTGCATAGCGGGCAAGAGTATGGAGCGCGACCGCTTTGCGGCCGTCAGGTGGATCGGCATGCAGCGACCAGATGAGCTGCTTGGCCGGCTGTCGTAGTCGACGCCATTTATCCTCGTTGAACCGGCTACCGTCCGGCATCCTGAACGACCAGTCGATCCTGAAGGCATGATCCCGATGGCCCGGCACATCACGGGCGAGTTGCCACTGATCGTCGGCAAAGTCCGATTCCGGGGATACGCGGACCGGAAGGCCGGGCGTTGCCGCGATCTGTGGAACGATGTTCATTCGATATCCGGTAATGCGGGAAGGCTGTCGGCGAGCTGTTCGGCATCCTTGTGCAGTTTTGCCGGGAACGCAGGCAGCAGATCCTGCTCAAGAACGCGCAGGCTCGGGGCGTAGAAGATATTCCACCTCTCGGCATCGATCCGATCCCGGGATGCCAGTAAATGGCGGTGAGCCTGAACAACGCGCGCGCAATGGTCGATATCGAGCGGAACGATCAGGCCAGGACATGTAAGACAACCACCCAGGTGCCGACAGACACGCTTGCCGCCCGCGCCATCGCTCTCGACCGGCATCATGCAGCGGTGCCCGAACAAGGCCGTCACGGCGCCTGGACCGGGCAGCGACGTATCACCTTCTTCCGGTTCCGGCGTCATGACCCAGGCGACCATCATCCGCTGGAGGCGGACAATGGTCTCGCGCTCAAGCCGACGCGCTGCCGGTCCTTCCACATAGGCGTCGGTCGTCACCGGGTCGCGATGATTGAGGATGGCGGCCGTCGCCAGGAGATCGCCACCCGAGGCCAGGTAATGCTGTGTCGCGACACTCCCTCTCAACTGGCCCGGTGAGAAGCGAGGCAAGGATCGCCGAGGGCGATCGGGATGATCGAGATTCCATTTGGCGATCCTCCGGTTAGCTCCCTTTATGAACCGATCGAGACGGCCGAGGAGTGTGCTGAACGAGATCAGCCCGGCAGGACTGCCATGCTGCCTTTGTGGTGCGCCCGTCAGATAATATACGAGGAAGAGACGTTCGCGATGCTGGTCAGGAACGTGGAGCACGAGGGGCGCCGTCATCGCCAACAGCATTTCAATGAGGCGCGGCGCGGAGCGCGGCCGTCGAACATCGAACGAGCGGCGCTGCATCTTCGGATTGGGCGCGGTCTTGTGCTTTAGCCACTCGACCAGCACCCGGTTGTCGTCGATCGGGTGAGCGACAAGACAGTCGCGGCGGATCTCGCGAAGCGGGTCCGGGTTGGCGGCGAGCTGGATAGCCAGGGCGATATAGAACGGAACGACCGTTCGCGTGGTCAGGTGATAATGCTCCGCGATGCCGCTGCGCCAGCCCCAGCGCAGAAGCCGGCTGTGCGGCACGCGAGCTTCCTTCAACTGGTTCCAGGTCGGCGCAAGACCTCCTGTCAGGCGATGAAGCCGCCAGATCGCGCTGTCCAGGCTCTCCCCGCGTTCGGCACGCGCAGGCGCCTCTGCCGCAGCGATAATCACCTGTCCCCGCTGGAACGTCGCCCATGCGGCATCGATCTCTTCGTAACAGGCCATGAGGATGGCCTGCAGATCCTCCTTCGACAGTCGCGCCTTGGAGTCATGGTGGCGACTGCCGGGAACCGGATTGTAAGGGATCGCGAGAGGCGAACCGAAGAGGTGCGGATCAGCCTGCTCGGCACGCTCGAGTAGCGGACGGATCAATGCCAACTGCGTGGCTATCGTCGGCCGCTTGAGCCGTTTTCCTGCCTCGTCGGGTCGGGCGAGGAAGGCCAGATAACGCTTCATCGTGCCGGCATTCACCTGAGCGGCGCTGGTCACGCCCTCGCTCGCGAGGAACCCGGCGAAGCGGCGCAGCGCACGCCATCGGGTCGGGCGCGTGCGAACCGTTGTCCCTGCATCGTTCAGGCGGAAGGCGGCCATCAGCGGACCCACCATATCTGGTGGTAGAGACAGCGTGGCGGGGTCGAAGCGCTGCACGCTGCCATCGCGAGCATCGCGGAAGATGACGATCTCTGTCGAGGCGACGGGATCGGATGTCGCTGTCGGGCGCCGGATACGCCGATCGAGTTTCCGGCTATTCGGCATCGGGAATGAGTTCGCCGTAAAGCCATGCAAGGCTCTCGGAGAGATCGCGTTCGTGGACCTCGACACACCGCAGATAAATGGCGGTCGTCGCGATCGAGCGATGACCCATCAGCACTTGCAGGACCTTCAACGGATTGAGATCGGGGTTGTCGCGCGCCTGCTGCTGAAGGCGCGCCAGCATCACCATCGCGAACGTGTGCCTCAGCCAGTGGAAGCTGCCCTTGAGCTTGGCGTCGGCGAAGCCTTTGGCGAACAGCGCCGTGAGCCGTTTCGGCGATAGAGCCGTCCCGTGGGTCGTGAGGAGAAGATTGGCAGGTGGCTGATAGCGCCGGTCGCGGGCACGGGCGCGGCGGACAACGCGCGCGCGGTCCTCGCCCGCATACCAGTCGGTGCGGTCGATCAAGCGGATCGGCGGATAGACCGTGCGGGGGCGGTCCCCCTTGGTGATGCGCAGCGGGATGCCGACGAGCGGCTGATCTTCGGCGGATAGCTGATGGCTGTCGGGCACCATGTCGAGGGTCATCCCGCAGATTTCCTTGCGACGAAGCCCCGCTGTAAGAGCCCACTCGGCCGCAAGGTGCGGCGTAGGACCAAGGTGCGCGAAGAGCCGATCGAGTTCGGCGGCACGCAGCGGTCGCGGCAGCTTCTCGGGCTGCGACAGCGTCAGCATATTGGTCGCCGCAAGACGAGGACCATGCCCTTCTTCCTTGAAGGTCACGATGACGCGCTCGCGCCGCCGGAAGGGAAGCTCGCCGATCAGCCCCTCCTCCAGCGCCCATTCATAGAAGCGGCAGACGCTCATTACGCGCGCATTGATCGTCGCCCGCTCATAGGCCCTGTCCGTGTGCGAACTCGGGTTTGCGATCATGCGGTCGCGATATGCGCCGATGACGCCTTCATCGACCGATTGCCAGTCAAGATCGGACTGCTCGAGCGTGTCGAACCAGTCGTAGATGTGTTCGGCGTAAGTTCGCACCGTATCTGGCGCGCAGCCGCGAAGCGAGGCGTGCTCCAGCAGCCACGCAAAGGCCGGTTCGATGATCGCCATCCTGGCATCGAACAGGATCGGGAACCCGAGAGGTATTCCCGGCACGCCGGCGACAGCGCGGATAATTGAGACCATGGCGCGCGTCTCCTCCGCTCATGAGGATCGAGAACCACTATAGCAGAATGAAGACACTATAAGGTCGCGCGTGCGATGCGTAGATCACTATTCAGGGTAGTTAGCGCGCCTCATGATGCCATGAGCGGGCGATAGTCAGCGTCGCCACCCATTTCCTCGGCCCAGATGGCCATCCTAAAATCGTCCAGCGTGAGGCCGCATTCTTCCAGCATCTGCGCGGCCAGCAACGGATATTCCGCAATCGCATCCGCAAAGTCATCACGATGGCCGTAATAGTGGTCGTGCCAGCCCCACCGATCGTCTTCCTGCTTCGAGGGATCGCGCTCGATCACCAGCAAGGAAGCATCGAGGCGTAGCATCGCGGCAAGCAACTTCTCGCAATGATCGACGTCGAGCGTTTCCCTGGGGCCGTGCTGCCCCTGATAGCCCACCGACAGGTTGGTACATTCGGGTATAAGGCCCGCATATTCGTTGGTGTCGGTATAGACGCCCGTGTCGTCGGGTCTGTAGCGGAAGCCCGGGTTCAGGCCGTTGAGCGCGGACGCCAGGCTAATCGCAAAAGCGTCCGAGCATGTCCGCCCGTAGCTTTGATGCGTGATGACGTCGCCCGAGCCGGCACGGTCGAAGGCGATGGCCGCATCGATATCCTTCAACAGGTCCGGCGTATGGCGCTGGATCCAGCGGGAACCGAGGCAGCCTTGCTCCTCGCCGCGATGGAACAGGTAAAGGCCGGGCCGGCCTGCCGCGATCATGTTGAGCATGATCCAGACACCAGCACCATCATCGGCGCCAAGCGACATCCCGGCCTTGCCGTTGCACAAGCCCGCGATTCCGAGCTGGTCGATGCCCACGTCCTGCTGTCCGCCGCGCGCCGCCACCGTGTCGACGTGGCAGCTCCACATCACGTGAGGCTGGTCGCCGATAGCGATCATCCGATTGCCGAAGGCGTCGGCCGTCATGCCGGGAACCCGGTCGAGATACTCCCGGCAGAAGGCGCGTTCGATCGCGCTGTCATGAGGCCGGGCCCACGACAGGATTTCGAGCAGGCCGGTGCGGCCCGCGACATCATGGTAGATCATGGGATCAGGCTCCTGCGAGGGAAGCGGCTGCCGCCAAGTGCGGCGCCGTCATCGCGATGGCGGGAAGGAAGTTTTCGGGGGTGCAAGGCGACTGATCGAGACCACCTTGCGAACAAGCAGCATCGCCCGGCTCACGGACATCGTGCCGAAGTTCTTCGAGGCGGCGCCGCTCTGCCTCGTCCCGCTCGCGCTTCAGCCGCGCCTCTCGGGCTCGCTCTCCAGCGGCTTGCCATTTGGCAACCTCCGCATGGATCGCCGCCATTTCTTCGTGGAACTGCCGGTAAGCAAGGATATGGGCATTGGCGAGAGCGGCATCGTCATCGTCGAACGGCTCGGGAAGCTGATCCTCCGACAGCCATTCACCGTGATATTCGGTGAGATCCTCTATGTGGAACCATTCGGCGGAACCATCGCATTGGCGACAGCAGCCGCTGACCCACCATTCGCAGCGATCTTCGAGATAGACGGCGCCAAAATCCCCCGCATCCTCTTCAAGGACAGTATGCGAGGCATTGTCGGCATAGACGGTGACGAAGGTCTCGACGTCGCTATAGGAACGCTCGTTGTGGTCGCAGAAGGTCGTATGGTTGTTATAGCAACTGTAGCACCACTCTTCAGATGAGCCGTCGGCGTAATAGACCTCGTCATGCGACCTGGTGTCGTCGTCGCAGCGCGGACAGTACCAAGGGCTATGACCCAGCCCATTGGTGTTCTCGGACGAGATGCTCCCGCGGCCGACAACGAGGTATTTGCCATCGTCGGCGAGGTCGTCGCCTGCATCGATATACGGGACGACGAAGTTGTCATCATCCTCGATCCGCCGAACGCGGGCGCCGTTCAGACCGCCCTCGGTGTAGCCGGCGTTCTCGAGGAGCAGCCTCAGACGCGAGACGTCGCCATAAATGCTCGTGTAGATCTTGCGGCTCGGCCAGACGATGCTGCGGGCCTTCGCATCTTCGCGGGAACCGATATAGGCGAGCGCCGTGTCCGGACCGGCATAGACCCGGACAGGATGGCATGAACTTTCGAAGTCGCTCGCCTCATGGGCCATGCAGCTGCTGGGACCGCCGACATAGACGTCTTCGATTTCGTCGGCGTCCTGGGTGATCTTGAGGGTATCTTCCTCCAACTGCACCGACAGCCTGGCGCACCAACCCTCGATCGCATTGTTGTCGAGATGGTCGGAGAAGAAGCGATTGAGGTAGCGACCGGGCGACATCACCAGCTGGCGGTCGATCTGCCCCTTCGCTGCGTTTTCGGTGAACGCGATCTTCCCCGCCTGCTCGGTGGAGACGTGGCAAAAATGCTCGTCATGCCGTGCCTGATACCAGGGCTCGTCGTGCCAGGGGGTCTGCGCGTAAGTGCCGTCGGCAAAACGCAGCTTCTCGCGGACCTGCCAGTCGATATCGTCCGCACACGATCCGGCGACCGCTATGCGAAGTTGGGATTCGGGCGAGCGTTGGAGCAGTCGTTGCCGAGCAGCCTCGGCATCTTCGAACGATGGCCAGAGATATTGCTGGTCACCGGTCGGCGCCAAGCAGAACTCGATCGTTATCGGCCGCCACTCGGTAGCCGAGTGCGGATACAGGATTTGGAACTGTGCCATGGGCGTGACTCCACGCAGCCGCGCGCGGTCGCGCGGGCTGGATTGATTGATTGAGATTGCGGGTGGTTCAGCGCGGGAGCGGCAGTACGACCTTGACTAAGACGCCGGCGGCGCTCCCTCGGTTCGCCTCAGGCGGCTAAGCGATGGCTTCCATGCGTCGCTGCGCGACGCGAGGGACGGGCCGACCACCGCCAGCTCTTTGGGTTAGCGCGGCGGTCGGCCCGCCCCTCATCGCGACCAAAGGAGACAGTCTCTCGGAGAGGACCTAAGCGCTGCTTGGTTCCCTCGAAGATCGACAGCGCCGCGGACTTGGCACCGGAGTTGAGCGTCCCCCCGGTTTCACCGTCGACGATCCGTGTGGCTTCCAGTGCTTCGCTCAGGTTGGCGTGAATGATCGCTTATCGCGAGGTCGCGGTAATGCGCAGGAACGCGGCGAACGCCCGTAATACCGGGGAACATTTCGCCACGTCCTTCACATTATTTCATAGGGTGTCGAGCCACTCTATCAGACTGGCATCCCGTTTCCACGACGGTGGCACGTTGCTCGCCACTGGCGCACCCACTTGTTCCAGCGCCTTGCGCTTGGTCTCCAGATTGGCCTGTGCGTAGTGGTTGGTGGTATCGAGGCTGACGTGCCCCAGCCAACTGCGGATGACGGTGATGTCCACCCCGGCCGCGACAAGGTGGACGGCGGTCGCGTGCCGGAAGCTGTGCGGAGTCACATTCTTGGTCAGAAGCGACGGCACGGACTTGGCAGCTTCTTCTACATAGGCGGCAAGTTTGAACCGCACTCCCGAAGCCCCCAGCGGCTTACCGTATCGATTGACGAAGATCCGCTCGTCTGGCGCACGCGGGTGGCGTTCCAGCAACTTCCTGAGCAACGTCACAGTTTCCGGCCAGAGTGGGCAGATCCGTTCCTTGCGTCCCTTGCCATAGAGGCGCGCGCAGTACGGCGCATCGAACCGGATCGCGTTGGAACACAGATCGAGGGCCTCCTGGATGCGCGCGCCGCTGTTGTACAGGAATGAGAGCAACACATGGTCGCGCATCCCTACGAGGGTCGTCCGGTCGGGCCGGGCGAGGATCGCCTCGACCTCGCTCGGCTCGAGATAGCAAGGTGCTGATGTCGGTTCCCGCTTGAGCGGGACGGTCAGGACCTCGGTACATTGCGCGACGTATTCAGGATCTTTGTCTGCCACGAAGCTGAAGAAGCTGCGGATCGCGGCAAGACGGCAGTTGCGTGTGCCGATCGTGCCCCCGCGCTCATGCTCGGCATGGTGAAGGAACGCGCGAACCTCTCCGGCCGAGATGTCGGCCAGTTTGATCCGCGCGACGCCGCAGCCATTTCGCTCCGCGATGAACCGCAGGAGCAGCCGCCAGGTGTCGCGATAGGATCGGATCGTATGGATCGAAGCACTGCGTTGCTCGGCCAACCATTCCTGGAAGAACGCCCGCAACAACGCGGGGAACGGATTGCCCTTGGTCATGGCCGCACCTCCATGGTGAGGCATCGGGCACCGACGGCACGGAACCGCTCGCTTGCTTCCTGCAGCAGGTCCTGCGTGACAGTGATATAAACCAGCGTGGAGTGGATGTCCCGGTGGCCCATGTAGGTGGATAGGAAGCGCAGTTTGTCCTGCGGATTGACGCCAGATCGATACCATTGGAGGATTCGGTTCACGACCATCGAATGGCGCAGGTCATGAACGCGCGGCCCCGTCCGCCCGGATGGGGGCTTGAACCCGGCGCGGCGCATGACCTTGGTGATCATCGTTGAGACCGACACCGGGGTATAGCGATCATTGAAGTGCTCGTGCCAGAAGAGCCCGGATTGGGGATTCTGCGGCGCACCAGCGCACCGCCTTTCATCGATATAGTTGCGTAACTCGGCCACGACGCTTGCGTTCAGCGGCAAGATTCTGGTCTTGTAGAACTTCGTTTCCCGGATCGTGATTGTGCCCGATTGAAGGTCAACATCGCCCAGATCGAGCCCAGCGAGTTCGCCGCGGCGCAGTCCGGCACAATAGGCCAGGACCACCATGGTGTAGAGAACCATCGGCCGCAGCGGCGCATCCGGTGACGGATAGGACCGGGCAGTGTCGAGCATCTGCTGAACGTCGGACGGGCTAAAGATATGGGGCCGCCGATGTTCACGTGCTACTTCCCGCTCCAGCCGGGCGTTGAAGCGTTTCGGTGGGATGCTGGGATCAAGGCGATACCGTGCCTTGGTCAGGAGGCGCCCGAGCTTCTGGCATTCAGCCGCGTGATTGCGGGTTGGTTTGGCCGCTTCCCAGCGCGCCAGCATTGTTTCAAGCGACGCTCCGGCAAGTTCGGGATTCGCCTGAAGGAACCGATCGAACCGTAACAGCCAGTGAGCCTGCGTCTCATACTGGTAGCCTCGGCTGCGCATCAACGCGACATGATCGCGCATGAAGTTGCCAAGAACGCTGCCGTAGGGCGCAGGCCGTCGCAATGCGGAAAGGGCCTCGTCGGGATTGGCCGAAGCCAGCGCCCGCCAGATCGGCTTGTTCTGTTTGACGTTGTACTGAGTGCGCAACAAGGCGATGGGGTTGTTGGCGATCAGCCCGATTTCAACGAGGTGGTCGAGGAAGCGGTCGACAATGCAGACCTGGTTCAGCAAAGCCGAGAGTCGCCAACGCTTTTCCATGTCCTTCAGCCAAGCCTCCAGCATTGGTCGATCTACTGCTGTATGCCGCAGAGCGGCTTCCTCAAAGCTGCGGAGGAACCAGCGATAGGTGGGTCTGCTTGCCGGCCGGAACTGCGATATTTCCAAGAAGGCGTCGATGACGGTGTGTTCGGGATCGTGCCAGGCGCTCATGACAGCACCTCCGATCCGGGCACTTCGAGCGCCACGGCTCGGAGATCGGCCAGCTTGAGATAGGCGTTGGTGGATTCGGTGGATCGATGCCCGAGTACGTCGCCGATGATCTTTTGCGGAACCGACGCCCGCAGCAACTCGACCGCCCGCGCGTGGCGGAACACATGCGGCCCTCGTTTTCCTGGCAGCTCGACGCCTGCAGTTGCCAACCGCCCGCGGATCATGCCGTACAGGTTCGTCATTGCGATATAGGGTGCGCAGGATCGGACGAAGATTTCCCGCACATCAACCTGGGGGCGACCAAGGCGCAGATAATCGAGCAGCGCCTCACCAACCGGCGCCATAAGCGGCATGTAGGAGTAAGCATTGGTCTTCGTGTGACGGATGCGCAGGGATTCTTCGCGCCAGTTTACGTCCTCAAGCCGAAGGCGGCAGATCTCGCCTTGTCTCAGACCGTATGTGGCAAGCATTTGAAGGATCGCATAATCGCGCAGACCCCGCGGCGATCCGTCCTCCTTCGTCGCGGCCAACAATGCGGCGATTTGGCTTTTATCCAGCGTGGAGGGCACATCTTCGTAGGCATAGAGCATAGGGCCGATGATGTGAGGTGTGAGATCGGACGGGATGCGCCCCGTCCGGTGGAGATAGCGGACCACCGAGCGGAGCCGCTCAGCGACATCGGCCAATGATTTGCGCCGTAAGCCAGGCGCGCGCACGTCCATGTAGAGATCGACGTCCACGATACTCAAAGCTTCGAGGCTGGCAGCACCGCCGCGGTCGAACTGCCATCGCAGGAAGTTTCGCGCCTCCCACATCAGCGCCTCAATGGACGCGCTTGCCAAGCCGCGCTCCTCACGCAGCCATGCCTCGTATTCGAGGCAAATTCCATGTCGATGCACGGCGTCGGGGCCGATCATCTCTGCATCCGGTGGCCATTTGCCTTGAGCAAGCCGAAGTAACTTGGCGATTACGGCGCGTGGCAACATATGCCATCGCGCACTGGGAGGTCGGCCGTACTGGACCTCAAAATCCTGAACCGCATAGCAAAAATACTGATCGACCTGTGCCGGCGTCACCGTCTCGACCGGCATGTCGCACTCGGCCAGATAATCGAGGAATGCGCGGGCGTAGAGACGGTGGTTCGCCACGACCACGGGGTTGTAATTCTGGATTTCGAGAAAATTCGTGATTTTGGCGATCAACTCGTCGTGCAACTTCAACATGCTTGCCTCCTCAGCTGGTCCAGGGACCGCCGAGGTTCGCAACCAGTATAATGCGCAGCAACTGCGCCCACTATCACGGGAATTCGGTGGCTACGCCGCGTTCCTGCGCATTACCGCGACCTCGCGATAAGCGATCTTATGCGCAGCTGCGCATAAGATCGTCCAGGCCTCAGCATAGGCATCGTAGACCGCGATCTGATCCTCGGTCAGGCAATGCTCGAGAATTTCATATTCTACGCCGGCGAATGAAAGGGCCCGGGCCGTGTAGAGGCCGAGTGATTTAAGATCCCGCGCGACCAGTTCCATCGCTGCAATTCCGCCATCGCGAATGTCGGCAACGAACGCCTCGCGATTGGCAAACGCGGTCTCCGGACCCCAGAGCCCGAGGCGCGTCGCATAGGCGAGGTTGTTGACGTCGGATGCTCCGGTGGCCGAGGCGTAGAGCACCCTTGCTCGGGGCAAGAGGTTCTGCAGGCGCACCCCGGCAACGCCTTGCTCCGATCCTTTGACCTTGCCCCGCGATCCTTCCCCGCCGGCAGCATTGGCCATGGCGTGCGCTTCGTCGAACACGATCACGCCGTCGAAATCTTCACCTGCCCAGGCGAGGATCTGATCAAGCCGCGTTGCGTCGTTGCGGCCCGAGCGGAGCGTCGGATAGGTCACGAAGAGGATCCCGTCGCGCATGGCGATGGGCGTGCCCAGTTTCCAGGACGACAGGGGCTGGATGTCGATCGGGAGACCGCCAAGGGCGGCCCAGTCGCGGCGCGCGTCTTCGAGCAGCGCCTCGTTCTTCGAAATCCAGATATGGCGGCGTTCGCCGCGCACCCAGCGATCGAGAATGACGCTCGCGACCTGGCGGCCCTTACCAGCGCCGGTGCCATCCCCGAGGAAATAGCCTTGCCGGTAGACGTGACCTTCCGCCGACGCCTTGAGCGAACAGCCCTTGTCCTCCTGTTCGAATCGGCCGGGAAGGTCGCGCGCATGCGCACTCGCGGCATAGATCAGGGTCTCCGCCTGGGCAGCAGACAGAAGCCCCTTGGGAACCAGTCCATCCGGAAGCTGCGGCACCGCCTCTGGCTTGGGTGCCGAGATCGAACCCATGGCAACGGACTCAACCAGCGCCGTCGGATGCTCGGCCGCGCCATGGATCACGATCCTGCTCGGTCGATAGGGCAGATAGTGGCCGACTTGGATCCCAAGCGGCGCAGGGATTTCAAGCGCCTCGTAGGTCAGAGCGCCGATGGCCATCGACGCTGCAGGCGTGATCCTCGCCGGGGCCGGAAGCAGTCTGCGCGGGCCGGCTACCAAACGGAACGGCGCACGAGCCGGGAGGATTGATTGTTCAGAGGCTACCTGACTGCTGCCTCGAGCAGGCAAGGCATTGATTAGATCGACCAGCTGGGGGAAGTCGTTCGTGCGAATAGCGACAGGCTCATTGGCGCCTTCCACCTTATCGAGAACCAGCAGCCGCGCGGTGATCCCGGTGCCGCTCTTGATGAAAGCGCGTTCGACCGCGGCATTGAGCCGCAGAGCCACTGGCCCCTTCAGCCCCACCAGAAACCTGGTGCAATCGAACCATTCAGGCATGATCGCAACCAGCCGCCCGCCCGGGGCAAGCCTGTTCCAGGCCGAGCGCAGATGCCTCCCCCCGGTGCGACCATCGTGGCCCCGCTCGATCCCATGAGAATATGGCGGGTTCATCAGCACGACGCTGGGTGCGATGGCCGGATCGAGCAATTCGTCGATGAGCTCGGCATCATGCCCGGTCACGCGGGCAGCCGGAAACAGAGCGCTCAGGCAGTCGCGGCGCAGCGGCGAGATTTCGTTCAAGGCAAGGCGTGTGCCGGCCTTGGAGGCCCAGACCGCGAGCATCCCTGTTCCGGCCGACGGTTCTAGCACGAGCTCGTCTGCGACGAGCGCGCAAGCCCGGGCAGCAAGCCAGGCAAGGCGGGGCGGCGTTGCAAACTGCTGCCATTCGATCTGCTCTTCACTGCGATTGGTCTGGGTCGAAATTCGGGCCTCGAGGGAACAGAAGAACCGGTCTGCTTCCTCGATCCGGGCCGAGAGTCGGATCGGATCCGATGCTTGCAGGTATTGAACTTGCGCAAGTTCGATCGCGGCGTGAGCATCGCGAACTGACCATCGCCCCAGAGCATCGCTCCCTCCAAAGTGCGCAGTCATGATGCGGCTGATGTCGCTGCGTGAGAGCGTGCGGCCTGCCGCCAACTCAGAAGCCATGGTCTGGGCCGCCATCGCAACAACGGGCGGTGATGGTTCATCGAAGTCAAAGGCAAGAGACGAATTGGACATGGGAACCTCCTGACGAGGTCCTGCGGCTGGCAGGCCTCAATCAGCCAAAGGCCCCCTCCCCTCTGCCCAACGGATCAGATTTACGGGCAAGCCGGGACTTCAATTCATCGTTCCAGTCAAAACCGGGCGAGGCTGGTGCTTGTGAGTGGATGACACGATTAGGCGCAGCATATGCCCTCAGCGCTCGCTCCTCTGCGAGAGCGCCCCCGGCGTCATTGTCGATGAACAGATAGAGCTCACGCACGCTTTCCGGGATCGCAACAAGGCCGAAGCGCTCGTTCCCGAGTGTTGCCCAGCATGGGACCCCGAAGAGCTGCATTGCTGACAGGGCGCTCTCGATACCTTCGGCAAGGCCCAGGCGCCCCTGCTTTGCAGGCGCAAGCCTGACGGCACCGCAGCCGAGGCTGCCAAGTGCACGCTTGGGCCGCTCAAAGCGTGCCAACTTGCTGCCTCCGATGTCGAGAAAAGTCCTGTGTACTGCGATGATTCCAATGTCGGTTGTGACTGCGGCCAGCATCGCGGGGAGAAATTGGGCGGCGCCGCGCGGCCCGAGCGGCGTGCGCGCCAGGTAACGGAGTTGATCGGCTGCGGGCAGAAGACCGCGCTGCGCAAGGTATCGTGCGACAGGGCTGTCGGAGATCGCCGTAGCCGATTGCCACAAGCGCCGTGCATTGGGGCTGAAATCGCCATGACTTTGCCGCTCGATGCTCCTGGCGTCTGCGCCGTTGAAAAGGTCGCGGCTGCGAACGCCCTGGCGATCCAGTGCCGCAATGACATCCTCATTCGGACATCCCGCGAAGCAATGAAACAGGATGGCTTTGCGCCCCAGGGTTACACTCAGCGATGGAGTACGATCGTCGTGAGCGGGGCAGCAGCACATGCCTTTGCCCCTACGCCATGTACCCTGAAGGCTTTCGACGATGGTGCGGGCGCGGCGTTCGAGTTGATGAGCATTGTTTAACGGGGGCATCGTCCTACTCCGGTTGCGGTGCCCGCCCCGTGCAGCCTCCGCTCTGCAACAGCGCCAAACCATTTTCCTACGTCATATGTTCTTTATATGTTCTCACTCGATTCGGCTATACAAGGATCGAGAAATGACAATGAAAGCTATCTTGATCGCAGGCATCGCGATCACCTCTGCTATCCCCGCCAGAGCCCAGGATTTGCCTGCGCCAGCCACAATCGAAGTGCCCGCCAGCCACACCGAAGGGTTTCGGATTGCTGAAACATCGAACGGCTTCCAGCTGGTCGAACATGGGCTCTGGCGATCTGCCCAAGACGACCCGGCACTTGTTATGACTGGGCCGCAAAATGCTCGGGTCAACCTGCCCTACAGATACGAGCCAAAGGCCCAACCTGGCCCATCCGGCTTCAGGCGAGCAAGCTACCTGCCCCACATCTATGCGGCGGAAGCGAAGTATTCACTGCCCGCAGGCCTGCTCGATGCACTCGTTTGGACGGAATCTCGCTACAACCCTTTGGCCGTCAGTCCGGCAGGCGCCGCGGGGCTTGGGCAGCTGATGCCCGCAACGGCAAAGGACCTCGGGGTCTTCAATCGCTTCGATCCAATGGCTAACATTTTCGGCACTGCGCGGTATCTGCGGCAGATGCTCGACAAGTTCGGCGTGGTTCACCTCGCGGTGGCTGCCTACAATGCTGGTCCAGGGGCGGTCGAACGCGCAGGCGGCATTCCCCGCAATGGCGAGACGCCTGGATATGTCCGCGAAGTCCTTCGCCATTGGCGCTTCTAGAGATCGGCTCGAAATGGCTGGAGCAAGGTCCATAGTCCTGCGTTTTCTGGCTGGGTGTTTTTTTAGCGGATTCAATCCCCTCTGAGATTAACCGTCTTTGGCCTCGGCTGGGTACTTGGCTGCGATCTGCATTACCTCCTTACCCCACAACGCCAGCGCCTCGCGTTTCTCGTTGGTATACTGGTGACGGTGATAGACCCCAGCGACGCCAGCCATAGCTGATCCTGACTGGTGATTGAGGACCGCCTCAGAAACGACCAAGGGTATGCCAAGACGCTGGAGACCGGTTGCCACCGTCCGTCGAATATCATGCATTGTGAAGTGACCGGCCTCATAACCGAGCTTCTCGTCCACGCTTGCCCTGATCCGCTTCCACGCCTTCGATAGTCCGCTGACGCTGTTCGTATTGGTGACCTTCGATGCTAACAGGATCTGGGATTGCTTGTGGGCCTCGTCGGGGTCGATGCCAGCCGCCATGAATATCTCGGTGATGACTGCCAGGGCTTGCGCGGATAGCGGCACCACATTCGCCTTGCCGTTTTTCGCTCGGTCGCCCGGAACTGTCCAGACTTTCGCCTTGAAATCAAACTCGTCGCACGCTGCATCGAGCACCTCGCCCCGGCGCTGAGCCGTAAGGACAAGCATCTGCACAAGATGACCGAATGGATAGCCATCCTCGACGGCAGACTGCCATAGTGCCGCTAGCTCGCGGTCGCTCAGTACACGATCTCGAGGTTCATTCCGCTTCGGGCGCCACGCATCCCGGCAGGGGTTGGCTGGCATATGCTCGAGTCTGGTGAGCGCCCACGTGTAGAAGGTCGAAAGATGGCGATACACGATGCGCGCCATCGTCAGGGTTTCCTTGCCCCGCTCGAACGCAATCTTCTCAACGAAGCGGCTCACGTCACTTCGGGTAATGGAGTCCGCGAGCCGGTCTCCAATCTCCGGCTCAATGTACTTTCGGAAGACCCGATCGAACTCCCTCGCGCTCCGTTTTTTGCCCTCGATCTGCTGAGCAAGGTACGTCTCGTAGAGCTCCGCGACTGTCCCGACGCCTTTTGATCCCTTCCTTTTTGCGCCCGCTTTTCTGGCGATGCTCTTGCCCTGCTCGACATCAACAAGCAGATCGCGCGCCTTCTTGCGGGCGTGGGCCAGGGTGAAACCCGGACCATGGCGTCCGATCGTCACATTCAACCACTTGCCCTGAACCCGCTTGCGCAGAATGTACGTCTTGATACCACTGGCACCCATGCGGAGCCTAAGGCCGGGGACGATACCATCGGCGAGCTCAATCTGACCCGCAGCCGGCGCCTTCAGTCCTGCGATCTTAGCCCGGCTTATTCACCGCGTTGGGCCGAGAGGGTTGGCGGGAGTGGCATAAGCCTCTGATCTGAATTAGGAACTGGGTGTCTAAGCCGAACCTGCCGCAGGGCAGAAGATGCCACAGGCCACCCCGCCATGACCGACGATACTGCAAACCCATTCCGATTCCCAGCAGTGCGCAGCCGGAAAGTCACAGCCGCCTTTGATGGTGGTCGGCTGACCTCGGACGGCGGCGTCCTGCTACTGGCACAGGCTGAGCGCGCGATGGGCATCTGCCGTCGGCTTGCCGCTTGCATAGCCGACCCGCGTGACCCTGGCCGGGTGATCCATGCGCTGCCCGACATCCTGCGCGCCCGGGTGTTCGCGATCGCTTGCGGATACGAGGATGCCGACGATCTCGACGCCCTTCGCGACGATCCCGGCTTCCGCCTGGCGCTGGGCAAGCTGCCGGGCTCCGGTGCCGGGCTTGCGAGCCAACCCACGATGAGCCGCTGGGAGAACGCGCCGACCACGCGCGAACTGGCGAAGTTGATGGCCGCCATGATCGATATCTACTGCGCCAGCTATCCCACTTCGCCGGCGGCGGTGACGTTGGATATCGATGACACCTGCGATGTCGTCCACGGCTATCAGCAGCTCTCGTTCTGGAACGGGCACCATGGCGAGCGCTGCTTCCTGCCGATCCACGTCTACGACACCGCCAGTGGCCGGCCGGTGGCGATGCTGCTTCGCACCGGCAAGACGCCATCTGGCGCCGAAGCTGCTGGCCACATCCGGCGTCTGGTGCGTCACATCCGCCGGCACTGGCCCGATACCCACCTCACCATCCGCGGTGACGGGCACTATGGCCGCCCCGAGGTCATGGCGTTCTGCGAGGCGTACGGCATCGATTACGTGTTCGGCCTGCCAACCAACGCTGCGCTGCGGGCCGATCCCGCCATCGTCGCCGTCGCCGATACCTGCGCGGTCAAGCGGGCCGAGGAGCAGCGTGTGATCCTGCGAAACTATGCCGAGACCCGCTACGGCGCCAAAAGCTGGAAGGGCCAGCGCCGCGTCGTCGCCCGGATCGAGGCCAGCACGCTGGGCATGGACATCCGCTATGTCGTCACTTCGCTGACCCAAGGCTCGGCCGAGCACATCTACGACACGCTCTACTGTGCCCGCGGCCAGGCCGAAAACCTGATCAAGCGGCACAAGACCCAGCTCGCCAGCGATCGCACCTCGTGCCGCTCGGCCAATGCCAACCAGATGCGCCTCATTCTGCACACCGCCGCCTACTGGCTCCTGTGGCGGATCCAGCAAGAAATCCCAAAATCTGCCGCGCTTGCCGTCGCCGAGTTCGCAACGATCCGCCTCCGGTTGCTCAAGGTCGCCGCCCGCGTCATTGAATCCGCAACGCGCATCCGCATCGCCTTCGCGTCAGCATGCCCCGATGCCGCCACGTTCAAGGCCGTCGCCACCAACCTTCGGCCTGCTCCTACATAGCCCGCGCGGCCGTGCCGCCGAACCGCAAGCCCCCCTCCATTAACCCCGAAAAGCCCATCGATCCCACCGCGGTGAAAAACACCGCCAGAGGCGCTCGTCCGGATCACATCACCGAAAACGCATCGCCACCCAACAAGCCCGGAACCTCAGTCTCATGAATAGGCCGGGTTAGCGTCCGTCAAACCTACTTTGTTCGCCATATATACCCGCTACCTTAGGTAGCTTTTTGTAGTGGATACTGGCGAACATTTCAAGAACAATGCGGACTCTGAATCGCAGAATTCCGCCATTTTCGGACACATGCGGACATGCTAGGACCCTCTGATCATGGCTCTTAATCAGCGGGTCCTAGGTTCGAGCCCTAGTGCGTCCACCATTTTTCTCCATAAAATGATCAATTCATTCGACACAGGCCACGTTCCGGTGTGGTCGTGCTTCGCCGTCAATACCGACTCAGCCAGTTCCCGGAAACACCCCAAAGGGCGTAATATAGGGCGCCGACAGCGCTCAGGCTCCGCCTGAACGCAAAACACCGGTCTGACCAGGATACTGGGCTTTAGGGTTCTGCCGCCACCAGAACTCAATCGCCACGGGGATACTCCACTTCTTCGCCAAACGGTCAATTTCTTTCCATGCATCGGAGGCTGACTGCCCCTGAATGGAAATTCCTAGTTCGGCGTGGTACTTGAAGCCCTCATCCTCGTAGCGTTCAACCTTGGCGGGGATCTGCAACTCGCGGACAAGTCGCTCGCCTTCCACACCCTTTGCCTTTAGCTGTGCGATCATCGTTAGTAGCAGAGATGCCCAGCGAGGGCTGTGAACCGCCTTTCCATTGACGGTCGCCGATAGTGGCTTCGTAAACGAGAGGCCTGGCGCGGCACCGAACTCCATAGCGCCTCCGCTAGTGGTGGTCACCGCATCTGCGGGTTCGTTGTCCCGCTCCATGCCAAGGCGCTCCATCGCTTCCCGAACAATATGATCGATCGTGTCACTTGGTGTCTTCGTTCTGAACCACGTCTTGAGCGTGCTCAGGTCAGCGAACGTTGCATCATTCAATCTAACGACCGGCATCATTTTCGCCTCCGTCCAACTCAATAGAGATTATGTTACATATCCTCAAATGCCACGCAAGGATTTTATGTTACATATTCTCAGGCAAGTTTCTGGCACTCGAGCGAACTGGAACTGTGCGGCGATGAACTGCTCCTCGTCCACGCGACCTTTCCAAGGATAGTGTCAACAAAGGTGAAGCGGCAGAAACTGCGCGGGGCTCCATCTCGTTGCTCGTCCCGCCTTGGCACAGGCCGGGAAGCCAACGTTAACGGTTGGCAGAGCATGGCCGCGAACCATCCCTCCCGCGAAAGCGCCTGGAGAGAAATCATCACAAATATTTGCTCAAGCGTGATTTTTGCCTCCTCCGCGAAGCAAGGCGGGCCAGTTGGGCATGTGCAGGCAATCATCCGGCAGGCATTATCCGCGCCATGCCCCTTGACGTGACCCCCAGCTTTCCCCCAGCTGGGATTAGAGCCGGGCGGTTGTTTTGCGCATAAGCGCGGTTGAAGCAATGGGCTGCGTAGCGGAGCCCGTAGGGCGTAGCGAAGCAGGCCATTGCTTATCCAGTTCAGCGGCGAACGCCGCCGGTGTTGCGTAACCGAGAGACGAGTGTGGTCGCTCCCGATTGTAGTCTTCGACCCAGGCCGCGATCTCGACACGGGCATGGGCCATGCTCAAGAACAGCGTCTCGTTGAGCAGTTCGTCGCGCATGCGGCCATTGAAGCTCTCGACATAGCCATTCTGCATCGGCCTTCCGGGCGCGATGTAATGCCACTCCACGCCGACCTCGCCGCACCATGCCAGCACAGCGTTGCTGGTGAGCTCGGTGCCATTGTCGCTGACGATCATGCCTGGCTTGCCGCGCTGTTCGATCAGTGCGGTCAGCTCGCGAACGACACGGCGACCAGAGATCGAGGTGTCCGGCACCGCTGCCAGGCACTCCCGGGTCACGTCATCGACCACGTTGAGCACCCGGAACCGTCTTCCCGAAGCCATCTGGTCGTGAACAAAGTCCAGGCTCCAGCGCTGGTTCGGCAGCGCCAGAACCGGAGCAGGTGCCCTTGTGCCAACAGCACGCCTGCGGCTTCGTCGTCGCCTCACTGCCAGCCCTTCTTCCTTGTAGAGCCTCTGGGTCTTCTTGCGGTTGATCATGATCCCCTCCCGGCGCAGCAGGATATGCAGACGGCGATAGCCGAACCGGCGACGCTGGTTGGCCAGCTCGCGCAGCTTCTCGCGAAGCTCGGCATCATCGTCCCGGGTGGAACGGTAACGCACGCTTTTGCGATCAGCATCGATAACACGGCACGCCCGCCGCTCGCTCATCCCGTGGCACACCTGGAGATGAGCAACAGCTTCCCGCTGCGCGGCGGGCATCAGAACTTTTTTGCCAGAAGATCCTTCAGAGCAGCCTTGTCCAGCATCGCATCGGCCAGCAGCCGCTTGAGCTTGGCGTTCTCGCTCTCGAGCTCCTTCAGTCGGCGGGCATCGGACACTTCCATCCCGCCATACTTCGACTTCCAGTTGTAGATCGTCGCTTCAGATACACCGTGCCGACGGGCCAGGTCAGCGGTCTTGGCTCCCGCCTCCGCTTCCTTCAGCACCCCGATAATCTGCTCTTCTGAAAACCTCGTACGCTTCATCGTCTGTCCTTCCTTCAAGGCCAGACTCTAATCGCTCGTGGAGGAAAATCAGGGGGTCACGTCACCCTCCCCTCCGAAACGGCCCTTATTCGCCGCCCGCAAGTTTACCACGCCTTAAGGCTGACCCTCTAATCTGAGCCTGCATTACTGGGCTCGGAGAATGGGGAATGGTCCGCGGTTGGACAATCAGACGGTGGCGCGCCGCGTTTCGCGCGGCGGTTCTGCGCGATGTGCGCGGGGCAACCGCGCTGGAGTTCGCGCTGGTAGCGCCCGTCCTGATCGCGATGATCGTCGCCATCTTCGAGATCGCGGTGATGTATTTCGCGCAGCAGGGCCTGGAAACCGCCACCGAAACATCCGCCCGCCTCATCCTGACCGGGCAGGCGCAGCAGAACTTCACCGGGGTCAAGGACGCGCAGGGCAACGTCACCAAGACGCCGCAGCAGCAGTTCAAGGAGGCCGCCTGCGCTTCCCTGCCCACGTTCCTGCAGTGCAGCCGGCTCTATGTCGACGTGACCAACGTCACCAATTTCTCGTCGGCCAACACCGCGTTGCCGACCTTCACCTATGATTCCAACGGCAACATCACCAATACCTTCGCCTATACCCCGGGGACGCAGGGCGCGGTGGTGGTGGTGCGGCTGATCTACAACTGGCCCACGCTGGCCGGCCCGCTGGGCTTCGACCTGTCCAACCGCCCCGGTTCGCAGCGCATGCTGCTGGCAACCTCGGTCATGAAGACGGAGGGTTACTGATGCGCCCGATGCCGCTCCTGCGCCGCCTGAGCGCTACGGCACGCCGCCTTGCCCGCGATGCGCGCGGCGTGGCGCTGGTGGAATTCGCCATCTGCCTGCCGGTGCTGATCCTGCTGTATCTGGGCGCCTACGTGATCAGCGACGCGATCACCTGCAACCGCAAGGTCACGCGGTCCGCCCGCGCGGTGACCGATCTCGTCTCGCGCTATGGCGCCGTGTCCTCGGCCGACCTGCAGACGATCATGGGATCGAGCGCGATGGTGCTCAGCCCGTATGACAACAGCATCGCCCAGATCCGCGTGAGCGAGGTGCAGGTCGTCGATGCCAACACCGCCAAGGTGGTGTGGAGCAAATCGACCACCAACTGGACACCGCTGACGGTGGGCAATTCGGTTACGCTGACCACCAACCTGGTGCCCCAGGCGATGCTGCCCGACAAGACGGTGACACCGAACAAGCCCGGCGCCTATTTTCTGATGGGCGAGGTTTCGTATCCCTACACGCCGCAATTCGGCCTGGGATTCATCTCCACGATCACCATGAACGATCGGATTTTCATGCTTCCGCGCCTGTCCGATCAGATTCCCCTCCAGTGATGAGGCTGCCCCCCATGCGACTGTTCCATTCGCTGCGCGAAACCGCGCGCCGGCTGCGCGATGACAGCCAGGGCAACGTGCTCATCATGATGGCCGCGCTGCTGATCCCGATGCTGTTCGCCGTGGGTATGGGCATCGACTATGGCCGCGCGCAAACGCAGCAGACGCGCATGAACGCGGCGGCGGACGCGGCGGCGCTGGCCGGAACCAACGCCACGCTGATGCAGCAATCGACCGATACCGCGCTGGCGGCCGCCCGCCAGATCTTCATTTCGCAGGTCAGCGGGCTGCAGGACATCCAGTTCAACGCCTCCACCGATCTCACCGTCAGCCTGGTCGATACCGGCGCGCTCAACAGCGGCCGCACGATCGTGGTGAGCTACACCGCGAAATCGGTGAACCTGTTCGGCGGCATCCTGGGCTATGCCACGCTGCCCATCGCCGGGTCCTCGACCGCCAACGCGGCGCAGGCCCCGCACATCAACTTCTTCCTGACGATGGACAAATCGCCATCGATGCTGCTGCCCTCGACCTCGAGCGGCCTTACCTCCATCCGCACTGCCACCGGCTGCGCCTTCGCGTGCCACGCGCAGGACCCGCGTGCCGACGGCATCAACATCAAGACATCCAACAGCCGTGACGTATTCCTGGACGGGAATTACTACAATTCGGGCAATACCGGGTACAAGACCTGGTATCAGATCGACAGTTCCAAGAACCTGTACGATCAAAACGGCACCAAGATCGGAACATCCGTTTCGGTAGCCAGCAACAGGTTCTCGTTTACGTACAAGAATCTCAGCAACCAGTCGAAATCCATCACCGGGTTTTATGCCGACGGTTACTGGCTGACGCACAACTATACCACGCTCTATCCCACCGCATCCCCCATCCCGCTGCGCATCGGCGCCGAGACGCTGGCGGCACAGGACCTCATTCCCTTCGCGCAGAACATGGCGACGAAGAACAACGTTACCTACAAGATGCAGGTATTCAGCTTCGACTGGACGCATCCGGGCTATTCGACACCGGTCACCACCCACACCTCGATGACGGACGTCCAGAACATGACGACGTCCAACATCCCCGATCTCGATAGCACGACCGACTTCTGGTACGCCAACGGCAAGCCGACATCGTCGACCAACATCAACGACAAGGCGACCGAGTTCAACAATATGCTTACCGCAATGAACTCGACGATGCCCAATCCGGGCGACGGGACCACGACTGCCAAACCGCAGGAAGTGTTGTTCATCATCACCGACGGCGTGACCGACGAGCAGATCGGATCAAGCCGCTGGAACCGTGAGCTGACGACCGCGCACTTCACCAACTGCACCGCCATCAAGAACCGCGGCATCAAGATCGCAATCCTCTACACGGAATACCTGCCCGATGCGCTGACAGGGGATTCCTGGTCGCAATCCAATGTCGCCCCCTATCTGACCAACGTGCTGCCGGCGCTCCAGAAGTGCGCCTCCGCAGCGCGCGACGGAACGCCGCTGGTCTATACGGTATCGACCGACCAGAGCATTTCCGACGCGCTGACCGCGCTGTTCGCGCTGACCATCCAGAGCGCGCACCTGGTGAAATAATCCGACCGATCGGAGCCGGCGTTCGCCGCTGTGACAAGCAGCGATCGCCGGTGCAATCGGGCCGGCGTCGCTCCTCAGGGCAACCGTTCCACCACCGGCATCGGCCAATCGCCGGACAGCGCTTCGGGCTTCGGGCTGTAGAGCCGCAGGTTCATGTCGAACGGCCCGCGCGGCACCGGCAGCCAGTTGGAGCGCTTGTCCGCTCCCGGATCATCCGCCTGGAGATAGAGGTCGAGCGAGCCGTCGGTGTTGAAGGACAGCTTGTCGCGATCGCCGATGGCATAGCGGTCGATCGCGTTCGGATCGGTATAGCTTTCCTTGTTGTAAGCCGTCAGCGACCAGAACGCGCGGACCGGCGGCAACTGGCCGGCCTTGAAATGCACGACATAGCGGTTGGCCCCGTCCAGCGGCTTGCCATCCTTGTCGGCCGCCGCGCGCGGGTAGATGGCGTCGACCGGATGGTTGGCACCCAGACCAGTCAGAGCCACCGCCGCGCGCTGATCGTAATCGACGCCATAGGAGCCGATCGAGGTCGTCATCGTGCGCCAGCCATCGCGCTGCCGTCCGGCCTGTCCGACATAGCGGAGCAGATTGGCCGGCCCTTGCGCCTTGGCCTGGGTCAGGGCCTGCTGCACGGACGGCACAAGACCAGCGAAGCGGAACCCCTGCCCGGCCCGCAGGCCCACCATGCCCAGCCGCGCCAACTGGGGCTGGTCGTTGAAGTGCGGCGGATTGTCCACCATCAGCCGCATCGCCGTTTCGTAGAATTCCGCCGCGCTCATCGCGTTGACGATGGCCACGGGCGATTTGTCCGCCGGAACGGGCACATCAGCCGCGCGCGCAGGTCCCTTCGCGCCGGGGTTGAGCTGGGCCAGCGCGAACGCCTGCTGGATACGGTGCACGAAGGGATAGTCGGCAGGGCCGTTCGTCTGCACCCGGCCGATGATCCAGACATAGCGCGTGGGGGAATCGATCCGCTCCACGCCCTTGGGCAACGCGCCCTTCCAGCCGGGCGCGACTACGGCAAACCGGCCGCCTTCCGGTGCCAGCGTCTCGCTGCCCGGCACCGCGAAGGTATCGGTCCACATGTCGTAGAGCGGTAGCATGTAGTACCGCCCCTGCGTGTTCCGATCGTCAGCAGGATCGGGCCGTCCGCCAGATCCAGCCAGGCGCTCGAATAGAGCGTATCGAAATTGGGCCGCACCACCGCGCGGAAATCGCCCGGCGGGAACGCCTGGTTATGATGGAACGTGTTGACCGGTGCGCCCATGCCGGTCGCGCCCTTCTGCGTCGCCTGCCGCCGCGTCACGTCCATCACCACCAGCGGGTAAAGGTAGCTGTAGGCTTCCCGCGCGATCTCCGCCTCGCGCGTGGGCGCAGCCGTAGCGGCCGGCGCGGCCTGCGCGAGCACGGCGGCGGAGGGAAGCGCGAAGGCCAGCGCGGCGGCACATGCTCCAACGGCACTCTTTCTGCGAACAGTCATCATCCTTCTCCTTCCGGTGCCGTCATGGCGTGACGATCGCGAACGGCGGCGTCGGTTTGTCTATCCAGCTCACCAATTGCGCGAACGCGGCCATTTGCCCTTCGATCCTGGCTTCGCCCGAGGCGATCTTGGGCGCGAGCGGCTGGCCGCGGAGCAGCGCCGCGACGAGATCGGCGTACTTGATCGTGAGCGTTGCATCGGGCGTACCGACCACGCCCGGCCGGTGGACCAGCACGCCGTTGGCGACCGTGACCGTCACTTGCGCATTCCGGTCGGGGAACACGAACGCCAGACGCAGCTTCGCATCGCCGGCCTTCTCGGCCGCAAAGCGGACCGAGAGCACATCGAACAACTGGTCCGGCGTCAGCGAGCCGGCGATTCCGGGCGAGATGGCGGATGCGGCCGGAGGCTGCGCCCCGCGCAATTCGTTCGCGCCCGTCAGGTACATGTTGCGCCACAGCGAGTTCTCGCTCTGCCAGGCAAGCTGCTGATAGCAGCGCGCCAGCAAATCGCGCGCGGCGGTGTCACCGGCATCGGCAAAGACCGCGCGGTTGAGCAGTTCCGCTGCCCAGGCATAGTCACCCTTGTCATAGGCCGCCTGCGCCAGCTGCCGCACCCGCGCCGCGCCGCCCAGCGCCTCGACATAACGGCGGCCGCCTTCCTCGGGCGGCAACGGAGCGAGATGCACCGGGTTGCCATCGTACCAGCCCATGTAGAATTGATAGACCGCGCGCGCGTTGAAGCTGAGCGAACCGTAGTAGGGCCGGTCGTACCATTCCTGCTGCAACGCCTTCGGCAGCGTCAGCTTCGCGGCGATCTCATCGCCCGTCAGGCCTTGATTCATCAGCCGCACGGTCTGGTCGTGCAGGTAAGCATAGGCATCGCGGTGCTTGCCGAGAAAGTCGGTGATTTCCGCCGCCCCGAAGCGCGGCCAGCCGTGGCTGGTAATCATCACGTCGGCACCGGCGAAGAAATCGATTGCCTCTGTCAGCCCCTGTGCCCACGCCTTGGCGTTGCGCACCACCGCCCCGCGCGGGGTCAGGATGTTGTGCTGGGTGACATTGGCGTTTTCGGCAAGATCGGCCACTTTCCAGTCCGGGAAGCCGATGTTCATTTCGGCCGGGGCTTCCGTGCCGGGCGTGACCTGAAAGCGCAGCTTCACCCCGTCGAGCACGATCTCCGTGCCGGTCTTCGCGATTTCGCGATTGGGCGGAACAAGCCCCTGCGTGCCGGGTGCCACGGCCATGCCGATCCCCGAGCCCATGTTGCCGGTGGGTCCCTTGGGCAGCGTCAGCCCGAACTGATAGATCGCGCGGCGCGCCATGGCCGGGCCGGCGATCACGTTTTCACCCACGGCGGCATCGGTGAAGCCTTGCGGCGCCAGGATCGGCACGTCTGGCACCGCGAAAGGCAGAATGCCGCCCGCGCCGCCGAAGTGGTCGATATGCGAATGGGTATAGATGATCGCGCTGACTGGCCGCTTGCCGAGATGTTCGGTCACGAGGTCATAGGCCGCACGGGCGGTTTCGTCGGCGGTCAGCGGATCGATCACGATCCAGCCCTTGTCGCCCTTCACGAAGGTCACGTTGGCGATATCGAACCCGCGCACCTGCCAGATGCGGTCGGAAACCTTGAACAGCCCAGCGCGCGAAAGCACCTGTGCATGGCGCCACAGGCTGGGGTTGACCGTATCCGGCGCCGGGGCTTCGACGAAGCTGAAGGTATTGAGATCCCACACCACACGCCCGTCGGCGGCGCGGATCAGCGGGTCCTTGCGCGTCGCCACGAAACCGCGCGCGGCGAAGTCGTAATCACGCCGGTCCTGAAACGGCGCGGCGGCGCGCGCGGCCTCATTGACCGCCCGTGTCGTCGCGCTGGGCGGATCGGCAGCCCGGGCGGCGGCCGTCTGAGCGAATGCCGCCGAACCACTCGAACAGCACCCAGCCGCCAGCACCACGGCCAGCCCTTTCAGCATCCTGCGCCCCATACTCTCCACCTGCGTCTTGTTATCGCATGTCGAGCCTAGAGCACAGGTTATGGCAATGAAAGCGCCAATTGTTTCCGCACCCGATGGGGGCCATCATCAATGGGCTGTCGGACGCCCTTACTGGATCGCGGCGAGTTCGCTTTGCGTCTTGGCCAGCATTTCGTCGGTGATCTTGCCGCTGGAATAGGGCTGCAGCGCCTTGAGGCTGATTGCCTTGAACATCTGGTATTCCGGCCGCGCGGTCAGGCCGGGGAAATTCCGCTCGATCACGGCCTTGCCCTGCTCGTTGGCCACGATGTCCTGAATCGGCGTATCGATCGTGAACTTCGCCGCCGTCGTCGCCGCAACCGCACCCGTATCGGCGGCATTTGCCGCAACCGGCGCCACCAGCGCCAGAATCATAGCCAACGCAACCTGCTTCATCGCAAACTTCCTTGCTTCGAATGCGCCCCCTGCGGGGCATAACCGGGCGGCGGCTGGCTGGCTATCCGCATCTCCGTCAAAAAAGCACGCCACAAAAGAAACGGGGCCGGAACCGAGGGAGGTTCCAGCCCCGAGAGGGGAGGGAATTGATGGCCAGGGCTTACGTCAGAAATCGTAACCCAGGCTGAACAGCACCGAACGCCCCAGGATCGGGCGGCCATTCGGCGTCGCCGGATTGCGCGGATCGCCTTCCGTCAGGCCATGGCTGTTATTGAGGTTGTCCGCCCGCACCGAGAAGAACAGGCCGGAATCGAGCTTCGCCTGCGCCCCGAGGTCCAGCTTCGTGTAGGCTGGCAGGCGCGAGGAGTTGGCCAGATCGCTCCAGCGCGCCCCGATGAACGACGCCGCGCCGAACAGGCTGACCTTCACCGCGCCGACGGTCACGTCATAGCTGGGCGAAAGGCGGACCTGGTACTTCGGCTGGCGGAGCACTTCGTTGCCCACCTGTCCGGGGGTCGACGAAGCGGTGACCTTGGCGTTCTGCAAGGTCGCGAGGGTTGCGAACCCGAAGGCGCCGAGGCGCAGGTTGCCGTCCAGTTCGAGGCCATAGGCCCGCGTCTTGAACTGCGAATTCGCCACCACCGAACCGACGGTGGAGTCGAAATTGTTGTTCTTGTTATAGAAAACCGTGGCGTAGAGCGACAGGAGCTGGCTGGAATACTTCACCCCGCCTTCCAGCTGGCTGACACCGAACACGTTCGGATTGCCGTTCCGCAGATCATCGAAGTTCGGGTAGCGATAGCCCTTGGAATAGCGCAGGAACACGCCAAGGTGCGGGTCGAACGCATAGTTGGCCGCCGCCGAATAGGCGAACTTCTTCGCGGTGACGTGGTTGCGCTGGTTCACCGTGCCGTCCGGATAGCCGTAGGTTCCGGAGTCGTTGGAATCGATCACGTAATCGAGCGCCAGCCACTGGTGCCGCACGCCCAGATCGATCCGCAGCTTGTCCGTCACCTGCACGCTGTCGGCCAGGTAGATGGCGTTGACCTGCGCATCGCCCGACGAGCGGATGCCATAGTGGAAACAGCTCGATCCCGATCCCGCGCTGGCCAGCATCCCGCAGGTGATGCCGCTTTGCAGCAGATCGCCGTTCTGCACGTTCTGGACCGGCACGGCGTTGCCCAGCGTCCAGAAATCATCGGCAGACCAGTCCGCGCGATAGTAACCCGCGGTGAAGTTGTTGATGCCGGAATGGAAATTGACGCTGAGATCGTTGGTGAAGGATTCGATCTTCTTCTCGACCACCCAGTGCCCGTAGTTCTGGATCCAGTCGTTGGCGTTCAGCGTCACGCCGCCGGCCGTCTTGATCGTGCCCAGGCCCGGATTGGCGGCCTGCAGGGCGCTAACGCGGATGGGCGAGCCGTCCGGCACGAAGCCGAGCGTATCGGCATTGCCGTTAGTGTAGGACAGGTTGTCGCGCACCGACCAGCCGCCGCCCAGATCGAACTTCAGGTTCAGGCCCGAAAGGCTGCCCTTCCAGCCGCGACCGCGCGCGAAGTCATAGGTCTTCGTCTCGTTCGGCCCGACCTGCAAGGTGGCATAGCGCGTGGCGTTGCCGAGCTGCGAGAACGTGCCCAGATCGTTGCCGGTGTTGAGCGCCATCGGCAGGTACCACTGGCCGTGATCGTCCGTCACGCGGGTCCAGATGCTGATTTCGCCGTTGTCGAACTTCTTGGTCAGCTGCGCGCTGATCTGGCGCCCCTTCTCCGACTTGAACTGCGCATCGCGGATGCCCGGCGATTGCTGCACATAGCCGCCGATCATGTAATAGAGATCGTGGCCCAGCGGACCGGAAATGACCGCGTCGGCCCGCGCCGAGCCGTAGTCCGTGGCCGAAAGCTTGACTCGGCCCTCGGTGGTTTCGCCGCCCTTCTTCAGGTTGAAATTGAGCGTAACGCCGACTTCGCCGTTGGAGAACACCGCGTTCGGTCCGCCGTGCGCGGCTTCGGTGGAGGCGATCGTTTCGTCGGTGCGGAAGATCGAGCTGTTGTCCATGAACGACAGCGATTCCGTGCCGTAGATCGGCGCGCCATTGAGCGACATCGTCACCCACGGCGCATCGCTGCCGCCCGGCAGACCGCGCACGTCGATGTTCGCACCGGCCACGCCGCTGGAGCTTTCGGCCCAGACGCCGGGAACGAGCGTGAAGACTTCGGCCGTGCTCTTGGGCGAAATGCGTTCGAGCGCGGCTTCGTTGATGGTGGTAATGGCGTAGGAAGCATCCTGCTTGCGCACGCCCGCGCCGCCGGGGGTACCGATCACGACGATGGCGTTGGCATCGTCAACGGTTTCGGAAGCGGCCGCGTCCTGCGGGGCTGCGGCGTCCTGGGCCTGCACGGCATTCGCCGCGAGCGCCAGCGCGATCGCGCCTGCCGCCACACCGGAACGCACCATGCCATTCATGGAAAGTCTCATGCACCTCTCTCCCTTGATCATCGCCTTTGCGGCGAGTGCAATGACAGCCCTTTAACGAGTCATGAAATGCATTTCAAGGGCAAGTTGCAGCTGTTCATTTTTAACCGGAACCCTGCAATAACGCGCGCGCAACACAAAAGGGCGGGAGCAACGGGTGGCGGACGAAGCGGGTATCCGGAAAAAACGGTCACGATCGATGGGGGTCAGCATGGCAGACATCGCCCGCATCGCGAACGTATCGAAGCCCACCGTCTCGCGCGTGCTTAGCGGCAGTCCTCTGGTGACCCAGGCCACGCGCGATCACGTGCTCGAGGTGGCCCGCGCGCACGGCTATGCGGTGAACCGCAACGCGCAGAAACTGCGGCAGACCCGCACCGACACGATCAGCGTGGTGCTCGACTTCGGCTCGCACCGGGGCGGCCGAATCGCCGACCCGTTCATCTTCGAACTGCTGGCCGGCGTTGCCGAAGCGCTGGCCGTCCGGAAGCTCGATCTTCTGCTTTCCCCGCCCGCGGCGCAGGACGAACGCGCCTATCAGGACCAAGTCAACGCACGCGTGGTCGACGGCTTCATTTTCCTGGGCCAGGGCGAACGCGATCCGATGCTGCGCGATCTGGCCAAGCTGGGCGTGCCGTTCGTGGTGTGGGGCGCGGTCGATCCGACCGAGCCCTATTGCGCCGTGGGCAGCGATAATCGCCTGGGCGGACGGCTGGCGGGCGAATACTTCCTGCGGTCGGGGCGCAAGGACTGGCTGTTCATCGGCGATACCAACCATGCCGAAATCGCGATGCGCCACGATGGGCTGAGCGAGGCGACGCACGGCAAATCCGCGTCCATCCGGGTGCTGCGCACGGGCGACATGTCGTACACCTCCACGCTCAACGATACCGCCGCCTACCTCGCCACGCATCCCGCGCCCGATGCCGTCTTCGCCTTTTCCGACACCGCGGCCATGGCGGTGATCGCCGCATTCAAGGAACGGGGATTGCGCGCGCCGGAGGATTTCGCGCTGGTCGGGTACAACAACATTCCGCCGGCGGCAGCCTTCACCCCGGCGATCACCACGGTGGAGCAGGAAACCCACATCGCCGGCGCGATTCTGGTCGAAAAGCTGATGCAGAAGATCGAAGGCGGCCGCGCCGCGTCCACCGTGCTGCCCACGCGCCTGATCGTGCGCGAGACCTAGGTCAGTCGACAGACACCCCTTCCTCGGCCAGCCTCTTCAGCACGATCACGCCGGCTGCGAGCAGCGCGATCGGCACCAGCAGGCTGTACAGAACGCGCGCGTCCGGAATAGCGGAGAACAACTCGGCGACAATCCGCGATCCGGTGGTACCGCCTAGCGCAGAGAACACCACGATCAGGCCGATCAATCCCGGCTGCCGCGCCTTGGGCACGCTGCTCAGGATCACCGAGTTGAGCGTGGGATAGATCGGCGCCATGAAGAACCCGATCGCGGGCAATAATAGCGCCGGAAGCGGGATATCGCGCCATGACGTGACCAGCGCATGGGCATCCGCCCCCACCATGCCTGGCACCGCCAGCAGGATCGCCGCCATGCCCGCCAGGCAACCGAGCATGAGCGGAAACCATCCTACTCGCGTCACCAGCAGGCCCGCAACGAGCCGCCCCAGCGCGATCGACATGGCGAAAGCCGACGCCGCCTGCACCGCGATCTGGCCGTCGAGCCCCAGCACGCGGTGGTTGATCGTGGGTAGCCACGTCCCCACGCCCTGCTCGATGAGCACGTAGAGAAAGATCGCGGCAATGAAGACCTGCGTCAGCCGCAGCCGCAACAGGGCGAGCATGGCCGGAAACGCGCGCGGCGCGGCTGCATCGCCTTCCGGCTTCGCCACCAGCCCCCGCTCATCGATACGCACGAATGCCGCAGCCAGGGCCGCGACCAGGCACAGGCCGGCAAGAAGCCAGTAGGTATTCAGCCACGAAGGCGACGACGGATCCGCGGGATCGATGAAAGCCGCGAAAATCCAGGAGCTGGAGACGACCGCGGCCATGAAGCCGGATTCGATGATCCCCAGCAAGCGCGCATGGCCGGATGCCGATCCGGTCAGCAGGCCGACCGACGAATAGACCGCCACTTTCATGAGCGCGAAGCCAAGCCCGGTGGCGAAGAACATCAGCCGCATCGCCCAGAAGGAATCGCCCAGCGGCACCGCCACGCATCCCAGCCCGGCGATGAGCAGCGCGGCAACCATCGAACGCCGGATGCCAAAGCGCGGCAAGTGCGATGCCAGCGTGAACGAGGCCACGGCGATGGTGATATCCTTGAACGCTTCCAGCGTGCTGGCCGCGCGGTTGTCGACTAGGAAATAGCCCGTCGACTGGAGAATCGCCGTTCCCACGCTGTTCAGGAGAATCGCGAACGTGGCGTAGCCGAGGCACAGCGCGAAGGTCACGAACCAGCCCGCCCGGGCTGCGGCGGCACCGCCGGCATTCCCCGCGGTTTCTTCCGGTTTCTGCGCACTGATCCCCGCAAATGCCACGCCTGCCTCTCCCTTATTGCGCATCATGCCGTCATGCGGCTTGAACGGAAGCTAGCATTTCGGTAATGAAATGCATATCATTAATGTGTTTCGGACCGTGTTCCGGCGCTTTCGTAGGCGCCTCAGGCACCCATGGGAGAGATGGAATGCACCCTGCCGACGGGGCTCGCGCAGACTTTTCGCAGGCCCGGATGATTCGCGACGGCTGGACCCTGGCCGCCCCGCTGGATCTGGGGCCGCAGGTTCCGGCGATCTTCGCGATCGGCAATGGCTTCATCGGCATCCGCGCCGAAACCGGCACGGACGATCTGCCGCGCGTCTATCTCAACGGCGTCTATGACCGGGTGCCGATCGACTACCACGAGGGCGCGCATGGCTTGCCGCGCGGTGGCGACGTGCGCCTTTCCGTTACCGACGGAACGAAGATCGCGATCGGCATCGACGGCACGCCGATCGCAATCGACGCGCCGCTCGAACTCGACATGAAGCGGGGCGTGCTGCGCCAGACGGTGCGGCACGGCGATGCGACGATCACGCTCACCCGTTTCGCCAGCATGGTGGAGCAGGCGCTGGCGGGCTGCGTCGTGGATGTCGTCGCCGGCGGGCGTGCCATCGACCTGACGATCGGCGGCGGGATCGAGGCCCCCCGGCTGGCCACGCCGCCGGCGGATATCGACGATCCGCGCATCACGCAGGCGATGGCCGACCCCTGGCACGAAGTGGCCGTGCCCGCCGATCCCCTCCCCTGCCGCGCCGACCGGCTCGAACGGAGCGGCTTCACCGTGGTCGTGGCCCGCAGCACGCCATTGCAGGTCCGCATCCCGGCGGGCGAGGCACGGCGCATCCCGGTGCTGACCGCCTATGTCGCCGAACGCGATACGCCCGCCGACGAATTGGCTGCGCGCGCGCGCGCGCTGGTTAGCGCAGCTACGGCAAACGGCGCCGACGCCCTGCTGGCGGAACAGGAGCAAGCCTGGAGCGCGATCTGGGCAGGAACCCGCTTTGCCCTGGCCGATCCGGTGGCCGAAGGTGCGCTGCGGCATGGGCTGTTCCAGATCGCCCAGGCGGTCCGGCGCGACGGGCGCGGCTCCATCGCCGCCAAAGGCCAGACCGGCGAAGGCTATGAAGGGCACATCTTCTGGGATGCGGAAACCTATGCCCTGCCCTTCCTGATCCATACCCAGCCCGCCATGGCGCGCGCGGCGCTGGCCTGGCGCGTGGCGGGGCTGGACGCCGCGCGCCAGAACGCGCGCGACCTGGGGCACGAAGCGGGCGCGGTGATGCCTTGGCGCACCATCGGTGGACGCGAATGTTCGTCGTATTTCCTCGCCGGGTCGGCGCAGTATCACATCAACGCCGATGTCGCGCACGCGCTGCGGCTCTACGTGGAATCCACCGGCGACCTCTCGATCCTGCGCGAAGGCGGGGCGGAGCTGCTGGCCGAAACCGCGCGCATCTGGCTGGCGACAGGTTGGCACGATCCGGCGCGCGGTGATGCCTTCGTGATCAACCGCGTGACCGGTCCGGACGAATACACCGCGCTGGTCGACAACAATCTCTACACCAACCTGATGGCGGCCGAGCACATGCGCTATGCCGCCTCGCTCGAACAGCGCCACGGCATCGATCCGGGGCTTTCCCCGGCGGAGCGGCAGGCCATGCTGCGCGCCGCCGACACGATCTTCCTGCCGTTCGACGAAGCCCGGCAGGTCTTCGCGCAGGACGATGCCTTCTTCGGCAAGCAGCCCTGGCCGATCGACAGCACCCCGCCAGGCAAGTTCCCGCTGCTGCTGCACTACCATCCGCTGCACATCTACCGCCATTGCGTGTGCAAGCAGGCGGACGCGGTGCTCGCCGTCGCGACGCTGCCCCACCGCTTCGCCCCGGACATGCGCAAGCGGATGCTGGATGTGTACGAAGCGCTCACCGTCCATGATTCCACGCTCTCCGCCAGCAGTTTCGCGGCGGCAGCAGCGCTGGCCGGCGAAACCGGACGCGCCGCGCGGTACTGGACCGACACGGTGCTGACCGACCTGCTCAACCTCCACGCCAATACCGCGCACGGGCTGCACATGGCCGCGCTGGGCGGTGGCTGGAACGCGCTGGCCTTCGGCTTCGCCGGGCTATCGACGCTCGACGGAGCGCTGGAGTTCTCCCCCCGCGCGCATCCCGTCGCCGGCGATTACGAACTCGGCGTGCGGTTCCACGGCCGCGCGGTTACGCTCACGGTCGCGAACGGCAAGGCCCGCTATGCGATCGAAGGCGAACCGCTGACCTTGTCCCATTGGGGCGAGACGGTGACCGTCGGCGCCACGCCGGTCACGCTGGATCTGCCGGCATGAGCGCGATCAAGGGCCTCGCCTTCGACCTCGATGGCGTGATCGCCGACAGCGCCACCCTGCACTTCGCAGCCTGGAAGCGGCTGGCGGACGAACTCGGCATCCCGTTCACCGCCGAGGACAACGAAGCGCTGAAGGGCGTCGACCGGATCAATTCGCTGCGGCACATCCTGAAGCTGGGGCAGCGCGCGCTGCCGGAAGACGAGATAGCGCGCCTGGCCGCGCGCAAGAACGGCTTCTACGTCGATGCGATCTCCACGCTGACGGCGGACGCCCTGTTGCCCGGCGCGGCCGCGCTGCTCGATGAAGCGGCCACGCGCGGATTGCGCATCGGCCTCGCTTCCGCCAGCCGCAATGCTCCCGCCCTGCTGGAACGGCTGGGCGTGGCCGACGCGTTCGAGTTCATCGCCGACCCTGCCGATCACCTGCCCAAGCCGGCGCCGGACCTGTTCCTGGCCTGTGCCCGGGCCTTCGACTTGCCGCCGCAAGCGATGATCGGCTTCGAGGATGCCCCGGCCGGGATCGAGGCGATCCGCGCGGCCGGCTTCCGCGCGATCGGCATCGGCGAAACACCCCTGCCCCGCGCCGACGTGCAGTTCGCGACGCTGGCCGACATCGACCTCGCCGCCCTGCTCGCCTGACCGTTCACACGGGCGGGAACAGCGCGAACACCACCGGCGTTACCACGACTGAAAGCAGCGTGGTGATCGCCGACGCCTGCGCCGGCCCCATCGGGTCCACGCCGTAGGATCGCGCCAGCAGCGTGGGCACCGCGCCTGTCGGCAGGGCGGAGAGCAGCACCGCGGCGCTGGTCCACACAGGCGGCAATCCGCATAGATGCGCCGCCAGCGCGGTCAGCGCCGGTTGCAGCACCATTTTGCCGGACACCACCATCCAGACCGCCAGCGATCCCGCGATCCGCGCGCCCGCCATCGCCGCACCGACCGAGATCAGCGCGCAAGGCGTCGCCGCGCCGCCCAGCAGCGACAGCATATCGTGCAAGGGCGCCGGCATTGGCAGGCGCAGCAGGGACCAGCCGATCCCCAACACCGCCGAGACGACCAGCGGATTGCGGAACGTCACGCCCGCCAGCTTGGTCGATAGCCCAGCCCTGCCGTCCTGCGATGGCAGCAGCACCAGCGCGGCCGCCACCACCGTCAGCAGAAGCACCATGCTGGCCAGCATCGCGGCGGAAATCCCGATCTGCCCCAGCAAGGCCCCGGCCAGCGGCAGGCCGAGAAACGCGGTGTTGGCATAGGAAGCGCTGAGTGCGCCAACGATCGCGCCCGACCGGTCATGAGGGGACAGGCGCCGCAGCACCATCAGCGACAGGGCGAAGGCCAGCATTGCCGCGCCCCCGAAGGCCAGCAGGAACCCCGGCTCGAACACCGCGCGCCAATCGGTATCCGCCCCCACCTTGAACAGCAGCGCGGGAAAAAACAGGTACATGACCGCCGTGTTGATCGCGGAAAGGCCCTCAATCCCCGGACGCGCGACGTTCCCGAAACCGAACCCGAGAGCGACCAGGCCAAGAATCGGCAGACAGGCGAACAGACTTTGCAGCACGGGAAACTCTCGGCAATCGGGAACGGCCGCGGACGCGTGGGCCATGCGGCGCGGTTAGCCAAGCGCAAAATGATGCCAGCGATTGCCTTTCCGCAGGAGATCAAGCAGCCGGAACGCGGATCTCCTGAATTTCGATCGCATCGGCCTCGCCGCCGAAGTCCGCGAAATCACCTTCCTCTGCGCCCATCATCGCGCGGCTGAGCGGCGCGGAAAACGAGACAAGCCCATCTGCCGGGTCAGCCTCGTCATCGCCGACGATGGTGATCGTCTTCACCTTGCCCCGCAGCGCGAAAGTCACGGTACAACCGAACTCCACCGTGGCGCCACCGGGCTGCGGCGCCAGTTGCGCGGTCGCCTGACGGGTGCTCCAGTACCGCAGTTCCCGCCGCACCTTCTTCACCTCCGCCTCGTCCGTCAGCGGCAGCAGCGCCGCCTCCAGCTCGGCCACCTTGCCGGCAATCAGCGCCAGGCCCCGCGCGGTGACGAGATTGGGACCGGGCGGGATCGGGATCTCGAATGTCGGTTCGAGATGCTCGTCATCGCTTTCCCTGCGAAATGCCACGCTCATGCCGGTTCCTCGACCTTCACCGTCCAGATCGACAGATCGGGCTCCTGCCCGATCAGCGCAAGCCCATGCGCGATCGAGGTCAGCTCCTCGCCGCTATCGATGCGCCCCGCATCGAACCGTTCGGTGAACAGGCGGCGCACGGCGGGAATGAGCGAGGAACCGCCGGTGAGGAACACATGGTCGATGTCCTGCGGCGCCAGCCCGGCGCTGGCGAGGGCCGCATCCACCGTTTCGCCGATCCGGGCCAGATCGGGCGTGATCCATTGCTCGAAATCCGCGCGGCTAACGTCGGCCTGCACTTTCAGGGCCGGGCTGTCGAACCGGAAGGTCGCCTGCTCCTCGCTCGACAACGCGCGCTTGAGCTGGCCGACCGCATCGTACAACGGATAGCCCAGCTCGTTTTCCACCACCGCGATCATCCGCCCGATCGCCTGCGGATCGCTGGCAGCGCGGCGCAGGCGCTCCAGTTCCTCCAGCGTCCGCCGGTTGCGCATCAGCGCCAAGCGCGACCAGTCGCCGAAATCGGTGAAGTGCCCGGCCGGGATTTCCAGCACCTTGTCGAACGAGCGATAGGTGCCGCCCTTGCCCAGCATCGGCAGCACAAGATGGTCCATGATGCGGTAGTCGAACCGGTCCCCGGCGATGCCGATACCGGCCGATCCCAGTGGCACGCACCGCTGCGCCGCGCCCGGCGCTTCCACCCGCACGATGGAAAAGTCGCTGGTGCCGCCGCCGAAGTCCGCCACGAGCAGCGTCGCGGGTTGGGTGAGACGCGCGGCAAAGCTGAAGGCGGCGCCCATCGGCTCGTACACGTAGTGTACCTCGCGCCCCAGCAGCGCGAACATCGCGTCGTACCGAGCGCGCGCCAGCGCGGGATCGGGTCGTGCCCCGACATAGCGCACCGGGCGGCCGACGATGATCCGTTCCGGCAGATCGCGCAGCGCGCCGGCGGAACGGGCGCGCAGGTGTTCCAGGAACACCTTGCCGAGATCCTCGAACCGCAGGCGCTTTTCGAAGATCGTGGCGTGTTCGAACAGGGCGTTGGCGGCAACGGACTTGAACGACTGGATGAAGCGGCTGCCATCGGGCATGTCGAGAAATTCGGCGATGGCCCACGGCCCGGCCTCGTGCGCCAGCCCGCCGCGCATGGCGCTATCTTCCCAGAAGCACAGGGCCGAACGGAAAACCGCGCTGGTCCCGTCGGGCGCGTCGAAGCGGACGAGCCCCGCCTCCCCAGCGCCGGCCGTCGTGGCGATGACCGAATTCGTGGTGCCGAAGTCGATGCCGACAGCGCGCGCGGTGGGCGTGCCAGTGGCCATGGAGGATTCCTTTGCAACGGGGTCGGGAAGCGGCCGGCGCCTATGGCAACGCCTGCTTCTATTGGCAACCATTCGTTCGCGGGCAAACGGGAATGCGGGCGCCGCAAACAAAGGTGGGCGGGGCCGATTGAACGCCGCGCGGATGCTGTTAGCATTCCGGACAGATGTTCAGTTTTTGGCGCAAGCGGGGGTAAGGGGAAATGACCAATACAACGGGGCGGCGGATCCGACTGCTCGGCACGGCTTTGGCGATCACCGCAGCATGGGCTGCGCCGGCCCTGGCAAAGGAGAAAGTCGATCTCCTCCTCCGCCACGGCCACGTGCTCACGGTCGACCCTTCGTTTTCCGTCCGCTCGGCGGTGGCCGTCCGCGATGGCCGCATCGTCGCCGTGGGGGGCGAGGAACTGGCGGATCGCTACACGGCCGATCGCACGATCGACCTGGCCGGTCGCACGCTGATGCCCGGCTTCACCGACACGCACCTGCACCCCAAGCCGATGGCGCCGAACGACATTGCCATCCAGAGCGCACACAGCGTGGCCGAAGTGCAGGACATGCTGCGCAAGAAGGCGGCGCAACTCGGCCCCGGCCAATGGATCACCGGCTATGGCTGGCAGGAATCGAACCTTGCCGAAAAGCGCAACCTGACGCGCGCGGACCTTGACGCGGCCACGCCGAACAACCCGGTGATGCTGGTGCGCGCCGGCGCGCATTCGGCGGTCAGCAATTCCGCCGCACTCAAGATCGCCGGCATCGATCGCGCCACGCCCGATCCCAAGAGCGGTCTGATCGAGCACGACGCGGCCGGCGAACCCAACGGGATCATCCGTGAACGCTTCGATCTGGTCAGCGCATTCATCCCCACGCCCAGCTGGGAATCGATGCGCCCGGCCTATATCGGCTGGCTCAAGAACATCCTCTCGCTCGGCATCACCAGCTTTCATGACGCCAGCGGCACGATCGACGACGAACCCGTCGGCAAGGGCGGCGCGGCCGGCACCGATCCCGGCACCTCGTGGGCCGGCGCCAACATGACGTTCCGCCGCGCGCGCGAAATCTATGCCGAAATGGGCGACCAACTGCCGCGCATCACCATGTACATCATCTATCCCGGCGCGGAGCGGCTGAAGGCCTTTCCCTATCACACCGGCTATGGCGACGAGCACGTCCGGCTCGGCGCGATCGGGGAAAACGCGGTGGACGGCGGCTTCACCGGCCCGACCGCCTGGCTGCTCGCCGACTACAAGGGCCAGCCCGGCTTCCGTGGCAAGGGGCGCTATACCGACGCGGAATTGCAGGAGATGGTGGATACTTCTGCCCGCCTCGGCTGGCAGATGGGCCTGCACTGCATCGGCGATGCTGCCATCGTCCAGACCATCCAGGCCTATGACAAAGCGCTGAACGCCATTCCCGATCCGGCGCACCCGATGGCCGACCGCCGCTGGTTCACCGACCATTTCACGATCATGCCGCCCGACGCGACGATGGCCACGATGAAGCGCGACAGCATCATGATCGCGCAGCAGCCGAACTTCCTCTACAATCTGGAGGACCGCTACATGCAGGTGCTCGACGACTGGCGGCTGGCGCACAACAACCCGCTGACCACGCCGGTCAAGAAGTTCGGCTTGTTCATGGCGTTCGGCAGCGACAATCTGCCGGTCAACCCGTTCGTGGGTCTCTACGCCGCGATCACCCGCAAGGGGCCGAGCGGACAGGTTCACGGCGCGGACGAGGCGATCCCGCGCGAGGACGCGATCCGCATGTACACCGCGAACGGCGCCTACCTTTCGTGGGAGGAGAAGACCAAGGGCACGATCGAGCCGGGCAAGCTGGCCGACCTGATCGTGCTGCCGTTCGATCCGCTGACGGCCAGCCCGGAGACAATCCTGGCGGGGCAGGTTGACATGACGTTCCTGGGCGGCAAGCTCGTGTTCCAGCGCTGACCGGCGCATCCCCCGCCCTGACCCTTCCGGAGACTCCGTGTCCGCCGAAAACCCGCGCAGCCTCAGCACCGCCCTGAAATCCCGCCACGTCTCGATGATCGCCATTGGCGGCATCATCGGGGCGGGCCTGTTCGTCGGCAGCAGCACCTCCATCGCGCGCGTGGGGCCGGCGGTGATCGTCAGCTACGGCATTGCCGGGCTGGTGATCCTGATGGTCATGCGCATGTTGAGCGAGATGGCCAGCCAGCATCCCGGCGCCGGATCGTTCACCGAACTGGTGCGCATCGGTCTGGGCCATCGCGCCGGCTTCGTCTGCGGATGGCTCTACTGGTACTTCTGGGTGGTGGTGGTCGCGATCGAGGCGATCGCGGGGGCGGTCATCCTGCACGGCTGGATAGACTTGCCGGTGTGGACGATCGGCGTGTTCCTTCTCGCCGGGCTGACGGCGGTGAACCTGATGTCCGCGCTATCCTATGGCGAGTTCGAGTTCTGGCTGTCGCTGACCAAGGTCGGCGCAATCATCGCGTTCATCCTGATCGCCGGGCTGTGGGCCAGCGGGATCACCTCGCCCACCGGGCCGACGTTCGCCAACCTCGTCTCGCACGGTGGCTTCGCGCCGAACGGGTGGGGCGCGGTGATCGCGGGCGTGACCAGCGTGATCTTTGCGCTGTGCGGCGCGGAGATCGCCACTGTGGCGGCGGCGGAATCGCAGGAACCGGCCAAGACCATCGCGCGCATCACCGGCAGCGTGGCGCTGCGCATCCTGCTGTTCTACCTGCTCTCGATCGGCCTGATCGTCTCGGTCGTGCCGTGGACCTCGATCGTGCCGGGCAAGTCCCCCTTCGCTGCCGCGCTCGATTACATGCACATCCCGCACGCGGGCGACATGATGAATATGCTGGTGCTGGTGGCCGTGCTGTCGTGCCTCAATTCGGGGCTCTACGTCACCTCGCGCGTGCTGTTCGTGCTGTCGGAAAAGGGCGATGCGCCCCGCGCACTTGTCGCGCTCAACCGGCGCTCGGTGCCCGCGCGCTCGACCATCTTCGCCAGCCTGTTTGCTTATCTCGCGCTCGCCGCCTCGGTGCTTTCGCCGGAACTGGTGTTCAGCTTCCTCGTCAACGCCTCGGGCGCGCTGATGCTGTTCATCTACCTGTTCGTCTGCTTCGCGCAGGTGCGCCTGCGCAACCGCAACCAACAGGAAGGCACGGCACCGCCCATCCGCATGTGGCTGCACCCCTACATCAGCTATGCCACGGCCGGGGCGATCCTCGCGGTGCTGGGCGCGATGGCGTTCAGCCCCAGCGCGCGCATCGAACTGGTCAGCAGCCTGGTGGTGCTGGGCATCGCCACCGCCGCCTCTTTCCGCGGCGATCGGCGGGCCAGGGCCGCTGCCTAGAGCCAGGCGCCTAACGCATCGCCGCGCGAATATCCGGCATCGCCAGCAACTGCTCCAGCGTGCGGTCGATCCGCGCGAAAATCTCGTCCATTTCGCCGTGCGAACAGCACAGCGCCGGCGCGAAGCCGATCGCGCCGTTGGCGAAGCAGCGGACGATCACGCCGTTGTCCCACGTCAGTTGCGCAAGCCGGCCAGCGACATCGAGCTCCGGCGCGAAGTTGGTGCGCGCCTGCTTGTCCGAAACCAGTTCGATCGCGCCGAGAAGCCCGCGCGAACGCACGTCGCCTACCAGCGGATGGTCCTTCAACCGCTCGAAATGGGCGGCGAACGTGCCGCCCACGTCCACCCCGTTCGCCAGCAGCCCGCCTTCCTGATAGAGCCGCAGGCATTCCAGCGCCACCGCCGCGCTGACCGGATGGCCCGAATAGGTATAGCCATGGCCGATCGGCAGGGCTTCGGCGCCACCATCGGCGATCCCCTGATAGACGTGATCGGCCATCATCACCGCGCCCATCGGCACGTAGCCGGAGGTCAGCCCCTTCGCCATGGTCATCAGATCGGGCGAGACGCCTTCCTCCAGACTCGCGAACATCGGCCCGGTGCGGCCGAAGCCGGTGATCACCTCGTCCACCACCATCAGGATGCCCAGCCGCGTGCAGGCTTCCCGCATCGCCTTGAGCCAGCCGCGCGGCGGCACGATCACCCCGCCCGATCCCTGGATCGGCTCGCAGAAGAACGCCGCGACGTTCTCCGCGCCCAGTTCCGCGACCTTGGCCTCCAGCGCACCGACACTGGCGGCGATCAGCGCGGCCGGATCGTGCCCTTCCGGGTGGCGATAGGGGAACGGCGAAGCAATATGGTGCTGCCACGGGCGCGGCAGATCGAAGTTGCGGTGGAAGTGCGGCAGCGCGGTCAGGCCGGAACCGAGGCTACTCGACCCGTGATAACCGTTCACCTGCGCAATGAAGTGCTTCTTTTGCGGCTGCCCCACCGCGTTCCAGTAATGCACGATATAGCGGATGGCGCTGTCGACCGCGTCCGATCCGCCCAGCGTGAAATAGACGTGGTTCAGCCCTTCCGGCGCCAGCGCGCAGAGCTCGCCGGCCAGCCGGATCGCCGGTTCGCAGCCATAGTGGAAGAAGCCCGTGGCATAGGGCAGCTTGCGCAGCTGTTCGGTCGCGGCCGCGACGATGCTTTCCTGCCCGTAGCCGACGTTGACGCACCACAGCCCGGCGAACGCATCGATCATGCGGCGGCCGTCGATATCGGTCAGCCACATGCCCTGCCCGGATTCCAGAATGCGCGGCCCGTGCTTTTCGTGGCCGCGAAACGAAACGACGGGGTGGATCAGGTTGTCGCGATCGATGTCGACAAGCGAGCGGTTGGATAACGAGTTCATGCGCCGGACACTACGTCGACAGGCCCCGCCGATTAAGCGAAATGTGCGAGCCATCCGCTTCCTTTTTTGCGCGTCGGCCTATCCCCCGGCGAAAACCGCGTTCCGCCACGCTTGCGCCAGCACGGCGGCATCGCCGGTGCCGAACACGTAGCGATCCGGCCGCACCAGCACGGCCGGCGCGTCATGCGCATCCAGCCATGTTTCCAGCGCTTGCCGGAACGGGGCGAGCGCAGGATCATCCAGTCCCGCCGAACGGATGCCCTCTTCCCCGGCAGCGTTGCCCCGCACCAGCAGCCACGCCCCGGCTCCCAGCGCATCGTCAAGCCGCGCGCCGTCGGCAATCGCCTGCGGGAAATAGCTGCCGGCACCCGCGCTTCCCGCCAGGACAACGCCGGTATCGAGCGGCGGATAGGCCGGTGCTCCATCGGGCGACTGGCCTGCCGCGCGGGCTGCCAGCATCTGCCGGTCGCGCTCCGCCGCCGCTGCCGAATCGGTGATGCAGACCGTGCGCCCCATCATGATCGCCATGCCGATGGTCGCGCGCAGGTTGGGCTCGCGCTCCGGCTGATAACTGTCGAGCAGGCTGTCCGGCGCTCCCTCGCGCAGGATCGCGCCCAGTTTCCAGGCAAGGTTCGCCGCGTCGCGAATGCCCGAACACAGGCCCTGCCCGGCGAAGGGTGGCGTCTGGTGCGCGGCGTCGCCCGCCAGCAGCAGGCGGCCCTTGCGCCACTGTTCCGCGATCCGGGCGCGGAACGTATAGACCGCCTTGCGCTCCAGCGTGACCGCACCATCCACTTTCCACGGCGCCATCAATCGCGCGATGGTGGCATCCGCGCTGATCTCCTCCGGCGTTTCCCCCGGCTTGATCATGAATTCCCAACGATGCCGCCCCTCGCCCATCAGCACGCAGGTTGTCGGGCGATCCGGATCGCAAATCTGGAGGTTCACCGGCGGCAGGCGCGAAAAGTCCTGCACGATGGTATCGACCACCAGCCAGGGTTCCTCGAACCCAAGATCCTCGAAGCCGATACCCGCCGCCTTGCGCATCGGGCTGCGCGCGCCGTCCGCCCCCACCAGATAGCGCGCGCGCACCTCCTGCTGGCCATCGGGCGTGTCGATATGGGCGATCACTCCATCGGCGTCTTCCTCGAACGACAGCACATCCCAGCGCGTCTCCAGGCGGGCCGCAGGGTAGTCCGCCAGCCTGTCCCGCAACACCCGCTCCACCGATGGCTGGTGGATCATGTTCGCGGCGGGCCAGCCACCCGGCCCGATCCGGTCCGATCCGGTGAACCGCAACAGGATATCTCCCGCCGCGTTGAGGAAATCGTAGCGGCTCGATTGCCGGCTCGACCGGACGATGGCTTCCGCCGCGCCCACTTCCTGAAACACGCGGATGATCTCGTGATCGAGATGCGCGGCGCGCGGCAGCGGATAGACCTCGGCTTCCTTCTCCGCGACAATCACCGAAACGCCCTGCCGGGCCAGAAGCAGGGCCAGGGTCACGCCGGTCGGGCCGCCGCCGGCGATCAGTACGTCACATGCGCGGGCGGCGGCGGTCATCGTCTCAGCCCTCCGCCGCCATTGTGCCCTCGATCGCGCCCAGGCCATCGATCTCGCACCGTACCACATCGCCGGCCTTCAGGAACTGGCGCGGGTCCATCGCCGCGCCCACGCCACCGGGCGTGCCGGTGAAGATCACGTCGCCCGGCTCCAGCGTCATCGCCTGCGAAAGATGCTCGATCTGCTGCCACAGGTTGAACACCAGATTCCGCGTGTTCGAATCCTGCCGCTTCTCGCCATTGACGAAGCAGCGGATGCCCAGCGCGTGCGGATCGGCCACGTCATCGGCGGTGGTCAGCCACGGCCCCATCGGGGCGTGCGTGTCGAAGCTCTTGCCGAGCGACCATTGCGGGCCGGCGTGCTGCCACATGCGCTCGGTCACGTCGTTGCCCACGCAATAGCCAAACACATGCTCCGCCGCCTTGTCCGCCGGGATATGCTTGCCCCCCTTGCCGATCACGGCGACCAGTTCGACCTCGTAGTCGTTGGTGCCCGTGCCCTTCGCTATCAGGATGGGATCGAACGGCCCGTTCACGGACGTCTGCGCCTTGGTGAACCATACCTGCCGTTCGGGCGTGCCCATGTTCGATTCCGCGATATGATCGGCATAGTTGAGGCCGATCGCGAAAATCTTGCCCGGCCGCTGCACAGGCGACGCCAGCCGCACCGAAGCCAGCGGGACGCCACCGCCCGCGGCCGCCTTCGCGGCCAGCCCATCCTTCACCGCATCCCAGTTTGTGATCAGATCGATCATCGATCCGGCGATGCCGGTATCGATCAGCGTTTCGTCCACCACGATCGCGGTACGGATCGCGCCATCGGCGGCGTGATAGCTGGCAAGTTTCATGCGGCTTGTCCTTTCGGGTTGCGGCGGAACAGCCGCCGGATGCGCAATTGCAGGGCCATGACGAAGGCGAGAACACCGGGCTTCGGCGCCATTCGCCCGGCCAGCATCGGATGCGGGCTGCCCCATTGCACCGCCAGCAGGCTCGCGACCGGCATCTTTTGCGGCGGATCGGCCGCCGTCAGCAAGTCGCCATCGGTCCAGTGTTCGAGTTCGTGGCCCCAGGGGTCTTTCCAGTAATCGAAGATCTGGCTCCCCATGATGTGCCGGCCCACGCCCCATGCCGCCGTGCGCTTGCGCGCCTTGAGGTGCTGGTGCCCCAGCATCAGGTCGTCGAAGTTGGAAACCTCGAACGCGGCGTGCAGGAAGCCCGGCTTCTGCGGCAGTTGCGCCAGGAACAGCGTGTGGTGATCGGCCGGCTTGTCGCCCCGGTCGCAGCGCATGAACGCGCCCAGCGGCAGGTTCGGCGCGGCTTCCACCTCGTCCGACGTCAGGAAGCCGAAGCGTTCCTTGTACCACGCCTCCGACGTGCGGAAATCCGCCACGTTGAGCACGCAATGGCCGATGCGCCGGACGTGCGCCGGCCCGCCTTCCAGCCGCACGAGCTGGCGGAAGCGCGGCTTCGCGCTGGCAGTGTTGCGCACGGGATCGGCCATGGCGGGGCTTTCCGATTCCTTCGACTGGCCCGCCACCACTTCCACCATGAAACCATCGGGATCGCGCAGGCGGACGACCGAGCCGCCGCCGGGTTCGTCGAGTGGTTCGGCCGCCACGCCTTCGGCGCGCGCCAGCACTTCCAGATCCTCGATCCGCTCCGCGCGGAAGCCCACGCCGCGAAAGCCCGGCTCGCCCGGTTCGGTCACATGGAGGAACGGCCGACCATCCCCGCCCCGGGCATAGAGCCGCCCATCCTGCTCGAAGCAGGCCAGTCCGAAATCTTCCAGAAAGGCGCGCATGGCTTGCAGATCGGGCGCGGCGAAGCGCACGTGGGCAATATCCTCGATGCGGATGATGCTCATCGCCATCGTCTCCCGGCATCCTCTGTCCGGCCGCGGTCTGAAGGCCGCGACTCAAACTTGACTTTTTAGTCAAATATCATGAATGACCAAACGGTCAAGAGCGCTTATGGACCGAACCATGATCGAACCCACGCTTTCCCCCCGCGCCGCGCGCACCCGCTCCGCCCTGCTCGCCGCCGGGCTGGAACTGCTGGCCGAACGCCCAGTGGACGCGATCGCCATCGACGAAGTGGTCGCCGCAGCCGGCGTCGCCAAGGGATCGTTCTTCAACCATTTCGAGGACAAGCACGATTTCGCCGGAGCGATCTCGCGCGCGATCCGCGTTGACGTGGAAGCCCTGGTGGGGCGCACCAATCGCGACATCGCCGATCCGCTGGAACGGCTGGCCGGAGGCATGATCGCCGCCGCCGCCTTCGCCCTGGCCGAGCCCAAGCGCGCGGCCGTGCTGACCCGGTCCTCCTCCGGCACCGTGGTCGAGGATCACCCGCTCAACCGGGGCCTGCTGGAAGACATGCGCGCCGCGCTGGCCGACGGCGTCGTTTCCCCCGAAGGCGGGCGGGCCGGCGTGCTTTACTGGCTGGGCTGCTGCCAGATCGTCATGGCCAGCAGCGTGGTGCAACGGGCCTCGGTCGATCACGCGGCCGGCTTCGTTGCCGACATGCTGGCGCTGGGCTTGCGCGGCCTTGGTGCATCGGCCAGCGCGGTGGCGCGCATCGCCGATCCGGACCGTGTACGGCAGCACCTCCGCGCGATCACAAGCGCCTGATTACACTGCGTCGGCCTGCCAGCCACCGCCCAGCGCAAGGAACACCGCCACCTGATCGCTGGCAAGCGCGGCATCCGATGTCGCCAGCGTCATTTCCGCCGCCGAAAGCGTGCGCGCGGCGTCCAGACCGGTCAGCGCGTTCTCGCGCCCGGCCGCGCGCATCCGCTGGACCTTGGCCAGCGCCGCCGCCGCCTTGTCGCGCGCCTCGCGCAACGAGGCGTTGCGCTGGAGTTCGTGGGCATAGGTGGTCAGCGCGCTTTCCGTCTCGCGCAGCGCGCCCAGCATCACGCCGTCGAAGCGTGCCAGCGCCGCATCGCGTTCGGCTTCAGCCGCCGCGATTTCGGCATGGGCGATCTTGCGGTTGGGAAAAGTCCACGACAGCAGCGGCCCCAAGCCGAACGAGAAGCCGCGTGGTGTTCCCGGAAACTTGAACGGGCTGACGTCCTCCACGGAAGCGCCGAAGCGCACGGTGGGATAGAGCTCCGATCGCGCCACGCCGATCCGGTCGAGCGAACCCGCGACCGTTCGCTCCGCCGCGCGCACATCGGGCCGGCGCCGCAGCAAGGCGGCACCATCGCCCACCGGCAGCACGCTGGTCACGCGCGGCGGTTGCACGCAGGTCTGGATCTCCCTGGGAAACTCGGCCGGCGGACGCCCCAGCAGCGTCGCCAGCCGGAACAGCGCGTTTTCCTGCGCTGTATCGAATCCCGGCATCTGCGCCTCCAGCTGCGCCACCAGCACTTCGGCGTTGTCGCGATCGAGCGGCGTTCCGCGTCCAGCCGCGATCAGCCGGTTGGTGAAGTCCAGATTGCGCCGCAGCAGACCAAGGCTATGCTGCGCCCGCGCGCGCAGCATTCCCGCAGCACAGGCATCGGCATAGGCCCCGGCCACGCCCGCGGCGACGTTGACGCGCGTCAGGTCATAGGCGGCCTGCGCCGCATCGCGGTCATGCCCGGCCGCCGCCGTCAGGCTGCGGATGCGCCCGCCTACGTCGAAATCATAGGTGAGCGAAGCGCCGCCGCTGACCAGCGGATAGCCCTGAAAACTTTCGAAGGCGACCGGATCGCGGTTGACCGTCGCCCCGGCGTTGAGGTTCGCCAGAACCGTTCCCTGTGCATGGGCCTGCCGGATCATGGCACTGGCGCGGTCGATGTTCGCCGCCGCCACGCGCAAATCGGTGTTCGCCTTGAACGCCTCCTCGATCAGACCGTCGAGCTGGGGGTCGTCGTAGAGCTTCCACCACTGGCCCGGCACGGGATCATCCCGGAATGGTCCCTTGTCCATGCTGACGAACGGCGCATTGGCGGCCGGCGCTTCGGAAAGCGCGGTCTGGGTCCGGTCGCGCTCCATCGGCACATGCACACAAGCGGACAGCACCAGGGTGGGCGCGAGCAGCACCGCCAGGCGAGTCAGGCGACCGATCCGGTTCACGACCGGCCTCCCGCATGGACGGTGCGCCCGGCGCCATCGATCACGTCGACGGTGGCGGTCCTGCCAGCGATCAGGCGGATATCCTGTGGCACCCTGACCAGCGCGATCCGCACCGGCACGCGCTGCGCCAGCCGCACCCAGTTGAACGTGGGATTCACGCTTGCCAGCTGGTTGCTGGCATTGGTCCGCTCGCGATCATCGATGCCCGGTGCGATGCTTTCCACCCGCCCTTCGATCGGGCTGGTTTCGCCCATCAGCAACACCCTTGCGCGATCGCCAACGTGGATACGCGGCAGCTTGGTTTCCTCGAAATAGCCGTCGATCCACATCGTATCGGCATCGACCACGGCCAGCCCCTGCGCGCCGGCTGCCAGATAATCGCCTGGCTTGAGCAGCAGGTTGGCGACGTAGCCGTTCACCGTCGCACGGACGAGCGTGCGCTCCAGGTTGAGGCGCGCCACGTTGACCGCGACCCGCGCCGCCTCAAGGCTGGCGCTCGTTGTCTCCGCCTTGGCTTCCAGCGCCTCGCGCTCCTCTGCGGAGACGAGATCGCCCAGCATCCGTGCGCGGCGCAACTGGGAATGCGCGTCGGCGGCAGTCGCCTGCGCGCTTGCCACGGCGGCCTGCGCCTGGGCCAGCGCCAGCCGGTAGCGGGGCGTGTCCACCTCGAACAGCACCTGCCCCTTCGTCACGCGGTCGTTCTCCCGGACGAGCACGCGTGTGACCAGCCCCGGCACGTCGGACGAGACCTTGACGACATCGGCGCGCACGCGGCCATCGCGCGTCCACGGATCGACCTCGTAGCGCTGCCACATCGCGCGCCCGGCCACGAACGCCAGGACGACCACCGCCAGCGTGATGGCAACGCGCAGGATGCCGATCAGGATCGGCCGGAACGAGGCAGGAGCAAGGGATCGGGGAGACATTTCGGGTTCGCCTGATGGGAAAGGAGTTTCAGTGAATGAAGGTTAGCGGAAGGCCGGAGACGGCGCCGGTCAGCGCCACGAACAGCGCGATCTCGAACAGCGAGCGGTGCCAGACGAAGCGGTAGAGCCGCCACCGCCGCATCGCGATCTGGATGAACAGGAACGGGACCAGCGCCACCGCCGCGGTCGCGAACAGGTGCGGGAAGAACACGCCGTAAAGATGCAGTTCGGGCGTCATGCGGCTTCGGTCCTGACGTCTGCGGGAACAAGCGTGCGGTCCAGCCCGGTCAGCGCCAGCAGCGCCTCGCGCCGGGCAGGCGTGGGTGGCGTGGCGGCCACTTCGCGGATAGCCTCGGCAATCCGGGCGTGCAGATCGCCCTCGCCGCGGCCGCGCCAGTAGCGGCGGAGCGCATCGAGCAGGCGCCCCACGGCCGGCGCATCGGCGCGCGGCGGCCCCACGCGGCGCAGCGTCAACAGGTTCAGACCGACACGCATCGTCCGCAGCGTCTGCGCCACCAGATCGTCCGGATCGCCCCGCACCGCCACGCGCGCGCCCAGCAGGCCCACGCGGTCCACCATCAACCCGGTCCAGGCCGGCACCGCGAGCGGCGGTTCGGTCCGCGTCTGGCTGGCAAGATCCCGTTCGGCGAGGCGGACGATCCGCCGCGCCGAGAAATCGGCCCCCACCGATCGCACCAGCCGAGTCACCAGCGAGGCTGTCAGCACGCCCACGACCGAGGCCAGCGAACTGTTCACGAAACCGGCGAAGCTGGGGGAGAAGCCCTCCTGAATGCCCAGCGTGCCGTTGATCCCCATCGCCAGGGGCACCATCCGCATGGTCCAGCGGGGAATAGCCATAAAATAGCCGATGACTAGGAACGTGGGCGCCAGCACGAGCATCAGCGTGGAGAAATCGTGAACCTGCGGCACGATGCCGAACAGGTAGATGCCGGTGACGACGGTGGCATAGCTCCACCAGATCGCCACCTTGTTGATCTCGCGCGAGGGATCATCCATCCCGGCAAAGAAGCTGGCGAAGATCGACGCCATCATCACCGCCGTACCGCCATCGGGCCAGCTCGTAGCGATCCAGAACCCGCAGAGCAGCAGGATCGCCAAACTCGCGGTGAGACCCGACCACACCGCCATGCCGTAATCGCGGTGCAGCCGGCGCGCGCGCTCGTCGGCGAGCACCGCGCGCAAGGGCGCCGGTGCAGTTCCGCCATCGCGCAAATGCCGCGCCAGCACCGCGCAATCGCGCCAGGCCTCGATCATTTCCGCGAGCCGCGCGTGAAAACTGGCGCGCAGCAATTCATCGTCGGAAGGCATTTCGCCCAGCACCGGCTCCAGCCCGCGCGCGCGCCGGGATAACGCCGCGGCGAGATCGAGCGAAGCCGTGTCCGCCGCAACCACCCATGCCCGGACATCGGCGATCAGCCGGTCGCTGGCGGGCGAGAGCACGCCCCCTCCCTGCCGCAACGCATCGAGCCGGTCCCCTACCGATTGCGCCAGTGGCAGCAGCATCGCCATACGTTCCGCCAGCTTGCCCACCTCAAGGCTGCGATCGTGGTAATGCGACGTGTCGAACGGCAGATGCGTGGCCAGGATGTGCAATTCGGTGATGTCGCCAGCCAGCTTGTGGACATCGCGGTTGTGCGGATCGTGAACGCCGGCCAGCGCATCCAGCACCCAGGCCTGCGCATCGTGCAGGAACCCGTCGATCCGCGCTTCGAGCGTGCCGGCAATGCCGCGCGGCAACACCACGCTGTGGATCAGCGTGGCACAGGTGATGCCAAGGCAGATTTCCTCGACGCGGGCCACGGCGGTGGTGAACACCGTGCCTGGCGCGCTGACCGAAGGGAAGCCGATCAGCGCGGCGGTATAGCCGCTCAGCATGAACACATAGGCGCGGGGCGTGCGGTCGAGCAGCGAGATGGCGAGGCACAGGCCGACCCATACCGCCAGCGTCAGGCTAAGCAGTTCCGGCGCATCCACCAGCAGCGGCACCGCGCCGACCGCAACGGCCGCACCAACCACCGTCCCGATCACGCGATAAAGCGCCTTGGAACGGACCGACCCGGCCTGAGGCTGGCTGACGATATAGACCGTCATCGCCGCCCAGTAGGGGTTCACCAGCCCCAGCCCCAGCGCGATGAACAACGCCAGCACCGCCGCCGCGAAGCTGTTGAGCGAAAAGACCATGCGGGAAGCATGCGCGTTCAAGCGCCAGCTCCCTCATCGTTTGACAGGAAGGCGCTGGCCAGATCGAGCCGGTCGAGCGCGGCACCAACCTTGTCGACCACCGACAGGAACACCGTCACGTCCTCATCCGTCACGTCGGCCATGATCACGTCGCGCAGCCGGTCAAGCGCTTCCTCAAGCTGGAACACCAGCGCCTCGCCCTTGGCCGTGAGATGCAGCCGGCGCAGGCGCTTGTCCTCTTCGTCGATGTGGCGCGTCATCAGGTTCATCGCCACCAGCCGGTCGACCACGCGCACGAGCGCCGGCCCGCCGATCCCGCTGCGCTCGGCCAGCTCGTTCTGACTCAGCCCGCCGCCGGAGCGCCCCAGGTAGATCAGCGGCGCCCCCAGGGATTCGGACAGGCCGAACGGGCGCAACGCATAGTCCACCGCTCTCCGCCAATTGCGGGCAAAGGGCAGCAGGGAGCCGGTCAGGATGCGTCGATGGTTCATGGGAAATCTCGCTCTCGCCAATTAGTTCGTTTGTAAACGAATTACAACGAGTCGGGCCGGCTGACGAGATGCAATGTGAAGCCGGTCAGTTGCAGAAAACGCGCGTGAGGCGATGATCGTGGCCGAGGCCGCCCTTCCATCGGCGAGAAGAGTTGCTACGGCCGCTTCAGCCCGCCCGGGCGGGGTTGGCAGGAGCTGATATGACCACAACGCTGTTTACCGCGTCCGGCGTAAGGCTACGCTGCCGAGGCAGGCAGACAGGCCTCCTCAACTGGCTGTTTCTGCCCGGTGGCCCCGGAATAGGTTCGGAAAGTCTCGAGGAACTGGCGTCGACGCTCGACCTGCCGGGTGCCGTATGGCTGGTGGACCTGCCCGGCGATGGCTCCAACCGGAAACCTCCGGGCGCTCCGGCCGATCCCTATTCGGTATGGCCGCAGGTCCTGCTCGAAGCGGCGATGGCATTGCCGAACGTTGTCTTCGCGGGGCATTCCACCGGCGGCATGTATCTCCTCGCCACGCCGGAGCTTGAACAGCACATATGCGGTCTGGTGCTGCTCGACAGCGCAGCGGACGCGGCATGGCACGCAAGGTTCGTCGGGATGACGCAGCGGAACCCCCTGCCCACGGTGGAGGCAGCAACAGCCGTTTACGAGGCTGATCGCTGCGACGAGAACATCGCCGCCATCGCGGTCGCATCCGCTCCATGGAATTTCACCCCGTCTGCCATTCCCGCCGGACAAGAATTGCTTTCCCGCATGCCATACAACAGCGCCGCGGTTGAGTGGTCCGACGCTCACTTCGATCATACCTATCGCGCGGCATGGTGGCCCCGGACGCTGCCGGTGCTGGTACTCGCGGGTGCGGAAGACCGGATCGTCTGGCAAGGTGGCTGGGATTCCCCGCGTTATCGCGGCGCCAACGTCAGCCACGCCTCGATCCCGTCGGCAGGGCATTTCCCCTGGATCGATAACCCCGATGCCGTCACCGAAGCATTCGGCACTTTTGCGGCAAGGATGACGAAAACGGCCCACGACGATGCGCGGCCTCCTCACCCCTCCGGCAGCAGCAGACTGGAATCGCCGTAGCTGTAGAACCGGTATGCGTTGGCGATGGCATGGGCATAGGCCGCTTGCATCGTCTCCAACCCCATCAGCGCACTGACCAGCATGAACAGCGTGGAGCGCGGCAGGTGGAAGTTGGTCATCAGGCCGTCGATCGCGCGGAAGCGGTAACCGGGGGTGATGAAGATCGAGGTATCGCCTGCGAACGGGCGGATCACGTTGTCTTCGCCCGCCGCGCTTTCCAGCAGGCGCAGGCTGGTCGTGCCCACCGCGATCACCCGGCCGCCGGCGGCGCGCGCGCGGTTCAGGCGATCGGCGGTGTCCGCCTCGATCCGCCCCCATTCGGCGTGCATCCGGTGATCGGCCGTGTCTTCCGCCTTCACGGGCAGGAAGGTTCCCGCGCCGACATGGAGCGTCAGCGTCTCGTGCGCGATGCCCGCCTGCGCCAGCGCGGCCATCAGCCCGTCGGTGAAATGCAGCGCCGCCGTGGGCGCGGCGACCGCGCCATCACGCGCGGCGAACATCGTCTGGTAATCGCGCCGGTCTTCCTCGTCGGTGGGCCGCTTGCCCGCGATATAGGGCGGCAGCGGCATTCGGCCAGCGCGCTCCAGCAGCACCTCCACCGGCTCGTCTCCGGGGAAGAACAGGGTCCAGCTGCCGTCATCATGGCGCTGTTCGGCCGTGCCGGACACATCGGCGCCAAAATCGATGACATCCCCTTCGCGCAGACGCTTGGCATTGCGGACGAAGGCCTGCCAGCGGCGCAGGTCGATCCGCTTGTGCAGCGTCGCCCCGATCTTCGCTTCGCCGCGCCGTCCTTCGAGTTGGGCGGGGATCACGCGCGTATCGTTGAACACCAGCACGTCGCCCGCCCGCAGCAGGGCCGGCAGATCGCGCACGACATGGTCGGCCAGCGTGCCGTCACCCTTGGCCAGCAGCATCCGCGCCGCATCGCGCGGCCGCGCGGGACGCAGCGCTATCCGTTCGGGCGGCAGCTCGAAATCGAAGAGATCGACGCGCATCGCCCGAGGCAGCGGATCAGTTGGACTGCGAGTGGCTCAGCATGTCGGCCGTGATCGCCGGCGCGGCAACGGGCGCGGCAACGGCCGGCCGAGCCTTGTTGTCGGCCGCGATCGAGGCCTGGACGACCTTGGTCGGATTCGACGGCGGTTCGCCGCGCTGGATCGTGTCGACGTATTCCATGCCGGAGATCACGCGACCGAAGTTGGTGTATTTGTGATCGAGGGCGAAACGCGGATAGAACACGATGAAGAACTGGCTGTTGGCCGAGTTCGGCTCGTTGGTGCGGGCCATCGATACGGTGCCGCGCAGATGCGGCGCATCGTTGAACTCCGCCTTGAGGTCCGGCAGCTTGGAACCGCCCTGCCCTGTGCCCGTCGGGTCACCGGTCTGCGCCATGAAGCCATCGATCACGCGGTGGAAGATGACCCCGTTGTAGAAGCCCTGCCGAGCCAGTTCCTTGACCCGCTCGACATGGTGCGGCGCCCACTGCGGCATCAGCCGGATCGCCACGCGGCCACCGTTCGACAAGTCCAGCAGGAGGATATTATCGGGATCGTCGTTCAGCGAGGTATCGACCGCGTACTGCATGGGCGGCGTGTCCGGCTTCACCGACAGTTGCTTCTTCTTGGCCATGGCGGGGGTGGCGAGAACCACGGCGCCAAGCGCGATCGAGGCAAGGAAGCGCGAAACCATCTGCAAGACCACCTTCAGCGTTCATCCGGGCAGAATAGAATGCGGGCCGGAAACCGCATCCGTGGCCGATAGGCCGGGCGCGCTGTCACTGCAATGAACGAATTGCAGTTCCGCACAGGACCAGCCCATCGGAATGGGGCGATCAGTAGTCGCCCAGCCGGCCCGTCGTTTCGATGCGGGCGATCACATCGTCCCGGACATCGGGCGTCACGAAGTCGGAAATGTCGCCGCCAAACATGGCGATTTCCTTGACCAGCTTCGACGCGATCGGCTGGAGGCTCACGTCCGCCATCAGGAAGATCGTCTCGATCTGGTCGTTGAGCTGCTGGTTCATGCCGGCCATCTGGTATTCGTATTCGAAGTCCGCCACGGCGCGCAGGCCGCGCACGATCACGGTGGCGCCCTGCCGTTCGGCGAACTTCATCAGCAGCGCGTTGAAGCCCACCACGGAGACGTTCTCGATCCCCTGTGTCGCCATTTCGCGCTCGACCATGGCGATGCGTTCGTCCGGCGTGAACATGGGGTTCTTCGACGGATTGGTGGTCACCCCGATAATCAGCCGGTCGACCAGCTTGGCACCGCGACGGATGATGTCGAGATGCCCCAGCGTGATCGGATCGAACGTGCCGGGGTATACCCCGATCCTCTCCCCCATTTAATGATCCCTTTCGACGATGAAGCGCGCCACGGCACGAAGCACGTCCGCCTCCGACCCGTAAGACGCAAGGTGCTGCACGGCTTGTTCGACCAGCATTTTCGCCTGTTCGCGCGCGCGCTCCACGCCCAGCAGCGAGACGAAGGTTTCCTTGCCGCGCTCGGCATCCTTGCGCAGCGCCTTGCCGGCCACCGCTTCATCGCCTTCGGTATCGAGCAGGTCGTCCGCGATCTGGAAGGCCAGGCCGATATCGCGGGCATAGCCGCGCAGATGCGTGCGCCCTTCCGGCGGAACGCGCCCGAGAATGGCCCCCATCTCGACACCGGCTGCCAGCAAAGCGCCGGTCTTCAACTGCTGGAGACGGGTAACCGTCGGCAGGTCGAAGCTGGCGGTTTCGGCGGCGATGTCCATCATCTGGCCACCGGCCATGCCGTTCGCGCCGCTCGCCATTGCCAGCGTGCGCACCAGTTCGATGCGCACGAACGGATCGCCGCTCATCGCGGGATCGGACAGCACTTCGAACGCGAAGACATGCAATCCATCGCCAGCAAGCACGGCGGTAGCCTCATCGTAGGCGATATGCACCGTAGGCTTGCCGTGGCGGGTCGCGTCGTTATCCATGCACGGCAGATCGTCGTGGATCAGGGAATAGACGTGGACCGCTTCCAGCGCCGTCCCGGCACGCACCGCGCTGGCGCGATCGACGCCGAACATGCTCGCGGTGGCGGTCAGCAGCAGTGGCCGCAGCCGCTTGCCACCGCCAATCGCGGCATAGCGCATGGCCTCGATCAAGCGATCGCGCGGGTCGCCGGCCACGGCCAGCAGCGCATCGAAGCTCGCATCGATATCCTCGGCGATCTGGACCAGCGCGGGCTTGAGCACCGCCATTGTCGCGTTCGCCTGGCCGGCGTCCTGTTCGCCGGCATCCTGGTCGGAAGTGGTCGTCATGCGGAGGCCGCCTCGTCAAAGGGGCGGGTGCCGGTGGGGCGGCCGTCGCGATCGGTGACGATCGCCTCGATCCGTGCCTGCGCCGCATCGAGCCGGGCCTGGCAATGCGCGCGCAGCTTTTCGCCGCGCTCGTAAAGGTCCATCGATTCGTCGAGCGGTGCCTCACCGCTTTCGAGCCGGCGCACAACGTCTTCCAGCGCCTTCAGCGCCTCCTCGAAACTGAGCGACGCGATATCGGGATTAGTAGCCATCGCACCCAGCTTTGGCGGCGGGAACGGCACCGGTCAAGCTCGGAACGGGACTTGCCCGTCAAGGCAAATGTTTCCGCCGCACGGCAACCGCCACGGCGGGGCTAGCGAGACTCGCCGCGCGCCGCTAAGGGCCGCGCATGGCCGAAAGCACCGCACCGCAGATCACGCCCGATGTCGTCGCCGCGCACGGGTTGTCCGAGGATGAATACCAGCGCGTCCTGAAAGCGCTGGGGCGCGAGCCCAACCTCGTGGAACTGGGCATCTTCTCGGTAATGTGGTCCGAGCACTGCTCCTACAAGTCGAGCCGCCTCCACCTGAAGAAGCTGCCCACAGAAGCGCCATGGGTGATCTGCGGCCCCGGCGAGAACGCCGGCGTGATCGACATCGGCGACGGGCAGGCCGCCATCTTCAAGATGGAGAGCCACAACCACCCGAGCTACATCGAACCCTACCAGGGCGCGGCAACCGGCGTCGGTGGCATCCTGCGCGATGTGTTCACGATGGGCGCGCGGCCCATCGCCAACATGAACGCGCTGCGCTTCGGCCGCCCCGATCACCCGAAGATGAAGCATTTGGTGCAGGGCGTCGTCGCCGGCATCGGCGGCTATGGCAATTGCGTGGGCGTGCCGACGGTGGGCGGCGAAACCAATTTCCACAAGGCTTACGACGGCAACATCCTGGTCAACGCGATGACCGTGGGCGTCGCCGATACCGACCGGATTTTCTATTCGGCCGCCACCGGCATCGGCAACCCGATCGTCTATGTCGGTTCCAAAACCGGCCGTGACGGAATCCACGGCGCTACCATGGCCTCGGCCGATTTCGACGAGAAGTCGGAAGAAAAGCGCCCTACCGTGCAGGTGGGCGATCCGTTCACCGAAAAGCTGCTGATCGAGGCCTGCCTCGAACTGATGGCGACGGACGCGATCGTGGCGATCCAGGACATGGGCGCGGCGGGGCTGACGTCCTCGTCGGTCGAAATGGCCTCCAAGGGCGGCGCGGGCATCCGGCTCGACATGAACAAGGTGCCCTGCCGCGAAGAGGCGATGACGCCCTACGAGATGATGCTTTCGGAAAGCCAGGAGCGCATGCTCATGGTGCTCAAGCCCGGCAAGGAGCCGATGGCCGAAGCGATCTTCCGCAAGTGGGAACTCGATTTCGCGGTGATCGGCGAAGTGACCGATACCGGGCACATGGTGCTGGAATTCGATGGCGAAGTGGTTTGCGACATTCCGCTGGCCCCGCTGGCCGACGAAGCCCCGCTCTATGACCGCCCGCACGTGCCCACGCCCAAGCCGGCGCCATTGGCGAACGTGCCCGAAAGCGCGGACATCGGCGCCGATCTGCTCACGCTGATCGGCTGCGCCGACCTTGCCTCGCGCAAGTGGATCTGGGAACAGTACGACAGCCAGGTGGGCGCGGACACCTTGCAGAAATCCGGCGGCGATGCGGCCGTGGTGCGGGTCCACGGCACCGAAAAGGCGCTGGCGATCAGCACCGACTGCACCCCGCGCTATTGCTTCGCCGACCCTTACGAAGGCGGCAAGCAGGCGGTGGCGGAGACCTTCCGCAACATCTGCGCGGTCGGCGCCACGCCGCTCGCCATCACCAACTGCCTCAACTTCGCCAACCCGCAGCGTCCGGAAATCATGGGCCAGATCGTCGGCTGCCTCGAAGGCATGGGCGATGCCTGCCGCGCGCTCGATTATCCGATCGTGAGCGGCAATGTCTCGCTCTACAACGAATCCAAGGCCACGGGCGGCGGTTCGGCCATTCTGCCCACCCCCGCGATCGGCGGCGTCGGCCTGATGCTGGACCATGAAAAGATGGTCACCGTCCGTTTCAAGGCACACGGCGACGGCATCTGGCTGGTGGGTGGCGAAGGCATGCACCTGGGTCAATCGCTGTGGCTGCGCGAAATCCACGGGCGCGAGGAAGGCGCACCGCCGCCGGTCGATCTGGCCGCCGAGCGCGCCCATGGCGAACTGGTGCGCGAATGGATCAGCGACGGCCGCGTGACAGCGGTGCACGACGTGAGCGATGGCGGCCTGCTTGTCGCGCTGGCGGAAATGGGCATGGGCAGCGGCCTTGGCTGCACGCTCGACATTCCGCTTACCGCCGCATCGGCGTTTGGCGAGGATCAGGGCCGCTACATCGTGACCGCACGCCCCGGCGTGACGCTGGAAGGCGCGGTCCGCATCGGCACGGTCGACGGCAGCACGATCGCGGGCGTGGAAGTGAAAGCGCTGAAAGCCGCCAACGAGGCGTTCTTCCACGACTGGATGGAAGCCTGACGGATTGTCGGCGCGGCCGGTCTTGAACGATCAGCCCGCCGGCCGCAGCATCGACCAGAACCGGGGGCCACCGCCCGACACCGTCCACGTGTCGATGACCTGGAAGCCCAGCCGGTTGTAGATGCCGATGTTCCCTTCGGTCGCGGTTTCGAGATAGCAGTCTTCCGTCCGCCCGACGCGTTCCAGACCCGCGCGGATTGCGCCGCCGCCCAGCCCCTTGCCCTGCGCCGCCGGATCGCAACCGGCGATGTGCAGATACCAGAACCGTCCGCGCGGCATGTGGCTTTCGATCGCGTGCGACACCCGGATCGCGCGCACCACCGCCGGGCCGAGCGCAGCCAGGAAAGCAGGGCCGCCGGCAACCGTTTCCATCAGCGGCACTTTCGATCGCCCCGGCCCGCGCCACAGCGTCGCCGCGCGCGTGCCTTCCGCCGCGAAGACCGTTCCCGCCCGGGCGTCACTGGCATAGAGCAGCCGAAACAGGCGCGGCATCCGGCGCGCACGGACGGCGGCGTCGGGAAAGATGAACGCCATCGCCGGATCGACCGCGAAGGCGCGGGCCAGCATCGCGGCGACGGGATCGCGTTCCGCAAGTCCCGCTTCGTGGAACATGGTCTGGGGCTGGACCGCGATCAGGCCGCCTGCTGGGCCGCCGCCAGCAGATCGTAGGGATCGATTCCGGCCGCGCGCCACTTGGCATGCGCTTCGGGATAGTAGCGCGCCGCGCGAATGCCGAGCATCCGGCGGGCTTCGTCCAGCGGCATCGCCAGGACATCGCGGATCGGCATTTCGGCCAGCCGTGAACACGCCTTGCCCATCTTGTGCCCTTCGCGCACCGCGCGGAAGATAGGCACCTTGACCCGGCCGCGCCGCGAAATCTCCATGGCTCCGGCATAGCCGAGGAACAGGTGCGCCAGGGCCGGCTGCTGACCGTAGGTGAACGCCAGCACGCACTGTTCGCCCAGCGCATCGCGCCCATAGCCGGACAGCACGTGCATCAGATCGTGCGTATCGCGCAGGCGGCGCATGTACCAATCGACCTGATCGTCGAACCGCGAATTGGCCGGGCGGTACTTTTCCAGTTCGTCGACCAGCCCCTGCGCCGACAGCCCCTCGCGCTCCATGAAGTCGCAATAGACCTGCCCGACAGACCCCGCCGGCAGCCTGCGCAGCGCTTCATGATCGTCGAGAATCGTGACCAGCGACGGCTCGCTCGCCCGGATACGCTGACCGCGCTCCGTGGACAGGAACGCGCGCGCGGCATCGTAGACCCCGCGCCAGGGCAGCGCCTCGAAGATGGGGAACACTTCGGCGGTGTTCTCCTTGTCCTTCACCAGTTCCCGGAAATGACGCCACGCCTTCGCGAAATCGTATCGCATTTTCGGGCGGCCGGGCAGCATGAACGGAAGATCGTTGGTCCCGCGCGTCGCGGTATCGGTCATCGAGGCGGTAGCGAGCGTAGCCATTCATGCACCTGCGAGTTACTTACACCACTGTCATTTAGCAATCTTGCCTCGCTATGGCAAATAGGTTTCAAATCGACTACCTAAATTCCGACAAAATACCGGGAGGGATCGATGAAGCAACGCTGGCAGGTGCTGCTTGGCATATCGCTGGGGCTCGTGGCGCTCGCGGCAGGCCTGCTGGCCGGGCGCTCCACCACGGAAGGCTGGCAGCTTGCCGCGCGCTGGACCGCACGCGCCGGCTTTCCGCTGCTGATCCTGACCTACAGCGCATCCTCACTGGCACGGCTGTGGCCCGGCCCGGAAACGCGGGCGCTGCTGCGCGAACGGCGTTACTGGGGCCTTGGCTTCGCCGCCTGCCACATGATCCACCTGGCGGCGCTGATCACGTTCCTGCGCCTGTCGGGCACGCAACGGCCCTTGCCGACCCTGCTGGGCGGAGGTCTGGCCTACCTGCTCCTCATCGCCATGACGCTGACCTCCACCGACGCCGCGATGCGCCGCCTGGGCAGGTGGTGGAAGCGGCTGCACACGTTCGGCATCCACTGGTTGTGGTTCATCTTCGCCTTTTCCTACGTCGGGCGCATCGCCCGGCCGGAAACGCGGATGACCGGGCTGATCGGCGGAGGCATCGCCATCGCCGCGCTGGGCCTGCGGATCGCGGCGCGGGTCAAGACCCGCCGCCCCGCTGCCCTCAGTCGTTGACCCATTCCTCGCGCGGGATGCCGAACAGCAGCAGGATCGCGGTGAGATCGCCGCGATCAATCCAGCCATCGGCCGCCGCGCGCGCCTTGGGCTTGGCGCGATAGGCAAGGCCCCAATGCGCCGCCTCGATCATCGGGATGTCGTTGGCACCGTCCCCGGTCGCGAGGCTGGTAGCCCCCTCGCCCAGCCGCGCGGTTTCCTCCAGCAGCACGGCTTTCTTCACGCCGCTGTCGGTAATCCCGCCGACAAGCCCGCCGGTCAGCGCGCCATCGCGGATTTCCAGCCTGTTCGCCACGACGCGCTCGAACCCAAGTTGTTCGGCCACGGGATCGGCGAAGCTGTGAAAGCCGCCCGTCACCAGCACGGTGTGGCATCCCCGCGCCTTGAGCGTGGATACCAGCGTGCGCGCGCCCGGCATCGGCGCGATCCGTTCGGCAAGGCACTGGTGGATCGCGGCTTCGGGCAGATCACGCAGCAAGCCCACGCGCTCACGCAAGGCGGCCTCGAAATCCAGTTCGCCCTGCATCGCGCGTTCGGTGATCGCGGCGATCTGCTCCTTGATCCCCGCGAAATCGGCCAGTTCGTCGATGCATTCGGCCTGAATCATCGTCGAATCCATATCCGAAACGAACAGGCGCGGCGCCGCGATCGGGTGGAGCGACAGCAGCAGGTCGCTGTCCGGAAAGTGCGCGTCGAGAATGCGGCGGACCTCGGCCGGATCGCCCTCCAGCACTTCGAGTTCGAGCACCTCCTCGCACCCGTCAAGCATTCCCGCGCCGGCCACTTCCCAGCCGCGTTCCTCGATCGCTTCCATCGCGCGCGCAAGATTGTCACCAAGCGTCTCAGGCTCTGCTATCAGGCGGGCGATGAGCACCGATAATTCCCTTTCATTCCACGATACCGGCATGGACGGCGGCACAGGCTCGCCGGTCAAGCCACGGCTGGCGCTCATTGCAGGGCCGACGGCCAGCGGCAAGAGCGATCTGGCGATAAAGCTGGCGCTGCACGAACGCGCACAGGGGCGCAAGGCCGTGGTCATCAATGCCGATAGCGCGCAGGTCTATCGCGATCTCGCCGTGCTGAGCGCGCGGCCAACCGAGCAGGAGATGCAGGGCATACCCCACCGCCTGTTCGGCGCGTGGGACGGCGCGGTGGCCTGCTCCGCCACTGACTGGGCCGACGCGGCACGCGCGGAAATCGCGCAGGCCCATGCCGACGACGCCCTGCCGATCCTGGTCGGCGGGACCGGGCTTTACATCCGCACCCTGCTCGATGGGATCGCGCCCGTGCCACCGATCGATCCCGCCATCCGCGCGTCGGTGCGCGCGATGCCGGTCGCTCAAGCGTGGGAAGCGCTGCGCGCCGAAGACCCCGAACGCGCGGCCCGGCTGGCCCCGGCCGATACCACGCGGGTCGCCCGCGCGCTGGAAGTGGTACGATCGACCGGCCGCCCGCTGGCCGCGTGGCAGGCCGAACGCAGCGGCGGGATCGGCGGCACGGTCACCTTGGCCCCGGTGATCCTGCTGCCAGATCGGCAGTGGCTCTATCACCGGTGTGACCTGCGCTTCCGCCGGATGTGGCAAAGCGGCGCGGTCGAGGAAGTGCAGACCCTGCTCGCGCGCGGGCTGGACCCGGCCCTGCCCGTGATGCGCGCCATCGGCGTGCCGGAGATCGCGGCATTTCTGCGCGGTGAAAGCGATGCCGAGTCGGCCATCGTCGCCGGACAACAAGCCACGCGAAACTACGTCAAACGGCAGTTCACCTGGCTGAAACACCAGAATCCGGCGGAATGGCCGCGCCTTGCGAACGAAAATTACCTTGACAGAGAAGATATAGCAGGATTATTTCAAACATAGCTGCTTGACATGGCATTTTATATCAAGTAGCAGGCCGTCAACTGCCCGACTTGCGTCGGGTGCCCGGAAGGGAGAGACGGCCCGGCGCAGCCAGCTCTGCGCCGGGCCATAATTTTTCGGCCGACAGTGTATTTCCGGCCCCGGTCGGAGCAAGTGCCGTCCTCTTCCGGGGATGGAAAAACGATACGTTGGATTGTTCGCAGAGTTGCAAGACAGGCGAGGCTGGAAACCAGATCGCCCAACAAGGGACGAAGTACCGTGAAAACCGAGCGCAGCGGCGCAGAAATCCTGGTCGAAAGCCTGGTTGCCAAGGGCGTCGAATTCGTGTTCGGCTATCCCGGCGGTGCGGTGCTCCCGATCTATGACGCGCTGTTCGGCGATGAACGCATCCGCCACATCCTCGTCCGGCACGAAGCCGGCGCCGCCCATGCGGCCGAAGGCTATGCCCGCGCCACCGGCAAGCCCGGCGTGGTGCTGGTGACGTCCGGCCCCGGTGCGACCAACGCGGTCACCGGCATCGCCGACGCGTTCATGGATTCGATTCCGCTGGTCGTCATCACCGGCCAGGTCGCCACCGCGCTGATCGGCTCGGATGCCTTCCAGGAAGCCGACACCATCGGCATCACCCGGCACTGCACCAAGCACAACTATCTGGTGAAGGACCCTTCGCAGCTCGCAGCGACGATCGACGAAGCGTTCCGCATCGCCACCGAAGGCCGCCCCGGCCCGGTCGTGATCGACATTCCCAAGGACGTGCAGGTCGCCTCGGCCACGTGGACCGAGGTCGCGCCGCAGCAGCGCAACCGCTATGCCCCGCAAACCGAAGGCAACCGGCAGGACATCGCCGAGGCGATCGCGATGATCGCGGCCGCGGAAGCGCCGATCTTCTACACCGGCGGCGGCGTGATCAATTCCGGTCCCGAAGCCACGCGCCTGCTGCGCGAGCTTCAGGCGCTGACCGGCGCGCCCGTCACCTCCACGCTGATGGGCCTGGGCGCGTTTCCGGCCGATCATCCGGCGTGGCTGGGCATGCTGGGCATGCACGGCACGTACGAGGCCAATCTGGCGATGAACCGGGCCGACCTGATCGTCGCGGTCGGCGCGCGCTTCGATGATCGCGTCACCGGGCGCCTCGATGCCTTCGCGCCCAACAGCAAGAAGATCCACATCGACATCGACCGCGCCTCGATCAACAAGACGGTGCGCGTGGACCTGCCGGTCATCGGCGATTGCGGCAAGGTGCTGGCACAGCTGATCGAGGCCTGGAAGGCTGGCGGCCACCAGAAGGCGGACCTTCAGGAATGGTACGCCCGCATCGACGGCTGGCGCGCGCGCAAGAGCCTGTCCTATCCGAAGCGCAGCAAGGATATCATGCCGCAGTTCGCGATCGAGCGCCTCTATGCGCTGACCCGCGATCGCGATCCGATCATCGCCACCGAAGTGGGCCAGCACCAGATGTGGGCGGCGCAGTACTTCCACTTCATGAAGCCGAACAAGTGGCTGACCTCGGGCGGGCTCGGCACGATGGGCTATGGCCTGCCGGCCGCGATCGGCGCGCAAGTGGGCTTCCCCGATGCGCTGGTGATCGACGTGGCGGGCGATGCCTCGATCCAGATGAACATCCAGGAACTGGGCACCGCCACGCAATACCGCCTGCCGGTCAAGGTCTTCGTGCTCAACAACGAATGGATGGGCATGGTCCGCCAGTGGCAGGAACTGACCTATGAAAGCCGCTATTCCAACTCGTACTCCGACAGCCTTCCCGATTTCGTGAAGCTGGCCGAAGCCTATGGCTGGAAGGGCATCCGCATCGAGGACGAAAGCCAGCTCGACGCCGGCATCCAGGCGATGATCGACCATCCCGGCCCGGTCATCGTCGATTGCCTCGTTGCCAAGGAGGCGAACTGCTTCCCGATGATCCCGAGCGGCGCCGCGCATACCGAGATGCTGCTTTACGGCGATGCGGTGAGCGGCACGATGGACGATGAAGCCAAGGCGCTGGTCTGACGGCGCGGACCGACGATTGCGCCCAGAGGAAAACCTTACAGTGATGAAGATCAAGGAACAGGCGTCCGAACGCCACGTCCTGACCGTCATGGTCGACAACGAAGCCGGCATTCTTGCCAAGATCGCCGGCCTGTTCACCGCACGCGGCTATAACATCGACAGCCTGACGGTGGCGGACATCACCGACGAGCACGACGTGAGCCGTATCACCATCGTGACGCACGGCCCGCCCGAAATCATCGACCAGATCCACGCCCAGCTGGAACGGCTGGTGCCGGTTCACAAGGTGACCGACCTGACCGAGGTGGGGCCTTACGTCGAACGCGAACTGGCGCTGATCAAGGTGGCCGGCACCGGTGACGCGCGCGTGGAAACGCTGCGGCTGGCCGACGTGTTCCGCGCCAAGGTGGTGGACACCACCACGCACAGCTTCGTGTTCGAACTGACCGGCACGCCGGACAAGATCAACACGTTCGTGGGCCTGATGCGCGAACTGGGGCTGGTCGAGGTCGGCCGCACCGGGATCGTCGGCATGATCCGGGGCGCGAACGCCGCCTGAACGTCAAACCGATCCTGCAACGGACATTCTGAAGAACTACGTCACCCCGGCTTGTTTCGGGGTCCATTTTTCCCGATAGGGCGGCGCTGAACGGCCCCGATGGATGCTGAACCCGCTTCAGCATGGCGAACTGGACGAGGGAAAGCACAATGAAGGTTTATTACGACGCCGATACCGACCTGAACCTGATCACGGGCAAGAAGATCGCCATCCTGGGCTATGGCAGCCAGGGCCACGCCCACGCGCAGAACCTGCGCGATTCGGGTGTGAAGGAAGTGGCCATCGCGCTGCGCCCCGGATCGGCCAGCGCCAAGAAGGCCGAAGCCGCCGGCTTCAAGGTGCTGGCGAACGCCGATGCCGCCGCCTGGGCCGACGTGCTCATGATCCTGGCACCGGACGAACACCAGGCCGCGATCTACGCCGCCGACCTGCACGCCAACCTGAAGCCCGGTGCAGCGCTCGCCTTCGCGCACGGCCTCAACATCCACTTCGGCCTGATCGAACCGCGCGCCGACATCGACGTGATCATGATCGCGCCCAAGGGCCCGGGCCACACCGTGCGCGGCGAATACGTGAAGGGCGGCGGCGTGCCCTGCCTTGTCGCCGTGCATCAGGACACCACCGGCAACGCGCACGATATCGCCCTCGCCTATGCCTCGGGCGTTGGCGGCGGCCGTTCGGGCATCATCGAAACCAACTTCCGCGAGGAATGCGAAACCGACCTGTTCGGTGAGCAGGCCGTGCTCTGCGGCGGCGCCACCGCGCTGGTCCAGGCCGGGTTCGAAACGCTGGTGGAAGCCGGCTACGCGCCGGAAATGGCGTACTTCGAATGCCTGCACGAACTGAAGCTGATCGTCGACCTGATGTACGAAGGCGGCATCGCCAACATGCGCTACTCGATCTCGAACACCGCCGAATACGGCGATATCAAGACCGGCCCGCGCATCATCACCGATGAAACCAAGAAGGAAATGAAGCGCGTTCTGGCCGACATCCAGTCGGGCCGCTTCGTCAAGGACTTCGTGCTCGACAACCGCGCCGGCCAGCCCGAACTGAAGGCTTCGCGCATCGCCGCCAAGCGTCACCCGATCGAGGAAACCGGCGCCAAGCTGCGCGCGATGATGCCCTGGATCGGCGCCAACAAGCTGGTCGATCAGACCAAGAACTGATGGCGAGGCACCGGGGCGCCGCCGCTGGCGCGCCCCGGCCCTTCCGGGCTTCGGTGTGCTGCCAATGCACGTATCCCAAGGGTGCGGGCACGGTCCGCACCGTTTTTATTCCACAAACATCTCCTCCATTCGACGAATGGCAATGGACCAGTAACTTCTGTCTGATTATCTCCATTCTGGAGACATCACGAAGGATAACTATCCATGGTTCGCGCACTGGCCGTTTCGGGCGGGCTGGTCCTGTGCAGCGCTCTTGGCGGGTGCGATTCCAAGCCGTCGCAACAAGCCGAGGAATCGGGCGCGAAGGCTTATGAAGCCGTCGGCGCTTTCGAAGACGCTCCCTCAAGCGCGGGCAGCGAAACGGCGGAACTTGTCGACCCACTGCCCGCGGCCAGCTGTGGCGCGGAAAAGGTGCAGGGTGTTCTCGGCAAGCGCGAAACGCTCGATCTCCACCTGGCGGTGCGCAAGGCGGTCAACCACGAAGTGATCCGCTGGGTTCACCCGGGTAACGTCGTGACCGAGGATTTCGCGCCCGAGCGCCTGAACGTGATGGTCAACGAGAACGGCTTGGTGGTCTCCGCGCGCTGCGGCTGAACCGCGCGGTCTGTCCGTTCAGCGCATCTTGCCGAATGCGATCCGCAGTTCGCGTACGAACGCTTCGGGCTGCTCCCATGCCGCGAAGTGCCCGCCCTTCTCCATGTCTCCCCAGTGGACGAGTTTGCGATAGTGCCGTTCCGCCCACTTGCGCGGCGTGGGCAAAATCTCCTTGGGAAACGCGCTGACCGCTACGGGCAGATCGATATCCTTTGCCGCGAAACTGCCAAAACTTTCCCAGTACAGACGGGCGGAGGAAGCACCGGCCGCCGGCAACCAGTACAGCATGATATTGTCCAGAATGGCGTCGCGATCGAGCGCGTCTTCGGCCCGTCCGGCATTGTCCGTCCACGCCCACATCTTCTCGTAGATCCAGCCAGCCAGCCCCACGGGCGAATCCACCAGTCCGTATCCCACCGTCTGCGGGCGGGTCTGCTGCTGCTTCGAATAGCCCGAATCCCAGTCCTGATAGTGCTGGAGCGCGGTCAGCGCGCGGACTTCGGCGGGCGAAGGCGTTGTCAGGTCCTCGGGCTGCGGCCGGGCGATCGGCATGTTGAGGTGGATACCGGCGCATCCCTCGACCTTCTGCAGCGCGATCGCGGTCGTCACCGCCGATCCCCAGTCACCCCCTTGCGCGAACCAGCGCGCATAACCCAGCCCGCGCATCAGTTCGCCCCAGGCCCGCCCGATCTTTTCGACGCCCCAGCCAGCCTGCGTCGGCTTGCCCGAAAAACCGAAGCCCGGCAGCGCGGGAATGACGACATGGAACGCATCCTCCGCCGTGCCGCCGTGCGCTTCAGGATCGGTCAGCGCCGCAATGCAGTTGCGGAACTCCAGGATCGAGCCCGGCCAGCCGTGCGTCAGCACCAGCGGCGTGGCGTTTTCGTGACGCGAACGGACGTGCAGGAAGTGGATCGACAGTCCGTCGATCCGGGCGGTGAACTGGCCGGTCGCGTTCAGCCACGCCTCGCACCGGCGCCAGTCGTACTCTTCGCGCCAGTAGCGGACCAGTTCGCGCAACGCCGCCAGCGGCGTGCCCTGCGACCAGTCGTCCACCGTTTCCCGTTCGGCCCAGCGCGTCATGTCGATCCGCCGGTGAAGGTCGTCGATCTGCGTCTGCGGAACGTGGAGCGTGAACGGTTCGATCTGCATGTGCGCGGGTATCCTCTCCTGATCGCAGGTGCAGCCCGCACCCGTCTTTCGTGCGGCATTCATTCTGGACAAGCGCTTGCGAATTGACCATAGGCTTGTGCCATGATCGCTCGGCTGGACCTTACCCTTCGACTTATTCGCCCTTGGGCGTGAGCTGACGCGTCGGTCCCACGGCGTGCGCGGCGCCCAGGGGACACAAATCGCACGTCACATTACAGGGCCACAGCGGCCTGCAAGCTCCGAGTTTTCCCGAGATGACCATGTTGAAAGACCCTTCGGTCAAGTACCGCCCGTTTCCGCAGATCGACCTGCCCAACCGCCAGTGGCCCAGCCGCACTATCACCAAGGCGCCGCGCTGGCTTTCCACCGACATGCGCGATGGCAACCAGTCGCTGATCGATCCGATGGATGCCGACAAGAAGCAGCGCTTCTTCGATCTGCTGGTGAAGGTGGGCCTCAAGGAAATCGAAGTCGGCTTCCCCAGCGCCGGCGCGACCGAGTACGATTTCATCCGCGGTCTGGTCGACGGCGGCCACATTCCCGATGACGTGTTCGTCCAGGTACTGACCCAATCGCGCGACGACCTGATCAAGACCTCGTTCGAAAGCCTGGCCGGGGCCAAGCAGGCGATCGTCCATGTCTATAACGCGGTATCGCCGTTGTGGCGCACCGTGGTGTTCGGCATGGAACCGGCGCAGATCAAGGATATTGCCATCGCCGGGGCCAAGAACCTGCGCGATCAGGCCGCGCGCTTTCCGCAGACCGACTGGCATTTCGAATACAGCCCGGAAACCTTCTCCACCGCCGAACTCGATTTCAGCATCGCCTGCTGCGAAGCGGTGATGGACGTGCTGAAGCCGACGCCCGAAAAACCGATCATACTCAACCTGCCGGCGACGGTGGAAGCGGCAACGCCGAACATCTACGCCGACCAGATCGAATATTTCTGCCGCAACCTGCCGAACCGCGAAAGCGCGGTGATCTCGCTGCACACCCACAACGATCGCGGCACCGGTGTCGCCGCCGCCGAACTGGGCCTGATGGCCGGCGCAGACCGCGTGGAAGGTTGCCTGTTCGGCAATGGCGAGCGCACCGGCAACTGCTGCCTCGTCACCGTCGCTCTCAACTTGTACACGCAGGGCGTTGATCCGGAACTGGATTTCTCGGACATCGACCAGGTGATCCAGACGGTCGAATATTGCAATCAACTGCCCGTGCCGGCCCGCCATCCCTATGGCGGCGAACTGGTGTTCACGGCCTTTTCCGGATCGCACCAGGATGCGATCAAGAAAGGCTTTGCCGCGCAGGAAGCACGCAACGACCAACTCTGGGCCGTGCCTTACCTGCCGATCGACCCCGCCGATCTCGGCCGCAGCTACGAAGCGGTGATCCGCGTCAACTCGCAATCCGGCAAGGGCGGCTTCGCCTGGGTGCTGGAACAGGACCAGGGCCTCAAGCTGCCCAAGAAGATGCAGGCGCACTTCAGCCGGCACGTGCAGGAACTGGCGGACGAGGTTGGCCGCGAACTGCAGGCGGGCGACATCTGGGACGTGTTCCGCAAGGTCTATCGCCTTGAATCCCCGCAGCACTTCCAGCTTGTCGACTATGAGGAATCGCGCGCGCCTGATGGCACCCGCGTGTTCGCCGGCAAGATCGAGATCGACGGCCAGATCCAGACCGTCAGCGGGCGCGGCAACGGCCTCATTTCCTCGGTGGTGGCGACGCTGCGCGAGGGGTTCGGCGTGGACATCGAGATTCGCGATTATTCCGAACACGCCATGGGCAGCGGCACCAATGCGCGCGCAGCGGCCTATGTGGAATGCGCGCTGCCCGACGGGCGCGTGATCTGGGGTGTGGGCATCGACGAGGACGTGGCGACGGCCAGCGTCCGCGCCATTCTCAGCGCGGCCAACACCGCGCGCTGACCGCGTTTCACCGATCGGTTAAAATTCCGACGACATCCCCCCTTGCCGCTCTTGCTTCTTGTGTGGCCTGCTCCATAGTTCGGTGCAGGCCCGCAAGAGGCCGTGCATTTGGGAGCCGACATGCCTGAAGCGATTCTGGAACCTGATCTTCCGATCATCGACCCGCACCATCACCTGTGGGATCTGTCGCCGCTTCTGGCCGCCTTTCCGGAACCGCATCACCCGTTCATCCAGGCGGCGGCGCTTTCCCCGCTCTACGTGTTCGATCATCTGCGCGCCGATGCGCAGAGCGGGCATCGCGTGGTAGGCACCGTCTATATGGAATGCGGCGCGTTCTATCGCGCCGACGCCCGCGCAGACTTGCGCCCCGTGGGCGAAGTGGAATTCGTGAACGGCGTCGCCGCGCAAAGTGCCAGTGGCATTTATGGCGATCTGCGCGCCTGCGCCGCGATCATCGGCCACGCCGACCTGACGCTGGGCGATGCGGCGCAACCCGTGCTCGAAGCGCTTGCGGCAGCCGGCAACGGCCGCTTTCGCGGCATCCGCCACCAGGGGGCGTGGGATGCCGACCCCGAGGTGCTCGGGCCGCCGTTCCACGCCCCGCCCGGCCTGCTCGCCAGCGATGCCTTCCGCGCCGGTTTCCGCCACCTCGCCCCGATGGGGCTGACGTTCGATGCCTGGGTGCTGGAACCGCAATTGCAGGACGTGATCGATCTGGCGCGCGCCTTTCCCGATACCACCATCGTGCTCGATCACTGCGGCACGCCGCTCAACATTGCCAGCTATCGCGGCAAGCTGCCGGACCGGTTCGATACCTGGCGGTCGGCCATCCGCACGCTGGCCGAATGCCCGAACGTGTCGATCAAGCTCGGCGGCCTTGCCATGGCCTTCTGCGGGATGCCCGAGGAAGGGCCGGCCAAGGGCTTCTCTTCGATCGCGCTCGCCGCGATGTGGCGGCCCTATATCGAAACCTGCATCGATGCGTTCGGGCCGCACCGCGCCATGTTCGAAAGCAACTTCCCGGTCGACAAATGGGGCGCTGACTACGTGACCCTCTGGAACGCGTTCAAGCGCCTGTCCGCCGGTGCTTCGGCGGCGGAAAAGCGCGCGCTCTTTGCCGGAACCGCCGCGCGGGTTTACGGGATCGAAGACGTCCTGCCGACCGGCTGAACGCCACGCCCGCGCGAACCTTTGACTTGACGCGCGCGACTGCATATGCAGCCGTTAATCGATCGATTAAACGAATTGCGAGAGAGCCGATCCATGCCGTTGCCCGCCCTGTTCCAGAACCTGCGCCTCCCCGTCATCGCTTCGCCGCTGTTCATCATTTCCGGGCCGGAGCTGGTGATCGCCCAGTGCAAGGCGGGCGTCGTCGGCAGCTTCCCCTCGCTCAACGCCCGGCCGATCAGCCAGCTTGACGAATGGCTGCACCAGATCACCGAGGAACTGGCCGCGCACAACCGCGCGCATCCGGATCGGCCGGCCGCTCCGTTCGCGGTGAATCAGATCGTCCACCGCACCAACAACCGCCTCGATGAAGACATGGCGTTGTGTGAGAAGTGGCAGGTGCCGATGCTCATCACCTCGCTCGGCGCGCGCGAGGACGTCTATCAGGCGGCGCACCGCTGGGGCGGCATCGTGCTGCATGACGTCATCAACGACATGTTCGCGCGCAAGGCGATCGAAAAAGGCGCGGACGGGCTGATCCCGGTGGCGGCCGGCGCGGGCGGCCATGCCGGCGCGCAGTCCCCCTTTGCGCTGGTGCGGGAAATCCGCAGCTGGTTCGACGGGCTGATCGCGCTGTCGGGCGCCATCGCCCACGGCAATTCGGTGCTGGCCGCGCAGGCGCTGGGCGCCGACTTCGCCTATATCGGCTCCGCGTGGATCGCCACGCACGAAGCACGCGCGATCGATGCCTACAAGCAGGCCATCGTCGACAGTTCGGCCAGCGACATCGTCTATTCCAACCTCTTCACCGGCGTTCACGGCAACTATCTGCGCAGCTCGATCCAGAACGCTGGCCTCGATCCCGACAACCTGCCTGTCAGCGATCCATCGAAGATGAACTTCGGTTCGGGCGGGAACACCGACGCCAAGGCATGGAAGGATATATGGGGTTCGGGCCAGGGCATCGGCGCGGTCAAGGCCGTCGAATCCGTGGCCGAGCGCGTCGCCAGGCTGGAACAGCAATACAAGGCGGCGGCCAGCGCGCTGGCGGCGAATACCGCGCCGTTCCTGCCCTGATTTTCCGGTAGCGCATCGGCCGGGCGGAAAGCCCGGTGCCGGGGCGTGTCAGCGGCTCCGCACCACAAGCCGGTCGCCGTCCGGCTCGATGCGCACGGCGCCGCCACCGCTGGGCAGCAATGCGTCGCACGGCGCATCCACGCGGCCATGCGCGACCAGCCAGTCCGTGAATCGCACCGCCACGCGTGCATCGTCATCCCACGAAGCGCCGGGCCGCGACCGCAGCGCGAATTCCTGCCCGGTCAGGAACGCCATACCCTCGCTGGCAAGACCGCCATCGTCCCCGGCATAGAGCGCCGTCAACGCCAGAGCCGGGAACGGTCCCCCCGCCAGCCACGCGCCACACGCCTCCCGGAACCACGCCGGCGACATCACGTTGCGCGCCGGGCACCACGCCACGGCCCGCAATCCCGGCAGGGCCGTCAGGCTGATCAGCAAGTCCGCCAGACCCCGCAGCACGGGCAACATCGTGGCTCCACCCGCCAGGTGCGGCGCCGGAAACACATCGATGGCGCAGAGCGCATCCACATCAAGGTCGTGCGGCATGTCCACCCGGTGGACCAGGTCATCGAGGTGAAGCGGCGCGGCCGGCTGCAAATGGCCAAGATCGAACGTCAATCCTCCGTGCAGCAATTCCACGGTGCCGGGCTGTTCATCGGACCAGTTGGAAATCGAAAACCGTCCGCTTAGCGCCGAAATGTCCGCGATCTGGCTGGCATCCGGCTGCATTCCCGGCTCGAACAGCAGCGCCGCAAGCCGGGTTCGCCCCTTCGTCCACTCGTCCATCAATACCTGATCTCCGGTAACCAATGCAGCGACTTAGCGTATCATCGCGCTGGCCCGCGTCCATATCGACTTGGACCGAGTTGAACAGCAATTCGGCCTTGGCGGGCTTCAGAATATCCCCATCCCCAGCCCGCGCGACAACGCCTCGCCAAGCGCCTCCGCCGCTGCGAGGTGCTGGTGCGGCACGGTCTTGGGGGCCAGAATGCGTTCGGGCGTCTGCGCTTCCAGCAGCGCCACAAGGGGATCGGCCACGCGGCGCAGCCGCCAGCCGGTGGCGATCCGGTCGATCTGCCGCCGCGCGCCTTCCCCGTCCGATCCGGCGGCGATGATCGTGGCATAGGGCCGCCCCTCGATCCGGCCCAGCAACGGGTAATAGGCGCAATCGAAAAACTCCTTCATCGCGCCGGTCATCGCCCCCAGATTTTCCGGGCAACAGAACAGATAGCCGCCGGCATCCAGCAGCATATCGGGCACGGCGTCGGCTGCGGCGATCAGACGAACCGGCCCGCCGCGCGACGCGCCGCCATACGCGGCGTGCGCCAGCGCCCGCGCCGCGCCGGTCCTGCTATGCCAGATGATCGCCAGCATCCGCAGTCAGCAGCCGTCCTGACCGCCCGTGGGTGCGCCCAGCGCGCCACCGATCAGCCCACCCAGCCCGCCGAGGCCACGCTTCTTCGGCTTGGTTGGGCATTCGCGCTGCGGCTGCGCCCCGTTCGCCGCGCCAAGGCCTTCCATGCCGACGAGGAAGCCGGTCATCGAACGGTGGCGAATGCGCGCGGTCCATTCCGGCTTCCACGCGATTTTGGGATCGGCGGGACGCGGCGGATAGGCGAAATCCTCCTCCGGGCCATAAGCGTAGATCGAGCCGAACATATAGTCGGGCGCGGCCTGCTTGACCTCTGCCGGCACGGTGCAGGTCGTCGTCTGTGGCGACAGCACGGTGCGGTTGGCAACCAGCCGCGCGACGGTGGAGGGCGCCAGCCAGTCCGCCAGGCCGCCGCCGAACTCGCGCGTCGCGCTGGACGACCACCACACGATATCCACCGGCTGGTTCCCACCCCGCGCGCCCTGCTTCCCGCCGATGATAGAGGCATGATAGCCGGTCGCACCGGGCAAGGCGTTCCAGCGCAGCAGCGTGGCCCCGCCCGGCTGCGCGGCGGACGATCCCTGCAAGGCGCCCATGAAGTCCTTGGTCAGCGTGAAGTTGATGTCGGGCGCGTAATTGCCGGCGATACGATGCGCGCCGATCAGCGAGCTGTCGGGCCGGGCCGACTTGCCATCATCCGACGGCCACTGGCCATAGGTCCGGCTGTTGGCCGGCGTGACATAGCGATCGAGCGGCACCGCACTGGACCACAGGCCCGGCGGCATCTGCCCCGCCGCGATCTTGGCGAAATCGATAATGACCGGCTGCCCCTTGGGCGCGTGTTCCCCGCAGCCCCAGAAGATCAGCATCCGTCCGGTGGGCCGCTCGAAATGCGTCTCGCCCGGCGCGGTCGGCGTGCGCTCCGGCGTCTTCAGCGCAACCGATTTGCCCAGCCGCGCGCCGGCCGGCATGAAATGGTCGGCCTTGGGCTTGCCATCGGGCGCGGTGCGGCTGGAGCCGAGTTCCAGCCACAGCTCATGCTGCGCGCCGCCTCCCCCGCCGCCAAAGGCCATGCCCAGCGCGGCGCCCATGCCGCCGCCGCGCATTCCGGCCATGCCGGATATGGTGCCGGCGCGCATCTCGTAGCGCGCGACCGGGGCGGCCGCGTTCTGCGCGGTCAGCACGCCGCCACCGGCGATCAGCAACAGGCCGCCGCAGGCCAGCATCCGCTTCGTCGTCATCAGATTGCCCATGTCATCCCCCGTGGTCATCCCTCGTGGCAGCGCGGGAACCGGAAGCAGGCTCCGGAAGTCCGCGTGTGATCCTGTGCGACCATCATGGCGTTCTTTTGCGCCGAATTATGTGACTCAAGGCATTGTCCGCCATTGATTACAGTCAACCGCTTTGCGGCCCTTTGGCAATAGGCTAGCGCATCCGGATCATGATCCCGATTTCCGCTGTCACCCATTCCTTCTCCGGCCTCGCCTGGCGCTGGCGCGGCGGCAACATGGACCTTGGCGGCTGGCACGGCAGCCTGGCCGATGATCTCGTCAACCAGCTTCTCCTGTCGCGCGGCGTCGCGCGCGAGGATCTGGAACGCCACCGCCGCCCCACGCTGCGCGATTTCATGCCCGACCCCTCGCTGTTCCGCGACATGGACGCCGCGGCGGAACGGCTGGCCTCCGCCGTGGCCGCGCGCGAGGCGATCACCGTTTATGGCGATTACGACGTCGATGGCGCCACCAGCGCCGCGCTGCTGATCCGCCTGCTGCGCGACCTTGGCGTGGAAGCGCGCGCCTATATCCCCGACCGCCTGCTCGAAGGCTATGGCCCCTCGGGCGAGGCCCTGGTCCGGCTCGCGCGCGAAGGCTCCTCGCTGATCGTGACGGTCGATTGCGGGGCGATGGCGCACGAAGCGCTGGCCGCCGCCCATGCCGAAGGCGTGGACGTGATCGTCGTCGATCACCACAAGTGCCCGCCAGAGCTTCCCATCACCGCCGCACTGGTCAATCCCAACCGGCTGGACGAAAGCGACGAGGCGGCCCTTCACGGACACCTTGCTGCTGTCGGCGTCGCATTCCTGCTGGCCGTCGCCACGGTCCGCACGCTGCGCGCGCGCGGCTATTTCGACGGTCGCCCCGCGCCGGACCTGATGGGCCTGCTCGATCTCGTCGCCCTGGGCACCGTGGCCGATGTGGCGCAGTTGAAGGGGCTCAACCGCGCGCTGGTGGCGCAGGGCCTCAAGGTCATGGCCAAGCGCGAGAACACCGGCCTTGCCGCGCTGATCGACGCCAGCCGGCTCAACCGCGCGCCCACCTGCAGCGATCTCGGCTTCGCGCTCGGCCCGCGCATCAACGCGGCGGGGCGCATCGGCGATTCCTCGCTCGGCGTCCGCCTGCTCACCACCAGCGACGCGGAAGAGGCGCGCGACATCGCGACGCGCCTGTCCATGCTCAACGACGAACGCCGCGCGATCGAACAGGCGGTGCAGGAAGCGGCCGAAATGCAGGTCGATGGCCAGCACAACCGCGCGGTCAACGTCCTGGCCGGCGAAGGCTGGCACCCCGGCGTGATCGGCATCGTCGCCGGACGTATCAAGGAAAAGACCGGCAAACCCACGCTGGTCATCGCGCTCGACGCCGACGAAGCCGGCAACGGCAAGGGATCGGGCCGTTCGATCGCGGGGGTGGACCTGGGTGCGGCGATCATCGCCGCGCGCGAGAACGGGCTGCTGGTGGCGGGCGGCGGGCACGCCATGGCCTGCGGCCTCACCGTCGATCCCGCCACCCTCCCCCGGCTGGCCGACTGGCTGGACGAACGGCTGGCGCGCGATGTCGCCTCGGCGCGCGCCACGCAATCGCTGCTGCTGGACCTGTCGCTCAACCCCGGCGGACTGACCCCCGATCTCGTCACCACGCTCGAAGCCGGCGGGCCGTATGGCGTGGGCTGGCCGGGGCCGCGCATCGCCGTGGGGCCGGTGCGGCTGGTCAAGTGCGACCTGGTTGGCACCGATCACGTCCGCATGATGGCAAGCGGGGCCGATGGCCGGTCGTTCAAGGCCATCGCTTTTCGCGCCGCCGCCAGCGAGCTGGGACAGACGCTGCTTCACGGCACCAGGGGCCGTCAACTCTGGCTCGCCGGACGCGCCCGGATCGATGACTGGGGCAGCCGCCCCGCCGCCGAATTGCACGTCGAGGACGCGGCATTCGCCGACTGAGGAAAATGATGAAATCGGCGCTTGACGGACCGCCCTCACCCCCGTAGAGGCGCGGTCCTGCCCAGCGGCGCTAGCCCAGTGGCCCCTTCGTCTAGCGGTCAGGACGCGGCCCTTTCACGGCTGAAACACGGGTTCGATTCCCGTAGGGGTCACCAAACTGTCAAAACCCTCATTTTGGGGTTGGTTTGGCGTGCCGAGAGTGAACGCGGCTCGTGATAATTCTTCAAGCATTCCAAAGGGCTGCCTGAATTCTACGGTCAGCCGATCATTGGCCCAGGTGCAGTTCGAAAGTACCAAATTTAGAGCTCGACGCCGGTATTCCGGGGCCATCTCCGCAAAGCCTTTGTGGGCGTTCCTGACGATATCGAGCAGCGCCACGCCATCATCAACATAGGCCTCGTCCGCATTATTGAGGTGCTCGAGTCCTCGGATCGCCCGCGCTCTCTCCTCCCGCCAGGTGGTAGCGATGCGATCGTGAAATTCCTTGGTGATACGTCCATCGATCTTGTCGAGGTAGATGGTGTCAAGACGCTCCTGGAGCTTGTCTGCCTCGGCAGCCAGCCGCGCCTTGGCTTCATCACGCTCGCGGCTCTCGTCGCCATGGCTCTCGCGGAGCGCTCGCTGTACGAGACCGAAAATTTCGTCGTCGAGGCGAAGCCGCGAAAGCATCTGTTCGAAATGAACGTCAAGCGCCTCCTGCCGGACGTAACGCTCAGGGCATTTTCCCTTAAAGCCGGTGCAATGGTAATAGACGTATTTCTGCTTCTTGATCTCCGCGACTATCGCACAGCCGCAATGGCCGCAGGTCATCAAGCCGGTGTAGACGAAATCTTTGGGACTCGCGCGGACGTTGGACGCGCTGCGGCCATCGATGACCTCCTGAGCTAGTTCCCAGGCCTCCAGCGAAATGATTGGGTCGTGCAGGCCTCGATAAAGCTTGCCGTCCCACTCATAGGAGCCGGTGTAGAGCCGATTTCTGAGTATATAGAAAATCGTACTCGTACTGCTGACGAGCTTGCCGCTTCGACGATACCTCAAACCAAGATTGCGCGCCTTCGCTGCCAGTTCGTTGATCGAGAAATTACCAGTTCCGCACAGCTCGAACAGGCGCGCAATGATCGGTGCGATCTCGGGATCGACCTCGATTACCTTCCGCCCCGCATCGTTGCGAATGTTGCGGTAACCGAGTGGAGCGAGAGTAGGCCAATAACCCTGCGCGGCCTTTTCTGTCATGCCCTTGCGCGCTTCCTCCGATAGATTGTCAATATAGTTCTTGGCCATCAACACCTTGATGCCGTGCATGAACTTCTCGGAAGACCTGGACTCGTTGGAAAGGACAACGCCCTCCTTGGCGAGGTGGATCTCGATATCCAATTCGTCGAGCGTCACCCAGTCCTTGAGGTTGCGGTACAGCCGATCGGTCTTTTCGACCAGGATCATTCGGACAGACGGATGGCGTCGTAGATAAGCCAGCATCGCTTCAAATTCGGTGCGGCCAGCCTTCCGTGCAGTTTCTACATCGACATGTTCGGCTACGATATCGATGTCGTGGATCGCTGCGTAGTCTCGGAGAAGTTTGAGCTGGGCAGGAATCGAGAATCCCTCGCGCTCCTGCTCCGACGTCGAGACGCGAGCGTAGAGAACCGCTTTCTTTAATGCGTGGCGGACCGACGCACGTGCCACCGTCCGTCTCAGCTTCGCTCTGGGTTTCACCATTGTTCCACACTTCCTTCTCTGCTCTCAATCACGATCCTTCCCCACTTCCAACCGCGAAACGCGCCTATCGCTGGGGAATTGTGGCTGTGCCGCCGTCCCGTTCTGTTCCCTATTTATTCCGCGACAGCACTGAACCGTCAAGCCGCCGATTCGGCGTAGGCAAAGCGCCTGGCTGGGTTATCGGGCATTCGGGTCGTCATCGCACTGTCTTGAGTCTTGACGGTTGTCGATCGACAATGGTCCGACGTCGGGCGATGGCGAGCTCATAATAGTCGGTCAGGTCGCCTAGCAGAATCCTCGCTTCGTCCTGAGAAACTGGCCGGCCCATCCGTCGTGCGAAGATCGCACTGGCATCCTCAATCAGCTGGCGTGAGAATTTGTCGCGTCTCGCAATGCGAGGTTCCCGTGGATCGTTCTGCGGAGACTTGCCCGCTGAGAATTCACACGCAGACTGAGTAGGCTCCTGATCCGTAGCCTGAGCCTTGGGGTGCAAAGGCGGGTTGGACTCACTACCAAGCGTTCGTGGCGCGGCCGAGGCATCAGCGGCGGTCCCGTACCTCGTGTTCGGAGATCGGGCACGCCTCATCGCCGGACGATGCGTTCATCGTGTAAGGGACATTCGCACTGTCTGAGGTGCCAAAGCAAGGCGCAACCGAGGCGCACGCCCATCGTTAACACGTCGCTGCTCCAATCGATGGAGCTCGGCGGGATGTCTTGAAGCAAGGTTATCGTACCTCGCGTGCCGTCGTTTATCAACAGTTCCCGCGCTCGAACCGACGCACAATGCTCAGCGTGTCGATGATGTCGCGGGCGGTCAGGCGCCATCTTCTTCGCTAACACCCATAGAAAGGCTCAAGCGGCGCCTGCGGGCCTATTCAACGAGATTGGCGAGGTTCTTCAATGATGAATCCATGCCGGCGCGATGGTCAACTTCGCTGATCCCTATAGGGACGTTTTCCGCGGTGAAAGTCACTTTCGTGCCGTTTGCGACCGCCGTGAATATCGCTGTCATCTTCATGGTGCCGGCAAAGGCTGGATCGGCGGACGCGAACTCGACGGCCTCGACAATTTTTTCATTCGGTATCAGTTCGATGAAGCGTGCCTCGACAACGTCGGTATCCTCCGTTGATTTGCCTCGGCCACGCTCGGTCTCGGAATAGACGAGTGTCATCCGATAGCCGCCCCCAACACGGGGGTCGAAAGAGAGGATCTTTGCAGTCATGCCCTTGGGCGCGCGCCATGACTCAACGGCCTCGGCGTCAAGAAAAGCCCGAAAAATGACTCGTGGTGGCGCAATGATGGTGCGAGAAGTGGTGTGAGTTCGAGGGTCTGTCATGAAACCTATTTGATAGAGGGCCGTCGCGTAGCAGCGCCAGCGGACGCTTGAGACACAAGGGACTTGAACCCGTCACTGCCGAACGCTGGTGTGGGAAACATCCGAAACCGGCCTCCGAGCGAGGAAAAACGACGGCCGGCTTTCTTGGTCCAGGCGCGATCGTTGGGGGAGGTGCCTGGGACCAAGAGTCGGTTCAACCGTTCAGCTTGTCCTTCACCGCTTTAGCGGGCGTGAATGTCAGCTTCTTCGAGGCCGCAATCGTGATGGTCGCGCCAGTCGAGGGATTGCGACCTTCGCGCTCCGCGCTGGCCTTCACTTTGAACTTGCCGAAGCCGTTGAGCGAAATCTCCTCGCCCTTCGCCGCCGCGTCCGCAATCGCCGCGAATACGGTATCGACGATTTTCTTGGCGTCGGCCTTGCTCGAGCCGGTGGCGCTGGAAAGATGGTCGGCGAGGTCGCTGTTGTTCATGATTCACTCCTGGTTGTTCCCCTGCTGATCTATCGAGGAGCGGATAGAGCGACAAGCCTGCTGCCACCGCGCCGCTTAATCTTGCACCTCTGACGATACGGAGCGCGCTACCACGCCGAACCCGAGCATTCGCTCCCGCTTGGCCTCGTTGGTGGGCGAGTCGGGCGATTGCGGGGTCGTCGCGACCGAAGCACCGCCAAGCCTAACAGGCCTTTCGGAGAAAATCGCAGGACCAAAACGCCGCGTGAGGTGGTCTGCGACGCTTAGGGCATAGTGCCTTTGGCGCCACGCTGTTGGGCTGTGATAGACCCCGATCGCGGCCCAATAGTCGCCGGTCGACCGCAACGCCGTGAGAAAGATCCAGCGGGCGACGTCGGCATTGAAGCAGGCATCAGATTTGAGCCACGTGCGAACGTCCCGTTCGGGCTGCCGCAGCACGGCCGCGATCTTCGGCACCCACCAGCTGTTGATCTGAAGCGGCCCCAGGTCATGCGACCCGTTCGTGTTGAGGATCTCGGCGCCGACCCAGCCCCCTTCCTGGTCGCGCAACCCCCAAAGCGTTTTTTCCAGCCAACTCTTGCCGCCGGCGGCGCGCGCAATGCAGCGTGCGATCTCGGTGTCCGGAGGTTTCGCCTCCGCTGACAGTGGAGTTGCGGCGGATGCCGCGAACACCACGCCAAGGCAGCCGGCGCGCAGAACCGATTTGAGGCGGCATTGGGCGAAGAATGAGGAGCCGGTGTGGTTCATCGAAATAGTCTCCGTGATCAATGTTCGGGACCGTGGGCGGGGTCGGCATCACGGGTGTCATGTACAGGGGCCGGTGTGGGGTCGGGTCGGGCGTCCGCGCGATCGGCGTCGGCAGGCGCGCGATCGACGACGGATTGCAGGAAGCGGTCGAGGACGTTGGCGATCCCGCGCGCATTTTCGGCAATCCGCTCTGGCAGTCCCCGTGGCGCATTGCCGCGCTGATCGAGTTGTCGGCCAAGGATCATGTCGCGCCGCTCGGAACGCTCCCGATCCTGGTCCGCGCGTGCTCGCTCTATGGGGTCTGCATGGCGCGCCGCGAGACTGTCGCGATTATCCCGGTCCAGCCTTCCCAGCCCTTCCAACGCGGATGTCTTTTCGCCCGAATGGGTCTCGAGCTTCTCGGCGAGGCGCTTCTCATCCTCGGTCCAGAGCTTCACGCCGAAGCGCGCGCGGGTGATCGCCGTATAATAATTCTGGCCGTTCACGAGCCCGGAATTGACCGGCGCCAGCACATACACCCGGGCGTAGGTCTTGGACTGCGCGGAATATACCGTCTCTGCGTATCCGTGATCCCAGTGCTTGTGCTCGGACAGGTCGATCTGCTGCACGCGCTCGCCTCGGTCCCAACGGATCGTGGCAACGGTTCCATCCATCTTTTCGACCGTGCCACGCTCGGCATTCTTGAGATCGAGCGCCTTGTTCACAAGGCGCCACTGGATCCGATCGCCCTCGGCGAGGTCGCGATTCTCGGTGTTGAAGACATTGATCTGCTTGACCTGGCTCTGCCGCGGATCCCAGCGGATGATGCGGCCATTTTCGTCGACCAGTCGCACGACCTGCCGCCCGTTCTCGGCGCGCCCGATACCGACAACGCGATACTGGACGTCGCGCGCGATCCCCGCTCCAAGCTGATCCTTTGTGAAGGTCACCACCTGCCCGCCGGAATAAAAGCGGGCATAATGTTTCTCCTGGTCGGACATGCCGCTCGGCGTCAGGACCTGGAGCCGAGCGTCTTCGGCCGCGATCGCGCTTTCCGATTTCAGGGTTTCGCGAATCTTTGAGTTCACGATCAGCCGGGTGGCATTGTCGAGTACGAGGATGTTGGTGGTTGCGCGGTTTTCAGGTTTCAACCGGGTCCATTCCGCGACCAGCCCTTTCGCTAGGGCCTCGGCCCCCTCCCCGCTCACGACCTTGTCGAGGTGCGACAGCGAGGCGGCATATTCCGCCGCCCGCGCATGCGTGACCGCGGCTTTCATGCTTTTCGTTTGCTGACGCATGGACTCGGTAAGTTGCGCGGTGGCGAGACCGAACCGCTGCATGAGCCAGAAGGGCTTGCCCTGTTCGATCGCGCCGGTCTGCTTGTCATCGCCAAGCAGGATCAACCGCGCTCCGGTCATCCGGCTGATCTCGAGGATCCGGATGGCCTGGCGCGTACCGAGCTGACCGGCTTCATCGAGAAGAAGGACATGACGGTCGGTGATGCCACGGCCGCCGCTGGTGAGGATGCTTTCGACCGTCCTCGATTCAACACCTGCGATCTGACCCGTGGTCGCGGCCGCTGACGATGTGGGGGCCAGCGCCACGAGCACCGTGCCAGGTTCAGCCGCCTGTCTCAGGGTATTCATCAACGTCGATTTGCCGGCGCCGCCGACGCCGTGGATGCCAGTGACCCGGTCCCGCGACAAGGCCGATTGAACGAGGGCCTGCTCCTGATGGGGCGTGAGGCCAGCGGTCTCCAGCGCGACCAGGAGGCGGTCGGCGGTGGCGATAGGTCGGGCATCATCCAGGGCCAAAGCGAGGTGCTGCGACAGCGCCATTTCCTGACGCGCGCTGCGCCTGCTGGTCCGGCCGCGGGTCAGAGTCTGATCGCCCGTCGGCGCACGGGTGACGAGGAGCTTGCGCTTCGACTCATGCTCGGCAAGCAACGGCCGGACATCGGCAAGCCTCACCTCTCCGACATGGCTGGCCAGCGCCAGCCTGTACATGCGGCCGAGATTGTTCACGGCTTCGCGGGTCTCCGCCTGCCGCAGACCGAACAGACTCGCGCGACCGGCGGTTCGGCGGTCGACATCGATGATCGACGTGCCCCGGTCCTCGACCTGCGCGGTGAGTTTGGCGAGGTCCGCCTCATAGGGTTTCGCGCGCGCGGCCCACTGGCTATGGAGCTCGTCGAGTGTCGCCTTCACCTTGGGACCGCGCGTCTGGTAGAAGGATTGGCGGCGCGCTGCCTGGCCGGTTAGCCCGTGTTCTTTAGCGTGGGCATCGATCTGCTCGGCGCGCTGGGAGGTGTCCTTGATGAAATCCTTGGGAACACCGACGATCTCGAACAGGCCGCGCCTCGGATCGAACTCGACTTCGTATCCGATCTGCCGAAGCTCGTGGGCGAGGTCGTTGCGATAGACCTGCCCTGCAACCATCTGCTCGGCGAACATCGCTCGTGTCTCGAGGCTAGCCAAGGACGAACCGTCCTCCCGGTTCGTGATGTTCATCACCACGACATGGGTATGGAGATGCGGATCGAGTTCGCGGCTGGCATGCTCGGTGAAGCGGGCGAAGACCAGGCGGCCGGTGGTCTCGTGAACGATCTGGCCATTGTCGCGTCGGCGCAGCGACGCATGTTCTTCAAGATAATCGAGTGCCGTCCCGACCGCTTTTTCATGCGCCGCGATGATCCGCTCATCGCCCATCACCAGCGCCATGATCGACACCGATTTGGGCGCGTTGACCGCGAAGTCCCAGCCGGGATGATGCTCAATCTCGCCATTGGCGCGGTGACGACCGAGTTGCTGGCCGCCGATTCTTCCGGCCAGCAACTCCTGAAAGATTTGGGGATCGACCGGACCGGATAGCCCTAGCTCATCCGCAATCCGGCCACCCCATTCCGAGTGTTCGTCGCTCCCTTTGGTGTAGTAATCGCCCACGGTATAATATCTGGCGATATTGCCGGGCGTGCCCTTCAGGCGGCGAGGATGGATCATGCCGGGTTAGCCGGACGGGCCGGCCCATTCTCGCGGTCATAGACATCAAGCTCGATCCGGATCCGTCCGCGCTGCGGGGCAAGCGTGAAGGCCGGAGCAGGTGCGACAGGGTCTGTCGGCGGGTTTTCGGCGAGTTTCGGTTCAACCCCCTCCCCCTCGGCGGCCCCAGTGCTGCCGCCCTCGAACAGGTCAGGCGATGTCGGCGGTGGCGGTGGCGGCACCGGTCGTGCAGCCTTCTTGCGTCGCGGCGGTGATGGCGGCTCGGTTGGCGTGGCTTCGGCATGGATAGCGGCGATCAGGGCCTCGCCATCCCGGTCGCGCACCGGCGGCGTATCGCGTTCGACAAAGGCGTCGGCGATGGTCGCGACGGTGTTGAAACGGTCCTGGAAATGCACCACCGGCAAGTTGCGGCCGAACCGCAGGAAACCCGACAGGTTTGGTAGATTGGTCACTTCGGTGTGCATGACCAGCGGGCGGGTCACCTGCATGCGCGACAGGTTCACGCCGTCGCGCATGTCGTTGACGCCGTAGGACATGCCCTCGTTCGCCTCGACCTGCTCGACCTGGCCCAGATTTTCCGAAACATGCTTGGCGGTGGGGGTGTCGTTGGCGCGCAATGCCACCCAGGTCGAGCAATAGCCGGTGATCGCAGCGGCATCCTGGATACCGTAGGTCGCCTCCAATTGCGGGTAGGACTGGAACCCCAGGATACCGCACCCGCCATATTTGCGGGCGCGCGCCAGGAAGTCGGACAGCGATGGCAGTTTCTGGAGCGTCGGGAGCTCATCGATGACGCAATAGAGACGTCGGCGGCGATCCGGCGCCAGGCTCATGATCGCCGAAATGGCGATATCGAGCCAGACCGTGATCAGGGGCCGAAGCGACGGGAGCTGGTCGGCCTTGACGGTGATGAACAGCCAGCCATCCCCCTTTTCGTTCGCCACCCAGTCCCGGATCGACAGTCCTTTGCGGGTGTCGTCGAGATAGGAGAAGCTGCGCATGACGGAGGCAAGTTCGGCCTGGATGCCGGCAGACGTGCGCTCCCCTTCGAGGCTGATGAAAGCCGCGGCGTCGGTACCAGCGGCGAAGGCTGCAAGATCCTTCAGCTTGGACCGCAACAGGCGATCAAGCAGGATCGAGACCAGCATTTGCTTCTGATGCGCGAGCTTGCGCATGACCGCGACGAGCGTGCCGCGGGCGGCCTTCGCCCAGAATGGATCACCCGCCTTGTCGGGGATCGTCGACTCAGCGATCTGGTCATAATGGTAATCGCGCGGGACGTCGCCCCAGGGCGACCAGCGGCTGGTGCGCTTGTCGAGTGGATTGAGGAGCACATCCTTGCCCGGGCGGTAGAATTTCTCGACGAAGGTGCCGGCAGTATCATAGATGATCGCCCGCTTGCCCTCCTTGCGGATGCCCTCGAGCATCTTGACGATGAGGTTGGTCTTGCCGGTGCCAGGCGCCCCGCAGAGCAGCACGTGTTCGGGTTCATAAGCGTCGGGAATGGGGACGCCGCCGATTGAGAAACTCCCCTTGCGCTGGCGGCGCAGCAGCCGCTTGACCTGCCGGATCGTCCCGAAGCGGGCACCGCGCAGATACTCGTTCGACCCGAGTCCCCTGCCCGTCCGCGTGAAGGTGAACCAGGCGAAGAAAAGAGCGAGCAGGGCAAAGGCACCGGCGATCAACGCGCCATGAATGAGGTCGAGCTCGACCTTGTGCAGGGTCTGCTTGGCAAGCTTGGACGCGAGCAGCCAATCGGCCGATGTCCAATATTGATGTCCCGAGGGCGTCTCGAACAACACCGGATCGTTGGTGCCGGCAGCCGCATCGACCTTGAAGCTCGCCTCGACCAGCTTGCGCAGGATGAACAGCTCATAGTCGGTCGACTTTTCGAGCGCGTACCAGATTGTGCCCATCACCCAGAGAACCAGCCCTGCGATGACGGTCTGGAAAAACACCTGCGTCGTCATCCGGACGTTGTGGACGATGGCCTGACCGCCCCGGGTCCAGGAGCCGAGCGTGTCGTTTCGAAAGATGCTCATCGCGGGTCTCCCGCGTCCAGCTGGGTGGGAAGAACCGAGCTGGGATGCCCGAGATACAGGAGGGGCAGGAAGCCGATGGTCCAGGGGATGGTCGGCAGATGCGGCGACGCCTGAAGCACGGCGGCGGGAACGGGATCAGTCCGTCGTTCGTCCCGGCTCATCGGTCGGCCTCCGGGTCGAGCAGCCCCCTCTCCCGCAAAATGCCGCGCGCCTCCGTCATCCCCTTCTGGAGGACATCGGGCGTGCGCTGGCCGATCGACGTGCCGAGGATGGTGAGGATCTGGATGCAGGTCGCGAGGATCTCATCCTGCGACGAATAGATATACCGACCGCGGGGGTCGGCCGCCTGTTCCAGCACCGATCGGACGAACACGGAAAGGGAAAGATCGGCGCCTGCCGCACGCCGACTGAGGCGGTCATGCAGGACGCTATCGACCCGCACGCTTATTCTGATCATGTCGTAGCTCCAGCACTGGGAGCTCGACGGGCAAGTCTTGAAGCATGGGGATCATAGTCCTGGTTCCCCTGTTTTTCAACGATTTACTGTGTCCGACATGTCCGACACGGAAAGGCACGCAATTCCAGCCGCTTGCGCTTGTGGCCTTCATCCGCGGGTGACATGTCAGACGGCGCCGCTGTTCCGCGTCTGACACGTCGGACAGAGCTATATCGTTGATTCATATGAATTATCGCCTCGCAGCACCCGTGCGTACGGTGCATTACAAACGGCCAAGGCCGTGAGTGCTCCCCTTCGCAGCGCTCTGCGCGCTGCGTTGTCTCGACCGGGCATGGGCGGACAATCCCCGGCAGGGGATTTCTTCTTCTCGCCGGCGGCACGCCGGCAAGCTCATCTCGATCGCGCTACCGTTGGTGTGCATGAGATCGATACCCCAAGTTCGGGATTGAACGCGCGCGAACCCAGCTTACAATCCGGGACGGCGGGCAGACCCATCACAAAGGACGATGGACATGCCCAAGATGACGGAACGTGAGCGACTTGCCGACCTCGAAGCGCGACAGCGCAAGGTCGCCGACGAAGTGGAAAGTGCCCGGCGCGCCCTGCGCGATCGCTATGCGGGGATGGTGACCGAACTCCCAATCGAGGCGCTGACCGAGCGGGATTTCAAAGACCTACTCAACCAGGCGATCCGGGTCGGTGGGAGTCAGGCCCTCGCCGCCCTGAAGGCGCTGCCAGTGGCAGCGGCCGAACCAAAAACTCGCCCGAAGGGTGGCCCAGCGACGAGCATGGCGTAGCCACGCGCAGGAGGCCGACAGCACGCTGTCGCACCGCCCCGCGACGGACCCGATCTCTGATCGGGCTCCCGAGCGGGGCGGTTCTCTACGCCAACAAAAAAAGGGATCGGCCGGGCATCATGCCCAACCGATCCCCATCACGATCTCAGGCGACAGCGCCGGCTGTGCGCTGATCCGAGAGCCGGAAGAAGTGCGCCGGCACCCGCTTGTCGCGGACCATCCGGGCGAGGTGCGACTGAAGTCCTGACCCCTCGCAGACCAGCGCTTCGACGGGGCGCAGTGCCAGCAGCCGCTCGTTGCGGGCGAACCCTGCCCGCTTCCCCAACCGTGCGTCGAGCGTGAAGGCCACCAGCTTCACACCCGACCGCGCCGCCCATGCCGCCGCGATCGCGTCGCATCCCTTGTTCTGGGCGGTCGTCGCCAGCACCATCGCCGGGATCCGGGCGTGGATCGCGTCGAGCTGATCCCACAGGAGCGGATGGTCCTCCCATTGCTGGCCGCCCGAGAAGATCACCACCGGCCCCTGCGGCGCGTGTTCCTCGATGCGGCGCTGGCGGCGTGCGGCGAGGAAGTCGGTGGCGGCGATGACCGAGGCGGTCCGCTTTCCCGACACCAACGTCGCGCGCGGTGCCGACCATGGCCGGCCGGTTTCGGCATGATACATCTGCGCCGCGTGATCGCGCATGCAGGCGACCGCATCCCGGGCTTCGTCCAGCGACTGGCAGAGCGTCTGGGCCTCCTCCAGTTCGCTCGTCGCGACCTCGCTCCCGTCGGCGGAGCGGATCAGTCCGTTGACCTGCTGCGCCGCGCGATCGGCTTCCCCGTCGAGCTGGTCGGCGACCTTGTGGAAGCTGTGAACGATGCCCCAGGCGAGGCGGTCGGCGATGCTCTCCAACCGGGTGTCGCGCAGGACGTCGAACAACGTCGTGATAAGGAGTTCGGTCGCGCGCTCGGCCTCCAGCGGATCGGGCATGCCGGCATCAATGCTGTCCTCGGCGCGGTCGATCCGGAACTCGCCCACCGTCTCGGTGAAGGCGACGGCGAAGCGGTCGCTGGGCTCGGCCGTCTCCTCGGCATAGTGCGCGGCGATGTCGGCGAAGCGGGAAATGGAACGGGGTGAATGCGTCATGATGGCCTCCTGAAATTTAAAGAGGCATTTTTCCCGGCACGGGCTCTGAGCGACGGGGTCAAGGATCGCGAAGCGACCGCGTAGCGGCGATGGGGGTCACGATTTTCTTTGGCGGCCACCGACGTCGACGCTGAGGCGCTGTGTTCGATCCGCAAAAGAAAATGGTGGGGCCCCGTCGTCCTTGAGGCCGGCGCTGTCCCCGTGCCATGCTTGGACTTCTTGATAGATAGAGAGAGGCTGTGATTCGGGGGGCTCGATGCCCCCCGAATCGCATCGGCCGGTGCGGACCCTTTGTCCGCACCGGCCGTCCCGCACGTCTGAGGATTGTGAGACGCTAGCCGCGCGTAACACCCTTCCACGGCGGTCAAGGAGAAGGGCCAAGCCTGTTTGTCACTCGCCGCCCTTGCATAAAAATAGGCCGGCACGCGGGAATGCGTCCGGCCTCACAGGAACTTCAGATCGTCAGGGGTTCAGCCAATCGAACCCTTCATGGTGCCCGCAATGATCGCAGGCGACCGTGCGGTAGATATTGAGCGAGCCTTCCGCGCGCTCGACTTGGCCGTGCTCGGCTGGTTCGCCACAACGTGGACACGGCGCTCCCCATCGCTCGTCGGCAAGCTCCACGCCGCCGGGCTCGATGCAACCTCCATAGCCGATCATGGCTGCTCCGATCTATCGGTGTCGGGAGGTAGATAGGCCTCATACGGGTCTCCATCGTGAAGATGGCCGAACGGCGTCATCACATAAGCACCGTCGTCCCGTCCCACGGCGCAGATAACGTAGCGCGGGACGCCGGTGACCGCGTCGGTGCACTCCATCAGGGCGAGATTACCGTCCTCGGCCGCGCGGCGCAGGGTTGCGAAATTGCGCCGGTACACATCTGGTATGGCCATGTCGGCCTCCTGTGAAACGGTGGGGAAGGAGGCGGGAGCGAAGCCCCCGCCCCCGATGCTCAGGCCCGCATCCGGCGTAACGCGGTATCGGCGATCTGATCGGCCTTGCGGAAGGCATGGATGGGCACGCCCGCCTGTTTCAGAGTCTGATAGAGGTTCGCCTGCAGCCCCGAGCCTTCGCAGAGCACCGCCTCGACGGGCTTCAGTTCGGCGAGCTTGCGGTTTCGGGTGAAGGCGGTTTTCCGACCCGAACCGTAGAGGCCAAACGCCACCAGCGGCACGCTATTGCGGGCCGCCCAGGCCGCCGCGATCGCGTCGGCGCCTTTGCGCTGTCCGGTGGTCACAAGCGACATGTGCGGTACGCGCTGATGGACCTCGTCGAGCCGCGCCCACAGGGTTTCCCAATCGTGCCACTGGGCGGGTCCGGAAAAGACGACGATCGGTCCCTTCGGACTGTGCTTCTCGCGGGCGGCAAGTTCGCGGGCACGCAGGAAATCCTGCGCCGCGATCTGGCTCGCTGACGATGCGGAGGATGCCCGGCTTCCCCGCGCCGGCGACCACGGCCAGCCCGACTGCGCACGGTACATCTCGGCCGCATAGTCGCGCATGCACTCGATCGCCTCGCGGTGCTCGGCGGTCGACTGGCAGAGGAGCTGCTTCTCCTCCAGCTCGTTATTATAGACCTCGCTCATGTCGGGATGTCGCACCAGGTCGCCGATTTCGGCGGCGAGGCTGTCTTCGCGGCGTTCCAGCTTCCCGGCGACGAAATGGAAGCTGTTGACGAAGCCCCAGGCGATCTCGGCGGACAGCGGCTCAAGCCGCGTGCCCGCGAAGAGATCAAAGATGGTGGCGATGATCGCCCCGCATTCGGCCTGAACGGCGAAGGGCTCGGGCATGTCATGCTCGCCGGGTTCATCGCCAAGCTCGACGATGCTGAGCGGCATGGGATCGCCGAACGCCGCCTGAAATTCCGGGGTGGCGATCATTTCGGCATAAAGCGTGGGCAGGTCGGCCAGGCGGCTGATGCTGTTTGAGGATGCGGTTCGAGCCATGATGGCGAACTCCTTGTCGAAAGGGGAAACAAAAAAAGGGCCGGAGGCGCTCGACGCACCCCCGGCCCTCGTTCACTTGGCGGTCAGAACGGGATGTCCTCGTCCACGTCCGCGTCCGTCCGGTCGCCGTTCAGGCTGCCGTCGGCGCCGGCGGTGCTGTCACCGAAGCCGTCCTGGGTCCGTGGCGCATAGTCGCGCTGGCTGGTGCCGAACCCACCGCTGCCGAAGCCGCCGCCGAACCCGCCGCCGAGATTTTCGCGACGCCAGGCGACGGTGAATCCACCCGCCTCGTTCGGGAACAGGGCGACCGGAAGCGGCTCGGGCAGGCTCGGATCGTCGATCTGGCCCGCGAGGAAGACCTCGCCGGTCTTCTTCGACACGGCTTCCCAGAGCGCCCCGATCTGCACCCAGCGCCGCGCGATGTTCAGCGCCACGATCTCGTAGATCGGCGCCTTCTCGCTCTGGCTCTGCACCGGGCGAAGCCCGATCCTCGGCAGGTCGATGGTGCGCGTGAAGACCGAACCCATCAGGCGGCCGTTCTCCTTCTTGAATTCACCAATGTTCATCGCCTCAACTCCTTCGAATGTCGCTCTCGAGACCATCTCGGCGACACTCCTCCAGATCCCCCTTTCCTCTGATCCCCGGCCTCCCCGCCCGCGCTGCCGCCCAAGAACAGCGCCGCGCCGCCACCAACTCCTCCCTCCCCCGCCCCGCCGCGCGCCCAACCGCCGACGCGCGCTCGTTCGCCCGCGCCCGTCGACAACTAGGCAAGGCTTCCGGGGCAAGTTTGGCGTGTGGGTTAGGGGGGCGCGAACGGGAAAGGCCGGCGGGGCACCGACGCGGCGGTGGATTCGAGGAAAGTGTGGGGCGATCGGCATCAGTCGCTGCGGCGCATGGCGCCGTTCGGGTATCCGGAGCTACACGGGCAGAAATGCCGTTGGCTAGGCGTGGCCTGCGGGATGCGCGGTGCCGATCGGTTTGACGATGACTGGGTGGTGTCGGCCGAGCGTAGTGAGAAGCCGGTCTTCGGTCTGATCGAGGGCGTCGATGCTCTCGAACATCTCGGTGGTGTAGCAACCGCGGGCAAAGGAATCGCTCGTTGGCGGCACCATTACAGTAAAGTTGGCGGGCCAATGGCAGAGAAGCAGGAGCGGCCAGCCCGGAGCCGGCGCGGCGTAGCGACAGAAGACAATGTCACCACCATTCAGCGCCGAAGGGCGTCGGTCGAATAAGTCTGGGACGACGGGGAAGTCCCGCTCGGCGGCGAGAAAGGTCTCGATCTCGTCGAGTTCGAAGCGGGTTTCGATGATGATGGGATAGTAGCGGCCGAGCGGTAGGCTGGGGGCCGCGTACCGCGGTGGTATATCAATCACCAGGATATCCGGCATGGTCGGAATCGGCCGACGATACAGTATTCGGCGAACGGCGAGGTCGTGGATCAGGCGCATCGTCACGGTAGAATGACGGCGTGGCTAGACACCGGTCAAGGTGAAGCTGCGCGGCCCGGGCGGGGCGAGAAACGGCTGTTATGCCGCGAGTCGGTCGACACCCTCATTGAACCGGTCGAGCCACTCACGCATCCGTGGGCGACGCTCGATCGGGCTACCGAGCGGTTGCTTGCGCGGTGTTGCCTGACCCTCGGTCCAGTTTGAATTCAGCGAGGGACTGGCGGATGATCTGCGCCCCGCCGGTTATGCCAAGGCCTGCGATGATCGCGGCGACCGCGAGATCCGGCCAGGCCGTACCCGTGCCGATGACGCCGGCGGCCGCGAGCAGCACCGCGAGATTGCCGATCGCGTCGTTGCGCGAGCAGATCCAGACCGAGCGCATGTTCGCATCGCCGCTCCGGTAACGATAGAGCATGAGCGCGACGCCGCCATTGGCAATCAGGGCGATCATGCCGACGATTCCCATCGTCCCGGCCTGCGGCACGCCCCGGCCCATAGCGGCAAGAATCGTCGTGACCAGGACATAGAGGCCGAAGGCGAGGATCGTGCCGCCCTTGAGCAAAGCAGCACGCGACCGCCAGCGCAGCGCCATGCCCGCGACGCCGAGGCTGATCGCATAGTTTGCGGCATCCCCGAGAAAATCGAGCGCATCCGCCTGGAGCGACCGCGATCCCGAGGCGATGCCCGCGCCGATCTCACCGGCGAACATCACGACATTGACGGCCAGCGCGATCCACAGAACGCGCCGCCAGCGTGTGTCTTCGATGCGCTGGGTTTCAGCACAGCATGATCCGCAACCGGCCATGTCGCCTCGCTTCCCTTGAGTCGAGGCGCTATATGCACCCTGTAGCAACTACAGGGTCAAGCGATGAAGATCGGTGAAATGGCGTCAACGACTGCGACCAACATCGAGACGGTGCGCTATTATGAGAAGATCGGCTTGCTGCCTCCGCCGGCGCGCACCGGCGGCAACTATCGCAGCTATGGACCGGAGCATCTGGCACGCCTCTCGTTCATCCGGCGGGCGCGCGATCTTGGCTTTTCGATCGAGCAGGTCCGTGCCCTTCTCGATCTGTCGCAACGGCGTGGCCATGACTGCGCGACAGTCGACGCGCTCGCCACGGCCCATCTTGTCGAGGTGGATCGCAAGATCGCCGACCTGACGGCGCTGCGCCGCGAACTGGGCGCGCTCATCGAGTCCTGCGCCGGCGGCACCGTCGCAGATTGCCGCATCCTCGAGGCGCTCGCGCCGAATTCGTCCGATATGGCGTAGGACAAATGTTTGATCAGGCCGGGGACCGCAGCGCCGTGTAGTTGCGCGGCCCAGGCGGGTCGAGAAAGCGGCAGTCATGCCGCGATTCGGTCGACACCCTCATTGAACCGGTCGATCCATTCACGCATCTGCGGGCGACGCTCGATCGGGATATCGGCGGCAACAAGCTGGAAGTCGACAAGGTCGACGGGAGCCCCGGCGATGATGGCATCGATCTCCGCGGGATCGAGCAGAGCGTTCGCACGAATGAACAGCGTCATGGAGCCGGGTCGAGACTTGGTAGAGCTTCGCCACAATCCCTCGACATTGCGCAGGCGCGGTGCGGCACGCGCCTCCAGGAGCACGATCAGTCGGAGGCACCAGCGCGGGAGTGTTATCAGTTCGTTCGGTTTTTGCGCCGCGCAGAAGAGCAAGCCGATTTGATCGGGATGGGAAGGCCCTCGGCGCGGATCCGTGCGGCACAACGCTGGCGGTCCCACCCCCACTCGCGAAGTGGATAGCGATAGTCATAAAGCGGTGAGACATGACCTTCGCGATGTGCATATCGCCGGGTGTCGGCGGGTGAGCTGTCATAACCGATAAGCTTCACCACACGCTGGCCGTGAGCCCATGCTCGTTGCGCTGGCTCCCAGTTCTCAACCCATTGATCTTGAGGCTGAATTTTCCATTTCGAGCTGCACGAATGGCGCCCGAAACTGATTGACGGCAGGGTCGCGTTAGTCAGGCAGTTCTCAAGTAACGTGAAGTAGGGCGGCCAATGTTTGAAGCGCTTCGGGACGTAACGGACGACATGATGCTCGATGCCGTGATCGTCCATCCATTTCTGGAAGATCGGGAGATACGCATAGGTTTCTTCGCGCTCGACTCCAGTATCGGCCGTCAAGACGACGGACAGGGGGAGGCAGGGCAATCGGGTGAAGAAGTTCGTGACAAAGCGCTGATGTGCTGAATCAGTGGGGCTCCTTTCTACAGGAGGAGCGGCAGGGAGGATGGCGAGCGGACGGGTGGATGAAGGGGCTTTCGCGGAAGCGGGTCTATTTCTGGGGTATTTTGAGGATCTTCCCGACGCGCGACAGCCGGGCAAAGTGCGTTATCCGCTAACCGAGGTTCTTCTGCTGTGCCTGCTGGCGGTGTTGTCGGGGGCGGAGACGATCACGGACATCGCCAATTTTGGAGCTCGCAAGCTGGCGTTCCTACGCCGGTTTCGGTCGTTTGCGGGTGGCACGCCGTCCCATGATCATCTCGGCGACATACTGGCGACCCTCGATGCCGATGCGTTTCAGCACTGTTTTGTCGCCTGGGTATCGTCACTGACCGGCATGGCATCAGAGGTGATTGCCATCGACGGCAAGACGGTGCGGCGATCCAAGGGTGCGAAGGCAGCGATCCACATGGTATCGGCCTTTGCCGCGCGCCAACGATTGGTGCTGGGTCAGGTCAAGGTCGCCGACAAGGCTAACGAGATTGTCGCCATCCCCCGGCTTTTGGAGATGCTGGAGATCGAGGGTGCGATCATCACCATTGATGCCATGGGCTGCCAGCGCGCCATCACGCGGCAGATCATCGATCAGAAGGCCGACTATGTCTGTGGAGAATCGATAAGCGCATATGACATTGGCGGTTGCAGGCAGTATCTGGCGGCCTTCGAGAACCATAAATCTCATTCGCAGAATCGGTTCTCGATTCGCCGGTGGCCCCCGAGAATCGATAAGTGATTCTGCCCCGGATTACTCGATGGTGTAGCCGAGCGCGCGATATCCGGCCTGACGCTTGGCGGCCATGCGTGAGAGCATCGGGACCGCATCGTCGACATAGTCATAGACGAGCACGTCAGTTTTCCCGGCGTGCCGCCGATGCAGGCGCCCGACATACTGCGCGAGCGTCCCTTTCCAGGAGATCGGCATGGTCAGGAACAGCGTGTCGAGACGGTCGTCATCGAACCCTTCGCCGATATAGCGGCCCGTTGCGAGGATGAGCCGCTCCTCGCTGTCAGGCACACGCAGTGCCGAGTCTGCCACCTTGCGTTCCGCTGCGCTCATCCCACCCCGCAGCACCACGAGATTACGCACGAACCGGGATAACCGGCCCTGCAGATATTCGAGATGGTCCTTGCGCTCTGTCAGGATTACTGGCGAGCGCTTCGCCTCCAGGGCACGGAGCACGTCATCGAAGATAAGATCGTTTCGGGCCTCGTCCTGCGCCAGCGCGGCATAAACCGCCGGCATCGGCGGTCTGTCCATGATCGCGAGCGGCTGCGGCAGCCGGAATGCTGTGCGTCGTTGCCGTGTGCGATGGGCGATCCCCCGGCGAGCGGCCTGGGTTCGCGCATCTACCCGATAGCGGATCGGGCCGCATTGCATGAAGATGATCGGCTGATGCCCATCCTTGCGCGCAACCGTGGCGGACAGGCCGAGCACGAACCTGGCCTTGGCGCGCCGGGCTACAAGTTCGAAGCTCGCCGCGGACAGGTGATGGCATTCGTCGACGATGAGGTGACCATAGTCGCCAACCAGATCCGAGACCTCGCCGTGCCTTACGAGGCTCTGTATCAGCGCCACGTCGATCACGCCCGTAGGCTTTCGCTTGCCACCGCCGATCGTCCCGATCAGCTTCGGATCGATATCGAGGAACGTTCGCAGCCGTTCGACCCATTGGCTGACCAGCTCCTTACGATGGACGAGCACGAGTGCATTGACCCGCCGCTTTGCGATAAGGTGTGCGGCCACCACCGTCTTGCCGAACGCCGTCGTCGCGGCCAGCACCCCGTCATCATGTGGATCGAGCGCCTCGACCGCCCTTTGCTGGGGTTCTTCGAGATCACCCTGGAAGGACAGGCCGTCCGGGAGCGGAGTCCCTGCCATTCGCTGGTCGTCGATCCTGACAGTGCTTCCATGAGCAGCTATAAGCGCAACCAGTTCGTCGAGGCATCCTCGCGGCAGCCCGATATGTTTCTGGTGAAGCTCCGCGCAGGAGATGATCCTCGGTTTGCCGAACGTCGGCAGGCGCATCGCCTGCGCCCGATAGAACTCGGGATTCTGGAACGCCGCGAGCCTGACGATCTGCGCGGTTAGCGCCGCCGGCAACCCAGTCCGGTCGATGTAGACCTGATCGCCCAGCACGATCCCAAGTGTCTCGGGCAGCGGTTCGGCCACAGGCAACAAGGGCGGCCGCCGGGACGGTGTCATCCGCCAGGGCTCGGCGGCATGCTCGTCCTCCACCGGCATCCGCACACCCAGCACCCGCCCGCGCATTTCCGCGTCGGCCACCATGCGCGCGGCGTCGTGCGCATCCAGCTGCGACAGCGAAGACAGGAACGCCCATTGATCGGGATAGGGGCGCAACTGCTCATCCACGAACAGGCTGTTTCCACGCCGGCGGGCATGCCCCTGCAGCGGCAGCGCGATCAGATTGCCGAACCCGCCGAGCGGCATGGTGTCCTGGCTCGGGAAGAAGCGATCATAGGAGCCGAACCCGATCTCCGGACGCCGCTCCATCGTGTCGGTCAATAGCGATGCGCCCAGCGCGCGGGCGGTTCGTGCCGGCACGGCGTCGGCGAAGAATATCCAGACATGGCCGCCATTGCCGGATCGGGATCGCTCGAGCGCGGCGGACACCCCTCGCAGGCGGCAGGTTTCCATCATGGCGAGCGCGTCCTCGGCCCAGCTCGCCTTGTCGAAGTCGGCCGCGAGGAACCGGCAGCTCTCGTCCGCAAGCAGCGGGTAAACGCCCGCCACAAAGTCGCCCGCGTCGGATCGCGATACCGCCCGCCCACGCAGATGTTTGTCGATCACCTCGTCCGTCACGGGCAGGAACGCCTGGTGCGCGCACTCGCCGCATTTGACCTGCGGCTTGTCACAGAGTCCGCGTTTCCACTCATTGCCGCAGGCGGGCGCATAGCCGCCGCGCCCGGTCTTGCGATTCTCCCAGCGCAGTGGGAAGACATCTTCACGACCGGCGAACAGCCTGCGGAACAACGCGACCTTCTTGCCTGTCGGCGATGTCGCAGTTACCGGAGGATCGGAGAACAGGGAGATCGCATCAGCTTTTCGGTGCTCGGTCGATTGTTGCGTCGCGACGGCATCCAGCGCTGCGATCACCGCCGCCCGCTCGTCATCCAGGGCCTTGAGCCGGGCCCGCAGCCGCGCCGCTTCATCTGTGCCGGCAGATCCGTTCACATCGCTGCAGTCGTTTCGGGCAACCGATCACGATAGACTCCACGGATCACTTTTTCGGCGCTCTCGCGGTGATAGAAGGGCTGCAGCTTTCGGCTTCCAACGATCGCCGGCACCAGACCGGCGCTTCGCAGATGTTGATGAACCCTGACGGCATGGGTAGCTTTGCTGGGGATACGCGCCAACTCGGCAGCACTGACGAAGCGCGCACCGAACGCTTCGACCTCCGCTCGCCGTAAGGCGGGCACGATCCTGAGCCGTGTCTGTTTCCTGTCGATTGTCAGCCATCCCATTTGTTTGAGCTTTGCAACCGTCGGGATGGTCACGCCGAGGTGGCGCGCGGCTTGCGCCATGAGCATGAACACCGGATCATCCTTATATTCGAGGCCGGCGATCACCGCGTCGGTATCGACCAGTATCTGCGCAATGCCTCGTTCGCTGCGTAAGCGGCCCGTTGCCCTGATCTGGCCGCGCAGCAGCCCGCCGATAATCGCCTCCGAGGACCGATAACAGATGCGCACGGCGCGCAGGATCGTCTCGCTGCCCGGTGGCGGCGCTGTGACGAAGGGCGCATCGCCGTGCAATGCAATGAGGAAGCGGTCGAGATCGGCCAGACGATACTGTGCCGGGATCGACGCTCCACCAAGCGGGAAGGCGCGGGGAAGATAGCGTCGCGTTATGAGCGCCTTGAACAGCCCGAGACCGACGCCGAGATAACGCCGTGCCTCCTCGGGAGAACAGGACTCGCGGAAGAAGGCCGTCAACGGCTCCTCGAGGGATTTCGGCACGACCATACCCCGGGCGTTGCTGGACAGCGAGTCGATCAACCTCAATGCCGCAGCTACGGTCGCGACCCGTTCAGCGGATACGCCGCAGAGCTTCGCCAGACCGCCTAGCGTGGTGAGATCGCCTTCTGTTGCGGGTTGGCGGAACAACATCGTGCCTGCTGTTATCGGCACATTCTTCACCACATGATTCTTGACGGTCTCCCGGATTGGCTCGAGAGCCGGATTGGTGGACAGGCCGAGCCAGTATTGCAGACGCCCATAGACACCCACGGGCGTCAGGCGCTTGAGCGGACATGCTGCCAGCATCCCGTCCAGCATCTTTTCGAACTGGTTGGGGAAGTCCTCGCAGACCGCAAAGCCCGCCGCCATGGTGCGGGCACGCTCCGCAGGCTCCTGCCGGCGCCAGCTGACGATTAATCTGCCCCAGCGTGCGACCGAGCCCACCCATTGCATGATCTCGGCGGCGTCCGCGAACGCCAGGCTGTCGAGGAACGCGTGGGAGATGCAGGGGCCATCGCCAAGCCTGCCGACAAGATAGGCATCGCCGATCTTGCCGTCCGACGTGATCGCTTCAGTACATTCCTGCGTCAGATCGTGCCCACATGTGCAACGCGCTGGTGACAGGTCCGAACGGCGGAACGCGTGCCGACAGGCAGGACATGTCGCCAGCAGCGCCCGACCATGATGAGGACAACTCGATACCTTCGCCAGATCCCACCAGGAGCGCCGCCACGGTCGACAGGCGACCGGCCCGTGACCCTGCTCGATATCCGATCGCATGCAGTCCGGGCAGATACGGGCGAAGTGACAACTATAGCTGATATTGCCGCTGCGGCTCACCAGCTCACCTGCAAGGACGCTCCCACCCTCGGTCTGCATTATCGAGTTACGAAGCAATGTTTCGAGCGGCACGCCGCTGAGCCGCGCGATATCGTGAAAGCGTCGCCCACGCTCCATATCCCGAACGAAGTCGGTCCGGTCGACCAGCGGCACCTGACGCGCAAATTCCAGCTGGGTTTCACAGCCATGCCGCAGGGCAAGCCGGTTGAACAGTGCCCAGCCTGGCTCGAACGCTGCCGGCCGCACCCGCAACGCAAGTCGAGTTGCCGATGCTGTCATAATCCCTCGCGCACGAAGGGCCGCAGGGGTTGCGCGCCGCTTCCGCGCAGCTTTGTGACGCGGCTCATATTCCTGGGCGACGGAGGTACGGTGTCGCGCAGCCAGATCTCGCGTAGGCGTTCGGCCGAACACAGGAAGGGGTTGTCGTGGCGGGCCGGGCCGCCGCTCGGAACTGACGGTTCATCCTCAAGGATCGCATCGAAGTCCAGCATATCCCTGACGTCGGGCTCATAAATCGGATGCCAACCCGCATGAACTTCTCCCAACAGGTTCAGATCGATCGACCGTCGGCCGATCGCCAGTGCCACGCTCAGCGCCTGGCTCAGATATTTGGAGACGATCCCGATCTCGCCGCCCGTCGCGACGTAGATGCGTTTCGCCATCTCATGCTTCGCGAGGCCGGACGCATCCGGCAACCCCATCATCTTCTCCATGACGCCAAGCACGCCAGAGAACATCGTGCGGCCGCTCCGGGTCGCCCAGTCATAGGGCTTGAGGATGATCGTCGGTTGCAACCGACGGCGCAGTTGCATCGTCTTCTCGCCCGGCACGGAGATGTCGAGCAGCCGGGGAAGACCCGCGATCACGATCTGGACTTTCACACGGTTGAGCAATGACTTGATGAACTCGGTCACTTCCGCCGTCATGTCGGGATTATTCTCGTTCACCATGTGATGCCCTTCATCGATGAAGATCATCTCGGTGCCCGTCTCCTCGGCATAGAAGGCGATCTTCTCGATCACCTCGCTGGTGTTCCAATGGTCCCGCGCACGATAGCCGTAGGCGCCGAGGATCGCCCCTACCAGCGCCCGTCGCGTCGTCCGTTCCGGTGCTTCAACATAAACAATGCGGCGGATATCGGCGTCCTCTGTGGCGCTGTCGGGATAGTCGGCCATATAGTCCTCGAGCGCCGTCGTCTTGCCGGACCCAGCAGAGCCGATGATGAGCAGGGCCCGGGCCTTGAAGCGTCGGCTGTCCTCGCGCGGGCGGTATCGGCCATGTAACTCGCGGATCGCCGCCTTCGCTTCCATGTGCCGCGTATGCGGGATCACCGTGGTCTCGAACGCAAGCACGGCGTCGGGCACCGCTGGCCGTGCCGATAACTTCGCGGCGCGATGATGTGTCATCGCCTCGGGTCCGACCATTGTGCAACCAGAGCCTCGATGTCCGCGTCGAGATCTATCACGGGAGGCGACGGCACCGGTGGCTGTTTCGTCGCACGTGGTGCGGTTTCTACCGCCGGTGCCTGCGTTCCTATTTCAGGCGGTCCCTTTTGGCCTTCGATCGGCGTGAAGTAGCGACCGTCGGTCTCGTACCGCGCTGCCCGCGTCTTGCTGCGGACTTTACTCGCCTCACTTTGCAGCTCTCCCGCCGTCTGTTCGGCAAAACCGCGCGCTGCTTCGAGATCGGCGACCGTCACCGGCGCATTCTTCGGCAGGCTTCGCTTTGCGATCGAGCGATGGATCTTGTGCTGATATTTGGAGACGCCCCGCGATATGCTCTGGTCGACACACGGGATCATCAGCCATTCGCCGCGCTCGTCGTCGAGCAGCCAGACCTCACCCAGATCATAGGGATCATAGCGTAACTCCCAGTCTTTTTCCAACCCGCCGCGGCGCGCCAGCAGCGGTTCGAGCTTCTCCCGATCAGCATAGAGCAGCCCCTCATATTGGATGCCGATGTTGGAGATGCGCCGGAAGAAGGTCTCTCCGGTCAGCCGTACAATATGGTCGAAGTCGGGAACTGGGCGCACCGGGTAAAGCGCGCTGAGTTCTCGCCAGCGCTCATAGGGCGTGCATTTCAACGTATCGTGGACGCTGTGATGATAGTCGTCGACGATCCACTTGAGGATACGACTACGCACATCCTCGAGCGACAGCCTTGCCCGCGCCACCGGATCATAGAGATCCATGGTCCGCGACAATGTCGTGCCTTCCTCATGGCTGAACACCTGCACGCCGATGGTCTGGAACACGCGCTCGACCGCGCCCTTCAACCATGGCATTTTCACCGGCAGATTGACGATGCCGATGTCGAGCATCCTGGCGGCCGACTGCAGCGATTGCGACCGGAACTCCTTGCCGTTGTCGCAGATCAGCCATTCGGGCACGCCGTGGCACGGCCAGTCATGCTCAATATCGGCGAGCCCGGAGAGATCCTTCTTCCACAGGGAATGGGCAAGCGCTCTCTGAAGTGAGGCATAGGACGGCGCCTCGAAGCTCAGATGCACCCCTATAATCATGCGGGTGGCGCGATCGAGAAGCGCGGTGAGCCAGGGCCGCCCCAAGGCGCGGCCGCTGTCCGGATGCACCACCACCAGATCGATCAGGCAATGATCCACCTCCACTTCTTCGAGCGGCCGTTCGGGCGGGCTCCGCCGCTCGAAGATGCCGAACTTCAGCCAGGCGGCGCGCCGGCCGAAGCGACGCTCATATTCCTGCCGCTCGGTATAATTGTCGCGGATAAACACGCGGAAGGTCCGGTCGCTGACCGCAGGAACATTCTGTTCGCGGCACAAATCGACATAGCGGCGATAGGCATAGTTCTTCCGCCGCCGCGGCATGCCCAAATACCAGACTTCGACGGCCTGCCGCATGAGCTTGTAGGTATCGGGATGATCGCCGTCCTCGCGCGCATAGCGGGGTTGGCGTGCCCCGCGCCGATGATAATGCGGGATCAGGAGCCGGACATCCCGGCCGTGCCGGCTCCATACGCTATACCACGCCCGCACTGTATAGGGATTGGGCCGGGCCGCTTCCTTGGTGCGGCGCGGCTCGCCGTTCCCTTTTCGCCGCTCCGCGGCCATCCGGGCCGCAAGCGCGGCATCCTCGCGTTCCCATTGTTCATGATGCGCGGCGAAGACAGCCTCAGCGGCAGCGGCATAGGCGCCCATGAGTGTCGGGTGCTCGCCGCGAATCGCGTCGACCATGCGTACATAGGTGTCCCTGCGCTCGGCCTCGCGGCGGATTTCTTCGGGCCAGAACTCCCAGGTTTTCTCCAGCGTCTCGGCGATCACCTTGGGCAGGCCGTCCGCATTGCAAGGATGATGCGCCAGCCGCCGGGCGCCATAGACGATGTCGATTTCATCGTCGCTCCATGTTCGCGCATCGCTGCCGCTCTGCGGTCGCAGAAGATAGCCACGGCGCTTGCGCTCGATCACCAACCAGAGCGCCACCTGACCTTGATCGTCCCGGATCGAGAGCGTGTCGCCTTGCTGGAAGCACATCGGCGTTGCGTTCATTTCGCATTCCTTCCCCGCATGAGGACCGTGTCGTCATCGAGCGGTCGATCGAGATCCACCACAAGCTCGCCGACTGCCACGAGGCCGAGCACAATGTTGACATGCACGGGTCGGCCGCCGAGTGCCTCGGCGGCTGCGCCCAGGTTCGACGGAAAGGGGAGGCGGGTGATTATGGTGTGTATCGCGAGGAGGTTTTCTGCCGCCAGCACCGCCACCGTTGCGCGCAGCCGTCGCGCATTCGATAAGCGTGGCTGTCGCCGGATATCGGTGTCGAGCCACATCTCGTGCCGGGCCCCACGTGCGACGCACTCAGCTTCGATTGCTGGCAACCGTCCGCCCAAGGTCGGATCAGCCGCCAATCGTGTGGCCAGTTTTAGGGTCTGACTCAAATTCCGTGCAGATTTGACATTTCTGCGCTGTGTGCGGCCAACTGGATTGGGGGTCAGCAAGGAGCACACGTCGATGGCCTCGAAAGCATGGGACAGTAGCCTGCAGTTACCGGGATTAATCGTGGAAAGCCGGACTGTGATCGACGGAATCGTCGAGATGTCGGGCCGATTGGCGGCCGTGGGAGCGGATTGCCCGGATTGCGCGATGCCATCGACGTCTCTCCACAGTCGATATGACCGCATGCTTTCGGATTTGCCGGTCAGCGGCAGCATCGTCAGGCTGAGACTGTCGGTTCGACGGTTTCGGTGCACGCATACCCTTTGTCCAAGGCGCACGTTCAGCGAGCCGCTGGCGCCGCCGGTTGGCCGGCGATATGGCCGCAGGGTGGGTCGTTGCGACGCGCTAGTGCGCGCGGTGGCGGTCGCGCTGGGTGGTAGGCCGGGCTCGCGCATGATGGCGCGTCTGTCGGCGCCTTGGTCGCGCGACACGATGCTTCGAGTTCTGAGACGCAGCGATCCTGCCTCCGTGCCGCCGCCACCTGCGCGGGTGGTTGGCATCGACGACTTCGCTTGGCGCCGCGGCCACAGCTACGGGAGCATCGTGGTCGATCTCGAACGACGCGAGGTGATCGACCTGCTTCCCGATCGTCAGCGCGACACGGTCATCGCCTGGCTGCGCCAGAACCCGCAAGTCGAAATCATCTGTCGCGACCGTGGTCCGGGTTATGGTGCGGCCGCAAGCGAGGCGGCGCCGCAGGCACAGCAGGTGGCCGACCGCTGGCACCTGTTCGAGAACGCCTCGGCAGCATTTCTGGCGGCAGTGCGTTCGGAAATGCCATGTTTGCGGCGCGCGCTGGCGCCGACGGGGCCGGTCGATCCGGCGACCCTGACCCGTGCCGAGCGCATCCAGTGGGATGGCTACCAATTGCGCGAGGCCCTCAACCGCCAGATTATCGATCTGGCCGGGCAAGGCGTGCCGATCAGGGTCATGGCACGCACGACCGGCGTGTCGCGCAAGACCATCCGCAAGGTCCTGCGCGGCCAGCGTCACGACACCTTCCGCACGCGCCAGAGTTCGCTCGATGTCTGGTCGCTGACCCTCGAGGCGGAGTGGAATGCAGGCTGCCGGATTGGGGCTGAACTGTGGCGGCGGCTGAAGGCTTCCGGTTTTGGCGGTTCGCTGCGCGTAGTCAGCGAATGGGCGACCCGTCGTCGTCGCGACGAAAAACTTGGCCACACCGGCGGTGCGGGGCTGAGTGCACGGACCATCGCGCGCAGCATGACCACCGAGCGCGACACCGGATCAGCGCAGACCGCCCTGATAAACGCGGTGATCGAAAAGGCCGTGCCAGCGCTAATCAGCGCACGCGAGGCTCTCGATTGCTTCCACGCCATGATGCGCTCAAAGGACAAGGCCCGGCTCGATCCTTGGATCGCCATGGCGGCCGAGACCAAGCTTGCTGGGTTCGCTGCCGGCGTCGAAGCCGACAAGGACGCCGTTGCCGCCGCGATCTCGACGCCGTGGTCCAGCGGTCAAGTCGAGGGCAAAGTCAACCGCCTCAAGGCCATCAAGCGCCAGATGTACGGGCGCGCCAAAATCGACCTTCTCAAAGCCAGAGTTATGGCGCCAGCGTGACCTGGATTGCACGGAATTTGAGTCAGACCCAGTTTTACCTGCCGGTAGATGACTTCGCCGCTCACCGTCTCCAATCGGATATCGGGGGTGTAACGCCGCTGTCGGCCTGCTTCCGTCCAAACGAACGTTGCCGGTTGCACCCCGAACTGCGCAACATCGGGATCGAAGTCGAGAAGCAGCAGCGCATCGCGCTCGAGCAGGCTCTCATAAGGTAGCGCATCGCCAGCCTTGATCGACTGATACCAGCCCGTGCACGATCTTTGCCCCGGCCGTCCTGCCGGATTTCGGGCGAACCGCACCGTTGCGCCAGAACGCAAACGGGCAGATTTGTCGGTCACGCCGGCATCCACTATTCTCCTTGCGGGAACGACTCGAATTGCCGGTTCAGTATAACTGCTTCCGCAAAGGGCGTTAATCGGTTCCGCTCAGACTATGTCCTCGCGCTCAAAGGCAATCAAAGCGCGCTTCACGACGACGTCAGGCTGTTCGCCGCCGAGCAGAAAACCAGGAATTTTGCCGACACCAAAATAAGCCGCCATGAGACGGTCGATGGCGATCACGGCCGGATCGAGACCCGGGTCGCCACGGTCATCCACGACATCATCTGGCTACAAGAGCGCCACAAATGGCCCGGATTGAAGACCATCGTCATTATCGAAAGCATCCGTGAAACCGGCAGCAAGATAGAGCGCGAAACCCGCTTCTATATCAGTTCCCTGAACCTGCCGGCCGACAAACTCGGGCCGATCGTCCGCAGCCATTGGGCCGTCGAAAACAGCCTGCACTGGGTTTTGGATATGGTGTTCCGTGATGACGAATGCCGCGTCAGAACCGACAACGCTCCCGCCAATTTCACCACCATCAAGCACATCGCGACCAATCTCCTGCGACTGCCCAACACCAGCGATTCGCTTCGATCGCGACGCAAAATCGCCGCATGGGACGATGACTTCCTCGCAGGTCTCATCGCCGCTTGATGCCTTCACCCGATTCCCCTGCAGGGGGAGGCTTCGAGCGACCCATTCAATAATGAGGGGTGCCGTAGAATCGAGGCCCATGCCCCAGGCCGCCACGACGGGCTGGTTCGGTGTAAAGCCGCGCGCAGCGTTCATCACGCCACCCAAGCCAATATCAGATCGTCGTCGGCGGGGCGACGGGCTGTTACCCGAAACGGCTGCAGCGGCGTGCCCGTGCGAATGACGAATTGATCGACATGGGTTTCGCGGCGCAATTGGGTTGCGACAGCGTAGCACCGTTCGAACGTGGTCAGTCGGTGGCGCAAGGGGGACAGCGCGGACATGGTCGGCTCCTGTGGCGAATATCGAGAACGGTCAGGCGTCCGGGCAGCGGGCGCGCCATGCGAGAAAGCGCTGGAGCGGTTGTGGCCCGTCCAGGGTTGGTGAAGGCGCGAAATAGCGCCGCGCGAGCTTTTCCCAGGTGCGCCTAGAAAAGGCAGCGCCTGATATGGCGTGCATGGGCGGCGGGTCGGTTTGAACGTCGACGCGCGCTGGACCCGGGTCCGCGTCGGGGTCAAACTCCAGAATGGCTGCCATCGACCGCTCCTCGTCGTTCAACGCGATGTCGAGCGTCGCGAGTTCGAGCTGGACGGTGGTGTCGTCATACGCTGCATGGCGGTCGGCTGGGTGCTGATGCATGGGCACATCCTGTCCTGCGAAAGGGTGATCGGGGGGACGGCTCGCAAGGCATCGTCTTCGAGAGTCGGGAATTTGCTGGAAGGTGGCTCGTCGCAATCAAAGGAGATCCAGCTGGCACCGGAATCATGGGCAGAGGCGAGTAAGCGCCAGAGGTCCGGCGACAGCGTGTCAGGACGTTCGAAAGGGGTATCAAGAAAGCCGAGGTGAACAGAGAAGCCATATTGATGCGGTTCGATCGACAGATCGGGATGATCGACGATTACGCGCCCGCGACGTCGCGGCGACCTCGCGATCAGCGCGTCGATTTCGGCACGTTCGTCAGCCGGAAGATGGGCAGTTGAGCAGATGCAGATGTGCAAGCGGCGCATGGCCATCTCCGCGAATCGGATTGAAACTGGCAAACCCGGTGACGTGCCTGGGTCCGGGCCGTCAGTTGGAGGCGGCTTCGGGAAGGAAGGATAGAGCCACGGCGCCAGCCCCTGCGATCAGGCTGATCGATCGGCCGGCGGGGATCAGCCAGACGATTTCGTCGGCGATCGCATCACGGATTCGTTCGAGCAGCGCCTCTTCTTCGCCAAGGAGGATCTCGTTGGCGATGTGCCGCGCGGCCTGTTCGAATGCGCGATGCTGCGTGTCCCAGCTATCGCTGTCGTGATCCTCGTCATAGCTGAAGCATGAAGCGTCGATCAGCCAGGCCAGCGTTCCGGGCGTGATCGCGGCGGTCCGGCTGACCAGGACCACCGCTTCGTCGAGGCTGCCATAGCCGCCGTTCCGACAGACCAATGCTTCGACCGGCAAGAGATGGTTCTGGCTCGCGTCGGACGCATCGGGGAGTTCGATCGTGACGTCGAGCGTGATCGAATCGACGCGTCCGGAGACAAATTCGGGGGGAAGAACGTCTTCGTCGGCGTAGCGCTGGATTCGGTCGCCCGTATCGATGGCGAACGCTATCTCAGCAACGCGCGGGAGCGCGTCATACCAGCTATAACCAGCGAAGGCGCCCCTGGCGCGAACGGGCCGTCGGCCGAGCGGCGAACCGTTGGAGAACGCCTGGGCGGCGCCCTGGTCAATATCCGGCTCGTAGTTGTCCAAGAGGACCATCGGTTCGTTGACGACAGGTTCGCCAGACGGCAGGCCGTGTCCATCTGCGGTCTGCGGTGCCCAGGCTTCGAGCCAGGCCGCGGCCTCCGGCATCTGGACGCCGAGGTCATTCGCGCGGCGCCACGATGCAAAGGATAACCTGTGGCTTTCGCGGGCAGCGAAGGCGCGGAAAATGGTGCGTTCAGCCACGATTTTGAGCGCCTCAAGGGCCTCATTCTGCACCATTTCCTTGCGGGCCGGGAGAACGAGCTGAAGTGCGGGCGAATCGACGATGTCGACCTTGACGCTCCAGGGCTCGTGATGATCGGCCTCGGAGACAATCGGGAAGTCGCACCCGACGGTGAGGCCGTGGAAATTGATTCGCGGGCAATCCAGCGGTCGATTACCGAGGCCGCTGAAGACGCCGATGCGACATCCCTCCCATTGTTCGACATGGATCGCTCCGCCAAGGAAGTCGGCGCGAGGCTGGACGTTGCCGTGCAAGAACACGGGAAGCGGATAATGCAGTGCGCAATGGGCGGCAGCGCCGTCGAGCGCAGTTTCCCAGCTCTCCGGGAAATCGATGAGGATTTCGGTTCCGGCGCCGATGTCGAACGGCTCGACGGCAAGCGGCGCGCCGGTCTCCCAGGCATCCGGGGTGATGACGACGCGCCAGCCCTGCGCGGCCGAACGGGAATAGGAACGTATCTCGACGCGGTGTCCCGCAAGGCTGAACACGCCCATGCCCGCCGGGTCCTCGCGGTCGGCGATCTCGGCATTCCAGCCTGAGTCGCCGAGCGTCACGAGTTTGACAGGATCGTCGATCCCCGAACCGTCGTCGCGAACGACAAGTGTCGGATGGCCGGCAAGATCATAGGAGCGGATATCGACATAGGTCGCGGCGGCGCGGCGTGAGTTCTGAAGTAGCTCGTGAGAACGTCGGACAGGCTTCCGTTGAATAGTCTCGACACCTTGTGGACCAGGGATTGGCCGACGGCGGCTTGAATGATGGTTGGGAGGGACATGGGCGTGCTCCAGATGGACAACGGACCGATTCCGCCGCCTCGCCCGTCGTCTCCTCCCTCCTCCCAGGCGCGAGCGGTGGCCCGCCGAAACAGGATCGGCCCTGCTTGATGCCGAGCGCAGGGTAGTAGCGGCCGGCGCAAGTTTCGGTCGGCGATCGGACCAGTGAAAGATTCTGGCGCGGGACGTGCGATGCAGCTGTTCACGCGCAGGATGCCGCCTCGGGCAAGTGATCGAGAGAGCGCTCAACGATCGTCGCGTCTGCTTCGCAGTCGGCGCAGAAGGCATAGTCGAAGAGCTCGCCCAAAACCCATGTCTGGGACGTGACGTCCCAGGTCGCCCATGCATCACGCATGATATCTTCGCCACCGCATTGGCCACAGTGCATGCTTTTCTTGGTCATGATATCCTCCAGGTTGAAGTTATGCGGATGTGCAGCGCCCGTGCGCCCATGTTCTTCAGGCGAAGAGGCGGTCAGGTACGGTGGAAGGTGCGGAGAGGCGCAGGTCACGGCGGATGCGCGCGGCGAGGCGCTCGGGCCGGACAAGCGCGTGGACTGACGTCCAGTGATTACGCTCGCCAACATGATCGTGGCGTCCCACGACGCGGCGGTACATGACCTCCTGGCCAGGGCCCATGCAGCCGAGACTCAGACGAACCTGGACCTCGGCACCGTGCAGGACCACGTCGCCGCTGACGGCAACGCCGCCATGATGGGAGCGAACATCATAGCTGTCCGGCACAAGTCCGAGGGCGTCGGCAAGACGTTTGAGTGCCTTGCGCCCATCGGAGTGGAACAGCGTCTTCGCCGGAGGATCGTAGGCGACGCCCTTGTACGCCAAGGCGATAAGGGCAGGATGACGCCTCAGTTCGGCGATGGCGTCCATGCAGGCGCGGCGCAATTGCATGTCGGCGGGTCCGATCCCCTGGGCGACGGCGCCGAGATGGCGCGCGAGGAGCAGGACGGCGGGATCGCTGTCGCGCGGCCTGCCGGCGTTGCGGCAATCCTCGATCGCGGCGGTCAAGGCGTGGAGGCAAGCCGGGAGCGTCGACAGCGCCGAGGGATCGAGGGCCTGGCTGAAGCGGAAGGCGACATCATACGGCATTGGGAAGCTCCGACGGCAAAGCGCACCGTTGCGCGCTCCTCTCGTCCCCCCTCCCTCCTCGACGAGGCCGGGCAATGACGGGTCAGGCGGCTCGGATCCTTTTGTTCGCGAGGAGTTCTGCAAAGCGTCGCTGAACCGACCACGCATCGGGATAGCGATCATCAAGGCCGTGCCGTGCCAATATCGGCGCGCGCGCGGTCGCGATCATGCCTGCCTCTTGCAGCGTCGGCAGTCGCGGCGGCCAGCCTTTGACGAACCGAAGGTCGGCCGGCATCGCACGCTCGATCCGCCACCGTTCGATCGCGTCCCGTTTGGCGTGCGCGACATCCGCTGCGAGAGACAGAGGAAGCAAGTGTGGGGCGACATCCGCCAGCCAGCGTTGCGGCTGGAATGAGAAGGTCGAGTCGGCCTCCATCGAGACGAGATGGCGATAGAGATCGAGATTGTCGGTCGCCTGCGTCGCCGCCTGAAGATCGTGTGCGGACCCGAGCACGCAAAAGGCGCAGGACAATCGTGTCGAGCGATAGCGGCAATAAGCCTCGTGCAAAGCGAGATCGTGACGCGCGTGGTAGGCGAAGATGTCGTCCGATGACCAGTCGACCCCGGGGTGCCAGCTGAGCATTCGCGTGCCGGCGGCATTGCCTGCTTTGGCGAACCGTTTTTCGGCGTGCGACACGGGCGTGAAGCGGCGGCTCGGGCTCTCCTCCCGCCGCAAACCAATGACGGAGACGATCGTCTCGCCTTTGTACCGCCGAGCAAGGTCGGGGCCGATGACCTGTATTTTCAGTTCGCTGGTGCAAAATCTGAGCGACGCCGAGGACCATGGTCCGATGAGATTGTACGTCGAAAGCGCTTCGTACCGGTTCTTGCCCGACGTGAAGCGTTGTCCCCAGCGGTCGACCATATCGCCCGCGCGCCGGCGCAGGATGAGGAGCGGAAGACCCAGCTGCTGCGCAACCCCTTCGACGAAGGACGGCGTGGATCGCCATTCTGCCTTTCCCAGGTCGGCATGGACGGCGATACGCCGCGTGCGGGGATGGCCGTGGTGGTCGAGCCAGGCCATCGCGGCATGACTTGTCGCCGTGGAGTCCTTGCCCCCGGAGAGGTTGAAGACGAACCATGCATTGCGGCGGACGGCGTCGAAGATCGTTGCGTCGGTAGCGACGTCGAATTCGGCGCCATTCGTGTGGCAGGCGGCGGTCATGGCGATGCTCATTTCGCGGTCCGAGGTGCTTTGATCAGCCGACTGCGATCAGGATATCGACCGCCCGGCGGAGGACAGCGTCGTCCGCGCCATCGACGATCACCGCGTCGGGATTGGTTGCGATGACCGCGCGGGTGACGATGGCGAGCGGCCGCTTGCGTAGCGGATATTGAAACACCTGGCCGCGCTCGATCGTCACGAGGTTCGTGCGCAACAGGCGCTTCAGGCGGCGATATTCGAGTTCATGGGCGAGGAGATCGCCGACCTCGGCTTCGAGGTCCGGCTCGAGGGTAAGGCCGTGGACCAGACGCGCCGGACGATTGGCCTTCAGCCATGCGTTGACCTGGGCTTCGGTCCATTGGCCGACCTGATGGTAGAAATCGCATCCGCCATGGCCCTGGTTACGGGCGTGGAAGGCGAGCTTGCCATCGATCCAGATGTCGGCCGTGAAAGCGCTCGTCTCCTGCGAGAGCGCGGCGCTGTAGGTGATGTTGCGCAGTTCGATCTTCATGAGGGAAACTCCAGGCGCACCTGTTCTGAGGAGCGCCCCACACCTCCCGCTCCCCTTCCGGTCGATTGCGGTCTTTGGGATCGTCCGATTCCGGCACGCACGGTCGACCAGATGCTATAATGGGTCCGCCGACTCAGCGTCGGCTGGATCAACTACAGCGCGCTGAACTCATCAGGCTGCGAGCGTCGCGATGGAGCGAGACTGCAATGCGTGAGCTGGACGATGAAGAGAAGTTGCTTTTGCACCAGCTGGATGGCGATATTTCAACCGGCGATCTGATCATCATGGTTCGGGATCTTGGAGAGATCCTGCGTGGGCGAGGCCATGTGATGCAGGCCAACGTCGCTGAACTCGCCGCTGACCGGCTCAGACTGCTCAGCGGCCGCAGGCAGGAGTGATCTCCGCGGCGAAGATTTGAATCTGCTTCTGGCGCGGATGGCGAGACCGCCGACGTTGCTACCAGCTGTGAACCGGTAGTCCGTCGGCGGTGCCGGCGTCGCAGTCGAAGAGGATGTGGTCGAAACCGCGGTCCCGGCCAAAGCAAATGGCTGCAAGCAGGTCGTTCGGAAGTTGGCCTTGTGTGTCCGGGTCGATCTGCCGGGTCGGCACGAACCAGCCATAGATGCTGCTGGCGATATTGAGCGGACGATCGGTCGCCTCTTTTGAACACCAATGGTCGAGCAAATCGGCGGTTGATGTCGAAAGATGCGCGGTGGCGAGAACGCAGTACCAGCCGGTTTCGAGAAGGTACCCGGCGACGGGAGGCGATGCGCCGAGTTCGATCCGATCGGTCGAGAGATGCTCGTTTTCATGGATATCGAAATAGACGCCGGCGACGGCTTCGTCGTCGAGCGTGGCGGGATCGCGAGGGTCACTGATTTCGGTCCAGCCCTCGCGGCAATAGGCTGCGACTGCGCCCATAAGCCCCGCTCGCGTCAGCGCGACATAGTGATTCAGGCCATGCCGATGTTCGACCGAGGCGATGTGAATCTCCAGCGACCACGGCATTGGCGATCCTGCGACGTGGGATTCGGCGCTGGCCAGTGCCCCCAGCAAGGCAGCGCGGTCGTGCTCGACAAGGCTGGCGGGGTCTTCGATGGCGCGACGCGCGCGCGCCAGCAACCGCGCGAGATCGCGTTTCGACGTGTCGGTCATGACAGTTCCTCATCGTATCGGGCGAGCAATCGCCGATTTCGGCCATGGGCGGTGCTCGGCTGAGGTCAGGCAGCCTCGGCAAAAAGCGGTGGAAGCGTCACGTCGCCTTCGAGCGCGCGCCGATCGAGGACAGGATATGCCAAATCGGGCACCTTGCGCGCCGCGAGCTTGGCGGCGCGGGTCAGTGGGAAGAGATAGGCGTGGCAGCCGGGATGGCGCTGTCGGCGAAGGAAGCCGGTCCGTTCAAGATCGGTGAGCCAAGCGGCGCGATCTTCGCCAAATCCTGGTGGTCGGGCGCCGGCGCGAACAAGATCGTCCATGGCGTAGCGTTGTCCGCATTCCGCGTTGCGGATCTTGGAGACCGCGCGCGAGGAGATTGGGCGGCCGTTCGGCAGGATGAGATCGGTGCGCGGGCTTGAGCGCCCGACGTATCGGCTTCCCATGACCGCATAGAGTCCACCCACATGTCCCGGCAGGAACACGTGCCCGCCCTCGTCAACCCTTCGAACGGGGTCGGCGTAGGAGATGACGGAAAGAATCTCCGGTTTCTCGCGGCGCAGGATGCGGAAAGCGCGGGATACGAGGAAAGATTCAGCGTTGCCGCCCTGACTTTGGTCGATCACGAGCCGGCCGAGATCACAGGCGGTGCGCGGATCGGTGAGCCCTGCCGTCTTGGGGACGCTGGCATTGTTCACCGGGTGCGAGAAGACGCAGACCCCGACAAGCTCCGATCGGCCACCCTTGCCATTGGCGAAAAGGCCAATCGAGAGGCGAGCGACCGGCATGGATGCGGCATAATGGTGCGCTTTGACGAAAGGTGCCGCGTGCAAGCGCGTGTCGATCACGTCGACGGAAAGGCGCGCGGGATCGATTTCGCTGGCGTTGGGGATCCAGCGGCAGCGGCGGTCGCGCCACCGCTGCGTGCGGGTGGTGAACATCGGGCGATCTCCTGGATGATCACCGTCTGCGCCCCCCTTCCCTCTCTTGAGCCATCATTGATCGGCGCGAGGGTTTGGAGGTGCGACCGAGGGCAGCGGGATTGGGACGACTTGACCGCTGGCCAGGTTGAGGAAGGCTCCGGCGTGGCCGATGGAACCGCGTCCGAGAAGATCGAACAGCAGCGCGAGAGCATGGCTCGCGAGGACCCGGTTGACGAACAGGGACTGGCGTTCGAGCGCCTCTGCAACCGAGCAGGACGGTGCATCGTCGTCGGCCACCCTCTCGTCGGCAAGTTCCGGAAAGGCCTCGAGCACGGTGGAAAGTCGTCCGGATCGTTCGTCGGCGCGCGACGGACAGCCGATTAGAAATTGCCCGTCGCTGGCGCGGTTTCCGAGATCCATCCAGTAAGCAGGCGCCGCCTTGCTATTCGCGATCGCCGTGCCAAGGGCTCGCCGTGCGGAGGCGGTATCGACGCAACTGATCAGGAGATCGATGCCTTCGAGCCCAATTGCACCAGGCGCGCGGCCATGAACCGCCCCCCAGTCAAGCCCGTGCGCGAGGTTGATCCGTTCGGCGAGTGTGCGCGCCTTCGAGTTGCCGATGTCGCACCGGTAGAATGGCTGGCGGCCAAGATTCGCCTCGGTGACGATATCGTCGTCGACCACAGTGACGTCGAGCGAACGCGAGGAGATCGCGCGCAGCGCCGTATCGAGTGAGGCGAGACCCATCAGCATTTGCCCGCCATTTCCGCCGCAACCGACCAGCAGGATGCGGATTGAGCGATTGTCAAAGGTGGCGGGCAGGTAGTGGCGCTGCCTGGTCTCAGTTTGCATGGGACTCTCCTGCAAATGGGCTGCGCGGCAGGGGCAGGAACATGCCGCCCGCGCAGAGGCGCGATGCCATCACTGGGCCGTCCGGCTGGTCGAGCCGGCCGAAAACCAGCGATATCTTGGTCGCATAGGCATCGTCGGCATCATCGGTCGCGCTGAAGAATGCGGACCCGCGACCATGGCTATGGATGTCGCAGACCATGTGCCAATCGGGCGGCAAGGCCGGCGTGCGGTAGACGAGGCGCGAGGGCGTGGCCTCGTCGATAGCGGGCAGGCTCACCGCGAACGCTCCGCTCGCCTCGTTCCAGAGGACGAACGCTGCCGCCTCGTTGGGCAGCGCCGCGCGAAAGTGGTTGAGGATCTCGTCGAGATGCCCGTGCGGGATGAGGCCGCAGCGCAGGTCGGCCCTGGGCGCGCCGACGCTGCCATAGGGAAGATAGCCGGCGATCGACTGCGTTATGGGCACATCGAGTGCGAGCCAGGGGCGGCGCAGGATGAGCATGACGCCGTCGGCCCCGACGGCAAGACCGTGGCCGGAGCGCGCGCTGCGAAGCGCATCGAGGGCGGGCGATCCTCCGTGCGGCGGGACCGGATGGCAGGGTACGGCGGCGAGCACCGCGGCTGCGGTCGGATCATCGGCGAGCATCGTCATACCCGTGCGCTCATGGAAATGAGGCTTGCCACGGTTATCTTGGCCGCGACCGCCGTTTTCGCCTGTGGTCGATTCTGCTGTCCACCACGCAAACCGAAGGGCTTGAGACGGCTGACCGGAAAGCGGGTCGCCCGGCGCGCTGCTAGGTCATCCCATAGACGGACGAGGCCGCCCTTTCCGCTGACCGTCAGCTCCTGCCCCGGATTGGGGTGCGTCGACCAGGAGTCGAACACCGCGCTCTCATAGGCCGGGATGGACGCGGTGCTGAGCGTTTTCGGCCTCGGGATGTTGCCCCAGCAGAGGCGCCCGTTGACGAAGACATTGAGGACCGGGGAGTGCAGGACCGGCGTCGCGGCGTTCGGACGCTCGCTTGCCGCCAGGGCGTAGACGCCGAGGCCGGAGCGCGTGGCGATGAACAGGTGCGCCGGATACGGAACCGGCAGGGTCGTTCGACCGGAGAGCGCCCTGAGGCCGGCGGGAGGAGCCGACAGGGCGAAATAAGCGTGGCGCACTTGTGCCGGGCTCCACCAAGCCAGCATGTCGGGATGAGCGACCAGGATATTGTCCGGCAGGATTTCGGGCACGACGGTACGGCCGAGCGCCTCGGTCCATTGGCGCAGGTGCGCGCGTGACAGCGGCACGCCCGCGGCGATCGTCGGCCGGCCGTCGCCATCGTGCTCGACCGCGTGAATGCTGGCGAACGCCGGACCGCTCTCGGACGAAGCGCCGTAGGGCTTGAGATTGCGTGGCGCCTGGTTCCTGTAGAGCAGGATGGCATTGGTCAGGACCAGGCCGCCACCGCTGGCCTCGAACTGGGTGCTATGGTCGGGCATGAGAGCCTCGAGGTTTGGGTGGGTCGAACTGGACGAGATCCTGGGCTGCGAGAAGGAATTGCGCGCCGAGACGCAGCGAGACGAACCAGTCGTCGATACGGCTCGCGTCGGGCAGCGGGCAGATGCCGGCGAGGTCCATGAAGCCCATTTCCATGCCCTGGCGCCCGACGTCGTCGAGCTCGCGCGTGAAATGCTCGAAGGGGACCAGCGTCAACGGCGGGAGCGAGGCGCATTCCTCGATGCCGGGAAGATATTCGCAGGCGAGCTGGGAATCGAAGTGCCAGGCGTTGCGTTCGGGCGTCAGGGATCCGAGGGCCTTGTGCGCTTCGCGGAGGCCGGCGAGCTTCCGGCGTAGAGCCGCTGGCAGCCGCGCAGAGGGCGCCACATTCGCCGCGATCATCCAGTCGGGCCGCCGCTCGTTCATCTCGGACGGCAGCGTCATCCCGTCGAGATCGTCCTCGTCCGCGCCGTGATATGCGATCAGGCACTGCCGGGCGGCTTCGTCGTCGGTTGCGCCTTCCCAATAATACATCGCGATCTCGTCGAAGAGATCCTGGTAGCCGAAGACGGGAAGCGCCCGGCCGAGGGTGTGCTCGAGCGCCCTATAGGCAGCAGCGCGCCAGCCGATGGGGGCATCGCTGGTCTCGATCCAGCCAAGGTCGAGCTGCCCCATGCTCTCGCAGACGATGGCGATCGCGGAGGGTCCATCCTCCTCGCTGTGAAGAACGGCGACGCGTAGATCGACAAGTTCGACGGGAGCCAGAATTTCGAGCACCGCGGCGTCGAAGGTGCGCTCGATGTGCCGGCGGGCCGCTACACGCGTATAGGACTGCGCCGAGTTCTCCCCCGACACGACCCATCGACCGATCAGCTTGTGATGCGGCGCGAGCGGGGCATCGAAGATGGTTGGGATGTCGGTTGAGAGCGCGACGGTGCGTCCTGCAAGCTCAGCCCAAGGGCGGAAGGGGAAGACCTGCAGGGGGCTGGAGCGGCTCGCGGGCGTCGCCCTTGCCGTCGTGCGGGTCGAGGACGATCCGCGCGTGAAGGGCTTGGGCCTGCGGGGTGCAGGCAGGATAGGTGAAGCTGGTCGTGTCGCCATCGTCGGTCTCGATCCATTCGAGGAGCGTCTTGCGGATGGTGGGCGCGATGGCCTCGCCAGGACTTCGGGACATGATCAGCCCTTGGTCCCGACGGCGCGCCGGTACTCGATGACGTGGGCTGTGCCCGACACGCCGGCATCGATCGTCTCGGCGTTGAGGATCGCCGGATAGAGCGTGGCATGGTAGGCGCGGAGCGCAGTCGGGTCGTTTGCGAGATGCGGCGGGACCGGAAGGTCGATGCCGTCATAGCGATACGCGCGGGTGAGGTGGTTGATCTGCATAGGAGCCTCGGACTGATGATCGTGAAGAAGGTCGCGGCGGTGCATCACCAGAGGCTGGCGGGCTCCTCGGCCGTTGCGTCGGCGGGCGGACTGGTGGGAGCGTCAACCTTCGCGCCGGCGGTGGCGGGCGTCGGCGTTGGCGCCTTGGCCTTCGCGGCCTCGGCAGCCGCGGTGCGCGCGGCGTCGGCCGCTTGCCGCTGCTCGGCGAGCTGATCGGCGAGTGCCTTGCGGGCCGCGATGAGCTGGCCGAGTGCGCCGTCCTGGCCCTTGGCGAGTTCGGCGTCGATGTCCGCGGCGCTCGCCGTGAGTGAGATCGGGCGGGTCTCGCCGGATTCGAGCTTGTCGGCCGCGCCTTCATGCCTGCGGGGAATGACGGTGAGGGTGACGGTGTCGTCGGGGCCGGCGACGAGATCGAAGCCGAGCGAGTAGCGCGCGAGCAGCGGGAGCAGGGTCGTGATCAGCATGGACGCGTTTCCTTGTATGGAGCGTGCGGGAAATCAGGCGGCGAGTTCAGTGATCGGCGCTTGGGCGAGCGGTGCGGCGTTGACCGGGGGTGGCCCGTATTGGCCGTCGAGGGTCATCGCGCTGGGCAGGCGGCCGGCCCATTCAAAGCCAGTTCGATTGAGCATGCCGGCGACAACATCCGCCTTCTTGGAGCCCAGGAGCTTGGCGAACGCTTTCTCGCCCATGTGCGAGACTAGGCCGGTTTCCTGGGCGATGAACCTGAGTTCGTCTTTGGTGTACCGCTCCAGGAATGCCTTATCGACCTGCCAGACGTCGCGCAGATCGACGTCGAAAGCGCGGGCGAGATCGGCGACGTGCCCGAAGTTCAGCACATCCTTGGCATAGGCTGCGCCGATCGCGGAAAGCACGGTCGCGGCTTGGCCTTCAGGCAGCGTGCGGATCTCGGCAATCTTGGCGCTGTACGTAAGTTCCGGGAAGGACGCGCCGACGAGCAGGCCCGCGCGTCCCTTCAGGGTTTCGCCCTTGATCTGCGAGAGCGTCCCGGACATCGCTGCGACGAGGACGGCAATATGCGCCTGTGCGGCATTGGCCGCGAGCGCCCGGGCGAGCGCGGTTCGCCACGTCGCTTCGCGAAGATCGCTGGTACGGCTTGCGATGGACTTGACGGTGACGGTCGGCTTGTGCGCGGTCGAGACGCCGCTCACGGAAGGGGGCGGCGTCGGGGTCGCTTGTGCGGACACGTGCGCCCCGGTCGTGCCGGGAGACGGGGCTCGCGGGTTCTTGGAATCGGCCCCGCTCTCGTCGATGGCATCGTCCTGCTCGTCATCCTCCGCGTCTTCGTCAGCGTCTTCGTCAGCTCGTGGAGCTGCGGCCCTTGCCGCTTTTTCGGCCCGCTCCTGCTCCTCGAAGCGGATCGCTTCGGCGGTTTGCGTCTTCAAATCGAAGCATCCGGGATTGGTGCAATGCCCGTCATCGACATGAGTCTCGAACAGAGTCCGCTGGGCGGCCGAGTTGAACGGGCAGGTCGTGCACTCGGTCTTGTCGAAACAGGCGGCGCCGAGGTTCTGCGTGACGCGCATGAGGAGGTCACGCGTTTTGTTCACATCGAGGCCCGAGCCGAGGATCGTCTCGAGGGCCTTGTCCTGCTTGTCGGCGGGGATGGCGGCGAGCAGCTCGGCATGGCCGACCTTGATCCGGCGTTCGTCGAGCGCGAGCTTCACGGCGTCGGAAAGTTCGGCGAGCGCCAGACGACGATCAAGCTTGGCCCGGGACCATCCGAGACGCCGTGCCGCCTCGGCGCGATCGTTCTGGCAGGCCGCGAGGTAGCGGACGGCGGCATCGGCCTGCTCGGTTTCCGAAGGATCATCGCGGTCGTCATTTTCAGCGATCGCGGCGTCGAGGGCCTCCTGATCGGTCATCTCGCGAATGATGACGGGCACTTCAGCATCGGGGCCGTAGGCTTCGAGGCCGGCCCTGTAGCGGCGTTCGCCGGCGACGATGGCGTAGACCTCGCCCTTCGGACGCAGCAGGATAGGCTGCAACATTCCGCGGAGGCCGATCGAGGCTACAAGCTCGTCATGCTTTTTCCGATCGAAATAACGGCGGGGGTTATCCCCCTTCGTGATGAGGGAGAGCGGCAGCGTGGAGCGGGTTGAATCTGGTGTGTTCAAGGCTGATCTCCTCAGGGAATGTGGCAGGGCCGTGGCTCGGGTCGTGCGTCCTCATTTTGACGCGCCCGATCCCGCTCCCTCCCCCTCATCTTCATGGCGGTTTGTCGCCGACGCCCGCAGCGGTCAGACCGGTGTCGGTGCGCCGCCGGATGCGGGCGGCGGCCCGGGGTCATCTGAATCGGGCGACGTGATCTCGATCGTGCGGCTGAGATCGGGAACCCGTTCGTCATGGTAGACGCTATGGTCGGCCAGGCCTTCGGCGGCAGCCTGGGGATCCTGGCCTTCGGGAAGGTCGATGATGAAGGTCTCGACGGCGAAGCATTCGCCGTCGGAGAAGAATTGGACGCATATGCGGAACGCGCGCGTCGACGTCGCCGAAATCTCGGTCATGGCTGGGCCTCCAGATAGCAAAGGAAGAAAAGGTGCCGGGCACGCCGGCACCGCACGTTTCAATTGGCGCGTTCGAGCAGTTTCCGCGCCTTGCCCTCGAACTCTAGGCGATCGTTCTGATGCGTCTTTCCGCGCGCGACGGCGGTGATCCCCTGGACGAAGTCGTAGAGCGAGGCTGCCGGATGGCCTTCCTCGTCCAACACCGTCGCGATGATCTTCGCGGTGTCCGACTTGGAAAAGCCACGCTTGCGGAGGAACGCCTCGCGATCGTCATCCTTGCGGGCGACGATACGTTCCCGTGCCGCGCGGACGCCCTGCACGAAGGTCAACGGGGAGGAGTCCGCGAAAGTCTCGAGCGCCGGTGCTGCCTCATGGGCAAATCGATTGGCCGCGAATTTGGAATGGCGGATGGAGATTTCCTCGAAATTCTCGACGCCCCACAAGTTGCGGTTCATGCACACCGCGCGTAGGTAAAAGGTAGCCATTCCCAACGTCTTGGAGCCAACTTCTGAGTTCCAGCAATAAAAACCGCGAAAGTAGAGATCGGGATCGCCATTGGGGAGTTTGCCGGCCTCGATCGGATGCGTGTCGTCAACGAGGAAGAGGAAGACGTCGCGATCGGACGCATAGAGCGTCGTCGTCTCCAGGCTGACATCGACATAGGGATTGTAGCGCATGCTCGACCAGTCGAGAACGCCCGGCACTTTCCAGCGCGTGTCGGATACGCCGTCCCCGGCGATTTTCATGACGGCGCCAACAAGCTCATGATCCCAGATGCGGCCATAATCGGGGCCGGTCACGGCGCGTAGTTCGGTGCGCCCATCTTCGGTCTGAAGCATTTTCACCTGTTCACCGCGGTGGGAGAGCAGGCCATGCTGGAGATTGATGCCGGCGAGCGCCGCCGGGAGCGTCCGCAGATAGGATGCCGGCGCGCCGACGAGGCTCGAGAGCTGGCCGAAGGACCAGTTGGTGGGTGCCACCGGCCGGTCATCGCCGGGGACGATGAGCGAAAGCCGTTCGGGATCTTCGCTGCGCGCTTCGACGCGAACGGACTTGCTCTCGACCACACGCGTCGTGGCGCGTTCCGCGCGGGAACGGACGCTGTCGTACAGCTCGGTCAGCGACAGGAACTTCTCGTCGTCAGGCCGCGAGAACCATTCGGAAGACACGCGCCCGACATTGCGACCGCGAGAAATGTCGACATGGTAGGCGCCGCCGACGGGACGGCCGGCGGCAAGAGCGAGACTGGCCATTTGGGGTTCTCCTGATGGGGACGATGGAGCAGCGGCGACAGGGGTTTCACCCGACCCGCGCCACCACCCCGTTCCCTCCCTCCCCTTCGATCAGGCCTCGTCGGGCAGATTCGCTGCCCATTCGAGTATCCACGCTTCGGTGATTTGCTCGAAGCCGATTTCGCCTTGCTCAATGAGGTCGCGAATTTGCTGGCGTGCGCTGGTAAGGGCCTGTTCCCAGGGACTGGAATTTCGTGGTTGGCCGATTGGCAGATCGAGCGTCTGTTGAACTGCCCGAACGGGTTCGCGCAGGCGATCGAGCTGGCGGCCTGTCCAACGCGCCATATGATCGGCGACGAAGCGGTTGGTTTTCGATTGTCCGGACATGAGTGCGGATTGACGGGCCGCGACCCCATAGGCCTAGCTGTCGATGCTGGCGACGCGATCGCCGAAGGCAGCGAGCGATGGAAGCGCATTTCCCTTCACGCCGAAGAGATGAAGTTGCAATGTCTTTGGGAGGCGGCGATCCAGGAGTTCGATGACGGCGATCATCCCTTCGGGGCCGTGAAGATGGCGGCGGCACATCGAGCCGACGCCGAGAGGTTGGCCGAGTTGGATGAGGTCGGCGATCGCCTCGAAGGATCGGATATAGTCCTCTGGGAGACGACCCTGTACGACCGGCATGAAGCGGTGCGCGATGCCGGCGTCGCATGCGCGTATGTGACAGGCGCGATTGAGCTGGATCGTACGGGCGATCCGGTCGAGGACCTCGTCTCGATCATGCGCGACTGCTTGTTCGACGCACAGATCGAGGCTGGCGAAGCGCCGGAATGGATGGCTTGAGGCAAGCGCAATGTAATCGTCGATGGTCCAGGGGATGCCGCGTTCGCGAACCGCCAGCACGAAGCCGGCGCTGTCGAGATCGATCGATGCCAGGCCGTGTGCGTTGGCGAGTGATCCCAACCGCCATCCGCGCCACTCGCGGGTGCCGTTGCGCCGGTCCCAGCGCGAAAAGCTGTTCGCCGAGACCAGGACGGGCACCTGCATGGCTCGGGCGCGATCGAGCAGCGGACCTTCCGAGAGTCCGGGAAGTCCGACGATCACCTCGATGGCCATGAGGGTCAGACGTCGCGCGACATCGGGCGGCCGTCGTCGTCATAGCGATCGGGGTCAGCGCCCGGTATGTCCCAGCCGAACATTGAGCCGGCTAGCATGGCCGCGAGCTGGGCCGGCTTCGCCTCGAAGGTCGTGTTGATCAGATCGACGGTCATGCCATCCGGTAGCGGCGAATAGCCGGTTTCGCCGCGTTTGATGACGATCGGTTCGCCCGTCTCGGGAAGATGGGTCGCGCACATCTCGGGCAAGCGGTCGAGTACGACCAACCTGCGCGCGGCCGCGTCGAGCGTCGCCTTTTTGAGATCGCATAGCCAGGATGGCCCGAGATGGTTGCGGACCATCCTGAGCGAGCTGCCAAAGGGTTCGTAATCGTCACCGCCGTTCATCCATTTGATCGACAGCGTTTCCTTCCAGCGACGTCCGTGGCGCGCACGGAAATCGACAAGGGCGCGCCACATGGCGTCGTCCGGTTCGATCATGACGATGTTCCGATATAGGCGACATTGCCGAGACGGTCTGTCGCCTTGAAACGAATCGGCTCGGACATCATGGGCTCCCATGGCTGAATTCACCCCCATCGCCCTCCCCTTTGCTCCTCGGGCAATCGTGCGGCGGCCGGGATCGCGGGCCGTCAGAAAGGCGAATGTTGAAGGGTCTGCCGGCCGGACGGGACGGGATCGCTGCGTGAACGCTCGGTCGCGGCACAGCCGAGCGGTCACTGCTCCGCTGGCAGCCACTCGTAGAGAAGATGCCGATCGGGCTCGTGCTCATTCCCATTGGCGAACCGCACGAGCCGGCCATCACAAGCGAAGCCCGCGGCGCGCGGGAAGTCGAGATAGACATCGCCTTCGAAAATGAGATCGCCGGAGCGGACGGCTTTTACGGACCTGGTCGTCCCAAGGGCGCGGTGTCCGTCGGGTGCGGCGATGAGTTGCAGGCGGTCGCCGGGCTTGATCCGCCGTTTGAAGGCCGCGAGCGAAACCAGCGGCTCGACCTTATTGGCGTTGCCGCGTCTTGCGGCGAGTGCCGACCAATAGGTTTTGCCGATCTGCACTTCTGAATGGAACGCGCATTGCTGATAATCCTGGTAGAAATTGGACCGATTGAAGCCGAAACGCTCGATCTGGTCTCGCACCATAAGAGTGAAGGCGCGGTGCTCGGATTCGTCAGTAAGGTCCGCGGGCGAATCGAGAAGCTCGACCGTCACCTTCCGACCGCCGGCATAGCGGTCGCCGCGGCTGGTGAATCGGGCATCCCCGATAAGACTATGGAGGTGGTTTTCGATCCTGGCACAGAGCGCGGGAAGCGCTTCGCCGGGGCGATAGAGATCGCCATCATAGTGGAAATTGCCCCGATCATCATGATCGGTCTGGCTGTAAAGGCGCGGCGGCGCGCTCGCCGGCTGGGCCTGCGTCATGAGCTTGTCCTTTCGAAGAGGTCAGGCGAGGAGCGCCGGATCGAGTCCATCGGTTTCGGAGCCGTCCGTACTCCAGAGGATGCGATCAATCAGCGCGATGCCGGCGGTGATGACATCCGTTTCCGGCAGGATCATGGGGGACGTGTCGCCGTCACGCCGGACAAGGCAGTGGTGGATACCAGTACTGACGTATCGCCCGATTGCTTCGGCCTCGGCGTCTCGTAGCGATCTGCCGGGACCGGCGTGGATGAATGCCATGTCAGGCAGCCGTGGCGACCGGTTCCGGGTCGCCCACGATTTCGACATACGCGCGGCTATAGCCATGACGGCCGAGCCAGGCGGTGGCGGCTGCCTCGCCGGCTGCGACATGGAGGAGCTCGCGGTGACCCTCCCATTCCTGAAGCACAAGCGCGGCGCCGGGTGGAGGTATTCGAACGATCTCGAATGTGCGGGCGTCACTGACCGAGAAGATCTTGTTGACCGAGAGGACGATGGTCTCGCCGCTCCCATAGTCACCCTCGTGCAGCGTGAAGGTCGCTGGGTGGGGATATTGACCGGTGCCAGCGGGCGATCGCTGGGTAAGTTGCCCTTTGCCGTTGCGCGTTTCCCACGCCTGAACCTTGCGCTTGAAGCGGTCCGGCGGCCGCGGTGTCCCGTCGGAATAGCGAATGATGGCGCCCAGCGGCGCTACGTCGAAGATCGATTGGGCGGTGGCGGTCATGGATAGGTCTCCAGGTGTTGAAACCCGGCGTCGGCCGGGCTTGGTTGGGGTCAGGAGAATGATTGCGTCGATCGTTGGGGATCAGCGGAAGCCTGGTCGGCCCGAGCGGCACGTCTCAATTTGGCCGAGGCGTGACCTGGTTTTGCGCATCGTCGGCGCGCGATGCGACCCACGCCCAATAGCCGAGCCGGATATTGTCATTGGCGACCTCGGCCTTCCAGCCATCGACGGGATGATCGGGATGTTCGCCCCAGGGTCCATACAGCTGCAGGAGGCGATCCATCAGATGATCCCTCTGCTGAGTGCGCGGCTGAGCGCCTCGCCGGTGCTTTCGATTTCGATGCGGTCCGCGAAGATGGCACACCATCCGCCGCCAAATTCACCGGCTCTCGGCCTGGAGCAGCTCACTGCCCATTCGAAGCCGATCGGTGCCTTCGTGAGGGTTTCGCGGCAGCACCGATAGATGAGCTGGGCTAACGGGTCCGGCTGGAAGTCGGTGTCGCTGAAGAAGTATATCGTGCAGACAGCAGGTGCTTCGAGACTGTTACCACCCTCGAAGTCGACACCGAAGCTGGGAAAGTTCGGGTCACTGAAAATCGCACGAAAGCCGCTCCAGCAATGGGCCGGATCGGTCGGGGGAAAGATGGCGAGGAATTCGGGCGTGGGATCTGGCGGTTCGCAATCGTCCATGAGATCGGCCGCGGCTTGAAATGCTTCCTCAATCAAAGCCATTTCGGCGTTGCTGCAGGTGAAGGCAAAGCTGCCCTGGATCCAGGTGTCAGCCATGATTGCCTCCGTCAGGCTGGCGGGCCTCGACGATGACGAGCGGCGGCACAGCAAGGTCAGCGGCCGCAAAATGCGTCTCGATGGAAGCGATCGAGCCGAGGCGGCGCACATCGTCGCGCGAGATCATGACCTCGTCGTCATCTGTGACGGCGAACGTCATCTCCTCTATGCCATTGAAGACGAGTCGTTCCGGTCCAAAGCTTCCGGCGCATCCGCCTGCCCAGCGAGCGAATATCAGCTGATTGTCGCGACAGAATTGTTCGATCGCCTCGAAGCTTCCCCAGGCCACTTCGTTGGCCATCAGGGAAAGGGGTTGATCGACCGGCAGTTCGGCGACGGTAAATTCAGAGCCTTGCCAGTCGGTCGAAGCGCCGTCGCTGATGATCGCCGCTTCGAAGTCGGCGATCAAGGACCGCGGAAGCTGTCCGCCAAGCTTGATCGCTACGGAAACGCGGTCTGCCATGTACTTCTCCAGGGAAAGACGGTGGTGCGCGGATATCTCCGGGACGCACCATCCTCCCCACCCTTCCCTTTGACTTCACGATCGGGCCACGGCAGGATTTGTGTTTACCTCTTTGAAAATTGGCGCGGTTAATGCGCTGTGCTGCTCATCTGTTCGCACAATGAAGGAGTATCCCATGGCCGAGGCCGAGACGCCCGATCTCACGACGCTGACAGTCCAGCTTTTGAGCGCTTATGTTTCGAACAATTTGGTGCCGAGCGCGGAGTTGGCCGGCCTTATTCAGTCGACGCGCACGGCGCTGTCGGGCAACGTCGCGGCCGTGGAACCTGCAGTGCCCGAATTTGCGCCGGCGACGACGGCTCGCAAGAGCCTCGCGTCTCGTGATCACATTCTCAGGATGATCGACGGCAAACCGTACAAGACCTTGAAACGCCATCTGTCGACGAACGGACTGACGCCTGCGGAGTATCGGGACCGGTACAAGTTGCCGAAGGATTATCCCATGGTCGCGCCAGGCTATTCAGAGCAGCGACGGGAGGTCGCGAAGCGATTGGGCCTTGGGCGCAAGCCAGCGGCGCCGGCAGTGGTAGTGAGCGAAAGCGAGGAAGCGCCGGCACCGGTGGAGACGGCGCAGAAGGCTCCGACCGTGAGGAAAGCGCGTGTCGCCAAAGCAAAGTCGGCCGTGCCAGCCAAGGATGTGGGACTGAAGGCGGGCCGCAAACCGAAAAAGTCGGCCGCGGCTGTACCAGCGGCTTCCGCTGCCGAGACCAATGAGGCCATCGTGAAACCGACGCGGGGTCGCAAGGCAAAGACAGAGCCCGTCGCGCAGGATGCGGCAGCTAAGCCTGCAGCGAAGCCGCGTCGCGGTCGGAAAGCGGCGGTGGAAGCGGTGTCGGAAGCAAGCTGACCATGGTGGGCGGGATCCTGTTCCCGCCCATCGACCAGGCTTCAGCCTGATGGGGCGGGGTCAGCGGAACAGGTATCGGGGGAGTTGCGCGTCTCGTTGGTTGCTTGCGATGATGATGCCCCACCTTTAGCTGTCGGGATATGCAAGCCCTGCGGAAGACACTGTCGATTCGGCCTCGTAGCGACGACGGTTCCGCAGAATTCGATGCCCTGGCGCTCCTTTCGCAGGCGATCCGCAATCAGTTATGCATTCGTGCCACCTATAATCGCGGCATGGTCATTCTAGCGCCGCACATTCTCTACACACGTCACGATGCGCCCTTCGTGGATGCCATCGTGATCGAACGGAACGGTGGAGCGCCTGAGGAGGCGAAACTGGCAAGTTTCAGGGTAGCTGGGCTCAAATCAATCGCGATGACGATTGAAGGCTTTGTGCCGTTTGCCGGTCTTGATCTAAGCGACGCGCGCTATGCTGAGGGCATCATGGCGCAACTGGAACCCTAGCGGTCTGGTGACGGCGTCGGACGTTTAGTAGGTAAGACCATATAGCCGAGACTGAGCGGACCAGGATGCGACGCGCGGAGTGACGGGACCGAGCCGGCTGGTTCAGAGATAGCCGATATCGGGAGTCTTCGCCTCATCGTCATCAATCCGTGCACACGGGTGGCATCGTGTTTGATGTTTTGCCGGTTGCGCGAATCGATCGATGACGGTGTCTCTTTGAGGTCGACCAGCTGCGTGGAAGACGACATGGTACAGGAGCGTGCGGAATCCGGGGATGTGATTGCGCAACGCCGTTGGGGGATATTTGAATTTTCTCGGATGGGTCGATCACGACAGCGAACATGAACAGTCGGTCCTGCGTGCGCTCGGCGCCGCCAAGGGGCATGACGCGCGTGACGAATTGGGGCTGGGCACAATTCGCGACAGCTTCGCCGACCTGTTCTTTCCGGGGCTCAGCACCATCCAGGAACGGGTCCGCTATTTTCTGTTCGTTCAATGGTGCTGTGAGGTCGCGGCCCGGCAGGGTGATCCTCAGCGGATTATCGACGAGTTGCGCAGGACGGAAGTCCTTCTCATCCAGCGTCTTTCCGTGCTGGGGGCGGGCGAAGGTGTCATCGGTATTCAGAGCCAGGAAGATCTGGAACGGATGCCGAGCGAGATCTATTGGAACGGCCTTGCGGTGCTGGGCATGCGCCGTGCAGGCGGTAGCCGTCTGCGCTGGGCCCGGCAGATTGCCAGTTCTCGGGAGCGCGTAAAACAGGCGGCACCGAGCGAGGATGGCGGCGGCAGCGCGTTCGATATCGGTTTCGACATGGTGCGCCCGCCACCTCCGGCGGGGTTTCCGTCGATCGAGGGTTTGAATTTCGGCCTGGATACCGACGAGGCGGCGTTCCTGCGCAACCGACTTCGCAATGCCTGTGTCGACCCAGTCGGGCGGGGTCATGAATATAATTTGTTCGGTCCCTTCAGCGCTTATCGGCGGAAGACATCGGCGAGCGATGCCTGGGACCATCCGCGGGTCTCGCGGCTCCGACCGGCGGCGCGCGATCTGCTGATGCTGGGTGCGGCGTTCTCGCGGCTGATGCACGGTGCGGTCATCCTCTACAATATTCGAGTGGCCGAGTTGATGTTGCCCGAGGGCGGCAGGCTCGATGTACGCGACGCGCATGTCGCATCGTTCACCACATGGCGCGACCGTCTGTCGCCTGCCGATGTCGATCTCGTGATCAGACGGATCGGCGAGCTGCCGGCGCTCGGTGCGATCACGCGGCACAGCGTGGACCCGCATGCCATCCTATTCGTCCGGCGTTGGGCGGAGAGGTGCCTGGGACCGGATACATTGCTCTCCGATTCCGGGGCGGCGGCGCTCGTGAGCGACAGAGAGGTGTTCCTCAAAGGCGCGTCGGGCACCTCCCGGATCGCATCGCGCAAAGCCCGCGCCCGGTGGCGTGGTGAGTCGGGCAGCACGCTCGATTATCGCTGGCATGTGGCGCGGCGTTGCCTCAACGATCTGGCGGCCGCACCTTGATGCTTGAGCCACAGAAGCGTCTGTCCATCTATGACATCGTGCGGCCACCCGCTGGGTTCGCGATCGATGCGCTTGTGGTCTGCGCCTATTCGGCGTCGCTCGATACCGTGCTTTCCTTGCCGGCAGCGATGCTCGCTGATCTGCCCGGTATGGCGAAACGGAAAGCCGGGATTTTTACGGCGGTCGAGTTGGCGGCGCTCAAGCGCGTATGCGATCGGACGCTGATCTTCTGCCAGCGCGGTGCGATTCATCCCGCTGAATATCTGCCTCCGGCGATTATCGAGGCGGAGCGCATGGTCCACGAGGTGAAGGCACCGATGGGCGGTGCCTTCCATCCGAAACTTTGGGTGATCCGGTTCGTCGATCCAGCGACGGGCCGTTCCATGTTGCGGATCGCCATTCTCAGCCGCAACCTGACCGGTGATCGTTCATGGGATCTAGGTATCGTCATGGACAGCCGCGGCGCTCCCGGATCCGGCAAGGGGAATGATATCGGCGCGCTCTTGCGGGCTATGCCGTCCTGGTGCGCACGGCCGCCCGATCAGGGGCAGCTTCGGCTGATCGCGGAGATGGCTCGGGACGTTGAAAGGGCGCGGTGGCGTTTGCCGGACGGTCTTGGCGCGGTGACCTTCCATGCTTTGGGAACCGGGCCTGGCCGGACATGGGTCCAGCCGAAGAGTGATCGGCTCGTCGTGATCTCGCCGTTCCTGACAGGTCTGGCGCTTCGCCAACTGGCGGGGTCGAGCAAGCAGCCGGTCATCGTCATTTCGCGGAGCGATGCGCTCGATCGGTGCTGGGCTGCCGCACGCGACGGGTTCGCGCGGCAGGCCGTTCTGGCGGTCCCCGACGATCCCCTGCTCGCAGGCAAGGTTGGAGAACTGCACGGCAAAGCCTTGATCTGGGAGTCAGGCCGGCAGGCGCGGATGGCGATCGGTTCGATGAATGCGACCGGCGCGGCGATGGACGGGCGCAATGTCGAGGTCATGGCGACATTCGACTGTGGGAAGGCGCTGGGCGAGTCCGGCGTCGATGCCCTGCTCGACCGCCATAGCCTCGGCGCGGTGATCGAGGATTTCGAACCGGCTCAACCGGTCGACGAGAAGCCCGCGCCTTTCGACGATCGCCCCGCGCGCGCCGCGTTGTGGGACGCGAAGCTCCATATCGCCTGCACGGCATCGGACGATGGCTGGCACATCGCGCTGGTGGCCGATGGCAAGGTCGACCCGGCTTTGCCAGAGCTTCTCCCGGCCCTGCGTTTTCGCCCGGCGACGCTGTCGGCCAACCGCGCCACCCGGTGCGGCCCGGGGCTTATCTCGGGATCGCCGGCAGCCTTTCCCGGCACGCTTGACCTATCAGAGATCACCGGCTTCACGGTGTTCGAGGCGGATGGCGCCGATGGGCTGATTTCGTTCACGCTGAACCTCGAGGTGCGCGGCGTTGACGAAGAGGAGCGACGACACGCGGCGTTACGGGCGCTCCTGCCCGACCGACAGCATTTTGCCGATTTTTTGCGAATCATGCTGGGCGATTTCACGGGCCTTGAAGGGCTGGCCGGGGGTGATGGGATGGACGGCGACCCCACAGCCTGGAGGGCGTCTGGTCAGGCGGGGCTTCTCGAACTGCTCATCCGCTGTGCGACGGACGATCCCGAGCGGCTGGGCTCGATCCGGCAGATGCTCGAGAGCTTTGGTCCCGAGGAGCTGGAGACTGTCGCGTCGGAGGATTTCACGGCCCTGTGGTCGTCGGTCATGCGCGCGGCGGGCCTTGTATTATGAGCGGTCCGACGCGCTTTCAGCAGCGGACTGCTGCTTACGTCGTCAAACGTTTCTGGGAAGATGCGCTGCCGGCACGGCGCTTTCTCGTCGCCGACGAAGTCGGTCTGGGCAAGACCGTCGTCGCACGCGAAGTGATAGCCGAGGCGCTTGGACGCCGCGAGGGCAAGGCGATCGACATCGTCTATCTCTGCTCGAGCCAGCCTGTCGCCAGCCAGAACCTCAAGCGATTAAAGGTCCACGGCCATGGTGGCGCGGTCAGTGCGACACGACTGACATTGCTCGCGACCGAGGCAAGGTCGGCCGACGGCGTGCGCTATTTCGCGTTGACCCCCGATACCTCCTTCAACGTGACCGGTCGGGCCGGCCATGTGCGTGAGCGGGCGCTGCTCTTCTGGTGCCTGCGCCGTCATTTTCGGAGTCCCGGCTTTCGCGTGATAATGCAGCAGGTGAGCGATGTCAGTTGGCAGGGACGGCTGCATGATCTTCACCGGCGCCCGCCCGATCCGCAGATCGTCGACGCCTTCGCGAACGCAGTATCGACGGATGAGGATCTGTCTGCCGAGATTCGGGCGATCGCATCCGAGGCGTCAGAGGCACGCGACGCCCTCGCGGAGCGCGTGTTCCGGCGGAAGCGGAACCAGGTCATTGGCCGGCTGCGCAAGGAACTCGCGATCGGCAGCGCCGAGGCGCTGGCGAGCAATGGATTGATCATCGTCGACGAATTCCAGCGCTTCTCGCATCTTCTCGATGTGAGCAGGATCGAGACCGATCTCGCGGTCCGGCTTGCCGAGCGTTTGCTAACCGACACGCTTCCGGGACGACGCGTGCTTCTTCTGTCGGCGACGCCATATCGCATGCCCGGCGGCGCGCTCGCCCCAGGTGAGAAGCCTTACGATGATTTCGTCGGACTGGTGCGGTTTCTGGCCGGAAGGGATGCGGCCATCGCTCTGGAGAGCGCGCTCGACGCATTTTCGCGTGCGCTCCGGGCGCATCCGCCAGTCGAAGCGGAGGTAATGCAAGCACGCGATGGAGCGCAGGCTATTCTCGGCAAGATCATGAGCCGGACCGAACGTACGGGATCGACGAAGCGGGCGGATGGAATGGTTGCCGAAGACGTGCGGGTTCTGGCGAGCGAGCAGGAAGATTTGGCTGGTGCGATTTCCGCGCGGCGGATCGCGCGGCGGCTGAAAACCCGCGACGGTGTCGAATACTGGAAATCGGCGCCGTACTTTCTCGATTTCATGCGTGAGTATCAGTTTCGGACCGCGTCCGTCGCAGCGACCGGCGGCGATCGACGGTTCGTCGCGAAAGAAGCGAAGCGTGGGAACCTGCTGCTCGATTTGCCCGCATTGCGTCGGCTCGATCCGATTGCGCCGCCGTCGGCGCGCCTGCGTGACTTGATCCGCGACGCGGTGCCGGCCGGTGCGGAGCGGCTTTTGTGGGTGCCCCCCGGCCTGCCCTACATTCATCCCAAGGGCCTGTTCGCCGGGGTCCCCATAGATCTCAAGCGCCTGATCTTCACGGAATGGCGGTTAGCGCCGGACGCGATCTCGGCGATGATCTCCTATGAGATGGAACAACGGCTTGCTGCGAATTTGCGCGGGACGCGGATCACGCGGATTCGTCGAAACAGTCGCGAAGTTGGTCAGCGGCACAAGCGGTTTGGCGAACTCGGCGATACGCTGCGTCTTGGCCGACCGGGTCGGGCTGCGTCGGACCCGACGCTCGGCATGGCACCACTTGCCTTGCTGCTGCCTTGTGCCGCGCTCGCGGCGCTGGGCGATCCGCTGTCTTTCGCGCTGAGCGAGGGGGCTGCGATCGAGCGGAGCGCGTTGCTGGGCGCCGTCCGGAAGCAGATCGTGCCGGTCTTGCGATCGCTCGGAGGCGGCGGCTCGGTCGGGCGAATCGATGAGCGCTGGTATTGGGCGGCGCCGCTATTGATCGAGGACCGGCAAGTGGTTGAAAGCTGGTTGAGCGCTGATCCTCTGCTCAGCGAGGGCGAAACCGGCCCGGCCGACCTCGATCGTGTCCGCGAGGCGATTCAGGCAGTCCTGGACGATCCGGGGCAACTTGGCCGGCGGCCGCGCGATCTGGCGGACATGCTTGCTCGCCTCGCGATCGGATCGCCCGGCATATGCGCCTTCCGCTCGCTGGCGCGAACATTGCGGGGAGAAGTTGCCGGCAGCATGCTCCGGCGGGGCGCTTACCATATCGCCCGTGGGTTTCAGACGCTGTTCAACCAGGGTGAGGCGACCGCTGCGGTTCAGCTGCAATATCCGGGGCGCAAGCGCGTCTATTGGCGTCAGGCCCTTGAGTATTGCATCGATGGCAATCTGCAGGCGCTGCTTGACGAACATCTCCATTTTGAAGCCGATGGGCTGTCCATGTTCGAAGGGACCGCGGAGGAAAAACTCGAGAAAGCTGCGAAGGCGGTCCATGGCGCATTGACGCTGCGCCGGGCTTCCATCGAGGTGCGCGGGCTGGAGCGGCGGCGGCGGCGCGGCAAGAATGGACAGGATGTCGAAGGGGTTCGGCTTCGGTGCCGGCATGCGCTGCGATTTGCCGAGATCAAAGAAGCCGATGGCGCGGTCAGTCGGTTGGATGCGGTCCGGTCCGCGTTCAACTCGCCGTTCCGACCATTTCTGCTGGCATCGACCGCTGTTGGCCAGGAGGGCCTGGACTTCCATCCCTGGTGTCATGCGGTCGTTCACTGGAATTTGCCGGCTTCTCCGGTCGAGCTCGAGCAGCGTGAGGGCCGTGTTCATCGGTATAAGGGTCATGCGGTGCGGCTGAATGTCGCGCGAGGTATTGGCCTGTCCGGCCTGGTTGCGGCTGGGGTCGCGGCTGACGAGGATCCCTGGAGCGGCATGTTCGCGCTTGCTGCGCAGCAAGATATGGAGAGCGATCTCGCGCCATGCTGGGTGTTCGAGCGCTGTGACGAGCCAGTCCAGATCAGAAGGATCGTGCCGGTGCTCGACTGGAGCCGCGAGCATGATGCATGGCCGCGGCTGCGCAACAGGCTGGCCACCTATCGCCTAGTGATGGGAATGCCGCGCCAGGATGATCTGCTCGAAACCCTGGAGCGCAACGGTATCACACCGGATCAAGCCCGGGCTTGGAAGATCGACCTGTCGCCGCCGAGGTGCTGAGCTCAGACTTCCGGCGGTTGCATGGCATATCTCAATGCCGAACTATATCCAGCACGCAATACGCCGTACTTTGAGGGACGTTCTTGCCGAGAAATATAATATGCGGCTTATCGAGCGCGCGGACCGTCGCTCCATGTGGTGTGAATTGTTCGAAATGTCTACGAGCCGAAGCAGACATCCCGCCGCGATCCACAAGACAGGACATTAGGAATTAGCGGCTGCCGCGGCTAAGCTGTCGAGCGATTGCCTGACACTGAAGATCCTGACACTGAAGATAAGGTCTCCCTGCCGATGCGATTGCTGGCCAGCATTGTCCTATCGAGCTGCGCCGTTCTTGCCTCGGGAACGGCGCTGTCGCAGGAGACCATGCCTGAGCGGCCTCTGGTCGTGACCGTTCGACAATTCGAATGCTTGCGCCGTCAGGCCGATACCCTGAAGATTGGTCTCAAGGGCGCGAGTGTCGACTATGGGACCTGTCCGCCGATCGTCGAGGAAGGCTATTACCCGGTGACGCCGAGCCAGACTAAGCGGCATTTCATGCCCGCCGACATGGATTGCCTGGTGCGCGCGCGGCGCGGCCGCAGCGGCGTTGCCTTTGCCCGGCCCGGCGGGAAGGTCGCGATCTATCTCAATCCCTGCGGCGTGCGATGACCGCGGGTGCGGGGCGAGCAGCGCTGAAGCGGCTGTTCGGCCGAATCGGCGGTTTTCTCAAGCGCGTCGTCAAGCACAAGGTGCTGGTGGCCACGGTCGAGCTGACCGCGGGTTTCGCGGTCATCGTGACGGTCGTCGTCATGTGGGTGATCTACCTCGACCAGCGCGAGGATGCGCGCGTGCTCCAACACAAACAGATGGCTGTGGAGATGCTGACGCTCAGCCACAATGAGAATATTGTCCGTGCGCGGTTCAAGGTCACGCATTTCGTGCTCGAGCACAGTCGGCAAATACATCTGGCGGCCGCGGCGCGGTCTGGGCAAAAGTCGATGGCAATCCCAATGGACGATGCGGCGCGCGAGGCGTTCGTCACGATGACGGACTTTTACGACGAAGTCCTGAAATGCCGCGAGAGCGGCGAGTGCGACGCCACGATGATCGACCTTTGGTTCCGTTACGACATCTGCGGCTTCACGGAGTTCGCGCAGCTCAGTGCGTTCCCCGCGCTCGTCGACGATTTCGGCACGGATTATGGTGAGCGGTTGATCCGCTATCGGCAAACCGCCTGTCCGCGGAAACCCGTCTAGGGCAGATCGAAGATCCAACCGGGTTCCTCGGCGAACTTCCTGCCGCTTTCGCGGCCGGCCGCGCGGCATTCGGCGTCATCCATCGGCTTCGGCGGAAGGCCGACCGTATCCCTCGCCTCGTTCAGGACGCGGCTCGCCTCCGCGCAATCACCGAGGATCTCGTCCATGCCGATCTCGACTTCTAGCCGGAAGGTGATGAGACGCAGCGCTGTGTCGGCATCGGCCTTGTTGAAGCGGGCGATGAATGCCTGCACCCGCATCGCCTCCTGGATCGGGGCGATCGCGTCGATCCGCCTGATAGCATCCCGAAACGTGCGAGTATTGGCGAGCAATGACGTTTTCGCGGGCTGGCTCAGGTAGGTCGTCGAGGCGGTGAGGAAGAGAAGCGAGGCAAGTTCGCTCGGCGCAAAATAGGCCCCGGGATCGTCGCCCAGAATCGAGCGGATATTCTCAAGTTCCGCAAAGGTATCGTGCATGTCCGCCAACGTCCCGGGCGTCGCCGCCGGCTTGCCGCCCAATGCCGTGAAATCGTAGCGCCGCATGGCGATCGCCATTCTGATCACCGCACGCAACCGACCGCCTGCCGCTGTTGCAGGTGCAAGTGCCGCCAGCCGACGGTCCGCAACGGCGAGATCCTTGATCGTTGCCGTGCCGTTGCCATAAGCGAGATCAACCGCGTCGAAGATCGCCTCGAGATCCCTCTCGACCAGCGCCAAGCGATGATCGTCCGCTGCGCCGCAATCTGACCGGGCCGGGCCGGTAAGCAGCGGCTTGTCGAGCGCCTTGCGCGATGCAGCGGCGGGACGCAGCGCGAACTGGTCCTTGTTCACAGAATTGAGCAGCAGTGCCGGCAGGCCGAGCTGCTCGATGACCGCACGGGTGCTTCCAAGCCTGCAGACGGTCGGACCATGCGGGCCATCCTTGCCGTCGTCGACAAGCGAGGCGGTAGCCAAGGCATAGAGCGGTGCCTCGACGATCGGTGAATCGCCGACCACCGAAATTTCGGCGAGGATGTCGGCCTCGGCCTCGGTATCGATCAGACGGAACTCCGTTGCCGAATGATTTGCCGCCGTGAGGATGTGGCCGGCTTCGTGGGCGAGTTGAAAGCGGATGGCGAAGATCGTCATCGAGAACAGGTCGGCTGCGCCATCGTCCAGCGCCTTGGGACTCACCTTGGGTTGAAGCGACGTGATGAAATCCGTGATCGCCGTGTCGAAGCATTCGGGTTTTGGGCGGTGCCGCGCGACGCAGTCGCGTGTGCGCAGGGCGATCTGGCCATAATCATGATCGGGATCGGCCTGATAGAGCAACTGCAACAGCACCATATTGCATTGCGCCTGGAAGTAGCGGGGTGGAATCAGAATGCCCTTCCAAGCTTCGACATAGCGCGGGCCTAGCAAGTTCACGTCCTTGCTTGCGAAAATGGTGATGGGCGCAAACACCTTCTCGTCATTAGTGGGAAGGCGGTCCTTCAGATCGGATTTGAGCCAGGCCCAATCCGCTGTGTGCAGCCGATCCGACAGTGATTGGCACGAGTCGGTCAGCGCTTTTGCCGGGCTGGCAAAGCCGAAGGCGGCAAAAACTACTAGCAGGAGGGGCGCGCCGCGGCGGCCTGCAATCTGAAACAAGAGGCGCAACATGGTGCCGTCGCCAATCTTTCTTCGTCGATGAAAAGGACCCAAGTGATCAAATCGGCGCGATCACCCGGAGCGAGAATGTCGGCCTGACGGCCCGGGGTCAACAACAGCGACTTGAATGCGGCTTGAAGGATCGGCTCGGCAAGCAGTTCTGGGCCTTCTTGTCCGCTGTAACTGGTCATCGTCAGCACCATCAAAGCAGGAGATACCGCGTTTGGGAAGTTTGCGGATGACGCCCGCAAGGTGACCGCACCGCTCGGACGTCGGGGGCCAACGGATGTACACTGGTCCGGTCTCGGGATTAAGCATCAGGATCAGATGAAAAGCATTCACGGTAGATTGATCCTCCTCGGCCAAGTCGCTGAGACGACGATCGAAGCATTTGCGCGGGAGGCTGGGGCCTTCATAAGAGGCGGTATCGACCGAGGGGCAGTGCCGAAATGGACAGGGAAAGACTAATCGAACTGCTACAAGGGATGCTCGAGGCCGATCTCCCACAGACACGGCGCATCATCGAAGGCGCCTACGAACAGCTTTGCGAACCTGGCGTCGATGACATGCTTGCGGCTATCGCCGCGGAAACGGCCGACGAGGGGCTGCGAGAAGCCGTTGCGTGGCATGCTGATCTTATTCGCGAGTGTCGCGACCTCGGCGTGGATGCAGGGGTCGGCGCGGTACAAGCGCGACAGACCGCGCGCGCCCTTGATGCAAGTGCCATGGAAATGGCGAAAACGCCACGCTGGCAGGAGATGCGCGCGACGGCGGAAGCCTATCCTGAAATCCTGACCGATGCCTTCGATCGCCACTTACGCATGATGATCGACAATATCCAGGCACACCGGGAGTTCATCGAGGATCATCGCACACACGGCGCGGTCGAGGCGAGCCGACTCTACGGCGTCGAGAAACCCCATGTGCGCGTCAATTTAGACATGCTGCCTGCGTTGGCTGGACAGATCATGGAGGCGTTAGAGGCGGAAGAGGCCCAGGACAGTATCTCCTCTGAGCGCAAGGCAGCGCTCATTCGACTTCTGCTCGGCGAGGTGGGTCCCGGTGAGCATCCCGAATTCTGGGGCGCGATGCAGGATCGCCTTGGTAATCTGTTGAGGCAATTGGCGGACCAGGGATCGACGATCGCGCACCTCGACGACGCGATCGCTGCCTTTGACCTGGCGCTTACGGTACGAACTGAGTTGGGGATGCCGGGCAGCTTTGCGAGTACGCAGAATAATCGCGGTATCGCGCTGCAGGCCAAGGCGGATGCGTCGAAAGACTTTGGTCTGTACAAATTGGTGTTCGCGGCATTCGAGGCCGCGATCCGGGTCTGGACGCCCGAGGCCTATCCCTATGACCACGCCATCGCTCTTAACAACCTTGCCGATGCGTGGCGGGCCTATGGCGACCAAACCGGAGACGCGCGAGCCTATTTCAATGCTCTTGAGATGCTTGAAACCGCCGAACGATATTGCACGCGGCGGAAATTTGCGGCGGCCTGGGCGATCTTATGCGCAGCTGCGCATAAGATCGCTTATCGCGAGGTCGCGGTAATGCGCAGGAACGCGGCGAACGCCCGTAATACCGGGGAACATTTCGCCACGTCCTTCACATTATTTCATAGGGTGTCGAGCCACTCTATCAGACTGGCATCCCGTTTCCACGACGGTGGCACGTTGCTCGCCACTGGCGCACCCACTTGTTCCAGCGCCTTGCGCTTGGTCTCCAGATTGGCCTGTGCGTAGTGGTTGGTGGTATCGAGGCTGACGTGCCCCAGCCAACTGCGGATGACGGTGATGTCCACCCCGGCCGCGACAAGGTGGACGGCGGTCGCGTGCCGGAAGCTGTGCGGAGTCACATTCTTGGTCAGAAGCGACGGCACGGACTTGGCAGCTTCTTCTACATAGGCGGCAAGTTTGAACCGCACTCCCGAAGCCCCCAGCGGCTTACCGTATCGATTGACGAAGATCCGCTCGTCTGGCGCACGCGGGTGGCGTTCCAGCAACTTCCTGAGCAACGTCACAGTTTCCGGCCAGAGTGGGCAGATCCGTTCCTTGCGTCCCTTGCCATAGAGGCGCGCGCAGTACGGCGCATCGAACCGGATCGCGTTGGAACACAGATCGAGGGCCTCCTGGATGCGCGCGCCGCTGTTGTACAGGAATGAGAGCAACACATGGTCGCGCATCCCTACGAGGGTCGTCCGGTCGGGCCGGGCGAGGATCGCCTCGACCTCGCTCGGCTCGAGATAGCAAGGTGCTGATGTCGGTTCCCGCTTGAGCGGGACGGTCAGGACCTCGGTACATTGCGCGACGTATTCAGGATCTTTGTCTGCCACGAAGCTGAAGAAGCTGCGGATCGCGGCAAGACGGCAGTTGCGTGTGCCGATCGTGCCCCCGCGCTCATGCTCGGCATGGTGAAGGAACGCGCGAACCTCTCCGGCCGAGATGTCGGCCAGTTTGATCCGCGCGACGCCGCAGCCATTTCGCTCCGCGATGAACCGCAGGAGCAGCCGCCAGGTGTCGCGATAGGATCGGATCGTATGGATCGAAGCACTGCGTTGCTCGGCCAACCATTCCTGGAAGAACGCCCGCAACAACGCGGGGAACGGATTGCCCTTGGTCATGGCCGCACCTCCATGGTGAGGCATCGGGCACCGACGGCACGGAACCGCTCGCTTGCTTCCTGCAGCAGGTCCTGCGTGACAGTGATATAAACCAGCGTGGAGTGGATGTCCCGGTGGCCCATGTAGGTGGATAGGAAGCGCAGTTTGTCCTGCGGATTGACGCCAGATCGATACCATTGGAGGATTCGGTTCACGACCATCGAATGGCGCAGGTCATGAACGCGCGGCCCCGTCCGCCCGGATGGGGGCTTGAACCCGGCGCGGCGCATGACCTTGGTGATCATCGTTGAGACCGACACCGGGGTATAGCGATCATTGAAGTGCTCGTGCCAGAAGAGCCCGGATTGGGGATTCTGCGGCGCACCAGCGCACCGCCTTTCATCGATATAGTTGCGTAACTCGGCCACGACGCTTGCGTTCAGCGGCAAGATTCTGGTCTTGTAGAACTTCGTTTCCCGGATCGTGATTGTGCCCGATTGAAGGTCAACATCGCCCAGATCGAGCCCAGCGAGTTCGCCGCGGCGCAGTCCGGCACAATAGGCCAGGACCACCATGGTGTAGAGAACCATCGGCCGCAGCGGCGCATCCGGTGACGGATAGGACCGGGCAGTGTCGAGCATCTGCTGAACGTCGGACGGGCTAAAGATATGGGGCCGCCGATGTTCACGTGCTACTTCCCGCTCCAGCCGGGCGTTGAAGCGTTTCGGTGGGATGCTGGGATCAAGGCGATACCGTGCCTTGGTCAGGAGGCGCCCGAGCTTCTGGCATTCAGCCGCGTGATTGCGGGTTGGTTTGGCCGCTTCCCAGCGCGCCAGCATTGTTTCAAGCGACGCTCCGGCAAGTTCGGGATTCGCCTGAAGGAACCGATCGAACCGTAACAGCCAGTGAGCCTGCGTCTCATACTGGTAGCCTCGGCTGCGCATCAACGCGACATGATCGCGCATGAAGTTGCCAAGAACGCTGCCGTAGGGCGCAGGCCGTCGCAATGCGGAAAGGGCCTCGTCGGGATTGGCCGAAGCCAGCGCCCGCCAGATCGGCTTGTTCTGTTTGACGTTGTACTGAGTGCGCAACAAGGCGATGGGGTTGTTGGCGATCAGCCCGATTTCAACGAGGTGGTCGAGGAAGCGGTCGACAATGCAGACCTGGTTCAGCAAAGCCGAGAGTCGCCAACGCTTTTCCATGTCCTTCAGCCAAGCCTCCAGCATTGGTCGATCTACTGCTGTATGCCGCAGAGCGGCTTCCTCAAAGCTGCGGAGGAACCAGCGATAGGTGGGTCTGCTTGCCGGCCGGAACTGCGATATTTCCAAGAAGGCGTCGATGACGGTGTGTTCGGGATCGTGCCAGGCGCTCATGACAGCACCTCCGATCCGGGCACTTCGAGCGCCACGGCTCGGAGATCTTCGGTGGCCAGCTTGAGATAGGCGTTGGTGGATTCGGTGGATCGATGCCCGAGTACGTCGCCGATGATCTTTTGCGGAACCGACGCCCGCAGCAACTCGACCGCCCGCGCGTGGCGGAACACATGCGGCCCTCGTTTTCCTGGCAGCTCGACGCCTGCAGTTGCCAACCGCCCGCGGATCATGCCGTACAGGTTCGTCATTGCGATATAGGGTGCGCAGGATCGGACGAAGATTTCCCGCACATCAACCTGGGGGCGACCAAGGCGCAGATAATCGAGCAGCGCCTCACCAACCGGCGCCATAAGCGGCATGTAGGAGTAAGCATTGGTCTTCGTGTGACGGATGCGCAGGGATTCTTCGCGCCAGTTTACGTCCTCAAGCCGAAGGCGGCAGATCTCGCCTTGTCTCAGACCGTATGTGGCAAGCATTTGAAGGATCGCATAATCGCGCAGACCCCGCGGCGATCCGTCCTCCTTCGTCGCGGCCAACAATGCGGCGATTTGGCTTTTATCCAGCGTGGAGGGCACATCTTCGTAGGCATAGAGCATAGGGCCGATGATGTGAGGTGTGAGATCGGACGGGATGCGCCCCGTCCGGTGGAGATAGCGGACCACCGAGCGGAGCCGCTCAGCGACATCGGCCAATGATTTGCGCCGTAAGCCAGGCGCGCGCACGTCCATGTAGAGATCGACGTCCACGATACTCAAAGCTTCGAGGCTGGCAGCACCGCCGCGGTCGAACTGCCATCGCAGGAAGTTTCGCGCCTCCCACATCAGCGCCTCAATGGACGCGCTTGCCAAGCCGCGCTCCTCACGCAGCCATGCCTCGTATTCGAGGCAAATTCCATGTCGATGCACGGCGTCGGGGCCGATCATCTCTGCATCCGGTGGCCATTTGCCTTGAGCAAGCCGAAGTAACTTGGCGATTACGGCGCGTGGCAACATATGCCATCGCGCACTGGGAGGTCGGCCGTACTGGACCTCAAAATCCTGAACCGCATAGCAAAAATACTGATCGACCTGTGCCGGCGTCACCGTCTCGACCGGCATGTCGCACTCGGCCAGATAATCGAGGAATGCGCGGGCGTAGAGACGGTGGTTCGCCACGACCACGGGGTTGTAATTCTGGATTTCGAGAAAATTCGTGATTTTGGCGATCAACTCGTCGTGCAACTTCAACATGCTTGCCTCCTCAGCTGGTCCAGGGACCGCCGAGGTTCGCAACCAGTATAATGCGCAGCAACTGCGCCCACTATCACGGGAATTCGGTGGCTACGCCGCGTTCCTGCGCATTACCGCGACCTCGCGATAAGCGATGATCCAGCGCAACATCGGGGTAACGAATTTCCGCCTCGCCGAGCGAGGGCTTGGTAATGATGCGCTGGCTAATGCTATCGACCGGCTGCGACAGGCGATTGCCACGCTCGAGTTGGTGGACGATGCCCCTCTCCTGGTCACCAGTTGGCATGACCTCGGCAATGCCCTGAGACTGCAGGGCGAGCGTCGGGCCGATGCCGACATTCTACGCGAAGCCGTTGCGCTGCTGCGCCAGGTCGCGGATGTCCGGTGGCAAGCGAAAGAATTGAACCTGCATGCAGCAACCCAGGCAGACCTTGGCGCGGCGTTGTTCAAACTCGGCGAGGTTGAACCAGGAGCGACCTATCTCGTCGAAGCTATCCTCACCTGCCGTCTCGCTGCCGCAAGGCAGGCGGCCCTGTCGGGCACTGACCAGGAACTCGCGACGCGCAATACGCTGGGTGCCGCGCTGCGATCGCTAGCCTTTCGCGAAACGAGTCCGGAGGCGGCGCGGGACGCGGTGGAAATCCTCGAAGCCGTGCGGATGGCGGCAATCGCAGGTGGCACCCAGGCCTTACTGATATCGGCGACGAACAACCTGCTCGCGTCGCTGATCCTTCTCGCAGATCTTGCCCAACAGCCGAACCGTCTTGAAGACGCCATCGTCCTCGCCGAGGAGTTTGTCTCCGACGACCTTCGGCATCGATCGCCAGGCGAATGGGCGACGATCATCAGCCATCTGGCCGAGGCGCAATGCGCCCTGGGCCGGATCAGGGCGGACACGTGCCTTCTCGCAGCGGCCGCTACAAATTACCGCCGGAGCCTCGAAGAGCGCACCGAAGATCGCTGGCAAGTCGGCTGGGCGGCGACACAAAATAATCTGGGTACTGCTCTGCGCCTACGCGGCGAGGCCGAGGCGGACCAGCAACTGCTGGAACAGGCCGTCGACGCTTATCGCGCGGCGCTCCGGCATCTCGACCCAAACAAAATTCCACTCGAATGGGCCCGCGCCACCAAGAATCTCGGCAGCACCTATTCGAGGCTCGGCCGTTTCGACGACGCGGTGGCGCTGTTCGATGGCGTGATGGCACGCCTCGTTCCAGTCATCGGGTCGGCGAAATCGATCGAGGAAGAACACGCCTTTCTGCTCGAAGCTGCCGGCATCGCTGACGAGACGGGCTTCGCCCTGATCCGACTGGGACGAAACGCGGACGCCCTGGCGGCTGTCGAACGAGGCCGATCCATATTGCTCAATCAGACGAGCGGGCGCGGCTCAAGCGACCCTGCATTGGCCGCGCGCGAGCACTGGCGCAGCAGCAGCGAAGCTGCCCGGCGGCAAACCGGTATCGTTCTGGGTATGTCGGAAGCAGAGTTGTTGCGCGAAACAGGGCCGGTTGAAGCCCATGCGGCCCTGCACGCCCTCGCCGACACAGCCCATGCCGTTTTGCGCGAGCTTACGCGCGACGAGGTCGATACCCGGTTGCAGCTTGAAGATATGATCAACACGGCAGGTCCGCCCGGAGGGGCGATCGTCGTGCTCGTTGTGGCCAACGCCGGCGCAGCAGCCATTTGCCTTACTGGTGGGACCGACCGAACGATGTGCGCATCCGTGGTTGAGCTGCCTGGGGTTACGGCTGACACCGTCAACGCCCTGCTCATCGATCCGGCGTTTCCTGGAGCCGGATGGCTGCATCGATATGCGAAGCTTTATGGTGATATCGACGACGTCGGATCGGCCCAGGCCCTGGCACAATGGAACGCTTTTGTGGGTCCGTTTCTGGAACGGCTTTGGGATCTCGTCATGGGTCCCGTCGATACGCAGCTCCAGTCTGCGGGTGTGGTGGCGGGCAGCGAGATTACTCTTATCGCACCGGGACGCCTGTCAATTCTACCGCTCGCTGCTGCGCGCGTCCGGGAGAATGGCGGTTGGCGTCATTTTGTGGAGAAGTGGGCGACCAGCCTTGCACCCAGCATCGGTACGGCGGCGAAAGCGAGGCGCAAGATCGCCTCGCACGATTCTAGGACGGCTAGACTCCTCGCCGTGACCGACCCTCTTGGCGACCTGGGCATGGCAGAAAACCCGGCTTGGGGTTTTTTCGCACCGGATGCGCGCCTTCGGCTCGACGGATTGGCGGCAACGACGGAGGCGGTGATGCGAAACCTGCCAGAATATTCCCACCTCAGCTTCTACGGCCATGGCGAATGGGATGCCGAAGATCCGGAAAACTCCGCGCTCATCATGGCAGGTGCCGATCGGCTCTCAATCCGGCAACTGCGGATGCTCGACATGCAGTCGTCGCGCCTCGCAATCCTTGGCGCCTGTGAAACCGGCGTTATCGGCGTCCATCAATTACCCGACGAGTTCATTGGCTTGCCTGCGGCGATGGCCAAAGCCGGCGTCCCGGCTATCGTGTCGACGCTCTGGCCGGTCGATGCCGCCAATACCGACCGCCTGATCCGATCGTTTCTGGCGGCGCATCTCGGAGGAGAATCCCCTGCGAGGGCGCTGCGACGTGCGCAGCTTACGGCGCTCGCCGGCGACGCGGGGGGCACAGTCGACCGGATCGTTTTGCAAGGTGCAGGCAGCCAGCCGACCGATGGTCCAGCATTGATGCGTTCGAGCGAGCCGGCCATGTGGGCGGCCTTCACCGTGACGGGGGTGTGAGGTGGGTGAGACCGGCAGTCCTGAACATGGTCGTCGCCTGGGGCGAAGGCCCGGCGCCTATGGCAAGATAGATCTTAGGGCGCACCTCGATATTGTTGCCGATTATTTCCCCGACAAGGCTGCTGCGCAATCGATCGATGGCCTGTGCCGGGCGATGCGGCCCTATCTGGGCATATTATCGGAGCCACCCAATGTCGTCGCCGTGACCGGCGGCCGAAAGCCGCTAACGCGCAAATTCCTGCGCGCGCTGCACTGCGCCCATGCGTTGAACGAATTCGGTCTTCCCTCGGAAATCTGGCTGAGACCGGAAGCATCCTTCCGGGAATTGCTCGAGAGTCTCTTCTTGACGGACCCGCGAGCGGCGCTTCGACGTCTTGTCGGAGCTGAGTCTTGGGCAACGTTGAGGACATCGCAAATCCTTGGCGCCGGCGCGCCGGTGGCGACAAAAGGTCCTTTCGTTCATGTCGGCGACCGCATTCAGATCGCGTTGCGCCTGCCTCGCACAGGCTATGTCACGATCATCAACGCGGATCCATCGGCCGATAGCGCACTCTATTATTGGCTGAACCCGTGGCTTGAAACTCCGCACGAGGAGATTGTGGCCGGCGACTACCTGCTTCCCCAAGAGGAGCCGTTTTTGCCAATCGGGCCGCCGGACAACGTCGTCAGTTGCCTGATCGCCATTGTCGCCGACGTGCCGCTGACCCTCGACTGGTCGCGCCCCTCTACCCGGTGCTGTCCGCCGGTCGATCTTGCCCGGATGAGGGTATTGGCGGCAAGAACTCTTGCGCTGCCAGCGAGTGCGCGCGCGGTGGCTATCATCGACTATACAGTCCGGCCCGGCCGATCGGTGCCAGCATGATCGGGGCGCCTTGGCGTCGGCTGGCGTTGGGTAGGCCCGGATCAACCCACTCGTCCTCGCTTCACCTGTTGCTAACGCCGGCCACGACCGCTCGCGATGCGTCCAGTGACGCTCCGCTAGTCAGGGTCAGATAGCGAAAGGTCCGCCCGTCGGCTTCGAGCGACGGCTTCAGATGCCGATCGTAGGGACTGTTCTGGAACGTACCGCGGCCGAGACCTACCACCGTGCTGACGCCGGTCACCGCCAGTGACAACAAGGACGGCAGGTTAACGCGCCCGTCCGGATACACGCGGACCACTGCTGTGGCGGCAACCTCCCCCGCCTGCAGTCGTCCGCGCGCGACGAGCTGCTTCAAGAGGCCGTGGCCGCGATACGGCGTGTCGACAACGGCACCGCCGATATAGATCGCGCCCGGCTCGGGCTCAGTGAGATAGAGGCCGCCCGCGAAGCGGGCCTGGCCATCATTATCGTGCTGCTCGGCGAGGATCAGGGTCGCACCGTGCGCCGCGAGCCACGCGCCGTCGAACCAGAAGATCCCCTGACCGTCGGGCGCTCGGCTGACGCGGTCGATGCAGTCGAGATAAGCGCCATCGCACGCAAGGTTGGCGGCGCTACCCGACCGGAAGTGGAATTCGTTGTTCATGACGTCGCTCCCATCTGTGTGGGGCGACCCTGCGAGCTTGCTTGGCCTTAAAAAATTATTCTAAATGATGCGCTTTTGGTCATGGAGTGTCGTTGCGCTCGACCCAGCGGTGACTCCCGCCCTGACGCTAATCCAGCATCGCTGTTGGACAATTGGGATCCCTGAGCCTTGGGCGGCGGCGGCCAAGCGATGTTCTACTGAAAGAGCCGATCTCGAGCTGAGCCCTGTTTCTGCTGCGGGATCAGGTTGTGCGTGTGGTCACAGCGGCTTTGCGACGATCATAGGCATTTAGCCATTTCTCGCGAACTTGTTCGTAGAGGGCGCTCGGCAATTGGCCATAAGCGGCGCTCGATGGATCGTCTGGTCGAGAAATACGCAGGTCGGGACCGGGCCAGATGAATCGATTTCCTTCGGTCACAATGATCCAGGATCGTGCGTCGTCCAGCCCGAGACGGCGCTTTGTCGCTAGTGGCAGCTCGACGGCAATGTCTGGATCAGTCGGTGGCGTGTGGGTGACCGGGAGCGCTATGACCAGCGTTTCGCCGGCGTCGGTCGTGGAGGTGAGGAGAACAGCGCACGGGCGGTCCTTGGTCCCTTCTTCCTGCCCTCGCCGGGCTTCGTCGCTCCAGAGGAATGCGTAGCGAATGACGAGTCCGGGTACCGGCGTCGGGAATGTCACGGTCAGGCGTCGAGTTCGGAATCGAACGCCGCAGCCTCAGAAGGCACCTTGCTCGCCACGACGGCGGCCCTGTCCTCATCGGTAAAATCGTCCATCGTGAGAACTTGGCGATCACGGCGCTTCAAACGGTCATATTCTGCCGCGGACATCAAGACGAGGCTCGCGCGACCATGATTGGTGATCGTCAGCGGCGCGCGCATCGCCTCGCGGCCGAAATGGCCGACGGCCTTCTGAAACTCCACTGACGAAACGCTCGAATTGGGCATGGCGGCCTCCTTACATCCGTATAATAGAGATTATAAGGATTTTTTCAATCGGAATCGGGTGCTGGAAAATCGGCCCATCACGGATCCGGGATGATGATTGTCAGGATGTCCTCCGCCTGATCGGCGGGCACGAACATCCGCGTCTTGTAGGCTATGATCTCGACGAAGCATCCGAGCGATTTGAGCCACTCGCGCCGCTCGGGCGGGAAGTCCCGAATTTCCAGGCGGCGCTGACCATTGACGAGCGCCATGACGAGGCGCGAGGCGCCGAGTCCTGGTAGTAGCGCACCGGCTCCGCCTCTCGCGGCGGCAATGATCTGATCGGGCGTGAGAGAGAGTTCCGCATCGATACCGAAGGTGGACGCGAGATCGCCGATCGCGTGGTCAGGCACGATACGTCCGAGGAGACTGTTGCCGGCTTCGTCAGACACGCGCCATACGCGCACATCATCGGTGGGCAATTTGTGCCAGACCGGCAGGAGCAGGCCGGTCGCGATACTGATCGTCTCGACATCGACCTTCGACTGCGCCTCGACGACTTCTTCGTCCCAGCGCGATTGGAATTCGGCTGGGTCGATGGCCGTCCAGTGCGAATGCCATAAGGAGGCCGCATCATGGCGATCGCTGCCGGTCGGACGCACCATGCGGCACATTGGAATGATGCGGCCTTCCTCGTCCGTGACGGACCAGGACGGAACCCGCAGCGCGACACGGCCGGATCGACTGTTCCACAAATAGCCGATGTCGGGAGTTTCGCCCCAGACCGTCATCAACCTGTGAAAGCTGGTGGCGTGGCGTTTGATGTGCAGTTCGAGACGCTGCAGGCGGGTTTCGGCGCCGGTGACCGGGTCGCGCCGGAGAAGCTGGTCGTCGAGGAGGATGATCTTTTCGGCGAGGATAGTTTCGACGCCGACATCGAGGGTCCCGGCTTCGCGTGCCGCGTCGACCCGGGCCTGGATGAGCCCGAGATATTCCTCGAAAATGGCATTTTGCGTGGCGATGCGCAGCGCAAGGATGCGATTCAGCCAGCGCTGGATAGGCGGAAGGTGCTCGAGCAGCGAACCGTCGTCGGCATTGGTGAGCTTGAGGCCGGTCAGTTCAGCAAAGGCTTCAAGCGTGGTGCTGGCGAGTTTGCCATCGTGGAGCAGGTGATACCATTGGTTCAGCGCTTCGCGGGCATAATCGCTCTCGAGATTGTCGGCCGGGTCGAACAGATTCTGTCCGCCGGTCTGCCGCTGGCCGCGGGTGAGCGCCCCAAGGCTGTCGAGGCGGCGGGCGATGGTGGAGATGAAGCGGCGTTCGCCCTTGCAGTCGGTGGTGACGGGGCGAAACACCGGGGGCATGGTCTGGTTGGTTCGGTGCGTGCGACCCAGCCCCTGGACGGCAGTGGCCGCTCGCCAGCCTGGTTCGAGAAGGAAATGGATGCGGCGTCTCCCGGCGCTTTTGGCGTTGCGCTCGGCATGATAGCTGCGCCCGGTGCCCCCCGCATCGGAAAAGACCAACACGGCTTTGCGCCCGTCCTGAAATGCGTCGGCGTCGGCGATGCTAGCGCGGGCGCCGCGCCGTTCGAGCTTCTGGCGCCCGGTTCGGTCGACAATGATACGACGGCTGCGTCCGGTGACTTCCGCGACGGCGTCGGTGCCAAAATGGCGAAGCAAGGAGTCGAGGGCTGCGGGGATAGCCGGCATCGAACAAAGCTGCTCGATCAGATTGTCGCGGGCTCGGATCGCCTCCTGACAATGGACGGGATTGCCCTGTTCATCAACCATCAACTCCGACCGCAGATCACCCCCATCGGTGCGGAAGGTCCGCATCTGCCGTGTTGGAAAGCCGCTGCGCAGATACTCGATGAGCGTGTCGAGCGGTGAGAGCTCAAGGTCCAGGCTGGCGCGCTCTTCGTCGGAAAGGCCGGCAAGGCGTCGATCGAGGATCGCTTCCGCCGTGGTGACAAGCTGGACGACGGCCGCATGACCATGGCCGAGCTCGGCCTCGATGGCTTTGATGAGGGTCGGCATCTTCAGCGCGACGAGCAAGGCCGAGAAGAACCGCTGTTCTGTCTCATCGCGAGGTGTATCATTTGCGGTAATAGATTGATAAATCACAAGGATTCCCTGTCCGGGCTAAGAGGGCGCATTATTAGGCCGCGCTCTGCTCGGAGGGGCTTCTCTCTCTGGCCGCAGCAGCCTCGTTGATGACCGGCAGCACTCTCCCTCTGGCCACCGGGAAGCGGGGGCCGTGATGGGCCAAGTGGGATCAGGCCGGGTTGTCGGGGTCTTCAGGCCGCAAGCGAACCGGACGCCGTGCGTCCACGAGCTGCCGAAGCAACCCGGCGTTCTGTTTTTCCGCGCGCTCCAACCGGCTCTCCGCCTCGCGGGCGCGTCGAAGCAGACCTGCATTTTCGGTCGCCAAGGATGCGAGCTGGCTTTCAAGATCGCGGATCTTCATGGCATCCGTGCGAGCGGCATCCTCCCGCTTTTCGCGAACGGCGGTGCGCGCGGCAGATATCGCGCGGATGTCTTCGAGTATGTCGGTATGGCCGACGTAGAGAACATTGCGCCCGACGCCGGCTTCGCGTGCGACCGCAGCGGCGGTGATGGGCGCCGAAGATGTGCTGGAGGATAGCGCCTCGAGGGCAGCGCGCAGCTTGGCCTTTGTCCGAGCGTGGCGACGCTGCTGCGGTGTCGGGGCTTCAACCTCCCCCATCGGCAAGGTCCGTTTCATCGAGCATCGCAAGGAGGCGTTTGCACTCGTCGGCGCGCGACATCGCCAGCGTTCGGCTCTCCAGGTCGAGGTCGCTCCTTTCGAGAAGGGCAAGGTTCCTGCTCAACCGTCCCGCCCATATCGGCCGATGCTTTTCGGTGATGACGAAGTTGGCGCAGGTGACACAGACGCTCTGGGTGCGAAGCACGGGATTGGGTTCGCGCTCGGACCCAAGGCACGCCGAGGTTTCTCGCCGATAGAGGCAGTAACCCCAGTCGCAGACGCCAAGGCGCATATCGGTTTCGGCCAGAAGTTGCGTAATGTAGGCGTCAAGGTCGCCACCCTGAGTGCGACCGCGGAACGGGGAGCGCTCCGCGAGCATCTTGCCGGCCTTTCCCGCGAGCCGGGGGGCGACCAGAAGATCCTCAAGCGCCGTGCGCGTATCGGCCATGACCTGGTCATCGATCAGCTCCGCCAGATCGAAGTCGGTGCCGACGTAGCTGCGGTCCGTCATGGCGCGGGTGATGTGACCAAGGTGTTTGCTGAGCGCCGCCAGCGCCGTACGATCGCGGCGGCCGACGAACCGCGCGAACGTCTTGCGCCCTTGATGCGAGGTCACACGCCAGCGCTCGCCTTCATGTTCCGGCAGATCTAGCATCGGGATGAAGCTCTTGTTCAACCGCATATTCACGGCAGCGATGCTGACCGTGTGGATAGGCAAGGCCGATGCTCGCAATGCGGTGCCGGGTTTCTCCTGCACCAGCCACAGTTGCCGCCCACCATGGATTGCCCGCCAGAGCGCGGATAGCTGATCAAGGACAGCGATGGCTCGGACGACAGGATCGGGAACCACCCATCGGTGCGCAAGCCCCTCGGGACCCGGCGCGCCTTTGCGGATGGCCCCTGTCAGATAGGCATAGGCCTCACCGTCGTCCCCCTCATGCCACTCGATGCAGCCTGTTTCGAGGGCGAGGATCTCCGATGCTCGGGCACCCACCAGATATGCGATGACGATGAAGCAGGCGTCATAGAGCCTAAGGATACGATCGTTCAGCCCGTCGATGGGCCTGTGGGTCAGTGTCTCGGGCCGGCCTGGACACATCTCTATGGGCGGCTGCGATCGGAGATAAGCCGAGGCTCGGTATGTTTGTGCGTCATACGTGCCCCCCTGCTGCTTGGCTTCATCATAGATTGCCTGCGCCGCTTCGCGCATTTCGATGATCTGGTCAGCGGGCTCGCCGATCAGATGGAGCGCAGCAGATATCAGCGGGACCGCGACCGCATCCGGCGTATGCGGCTTCTTCGTCCCGTCGTGCCAGGTGCCGAGGCGTGTGAGCATTGGCAACGGTTGCGGCGGAGCTTCCGCCAGCTTGAAGCGCTGCTCATAGAAGGCTCTGATGATCCTGTGGTAGTTGCGTACGGTGCTATAGGAGAGCCCGCGTTCGCCGAAGTCGTAGAACAAGCGCTCGATTGCCCGGCGGTCAAGCCCGGCCCAGCTTTCAACCCGGTTTGCCACCATCCACTGAAGGACGACACGCAGATAATCTGCATAGCGGGCAAGAGTATGGAGCGCGACCGCTTTGCGGCCGTCAGGTGGATCGGCATGCAGCGACCAGATGAGCTGCTTGGCCGGCTGTCGTAGTCGACGCCATTTATCCTCGTTGAACCGGCTACCGTCCGGCATCCTGAACGACCAGTCGATCCTGAAGGCATGATCCCGATGGCCCGGCACATCACGGGCGAGTTGCCACTGATCGTCGGCAAAGTCCGATTCCGGGGATACGCGGACCGGAAGGCCGGGCGTTGCCGCGATCTGTGGAACGATGTTCATTCGATATCCGGTAATGCGGGAAGGCTGTCGGCGAGCTGTTCGGCATCCTTGTGCAGTTTTGCCGGGAACGCAGGCAGCAGATCCTGCTCAAGAACGCGCAGGCTCGGGGCGTAGAAGATATTCCACCTCTCGGCATCGATCCGATCCCGGGATGCCAGTAAATGGCGGTGAGCCTGAACAACGCGCGCGCAATGGTCGATATCGAGCGGAACGATCAGGCCAGGACATGTAAGACAACCACCCAGGTGCCGACAGACACGCTTGCCGCCCGCGCCATCGCTCTCGACCGGCATCATGCAGCGGTGCCCGAACAAGGCCGTCACGGCGCCTGGACCGGGCAGCGACGTATCACCTTCTTCCGGTTCCGGCGTCATGACCCAGGCGACCATCATCCGCTGGAGGCGGACAATGGTCTCGCGCTCAAGCCGACGCGCTGCCGGTCCTTCCACATAGGCGTCGGTCGTCACCGGGTCGCGATGATTGAGGATGGCGGCCGTCGCCAGGAGATCGCCACCCGAGGCCAGGTAATGCTGTGTCGCGACACTCCCTCTCAACTGGCCCGGTGAGAAGCGAGGCAAGGATCGCCGAGGGCGATCGGGATGATCGAGATTCCATTTGGCGATCCTCCGGTTAGCTCCCTTTATGAACCGATCGAGACGGCCGAGGAGTGTGCTGAACGAGATCAGCCCGGCAGGACTGCCATGCTGCCTTTGTGGTGCGCCCGTCAGATAATATACGAGGAAGAGACGTTCGCGATGCTGGTCAGGAACGTGGAGCACGAGGGGCGCCGTCATCGCCAACAGCATTTCAATGAGGCGCGGCGCGGAGCGCGGCCGTCGAACATCGAACGAGCGGCGCTGCATCTTCGGATTGGGCGCGGTCTTGTGCTTTAGCCACTCGACCAGCACCCGGTTGTCGTCGATCGGGTGAGCGACAAGACAGTCGCGGCGGATCTCGCGAAGCGGGTCCGGGTTGGCGGCGAGCTGGATAGCCAGGGCGATATAGAACGGAACGACCGTTCGCGTGGTCAGGTGATAATGCTCCGCGATGCCGCTGCGCCAGCCCCAGCGCAGAAGCCGGCTGTGCGGCACGCGAGCTTCCTTCAACTGGTTCCAGGTCGGCGCAAGACCTCCTGTCAGGCGATGAAGCCGCCAGATCGCGCTGTCCAGGCTCTCCCCGCGTTCGGCACGCGCAGGCGCCTCTGCCGCAGCGATAATCACCTGTCCCCGCTGGAACGTCGCCCATGCGGCATCGATCTCTTCGTAACAGGCCATGAGGATGGCCTGCAGATCCTCCTTCGACAGTCGCGCCTTGGAGTCATGGTGGCGACTGCCGGGAACCGGATTGTAAGGGATCGCGAGAGGCGAACCGAAGAGGTGCGGATCAGCCTGCTCGGCACGCTCGAGTAGCGGACGGATCAATGCCAACTGCGTGGCTATCGTCGGCCGCTTGAGCCGTTTTCCTGCCTCGTCGGGTCGGGCGAGGAAGGCCAGATAACGCTTCATCGTGCCGGCATTCACCTGAGCGGCGCTGGTCACGCCCTCGCTCGCGAGGAACCCGGCGAAGCGGCGCAGCGCACGCCATCGGGTCGGGCGCGTGCGAACCGTTGTCCCTGCATCGTTCAGGCGGAAGGCGGCCATCAGCGGACCCACCATATCTGGTGGTAGAGACAGCGTGGCGGGGTCGAAGCGCTGCACGCTGCCATCGCGAGCATCGCGGAAGATGACGATCTCTGTCGAGGCGACGGGATCGGATGTCGCTGTCGGGCGCCGGATACGCCGATCGAGTTTCCGGCTATTCGGCATCGGGAATGAGTTCGCCGTAAAGCCATGCAAGGCTCTCGGAGAGATCGCGTTCGTGGACCTCGACACACCGCAGATAAATGGCGGTCGTCGCGATCGAGCGATGACCCATCAGCACTTGCAGGACCTTCAACGGATTGAGATCGGGGTTGTCGCGCGCCTGCTGCTGAAGGCGCGCCAGCATCACCATCGCGAACGTGTGCCTCAGCCAGTGGAAGCTGCCCTTGAGCTTGGCGTCGGCGAAGCCTTTGGCGAACAGCGCCGTGAGCCGTTTCGGCGATAGAGCCGTCCCGTGGGTCGTGAGGAGAAGATTGGCAGGTGGCTGATAGCGCCGGTCGCGGGCACGGGCGCGGCGGACAACGCGCGCGCGGTCCTCGCCCGCATACCAGTCGGTGCGGTCGATCAAGCGGATCGGCGGATAGACCGTGCGGGGGCGGTCCCCCTTGGTGATGCGCAGCGGGATGCCGACGAGCGGCTGATCTTCGGCGGATAGCTGATGGCTGTCGGGCACCATGTCGAGGGTCATCCCGCAGATTTCCTTGCGACGAAGCCCCGCTGTAAGAGCCCACTCGGCCGCAAGGTGCGGCGTAGGACCAAGGTGCGCGAAGAGCCGATCGAGTTCGGCGGCACGCAGCGGTCGCGGCAGCTTCTCGGGCTGCGACAGCGTCAGCATATTGGTCGCCGCAAGACGAGGACCATGCCCTTCTTCCTTGAAGGTCACGATGACGCGCTCGCGCCGCCGGAAGGGAAGCTCGCCGATCAGCCCCTCCTCCAGCGCCCATTCATAGAAGCGGCAGACGCTCATTACGCGCGCATTGATCGTCGCCCGCTCATAGGCCCTGTCCGTGTGCGAACTCGGGTTTGCGATCATGCGGTCGCGATATGCGCCGATGACGCCTTCATCGACCGATTGCCAGTCAAGATCGGACTGCTCGAGCGTGTCGAACCAGTCGTAGATGTGTTCGGCGTAAGTTCGCACCGTATCTGGCGCGCAGCCGCGAAGCGAGGCGTGCTCCAGCAGCCACGCAAAGGCCGGTTCGATGATCGCCATCCTGGCATCGAACAGGATCGGGAACCCGAGAGGTATTCCCGGCACGCCGGCGACAGCGCGGATAATTGAGACCATGGCGCGCGTCTCCTCCGCTCATGAGGATCGAGAACCACTATAGCAGAATGAAGACACTATAAGGTCGCGCGTGCGATGCGTAGATCACTATTCAGGGTAGTTAGCGCGCCTCATGATGCCATGAGCGGGCGATAGTCAGCGTCGCCACCCATTTCCTCGGCCCAGATGGCCATCCTAAAATCGTCCAGCGTGAGGCCGCATTCTTCCAGCATCTGCGCGGCCAGCAACGGATATTCCGCAATCGCATCCGCAAAGTCATCACGATGGCCGTAATAGTGGTCGTGCCAGCCCCACCGATCGTCTTCCTGCTTCGAGGGATCGCGCTCGATCACCAGCAAGGAAGCATCGAGGCGTAGCATCGCGGCAAGCAACTTCTCGCAATGATCGACGTCGAGCGTTTCCCTGGGGCCGTGCTGCCCCTGATAGCCCACCGACAGGTTGGTACATTCGGGTATAAGGCCCGCATATTCGTTGGTGTCGGTATAGACGCCCGTGTCGTCGGGTCTGTAGCGGAAGCCCGGGTTCAGGCCGTTGAGCGCGGACGCCAGGCTAATCGCAAAAGCGTCCGAGCATGTCCGCCCGTAGCTTTGATGCGTGATGACGTCGCCCGAGCCGGCACGGTCGAAGGCGATGGCCGCATCGATATCCTTCAACAGGTCCGGCGTATGGCGCTGGATCCAGCGGGAACCGAGGCAGCCTTGCTCCTCGCCGCGATGGAACAGGTAAAGGCCGGGCCGGCCTGCCGCGATCATGTTGAGCATGATCCAGACACCAGCACCATCATCGGCGCCAAGCGACATCCCGGCCTTGCCGTTGCACAAGCCCGCGATTCCGAGCTGGTCGATGCCCACGTCCTGCTGTCCGCCGCGCGCCGCCACCGTGTCGACGTGGCAGCTCCACATCACGTGAGGCTGGTCGCCGATAGCGATCATCCGATTGCCGAAGGCGTCGGCCGTCATGCCGGGAACCCGGTCGAGATACTCCCGGCAGAAGGCGCGTTCGATCGCGCTGTCATGAGGCCGGGCCCACGACAGGATTTCGAGCAGGCCGGTGCGGCCCGCGACATCATGGTAGATCATGGGATCAGGCTCCTGCGAGGGAAGCGGCTGCCGCCAAGTGCGGCGCCGTCATCGCGATGGCGGGAAGGAAGTTTTCGGGGGTGCAAGGCGACTGATCGAGACCACCTTGCGAACAAGCAGCATCGCCCGGCTCACGGACATCGTGCCGAAGTTCTTCGAGGCGGCGCCGCTCTGCCTCGTCCCGCTCGCGCTTCAGCCGCGCCTCTCGGGCTCGCTCTCCAGCGGCTTGCCATTTGGCAACCTCCGCATGGATCGCCGCCATTTCTTCGTGGAACTGCCGGTAAGCAAGGATATGGGCATTGGCGAGAGCGGCATCGTCATCGTCGAACGGCTCGGGAAGCTGATCCTCCGACAGCCATTCACCGTGATATTCGGTGAGATCCTCTATGTGGAACCATTCGGCGGAACCATCGCATTGGCGACAGCAGCCGCTGACCCACCATTCGCAGCGATCTTCGAGATAGACGGCGCCAAAATCCCCCGCATCCTCTTCAAGGACAGTATGCGAGGCATTGTCGGCATAGACGGTGACGAAGGTCTCGACGTCGCTATAGGAACGCTCGTTGTGGTCGCAGAAGGTCGTATGGTTGTTATAGCAACTGTAGCACCACTCTTCAGATGAGCCGTCGGCGTAATAGACCTCGTCATGCGACCTGGTGTCGTCGTCGCAGCGCGGACAGTACCAAGGGCTATGACCCAGCCCATTGGTGTTCTCGGACGAGATGCTCCCGCGGCCGACAACGAGGTATTTGCCATCGTCGGCGAGGTCGTCGCCTGCATCGATATACGGGACGACGAAGTTGTCATCATCCTCGATCCGCCGAACGCGGGCGCCGTTCAGACCGCCCTCGGTGTAGCCGGCGTTCTCGAGGAGCAGCCTCAGACGCGAGACGTCGCCATAAATGCTCGTGTAGATCTTGCGGCTCGGCCAGACGATGCTGCGGGCCTTCGCATCTTCGCGGGAACCGATATAGGCGAGCGCCGTGTCCGGACCGGCATAGACCCGGACAGGATGGCATGAACTTTCGAAGTCGCTCGCCTCATGGGCCATGCAGCTGCTGGGACCGCCGACATAGACGTCTTCGATTTCGTCGGCGTCCTGGGTGATCTTGAGGGTATCTTCCTCCAACTGCACCGACAGCCTGGCGCACCAACCCTCGATCGCATTGTTGTCGAGATGGTCGGAGAAGAAGCGATTGAGGTAGCGACCGGGCGACATCACCAGCTGGCGGTCGATCTGCCCCTTCGCTGCGTTTTCGGTGAACGCGATCTTCCCCGCCTGCTCGGTGGAGACGTGGCAAAAATGCTCGTCATGCCGTGCCTGATACCAGGGCTCGTCGTGCCAGGGGGTCTGCGCGTAAGTGCCGTCGGCAAAACGCAGCTTCTCGCGGACCTGCCAGTCGATATCGTCCGCACACGATCCGGCGACCGCTATGCGAAGTTGGGATTCGGGCGAGCGTTGGAGCAGTCGTTGCCGAGCAGCCTCGGCATCTTCGAACGATGGCCAGAGATATTGCTGGTCACCGGTCGGCGCCAAGCAGAACTCGATCGTTATCGGCCGCCACTCGGTAGCCGAGTGCGGATACAGGATTTGGAACTGTGCCATGGGCGTGACTCCACGCAGCCGCGCGCGGTCGCGCGGGCTGGATTGATTGATTGAGATTGCGGGTGGTTCAGCGCGGGAGCGGCAGTACGACCTTGACTAAGACGCCGGCGGCGCTCCCTCGGTTCGCCTCAGGCGGCTAAGCGATGGCTTCCATGCGTCGCTGCGCGACGCGAGGGACGGGCCGACCACCGCCAGCTCTTTGGGTTAGCGCGGCGGTCGGCCCGCCCCTCATCGCGACCAAAGGAGACAGTCTCTCGGAGAGGACCTAACCGTTGTTTCGAGCTTTCGAAGCGGCTGAGAGCCGAGCTGCGCGCCTGGGCGTTGAGGACGTCGCCCGACATGCGATCGACGATTCCGGAGGCTTTCAGCACCTCGTCGAGATTTCGGTGGATTATGCTTTATCGCGAGGTCGCGATAATGTGAAGGAACGCGGCGTAGGCGCGCAATGCCGGGAGACTGACCACCACGTCCTTCGCATTATTTCACAGGGTGTCGAGCCACTCCATCAGACTGGCATCTCGCTTCCACGAAGGTGGAACGTTGCTCGCCGAAGGCGCACCCACCAGCTCCAAGGCCTTTCGTTTGGTCTCCAGATTGGCCTGTGCGTAGTGGTTGGTCGTGTCGAGGCTGACGTGTCCCAGCCAACTGCGTATGACGGTGATGTCGACCCCGGCAGCGACAAGGTGAACGGCTGTCGCGTGCCGGAAGCTGTGCGGCGTCACATGTTTTGACCGAAGCGTTGGTACGGACTTGGCCGCTTCCTCTACGTAGGCGGCAAGCTTGAACCGCACTCCCGAGGCGCCCAGCGGCTCACCGTATCTATTGACGAAGATCCGCTGATCTGACGCGCGTGGGTGACGTTCCAACAACTTCCTGAGCAACGTCACGGTTTCCGGCCAGAGTGGACAGACCCGTTCCTTGCGGCCCTTGCCATAGAGGCGAGCGTAGTGCGGCGCTTCGAACCGGACCGCGTTGGAACACAGGTCGAGAGCTTCCTGGATGCGCGCGCCGCTGTTGTACAGGAACGAGAGTAGCACATGGTCGCGCATCCCCTCGATTGTCGACCGGTCGGGCTGAGCGAGGATCGCTTCGACCTCCTCCGGCTCAAGATAGCAGGGTGCAGCGGTGGGCTCCCGCTTGAGCGGGACAGTCAGGACCTCGGCGCATTGCGCGATGTATTCGGGATCCTTGTCAGCCACGAAGCTGAAGAAGCTGCGGATCGCGGCAAGCCGGCAGTTGCGTGTACCGATCGTGCCCCTGCGCCCATGCTCGGTATGGTGGAGGAACGCGCGAACCTCTCCGGCCGAGACATCGGCCAGTGTGATCCGCGCAACCCCGCCACCATTTCGCTCGGCGATAAACCGAAGCAACAGCCGCCATGTGTCGCGGTAGGACCGGATCGTATGGACAGAAGCACTGCGTTGCTCGGCCAACCATTCTTGGAAGAACGCCCGCAACAACGCGGGGAACGGATTGCCCTTCGTCATGACCGCGCCTCCATGGTAAGGCATCGGGCGCCAACGGTACGGAACCGCTCGCTTGCTTCCTGCAGCAGGTCCTGCGTGACAGTGATGTAGACCAGCGTGGAGTTGATGTCCCGGTGACCCATATAGGTGGAGAGGAAGCGCAGCTTGTCCTGCGGATTAACGCCGGATCGATACCATTGAAGGATTCGGTTCACGACCATCGAGTGGCGCAGGTCATGAACGCGTGGTCCCGCCCGCCCCGTCGTGGGCTTGAACCCGGCGCGGCGCATGACGTTGGTAATCATCGTTGAGACCGTCACGGGGGTATAGCGATCATTGAAGTGCTCGTGCCAGAAGAGCCCGGACCGCGGATCCTGCGGGGCGCCGGCGCGCCGCCTTGCATCGATATAGGCCCGTAATTCGGCCATGACGCTGCCGGTTAGCGGCAAGATCCTGGTCTTGTAGAACTTCGTTTCCCGGATCGTGATCGTGTCCGATTGAAGGTCCACGTCACCCAGATCAAGCCCGGCGAGTTCACTGCGGCGCAGTCCGGCACAGTAGGCCAGAACCACCATCGTGTAGAGGACCATTGGTCGCAGCGGAGCATCCGGCGACGGTCTGTGGAGAATCGATAAGCGCATATGACATTGGCGGTTGCAGGCAGTATCTGGCGGCCTTCGAGAACCATAAATCTCATTCGCAGAATCGGTTCTCGATTCGCCGGTGGCCCCCGAGAATCGATAAGTGATTCTGCCCCGGATTACTCGATGGTGTAGCCGAGCGCGCGATATCCGGCCTGACGCTTGGCGGCCATGCGTGAGAGCATCGGGACCGCATCGTCGACATAGTCATAGACGAGCACGTCAGTTTTCCCGGCGTGCCGCCGATGCAGGCGCCCGACATACTGCGCGAGCGTCCCTTTCCAGGAGATCGGCATGGTCAGGAACAGCGTGTCGAGACGGTCGTCATCGAACCCTTCGCCGATATAGCGGCCCGTTGCGAGGATGAGCCGCTCCTCGCTGTCAGGCACACGCAGTGCCGAGTCTGCCACCTTGCGTTCCGCTGCGCTCATCCCACCCCGCAGCACCACGAGATTACGCACGAACCGGGATAACCGGCCCTGCAGATATTCGAGATGGTCCTTGCGCTCTGTCAGGATTACTGGCGAGCGCTTCGCCTCCAGGGCACGGAGCACGTCATCGAAGATAAGATCGTTTCGGGCCTCGTCCTGCGCCAGCGCGGCATAAACCGCCGGCATCGGCGGTCTGTCCATGATCGCGAGCGGCTGCGGCAGCCGGAATGCTGTGCGTCGTTGCCGTGTGCGATGGGCGATCCCCCGGCGAGCGGCCTGGGTTCGCGCATCTACCCGATAGCGGATCGGGCCGCATTGCATGAAGATGATCGGCTGATGCCCATCCTTGCGCGCAACCGTGGCGGACAGGCCGAGCACGAACCTGGCCTTGGCGCGCCGGGCTACAAGTTCGAAGCTCGCCGCGGACAGGTGATGGCATTCGTCGACGATGAGGTGACCATAGTCGCCAACCAGATCCGAGACCTCGCCGTGCCTTACGAGGCTCTGTATCAGCGCCACGTCGATCACGCCCGTAGGCTTTCGCTTGCCACCGCCGATCGTCCCGATCAGCTTCGGATCGATATCGAGGAACGTTCGCAGCCGTTCGACCCATTGGCTGACCAGCTCCTTACGATGGACGAGCACGAGTGCATTGACCCGCCGCTTTGCGATAAGGTGTGCGGCCACCACCGTCTTGCCGAACGCCGTCGTCGCGGCCAGCACCCCGTCATCATGTGGATCGAGCGCCTCGACCGCCCTTTGCTGGGGTTCTTCGAGATCACCCTGGAAGGACAGGCCGTCCGGGAGCGGAGTCCCTGCCATTCGCTGGTCGTCGATCCTGACAGTGCTTCCATGAGCAGCTATAAGCGCAACCAGTTCGTCGAGGCATCCTCGCGGCAGCCCGATATGTTTCTGGTGAAGCTCCGCGCAGGAGATGATCCTCGGTTTGCCGAACGTCGGCAGGCGCATCGCCTGCGCCCGATAGAACTCGGGATTCTGGAACGCCGCGAGCCTGACGATCTGCGCGGTTAGCGCCGCCGGCAACCCAGTCCGGTCGATGTAGACCTGATCGCCCAGCACGATCCCAAGTGTCTCGGGCAGCGGTTCGGCCACAGGCAACAAGGGCGGCCGCCGGGACGGTGTCATCCGCCAGGGCTCGGCGGCATGCTCGTCCTCCACCGGCATCCGCACACCCAGCACCCGCCCGCGCATTTCCGCGTCGGCCACCATGCGCGCGGCGTCGTGCGCATCCAGCTGCGACAGCGAAGACAGGAACGCCCATTGATCGGGATAGGGGCGCAACTGCTCATCCACGAACAGGCTGTTTCCACGCCGGCGGGCATGCCCCTGCAGCGGCAGCGCGATCAGATTGCCGAACCCGCCGAGCGGCATGGTGTCCTGGCTCGGGAAGAAGCGATCATAGGAGCCGAACCCGATCTCCGGACGCCGCTCCATCGTGTCGGTCAATAGCGATGCGCCCAGCGCGCGGGCGGTTCGTGCCGGCACGGCGTCGGCGAAGAATATCCAGACATGGCCGCCATTGCCGGATCGGGATCGCTCGAGCGCGGCGGACACCCCTCGCAGGCGGCAGGTTTCCATCATGGCGAGCGCGTCCTCGGCCCAGCTCGCCTTGTCGAAGTCGGCCGCGAGGAACCGGCAGCTCTCGTCCGCAAGCAGCGGGTAAACGCCCGCCACAAAGTCGCCCGCGTCGGATCGCGATACCGCCCGCCCACGCAGATGTTTGTCGATCACCTCGTCCGTCACGGGCAGGAACGCCTGGTGCGCGCACTCGCCGCATTTGACCTGCGGCTTGTCACAGAGTCCGCGTTTCCACTCATTGCCGCAGGCGGGCGCATAGCCGCCGCGCCCGGTCTTGCGATTCTCCCAGCGCAGTGGGAAGACATCTTCACGACCGGCGAACAGCCTGCGGAACAACGCGACCTTCTTGCCTGTCGGCGATGTCGCAGTTACCGGAGGATCGGAGAACAGGGAGATCGCATCAGCTTTTCGGTGCTCGGTCGATTGTTGCGTCGCGACGGCATCCAGCGCTGCGATCACCGCCGCCCGCTCGTCATCCAGGGCCTTGAGCCGGGCCCGCAGCCGCGCCGCTTCATCTGTGCCGGCAGATCCGTTCACATCGCTGCAGTCGTTTCGGGCAACCGATCACGATAGACTCCACGGATCACTTTTTCGGCGCTCTCGCGGTGATAGAAGGGCTGCAGCTTTCGGCTTCCAACGATCGCCGGCACCAGACCGGCGCTTCGCAGATGTTGATGAACCCTGACGGCATGGGTAGCTTTGCTGGGGATACGCGCCAACTCGGCAGCACTGACGAAGCGCGCACCGAACGCTTCGACCTCCGCTCGCCGTAAGGCGGGCACGATCCTGAGCCGTGTCTGTTTCCTGTCGATTGTCAGCCATCCCATTTGTTTGAGCTTTGCAACCGTCGGGATGGTCACGCCGAGGTGGCGCGCGGCTTGCGCCATGAGCATGAACACCGGATCATCCTTATATTCGAGGCCGGCGATCACCGCGTCGGTATCGACCAGTATCTGCGCAATGCCTCGTTCGCTGCGTAAGCGGCCCGTTGCCCTGATCTGGCCGCGCAGCAGCCCGCCGATAATCGCCTCCGAGGACCGATAACAGATGCGCACGGCGCGCAGGATCGTCTCGCTGCCCGGTGGCGGCGCTGTGACGAAGGGCGCATCGCCGTGCAATGCAATGAGGAAGCGGTCGAGATCGGCCAGACGATACTGTGCCGGGATCGACGCTCCACCAAGCGGGAAGGCGCGGGGAAGATAGCGTCGCGTTATGAGCGCCTTGAACAGCCCGAGACCGACGCCGAGATAACGCCGTGCCTCCTCGGGAGAACAGGACTCGCGGAAGAAGGCCGTCAACGGCTCCTCGAGGGATTTCGGCACGACCATACCCCGGGCGTTGCTGGACAGCGAGTCGATCAACCTCAATGCCGCAGCTACGGTCGCGACCCGTTCAGCGGATACGCCGCAGAGCTTCGCCAGACCGCCTAGCGTGGTGAGATCGCCTTCTGTTGCGGGTTGGCGGAACAACATCGTGCCTGCTGTTATCGGCACATTCTTCACCACATGATTCTTGACGGTCTCCCGGATTGGCTCGAGAGCCGGATTGGTGGACAGGCCGAGCCAGTATTGCAGACGCCCATAGACACCCACGGGCGTCAGGCGCTTGAGCGGACATGCTGCCAGCATCCCGTCCAGCATCTTTTCGAACTGGTTGGGGAAGTCCTCGCAGACCGCAAAGCCCGCCGCCATGGTGCGGGCACGCTCCGCAGGCTCCTGCCGGCGCCAGCTGACGATTAATCTGCCCCAGCGTGCGACCGAGCCCACCCATTGCATGATCTCGGCGGCGTCCGCGAACGCCAGGCTGTCGAGGAACGCGTGGGAGATGCAGGGGCCATCGCCAAGCCTGCCGACAAGATAGGCATCGCCGATCTTGCCGTCCGACGTGATCGCTTCAGTACATTCCTGCGTCAGATCGTGCCCACATGTGCAACGCGCTGGTGACAGGTCCGAACGGCGGAACGCGTGCCGACAGGCAGGACATGTCGCCAGCAGCGCCCGACCATGATGAGGACAACTCGATACCTTCGCCAGATCCCACCAGGAGCGCCGCCACGGTCGACAGGCGACCGGCCCGTGACCCTGCTCGATATCCGATCGCATGCAGTCCGGGCAGATACGGGCGAAGTGACAACTATAGCTGATATTGCCGCTGCGGCTCACCAGCTCACCTGCAAGGACGCTCCCACCCTCGGTCTGCATTATCGAGTTACGAAGCAATGTTTCGAGCGGCACGCCGCTGAGCCGCGCGATATCGTGAAAGCGTCGCCCACGCTCCATATCCCGAACGAAGTCGGTCCGGTCGACCAGCGGCACCTGACGCGCAAATTCCAGCTGGGTTTCACAGCCATGCCGCAGGGCAAGCCGGTTGAACAGTGCCCAGCCTGGCTCGAACGCTGCCGGCCGCACCCGCAACGCAAGTCGAGTTGCCGATGCTGTCATAATCCCTCGCGCACGAAGGGCCGCAGGGGTTGCGCGCCGCTTCCGCGCAGCTTTGTGACGCGGCTCATATTCCTGGGCGACGGAGGTACGGTGTCGCGCAGCCAGATCTCGCGTAGGCGTTCGGCCGAACACAGGAAGGGGTTGTCGTGGCGGGCCGGGCCGCCGCTCGGAACTGACGGTTCATCCTCAAGGATCGCATCGAAGTCCAGCATATCCCTGACGTCGGGCTCATAAATCGGATGCCAACCCGCATGAACTTCTCCCAACAGGTTCAGATCGATCGACCGTCGGCCGATCGCCAGTGCCACGCTCAGCGCCTGGCTCAGATATTTGGAGACGATCCCGATCTCGCCGCCCGTCGCGACGTAGATGCGTTTCGCCATCTCATGCTTCGCGAGGCCGGACGCATCCGGCAACCCCATCATCTTCTCCATGACGCCAAGCACGCCAGAGAACATCGTGCGGCCGCTCCGGGTCGCCCAGTCATAGGGCTTGAGGATGATCGTCGGTTGCAACCGACGGCGCAGTTGCATCGTCTTCTCGCCCGGCACGGAGATGTCGAGCAGCCGGGGAAGACCCGCGATCACGATCTGGACTTTCACACGGTTGAGCAATGACTTGATGAACTCGGTCACTTCCGCCGTCATGTCGGGATTATTCTCGTTCACCATGTGATGCCCTTCATCGATGAAGATCATCTCGGTGCCCGTCTCCTCGGCATAGAAGGCGATCTTCTCGATCACCTCGCTGGTGTTCCAATGGTCCCGCGCACGATAGCCGTAGGCGCCGAGGATCGCCCCTACCAGCGCCCGTCGCGTCGTCCGTTCCGGTGCTTCAACATAAACAATGCGGCGGATATCGGCGTCCTCTGTGGCGCTGTCGGGATAGTCGGCCATATAGTCCTCGAGCGCCGTCGTCTTGCCGGACCCAGCAGAGCCGATGATGAGCAGGGCCCGGGCCTTGAAGCGTCGGCTGTCCTCGCGCGGGCGGTATCGGCCATGTAACTCGCGGATCGCCGCCTTCGCTTCCATGTGCCGCGTATGCGGGATCACCGTGGTCTCGAACGCAAGCACGGCGTCGGGCACCGCTGGCCGTGCCGATAACTTCGCGGCGCGATGATGTGTCATCGCCTCGGGTCCGACCATTGTGCAACCAGAGCCTCGATGTCCGCGTCGAGATCTATCACGGGAGGCGACGGCACCGGTGGCTGTTTCGTCGCACGTGGTGCGGTTTCTACCGCCGGTGCCTGCGTTCCTATTTCAGGCGGTCCCTTTTGGCCTTCGATCGGCGTGAAGTAGCGACCGTCGGTCTCGTACCGCGCTGCCCGCGTCTTGCTGCGGACTTTACTCGCCTCACTTTGCAGCTCTCCCGCCGTCTGTTCGGCAAAACCGCGCGCTGCTTCGAGATCGGCGACCGTCACCGGCGCATTCTTCGGCAGGCTTCGCTTTGCGATCGAGCGATGGATCTTGTGCTGATATTTGGAGACGCCCCGCGATATGCTCTGGTCGACACACGGGATCATCAGCCATTCGCCGCGCTCGTCGTCGAGCAGCCAGACCTCACCCAGATCATAGGGATCATAGCGTAACTCCCAGTCTTTTTCCAACCCGCCGCGGCGCGCCAGCAGCGGTTCGAGCTTCTCCCGATCAGCATAGAGCAGCCCCTCATATTGGATGCCGATGTTGGAGATGCGCCGGAAGAAGGTCTCTCCGGTCAGCCGTACAATATGGTCGAAGTCGGGAACTGGGCGCACCGGGTAAAGCGCGCTGAGTTCTCGCCAGCGCTCATAGGGCGTGCATTTCAACGTATCGTGGACGCTGTGATGATAGTCGTCGACGATCCACTTGAGGATACGACTACGCACATCCTCGAGCGACAGCCTTGCCCGCGCCACCGGATCATAGAGATCCATGGTCCGCGACAATGTCGTGCCTTCCTCATGGCTGAACACCTGCACGCCGATGGTCTGGAACACGCGCTCGACCGCGCCCTTCAACCATGGCATTTTCACCGGCAGATTGACGATGCCGATGTCGAGCATCCTGGCGGCCGACTGCAGCGATTGCGACCGGAACTCCTTGCCGTTGTCGCAGATCAGCCATTCGGGCACGCCGTGGCACGGCCAGTCATGCTCAATATCGGCGAGCCCGGAGAGATCCTTCTTCCACAGGGAATGGGCAAGCGCTCTCTGAAGTGAGGCATAGGACGGCGCCTCGAAGCTCAGATGCACCCCTATAATCATGCGGGTGGCGCGATCGAGAAGCGCGGTGAGCCAGGGCCGCCCCAAGGCGCGGCCGCTGTCCGGATGCACCACCACCAGATCGATCAGGCAATGATCCACCTCCACTTCTTCGAGCGGCCGTTCGGGCGGGCTCCGCCGCTCGAAGATGCCGAACTTCAGCCAGGCGGCGCGCCGGCCGAAGCGACGCTCATATTCCTGCCGCTCGGTATAATTGTCGCGGATAAACACGCGGAAGGTCCGGTCGCTGACCGCAGGAACATTCTGTTCGCGGCACAAATCGACATAGCGGCGATAGGCATAGTTCTTCCGCCGCCGCGGCATGCCCAAATACCAGACTTCGACGGCCTGCCGCATGAGCTTGTAGGTATCGGGATGATCGCCGTCCTCGCGCGCATAGCGGGGTTGGCGTGCCCCGCGCCGATGATAATGCGGGATCAGGAGCCGGACATCCCGGCCGTGCCGGCTCCATACGCTATACCACGCCCGCACTGTATAGGGATTGGGCCGGGCCGCTTCCTTGGTGCGGCGCGGCTCGCCGTTCCCTTTTCGCCGCTCCGCGGCCATCCGGGCCGCAAGCGCGGCATCCTCGCGTTCCCATTGTTCATGATGCGCGGCGAAGACAGCCTCAGCGGCAGCGGCATAGGCGCCCATGAGTGTCGGGTGCTCGCCGCGAATCGCGTCGACCATGCGTACATAGGTGTCCCTGCGCTCGGCCTCGCGGCGGATTTCTTCGGGCCAGAACTCCCAGGTTTTCTCCAGCGTCTCGGCGATCACCTTGGGCAGGCCGTCCGCATTGCAAGGATGATGCGCCAGCCGCCGGGCGCCATAGACGATGTCGATTTCATCGTCGCTCCATGTTCGCGCATCGCTGCCGCTCTGCGGTCGCAGAAGATAGCCACGGCGCTTGCGCTCGATCACCAACCAGAGCGCCACCTGACCTTGATCGTCCCGGATCGAGAGCGTGTCGCCTTGCTGGAAGCACATCGGCGTTGCGTTCATTTCGCATTCCTTCCCCGCATGAGGACCGTGTCGTCATCGAGCGGTCGATCGAGATCCACCACAAGCTCGCCGACTGCCACGAGGCCGAGCACAATGTTGACATGCACGGGTCGGCCGCCGAGTGCCTCGGCGGCTGCGCCCAGGTTCGACGGAAAGGGGAGGCGGGTGATTATGGTGTGTATCGCGAGGAGGTTTTCTGCCGCCAGCACCGCCACCGTTGCGCGCAGCCGTCGCGCATTCGATAAGCGTGGCTGTCGCCGGATATCGGTGTCGAGCCACATCTCGTGCCGGGCCCCACGTGCGACGCACTCAGCTTCGATTGCTGGCAACCGTCCGCCCAAGGTCGGATCAGCCGCCAATCGTGTGGCCAGTTTTACCTGCCGGTAGATGACTTCGCCGCTCACCGTCTCCAATCGGATATCGGGGGTGTAACGCCGCTGTCGGCCTGCTTCCGTCCAAACGAACGTTGCCGGTTGCACCCCGAACTGCGCAACATCGGGATCGAAGTCGAGAAGCAGCAGCGCATCGCGCTCGAGCAGGCTCTCATAAGGTAGCGCATCGCCAGCCTTGATCGACTGATACCAGCCCGTGCACGATCTTTGCCCCGGCCGTCCTGCCGGATTTCGGGCGAACCGCACCGTTGCGCCAGAACGCAAACGGGCAGATTTGTCGGTCACGCCGGCATCCACTATTCTCCTTGCGGGAACGACTCGAATTGCCGGTTCAGTATAACTGCTTCCGCAAAGGGCGTTAATCGGTTCCGCTCAGAGACGGATACGAGCGGGCAACATCGAGCAACCGCCGGATGTCGGCCGGACTGAAGATATGCGGCCGTCGATGCTCGCGCGCCACTTCCCGCTCCGGCCGGGCGTTGAAGCGTTTTGGCGGGATGCTGGGATCAAGGCGATACCGCGCCTTGGTCAGGATGCGCCCCAGCTTCTGACATTCAGCCGCGTGATTGCGGGTCGGCTTGGCAGTTGCCCAGCGCGCCAGCATTGTCTCAAGCGATGCCTGGGCAAGTTCGGGGTTCGCCTGGAGGAACCGATCGAACCGTAATAGCCAGTGAGCCTGAGTCTCATACTGATAGCCCCGGCTGCGCATCAACGCGACATGCTCACGCATGAAGTCCCCCAGCGCGCTGCCGAAGGGAGCAGGGCGTCGTAACGCGGCCAGGGCTTCGTCGGGATTGGGGGAAGACAACGCTCGCCAGATCGGCTTGCTTTGTTTTACGTTGTACCGGTGGCGAAGCACGGCAACGGGATTATCGGCGATCAGCCCGATTTCGACGAGGTGGTCGAGGAAGCGATCGACAATGCAGACCTGATTGAGCAGCGTCGGCATTCGCCAACATTTTTCCATTTCCTTCAGCCAGACGTCGAGCATCTGCCGGTCAACCGCCGGATGACGTCGGGCTACATTCTCGAAGCTGCGAAGGAACCAGCGATAAGTCGGCCTGCTTCCCGGCCGGAACTGCGATTTTTCCAAGAAGGCGTCAACAACGGTGCAATCGGGATCGTGCCAGGCGCTCATGACAGCACCTCCAGGCCAGGTACGTCGAGCGCCACGGCTCGGAGATCATCTGTCGCCAGCTTGAGATAGGCATTGGTGGATTCGGTGGATCGATGCCCGAGCACGTCGCCGATGATCTTTTGCGGGACCGACGCCCGCAGCATTTCGACCGCGCGCGCGTGGCGGAAGACATGTGCCCCTCGCTTTCCCGGCGGCTCGACGCCTGCGGCTGCTAACCGCCCGCGGATCATGCCGTACAGGTTTGTCATTGCGATGTAGGGCGCGCAGGACCGGATAAAGATTTCTCGCCCCTCGACCTGAGGGCGCCCATGACGCAGATAGTCGAGCAGCGCTTCACCAACCGGCGCCAATAGCGGCATGTAGGAGTACGCATTACTCTTCGTATGACGGATACGCAGGGAGTCTCCGCGCCAGTTAACGTCCTCAAGCCGAAGGCGGCAGATCTCACCTTGCCGCAGCCCGTATGTGGCAAGCAGTTGAAGTATTCCATAATCGCGCAGACCTCGCGGCGATCCGTCCTCCTTCGTCGCGGCCAACACAGCGGCGATTTGGTTCTTGTCCAGCGTCGAGGGCACGTCTTCATAGGCGTAGAGCATGGGGCCGATGATGTGCGGCGTGAGATCCATCGGGATGCGCCTCGTCCGATGCAGATAGCGCACCGCCGACCGGAGCCGCTCAGCGACATCGGCCAATGATTTGCGCCTTAATCCAGGCGCGCGCATGTCCATGTAGAGATCGACTTCCACGATGCTCAACGTGTCGAGGCTGGCAGCACCGCTCCGTTCGAACTGCCATCGCAGGAAGTTCCGTGCCTCCCACATAAGCGCCGCGATGGTAGCGCTTGCCAGACCGCGCTCGTCGCGCAGCCATGCCTCGTATTCGCAGCAGATCGCCTGCCGGTACACAGCTTCCGGTTCGATTATCTCCGGCTCGGGCGGCCATTTGCCTTGAGCAAGCCGGAGCAGCTTGTTGATCGACGTGCGGGGCAACATCTGCCAGCGCGCACAGGGAGGCCGACCGTACCGGGCTTCGAAATCCTGAACTGCATAGGCAAGATACTGATCGACCTGAGCCAGCGTCACAGTTTCCACCTGCACGTCGCACTCGGCCAGATAATCGAGAAACGCGCGGGCGTAGAGGCGATGGTTCGCTACGACCACCGAGTTGTAGTTCTGCGTCGTGAGCAAATTCGAGAGTTCGGCGATCAACTCGTCGTGCAATTTCAACATGCTTTTATCCTCAGCTGGTCCAGAGACCGCCGAGGTTCGCAATCAAAATAATGCGCAGCAACATCGCCCCGCATTAGGAGAATTCCACGCCGCTGCCGCGTTCCTTCACATTATCGCGACCTCGCGATAACAGGTCTTATGCGCAGCTGCGCATAAAATGGCCCAGCTATCCGCAAATGCATCGTAGATATCGATCTGGTCAGCGGTGAGCTGGTGCTCGAGCGCCTCATATTCGACGCCGGCAAAGCTCAGCGCCCGGGCGGTATAAAGGCCCATGGCCTTCAGGTCTCGCGCGACGATCTCCATGGCGGCAATGCCCCCTTCGTCCATTGCCGCCATGAAGGCGTTCCGGTCGGGAAAGGCTGTGCCCGGACCCCAGAGACCGAGACGCGTGGCGTAGCAGAGATTGGCCGGGTCCGTGGCGCCTGTCGCGGACAGATAGAGGATCCGGGCACGCGGAAGCGCATTCTGGAGCCGGACGCCGGCGAGCCCCTGCTCGGATCCCTTGGCGGCACCGAACTGTGTTTCGGTGCCGGCGGCGTTGGCGAGCGCATGGGCCTCGTCGATAACGATGATGCCATCGAAATCCTCCCGGAGCCAGTCGAGGATCTGCTGGAGCCGCGAGGCTTCATCATAGCGCTGGGAGCGCAACGTCGCATAAGTGCAAAAGAGGATTCCGGACGGCATGGTGATCGGTTTGCCCAGCGGGAAGACGGGTGACGGCGAAGGGGCTTTAGGTATCGGGGCAGTGAGGGCCTTTGCGGCGAGGCCGCGCAGCAGTCCGCTCGGTGCAGTTCGGATCGGCAGGCGAGGCGTGATCGCTGCAGCCGTTGGCGCCGGCGGTGGCTGATCAAGCGAAAGGTGCGGCGGCAGTGCCAGTACCAATGGCAGGGCACCGGCGAGATCCGGCGCGCGATGATGTTCGGTGACGCCTGACCATCCCTTGTCGAACACGAGCAGGCGGACATTGATCGATGTGCCATGCTTCACATAGGGGCTGCCCTCGATGTCGATTTCGACGCGTGGCGTCGCGATCTCGCAGACCGCTTCATAGCCAGGGCCGCCCGTATTGGCGCGGGCAAAGCCTGGCGACATGATCGCGACGCAGCGCCCACCGGGTTGAAGCCGAAGCAATGAGGATCGAAGATGACGCGCGCCGGCGTGCCGGTCATGCCCGCGCGAGGCGCTGCGGCTGAACGGTGGATTGATCAGGATGACCGTGGGACGAGCGGTTTGGGGAAGAAGATCGTCGATGAGCTCGCCATCATGGTCGGTGACGGTCTGGCCGAACATATCGCCGAGCAACGCCGCGCGTTGGGGATCGCGCTCGTTGAGGATGAGCGAGGCGCCCGCACGGGCCGCGTGGACTGCCAGCAGGCCGGTGCCGGCGGACGGCACGAGGACGCAGTCGGTCTTGTCGATGGCGGCTGCGAGCCCGGCGAGCCAGGCAAGGGTGAGCGGGGTACTGAATTGTTGCAGATCGACCTGGCGTTCCGAGCGGTAGGTTTGCGTCGGGAGCGAGCGCTCAAGCGTCAACAGGGATTGGAACCTGTCCTGTGGAGTCGCGCCGGAAAGATGGCGGCAGTCGTCTTCGCGCAGCAGCAGAACCTGCGCTGCTTCGAGCGCCTCGTAAGCGTCCCGCATCGACCAGGCGCCGGACGCATCCGTTCCGCCGAAGCGTTGTGTCATCAGCTTCTGCAAGGCCTGGCGGCTGATTACGCCCTGCCGGAGGAGGTGCTGATGGATCGAGCGGGCGACATCGAGCAGGTTCTCGTAGGGGCGCTCGTCGGTGTCGGGCGGGATGAGCGCGAGCAAGGGCTGGGACATAAAGAGTTCTCCTTATGATGCGCGCGCGTGGCGCACCTCACCCCTCCCCGCTCTCTTCCCTTCACGGTCGGAATCGGTGGCGAGGGCTGGTGGATCGAAGTGTGGGGTTGGCCAGGAGCCCGGCAGCCGACCGAAGCCGGCTGCCGGAGCGGCGTCAGGCGGCGTCGGCGAGCGGTGGAACACCGTCTTCGGGCGCGGTCACGACATCCGTTGCGTCCTCAGTCGGCTGATCCGCGACGGTTTGGGATTTGTCGTTGGAGTCCCGATTGATGCCGAAGCGCATCGCGTCGGGGACCCAGCGCAGCGCCTTGTCCTTCACTTCGGCCTCGACGATGATGTCGCCGGCGAACAGGCGTTCGGCAGAAGCCGCGAGGTCGTGCTTTTTGGACGCGCCGTAGCGTTGTCTGAGTTCGACCCCACCGACCTCTTCGAACAGTCCCAGGATCGCCGGCTTGCTGATGCGGTCGAAATAGGTCCGCGCGGTCGGGCGCCACCACGTCGCGACATCGATGGCGAGCTTGGTCCCAAGATGGTCGAGGAAGTCGCTACCGGTTTTGCCGCTCGGAACCGCGTCGATCGTGCGGGCGATCGCCCAGCCCAGCCAGGCAGCGCGCGCAGCATCGTCGAGGGTACAGAAGGCGTCGTAGCGGTCCTCGATGGTTTCGTGATGGATCCAGCTGCGATCGAGCGCCGCGTCGAGTTTCGTCCATTCAGCTGCGGCCGGCGTGCCGCTTTCGAACCCTTGCACACGCGCTGTCGGGCGGGTCGCCCGAAGCTCGCTCGCAAGATCATCGCTATTCATCGCTCGGGACGCCGCCTCGATCATGATGAAGGTGCCGAGATCGAGCGCGAAGGCCGGATCGCTGGCGATGTGGATGGCGATAAGCTCGGTCTTCATCACCGCCAACTCGTCCGCGAGGCGCTGGCTGATGACAGGCTTGGCTTCACTCGCCACGACGTTTGCCTCGTCGCCATCGAGGGCCGGGCCGTCGCCATCGCTGTGGTCCTCCGTGGGGCGCGGTTCGGGCGCGACATAGAGCTGCTCGTGCACGCGCGGGGCGCCGTCCGGACCGATGACGACATAAGCGACGGCTTCGGCCTTCTGCGTGTCGGTCAGGACCGGCGTCCGGTTGGTGATCGACGCGAGTTCCGCCTCGAGCGCCTCGTTGCGCCGCTCGTCATCCTCGTTTGGCGTATGATCCTCGTCCTCACACGCCGCGGCGATCTGTTCGAGCTCGGCTTTGATCTCGGCCTCGCGAGTCTGCAGGTCGGGCGCGAGCGGCGGCAGGTCACCACGAAGTGGCTGAAGCGCATAGGTCTCGGTATAGGGAACATGCGTCGCCGCAACGACCCGAACCTCCTGGAAGCCGTCGCGTTCGCGGATGGCTTCGGCGGCGGCTGCGAGGGCCTGCTCGGCGAGAGTGTCGACGATCTGGGTGTCGAGCCAGCTTTCGCTGTCGGCGTCCGAGAACAGATCCTTGTCGATCCGGCCGCCTGCCGCGAGATAGGCATCGCGGCCAACCAGTAGCGCGCGCGGATCGCTCGCGCGGTAACTGAACGAGGCGAGCTGCCGGCGGATCTCGCTCACATTGGAGCGATGATAGCCCTCGCCCATCTGGCTGAAGACAGCTGCCTGGCGATCGGTGTCCGAGGTGCTGGCGTAGGCCATGGCGATATCGAGGGTGATGGAGTTGGAGGCAAGCGCGTCGAAGACAGGTTCGGCGAGACCCGCGAGGCGCAGCCGCCCGAGGACGAATTTTTCGGTCACGCCGAACCGCTTCGCGACATCGGCCGGGGTCTTGCCCTCGGTCTCGATGATATCCTGAAAGGCGCGGCAGGCCTCCCCGGGATTCATGGCCAGGCGAAAGAAATTCTCCGCGAGGCTGATTTCGATCGCGTCCTTGGCGTCGGCGAGCGGCAGGACGGGCACGAGATAGTCGGGATCGAACACGGCCTTGTCGATGAGCCGGTGCACGGCGTCGAGCCGGCGTCCGCCCGCAGTGATGCGATATTGGCCCTTCTTGCGGGCGACGGGCACGCCGATGAGATTCTGGATGATGCCCTTTTCGGCGATGTTCGCTTCTAGTTGCGCATCGGCGACGGGGTCCGTCGATTTCCGGACGTTGGTCGGCGACTTGGTTAGCTTCGATGCCGGCACCAGGATGGGTAGCTGGGACATGGATATTCTCCGAAGGCGGTCGCGACCCGACTGTCAGGCCGCCTGCCGCCTCCGCCCCCCACCCCTCTCCCCTTCCCGTCGAAGGACATCGTTCCAGTCGTTCAAGCCGTGCCAGGGCCAGATCGTTTCGATCGTCCGTCCAGGTACTGTGTGCGCTTCCCGCGCGAGCACTTCTGCACGACGGCCTGGTCGATCATTGTCGGGGAGAAGAATGAGGCGATCGACGCGCGTTGGGATGGCAACCCGGCCAAGCCGCTCGTTGCCAAGGGCGGCCCAGACGGGGATGCCGAGCAGGATCATGGCGGAGAGCGCGGTTTCAACGCCTTCCGCCAGGCCAAGCGCGTCGGTGGCTTCGGCCAGCATGACGGTCCCGCGTGCCGGGCGCCCCAGCATTCGGCGGGGATTGCCGAGGTCACGAGCGCGACGTGCGAGCACCGTATCTAGGAACGTCCGCTGAATGGCGATCACGCGCGAGCCTTCTTGCACGGCTGCGAGCATGGCAGGACGAAAGACGATCTGGCGCCGCGGCCCGAGCGGGGTACGAGGGTGAAAACGAAGCGCCGGGGAGAATTGACGGATCGCGCGGTTCAACAAGTATCGTTCAACGGGTGTATCGGTGATCGCGCGGGCCTCTTCCCACAGGTCCATTGCGCGCGATTGCAGCCAGCCTTCGTCGGCACCGGGGTGAGCGGTGTAGCTATTCAGGGGACCGGCAGTCGGAAGTGGGCCGAGCCGGGCGATCGCGCGGAGCACGTCGATCGTGTCGCAGCCGGCGAAACATTTGAACAAGAGGTCTATATCGCCGGTCCGTACCGAAAGACTCGGGCTTCGGTCCGGGTGCGCGGGACAGCGGCACATGCCCTTCCCGGCAGCCCAGTGTCCGCCCAGATTACGGACGAGTGCCATGCCGCGCGCTTCGAGCTCTGCGCGGTCAACGGCGTGGAGCAGTACAGACATCGATATGGCTTTCGTGGAAGCACCGATTTTCGCGTCCAGCCGGATGTCGTGCGCGGCGACGGCGCCCGGAAGGGCTTCTCCCAAAATGGAAACGAAAATTAACGGTTTCGGTCTGGTCGATGGATTCAATCAACCATAGGGTAAGGGTCATCGCGCCCGCCTGCGCTTCGGTCTGCGTGCGGACCGGATCGTGGCGCGTGGTTGTCTCCCAGGCGTCGAGGTGCGCATGTGCCAGCTATGAAGGTCGTATGATGGGAAATGTCGTTCCGTTCGGTCGTGATGAAGACATTGTGTGCAGGGAAAATCCCGCGGTGGTGAAGGCGGTGCGCCTCATGAAGGAGGCGCTCGCGACGCTCGACCGCGGCGGCGCCGGATGCACGGCTTTCGCTTGTCATCTGTCCTTCGCCATCGATGTCGCGGAACAGGCGCCCGTTCCGAAAAACGAGAAGGAATGCCAGGCAATGTTGGACGCGTTGCTGGCGTCGGAGCCTGACGCCGGTCTTATGGCCAAGATGTAGCGCATCGTCTGGAGAACGATATTTCCCGCATCGTCGGCGCCGGTGGCGTCATCTATTTGCGCTTGGAATCGAGGGAAGCGATTGCGATCAGTATTGCGCGTCGGACATACCGGCGCGGTACGTCCAGAAGGAAAGCGATGTCCCGCGTGGTGATGGCGTAGGCGGTCCTCAGAAAGAAAATCTGGCGGACCCGAGGCGGAAGCTGGCTGAGCTTGACGATACTCGGCGCCAATATGTCGGCGAGGCGTGCGGGAACGTCGCCATGCGGTACGAGGACCCACGCTCGTACCTCGATCCCGTCCGTGTGAAGGCGACATTCTGTCTCGAGCGGATCGATCGTGACATGTCCGTGATCGGCATATCGCGACCGTGCCAAGGCGATAGCGGGGGGCCCAGGCTGGTCGGCTGCGGCCCTCAAGATTTGGCTGCGTAATAGGGCGCGCGCCTGCGCCCTGGCCCGGCGGCGGGATCGCGACCAGATTTGGATGAATTCAAACGCCATGAACCGACTCCGCGATGGAATTGGCGCTGGAATCATCGGTCTGATGCCTGTCGCCGATCCAAGCGCGCGCGCCTCCCCCCTCTCCTTCACCTTCTGCTCGCGGTCTGTATGACGGCGTAACCTAACCCTACGGCGTGCCCCGAAGACGCCCTTTCGATCCGAAATGGATTGAGTTTGTTCCGGGGGCGCGGGGCAACATCCCTGCCACATCGGGTCAACCCTCTACCTAGCGGGTATGAGGGTCCAGCATTTTTGGATGACCGTGATCCCGTTGTAATCGGGAGAAAATCATGATCCAGATCTTTCACGGTGCACGAGCGCCTGGCACCAACGCGATTCTCGACGCTATGCATCGTGATCGTAAGCTTGTCTTTGTCGATTTGTTGAAATGGGATGTCCCGGTCATCGACGACTGTTTCGAGATCGATCAATTCGATGACGAACGGGCAATCTATCTGGTCGCAGTAGATGGCGACGGAGCCCATCGCGGGTCCATCAGGCTATTGCCGACGGACGGCCCTCATATTCTCGGGACGATCTTCCCGGATCTGTGTGACGGTGGCGTGCCGCGTTCCCTCAATATCTATGAAATCAGCCGGGGATGCCTGTCGATGCGGCTTCGCGCGCCCGAGCGGCTCGCCGTCCGCAACGCGCTGACGACTGCGGCGGTCGAATTCGCGCTGTTGCACGAGATCCACGCCTTCACCTGCATCGCCGATTCGGGTTGGTTGAGCCAGGTGCTGGCGCTCGGTTGGGACTGCTGGCCGCTTGGCTTGCCGCGCAAGATCGGGCGCAGCCTCACCGGCGCGCTCCGGATCGATATCACGCCGGAGACGCCGCATCTGTTGCGCGAGGCCGGCACCTATGTGTCGGCGCCGCTGACCCTGGCCGAAGCCGGTGCACGGGTGCTGGCATGAACGATATGAGAGCGATCGCGGGCGACGCGCGCCGGAGCGACCTCGGGGTGCATACGGAGTTGCTGCAGTCACAGGGTTACTGCGTGATCCGCGATGCCATGCCGCCGGAAATGGTGCGAGCGTTGGCGGGTGATCTCGAGCCGGTGTTCGACGCGACCCGACTGTCGGTCGGGCCCTTTTATGGCGGCACCACAAAACGGTTTCACGGCCTGCTGCGCCGGAGCCCGCATATGGCGGCCTTCGTGCAACATGTCGGCGTGCTGACGACCGTCGAAGCGATCCTGGGTCGTCATTGCGACAGCATCCAGCTCAATCTCACACAGGCGATCGAGATATTGCCCGGTGGCGAGGCGCAGCCGCCGCATCGGGATCAGGACATGTGGCCAATTCACAGCCCCGGCGTCGAATATCTGGTCAACGTGATGTGGCCCTTCTCGTCCTACACGCCGGAGAATGGCGCGACGATCATTTGGCCGGGAAGTCACCGGCGGCAGGACGAAATCGTCATCGATGCCGAAGAGGGTATCGGGATCGAAATGGAGCCGGGCGCAGCTTTGCTGTTCCTTGGCTCGACCCTCCATGCTGGCGGCGCCAACCGCACGCATAGGGCGAGGCGGGGGATGATCGTGAGCTACAGCCTTGGCTGGTTGAAGCCTTATGAATTGCCCTGGCTTGCATACCCACCTGAGATCGCGAGATCGTTCGATCCAGCCCTTGCAGCGCTCGCCGGTTATCGCGCGCATCGGCCTAATTTGGGCACCTATGAGGGACGCTGCCCTTCATTGATGCTGACCGGAGACGCAGGCGACCTTGGCGCGATCGATGTCTTGCGGCCTGAGCAAGAGGAACTGATTGCGCTCTATCGTGCTGGCGCGATCGTTCCCCAAGTACCTTCGTCGGTCGCCCTCCCATAGGAAAATGGCGGGCGCTGGGATCGCAAGCCCCCGACTCTTCGCAACTCTTGGTGAGATTCTGGAGATGTTTATGAGCGCCGACGTGCCGGCGGGCAGGCGCCATGAAGTGTGTCGGCGACTTATCGCCGAGCGCAGGCTGGTTGGCATCCAGCTGGGATTCGACCTTTGCCCGGCACCGACCTGGGACATGCTGCTGGACTTGTATCTGGCGCATCAGGAAGGACGAAAGATATATCTCTGGTCATTGTGCATGGCGTCGCATGTGCCGACGACGAGCGCGCATCGCAAGATTACCGAACTGACGAGGAAAGGGCTGCTCGTGCGCCGTGCAGATGGCACGGATGGCCGACGCGTTTCGATAGAGCTAACCGAGCAGTGTCTCAGCCGTCTTGATAGCCTTCTCGATTCGATCTCAGCGCAGCTCGGATTACAGCCATAGCGCCATCCATCCGCCGACCACAGGCGATAGTCCGAAACTTGGTGGGTTTCCGATCGAGGCCAACGTCCATGGCGGGACAGCCGATAGTCTTTGCGCCGGGAAGATATATTCTTAGCTTGGGTCGCAGATCGTCCCGCAATCGGCAAAGGGCCTGTCCCTATTCTAATTCGTCGAATGATTGGGAGCCTCAGATCAAGGCGACGAAAAAATCGTCGAGCACGTCTGCCATACCCGGGGCACACTTCAAATTGTGGCTTCGGAGCGGCTCGAGTTTCGGAACTGCGCGATCATAGATTGCGAGATTCGTTTGGCCATTGAGGCGGGACGGACAGAGAATGCCGTCGACCGCTGCCGGATGACCGTAGAATGCCACCGACCATTTTCGGGCGAGGGCCTGCTGGCTCCCGCGCAGAACGTCGCTCGGTATCCCCATCCGCACCGGCCCATCGCCGGTCAAATCGAGTAGGCGGAGGGAATCGCGAACCCGAACCTCCGCATAAAGCCGGTCGTCCAGTTCCTTCTCTTCAACCTCTACGTCCCCGACCACGCCATCGCGATCATCCCGAAGAATGGTTTCGAGGAAGCAGACCTTTAACGATGATCCGAGGTAAAGCACGCCGAAGCGCGAGTCCGGGACGCGCCGGCGAGGGTCGCTGAAGCGTGTCGGGTTCTTCCCGAAGCTCAGGGAATCGGGAAAGGTCAGTCGATGGATTCGCCCGAACTCCATACCTGCGGCGATTGGCGCGATATCGAGTGGGACGCCGGCGAACGCGGGCGTCGGTGGAACGCCTGGCACTAGGAGAAGTCGCCCCGCGCCAGACTTTCCGCAGCCTGCAGCACCTGCTCGGTCTTGCCGCGGCCCAGGGCTTCTCTGGCCGTCGCGCCATTCAGCACCGCGTGACGCTGGGTGAGGAAACGATAGACACCCCAAGGACTGTCCCCGAGGAGTTCGAACAATTGGGGGAGCATGCCGAGGGGCTTCCCGTCCTCATCGACCTGCCACGCGGGAAAGCGAAAACCCCGCTTGGCCCCATCGAGGCCGAGCAATTCGTGCTTCTGCCGCCGCGCATTCACGGTGACTCGGGAAACCCCCAGCCGCTCGGCGAATGCCTCGGCCGTCAACATGTCGGCCTGATCCAGAATTTCAGCGGCCCGCAGGCGCCCGCGCTCGCGTGCGGCCCGCAGCGCGTCATCGAGTCGATCCTCCTCCGCCACCGGTTGCGCCGCCACCGGATCAGGCAAGGCCGACACTTCAGGATTGCCCTCAGCATCGATCATGACGGTGAAGCCGCTGGCGCGACCGTTCTTCTGATTCCGTGCGATCGTCTGGCCGAGGGTCTCCATCAGCCGCTTGATCGTCGGCTGACGGGCAGACAGGGTCTTGAGGACGCTGGACGGCAATTTGATGGCAAACGCGTCGTCGTTGGACATGGCGGAGCCGCTCCGCACAAGCATCGCACTCGTCGCGGCCGAGTGCGCGACGCGAGCGCCCTTTATGCGCTTGGCCTGTGTCGACACGGATTTGGTAGTCGCCATGAGAATCTCCTCGCCGACAAGATGGCGACTACCTGTCATCTCGTCAATACCGTTAACTTGGTAAAGCAGGCCCCACCACTTTTTTAGTAGGAGAGAGTTGGCGACACCTGTCAGGTCAGGGTTGCCGGCGCCTGGACAACCTCCCGAACAACTGGAAGCGACGGATCTGGCACCGTCGGTCGCAGGTGGAAGCCGGGGTGACCACAACGGATCGTGGCGACGGATGGTGGGACAGGCCGTCCTTCCCGTTCGGGCCTGTCCTGCTGCAGCTTCTGACCAATCCCGGCACAGCGCGCGTGTCGGTCGATGTTGATGCCGAATATCGCGCGCTGCTTCCTGCGAACCACAGCTCCTCTCCACCTTCCCTTCCCGCACCGGCCCACGACGGCTCGACGGATTGGTCGGTGTGATAAACACTTGCGTCCAAGACCGAAGCAGGCAAATTAGCGCCGCTCCCGCGACACTCGGGAGTGGGGCATGGAAACCCCTTTCTCGTGAACTCGGTCACAGTCTCTGCGGCCGGGTGGCATGCGCGTATGTCCAGCCGGCTTGCCGGTAAAGGCGCATGCGCCTGCCGCGAGACAGGTTTCCAACATCCGGCTTTGGCCGTCGCCCCGAGTGGACATAGGGCGCGACGAGATGGACCAAGGCCGACAAGACGACACAAATCTTTATAATCACGCTGAAGGCGGAAGCGCCGCGAACCGCGCGGATGCCGCAATGCTGGATTCGTGATGGCGCTCGACGACGACGGCGATCATGCCGGAGCGAGAGAAGCAGGAAATTCGAAAGTCTTGGACGTTTCCGAATTCGATGCCATTTACCGATCGGAAGTACCCGCGCTGGTGCGCTTCTTCCGGCGACGGCTGGGATCATATGACGAAGCCGCTGATCTGGCGCACGAAGCGCTTGCCAGGTTCCTGCGCGTGTCGCCGCTTACACAGGTTTCGACGCCCCAGGCCTATCTGAGACGTATCGCGACCAATCTCCTGCGAGACCGCGCGGAGCGTGCCTCGACCCGCCTTGCGGAATTGTCGGTGCCGCTTGTCGAGGGGCTGGACCATCCGACAGAATATGACCAGCACCGGGAATTGGAAGGGCGCCAGGAATTGCTTCATTATGAAGGCATCCTGCGCCAGCTTAAGCCGAAAACGTTGGAAATCTTCCTGCTCAGCCGCGTCGATGGTTTCACGTATAAAGAGATAGCGAGTAGACTCGGGATGAGTGTTTGGGGTGTTAAGCGACAGATGCTGAAAGCCATCGCACATATCGATCAACACCGGAGGAGCCGGTGAGCGGCCAGCCGAACAAGATCGAGCGGCAGGCCTATCGATGGCTGATGAAGATGCTCGACGATCCCGGTCGGCATGCCGCTGCGCTGGAGCGTTGGCTGTCGAAAGACACCGAGCATCGCGCGGTCTATAAGCGCGTGGCGATTGAGGTCGGCCGCGCCAGCGACAGTGCGGTTCACCTTCCATCATTGCGATCCGACGCAACGATGAGATCTGAACCATTCGGCTGGGCGTCGAGGAGCCGCATGGTCGTCGTCGGTGGTGTGATCGTTATGAGCGTAGCGGTGATCGGGATTCTCGGCACCCATCATGCCTTCTGGAGCGGCCCGGCGCCTTGGGAAAATCATAGGTCAGAATCGCGAAGCTATGAGGCAAGCGCGGAGGACAACAACCTCAAGCTCCCCGATGGCTCGGCCGTAACATTGTTCGCAGGGTCGAGGATCGTCACGCGTTTCACGGAAGGCGAGCGTGCCGTTGACCTCTTGCGGGGCCGGGCGCGCTTTGCGGTATCGCATAATCCTGCTCGACCGTTTGTCGTATATGCCGCAGGCGGCAAGGTGACGGCGACCGGAACGCTGTTCGAGGTTGCGATTTCGCGTGGTGTCAACGTCCGGCTTATCAGCGGCTCAGTTGTGGTGAGCCTTCCTCAAGCAGCGAAACAGAGGCCGGCGAACATCGTCCGTCTGATGCCAGGTCAGCAGGTTTCTTACTCGGCGCCGGAAACCGCATCACAGGTAGCCGCCGGACCATTAGCGTCGGACGCCTCACAGCGTTTGGAGAGCTTCGACGACGTCCCTGCTGCCGAGATCGCTGAAAAGGTGAACCGGTCTTCGGCAATCAAAATTGTCTTTTCTGATCCTGCGCTGGGCAGCCGGAGAATCGTAGCGGATCTTGACATCCAAGACCCTCAGGCCGTCGCCCAGAAGCTCGCGTTGGTTTTGGGTCTGGTGGTTGACCGCAGCCGGCCGGACCGACTTCTGCTCGAGCTAGCCAAATAATTTCAGGGAGCGGCAGGACCGCCCCACATTTCAAGCCATCCCGTCTGGCCAATGCACCCGCACGACAGCGGGAGAACCCAAGGGGGCATTGGAATGAGGCGGAATCGGATCGGAATATACATTGGCGTGATGGCCGCGGCCTTGTCTATAAGTTCGGCGAGCTTTGCGGAGGAGCAGCCTGCGCGGGATTATGACGTCGCCGCTCAGGATCTTAAAACCGCGCTTCGCGAGGTTGCGCGAGAATCAGGACTCGAACTCCTCGCGATAAGCGATGATCTGCGGGGCCGACATGCGCCCGCGCTGAAGGGCCACTATACGCCTGTGGATGCAATCGCGCAGCTATTGCGCGGCACAGGCCTCAACGCAGAAATCTCTGGTGGAACGATTTACATACGGGGGCGATCGGGACCGCCAACAACGGCGGTAGCAGGTTCGAGCGAAACATCCGACATCGTCGTCACGGGATCTCGAATTCGCGGGTCCATTCCAACGTCTCCGGTCATAACGCTTTCACGTGAAGCGATGCACGACGCCGGGCAGAGCACCTTGGCAGGCGTCATCAGCACAATCCCCCAGAATTTTGGTGGCGGGCAGAATCCGGGCGTAGGCCTGAACGTGCCGGAAAGTCGGGGAATAAGCAGCGGCTCGTCGTCGACCCTGAATCTGCGCGGGCTCGGATCCGATGCGACTTTGACCCTGCTGAACGGTCACCGGCTGGCGTATAGCGTCGCAAACCAATCGGTAGATGTGTCGACGATCCCGGTTGTGGCCGTGGAAAGGCTGGAGATCGTCGCGGACGGCTCCTCGGCACTTTACGGATCGGACGCCGTCGGGGGTGTTGCAAACGTCATCCTGCGACGTGACTATCAGGGGCTCTCCACCACGGCACGGCTCGGCGGGTCGACCGACGGTGGCAATCAGCAACAGCAGTATGATGCGATTGCAGGAACCAGATGGGCGAGCGGCGGCATCATGCTCGCTTATGAGTTCGAGCGCGACACGGAGATCAAGGCGAGCGAGCGATCTTACGCAGCAACACGCTCGCCCGGCCTTTTCCTCTATCCCGCCATCAAGCATCACAACGTGATCGCGAGTGCGCACCAGAACGTCGGGGATTCCGTTACTTTTGAAATCGACGGCTTGTACAATTCGAGATCAAGCCACACCCAATACGCGCTGGACTCCCGTGGGGATGTTTCAGCCAATGGCGCGAAGACCGACTACCAGACCGAATCGTTCGCCATAGCGCCGGTATTGCGCATGAGGTTGTCGCCCAAGTGGGAGGCAAGCCTGGTCGGAAGCTACGGCGAGGACCGCTCGCGTTACGACCTATCCTTGTTCGCGAATAATGTGGCGATCTACAAGCAAGCCGGCTGCTACTGTAATGCAGCCGCATCGGTCGAGGGCAATGCGAACGGGACATTGTTCGCCCTGCCGGCAGGAGAGGTCAAGGCGGCAGTCGGAGGCGGCTGGCGCAGCAATGATTTCCATGCGCGTCAAACTTCGGGCGGCACGCAGAACATCAACGTCTCGCAGGCCACCTATTACGCGTTTGGTGAGATCAGCATTCCGGTCATCGCACCCGAGCAGGACATCGCCTGGGCGCATCGCCTGACATTCACTGCAGCCGTTCGATGGGAGGACTATCCGGGCATCGACAAAGTGGCGACGCCGAAGCTTGGCGTCGTCTTCGCCCCCTCGCCCGATTTCGACCTGAAGGCGACGTGGGGAAAGTCGTTCAAAGCACCGACCTTGTTTCAGCGCTATAACGTCGAATTCGCAACGCTATACAGTGCGGCCAGCCGCGGCGGCTCTGGTTATCCGGCGAGCGCGACAGCGATCCTGCTTACGGGCGGTAATCCCGATTTGAAGCCCGAGCGGGCGACGACATGGTCCGCAACAGTAAGCGTTCACCCGCGGCGCCTGTCCGGAGCCCGGTTCGAGTTGAGCTACTTCAACATCGACTATCGCAATCGGATCGTAACGCCGATCCCCTTCCCGACGCAATCGCTCAGCAACGCGATGTTCGCCGATCTCGTGGATTTGAACCCAGTGGCGGCGCAAATCGCCGCCATCACCAGTGGGAACGTTCTATTCCAGAATGCGACAGGAGCGGCGTTCAATCCCGCGAATGTCGTCGCGATCATTCATAACACCAATCTCAATGCAGCGACTCAACTGATTCGAGGCGTCGATGGAAGCGCTAGCTACGCGTTTTCGCTCCCTCACAAGGGGACGCTCTCGTTACTGGCGGCGGCAAGCTACATTACCCTGTCCCAACGCCTCAGCCCGCTCCAGCCGAATACCGAACTCTCCGGCGCGATCTTCAACGTTCCCCATGTGAGGGCTCGCGGCGGCGCGGTCTGGAAGCAGGACGCGCTGACGTTCGCCGGCTTCGTCAATTACACTGGCGGGGTTCGGGACGTTCGCTTCACGCCGGTTGCGGACGTGGCGGCGATGACCACAGTCGATATCGCGGCGCACTACGCGATAGGCGGCGGGCGGAGGTTGTTCTCGAACTTTGAGCTTGGCGTTTCCGCTCAGAATTTGTTCAACCGCCAACCCAGTCTCATTCGGTCCAGTCAGCCCTATGAGGCGCCATACGACTCCACCAACTATTCGCCCTTTGGGCGGGTTCTGAGTGTGAGCCTGACCAAGAAATGGTAGCGGCAAGCGCCCTGCGACGTGCGCGTCGCAGCATCATCACCGCGTGCTTGCTGTCGAGCGCTCATTGCGCCCCGGCGGCGGCAGCCCCTTGTGACGGAATGGACCCTCGAGAATCGACGGAGGTGGCCGCTTCGCGTCTCATCAAAGAAGACGATCTCATTCGCTTGCGCGACATCGGGTACACCTATCTGTCTCCGGGACAGAAGCTTTTCGCGCTTTCTCCCGATCGTCAGCAACTGACGTTCTCGATGTATCGCGCCGATCCATCCAGCAACGCGTACTGCGAAGCGGTCTATATTTTCGACCGTGCGCGGGGCCGGCTGCGTCAGGTTGATTCGGGGATCGAGCTGATCCTCGAAGCCTATCCCATCCGAGGGGTGAGGGTCGATTACGGCTATCCGTCAGTGATCGTGCCGGCCTGGTCACCTGATGGGAAATGGTTGGCGTATCTGAAGCGTGCTGGCGGTCGGACCCAGATCTGGCGCGTCAATGTCGACGGCGAGCCCGCGCAACGTGTTTCCGACGCGCCGATCGACGTAGACCGGTTCACCTGGACACCAGACGGCAATGCTCTCGTCTACCAGACCAGGCCAGGCATTGCCGATATCGAACGCTCGATTGACCAGGAGGGCCTGCGAGGATTTCTCTTCGACGAGCGGATCGTGCCCTATAGCAGCAGCCGACCTGCGGTGACGTTGCCAGCCCTGCCACGCTATTGGCGCCTTGATCTACGCACGGGCCGGAGCAGCGTCGCAAGCGAGGGAGACGCGGCGTTGCTCGCGCCACTCCCCGCGATGGACCCGGCGCAGAATATGCGATCGATTCTCTCGGCAAGCGGACGTCGGACGTGGACTGAGCGTCGTGATCCGCAGGCCTATCTCAGTACGGTCGATCTATGGGCCGAGGATCGCGCCGGCGTTAAGCGACGCTGTCCGGACAGTGTCTGCAGCGGAACGCGGTCGTTCGGTATTCAGCAGTTGTGGTGGGCCTTTGGCCAGCTCGAGGTGCTTTTCTTGAGACGCGAAGGTTGGGGCGGCAGTCAGACAGCACTATTTCGGTGGTTCCCAGGCGAGCGGAAGGCTCGCCGATTGCTCCTGACCGATGATCTCCTTCTCGGTTGTGAGCTCATAGAACCGGAGCTTATCTGTGCGCGCGAGGGTTCGACTGATCCGCGCCGTCTGGTCTCGATCAACGTGACCACCGGACGCGAGCAACTGCTTGTCGACCCGAATCCCGAATTCCGTGCGGTCAAACTTGGGAGCGTGGAGCGACTACACTGGCGAAGCACTGCCGGGGTGGAGACATTTGGTGATCTCGTACTGCCGCCGAATTATGCGGGACAAGGGCGCCTGCCCCTCGTCATCGTCCAATATATCAGCACCGGTTTCCTGCGCGGCGGTGTCGGCGATGAATATCCTGTCCAGCTGTTCGCGAGGCAAGGTTATGCCGTTTTGAGCTTTCATGCCCCGCCAGCGTTCGCAACATGGGATGGCAGCAAGAAGGACTTCGAACAGGCAGTCGCACAGACGTCGCGCGACTGGTCGACGCGGCGGATGATCTTCACATCGCTCGAAAGCGGCATCAAGCTGCTGATCGATCGCGGCATCGCCGATCCGTCGAGAATCGGTATCAGCGGTCCCAGCGATGGGTCGACGACTGTGCAATTCGCGTTGATCAATCGGCCCGGCCTGTTCGCGGCGGCATCGGTTTCTTCCTGCTGTACCGATCCCAGCTTTTTCATGCTTTATGGCGGCATCGGCCTCGCAGAGGAGCGCACCAAATGGGGTTTCCCGCCGGCGCGCGGGCCTGGGTCAGAAGCGTGGCAACCGCTGTCGCTCGCGCTGAATGCGAACAGCATCAAAACGCCTCTGTTGATGCAGCTTGCCGATCATGAATATCTAGGAGGCTTGGACAGCTTCATGTCGCTGCGGGCCGCGCGCCGTCCGGTCGAACTTGTCGTCTATCCCGACGAATATCATCTTATGTGGCAGCCGGCGCACCGACTAGCCGCATATCGGCGAAATCTCGAATGGTTCGATTTCTGGCTGCGCGCGCGCGCGGACGCAAATCCTGTCGATACCGGCCAATATGAGCGATGGCGAACCTTGCAGGCTTCGGCACCGCATTGAGCGCGAATGAGATCAGGCCGTATTCCTGTTGGATCCTACCGTCTGCAACCAGGCCTCGACGTCGGTGAGCGCCATGATTCGCCAATAGCCGAGACCACGAACAGGTCCTTTGTCGACCAGGAAGCTTGCGATCTCGTCGCGATTGACGATGCCGTTTGCCGCCAGAAGACCGTCACATAGCAGCTGCCGTATTCGTTCGCGGTTCGCTTCGAACAGCTCGACGACAAAACTGTCAGGAGTGCCCTTCGACCGTCGTTCGAGAATGTCGGAAGGGAGCGCGTTGGCATAGGCACGCCGCGCGAGCGCCCTGTTCTGACCGCCACGGCTCCACATCCAGCTTGGAATCCGCAGGCACAATTCAATGATAGGTAGCGCCATCAAAGGCCAGACCGTCCTGTGCGAACGCTCGCGCCCATAACCCTCGAGATGATTGAGAATGCCGATAAGCCAAGCGACGTGGGTGGCCTTTCCCGGCAACGCATCTTGTGGAGCATCAGCCCATAATGAAATGCATGCGGATGGCCCCTCGGCGGCCATTTGGGCTGTAAGGAACGCAAGTTCTGGGCGCCAGCGATAGGTCCTGCTACCGAAGCAGGCGCGCCGAACGCCGCTGCGCAATGCTGTCCAGATGCTGCAATCGGCAATCTGGGAGATGTCGCGGGCCGTGGGCCATAACTGACGGAGCCGCCCAGTCATCAGGCAGTCTGCGACCGGAGCAGCGGATTGGAGATAACAAAAAACATTGTCGCCGCCGCCTCCACTGAAGAACGTATCGGCGCCGACATTGCGGGCGACGGCAAGATTGCTGCGGTCGCCGGACTGGGCGAAGCCGCGGGCAATCGGGCGCGGCAAATGAGCAGCATCCGAACGCGTGACATCGACATGGGCGACGTCCTCGAACATTTCAAACAACTGCACGCCCAGATGGCCCGCAAGGATGCGCGCGAAACGGCGCTCGTCACCGGCGGCGTCCCTAGTGAACAGCGTCAAGCAGGACAATTTGGCACCACTTTGGGCAAGCGCAGCCGCGACGATCGAGGAATCGAGCCCGCCGGAGACGCCGAGCACCGCGTGATTGGTGGTTCGAGCGAGCGCGCCAACACACCCGTCTACACAGCGTCGCAGCAGCTCGACGGCCTCTACGTCATCGGTAAGATTATCCCTCCGGTCGGTGAAACGCCAAGGATTCCACGCCTCGAATAATGTGAATTTCCCGCTCGTGATGGAAAGGCCATAGCCACCCATCAACTCGGCGACGCCGAGCAGACAGGTGCGGTGCATCCGGAGGTTGGGCGCAATGACGTGGCGTGCGACGCTATCCCAGTCGACCCCGCCCGGCATTAATCCCAGATCACCTAGGAGGCCGACATCGGGCGTGATGGCGATCCCGTCTTCGGCACTGACATGGTAGGCACCTAACGAACCGAACGGTGCGCGCAGAATGGTGAGATTGCGCCCGTCACTTTCCACAAGCGCCGCAACATAATGGCCCCAGAAGTCGCGGATCAGCGCATCGCCGCGGACACCATCGACGATCGCGCGTTGCGCGGCTCGCGGGAGCGTGTGCGCAGTCTCAAAGGGCGGCTCGCGCGAAAAGAGTTCGCCGATGATCACGCCGCGGCCGCCGTCGAGCATGACGATCGGCAGGTCGGGCGAGCTGAGGATAAGAAGGTCGTCGAGCTCGAGTACGATCCCAAGATCGTGGCGAGGGAGGCCATGCATCAGCCGTGCGCGAAGGTCTCGGCAGCGCCCGGAGAGGATCAGATATCGTCCAGGCATCAGATTACCAAAATCGGAGTATAGCTATGGATATTCTCGAGGTGGTCATTGAGAACAATATGTTCGTATTGCACCCAGCAATGAGCCCGGAATGGCCGCGCTGCGACGCCGAACACCATTTCGACGCCGACGTCGCGCGACAGCAAGAGTTTCGCCATCGCCATCGATCTTGGCAGGCAGCGGTCTCGAGCCGAAACCCAGCGACTCAGCGCGGAAAACGCTTCGACAGCGGCATGAAGTTTGAGTTCAGGGTTCGTAAGAGGGGTCAATCGTGTCTTGATCCAAGCGATGCGTCCAACCATTCGGTGAAGCGTCATGAAGCGCAGTTGCGCCTCTGCCTGGGCAAGCGCGAGCGAAGCGGTTGCCAGCGATAGAGGTGAGGGGCGCGGTGTCATGACATCGACCATGCTGTCACGAGGTGGATGAGCGGGCGCGCACGGCCGAGGGCGCGTATCGGGCGGCCCCTCGATCAAAACGCCAAGGCCTAGCAAACAATCCACCTCGGGTCGGGCTGCAAGCGAGCCTTTTTGTACGACCTCCTGAAAGGCCATGTCTGCCTTCGAGGGGAGGCTGAAATAGCGATCAGCGCGCAGGTCGAGAAAGACCGTGCGGTCACCTGACCGGCAGAAATGAAGGTCATCTCGTAATCGAAATCCCATTGGCGCAATCCCGGCTGTTCCGGCGCGCGGTTGCCCGCGCGCCGGCGGACCTCAGTCCTCGGACAGCCCGGCGCCGAACGACAGACCCACGGTGTCGCCCAGGGGCGCGATCGGCCCTTTGGTTTCCCGTGTCACCGAGCCGAGATCGATGACCTCGTCGTCGCGCTGTTCTTCCACACGCTCCATGTCACTTCTCCTTACGTTCACCGCGAAATGCGGTGTCGGAGAGAATAGAGTGTCAACGGCATATACCTGAGCTTATAAGTATCCGAAATGAGAACATATAAGCGTGAGCACGGCGGTTCATTCGAAGCCATTGGTGGATCGTCAATAATATCCGTAGCACGTAACCATTTGTTCAATTCGGGCTTCGGTTCAGTTCTCTGATGAGTGCCGGAACCCGGCGCAATCTCCGCCGATGATAGGCCCAGATGGCATCGCGAACGGCCGACTCTCGACCGTCTGTGGTCACTGTCCATACCGCGCGAAGTTCGCCGATGCGGTCCCTGATGCCTGTCTCGCGCAGGCGAGTCGCGTAAAGGAGGTCGGCGGCTTTCGCTACGGCTGCTGTATGTTGCTTATTGCGTGAGATTGCAGCGAGGCGGGCAAAAAGCTCTGTGGTTGCGTCGGCGATCGCGCGCGTGTCCGCCGGGTCGAGAGCGTCGAGGATTGATGACATGTCGATGCTGATGCTGGGGCTTGAGCGATGTTTGATCGCAAGACGCAAAACCTGGCCGTGCCAGACGTAGAGATCCCGCAGATCATTTTCCATGAGAATGGGGAGCTGGAATCCCCCGCCTTGATGTGCCTCGATAAACCCCTCCCCCACCAGCCGGTGAATTGCGTCGCGCACTGGAGCGATGCTTGTGCCAAATTCCTCCGCGAGCGCCTGGGCGACAAGAGTTGTGCCGGGGGCATAATAGGGTCTGACTCAAATTCCGTGCAGATTTGACATTTCTGCGCTGTGTGCGGCCAACTGGATTGGGGGTCAGCAAGGAGCACACGTCGATGGCCTCGAAAGCATGGGACAGTAGCCTGCAGTTACCGGGATTAATCGTGGAAAGCCGGACTGTGATCGACGGAATCGTCGAGATGTCGGGCCGATTGGCGGCCGTGGGAGCGGATTGCCCGGATTGCGCGATGCCATCGACGTCTCTCCACAGTCGATATGACCGCATGCTTTCGGATTTGCCGGTCAGCGGCAGCATCGTCAGGCTGAGACTGTCGGTTCGACGGTTTCGGTGCACGCATACCCTTTGTCCAAGGCGCACGTTCAGCGAGCCGCTGGCGCCGCCGGTTGGCCGGCGATATGGCCGCAGGGTGGGTCGTTGCGACGCGCTAGTGCGCGCGGTGGCGGTCGCGCTGGGTGGTAGGCCGGGCTCGCGCATGATGGCGCGTCTGTCGGCGCCTTGGTCGCGCGACACGATGCTTCGAGTTCTGAGACGCAGCGATCCTGCCTCCGTGCCGCCGCCACCTGCGCGGGTGGTTGGCATCGACGACTTCGCTTGGCGCCGCGGCCACAGCTACGGGAGCATCGTGGTCGATCTCGAACGACGCGAGGTGATCGACCTGCTTCCCGATCGTCAGCGCGACACGGTCATCGCCTGGCTGCGCCAGAACCCGCAAGTCGAAATCATCTGTCGCGACCGTGGTCCGGGTTATGGTGCGGCCGCAAGCGAGGCGGCGCCGCAGGCACAGCAGGTGGCCGACCGCTGGCACCTGTTCGAGAACGCCTCGGCAGCATTTCTGGCGGCAGTGCGTTCGGAAATGCCATGTTTGCGGCGCGCGCTGGCGCCGACGGGGCCGGTCGATCCGGCGACCCTGACCCGTGCCGAGCGCATCCAGTGGGATGGCTACCAATTGCGCGAGGCCCTCAACCGCCAGATTATCGATCTGGCCGGGCAAGGCGTGCCGATCAGGGTCATGGCACGCACGACCGGCGTGTCGCGCAAGACCATCCGCAAGGTCCTGCGCGGCCAGCGTCACGACACCTTCCGCACGCGCCAGAGTTCGCTCGATGTCTGGTCGCTGACCCTCGAGGCGGAGTGGAATGCAGGCTGCCGGATTGGGGCTGAACTGTGGCGGCGGCTGAAGGCTTCCGGTTTTGGCGGTTCGCTGCGCGTAGTCAGCGAATGGGCGACCCGTCGTCGTCGCGACGAAAAACTTGGCCACACCGGCGGTGCGGGGCTGAGTGCACGGACCATCGCGCGCAGCATGACCACCGAGCGCGACACCGGATCAGCGCAGACCGCCCTGATAAACGCGGTGATCGAAAAGGCCGTGCCAGCGCTAATCAGCGCACGCGAGGCTCTCGATTGCTTCCACGCCATGATGCGCTCAAAGGACAAGGCCCGGCTCGATCCTTGGATCGCCATGGCGGCCGAGACCAAGCTTGCTGGGTTCGCTGCCGGCGTCGAAGCCGACAAGGACGCCGTTGCCGCCGCGATCTCGACGCCGTGGTCCAGCGGTCAAGTCGAGGGCAAAGTCAACCGCCTCAAGGCCATCAAGCGCCAGATGTACGGGCGCGCCAAAATCGACCTTCTCAAAGCCAGAGTTATGGCGCCAGCGTGACCTGGATTGCACGGAATTTGAGTCAGACCCCATAATAGCCGCCGACGATCGCGCGCCGCAGGCCCGTGTAGACCCGCTCCGATGTGAGCGCTTCGGGCGCCATGACCCGCAGGACCTCAAGCTTCGGCTTCGGGAGGCGACGATTTCGACACTGGCGGCCGTAACCGACTGGAGATCGTATCGACATAATAGTCGCCGATGCAGCGAATGCAGTATTCCTCAAGGGCTGCCATATCGTCGAGGAGCAATTGCCGTGGAAATGCCATCTTATGATCCATGAACATCAGCGGGATCAGGAAATAGGAGGCTGGAAGCCCCACGCCGGATGCGCAGCGCAAATGATCCTCGATCGAGGACTTCGGATTACCCGACTCGATCTCTCGTAGCCAGCGCACGCCGATGCCGACATCGGATGCCAGCTGCTCCTGCGTTTTCCGTTCTTTCCGTCTCCGCTCTTCGATGCACTTTCCCGAGATCACCTTGATCTGCGCAAGGACAGTCGCATCTCCAATGCTGGATGTGCTTTGAAGCGACACGTGCAGGTTCTCCCTGACTGTTGCTCAAAGCTCCCTTTGCACAGTTCGACAGGACAGAAACTGGTGTTAAATGTGCCCGCGGTCAAATCCAATCGTTTCCAAATTGGAAGACGGCAAGGGTCGCAACACTGGAAGTGCGTTTGCTTAACTAACTTGGATACCGTTAATTTTTCTTTGCTCGTCTTGGCCCCCGGCCCGCGACGCGGCGATAAGCCTCGGCGAGGTCCTTATCTTCCGCGGTTCGGAATGAAGCAAGGCCAACGATGTAAAGCTTGCCGAATGGCGGGCTCTGCGCAAATCGATCGGATTCGATCAAGCGTTCACACACCAGTTGCATGATCTCGGCAAGTTCCGCTGAAGATCCAACGAAGCAGGTCTTGTCGCCCGCGCATTGCAGGCAGGAGTGCGTCTCGAGCTCGGCCGCGATATCATCGGCATCCATGCGTTCGAGAAGTGCGACCGCGACGGAAAATGTCGCCCCATACGGAATGAAGTCGCGCAAAAGCTGTGCCAGGCGGTAGTGGCACGCGAGGAACAGGTCGATTCCCTGGTCCGATAGCCGCAATTTATAGGTCCTTGAGCCCGCCTTTCCCATTTTCCCCTTCCCTGCGACTCGTGCCTGTCTCCTTATGGCTTGACGAGATTTGAGCCCAAATGGGCACGTGATGAACGATTAGAGACCCAAATTGCGGCACGGATGTGCCGATTGCGGTCCGCGATTGCCGCCTCCGGCACGGCAGTGCCCTGCCTATTGCGGCATCACGATTACTTACTTCATGACGCGGTCATCCCGATTTGGGGTGACGGCGAGCACCGTTCGACAACTCAACGCTCCCAGCCCGATCCCGATCAAGTTCCCCCGGTCATCGCAGACGCGATTCCCGGACAGAGGAGGCGTGTCTGATGACCAAACGAATAGTCTTGAACAGCTTGGGCGGAGTCTCGCTTGCGCTCGTCACTATGCCAGCTTCGGCCTGTCCCCGGCAAGTTGCCGCGCCCGTCAGCGCATCGGCGCCGCGGGTCCGGGTTATCGCGACGGCCGACGGCTTTGCCCTCGCGACGAAGACGGAAGGTCCCGCGGCGGCTGCGCCCCGCGCCGCCGTACCGCTCGGCGTGCAGATGCAAATCGATCGTGATGCCTTCGAGTGCAGCACGCGTCGCTTCGCGAGTGCCCGCCCGTGAGCGGCGCGACGTCCAGGGCGGTTCGACGTCTGTCGCTGATCGCTTGCGCGATAACCTTTGGTCCGAGCGCGATCGCGCAGTCGGCGCCAACCGCGAAGCAGAGCGATACGGCGCCGCTCAGTGCCGCTGCGGAAGAAGCGCAGCAGAAGCTGCAGCAGACCTTCATCAACCTAAAATTCGAGGACTTCGGACCTGCGCCGATCAAGGGCCCGATCTACCAGGCGATGGCAGGCGGACGGGTCATCTATTATGCTGCGGAGAGCGAGCAGATCCTCTTCGCCGCTGTCTACGACAAGAACGGCGTCAATATCACCGCGCTGGCTCAGGATGCGAGCGCCCGGAAGAAGCTCGGCGCGCTGGATCCGGCGAAAGCGCTGGTGATCGGACCTGCGGGTGCGCCGACGGTGATCGAGTTCACCGATCCCGAATGCCCCTATTGCCGCGCGCTCGAGAAGTTCTGGATCGCCAAGGCGGCGGAAGGCAAGCCGGTCCGGCGGCTCATCTATTTCGTGAGCGGCATTCACCCTCAGGCGGCGGTGAAGTCTGAGCACATCCTGTGCTCGCCGGACAAAGAGGCCGAGTTCAAGGCGATCTACGGCGGCGCGCAGCCGGCGGTGCTGCGCAAGTGCGCTGCGGGCCGCGCCAAGGTCGAGGGCGATGCGATCGCCGTCAAAAAGATCGGCATCACCGGCACCCCGACGCTCATCGTCGATGGCAAGCTCGTCTCGGGCTTCCAGCAGGGCGAGCTCGAGCAATTCCTCGCGGACCATTCGGCAAAGACCGATGCGAAGCACTGACGATCGTCGCGCGCGAACGCGCGCGCCCCTCCTTTTTGGCGGCCGTTCGGGGGGCCGGTCCGGGCGTAGCGCCTCGGCTCCACCGACACGGGCCGGAATGCCGACGGCCGTGGCTCCCCTGGAGCCGTCCACCACGCCGCTCGGCCGCCAACGTGTCCTCACGCTGTCGGCAGGCATCTTACCGGGCGGCTCCGCAAGCGCACGGAGTGGCAAAATGATCAGGAAAATCGGCAAGCATGTGTTCGGGGTCGCAAATATCGGCGTCCCTTTGGTCTTGTTCGCAACGATGAGCGGGGGCGCCCACGCGTTCACCGCGCCTGCGACGGGCGACCTTGGCTACGACATCTACAACATCGTCGTGAACAAGGGCGTCAAGGGCCCGATGGGGTTCGTCGCGGGCGTCGCGGCCTTCCTGTTCGGCGTGTCGCGGCTGTTCTCGAACGTCATGATCGGGATCCCGACGATCGTCGCCGCGGTCTGCCTCATCAAGGCGGACGCCATCCTCCAGACTTTCGGGATGGTGATCTGAGCTGATCGGCCGTGCGGGCGCCTCAGCCCCCGCGCGGCCCACGAGCAGGCCGCAAGGCCTGGACATGACAACCCGAGCTCTCGGGCTGTCTTGAAGCAGGAGGAGAAGAGCGTTGGACGAACGTCTGCCCCAGTATCTTCATCTGCCGGTCCAGATCCTCTGGTTCGGCGCGGATGAATTCATCCTGGTCATGTCGACGATCTTTGTCGCCGTCATCGTTGGCGGCGTGATCGGGTGGACCCTGATCGGCGCTCTTCTCCTTTTCATCCCCTGGAAGCGGACCAAGCCGCGCGGGTTCATCCCGCATCTCGCCTGGCGCTGGGGGCTGCTGTCGTTCCGTCATTATCCGGGTCCGACCCAGACCCGCTTCTTCGAGTAGAACGGCCATGGCGCTCTTTCGCACATCACGCCCGAAGGATTGGGATCCGCTCGCGGACAAGCCGGCCAGCTGGGGCATCCACCGCTATCTCCAGGGCTCGGCCAATCTCTTCGAGGAGAACCGGCTGCTCAAATTCGCGATAGCCGGTCTGTTCGGCATCACCGCGGTGCTCGGTATGCTGATCTACACGTCGAACCAGAATCAGAGGACGGTCATCGTGCCGTTCGGGACGGGCGGCGACCTCTATGTGACGGGAAATGCGCCCTCGGCGCCGTACCTGCGCACGATGACGCGCAACATCGTCAGCCTGTCGGGTACCTATTCGGCCTATTCCGCCGATCCGCAATTCCAGGAGCTGCTGAGCATCGTCCACCCCTCGGCCTATAACAGCATCCGCGACAGCCTGACCGCCATTCTCGACGAGCTCTCGGACAATCCGACGCTTTCGATCGCGACCTATATCCGGCCGGATCAGCCCGTCCTGACCACCAGCACCGACATCGTCGTACCGGTCGAGAAGGTCCGTGTGATCGGCGGCGTGATCCGCAAGTTCCGTGGCAATCTTCGGATTGGCTACGCGATCGATAACGGCCGCTTCTGGCTGACGTCCCTGCATGAGGAGAATTTCGATGCCGAAACTCGGTAATCGCAGCCGTGCGAGCCTGCTGACGGCCGGCCTCATCTTCGCGGCACCGCCGGCATTCGCCCAGACGATCACCGCGCTGCCCGATCAGACCGCCTCGATCCGGCTGTCCAATCGCGACGTCAACCACATCATCTGCCAGGGCGGCGAGATCGAGGATGTCAAATTCTCGGCCGAAAAGGCGATCGCGGTCGAGCGTGGTGGGTCCGACGCGTGGATCAAGTTTTTGGTAAAGGAAGTCGACGGCGACGGCGCACCGACACGGACCTATGTGACCACGCCTTCCGAATTCTTCGTGTCGTGCAATGGGGCGATTTACCCGCTTTACACCGAGCCGTCGGACATCCCAGCGCAGACCGTGATCCTGGCCTCGGGCACCGCGCAGCGTGCCCGTGCCAATCAGGATCTGCTCGGCCCGCTCGTCGAAGAAGAGCGCGCCGTTTCGATCACGCTGTCGATGTTGCAGGACCGCGTGCCGGCAAGCTTCGCCGAGGTAGCGCCGGTCGCGGGCGACATCGTCCTGCCGACCCTGCCCGCGGCGCGCCTCCATGAACGCCGGCGGTTTGCAATCGAAGGCGCTGGCCTCTCGGCATCCGAATATCTGGTCCAGGCGTCAGCCGACCTCGTCCTCGCCGAGCCCGAGTTCCTGGTGTCGTTGCTCGGCTCGAACATCTTCGCGGTCACGCTCGATCGTATCGCGCTGAAGGCGGGCGATAGCGCGCGGCTCATCATCATTCGCCGGGGAGCTGTCCAATGAGCGAGAGACCAGAAGAGACCGCACCGGATGCCGGTGGGCCTGGTGAGCAGAGCCCTTTCCAAGCGCATCTCGCCGCTCAGGCGGCGCAGGACGGCGGTGACGAAGCGCGGGGTGCGGCGCTGCTCGACTGGCGCGCGCGCTGGGATTCGCTGAGTTCGACGGGCAAACTGCGCGTGAAGCAATTCGGCGTGGCCACGGCGATCGGCGTGCTTGGCTACGGCCTCTATTCTGCGAGCACCGCCGACAAGCCGGTCGTCGCGGCGCCGGAGGCCTCCAAGCTCGATATGGGCGCGGGCCTCCGCGGTGACAGCCTCGAGGTGAAGCTGCGCGGCGATCTGAAAAAGGTCCTGGACGGCCAGTCCATGCTCGGCGACCGGGTGACGGCGATCGAGGAGGGCAAGACACCGATCGGGCCGCAAGGCACTGGCCCCGCGGCCGCAGGGGCGGACGGCGCGCCATTGCCGCCAGCGCTTCCCGGCGGCGGCGCGCCGGAGTTTCCGCCATCGCCATCCGGTGCTTCGGGCGCGGCGGGCGACAATAGTTTGCCAGCCCCGCCATCCGCACCGGTGGGACCTCCCGCTCCGCCGGCACCGCCGGTCGAAAAAGTGGTGGGTGCAATCGGCGCCGCCACATCGCCGGTCGTCCCCAAGGATGCGGCCGCGGCGTCGGACGAGTCGAAAAAAAAGATTCGGACGATCTATTTGCCGCCTGGTTTCATGAAGGCGCGGCTGCTGACGGGCGTGGACGCCTTGGCGAGCCACGACGCGACCTCGAACCCGGAGCCGATCATCGCGCGGGTCCAGGCGCCAGCCGTGCTCCCCAATGACGTCAAGGCGAACCTGTCCGGTTGTTTCGTCATCGGCAACGCGACCGGCAGCCTCGCCAAGGAGCGCGTCGAGATCCAGCTCGTGACGCTCTCCTGCGTCGACTTCGACGAACATTCGGTCGTCGACCAGAGCGTCAAGGGCTTCTTTGTCGATACCGACGGCAAGAAGGGCCTGTCGGGCAAGGTCGTCACCCGCGCCGGCGCGGCCTTGGCCCGGACTTTTATCGCAGGGACCATCAGCGGCATCGCCCAGACGGTCGAGAATAGCTTTGGTGATACGTCGACCTCGGCGCTCGGCACAGTGAGGACGCTTAATGCCGGCGATGCCGCCAAGTCCGGCATAGCGGGCGGCCTTTCCAAATCTTCGGACAAGCTGACCGATTTCTATCTCGATCTCGCGCGCCAGGCCGGCCCGATCGTCGAGGTCGGCGCCGCGAAGGACGTGGTCGTCGTCATCCAGGAGGGCGTGACGCTCGAAATCAAACCATCGGCGGGGAGCAAATTCTGATGCCCAGAACCCTTTCATGCAAGGTCTCGATCCGCGGTCACCGACTGCTTCTCATCCCGGTGATCGCGGCCCTTGGTGGCTGCGCGACGCTCGGCTCGGTGATGTCACCTTACTCCGAAAAATATAGCTGCAAGAACAGCGACCATGGACAGTGCGTGCATCCCGAGAAGGCCTATGAGGATGCGGTCGCCGGCCGCCCGTCCCGGTCGGACCCTGCAGTCACCAACGACAAGAAGCTGCTGCGCGGCCAGGCTGCTGCACCGGCAATGTCTGGCATGACCGCCAAAGGCGCAGCCGCGCCGGTGGGTGCCTATCTCGGGTACAAGGACAGCGTCTATCGCGAGCTGCAGGGGCTGATCGACCAACCGGTCACGCCGATGCTCAAACCGCCGCGCACCGTTCGCACGCTGATCCTGCCTTATGCCGACCGTCAGCGGCCTGACCGCCTCTACATGCCGCGCTACGTCTTCTCGATCGTCGAGACGCCCGCCTGGGTCGTCGGCGACTATCTGGTCGATCCGGTTCAGCCATCGACCCAGGCGCCCGTCCTGGGTCAGGTCCAGGAGCGTGAGATTGACGGGGCTATTTCCGCAACGGCGCTGGCGCCGCCGGCCAGGGACCCGCGCACGCTGGTGCCAGCGCCCATGAATGCGCGTCCGTTGGCGCCGACGCCCAGGGCTTCGAGCACGCTCGGGCCCGCGCCGAAGGATCAGAGCAAGTGAAGGCGCGCGGCTCCCGAACAGGCGGCGATCTGAGCTTTGCCCAGCTGCGGCAAAGCGTCGCGCGCGATCGCTTCTCCGATTACCTGCCGCTCGTTGCATGGGACGAGGATGAGGAGGCGTTCCTCTGCATCGACGATGGTTGGGGCTATGGCTGGGAGCTCGTGCCGAGCGCCTACATGTTTGCGCATGTGCATCAGGCGCTGCTCGGGCTTCTCAACATTCACTTCCCCGATGGCACGGTCCTTCAGCTTCACAGTTTTGCCGACCCGCTGATCGAGACGGCGCTCGATGCGTTTCTCGATCTCAAGACCCGCGACGATCCCCTGATCCAGGCATCGGCCAGGCGCACCGCCGATTATCTGATGGCGGGGACACATGGCCTTCGTGCGATGCACGGCATACCGATCAGGGACTTTCGCACCATCCTGTCGGTAAAGACGAGGCGTCCGCTGGGGAGCGATCTGCGCCGCCAGATCGAGGAGCAGCTCGCCAAGCTCGGCATCGTCCGGCTGCCCCCGGAGGAGATCGTCTCCTTCTATCGCCGGATCTTCAACGGTGTGTTCGCCGCCGCGCCCGGCGTTTTCTCGTCGAGCCCTGATGCAACCGGGGCGGCGCCGCCGATCCGCAAGCAGATCATCGACGCGGGTCCCGACCTGCTGTTCGAGGGTCCGGAGCTGTTCCTCGGCAACCAGGTCGCGCGCTGCCTCACGCCCAAGTCGCCGGCGCGGCGGATCACCGCCGAGCGGGCCAATCGCCTGACGGGCGGCATGCGCGGTTCGGCCGAGGACAGCGACCAGATCGGGGGGCCGTTCCTCTACACGCTCAACGTCCTGTTCGATCATTCGCAGTTCGAGATCCACAAACGCGCCCAGGTGCTCTCTGCGCAAAAGGCCGCCGGCAGCTTTGCGGTCGAGGTCAGCAAACAGATCGAGGAGATCGGCTGGATCCTCGACGAGGCCGGCAACTCCAAATTCGTGCGGGTGATCCCGACCGTCTGGGTGTTCGGTCGCACCAGCGCCCATGCCCGGGAGATGGCGGCGCGCGCCAAGCGGCTTTGGGAAGGCGAACCCCTGCCCTTCATGATGCAGGAGGAAAGCTATCTCAATCCGATCCTGCTCACGATGAGCCTGCCGTTCGGGCTGTACCCGGACGGGCGCACCTTGCGAATGCTCGAGCGCGATTTCCGGATGCCGGTGAAGGCTGCGGTGCTGATGGCGCCGATCCAGACCGACTTTCGCGGTGGCGGGCGCCCTGCCCTCCTCTACACCGGCCGGAAGGGCCAACTGGTCACGCTCGACCTGTTCGATCCGCGCATCAACAATTACAATTTCATCGTCTCGGCGGAGAGCGGCGCCGGCAAGAGCTTCCTGCTCAACAATCTGTGCCAGCAATATTATGCGCAGAATGCGCTCATTCGCATCATCGATATCGGCGGCAGCTATCGCAAGCTCTGCACGCTCTGCTCGGGTCGTTACATCGACATCGGCGAGGAGAAGCTCGTCCTCAACCCGTTCGACATGGGCTTCGCGCTCGACGGCGAAGACAAGCAGTCGGCGATCTCGATGGCGGTCGCGATCGTCGCCGAGATGGCGAACGCCGCCACCCGCAAGGGTGTCACCACCTCGGAATGGAATCTCCTGAAATCGGCTGTCCAGTGGACGATCGATGAAGGTCATTCCGAAGAGGGCATCGATGCGGTCCGTGCATGGCTCGGCGCCTATCCCGCGTTCGCGGCATCGGATCTCGACCGCGTCGATCATCTGATACCGGTCTCGAGGGAATTGGCCTTCAACCTGCGCGATTTCGCGAGCGAGGGCGCTTACGGCCATTTCTTCAATGGGCGTTCGACCTTCGATATTTCGGCCGACGAATTCGTGGTACTCGAGCTCGAACGGCTGAAGAGCATGCCCGACCTGTTCAACGTCATCGTCATGGTGGTGGTGAACGCCGTCACCCAGGAGTTGTACCTCTCGGCGCGCGACCGGCCGCGCTTCGTCCTGTGCGACGAAGCCGCGCAGTTCATGACCAAGACCGAAGGCCAGGACCTGTCACGTCTGGCCGAGGCGTTCGGCCAGGGCTATCGGCGCGCCCGCAAATATCAGGGCAGCTTCGGGATCGTCCTCCAGTCAATGAACGATCTGATCCTGTTCGGCGGCACCGGCCAGGTGATCCTCGAAAATGCCGCGACCCGCTTCCTCCTCCAGGGCTCCACCTATGACAAGGCGGTCGAGAACAAGATCCTCGATTATTCGGGGTTCGTGCTCGAGCTGCTGAAGTCGGTGCGCAATTCCAAGCCCAACTATAGCGAGGTCTTCATCGACTCTCCGCTGGGTCTCGGCATCGCCCGGCTCGTCGTCGACCCCTTCTCCTACTGGATCAACACCAGCGCGCCGCAGGAGGTTGCCGCGTTCGAGGCGCTGCTGCGCGCCGGCCGCTCTCCGCTCGACGCGGTGTGTGAACTCGCCGGCGTCGATCCGGCCGAGATCCTTGGGTCTCGCCCAGAACTGCCCCTGCATGAGGAGATGGCGTGATGCTGAAGCGCAAGCCTCCGCAGAAGCAGATGGTCTTTGATCTGACCTCGTTCGACAGCAGCAAGGATGCTCAGCTCGAACGGATGATCGAAGCACGCGTCGCGATCCGCGCCGAGGCGGCGGCGATCCGCTGGCGGTTCCGGCTGATGGTGATCGAGGCGGCCATGATGATGAGCCTGGTGCTCGTAGCCGGGTTCGCCCTCAACCAACCCCATGCGATGGTGGTGCGCAGTGCGCTTATTGTCGGCGCGGCCTGCTTCGCGAGCGGTGTGATGCTGGTGGGCCTGTCCGGCGCTACCGGCCTGGCGATCTCCGCCTTTCGTCGATGGAGGGCGCGATGATCCGCGTGACACTCGCCGACGGCACCGCGGAGGTGATGGAGCGCGAGATCGAGCCGCGCCGTCCGGGCGAGACGCTGTACGATTTCATGCTGCGCTCGGCGCATGAGACAAGCCTCGAGGCGAGAGCGCTGCGCGCCCTGCTCGATGCCCATGTGGCGAGCCTTGGCGCGGAGCGTGCGTCCGTCGTGCGGCGGCGACGTGCGATGCTGGTCGGGCAGAGTTTCATCTCAGGCTTGGTCGCGAGCGTCCTGATCCGGCCCGACACGGTCGGTGACGCCTGGATTATCGCGATGCCGGTGGCGGTCCTGACCTTGGGTGCCAGCCTGGTGCTGTCATTCTTCATGCCGGCCCTCGACAAGGGTGTCGTCCGGATGGCGCGGTGGTGGCGGCGATGAGGGGTATCTTGTCCTCGACGCCGTCGCTCGGCTCGATCCGTTTGCTGCTCGGCAGCAAGCTGCTGTTGCTGATCCAGGCGTGGATCGTGCTGCGCAGCGGTCAGCTTCTGGACGGTATGCACTGGTTTGTCGTCGGCGCGATCGTCGTCATCGCCATCCTGTGTCTCGTCGGCGCCGTCATCGGCGAGCCGGACGACAGCGCCGAAGACCATAACCGGCCGTGGCGGCGCAGAGCGGAGGGTCGTCATCATGAATGAGGCTATTGGCGGCGCGGCAAGCTTCACCACCCCTGCGCGCATTCGTGTCGTGTTGTTCCAGGGCGCCACAACGATCGTTCTGCTCGCCTGCGCGCTTGTCACCGCTGCGGCGCATGCCCAGACTTCGGTGATCGGACGCACCTGGCCGATCGCGGAACCCGATGCCCTGGAGGAAATCGAGGGTCGCACACAGAAGCTGCCGGCCTTTATGGCCAGCCGTTTCGGCCCGCGCGCGAGCTGGTCGGCGATGAAGGCCGCTCCGCTGGCCGTAGCGCAGGCGAACCGCGTGCGGAGCGTCGTTCCGTTCTACACGCTCGATTTCGATGTGAAGCTTCCGGACGGCAAATTGCTTTATCCGAAGGGCTTCACCTTCAACCCGCTGACCTATGTGTCGCTGCCGCAACGCCTGGTCGTCGTCCGCCCCGAGGATCTTGGCTGGGCGCTGCGCACCGCCACGCCATCAGATTGGATCCTGCTTGCCGCCGGCCCGCGTGGCGGGAGCGATCCGATCACGCTCGGCCAGAAGGTTGGCCGCTCGCTCTTCATCCTCGAGCAGCGCGTGAAAGACCGTCTCGGTCTCGAGGTGGCGCCGGTCATCGTGTCGCAGATCGGCCAGAAACTGGAGCTGACCGAGGTGAAGCTCAACCGCACCGGGAGCGCGCCGCGATGACCCGTCTCGCATTGTTGCGCAGCATAGCGGCTGCCTTTCTGCTTCTTGTGCTGTCCCCGGCTTCGCCAGCGCATGCGTCGTCTTGTCCGACCGGGACGGTGTTCAACCCGATCACGAAAGTGCGCTGGACGTGCATCTTTCCGATCACTATCGGCGGCGTGAAGATCGGCACGGGCGACAAGCTCGGCAAGGCGCTCGACGCGCAGTCGTCCTCGAGTCCGATCTGCGCCTGCCGGAAGGGTGCGACCTTCTGGTTCGGGGTGAAGGTCTCCTTCTGGTCGCCCAATCGCATGGTCGACGTGGTGACCGAGCCAGGATGCATGATGGCGCTCGGCGTCGACCTGATGCCGACCCACGGCAAGCTGCAAGGCAGCCAGTCGTCGATCGCCGACGGGACGAACACGCGCAAGATGTTCGCGCAGATGCACTATTATATCTCGCCGGTCTGGAAGATGCTGGACATGTTCACGGACCTGCCCTGCTTCCAGGATGACGGGTTCGACGTGGCGCTCATCACCGAGGTGCTGCCGACCTGGCAGTCGGGGACGCTCGGCGCGATCATCCAGCCCGAGGGCATATTGTTCGGCAACCCCGCCGCGGGGCTCGCCTGCATGGCCGACAGCGCGGCCGCGGCTGCCGGCAAGGTTCTCGACCCGCTCTTCTGGTGCATGGGCAGCTGGGGTGCGACCTATCCGATCGCCGGCGACATTCATTTCGATGACTCGGTCGAAGCCTGGGCTGGCCTCGCCGCGCGCGGTACCTTCATGATGGGCCGCCTCGGCGCGCTCACCATCTCGTCGACTGACGGCTGCTCGTTCAAGGCCCAGCCGATCTGGACCAAGTCCCGCTACAAGCTCCAGCTGATGGAGCCGGTTAAGGGCGGGAGTTGCGTCAATATCGGCCGGCCAGGTTCCTTGTGGTCGAGCGCGAAGCACGCGCCCGGCAAGGACAATGCCCAATTCATGCTCTTCGAAAAGACGATCTGCTGCGCCGGAGTGTCGGTGCCATGAGCGGATCGTTTCACGGACACCTCGTCAGTTCCGGACGTCAGGCCGGGTCTGCCCGCCAGGACCCGTTGGGTCTCCCGGGACAAAGCGAGGTGGGAGCGGCGCTGCACAGCCCCCGCGGTGCCGCTCCAACCCCGGTCAGCGCGGCCGGCTCCCTCCCGGCTCGGCAGATGGCATTCCCCCGTGCCTCTGTCCTGGCGGCGGCCGCGCTGACCATTTTTGAAGGCCGGGCGGTGTCCCGCCTTTCCCGTTCTTCGGACTCCCAGGCAGCTCCACCGTTTCCGCCTTCGTCAAAGATCGCGGCAGGACGGGCCGTCGGAGCGCGTGCTATGAGGCGAGCTGTCGCGGTTCTGCTCGTCGTCAGCGCGCTTCCCGCGATGGCGCATGCCCAGACGATGGAGGATCGCGCCCGCGCGGCCGCGCAGGCGTCGCGTGCGAAGACGGGTGACAGCGATACGCTACTCAACACCACGATCACGCCGGCGATGAGCGGGCAGCCGATCGCGACCGTCGACAACAGCAAGACGTTCACGCCGACGATCGCCTGCCAGAAGACGCAGAGCCTGCTCGAAGTGTTGGTCCAGCCCTCGGCCAGCGGTGACATTGGTATCGTCCGGATCAGCCAAGACAAGGATTTCGACGGGACGTTCAACACGGTGAGCAACCTGCCCGTGCCGGTGTCCGGTATCTGCGCGAACGGCATCATCTCCTGCGCGCCCGGTACCTGGAACCAGTGCAAGTATTTTCGCTGGGATGTCGACTCGTCCAAGTCCTTGAAGCTGACCCAGGTCGACATGCCCGAGCTTTCCGGTTGCTACTGCGTCAACAATAGCTGCGGCGCCAATCTCGTCTGGAACAACCTCAATTCGGTGCTGGGCGATCTCGGCGGCGGCATGGTGGGCGCGCTCACTACCGCCGATCCGCGCATCGGCGTGGCGCAGGCACAGATCAATGGTCCGGTGATTGACTATGTCGGTGCCCAGTCGACCGCTTGCGCGAGCGACGGGACCGTCGCGCAGACGGCGTATAAGAACAACCCGGCCGCCATCCAGGGGGATGCCGCGTCGATCGCCGCCGGCAACAGCATCTTCCAGATGGTCGCGGCGTCACCTGCGGGTTCGGGAAAAGCGCAGCAGACCAGGGCCTGCACGATCGAGCGTCAGGTCAATGTCATCGACCCACAACTCGATGACATCATCGCCCGCACCGCCGGCGGTTATGCGACCAGCCGGACCGCCAACAACGTTGCCGATTTCCTAATGGGCTCCCCACCGGACAACAGCCTGAGCGGAGGGTCCTGCAGTCTCTTCGATTTCCGCATGACACTGCACGTATCCGACCCCGCGCGCATTCGGCAAGCATCCCTGGTCGAATGGTTCGCGGACGACTGGGGTCAGGTGCGGATCGACGGCAACCTCGTCGATTCGGGACCCTCGCCCTGGACAACCAGCGGTCTGCCGCCCGGAAAATGCGAGCTGAAGAAGACCTATTACGCTTTCCCCAATCTCGACCTGAAACCCTATCTGACCAAGGGAGACCACGAGATCTGGTTGCGGGCGGCGGTCAGCAGCGGTGGTGAGGCGTTCGCAGATGTCCATGTCGAGGTGGATGACAGCTGCGGTTCCACGGAGCAGCTCGTCGACCTGTGTTCAGGGTACGCGGCGGACAGCAAATGCCATCTCGACAGCGAGGATGTCGACGGCGTTGAGACCTTCCGGGGCGGCGTTGCCACCGGCCTGAGGCCCCTGCCCCAGACCTGGCTGTTCGGAGCCGACCGGTGCACGTTGCAGCTCACCCGCGACTTCTTCCTGCGCAAGCGCAACTATGTCTGCGAGACGGACAACGCGGCGTTGCCCGATCCGGACCTGAGCCGCGGCGCCTATATCATCGACCATTCGACCGAGACGTTGCTCGCTGACAAGCAAACCCAGGCGGATGGCAGCGTCACCACTACGACCCGGCCTTTCAGCCTTCCGGATCGGGGCAGCGTACCCGCCTGCGAGACGATCTGCAAAACCCAGGCGCCGAAGATCAACACGGCCGCCGCGCCATCGGGTGTGATGGGAAGCCAGCAGAATGATCCGACCGGGATCGACACCTTCTATCACGTCTGCTCGGCCGACAATGTCTGCCCGACCGGCCCCGGCGAGCAAATCGTCTCTGCCTGCGGTTGCCTCGACGATTTCCCTGAAGCCGTCGTGATGATGCAGACGGTCAGGCTCGGCGGCGCTGACATGACCTGCACGAGTGCCACGCCATGAAGAGTTCGTTCCTCAGCCGATCGCTGCTGCTCGTCTCAGCTCTGTCGCTTGTAAGCGGCCAGTCGGCGGCTTATGCGCAGGCGAGCGCCGCCGCGATGCCGCAAGCGCGCGCGGTGATCGCCATTCCTGTCGAGCCGATCGATCCGATCGAACCGACCGACCCGACGGGCCCAACCGGACCGACCGGCCCCGCGCCCACCAGCGCCAGTGAAATGTGCGCGGTCGATCTCAACGGCAATGGCGATGCGGCCGATGAGGGCGAGACGGCGAGCTGCGCGGCGACGGCGAGCGGCGGCTGGCAATGCCCGATCAGGGCAGTAGCGTGTACGGTGACGGGGCCGGCCACCTATGCTTGCCCGCTCGGGGACCAATATGCTTGTGAGGTGCCGGCTGGCGGCGGCGCGCCGACCTGTTCGCCCGACGCCTGTATCGACACGGGCGCCAATCCGGTCGTCACCGATCCGGTCGTGGACGATCCCGGCGTGCCCAATGACGGCCAGGTCGACGCCGACGGGAACTGCCTCGACCATATCGAGATCTTCTCAGGCCGCGCGCTGCGGTGCCGTCCGCCCGGCCTGCTCGATACCTTCCAGAACTGCTGCGCCGACAAGGGCAAGATCATCAAGGATGGGATCGGTTCGTCGCTGACCTCGCTCAGCACGAAGATCGCGGTCGCCAAGGGCGTGCTGACCGGCATGAAAGCCGCCTACACCGCCTTCAAGGCTGGCGCGACCGCCAGTCAGGCGGCCACCGCCGGGCTCAAGGGGATCATCGGCATCGACCCGACCTCGCTCGCCATCAGCCTCGCGATCAACCTCATCATCGAGTTCCTGTTCCAGGGATGCGACAGCCAAGACATGGAGACCGGCATGCTGCGCGGCTCAGGCATGTGCCACGAGATCGGCAGCTACTGCACCTCGAAGATTCTTGGCATCTGCATACAGAAGGCCAAGGGGCATTGCTGCTTCAACACCAAACTCGGCCGCATCATCCAGGAGCAGGGTCGGCCGCAGCTCAAGTCGTTCAATTCCATTGGCTGGGGCACGCCGAAGAACCCGATGTGCCGGGGTTTCACGCCTGAGGAGTTTCAGGCGCTCGATTTCTCGAAGCTGGACCTCTCCGAATATTATTCGGACATCGAGGCCCGGGCTCAATCCGACATCCAGATCGATATGAAGGACCGCGTCGATGCGTATATGCAGACGATCGGCAAGAATTAGCCTCGTCCTGGCCCTGGCGCTCGGGGTAACCCCGGCCGTGCGGGCGCAGACCGTGGCCGGATCGCCGCCGAGCCCACCGCCGACCGACGCGCGCTCGAAGGCAGCCAGCGAAGGCAATGCCGCCATGGAGCGGCTCAAGCAAGCCGTCAGCGCGCAAAAGGGTCGCGCAACGACGGGGGAGCCCGCCCCGTCGGTTCAGCCTTCGGCCGAGCTCCGTCGGCGGGCTTTCGATGCTTTGCGGCGGCATGCTGCTTCACCCCAGATGGATGCGCGTGCTCGCGCAGCGTTCGCGACGGGACAGGCCGGGCTTGATGCCGAGCGCGAGGCAATGGCCGCGAAGCTCGGCCAGGCGCTGGGCCTCAGCGCGCCTGACATGGCCGCTGTCGCCGGCGCTGCCGCGCCGGATACAGTCAAAGGCTGGGTGCCGGTCCTGTTCGCATCGTCGTCGATGCCGATTCCGACGCTGAGGGCCTATGCCGCACAACTTGAGCGCGTGGGCGGCGTGTTGGCGTTCCGGGGTATGCCGGGCGGTCTTACCCGCGTTGGACCCATGGCGAAGCTGTCCGCCGAGATCCTGCGGATCGATCCAGGCTGCTCGGGCCCCGCATGCGCAATGCGGGGTGTCCAATTGATCGTCGACCCGATCGTCTTTCGCCTGGCTGGCGTCACGCGGGTGCCGGCGCTCGCGATGATCCCGGGCGATCCCACCCAGCCCTATTGCGAGCGCGACGCGGCTAGTCCGCCGATCGCTCGCATCGTGTCCGGAGACGCGAGCCTCTCCGGATTGCTTGAGGAATATGCCCGCCTTGGCGGCAAAGAGGAGGTGCGCGATGCTCAGACTCGCTTGGGCGCTCGCTAAATGGATTTGGTCCGAGTTGCGGTTCTTGCCCATACGGGCGGCGGTCGCGCTCGGCAGTGGTGGCCTTGGCCAGCCGCCAAAGCCTGAGCAATTGCTGAAGGCCTATCTGATCGTGTTGCCGATCGGGCTCGCGACCTGGTGGGTGATCCCGCAATTCACGCTGGTGATGACGCCCTCGATACACGCATGGGCGGTGCGGGCCGATCCGGGGCCGATCCACAAGGGCGATCTCGTCTCGTTCATGCTCACGAACGCGATCGCCGGGCCCAAGCCGGTGTCGGTCACCAAATATGCGCTGTGCATGCCCGGCGAACGGCTCGACATGATCGAGAAGCCGTCGTTCGGAGGCCACACGTGGGACGGCTGGTACTTCTGCAATGGCAAGCTGCTCGGCGTGAGCAAGCCCTACGGCCGCAAGGGACAGAAGCTCGATCACTATCAGCCAAACGGTGTGATCATCCCATCGGGCTATGCCTATGTCGGGTCGAACCATCCGGACGGGTTTGACAGCCGTTATTATGGGCCTGTCGCGATCGGCCGGCTGACCAGAATGGAGAAGTTGCTGTGATCGCCGGGATGCGCTGCCTGCGCGCGGCTCTTCTTGCCGCGATCACACTCTCGGTACCGGTCCAGGTCCAGGCCCAGGATCAGCGGCCAGCCATGACCGGCAAGGATGGGTATTGGTGGTACCAGGCACCGCCGAAGGCCGCCGAGGAAAAGCCCGATCCCGATGCGCTGGTGAAGCCGGTGATTCCGCCGATGGTCGAGCTTGCGACCTGGACGCCGCCGAAGATCCATAAGCTGATCGAGCAGCAGCGCGATTATGCGGCGACCGTGCTTACGGTCGATGCCGTCGCCGATTTCTGGAAGCTCGAGGATTTCGCGCGGCGCAAGGCGCGGGCGTTCGCCGGCGTGACCCAGATCGCGATGCTTCAGCATCCCGAGCTCAATTCGAAATCGGCCAATCCGATGGTCGGGGATGCGCGCGATCAATTGACCGCGTTCAAGGACGATGCGCGCAGGCAATATCTGCGCGCGCATGCCTCGGAGTTCGCCCTGGTCATGTTCAGCCGGACAAGCTGCGGATATTGTCGGGTGCAGTGGCCCATCGTCCAGCGTTTCCAGGAGGAAATGGGCTGGCAGGTCACGCTGATGGATCTCGACCGCCGGCCCGAGGTTGCCCAGCGCTTCGGGGTCGAGGTGACGCCGACGACGATGATCATCCGGCGGAACAGCCAACTGCGGATGGTGATCGCAAACGGCGTCGAGGCCTATCCCAACCTCGCACAAATGGCGTACCAGGCCGTGCGATTGCTCACCGGCGATATTCGGCCCGAGCAGTTCATGACCGGCGCCGGCGAGGAAGACGGGTTCTTCGACGCGCTCGCGAATGGGCCGGTCTCTGCGACCGATCCGCGCGTGCTCGGGGGCGATCTGGTCAACACCGGCGGGAGTCCGCGGCCGTGACGCGGCGTGTCCTTGCCGGAGCAGCAATGGTATCCGCCGTCGCGGGAATCGCGGCGGGAGCGATGGCTCAATCGGCATCGGCAGGGCAAGATGCAGCGCGTCGCGCCGCGATCCACCCGGTTGCGGACACCGCCAGCCTGCAGGCGTGGCTCGCTCGCGTTCCGCTGACCCGTCAGTTTCCGCCGGACTTCGCCGATACATTGCGCGGCCAGGCGCCGGCGTTCGTCATCGAAATGAGCACGAGCCCGGGTTGCGTACCGTGCGGCGATATGTGGACCAAGCTATCGGCCTTTGGCCGGCAATATGGCTGGCGCGTCGCTGCGATCGGCGGCCAGGAAGCGATGGTCCGTTCGGGCCGGCTTGGGCTGCCCTGGGTTGGCCATCCGGTCGTTTGGGTCCGACCGATCGCGGATTCGAACAGGATCGTGCCGATCGCGATCGGCACCGATCATGCGCTGAACCTCGCCCGCAACATCTATCTCGCCGTCAAGATGCTGACGGGCGTGCGACCTGATGTCGGCCTTCGGGCCATGTCCAAATATACCGGGATTGTCGGCGTGGGCGCGCCGCGGAATCCGGCCAACCGAGGAGGCTGAGCATGGCGGGCCAGCACCTCTTTCATCTCACTCGAACCCGAGGAAGCCCGCCATGTCGCTTGCCGTTCCCAGACTCTATCGTCGTCTAGCTCGCCCTCTCTCGTTCAGCCTGTGCGGGATCGTCGCTGCGTGCGGCACCGCGGCCCCGGCACATGCGCAGAGCTGGGCGGAAAGTTGGTTCGACAACGCAACCTACACCTCTCCCGGCAGCTTCGAGGATCAGACGCGCGGCTATGTGACCGCGGGTGGCATGTCAGGCCGTGTGGATGTCCATAACGACTATCTGATGTCGCTGAGCCTGCCCAAGATCAAGGCCGGATGCGGCGGCATCGACATGTTCCTGGGTGGTATGTCGTTCCTTGATCCCGACTATCTCGTCCAGAAGCTGGAGAGCATTCTTCAGGCGGCCCCCGCGGTCGCGTTCCAGTATCTGCTTGAGACGCTCGACGAGAAGATGGGTAACATCATTTCGAAGATGGAGGCGGCGACCAACTTCCTGAATTCGATTCAGGTCAATGATTGCCGGTTGGCCAACCGCGCGGTCCAGATCGCCAAGGGCGACGACAATATGAGCGGCATCATCGAGGAGATGACCGGCTACAAGTCGGTGAAGGAAGGGTTCGCGAAAAGCTACCAGCAGAGCCGCGAGAAGATCCAGGCGAACCAGAATAACCCGACCGAGGATCTGAAGGACGCGCTGCAGAATTGCCCGGCCGAGGTGACCGACATCTTCCGCACGGGATCGCTGCTTTCGCACGCGGCTTCGCGGGTCGGTGCCGGCGACTGGGCGGATGTGATGCGCGCGCGTGTCGGCGACGTCTATATGCGCTGGGACCCGACCGACAAGGTGCCGCTCTTCTCGGCGATTCCCGCCTGCCCGAAGCAGGATACGGAAAGCGCCGATGACTTCCTCTCCGGCCGCGTCCAGAAGCGCGCGCTCAATGTGCCGCCCACGGCCGGTGATTGCAGCCAGGACGGCACCAAAGGTGCGCTCGAACTCGCCCGCACCCGGATGGAGTCGATCGCCGGCAAGATCAGGACGCGGGGTGGGCTTTCGGCGGACGAACGCCAGTTCGTTGCCAATGTCAGCACGCTACCTGTGTATCGGATGCTCGAATGGGGCGTTCGACAAGGCGTCCAGGGCTCGGTCATCAGCGATACCGATGAGCTGGTAGCGTTCACCCTTGCCTATCAGATGCTGAACGACCTGACCCGCTCCATCGACTTCGCGCTCAGCAATGCCGAGCGTGGGACGACGGCGGCCGGCGCTGCCAATGCGACCAGTACCAATATCTGCCAGACCCGCATCCTCACCAAGGGCATCGAGCAATTGCGGGACCTGCGCGAGGAGGTCCTCCGCCAGCGTGCCCAGATGCGTCAGTCCTATCTCGCGGCGCTGAGCCAGGCGAACCTCTCGACATCCTATGCTGGGCTTTTGCGTCAGCGCGATCGCGATGCGCGCGACGCCGCTGGTGCCGCCGCGAACCGCAACCAGTAGGTGCTCCAATGATGCGTCGGATCCTTCGCGCCGTTGTCACGGTCGCCGCATTGCTCGCCGCCTCGCCGGCCTTTGCCGTCGATACGAGCTTCTACACCTATGACGGCTTCGCCGAGACGGTAGATGCATTCCGTCTCGTCGCGATGATCTTTGCCGACCCGCGTTACGAGACGCTGGTCGTGGTGATCGCGACGGTCGGGATTGCGGTGGGAGCGACGCTGACCGCCATTCGTGGCCAGGGTATGGGGCTTGTCGCCTTCGGCTTTCAGATGCTGGTCGGCATCGGCCTGTTCGTCGGTATGATCGCGACCACCGGCACGGTCCACGTCTATGACAAGGTGCGCAACGCCTATCAGCCGGTCGGCGGCGTCCCCAATCTGCTCGTGCTGGTCGCCGGCACGACCAACCTGATGGAGCGCGCCCTGGTCGAGACGATCGACGACAACACGCTCGATCCGGATTCCAAGATCGAGTTCGGCGCCGGGGGGCACACGTTCGACCTGTTCTTCAATGCCGTCGCGCCGCGTGGCCCGATGACCGACACCTTCCTTGATGCAACGATCAAGGACTATGTCCGGCAATGCTATCCGGTCGCGCGCGTGTCGCCGGCTTACGGCATCGACGATGACAAGTTGTTCCGCACGACAACCGATCTGCCAGCCGCGTTCGCAGCGATGGCGGGACCTGCGACCTTCAGCACGGTCTATACGGCGGCGGACAAGGGCGGCACGACGAAGAGCTGCGACGAGTCTTGGCAATATATTTCTGACAGGCTCTCCGATCCGACCTTGTTCGACGATTACACCAGGCAGGTTTGCCTGCGGACGGGCTTCGACGCGACCGATGCCAATCAGCTCACTCGCTGCCGCGCCCAGCTCGGCGAGGTGGGCGGCATGATGATGGGCTCTCCGCTGTCGCTTCAGGCATTCATGACAGATGTCCTGCTCGGCAACACCGTGGGCGACGTCCTGTTCGAGGATAGCCCGGCAACAGCGGCCCGGGTCATGGCCAATCGCGCCGTAATGTCGAGCGGTCTTGCCACGATGTCGGTTGCAAACGAATGGATGCCGACGATCCGCGCGGTCGTATTCGGCATCATGCTGTTCATGATCCCGATCGCGCTTCTGTTCATCCTGACGCCGATCAACCTTCGGGTCATGAGCTTCGCGCTTGGGCTGTTCGTGTTCGTCGCCTTGTGGGGCGTGATCGATGCCGGCATTTACCAGCTTACCCTTGGGCGCGCGATGGGCGCGCTTGCCGAGATGCGCTCGAACGCCAACGGCGCCAACGCCTGGCTTCTCGCCCCTTCTTCCGCGCAAAAGGCCCTTGCGATCTTCGGCAGCTTCCGCACGGCGGCGGCGGGCCTGGCGGGCGCGTTCGTGTTCACGGTGTTCCGGTTCTCGGGGAATGTCTTCACGGCGTTCACCAGCGGCGCGCTCGGCGTCCAGGGTCAGGGCACTGCCGCCGCGTCGCCTATGGGCACAGCGGAAGGTCGCGCCTCGGCCCTTGAGGCACAGGCGTCCGCGTTGGGCACATCCGCGCGACGCGGGGCTTCGTCGAGCTTTGGTGACTTTGGCGAGCGATCGACATTTGGCGCCAACCGCAGCTTCGGCGCGGCGAGCACGATGTTGGGTGAGCGCAACAGCGGGGTGCCAGGAGTGCCGGCATTCGGCATGGGCGGGATCGACGCGGCGCGCGAACTTGGCGGGCTCGCACCGGCGCTCGTCAATGGGGATCTGTCCAACCCTGCGACGCAACGCGCAGTCAGGGCCAACGCCACGACGGCCGCGTTTCAACAGTTCGCCGAGAAGGACGCGCTCCGGGCTTTGGGTACAACCTATTTCGGTTCCGGTCAGGCTGGTGAGCGCGCCTTCGCTGCGTTCTCGCAGCATCTGGTGCAATGGCGCGCCTTTGGGGATCAGCGCGCTTACGACATGATGCAGCAGGGCGCGACGCGGGCCTTCGAGCGAGGCGGCTACTCGCCGAAGGACGCTGCGCTGAAGGCGTCCGGTGTCATCGCTCAGGCCTCGGCGGACCCGACCTTTGCAAAGCTGACCGCCAATGCCTTCGACCAGGAAGCGATGCTCCGCAATGACATCACCTCCGCGCAGGTCCAGGTCGGTGCTATGGAAGGGCGGCGCGATTTCGCCGGCAACAAGGTCGCCGGCATCGAGCGCGGAAACGTGGCAACCGAGCAGGCCCATCGGACCGGCACCAACCAGGGACAACGCGACGCCGCCGGCATGCTTGGCCTGTCGGTTCAGGAGACCAGCCGCCGCATCGGCTTTATCAACGCGCTCGCCGGCGAAGCGCGCTCTTCCGCGATCACCCAACTCTCCCGCGCGACTGGCCGCAATGAGGCGCAGGTCGAGCACGCGCTCGAAACCTATAATGCGTCGACGCAACTCGGTACGGCGGATGGGGCCACCGCGGAAGCAGGACGCGAGGGAACGAGTGTCTACGGACGGACGCGCGAGACAGCCGGGTTCGATTTTGCCGAGCGCGCGGGCAAGCTCGACGCGCAACGCGAAGTTGGGCGGGACGGTACGAGGAGCGCGGCGCGCATCGGGGAAGAGCGTCGACAGTCGGACAATTTTGGGTTTGCGGAGGGCGCGGAGGCGGCAGGCGTCTCGACGCGCGAAGCTGCGCGGCTCGATAGCTTCATCCGCACGCTTGCCGGGACGGCCGGCAATCAGGTCGATATGGCTGACGGCGGCGCCGGTGGGATCGCGGATCGCGCGCGTAATGAGCGTACGTCTCGAATCGTCGACAATCAGCGCCTGACGCGAATGCAGGGGCTGCTGCGCGCCAATGGCATCACGATGACGAAGAAGCAGCTAGCGATGAGCCAGAATGGCGACCTTGCCATGAACGTAACGCCAGAGGTCGCTGGTCAACTGCGCCGCGCCGGGCTGATCAATGACAGCCAATATGGTGCAATTGCCGGTGGCGGTTCGGCGCGGTTCAGTTTCGCCGATAATGACCTCTTGGTGTCGAGCAGCACGGGTTTCACTAGATCGGCGCGTAGCGACACCAGCACACGCTTCGAAGCCGGCAAGCAGGCCGGCCCTGACACGATCGAGCATTTCCTCGGTGGCGGTGCCGAAGGAAAGGCCGCCATGGCCCATTGGCTCAAGGGCGGGTTCGAGATGGACCGCCAGGGGAATTGGCGGCTGAAACCGCAGGTCGCCGACACGCTCGAACGGGATGTTCAAGCAATTATGGCTCAAACCGGATGGTCGCGGAATATCACTCGTCGCGCGGAGGACAGCACCACTATGGGAACCGATGTCGGTCTTTCGGTTTCAGCAAGCGCGCAGCGCGGGTCCTCCAAGGGTGGCGGAAAAGGGAGCTCGGCATCTCTTTCCGGCGGCGCGGGCGGTTCGTTAGGTTTCGCAGGCAGCGACCGCGGAACAACTTCAGAGAATGCCGACGCTACACTAGACATAGTGAATTATGACGTGAGAGGAGCCGTAGCTTCCGCAGAACGCGCGGCATCTCGCTCGCCCAATCCGGAGCAAGCTTTTACACGAGTTCTCTCCGATCAGTTGCTTGGCGACCGTGGATTGCGGAACCGGTACCTCGAGGACGCTGATTCCGCGCGTGGGACAGCCGATATTACCGGACCCCTTACCTCGATCGAGCAATCGTCAGTCCTAGGCAGCGGCAGATTTTCGGATGATCTCGCTAACGGCCCGTTTGATGGTGATCCAAAATTCAAGGAGCGGCGGGATAAATGAAACTATTTCATATCATCTAGGGAACCCCTGAGCAAGTAGGCCTTGCAGAGTAGGCCTTGCAGAGGCAATGATGGAATGATTCTCTTCGCAAAAGGAGGGCCGCATGAAGCAGGGTCGTTTTTCAGGGATTGGGATTTCACGGCCACGCAAACAGACGCGGCTGGCGGTATTTCTGGATCAGATGGCGGCTGTGGTTCCGTGGGAGCGGTTCGAGCAGTTGATCATTGCGCATTACCCGGTGGTGGGGCGGGGGCGTCGTCCTTACCCGTTGCGGTCGATGCTGAAGATCCATTTCATGCAGCAATGGTTTGGCCTGTCCGATCCAGCGATGGAAGAAGCGCTGTGGGAGACGCCACTGTTGCGGGAATTTGCAAGGATCAGCCTCGACTTCGAGGGCGTACCCGACGAGACGACGATCTTGAAGTTTCGGCATTTGCTTGAGAAGCATGAATTGAGCAAAGCGCTGTTTGACGAGATGACGGCGGTTTTGACCGAGCGCGGTTTGCTGTTGCGCCAGGGCACGATCGTGGATGCGACTTTGATCGCCGCGCCGCCATCGACCAAGAACCGCACGAAGTCGAGCGATCCCGAGATAAAGCAGACCAGGAAGGGCAATCAATGGTATTTCGGCATGAAGGCGCATATCGGCGCAGACGCGGCTTCGGGCTGCGTGCATTCGGCCGAAATGACATCGGCCAATGTGCATGATAGCGTGGCGACCGATGCCTTGCTTTACGGCGAGGAGGAAATTGCCTTTGGCGACAGCGCCTATGCCAGCAATGAGCGTTCGCTCGAAGCCGATCGAACCGAAGCCGACGTCGTCTGGGCCACGCCCTTCAAGCGCAAGAAGGGCCAGGCCCTGACCGATGAACAGCGCCGGATCAACCGGCTGACGTCTTCGTTCCGCTCCAAGGTCGAGCATGTCTTCCGGGTCGTCAAGCGCCAGTTCGGCTACACCAGGACCCGTTATCGCGGACTGTACAAGAACAACCAGCAGATTTTCTGCCAGCTCACCCTGGCCAATATCTACATCATGCGCGAGCAATTGGCCTGAACTGCAGGATAATTGCGCCCGCAGAACGGGAAACGGCCCGGAAAACAGCCAAATACCGACGGAAATAGGCCGAAAATCCACAATATTGGCCAAATTCGCGCACCGCAAGGAGCGCGGCGCGGCAAAGCTCACCGTTGACGCCGCACGACGCCCAATTCTCTACCTGCGCAGGTTCCCTAGATATCGCCAGTGGTTGGGCGAGCGAGGATCGAGGGGGTCGGCCATCGGGTCGAGGTATCCACCAACGGAGCGCTTCGGAAACAACTCGTCATGAGATGGCTCGACCCATTCCCAGCCGTAATATTCCATCCACGCCGGTACAAAGCGCACTCCAAGAACCATCAAAGCGGTGAACGGATAGAGGGCGATATTGAGATAGCCGGCCACCGCGGTCGAATAAGCATCGTCGAGAACTGGGCTCCAATAGGAGGCGAGTTTGCCCGTCCAATAGATAGCGATGCTGGCCCACCAGAGTTTCGCATACCAGGGGCGCCACAGCCAGGCCGATGCTCGGGGCCGCGACCGCACAGCGCTCGCGTCCAATTCTGCCTGTTCGCTCATGACGTCGACTGGGCCCATGCCGGATCCTTTCTGCCGTGGAGAATACCATCGGCAAGGAAAGATTGGAATCCCGTCATGGCGAACTTCGGCTCCAATTCACGTCCTATGGTCATTCCCTTGGCGAGCGGCCGACCGCCCTTTCCCACTTCTCTCCTCACCCTGGAGTGGTCTGTTGTCGAGTTGCCTGATCCTCGGAGACAGCATCGCGATCGGTGTCGCCGCAGCGCTGCAGATCCTTCATTTCGGAGGGTGCGATGTCCTGGCGCGGAACGGGGCCTCTGTCGGGTCAATAGCGGCAATGGCACCTTCAATCGGGTATCGCCAGGTCGTTGTCTCAGCAGGCTCCAATGATCGTCTGAGCCCGTCGCGTGCACGCGACCTTGTCACACTGCGACGTAAGCTGTGGGGCGCAAAGGTTACGTGGATATACCCTCGGCAGCCGACGCCTGCATGGGATGTGTATCGCGTGGCGCGGCGTTTTGGCGACCGGACGGTCGATATAAAAAGCGCCGGCTCGAGGGACGGTGTCCATCCGCGAAGCTATATCGCGGTGGCACGCGCAATCCTTTTCCAAGCGGACCGGGCTAATTTTCAACAGTCGCGCTGGCGATCGGTGGGCGGGACGATGCGATAACGCCATCAGCGTTGACGTTACCTGCCCTGTTAGCGCCGAAGGAGATCGGTGAAGGCGATCTGTCCATCAAAGAGCGCCCGCACGATCAAATAGGCGCGCTGCGCGTTACCATAAGCCCGCCTCACCCCCTCGACATGTTCATGGGCGGTCGATCGCGATACGCCGAGAATATTGCCGATCTCCCGGTCGGTCTTTCCCCTTCCGACGAGGACAAGCGCTTCCATCTGTCGCGGCGTAAGGTCCGGTACAACGGTATCCTCAAGCCTCAATTTCTTCCGCATGATCCGCCTGGCTGCTTCGAATGCAAATGTACCGCACAGTTGGGCGATTGGCAGTGCGTTTTCGTGGAGTTGGTCGAGCGATCGCGCCGCGAAGGAGCATGTTCCCTGATATTCACCGGGCAGATGCACAGGCACCGTGAAACCAGCGCCAAGGCCGAAGCCGATGGCTTCCGAAAGAATCTGCTTGTGACGGGGCGTCAGACGGATGATGTCTCCGACGTCGTGCCACGAGAAGCCATTGACGGTCTTGGTACTTGCAAGATGGATAGGATCCTCCGCGAAATATGCGCGCTCGAGGACATGGGATACCCAGTCTTCGTTATAGGTCGATAACCGGATTGCTCCTTGCGGCGGGCACGTCAGGTCAACATGGTGGCCCATCGCAAACTGCGAGAACCCGAGCATATTGGTGACCCGCCTTAGGGCTTCATTTAAATCGTCTTCGGTCAGAACCGAGCGAAAGGCCTTAAGGAAGTGGTTCAGATCCAGTTTGGTCAACATAACGGCAGACCCTTCTAAAAGGAGGAATGCCTCTCGAGCCCTCTCCTGAACCGTGTACTTTTGAGCGAAAATCTCTTTCATTTCGTCGCAGGCCGAGTCTTCCCGATACCGCTAACTAGATGTGTTGTTCGCTAATTTCGACCAACAGCTCAAGGAACGTGGTTATCTCGCTATGGGCGGTCAGATCGTCGATGCGACACCGGTGGCCGCGCCAAAGCAACACCGCGCCAGGATCCAGACCCTTTTTGATCAGCTATCGGGCAGTGTCGAGTTCGTGTATATCTGCCCGATGTGGGGAGCTTCGCTATGAAGCTCTGCCGGGCGCCGGATGCAGATCCAGGTCGCCTCCTGCAGTACCTTCGTCCAGCGATCCCACCTGCAGTTCCTTCACGACGATCTCGCGGATGGCTGTCTTCAGCAGCTTCCCGGTCGCGGTATGCGGCAGCTCCTCGACGACCAGCACATCGTCCGGAATACTCCATTTGGGAATCTTACCCGTGTACAGTTCGACCATGTCCTGACGTGAGAAATTCATCTCCGGCTTGAGCTGCACGATGAGCACCGGGCGCTCGCCCCAGCGCTCGTCCGGCTTGCCGACGACAGCGGCCTCTTTGATGGCCGGATGGGCCTGGGCGATATTCTCCAGCTCGATCGAGCTAATCCATTCGCCGCCGGATTTAACCACATCCTTGGTGCGGTCGACGATCTGGATAAAACCATCGGCATCCATGGTCACGACGTCGCCCGTGTCGAACCAGCCCTCTGCCGCGTGCGCCGGGCTGATGGGGCTGTTGTAGTAGCCGGCGGCGACCCAGGGGCCGCGCACGAGCATCGAACCGAAGCTCTTGCCGTCCCTCGCGATCGGCTCGCCATCGGCGCCCTTGATGCAGAACTCCATGCCGAAAAGCGGCCGTCCCTGCTTGGCCTGCAGCGCCAGTTTCTGTTCGGCCGGTAGTCCTTCGTGCTTCGTCTTCAACGTCGCGGCGAGGCCGATCGGGCTGGTCTCGGTCATCCCCCAGGCGTGCCGGACCATGACACCCTTGTTCTGGAAGCGGCTGATCATGATCGGAGGCGAAGCGGAACCCCCGATCGCGACGCGCTTCAGACTTGTGAACGATTGGGCGTGCGAGTCCATCCAGTCCAGCAGTGCGAGCCAAACGGTCGGCACACCGGCGGTAAATGTCACGCCTTCCTGCTCGAACAACTCATGCAGGCTGGCGCCGTCCAGCCTCGGCCCCGGCATAACAAGCTTGGCGCCGACCATCGGTGCCGCGAAAGGGACACCCCAGGCATTGACGTGGAACATCGGCACGATCGGCGAGGCCGAATCCAGGGCCGAGAGTCCCAGCACATCGGGCAGCGCGCAGGTCATGGCGTGCAATACGCTGGACCGATGGCTGTAGAGCACGCCCTTGGGCTCGCCCGTAGTCCCGGAGGTGTAGCACAGGCCCGACGCGGTATTCTCATCGAGATCCGGCCACTCGTATTCGTCCGATTCTCCCGCGATCAGTGTCTCGTAGCAGACGAGACCGGGAAGGATCTCGGATTTCGGCATATGGGCTTCGTCGGTCATGATGACGACGGCCTTCAGATCCTTCAGCCTGTCCGCCAGCACTTCGAGGATCGGCAGGAACGACAGGTCCGAGAAGAGGATCCTGTCTCCGGCATGCGCGATGATATAGGAGATCTGCTCTGGGAAGAGGCGCGGGTTGATCGTGTGGCAGACGAGGCCGGATCCGGACACGCCATAATAGAGCTCCATGTGCCGATAGCCGTTCCAGGCCAGTGTTCCGACCCGGTCGCCGTTTTCGAGGCCGAGGCGTCCGAGGGCATTGGCGAGCTTCTGCGCGCGCCTTGAAAGCTCGGCATAGGTATAGCGGTGGATCGGCCCTTCCACCGTGCGCGATACGACCTCCGTGTCGCCGTGATAGGCCGCCGCGTGTCGCAGAATCGACGACACGAGCAGCGGCGAGTGCATCATCTGTCCAAGCATCACATTTCCTCCCAAGGAATTTCTGATCAAAGCAGTTCGGCTTCGATATCCATCAAAGACGCTGCCCCGCTGATGATTGCCGCCTCCAGCCAGAGCGTCTGCGGCAGCACCCGCTCTGCGAAGAACGTCGCGGTCGCCAGCTTGCGGCGATGAAGCGGAGTCTGTCCGGTGGCCGCCTGGGCCGCCATCCGGACCCACACCCAGCCGAAGGCCACGAGTGCGAAAAGGCGCAGATAATCGGCGGCGGCAGCTCCGGCCTCCGCGGGCGCGGCTCGCGCCGCGAGAAGGTGGCGCGTCGTGGTTTCCAGGCGGCCGAGCGCCTGGGCAGTGGCCTTCGTGATGACACCCGCTGCGGGTAAATCCGCAGCTGTACGCAGATCCTGCTCGATGAGCGCGAAAAAGCGCGAGGCCAGCGCGCCATCCTCCATCGGCAACTTGCGGCTGACGAGGTCGAGCGCCTGAACGCCGTTGGTGCCCTCGTAGATCTGCGTAATGCGCGCGTCTCGGACGAACTGCTCCATGCCCCATTCGCGGATGTAGCCGTGGCCGCCGAGCACCTGCTGCGAGGCCACGGCCGTCTCGAAGCCGAAATCGGTGAACGCTGCCTTCACAACCGGCGTGAGCAGTGCCACGAACCCGTCGGCTTCCCTGCGCGCGGCCTCGTCAGGATGCCGGGCGGCGATGTCCATTTGCATGGCGGTCCAGATCGCCAGCGCCCGGGAGGCATCGGCCAGGCTGCGGCCGGTCAGCAGCATCCTGCGTACGTCGGGGTGTTCGATAATCGCAACGGGACCGCGGGTGCCGTCTGAAGAACGGCCCTGAAGGCGCTCGCGTGCGTAGCCCGTGGCCTTCTGGTTCGCCGCTTCTGCGATGCCGAGTCCCTGGATGCCGACAAAAAGACGCTCGGCGTTCATCATCGTGAACATGGCGTTGAGGCCGCGGCCCGCCTCGCCGACGAGCCAACCGATCGCGCCGTCGTAGTTCATGACGCAGGTCGGCTGCGCGTGAATGCCCATCTTGTGTTCGAGCGACCCGACGGACATGTCGTTGCGCGCTCCGAGCGAACCGTCCTTCCCGATGAGGAACTTCGGAGCCAGGAACAGGCTGATGCCCTTGACCCCCTTCGGCGCGCCCGGCAAGCGCGCGAGGATCAGGTGGATGATATTGCCGCCGAAGTCATGGTCGCCGGAGGAGATGAATATCTTCGTGCCCTTGATCCGATAGGAGCCGTCGCCAACGGGCTCTGCCTTCGTTGTCAAAAGGCCGAGGTCGGTACCGGCCGCGGCTTCGGTGAGCGCCATTGCGCCAGTCCATTCGCCGGAGATCATCTTCGGCAGATAGGTCGCCTTGAGGTCCGAGTTCGCGTGGCGGGAGATCGCCTCCACCGCGCCTCGGGTGAGCCCGGGGAACAGGCCGAAGGACAGGTTCACGGAGGAGATCATCTCATCGACCAGTATCTGTACGACGCGCGGCAGACCCTGGCCGCTATATTCCGGATCGCCCGAAAGACCGGCCCAGCCGGCCTCTACGAATGCCCGATAGGCTTCGGGAAAGCCCTTCGGCGTGGAGACGAACCCGTTTTCAAGCCGGCAGCCCTCCTCGTCGCCGGACCGGTTCAGCGGTTCGAGCACGCCGACGCAGAACTTGCCAGCCTCATCGAGAATCGAGACAGCGAGGTTCGCGTTGACGTCTTCGTGGCCCGGCAGCCTCCGCATCAGGCCGTCGAAGTCGAAGACCTCTCCGAGCAGGAAGGTTATGTCGCTGACAGGCGGTGCATAGGATGTCATTGTTCTGTCTTTCTCTCGTCAGTTGCGCAGCGGCTTGCCGGTCGCAAGCATGTGCTTCACGCGGGCCACTGTCTCCGGCGTCCCGCACAGGGCGATGAACGCGCGCTTTTCCATCGCGGTAATCTCGTCCTCACCGACCGGCTTCAGCGGATCGGCGCTGACACCGCCCGTCAGGGTGTCGATCAGGGCAATGCCCACGACCCGATCATGCGCTGTGGCGCGACCGGCGATCACCTCGCTATCCAGCAGGTTGCGGATGGCGGGCGCTCCCGATAGACCGGCCAACGCGATCTTCGGCCTTTCCGGAGCCGAGTAGCCGGGCACGAGATCCAACGCCTTCCGCTTCGCATCGGCGAGCAGTCGGTCCCGGTTCATGGTGATACCGTCGGTTACCCTCAGCAAACCGAGATTGCGCGCCTCGAAGGCGCTCCCGGAGACCCTGGCCGATGCGATCAGATTGAAGGCGGCGATCGCGGGCGCCACAGGGCCGTGCGGTGCGGCTGTCAGTGCGTACTGCCTGATCAACATCTCCTTGCAGCCGCCCCAGCCGGGGACGACGCCGATCTTCGTCTCGACGAGACCGATCGACGCCTCGGCATGCGCCTGGATTGCACTGCAATGGAGCAGGATCTCGCAGCCGCCGCCGAACGCCATCGCCGCGAGTGCGCCGACGACCGGGAACGGGGCATATTTGATCGCCCTGAAGGTAGCGTGACCCCGATCGATGAAGGCATTGCCAGATGGGCCGCGATGCCGGAACCCATAACGCCCGCGCCGATCACGGCGGCTTCGGCAATCACCCTCATCAGGCCGCTTCCAGGACCATAGCGATGCCTTGTCCTCCCCCGATGCACTGGGTGGCCAGCCCATAACGTCCGCCATCGCGCTTCAGCACGCTCGACGCCTTGCCCACCAGACGCGCGCCCGTGGCGCCGAGCGGATGACCGAGCGCGATGGCACCGCCATCCCGGTTGAGACTGGCCGGATCGATCCCGAGATCGCGACAGCAGGCGAGGACCTGCGCGGCGAAGGCCTCGTTCATCTCCACAACGTCGAGGTCAGCCACGGAGATGCCGGCTCGCTTCAAGGCCTTTCGGCTCGCCTCGACAGGTCCGATGCCCATGATCTCTGGAGCACAACCCGTAATCGCGTAACCCGCCACACGCGCTAGCGGATCGAGCCCGTGCCGCCTGACGAAGTCAGCGGAGCAGACGAGCGTCGCGGAGGCGCCATCGGTGAGCGGCGACGAGTTGCCAGCGGTAACGGAGCCGTCGACCTTGAACGCCGTCTTCAATCCGGCAAGCTTCTCCGCATCCGTTTCCCGCGGACAACCATCGGAAGCGATATCGCCGACCGGGGATATCTCGGCAGCCAGCCTGCCGTCCGCCCGCGCCGCCAGCGCTTTTTTTTGGCTTTCGAGCGAATAGGCATCCTGCACCTCGCGGGAAAGGCAGTAGCGTTCCGCCAGGGTCTCCGCGGTAAGACCCATGTTGAGGAAGACGAGCCGCTGAGCATCCGTCCAACCGGGGTTGGGTTGAGGATTGAAACCCATCATCGGTACGCGGCTCATGGATTCGACACCGCCGGCGATGAAGGCGTCGCCAGCTCCCATGGCGATCGCGCCGGCGGCCATCTGGATGGCCTGCATGGAAGAGCCGCACCAGCGGTTGACCGTGGAGCCGCCGACCGATTGCGGCAGGCCGGCGGTCAGCGCGGCGCAGCGAGCGATGTTGAGCCCCTGCTCACCTTCCGGAAAAGCACAGCCGAGATTGACGTCCTCGATCTCGTCGGCCGGGAATCCCGCTCGGGCTACGAGCGCCGCGATGACGCTGGCAGCGAGATCGTCGGGTCGGACCGGGGCGAGCGCACCCCTGTAGGCCGGAGCGAACGGCGTGCGCAGATAATCGACGATATAGGCTTCGGCCATTCCGGTCTTCCTTGATGTGTTAGTTATCGACCGTCAGATCGGGGGCATTCTCGCGCCGTTGATGGCATAGGCATGGAGGACAGTTGAGCGAAGTAAGCTGCGAGATCATCAACGGCGGTCCATCATCAGACTCGACACTCGGATTTCCCCTTGAAATTCAGATCGCCCGTTAAGAAGCGCCTGATCGAACCTAGAACCGGTAAGTTACTCCGACGCTGGTCAGGACCGGGTCGATGTCCAAACGGGTCCGGACAGGCGCTCCACCCAGTGAACCGGTGGCGTGCGTGGAGAAGGGAACGTATCGAACGTCGGCGTTGAGCATCCATTCTGCGCCAAGCTCATACCGAACACCCACCTGAGCCGCAGGCGCCCAACTGTCGTCAATGCTGAAATTAGCCAAAGCCCTGTCGCGCGCATTCAGAAAGATGATCCGTCCGACCCCCACTCCCAGATAGGGATGAACCTTGCCAAGATTGTTGAAATGGTACTGGGCCGACAAGATGATGGGTCCATAGTTGACTTTGGCCACTGTTCCGAGCGGCTCAAGCGAACCGGCGCCGTCAATTTGCGCGGTCGGTGGTACGCCGAGAAACAAATTTCCGGCAATATTGGGCGTGACGAAATATCCGATATCAGCAGTCACCGTCGTTGCGTCTCCGATCCTCACATTCGAGCCGGGGACATGCCCTCCCGCCAAGGTGATGTCGGGCGCATTCTCACTCACCAAGACCCGGGTTGCATTCACACTTACTGCCCACCGCTTGAAATCTCCCGAGTCCTGGGCCCACGCAGGTTGAGGGGAGGCACTCAAGACGGCGAGAGCGGCGGTGTATTGCGCAAGCCTTGTATAGGTATGTGCTGCATTTTTTCTCATGAAATTATCCTCCCTATGGGCCGCCACTATTCTGGATCGGCATTTTTTGATGGATCTATACGGTTCCAACTGTCGTCCTATTTCTGCGACGAGTTAGCGGGCTGCCTCCATGTCGGTGCTGAGTGCGAGTTTCGTTTCCCCAAGAATGAGCTCGGCAGCTCTTTCCGCAATCATCATCGTCGGGGCGTTGGTGTTTCCGGCGACCAGCGTCGGCATCACCGAGGCGTCGACGACGCGAAGACCTTGCACGCCACGCACCCGGAGAGACGGATCGACGACCGACTGAGGGTCTCGTCCCATCCGGCATGTTCCCACAGGATGATAGATCGTCTCCGCTCGCCGACGGATATCCGCCACGATATCCGCCTTGCTCTGGACCGCTGGCCCAGGGACCAGTTCGGTTTTCGAGAAGGCCGCCATTGACGGCGCCGACAGAATTTGCCGGCCGATCTTCACCGCCGCGACCATGGTCTCGATGTCTTCGGGGGCAGAGAGATAGCTTGGATCGATCAGCGGATCGTCGAGCGGGTTGGGGCTTGTGAGCCCGATGCGGCCCCGACTCTTGGGGAGAAGATCGCAGACATGCAATGTATAGCCATACCCGAACGCAATTTCGCGCCCATGGTCCTTCAAAAGCGTGGGGAGAAAATGAAACTGTAGATTCGGCCGACTCCGCGAAGGTGTGCTTTTGACGAAGCCGCCCGCCTCGGCGACGTTGCTCGTTAAGAAGCCCTTTCGGAGGAAGGCGTAAGAAAACGCTCCGGACAGCGCACGCGGGATGAATGACGGTGCGATGCCGATCGGTGTATGGTCGTTCGCCTCATGCATGATTGTGATATCGAGGTGATCCTGAAGATTCTTTCCGACTGCCGGAAGGTCGACGACCACCGGAATACCGAATGCGTTCAGCTCGGCTGCGTCGCCGATACCGGAAAGCAGCAGTAGTTGCGGGGAATTGACGGCGCCGCCCGAAAGAATGACCTCACCCTCCCTGGTTCGCACATCGACGAGTTTGCCCCCCACGGCATAGGTCACGCCGACCGCTTTGCGGTCCTCCAGAATGATCCGGGTAGCCCGCGCGCCCGTGACTATCCGTAGATTGGGCCGGCCCTTGGCTTTGGAAAGAAAGGCGCGCGCGGAACTCCAGCGCCGGCCTTTGTGCTGGGTGACCTGGTACAGGCCGACGCCGTCCTGCGTCTCCCCGTTGAAATCGACGGCACGCGGAAACTGGGCCTGTTGTCCAGCCTCGACGAAGGCATCGCTCAAGGGGTTGCGGGTTCGCAGGTCACTGACGTGAAGCTCACCGTCGCCGCCATGAAACGCGTCGGTTCCAAATCTTTCGTTGGACTCCATTGCTCTGAATAGCGGCAGTACATTGTCATAAGACCAGATCGGATCGGCTGCCTCGCCCCACGAATCATAGTCATCCCGGTGCCCGCGAATATAGACCATCGCATTGATCGAACTCGATCCGCCAAGGGTTTTGCCGCGCGGCCAAAACAGCCGTCGACCGCCAAGATTGGCCTGTGGCTGTGTTTCGAATGCCCAATTGAGAGTCTTGCTCTTTGCCAGCAGCGCTATCCCGATGGGCATGTGAATCAGCGGGCTGCGGTCGGACGGGCCCGCCTCAAGCAGACAGACCCGCGTCCTGGGATTGGCTGACAACCGCTCCGCCAACAAGCATCCGGCAGATCCCGCTCCAACAATAATATAGTCAAACATCCTGATCTCCAGACGGCAGCTACCGACGCCGCTCTCTTGTTTCTCGATTCAACCCAAAAAGCGGACGGTTAGATTGATCAGCTTCTTTACGGCCGGGGTGTACGGCGGGAATAGAAGGCGCAGGACAGAGAATTTATCTCTCAGAACCGCACGTTCATGGGAGAAGGCTTTGAAGCCGTAGAATCCGTGTGCCGTGCCGATACCGCTGTTGTTCACACCGCCAAACGGCAGGTTGGGATGCAAGAATTGGACGACATTGTTGTTCACGCAGACGCCACCTGAGCTGGTACTCAGTATGATATCCTCGCGAACGGCGGCGTCGTTGCTGAAGACATAGATGGCAAGCGGCTTTGGACCCGCGTTGATCGCATCGACAACGACGCTGATGTCATCATACTCGATGATCGGAAGAACCGGACCGAATATTTCTTCCTGGGAAATCGCCATCTGCGGCGTCGTCCCGCCGAGTATGGTCGGCGAGAAATAGTTCTGGCCTGGATCTCGGTCTCCGCCTTCCAGGACGGTCGCGCCGCGCGATGTGGCGTCATCGGCCAAGGCAGTCAGGCGCTCGAAATGCCGCCGGTTCACGATTCGGCAATAGTCCGGCCCGGTTTTCTGCTGGCCGTCCGTTTGCCCGTAGACCCGCCTGATCTCGAGCCGCAGCGCATCAATCAGCGCCGGGGCCTGGTCTCGAGCGACATAGACATGATCCGGAGCGATGCAGGTCTGGCCGTTATTGGCGAACTTGCCCCAGACGATCTTGCGAGCGGCTTGCTCGATATTCGCGGTCGAATCGACGATGGTCGGGGACTTGCCCCCGAGTTCAAGCGTCACGGATGTTAAATGTTTCGCCGCGGCCGCCATCACGATCTTGCCGACCTGGGGACTGCCCGTGAAGAAGATATGGTCGAAGGGCAGATCCAGCAAGGCCTGCGAAACCTGGACGTCGCCCTCGCAGACGGCGACCAGATCCCGGGGGAAGGTTTGCTCGACGATGTCCCTGATCAGGGCGGACGTCGCCGGCGTCAGTTCGGAAGGCTTGATGATGGCGGTGTTTCCGGCCGCAAGCGCGGACACCAGCGGCCCGAAACTGAGATTCACCGGATAGTTCCACGGGGAAATTATCAGACAGACGCCCTTGGCCTGATAGCGGACCTCGGCCGCGATTCCGAACATCCCCAAAGAGCCGTGAACCCGGTGCGGTCTCAGCCAGGATCGGAGGTGGCGCCGGGCATGCGATATTTCCTGATAGACCGGGAACAGTTCGGTCAGACGCACCTCGGATTCTGGCTTCCTGAAATCCGTGTAGAGAGCTCGGATAATCTCGTCTTCCCGGGTCTTCATCGTTGCCTTTAGTCGCGACAACATAGCCAGTCGCGCTTTTAGCGTGAATTTCGTCCTGTTCTCTACGGCCGATCGGCGGTGCGATGAGAACAGGGAATCGATCTCGCCGTCGCCGTCGGGATGAATCGGTGCCGCGGTGGTCGCGGTGACTGCATGAACGTTCACTCGGCCCTCCTCAAGGAATTCGCAAGGTTGCAAAGCGGGAAGACAAGTGTCCGCCCGAATGAGTCACCGATAAAGGTCATAATCTTCCTTGGTCGCGCCGCAGTCCGGGCAGTACCAATCGGCGGGTACATCTGCCCAACGGGTGCCAGGTGCCACGCCCGTATCGGGATCACCGAGGGCCTCATCGTAGATATGGGCGCAGGTCACGCAGTGCCATTTCGCGAACGGCACGGTTTCGACGGCACCTGACGGTTCCGCCTCCTGGTCGCCCTTGGTCATCGTTCGGCTCCGGAACCAGATTGAGGCCCCGCCTCGTCTCCGACCTCGCCCGAGTCCAGAGGGATGAAATCGGCTTTGTCGCGCACTGCGCAATCGGGACAGGCCCAATCCTCGGGGATTTGCGCCCAAGACGTATTGGGCGGGAATCCCTCGTGGGCCTCACCCCTAAGTTCATCGTAGATGTAGCTGCAATCGGGACACTGATACCGCGCCATGGCGCCTTGTTCCTTTTGTCGACTTGAGTTTTTAAAAACCTTCGGGACAGGCCGCTGACGAGGATGCGATCGCGCGGCACGCCCTTTTCAGGACGCCATCGCGGCCCGCGACTGCCGGCCGAGGAGACTCGGAACGAGCTCCTCGGCTAGTCGCCAAGGCAGGCGACTATTCGGCGGCCGCCCGCGTCGGCCGGTGTGAAGCAGCACCAAACTTGCGTTCGATCTTCTTCCTGCGCGCGCCGTCGATCTGAATCTTGCCAAGATCGCCGTCAGCCCATCCCACGACGCGGCGGTCCATGACAGATCGGAACACAGGCGGAATCAGCGCCATGAAGAACATGCCGGGGTAGCCGCTCGGCAACTCCGGCAGGCCCTCAAAGTCCCGGAGCGACTGATAGCTGCGGGTCGGGTGGGCGTGGTGATCGGAGTGCCTTTGGAGATGGAACAGGATCAGATTGGAGGCGATGTGATTGCTGTTCCAGGAATGCCGGGGCTGGGCGCGTTCATAACGTCCGTCCGCCATTTTTTCGCGCAACAACCCATAGTGCTCGATGTAGTTAGCGCTGGTCAGCTGCCACCATCCAAAGGCGATCTGGATAGGCAAGAACACCAGCAGCTTGGGGTCGGGTCCGAACGCCAGCAACAGGGACGTGTAAAGGACGATTGTAATCAGCAGCGGCGGGATGATTTCGTTGTCCAGGCTCCAGATTCCCTTGTTCAAGCGCTCCAGCCGCACCTTTTCCAGATTCCAGGCGCGCTTGAAGGCGCCCGGAATTTCGCGCAGCGAAAATTTATAGATGCTTTCTCCCATCCTGGACGTAGCGGGATCCTCGGGGGTCGCAACGTCGCGATGGTGGCCTTTATTGTGCTCGATGAAGAAATGGCCGTAACCCACCACGGCCAGAACGATCTTGGCCATCCAGCGGTCAAAGGCTTCCTTCTTGTGTCCCAATTCATGGCCGGTGTTCAGAGCCAGGCCGTTGACGATGCCCAAAGACAGCGCAAGCGCGACAACTTCCCACCAGGCCATCGGCTTGGTCACCACCCACCATGCCGAGACGATGAGTGAGGCATAATGCACTGGGACGGTAAGATAGGTTAGAACTCGATAATACCGATCCGCCTCGAGACGGGCCACGGCCGCCTCCGGGGGGTTATTCGGATCATTTCCAAACAAGACGTCCAGCGCCGGGATGACGGCATACCAGACGACCAGCGTAAAGGCGTAAAACACACTCCACCCGGTCACGCTGACAAGGTAGAGGCCAATCAGCGGCGCCGCTGGCCAGACGACCGACAACATCCATAGATAGCGCTTCCTGTCGACATAGCGATCAGGCGCGGTATAGGGAGACGGATCTCGTGCGATGGTGCTCATCAGGTACTCTCCTCATCTCAATGAAGACACACTTCACTGGACTTATTAAATCGGCTCTCATTGCCCGTTCCCACCAAATTGGATTCATCAAGGTCACGGAACAACCCCACTAAAGTGTGGTTTTAGCCGGGCGCCTCTAAAATCCCCTTTAACCGCGTGAGGCGATTCACTGCCACCGGCGAGAGCGGGAGGCAGCGATGGTACAGCACGGTTTCTTCGATGTGGATGAGCGGCTTGCGGCATTGTCGGCGGCGGGCGACCCGCTGGACCGACTGAGTGCGGTGGTAGACTTCGAGCTGTTCCGGCCGGTGCTGGATGCGGCCCTTGCGCGGTCGGATCGCAGCACGAACGGTGCCTCGCCCTGTGACGCCCAACCCGTCAAAACCTCTGTGCAGAGGTACTAGAGTCGGATGACATCAGCTCGATCCATATCCTGAGTTGAGTAGGTAATTGCGGCATTCGGCGGGGCTGAAGGCGTCGAGCAAGGAGCCGATACGGCGCCAGGTTGCATCGTGGGTACGTTCTGCGGCCTTGCGCATCAGGTGCTTGAGTTTGGCGAAGACCTGCTCGATCGGATTGAGATCGGGGCTGTATGGCGGCAGGAACAGGAGCTTGGCGCCAGCGCTCCGGATCGCCTTGCGGATGGCGGGGCGTTTGTGACTGCTCAGATTGTCCATGATGACGACGTCGCCGGGCGAGAGCGTCGGCACCAGGAACTGCTCGACATAGTCGGTGAAGCTCTGGCCGTTGACCGGCTGGTCGAGCACGCACGGGGCGTCGATCCGGTCACAGCGGAGCGCCGCGAGGAAGGTCATCGTGCGCCAATGGCCATAGGGCACCTTGGCATGGAGCCGTTGACCGACGGGCGCCCAGCCGCGCAACGGCGCCATGTTGGTCTTCGCCCAGGTCTCGTCGATGAAGACGAGACGAGCTGGATCAAGCAGGCCTTGATACTTCTTCCACTGCTCGCGCCGCCTTGCGATCGCGGGCCGGAGCTGCTCGGCGGGCAGCACGCTTTTTTTTGAAGCTCAGCCCCTCGGCATGAACAAAGCGCCAGACCTGAACATAATCGACCTTCACGCCGCGTTCGGCCAGCTCGGCCACCAGCCCGCGTAGCGTGAAGTCCTTGGCGGCGCGCTCCAGCAACCAGTCGCGATTGGCCCCGGACAGAATGTTAGGCTTGTGGCCCCCCATCTGACCTGGCGCCGCGCTGCCCGTCTCTCGGACACGTTGAACCCATTTGATCGCAGAACTCGCCGCGACCCCAAAGCGCTTCGCTGCCGTGTGGCGCGACATCCCGTCCTCAATCACCGCCGCCACCACCCGCTCGCGCAGGTCCATCGAATAGGGTTTCGCCATGCTCGCTGGCCTCCAATCCCAGCCAGCATCTTGAATCAGAAAATCATCTCAAAGGGAATCCCACTCGATTCAGCCAAACGTCATCCCGCTCTAGCGGACTACCTGTTCTCGGGGCGCCGTGCAGCCGGTGCGCTACAGTAACGCACCGGCTGAAACAGTGAACGGAGACGCCGGTCTAGTGCTGCGATTGCGGGGTGCGCACGACCAAGCCTTCGAGATCGCCGGACACGGTGATCTGACACGCCAACCGCGACGCGGCGGTGACACCCTCGACCATCTCCAACATCGAGCGCTCGGCCTCGCCGATTTCTGGCAGTTTTCCCGCCAGCGGACCCTCGATGTAGCAGTGGCAGGTCGCGCAGGCGCAGGCGCCACCGCAGTCGCCGTCGATGCCGGGCACTAAGTTGTCGACCGCCGACCGCATCAGCGACTGGCCGTTTTCGGCATCAAAGCTGCGCTCGGTTCCGTTGAATTCGATGAAAGTGATCTTGGTCACGTTGTAACCCTTTTAGTGTTGATCCGCATCATGCGGAAATTCGAAAAAATTGGGGATGCGGCACTCGGCCGCGCATGAAATCATACCGCCAGCGCCTTTGCTTCGATGCTGTCGTCACCCAACTGCTGCGGCGACGGCGCCTTGCGGTCCCAGATCCAGCGCTTGGCCAGGGTGAACTCGGCCGGCCGGTTGACGGCGTCGACAGCCAGTAGCCGCCCGTCCTTTAGGTAGAACGCCGCAAACGAGCGCATCGCCATGTTGCCCCGGATCACGACCTGGTCGTAGCCCTGACTCAGACCGGCGGTCTGCAGCTTGAGTTCGTACTGATCGGACCAGAACCACGGCACCTGGTCGTACGCCAGCGGTTTACCGCAGATGTCAGCCGCCGCCGTTTTGGCCTGCTCCAGAGCGTTGTGCACGGATTCAAGACGCAAGCGCCGACCGTACAGGCGGCTCGGATGGTTGCTGCAGTCGCCGACCGCATAGACCCCCGATGCCGACGCCCGGCAGAACGCGTCGACGACGATGCCGTTGTCGCAGTCGATCCCGGCCGCCTGCGCCAGCTCGACGTTTGGCAGCAGGCCGACACCGGCGACGACCAGATCGGCCTCGATCCGGTCACCCGCCGTCGACACCACCACCGCCTTGCCGTCCCGGTCCTCGATCGCGCTGACCGCGACACCGGTGCGCAGATCCACACCAGCACCGCGATGAACGTTTTCGAAGAAGCCAGCGACCTCCGGGCTGGCGACGCGCGCCAGCACCATCGGCGCCATTTCCAGGACGACCGGCCGCAGCCCGTGCTTGATCGCGACTGCCGCCACCTCCAGACCGATGTAACCGGCGCCGACGATGACGATGCACGCGCCCGGAACGAAGCGGGGACGCATCGCGTCGACATCGGCGATCGTGCGCAGATAGTGCACGGCCGGGTGATCCGCGCCCGGACACGGCAACGGCCGCGGCCGGCCGCCGGTAGCCAAGATCATATGATCGTACGTCAGTTGCCCTCCGTCCGACAGCGTCAGGCTACGGCGCCCGGCGTCGAGGCCGGTCACCTCGATGCCCAGACGCACATCGACTCCCGCGCCCTCGTAGAAGGCGGACGGCCGCATCAGCAGGCGCTCGCGCGGCAACTCGCCGGCGAGGTAGGCCTTGGACAGCGGCGGCCGCTGGTACGGCAGGCTCTGTTCGGCCGTGACGAGGGTGATGTCCCCGTCAAAGCCACCCTGCCGCAGGCTGGCCACCGCCTGCCCACCGGCGTGCCCGCCGCCGACGATCACGACGTTCGCGCTCATTGCGTCGATCGCTCAGGCATTGATCCGGACCGGCAGCGCCTCGAAGCCCTTGACGAAGGTCGAGAAAACCCGGCGCGGCTCGCCCACGACCTCGATCTGCCCGGGCTTCGGCCATCGCTTGAGCGTTTCCTCCCACAGCACGCGCAACTGCATCTCCGCGAGGCGATTGCCGACACAGCGATGGATGCCGAAGCCGAACGACAGGTGATGACGCGGATTGGCACGGTCGATGATGAACCGGTCGGCGTTCTCGATCTCGTCGCCGTCACGGTTGCCCGAGACGTACCACATCACAACCTTATCGCCCTTCTTGATCTGCTTGCCGCCGAGTTCGAAGTCTTCCAGCGCCGTGCGGCGCATGTGCGCCAGCGGCGTCTGCCAGCGGATGATTTCCGATACCATCGACGGAATCAGTGTCGGGTCCGCGCACAACTTGCGGTATTCCTCCGGATTCTCATTGAGCGCGAGCAGGCCACCGCTCATCGAGTTGCGAGTGGTGTCGTTGCCGCCGACGATCAGCAGCACCATGTTGCCCATGAACTCTTCCGGGCTCATGTTGCGGGTGTTTTCCGAGTGCGCCAGCATCGACAGCAGATCGGGCTGCGGATCAGAGTTCGCACGCTCGTTGAACAGCTTGGTCATATAGGCGCCGCACTCTTGGATCTCCTTGATGCGCTGCTCTTCGGTCTCGACCCCGCAGGTGCCGAGTTCGCAAGTCGTGACGTCTGACCAGTGCGTCAGCTTGGTGCGATCCTCGAACGGGAATCCGAACAGCGTCGCCAGCATCTGCGCGGTCAGGTTGATCGAGACGCGCTCGACCCAGTTGAAGGTCTCACCGGCCGGCAGCGCATCGAGTGCATTCTGGGTGCGCTGACGGATCAGGCCTTCGAGCTTGGCGAGGTTTTCCGGCGCGACGATCGGGGTCACCGTCTTGCGCTGCACGTCATGCTTGGGCGGATCCATCGCGATGAACATCGGCAGCGACGCCGCCGCATTGTTGTCCATGATCGTGATGCCGCCGGAGCGGGACGCGGACGAGAACACCTTGTGGTTGGTTTCCACGCTCATGATGTCCTTGAACCTGGTGACCGACCAGTACGGCCCGTACTGGCTGTCATTGCAGTAGTGAACCGGATCTTCCTTGCGCAAGCGCTCGAAGTAGGGCCACATCATGTTGTCGCGGAACAGCGCCGGATCGGCGACGTTGATCCTGTCCAGCGGAATCGAATATGCATCGGCGCGATCGGCGGTCGCAGCAGCCTGAGTCATCTCCTGGTCTCCTTCTGAGTCATCTCTAGTCTCCTAGTCTTCTTTTTGGGCGCAGCGGCGGGCTTCGATACCAGCAAGGTGCTGGCGCCGGTTCGGTGGACGGATTTCATGCGATGGTGCTCATCCGGCGTTCTCCTCATCCCATTGGAAGACACATTCACTGTGTTCTAAAATCAGTTCTAATTGACAGTCCTCAGCGAATGGGGTTCGGCAAGGCACGGAACAACCCCACTAAAGTGTGGTTTTCAACCCCTCCCCTTCAGGCCCCCTTATGCTTGGAGCAGGCTCGCAGGCGCGGCGGGTGCTTTGACATCCCGCGCGAGGCGCTCGGTTTGGGCGAGAGGGCTTCTATGAGCCGATCGGACGCGCATGTGGTGATCTTTGGCGCGGGCCACGCCGGGGGAAACGGTCGCCGCCCTGCTTCGTCAATATTGGTTTGAGGGAGCCGTAACGCTGGTCGGCGAGGAACTCATCGCGCCTTATCATCGCCCGCCGCTGTCCAAAGCGTGGCTCCGGAACGGTCCCGGCGCCGCATCGCTCCGCTTGAAGCCGGTGGAATTCTACGCCGGACACGGCATTGGCCTCCGACCTGGTGTTCGCGCGGAAAAGCTGACGCGTCAAACCAAGGCAGTTCATCTCTCGACGGGCGAAGTCCCGAACTGGGCAACCCGCCTTCGCCCTGAAGGAGATCGCGGAGATCGCAGCCTAACTAACAGCCGGAGATTGAAAGTTGATGACACGGACACTGCCTTGAACGCATACGAACGGCGAGTGAGGGCCTGCGGTCGGCCAACCCAATCGGCCCAAAGCCCACACTAAAGAGTGGTTCTGGATTGCACACGGGCGGCCTGCTGCTATAGTTCCGCCCCGATGACGCATGTAAAAACAGACACAGCATCTGCGAAAGTGAGAGGCATTCGAGCGGATGAGCCTGCGTCGACTCATCCGCTCGGATTTGAGATGCGGCCTCGGGAGACCGACTCTAGCCCGCGACAAAGGGCACAGCCTCCCACAGGCTCTATCAATGAGCGAGTGGCGTCGTTGGCCTCCGGATGCCTTTCGCGCCCTCGCCTCTTCGCTGCCGAAAAGCCGACGCGCTGCTATCTCCTTCGGGCGCCTCAAGGTTACGGAAAGACTGTCGCGATGGCACAGCATTGGGCCGATCGTCGACAAGTCTGTGCTGCGGCGGCATGGGTTTCCATCAAAGAATGCCGGGGCGATCTGCAACTCCTCGCGGACCGTATCTGCGCGCAGCTCGCCGCTACCCAAGAGGCCGGCGGCCACGACACGCCGCCCCCGCCGCGGCCGAGAGAATGTCCTCGCAGCCTCTATGACCTCGCCACTTGGCTATGGGAGACCAAGGATCGACTAGGATCGAAGGTTCTCATCTGTTTCGATGATCTCGAATTTGATCTGCATTCGATAGACGAGATCGAGGCCTTCATGCTGGCGACGCCAGCCGAAGTGGAATTCATCGCGGCAAGCTCGGCAGACATCGGCTTTGCGCGCATGAAAGCGCGACGAGAAACCCACGAGCTAAGACATGACGCGCTTGCCTTCAATTTCGACGAAGCAAAAGCAGTCGGGCTCACGGAGGAAAGGCGAGCAGTCTCAGAAGTTGAAACTTATTCGCTTTGGAAGCGCGCCCAAGGCTGGCCAGAGATATTCTGCCTTTTGATGCAAGCAGCATCGGAGAACCACTCAACCAATCGCCTTATAGTCAACAGCATCACAGGCGTAGATATTGACTTGGATAAATATTTCCGGAGCACAATACTACACTCACTTCCGAATGATATTCGAGAATTTTGTCTCTGCGCCTCCATTCTTGGATCGGTATCAGCAGAATATTTCAACCATGCGTTCCAACGAAATGATGCAGCTTATTTTATAGACAAACTTTCCACCGAGCAGATGCTTCTCCAGCCTCTGGACCGATCGCAGACAGCTTATGAGTTCCACCCTTTGCTTCGCGAATTTCTAGAGCACAGATTCTCGGTGGAGAACCCCGGCATGAAGCCGAACCTGCTCGCCCGCGCCGCCCAATGGCAAAGACAAAACAACAACATTCGCGACAGCATCAATCTCTCCTTACGCGCGGGTGAGAACGAATCGGCCGCTGATGTTGCGTCTGAAAATATGATGGATATTGCTCTGCGGGAAGGCGAGATAGATCAAATCCAGTTTTGGCAAGGCAGTTTTTCCGCTGCTGTCATTTCGGGTTCTCCAACAATCGCCCTTGGCCTGGCCTGGGCCCAGATTTTTAGTCACGACCACCGGCGGGCGAGTGGGCTGTTGGCCGATTTGCGGGCCACGGAACTTAGCGGTCTTGATCAACAAGTAAGCCGACAAATAGAGTGCTGGTGCGACCTCATCGAAGCCATCGGAGAAGCAACCGGCGACAATCTGTCGGAAAGTCGGCGTCAGTGCGAAGCCTGGATGAAAGTCTATAACGAGGCGGACCTCGTCAGCAAAGGTGCTGTGCTCACCTGTCTTTGCTTCCTTGCGGCCAGCGAGCACCGGTTTGGTGATTTAAGGACACTGTCCTTGGAGACGTCATCGGTAAACAACATCGCGGATCACCACTACGCACTGGGATGGCTTTACGGCGCCATGATTCTCGCCGAGCTTTCAAGAGGAGATATGCGCGCAGGTGCTGCCTTACTCAAAAAAGCGCGCGGTGACGAAAATGCTCAAATTAACACGACCCCTTTCTCAGTAAACCTTCTGAACACGCTGGAACTAGAAATTCAGTACGAGGCGAACCAACTTGACGGCATAGAAGCACACGTCGACGAGATTCTTGATTTTGTACGGCGGCATGGCATTGTCGATTTTACATTCTCGGCCTATCGCACCGCTGCAGCAATTGCCCGCTGCAAGGGCAATCCAAAACGTGCTGCCGAGCTTCTTAACGAGATGGACGCCTCGAAAAACCGGTAGCGTCTGATGGCCCGAGATGATTCACTGCTTCTGCGCGGCAGCGGAGGCAGAGATGGCGGGACAGCCTGGTTTCTTCGATCTTTCGAACCGGTACGAAGCACTGAGCGCGGCAGGCGATCCCCTCGAGCGACTGGCCGCGGTAGTCGACTTTGAGGTTTTCCGTGGACCGCTTGTGGCGGCACTGCGCCGCAGCCCTCGCGGCAAGGGCGGACGGCCTCCGTTCGACCCGGTCCTCATGTTCAAGATCCTGGTGTTGCAGGCGCTCTATTCGCTGTCGGATGAAGGCACCGAGTTCCAGATCAAGGACCGGCTCTCGTTCCAGCGCTTCCTTGGCCTTGGTCTCGACGGGACGGTGCCGGATGCAACGACGGTTTGGCTGTTCCGCGAGCGCTTGGTGAAGGCGAAGGCGATCGACAAGCTCTTCGCCCGCTTCGACGCCGCGCTCACCGAGCGAGGCTACCTCGCGATGGGTGGCCAGATCATCGATGCCACGGTGGTGCCAGCGCCCAAGCAGCGCAATACCCAGGAGGAGAAGGCGGCGATCAAGGAAGGGCGGATCCCCGAGCGCTGGAAGGACAAGCCTGCCAAGCTCCGCCAGAAGGACCGCGATGCGCGCTGGAGCATCAAGTACACCAAAGCCAAGGTGAAGGACGGCGCCGACCCCAAGACGTTCAAGCCAGTCGACCTCGCCATCCCGACGTTCGGCTACAAGAACCACATAGGCATCGACCGCACTCATGGCCTGATCCGCACCTGGGACGCCAGCGCCGCCAATGCTCATGATGGCGCAAGGCTGCCGGTCCTCATCAGCCCGGACAACACGGCCTCGGGCGTATGGGCCGACACCGCGTACCGCTCCAAGAAGAACGAGGCATTCCTGGCCAAAGGTATGTTCACCAGCAACATCCATCAGCGAAAGCCGCACCGCCGTGCGATGCCCGAACGCGTCTCGCGCGCCAATGCGAGGCGATCGGCGGTGCGCTCCGCCGTCGAGCACGTCTTTGCCGGGCAGAAGCACCGTATGGGCCTGGTCGTGCGCACCATCGGCATCGCTCGCGCGCGCATCAAGATCGGCATGGCAAACTTGGCCTATAACATTCAGCGGCTCGCCTGGCTCGAGGGGCGAACTGCGCCCGCATGATGCCCATGCGGCTCTGAACGGCGCATCAGATCCCGCAAAACAGCAAGAACGGACCCGGGATCACACAACCAACGCTGGCACGATCACTCCTCGCGCCGCTCTCACGCCCAAATCAACGGTTCTTCGAGGCGTCCAGATGCGCGTGATAGCGGGAGAATCTGGTTTCGTCCGGCTTGAGGTCCTGGCGCGACTGACGCTCGCGGATATGTTCGTTGCAGAGAGCGCGGAGCAGGCGCTCTCCACCTTGCCGAACCACAATCACCCAATTTTTCTCTCGACACATGGACCGTATCTCCGCGCACGGCAATCGCTGACCGAAGCGCGCATTGCGGCGCGACAGGGGAAGTTTCACCTTTCCAACCGCTTTGCAAACGTCGCTTTAGACCACGCACGCCGATCAGAACTTGGCCGGCTGGAGGTTGCGGCGTTACTCTGCACCGCCGTTGCTTGTGCCGGGACAGGAAGATCGGCCGTGTCTGAACAGCGCGTAGCCGACGCGATCGCCATTGCTTCGCGACTTGGATGTTATCGCACATTCCTCGATGAACGGTGGCATCTGGAAGCGCTTGGACCCATCTCGACGCCACTGTTGAATCTCATTCCGAGCGAGGAGGAATTGGGGCGTCGAGAACCCGCGCCCGGCGACTATCGCGTCCGCTCGCCGAGAAGCACAACTTCGGTTGTGCTCACGAGAAAGGAACTGGCGATGCTTCAAAGGATAAGAGAAGGCCTCTCTAATCGTGACATCGCGTCCAAGCATCGCATAAGTGAAGACACCGTCAAATGGCACATTCGCAATCTATTTGCCAAACTGGCAGTCAAGAACAGAGTCCAAGCGCTGCTGGAATCGGAGAGGCTCGGAATTCTACAGTAAAACTACCCGCGACCATGAGCGCTACACGATTTCAGAGGTCGTTCCTTCGCCAAATCACCCTCCGGTTCCGCTTCGCTCCACCTGCAGCCAACACTGGCGAGGGAGACAACGATGCGCTAACACTTAAGCGGGACCGCCCGGTGGAGGCGATCGAAATGCGGGCTGTCGGGTCGGGCGCAGAAATGAGATCACCTATGAATGAACCAAGCCGAGCGATCTTCAGAACAACCGATGGCCTCGACCTCGCCGCAGATATGCATGGTCGGCCAACGCGCGGCTCAGTACTCGTGGCGCACGGCGGCGGCCAGACACGGCATGCCTGGGCCAAGACGGCGGCGGCGCTTGCGGATCGGGGCTGGGAAGTGGTCACGCTCGATCTTCGCGGCCATGGCGAGAGTGGCTGGTCACCGACGGGCGACTACGGGATTCGGCGGTTCTCGGAAGATCTCGCGGAGGTCGCGCGCGCGATGGGTGGCCGTCCGGCGTTGATCGGCGCGTCGCTCGGCGGTCTCGCCGGACTGTACGCGGAGGCCGAGATCGCGCCCGGGGGTTTCAGCTCGATCACCCTGGTCGACATCGTTCCGAACATGGACCCAGACGGCGCCGCCAAGGTCATGGAGTTCATGAACGCCCATGTCGCCCAGGGATTCGGCAACCTTGAAGAGGCTGCAGACGTCATTGCGGCCTATCTACCTCACCGACCGCGGCCAGCGGATCATTCTGGACTGGCCAAGAACCTGCAGCAGGGCGATGACGGGCGGTTCCGCTGGCATTGGGATCCCGGCGTTGTCTCTGGCATGCAAAGCTGTCGATCCTTGCGGGATGCCGACGCGTTCCAAGCCCGATTGACCGGCTTGACGCTTCCGGTGCATCTCATCAGGGGTCGGCTGAGCGAGTTGGTTTCTCGGGAGGCGGCGGAAACCTTCGTCGCGCAGCTTCCGAACGGAAAGTTCACCGATGTCGCCGGCGCGTCGCACATGGTGGCTGGTGATCGCAACGACGCCTTTCTCAGCGCCGCGGTCGGATTTCTTGAGCGGCTGGACCGGCAGACGCGAGCCTATGACGGCTGAAGCCTTACCGAACGTCTTCGCCCTGACTCCTCTCGACCCGAAATTCAGAGCCGATCCCCATGATGCGCTCAACGACCTGCGAACATGTTGCATCGTGAATTGCGATGAGGTTCGTCCTCCTCGTGTGAGGATCGGCTCGGCCCACCCGAGCAACCCTCGGATCACCAGTGTAGGGCGAACCACCTCTAACAACGTAACCGACCGGTTGAGGCCGCCTGCCTTGCGGTGATGTGAGCGCGTAAGGGACGTCCATAAGGACGTCGTTATGGACGTCCTGAGCCAAAGCGAGGGACGGCGGTGGAGATATTGGGCCGGGAACGGCGTCGTCGGTGGAGCAACGCGGAGAAGCTCGATATCGTCGCCGCTGTGGGAGTGAACGGAGAGACGTTGGCGCGCGTCGCGCGGCGCTACGATGTGTCGCGAAGCCAGATCTATCAATGGCGCCATCTGTTCAGGAAGCGGGGGTTGCTACCTGCGGCGGACGGACCGACCTTCTTGCCGGTCGATATCGGGGTGCCCATGCTAAGCGCGGAGCCCGTGCTCGATGACCGGGTGGTGGTCTCGCCCTTGATCGTCGAGCTGGAGACCCGCAAAAACCTGTAGCGTTTACGCGGTCATGGTGATTCACTGATCGGGAGCGATTATGGAGAGCCGTGGTGGATCCGAAGTCCCTGTTCAGTTTGAGCGACCATCTTGAAGCGTTGAGCAAGGAAGGCGACCCGCTGGAGATTTTGCAGCAGGCGGTAGACTTCGAGTATTTCCGCGCGTGGCTGGTTGAAGGGCTCGGCTACGGTGATGGTGCCAGGGGTGGGCGCCCGCCGTTCGATCCGGTGATGATGTTCAAGGCCCTGATCCTGCAGGCGCAGCACAACCTGTCGGACGCACGGATGGAATTCATGATCCGGGACCGCCTGAGTTGGATGCGGTTCCTTGGACTGTCGCTCGGGGATCGAACGCCGGACGAGAACACGATCCGGCATTTTCGCAATTGCCTGACCGAGACCGGGACGCTCAAGCGGGTGATGAAGGCCTTCGACTGGCAACTCCAGAAGAAGGGATACATCCCGATGTCGGGACAGATTGTTGATGCCTCGCTGGTGCCTGCACCCAAGCAGCGAAACACTGAAGGTGAACGCGAGGCGATCAAGTCGGGGAAGAGCGCGAAGGAAATCTGGCCGGGCGAGCCGCACAAGGCCGCGCAGAAGGACATCGATGCACGCTGGACGCTCAAGATCGGTGGCAAAGTCCGCTATCGCGCGGACGGCACGCCATTGCCCATGATTGCCCTGCCAGTCTTCGGCTACAAATCCCACATAAGCATCGATCGGCGTTTCGGCTTCATCCGGGAGATGGCGGTGACTTCGGCGTCGGCCGCCGACGGGCGCCTTCTGCGCCAGGTCGTCAGCACGGACAACACCGGCTCCGAGGTCTGGGCAGACAGCGCCTATCGCTCAAAGCGGAACGAGAAGTGGCTGTCGGACCGGACGCTTACGTCGCGCATCCATCGGCGCAAACCGATGGGCAAGCCCATGGCGAAGGCCACTGCGCGGGCCAACGCTGCCAAATCCTCGATCCGCGCCCATGTCGAACACGTCTTTGCCCATCAGAAGAACAGGTTCGGGCTGTTCATCCGAACCATCGGTCTGGCCCGCGCCGAAGCGAAACTCACCCTTTGCAACCTGGCTTACAACTTCAACAGGCTGATCTTCCACGAGCGCCGGGAGAGTATGGGCTGATTCTGCCTGCAACCCGGGAGAACCGGGTCAAATCGCCCAGAATGACCCCGGAAACGAACCAAAGGCGCGCCCAACAGCGTCGGACAGCATCGGGATCACCCGTCGTCGGGTTAACCAGCCTCCACGTACCCGGTTTTTGCGGGTCTCCAGCTGTGTCTGGCGCAAGGACGGCGGCTCGCTTCGATGCCGGCATCGAGGCTACTGCCTTGACCCGGCTTATCCGGTCGGTGGAAGCTGCATGATCGGACCGGGCACCGGCGTAAGGGTATATCTCGCCTGCGGCGTCACTGACATGCGCAAAGGGATTTCGGGTCTTGCAATGCTGGCCCAGACCGTGCTGCGACAGAAGCCGGCGAGTGGTGCCGTATTCGCCTTTCGGGGACGGCGCGGCAAATTACCGACATTCAGCATACGCTTTGCGCCGCGAGATGATCGCCTACCCGTGGCATCCGTTCTTCGGAATGATGCTGCAGGTGGCGCCTTTCCGTCGAGGCAAGCAGCTTAAGCTCGTGATCACCGACCAGTTGCCGGGTTATTCGCGCGAGGTGCCGCTGTGGATGTTCGACGACGAATATTGCGGCAGCATGGTTCAGGGGCCGCCCGAGATCAGCATCGGTGGTCTCACCGAGTTAGCAAATCTGTTGGCTGCATTGGGAAAGACTCGGAAGCGTCGGGCACGATCGGCTTCTTCGAAGTCGAAGGAGAAGCGACGTGCGAGCAATCCGACAACAGAACCGGTCGCAGCTCAAGCTGCAGTTCGATCCACCAGAGCCGAAACCGTTGGACGACCTGCGTCCGAAGGGGGTGGTCGAGACGCTGGCCGACCTCCTGCTGGAGGCGGTCGGTGCGACAGCAAAGGGAGGCGTGGATGACCACCAGGATCACGCCTGAGCATCTCTCGCGGGCGGCTATCGTCTACGTGCGCCAATCGACGATGGCGCAGGTAACCGGCAATCTGGAGAGCCAGCGCCGTCAATATGATCTCGCCGCCGCCGCGACCGCTACCGGCTTCGCGTCGGTCACGGTAATCGACGAGGACCTTGGCCGTTCGGGGTCGGGCAGCATGGAGCGGCCGGGCTTTGAAAAGCTGGTCGGGCTGGTCTGCACGGGCGACATCGGCGCTGTCTACTGCATCGAAGCGTCGCGTCTTGCCCGGAACGGCCGGGACTGGCACCATCTGATTGATCTGTGCGCGCTCGCCGGAACGCTGGTTATCGATCCAGACGGCACATATGATCCGCGCCTCATCAATGATCGCCTGCTGCTCGGGTTGAAAGGGACGATGTCGGAATACGAGCTCAGCTTGATCCGTCAGCGGGGGCTCGCCGCACGGGACGCCAAGGTGCGCCGGGGGGAGTATCGGTTCGCGCTGCCACCCGGCCTGTGCTGGAGCGAGGCCGGATCGATCGAGCTTGATCCTGACGAGCATGTCCAGGAAGCAGTACGACTCGTGCTCGCCAAGTTCAGAGAGCTCGGCAGCGCGCGCCAGGTGTTCCTCTGGCTTCGGATAGCCGGCATCAAGATGCCGGTGATGCGCCGAAACGTCGACGTCTGCAAAATGGAGTGGAAACCGCCCGCCTATCATGGCGTGATGCAGATCCTTCACAATCCGCTCTACGCCGGTGCCTATGCGTTCGGGCGGGTGGGCCAGCGCACCAAGGTGGTCGATGGACGGTCGCGCAAGATCAGTGGCTACAAGAAGCCGCGAGAAGAATGGTCGACGCTCATCCACGATCATCATCCAGGCTACATCAGTTGGCAGGACTTCGAGGAAAATCAGCGCCTCCTGCTCGAAAATGCTCATATGAAGAAGAACTGCGATCGCAAGTCTGGGCGCGGGGGTCGGGCGTTGCTGACCGGGCTGATGCGTTGCGGTCGATGCGGGCGAATGATGCGCGTATTTTACGGAATGGCGAAGGGCAACGCCCACCGTTACCAGTGCCGCGGCGATGACGGCCATGTTGGCGCCGGCCTCTGTATCGGCATCGGTGGTGTGCGTGTCGACAAGGCCATCGCGATGGCCTGTCTCGATGCAGTGTCCGACCGGGCGGTTGAGGCGGCGATCTTCGCGTCCGACCAGGTGGTGCGCTCGACCAACGACATCATCGCCGCAAACGAGCGCGACCTTGAGGGTGCACGTTATGAGGCCTCGCTCGCCGCACGGCGATATGAGCTGGTTGATCCCGCGAAACGGCATGTCGCGCGCGAGCTCGAAGCGCGTTGGAATGCCGCCCTCGAGCGCATCCTGGAGCTCGAGAAGCGCGTCGAAGAAAAGAGGGCTGCTGTGGCGGCTCGGCCGAAGATCGATCGTGCGCTGCTCCTCCAGCTCGCTCAGGACCTTCCAGCCGTCTGGAACGCGCCGTCGGCCGACACGCGGACGAAGCAGCGGCTGATCCACGCACTGGTCAAGGAGATCACCTTCGAGCTCGACGACCAAACGCGCGAGGCCGTGTTCCTCATACACTGGGTCGGCGGGCGCCACAGCGAGGTCCGTGTGGCCCGGGTTAAGACCGGGCGTTATCCAAAAGACAATATCCCGACCGCGGTCGAGGCGCTTCGTAGGCTGGCCGGCCACTGGCCAGACCGGGAACTCGCGGTCTCGCTCAATCGCATGTTGTGTAAAACGAGTGATGGCGAAACCTGGACCACCGTGCGGGTTCGCGACATGCGTGAACGGCTCGGGCTACCCGAATACGACGCCATCAAGAGCGACGGAAAATACATGAGCCTGGCGAAGGCCGCGGAACATCTCGGCATCTGCCTCGGATCGGCGCGGACGTTGGCGGAAAAGGGTATCCTGCCCGGCAAGCAGATCATGAAGGGGTCGCCCTGGCTGGTGCCGGTCGAGGCGCTGTCTTTGGAAACGGTCCAGATAGGGGTGCAACAAGTGATCGACCGGCGTCCGAAACATTATGAAGATTATCAGTATGATAAGGTTGTCCGCCTTCCCGGCATCTGACGGAGTGACGCATTATGAATCGCAGTGGGGCGACAGGCTGAAGCTGCTTTACTGGGATGGTCAGGGATTTTGCCTCTATTACAAGATCCTGGAGCGCGGCCGTTTTCCCTGGCCCTCTGCGGCTGACGGCGCGGCGCGACTGACATCGGCCCAACTCGCGATGCTGTGGGAAGGGATCGACTGGAGGCGCCCCAACTGGGGTGCGCCGCCGACACACGCGGGGTAAGTTTTCTTCTGCGAAAGCGGCTGTTTTGCTAGGCTTTGCGGCCGTTTTCCTGTAGGAAAAGCCATGCTGAACGCGGCATCAGATCTTCCCGAAGACCCGGCCCTCCTCAAGGCGATGATCGCCCAGTTGCAGGCCCAGAACACGAAGCTGACGACGACGCTGCGCGCCCATGATCTGGTCGTCCAGGCACTGCGGTTGCAGATCGCCAAGCTCAGGAAGCAGGCTTTCGGCAAATCCTCCGAGAAGATCGAACGCGAGATCGAGCAACTCGAGTTCGCTCTCGAAGACGCGCTTGTCTCGATCGCGCAAAAGGGCCTCGTGACAAGCGACCAGGACGATTCCGTGGCGCAAGCCGCAGCCGCTTCTCCCGACACCACCCCCGGGCCGCGTCCATCTCGGCGCCCACGCGTCTCGGCGGATACGCCCCGCCAACGCCACGAACTTGACCCCGGCAGCACCTGTCCGGAGTGCGGCGGCGAGCTGCGTCTCGTCGGCGAAGACGTGAGCGAGATCCTCGAGATGATCACGGCAAAGCTCCAGATCATCGAAGTCGCCCGCCCGAAGAAGTCCTGCCGTTGCTTCGAGAAGATGATCCAGGCGCCAGCCCCGAGCCGACCGATCCCCGGCAGCATGGCTGGAGGAAGTCTCCTGGCTCACGTGCTGGTCTCGAAGTTTGACGACCATTTGCCGCTGTACCGGCAGAACGAGATCCTCGCGCGCATGGGTGCCGACATCCCACGCAGCACGCTGGCCGACTGGTGTGGTCGCTCGATGCGGATCCTGCAGCCGGTGATCGACCGGATCGAGGCCTCGGTCCTGGGCAGCGACATCCTGCACGCCGACGACACACCGATCCGCGTGCTGGCTCCGGAACGACGCGCCAAGGGGATCGGCAAGGGTGTGATGCAAGGCCGGATCTGGGGCTATGTCTGTGATCAGCGGCCTTGGGCCGGTACCGCGCCGCCTGGGGTCGTCTACCGCTATGCGCCCAACTGGAAAGCCGAGCACGTGCTGGCCCACCTGGGCAGCGCGAGCGGTATCCTTCAAGCCGACGCCTACAAAGGCTATGCAAAGCTCTACGAACCCGTCGCGGATGGTGAGCCTCGCTTCCGGGAAGCGGCCTGCTTTGCGCACTGGCGACGCGATTTTCATGACATCTGGACGTCACATGCTGATTCCGACGATCCCGGCCGCCCATTCCGATCTGATCCCGGTCACTGTTCCGATATGATGCCGGCCGGGTGAAGCCAGATCGTGGGTAATTATTGGCATGCAGGTTTTGAGTGGGTCAAGCGGCTTGAGCGTGGAGATTTCGGCGCATGGATTCGCCGGAGAGTTCTAGGCGATGGGCGTTGTGAACGAGGCGATCGAGGATGGCATCGGCGTAGGTCGGGTCGCCGATCAGATTGAACCAGCTGGCTACTGGGAGCTGGCTGGTCACCAACGTTGATCGACGGCCGTAACGGTCTTCGAGGATTTCGAGCAGGTGATGACGGGCATTGCCGTCGAGCGGCTCAAGCCCCCAGTCGTCAAGGATGAGCAGGTCGACGCGCGCCAGGCTCTTCATTCGGGCCGCGATGCGGCCGTCACCCTTGGCCAGCGACAAGTCATCGATCAGGCGCGGTAGGCGGGTGTAGAGCACCGAGCGATTGTCCCGGCAAGCCTGGTGGCCGATTGCACAGGCAAGCCAACTTTTGCCGACGCCTGCTGGCCCGATAATCGCGCAGTTCTCGTGGGCGGCGATCCAGTTGCCCTTGAGCAGCATTTCGAACAACCGGCGGTCGAGCCCGCGCGCAGCGCGGTAATCGACGTCCTCGGGAACAGCGTGGTGCCGTAGCTTGGCGTGTCGCAGGCGCAGCGCGAGGCGCCGGTCGTTACGCCAGGTAGCCTCGTGATCGAGCAGCAACGCCAGCCATTCGGCGTGGTTCAGGCTGGCGGCATCGCCGTTGTTGTCGAGGTCGGCGAAGGCGTGCGCCATGCCGGTCAGGCCGAGCTGGTTCAATTGATCAAGGGTTGGGTGTCTGAGCATCATTGTTCCTCTCAATGGTAGTATTGGGAGCCCCGGATGTTGTCGTGCAGGATCGGCTCGCGCTCCGGGGCTTTGGACACGGGCACCTTGTCGAGCCCCTTTTCGAGGATCGATTTGACGGAAGGATAATTGCGCGCCTGGATCTCCAGAGCGCGGACCGCGGCGGCTTCAAGCCGATCGGCGCCGAAGCGCTTGGCCAAGCCGATGATGCCAAGGCACGAGCGGTATCCCTGTTCGGGATGCGGCCGATCGTTGATGATGCGCTCGACCAACAGCGACAGCATCGGCCCGATCCGGGCCGCCTCGTCGCGGATCTTCGCGGGCGTCCATTCCAGATAGCGCCGGTGGCTCGAGGGCATATGCTCGGGCACAGTCGTGTGCCGGCCATTTCCGCTGCCACGCATGTGAACGGCAATGCGCTCGCCGCCCAGGAAGATCTCGACAGTGCGTGCGGTAAAGCGGGCTTCTACCTCACGGCGGGCGAAGCGATGCGGCACCGAGTAGTGATGCTGCTCGAGCGCGATATGGTAGTCGAGCCCGACCCGGCAGCGCTTCCACTGGGCATGGACCCAGGGCTCGGCAGGCAGCGGTTTGAGGTTGGGCGCGTCAACCTCATCGAACAGTTCGCGCCGGGTCTTCTGGAACTGGCGTAGCACGCGCCGGTCGTTGAGATCGGCAAGGCACTCGGCAATGCCCGCATTGACCTCGGCCAGACTGTAGAAGATCCGGTTGCGCAGCCGGCCCAGCACCCATCTTTCGACGATGCCGACGCAAGCCTCCACTTTCGCCTTGTCTCTCGGCTTCCGGCTTCGTGTCGGGAGCACCGCCGTACCGTAATGGCGGGCGAGGTCGGTGTAGCTGCGGTTGACCATTGGATCGAAGTTGCAGGCCTTGATCACCGCGACCTTGGCATTGTCGGGCACCAGCAACCGCGGCACGCCGCCGAAGAACGCGAACGCGGCGTTGTGGGCCTCGGCCCAGTCAGCAAACTGCTCCGTCCAGGTCGCGCACGCGAACGACAGGCTCGAGCCGCCCAGCACCGCCACGAACAGATGCGCGGCGCGGATCTCGCCGGTCCGGCGGTTGATCACGACCGGGACAGTGTCGCCCGCGTAGTCGACGAACAGCTTCTCGCCGCCGGCATGGCTCTGGCGCATCACCAGCGACAACCGGCCTTCCCAGTTGCGGAACAGCTCGCACCAGCGACTGTACCGATAACCGTCGGGATGAGCGGCGATGTATTCTTCCCACAGGACCTGCAGCGTCACGTGCTTGCGCTTCAGCTCGCGTGCCACCACCGACCAGTCGGGCTCGGATTGCTTGCGTCTGCCCGGCTTTACCCCGGCAGGCCCATAAAGCCGGGCTTCCAGTTCCGCGTCGCTGATCTCGGCCGGAACCGGCCAGGAAAGCCCCGAGCGCTCGAAGCGGACCACCATGTCTCGCACCGTCGAGCGTGCAATGCCCATCATACGGGCCACCTCGCGCATCGGGACACAGCCTTCCCGGTGCAATCTCAATACTTCGCGCACATCGCGCATCTTCGGCCTCCTCGTCGGCATCCAGTCCTCCCGGCTCACACGCAGCCGCAAGGATGGCCCAACGATCAGGCTTCTCATCCCCCGGCAGGTGGCCGGGAATTAATCGGAATGCCGGCCGGGATCAGGTCGGAATGCCGGCCGGGATCAAATCGGAATGGTGGCCGGCATGACCTCGGAATCCGCAGTCACAAAAATCCGAGATCGCGCACGAGGCGCTCGAGCGTATCGGGCAACTCTACGACATTGAGCGCGAGATCGCGGGCAAGCCTGCCGATATCCGCCGTGCAGTACGCCAGGAGCTGAGCCGACCCAAGCTCGAGGCTCTGCATAGCTGGGCCGAGAAGCAACTCACCCGTATCTCGACCAAGGGAGACCTGGCGAAAGCCTTTCGCTACGCTCTGGGGCGCTGGCACGCCTTCAGCTTGTTTCTCGACGATGGACGCGTCGCCATCGACAACAACGCTGCCGAGCGGGCTGTCCGGCCCATATGCCTGGGCAAGAATTATGCGAAGCGCCGGATTATGCGCAGGTGCCGACGGCGGGTCCAGTTGTTGCACCAGACCCGCCGCCATAAACTTCACATAATCACAACGACTGCAGGAAGCTCATCAGATTGTCGGAGGCTCGGAAGCGCCCCGGCGCGGCGGCGCTTGGTTGCAGCTTCATCAGAGCCTGTTCCTTCATCGCGAGATCGGCTTCGACGTACATATGCGTCGTTGCCGTATCCTCATGACCGAGCCACAGGGCGATGACGGTGATGTCGACGCCCGATTGAAGCAGGTGCATCGCCGTTGTGTGTCGAACCGTATGGGGTGTGACTGGGCGGTCAAGGAGCCCCGGATTCTTGCGACCTGCAGTCGCAACGGCAAGGTTCAAGCGCTGGGTGACGTTCGAGCGGGTCATGCGGCCGCCACTTCGGTTCGGAAACAAGATACTATCCCCCGAGGGATCGCCGATCTGGCGGCGCCAGGACCTGATCAGCGCGGCAGTTGGGCGCCAGAGCGGCACACTGCGTTCTTTGCGGCCCTTGCCACGCAGATGCGCGGCGGGCTGTCCTTCAAGGACAACGTCCCGGCACCGCATGCCGATCATCTCGGAAACGCGGGCGCCCGTGTTGTACATCATGCTGAACAAGGCGCGGTCGCGTTGTCCGGCCCAGCTAAGCCGGTCAGGTGCTTCGAGAATGGCGCTGATCTCGGGCCGTGACAAAAACCCGACCATTGATCGATCGAACCGCTTGAGCGGGATCGCCAGCGCCCGTTCGATCGTCGCCAGCGACGCAAGGTCGTGATGCGATGCATATTTAAGGAACGTCCTGATCGCGGCGAGACGTGCGTTGCGGCTTCGAACGCTGTTGCCTCGATCCTTCTCGAGATGGTCCAGGAAGGCGAGCAACAACGGCGCGTCGAGATCGGGCAAAGTGATGGCGCTGGGCGTTCGACGGAGTGCTGCCGCCGCGTAGTTGAGGAGCAGGCGCAAGGTATCCCGGTATGCCGCTACGGTCTGAGCGCTGACCGCACGCTGCTCGCCGAGATGATCCAGAAAGAAGCGCTGGACGAGCGTCGGCAATGTCGGGGGAGTAAGCTCAGCCATGAGCTGCCTCCCCGAAAGCGAAGTGTTCAAAACGGTTGCCTGCGGTGGCCATCAAATCCGGGATGCCGGTCAAATACCAATAGGTGTCCGATACCTTTGCATGGCCAACGTAAGTCGAGAGCGCCGCGATAGCATTGTCGATATCAGCACCTTCGGCTTGCCACCGTTGGATGCGTCTGCAGATGAACGTGTGCCTGAGGTCATGGATACGAACGTCGCGATAGGCACCCCGGGCAACGATGCCCGCTTCGTTGCGCAACTTCTGGAAGGTCCAATGTACTGCGCGCTTTTTTAGCGACCGTGATGGGGTCGAGACGAAAAATGTGTCCTCAGCCACGCGCGGTAGAAAATGATCCCGCATGCGAAGATAATCGGCGAGTGCGACGGCGACGGTGGCGTGGAAAGGCACATGCCGCGATTTGTTGAACTTCGTCATCCGGACCGTCAGGCATCGACTTCCAAGGTCCACATCGGCGCACCGCAGCTTGATCGCTTCGGAAACGCGCAAGCCGGTTGCGGCGATCAATCCGTAAAAGGCTTCGAACGCAGCGGGTCGAAGCCCGCCTTCCGGATCGAGACGGCGTGCCGCTGCGAGCAACGCCAAGATCTCGTCTTCCGTATAGATATGGGGCGTGGCTCGGCGATGGGACTTGCCGAATATCTGAGTCTGCGGGAACTCCGTGGCCGGATCTTCCCGCAGAAGGTAGGCGGCGAAGGGCCGAAGTGTATCGAGCCGGCGAGCCCACGCCCTCGGCTCGCGACTGCGAGCATGCCCCTTCGCCCACTCGATCGCGAGGTCCGATGTGAGAGAACTCCGGTGGCCAGAGTCGTCGAAGAATCTGGCGAACGAACGAAGCTGGCTAGCGTTCGGCCCGGCGCCAAGAAATCCCAGCGTCGTACGTTCAGCAAGATAGGCCTCTACCTGCGCTGTCATGGTGATCGTCATCATCACGCCCTCCCTGGCCAGGGCATGGCCACGGCCGACAGGCGGCGAAGATCGATCTTGGTATAGATCTTCGACGTGTCGAGGCTACGGTGACGCAAGACATCGGCGATGTGCTTCATGGGCGTGCCGTCGGCGAGCAGGCGGCTCGCGATGCTGTGACGAAGGACGTGGGGATCAGTTCGATCCAATCCGCATCGTACGAAAGCTGCGATCACCGCATGCTTGGCGACGCCTGCCCTGATCGGGACGTCATACGGCGCGACATGGCGCACGAAGATCGCACGGTTGCTGGTCTTCGGTCGCTCATGGCGCAAATAGTCTGCGATGGCGTCGCCGGTGGCAGTCGGCAATGGAAGGCTGTCGGTGAAATGCGTCTTGGTCCTGGCTATACGAATGATCCCGTTGCGCCAGTCGAGGTCGTCGAGGCGAAGCTTTACGACTTCGGAACACCGGAGCCCGAGATCGGTGACGCATCTCACCATCGCGTAAGCGCGCCGCCGTGAGGGTAAATGATCGTCGAATGATGCGAGAACCGCGTCAATCTCGTTTGGCGATAGCACGTCGGGCAACTCTGCTAGGCGCCAATGCGCGGCCCGCGGAATCGCCCGCAGGAGTCGGCCGATATCATCACCCAACATCTTGCGAAACTTGAAATAACAACCGACTGTGCCGCCGGCGACACGCACGGCGCCAGCACTCCAACAACGGCCTTCACCGAGGACAAAACGCCGGACGACTGCCGGGTCGAGCTTCTCAGGATCAATCTCGCCATCACCGAACCGCTCGAGGAGCAGCCGGCGAATGATATGGATCCGCTGCCGCCGCGTCGTGTCCGCCAGACCACCGACATCGCGCATGTAACGATCGAATGCTGCCAGTTCACCGTCGAGCCGGCCCCTCTGTTCGATCGCCGGAATCCGCCTTTGGGCACGAAGCACGTGCAGAAGGTGCCGGATAGCGACGCGCAACTCGTGGCGCAGCTTGCGAACCGGGTAAGGGCAATCGCAAGATGGCACATGGGTATCCAGGAACCGTCGTTGCGCCGCCTCATCGATCAGCGCGATGTCCAAGCCTTCCTCGGTCGCCCACTTCCCGAAATGCGCGACGCAAGCAAAATATACTCGCACTGTGTTCGGATGATATCGGCCCGCTCGAAGATAGGAGACATACTCCTCCTCCACGGACGCAAAGACACTGTTCGCCAGCCAGCGACGCGGTCCCGGCTGCAATAGATCAGACTTCATGAAAGGCTCCTCTCCAGATGGTGGGTGGAGAGGAAGGCGTATTATGTGCAGCTGAAGTTAGTCATGCTGCAACATGTGCGGCGAAAAATGGCGGACTGGGCACAACCCGCCGTCGGCACCTGCGCATAATCCGGCGCTTCGCATAATTGCGCTTATGCATACCTTTCCATAATCGTAAGAACTGGCTATTCGCCGGCTCCGAAACAGGCGCCGAAACCCTTGCCAGCGCCATGACGCTGATCGAAAGCGCCAAAATGAACGGCCTCGATCCACAAGCCTACATCACCGACCTGCTCAATCGCATCCACGATCACAAGATCAACAGGATCGGCGAGCTGTTACCCTGGAACTGGGTGCCGCGCACCGTCCCGCAAGCACTGGCCGCCTGATGGCCGCCGTCACCTCCTTCCTCACCCTCGACTATGTCGCCAGGATACTCGACGAGAACGTGGAGTTGCTGGAGGCCATCATTTCAAACGACGACAACCTCACCTATGGCGCCATCGTCAGCGTCTACACCGGTCCGGAGGAGGCCATCACCGCGCTGACCGATCACGGCGTGCAAGAACTGACGGACATGCTAAGCGAGGCGCGTCTCACGACCAAGGCCTGGCACCAATTCCTCGATGACTTTGTCGACGATCCCGAGCTCGCTTCGCGCTTCAAGGCACATAAGCCGCGGTAACAATCGGACGGTTACCTAACAACGAGCCGGACATACGGTCTTACGGTAGAGCTACCCCGATCAAGCGCCGAAGCGAAGGTGGGCACCTCCATCAACCTCGCGATTTGACAGCATTTTGACGTCTTTCGGCTGATTGGTCGCGGATTTCGGCTTTTGGTACGCGATTTGGCCGATCTTCTTCTGCCCTTGGCCATAGTCCCCGTTTTCCAGGCACACCTATCCCATGGCCGCTCGCCGTTCGTGGAAGATCAGGCGGTTCATGTTGTACGCCAAATTGACGAGCGTGATTTTGGCCTCGGCGCGCTTGATGCCGATGGTGCGGATCAGCATGCCCATCTTGGCTTTTTGCTGTGCAAAGACATGCTCGACCCGCGCGCGGACCTTGGACTTTGTAGCATTCCCGCGCCGGATATGATCCGGCATCGGCTTGCCCCTGGGCTTGCGGCGATGGACCCGGCTGACCCGACCCTGCGCTTTGAGCCACTTCTCGTTGGACTGGCTGCGATACGCCGTGTCGGCCCAGACATCTGAAGCCGTGTTGTCGTTTGTCACTACATCACGCAGCGCGCCCATCGAACTTCGCGCCATCGGTGACCTTGCCCTTGCGGATGAAGCCGAAGGCCCGGCAGATCGAGATGCTGCTTTTGTAGCCAAAGCTGGGAATCGCGATGTCGATCTGCGGCTTTCCGTTAGCTGCCGGGCGGCCCTTGCCGAACTTGAGCGTCCAGCGCGCGTCTACATCCTTTTGCGCTGCTCGGGCAGGTTCGTCCGGCCAGATCTCGGCGGCAGTCTTGCCTTCCTTGATTGCTGCCTTTTCGGCGTCGGTGTTCCGCTGCTTGGGCGCGGCCACCAGCGTGGCATCCACGATCTGCCCACCCATGGCAAGATAGTCGCCCGTGAAGAATTCTGAAGCCCGCGGATAGGCGCGAGTTTTGCCGTGAATGAAGTAATGCAAATCGCAAGGTTCTGAAGATTTGGGCCGAAAAGCTTGCGAATTTGCTTGGGCGCGCGCGCAGGATATTCCCCTCGAGAGCGCACGCTTTGTGATTCTATCATCGCAGACCAGATGACGAGGGTATTTGCAATGGCGCTGAAGAAGCCGAAGCTGCGCGACGACGAGCTGTTTCGGATGCAGCTGACAAACATGATCGACATGGAACATCCGCTGGTGAAGGCGGCGCAGCTGATTGACTGGTCGCAGTTTGACGAGGGGTTTGGCCGGTTCTACACGCAGAAGGGCCGGCCAGGCTTGCCCACGCGACTGTTGGCCGGGCTGCATCTCTTGAAGCACATGGAAGGCCTGTTCGACGAGGCGGTGTGCAAACGGCAGTCGAGAACCCCTATTACCAATACTTCTGCGGCGAACAGTATTTTCAGCACAAACTGCCGCTGGATCGCTCATCGATGACGCGCGGGCGGATCGGGCCGGAGAAGCTGGAGTTGCTGTTGGCGCAGACGCTGGACGTTGCGATACGCACGAACGCGGTGACACCGCAGGCTTTTGAATGCGTGACGCTCGATACGACGGTACAGACCAAGGCTGTTGCCTATCCGACCGACAGCCACCTGCTGATGCGCGGCATCGAACTGCTCAATCGGCTCGCCAAGAAGCACGGCATCCCACTGCGCCAGTCATTCCTTCGGGTGGGACGCCGCGCCAAGCGTGACGTATCCCGGCTCATCCATGGTCGCGGCCACAAACAAGCGATGCGCTGGGTGCGCAAGATGCGGACCTGGCTGGGTGGGTCGCCTCGATCGCGACATCGGCCGCAAGATCGCCGGCCATAATACGCTGGAAGCTGCCTTTGCGGTGCCACGTGAGCGGATCGCCAGGATTCTGACACAGAAGGCAGGCGACACCGACAAGCTCTACGCCCTGCACGCGCCGGAGGTCGAATGCATCGCCAAGGGAAAAGCCAGGACACGCTATGAGTTCGGCGTGAAGACCTCGATCGCCGTCACCAACGCGCGGTCCGCCGGCGGCCGGTTCATTGTCGGCATGCAGGCACTGCCCGGCAGCCCCTATGATGGTCACACGCTCACCGGCCAGATCACGCAAATCGAGCGCCTCACCGGGGTGGCTGTTGAGCGCGCCTATGTCGATCGAGGCTATCGGGGCCACAAACATTAAGGCAAAGCTCAGGTTTACATCGCCCACAGCCGTGGCATCGTAATTGCTCACGGGGGTGGCGATGAGCATTATCAGGCGATGGCGAAGTTTCCATCGACGAGATCGCGGATGGCGTTCCAGTGCGGCTGTCCGTGGAGGCGAGCGGTACCGGTGACGGAGCGGTATCCGGCATGGATCTGAGCCCCCAGTCTGATCGGAAGCCGTTGGTCACCTTTCGGAAGACGACGGAGGGCCTGATCTCCCGTTCAGAGATGTTGTTGGTGGGCGGCACGTCGCGGTCGGCGAGGAAGACGAAGAACTTGGTGCGCCACGCCTTGATCTGGCGTTGCAGTTTGCGGCTGGCGGGATGTGCGGCGGGCACAGCGACGAGCGCGTCGAGTTTGCGGTCAGCCTTTCCGGCATAGGCGGTGAGCGTGCTGTCCTTCAATTCGGATCGTCGCTTGCCGACGCGGATCGCCCATCGCAGATGGTCGCGGATCTTGGGAGCGATCACAGTATCGCCGCAGTCGATGGCATATTGGACATCGCGCAGCACATGAGCGAGGCAGACCTGGTGTCGCTGCCCGAGTTCCTGCTGGCCGGCATAGCGATCCGAGACCCAGACTTCGGGCCGATAGTCGCCCAACACCTCCTCGGCGACGCTTCGCGCCCGGCGCGGCGCGATCTCGTGGAGCACCGCCTGGTCGGACAGGAACACCCATTGCCAGTGGGTGACGCCGTCGATCCGGGTCGTGGTTTCGTCCGAAGCGATCATCCGCGCGGCCAGCAGCTTGTCCTTGATCGCCGCGCGGGCCGTCGTCAGCGCGGCCCCGGCCCGGCGAAAACCATTGGCGATGGCGCCCTCGGAAATGCTCAGGCCGAACAACTCGGCCATCATCCGCGACAGCCGCTCGAAGCTCACATGATGGCTGTGATGAAGATAGAGCAGCAGCGAACGGATGCCCGGCCCGAACGGCGTGCCCGGCTGCGTGGCGCCATCCCCTCGGGCGCCTCGGCCCGGTAGCGACGCCCGCAGTCGCTGCAGCGACCACCGAGCAGTTCGACCCGCGTCACCACCGGCCGGATCGCCGGCAAATCGATATGATCATAACGGTGCCGGCAGCGCTGCACCGCGCCCGAAACGTCCGTCCCGCAATGCGGACAGGCCCCAACCATCCGCCGCTCCGTCTTGTCGGGCTTCTCGCTCAGCGGGCGGGACACACCGGGCCGTGACGGGCGAGGCCGCTTCGGTCGGATCGGGCTGCGCTTCCGGTTCGGCCGCTCGGGACCATCCTGAGACGGCGGCGTGTGCGAGTTCGAGGATGTCTTCTTCGGCTTGCCTTTGAGTGCCGCCTCAAGCTCCGAAATCCGAACCGCCATGCGCTCGATCACCGCCGCCTGCTCCAGCAGCAGCGCATCCTTCTCAGCTTCCGTCAGGCGATAACCAAAGGGCGGCTCCATGAGCATCTTGACTCATATTCCGAGTCTCGCCGCAACCCCCTTTTTGCCACCCCCGTGAGCAATTACGTGGCATCGCGTCACCGACAATCAAGCGGGAGCAGCGTCGGCGCAATGCCGTCGAGCCGATCATTGGCCATACTAAGAGCGATGGACTGCTCGAGCGCAATCACCTGGCCGGCGCGACCGGCGACGCCATCAACGCTATCCTGGTCGCCGCCGGACATAACATGCGCCTGCTCATCGCATGGCTGACTACCTTTTGGCATGCGCTGATCACGGCGCTGTTCTCAGCCATCCTGCCAACAAGAATCGTCGCCTGAAGCGCCACGCTATCAAACCGGGGAATTTTAAAACCACACTTTCTCCAGCGACAGCGCGAACTCCACAAAACCGCATTCTTCACGGACGACAAGATAGCCGCGAGTCTTGAGCTCCAGGTCGAAGGCAGCAAACAGCGGGTCCATGGCCCCGGCATGGGTCAGCCGCTCGCGGAACATGCGGATTGTGTTGGCATCCGGCGTCGCTGCGGCGAGATCGAAACCAAGAAAACGCAGCCAGCTCAAACGGTCGCGGATCAGATATTCCATGCGCGCGTCGCTCACGTTGTTCTGCGCCGCGAGGATCAACACTTTGAACATCGGGACCGCGTCATACGGTGGCCTGCCACCACCCCGCGAGCCATCCCCGTAGGACAGTGCCGTTACCAAAGCGGGGCGAAATATCTCAAAGTCGATGAGCCCGTTCAATTCCTCCAGCGGATCGCCATTCGCTGATAGCCGATTCAAATGCTCCGATAAGCCAAAAAGTCCCGATTGCCGCATGCCATGCTCCCGATCCTCGTCAGCAATGAATCATGCCCGCAGCCGTTTGGCGAGAAGTAAATGGAGGTGCCCAGGTTGCTGACTTCTTAGCTTATGTCGACTTCGCACTTGGGCGGAAGGCACCTCCACAGGGGCTAAATAGCGACCTGTTAAATCAGGCTCCGGAGCGGAACCTGCACGTCACCCGCGGCGGCAAGGTTGACGACCGCGCGCCTGCCAACTAGCCGTCGGCCAACCGCCATGTCCGCGCCCCGGTTGACGGTAAGAACACCTTCTACAATTTTATCCGAGAGAAAGAGGGCAGTAAAGCTGTCGCCCTCCAAGTCGCCGCGCAATATCAGCCTCAAGCTGTCGTCGATGCGTCCAGCGACCTGGATGTTGAAATCGTACTGGTCGGACCAGAACCAGCAGGGCTGAACATAGCCGCCAGCGCCACCCAATATTGCAGCGGCCGCGACGTCCGCCTGCCCAGCCGCGTTCTGAAAGGTCTCCAGCCTGACCCGCGTGCCGAAGAAGCCGGGCTGGTTGCTCACGTCGCCCGCTGCCCAGACATGGGGATCGCTCGTCCGGCCCTGCGCATCGACCACGATCCCGTTGGCCACACGGAGGCCTGCGGCCGCCGCGAGTTCGACGTTGGGATCGACGCCGATGCCCACCACCACGGCGTCCGATTCCAGCCGCACGCCGTTGGTCAGGATCACGGTGCGTACCGTACCGCCTTCCCGCTCCAGCGCAGAGACGCCCACTCCGTAATGCGCGGTCACGCCCCGCGCCCTGTGGAGTTCCGATAACCACCCTCCGAAACGGCCACCCAGCGTGCGCAGCATGGCCGCGCCGCCCGGTTCCACGGCGGTGACCCGACATCCGGCCTGGACGGCACTCGCCGCGACCTCCGCGCCGATCACGCCCATCCCCACCACGACGATCGCGGCCCCCGGCCGAAGCGCCGCGCGCAGGTCGTCCGCATCGGCGCGGGTCCTGAGGTGATGCACGTTAGCCGCATCCGCGCCCGGAAGATTGAGCCTGCGCGCCCGCGCGCCGGTGGCCAGCAGGACCCGATCTGCCGGGATGCAGCGGCTGTCGGCCAGCCGCAGTTGGCCCCCGGCACGGTCCAGCGCCTCGACCCTCGTCCCGAGTATCAGGTCGATCTGATTGTCGTCGTACCACCGCTCGTCTCGAAGCTCGAACCCCGCCGGCACCGTGTCCGACCGCAACCATTCTTTGGACAGCATCGGCCGTTGATAGGGCCGCCACGGCTCCTCGCCGATCAGGACGACGCGCCCCTCGAACCCGCCGGAGCGGACGGCGGCCGCCGCCTGAGCGCCGGCAAGATTGGCGCCGACTATAGCGATCGTTCCGATCATGGTCATGCCGGCCTCGTCGGTCCCCGCTACCTAGAAGCGGATTTCCGCACCGATGCCGACGCGCCGCGGACGTTCGTAGATGATATAGGTGCCAAGCGGACCCGGGGAGATTTGCTGCGCCACCTTCGCGTTCGTCAGATTGCTGGCAAACAAATTGAAGCTGATCTTCTCGCCGGGAAGGCGCAAGCCGATCTCCCCGGACAGCATCGTATAGGAATTCTGCACCAGCGAATTAAGGAAGTCGTAATAGACCTTGCCGCTGTGGAACAGGTTCGCGCTCGCGGTGAGGCGGCTTTTGCCGATGTCGACGCCATACGTGCCGCCCAGATTGAAGGTATAGCGCGGCGTGCGGATCATCCATTTGCCAGAAACATCTGCGGAGCTAACGATATTGCCGCCGGTTGACTTGGGGATGAAGACCTGGGCCTGCGGAAACTTGTCATACTCGGCATGTGTGTAGACCGCGGACGCGCGGAGGTTGAGGTCGCGTATGGGGACAACGGTGACTTCCAGCTCCCCGCCGTAGATCTTCGCCGTCGCCGCATTCTGCAAAATGAAAGCATTGCTGGCCGAACGCGCCGTCACCTGCAGGTCGCTATAGTCATAGCGATAGGCCGAAAGGTTGGTCCTGAGCCATGACGCGGGGTCGACCTTCAACCCGATTTCGGCCGCCTTGATCGACTCCGGATTCACCGCGATCGGCGACGTGCCGAAAGTGTTGAACACCCCGCTCTTGAAGCCGGTGCCGTAGCTTGCGTACACATTGGCGTGATCGGCAAAATTATATCGCAGCGCAGCGCGATAGGTAAATTTGTTAAATGATTTGCGGGCGGTGCCGAACGGCAGCGGTGTGCCATTGACCGATTGCTCGAATGTCCGTTTCTCGGTCGTGTAGCGCACACCGCCGGTCAGAAAGAGCGAATCGACGATCTCGTAAGTGCCCTCCGCAAAGCCCGCAAAGGAGGTTGTCGTGACCTTCGGCTCAAGTAGTGTTTGGCTCGGCACCGCAGTGGGAGATACCGCGCTGTAGATGAACACCGGCTGTTCGCCGGTCAGGCGAAACGCATAGGCTCCGAGGATCCATTTGAACCGCCCGACACCGGTGGAAAGCAGCCGCACCTCCTGGCTATACGTCTTGGGCCGGACCCGCATGTCAGTATAGCCCAGCAGAATGTTCGAGGCGTCCGAATCGGCGTATTGATTGACACGCGTCGTCATGAAGGCGCCGGTAGTCTCCAGGTTCACGCCGCCCAGATCGAACTGCGTGCGCAGCGACAGATCGAACCGGTTGTAGTCGGATCTCCCGCGCCCATTGAGCGATGCCTCCCAAGCCTGGTCAGGAATAATCACTCCCGGAAATGGCGCACCGGCGGTGTTTCCCCGGAACGGCTGCTGCGACGCCACCTGATCTTTCGAATCGACATACGCCGCGGTCAGGATGATTTTTGCCGAATCGCTGGGTTCGAACATTAGCTTGCTGCGTAGCGAAATCGTCCGCGCAGCGCCCAACGTCCCACCGGTGTTGAGGTCACTGATGTAACCGTCGCTCTTGCGGTATAACACCGCAAGATCGGCTGCGACTGTTTTGCCAAGCCCTCCGGTCACATAACCGCGAACATCGACGTCATTCGCCTCTTCTCGGGAGCGACCGTAGCGCGCGGCGATCCGGCCACTCGTCGTGAAACTGGGATCCGGCGTGATGACGTTGACCAGCCCGCCAGTGGCATTGCGGCCCGAACACGGTGCCCTGCGGGCCGCGCAACACCTCGACCCGCTCGACCTGGACGAGGTCGATCTGCGTCGAATATGGGTCCGCCTGATAGACGCCATCGACGTAGATCGCGACATTACTCTCGTCCCCGGTAGAATTCCCTGCCGAACCGACTCCGCGAATGCTCGGCTGCATCACGTTCTGGTTACGACCGCCGTTGAATGCCGGAATGATCTGGGTAAGGCTGCGGACCTCGCGCACGCCCGAATTTTCGAGTGCGTCGCCACCGATCGCCGTCACCGTCACTGGAATGTTTTGAAGCCGTTCTTCACGGCGCGTAGCGGTGACCACGATGTCGGCAATGCCGCTGTTATCGGGCGGGGTCGCGGCGGGAGCCGCTGGCGTGTCCTGCGGCGTGGCCGCAGCGGAAGGAACTGGCGCGACCGCTTGCGCCTGCGCGATCGCCGGGAAACTCACCGCGCAAAATAATGCGAACGGCCGCTTCAGAACCTGCATTCCCATATTCCTCTCCCCTTTGCCTCGTTGGGCAACACCAAGATACGCGCAGCTCATCCGGCGGACTTCCCGCTCGTCAATACGGCGGCGTATGTTTATGGTCCATTCTTGTCAATACTTATGTTTGCTCGCCCGTGGCGGTGAGGTGCGCGACACCAGAGATCCATCCCGGCGCCGGCCGATATTCTTTCTGTGCGACACGGTATTGACCCGTTGCTCCCATCGCCGCGGACGCGGCGACCCATGCCAAGAGTTCGTTGGCTCCCGAACCCGCGACCGCGTCGACCGCCGCGGTATCCAAGGCGTCGAGAGCCTCCCAGTCCTGCGCCGCGATCATTTCCAGGACACAAGCGTCCCAGGCGGGATTGAGCGGCCGTACCGGCCCCTCCCCGCGCGCGGCGTCCGCTGCGACGGCAAGAACCTTAGTTTCCCGTGCTCGCTGCTCGTCACGGGTCAGCGCTGCCGCCCCGGTCAGGCGGGCCCGCACTTCCGGGCTCGCGCCAGCGATCTGGGGCACCAAGGGGTCGTGGGACAGCCCGCCCGATGCGGCGAACAGGATGCGCAGGCTGCAGCGTCGCGCGAAACGTCCTACCGCTTCACCCAGCAGACGCGCGCGGCGATAGGTCGGCAGCGGCGGGGCGGCGCAGTTCACGAAGATCGGCACAACGGGATAGCGGTCCGCCCGGCCGAGCATCAGTTCCCACATCTGCACGAAGCCGTGATCAACCACCATCGCGTAGGAAAGCGCTGCGTCCACGTCTCCTGCACGTACCGCGTCGAGCACCTGCAGCGCGAACACTTCATCGACCTTCAGCGGTTCGTCTGACGTTGCCCAGTCACCATAGGAACGCGCAGCCGTCCCAACGCAGAAGCTCGGCATCAGACCGTAGTTGAAACCGTGAAAATGGTCAGGCGCGAACTGGATGATGTGATCGGGGGCAAAGTCTTCGACGAAGTTGGCCATCCGGTCGAAAGACGCCTTCACCGCCATGCAAGTGGCATCGTCCGCGAGTTCCGGGTTGAGCATGACGGGGGAGTGCGAGGCACAGGCGAGGGCGAACGGCATCGCTATTCTCCCCCGACGCCGGCGTCGCGACCGAGCAGGAACGCCAGGTGGATACGGTTGAACGTGTCCGCATCCTCATATTGCGGCCAGTGCCCACACTCGTTCATCACGGCGAACTGGCTGCCCGGAATCATGTCGGCGATCTGCTTGCCTTCGACTGCGGTCGCGGTGGGATCATGCGAGGTCCACAACACCAGCGTTGGCGCCTTGATCGACGCATATTGTTCGGGCGCGACCATATTGCGCCGCCGGATCTCCATGTCCTGAAGGCACAGGATCTCGCGCATCACAGCTGCGAAACCCGGCTGGCTGTAGATGCGCCGGCGCACCTCGACGAGATCGTCGGTGACCTTGGTCTTGTCGTGCATCAGCATCTCGAGGCGCTCGCGAATCATCGCAGGATCGGGATGCTCCACCGCCCGCATCGACAAGCGCCTGATCCGCTCCATCACCTCCGTGTGCGCGGTCCAGCCGCCCGCGGTATTGAGCACGACCCGGTCCACCGCATCCGGGTGGTTCACCGCAAGATAAGTCGCGATCCAGCCTCCGAGCGATTCGCCCGAGACGTGCGCCCGCTCGCGCCCGAGCGCTTTCATCGCTGCCAGCACGTGCCTCGCGTAATCGCAAATTTCATAACCGCCGGTCGGCTTGTCGCTCCAGCCATGCCCAACGCTGTCGATCGCCACGGTCCAGAAGTGCTCCGCATGCGCGGCGAAGTTGCGCACATAGGCTTCCGCATGGCCGCCGGTGCCATGGAGCAGCAGCAGCAGCGGCTTGTCGCTGTCGCCGGCGCTGATGAACCGCGTTCGGACACCGCCGGCGTCGATGAAGCCCTGGCGGAACTCGGTGGGACCGAGATCGGTCCAGATGCTGTGGTACGGCGTTTCCATTGGCGTATCCTGTTATCGTTGCTGCGGGGGTCAGGCGATGTTGTGATAGCCACCTCGCCAGTGGACGAGCGGCGGCCTGTCGTGGTGGCGCGCGTGCATTACGCGGCCCAGAAAGATCGCGTGATCACCGCCGGGAAACTCGTCGACCCTCTCGCATTCGATCCATGCGAGCGCACCCGGCAACAGGGGTATGTCTGCCATGCCGGTCGCCGCACGGAGCGCAGCGAAGCGATCGACCGGAGCGCAGAATCGCCGGGACACTTCCTCCTGGTCAGCGGCCAGGATGTTGGCCGCGAAGTGGCGCGCCTTGCTGAAAACCGCATAAGAGGGCGCCGTTCGACGCAGGCTCCACTGCACCAGCGGCGGATCGAGTGACAGCGAAACGAACGAACTGACGGTGACGCCGTGGGGCGCGCCCTGCGCGTCCCGAGTGGAGATCACGGTCACACCACTGGCCAGGCACGCCATCGCGCCGCGGAACGAATCCGCGCTAACGCAGGGTGAAGCCTGCCCCTCGGACCGGCCGTTCACGCCCCCGATCCTGGCGCGGCCCCTGCGGGTTGCGGCTCCCCTGCCAGCGCCAGAGCCGCATCCACCAACCGCCGGTAATCGGTGTCGTCAACCGCCAGATAGGTGCCGGCGATGTTGCGGACGGGATCGCCTGCATAATAGCGCTCATACTGGACGAGCCGCTGGCCAAACGCCTCGCCGGCCAGATCCCAGGCGAGCTTGAACAGCTTCACCCGATCGATCGACGGCAGCTGCGCGCCGGCATAATAGGTCGCGGTATCTCCGGCGATCTCCTCCGCCGCCAGATCGGCGCCCGACGGCATCAGCATGAACCCGCCGGCGCCGATCGTCTGGAGGATTTCGATCACGCGCGGATAGGCTTGCGGCAGCATCGTCCGCAGCGTCTGGAGCGGCGCGAGCGCAGGCCGGAGCGTACCGCTCGCGGTTCGCTCCGCCTCGACCTCGGCGCGTGCCAATCCGCTCTTGAGATGCTCGACATAGCCGATGCATTCCCCCAGCATGTGCTGCACATGCAGGAAGGTGTCGGCACCGATCGATCGGGCAACCGCCATGGCGAGGCCGGTGGCGAACTGCATTTTCGCCAAGGCGCGTGTATTGGTCTGGTACGCCGTGTGATTGCGGATCGCGGTGCGGAAATACATCTCCCCCGACAATTTAACGTTGCGGTAGCTAAAAACCCGTTGCCACGGCACGAACACGTCATGGAACACCAGAAGCGAGTCGTTTTCCTCGAACCGGGTCGAAAGCGGATGGTCGAACGAAGCACGCTCCCCTGCGATAACGTAGGGCTGGCGGCAGATCTGGCGAAGGCCCGGCGCACTGGCGGGGACCGCGCAGATCAGCGCGTGGTCCTCGTCGCCGGGCTTCATCCCGGGCAAATTGTACAGCAGGATTTCATCTGCGACAGGCCCCAGCGTGGCGATCATCCGGGCGCCGCTGATGCGGATCCCGCCATCTTCCTCTCCGGTGACACGCAGATGAAGTGCGCCCTGTTCGTGGCTCTGTTTGGTGCGATCGTTCTGCGGCGGGACCAGCGCATGGCTGAGAAACAGGTCGTGGCGGCGGACATGATCGTAATACCACGCGACGCTGTCCGCATATCGCTCGCCGGCCTCGCCAAAGACGCTCCGGTCCTCCCAGAGCGCCAGCAGGGTGGTATTGAGGAAATCGGGGGACCGCCCGAGCAGGCCGACGCTCGCCTCCGCCCAAAGCCTGAACCCTTCGCGCCGCCTGCGCAGGTCGTCGACGGTCTGCGCGGGCTCGAACGCGATTCCGCAGCGCTCGCCGGTGACAGCGTCGAGCGCGGTCAGGCTGTCGCGATGCTCGGGCTGGTGCTGCATGTCATACAGCGCCGCGATCTCGCGCGCGACCGCGCAGAACGCCGGGTGATCGGCGACGTTGTCGACTCGCTGACCGCCAACCCATACGTCGCGCGGACTCGATCGCAACCCCTGCAGATACTCGGCCCCGGTCCGCACACCCATCCACTCTCTCCCGCCGATCGAAACACCGTACCTGAGAGTATCTAATCCCGGGCGACTGGTTGCCCCAAGCCGAACTTCCAGACTGTTCGTCTGGTGAACAGTCAGTTGAGGAAACCGATTCTCGCTTCGAGCCGCTCGACGCAGTCGCGCAACGGCTGCAGAAACCGAGCTGCCGCGACCGCCGGCGTCAGCACCGAAGAAAAGAAAACGATGTTGACCGCACCGATAACATTCGCGTCTCGGCGCACCGGGAGTGCGATTGCGCTAGTACCGGATTCAATCAGGCCATGGCTGGCGCCGAATCCATCCCGCCGCGCCTGCTCAATGGCCCGGGTAACTGCGCCATCAACTGCGATCTCACTAGCGTCTTCCCCCGCTGCGGCGCGCACCAGTTCAAGCGTTTTGCGCAAGCTGCCCATCGTCCATTGCCGCCAGCATCGCACGGCCCAGGGCAGAGCGCAGCAGGGGGCGATGCTGTCCGATGAGCCGGCGAAAAACCGTCATTGTAGTCCGCGGGTGCGTGGAAGCGGCGATCGTCAGGCGCCCGTCCTTGATGACGGCGTAGTCGCTCGGCCAGCCGATTCGGACGACAAGCACATCCAACTCAGACTGTGCGGCCTGCAGTTCAAGATCGTCTTGCCGAATCTCCAGCCCGATCCGTTGCACCTTCGGCGCCAGATAATAGCGACCGTCGTCGCGGCGCAGGGCGAACCCTGCCGCGGCCAATGTCGCCAGCAACCGATAGGCGCTGGACCGGTCGATGCCGGCCCGGTTTGCGAGCGCGGTCGGCGATGACCAGCCCATGTCCGCCATCGCGTCCAGCAGCGCGAGCCCGCGTTCCAGAGCCCGAACCTCTCGATAGGGGCGGTTCGGCTCGGCCATCAGTATGAGGTCACTGCATCCGTTCGGGAAGTTCGAGAAGGAATTCCAAACAGACCTCCCGCTGCGCCCGAAAGGCCTGAAGTCCGACATCTCGGTGAATGACGTTGACTCCGATGAGATGCGACAGCGCGAGCAGCGCGGCGGCGGCGGCGCGAGATTTGCTCATCCCCATGTCGCGGTAGATTTCGGCGATGATCGTAAGCCGTTCGCTGTCGACGTCGGAGATGGCGTGGCGCGCCAGTTCGGAAGACCGCGCCCATTCGCGCAGCGCATGTTCGATCGTTCCGCCAGGGACGTCGCTGCGATCTTCCGACGCTAGTCCGAGAAGGTATGAGAGGCGGTCACGGGGCGTCTCGATCTTCGTGCGCACGAAGCGGCCGACCGCGGAGGTCAGGCTTTGCTGCCAGAACCGAAGCATTTCGCCCAGCAGCGCGTCGCGGTCCTTGAAATGCCAGTAGAAGCTGCCCTTCGTCACGCCCAGGGCGCGTGCCAGCACCTCGATGCGGACCTGCGCGACGCCACCATTCCCGACTTCTTGCAGCGCGGCCACGATCCAGTCGTGTTTCGACAGACGCTCTGACTGATCGGCATTTGCATGCGCCTGTTGTTTTGCCATGTAGACCGCCACCTCCGTTATTGCCTGGGCCCATATCGCAATCGTCGGCAAACCGGAATCACAATGACTCCGGGTCAAGCATTTTCCACATCGAGAACCAGCTTTCCAATGGTGCGCCCGCCTGCAAGTTCCACAAGCCCCTCCTGGAGCGCCGCGAACGGCACTGTCGCGCCGATTATGGGACGGATAGTTCCCTCTGCCAATGCCGTGGCGAGCCCCCTCTGGACCGCAGCGATGCCGGATGGATCAGCATCGAATTTCCAGAACACGCCCCGCGCCGACGCCGCCTTTACGAGCAGGCGGTTGGCGGGGATCGCGGGAATAGCCCCGCTGGCAAAGCCGACGATAAGAAGACGCCCGCCCCAGGCGAGCGCGCGGACGCTTTGCAGCGTGATGTCTCCGCCCACCGGATCCAGCACGACATCAATCCCGCCCGGCGCGATCCCGCGTAGCGTTTCGACCCAGTCTGCGGCGCGGTTGTTGACGATGGCACTGGCACCGTTGGCGGTCGCCACCGCTGCCTTTTCCGGCGCGGCGGTCGCCGCGATGACGCGCGCGCCGGCGTTGCGTGCGAGCTGCGTCGCGGCGATGCCGGTGCCGCCCGCTGCGGCGTGTATCAGCACGGTCTCGCCCGCTCGCAAGCCGGCGGTGTCGAAGAGCGCGATCGACGCAGTCGTATAGGAGATCGGGATCGCGGCGGCCTGTGTGGGGTCTGTGCCCGGCGCGAGACGGATCAGCCGCGCAGCGTCCACTGCGCAATATTCCGCATAGGCGCCCGAGGTAACCTGCGCCATCACCAGGTCGCCAAAGGCAAGATGTGCGAAGCCACCCGTATCGACGACCTGGCCGGCGATTTCCGCACCAAGGATAAACGGCGGATCGGTCCTGACTTGATATTCGCCGCGCACGCTGATGACGTCGGCGAAATTCAAACCGGCGCGCAGCACACGGACCAGCGCGCAGCCTGCCGGCACGACGGGAATGCGAACGTCCCGGATGCTGACGCGGTCCAGCGTCCCATACCCCTCAACCACCCAAGCCTTCATCGCGCCACCCTCCTGTTGCATCCAGCCATACGCAAAGGTATGTTTTCGGGCAAGGCGCACCGACGTCAGGATATCGAGAGGATAACGACCGCCATGACGACCTCCGCAACGCGCCAGCCCTGGGCCCGCTTCTATAATCCGCGCGCCGCAGCGCTGGCGTCGCCCGACCCCATGCCGCTGTCCGTCCTGCTCGATCGGGCAGCGTCGACCTTCGGCGCGCGCCCATGTTCGTCTTTCGTCGAGGAGAGCTTTAGTTACGCGGAGGTCGCAGCCTTCGTGGAGGACCTCGCCGCCGGTTTCGCCGCGGCGGGCATCGGCGCAGGCGACAGGGTCGGCTTCCTCGCCCCGGCCCATCCTTCATTCACCGTCTTCACCTTCGCCCTGTGGCACGTCGGCGCAATCGGAGTCGGGCTGAACCCGCTCTATTCCGTCAGGCGCCTTACCGACCAGGCCAACGATGCTGGACTGAAGGCGATCTTCACGCTCGACGATGCAGCGCTGCTCGGCAAGGCGGCCCAGATCCGGCGCGCGTCGGCGGTGAAGCCGACGCTGATCGCGACGAGCGCGCGCAGCGGCGATCCCCACGCGCCCGCATCGGTTGGCAACGGCGAAGGCACGCTGACCACCGCTGCCATCATGGCTGGAGCGGGCCGGGTCGCACGCGCCACGGTCGACCCGCTCACGCAGCCGGCGGTGCTGCAATATACCGGCGGCACGACCGGCGCGCCCAAGGCAGCGGTGCTGACCCATGCGAACCTGTCGGTCAACGTCGTGCAGATGCACAGCTGGTTCCCCGAACTGAGGCCTGGTGCGGAATCCGTGCTCGCCGCAGCACCCGTCACGCATGTGTCGGGCGTCGGACCCATCCAGAACTTCATGGTCAACATCGCAGGCGAGATGGCCTGGATGCCCCGGTTCGACGCCGACGCGGCGCTGGACACCATCGAGCAGCGGAGGATTACGTTGCTGTTGGCGCCGCCGACCATGTTCACCGCGCTGCTGCATGCCGCGGAAACGCGCGGCAAGTTCGACTGGTCGTCGCTGCGCAATGCGCAATGCGGCGCCGCGCCGGTCTCAGCCGAGCTCAAGAAGCGATTTCGCGACGCGACGGGCCTGACGATCACGACCCTGTATGGCATGACCGAAACGTCGCCCGCAGCGATCTATTCCTTACCGACCCCGCATCATGAGCGAGCAACCGGCATCCCTCTGCCCTTCACCGAGGTGGAGGTCCGCTCGACGAGCGATCCGTCGATCCGCATGGCAACCGGTGAGCCGGGCGAGATCTGCATCCGGGGGCCGCAGGTCATGCCGCACTACTGGCAGCGCCCCGATGCGACCGCGCAGGCGTTCGTCGACGGCTTCTTCCGCAGCGGCGATATCGGCACCATGGACGCCGATGGCGCGGTCACCGTGTTCGACCGGCTGAAAGACGTGATCATCGCCAGCGGCTACAACGTCTATCCTGCCGATGTGGAAAGCGCGGTCCTAAAGCACCCCGCGGTGCGCGAAGCCGCAGTGATCGGGGTACCCTGCGCCTACCGCGGGGAGACCGTGAAGGCGATCGTCAGCCTGCGCGACGCCGCCGGACTCACGATCGAGAATCTGCGGCTGTTCCTGGCCGACCTTCTGTCGCCGATGGAAATCCCCAAATTGCTCGAGATCGTCGACGAGATCCCTCGCAACGAGAACCTGAAGATCTCACGCCTCGCGCTACGCGAGCGCGAGGCCCGGCGACGCGAAGGCTAGGCAGGCACCACCACGTGCAGCACGCCGTCGATGCGGCGGAGAGCGTAGGTGGCGACCGGCTCGGTGACCGGAAAGGCGAGCGGCGCTCCGCTCCGGATGTCGAATCGCCCCGAATGGACCGGACATTCGATCTCGAACCCTTCGAGCCAGCCTTCGGCCAGAGACGCCTGGCCGTGGCTGCACGTGTCGGCGATGGCGTAAAACGCGCCATCCATGCGGAAGAGCGCGACCGGGCCGGTCGCTGGCGAACACAGGCGGCGGACGTCGCCATCGCCCATGCCGTCGGCTTCGGGGACAACAATAAGCACTTCACTCATGAAAGGGTCTTTCGATCAGGCCGCGCGGGCCTTGAGCATGTCGAGCGCGACGTCGATGATCATGTCTTCCTGACCACCGACCATCTTGCGACGGCCGAGTTCCACCAGGATCTCGCGGGTATCGAGGCCATATTCGCCAGCCGCTTTTTCGGCATGACGCAGGAAGCTGGAATAGACCCCCGCATATCCCAGCGTCAGGGTTTCGCGGTCGACCCGAACCGGCCGATCCTGGAGCGGGCGGACCAGTTCCTCTGCGGCATCCATCAGCTTCATCACGTCGCAGCCGTGTTGCCATCCCTTACGATCGATCGCAGCGATGAACACTTCCAAGGGCGCGTTGCCGGCTCCAGCGCCCATCCCGGCCAGGCTGGCGTCGATCCGCACCGCGCCTTCCTGGGCAGCGACGATCGAATTGGCGACGCCCAGCGAGAGATTGTGGTGCGCGTGCATCCCGCGCTGAGTCTCCGGCTTGAGCACACGGTCATACGCACGGAGCCGATCGGCAACCCCGTCCATGTCTAGCGCACCGCCCGAATCGGTGACGTAAACGCAATGCGCACCACAGTTTTCCATCACCAGCGCCTGCTGCGCGAGCGCCTCGGCATCGATCATGTGGCTCATCATCAGAAAGCCCGACACGTCCATGCCAAGGTCGCGCGCGATCCGCATATGCTGACGGGCAACGTCCGCCTCGGTGCAGTGCGTTGCCACGCGCACCGAGCGGACGCCGAGATCGTAGGCCCGTCGCAGCTCGTCCACCGTTGCGATGCCGGGCAGGATCAGCGTGGTCAGAACAGCATGCTCCACCACGTCAGCCACCGCTGCGATCCATTCCCAGTCGGTCTGCGCCCCGAACCCATAGTTCAAGGAAGCACCCGAAAGACCGTCGCCATGCGCGATCTCGATTGCGTCGACTCCCGCTTCGTCAAGTGCCCTGCCGATGGCCCGGACATGATCGAGCGTGTACATGTGGCGCACGGCGTGCATGCCATCGCGCAGCGTCACGTCCTGGATATAGAGGCGCTGATCGGGATTGCGGGTCATGCCGCCACCGTCCGAAGCTTGCGCGCGGCGATTGCGTCGCCCGTGGCCTGGGCCGACGCTGTCATGATGTCGAGATTGCCCGAGTAACTTGGCAGGTAATCGCCCGCACCCTCCACCTCCAGATAAATCGCCGTCTTCAGGCCAATAAAGTCTTCCTGTCCTGGGATCAGGAGCGGCCGGTTCGCGCCGTACCGTTCGAATTGCACTTCTTGCTTGAGCCGGTAACCGGGGACGTAACGCTGCACCGCCGCCACCATCGTCGCGACCGAAGCGCGCACCGCATCTTCGTCCGCCATGTCCGACAGCGTGAACACAGTGTCGCGCATGATCATGGGCGGCTCTGCCGGGTTCAGGATGATGATTGCCTTGCCGCGCTCGGCCCCGCCAACGACTTCGATGGCGCGCGCCGTCGTGCGCGTGAATTCGTCAATATTGGCGCGCGTTCCCGGCCCCGCCGAGCGAGACGATACGGACGCGACGATTTCGGCGTAGCGAACCCGCGCGACCCGGCTGACCGCGGCGACCATCGGGATTGTCGCCTGACCACCGCAGGTCACCATGTTGACGTTCGGTGCGTCCTGGTGCTCGTCGATGTTGACCGGCGGCACCGTGAACGGACCGATTGCTGCCGGCGTCAGATCGATCACCTGCTTGCCGTCACGGCGCAGAACCGCGTCGTGATGGCGGTGCGCATAGGCGGAGGTCGCATCGAACACGATCCCGATGTCCGGGTAGGCGTCCATCCCTACCAGTCCGTCGATCCCGTCGTGAGTGGTCGCCACGCCTCGTTCCCTTGCCATCGCGAGCCCTTCCGAGCCGGCATCGATGCCCACCATAGCGACCAGTTCCATATTTCCCGGCCGTTTCAGCATCTTGATCATCAGATCGGTGCCGATATTGCCCGAGCCGATTATGGCTGCTTTGATTCTACTCACTCGTTCTCTCCTGGTGGCTGCTGCTCCGCCGCAAGGCCTGCGAGCGTCTTGCGGCAGATCTTGTTCGCAGGAGTCTTGGGGATCGCGTCCATCAGCGTCACCGAACGCGGACGCTTGTACGCGACCAGATGGGCGGCGCAGTAATCCGCGAGGGCGGTGGGGCTGGCCGTTGCCCCGTCGCGCAGCCGCGCGAAGGCCACGGGCACCTCGCCCTTGCGCGCGTCGGGCGTCCCCACCACCGCCGCTTCGGCGACAGCGGGATGGCGCGCCAGCACTTCCTCTATCTCGCGCGGGTAGACGTTGAAGCCACCGACGATCAGCATGTCCTTGGTCCGGTCGACCAGCCGGAGATAGCCGTCGGCGTCGAACACGCCGACATCTCCGGTGTACAGCCAGCCATCCGCCCGCCCCGCGCCCTGCCCGCGATAGGCGTGGACGACGCGCGATCCACGGATGCGGATCTCGCCCAGTTGGCCCGTCGGCACCGCGCGCTCCGGATCGTCGAGCGCCGCGATCGAAACCTCGAGCCCTGGCAGCGGGCGCCCGACGGTGCCGAACCTGTGGGTGCCGTCGGTCGGGTTGGCGCAGATTGGCCCGCCTTCGGTCATGCCGAAGGCTTCGAGGATCGGAACCCCAGTTCGCGCATACCAGGCGGTCAGCGTCTCCATCAGGAACGGCGATCCGCCGCCGGGACAGATGCGCAGCGACGACAGGTCGGTGCGATCGATTCCCGCTGCGGCAAGGAGGCCGACATAGATCGCGGCAGGCCCGCCGCTGAACACCGTCACCCGGTGCCGTTCCAGCGCGGCAAGGACCAGATCGGGCTGGTAGCGGGATATGATCACCACGGGGCTGCGGCAATAGACGGGATTGAGACACCCCATCAGCGAACCCCAGACGTGGAACACCGGCGCGACATTCAGCCACACCTCTTGGTCGATGCGGGTCGGCCACGCCTGATGCATCCCGTGGACTATCTCGACCAGGGTGCCGTGGGGGCGATCGACGCCCTTCGGCACGCCAGTGGTGCCGCCGGTGAAAAGCAAGGTGGCCAGATCGCCGCGGTCGATCCTCACCGCCGGCCGCGTGGCGGCCTGCGCCACCAGTGCCGGTGTTGACAGGTCGCCTTCGCCGACCACCAGCAGGTGGTCAATGCTGTGCGCAGCGGCGATCCCGCGCGCAGCCCGCGCGCCGCCGACCCCGGCAATGATGACCTTGGGCCGGGCGATGTCGAAGAGCGGCGCCAGTTCATCCGCGCCATAGCCCGGATTGAGCAGCGCGACCTGCGCGCCGGCGGCCAGCGCCGCGTAGATCGCGACGTTCGCCTCGATCGAATTCGGCACCTGGATCGCGACCCGCTCCCCCCCCACGCCGATCGCCACCAGCCGCGCCGCCAGGGCCGCGACCGAGGCGCCATAGTCGCGGTAGCTCAGCGTCCGCTCGCCATCGATCAGGGCGATGCGGTCGCCCGCCGCGTCGACCGCCTCCCAGAACATGTCGACGACCGTCGCGAAGTCGGCGCGGTCGAACGCCGCGTCGTCATCCGCCGGCGACGGCCCGCCACCCGCCTGCGTCACGCCGTTCATAAGAACGTATTGATGTTCTTTGCCTGCAACACCGTCTGTTGCAGGCGGATGAGCCGACGCGCGAGCTTCAACGCTCCGGTCCCGTCACGGCGGACGAGGTCCTGGCGGCGGGCTGTCAGCGTCTGCTCTTCCGTCTCGTTGCGGTGCCGTAGATTGTGGACGAGCGAGTGGACCACCCATTCGTTCGGCAGCGCCGTCGCCTCCACCTCGACGTTGCCGACCATGTGGAAGTGCCGCGTGGGCGGGTCCTCCGCCCAAGCGGTGGTCTGCTTGGCGCGATCGACGCGCTTGGTCAGATAATCCAGGTCGTCGTCGAAAAACGCCATCCGCGTCCGGCTGAGCACGTCCGACCTGTCTGCGCGGTAGCGGGCCTGGATCCCGGGCATCCAGTAATGGATGTCGGGCGCCATCATCGCCAGCCACTCGTCATAGCGCTCCGCGTCGAGAAGCCGCGCCTCGCGATAGAGGAACTGCTCGATCTCGAACGCCAGGTCGCGGTCGACGCGGGCGGCCCCCGCATTGCCTTCGATGCCGCTCATCGTGCCGGCACGTCCGACCAGCGGGGTGCGGTCATAAGGTCACTCCAGCGCTGATAGAAAGCGCGGTGATTGGCCTCGTTCACCTGATTGCGGTGCACATGCCCCTTCAGTTCGGGGTGGTCGACCTCCGATCCGAGGCCAAGGCCGGTATGCAGCTTGCGACGGCGCGTGACCACGCCCGCGTTCGACGCGGTGCAATGCTCGAAATTCTCCCCGTCATCCATCTCGAAGATCCCCGCCGGCGAGAACGTTAGCATGACGCCACGCCGGTATTTTTCCCTCAGGCTGTCCGGCGCGTTGCGATTGAGGAACACCCAGGTGTGAAGCTCGGTCTCGCTCGGGCCTTTCGGATTCCAGGTGCGGAAGGTGTTGTGCCCGGCAAGGAAGGACAGGTTGGGGAATACCGTTGCGGAGCTCAGCGAGGCAACCATTCGGCTCCGCATCTTGCCGAGGCGTTCGGCGAACTTTGCTTCGTTCTCGCGCAGATAGTCTACGATCTCCGGCTCGCACAGAGTCGCGGCGTTGCCGATGAAGTCGAGTCCGAACTCCCAGCCATGCCCATTGGCGTTGACCTGGAACGATCGATCCGCCTTCATTGTCGGCGCGCCGCCGAACAGCGCCTGCAATGCGGAGCTGTGCGTCCAGGTCGCATGGTACGCGTCGCCGACGAAGTTTTCGGCCGGGAACTTCCAGTTACATTTGAGCCGCGACTTGATGTTGCCGTCGATGAACTCGATCCCGCCCTCATCGTTGTCGAGCAGCACGTCGAGATACCAGCGAAAGTCGCCAAGATAATCCGCGAGCGAAGGCGCCTCCGGATCGAAACAGGCAAAGTGCATGCCCCCATAGCTCTCGACCCGCGCATTATGCAGCCCGAGCTTGCTGCGGTCGAAGCTGGGGTTGTCCTTGTAAAGTTCCTCGGCCGTCACCCCGGACAGCGACCCGTCCAGCGCATAGGACCAGCCATGGAAGTTGCAGGTGAACCGTCGCGCGCTGCCTGCCTCGGCGAAGCACACGCGGTTGCCGCGGTGGCTGCACGAATTGATGAAGGCATGCACCCGGCGGTCGCGGGCCCGCGCGACGATGACGGCGTCCTCACCCACATAGGTCGTGACGAAATCGCCGACCTCCGGGATCTGGCTGTCATGCGCCACGAAGATCCAGCAGCGCGCGAAGATACGTTCCATCTCCAGCGCATAGACCTGGGGATCCCAGAAGATCCGCCGATCGATCCAGCCCTGTTCGCCGTCGACCATCGCCCGTATCGTCGCGGCATCGAGCGGTGCGGAATCCGGGGCCGGCGCCCGGTCGCGCGGCAGCTCCGCCGGCGTAATGCCCTGCCCTAGCGGCGTGGTCATGCCGCCGGTCTCATCTGAGCGAAACCCAGGCCGGTCACTGCACCCTCCCACGCGTCATAGGCGATCACCTCGCCCGAGCCGCCGGGCATCGCGCCCATCACGGCCAGGAAATGCCGTATCTCCATCGCGCCATTGCCTCCTTCGCGCAGGATTTCCTCGTCGGTCAGAGCGAGCAGCGAGTCCGCGTCGCCCGCGACTATGGCATCGAGCACCATTCGATCGAACGCCGGGTTGGTACGTCCCATCTCGCCCGTGCCGACCCAGTGGCTGATGCCGCCGCTACCCAGCACCACGACGCGCTCTTCGTCGTTCGCGGCCTCGACAGCAGCCTTCACCATCGCGCCGAATGCGTGCGCGCGGCGCAGCCGCAGGTAGGGCGCGACGCCGCTTGCCATATAAACCGCCACCGTCTTCACCGAGCCGTCCTCCGGCAGGCAGAGGTGAGCCGGCGCCCCGATGGCGTGATCCACGCCGAGCGACCGCGCGACCGCCAGATCGAACCCGACATCCTGGGCATGATCGAAGATGTACCCGGCAAGCGCGGCATTGTGCGGGATCGGACGGCCGGGCAGTCCCGGCAGTTGGTCCACAGGCCCATTGAGCTCACCCAGGCAGATCAGGATCTGCGGCAGGCATTTCGGGGTGAACAGGATGTAATGATCGGCGCCGACGATCACTGCGGAGGTCGCCCCGAGCGCAACGATACGGCGCCGGATTTCGGCATACGCGTCCATCAGGTGGCTGTTGTCCAGCTTTTTGGGATTAATGAAGACCGTTGGATCGTGCGGCATCATGAAGCCGCCCACTATCTTGCCCATCATTACTCTCCCGTGCCGAGCGTCGATGCAAGGGTCGGCATCTTGCTCAGATAGTCAGCCATCGACGCGGGCCCATGAAAACCCATATAGAATCCCATCAGCAACATCGGGTTCAAGCCGCGCCGGAAGAGTTCAGCGACTTCCATCTCACGAATAAGGGCCTTCTCCTCGTCGCTCAGCGCGTAGCGCGCCAGGAAGGCCTCAGGCTCGGCGGAATAACCCTTGCGCACCCGCCCCGAATTACCAAGGTCGAATACGCATTGCTCGACAGCGTTGAGGCTCATCGCGGCGACTCCGTTGCTGCAAGGAACATGAAGACCTGCGCCAGAAATTCCTCCTCGCGCTCCAACTGCACCCAGTGGCCGCACTGGCCGAACACATGCAGCTGCGAATTGGCAATGTGGCGATGTGCCCGGACCGCGACGTCGAGCGGGATCATGCGATCCTCTCGACCGTGCAGAATCAGCGTCGGCACATCGATGGCTTCCAGTTGATCGAGCGGGACACCGCGTACCGTCGCAGGTCTCCCGTCCGTCGGACGGGGCTGAAGCTCGCGTATCGTCTCAAGCCCGGTGTTGTGCTGAGCCACTGCGAAACGCGCAGCGATCATTTCGTCGCTCACGATCGCGGGATCGAAGGGAAAGCGGCGCATCATTGCGCCCATATTCTCTAAGCTGGGTTCGAAAGCGTAGCTGTCCGCCAGGCCCCCGGTTTGCTCGAACTCGCCTGCGGGCGTCCCCATAAGCACCAAAGCGCGGACACGATCCGCATGGCGCGCCATCATGGCCAGCGACAGGGCGCCGCCGAAGCTGTTGCCAACCAGCGTCGCCTCCTCGATCTCGAGCGCATCAAGGATGCCCTCGAGGTGCGCCAGCCATAGTTTGATGCCAGGCTTCTCACCCTCAGGCTTGGGGCTGAAGCCGAAACCTACAATGTCGGGAGCTATGACACGATAGCGCTCCGCCAGTCGGGGAATGATTCGCTGCCAGTTCTGCCAGGCCGTCACACCCGGCCCGGAGCCGTGCAGCAACACGACCGCGCGGCCGGCGCCTGCTTCGTGATAGTTGGTGGTCACGCCACCAATTGTAATGGTGCGGCCGATGTCGGGAAGTACCATGGCAACGCCTCTCCATACTTTATGGTATTGTGCCTAGCATCGCCAAATTTCCAAGTCAATCTGACTGACAGGGTTTCATTCGCAGTGACGGACATTGCCACAGACAATACCAATGCGTATGTTGATCGGCGGGAGGATGCGCATGGGGTGGCTTGAAGGACAGGTGGCGATCGTCACCGGTGCCGCGTCTGGCATCGGTCGAGCGGTCGCTGTGCGATTTGTGGCCGAGGGAGCGCGTGTAGTCGCTGTTGACCGCGCCGAGAGAGGGCTCGCGACGCTGCGGGCAGAGCTCGGTTCGGCCTGCACGTCGGTGGCGGGCGACGCCTCGCTCCCGGACGCCAACGCTCGCGCCGTAGCCGCCGCAATCACCAGCTTCGGGCGCCTCGACACCGTCATCTCGAACGTCGGAGTATTCGATTGGCACAAGCGGCTCGACCGTCTTTCGCCCGAGGACTGCATGGCCGCGCACGACGAGATGTTCGCAATTAACGTGCGGTCGCACGCGTTGATGGCTCGCGAAGCCTACCCGCATTTGAAGGAGGTCCGAGGCAGCCTCGTGATGACCTGCTCCACGGCCAGTTTCCGCGGAGGTGGTGGCGGCGCGCTGTATACCGCAAGCAAGTTCGCGGTGCGCGGCCTCGTCTATCAGCTTGCCCATGAATGGGCACCCGACGTACGGGTCAACGCCGTCGCACCGGGCGGCACCGTGACCGGCCTGTCAGGGATCGATTCGTTGGGCAGCGCCGGACGCCGGCTGGAAGATGACGATCGCATCGTCGCGGCAGTTGGAGCGGCCACCCCACTGGGATTCGCGGCCGCCCCGGAGGACCATGCCGGCGCCTACGTGCTGCTCGCATCGGCGGATAACTCGCGCGGCATGACCGGCACCGTCATCGTCAGCGATGGCGGGTTGCTGGCGAGGATCTGACAGGAGGAAGAATGACCGAGGATGCTGTCCACCGTGCCGCGCTGGAGCTGCGCGAGGCCTATCACACAGGCGCAATCGACCCAGTCGTCGACCGGCTGGTGCCCAACGACCCCCTGATTGCCTATCGAATCCAGGAGATCAACACAGCCCACTGGATCGCCGAGGGCCGGCAACTGGTCGGCCGCAAGATCGGCCTTACCTCACCCGCGGTCCAGGCCCAGCTCGGGGTTGGCGAGCCCGATTTCGGCATGCTGTTCGCCGACATGGCGGTCGCGCCCGGCGGCGCCTTCGCGGCGGCGAGCGTGTCGCAGCCGCGCGCGGAGGGCGAACTGGCCTTCGGCATCCGCCGCGCGCTGACCGATCCCGCGGTCGACGAAGCCGCGGTGGGCGATGCGGTCGAGTGGATGGCGCCCGCGATCGAGATCGTCGGCAGCCGCGTCCGAGACTGGCAGATCAGGATCGCCGACACCGTCGCCGACAACGCATCCTCCGCGTGCTACGCCATCGGCGACGACCGCCGCCCCTTCGACCGCGCCGTGATCGACGCCCTGACGATGGAACTCTTCGAGGACGCCGTGCGGGTGTCGCATGGTCCGGCAACCGCCTGCCTGGGCAGCCCGGTGACGGCGCTGGCATGGCTGGCGCGCAAGATGGTCGAGGTCGGCCGTCCCCTTGCCGCCGGCGACATCGTGCTGTCGGGCGCGTTCGGACCGCTGGCGCCGATGACGGCCGGCCGCCATTACCGGCTCGCCATGTCCGGTTTCGCCGACCTCGTCGTCGACTGCGCCGATTAATCGCTCCGCCGGCTGCCTCCAAACCGCGCAATATCAGAACCCTCGCACATCGCTCCATATTCCTGGAATGCCGCTCATCTGAATCCTCGTTATGCCTGTTCGGGGCTGGACGCGGGCGAGACGGTCCTTGCGGAGAATATCGCCATGCCTGCGACCCAACCCTGGATGGCCTCATAGAAATGCAGCCGGGATTCGGTCGGTCCCGCGGTGGCCAAGGCTGCCATCGCGGCCATCCAGCACAGCACTCCAGGGCCGCCCCGACCGGCGGCCGCGATCATATCCTCGGGGTGTAGATCGTCGAACTCGCCGGTCAGTCCCGCGCTGAGGCGATCGAGAAAGCCCCGATCCCATTTGCCGGAGACGGGCAGGATTGCGCCTCCGCCGGCATGGGCCTCACGCCCTGCCACCTTGGTGCGCTCCTCGCGCGCTGCCCGCTCCCCGGCAGTGGGGTTTTGGGGATCGAGCAATCGCGAGGCGACCTCTGGCGGCGATTTCCAGAAGCTGGGGATGGGCGGATCATGGCTGAGCCCGCCCGAGGTGGCGAGGAGCACTCGCTTTCCGCTCTGCAGGGCGAACCGGCCCACCGCTTCGCCCAACTGCCTAGCCCGACGGAAGGACGGAAGCGGCGGCGCGGCGCAATTGATGAAGATCGGGATGATCGGCAGGCCCGTGGCGGTGCCGAACAGACTCTCCCAGATCTGGACGAAACCATGATCGAGCCGCATGTGATGACTCTGCGCCACGTCAAAGTCGGCGCGCAGCAGGTGCCTGGAGAGCGCGACCGCCTCGTCATGCGGGACGTCGAGTGGTCCGGCCGTCGTATCCCAGTCGCCGATCGCGTCCGCCTTCGTGCCGACACAGAATGCGGGCATCAGCTCGTAGAAGAAGCCGCTGAAGTGATCCGGCGAGAACTGGATCACATAATGGGGATCGAAGTCGCGGATCGTGGCGGCGAGCGCGGCGAATCCTCGAGACACGCCGCTGCGGACTTCGTCGGAACAAGGCCCATCCCGCATCAGCGGCGAATGGGAGGCGCAGGCGAGCTTGAGCGGCATTGGCGTTTCCTTGTCCCGAGGCGTGGCTTGAAGGGCGTGGCGAGGCGGCTCGCGCGACGGGTCACGATCCGTTCGCGAACGATAGGCGGGCGCGGTGGGGCCACAATCGCGTTGCGCGATCGGTGCATCTGGTGCACACCGCAGGCCGATGGGGACCGCCTACAAGCCGGTGCGGGCGCTTGACCGCCTCGGCCGCGCGGGCGCCGCCGCACTGGCCCGTGTACCGGCATCGACCGCACGACCGTGCACCGGCTGCTGCACACGCTCGCCGCGCGCGATCTGGTCGTCCAGGCGACCGGTGACGGCAGCTGGCTGTTGCGGCCCGATGTTCGGCGGCTGTCGGACGGCTACCTGCCCACCGACCGGCTGGTTCATATCGCGGCGGTCGAATTGGGCAGGATGCTACCCCAGCGTCCAGTGGCCCAGCGACTTCGCGACCTTCGATCGCGGCACGATGACGATCCAGGAGAGTACGCACCGGTTCAGCCGCCTGTCGATTCACCGCGCCATGGTCGGGCGACGGCGGACGATGCTGGAAGCGCGCTTGGGCGGGCCACGCTGGCCGGGGCCGATCCAGGCACGCGCGCGATGATGTTGCAGCTCGTCGATGCCCTGCCGGGGGCAGAGCCGCACCGGCCTGAAGCGGTCGCGGCGCTGGTCGAGGATTTCCGCCGCCGGGGCTATGCATGAGCGGTCGGGCAGGCCGATTCCGACGTCGGCGCGATCGCGGTTCCGATCCGCAGCGACGGGCGGGTCCTGGGCGCCATCAATATCATCTTCTTTCGGCGCGTAGTGGTGCCCGGAGAAATCGCCGAGCGGCATTTGGCGGATATCCTGTCCTGCGCCGCCGCGATCGAAGCGCGCTTCGTCTCCGATGCACCGGACGACGAGTGCGGGCCGCCGGCGCCTCAACTACAGTGGCCCCGACTTTAAGATCGGCGATGTCCGGCGGCCGATCATTCGGCCGCCTGGAGTTCCTCGATCGGTACGAGGAACGCGGCGAGCCGGCTGTCGCGCTCGGCGAGGGCGCCGGGTACCGACCGGTCCTTGATATGGCCATAGCCGCGGATCTTGTCCGGATAACGGGCCAGCGCCACCGCCGCGTCGTACTTCACGGGGTCGAGATGGGTCGCGATGCTGTCGAGCACCGCCTCATAATCGCGAACCAACTGGCGTTCCATCCGCCGTTCGGCGGTACGGCCGAACGGGTCGAACGCGGTTCCACGCAGCCGCTTCGCCCGCGCCAGCAGGCCGAAGGCGGCCAGCATCCACGGCCCGAACTCTCGCTTTCGCGGCAACCCCGTCAACGGATCCTTGCGCGCGAACAATGGCGGCGCGAGATGGACGGACACGCGGTAATCGCCGGTGAACTGCTCGCCCAGCTTCGCGCGGAATTCACCGGACGTATAGAGCCGGGCGACCTCATATTCGTCCTTGTATGCCATCAGCTTGAACAGGTTTCGCGCCACCGCGTCGCTGAGCTCGGTGCGGCCTGGCGCCACCCTGGCCTCTGCCGCGGCGATCGCCGCGATCTTCCGACCAAAACGCGCGGCATAGGCCGCATTCTGATAGTCGGCGAGAAGCGCAGCTCGCCGCTCGATCGCGTCGCCGGTATCCGTCGACAGCCGGAGCGATCCTTCTGCAACCGCGGCAACTTGGTCGCCGAGCTGCGCCTCGATGGCGCCGGGCTCGACCACGGCCAGCCGGCCCAGCGCGAAGGCGCGCAGGTTGAAGTCGACCGCGACGCCGTTCAGCGTGATCGCGCGTTCCACCGCCGCCAGCGATACCGGCAGCAGGCCACGCTGCAGCGCGACCCCGACGACGAACATGTTCGCGCCGATGGCGTCTCCCATCAGGCGGGCCGCGACCCGCGTGGCGTCGACGAACGCGGAATCCGCGGCCAGCACTTCGCGCAACCGTCGCAGCGTCTGCGCGCCGGCAAAGTCTATGCCGGTGTCGATCGTGAAGGCCGCCGTGGGAGTAAGATTTTCGTTAATGACGCCGCGCGTGTGCCCGGGCTGAACCAGCGCCATCGCCTCGGCCCCGCCCGCGGTGATCATGTCGCAACCGAGCAGCAACTCCGCGCCGGCGATCGGAATGCGCGCCGCCGCGATGGCGTCATCGCTCGGCGCGATCCGCAGATGGCTGAACACCGCCCCGTTCTTCTGCGACAAGCCGGTCACGTCGATGATGCTTGCGGACTTGCCGTCGAGATGCGCCGCCATCCCCAGCACGGCGCCGATGGTGACGACGCCGGTGCCGCCGATCCCCGCGATCAGAATCGCGAGCGCGCCTTCGACGGGCGGCGGCGGGGCGGGCAGCGGCGGAATCGCAGCCGCCGGGGCGGCGGCTGCACGCCCCTTCAGGTTGCCGCCGCTGACCGTCACGAAGGACGGGCAGAACCCGTTGATGCAGCTGAAATCCTTGTTGCAGTTCGACTGGTCGATCTGACGCTTGCGGCCGAATTCGGTTTCGAGGGGCTGTACGCTGACACAGTTCGACTTGACCGAACAGTCGCCGCATCCCTCGCACACTAGGTCGTTGATGAAGATCCGCTTTGCCGGGTCGGGGAAGGTCCCCTTCTTTCTGCGACGGCGCTTCTCCGCCGCGCACACCTGATCATAGATCAGCACGGTCACGCCGTCGATCGTGGCGAGGTCGCGCTGCACGGCGTCCAGCTCCTCGCGCGGGCGGATCGCGACGCCGTCCGGGAAACGCACTGTGGACGGATATTTGTCGGGATCGTCGGCGACGACCACGACCTTGCGCACCCCCTCCTGCAACAGCTCGGACGCGATCTGCCACGGCGTCATTTGCCCCTCGACGGGCTGGCCGCCCGTCATCGCCACCGCATCGTTGAACAACAGCTTGTAGGTGATGCCGATACCCGCCGACACCGCGGCCCGGACAGCCAGCGAACCGGAGTGATGGTAGGTCCCGTCGCCCAGATTCTGGAAAATATGCCTGGTGTCCGTGAACGGGGCGACGCCGATCCAATTGGCCCCCTCGCCCCCCATCTGCACCGGCCAGACGTGCTTGCGATGCGGCATCATCGCCGCCATCACGTGACAGCCGATCCCGGACAGCGCAACCGATCCGTCGGGCACGACGGTCGACGTGTTGTGCGGACACCCAGAACAGAAGAACGGCATGCGGTTGAAAGGGGTCAACGCCGCACTCCCCGCCGCGAGCCTTGCCTCAATCTCCGCGCGGCGCGTGCGCAGTGGCTCGTCGACAAGGCCGAGCGCCTCGAGCTGGCCGAACAGGACCGCGCCGATCTCGGTGGGTCCGAGTTCCCCGTTCTGAGGAAGCAACGGGCGGCCGGTCGCATCGGCCTTTCCGGTCAGCACCGGGCGCTCGCCGGCATCGAGGTGATACAGCAGCGAGGCGACCTGCGGTTCGATGAACGCGCGCTTCTCCTCCACCACCAGCACTTGGCGATGCCCGCGCGCGAAGGCCCTGGTCACGTCCGGCTCGACGGGCCAGGTCATCGCCAGCTTCAGCACGCGGATGCCGAGCGCGCGGCAGCGCGCGTCGTTCAGGCCGAGCTGATTCAGCGCCTCGATCACATCGAGCGCGGCCTTCCCGGCGGTGACAATGCCGAGCGTCCGGCGATCACCGTCGCGCAGCACCCGGTCGAGCCGGTTCGCGCGAATGAACGCCTGTGCCGCCGGCAGTCGGAAATCGGTCGTCCGGCGTTCCATCGACAATTGCGTTTCGCCCTGGAAGATGTTGAGGCCCTCGGGGGGCATCTCCACTTCGGGGCAGAGCCAGCGGCGCAGCGGATCGCCCAGCGACGCGGTCGCGGTCGCGTCGGCGGTGTCGTTGATGCACTTGAAGCCGGCCCACAGCCCCGAAAAGCGCGACAGCGCGATACCGAAAGCCCCAAATTCCAGGAATTCGGCAACCGATGCGGGATAAAGCACCGGGATTAGCGAGGCGACGAGCGCCTGTTCGGACTGGTGCGCGGTCGTCGACGACTTGGCCGAATGGTCGTCCCCGGCCAGGACCAGCACCCCGCCAAGCGCGGCAGTCCCCGCGAGATTGCCGTGCTTGAGCGCATCGCCGGCCCGGTCGACCCCGGGCCCCTTGCCGTACCAGGCGGCGAACACGCCGTCATGGCGCGCGCCGGGAAAGAAGCCGAGTTGCTGGGAACCATAGACGGCGGTCGCGGCCAGTTCCTCGTTCACGCCGGGCTGGAAGACGATCCCCCCGTCCTTCAGCGCGCCCCGCGCCGCCCAGAGGGCAGTGTCGAGCGAGCCCAGCGGCGAGCCGCGATAGCCCGAGACAAAGCCGCCGGTGTTGAGTCCCTGCGCCGCATCCGATCGCCGCTGGGACAGGAGTACGCGGGTCAGCGCCTGCGTGCCGGACAGGAACACGCGCCCCTGATCCAGCATGTATTTGTCGCTCAGCGCCACTTCGTATGACATGCTATCCCTCTCATACCGGATTCTCGCGTACCATGCGGTCAAGTATGGAACAAGGGTTCGCCGGCTGCCGATGCTGCACGGCGGGAATTGTCGCCCTCCCACGAAAACCGAATGCAGACTCAACCGAGCCGCTTGATCAGGACATCGGTGGCGGTGGCCTGCGCCATTCAGCGCGCCCCGTCCGCAGGAGCCAGGGCGGAGCGGCTGCGGGTGGACAGACTGCGGAACGTGGTCGACCTGCGGGGACGATCCATCGGCGATACTGTGTCCTAAGTCCGCCGTCGGTCAAGGCGGAGGGCCAGACGTCGGCCTCCGACCTCAAACGCGCGCCTTGAAAAACGACGGTAACGAATGATTCCCTTCGCAGCTCCAAGGTTATACAGTGAAAATAATCACTTAGAACCTTGGCCGACGAGGCGAGTTGGGATTTGGTAGATTCTCGGGTAACGCTCGGGTAACTCCGAGTGGATCGCTAGAGAGCCAGCGATGAAGGTCGCCCCGATGGTCTGATCGCAATGATCAGTACGGTAATTCGCTTGCGCGGTCCTCACCAGGGCGGACTAGTGGTTCTCGCCTGACGGTTGAGTCCGATTAGGGATTCCCAGTCGGCTGCGGCCGTGCGAGTCAGCGGGCATGCGCAGTGGTATCGTCATCGACCTCACGTCCGCGGACCGCGAACGTCTCGAACGGATCTGCAAGGATCGTAACGCCCCTCAGAAGCACGTCTGGCGTGCCGAGATCGTTCTTCTGAGCGCCGATGGGGTCGGCACCAGCGAGATCATGCGCCGGACGGACACGTCCAAGACGTGCGTGTGGCGCTGGCAGGAGCGGTTCATGCAGGAAGGGGTTGAAGGTCTGTTGCGTGACAAGACCCGCCCTTCGCGCATCCCTCCGCTGACCCCGGAGGTGCTCGTTTGGGTTGCCACCGGGACGCGTGAGGAACCGCCGGGTGAGACGACCCATTGGACGGCCGCGCTGATGGCCCGCGAAGCGGGGATCAGCGCCAGTTCGGTTCACCGGATCTGGCGCGCCCATGGCCTGCAGCCTCACCGCGTTCGGCAGTTCAAGCTTTCCAATGATCCCGAGTTCATCGACAAGCTGCGCGACGTTGTCGGCCTTTATATCGCGCCACCCGCCCACGCGATCGTCCTGTCGTTCGACGAGAAGAGCCAGATCCAGGCCCTCGACCGATCCCAGCCCGGCATGCCGCTCAAGAAGGGGCGAGCCGGCACCATGACCCATGATTACAAGCGCAACGGCACCACCACGCTGTTTGCGGCGCTCAACATACTCGACGGGACCGTGATCGGCCGCAACATGCAGCGGCATCGGCATCGGCACCAGGAATTCATCCGCTTTCTCAATCTGATCGAGGCGCAAGTCCCCGCCGGTAAGGCGATCCACGTGATCCTCGACAACTATGCCGCCCACAAGCACCCCAAGGTCCGCGAGTGGCTCGAGCGGCACCCGCGCTTCACCTTCCACTTTACGCCAACGTCCTGTTCGTGGCTCAACGCCGTCGAGGGCTTCTTCGCCAGGCTCACGACGCCTCAAACGAGGCGTATTCCACTCGCTCGTCGATCTTCAGGCCGCCATCAACCGCTTCCTCGCCGAGCACAACGAGAGCCCAAAACCCTTCGTCTGGACCGCCGATCCTGATAAAATCATCGCCGCCGTCAGGCGCGGGCACCAAGTGTTAGATTCGATCCGCTTGGGTATGAACTATTGATGATATCACATCTTGGAGAAAAGCCTCAATGATACTTCAACAGCGGCGAGGCTTTGTGCACAACCGTATTAAGTTAATTTGGGTAGTCACTAATAATAACCATCTTGGACTAAGCGATTACCATCAGTTTTTCGAAATTATTTCAGAAGTATTCAAGGGAGTAGAACCCAGGCTTGAATCGGTGGGTTCCCCCCACCCAAGCCCTAGCGACTTTTGAATGGCGACATAACTTGCCGTAAGAGCCGCAACAGCACTTTGAAGGTTTGATGCAGCAAGCACTTTCTGACGACCGGACTCAAGTGCGTCACTGCGGGTAATGACCTGTCGCTGGAAGCGTTGTTGTGTCAAAATGTCTGACTCGTCGGCCGATCGCTTGATCTCGGCGAGCGCTGCGACATTGCGACGTTGCTGTGCAAAGCGCGCAAGCGAATTCTCGGCGTCCTGAAGCGCACCTAGAACTAACTGTCGATACTGTGTCTCGGCTTCGTCTCGTCCAGCGCGCGCTTGCGTTATCTGGGCCGAAGTTCGTCCAAAATCGAGCAGCCCCCATTGTAGCTGGGGCACGGCAATGTTGGAGATATTTCCCAGATCGACCAGGTCTCCGACAGACGTTCCGCCGATGCCTAGGATCCCCATAAAGCTGATCTTGGGAAAACGCGCTGCTTCAGCGACGCCAATCCGGGCGGTCGTGGCCGCCAGATTGCGCTCGGCGGCGCGTATGTCGGGTCGACGGCGAAGGAGAGAGGCGGGATCGCCGATGGCGACGACCTGTGGCGGCAAGGGGACGTCACGCGGGACAGCCAGCAAGGAATCGAGCCTCCCTGGCGCCTCCCCTGCAAGCACGGCGAGCGCATTGAGATAAATTCCGATCTCCGCCTCAGCCGTAGCGAGATCGCCGTTGGTAGCCTGAATGGCGCGGTTCGCCTGACCAATGGCAAAGGCCGGCACCGTGCCCTGCTGAAAGCGTTGCCGAGCGAGGCCTAGCTGCTGCTTCTGCAGGTCCAGCCCCCCACGAAGTGCAGCGGCGCGCTGCTGCCGGTCCCGCAGATTCGTATAACTTTGCGCAACGTCGGCTGCGAGTTGAACGTGTGCATCTGCCGCGTTGTAGGAAGCCGCTGCGGCTAGTGCGTTAGCGGATTCTATTTTTCGGATCTGGCCTCCTGCAAGATCGATTTCCCAATTTGCGTTCAGGCCGAGATTGAAAAACTGGAGAGAGGAATCCGCGTCCTGGGAAGGGGGCGTTGCGCCGTTCCCCTGAGCCGACTGCAGATCGATCCCGGGAAGGTCGGCGAAGATTCCGGTCGCTTGTGCCCCAGCTTTCGGAAAGCGGTTAGCGCGCTCCTGGCGCACGGATGCACGCGCCTGACGGAGTCGCGCCTGGGCGACATCGATCGACGGATTCGCTGCAAGTGCGCGTCGCTCAAGCTCGTTCAGGACCGGATCTTGAAGAGCCGTCCACCACTCAGCAACTGCGGGGTCATTGGTGCTCGTACTCGCGGTCTGGCGCACGAACTTGGATTGGGGGGCGGCGCGACCCAATCCCGGCGGTCCGGCGTAGTCCGGGCCAACGACACATCCGCCGAGCAGCAAGGGGGCGAGAACGAGACCTCTGAAGTTTGTCATCGCAGCCTCAATGCATCGCCATGGACTGCCCTTTGGGCAGCGGGCGCAGGAACAAAACGAGTGGAAGCGTGGCCAGTGTCGCAAGCGCCATCGCCAGGAAAATGTCATTGTACGTCATGATGAAGGCCTGCTGCTGAATGGTCCCGGCAAGCGACTGAAGGGCGGCGTCCATCTGGCCGAACGTCCTGGCCATGCCGGCGAGATAATCCTGCAACCTTGGGTCGTTTGCCCAAAGGGTCTCTTCCATCCGCCGGCTATGGAGCGACATTCGCTGGTCCTGAAAGGAGGCCAGGGCGGCCAAAGCGAACGACCCGCCGAGATTTCGTGCGGCATTGAAGATGCCTGATGCATCACCGGCATCCTCCTTGCTGACCGAAGCGATGGTGGCCTGGTTCAGGAACAGCATGGTGAGGATCATGCCGACACCACGCAGTAACTGTCCGGCGGTAAAGGCTTCTCCGGCAGATTCCGCGGTGAGGCTGGTGTTGACGAGGCAGCTGGCGGCCATGAGCGCAAGGCCTGTGCCGACGGCGAGCCTGATATCGACGACGCGGATAAGCAGCGGGATGACGGGCATCAGCAAGAAGGCAGGCACACCCATGAGGAAAATCACCTGACCCGTCTCAAGGGCGTTATAGTCAGCGATCAGCGCGAGGAATTGCGGGATGACGAAGGTCGAGCCGTACATCACCATGCCCAGCGCCAGCGCCATGACGACGACGCTGCCGAATTGTCGATTCATCACGATCCGCAGCTTAAGCACAGGCTTGGCGGCCCTGAATTGTCCGATACCCAACATGACAAAACCAATCAGGGTCATGATCGTCAGCCGGACGATGTACGTCGATTCAAACCATTCTTCACGGTGCCCTTCCTCAAGCACGACCGTCAGTCCTCCCAGGCCGAGGATCATGCCGACGATCCCGAACCAGTCCGCCTCGCGGAAATAGACCCAGTTCGTTTTCTCGTGCGGCAGGCCGAGAAGCAGCAGCAGCAAGAGCAGACCGCAGACCGGCACGTTGACGAAGAAGGCATAATGCCAGCTCAGATTTTCCGTGAGCCAGCCTCCGAGCAGGGGGCCAAGAACCGGACCCAGGATGACGGTCATTCCAAAAAGGGCCATGCCGATCGGCTGTTGCGATGGCGGGAGGCGCTTTGCGACGATCGTCATCGCTGTCGGGATGAGCACGCCGCCCGTGAACCCCTGACCCGCCCTTCCGACGATCATTGTCATCAGATCCGTAGCGGTGCCGCACAGGACCGAGAATCCTGTAAAAGAGGTCACCGAGATGAGGAGAAGTGTCCTCAACCCCAAAAGCCGTTCCAGCCACGCGCTCAGCGGTATGATGATGATCTCGGCAACGAGAAAAGCCGTGGCGATCCACGTTCCTTCCGTGCCGGTCGCTCCGATCTCCCCTTGGATAGTCGGCAGCGCCGAGTTGACGATCGAGATGTCGAGCGTCGCGAGCAGCGCGCCCAGCGCGCCGGCCGCGACCGCGATCCAGGCCGTCGAGTCGGCTCGCTCGGCGCGTAACGTCCCCGGAGATGCAGCAACCGTCGCCACGCTCAGCGCTTCCGACTTACGGCCTGCCGGATTCTCTCCAGGTCGCCTTTGGCCGAACGGGTATCGACAGTAATGCCGACCGACATTCCGGGAACCAGAAGGGGCCTGACTTCGGGCGGCGCATCGATCGCGATACGGACGGGCACGCGCTGAACGATCTTCGTGAAGTTGCCGGTCGCGTTCTGCGGCGGGAGCACGGAGAACTGGGCACCTGTGCCCGGTGCGAAGCTGGCAACCCGCCCTTTCAGCTCGACCCCGGGGAGCGCGTCGACGTCGATACTGACGGGCTGGCCGACTCGCATGAGACCTAGCTGCGTCTCTTTAAAATTGGCCTCGATGAAGAGGCGCTCCACCGGCACCAGCGTCATCAGGCGCGTTCCGGGCTGTACGAACTGCCCTACCCGGACAGCGAGATCGCCGACGCGACCATCGATCGCTGCCTTGAGCAACGTCGCTTCGGTGTTCACACGCGCGGCTGAGAGCTGAGCACGAGCAGCTTCGGCCTGCGATTGCGCCTGTCGTACCTGGGCACCAAGCGTGCCAACGCGCCTTTCTGCTGCGGTAAGGCCGGCCTGAGCAGCATTGGCGCGCTCATCTGCCTGTCGTGCCTGCGTCTGAAGCTGGGCAAATCGCTCGCCTGGCTCTGCGCCAGACGCCGCCAGCGGCTGATAGCGCGCAACCTGCTGCCGCGCGAAGGCGGCCTCGGCGCGCGCCGAGGCCGCCTGAGCACGCGCCTGGACGATTGTCGCCTGCTGTTCAGCGATCTGCGAACGGCTCGTCTCGACCGCAGCTTTCGCTGTGTCGATCTGGCTGGTGATCTGCTCGCTTTGGGCTCGATATTCGCGAGGGTCTAGTTCTGCCAACTGCTGCCCTTTGCGGACCGCTTGGTTCGCGCTGACAAACACGCGCTCGACATATCCGGCAACTTTCGGGGCCACCACGACAGAGTCCGCCGCCACATAAGCGTTGTCGGTTTTCTGCATGAACTTGCCGCGGTTCTGATGGTCAAAATACCATACCAACCCCGCTCCCACGATCGCGACCGCGACAACCAACAGCGCCAGCCGAACCCGTACCGACTTGAGCGGACCAGCGGGCCGCTCGCCGACATCGTCATGGTCGCCTGAACCGACTGTGGGATCTTCCACCATTCTATTCCCGATCAACTATCGATTCAAAGAGCCGGGGGACTTGCCACGGCGGCCAAGCTTCGGCAATACCACATTATATGGAACCTCACCAATCGGGTATACGTGGGATCGCAACCACCTTCGGCTGGACCTGGTACAGGATGCGGCGGCTGATCGACGCCTATCTTGCCTGTCAGGGTGCATCGATGGCCCAACTAAAACTGCTCGCGTATCTCGCGGAACAACCGCGCCGCTCCACCGACATTGCGAGCTTTTTCGATCAGGCGCCCCGCACTGTTACTCAGGCGATCGACGCGCTCGAGCAAAATGGTCTCGTGTTCCGATCGCCTGCTCCGGACGATCGCCGGTCCAAACTGGTGCAGATAACAGACGCCGGCCGGGCCACGTTGGGACTGGCCATGCCGCTCTACGACGACATCGTAGGGCAGACCTTCGGAAGCCTGACAGCGGATGAACTCGAGGGTCTCGACGCAGCGATCAAACATTTGAACCGGCTCGTCGACCATCTGGAGACGAAGGCCAGCGTTCCCGAGACCCAAGTTCCCGCCCCGAAAAGCCGGGCGCATGATTGATCTAGCTCCTACCGATGAAGCCGATACGACTGCTCTAAAAGAAAGGGAGCGGTTCGCGCAGATTCTCGTCCTGTTCGGCCGGCACGGTCTCAAGGGGCTGGCCGCTCGGTTGGGTCTGGGGGCGGGGGGGGGGGCGAGCCGATTGAAGATACCCGGCCGGAAGCGATCGTCGCGCTTTTGCGGGATATCGGCCCTGTCGCGGTCAAATTCGGACAGATCCTCGCGATGCGAAGCGACCTTCTGGAGCCGGCATGGGTCGATGCACTTTCAAAACTGCAGGACCGCGTTCCTCCGCTTCCATTCGCGGCCGTGCAGCCGCTGATCGAGGAGGCGATCGGCGGCCCAATCGAAACGAGTTTTAGTCACTTCGACACCGAAGCGCTTGCGGCGGGTTCGATCGCTCAGGCGCATGCGGCGACGCTGCTCGACGGGCGTGACGTTATCGTCAAGATTCGCCGCCCAGGCATCGAGCGGATCGTCGATGCCGATCTTCGGCTCTTGCGAAGACTGGCCCGGGTTGCGGAGCGCCGTATCCCCGAGATCGCAAGACTGAAGCCGGACGAGTTGCTGCGCCATTTCGCCGAGAGCCTCGCCCGGGAGATGGACCTCAGCGCAGAAGCGCGCGCCAGCGACGCGATCGGTGAATATCTTAAAAACTACGGGGTTCGAACCGCACGCTTCGATTGGGAGCTTTCGGGAAGGCGAGTGAACATCCAGGAGCGGCTCCGCGGATTTCCCGCAAGCGATCTGGACGCGGCACGCCGAAGCGATCTCGATCTGGCTGCGCTTGCCCGCACCTATGCGCAGGCGATCCTGCGCATGATCATCATAAACGGTCACTTCCACGCCGATCCGCATCCCGGCAACGTCTTCTTCCTTGAAGACGGGACGCTTGGCCTGATCGATTTCGGCGCTGTGGGCACCCTCCTGCCGAGACGCCGGGAGGAACTCGTTCGGCTTGGCCTCGCGATCGCTTCGGAGGACACCGGCGGTATCGTCGATATTCTCATGCTCTGGGCCGGTGATCCGGACGTGGACCGGGTCCGGCTCGAAGAGGCAATGGCCGAACTGATCGACCGCTTCAGCAACGTCCTGCTCGATCAGATTGACCTCGCCGACATTTTTCAGATGGTATTCGCGATTCTGCGCGACTTTCATCTCGCGCTTCCACCGGACCTTGCCCTGGTGCTCCGGACCTTGCTGACCGCCGAGGGGTTCGTCCGGCGCATCGATCCGGCATTCGACATTGCTCGAGAGCTTGCTCCGATAGCAAAGGAAATGATGCGGGAGCGGGCTAGCCCTGCCCGGCTGCGCGGCGAGGCAGGCAAGCTGCTCGCAGCGCTCGGACGAGTGGTTCTGTCAACGCCGAACCTCGTCGGACAGATCGAGAAGATTGCGCGAACCGGCTCGATCACCGTCAGTATCGCGCCCAAGGACCTTGAGCGTTTACGCGGAAGAGAGCGTGCCGGCAGGGTTACTCCGCAGCTCTATCCTGCCACCCTCGCGATCTGCGCGGCGATAGTGTTTTCCTCGCCGCCGCGCACCTGGCGGGACTGTTGGCTCTCGGTGCTGTTGCACTGGCCGTTTTAGAAGGTGTGAGGCGGCGATGAGCGCGGCGCACGCAGAGCCGACCGCGAAGCATCGCTCCTGGCGCGACGGGCCTCGGGATTCCTAGCTCCCGATGGAAACGCATTCAAACTGGTTGAAGGTAAGCCTGATCGTGGGCATGCTCATGATCACTGCGATCGGATTCGCTTTATGGCTTCTCCAGGAGAGCGATGCCAAGGGGCCGACGTACGAGATTCGATTTGAACAATCTGTCGATGGCCTGCAACCAGGGTCAGCCGTGAACCTTCTCGGTGTTTCCATCGGCCGCGTAACTGAGATCCAGGTTCAGCCCAGGAATCAAGATTTCATCACCGTCCGGTTCGCGCTGACCAGTGACACGATTCTTCATCGCGGTGTGACAGCGTCGATCGAACGATCGTTATTTGATGGATCGGCAAAACTGAGCCTGAGCGGCGACAACAATCGCGACCCAGTGCTCGCGGCGCGAGAGGGGCAGCCGTTCCCGATCGTACCGGCAAAAGGCGGCGGACTCTCCCCGCGCCCGCGGGCGAAGCTTCTGAAACAAGCGATGCGAACGTATACCGAAACTGGAAAAGATCTGGTTCGAGAATAATCGGATGAATACGTCGCAGCCTGGACACTTCGGTCCCAATCGCGTCACGCCGGACCAAGGCCACATAATTGATCCAGTCTGAGAAGGGCACCGAGCACCATGCGTGAAATCCCGTCCGATATCGTACAGACGTGGGCGCCAGATCCTGCATGCCTGCCCGATTGGTTTGTCGGCGCGCTATCCGTGCCGCGGGAGGAGGGCTTCGTCGAGGTTTCTGGTGTGAGAATGCATTACTTCCGCTGGGGAGATCGTTCCGCGCCTCCTTTATTGATGACCCATGGCTTTCTCTCTCATGCACGGTGCCTGGCGTTCGTCGCGCCTTACCTCGCTGAAAATTACCATGTGATCGCCTACGACCATTCAGGAATGGGGGACAGCGACGTTCGCGAGAATTGTGACATGGTCGCGCGAGGACGGGAGATGATCGGGGTCGCGGAGGCCCTTGGACTTTTTCGCCATGAGCACAAGCCGATCATCGTCGCACACAGCTTTGGCGCGGCAGTCGCGCTCAAGGCGATCACCCTGGCGCCGGATGCCTTTGCCGGCACGGTGATCTGCGATCTGATGGTGCTGCGTCCGTCCAGCTTTGACGCCGTTTGGGGGGGCGGCCGCACCGGCCCGGGATCGGGCGACCCCGATCGCCCGCATAAGCGTTACCCCGATTACGCAAGTGCCCGCGAGCGGTATGTTCTATCTCCGCCACAGCCCGTTGGTCAGGCGTTCCTGATGGATTACATGGCCTACCACTCACTTCGACGCGAAGGCGAAGCGTGGACCTGGAAGTTTTCGCCGTCGGTGTTCAAGCGAGATAATGTGCCGAGCGAATGGCTTGAAATGGGCCAAACGCTGGTCGAGGCGCCAGGCCGCAAGGCAATAGTACACGGCGAGCAAAGCCTGCTTTTTACTAGTGATTCCAGTGATTACGTCCGCGAACTCGGCGGCATCAACATTCCGATTATCGCTGTACCCGAAGCACGGCATCATCTGATGCTCGATCAGCCGCTGGCGTTCGTCGCCGCCTTGCGCGCGCTGCTTGCCGGTTGGAGCATCGAGCAAGATTAGCCCGTCTTATTCATGGGGGGCCATCTGATCGGTTGGCGGGAATGGCATAAAGCACTGACTTGCTGTAGGGAATTGGGTGTCTAGACCAACCTGCAACGAGGCATAAAATGCCACAGGCCACACCCGCCAAGATCGGTGATAGCGCCGCTCCGATTTCGTTTCCAGCGGTCGGACGCAAGAAAGTCACAGCCGCGTTTGACGGTGGTCGGCTGACCTCTGATGGTGGTGTATTGCTGCTGGCGCGGGCTGAACGTGCGATGGGGATCTGTGCGCAACTGGCTGCCTGCATTGCCGACCGGCGAGATCCCGCCCGGGTCACCCACAAGCTGGACGACATCCTGCGGGCACGCATTCTGGCGATCTGCTGTGGCTATGAAGACGCGGACGACCTCGACACGCTGCGTGACGATCCGGGCTTTCGCCTGGCGCTCGGCAAACTGCCCGGATCGGGCGCAGGACTTGCCAGCCAACCGACCATGAGCAGGTGGGAGAATGCGCCGACCACGCGCGAACTGGCGCGCATGATGGGGGAGATGGTCGGCATATATTGCGCCAGCCATCCGACCCCGCCTGCGGCGGTGACGTTGGATATCGATGATACCTGTGATGTCGTCCACGGATACCAGCAATTGTCGTTCTGGAATGGCCATCATGGTGAGCGCTGTTTCATGCCGATCCATGTCTACGATACCGCGACCGGACGACCAGTCGCCATGCTGTTGCGTACAGGCAAGACGCCATCGGGTGCTGAGGCGGCTGGGCACATTCGACGGCTGTTTCGCCATATCCGCCGTCACTTGCCCAGCACCCACATCACGATCCGGGGTGACGGGCACTACGGCAGGTAACCGGGGCATATTTCCGGGCGGGGGTCTTTTCAAACGGACGGCGGTGTGATTCACTGTCGATGACTCGTGGACGTTCTGGCCCTTTCGATGATGTCACGTTGTCGGATGTTCGGCGGGTCATTTCGGCTATGTCGGATCAACTTGGGGCTCTTCAGGAAGCGGTCGCGACGCTGACGGCGGAGAATGCGGCGCTGAAGGCCGAGAACGAGGCGTTGAAGGACGAGATAGCGCGGCTGAAGGGGTTGCCGCCGCGGCCGAAGTTCAAGCTCAGGCCATCGGGGATGCCCACAAACGCGGTGCTGCGTGCCGATCCCATAATCGTGACAGTGGCCGATGCCTGCGCAACCCAGCGCGCCGAAGAAGATCGCCCGGTCCTGCGCCTCTCTGCCGAGACCCGCTACGCCGCGAAAAGCTGGAAGCACGAGCGCCGCGTTGTCGCCCGGATCGAAGCCCGCACCATGGGCATGGACATCCGCACCGTCGTCACCTCGTTGACCGCGCCCGGCCCGGAGAACCTGTACGAGGTCTATTACTGCGCACGTGGCAATGCAGAAAACCTGATCAAGCTGCACAAGAGCCAGCTTTCCAGCGACCGGACCTCGTGCCGGTCGGCCAACGCCAACCAGATGCGCCTAATCCTGCACACCGCTGCCTACTGGCTGATGTGGCGCGTACAGCAAGCCATCCGCAAAAAAGCCGCGCTCGCCACGGCCGAGTTCGCCACAATGCGCGTGCGTCTCCTCAAAATCGCCGCCCGCGTCATCGAAACATCCACCCGCATCCGAGTCGCGTTCGCTTCCGCCTGCCCAGATGCCGACTTGTTCCGCACCATCGCCAACGCGCTTAAACCTGCGCCACATAGTCGACGCGGCGGTGCCGCCGAACACTCGAACCCTGTCCGTAAAACCTGCAAACCTGTCGATCCGCCGCGATGAAATAGACGCAACGACGGAGTACAGCCTGCTTGGGCCTATGTCCCTGCCGAAAGCCAGACCGAACCAGTCAGCGCACCCTCACGAATAAGAGAGGTTAGTCCGGTTAGCAGGGGAATCGGGTGAAGGCATCAAGCGGCGATGAGACCTGCGAGGAAGTCATCGTCCCATGCGGCGATTTTGCGTCGCGATCGAAGCGAATCGCTGGTGTTGGGCAGTCGCAGGAGATTGGTCGCGATGTGCTTGATGGTGGTGAAATTGGCGGGAGCGTTGTCGGTTCTGACGCGGCATTCGTCATCACGGAACACCATATCCAAAACCCAGTGCAGGCTGTTTTCGACGGCCCAATGGCTGCGGACGATCGGCCCGAGTTTGTCGGCCGGCAGGTTCAGGGAACTGATATAGAAGCGGGTTTCGCGCTCTATCTTGCTGCCGGTTTCACGGATGCTTTCGATAATGACGATGGTCTTCAATCCGGGCCATTTGTGGCGCTCTTGTAGCCAGATGATGTCGTGGATGACCGTGGCGACCCGGGTCTCGATCCGGCCGTGATCGCCATCGACCGTCTCATGGCGGCTTATTTTGGTGTCGGCAAAATTCCTGGTTTTCTGCTCGGCGGCGAACAGCCTGACGTCGTCGTGAAGCGCGCTTTGATTGCCTTTGAGCGCGAGGACATAGTCGGCCTTCTGATCGATGATCTGCCGCGTGATGGCGCGCTGGCAGCCCATGGCATCAATGGTGATGATCGCACCCTCGATCTCCAGCATCTCCAAAAGCCGGGGGATGGCGACAATCTCGTTAGCCTTGTCGGCGACCTTGACCTGACCCAGCACCAATCGTTGGCGCGCGGCAAAGGCCGATACCATGTGGATCGCTGCCTTCGCACCCTTGGATCGCCGCACCGTCTTGCCGTCGATGGCAATCACCTCTGATGCCATGCCGGTCAGTGACGATACCCAGGCGACAAAACAGTGCTGAAACGCATCGGCATCGAGGGTCGCCAGTATGTCGCCGAGATGATCATGGGACGGCGTGCCACCCGCAAACGACCGAAACCGGCGTAGGAACGCCAGCTTGCGAGCTCCAAAATTGGCGATGTCCGTGATCGTCTCCGCCCCCGACAACACCGCCAGCAGGCACAGCAGAAGAACCTCGGTTAGCGGATAACGCACTTTGCCCGGCTGTCGCGCGTCGGGAAGATCCTCAAAATACCCCAGAAATAGACCCGCTTCCGCGAAAGCCCCTTCATCCACCCGTCCGCTCGCCATCCTCCCTGCCGCTCCTCCTGTAGAAAGGAGCCCCACTGATTCAGCACATCAGCGCTTTGTCACGAACTTCTTCACCCGATTGCCCTGGTCCGGTTAGGGTCAATACTGTTCACTTAAGATAATCTTTGCTATGGTATTTGCTATGATAGTAGCCGGTGCTAGGCATCGGGAGGCATTGGCATGGCACGGACAGTAGCAGAACTTCCTTCGGGTCGCAGACATCAGGCGGCGCATGATGCGCTGACCGCCGAAATCCTCGACGAGGTAATTACTTATATGGGGAGGAGTTATCCGGGATAGCATTATGGCGGCATTTCGTAAATCCTGATCATTGGCTGGATCCAAGGAGAGAACCCGTTGCATGACGCGACTCGATACCGAGCCTGATCCAACTTATATACGGTCGCTGCTCGAGGCAGCATCGCCAGCATTCCGCATTCGGCGGACTTGGGTTCATCGACGAGACCAATCTCAGCGAGCGGCTTTTCAGGCCCTGTAATTACGCGGTTCGTCATCCGAGCATCCACCCAGGGCTCGAAGCCGTGGGAGAATTCCAAAAAGGGCGTACGGAGCGCTACGCGGTGGTCAATTCGGCGCCCTCGATGATCACGCCAGCGCTAACATATTTCCATAGAGCCACGAGCAACTTGCGGGCGAGCGCGACGATTGTCGATGACGTGACCGGCAACATCCTTTGTGGCTACGACAAATTTCGACATCTTCTCGCCGTTCCCCGGCGCCAGGGACGTGACCAACCATTTCGATTGCGAGAGTTCCAGCGAGATAAAAATCGCGGTAAGCTCGGTGCGAACAGCGGACGGCGCTTGGGAACGATGAGCTGCAACCGGCATGTCGATCTCCAGAGTGAGTTTTTTAGCGAGACCAGTCTGGCAGAGCGCCGCTCGCTGTTTGACCTCCTCATGGAATCTATGCGAAGCTCTACGAACCTGGCGCGGATGGGAGCCCGCGTTTCCGGGAAGCAGCCTGCTTTGCCCATTGGCGACGCGATTTCCACGACATCTGGACGTCCCAAAAATCCGAGATCGCACACGAGGCGCTCGAGCGTATCGGGCAGCTCTATGACATCGAGCGCGAGATCGCCGGCAAGTCTGCCTATAGCCCCACATCATCGTGCTGGCCCAATCAGGTCGAGCGCTTCTTCGCCCTGCTGACCGAAAAGAGGATCAAAACGAGGGGCCGATAGCTCCAGGAGGGCGCTAATCGAGGACATCGAAAGCTTCATCGACAACACATCCAATCGACAAAGCTGCAAGCTCGCCTGTCGTCTCTTGGCTCAGTTGGTTTATCCACTCACCCCCATCGCTAGTGCTTTTTGCAGCGCGACGAACTGTGTCGTCAGGGCCATCCGGGCCTGAATCTGTAGATCCGCAGCCGCCAACTGATCGTTTTCGGCGGCAAGCGCGGCAAGCGCGGACGACCGCCCTGCACGCCAGGATTGCTGGGCGAGGCCAGCGCTGTGGTCCGCCAGCAGAGAGTTGCGCGTCTGCATCGCGAATGCCTTGCGCGCCTGGCCGAATCTGTTGAGTGAACTTTCCGCATCCTGAAGGGCCACGAGCACGGCGGCGCGATACGCTGCCGCCGCCTCATCGCGACCGGCGACGGCCTGCAACACGCCCGCCCGCCCGCGTCCAAAATCGGCAAGGTTCCATTGGATCGTCGGACCGGCGAGCGACCAGAGATTGTCGGCACTCGCAATATCGCCCTTCATGGCGCTGCCAAGACCGACCACGCCTGCCAGGCTGACCTTGGGCATCCGCGCGGCTTCCGCCACGCCAATCCCGGCATTGGCGGCATGCAGGTGCTGCTCGGCCGCCCGGATATCGGGCCTGCGGGCGAGCATGGCGGTGGGATCGCCGACCGGGACGGCGGCGGGGGGAAGCGGAACCGGGCCCGTGCCATCGAGCATGGCATCGAGCGCGCCAGGGGCTTCTCCCAGCAGCACGGCTATCGCGTCCTTGCGATCGTTCCGGTCCGCTTCCAGAGCCGCGATGGCTTGCCGCCGGACTTCCACGGTGCGATCGGCCTGATCGCGCTCGATGCGCGACAGCTTGCCCGCGCCTTCAAGCTGCGCCGTGAGGTTCGCGATCTTCTGCTGGTTGGCAAGCAGACGGCGCGCGAGGTCCAGACGTTGTCGGCTGGCGCGCAGGGCAAGATATTGGCGCGCGATCTCCGCAGTCAGGCTGAGGCGGGTATTCTCCGCATCGGCCTGCGCGGCCTCGAATTGCGCGCGCGTGGCCTCGATATTCCGCCGCGCTCCACCGAATAGATCGATTTCCCAAAGGGCGTCGAAGCCTGCGAGGAAGAGCGACGAGGACTTGGCCTCTCCACCCGTCACCAATCTCGATGCCTGGATATTCCCGGCCCCTGCCCCGGTGCCGACACCCGGCGCCAATGCCGCGCGCGAGCTTCGCAGATGGGCCCGCGCCTGCCGGACACGCGCTTCGGCGATATCGATCGCCGGGTTGGAGGACAGCGCCCGCCCGATCAGTTGATCGAGCAGCGGATCGTTCAATTCCCGCCACCATGGCGTCAGTTGCGGCGTGGCGGGCATCGAAACCTGATCCGTCCGCAAGAAGGAATTGCCCATCGAGGCGGGGGGTGGCGGTGCACCTTTGTAATTCGGCCCCATCATACATCCGCCGAGTGTGGGCAACAGCAGGAGCGGAGGGACAAAGACAAGCGCACGCATCGACAGTATCTCCGGTTCAGGGCCGTAGCGACGCAAGCTTGCTGGACAGCCACGGACGAATCACTTACTAACCGACTTAACGGTCGTTCAACAAGTGAGCATTCCATGTCCGACATGCGGTCCCAATTACTCGAAACCGCCGCCCGGCTTTTCGCCGAGCGCGGCTACGAAGCCGTGTCGATGCGCAATATCGCCAGACTGGTCGGGGTGACCCAGGCGAACCTCTATTATCACTTCCGGGACAAGGCCGACCTGATCGAGGCCACCCTCGCCTCGGTGTTCGAGGCTTGCGCCCGCGATCTGGATGCGTGGCTGGCCCAGCACCCTTCGAACCAGCTCGAGGCTTTTGTGCGATGGTTCGTCCGGAGGCTGATGACCGACCGGATATTCGCCCGCCTGCTGTATCGAGAACTGCTGGATGGAGACGAAGCCCGCATCGCCACCCTTTCACGCACGGTACTTCGGCAACCATTCCAATCGATCGTCGCTGCAGTGGAGCAAGGCAGAACGGACATATCTGCCAAGGAGGTCGCGTTGTCGCTGGTTGGCTTCGCGCTTGGACAGGTCCTGATCCTGCCCCTCGCCCCCGGCCTGACCGGAGACAGCGAGAGGTCCGAATCCGTGGATCAGGTGGCCTCTCAACTTCTCGCCCTGATCCAGTCCGCTTCGGTGGTTGGCTGACATGGAGCGCAAGCACCGTGTGGCGAAGGCGATCGCCCTGTCGTTTCCTATCCTTCTCGCAAGCTGCGGCGGTGGGGACCAGACATCGCAATCGGCGGAACCTCCCGCCGTCAACCTGCCCGTGACGACTGCATCCCTGACGACATCCATGGACGGAACTGCCGCGAGCGGCACGGTCGAATCCGATGATCGCGTGCAACTCGTGGCCCGCGCCTCGGGCACTATCCGGGCACCCGACCTTTATGACGGCCAGCCCGTCAGGCGCGGGCAAATCCTTGCGACCATCGACGCGCGGCAGGCCGAGGCCGCTGTTCGGCGCGCCAGCGCCGCGCTGGATGCGGCGCTGGCCGAACAACGCAATGCGCATGGGGATGTCACGCGCGATGCACCGCTCGCCCAAAGCGGTGCCTTGGCGATGGATGCCTATCGCAAAGAACAGCTTCGAGACAGCGCGGCCGCCGCCGGAGTCACCCAGGCACAGGCGGCACTCACCGCTGCCCAGGTGGACCTCGCCTACACCTCGGTTGCCAGCCCTTTCGACGGTTTCGTCGTTTCCCGGCAAATCCGCGACGGAGACATGGTGATGCCAGGATCGCCGCTGGTGACGGTGGAGAGCCGTGGCCAATTGGTGTTCCGCTTTGCCGCGCCCCAGGCCAGTCTCGGGATGTTCGTGCCGGGAGCGGCGACTCCCGTGCTGCTCGACGGGCGCGAAGATCGCCCCGTAACCGGCAAGGTCCGGGGCGTCGTCCCCTCCGCGGACCCGGCTACCCGCCGCTACACGGTAGAGATCGTTCTTCCCGCCGATAGCGGAATCATGCCGGGCATGTTCGGTCGCGTCCGGCTCCCATCGGCGACGAATCACGGGGTCAGCGGAGATACCGTCGCGGTGCCTGCCGCCGCGATCACCGACCGCGGCGGGCTGACCGGGGTTTTCGTGGTGGGCCAGGACAAGCGTCTCACCTTCCGCTGGGTGCGGCCGGGTGACCGGCTGGGCGATCGGGTCACCGTAACCTCCGGCCTGTCGGCTGGTGAACGCATCCTCGCCCGTGTCGATCGGACCGTTCGGGACGGCGCACGCCTCGCCGGCGGAGCCACGCGATGACCGAGGCGCCGCTCAATTTAGCGGGCCGCCTTGCCAGGACATTCATCACCTCCAAGCTGACGACCGTCTTCCTGCTGGCCGCGCTGCTGCTCGGCGCGCTCGCCGTGTTGCTGACCCCGCGCGAGGAAAATCCCCAGATCGTGGTGCCCGGTGCGATGGTCACGGTCGCCCTGCCCGGCGCCACCGCCGAAGAGGTGGACCGGCTGGTGGTGGCACCGCTTGAAGGCGTGCTCAGCGAGATGACCGGGCTCGACCACAGTTACGGCACTGCCCAACCCGGCCTCGGCACGGTGCAGGTGCAGTTCAAGGTCGGCCAGCCGCCCGAGGATTCGCTGGTCAAGCTCTACAACCGGGTGATCGCCAACCGCGGCAGGCTTCCCGCCGATGCGGCTATCCCACTGATCCAGGCGGTCGATGCCGACGATGTGCCCATCGTTACCGTGACCCTCGCTTCCTCCGCCTATGACGACTTCGGCCTCAAGCGATTGGCGGATTCGATGGCTGAGCGCCTGCGCAGCACGCCGGGCGTTTCGGTGGTTTCCGTCTATGGCGGGCGCAACCGAGAGATTGATGTCGCGCTCGATCCGGTCCGATTGCAGTCCTTCTCGATCTCGCTCGCCGAGGCACGCGGAGCGCTGGGCGCCTCCGATGTGGGCCTCAACCTCTCTGGGCCGGCACGGGCGGGCCGACTGGAACGACTGCGCTACTCCGGCGAGCTGGGATCGGTGGCGGCGGTACGCGATCTCGTGATCGGGGTGCGCAATGGCCGCACGATCAAGATCGGAGATGTCGCAACCATCTCCGACGGCCCGCATGTCGAAATCACGCGCCTCAGCCGTTTCGGATTTGCGGCGGGCGACCCGCGCGCCAAGCTCGGTGAAGGCGAAATGCCCGCCGTCACCATCGCCATTGCAAAGAAGAAGGGTGAGAATGCGGTCACCGTGTCCGAAGCCGTGGCCAATCGGGTCGCGCGGATGCAGGCCAGCTTCATCCCGCGCGCGGTCCATGTCGTAACCACCCGCGACGACGGCCAGAAAGCCGACGAGGCCGTCAACGCGCTGATGGAGCATCTGGCGATCGCGCTGATTACCGTCAGCTTCATCATGCTGTTGTTCCTCGGCTGGCGCGAGGCGCTGATCGTGTCCGTCACCGTTCCGGTCATCTTCTCGATCACGCTCGGAGCGGACCTGCTCGGCGGGGTGACGATCAACCGCATCACCCTGTTCGCGCTTATCCTGGCGCTGGGCCTGCTCGTCGATGCCTCGATCGTCGTGATCGAGAACATCCACCGCCACTACCATCACGAGCGCTCCGACGCTTCGCAGGAGGATGTGACCGTCCTTGCCACCAACGAGATCGGCGGCGCCACCAATCTCGCGACATTTGCCGTGATGCTGGTGTTCGCGGCCCTGCTGCTCGTGACCGGCATGGCGGGCGATTATTTCTATCCATCGCCTATAATGTGCCGATCGCGATGCTCGCGTCGATCATTGTCGCCTATATCGTCACGCCCTGGGCAGCGAACCGCTGGGTCAAGCGACCTGCCTCTACCGGCGGCATATTGGATGATGGAAGCGCGGAAGAGGCCGGTGCTCATGCGGAGCGCAAGCCCGACAAGTTGCGGGACGCCTATCTCTGGCTGATCCGACCGCTTCAGGAGCACTCAAAGGCACGTCGTGCCCTGATGATCGGCGCGGTCGTTGCCCTGCTCCTTTCGATCGCGCAAGGCGGCTGGCAGTTCATCCGCCCGGCGGGCGTCGGCGGGCCGGTGCCGCCGCTTGGGGTTGCCATGGGCTTCCTTCCCAAGGACAACAAGAACACCTTCAACATCGTGATCACCATGGCCGAAGCCAGCCCCGTCGAGAATACGGCCCGGATGGTTCACGAGATCGACGGCCTGCTTGCCGCCAATCCGCTGGTGGTGAACTACCAGAACTGGATCGGCCAGGCTGGGGTCCCGGATTTCAATGGATTGATGCAGGGAACGGCGGCTCGCACGGGTGAGAATGTCGCCGAAATCCGCGTCAACCTCCTGGACAAGCACCAGCGTTCGGAAAGCTCGATCACGTTCGTCCGCGAATTGCGTCTGAAGATCGAAGCCATTCGGACCCGCTATCCGGGCGCCCGGGTGAGACTGGTCGAGGATCCGCCGGGGCCACCGGTGCGTGCGACGGTGCTCGCCGAATTGCACGGCGAAGATCTCGTGGGCTTGCGCCGGCTGGCGAAGCAGGTGGAAGCCGAGTTCGCCAACACCTATGACATGGTCGATATCTCGAACAGCGAGCCTACCGACGTGTCGCAATGGCGCTTTGTTCCTGACCGCGAGAAAGCAGCGCTCTCCGGCGTGTCAGCTGCCGATATTGCCGAGGTTCTGGGACTTGTCTATGATGGCCAGGTGGTCGGGCGTGCCCATATCGATCCAGAGCGCAACCCCGTTCCGATCCGCGCCTATGTGCCGCGCGCGGATCAGCCCGCCCCCGCACGGCTCGAAGGCCTCTACGTGACCAGCAGGGACGGCCGCCAGATACCGCTGGCCGAATTGGTCCGGCGCACACCATCGACCGCCGACAAGCCGGTCCAGCGCAAGGACAATGAGCGCGTGATCTTCATCGGAGGAGAACTTGCGCAGAGCGTGCCGGTCTATGCGGTGCTCGATCTCAACCGGCGCTTGTCGAGATTGCGCACCCCGGACGGGCAGCCGCTCGCCACCGGCAATCTCAGCCTCAGCGAAAAGGCACCTGACATCATCGACGGCTACCAACTGCTATGGAGCGGCGAAATGCGGATGACGCTCGATATCTACCGCGACATGCTGATGGCGCTCGGGGCGGCGCTGACGGCGATCTATTTCCTACTGGTTGCTTATTATCGCTCGTTCCTCACCCCGCTGATTGCCATGTCCGCAGTGCCTCTGGGGGTCATCGGCATCTTTCCGGGCCACTGGCTGCTGAAAACCGACTTTTCGGCGACCTCCATCGTGGGCATCATCGCACTGTCCGGCGTGGTGATCCGCAACTCGCTGCTCATCATCGACTTCATCCAGGATAACCAGAAACATGGCATGCCGCTGGCGGAGGCGGCGCGGATGGCCGGCGCGGTCCGCCTGCGGCCGATCCTGCTCACCACGCTTGCCATCGTGCTGGGCTCGGCGATCATGATCCCCGATCCCGTGTTCGGCGGCCTTGCGATCTCGCTGATCTTTGGCACGCTCGTCTCGACCGTGCTCACTGTCTTCGTGGTGCCGATCCTCTATGAGCGCCTCATGCGCGCATGAGGCTTCCGTCCCATGCCGCGGCCCTAGGAAAGACGTTTGCGACGCAGGCTGACGAGCACGAGGATCGCCGCGCGCCGGATCCCGGTAGCGGGGCTTCCAATTCGGCTTACGTCGCGTGGTCGATATGTTCCAGCAGCGCCGCTGGCGGCGCATGGTCCGGCCTTCTCGCAAGATTGCGATAATGCCACGCGGCCTCTTCAAGGATGGAATCCGCTTCGATCCGGGCGTCTTTGGGACGACTTGATCTCAGCCCGGCCAGTTCGGCGGGCGAAAGGCCGGCCCTGAGATCGCGCAGTGCTCAGCCGTTGGCGGGCTGTCGAATGCCCCGCGCGTCGTGAGGAGGGCGAGCCGATGGCCCACCCAGCCTCCCACAGCGGCGAGAAGCCCGGCGATCTCGGGCGAAATGCCCCCTGCCCCCCAGACCGTCGTGCCGACAGCACGGTGCCGGCTTTGGGTGGGGTCAAGGTTGGCAGCAAGTTCGGCCTGCCGCACTGTACCAAGCCGCTGCGCCATCGCGAGGGTGTCCATGCCCATCGTGCTGGCCTCGATGCGGGCGAGGACGCGGCGCTGGCATGCCCATTTTTTGGCGCCGTAGTGGTCTCGGCATAATTGCGCAGGACCGGATGCTGCGCCTTCGCCCGCCTGACCGCACAGGCATCGGCAACCGTGACGATTTCAAGATCGGCGCGCAGCACGGCGTTGGTGGGCAGGCCGAGCGTACGCTTCGCGAAGGCTCGGCCATCACGGCCCCGCCATCCCTCCTTCCCAGCCGCCGCCGAGCGCAAGGAACAGCCGAACGCGATCCGAGGCGATGGACGCATCCGAGGCCGCCAGCGCCGCTTCGGTTGTGGCAAGGCTTCGCTGCGTGTCGAGCAGTTCAAGACCCGTTCCAAGACCGCCCCGAGTCATCCGGGCCTGGAGCCCGAAAGCCCTCCCGCTCTCATCACGCGCGACCCTGAGCTTGGCATTCTGGTCCAGATCGCGGGCATAGGTGCTGAGGACCGTCTCGGTTTCGCGGAGAGCTGCGAGGACGCTGCCGTCAAATGCCGCCAGCGTCGCGCGCGCCGCTGCATCGCTTTCCGCGATCCGCGCCCTGGCGACGCGTCGGTTCGGGAAGGACCACGAGATGAGCGGGCCGAAGCTGAACCGCAACGCCGAATCGTCGACCAGCCCACCCACGCTCCGCGAGGTCGTGCCGAGCGATGCGCCGAGGCTGACGCTCGGATAGAGGTCCGCCGTCGCCACTCCGATGCGCGCCGTCGCAGCCGCGAGCCGGCGTTCAGCTTCGCGGATGTCGGGCCGGCGCCGGATCAGCGCCATACCGTCGCCAATCGGCAGGGGGCGGTCGACGGAAGGGATGATCCGGCAGGTCGCGAGATTGGGCGGATAATCTTCGGGCGTCCGGCCGAGCAGCACGGCAAGACTGAATAGTGCAGCTTTGCGGCCTGCCTCGATCGGCGGCAGCGCTGCCTCGAGCTGAGCCAGAAGCGCGCGCGAGCGGGTAGCGTCGAGCGACGTGTAGAGGCCGGCGCGCACGCCTCTTTCGGTGAGGGCGAGGCTTTGCCGCTGCAGTTCGACCGAATGGCGGGCAACGGTCATCCGCGCGCCGGCCGCGCAGGCATCTCCATAGGCGCCGACCACTCCGGCCACGACCGTCGTGCGCGCAAGGTCATAGGCGGCGGCCTGCGCTTCCGCATCGGCCTGCGCGGCCTCGATCGTGCGCCGAATCCGGCCCACGACGTCGAGTTCATAGGATATGCCGACGCCGGCGTCGAATGTCGCATGGGTCCCGTTGGGCGAGCCGAGACCGAGATTGGACGGCTCGCCCACCGATACGCCGCCCGCCGTGGAAGTCTGGACGCCCGCGCCGGCCTCGACCTCCTGGACAATCGCGCGCGCGCGTTCGAGATTGGCCGCCGCGACCCTGAGGTCGGTGTTGGCCTCGATCGCTTCCTGGACGAGCGCATCGAGCTGGGGAATAGCGTAGAGGCGCCACCAGCGCTGGGGCAAGGGTTCAGCCGAATAGGCCGGCGATTTTCCTTCGGCAAAGCTCGCGGGCCGATCCGAGATGCCTGCGGGCAAGGGCGGCGCCCGATAGCTGGGGCCGACCGTGGCACAGCCAGCGAGCATCAGCGCGCCCATCAGTCCGAGCGGCCTTTTCGTTCCGACGCGCCCCATCGTCATTCGCTCCGGCCGGGGCCGAGCGCATTTTCCGCGCCATTGAGCGTCACGGTGACCGTCCGGCCCGCGATCAGATCGATGCCGGGCGGCACCTTGTCGATGGCGATCCGCACGGGGATGCGCTGGGCAAGACGGACCCAGCTGAAGGTGGGATTGACATTCGCGAGTAGCGTTCCGGACGCGGTCGTCCGTTCGCGATCGTCAATGCCCGCCGATCGGCCTTCAACATGGCCAGAAAGCGGCCTATCCTCGCCCATTACCCGGATCGTGACGCGGACGCCGGGGCGGATGTGCGAAAGCTTCGTCTCCTCGAAATAGCCGGCAACGTAGTAGCTGTCGGAATCGACCAGCGTCATCACGGGCTGCCCGGCGGCGGCATAGGCGCCGGGGCGGAGCGAGAAATTGGTGACGATGCCGTTGACCGGCGCACGCACCTCGGCGCGCGCCAGATTGATGCGGGCGAGATCGCGATCAGCGATCGCCTGGGCATAGCGTGCGCGGGCCTCCTCGGCGGTGGAGCGGCGGTCGTCACGTTGCTGCCCCGAGACGATATCAGAGAGGGCCTGATAGCGGCGGTTCTCCCGTTCGGCGGCGTTCAACGTTGCCCGTGCCGTGGCGACAGCGGCCTCGGCCTGCTCAACGGCATTGCGCAGCCGAACATGGTCGATGGTAAACAGGATGTCGCCGCGCCTGACCACCTGGTTGTCGCGAACGTGGACCTGCTCGACCCGGCCCGACACGTCTGCCGCGAGAGGGACCACATCCGCCCTGATCTTCCCGTCGCGCGTCTGTGGCGCGTAGGTGTAGTAATTATAGAGGTGCCAGAAGACGAACACGCCCGCACCCACCACCAGCAGGGTGAGCAAGGGCTTGAGCAGGCGGAGGAGGGTATCGCGATCTAGGGTCATGGCGGGCACTTCAGGATGCGGTGACAAGGCGTAGAGCCAGAAAGGCGGTGCCGGTCAGGATGAGGAACAGGGCGGTGTCGAACAGCGGGCGCTGCCAGACGAGGCGGTAGAAGCTGATGGACTCGAGCACCCGCGACAGCAGCAGGCGCATCGCGAAGCCGAGGATCGCGCAGAGGAGCAGCGGCGAAACGAACACGCCCGCGATGTCGATTTCGCCGATCATGTCGCCGGTACCCAGGCCGGCGCGCGCTCGAACAGGGCGATGCGCAGACCCGCTAAGGCATGAATGGCGCGGTCGGGGCGAGCGCCGGGCGAACCATCTCCCGGCCAGAGCGCATCAAGTGCTTCGTCGATGAGCGCGAGCAGACGGGACGACGGCTGCGGCTTGTCGAACTCGCTGCGGAGTTGATCGAGAACCCGATCCGTCGCCTGCCGCCCATCGGCGGGAAGCGCGTTGCCCATCGAGCGCAGGTCGGCGACGTTCGCGCCGACCCGCAGCCGGATGAGCAGGCCGGCGCTCCGCTCGACCTGCCCGGCTGCGGCAAGGCGCGCCGTCACCACCGAAATGCGGTCGAGCGCCCGCTGGACATAGCTGTCCCGCAACCGTCGGCTGGGCGACCGGCTCAGCCGCGCGATCTCGCGCGCTTCGATGCGGAGGACGCGCTGAAGCTGATGCTGCACGCCCCAGGTACGGAACAGGCCGGCGCCGAGAATGGCGGTGAATATGCCCAGCATGCTGGCGACGCTCGCCTCGACGAAGGTTCCGAAATCGGGCGGCGAATAATGGCCCTGTAGATTGATGTTGCTGAGCCCGAAGGCGAGGATCAGCGTCGCCATCGGACTGACGGCCGCCCAGACGCCCAGCGGCAGCATGAACAGGCCCATCATCATCGCAAAGGTCGCGAAATCGGCAGCGAGCGGGAGCAGGCCGTAGCACAGGATCCCCGCCAGCAGGGTCGCGAGCAGGGCGAAACGCGCGAACATTCCGATCGCTCTGCCAGGCTCGTCGCCGCCGCCGAAGAAGGCCAGCGCTATCGTGCTGAACAGGACAGCGTTCGCGCCCTGATGCCAGCCCGTCGCATACCAGAGCCCGCAGAGGAGGGCGTAGGTTACGAGGATTCCCGCCGCGATCCGGGCAGCGTGATCAATGTCGGGGTTGAGCGGAAACGCCTGCGTCTCGCTGACTGTTCGCGCGAGCGCGGGCGCAAGCTTCGCCTTTCCGCTCAACGCCGCCTCGATCCGCGAAACCTCGCTCCAGAGCGTCAGCATTTCCGTCAGCATGTCGGCCAGCGCATCATGAACGAGTTGCTGCCACGCGCGCGCGCGACTGGCATCGAGCGGAAGCGAGCGCACGGCATCGGCCAGATCGGGTGGCGGTTCCGTACCGGCATCGAGATGGGCCCTGGCCGTGGCGAGAGAGGGTCGGAGGGCCAAGCGCTCCGCTTCGCCAAGGCCCGCGATGCGGCTGCCGATCGCGGAAAGGAGCGGGACTATGCGCAGCAGGCGTTGCTGGATCGCGAGCGCGTGCCGCAGGTCATCGCGATGGATCGTCGGATCGTAGCGCAGCGCACCGGTCAGCTGTGACAGGGATGTGATGTCGGCCAGCGTCTTTAGCCGGTCATGCTCTCCTTGGGCGTCCGCCTCATGGCCATCAAGGACATCCTTCGCCCAGGTCTCGATGCTGGGCAGCCAGCGATGCAGGCGCGCGCGTAGCGCACCTTCAAGAGAACGCGGAGCGATCACGCCGTCAACGAGGGTCGTCGCGAGGATGCCGAGGGTGATTTCGCTGACCCGCGCCACAACGGTATCGAACATGATCTCCGGATGATCCACGCCGGCGACCGCCACCAGCATGAGCGTGATCGCGAAAAGCTGGAAGCCGTAGCTGCGCGGCGTGCGGTCGAGGAAAGAAATACCGAACGCCAGGGTTGCCACGATTCCCGACGCCGCGATCAGCAGCAGCGGCGCGCTCGCAAATAGCGCGACCATGGCAAGCGTGACGAAGCCGGCGCAGGAAGTTCCGGTGAACCGATAGACGGCCTTCGACCGGATCGCCCCGCTCATGGGGTTCATGCAGACGCAGCAGGTGACAAGTGCCCAGTAAGGATTGGGCAGGCCGATCCGCACCGCTATCGCGAATGCGATCATGCCCGCGACGAACAGCTTAACAGAGAAGATCAGCTGATCGGCGCTGACCTTCATCGGCCCGTCCGCGTCTGCTGCAGGAACTGACCGATCCGTTCCTCGAACAAACGCAGCGTGCGCGTCGTCGTTTCGATGTCCTGCGAAGGAAGATCACCAAGGAGATCGTCGCGGAGCCGCATGACCGCCTTTTCCATCTTCCTTGCAAGGTCACGACCTTTCGGCATGACATGGATCGTCTTGATGCGCCGGTCGTCGGGAGAATCGCGCCGCTCGAGCAGGTTGGCGGCTTCGGCCTGGTCGAGAATGCGCACCATGCCGCCCGGATTGACCCCGACTTCCTCGGCCAGCGCGTTCTGCCTGACACCCTTGTCTCCATGACGGGACGCCAGAATGAGCGCCGAAATGAGCGATGCGGGAAGTCCGAAGTCGGCGAGTGCGAGACTGACTGCCTGAACCCAGACACGCCGGATCGGCTGCAAAGCGTTCGTGAGTTCAAAAAGCGCGACGGGGCTGGTTCTGGATCGGTCGCAGGGCATGCGCGGCTACCTAGTCCATCATCCGATTACGTTCAATATACAATCATTGCCTTAACAATTAAATTGGGCAGGCTGAACACGCCAATGAGCCATGCGGTGCGCAAGATCAGGGGTTACCGGTCTTCTGACAAGAACGGCGAATGGCTCACGATGTGGGACGCGGCCGCCAAACTCGGAGTCCCGCACGTCAAGATCCAACGCTTCATCAGGAATGGCATATCGCCGCCGAGTAGGTCATGCGCTACGCGCCCTATCAAATCCGCTCCAGCGACCTCGAAGACGAGTGGATCAAGGCCAAACTGGCGCGCCCAATCCCGTGTCGCGCCCAAGACGACAACCAGGAATCGCTATTTTCCGACATTTGAAAAGGGGGTGCACAACGAATCAGCCTTTGCCCTGCGCTGAAAATCCTGGCTCTTCACCGGTTCAGACCGCGGCGGTCAGCGCACCGCCGTCATGATGAGCCTCATTGCCACGGCAAAGCTCAACGACATCGATCCGCAAGCCTGACCGATTTTGCCGGCGACGATGACGATGTTCTGCTTGATAAGCTCCAGTGTTTCCTGCCGTCGGGACCGTCCCTTCGACAAGCCCGGGGAAGCCCCGTCGGTTGTCTTCTGCCCCGGTGCCTCAGATCGGATCCCAAGAGAAGACGTCACCCGAACGCTCCGGCGGGGTGAAAGCCGCGCGGAAGGCAGGCAGGGCGCGTTCTGCAATCAGGGCCGGCGTCCAGCCACCTCCCGATTGGACGCTGCGGATCGGTCGCATGGCGTTGAACAGGAACAGCTCGTTGAGACGCGCTGCGAAGACCTGCCCGGTAACACCCTCTGCCGCCGCCGAGGCCAGGAAGACGACGAGCGGCGCGTTGGTTTCCGGTGTCATGCGCTTCATGCGTTCGACACGCGCCTGTTCCTCCGGTGTCGTTGCAGGAATGGAACTTGTCATCCGGCTCCAGGCGAAGGGCGCGACGCAGTTCGAGCGCACGCCGAACCGGCTCATGTCCAGAGCGATTGATTTCGAAAGGCCGACGATACCGAGCTTGGCCGCGGAATAATTCGCCTGACCGAAATTTCCGATCAGCCCCGAGGTGCTGGTCATATGCACGAAAGCGCCGCTGCCCTGGGCCCGAAACGGCTCGGCCGCCGCACGGCTCATGTAGAAGCTGCCGTTCAGGTGGACGTTGATCACCGCTTCCCAATCGGACGGATCCATCTTGTGGAAGATGACATCCCGAAGTATCCCGGCATTGTTGACCACCACATCGACCTGGCCAAAGCTGTCCATCGCCATCTCGATGGTGCGGCGCGCGGCATTCCATTCGGACACGCTTTCGCCCGAGATGATCGCCTGCCCGCCGATCTCTTCGATCATCGCCCGGGTTTCCTCCGCGGGTGCGCTGGAGCGCTCGCCGCTTCCTCCCAGTGATACGCCGATATCGTTGATCACCACGCGAGTGCCCGCCTTGGCGAATTCCAGCGCGATGCCGCGACCGATCCCGCCGCCCGCTCCCGTGATGACCGCAACCTTGCCCTCAAGTCCCAAACCCACTGTCATTTCGTACTTCCTCCTTGAACAGGCTGCCTTATCGGCCGAGACCGAGCACTTGCTTGGCAACAATGTTGCGCTGAATTTCGGATGACCCGCCATAAATCGACGTCGGGCGTGCCTGAAGGAAGACGCTGCCAGGATAGAGCGTCGGCGTGTCCGGCAACTGTCCGGCAAGTGTTCCCAGTTCCCCGGCAACGTCCATGATGCGGTCTGTGATCTTCTGGTAGAGCGCGGATTGGTTGATCTTGAGCATGGAAACGTCGGGACCGAGCCTTTCGCCGCGTCGCACCTTGTCTGCGAAGCTCGTGTAGAAGGACTTGTGGTCCTCGAGTTCCATGCGCAATCCGTTGAGGAGCGATGCATGGTCGCCGCTCTTCCCCAGATGGTCGCAAAGCCGCTCGAGATGGCCGAGCGCGCCTTCTGATTGCTTTGGCGAGCCCAGGAACAGGCGTTCGAAGCCAAGGAGGTTCTTGGCGATGGTCCAACCCTCGTTCACCTCGCCGACAATCGCGTCAGCGGGAATGCGGACATCGTCGAAGAAGACCTCTGCAAATTCGGCGTGCAGGTCGATGTTGACGATCGAACGCACCTTTACGCCGGGCATATCCATCGGCATAAGAAAGAAGCTTATGCCCTTTTGCTTGGCGGCCTGAGGATCCGTGCGGGCAAGCACGAAAATCCATTGCGCGTCCATGCCCAGCGTCGTCCAGACCTTCTGGCCGTTGATTACCCACTGATCGGCTTCGCGCACAGCGGAGGTACGGAGCGCCGCCAGGTCGGAGCCGGCATCGGGTTCGCTATAGCCTTGACACCAGATGATTTCGCCCGAGAGGATCTTCGGCAGATGGTAGGCGCGTTGAGCATCGGTTCCATGGGCGATCAGGAGAGGACCTACCATGGTCAGTCCGGTATCAGGCAGTCGGGCGCAACCATAGCGTTCCATTTCCTCGATCATGATCAGCAGCTTCGAGGGCGACAGTCCCATCCCCCCATATTCGCGCGGCCAGCCAGGCGCCAGCCAGCCCTGCTGCGACAGGATCCTGTACCAGGGCATGGCTTCTGCAGCGTGCAACCGTTTGGGGGGACTACGCAGGTTCTGCGGATAGCTGGCGGCGATCCAGTTCCGGACCGCCGCGCGGAAGTCGGCGTCTGTGAGCGGGTCCAGGTCCGCATGCGGCTGTGGCGCGGTCGGGCTAGTGATGGCTGTCATGTCGCTCTCCCCGGATATGGGTGCGGGTTTCCCGAAAAAGGCTGCGCGCCCTTCCTCAACAGTCGCCATGATCCCGCTCATGGCCGTCCCTCCCTCAGGCCGCCGTAACGTTGGCGATGAAAGCCGGCACTGCCGTAGCGCGGCGCCAGCACCATGGCGCGGCGCAGGAACAAGCCGATATCGGCCTCGTCGGTGTAACCGATGGCACCGTGAAACTGCACCGCCTGTCGCGTGACCAGCATGGCGGCATCGGCCGCCCGCGCCTTCGCCCTGGAGGTGATACGACGGCAGTCGTCGCCCGTATCGAAGGTTTCGACGGCATCGCGCAGCACCGCCCGCGTCAAGCCAATCTCGATTTCCATATCCACAGCCTTGTGCTGCAACGCCTGGAAGTAGCCGATTGGTTGGCCGAACTGGACGCGAGTCTTGAGGTAGTCAAGCGTGATGGCAAAGGCGCGCTCCATGAGTCCGAGCAATGCCGACGCCGTGGCCAGGGCCGCGGCTTCGAGCGCCTTCGCATCGGGCGCCGATAACCGTTTCGCCTCGACCCCATCGAGGATCAAGGTCGCCGTGTGACCGCCGTCGAGGGTGCTTTCGATTTCAAGCGACACGCCCGCGGCTTTCGCGTCGATCAACCAGCAGGCTTCCGTTGAAACGACCAGAAATACATCGGCGGCGGCGGCCATTGGCACGAAACGCCGTCTTCCCGATATCCGCCCCTCGGCCTCGGTGATGCCTCCGGCGAGCGTGAGGCCATCGGGGGTATCGAGCCAGGCCGGCAAGACAAGCTTGTCACCGCTCAACGCTTCGGCGGGTGCGTCCTTGCCCATGAGATCGAGAGCAAGCTGGGCCTCGATGAACGGCTCGGGCAGCAACGCCGCTCCGACTTCACCGGCGAGTGCCGCATATTCCGCCATGCCGAGACCTGCCCCGCCTGCCGTTTCTGGCAGCCGAATTCCAAGCCACCCCATGGCGGAAATCTCGCTCCAGCGTCCTCGATCCATTCCCGGCCTGCCAAAGCGCAGATGTCGAACCGCCTTGAGATCGCCATCGCGCGGGGCAATGCCTGCGGCGCTTTCGACCAGCAGGCGCACCCCCTCAAGCCTGTCCTCGCCCGTTGCGAGCGCTGCAGCCATCGCCGTTTCCTCCTTATTCGAATTGGGCGAGACCGTTTGCGAGCACCACCACGTCGCGCTCCGTCACGCGAATGCGGAACGAGCCGTCCGGCCAGATTTCCGTAAGCAGGGTCTCCCCCGGCAGGACCGTCGCACTGAAACGAACATCAAGCCCCTTCAGTCGCGTCGGATCGCCTGCGCAAAGCGTCTTCATCAGAGCATGCGCTACGATGCCCAGGCTGCACAATCCGTGCAGGATGGGTCGCTCGAATCCGGCCTTGGCGGCAACATCAGGATCAATGTGCAAGGGATTCCCGTCGCCATTCCAACGGTACCAGAGCGCCTGCTCGGGCCGCGTTTGCGTCTTGCGCACAAACGCAGGATCCGTTTCAGGCAGCGCATGGGTCTGCTTCACCGGACCGGCCGCCCCCCCGAAACCTCCGTCCCCGCGCAGGAAGGTGGTGGCACGGGTCGTCGCGTAGAGCCTGCCATCCTCCGCGTCGCGCAGTTCCTTTTCGCTATAAAGCAGCGCGCCGCGCCCGGCGCCCTTGTCGATGATTCCCGTCACGCGGGTCTTGCCGATCACCACGCCTTCCGGCGGCAACGGGCCATACAGCGTAATGCCCTGCTCACCATGGACGAGGCGCAGCGCATCGACCCCGGTATCGGGGTTGGCAAGCCAGAACCCCGGATGCCCGAGCACCAGGGGCATGGTCGGAAAGGGGGTCAGCGGACCTGCGCCGACGAACCGCAGATCACCCCTGTCCATCGGATCCTGTCCGACGCCGATGGACAGGGCGTAGAAGGCACACTCGCGCGGACCATAGCTCTGACGGACCTCGGGAATGTCGTAGGCCATCAGCTTTTCGTAGTCGATCACGGCAAAACCTCATCATCGCACTCGATCACTGCGTCGAGCGCGAAGGCCCCGTCGGGCAGCGCGAGCACCGGATTGAGATCGATCGCGCGCAGGCGCGGGCCCGCAGCGGCGGCAAAGGCGGAAAGCCGTGACAACATGGAAGCAAGCGCATCAAGATCGGCGGGCGCGCGGCCGCGTGCCCCGGTCAGGATTGCCGCAGCCTTGATCGACAGGATCATCTCCCGCGCCGTCGCCTCGTCGAAGGGGCAGGGACGGATCGCCACGTCTTTGAGAATCTCGACAAAGATCCCGCCAAGACCGAAGACGGCGACGGGGCCAAAGACAGGGTCGCGGCTGATACCTATCAGGCATTCGACGCCCCCCGAAAGCTGTCGGGCAACCAGGATACCGGCAATGCGCGCTGCGGGCGCCGTCCTGCCGACCGTGTCGAGAATTTCTTGATAGGCCGCACGGACGCAATCGGTATCGACCAGGTTCAGCCTGACACCGCCGATATCGGACTTGTGAACGATGTCGGGCGAAACGATCTTCATCACGACAGGGAATCCGAGTTCGGCAGCGGCGGCTACCGCCTCCTCCGCCGAGTGCACGATCCGCTCGGCCGCAGCCGCTATGCCGGCTTTCGCAAGAAGCGCCTTTGCCGCGAATTCGTCGGGGCTGACGGCCGGGAGGTGGACATTCGGCAGATCCGGCAGAACCTTCGGCTTTCGCGCCATCATTTCGCCGACCCGTCCCATCGCCGCCATGGCCCGCACGGCCCGGCTTGGATCGGAAAATACGAGGAAACCGGCCTCTTCGTAGGCGCGGGTGACGGTGTCATCCGCGATGATGCAAAGCGCCAGCAGCCGGTCGGGAAACTCGGTGCGGATCTTGTGCAAGGTTTCGCGCAGTTTCGGCGCAAGCGTCGCGCTTCCGGCCACATAGGTCATGAAACACAGGATCGACCGGTATCCGCCATCTCTGAGCGCCGCGCGGGTGAACTCCTCGAACAATGACATGTCGTTCAGCGCCTGGGCCGTGCAGTCGAGCGGATTGGCCGGAGCGCCATAGGGCAGAAGCTGTTTCAACCGGGCCTGCGCCTCGGCCGGCATGGCCGGCATCGGCAAGCCTGCCAGTTCCGCCTCATCGCTGGCGACTATACCCGCGCCGCCGCTGATGGTGATCACGCCAAGACTATTCTGGGCAGGATAGATCCGCTGCCGCGCCGCGTAGGCGAAATCAAGCATCTGCTCAGTATCACGCACCCGGATGACGCCATGCTCGGCGAGAACCGCCTCGGCCACGGCATCGTCCCCGGCTAGCGAGGCTGTATGCGAGGCGGCCGCCGAAGCGCCGAGAGGGCTGCGTCCGGATTTCAGCATGAAGACCGGTTTGCCGGCCGCTCGCGCCGTATCGAGGGCGGCGATCATGCGGTCCGCGTCGCGAAAACCTTCTTGATAGGCGCAGATCACGTCCACCGTGTCACTGCCGGCCATCCAGCCGATTGCGTCAGCGACCGTCACGTCCGCTTCATTGCCGGTGGTGACCAGAACGGACGCACCAAGCCCGCGCACGCGCGCCACTGCCGAAAGATGAGCCCCGTAAGCGCCTGACTGGCTAGCGATGCCGACATTGCCCGGCAAGGGGAAAGCCATTTCCAACGATGAGGAAAAGGTGCCGTAATACCCCACGGCAACATTGTAGACCCCCAACGTGTTGGGACCGAGCACGCGCATGCCGTAACCATGTGCAATGGCCAGCACTTCGGCCTGGATTTTCTCTCCGGCCGCACCCGTTTCGGCAAATCCTGCGGAAAACAGCGTGACCGAGCGGCATCCCTTTTCGCCAAGAGACCTTACGATCTCCGGCGTCTGCTTCGCCGCGACAGCGATGATGCCGGCCTCCGGCGTCTCGGGCAGATCGGCGACCGAAGCATAGCAGGCAAGCCCCTGCACCTCGTCACGGCCGGGATTTACCGGCAGGATTCGACCCTTGTAACCGCCGCTCAGCATGGCGGCTATCGGGCGTCCGCCGATACGCGCAGGATCCGCGGATGCGCCGATGATCGCAACGGAACGCGGCGCCAGAAGCGCACCAAGGGATGCGAAATCATAGGTCCGAGGCTTCGCGTTCATGTTCACAGCACAACCTCCGAACCGAGAAACGCCGTAACCTGGCTCGACAGCGTTCCGCCGTTGCCATGCAGAAGCGCCACCTCCGCTGCCTTCAACTGGCGCTCGCCGGCTTCCCCCCGAATTTGGGCCACGCCTTCGGCAATCAGAAACATGCCGTACATTCCCGGATGAACACAGGACAGGCCGCCACCGTTGGTATTGACCGCCAGTTCGCCCCCCGGTGCGATGCGTCCGTCCTGAACGAAGTGGCCGCCTTCGCCCTTCGGGCAAAAGCCGAGATCCTCCAGGAAGAGGATGGTATTGATCGTGAAGGCGTCATAGAGCATGACCAGATCGACCTCACTGCGGGCCAGACCCGCCATTTCGAAGGCGCGCGGCCCGCTTTCACTGGCTGCGGTCACGGTAAGGTCGGGCATGGCCTGAATCGATCTATGCCAATTCGCGCCGGCCGCGCCGAGGAAATAGACGGGCTTTTTAGGGAAGTCTCTGGCCCTCTCGGAACGGACGAGAATGCAGGCCGCGGCGCCATCGGTCACCAGACAGCAGTCGCCGGCAGTCAAGGGATCGCTGACCATGCGCATCGACAATACGTCGTCGCGGGTCAATGGACCACGCGCAAAGGCATCGGGGTTGAGGTTCGCCCAATGGCGCGCGGAAACCGCGACATCGGCCAGCATTTCCCGAGTGGTTCCGTACTGGTGCATATGCCGACTGGTGGCAAGCGCATAGGCCGTGATCGGATGGCGTGGCGCGTAGGGCGTCTCGTGCCATTGCGGCTCCGACATGGAGACGAGGCGACCGCCTGCCGTGCGCTGATTGGAACCGTAGCAGATCAGCGCCACGTCGCAAAGCCCTGCGTCCAGCGCGAGAGATGCCTGCAAGAGATGCATCTCGAAGCTGGAGCCGCCGACATTCGTGCTGTCGAAGTATTTCGGCTTCAGGCCAAGATATTCGGTCACGCTCATCGAGGCGAATGCGTGGCTGCTGGTCGCCGCGAAAACCGCGTCGATATCGCCGAGCCTAAGGCCGGCATCCGCCAGGGCCGCATGGACGGAAAGCCCCAGAAGTTCAATGGCCGAGTAGCCGGGCGCCTCACCCACACCCGCCACACCCATGCCGACGATCGCTGTTTTCCCGCGAATGGAATGGCTCATGTCACTTCTCCTCCGGCTCGAAGACGACGCGGGGATTTTCTCCCGCCTCGATCCGCGCCCTGACGCGGGCCCCGATGGGCAGCGTCTCGACACCGACAACCGTGGCCATCATCCGCGGCCCCTCATCAAGGTTGATGAGCGCCACGTTGTAGGAACCTTCGCGCTTGCGATTGACCGTGATGGCATAGACCGTGCCACCGCCCGAGGCTTCGACCCAGTCGAGATCGACCGCGCCGGAAGGCGCCATCACCTTCGGATAAAAGACGTACTCGCCCGTCTCGCGACTGCGCTGGATCATGAAACGTCCCTCGGCCAGGAACGCCTCGTAGATCGCCTGCGGCCCGGCGGTTGCTTTTGCGGCGGCTGTATCGCCCATCATTCCCCTCCTCGGACGAGGCTGCTGGCGCGGCAGAACCGGATCTGCCCCGCGCGCATGCCCCATTTGCCAATCATGCCGACCAGCAGCCTGATATGCCTTCACATCCAGTTCCATCGCTTCGGGAAGGGTTGGCGCGGGCGTGCCAGGCAACCTGCCCGGTTCCAGGATCGGTGGCCCACAGCATCGCAACCTCCCATTGCAACGCAGAATCAATCATCGAGCCATTTTTTCGCATAAAGAACCCATTTCGTCTATGAGAAAATATCGTGTCCCACCGCGTTCTCTAATCGCCATCGTCAACAGCTGATCTTTAGCGTTTCACCACGCGCACCGGAGTCCAGGGTTCGCCGCAGATCCTGGCAACCGCGACCTTCGTGTTATCGTAAAGGATCGACAGCGGCACACCGCCGAAGAAGGCGAACGCCGATACATGCCCGTCCAGAAAGGCCTCGGTCGTCTCGGCTGGATAGGCCTTCACGAAGCAGGCATCCGATTGCAGGAGGTCCATGCAGAAGAAATGCATCTTCCGGCGGACACCATCGATCACGCCCACCGCTTCGCCAAAATCCACTTGCGCATGTCCTGGCGGGTGCGCCAGCGGCACGAACGTCTAGCGCCCGCGCACACGGCACAGCCGGACATAATCCTTTACAACAGTCATTTACGACAGTGTAGCCCCCACCAAAGCCATGCTCGTCGCGCAGACGTTCAAAGATCCGTTTGGCGCTATGCCGTTGCTTCACAGGCGCGATGCGATCCGCCGCCAGGATCGCGTCGATCACTGGCAGCAGTGGCCCCAACTTCGGCTTCGCCACAGGCTTGGTCCGCGTGTAGCCCGGCGGCAGCGAGAACTGGCACATCTTCGATATCGTCTCGCCGCTTAGTCCAAAGACCTTCGCAGCTTCCCTCTGGTTTCCCCATACGTCAAACGTCCATAGTCGCCCCGGCATAGCCGGGGGATTTCCACAGTGGATTAAAGGGCCGATCCACAGCCAACCCAGCGCGTGCCGGTCAAGCGCTCGACGTCAACCTGTTTGCGCATCAACTCGCGCAGTAGCGACATCACCGCCGCGCAAGCATGGCTTGAGGCTTCGGCCAGCGGCCCCACCAGATATACCTCGCGCAGGCAATCCGCAGCGCGCCAGCGGGCGACCCTTAATGTGCCGGCAGCTGCTTCGCGCGCGATAGCATGCAAGGGAAGGATTGAGGCGCCTTTCCCGCGTTCGACCAACTCCTTGATGTTCTGATAGGAGTCCAGCTCGATATCCACTGACAGCCTGATCCCTTTGGCGCTGGCCCAGCCTTCCAGAAGCTGCCGCAGCCCATGCGCCGGGCCGGGCAGGATCAGCGGCAAGCCCAAAAGCGCCGAGGCCCCGATCTTGGCCGGGAGGTCGTGACCGGGCGGGACCAGCAGCACCAACTCTTCGTGCAGAAGCAGCTCTGATCGGAAACGGGCATCGGTGGCTGGCAGATACAGCACGGCCAAGTCAACGCGGCCCTCGCGCAACCAATCCAGCACGAAGCCGCTCATCGCCTCGGAGATCGTCAGCCGTACGCCGGGAAGCTGCGCCTTGGCCGCAAGCACCAGATCCGGCGACAGCATTCCGCCGATCGTGCCGGGCAAGCCGAGCCGCACCTCGCCTTGCGGCTCGCGTCCGAGGTTGCGGATGTCGTCCTCCATCCGCGACATGTCGATCAAGAGCCGCCTTGCCCGCGCCAGCAGCATCTCGCCGGCCTCGGTCAGCTGCACCCCGCGCGCACCGCGCAAAAGAAGCTTGGTACCCAGATGCTCTTCCATGTTGCGCAGATGCAGCGATAGCGAGGGCTGGGCGACGTTCAGCCGATGCGACGCTGCCGAGATCGACCCCGTCTCGGCAATCGCCTGAAAATAGCGCAGCTGTCGCAGGTCCACCGACAGTCCTTCCTCTCGCTCTAACAATCATATTTTAGCATGGCTGCCGTCGCGATTATATATTTGTGCGATGTGGCGCCCATCCACTAACTGCATGGCATCGAAAAAGAGGAGCAGACAGGTGATCGAGACCGGAAAAGGGGCATTCCAGGACATCCGCGATGCGGTGCGGGCGCTCTGCGCGCAGTTTCCCGATGCGTATCACCGCCGAGTCGACGAGGCCCGCGGCTACCCCGAAGAGTTTGTGGAGGCGCTGACCCGGGCGGGTGGATGGCGGCGCTGATCCCCGAAGCCTACGGCGGCTCGGGGCTGGGCCTTACGGAAGCCTCAGTAATCATGGAGGAAATCAACCGCTCGGGGGGCAATTCCGGCGCCTGCCACGGCCAGATGTACAATATGAACACTCTGATCCGGCACGGTTCCGAGGAACAGCGCCGCCGCTATCTGCCGAAGATCGCCGCAGGCGAACTGCGGCTGCAGTCGATGGGTGTGACCGAGCCGACAACGGGCACCGATACCACGAAGATCAAGACTACCGCGGTCCGCAGGGGCGACCGCTATGTGATCAACGGCCAGAAGGTCTGGATCAGCCGAGTGCAGCATTCGGATCTGATGATCCTGCTGGCCCGCACCACGCCGCTGGCCGAGGTGGCGAAGAAATCCGAGGGCCTGTCGATCTTCCTTGTCGACATCAAGGCGGCGATGGGCGCGGGCATGGCTGTGCGCCCGATCCCGAACATGGTCAACCACGAGACCAACGAATTGTTCTTCGACAATCTGGAGATCCCGGTCGAGAACCTGATCGGCGAAGAGGGCAAGGGGTTCAAGTACATCCTGACCGGGCTGAACGCCGAGCGGACGCTGATCGCGGCCGAATGTATCGGCGACGGTTACTGGTTCACCGAACGGGTCGCGAAATATGTCTCGGAACGCGAGGTCTTCGGTCGGCCGATCGGCAAGAACCAAGGCGTGCAATTCCCGATCGCCGAGGCCTTCATCGATGTCGAGGCCGCGAATCTGATGCGGTGGGAGGCCTGTCGGCGCTATGACGCGGGGCTTGATTGCGGGGCCCAGGCGAACATGGCCAAGTACCTGGCTGCCAAGGCCAGCTGGGGGGCCGCCAATGCCTGCATCCAGTTCCACGGCGGCTTCGGCTTTGCCTGCGAATATGATGTCGAGCGCAAGTTCCGCGAGACCCGGCTCTATCAGGTTGCCCCGATCTCGACCAACCTGATCCTCAGCTATGTCGCCGAACATATCCTCGGCATGCCGAGGTCGTTCTGATGGGCTTGCCGCTAAAGGGAGTGAAGGTCGTCGCCATCGAACAGGCCGTGGCCGCGCCCTTTGCTACCGCCCGTCTGGCCGATGCCGGGGCAGAGGTGATCAAAATCGAACGGCCCGAGGGCGATCTCGCCCGCGGCTATGACGATGCGGCCAGGGGCCAGTCGAGCTATTTCGTCTGGCTGAACCGCGGCAAGACATCGGTGACACTGGACCTCGGCTCGGCCTGGGGCAGGGCCGAACTGGCGCGGCTGATCGGCGACGCCGATGTGCTGGTCCAGAATCTGAGGCGCGGCGCGCTGGCGCGTCTAGGCTTTCCGGTCGAGCGGCTGGCGCGGGACTTTCCCCAGCTCATCACCTGCTCGATTTCCGGTTATGGCAATGACGGGCCGATGGCCGACCGCAAGGCCTATGACCTGTTGATCCAGGCCGAGGCGGGGCTCTGCTCCATCACCGGCGGGCCTTCGGAACCGGCGCGGGTGGGCATATCGCTGGTCGATATCGCGACAGGCGCAACCGCCTATTCGGCCATTCTTGAAGCGCTGATCGGCCGAGGCATCACCGGGAAAGGGGCTGCGATCTCGGTCTCGATGTTCGATGTCATGGCCGACTGGCTGACCGTGCCGCTCCTGAATCACGAAGGCGGAAAGAGCCCCAAGCGCATCGGCATGGCGCATCCCTCGATCGCCCCCTATGGCGTCTTCACCGCCCGCGACGGTGCGCCGATCCTGATCGCGGTGCAGAGCGACCGCGAATGGCGAGCCCTCGCCCAGGACTTTCTGGGGGATCCGGCGCTGGGCATCGATCCGCGCTTTGCCACCAATGTCGCCCGCGTTGCCAACCGGGCGGAAACCGATGCCGCGGTCGCTAGAGCTTTTGCCAACCACGATGCGGCCGGCGCGATCGAGGTTCTTCTGGCCGCCGATATCGCTCTGGCCTCGGTCAATGACATGGAAAAGCTGTCGCACCACCCGCATCTGCGCCGGGTGACCGTCGCCACGCCGAACGGCCCGGTGCAGATTCCCGCGCCCGCACCGATCTTTTCGGGCGAGGACCGCAGCTATGGCCCCGTCCCGCCGCTTCAACCCCTTGCCGAGGCATGATGACATGATCCCGCTCGACCTTGACCATCTGCGCCAATGGATTGGCCGCGAGGAGACACGGGCCGAGCGGCTGACCGCCGCAATCGCCGCGCGGTTCAATGCCACCTTCGACCGCCCCGAAGCCCCATCGGAAGGCGAACCGGCCCCGAGCCTGATCCACCTCTGCCTCGCCCCCGATACTGCGCCGACCTCGACGCTTGGCCCCGATGGCCACCCGGCCCGGGGCGGTTTCCTGCCGCCCGTGCCCCTGCCCCGCCGCATGTGGGCGGGCGGACATTTCCGCTTTCACGAAAATATCCGGATCGGCGACACGGTCACCCGCCACTCGGTGGTCCGCGATGTGACCGTCAAGCAAGGCCGCAGCGGCCCGCTGTGCCTCGTCACGGTCGAGCATCGCATCGATAGCGGCGGCGCGCTTGCCGTCACCGAACGCCAGGACATCATCTATCGCGGAGCCGGTCCCGCCGCCCCCCCGTCTGGCGCTCCCTCGTCTGCCACTGCCGAGGCCGCGCCGCAGGGCCGGTATCGCCAAGCGGTCGACGCAGGCCCGGCGCTCCTGTTCCGCTACTCGGCGCTGACCTTCAATGGCCACCGGATCCATTACGACGCGCCCTATGCCCGGGCGGAGGAGGGCTATCCGGGGCTCGTCGTGCACGGGCCGCTGCAGGCCACGCTTCTGCTGCAGTTCGCCGAAGCCCTGCGCGGAAAGCGCCCCGCGCAGATCGGCTTTCGCGGCCTTTCCCCCCTCTTCGACACCGCCGGCTTCACCCTGCATGCGCAGGACGAGGCGAACACATTGCGGCTCTGGACCGCGGCCGAGGGCGGGCCGGTGGCGATGGAAGCGCGGGCGGAATGGTGACCCTTGTTCGCGCACCCCTGTTTGTGCCCGCCGACCGGCCCGAACGCTTCGGGAAAGCGGCGGCCTCGGGGGCTGATGCGGTGATCCTCGATCTGGAGGACGCCGTGGCCCCCGCGGCCAAGGCCGCCGCCCGCGCTGCGCTGCGCTGCGATTTCACCACCCTGCCGGTGATCCTGCGCATCAATGCTGCCGGGACAGCCTGGCATGCAGACGACCTTGCGGCGGCAACGTCGCTTCACCCCTCCGCCGTCATGGTTCCCAAGGCCGAGGCCCCCGACGATCTCAAACTCATCTCTGCCGCGTTGGGCGACATACCCTTGGTCGCCCTTGTCGAAACCGCCCGCGGTCTTGCGCAAGGCCGGGCGATTGCCGTTGTGCCAGGCGTGATCCGCCTTGCCTTCGGTTCGGTCGACTTCTGCGCCGATCTTCGGTGCGCGCATACCTCCGAGGTGCTGCTGCCTGCACGCTCCGAACTGGTGCTCGCATCACGTCTTGCTGATCTGCCCGGGCCGCTCGACGGGGTGACCACCTCGCTGGATGACCCGGACGAAACGGCGCGCGACGCAGGACGAGCGCGCGATCAGGGGATGGGCGGCAAGCTGTGCATCCATCCCTGCCAGATCGAACCCGTGCTGGCCGTCTTCGCCCCCACGACCGAACAGATTGACTGGGCCAGACGCGTCCTGGCCAGCGGCGATGGCGCGGTCCGGATCGACGGTGCCATGGTAGACAAACCCCTCCGCCAGCGGGCACACGCCATCCTTGCCGAAGCCGCACACAGCGCGCGCCGGCCGGTGTGACATTGAACCGGAGAAGACCGTATGGTCGGTGAAGGTGACCCGCCCCCGTAGTAAGCAGGAAACGGGGGTTGCGCCGGATGGGCCGGAGCCGAGCACCATGTTTAAGCGAGGCCGAACCATGGATGAGCATAGCGAACGTTTTATCGGACTCGATACGTCGAAATTGAAGATCTCGGTTGCGGTCGCGGAAGGTGAGCGGAACGGTGAAGTTCGATTTTTCGAAGATATTTCAGCCGAGCTGACGTCGGTGGCATCGATGGTGGCCATTGCCCGCGCCGAGGTGAAGATCGGCAAGGTCAACCTCGCCTACAACTTCAACCGACTTGCCTGGCTCGACGCCTGAGTTGCGCCTGCCTGACCGGAATGACGCCCGATCCGGCAGCCTGAGCCACGCCAAACCGGTCAATACGCCCCTGATGATACCGCCGGGCGCCCGATCCGTACCACCGCGCCGCCGTAATCGCCATTCAACTGCGTTCTTCGATGTGTCCTGTCGCTTTCCTGCTCGCGTAAACCCCGCCATCCAAACGCGCCTGGAAAGCCTCCCAAGATCGATCCGCGAGATCGCGTGGAAGGCGATGAGACTGACCACCTGATCGGGCGGTGTGCAGTTCCGGGTCGGCGTCTACCAGTCTCCGGCCAAGGCGGCGTAAGTCCGATCGCTGGCCGAGAAGACGTCGGAGCGAAGGAGGGCAAGGAGCCGGTCAGCCAACCAATTGGCTACGAATGAAAGGCCGACCCATCGCGCCATCTAGGCGGCCGTCATGCATGAGTAATGTGGGTTCCGTAAAGATTAGCGGAAATGCGGTTCGTCGTATCGCGCAGTTCGCGGGCCAATGCGTCGAGTTCCTTCTTCGTCATCTGGCCCATGATGGCAATGCCGCTGATACCGAAGCGCACCCGGCCCTCGTGATCAACGATAACGGCGGCCGCAATGTCGAGACCTTGGAAGAGGTTCCCGTGGTCGAAGGCGAAACCGGTCAGCTGGGCTCGCTCCACGTCTGCCGCATACTCCTCGAAAGTCGGTGCGTTCTGCCAGCGTAGCGACCTGAACCGGCGCCGCAGTTCCGAATTCGGCAGCCGGCGGGTCGCCGCGACGCAGCGGCCCACCGCGCCGGCAAGAGCCGGAAGTCGCGACCCGAGCGCCATGTCGACACGGACCGTCTTGCCTTCCACCACGCGATCCACAAGCACGATGCGGTCATGGGGCGTGACTTTCCACAGGCCGATCAACGCCCGCCGCTCGACCGAAAGTTGCTCCAAGACAGGGTGCAACAGATCGATCTGGTTGGTGCCCAACAGGGGAACAGAGAACTCGAGAAGTCCAAGTCCTGGACTATATTCCTTGGTCGATGGATTCATCGAAATCAGACCCTCATTCGCCAGGGTACGCAGGATGTTGAACGTGGTCGAAACGTTGATCCCGGTTTCACGAGCAATGCGGGCGACACCCGACGCTGCATAGTCATGGGTCAGGAAACGTAGGATGGAAATGGCATTCTCAACTGCGCCGACAAACTTCTGAGTGCCGCGCGTCGTTACGTTTGCCATTTTCTCGCCAGCGTTCCCTTGCACCTCTTTCATGCCTCACTCCGTTCGACTTTTAAGCCGATTATACAATTGCTAGGACGAATTCGGAAGTACGTTGTTCGCCTTGAACAATTCCCGTATCTTCGGTTTTCCGCAGAAACGTTACAGTTTTGTTCGCGATTCACACCGAGGACCGCCGATATTCTGCGGGCGTGACGCCAACCATCCTGCGGAAGGTCCGGCAGAAATGACTCTGGTCTGAAAACCCGCAGTCGAGAGCCACGGCCGTCATGGAGATATTTCCCTTTTGCAACATCGTCTTTGCTCGTTCGATCCTCTTGCGAATTATGAAAGAGTGCGGCGTCTGACCAAACTCGGCCTTGAACTTCCTGGAAAAGTGGAAAGGGCTCAGCCCGACCGTGCTTGCCAGGCTTTCGAGACCGAAGTTCTCACCCAGATATTCTTCGATAAATTCGAGGATCCTGTGGCTCTGCAGTGTGCTGAAGACAGTGGGATTCAGGTTCGGCAGATCGACCTTCGCGAACCGGCGCAATAGATGAACGGCGATCTGGGTTCGGACGGCGTCGACCAGAAGATTCTGACCGGGACCCCCATGCGCCATCTCATCCTCGAGAACCTGAAGGCACTGCGGAATGACCGTATCGACACGGCGGAGGTGATCGTCGATCTCGATCGATGCCGGCTCGCGCCCGAAAACCTGTTCCGCGGTCTCGGCGAGGGTGTCATGGCTGAGATAGATATGCCTCACGTTGATCGGCTTGTCCCAATGCCACATCGACTGCTCAGCCCGCGTCAGCAGGGACACGACGCCGCGCTCCACGGTCGCCGTTTGCCAAGGGCCGCCGCTGCGTCGCCGCATGGTCGATTTCCCGCCCTGGTAGACGACGATCATGTAGTCCCGCATCTCGGGGATGTCGACTTCCTGCTCATCGTATTGGTAGCCCATAACCGTGATGCCTCTCCAGCCGAGGCGTGAACTGTCGAGCGTTCTGTTTCCGGGTATCCACCGCGGGATCAGATCAGGTGGAATTAGATTGCTCATGTTTTCCTCCTCCTAGGACGAGGTACCTTCCCCGGCACCCCCTTGTTCGCTCAGTCGGACGCCGCCAAGTTGAAGTTCACCGCAAGGCTTCGTAACGTTCAGGCAGCGGCATCGCGGATCATGTTCCGCGCAATGACCAGCTGCTGGATCTGGGTGGTTCCCTCGTAGATTCGGAACAGCCGGACATCGCGATAGAAGCGTTCGACGGCATATTCGGCCATATAGCCCGCCCCGCCGTGAATCTGCACGGCGCGATCCGCGACCCGTCCCACCATCTCGCTGGCAAACATCTTGCAGCAGGCCGCATCGGTGGAGACATTGGCACCGAAATCCTTGCGGCGCGCGGTTTCCTCGATCATGCAGCGTGCCGCAAAAGCCTCGGCGCGGCTGTCGGCCAGCATCGCCTGCACCAATTGCTTTTCGGCGATGGGTTCACCGAATTGCCTGCGCTCCATTGCAAAGGCGAGGCTGTCGCGGATCAGCCGCTCCGCCGCACCGACGCAGACCGCCGAGATGTGGAGCCGGCCACGGTCCAACACCTTCATCGCGGTCTTGAAGCCCTGGTTCTCGCGGCCGGGGCCGCCGATGATGTTGTCGGCAGGGACGCGAACGTCCTGCAGGATGACATCGCTGCTGTGCGAGCCCTTCTGCCCCATCTTCCTGTCATGCGGCCCGACCGACAGCCCCGGCGTTCCGGCCTCGACCAGAAAGGCGGACACGCCCGAGGCATCGGTGGTTGTGGGGTCCGTGCGTGCGAAGACCGTGAAGACATGAGCGTGCGGGGCGTTGGTGATGAAACGCTTGGTGCCATTTAGGACGAAATGGTCCCCATCACGGCGCGCTGAGGTGCGCACCGACCCGGCGTCGGAGCCTGCGTCGGGCTCGGTCAGCGCAAAGGAAGCGATCATCTCACCGCTTGCAAGCTTCGGCAGGTAGGCCGCCTTCTGCTCCGGCGTGCCGTCGATGATGATCCCCTGCGAGCCGATGCCGTTGTTGGTGCCGACGAGCGAGCGGAACACAGGCGACGTCTGCCCCAGAACGAGGGCCGCGGCTACCTCTTCAGCCATCGTCAGGCCCAGACCGCCGAACTCCTCGGGGATCGACATGCCGAAAAGGCCCATGTCACGGATTTCGGCGATCAGCGCGGGCGGAATGGCATCTTCTTCCGCTACCAGTTCCTCGTTGGGGATCAGGCGCTCCTTCACAAAGCGGCCTAGTGTGTCCAGAAATTGTGCAAGCGTTTCGGGGTCTAGTGGCATGTCGTTCGAAGTCCTGAATTCAGTGGGCGATCGCCGACACGCGGCGGACGAGTTCGACAAGGCGGGGCGCGACATCGCTTTCGATCCAGTCGCGCGTCAGGTTCTGAGACGGCCCGCCACAGTTGAAGGCCATGGCCGGCGAGCCATCCCGCGGCACAAGCGCCACGGCAACGGCATTGACGTCCGGCTTCCATTCAGTGAGCGACATACAATAGCCACGCTCCTGATAGCATTCGATCGCAGCCTCGATCCCGCGCCTGACTTCCGCCCAGGCGGCCCCTTCGTGCTGCCCAAGCTGCTCGAACAAAGCGGCGCGCTGTTCGGGAGGGATGACGGAAAGATAGGCGCGCCCGACGGCGGTGGTTGCCATCTTGATATGGGCGCCGACCTCGATGGCGAGCGTTACCGCATTTTCCCCGCGGCAACGCTCTAGATAAACCATGGTCAGGCGATCCGGGCTTGCCAGGGCGACAGGCATCCCGGTGTGGTCGGCAAGCTCCTGCATGTAGGGCCTTGCGATCTGGCGCAGCGGCATGCCAGCCAGACAGGAGAACCCCAGCGAAAGCACCGGCGGCGCAAGTTGATAGCGCGCGGTGTCGGGATTCCAGCTCAGATAGTCGAGCTTGTGGAGGGTATAGGTCAGGCGCGAGACCGTCGACTTGCTCAACCCGGTGCGCATGGCGAAGTCGCCGTTGCCAAGTGCTTCTCCCTCGCGCCGAAAGGCGCGTAGAATTTCGAGACCCCGTGCAAGAGCGACCACGAAATCGCGGTCCTTTCCATCGCCTTCTGCGCGCTCCTTGCGTGGTCGCACGTTCGCTCCTCCCCGGCGGTCCGCCCTTAGATGACAAGGTTAGTGGCGCTATCGCCCCTGTCAATAGTGCGGAAAACTTTTCCGCACTGCAGAATGCCTCATCCTACCGCCGATTGCTGAACAGTATTCTGACTGTCGGAATAGACACCCCCTCCACTCATGCGACGCGAACATGGTACCGGGTGCGCGACCGTTCCAGCCCATGCCGCGCGGAAGCGCGCCTCGATCGGGCAGCAAGAATATACAATGTATCGAGCAAGACTATTCAATACAGGCCACTTCAACCCCTCCAAGGTTGAAAATGTTGGGAAGACGTCACCGTGGCCAGCGTGTGCCGCGTGGATGCCGATCGAGCGGACTAAGATATCTGCAAGACAAACCGATCTCTTGGAGAGGAAGCATGATAATCAGCAAGGAGGCCGATAAACTACGGTCGCTCTATCAGAGTTGGACCGACCAGATGGTCGAAAATCCGAACCTCACTATCCTGAATCTGCGCAGCATGTTCGACGAATGGGGTCAGCCGGCGCTGGAGCCTGAGAACGTTACCTACAAGAGCGACCATGTGGGCGGTGTCGAGGCGATCTGGGCACTGCCCGCCGGTGCCGACACCAAGCGCGTGATCCTCTACACCCATGGCGGTGGCTTTTGCGTGGGGTCGGCCGACAGCCACCGCAAGATGGTCGGGCATCTGGCCAAGGCTCTTGGCGCGACAGCCTGCAACCTGCACTATCGCCGCGCGCCAGAACACCCCTTCCCCGCCCAGATCGAGGATGCTGTGGCCGCCTACAAGGCGCTGCTGGCCAAGGGATTTGATGCGAAGAATATCCTAACGGCGGGCGACAGCGCAGGGGGCAACCTTGCCGTCGCCTCGGTTTTGAAGTTCCGCGAGCTTGGCCTGTCGCTGCCGGGTGCCGTCATCGCCTATTCGCCCTGGCTCGATATGGCGCTGCGCGGCAAGACGTTGGAAACCAATGCCGGGACGGACGCTCTTGTCAGCCGTGCCATCCTGGAAGGGATGGCGGGCATGTTCCTGGGCGGTGCAACCGACCCGCTCAACCCGCTGGCCAACCCGCTGGAGAACGACTTCACCGGCTTCCCGCCGCTCTACATCACCTGCGGAAGCGCCGAGACGCTGCAAAGCGACTCGGAGGCGCTCTATGCCAAGGCCAAGGCCGCGGGCGTGAAGACGACGCTTTCGGTGGTTCCCGGCATGCAGCACGTCTTTCCGTCGCTGGCGGGCCGTGCGCCCGAGGCCGATCAGGAACTGGCCCGCATCGCCGCCTGGTATCGCGCGCTGTGAACCCGCCGCCCAGCGTCGCTGGGCGGCCTGACGCGTCAAGACAGTCAATCCGGTACCAGGCCCGTATCGCACGGGGCTTCGGAGCTATGATATGGAAAGATCAATGACCAAGACTCTTGAAACCACCAAGACCAAAGGCGCCGATTTCGATGCTGTCGTCGTCGGCGCGGGCTTCGGTGGCCTCTACTCCGTTTACAAACTTCGCAATGAGCAAAGCCTGAACGTCAAGGCCTATGACGGCGCCGGCGATGTCGGCGGCACCTGGTTCTGGAACCGCTATCCAGGAGCCTTGTCGGACACGGAAAGCTTCGTCTACCGCTATTCCTTCAGCGGCGAATTGCTGCAGAAAGGCCACTGGAAGACCCGCTACCTGACCCAGCCCGAGATCCTCTCCTACATGAACGAAGTGGCGGATACCTACGATCTGCGCCGCAGCTACGAGTTCAACACCCGCGTCACCGCAGCCCGTTTCAACGAGAAAACCGGGCTCTGGCATGTGACCACCGACAAGGGACAGACCGTCACGGCGAAATACCTCATCACCGGTCTTGGCCTTCTCTCGGCGACGAACCTGCCGACGTTCAAGGGCATCGACAGCTTCAAGGGACAGATCCTGCACACCGGTGCCTGGCCGGAGGGGGGCGACCTGAAGGGCAAGCGCGTGGGCATCATCGGTACCGGCTCGACCGGGACTCAGGTAATCACCGCCACCGCCCCCATCGCGAAACACCTGACGGTGTTCCAGCGTTCGCCGCAATATGTTGTGCCGATCGGGAACACGCCGCAGGACGAGGCGACGATCGCTGCGCAGATGGCCAGCTATGACGACATCTGGAAACAGGTGAAATCGTCGGCCGTGGCGTTCGGCTTCGAGGAAAGCACCATCCCCGCGGAAACAGCCACGCCCGAGGAACGTGAGCGCGTGTTCGAGGCGGCATGGCAGCGCGGCGGCGGTTTCTACTTCATGTTTGGCACCTTCTGCGACATCGCCACCAGCCAGATCGCCAATGACGCGGCGGCCGACTTCATCAAGAAGAAGATCCGGCAGATCGTGAAGGATCCCGAGACCGCGAGGAAGCTGACGCCGACCGACCTCTACGCCAAGCGGCCCTTGTGCGGGAGCGACTACTACGGGGTCTACAACCGCCCCAACGTCACGCTGGCCGATGTGAAAGCTGATCCGATCGCGGAATTTACCCCGACCGGCATCCGTCAGGAAAGCGGCGCCGAGCATGAACTGGACGTGGTGATCTTCGCTACCGGCTTTGACGCGGTGGACGGCAACTACACGAGGATGGACCTGCGCGGCCGCGGCGGCCTGACGATGCGCGACAAGTGGAAGGACGGCCCCTTGGGCTATCTGGGCATGATGGAGGCGGATTTCCCGAATCTCTTCATGATCCTTGGCCCGAACGGCCCCTTCACAAACTTGCCGCCAAGCATCGAGACGCAGGTCGAATGGTTTTCGGACACCATCGAAATGATGGAGGCCAAGGGTCTGAAGAGCATCGAGCCGACCGAGGCTGCCCGCGACGAATGGGTCGCCCTGTGCCGCACGATTGCCGACATGACCCTGTTCCCGAAAGCTGACAGCTGGATCTTCGGTGCCAACATCCCCGGCAAGAAGAACGCGGTCATGTTCTACCTGGCGGGCCTTGGCAACTACCGCGCTGCGATCGACGCGGTGAAGGGTGGTGGCTACCAGACCATGATCTTCAACCGCGAGACGGTCGCAGGCTGAGGCTGCGGATCGGCGGCAGGCCCGGGGCGATGGTTCCAGGCCCGGTTCTGCGGAAGAGAGCAAGAAGAGAGCAACAAAGGAGAGAATCTGTGGGACGTGTATCGGGAAAAGTCGCCCTCGTGACGGGCGCTGCGATGGGGATGGGCAAGTCCCACTCCGAACTTCTGGCGCGCGAGGGTGCGCATGTCTTTGTCACCGACCGCGAAGCAGCGGCGGGCGAAGCGGTGGCCAAGGGCATCGTGGCTGCCGGGGGCAAGGCCGATTTCATCAAGCATGACGTGACCAGCGAGGATGATTGGTCAAAGCTCATCGACGCCGTGCGCGCCAAGGCCGGACGGCTGGACATTCTGGTGAACAACGCCGGCATCCTGATCCTGAAGGCGCTGCACGAGACCTCGCCCGAGGAATTTGACCGGGTGATGAACGTCAACGTGAAGGGCGTCTATCTGGGCATCCGCGCCGCCGTGCCGCTGATGAAGGAATCGGGCAAGGCCTCGATCATCAACATATCGTCCATCTACGGCATCGCTGGCGCCGCGATGGCGGGGGCCTACATCAGCTCCAAGGGCGCGGTGCGGCTGATGACCAAATCCTGCGCCGTCGATCTGGCGGATACGGGCATCCGGGTCAATTCGATCCACCCGGGCGTCATCGACACGCCGATGACCAAGGATCTTCTGCATGCCGATCCGGAAGCGCGGGAGGCGCTCCTTGGCCCGACGCTGCTGAATCGGCCCTGCCAGCCCGAGGAAGTTTCGAACGCGGTGCTGTTCCTGGCCTCGGATGAAGCCTCGTTCGTCCATGGTGCCGAGTTGGTGGTCGACGGCGGGTACACCGCGAACTGACCGTTCCGGATCCGCTGCGAATGCGCAGCCCTGAACCTGAGATCTGCCGACAGCTTGCCTGTCGGCAGTCAACAATCGGGACAGTCGCGGAGCGCAGTCAACAATAGGAGAAGTGATGATGTTGGTGCCAAGAAAAAGGGTTCGGTATTCATTGTTTGTCGCGGCCGGGTTTGCTGTTCAGTGCCTGATGTCGGAGACCGCCGTATATGCGTCGGATTTGCAGCCGCGCGACTTCGTGCCCTTACCGGCGGGAACGAACCTTGCATTGGTATATTACCTTGGCAGCACCTCAGACACTTTGGTTGACGGGAATGGGCACGACGTGGCGGACTCCAATCTCGACACAAACGTGATCCTTCTTCGCTATGTCAAATATTTCGACCTCGCGGGAATGCGTGCCGACGTGAACGTGCTGCAATCCTTCGGAGGTCTGAACAATATGAGGATTGCCGGAACCGACATCGACACCAAGCATTTCTCCTCCGGGGATCTTACGCTTGTCGGTACGATCTGGCCGCTGAACGACCCCAAAAACGGACGCTACTTGGGCATTGCCACCTATCTCACCCTACCGACCGGCAACTATTCTGCCAGCGAGCCTAGCTTGGGGTCTAATCGATGGTCTGTCGCCGTTCAGCCAGGCTTCCTGTTCAATATCACCCCAAAATGGTCGGTCGATCTTGGGGGAGACGTAACAATCTACGGTCACAACAGACATGGCCTCGGTGGCGTGGAAGTCGAGAAGGATGCAAGCTATACTGCGCTCGGCTGGGTCAACTACAATGCAAGCGATAAGACGATGTTCTCGGCTGGGGCCACGGCAAGCTGGGGAGGTGCCGAAACGGTAGGAAGCATCAAGGGGGCGGACGTTGAATCCACCACAGTTCGAGCGGCCTGGTCCCAGATGCTCAACCCGACAACGCAGTTCCTGATGGAAGTTGGACACGATGTGGACGCACAGAATACGTTCAAGCGCGACACAACCCTGACACTCCGGCTCGCGAAATTCTTCTGAACGGCGCGGGAGCGGTGGATCGAAATATTCTTGGGTAAGGCGGAAAGCGTCGATCGTCCGGAAACGAGTGATGCTTTCCACCCCATTCCAGCAACTGCAAATTCAAAAGCTACATCATTGGTGAGCTGTAACGGAGGAAAACATCATGCATTGCCAATGTGTTCATGAATTCGGTCAACCCCTGCGTCCAGACGACAGGCCGGACATGACCCCTCGCGGAACGGAGGTCATCTTGTCCGTGACCGCCGCCGGCGTCTGTCACACCGACCTGCATATTCGCGAGGGGGGGTATGATCTTGGTCACGGCCGCAAGCTGGAATTCGCCCAGCGCGGGATCGCGTTGCCGCTGGTGATGGGGCATGAAACGGTCGGGGAAGTGGTCGCCGCTGGCCCGGATGTCGGCACGCTCGACAGGGGAAAGAAATATGTGGTCTATCCCTGGATCGGCTGTGGCACCTGCGCTGTCTGTGCCTCGGGCCAGGAGCAGCTGTGCATGAAACCGCAGTTTCTCGGCATGCATGTCGATGGCGGTTATGCCACGCAGATCCGGGTGCCGCATCCGAAATATCTTCATGAGATCGGAGATATCCCACCCGAAAACGCCGCACCGCTGGCCTGTTCGGGGCTTACGGCCTATGGCGCGCTCAAGAAGGTGGAAAGCACGCTGAAAGACCATGCGCTTCTGGTGATCGGCGCTGGCGGCCTTGGGCTGATGTGCGCGCAACTGTTGCAGGCGCTGGGGGCCAAGGCGCCCGTCTTCGTCGATATCGACCCTGTCAAGCGGGCGTCGGCCCTTGCTGCGGGGGCCTGTGCGGCGGTCGATCCGCGCGCCGCGGATGCCGTGGCGCAGATTCATGCCGCCGCCGGCGAGGCGCCCCTTGCGGCGATCGACTTCGTCGGCGCCGAGGCGACGGCCGAGCTTGGCTTCGACGCTCTGGGCAAGGGCGGAACCTATGTCATCGTCGGGCTGTTCGGCGGGGCTGCCCCCTGGGCGCTTCCCCTGATCGCCGTGCGCGCGCTCACGATCCGCGGCAGCTATACGGGCTCCCCAGGAGAGTTCGCGGAACTGATGCAGCTTGCCCGCAATGGCGCGATCAAGCCGATTCCCACCACCTGCTACAAGCTGGACGAGGCTGAGGACGTGCTGAACAGCCTCGCCGGTGGCAAGATCGTCGGCAGGGCAATTCTGGCCGGTGTGTAAGTGACTCGACTGAAGGCACCACGAAGGCGGGCGCCCGGGGGATCAACATGGAAACGACCTATCCTGATACTCAACTCCTGATCGACGGACGGTGGCGCGATGGCGCGCTGGGGCGGCGAACAGCCGTTTATGATCCGGCAACCGCAGAGGTGATTGGCCATTATGCCATGGCCGAACCTGCCGATCTGGAGGAGGCGGTGCAGGCCGCGGGCAGCGCCTTCGCGGCTTGGCGGGATGCCGGCGCCTATGCGCGCGGCAGCATCCTGCGCCAGGCGGCCGTGCTGCTGCGCGAGCGCGCCGATACCCTCGCGCCGTGCATGACGATGGAAATGGGCAAGCCCCTTGCCGAGGCGCGCGCCGAGGTGATGTCGTCCGCCGATCTGCTCGACTGGTTCGCCGGCGAAGGCCAGCGCGCCTATGGGCAGGTGATTCCGGCGCGCTCGCCGAACGTGACCCAGATGGTGCTCAAGCAGCCGGTGGGTCCGGTCGTGGCCTTCACGCCATGGAATTTCCCGATGTCGCAACTGGTGCGCAAGCTCGGTCCGGCGCTGTCGGTCGGATGCACCGTCGTCGCCAAGCCGCCCGAAGACACGCCGGCCTCGCCGGCGGCACTTGCACAGGCGCTGCTGGACGCCGGGCTCCCGCCGGGCGTTCTCAACATCGTTTACGGCGAACCGGCTGACATCGCGAACTATCTCATTCCACATCCGGTGATCCGCAAGGTGTCCTTCACCGGGTCGGTGCCTGTGGGCAAGCAGCTTGCGGCCTTGGCCGGCAAACACATGAAGCGCATCACGATGGAACTGGGCGGCCACAATCCGGTCATTGTCTGCGAGGACGCGAATGTTGAGGCGGCGGTCGCGGCCATTGCGGGTTTAAAGGTCCGCAATGCGGGCCAGGTCTGCATCTCGCCCACACGCGTGCTGGTCCAGCGGGGCATCTACGACCGCTTCGCCGCGGCGCTGGCGGAGCATGTGAAGAAGGTGCGGACCGGATCGGGGCTCGAACCGGCCACGGCAATGGGCCCGCTGGTCAGCGAGCGCCGGGTCAAGGCCGTCGCCGGCCTTATCCAGGAGGCAGTGAGCGAGGGGGCGCAGGTGCTGGTCGAGGGCGATGCGGCACCGCGGGCCGGGTTCTTTCAAGCCCCGACCGTTCTCACCGATGTCAGTCTTTCATCGCGCATCCAGAACGAGGAACCCTTCGGGCCGGTCGCGACGCTGTCGCCCTTCGATACGATCGACGAGGCGATCGCTGAAGCGAACCGCCTTCCCTATGGCCTTGCAGCCTATGCGTTCACCTCGTCGATCCGCAATTCGCAAAGGTTTCAGACCGAGCTTGAAGTTGGCATGCTGGCAATCAACCATACCCTTCTGGGATTGCCGGAACTCCCGCTTGGCGGGGTCAAGGACTCCGGTTACGGGTCTGAGGGCGGCTCGGAAGCCATCAACTCATACCTGATTTCGAAGCTCGTGACGCAGGCCGCAGTGATTGGAATCTAACACTTGGTGCCCGCGTCTGACGGCGGCGATTATTTTATCAGGATCGGCGGTCCAGACGAAGGGTTTGGGGCTTTCGTTGTGCTCATCCAGGAAGCGGTTGATGGCGACCTGAAGGTCGACGAGGAATGGAAGACGCCCCGTTTGAGCCGGTGGTTGGTCAGCCCGGCGAAGAAAACCTCGACGGCATTGAGCCATGAGCACGAGGTTGGCGTAGGCTACCCGACGCTCATACCAAGGGCGTGTCGCCTTCACGATTCTGACCAGGGACAGCATGACCGGAACTTCGACCAGCACGCCGACGACGGTAGCAAGCGCTGCGCCGGAGTTGAGACCGAACAGACTGATCGCGGCAGCGACCGCCAGCTCGAAGAAGTTGGACGCGCCGATCAATGCGGCGGGGGGGCGGCAACGCACCATGCCACGCAAATCGGCATCAGACTGCCGAAAGCGGCACGTCAGTGCCCTACCCCTTGCGCGGCCGGAAGCGACTCACCATCTTCGTCCCAGATCGATTTCGAGGCTCGACAATCATCCGTTGCGGGGTGAAGCCATCAAGCGCGGTGTCGGTTGAGCAGATACATATCGCAGGACAGGCAGGTGCAATTGAACTTGGGTATGGAGGTGCTACACGCTCGCTCCGCCGAGTGATGAACCCTTCGCGTTCGGTGCCACGAAAGCAGCCAAAGCCATATCTTGAGCATATGTCGAGTAAAGCTACGCTGCATCAGCAAATGCGGCGCGATACCGCTCGACTATCTTTCGCGAATTTATGGAGGGAACTCTGAAAAAGTTCGAGACGTCCTGAAGGAGGGTCACCAAAAAATCAATGGGCGATCGTCGACGTAGTGGGTCCTGCCCCCACCCGATGCAGGCAACTTCAGGAAAGCGTTCGACGCTCACCAGCTTGAGGTCGCCAGTCATTCTCGGCGCCCCATACCCACAAAAGTGCATCGGACATCGGTTCGTGCGGAGAATGAAGCCGAAACGCTTCGGTGATGTCGCGCGCCGGTTCCTCACGCTCTGCTGGGGGAACTCCGTAGCATTCCAGGATGATGCGATACATCGGCTGCCCTCCGGGTTGCTGGCACCTTTCCAACCACGGCCTATCCGGCTGTGAAATGATCCCGCCCCCACCCCGGCAAAAAAATCGACGGGCGTGTCACATTGCGCGCCCCTGCGTCGTCAAGTCGATGATCCCCTCTGGGCGGCACCGAAGACGAAGGAAGCTATCATGAACGAAACCACCAGGCTGACCTGGCATGAGATCGCCCCGCAGGGCGCCAAGGCGCTATACGGCGTCCACCATTATGTGACCGCGGGCACCGATCTGCCGGAAGAGCTGATCCATCTGATCTCCCTGCGCGTGTCGCAGATCAATGGCTGCGCCCATTGCATCGACCTGCACACGCGCGATCTGCTGAAGACCATGGCGGTCGACAAGGTCGTCCTGCTGCCGGTCTGGGCTGAAGTGCCTCACCTGTTTTCCGACCAGTATCGCGCGGCCCTTGCCTGGGCCGAAGAGGTGACGCTGGTCAGCGAGACTCATGCATCGGATGAAGCGTACGCGGCGGCGGCGGCGGCGTTCGCGCCGAAGGACCTGGTCGATCTCACGATCACGATCGCAGCCATGAACGCTTTCAATCGGCTCGGGGCGCCGTTTCGGTTGCCGGTGAAGGCGCAGGCCTGATCCCCACCGAGTTCTCCCGCCCCGCAGCACCTTTCGCACGTTAGCTGCCACTCGATAAGGTCGCAGCACCATGCGGTTTTCAAAACGCATGGTGCTGCGAAAATTGCCGGCTTTGGTTGCGGCAACCTGGGATCATGGCCCTAGATCGAGGGGAAATCCACGTCCGTGCCAGCCACGTTGTTGATCAGGTTGGTGAAGAAATTCTCCGCAACGACGGCCACGATTTCCACGATCTGGCTGTCGCTGAAACCGGCCAGGCGGATCGCCGCGATGTCTTCTGCCGAAACCTTGCCCCGAGCCTCGGCCACCTTGCGAGCAAAGGCCGTGGCCGCAGCAGCATGAGGATCAGCGGAAGTGCCCTGCCGGGCAAGATCCACTTCCTCCTTGCTGAGCTTGGCGAAAGTGTAGCCGGTGAAGGTGTGAGCGGCGTCGCAATATTCGCAACCGTTCACCGCCGCCACGGCAAGGGCGATCCGCTCGCGGGTCTTGAGGTCAAGCGCCTTGCCCAGCCCCTGGTTGAGCGCGGCGTGGGCATTGATCACCGCCGGGCTGTTGGAGAGCACGCGGAAGAAGTTGGGCACGCGGCCCAGCTTGCCGTTGATCTCGCCCAGCGTGGCTTGCGATCCTTCGGGGGCCGCTGCGGTTTCGGGAATGCTGATGCGGGACATGATACGTTCCTTTCGTCTTTCTGACTGTCGACCGCGGCTCAGGCGCCGGTCGGGATGGGGTTTTCGACAAGGCTCTCGTTGAAGGCTTCGAACAGGGCGTGTTCGTTGGCGCCGGGGTTGTCGCGCATGGCCTTGATCCCCTCGACGATCACCTCGGGCGCGTCGGTCGCCAGCGCCTCCAGCGTCTGCTCGATGAAGTCGGGCAGCGGCATCGCGCGGGGATCGCCGCTCTTGTAGATCAGGTCGGTATCGACCCACGGCGGCGCGATTTCCTGCACCCGGACACCGGTGCCACGCAGCTGGAACCGCTGCGACAGCGCATAGGAATGGAGCGCGGCCTTGGTCGCCGAATAGATCGCATTGCTGGCGATCGGCACATAGGCGAGCACGCTGCTGGTGTAGAGCACGGTCGCCTCCGCCTTGGTCTTGAGATGCTCGATCAGAGCGGATGTCACCCGGATCGGCCCGAGCAGGTTGGTGGTGATCAGTTCCTGCGCCAGGTCGTCGTCCACGGGGCCGGCAACGTCGTCGAAGGGCATGAAGCCGGCGTTGTTGAAGACGACGTTGAGGTCCGGGAAGCGCTCGATCAGTTCACGCGCGACGCCCTGGATGCTTTCGAGGCTGGTCACGTCGAGCTGGATCGACGCCATGCCGGGGTTGGCGGCCGTAACCTCGTCGAGCAGCGCGGTGCGGCGGCCCGAGATGATCACCTGATTGCCGAGCTTGTGAAGCGCCTCGGCAAGGCCACGGCCGATACCGCTGGTGCCGCCGGTGATGAAGATCGTGTTGCCGTTGAGTTTCATGGGAATGGGCCTTTGATCTGGAGAGGGTGTGACGCCGGAGGGTCAGGCCGCGACGTGGAAGCGCGGGGCGGAGCGAGTAGCGGAAAGCTGGGGACCGAGCGCGGCGCGGGCGGCCTCGAAGGCGTTCCACAGAGCAACGTCGCGCAGCGCCGGGATCGTGGCGGTCTCGCCCTGGTCAAGGCCGGCCAGCGCGGCATCGACCATATCCTCGGCATCCATCACGATCTCGGTCGGCAGGTGCTCGACCGGCAGCCCGCCCAGGGCCCAGAAGTCGGTGCGGGTGGCGCCGGGCAGGACGGCCTGGGCACGGATGCCCTTGTCGGCCAGTTCGTGATTGAGTGAAGTGGTGAAGGCCTGCACGAAGGCCTTGGTGCCGCCATAGACGCCGTTGAGCAGTTCGGGCGCAACCGCGACGATCGAGGCGATGTTGATCACCGTGCCGCCTCCACGGGCAACGAAGCCTGGCACCGCGGCGTAGGTCAGGCGCATCAGCGCGGTAACGTTCAACTGAACCATCGCCGCCATCTTCTCGACATCGCTTTCCAGCAGCGTGCTGTGGGTGCCGATCCCGGCGTTGTTGACCAGCGCCGTCACGCTGGCATCCTCGCGCAGCACCCTTTCGACCCGGGCCAGGTCCGCAGCATCGCCGAGGTCGGCGGCCAGCACTTCTACCGAACGGCCGGTCTTGTCCGAGATCTGTGCGGCGAGTGCCTGCAGCTTGTCCCTGTTGCGGGCAACGAGAATGAGGTCGTAACCGCGTGCCGCAAGGCGGTCGGCATAGATGGCGCCGATGCCGGTCGATGCGCCGGTGATGAGAGCGGTTCCTTTGTTCGTGGTGCTCATGGTCCTGGTCCTTTTGTTGTGGGGAGAGCGCCATCGCTCTCGACACGGACCTTATGGACGCATCGGCGCATGTCTGATATGACGTATAAACTACGTTTTTAGGACATCGTTTTCGGAGCTGCGCATGCCACACGTTTCCATGGTGCTCACCCCCGGCTTCCAGTTCCTTGCGCTGGGCGTGCAGGCGGCCTTCGAACTCGCCAACGCCGTGAAGGGAGAGGATTACTATACGCTCTCGATAGCATCGGTGAATGGCGGCCTCGTCATGTCGTCCAGCGGCTTTGCCATCCCTACCGTCCCGATCGCCGAAGTCGGCCAGGTCGACACCCTGCTGCTGCTCGCCGGCCTTGCGCCTCCGCCACGGCAGGACGAACCGACGCTAGAAACGCTGCGCACGATGGCCCGCGAATCACGCCGCGTGGCCGGGCTCTGCACCGGCGCGTTCCTGCTCGCGCAGATGGGCCTGCTCGATGGCCATCGCGCCACCACGCACTGGTCCTATGCCCGCCAGATGCGCGAGGATTTCCCGAACGTCCGCGTCGAGGACGATCGCATCTTCATCAACGAGGGTGCAGTCTGGACATCGGCCGGCCTCACCGCCGGGCTCGATCTTGCGGTGGCGCTGATCGAGAAGGATCTCGGGCGTGACGTGGCAGGCGCCATCGCCCGCCGGCTTGTCATGCACCACCGTCGCGCCGGGGGGCAGTCGCAGCACTCCGAGCTGCTCGAACTTGCCCCCAGCAGCGACCGCATTCAGAAGGCGTTGATCTTCGCCAAGTCCCACCTCGCCAATCCGCTGACCGTCGAGGAACTGGCTGAAGTCGCGGCCCTCTCGCCCCGCCAGTTCGCGCGCGCCTTCCGTGCCGAAACCGGCCACACCCCGGCCAAGGCGGTCGAACAGATGCGTCTGGAGTCGGCGCGGCTGATGATCGAGGAGACACGGCACCCCATGGACCAGATCGCGCGAGAGGCTGGCTTTGTCGACATTCGCCGCATGCGCGAAGCCTTCATGCGCCAATATGGCCAACCGCCACAGACCCTGCGCAGGCTGGCAAGAGCAGCCTGACGTTCAAATTCGTGCCAGCCGTCCCGTTCAGGTGCGTTCCGGATCGCGAAGGTCACCTTCCCTTTTCGGGCATGGCGGCATCGCACCAGTGCCCCGGCGCCAGACCGTCGAGCGTCCAATCGCCGATCCGCCAGCGCACCAGACGGAGCGTCGGATGGCCTACCGCGGCCGTCATGCGGCGCACCTGGCGGTTGCGCCCTTCGCGGATCGTCAGGCGCAGCCAGCAGTCCAGCACGCTCTTACGGAAACGGACGGGCGGATCGCGCGGCCACAGGGCGGGATCATCGATGCGTTCGACCTCGGCGGGCAACGTCGGCCCGTCCTTCAGCCGCAAGCCACGGCGCAAGGCCTGAAGCGCCGCCGCGTCGGGGTCGCCTTCCACTTGGACGAGATAGGTCTTGGGCATCTTGAAACGCGGATCGGCGATCCGCGCCTGCAGGCGCCCATCGTCGGTGAGCAGCAGCAGCCCCTCGCTGTCGCGGTCGAGCCGCCCCGCCGGATAGAAGCCCGGCCGGTCGATATAGCTGGCCAGCGTCGGCCGTTCCGGACCGTTGCTTTCGTCGGTGAACTGGCACAGGACGCCATAGGGCTTATTGAAGAGGATCAGGGCCATCGTCCTCCCTTGGACCGCCGCGTGTGGCAAGCGCAAGAGCGCGTCGCCAGCGCGGTTGTCCGGCCCTGCCCGCCGGTTCAGATCATCTGCGAAAAATCGGTCAGCGCGGCGTCGCGCAACCCGCGCCAGATGCGAAAGGCCTGCGCCGTTTCCGCCACGTCATGCACCCGCACGATCTGCGCCCCGGCATCGATCGCTTTCAGCGCCACCGCCAAAGAACCGCCCATGCGCTGGTGCGCCGGTGCCTCGTTCGACAACGCACCGATCATGCGCTTGCGGCTGGCGCCGAACAGGATCGGCTGGCCCAGCGCATGAAACAGCGGCAGCGCGTTAATCAGCGCAAGGTTTTCGGCCAGCGTCTTGCCAAAGCCGATGCCCGGATCGAGCAGGATCTTCTCGCGCGCGATGCCCGCCGCCAGCGCCGCATCGCGCCGTTCGCGCAGATCGTCGAACACGTCGAGGACGACATCAGCATAGGCGCCATCGGCGTGAAGATCGTCGGCCCCGCCCGGCGCGTGCATCAGCACCACGGGCACGCCGCTGCGCGCGACGATCTCGATCGAGCGCGGATCATGGCGCAGCGCCGATACGTCGTTGACGATGTGCGCGCCGGCGGCCAGTGCCGCCTCGATCACGGTGGAACGGCGGCTGTCGATGGAGACCGCCGCGCCCGATGCGGCTAGCCGCTCGATCACCGGGACCACGCGCTTGGCCTCGTCCCCTTCCCACACCGCCGCCGCGCCGGGGCGGGTCGATTCCCCGCCGACGTCGATGATCGCCGCGCCCGCTTCGAGCATGGCCGACGCGTGTTCGATCGCCGCATCGGGCTTGTCGAGGAACTTGCCGCCGTCCGAAAAGCTGTCAGGCGTGACGTTGAGAATGCCCATGACCTGCGGCTGATCGAGCCGGATCGTGCGCGGACCGCACTGGAGCGGCGCATGGACCTGCCGCAAGGCCGCCCATTGCACTTCGCCTTCGCGCGCCAGTGCATCGGGCAGCGCCGTCAGCGCGTCCGCCATTTCCGGCACGGACAGCCGCCGCCGCGATACCAGCCGCGCTCCCTCGCGCACCAGCAGCGCGAAACGGCTGGCATAGACCAGCCCGCCAGCGAGACGGACGGCCTCGCCCTCCTCGCTCTGCGGACTCTCAGCGAAAGTGATTGGACGGATATAGAGCTTCTGGACCATGGCTTACGCCCTAGGACAGCCTGGTCAGCGCCTCAATCCTCGACAGCCAGCAGATAGAGCTGGCGCAGCGCGTCGATCGGCTTGATCTCGCCCTCATGCTCGATGTGCCAGAAGGTCCATCCGTTGCACGAAGGCGCGCCTTGCGCCTTGGCGCCAACGCCGTGGATCGACCCCGTATCAGTGCCCAGCGCGAGCGACCCGTCGGCGCGCACGCTGGCCACGAAGCGGCGCTTCTTGTCGAAAAGCTGTGCGCCCGGCGCAATCCAGCCGCTTTCCACGAGTTGCCCGAACGCCACCTTGGGCGCGGACCGCTTGCTCTGCATCGTGGTCAGCGCGGATTCGTCGAGTGGCAGCGCCATCTCGATCCGCTCCTCGGCCACTTCGATATAACTCGGCTCGCGTTCGCAGCCCAGCCAGTCGCGACCCAGGCGCTTGGCCACCGCGCCGGTGGTGCCGGTGCCGAAGAAGGGATCGAGCACGAGATCGCCCTTGTTCGTGGTGGCCAGCATCACGCGATAGAGCAGCGCCTCTGGCTTCTGCGTGGGATGCGCCTTGGCGCCATTGCGCCGCAGTCGCTCCTGCCCGCTGCAGATCGGCAGAACCCAGTCCGAGCGCATCTGCAATTCGTCGTTGAGCGTCTTCATCGCGCGATAGTTGAAGGTGTACTTCGCCTTCTCGCTCTTGGCCGCCCAGATCAGCGTTTCGTGCGCGTTGGTGAAGCGCGTGCCCTTGAAGTTGGGCATCGGGTTGGCCTTGCGCCAGATGATGTCGTTGAGGATCCAGAAGCCCAGGTCCTGCAGGATCGCGCCGACGCGGAAGATGTTGTGGTAGCTGCCGATCACCCACAGCGAGCCATCGGGCTTCAGAATGCGGCGCGCTTCCGCCAGCCAGTCGCGCGTGAAGCTGTCATAGGCGGCGAAGCTGTCGAACTTGTCCCAATCGTCGGTCACGGCATCGACGTGGCTGCCATCGGGCCGGGCGAGATCGCCGCCGAGTTGCAGGTTGTAGGGGGGATCAGCGAAGATCATGTCGATGCAGGCATCGGGCAGCTTGCGCATTTCTGCGATGCAATCGCCGCGCAGGATGCGGTTGACGGGTAGCGCTTCGCTCCGAAGCGCCTGCGCCGGAGCCGCGCGCAAAGCCCGCGCCCGCTCTTTCGCCAATGTTGCCGTCGTCACGATCGAAAATCCCCCTGCTGACAGCCTATAGGGTGTTGCATCGGGACTCCCGCGTCAAGCCACGACTCGCCGGAATCAGGCGAGTCGCAGGCGTTGCAGAAGGAGAACGGAACGAGTCCGGATCGATATGTTGAGTCCGCGCCACAAGGAACGACTCAACATCTTGTGGGGGAAGACGGCCGAAAAAATTTGCCGATGCTACAGCAGGCAAAGCTGCGCCACGGGCGCGAAGCTGCGGCGATGCAGCGGCGTAGGCCCATGGCGGCGCAACGCGGCGAGATGTTCGGGCGTGCCGTATCCGGCATTGCGCTCCCAGCCATACTCCGGATGAACGCCCGCCGCTTCGCGCATGATCCGGTCGCGATGTTCCTTGGCTATGATCGAAGCGGCCGAGATGCACGGCTCGATCGCATCCCCACCCACGATCGCGCGCGCCGGCCAGCACCATTCCGGCCGACGCCCGTGCGGCGTCAGGTTGCCATCGACTCTCACCTCGCCAACCGGCCCTTCCAGTTGCGCGTGCAGCGTACCGACCGCCAGCGTCATCGCCAGCATGGTGGCGCCGAAGATATTGAGGCGGTCGATGTCCTCGACCTCGACCACGCCCACCGCCCAGCGGCAATGGAGCTTGATCTGTTCCTCCAGCACCCCGCGCCGGGCGGCGCTGAGCTTCTTGGAATCGGCAAGTCCTTGCGGCGGCGCCTCGCCCAGCACGACCGCGGCGGCCACCACCGGCCCGGCCAGCGGTCCGCGCCCGGCTTCGTCCACGCCGATGACAAAACCGTGCAAGGATGTGGCACTGACGGAAGAGATATGCATTGATGGTGGCATGAGCAGAACGTTCCTCTCCGTCCTATCGCCCCTCGCCCTCGTCCTCGCAAGCTGCGGTTCGCCGATTTCGGCCCAGAAAGATGCGACGCACGATCCCGCGCCGCACGAGGTTCCCGCCGGGTCGGAGCCGTTCACGGTGACGGACGTTGCCACGTTCGACGAACCCTGGGCCATGGCCTTCCTGCCCGGCGCGGCCTCGGCGCTCGTTACCGAGCGCGCAGGCAAGCTGAAGCTGTGGCAGGCCAGCGGGCCGGTGCTGGACGTCGCCGGCGTTCCCCCGGTCGATTACGGCGGACAAGGCGGGCTCGGCGATGTGGCGCTGGCACCCGATTTCACCACGACCGGCACGGTCTACCTGAGCTGGGCCGAAGCCGGCACCAACGACACGCGCGGCGCAGCCGTGGCGCGGGCGAAGCTCGTCACCGATGGCGGCAAGCCCCGGCTGGAAGGATTGCAGGTGATCTGGCGGCAGGTGCCCAAGGTGACCGGCCGCGGGCATTATTCGCACCGCATCGCCTTTTCGCCCGATGGCCAGTACCTGTTCCTCTCCTCGGGCGAACGGCAGAAGTTCGATCCGGCGCAGGACCTGGGCGTCAATCTGGGCAAGATCATCCGCCTGCTGCCCGATGGCACGCCCGCTCCGGGCAATCCGTTCGCCGATCGCGGCGGCGTTTCCGCGCAGATCTGGTCCTACGGCCACCGCAACGTGCTGGGCCTGAAGTTCGATGCGCAGGGCCGGCTGTGGGATCTCGAACACGGACCGGCGGGTGGCGACGAATTGAACATCGTCAAGCCTGGGCAGAACTACGGCTGGCCTATCGTGTCCAACGGCGATCACTATGACGGCCGCCCGATCCCGCGCCATGCCACGCGCCCCGAATTCGCCGCCCCGGCGGTCAGCTGGAACCCGGTGATCGCGCCGGGTGATTTCCTCTTCTATTCGGGCAAGGCCTTCCCGGCGTGGAAGGATCAGGCGCTAATCGCGGGGCTGGGATCGGAAGCGCTGGTCCGCGTCGCCATCGACGGCGAAAGCGCGCGCGAAGTGGAGCGTTATCCGCTGGGCCACCGCCTGCGCGAGATCAAGGAAGCACCGGACGGCACAATCTGGCTGCTGGAAGACGGCAAGGATGCGAAACTGCGCAAGCTGTCACCAAAACCCTAGGGCCGGCCCTGCTTCGCTGTTAGAGCGGCGCCATGGTTTTCGATCCCTCCATCGTCGATTGCTGGTTGTTCGATCTCGACAACACGCTCTACCCGGCCACCACCCGCATGTTCGACCAGATCGATCATCGCATGGGCGCGTACATCGCCAACCTGCTGGGCTGCGACGACGACGAGGCGCGGCGCGTGCAGAAGCTCTACTTCCACGATCACGGCACCACGCTTTCGGGCCTGATGCACTATCACGAGGTTTCGCCTTACGAATTCCTCGAGTTCGTCCACGACATCGACATGACTCCTCTGGCCACCGCGCCCCGGCTGGCGGACCGGATCACGCGCCTGCCCGGCCGCAAGATCGTGTTCACCAACGGTGATGCGCCCTATGCCGAGAAGGTGCTGGCCGCGCTCGACCTGTCGGATTGCTTCGACGGGATGTGGGACATCCACGCCATGAACTACCGGCCCAAGCCCGAGCCATCGGCCTACCATGGCGTAGTCGAGGCGTTCGGCATCGTTCCCGAGCGCGCGGTCTTCGTCGAGGATTCGGCCCGCAATCTCGCCCCGGCCAAGGCGCTGGGGATGCAGACGATCTGGCTCGATCTCGCGACCGAATGGGGCGACCGCGCGATGGACCCCGCCGCGATCGACCTGGTCATCGATGACTTTTCCGAATGGCTCGACGCGCTTGCCCGCGACGGTGTGCTGGGCTAGGCGGCGCTCCTGAATTTCAGGCCTGTTCCGCAGGCGCCGCCCGCACTTGCGGGCAATCCAACAGTGGGGAGACCAAGATGACCGCCCAGCTCGAAGCTGCCATCGAAAGCGCATGGGAAGCGCGTGACGGCGTGACGCCCGCCAGCAGCGACGTGCGCGCGGTAGTCGAACAGGCGCTGGAACTGCTCGATTCCGGCAAGGCCCGCGTGGCGGAAAAGATCGACGGCGAATGGCGCGTCAACCAGTGGCTCAAGAAGGCGGTGCTTCTTTCCTTCCGCCTGAACGACAACGCCGTGATCGATGGCGGCGCGGCCGGCGCGCCCGCGTTCGACAAGGTGCCGTCGAAGTTCGAAGGCTGGGGCGAGAACCGCTTCCGCGACGCCGGCTTCCGCGTGGTGCCGGGCGCCGTCGCCCGCCGGGGCGCGCATATCGCCAAGGGCGTGGTGCTGATGCCCAGCTTCGTCAACATCGGCGCCTATGTCGATGAAGGCACGATGGTCGATACCTGGGCCACCGTCGGGTCCTGCGCGCAGATCGGCAAGAACGTGCACATTTCGGGCGGCGCGGGCATCGGCGGCGTGCTGGAACCGCTGCAGGCCGGTCCGGTCATCATCGAGGACGGCGCCTTCATCGGCGCGCGTTCGGAAGTGGCCGAAGGCGTGATCGTGGGCCAGGGCGCGGTACTGTCCATGGGCGTGTTCCTGGGCGCGTCGACCAAGATCGTCGACCGCGCGACGGGCGAAGTCCACATCGGCCGCGTGCCGCCCTATGCGGTGGTCGTGCCCGGCTCGCTGCCCGGCAAGCCCCTGCCCGATGGCACGCCCGGCCCTTCGCTGTACTGCGCCGTGATCGTCAAGACGGTGGACGCGCAGACGCGCAGCAAGACCGGGATCAACGAACTGCTGCGCGACTGAGTTCGCACGGATCATGCCCGTCGGCTGGAAGCTGGAGGAACGCTGCCGCGCGGCGCTGCTTCTCCGCTTCCCGCCGCGCTATCGGCGCGTGATCGCCGACCATGTCACGCTCAACCTGCATGATCGCGCGCCGCCATGCCCGGTGGGCGAAGCGCAAGTTATCGGCCGGTGCGACGACGATGCCGGCGTGGAAGCGCTCGTCGTGCGGATAGACGGTTCGACTGCGCGGCCGGACGGACTGGTCTGGCACATCACCTGGTCGCTTGCCGATGGGCGTGCGCCCCGGGAAAGCAACGGGGCCATCGCCACGCTCGGCTGGATACCCGTCGAACCCTTTCCACTCGGGCTGGTCCCCGCGCTCTGGTAGGCGTTGACGGCAGGCGGGCGCGCCGGCAAGGCAGCACCATGGCTGCCGCCTCCTCTCTCATCGCCACGCTGGGGCTGTCCCCACACCCCGAAGGCGGCTGGTATCGCGAGACCTGGCGCGCACCGGCACAGCCGGGCACGCGCGCGGCCGCCACGGCTATCCTGTTCCTGCTGGAAGCGGGGCAAGCGTCGCACTGGCACCGGGTGGACGCCGCCGAAATCTGGCTGTGGCACGGCGGCGACGCGCTGGACCTGCGGATCGCCGCGCACGACCACGCCGCTCCGGCAACACACCGGCTCGGCCCCGATGTCGCGACCGGGCACAGCGTGCAGGCGGTGGTGCCCGAACAGCACTGGCAGGCGGCCTCCCCCGTGGCCGGAGGGCCGCACGGCTATACGCTGGTGTCCTGCGCGGTCGCCCCTGCGTTTGAGTTCTCCGGCTTCACGCTCGCCCCGCCGGGCTGGGAACCAGGCGCATGAAGGACAGCATTGCGCGCATCGGCTGGCGCTTCGTGCTGGCGGCGTTCTACGCGCTGGCCGGCGTGCTGCACATCGTCCGTCCAACGCCGTTCCTGTCGATCATGCCGGCGTGGGTTCCCGCGCCCGAACTGGTCGTGATGCTGACCGGATGGGCGGAATTGCTGGGCGCCATCGGCCTGGCCCAGCCCGTTTCGCGCGGCCTGCGCCGCGCCGCCGGGATCGGGCTGGCGCTCTACGCGGTCTGCGTGTTCCCCGCGAACATCCACCATTTCGCGCTGGACATGGCGAAAGCGGATCACGGTTTCGGCCTTGCCTATCATATTCCCCGCATGGTCGCGCAGCCGGTGCTGGTCTGGCTGGCGCTGTGGGTCGCCAACGTGATCGACTGGCCGTTCGCGCGGCGCAAGGGTTGAATTCCACGATGCTGCTGGCCGATCCCTTCACCCTGTTCGTTTGCGCGCTGGCCGTGGTTCTCGTGGGCATGGCCAAGGGCGGTTTCGCCGGGCTTGGCGTGCTGGCGACGCCGCTGGTCGCGCTGGCGCTGCCCCCGTCCCAAGCCGCCGCGATCATCCTGCCGATCCTGATCGCGCAGGACGTGATCAGCGTTTGGTCGTTCCGGCATAGCTGGGACCGCTGGATCGTAGCCTGGATGCTGCCGGGCGCGGTGGTGGGGATCGGCATCGGCTGGGCCTTCGCCGCCTGGGTCAACGAGAACGTGCTGATGGCTGCGCTGGGCGCCATCACCCTGGGCTTCGGGCTTTACCGGCTGTGGCTGGAGCGCGGACATCGCGTGGTCGCCGCATCGACCTCACCGGGCTGGGTCGGCCTGCTGTTCGGCGCGGCCACCGGCCTCACCAGCCAGATCGCGCACGCCGGCGGCCCACCGTTCCAGATATGGGTGGCGCCGCGCAAGCTGCCGCACGTGACGTACGTCGGCACCAACTCGATCCTGTTCGCGGCGATCAACTGGTTGAAGCTGCCCAGCTACATCGCGCTGGGCGTGATGACGCATCAGGTGCTGGTGGCCGCGCTGATGCTGCTGCCGCTGGCGGCGGCCAGCACGCTGGTCTCGATCCGCCTGTTGCGCCGGCTCAAGCCAGACCGGTTCTATCACATCACTTACTGGCTGATGGTGTTCCTGGGCGCGAAGCTCGTGTGGTCGGGCCTGTTCTGAACCTCAGGTGCGCACGCTGGCGGGCAGGCGACGCAGCAGCACGAGCGCGATCAGCGCGAACCCGGCGGAGATCAGGAACGGCACGCCGGGGAAATGGACTGGCGCGGCGGGGCCGATGAACCAGGCCATTGGCCAGGTCAGCACCATCGGCGCGATCACGCCGGCGATCCCCGTCGTCATGGAGGCGATGCCTTGCACTTCCCCCTGCGTTTCCGGGGTGGCGCGGGATGAGAGCATGGCCATCACGCTCGGCTGCACCAGCGATTGCACCGCCACGGCGGCCAGGATGGCGAAAGCGACGATCGTGGAGGTGGTGAAGGCATACGTCACGAAGCCGATCGCCGCGCCGATGATTCCCACCGTCGCCGCATCGCGTTCGCCCAGGCGGCGCACCGCGCGGCCGGTCAGGAACACCTGAGCGAAGGCGATGGTCACGCCCACGGCCGCCAGGCTGAGGCCGATCATCCGGTCCGACCAGCCGAACTGGGCAATGCCATAGAAGCTCCAGGTCAGCGGATAGACGAGGCCCGCCAGTTGCCAGAACAGCAGCACCAGCGCGACGTTCAGCATCCCCGGCTGCGCGCGCAGCACCCGCCAGGACCCGAGCGGATTGGCGCGCGACAGCGTAAACGGCCGGCGGTTTTCATGCGCCAGCGTTTCGGGAAACACCGTCAGCCCGTACAGGAAGTTCAGGCCGGCAAGCACACCCGCCGCCACGAAAGGCGCGCGATCGCCCCATCCCGTCAGCAGCCCGCCCAGGGCCGGTCCGACCACGAAGCCCACGCCGAAGCCGGCGCTGACCATGGCGAAGTTGCGCGCGCGATCCTGTGGCGCGGTGACGTCGGCAATGGCCGCCTGCGCCGGCGCGTAGCTCCCGCCGAAAAGGCCCGACAGCACGCGCCCCAGGAAGATCAGCGGCAGCGTGTGCGCCAGCGCGAGCAGGGCATAGTCGACCGCCAGCCCGCCCAGCGCCGCCAGCAGAACCGGTCGCCGCCCCACCGCATCGCTGAGATTGCCCAGCACCGGGGCGGCAATGAAGCTTGCCACCGCCATGGCCAGCCCCATCCATGTCCCGACGCCGATGGCCTGCGCCAGATCCAGGCCGCCCACATCCATCAGCAGGCGCGGCAATACCGGCATGACAAGGCCGAACCCCATCGCGTCGATGAAGATGGTAGTGGCGATGAAGGTGACGGTATGGCGGTTCGGGGAAGTCATCGGCCTTGCTTGCCTGATTACATCTTGGAACAAAAGAAATACATGCGCCATGATGACGGCGGCAGACCGGAAACACTGGCCATAGAGTCAACGGGCTGCCATGGGCACAGGCGATCCCCTCATTACAGGATGCCGGACATGAGCGACGACGAATACGTCTACGATGAAGACAGCGGCGAATGGATGACCGCGGCCGATCTTGCGGCGAAGCGCGCGGCGGAAAGCTCCATCGAAGTACGCGATGCGGTGGGTAACCTGCTGGCGGACGGCGATCAGGTGACGCTGATCAAGGATCTGGACGTCAAGGGCGCGGGGCAGACGCTCAAGCGCGGGACGCTGATCAAGTCGATCCGCCTGACCGGCGATCCTCAGGAAATCGACTGCAAGTTCGACGGCATCAAGGGACTAGTGCTGCGCGCCGAGTTCGTCCGTAAGCGCTGACGCGACACCGCACCGCAGCATATGGCGGCGCGACGCCCCGTGCCCCACGGCACTCCGGCCGCCACACCCCGTTTTCAGGACGCGGTTTTGGCAACGCCCTTTTGCCAATACGCTTATGTTTTCGTTAAAAATCCCGAGTGAATTGCATCTTTTGCAATCGGGCCGTCCGCAAATACACTTGCTCGCACACGCACAATCATTATCTCGCCTAACAACAAGATAACGGGTGCCCAAGGCAATCTTTCCTTCCTGAGACAGGGGATATTGCCATGATCAAGACCACTTTCGCTTTCGCCGCCGCGCTCGCGTTCGTTCCCGCCGTGGCGCAGGCCGACGAAATCGCCAACACTGAAGCCTTCACCCACAAGGGCGTGGACTACAGCTACACGACCGAAGTGAAGGGCGACACGAAGATCGTTCGCGGCACCGCCTATGCCGGCAAGGTTCCGTTCGAACTGCGCGTGAAGAACAAGAGCGTCGACGGCACGTTCAACAACCGCCCGGTTCACTTCGAACTGCGCGACGTGCAGAAGCTCGGCCTCTGAGCTTTCTCCGGGCGCCAAGACGCCTGGAAACAAGCTAAAAACGGCCCCTTCCCGCCCCTAGGCCGGAAGGGGCCGTTTGCGTTGCAACCTTCGCCGCTCAGAATGCAAAGCTAGCTTGGCGTACCGGTGGCGGCACCAACGGCCAGCGGTCCAGCACTTCGTGGCGATGCAGGCCGACCAGGCTGTGGATGAGCAGCACCTCCGTTACCGGCCATCCGAAACCGAGCTTCCGCAGTCCCCGCGATGTCAGGGCCGTATCGTAAGACAGCGTCATGTGCGGACTATAGCGCACCTTGGGGTGCAACGGCGCCCGCATCCCCGCCATGGCCTGCGCGATGCAATCATAGACGGCCTTCCCCCCCACGTGGCCTTTCCCCGGTTGAGCCAATATCGATTCTTTGCCGACGACAATTTTGCCCAGCATCATCTCGAACGGCGCCGCGGCAATCCTTCGGCCCGCGCGCAACAGCGTCTCGACATAGGCCGGCGGGCACTCTCCCTGATCGAAGTCCTTTGTAATCGCCAAGGTCATGTGCAAGCGGTCCGCCGTGACGCGCGCGCGCTTCAACCCCATAGCGCGCGCGTGCGCGGCGATCCGCTCCGCGGTTTCGACTGGTGGCACCACCGCGAAGAAGAAGCGATCCTGAACACGCGCGGGTTTCATGAGATGGACGCCAAGACTCGCATTTGTTCACTATATGTTCTTTTCAATCCTTCGTCCACATCCGGCGGTCTTAGCGATTTGGAAACCAGAAGCCGCCATGCTGTCCGGTCATGAACGGCCTGTCCGAAGCCAAGACGATCCGGCGCCTGGTCCTTACCGGGCTGCTTGTCGTGGGCGGCTCGGTTATCGCGTCCGTGGTTTGCACGCACATTTCCTTCATGGACGGCAGCGCCAACCCCATATTCTATCGCGATGCGATGTTCTTTGCCGTTCTGATTCCGCTGCTCATCGCGCCGGTCGCCTATGGCTACATTGCCTGGCTGACCTGGCGACTGCATCACACTTATGCCGAACTGGAAGTGATGGCGCACACCGACGCCCTCACCGGCCTGCCCAACCGGCGCGCCTTCGTCGAAGACATGGAAGGCCGGCTCAGACGGGCCGAGGATAACGTGCTGGTCTTCGCGATGGTGGACCTCGATCACTTCAAACGGATCAACGATTCGATGGGCCATGCCACGGGCGACCTTGCGCTGCGCCATGCCGCCGAAGTGCTGCGCGACAGCGCCCCCGCCGGCTCCGTCGTCGCACGGCTGGGCGGCGAGGAATTCGCGGTTCTTCTCGCCCAGGCGCCGGACAACGCATGCGGGACGGAGCCGGAAGCCCGGCTGGACGTCATGCGACAGCGCCTGGCCGACCTTCCCCTCATCGTGCCGGGCGGCGTCGTCCGCATGACCGCCAGCTTCGGCATGGCCGTGCCCCTGCCCGGCGAAGCGCTGGACAGCCTGCTAAGGCGCGCGGACAGCGCGCTCTATCGCGCCAAGGCGGATGGGCGCAACCGGGTGACCCGCGCCGCCTGAGAGCCTCACGCCAACGTCACGAAAAGTTCGGCTTCCAGCAGCCACGCGCCGCCCACCTCGCGCCATTTCGCGCTGTAGATGCCGGAAGCGGCGACCTGCTCCGATCCCGCCACCACGCCGCGCCAGGTGCCCTGCTCCATAGCCACGGGCTCGACCGCCGATGCGGCGACACTTTCAGGCACGCGCTCGTACACCGTGCGCGGGCGCGCCGAAAACTCGCGTTTCCATGCAGCCAGCTGCGCCTTGCGCCCGGCGATCACCGCGCTGTCGGAGCCGGTGACCAGCACCACGCCAGGCGCCAGGATCGGCCCGATCGCAGCGAGATCGCCCTCCGCCAGCGCGCGGTTGAACGCGGCGCGGCGCAGGCGGATGGCAAGTTCGGCCGCGCCCGCCTGGTTCACTCCGCCGCCGGAATATAGAGATCGCCCGCCTCGCGGTACTTCTCGCTCATTTCGGCCATGCCCTTTTCCGCTTCGTCCGCCGCGATGAAGCCGGTGCTGGGCTGGTTCTGCTTCGCCGCGAAATCGCGCACTTCCTGCGTGATCTTCATCGAACAGAACTTCGGACCACACATCGAGCAGAAGTGCGCGGTCTTGGCGCCTTCGGCCGGCAGCGTCTGGTCGTGGTACTGCTCGGCCGTATCGGGATCGAGGCTGAGGTTGAACTGGTCACGCCAGCGGAACTCGAAGCGCGCGCGGCTCAGCGCATCGTCGCGCAGCTTGGCGGCCGGGTGCCCCTTGGCGAGATCGGCTGCGTGGGCGGCAAGCTTGTAGGTCACCACACCTACCTTTACATCGTCGCGGTCAGGCAGGCCAAGGTGCTCCTTGGGCGTGACATAGCAGAGCATCGCCGTGCCGAACCAGCCGATCATCGCTGCGCCGATGCCGCTGGTGATGTGGTCGTAGCCCGGCGCGATGTCGGTAACGAGCGGCCCGAGCGTGTAGAACGGCGCTTCGCCACAGGCGGCAACCTGCTTGTCCATGTTCTCCTTGACCTTGTGCATCGGCACATGGCCCGGCCCCTCGATCATCACCTGCACGTCCTGTTCCCAGGCGCGCTTGGTCAGTTCGCCCAGCGTGTAGAGTTCGGCGAACTGCGCCTCGTCGTTGGCGTCGGCCACCGAGCCGGGGCGCAGGCCATCGCCCAGCGAATAGGCGATGTCATAGGCCTTCATGATCTCGGTGATTTCGTCGAACTTCTCGTAGAGGAAGCTCTCGCGGTGGTGCGCCAGGCACCACTTGGCCATGATCGAGCCGCCCCGACTGACGATGCCGGTCACGCGCTTGGCGGTCATCGGGATGTAGGGCAGGCGCACGCCGGCGTGGATCGTGAAGTAATCGACGCCCTGCTCCGCCTGCTCGATCAGCGTATCGCGGAACACTTCCCAGGTCAGGTCCTCGGCAATGCCGTCGACCTTTTCCAGCGCCTGGTAGATCGGCACGGTGCCGATCGGCACCGGGCTGTTGCGGAGGATCCATTCGCGCGTGTCGTGGATGTTGCGGCCGGTGGACAGGTCCATCACCGTGTCCGCGCCCCAGCGGATCGACCAGACCATCTTGTCGACTTCGTTGGCGACGTTCGACGCCACCGCCGAATTGCCGATGTTGGCGTTGATCTTCACCAGGAAGTTGCGGCCGATCGCCATCGGTTCGCTTTCCGGGTGGTTGATGTTGCTGGGAATGATCGCCCGGCCACGCGCCACTTCCTCGCGCACGAATTCGGGCGTCACGTAATCCGGAATGCTCGCGCCCCAATCCTGCCCGTCGCGCGCTAGCGCTTCCTTGAGCTGCTTGCGACCCAGGTTCTCGCGGATGGCGACATATTCCATCTCGGGGGTGATGATACCCCGGCGGGCATAGTGCATCTGCGTGACGTTCTGCCCCGCCTTGGCCCGCAGCGGCGCCGTGTTCACGTTGGGGAACGGCGGGACGCCGCCAGACCGGTCGGGGCCGAGCTGGCCATTGTCCTCGGGCTTCACTTCGCGCGCGGAATAGGTCTCCACATCGCCGCGTGCCACGATCCAGTCGCGGCGCAGCGGAGCGAGACCCGCGGCAATATCGATCGTGGCGGCGGGATCAGTATAGGCGCCCGAGGTATCGTAAACCCGCAGCGGCGCTTCGCCCGAGGATGGCTCCAGCGCGATTTCGCGCATGGCGACCTTCACCCCCGGGAAGTTCGGCGATTCGACGTAAATCTTGCGGCTGCCGCGAATGGGGCCGGTCGTCACGCCGATTTCCAGGGGAGAGTTGATGTCGGCCATGGCACGCTTCCTTCCTGGGACGGACGAAGAGCGCCAAGACGGCCGCCCTTCCCTCCGCCCGTGCTAACGGGTTCAGGTTCGACGGGTCGTGGGCTGCGAAACCCACCTCTCAGCCTTTTGGAAACGCAGGCTCCCCGGGGTGTGAGCCAGCATTAGGCGCATTGCGACGGCGCGTCCAGCCAATGAACGCCGGATGCGCCGCCGCAACGGCAAGCGGACGGTCAAATACGACGGGAAGCCGCGCGATCAGGCCGCGACCGGTTCCTCCGCTTTCGCCGAGGCCGTCCGTTTCACGCCATCATAGACGAATTCCGTGCCTTCCAGATCGATCGCCGGGATTTCCATGCGTTCGGCCCAATAGTCCTGATTGTGCCGCCATTCCGGCTTGTCGCCCCCGCGCGGCAACTCATCCAGTCCGCGCATGAGATAGCCGGGATTGAAGTTGTCGCGCTCGATCCACGGCCCAAGCTCCATCCCCTCGTCCTCGGGCCGTAGCGCCACGTCGATCCGCTTCGCACCGCGCGCGTCCATGTGGTTGAGCAGCTTGCACACGAAATCGCCCAGCATGTCGACGCGCAGCGTCCAGCTCGCCCGGAAATAGCCCATGACCCAGACGAGGTTGGGAACGCCGGTGAACATCATGCCGCGATAGTTGACTGTATCGTGCCAGTTGACCGCCTTGCCATCGACGGCGAAGGGAATGTCGCCCATGACGGACAGGCGGAAGCCGGTGCAGGCGACCACGATATCGGCCTCCAGTTCCTCGCCCGAGGCCGTCCGCACGCCCTTTTCGGTAAAGCGGTCGATCGTGTCGGTCACCACCCGCACATGGCCAGCCGCGGCGTGCTGGAACAGGTCGCCATCGGGGCAGAACGCAAGGCGCTGCTGCCACACGCGATACTTGGGGGTGAAGTTCGGCTCGAACGCGAAGTCCTCGCCCGCATAGGCACGCACCAGCGCCTTCAGTTCCTCGAACACCACGTCCGGTTCGGTCTGGCAGCGCTTCGTCAGCACGTCCTGATCGTGCATGACCTGGGCACGCACGACGCGGTGAACGGTCGGTTCGTCGATGCCGATCTGGCGCAGACGGTCGGCCAGCTCGTTCTGGTTGGGATGGCAGAAGAAATAGGTCGGCGAACGCTGGAGCATCGTCACCTGCGCCCCGGCATCGCAGAACGCCGGAACGACCGTGGCGGCGGTCGCGCCCGATCCGATCACCAGCACCCGCTTGCCCTTGACGTCGATCGCCGGGTCCCACAGCTGGGCGTGGATGAACGTGCCCTTGTAGTCCGAGAGGCCAGCCCAGTCGGGCACATAGGGCTTCTCGTGATCATAATAGCCCTGGCACATCCACAGGAAATTGGCGGTGAAAGTCACCTTGGCGCCGTCCGCCTTGCGCGTGGTTTCCACGGTCCACAGGTTGTCCGTGCTGGACCAGTGGCAGCCGGTGATGCGGTGGCCATAGCGGATGTGTTCGCCGATGCCGTTCTCGTCGATCACCTCGCCCATGTACTTGAGGATTTCATCGGCGCTGGCGATCGGCGCGCCGATCCAGGGCTTGAAGCGGTAACCGAAGGTGTAGAGATCGGAGTCCGAACGGACGCCGGGGTACTTGTGGGTTTCCCACGTCCCGCCGAACGTGTCCTTCGCCTCGATCACGACATAGCTCTTGCCGGGGCACTGGTCCTGCAAGTGATAGGCCGATCCGATGCCGGAAATGCCGGCGCCGACAATCAGCACGTCAACGTGATCCGTCTTCGCTTCCTGAGCCATCATACCTCTCCATGAGCCGGCTTATGGATGCCGGCTTTTGCCGGTTCACCTGCCTTGCTTCGGCAGAAGAGTGCCTTGCGCATTGACTGGGATCAAGAACATCGCGTCACGCGCGGCGCGCGATCGGTCCAAGAATTAACGAACGTTCATGCGCCGGATCATCCTGCGTCATGTGCAGCCGTGCAAGAACCGCTCGCAACGGCAGACCGAACCGACGCAAGGACGGTCCGATGCCGTAGCGGAATTTGATCTTTCGAATTTCCAGCCTTGGGAGCGGCCCCCCCGGACCCGCTCCCGCTCCGGGGGCGGGCAGACCACCCTTCATCCCGCCCCCGGAAATCTTTCCAGGCGCCCGGAAAGGTTCCGAAACCAGCCGCAATGCGGTCAGGCAGCGGCCTGCCAGTGGCGAATCGCCTCGATCGGCCATGCCAGCATGAGGACGTTGAGCGCCAGATTGTCGCGGATCATTGCCAGCGTGAACAGTTCGAACGCGATCGCCAGCCCGATGGTGGCCCATGCCGGCAGGCGCGAGGCGACAATAAAGCCAAGGGCCATGAAGCCGATGTCGCTTGCCGAATTGAGCACGCTGTCGCCGGAATAGCCCCACGATACCGTGACCGACCGGTAGCGATCGATGATGATCGGCGAGTTTTCGAGCAGTTCCCACGATCCCTCGATCAGCACGGCGAATGGCAAGGCCCAGCGCGACGAAACCCGCCGGGCCAGCGCGGGCACGCGCCACAACAGCCGCGCCGCACCATAGAACAGCATCCCGTGAATGAGGTGGCTGAAGCTGTACCAGTCCGAAACCTGCTGGCTGTTTTCGGGCGATTCCACCACGCCCTGCCATAGGCGTACCACGCCGCACGGGCAGATGGGCGGCCGCCCTTCCCCCAGCAGGATGCCGACGATCAGCGCCGCGATCAGCAGCGCCACGACCATTCTTGCCCGGTCGGGCGTCAGCGGCAGAGGGGATGCAAGGCCGGCCTTCATCGCTCCCCCTTAGCCTTACGGCGTTGCCAAACCATTGATAGGCCCCATGGTGCAGTTGCGCCGTTCCGGTCGAACGCCTAGGTGAGACGGGATGAGTTCGCAAACCTGCGACATCGTTATTCTTGGCGGCGGCCTTGCGGGCGGTCTGGCGGCGCTTGCTTTCGCACGCGCGCGGCCCGACCTGTCGCTGCGCCTGGTCGAACAGGGCGAAACGCTGGGCGGCCACCACGTGTGGTCGTTCTTCGGCAGCGACGTGGGCAAAGCCGGGCGCGAGCTGCTCGCGCCGCTCGTCGAGGCGGCTTGGCCGGGATACACGGTCCGCTTTCCGCAATACGATCGCCAGCTCGATACGAGCTATTACGCGATGACATCCGCCCGCCTGGACGCGGCGTTGCGCGCCGCACTGCCGGCGGAGGCGATCCTGTGCAACCGGCGCGCGCTGGCCTGCAGCGAAACGGCGGTCACGCTATCCGACGGCACGCGGCTGGAGGCCGGCGCGGTGATAGACGCGCGCGGGGCGCGGCTGGCCGGGCACCTCACCGGCGGCTGGCAGAAGTTCGTGGGCCAGCGGCTCAAACTGAAAGCCCCGCACGGCTTGGAGCGGCCCGTCATCATGGACGCCACGGTCGAGCAGATCGATGGCTACCGTTTCCTCTATTGCCTGCCCTTCGCGCCCGACGAGGTGTTCATCGAGGACACCTACTACGCCGACGGCACCTACCTGGACACGTCCGCCATCCATGCCCGGATCGAAGCCTATGCGCTGGCGCGCGGCTGGCGCGTTGAAGCGGTGCTGGACGAGGAGACCGGCGTGCTGCCGGTTGTGGCTGGCGGCGATTTCGATGGGTTCTGGCGCGCAACCGGCGGTCAGATCGCCCGCGCCGGCGGCCGCGCCGGCCTGTTCCACGCGGTCACCAGCTACTCGGTCCCCGATGCGGTGCGCTTCGCGCTGGCGCTGGCGCGGCAGGACGATCTCTCGGGCCAGGCGCTCGCGGTGTTCAGCGAGGAATGGGCAAGACGCCACTGGCAGCGTGGGCGGTTCGACCGGGCACTTTCCGCGATGCTGTTCGCCGCTGCGGAGCCACGGGACCGCTATCGCGTGCTGCAACGCTTCTACGGTCTGGACCAGCGCCTGATCGAACGGTTCTACGCCGGACGGTCGACCCCGCTCGACAAGATGCGCATTCTGGCGGGGCGCCCCCCGGTCTCGATCAGCAAGGCCATCGGCGTGCTGACCGGACTGGGCGCCAGGCCCCAGCCGCTGCATCATTCCAGCCAATCGCCATCGGGAGTGCGCAAGTGAAACGAGCCTGTGTGATCGGCGCCGGGTTCGGCGGACTGGCGCTCGCCATCCGCCTCCAGTCGGCCGGCATCCAGACCACCGTCATCGAAGCACGCGACAAGCCGGGCGGGCGCGCCTGGTACTGGGAACGCGATGGCTTCACGTTCGATGCCGGACCGACTGTCATCACCGATCCGCCGTGCCTTGAGGAGCTGTGGAACCTCAGCGGGCATCGTATGGCCGACGACGTGGACCTGATGCCGGTATCGCCGTTCTACCGGCTCAACTGGCCCGACGGCACCGTGTTTGATTATTCCAACGACGAAGCGCACCTGCGCGCCGAAATCGCCCGCATCTCGCCCGGCGACGTGGTGGGATACGAGGATTTCCTGCGCTATTCGGCCGGCGTGTTCGAGGAAGGCTACGTCAAGCTGGGCGCGGTGCCGTTCCTCGATTTCTCCAGCATGATCAAGGCCGCCCCCGCGCTGGCGCGCTATCAGGCATGGCGCTCGGTCTATTCGATGGTGTCGAGCTTCGTCGAAAGCGAAAAGCTGCGCGAGGCCTTCAGCTTCCACACCCTGCTGGTCGGCGGCAACCCGATGAACACCAGCGCGATCTATGCCCTGATCCACAAGCTGGAGAAGGATGGTGGCGTGTGGTGGGCCAGGGGCGGCACCAACCGCCTGATCGCCGGCATGGTCCGCCACTTCGAGCGCTTGGGCGGCGAAGTGCGACTGGGCGATCCAGTGGCGCGCGTCGAAACGCTGGGCAGCAGAGTCACGGGTGTCCTGACCCGCAGCGGCTGGCACGCCCCCTTCGACGCGGTCGCTTCCAACGCCGATCTGATGCACACCTACCGCGATCTTCTGTCCGACAATCCGCGCGGAAAGCAGCAGGCCCGGTCGCTGGCGCGCAAGCGGTTCTCGCCCAGCCTGTTCGTGGTGCATTTCGGCGTGGAGGGCACCTGGCCCGGCATTCCGCACCACATGATCCTGTTCGGTCCGCGCTACAAAGGGCTGCTCGACGACATTTACCAGCACGGCGTACTGCCGCAGGACTTCTCGATCTATCTGCACCATCCGACCGTGACCGATCCGTCGATGGCCCCCGAAGGCATGAGCACGTTCTATGCGCTGGTGCCCGTCGCCAACATGGGCAAGTTGCCGGTCGACTGGAACGAGATCGGCCCGGTGCTGGAAAAGCGGATTCTCGACGAAGTGGGCCGGCGCCTGATCCCGGACATCCACGATCGCATCCGGACGAAGTTCCACTACGCCCCGGCCGACTTCGCCACCGACCTTTCCGCCTATCAGGGCAGCGCATTCAGCCTGGAGCCGCTGCTGACGCAGAGCGCGTGGTTCCGCGCGCACAACCGCGACGATGCGATTCCCAATTTCTACCTGGTGGGCGCCGGCACGCATCCGGGCGCCGGCATTCCCGGCGTTGTCGGCAGCGCGAAGGCCACCGCACGCCTGATGCTGGAGGACATGAAGTGAAACGCCTTGCCGTCTATTGCGGCTCCGCCTCGCCCGCCGATTCCCGCTACGTCGAACTCGCCCGCCACGTCGGCACCACGCTGGCCCGGCGCGGTATCGGGCTGGTCTATGGCGGCGGCAGGCTGGGCCTGATGGGGGCGGTGGCAAGCGGCGCGCTGGAAGCCGGCGGCGAAGTGATCGGCGTGATCCCCGAAGCGCTGGTCAGCGCCGAGGTTTCCAATACCGACTGCACCGAGCTGCACGTCGTCGCCAACATGCATCAGCGCAAGCAGGCCTTCACCGACCTTTCGGACGGCTTCCTGACCATCCCCGGCGGTGTCGGCACGATGGACGAATTGTGGGAAGCGGTAAGCTGGGCGCAGCTTGGCTATCACACCAAGCCCGTGGGACTGCTCAACGCCTTCGGCTTCTATGACCATCTGATCGCCTTCAACCGCCACATGATCGAGGTGGGCTTCATCCGCGAAGCACATCGCGACATCATCATCGCGGAGCCCGATCTCGATCTGCTGCTGGCGCGGATGGCGGCGCACGTGCCGCACACCCCGATCTTCGCGATGAAAGCCGCCGATTTGTGACGGAAGGTCGCGAGGCCGGAACTTTTCACGACCGCGGCGTGAGAGACGCCCTCGTCGCCCACGCCCGGCAATCGATCTTGCACGGATCGAAAAGCTTCGCCGCCGCCAGCCACTTGTTCGATGCGGCCACGCGCGAACGGGTCTGGCTGCTCTATGCCTGGTGCCGACGGTGCGATGACATAGCCGACGCGCAGGACCATGGCGGCACATTGGGTACGCAAGGTACGCCGGGCGATGGCGCGGAACGCTTCGCCACGATCCGCACGCTGACCGCACGGGCTTTCGCAGGAGAGGCAACCGGCGATCCAGCCTTCGATGCGCTGGGCGTGGTCGCGCGCGAGACCGGCCTAACGCCAGCCATGGCCGAAGACGTGATCGCCGGCTTCGCGCTCGATGCCGCCGACTGGCACCCCCGCAGCGAAGCCGACCTGATGCGCTATTGCTGGCATGTCGCCGGCGCGGTTGGCGTGATGATGGCGGTGGTCATGGGCGTGGCGCCGGACGACGAGGATACGCTTGATCGCGCCTGCGACTTGGGGCTGGCCTTCCAGCTGGCCAACATCGCGCGCGATCTGGCCGAGGATGACGCCGCGGCGCGCTGTTACCTGCCCGCCGAATGGCTGGCGGAACACGATGTTCCGCCGGGCGAACAAATGAAGCCGCCCTACCGCGCGACGATGGCGCGGCTGGCCGCGCGGCTGTGCGAACGGGCGCAGGCGCACCGCTGTTCGGCGCGGATCGGCGCGGCGCGGCTCGCCCCCCGCCAGCGCTGGGCGATCCTGGCGGCGGCGGGGATCTATGGCGAGATCGCCGTGGAAGTCGCCCGGCGCGGCAAGAAGGCGTGGGACAGCCGCACGGTGGTCGGCAAGGGTCGCAAGATTGCGTGGATCGGCAAGGCGGCCGTGCAGGCGCTGCTGCCCGTGCCCCGCCCCTGCTATGCCGGCGCGGAGACGCGGCGCTTCACCCGCCGCGATCTGATCGCGATGACGCGCCCGCTGTAACATTTCCCGTAACCATTCCGCCCGCTGCTGCGAATGCCACGGGCGGACTGTTCATGGCTTGCACCCACGCGAAGCTGTGTCATGCTGCCTTCGGGCTGACAGGGGAGAGCGGGATGGAACACGCGAACGCGGACAACCGGATGCAACCGGAAGCGCCGCTGATCTACCGCACGAAACTGCCGGTGCGCATCTGGCACTGGATCAACGCGTTCAGCATCTTCGTCATGCTGATGAGCGGCATGTCGATCTTCAACGCCCACCCCCGCCTCTACTGGGGCCAGTATGGCGCGAACTTTGACCAGCCATGGCTGGTGATCGGCAACCACGGCGACCGCGGCTTCGTCAACCTGCTCGGCCTGGAACTGCCGGCCGGCGGCCTGCTGGGCGTCTCGTCCGAAGGCGCGCGGGCGTTTCCGCCGCTGCTGACGATCCCTTCGCACTACGATCTGGCCGGCGGCCGCGAATGGCACTTCTTCTTCGCCTGGGTGCTGGCGATCTCCGCAACGCTGTTCCTGCTCTACGCGCTGGTATCGCGCCACTTGCAGCGCGATCTTGCGCTGACGCGGGCGGAAATGCGCCCTTCACACTTGTGGCACGACATCAAGCAGCACGCCCGCCTGCGCTTTCCCACCGGCGAAGCGGCGCGGCGCTACAATCCCTTGCAGAAAATCGCCTATCTGGCGGTGATCCTGATCCTGATCCCCACCGTGATCCTGACCGGCCTGACCATGTCGCCCACCATGAATGCGGCATGGCCCTGGCTGCTGGACCTGTTCGGCGGGCGGCAATCGGCGCGCTCCATCCATTTCCTCTGCGCGCTGGGCTTCGCGGCCTTCATCGCGGTCCATCTGGCCATGGTGGTGCTGGCGGGGCCGATCAACGAACTGCGCTCGATGATCACGGGCTGGTACCGCCTGCCGCAGGCGAAGGGGCCGACAACCATCAGGACGGAGGACGCGGCATGACGATCATCACCCGCCGCAACGCGCTGATCGGCGGCGCCGGGTTGCTGCTTTCGGGCTGCGACCGCATCGCCGCTTCGCCCTCGGTGCGCGAAGTGCTGACGCTGGGCGAAAAAGCCACGCGCACCGCGCAGCGGATCGTCACCGATCGCAACGCGCTTGCCCGCGAATTCACCCGCGCCGATCTTTCGCCCGTGTTCCGCGAGAATGGCACGCGCAATCCCGGATCGCCGGACTATGCCGCGCACGCGGCCGAACGCTTCGCCAACTGGCGTCTGGTAGTGGACGGCATGGTCGCCCAGCCGCTTGCGATCGGCCTGGCGCAGATCCTCGCCGCGCCGCAACGAACGCAGATCACCCGGCACGATTGCGTGGAAGGGTGGAGCGCGATCGGCCAGTGGACGGGACTACCGCTGGGTCTGCTGCTGCGCCGCGCCGGGCTATCCGGCAACGCGAAGTACATCGTGTTCCACTGCGCCGATCTCTATGACGGCGCGCCCTATTACGAGAGCATCGATCTGGTCGATGCCTTTCACCCCCAGACGATCCTGGCGCACAGCCTGAACGGCCAATCGCTTTCCATCGGCCACGGCGCGCCGCTGCGCCTGCGCGTGGAACGGCAACTGGGGTACAAGCAGGCCAAGTACGTGATGCGCATCCAGGCCGTAAGCAGCCTGGCCGATATCTACGGCGGCAAGGGGGGCTACTGGGAAGACCATCACGACTACCAGTGGTACGCGGGGATTTAGGCGGCGCGGTCCAATTCGGGCGGGGCCGGAGTCGCAGCTATCTGACATCTTTCCGCAAGAACAGCATGTCCGGACACGACGCGATTGCGGACATTCGCGGACGGTGCCAACGGTGCCGAAGCAATCAGCGAGCTCAGTTAGCATGCGACCAGTCAGCTTTGATCTTGAGCCATCCGTAGATAACACCGACTTGCCCGATCCGGCCTGTTATCAATCCTTCATGCCGTTTCTGAAGGGCGTCTTCAGCCAGTGGCATTTCACACCTTTCACTCTCGAAGGGCTATCATTCGTAACCGCAGAACAATGGATGATGTTTGCGAAGGCATCGCTGTTTGGCGATCTAGCAGTCGCACAGCAAATTTTAGCCAGTCCCGATCCATCGACGCAAAAGCGATTGGGTCAGGCGGTCGCAGGTTTTGACCATAAACAATGGGATCGGTGGAAAATTGACATCGTCTATCGCGGCAACATTGCAAAGTTTGGGCAAAACGCTGGAGCGCTAAGGCAGCTCCGCAACACCGGGAATGCTATGCTGGTGGAGGCGAACCCCAGAGATTGGATCTGGGGAATTGGCCGTGGGGTGGACGATCCCGCAGGCCATGCCCCGAGCAGTTGGCGTGGGCAAAACTTGTTGGGAAGGATTTTGACGAAAGTGCGCGATGAGCTGCCGATCCCGTAACCCTCGAACGTCCGCTTCCCCCGCCCTTCTTGCCATTCTGTGCCTTATCGACGACCGCGAACAGCGGTCATCCCTCCAGCGCGGGATTGTCCGCGCGCCCTGCGGTCCCGGCCCCAAGCGGGTTCCTCAGACCTTCACGATCCCCCGCTCGATCAGGCTGCGCGCGCAATCGAGGATCGATTCCTCTACGGGCCGCGTGCGCCAGCCCAGCCGTTCGAGCGCATGGCCCGCGCTGGCATCGCGCACGTTGCCCAGTTCGCCGGTGATCTGGCGGATCATCGGATTGAACAGCGCGGAAAAGCGCACCAGCCAGTCCGGCAGCCGGCGCGTGGGCACCTTGCGCGCCTGAACCCCAAGGTTGTCCTTGAGCACGCGCGCCACGTCCACCAGCTTCAGGAACGGCCCCGCGCTGATGAAGCGTTCGCCAGCCAGGCCCGGTTCGGTCAGCGCGCGCACGTGCAGGTCCGCGCAATCGCGCACGTCGACGATGCCGAAGCCCAGGTCCGGGCAACCCGGCAAGGCCCCGGCGAGCAACTGGCGCACGACTTCGATCGAGGGCGAGAAATCGTCGCTCCACACCGGTCCCAGCACGGCGGCGGGGTTGACCGAGACGAACTCCATTGCGCCGCCGTTGGCCGCCACCCAATCGCGCGCGGCGCGTTCGGCGATGGTCTTGGACTTGACGTAGGCATAGACGTCTGGCCCGTCCACGTCGGTCCAGTCGCTTTCGGTGAAGTGATGCTGGCCCTTGCCATGGCCATAGGCGATGGCGGCGACGGACGATGTCTGCACGAAGCGGGTGACGCCCGCAGCACGCGCGAACCGCAAGGCGCGCAGCACGCCTTCGCGCGCGGGAACGATCAGGTCGTCCTCGTGCTTCGGCGCGTTGGTAGAGAACGGCGAGGCGACGTGGCACACGTGGCTGCAGCCGATCACCGCATCGGCCCAGCCCGCGTCCGCCATCAGGTCCGCCGCAAAGAAGCGCAACGTGTCGGGCGTTCCCCCCAGGCGCGGTCGCAGTTCCGCCTCACGCGAAAGGTTGCGCACGGTGGCATGGACCGTCCAGCCCTGTTCGAGAAGCTGCCGCACCACGAAGCCGGCGATATAGCCGCTCGCGCCGGTCACCAGAACCTTGCCCTTCATTGCTCTTCTCCCCGTCCGCCCGCTTTCAGAAGCGGATCATGATCCTGCGCGCCAGCGCCGGCGAGATGGAATGCACCAGTTGCAGCAGCTTGACCATGCCGACGCTGGCCTCGTCCGCGTTGCGCTCCATCGCCGTAATGATCTGGCGCGCGCATTCCTCCGGCGGCATCTTGCGGTTGGCCCGCCCCGCCGTCATCTGCGTGTCGACCACCGGCGGCAGCGCTTCCAGCACATGGATCGCGGTGTCCTTCAGCTGATAGCGCAGCGCCATGGTATAGCTGCGCAAGCCCGCCTTGGTCGCGCAATAGACCGCTCCACCGCCGTTGGGCGCGATGCCGAGGCCGGAGGTGACGTTGACGATCATCGCTTCGGGCTGCGCGCGCAGCACCGGCATCAACCGCGCGATCAGGTGGATCGGGGCGTGAAGGTTGAGGAAGATCGTGCGGTCGGTGGACGCGAGATCAGGCGCGCCATTGCGGAAATCATGGTCGGTCCCCGCCCCGGCGTTGTTGACCAGAATGGCGATCTCACGCCCGGCAAGACCCGCGAGCACCGCGTCCACGCCTTCGGGCAGGGACAGGTCGGCCTCGATCACCTCGAACCCATCGGCCCGGGCGGCGGCGATCCTGTCCGCCGTGCGCCCGGTGGTGATGACGGTAACGCCCTTGTCGCGCAACTGGCGGACCAGACGGGCGCCTATCCCGTCGGTGCCACCCGTGACCAGCGCAACCTTGCCCTGCAACCGCATGTCCTGCCTCCCCGTTCGTGCGGGAAAACTAGCATATAAGTTGCAACTTGCAACCTTTAACGCATGAGGACGAGTTCTTCCGCCATCGACGGATGAAGCGCGACGGTGGCATCGAAATCGGCCTTGGTCAGCCCCGCCTTCACCGCGATCGCCGCTGCCTGCAGAATCTCGGGCGAATCCGGGCCGATCATGTGGATACCCAGCACGCGGTCGGTCTGGGCATCGACGATCATCTTGTACAGCCCGCGTTCCGGACGATGCGCGAAGATGTTCTTCATCGGCCGGAAATCGGACGAATAGACCTTCACATTGCCATAGGCGTTGCGCGCCTGCCCCTCGGTGAGACCAACGCCCGCCAGCGGCGGTTGCGAGAATACCGCGCTGGGGATGCAGGCGTAATCGATCCTCACGTCCTTGCCACCGAACACCCGGTCGGCGAAAGCGTGTCCTTCACGGATGGCAACGGGCGTCAGTTGCACGCGATCGGTCACGTCGCCCACGGCATAGATGCTGTCGCACGTGGTCTTCGCGGTATCGTCGACCCTGATCTCGCCCCGTTCGCCCAGTTCGACGCCGGCAGTCTCCAGCCCCAGCCCGGCAACGTTCGGCCGGCGACCGGTGGCCACCAGCACGGCGTCGGCCGGAATCGGGTCCTGCGCGCCTTTCACCCACACGTGCAGGCAGCCGTCCTCCTGCTTTTCCACCTTGGTGATCGGGCAGTTGAAACGATAGGTGATGCCGCGCGCCATGGTGATCTGCAGCAGGCGATCGCGCAGCGTCTCGTCATACCCCCGCAGGATCGCGTCGCTGCGATTCACCACGGTTACCGCGCTGCCCAGCGCGTTGAAGATGCCGGCAAACTCCAGCGCGATATAGCCGGCGCCCTGGATGACGATGCGACGCGGCAGTTCGGGCAGGTGGAACACCTCGTTGGAGGTGATGCAGTGTTCGTTGCCTTCGAACTCGGGCATCAGCGGCCAGGCCCCGGTGGCGACGAGGATGTACTTCGCCGAAATGTCCCGTCCCGAAGCGAGCCGCACGCCGTGCGGCCCGGTGATCGTGGCGCGTTCGAGGAAGCGTTCGACCTTGTTGTTTTCCAGCGTGGTGGTGTAGGCGTCGTTCAGGCGATCGACATCCTTCAGCACCGCGTCGCGCAGCGTCGGCCAGTCGAAATGCATCTTCTCGACCGTCCAGCCGTAATTGGACGCATCCTGCAGTTCCTCGGCGAAGTGCGATCCGTACACGAGCAGTTTCTTGGGCACGCAGCCCCGGATCACGCAGGTGCCGCCGACCCGGTATTCCTCCGCCACAGCCACGCGTGCGCCGTGCGATGCCGCGATCCGGCTGGCGCGCACGCCGCCCGAACCCGCGCCGATGACGAAAAGATCGTAGTCGTATTCCTGCTCAGCCATGGTCTGCTCCTGTCGAGCGATGCATATGGCGGGCCGGTGACGGATTGCCAATGGCGGCGCGCAAGAGTTTCGTTTGCCAGACTAACGAAACTCTTGCGCGCCGGCCCTGCCCTATTCGCCGATGCCGGCCGCCGCCAGCAGCGCCTCGGTGGAAGGATCGAAGCCCTCCCCGCCGCCGGACTCGATCTGTTTCGCGATCGCCTTGCCCAGTTCGACGCCGAACTGGTCGAAGGGATTGATCCCCAGCAGCATCGCCGAAACGAAGGTGCGGTGTTCGTGGAACGCGATCAGCGCGCCCAGCGTTGCCGGGTTGAGATCGTCGCAGAAGATCGTGGCCGAAGGCCGGTCGCCCGGATAGGCGCGCGCGCCGTCGTCGGAAGCCTTGCCCGCCATCAGCGCCGCCCCTTGCGCGAAACAGTTCGACAGCAGGATACGGTGGTGCGCCGGATCGAGATCGTGGCCCGGTACCTTCACCGCCAGGAAGTCCACCGGGATCAGGTGCGTGCCCTGATGGAGCAGCTGGAACACCGCGTGCTGCGCATCGGTGCCCACCCCGCCCCACGTCACCGGCGCGCTGGGCCGGGCCAGCGGCTGGCCGTCGGCCGTCACCCGCTTGCCGTTCGATTCCATCTCCAGCTGCTGGAGATAATCGGGCAGCAGGCGCAGGCGTTCGTCATAGGCAAACACAGCGCGGGTCTGGCACCCGCGCGCCTGGGTGTAATAGAGATCGGCGAAGGCCGCGCGGACGACCACGTTCTTGTCCAGCGGGGCTTCGATGAAATGCCGGTCGATCGCCGCCGCGCCTTCCAGGAACTCCCCGAACGCCTGCGTGCCGAGCGCCAGCGCGACCGGGAAGCCGATTGACGACCACAGCGAATAACGCCCGCCCACCGTTTCCGAAAATGGTAGCACGCGCGTTTCGTCCACGCCCCATTCCACCGCCTTTTCCGGGGCCGCGGTCAGCGCCACCACCCGGCCATAGGGATCGTCGACCCCGCCATCGCGCAGCCATTCCAGCGCGCTGGCGGCGTTGGTCATGGTTTCGGTTGTGGTGAAGGTCTTGGAGGCGACCGCGATCAGCGTCGCCGCCGGATCGCAGGCGGCCATGGCGGCTTCCAGCGCGCAACCATCGATGTTCGAGACGACATGCACGTCGACGAGCGCGCTTTCGCGGGCCAGCGCGTCGATCGCCAGCGCCGGCCCAAGCGCGGAACCGCCGATGCCGATATGGATCAGGCTTTTGACCTCACCCAGCACGCCCGCGTGGATCGCGTCGACGAGCGCCCGCATCCGCGCGTGCAGGGCGCCGGCTTCCTCGACGCTGGCATCACTGCCCACGCCACGCTGGGCGGCATGTTCGGCGGCGCGCCCTTCGGTGTTGTTGATCCGTGCGCCGGCGAAAAGCTGCTCGCGCTTGCCCACAAGGTCCATCGTGCCGGCGATCTCGCCCAGCACCCGTTCCACGTCCGGCGAAAGATGCGTCTTCGACCAGTCGAAGCGGATCGGCCCGCCCGGCAGTTCCAGTTCAGTACTGTAGCGCGCAAGACGCTCCGAATCGCCGAACAGGTCCTTCAGGGAAGGCCGCGCCAGCGCTTCCAGAGCGTTCCAGCCCGCAAGATCCTGTTCACTCATCGCGCCGGTATCCCTTTTCTTCGCAGTTGCGAAACTCCTCATGCCCGCTCGCAGGCCTTCCGCCAAGCGTCCCGTTCATCTCCGGTACGGGTGCGCAGACGTATTCCGGCACAGTGTATTGCACACACAACACACTTGACGAAAGCGCGCCCCCTCCACATGACCGCGACGATGACCGAGACTCCCGAGACTCCAGCCGCCCCAGAGAGCGCCGCCTCCCCCGCCGGAACGCCGGGTTCAGGAAGTTTGCCCCCGATCGCAGGCAAGCCGAAAAAGGAGAAGAAGGAGGACAGCTTCGCCGTCTTCCTGATCAAGCTGGTGCTCGTGGTCGCGATTTTCCGCAGCTTCATCTTCTCGCCGTTCAACATTCCTTCGGAATCGATGCTGCCGCGGCTGGAGAACGGCGATTACCTGCTCGCGGCCAAGTGGCCCTATGGCTTTTCCAGCTATTCGCTGCCGTTCGGCGTGCCGCTGCTGCCCCACCGCATCCTGGCCGGTACGCCCAAGCGCGGCGACGTGGTGATCTTCAAGGCGCCGCCGGGCAACGACGTGGACTACATCAAGCGCGTGATCGGCCTGCCGGGCGATACCGTGCAGATGGTGGGGGGCGTGCTGCACCTCAACGGCAAGCCCGTGCCCAAGCAGCGGATCGAGGATTTCGTGATCCACGTATCGGCCAACACCAACTGCATCTCGCCCGAGTTCGAGGCGGTGGAGAAGGACGGTTCGCCAAGCTGCCACTACCCGCAGTACCGCGAGACGCTGCCCGAAGGCAAAAGCTACAACGTGCTGGACCTCGGCTATCGCCCGCAGGACGATACTCCGCCCGTGGTCATCCCCGAGAACCGGCTGTTCCTGATGGGCGACAACCGCGACAATTCCATGGACAGCCGTTTCCCGGCGGTGGAAGGCGCAGGGATCGGGCTGGTGCCGATGGACAACCTGATCGGCCGCGCGACCATCGTCATGTGGTCCACCGATGGTTCCGCCAACTGGTTCCTGCCCTGGACCTGGTTCACCGCGGCGCGCTGGAACCGGCTTGGGGGGCTGTTCTGAGCAAGCCCCAGCCCGTCCCGGCCGCACCGCTGGCCGATGATACGATTGCCTTCCTGACCGCCCTGACCGGCCATGCGCCTTTGCGCGACGACCTGTGGCGCGAGGCGCTGACGCATGGGTCGATGGGCGAGGCGCGCGATTACCAGCGGCTCGAATTCCTCGGCGATCGCGTGCTCGGCCTCGCCATCGCCGATTGGCTGCACGAAAAGAGCGATGCCGCCGAAGGCAAGCTCTCGCAGCGGCTCAACGCGCTGGTCAGCCGCGAGACCTGTGCCGACGTGGCGCGCACGCTGGGCGTGCCCGCGCACATCCGTCTGGGCAAACAGGCGCGCGACGATGGCGGCGCGGACAGCGACAACATCCTGGGCGACGTGATGGAGGCGCTGATCGGCGCGCTGTTCGTCGACCGTGGGTTCGACGTGGCCCAAGCCTTCGTCCGCCGCGCGTGGAACAAGCCGATGGCCGGCGGCGCGGGCCAGCGCAAGCACCCCAAGGCCGCGTTGCAGGAATGGGCCGCCGGCAACCGCCGTAAGCCCCCGGTCTATACGCTGGTCCGCCGCGATGGGCCGGATCACGCCGCCAGCTTCACGGTCAGCGTCGAGGTTAAGGGCGTGGGCGTGATGGAAGCGCGTGGATCGAGCAAGCAGGAAGCGGAAACCTCCGCCGCCCGCGAATTCATGAACCGGTTCGCCTGAAAGGCCCGCCGGAAAGAGTTGCCTGCGGAAAGAATACCCGCCGGGCAGCTTGCCTTCTTCCGGCAACCGGCGCTTCACGCTAAACAGGAAACAGCCCCGCTGACTTGGGGCGAATGGAGTTATTTTGACGGAAACCAACGCAAGGGAACGCTGCGGCCTCGTCGCGGTGATCGGGGCGCCCAACGCGGGCAAGTCCACGCTGGTCAACGCGCTGGTCGGCCAGAAGGTCGCCATCGTCTCGGCCAAGGCGCAGACCACGCGCGCGCGGCTGATGGGGATCGCGCTGGAGGACCTGCCCACCGATGCGGGCGGGGTGGATCGGGTGCAGATCATCCTCGCCGACACACCCGGCATCTTCGAACCGCGCCGCCGGCTGGACCGCGCGATGGTCAGCGCCGCGTGGGAAGGCGCCGTTGAAGCCGATGCGATCCTGCTGGTGGTCGACGCGCGCAAGAAGAAGCGCGACTATCTCGAACCGATCCTTGCCGCGCTGGCCGAACGCAAGGAACGGAAAATCCTGGTGCTCAACAAGGTGGATTCCACGCCCAAGGAACCGCTTCTGGTCATGGCGGAGGAACTCAGCGCACAGGGATCGTTCGACGAGGTGTTCTTCGTCTCGGCGCTCACCGCCGATGGCGTGCCCGAACTCAAGCGGCGCTTGGCCGCGCTGATGCCGGAAGGCGTGTGGCACTATCCCGAAGATCAGGTTTCGGATGCCAGCGAGCGTCTGCTGGCGACCGAGATCACGCGCGAGCAGCTCTACCGCCAGTTGCATGACGAACTGCCCTACGACAGCGCGGTGCGGCCTGAAAGCTACCAGCACAAGGCCGATGGGTCGGTGGAAATCCACCAGCAGATCGTGATCGCACGCGATAGCCAGAAATCCATCGTGCTGGGCAAGGGCGGCGCCAGGATCAAGGCGATCGGCGAGGCCGCGCGCAAGGAACTGGCGGATTTGCTGGGCGTAAAAGTCCACCTTTTCCTGCACGTGAAGGTGGAGGAAGGCTGGGCCGACAGCCGCGAAATCTACGAGGAAATCGGGCTGGACTGGGTGAAGTGACGGCCTTGCGGGCTGGTCTCCTTGCCCTTGCATCCGCCCTTGCCCTCCCGTCGGGCGCGGTGGCGCAAGGTCTGCCCGCCGGCGCACGCTATGTCGCCATTGGCGATTCGTTCGCGTCCGGCCTGCAGCTTGGCCCGCCCGACCCCGGCACGCCGCCGCGCTGTTCGCGCACGGCCGCCAGTTACGGCCATCTCGTGGCCAGCGCCTGAACCTGGTGCTGGCGGACGCGACGTGCAGTTCGGCCAGGACGGAACACGTGCTGGGCAAGTGGGACGAACTGCCGCCGCAGATCGATGCCGTCACGCCGGATACCCGGCTTGTCACCGTGACGATCGGCGCCAACGACGTGCGCTATGTCAGCGATTTCTTCGCGGGACTGTGTCGCCTTTCCCCGGAAACCCGCGCCAAGCCCGAATGCGCCGTGCCGCCCCCGCTACCCGATCAGGCCGCCTGGACCGCACTGGAAGCCAACCTGCGCCTGATTGCCGCGCAAGTACGCACCCGCGCACCGGCTGCGCGGCTGGTGTTCGTCGATTATCTGGCGCTGCTGCCCCGCCTGGTCCTGTGCGATCGCACGCCCCTGACCCCCGCCGAAGCCGCCGACCGGCGCGCGGTGGGTGACCGGCTGCGGGAGGTGATCGCGCGCGTCGCCGGGCAGGAAGGAGCGCTGCTGATCGAAGCGGCCCGCATGTCACGTTCGCACACGCCCTGTTCCGTCATTCCCTGGGCCTCTGGCTATCCGGGTTTCGGAACGGGTCCCGCCTGGCACCCGACCGCGCTCGGCCACGCCGCCATTGCCGACGAAATTGTGCGACGGCTGGCCCCGGTGCCCGGCGCGACACCTCCCCCGCCGGTGTTCATCGTAACCCCACGGTCCCCAACACGCTGACCGACACTCCGGTATTCCCGCTGGGGCCCGGCGCGAGAGCCGTTCCTCCCACCGTTCCGCCTTGCGGTTTCCGATTGTCGTTCACTGGCGATACAGGTTATGGCGCCAAATGAGGGGCGTCGGCCATTATCGCGTTCGCAAGCGCGAAGGTATCGATTTGCTCGCCCGTTACAGGTCTAGCGTGCAGCAGCAACGGAGCGAATGAATGGTCGAAAGCGTCGGTGCCGTCCGGACGACGTCGGTCCGAACCCAGGATGCACCGCCCCTGCTCTCGGCCACCCTTCCGGTCCGGGCCGCCGCCGCGTGGCGGCAGCTCCGCCTGCCGGACTGGCTGACGCTGGCGTTGAGCTACCTTACGCTGACGCTGCTGCTGCGCGCGCTGCTGATCGGCAATCCGGTGATCCACATCGACGAACAGTTCTATCTGCTCGTCGGAGACCGGATGCTGCACGGCGCGGTGCCCTATGTGGACATCTGGGACCGCAAGCCAATCGGCCTGTTCCTGCTGTTCGAACTCTTCCACCTGTTCCCCGGCGACGGCGTCGTCACCTACCAGCTCGCGGGCGTGCTCAGCACGGTGGCGACGGCGATGGTGATCGAGCGGCTTTCGCGCGAGATCGCGCCGCGGGCGGGCGCGTGGCAGGCCGGGTTCGCCTACATCCTGTTCATGCCAGTGTTCAACTGCGTGCTGGGGCAGGCGCCGGTGTTCTTCAACCTGCCCGTGGCGCTTGCCGCCTGGGCCGTGGTCGATACGCTCAAGCGCCTTGAAGACCCGCAGCTGCTCTGGCGCGGCGCCGGCATCATGGCGCTGGTCGGCATCGCCATGCAGATCAAGTACACGGTGGTGTTCGAAGGCGTGGCCTTCGGCGCGCTACTGCTCGGCCGCGCCTATGCCGATGTCTGGTCGTGGAAGAAGCTGGGCGCCGCCGCCGTGCTCTGGATAGGTGCCGCTCTGGCGCCGACGGCGCTCGCGCTCGGCATCTATGGCGCGATGGGCCATGCCGGCGCCTTCATGCAGGCCAATTTCTTCTCGATCATGTCGCGCCAGTCCGATGGCGAAGCCTGGTGGCGGCTGACCAAGGAAATGCTCACCCTCGCCCCGTTCTGGCTCGCGATCTTCCACGCCCCGCGCCATCTGGCGATGACCGGCGGTTCCTATCCCCGCGCGCGGCATGTGCTGCGGGCCTGGGGCGTGGCGGCGTTCGCCGGATTCCTGGCGTTCGGCACCTGGTACGATCACTACGTCGGGCCTCTGCTGGCCCCCCTGTGCATTCTGGCCGCACCCGCGCTGGGGCGGCAGATCCGCAGCGAGAAGTGGTATGCGCGGTTCATGCTGGGGCTGGGCGCGATCGGCGGCGTGGTCGTCCCCGCCTACCAGTTCTATCACCATGGCACGCTTGGCGATGTGGAACACGCAACCAGCCTGATCCGGGCTGAGCTGGGCGACGGCTGCTTCTACATGAACGAAGGCGATCCGGTGCTCTACCAGACCACCAACGCCTGCCTTGCCACGAGCTATATCTTCCCCACGCACCTTGCCGGAGCGGTGGAAAGCCGTTCGCTGGGCATCGATGTGGAAGACGAGATGCGGCGGATCATGGCACGGCGCCCCAGCGTGGTGATGGTTGGCGTCAAGCCGCTGTCACGGCCAGCCAACCAGTCTTCGCGCGCGCTGCTGATGCGGCTGCTGGACCGCGACTACGAAACCTACGCCACGGTCGCGATCGGCACCCGCAACTTCCGCCTGTACCGCCTCAAGCCCGTTCAGCCCGAAATCGCCCCGCGCCCCGCCGCCGATCGCTGACGTCCGCGCGTTTTACGACGCCCCCTCACCATAGCATCGGCCCTTCCCGACCATGCCCGCGCGACGCGATATCCCCGAAACAACCGGCCGCAAGGCCCCGCCGGCCTGGCGCGCGTTGGCGCCCATACTCGGGGTGGCGCTGGTGTTCCGGCTGGCGATGGCGAGCCAGACCATTGTCCACCAGCCGGATGAAATCTGGCAGTATCTGGAGCCGGCCTGGGGCCGCCTGACCGGCCACTGGATCGTGGCATGGGAATTCCACGAAGGCATTCGCGGCTGGCTGGTACCGATGCTCCTCACCCCGTCGCTCGCGCTCGGTCACGCGATCGCGCCGGACACGATGCTGCATCTGTGGCTGACGCGGGGCCTGCTGGGCCTGCTGTCGCTGGGCGTGGTCGCCAGTTTCTTTGCCATGGGCGAACGGATCAGCCGGCAACACGCGATCGTCGCCGGATGGGTCGGCGCGATATGGGTGGAAATCTTCTACTTCGCGGCACGGCCTTCGGGCGACGGCATTGCGCTGACGCTGACCGTGCCCGCGCTCTGGCTGGCGATGCGGCTGCGTGAGCGCCCGTCGATGAGGCTTGCCGGGATGCTGGGTTTGCTCCTTGGCCTCGCCTTCATCGTTCGCTTCCAGTACGCGCCCGCGCTGGCGCTGATCGGTCTGCTCGCGGTCAGCGGCGATCCGCGCCGCACGCTTCTGCCGCTCGCCGGTGGCAGCCTCGTCGCGATCGCCCTTGGCGCGCTCGCCGACATGGCGGCCGGCGCGCCGCCGTTGCTGTGGCTGTGGCGCAATTTCGCGATCAACCTGGGCGAAAACCGCAGCGCCTCGTTCGGCACCCAGCCGCCGTGGTGGTTCGTGACGCAGATCGGCGCGACCTGGCATATCACCATGCTCGTCCTGCTGCCGTCGCTCGTAGCCGGGGCGCGCCGCTTTCCGTTCGTGGCGCTCATCGCGCTAGTCGTGATCGCCAGCCACTCGCTGATTCCCCACAAGGAATACCGGTTTGTCATCCTCGCCATCGCGCTGGCCGTGTTTCTGGCGGCGATCGGGTCGGTCGACCTCGGGAAGATGCTGGCGGGGCGTTGGCGGGCAGCGGAGCGCATCAACGCCACCATCGCGCTCTGCGTGCTGTGGTTCCTGCTCTCCGCCGTCGTCGGCGCGACCAAGCCGTTCAGCGCCTATTGGGGCAACGGGCGCGCGGCCAACACCATGCTGGCCAAGGGCGGCCGCACTCCCGGCATCTGCGGCCTGGCGCTATTCCAGGAGCCGGACCTGCCGATGGCCAACTATACTTACCTAAACCGCTCCGTTCCCGTCATGCTGCTGGAAGGCCGCCGATCGGCGGCATCGGCGCAGGCTATGGCTCCGGCTTTCAACGTCATCATCGCGCCACGCCTGTCCGCGCCCGAATTGCCCGCGTCCTATCGACAGGTGGAGTGCCTGCAACCGCACAAGGCGCCCGAAAAGCAGAAGTTCTGTCTGTTCATGCGGCCGGGCGCCTGCACCATGCCCCCCGGCGACTTCGACTACAACACCGTGCTGCGAAGGTTGGGACATTGACGGGCCGGTTCCTCCCGCCCTTGGCGATGGCCTGCATCGCGTTGACGTCCTGCGCACCTGAGCACGGCGGAGACACCAGCGCGGGCAGCAAAGCCCGAGCTGACCGGGCCTTTGCCGCCTGCCCCACCGCTGGCCTTTCGGAAGCCATGCTGGTGCAAGGCCGGCCGATAGAGGAAACACCGGCCGGAACCTGCGTGGTCAAGGCAGCCGACGCCGGCAGCACTCAGGCAGCGCTTTTCCTCGGCGATTTCTACCGCGCCGCCACCACGCATCCCAACCGCGCGTGGGACCGCATCGATACGTTCGGCCGCGAAACGCACTGGTATCGCGAAGCGGCCAGGCGCGGGTCCGAACGCGGCCAGTATCTCGTAGCGAGCGAAGGCGATCGGCATCCGTACATGCCGCTGCACGACAATCTGCTCGACTGGTACATCCAGGCCGCGCGGCAGGGGAACGATCAGGCCGCACTGGCCATCGCCCGGGCCTACAAGCTGGGACGCATCAAGCCCGCCGAGTTGCACGATTTCCGCACCTGGCTGGCGCGGAACGCCCGCCCCGGCACCGTCCAGGCGAACGTGGCGGCCACGCTGGAGGAGGACCACGCGCCGATCATCAATTGACCGGCGCGCCAGGACCCGCCCCGCTTATTCGGCAGCGGCCTTCTTCGCCGCGGGCTTCTTTGCCGCGGTTTTCTTCTCGCCAGCCGCCTTCTTGGGCGCCGCTTTCTTCGGTGCCGCCTTTTTCGCCGGAGCCTTCTTCTTGCCCTTGGCCGGCCCCTTGGCGGCGCGTTCGTCGATCAGGGCGATCGCTTCCTCCAGCGTCAGCGCTTCGGGCTGCTTGTCGCGCGGGAGCGTGGCGTTGGTGGTGCCGTCGGTGACGTAAGGGCCATAGCGTCCCGCCATCAGCTTGATCTCGCCGCCCGAAGTCGGGTGCGGCCCAAACGTCTTGAGCGGTTCGGCCGGCGCGCGCGATCCCCGCGCGGCGGCGCCGTTGGCGGCTTCGGCCAGCTTGACCACGGCCGCGTTCATGCCCGTTTCGAACACTTCGGCGGTCGAGCGCAGCCGCGCATACTTGCCGTCATGCGCCAGATAGGGGCCATAGCGCCCGATGCTGGCCGTGATCGGCTTGCCGCTTTCCGGATGCGCCCCGATCTCGCGCGGGAGGCTGAGCAGCTTCAGCGCCCATTCCAGATCGAGTTCGGGAATGTCCTTGGGGATCGAGGCGCGCTTGGCTTCCTTGCCTTCGCCGAGCTGGATGTAGGGGCCGAACCGGCCCGACCGGCGCACCACCTCCAGACCGGTGGCCGGGTCCTTGCCCAGCGCGCCATCCTCGTCCCCGCCTTCGCCGTCGGCCCCGCCGGGCTGCGCGAACTTACGGGTGAACTTGCATTCCGGATAGTTCGAGCAGGCGATGAACGCGCCATAGCGCCCGCCGCGCAAAGACAGGCGCCCTTCCCCGCACTTGGGGCACAGGCGCGGATCGGTGCCGTCCGCCTTGGGCGGGAACAGATAGTCCTCCAGGAATTCGTCGAGCGCGGCGGTCACCTCGCTCGGCTTCTTCTCCATCACCTCGTCGGACTTCGGTTTGAAATCGCGCCAGAACGCGGCCAGCACCTGCTTCCATGCCGCGCGGCCGCCGGAAACGTCGTCGAGTTCGTCCTCCATGCCGGCGGTGAAATCGTAGGCGACGTAGCGATCGAAGAAGCGTTCGAGGAACGCCGTCAGCATCCGTCCCGATTCCTCGGCGAAGAAACGGTTCTTCTCGGTGCGCACGTAGTTGCGGTCCTTGAGCACCTGCAACGTGGCGGCATACGTGGAAGGACGACCGATGCCGAGTTCCTCCAGCCGCTTGACGAGGCTGGCTTCCGAATAGCGCGGCGGCGGCTGCGTGAAGTGCTGGGTGGCGTCCACCCCGCGCTTGGCCGGGGTATCGCCCTTGTTCATCATGGGCAGCAGGCCGGAATCGTCGTCCTCCGCATCCTGCTTCTGATCGCGCCCTTCCTCGTACACGGCCAAGAAGCCGGGGAACTTCACCACCTGCCCGGTGGCGCGCAATTCGTGTCGCCCGGTGCCCTCGCGCAGCGTCACCGTGGTGCGTTCCAGGCTGGCCGAAGCCATCTGGCTGGCGATCGCGCGCTTCCAGATCAGATCGTAGAGCCGCGCCTCGTCGCCCGAGCCATAACGATCCTTGGCAAAGTCCGTCGGGCGGATCGCCTCGTGCGCTTCCTGCGCGTTCTTGGCCTTGGTTTCGTAGTGCCGGGGCTTTTCGGGCAGATAATGCCCGTCATAGCGATCCGAGATCGCCTTGCGTGCCATGCTGATGGCGCTGGGGTCCATCTGCACGCCGTCGGTCCGCATATAGGTGATCGCGCCGGCTTCGTAGAGCGTCTGCGCCACGCGCATGGTGTGGCTGGCCGAAAAGCCCAGCTTGCGCGCCGCTTCCTGCTGCAGCGTGGAGGTGGTGAACGGCGGATAGGGATTGCGCCGGGCGGGCTTGGTCTCGACCTCCTCGACGCGGAACGTGGCGCCTTCCACTGCCGCCTTGGCGCGCATCGCCACGCCTTCGTCGCCCAGGCTCAGGCGATCGAGCTTTTCGCCGTCGAACCGCACCAGCCGGGCCTGGAACTCGGTGCCGCCCTGCTCCAGCCGCGCGACGACCGACCAGTATTCCTGCGCACGGAACGATTCGATCTCGCGCTCGCGCTCCACGATCAGCCGCAGCGCCACCGACTGTACGCGGCCGGCGGACTTGGCGCCCGGCAGCTTGCGCCACAGCACGGGCGAGAGCGTGAAGCCGAACAGGTAATCCAGCGCGCGGCGGGCCAGATAGGCATCGATCAGGTCCTGATCGAGCGCGCGCGGGTGCTGCATCGCCTCGGTCACGGTGGCCTTGGTGATGGCGTTGAAGGTGACTCGCTCCACCTCCTTGGGCAGGGCGCGGCGCTTCGACAGCAGTTCGCGGACGTGCCAGGAAATCGCCTCGCCCTCGCGATCGGGGTCGGTGGCGAGAATCAGGCGGTCGGCTTCCTTCGCGGCATCGGTGATCGCCTTCACGCGCGATTGCTTGTCGCCGTAAAGTTCCCAGTCCATCGCGAAGTCTTCGTCCGGGCGGACGGAGCCGTCCTTCACGGGCAGGTCGCGGACGTGACCGTAGGAGGCGAGAACCTTGTAGCCGGGGCCAAGGTACTTCTCGATGGTTTTGGCCTTGGCCGGCGATTCAACAATAACAAGCTGCATGGCGGGTATATCGTGACCTTACGCGTATGTGTACGCGCGAGGGTGGCGATGCCGCACGCCGATCGTCAAGCCTTGCCTTGCGCCGATCATCCCACTGCCTTGATCGTCACGAACAAAGGCGTCACCCGAACACCTCGGCCAGCCGGTTGTCCGAATGGCCAAGCAGCCGGTAGAGCGCGAGCGTCAACGCGGTTCCACCCACCGCCATCAGCGCGGCCACCGCGTTGCCGAGAATGGTCCCTCCGACTCCTGCGGTGATCGACGGACCGGACAGCGCGGAAGCCAGCCCTTGGGCAACGCCCACGCCCGCCAGCGGCACCACCAGCAACACCAGGCAGATCACATAGAACAGCGCGATCGACACCATCGAGGCGCGGGTGTGCCGCCAGCTTGCGCCCATCGCTTCGGTCGCGCGCATGCCCTGGCCGATGATGTAGGGCCAGGTCAGCGACCAGCGCGCCAGCAACAGCAGGCCCGGAACGATCAACAGAGCGAAACCCAGCATCATGCCCAGTGTGGTGAGAATGCTGGCGCCCACGACCGAGAGATAGCGTCTGCCCGTGACGGAAGGGGACAGCAGCCCATCCGCGGCCAGCATCTGCTCCATCAGATGATACTGGATCAGGAAAGAGGCGATCGTACCGCCAAACTGCCCCCCGCTATCCCCGAGCAGGACATCGACGATCGAGGTGACCGCCACGATGCCAAGCCCCGCCAGCAGCGAAAGGTGGGCATGGCGGGTCAGGGTGCCGCCGAACTCGGAAAAGATCTCGCTTACGCTGACTTTCCGTTCTCCGTCCGCCATGCAACCCCGTCCTTCCATTCCTAGCGCAGAGAGACGATCTGCCCCACCATCTGGTCGTTCGCGAGCGCGGCCGCCTTGGCCGCCCCCTGTTCGTAATTGCCAGGCTTGGCGGTGAACTCGAACTTGCGCGTCTTGCCGAAGCGCATCCCGCCGAAGCCCATCGCCGCCATTACCCCGCCACCGACGTTGGCCGCCGCCTGCGTGGTCTTGTCGAGGTTGCTGGACGCATCCTGCTTGTCAACGAAATCTCCATCCACCGACACGCCACGGTTGAGCGTGACCGTTACGGTCTTGCCGTTCGGCCCCAGCGCCGTCATCCGCGAATAGCCTGGCGTGACGGAAAGGTTGGCGTTGACCTCCAGCCCGCCGAAGCTGAACGCGCCAGGCCGCTTCTGGTCGGAAAAGTCGATCAGGTAGGTCACGTCCAGCACGGGTACGCCGGCCGCCTTGGCGTAGTTCGACAGCGCGCCGCTGGCCTGCCCGGCTGACATGTTGAGGCCAATGCTGGACATGCCGCTACCGGTGAAATCGCCCGGCAGCAGGATCAGCGTGGGCAGCACCGTGGGCTTCATGTAAGTGGCCTTGCCCTTGCTGCCCTTTTCAAGCTGGATGCCGATTTCGACCGGCGGTTGCTGTCCATGCGGGTTGGCCAGGGCCGGCGACGCAAAAACGGCGGCCGGATCCTGCACCGTCAGGCCGGCGGCATTCAGCTTTGCGACGAAATCGGCGTAGGCTGCGTCGGCGATCGACTGCATCATTGCCGGGGTGACGCCTACGAGCGAACTCTTGGCCTTGGTCGCCCCTCCGAACGCCCCCATCAGGCCGCCCGAGGCCTTGGTCTGATCGGTCGATTCGAAAATGAAGCCAACGTTGAACGCGGCAATGGCGACCTGCGAGGCGCCTTTCACCGCATCCTTGCCCTGTACCTTTACCGGTGCGTCATCTCCCGCCCAGGCAACGGTGGGCGCGGTCATCAGGAAGCCTGCCGCCGCAACGGCAAGCACAAACGTATTGCGGAAATTCATGATAGTCCCCCATCCCGACAATCTTCCGCGACCCGTTTATGTTGCGAAACATTACGATGGGACGGAGCGCACGCAAGCGGATTTCACGAAAAGTAAGAGCAGCGGTCGGAAAATCAGGCCGTCTTCCGCCAGGCCAGCAGGAAACCAAGCCCGAGCAGCACGTCGATCGCCGCGAACACGGCCACGGCCGGCACGGCCCTCCCCTGCGCGAACAGCGCCAGCGCCGGCAGGCCAAACACCAGCTTTTCCCCCACCGCGCATGGCATCAAGGCCCGATAGCGCGCCGGATCACCGCCAATGATCCAGAACACCGCCTGGAACACCAGGGCCACCCCGATGAAACCCAAAGAGACTTCCGCGCCGCGTTCGGGCAGCGGCGCGAGATAGAGCGGCGCGAGCACCGCGATCCCGTAGATCGCCGCCCAGCGGAACATCCGGCGTGCGAAACGGTGATCCTGCATCGTAGCTCTCCCCAATCCCTTGCCGCCGCTTACACCAGCGAAACGCGGCCGGCGGCATGGCGCACGAGCCGTCCCGCGATTTCCAGCTCGATCAGCGCCATCTGCACCGCGCCCGGCGATGCGCCGCTCTGCCGGACGAGCTCGTCGACCGCGACGGGAGCAGCGCCCAGCAGGGCCTCGATATCGGCGGGCGCTTCCTCCTCCGGGAAGGATGGCGCAGAGGCTTCCGGTTCGCGCAGCAGCGATCGCGGCGCGCCGCCGAAGTCCCGCAGCAATTCCAGCACGTCCTCCGGCGATTGCACCAGCACCGCGCCGTCCCGGATCAGCTGATTGCAGCCGTGCGAGCGGCTGTCGAGCGGGGAGCCGGGGATGGCCATGACCTCGCGCCCCGCCTCCCCCGCCAGCCGAGCGGTGATCAGCGAGCCTGACTTCGGCGCGGCCTCCACCACCAGCGTGCCTGTGGCGAGGCCCGCGATGATGCGGTTGCGGTGTGGAAAATGGCGCGCGAGCGGTTCGGTGCCGGGCGGCATCTCGGCGATCAGCAGGCCCTTTTCCGCCACCTCGTCCTGCAAGGCGGCGTTTTCGGGCGGATAGGCGATGTCGATCCCGCTGGCGATGACGCCCACGGTGCCGCCGCCGTCGGCCATGGCGGCCAGCGCGCCCCGGTGCGCCGCGGCATCGATCCCGCGCGCAAGGCCGGAGATCACGGCGCAACCAGCCTGCGCCAGCGCAGCGCCGAAATCGCGCGCCAGCTTGACCGCGCCGGCCGAGGCATTGCGCGCGCCGACGATGGCGACCGACGGGCGCCGCAACAGCGCGTCGTCGCCGCGCACGGTCAGGATCGGCGGCGGGCTGTCCAGCGCGGCCAGCAGCGCGGGATAGGCGGGGGAATCGTGAAAGAGATAGCGCGCGCCCAGCTGGCGGACCCGCGCGATCTCCGCGCTGATGCGCTCTTCGGGCGTGGGGACCACGCGCCCGCCACCGCGCGCCGCCAGTTCGGGTACGGCTTCGAGGGCGGCCACCGCGCTGCCATACCGCCGCAGCAGATGAAAGTAGCTGGCAGGCCCGATGTGCGGTGTGCGCAGCAGGCGGATTCGAGCGAAAGCCTCCTCACGCGCAAGGGCGAACGGGGTATCGGCGGGCCGCGCAGGATCGGGCACGCCGCGCGCGCTCACTTGGCGCTGCCGCTCCCCGAACCGACCCGGGGTTCGGTGCCCGCGCGCAGCCGGGCTATATTGGCGCGGTGCAGCCACAGGATCATCACCGCCAGCACCGCGAGAACGGGCGCGTACTGCCCATAGCCCGCCGCGAACGCTGCCAGCGGGGCGGCCAGCGCGGCGCACATGCCGCCCAGCGAGGAAATGCGCGAAGCGAACAGCACGCCCAGCCACACCAGCGCATAGGCAAGGCCGATCGGCCAGGCGAGCGCCAGCGAAATGCCCATCATCGTGGCCACGCCCTTGCCACCCTTGAACCGCAGCCACACCGGGAAGCAGTGCCCGATCACCGCGAAGAACGCCGCCAGCGCTTCCGTGCCGGGCCAGACGTGCCGGGCCAGAAGCACGGCCAGCGCACCCTTTGCGAGATCCAGCAGCAGCGTGCCCGCCGCCAGCCCCTTGTTCCCGGTGCGCAGCACGTTGGTAGCGCCGATATTGCCCGAACCGATGCTGCGCAGATCCCCCGCACCGGCCAGGCGCGTGAGAATCAGCCCGAACGGAATTGAACCGAGCGCATAGGCGGCGAGCGAGGCGAGCAGGGCATCCACGACGGCACTCTTACAATTCATCGCGCGGGTTCGGAAAGGGGCGTCTTTCCTTTTCAGTTCGGAAACCGATAGAAGGGACCAGAGCCAGCAAAGGAAACCCGACAGGCGTGACAGCAACAGGCGCGACAATACAGGCCAGGCAACCGGCCAGACCCGCCGAAGTCGATGCTGCGGCGCCGTTGCTGGTGTTCGATTCCGGCGTGGGCGGGCTTTCGGTGCTGCGCAAGATCCGCGCGCTCCTGCCCGATGCGCCGGTGATCTACGCCGCCGACAACGCCGGCCTGCCCTATGGCACCAAGACCGAGGCGCAGATCGCCGCGCGCGTTTCCGGCCTGCTGGGCCGCATGACCGAACGCTTTCGCCCGCGCCTTGTCTGCATCGCCTGCAACACCGCCTCCACCATCGCGCTCGCTTCGGTGCGCGAGGTGCTGGAAGTGCCGATCGTGGGCACCGTGCCGGCGATCAAGCCGGCGGCGGCAATGACGCGGACCGGCGTGATCGGCCTGCTCGGCACCGAAGCCACGATCCGGCAGGTCTACGTCGACCGGCTGGAAGCCGAATTCGCGGCGGGCAAGACCCTGCTGCGCCACGGCGCGCCGGAACTGGTGCAGGCGGCCGAAGCGCAATTGCGCGGCAAACCGGTCGATCCGGCGGTCTATGCCCCGCGCCGCCGCCGCGCTGCGCGCCATGCCCGGCGGCGACAGGATCGATACGGTGGTGCTGGCCTGCACGCATTTCCCGCTGGTGCAGCCGGAACTGGCGCACGCTTTCGGCGGAGACGTGCGGTTCATCGATGGATCGGACGGCATCGCCCGACGGGTCGCCGCATTGACTGAAGGGCAGAACTGGAACCGCGAGCAGGACGACGTTGCGCTGTTCACGCGCGGGGGGCAGGATGTGGAACGCCTGCGGCCCGCTCTGGCGGCCTATGGCCTGGGCCGCGTTGCTATACTTTAGGCGCGCGCTTCAAAAGGGGGGGGGGGGGGGGGGGACGGTTCTTGCGCACGGGATGGAAGATCGCTGCTGTCCTGTTGCTCGCCGTGGTGGGCGCGGCCTACTGGCTGCTGATCGACAACCGCACCGGGCCCATCGCCGAACGCCCGATCGACATCGCCGCGCTGCGTCACGCAGCGGCTGCGATGCCAGGGCCGCGCCCGGATGCGATCGATCTTGAAATCGTGGCGCAGGGCACCTCGCCCGCCACGCTGCTGGTTGCGGGCGGCGGTTTCGGCAAGGCGGGGATCGCGGCGGCGGCGTTCCGCGTGCGCGGCCCCGGCGGGACGGTGCTGATCGACAGCGGTCTGACGCGCGAACAGGCCGGGAAGCTCGACATGACCGACTACGACGCCGCCGCGCAGCAGCGCGTCGAGGCCGCGATGGACTCGGCTGACCGCATCGTCTTCACGCACGAACACTACGATCACATCGGCGGCTTTGCAGCTTCGCGCGGCATGGCCAGCAACGCGGCGAAGCTGTTCCTGCCTCGCACGCAGTATCTCCCGCTGGCGGCGGAGCTCGGCCGCGCGGGCAAGAGCGCACAAGCCCTGCCTCCGCCGGTCGAGCGGCAGGGCGCCACGGCGCTCGCGCCCGGAGTCGCAGTCATGCCGATGCCGGGCCACACGCCGGGATCGCAACTGATCTACGTGGCGCTGGCCAGCGGGCGCGAATATCTGTTCCCTGGCGACGTGACCTCGATGGAACGGAACCTGTCCGAAACACGGGGTCGTTCGCGGCTTGTCGCGGATTGGCTTGCTCCAGAGAACCGCAGGGCGGTGATCGGCTGGATCAAGGGCCTGCGCACGCTGCAGGCGCGCACACCGGGCCTGACCATCGCTTTTCAGCATGATCGCGACTGGCTTTTGCGCCAGCGCAATGACGGTGCCTTCCATATCGGCTTCGGCGATCCCGCACGGGTGCAGGCGCGAAAACCGGCTGGCCAAGCACAAACAACAAGCGTACAAGCCGCGCCATTCGCCGATGGCCCGGCATTTTCGAGCCTGACACAAGGAGCGGCGGGGTGAATTACGATCAAGTTTTCGACCAGGCGATCGACCGTCTGCATTCCGAAGGCCGCTACCGGGTTTTCATCGACATCCTCCGTAACAAGGGCGCTTACCCCAACGCCCGCTGCTTTGCCGGCCACAACGGCCCGAAGCCGATCACGGTGTGGTGTTCCAACGACTATCTCGCCATGGGCCAGCATCCCAAGGTGATCGCGGCGATGGAAGAAGCGCTGCATGACGTGGGCGCCGGTTCCGGCGGCACGCGCAACATCGGCGGCAACACGCACTACCACATCGAGCTGGAGCGCGAACTGGCCGACCTGCACGGCAAGGACGGCGCGCTGCTGTTCACCTCGGGCTATGTCTCGAACGATGCCACGCTGTCCACGCTCGCCAAGATCCTGCCGGGCTGCGTGATCTTCTCGGACGAGCTGAACCACGCCAGCATGATCGCGGGCATCCGCAATTCGGGCTGCGAGAAGAAGGTGTTCCGGCACAATGACGTCGAGCACCTTGAAGAACTGCTCGCCGAAACCGATCCGGCGCTGCCCAAGCTGATCGCGTTCGAAAGCGTCTATTCGATGGACGCCGACATCGCGCCGATCCACGCGATCTGCGACCTTGCCGAAAAGTACAACGCCCTCACCTACATCGACGAAGTCCACGCCGTGGGCATGTATGGCGCACGCGGCGGCGGCATTTCGGAGCGGGACGAGGCGGCCAGCCGGATCGACATCATCGAGGGCACACTGGGCAAGGCCTTCGGCGTGATGGGTGGCTATATCGCGGCCGATACGCGGATCATCGACGTGATCCGTTCCTACGCACCGGGCTTCATCTTCACCACCTCGCTCTCTCCGGTGCTGGTCGCCGGCGTGCTGGCGGCAGTGCGGCATCTCAAGGCGTCGAGCGTCGAGCGCGAGGCGCAGCAGGCGTCGGCCGCCACGCTCAAGCGCCTGTTCGCCGAAGCCGGTCTTCCGGTCATGCCGTCCTCCACGCACATCGTCCCGCTGATGGTCGGCGATCCGGTGCGCGCGAAGAAGGTCAGCGACATCCTGCTCGCCGAATACGGCGTCTATGTGCAGCCGATCAATTTCCCGACCGTGCCGCGCGGCACCGAACGCCTGCGCTTCACCCCCGGGCCGGCACACACCGAAGCGATGATGCAAGACCTGACGGCCGCGCTGGTCGAAATCTGGGGCCGCCTCGACCTCGAAAAGCGCAAGGCCGCCTGATCCTCTCTCTTGCTCTCCGCCACCGACCGTTTAATCATGCGATTAAACGGTCGGTGGGAGAGGACAGTGACAACACGTAACGGGCCTGGCTACGACGAGGTCGTCTATGGCCGCCGCAGCATTCGCGGCTTTCTGAAGAAACCGGTTCCGCGCGAACTGATCGAGGAAATCCTGGCGCTGGCGATCCGCGCGCCCTCCTCGCTCAACACGCAACCGTGGAATTTCACGGTGGTGACCGGCGCCCCGCTCGACCGCATCCGCGCGGAAAACACCCGCCGCAATCTGGAAGGCGTTCCCGAAAGCCGGGAGTTCCGCAAGTTCGAGGTTTATGAAGGCGCGCACCGCGAACGGCAGGTGGAAATCGCCAAGCAACTGTTCGGCGCCATGGGTATCGCGCGCGAGGACAAGGAAAAACGGCTGGACTGGGTGCTGCGCGGCTTCCGCCAGTTCGACGCGCCGGTGTCCATCGTCGTCACGTATGACCGCGCGCTGTTCGGCGGCGATATCGCCCCGTTCGATTGCGGCGCAGTAACGACGGCGCTGGTCAACGCGGCCTGGTCGCGCGGGCTGGGCTGCGTGATCAACAGCCAGGGCATCATGCAAAGCCCGGTCGTGCGTGAACACGCGAAGATCGCCGACGATCAGGTCATCATGATCTGCGTGGCGATGGGCTGGCCCGACGAGAGCTTCCCCGCCAACGCCGTGGTCTCGAAGCGCAAGTCGGTGGCCGAGGCGGCAACTTTCGTGGGGTTCGACGAATGACAGAAAGGCCGCGCTTCACACCGGAAGCGCGGCCTTTCCGCATGTGATCGCGCTTGCCGTCAGAACCGGTCGGCGTTCATCACCTTGGCCCATGCGGCGGCGAAGTCGTTGACGAACTGTTCGCGCGCGTCATCGGAAGCATAGGCCTCGGACACCGCCCGCAGTTCCGAATTAGACCCGAAGATCAGGTCCACCGGCGTCGCCTTCCACTTCACCTGCCCGCTCGTGCGGTCCTTGCCTTCATAAAGGCCCGCATCGGCGGCCGACTTCGACCAGACCGTGCCCATATCGAGCAGGTTCACGAAGAAGTCGTTGGTCAGCTGGCCGGGACGGGTGGTGAACACGCCGTTGCGCGATCCCGCGGCATTGGCATCCAGCACGCGCAAGCCACCCAGCAGCACCGCCATTTCCGGCACGGTCAGGCCCAGCGTGTTGGCCTTGTCCACCAGCGCTTCCGCCGGCGCCAGATAAGCCGCCCGATCGTAGTAGTTGCGGAACCCGTCGGCCTTCGGCTCCAGCACCGCGAACGAGGCCGCATCGGTCTGCGCCTGCGTGGCGTCGACCCGTCCGGCCCTGAATGGCACGGCAACGGCATATCCCGCCTTCCCGGCCGCCTGCTCCACCGCCGCGCTGCCGCCCAGCACGATCAGATCGGCCAGCGACACCTTGCGGCCGCCCGGCGCCGCCTTGTTGAAATCGGCCTGCACCTTGCCCAGCGCCGCCAGCACTTTCGCCAGTTCGGCCGGGTTGTTCGCGGCCCAGGCCTTCTGCGGGGCAAGACGGATGCGCGCGCCGTTGGCCCCTCCGCGCATGTCCGTACCCCGGAATGTCGAGGCCGAAGCCCAGGCCGTGCGGATCAGTTCGGGTCCGGTCAGGCCGGACGCGAAGATCTTCGCCTTGAGCTGCGCTTCATCCTGCGCATTGATCATCGCATAGTCCGCCACAGGCAGCGGGTCCTGCCAGGTGAAGGCCTGTTTCGGCACGTCGTTGCCCAGATAGCGGGCGCGCGGCCCCATATCGCGGTGCGTCAGCTTGAACCAGGCGCGGGCGAAAGCGTCCGCGAACTCCTGCGGGTTCTTCTGGAAGCGCAGCGCGATGGCGCGGAACGCCGGGTCCTGTTTCAGCGAAAGGTCGGTCGTGAACATGATGGGCGCGTGGCGCACATCGGAAGATGCGCGTCGGGCACAAGATTCGCGGCGTTCTTGTCGCTGGGTATCCACTGGGTCGCGCCGGCCGGGCTCTTGGTCTGCACCCAGTCGAACGCGAACAGGTTGTCGAGGTACTGCGTGGTGAACGCAATCGGATTGGCCGACCACGCGCCCTCCAGGCCGCTGGAGACGGTATCCTCCGCATTACCCTTGCCGCACGTGTTGGCCCAGCCCAGCCCCTGCTGCTCGATCGGCGCGGCGGACGGATCGGGACCGACGCACTTGTCGGGAGCGTGCGCGCCGTGAGCCTTGCCGAAGGTGTGGCCGCCCGCAATCAGCGCGACGATTTCCTCGTCGTTCATCGCCATCCGGCCGAATGCCTCGCGGATGTCGGCGGCGGCGGCGATCGGGTCCGGATTACCGTTCGGCCCTTCAGGGTTCACATAAATGAGGCCCATCTGCGTGGCGGCAAGCGGCCCGTTGAGCTTGCGGCCGCCTGAAAAGCGTTCGGAACTGCCGAGCCACTTCTTTTCCGATCCCCAGTACACCAGGTCCGGTTCCCACGAATCCACGCGGCCACCGCCGAAGCCGATCGTCTTGAAGCCCATGTTCTCCAGCGCGACGTTGCCCGCCAGAACCATGAGGTCGCCCCACGATATCTTGCGGCCGTACTTCTGCTTGATCGGCCACAGCAGGCGGCGCGCCTTATCGAGGCTGACGTTGTCGGGCCAGGAGTTGAGGGGTTCGAACCGCTGTTCTCCGCCCCCGCCGCCGCCACGACCGTCGATCGTGCGATAGGTGCCGGCACTGTGCCAGGCCATGCGGATGAAGAACGGCCCGTAGTTGCCGTAGTCGGCCGGCCACCACGGTTGCGACGTGGTCAGCGCCTTGTCGATATCCTTCTTCACGGCGGCGATATCGAGCGTGGCGAATTCCTTCGCATAGTCGAAATCCGCGCCATAGGGGTTGGCTGCATCGGCATGCTGGCGCAGCGGCCGCAGATCGAGAAGCTTGGGCCACCAATCCTTGTTGGTGGTCGGTTTGTTCACCACCGCCGCATCTTCGGCATGGGCCACCCCGGCCATCGGCGTGACGGCCACCGCCAGCATGGCGATCATCGAAATCGAAGTACGTCGCATGTCCTCGTCTCCTCTCTCATGCAACCCGAGAGGCACGGCGGACAGGAGGTGGAAAACGCGTGAGCAAGGCATAGGCGACCTGCCGCGCGGGAACACCCCCGCGCGTCGGTGCCGATGCTTGCCCTGTTTCCTTTCAGGCGTCCGCGCAGGGCTTAACCCTGCGCGATCCAGTTCCCCTGTTGCGTGCCTGGGGAACTGTCTCGCGGAACACCAAAATCGCAAAATTGATTTATTGGGTAACTTTCATCGCAAAAAGCGATCAAAGCTACCCATTCCCGAAACGTGACGGGCGGCAATCGTCAGTTGAACGTACCTGCCACCACCGAGGCGATCACGCCGGTCGCGATGCCGACCAGCAGGGCATCCCCGCCCGACTGGACCCAGCGATAGCCGCGCGGCGGCGCGTGCAGGCGGTGGTAGCGGCGATAATCGATCACGCGGTAGTTCGGCGCGCGGCGCTGTTCAAAACGCTGCCCCTTGCGGAACGGATTGGGCTGATACCGCGAATAGCCCGGTCCCGCGCGGTGGTCGTCATGGCGGAAATCGCGCCGATCGTTGTCATGCCGGCCATTTTGATGACGGGGCGGATCGGCCAGAGCGGGCGTCGCTGCCGGAAGGACCATGGCCAGGGCGATGGCGGTGAAAACAATCTTCTTCATGATGCGGTCTCCTGCGTGGTTGCGGAAGAAACGCTCAGCCCCTGCGACAAGGTCCGTCACCAACCGTCAGAAAATGTCGCAGAAATTTCTCTGTTTGTTACAAACGCCGGGCACCGCGGAAACGGGCGTGCGGCATGGCGCGCCGAAGGGCTCGCAATAAGCGGCCGCTCTCTCTATATCGGAACCGTCGGTGGCATGACGGACACCTCGTTCGTCGGCGCCTTCATGGAAAACGGCCGGGATGCCGGGGAACGGCACGCAACGCGCGTTCACTGGCCCGCATCCCGGCGAAGATGGATTGAAAGACAGACACCGCCTTGGCACGCTTGAACACTTCCACGCCCGAAACCCGCAGCGTCCGGCTTCTCAAGGTGGGCGAACAGGTCCGGCACATCCTGTCCGAACTGCTCACGCGCCAGCAGGTGCATAACGACGTGCTGACCGCGCATACCGTTTCGGTCACCGAAGTCCGCATGTCGCCCGACCTGCGCCACGCCACCGTCTTCGTGAAATCGCTGCTCGGAACGGACGAGGCGGACGTCATCAAGGCGCTGCGTACCAATACGGCTTTCTTCCAGAAGGAAGTGGCGAGCCGCCTGAAGCTCAAGTACGCGGCAAAGATCAAGTTCCTGCCCGACGAAAGCTTCGAAGAGGCGAGCCGGATCGATGCGCTGCTGGCCGACCCGCGCGTAACCCGCGATCTGGACGGCGATCCCGAAGACGACGCCGGCTGATCGCCGCCACGCATGGCCAAGCTCTATTTCTACTACGCCAGCATGAACGCGGGGAAATCGACCACGCTGCTGCAGGCCGATTTCAACTACCGCGAACGCGGCATGGCGACCATGTTGTGGACGGCGGCGGTGGATGATCGCTGGCAGCGCAAGCCGATCGCCAGCCGCATCGGGCTGGAGGCGGACGCGCACCTGTTCGACGAGGGCACCGACCTGTGGGCGCGCGTGACCGCCGCCCACGCGGTGCAGCCGCTGTCGTGCGTGCTGATCGACGAAGCGCAGTTCCTTTCCGGGCCGCAAGTGTGGCAGCTGGCGCGCGTGGCGGACGAGGCCGGTATCCCCGTTCTCTGCTATGGCCTGCGCACCGATTTCCGGGGCGAGCTGTTCCCCGGTTCGGCCGCGCTGCTGGGCATTGCCGATGCGCTGGTCGAACTGAAGGCCGTCTGCCATTGCGGTCGCAAGGCCACGATGAACCTGCGCGTCGACAGCGACGGCGCGGCGGTCAGGGCCGGCGCGCAAACCGAGATCGGCGGGAACGACCGCTATGTCGCGCTCTGCCGGCGCCATTTCAGCGAGGCTTTGCATCCATGAGCGATACGATGTGGCAAGCGGCGACACTGATCGTGCCGCTGGTGCTGGCTATCGTGTTTCACGAAGTGGCGCACGGCTGGGTCGCCGGTCTGCTGGGCGATCCGACCGCGCGCGAACAACGCCGGCTGAGCCTCAATCCACTGCGCCATGTCGATCCCATGGGCACGGTGATTCTTCCGGGCTTCCTGGCACTGATCAAGGCGCCGGTGTTCGGCTGGGCCAAGCCGGTGCCGGTCGACGCCCGGCGCCTGCGCGACCCGCGCCGCGACATGATGATCGTGGCGGCGGCAGGCCCCGGCACCAATCTCGTACTCGCCTTGCTGGGGGCGATCGGCCTTGGCCTGCTCGCCCGTTTCACCACGGATGCGACGCAACCGGGAACGGCCTTGCTGTTCCTCGCCGCCAATCTCCAGAACTTCATCGCGCTGAACATCTTCCTGGCGGTGTTCAATCTGCTGCCGGTGCCGCCCTTCGATGGCTCCCATATCGTCGAGGGGCTGCTGCCCGATCGCGCTGCCATGGCCTATGCGCGGATGCGGCCTTACGGATTGCCCATCATGATCCTGCTGCTGTTCGTGCTGCCGCAGATCGCGCCCAACCTGCATATCGTCGATCGCCTGATCCTGCCCCCGGTGCAGTGGCTCGGAAACGGGTATCAGGCCATCGCGCAGGCCGTGGCCGGGCCGGAAATGAACTAGGGCGCTGCAGTGGCCATGGCCGCCCGGTCGGCCAACTGCGCGCCGACGGCCTCCCCCATTTCGTGGCAGCTGGTCAGGCCCTGGATGAAGGGATGCCGCCCCAGAATGAATGGCAGGCTCAGCAGATGGATGCGCCGGGCAACCGGCTGCTCCGAGACAGGCCGAAAGCCATCGTCGATCACGACCCCGCGGTATCCGGCCCCGATTTCCCCCGCATCCAGCACAACGCCCTGATCGAGCAGGGTCTGGAACGGGAACGCCGCCGCTTCCAGCGGCCGCTGGCCCGTCGCGTCGATGAACGCGGGAAAATGATGCTGCTGGCCGTCGAACGACATGGTCGCACCCGACGCGTCCGAATGCGTATCGAGCCTGGCATCGTCGCCCACCGCGAGGATGGCAAGCGCGCCGGCGCGATGCAGCGCCAGAAGGCGCTCGATCGATGCGTGAGGCACGGTTGCGTAATTGTCCGTGAAAATCGGCTGGAGATGCTGTGAAAAGCGGGCGTGATCCGCTTCGTCGAGATGCGGCACGATCAGCGCGAACACCTCGTGCGCCCTCAGGATGGCATAGCGCCACGGAACGGTGGTCCCGGTTTCGAAATTCTTTCGCGCCTCGTCGAGATTGGCCTCCGCCCACGCGAAGGGATCGGCGGCGAGACGCTCGGCGAAATAGCGCTCGCCGAAGACCTCGACGGAGGAATCCCTCCCGATCTTGTCGGCATAGTCCGGATCGACAAATCGCAATTGTTCCTCGAACAGCCCGTAGGTGCGATCGAGCAGGCCACTTTCGCCCGCTTCGATCAGACCCTGCACGGCCTCCTCGGTGAAAATGGTCAACGGTTCATGCGGGATGGGGCAAAAGAAATCCGCCTCCGGCATCAAGCCCTTGCGCGACATCATCGTGATGTGCAGCGCGGCGCCGCCGGCCTGCGGCTTCCAGCGAAGCGCCTGATCCTCCGCCGATGCGCTCTCCCCCGGCGCCGGCTCGCCTGCGTCCTCGCCGGCGGCGATCACAAACGCGCCGTGGTGAACCGCCAGCGCAACCGCCGCGTCGATCGCGCTGAGCGATGTTCCGCGAATGCCGACCGGCCCGGCCGGGATGCGCTTGAGCGCGCTGGCCGGCCACGGGCTGGCGAAGTAGCCCGGCCGAACCTCCGGTTCCTCGGGCCATTCATGCCCGGTCGCCATCACAAGCTGCCCGAACCGTGCCTGACAGGCCGGGCCGCCGCGCGGCTGCACGGAAAGGCACAAGCCGTCCCCTTCCGCCGCTATGTCCGTCACCCGCGACCGGACACGGACGTCGATCGCATGGCCAGCCGCACGCCCCTTGGCGACCAGCGCCTCGAACCGGTCGCGCAAGTAATGGCCGAGCACGACGCGGGGGTAGAAGGTGCGTTCGTCGATGCCGTCCGGATCGATGTTGTAGCCCGCGAGCCGCTCGGGCGCCTGCCGCGCCAGCCACTCCACCAGCGTCATCCCGACGGGCGGAAGCTCGATGCTGGCGATGTTGGCGAGCATTGCCGGATCGTTCCAGCCGGGCCGGTAAGGCGTTCCCAGCCCGGCCCGCGCCTGCTCTTCGAAGATCGTGATCGAGAGCGGGCCAGCCGCCCGCGCCAGCAGGGCCTGGAGCGTATAGATGGAAGTCGGCCCCGCGCCGATCAGCGCGATCGACGCCGCGCCGACTTCCCGAAGCGCGTCCCCATCCTGCAGCGCCGGCAGTTTCATGCCAGGGTGCGCACGTTCGGCTCGCGGTCGTAGTACCGGCGCGCGGCCGCCGCGGCGAACGGCTTGCCAAGGCCGGTGACGCCTGCGTCCGGCGCGACGCCAGCCTTGTCCAGCAAAGGCTTCGCCGCGTCGCTGTAGCCGATCGCCTTCAAATGCCCGAAAGCGTCCATCACGAACTGCACGGCCGCCGCTTCCTTCAGGAGCGCCGCGCAACCATCGTCCGACACCACGATGGCGACAGCGTCGAAGATCTGGCTTGGCGATCCCGCGAGCTGGCCGTCGGCCTTGCGCACCGATCCATCGCTCAGCTTTGCCCCGCCCACCTTGGGCGCGACGATCACGGCCTTGCCCTTCGCCTTTTTGACCGCGCCGATCACCGCGTCGAGTACGGCGGCATCGGTGCCATCGGCGATGAGAATGCCGACCGCGCGGCCTTCGAGCGTCTCCTTCATGTTCTTGTGGATCGACAGCGCGTCGGATGGCGGCATGTCGATCGGCTCCTTCGCCGCCGGCGCCTTGGGCGGGAGCGGGATGCCGAGCCCGTTGGCGACGCGCTGGGCAAGGTCCTCGTCGACATTGCGCAGGTTCGCCACCATGCGCGGCGGCACCTGATCGAGCAGGCCGACTTTCGAGAGTTCGAACACGAAGGCAGAGGCGATATGCGCCTGCTCGCTGGGCGTCTGCGAGCGATAGAACAGGCGCGCCTGGCTGTAGTGATCCGCAAAGGTCTCCGAACGGACGCGCAGCTTTTCGCCGCTCTCCTCTGCGCCCGTCGCGGCATCCGCCGAGGCAAACCCGGCCAAGGCGCTTTCGCGCGGGCCGCCTTCCTCACCGTGCGCGGCAAGGCTGTTGGGCTCGTAGTTGGCGCGGCCCTTGGGCACCATGGTCTGCATCTTGCCGTCGCGCTGGAAATTGCCGAACGGGCAGCGCGGCGCGTTGACGGGGATCTGGTGGAAATTCGTCGTGCCCAGGCGCGAGTTCTGCGTGTCGAGATAGGAGAACAGCCGCCCCTGCAACAACGGGTCGTTCGAAAAGTCGATACCCGGCGGGATGTTCGACGGCAGGAAGGCCACCTGCTCCGTCTCTGCGAAGAAATTGTCGACGTTGCGGTTCAGCGTCAGCGTGCCGATGAGGCGGACGGGCACGTCCTCTTCGGGAACGAGCTTGGTCGCGTCCAGCACGTCATAGGGCTGCGCCTCCGCAAAAGCCTGGTCGAACACCTGTATGCCGAGGTCCCACTGCGGAAAGTTGCCGGTGTCGATGGCTTCGAACAGGTCGCGGCGCTGGTAGTCGTTGTCCGCCGCCTGCAGCTTGAGCGCCTCGTCCCAGATAGTCGATTGCAGGCCGAGCCGTGGCTTCCAGTGGAACTTGACGAAGCTCGCCTCTCCCTTCGCGTTGACTAGCTTGAAGGTGTGGACGCCGAACCCCTCCATCGTCCGGAACGCGCGCGGCAGGGCGCGGTCCGACATCGCCCACATCAGCATGTGGGTGGTCTCCGGCATCAGCGAGGCCCAGTCCCAGAACGCATCGTGGGCGCTGGCGGCCTGCGGGTAGCCGCGATCGGCCTCCATCTTCACGGCATGGACAAGGTCCGGAAACTTGAGCGCATCCTGGATGAAGAACACCGGAATGTTGTTGCCCACCAGATCCCAGTTGCCCTCCCGCGTGTAGAATTTGACCGCGAAGCCACGCACGTCGCGCGGCGTATCGACCGATCCGGCGCCGCCGGCGACGGTGGAGAAGCGCACGAACACCTCGGTCTTTTCGCCCTTGGTAAAGACGGCGGCCTTTGTCAGGTCGGAAATGTCGTCGGTCGCCTCGAACACGCCGTGCGCGCCGCTGCCGCGCGCATGGACGATGCGCTCGGGAATGCGTTCGTGATCGAAGTGGAAGATCTTTTCGCGCAGCACGAAGTCTTCGAGCAGCGTCGGCCCGCGCGATCCGCTCTTCAGCGAATTCTGGTTATCGGAAACGGGAACGCCGTGGTTGGTGGTGAGAACCGCGGCATCCAGATCCTCCGCACACTGGTGAGTCTCGCCTCCGGCCGCTTGGCGACGGTCCGAAGGGGGTCGAGGCGACTTGGCCATGGCGATGCCTTCCCTGCTGTGACGACGCCTTGCGGCGACGATGCGGTGATGATGGGTTGGCGCACGCAATCGTGCCCCGGTATCACAACTCGCGAGGATGGCGATGGTGCCGGCCGCGCAGGATATTCACATACAGCAAGAAAGAGGACGCCGCTCCGGCAGCGCCGCCCGGTCGCTGTATTCATGCTAACGTCACGTTGTGTAATCTAGTGTATCGGCAGCTTGAACCGGTGCGAAGCCGCGCCATGTCGGGGGCATGAACTTCGATGGAGCAAAAGCCATGAAGAACAAAGCACTGTTGCTCGCCCCTCTGGCTGCGCTGGCCATGGTGGCATCCCCGGTTGCCGCTTCGACCGCGATGGCGCGGGCCGCGCCAAGCGAGGAGGCGTCGGCCCCCTTCATCAACCACGGCGCGATCCGGGATTGGCGCGCGGACGGCGACCGCGAGATCTATTTTCAGGACAGCGGCCGGCAGTGGTATCGCGCCACGCTGATGACGCCAGCGTTCGACCTGCCCTTCGTGGAAGCGGTCGGCATCCAGAACAGCGGCACCGACCGTCTGGATCGCTGGGCCGATGTCGTGGTGCGCGGCCAGCACTATCCGATCCAGAGCTTCGTCAAAGTCGATGCCCCGCCGGTGAAGTCGGCGAACGCCGCGCACAAGTCCTGATCGCTCCGCGCTGGAACTATCGCGGCTGACATCGCCGCCCGGTCGCTCTATGGCGCCGGGCCATGACGAACGGGTGGATCATCCTCGACAAGCCGATCGGCCTGGGTTCAACCCAGGCCGTGGCTGCGGTAAAACGCAACCTGCGGCAGGCGGGGCTCGGCAAGGCGAAGGTCGGCCACGGCGGCACGCTCGATCCGCTCGCCTCGGGCATCCTGCCCATCGCGGTGGGCGAAGCGACCAAGCTGTGCGGGCGGATGCTGGATGCCAGCAAGGAATATGCCTTCACCATCCGTTTCGGCAGCGAAACCGACACGCTGGACCTGGAAGGCAGCGTCAGCGCCGAAAGCGTGGTGCGCCCGACCCTCGCCGCCCTTCATGCCATCCTGCCGCGCTTCACTGGTCCGATCGAGCAGGTTCCGCCCGCCTATTCGGCGCTGATGGTCGATGGCCAGCGCGCCTATGACCGCGCCCGCGCGGGCGAAACGGTGGAACTGAAAGCGCGCGCGGTAACGGTCCATGCGCTGGATATCCTCGCCCACGAGGAGGAACCGCTCGAGGAGGTCACCCTCGTCGCGCACGTCTCGAAGGGCACCTACATCCGCAGCCTCGCGCGCGATATCGCGCGGGCGCTCGGCACGGTCGGGCACGTCACCATGCTGCGCCGCCTGCGCGCCGGCCCGTTCGGGCTGGATCACGCGATTTCGCTGGACAAATTGAACGATGTGGGTAAAGGCGCGCCACTTGAGAACGTAATCTTGCCGCTGGAGGCAGGGCTGGTCGACATCCCGGCTCTTGACCTTGACCCGGAACAGGCAAGAGCGGTCCGTCAGGGCCGCGTTCTGGCCGGGTTGCCCTTTCACGACGGGCTATACTGGGCGCGCCACGGCAGAGTGCCGGTCGCGCTGGTGGAGCTTTCGGGCGGAAGCCTGATCGTGGTGCGGGGTTTCAACCTTTGAAGGATGTCGCGGAGTAAGAATATGTCGATTACCGCTGAAAAGAAGCAGGAAGTCATCCAGAGCAACGCCCGCGCGGCGAACGACACCGGCTCGCCGGAAGTCCAGGTGGCGATCCTCACCAGCCGTATCCAGACGCTGACCGAGCACTTCAAGAGCCACCACAAGGACAACCATTCCCGCCGTGGCCTGCTGCAGATGGTCAACAAGCGTCGCAGCCTGCTCGACTACCTCAAGAAGAAGGATGTCGAGCGCTACAACGCGCTGATCCAGAAGCTCGGTCTGCGCAAGTAACCAAGCGAAGCGGCCCCTAGCGGGCCGCTTTTGCTTTTGGGCCTGGCTCGCAATCCGGCGAGTGGCCTCTGGGGCACGATCAATGGCCCCGCACCGGACCGGGACGGGATTCCCCGGCAGCAAACCCCGCGATGCAATAGGGCGCGCGGGCTGAAGGAAACGAAATGTTCGACGTCAAAACCGTATCGCTGGAGTGGGGCGGAAAGACCCTCACCCTCGAAACCGGCCGCATTGCCCGTCAGGCTGACGGCGCGGTCCTCGCCACGTATGGCGAAACAGTCGTGCTCTGCGCGGTCACGGCCGCCAAGTCGGTGAAGGAAGGGCAGGACTTCTTCCCGCTGACCGTCCACTATCAAGAAAAGTATTCCGCCGCCGGCCGCATCCCCGGTGGCTTCTTCAAGCGCGAACGCGGCGCCACGGAAAAGGAAACGCTGGTTTCCCGCCTGATCGACCGCCCGGTCCGTCCGCTGTTCCCCGAAGGCTTCTACAACGAAATCAACGTCATCGCCCAGGTGCTGAGCTATGATGGCGAGACCGAACCCGATATCGTCGCGATGATTGCCGCTTCGGCCGCGCTCACGATCTCGGGCGTGCCCTTCATGGGGCCGATCGGCGCCGCGCGCGTCGGCTTCAAGGACGGCGAATACCAGCTCAACCCGTCGTCGGCCGAAGTCGCCGAAGGCCGCCTCGATCTGGTCGTCGCCGCTACCGATACCGCCGTGATGATGGTGGAATCGGAAGCCAAGGAACTGACCGAGGACGAAATGCTCGGCGCGGTCATGTTCGCCCATGACGAAAGCCGCAAGGTCGTCGCCGCGATCATCGAGCTGGCCGAAAAGGCCGCGAAGGATCCGTGGGAAATCGATCTCACCGACAACACCGCGGACATCAAGAAGAAGCTCAAGAGCTTGGTCGGCAAGGATATCGCCGCCGCCTACAAGCTGACCAACAAGTCGGCCCGCTCGGACGCGCTCAACGCAGCCCGCGCCAAGGCGAAGGAAGCCTTCTCCGACGAGACCCCGCAGACCCAGATGGTCGCGATCAAGACCCTGAAGAAGGTCGAGGCCGACATCGTGCGCACCGCCATCCTCAAGGACGGCCAGCGCATCGACGGACGCACGGTCACGCAGGTCCGCCCGATCGAAAGCATCGTCGGCTTCCTGCCGCGCACGCACGGTTCGGCGCTGTTCACGCGCGGTGAAACGCAGACGATCTGCACCACCACGCTGGGCACCAAGGACGCCGAGCAGATGATCGATGGCCTCGACGGCCTGCGCTACGAAAGCTTCATGCTGCACTACAACTTCCCGCCCTATTCGGTCGGCGAAGTGGGCCGCTTCGGCGCCCCGGGCCGCCGCGAAGTGGGCCACGGCAAGCTGGCATGGCGCGCGCTGCATCCGGTGCTGCCGTCGAAGGAAGACTTCCCCTACACGATCCGCGTCCTGTCGGACGTCACGGAATCGAACGGCTCGTCCTCGATGGCGACCGTGTGCGGCGGCTGTCTTTCGATGATGGACGCGGGCGTTCCGATCGTGCGCCCGGTTTCGGGCATCGCGATGGGCCTGATCCTGGAAGGCGACAAGTTCGCGGTCCTTTCGGACATCCTGGGCGACGAGGACCATCTCGGCGACATGGACTTCAAGGTGGCCGGCACCAGCGAAGGCATCACCACGATGCAGATGGACATCAAGGTGGCCGGCATCACGAAGGAAATCTTCGCGACCGCGCTGGCGCAGGCCAAGGAAGGCCGCGCGCACATCCTGGGTGAAATGACCAAGGCCCTGGGCGAAGTCCGCACCGAGCTTTCGGCGCACGCCCCGCGCATCGAAACGATCTCGATCGACAAGTCGAAGATCCGTGACGTGATCGGCACCGGCGGCAAGGTGATCCGCGAGATCGTGGCCACCACCGGCGCCAAGGTCGACATCGACGACGAAGGCCTGATCAAGATCAGCTCGTCCGACCTGTCGCAGATCGAGGCCGCCAAGAACTGGATCATCGGCATCGTGGCCGAGGCCGAAGTCGGCAAGGTTTACAAGGGCAAGGTCGTCAACATCGTCGACTTCGGCGCTTTCGTGAACTTCATGGGCGGCAAGGACGGTCTCGTCCACGTCTCCGAAATGAAGAACGAGCGTGTCGAGAAGCCGACCGATGTGGTCAAGGAAGGCCAGGACGTCTTCGTCAAGGTTCTCGAAATCGACCAGCGCGGCAAGGTCCGCCTGTCAATGCGCGTGGTCGATCAAGAAACCGGTGCGGAACTCGAAGACACCCGCCCGCCCGTGAACCGCGCGAACCGCGTGGTGATCGTGGCGACCGTGGTGACCGCCGTGGCCCGCGCGGCGACCGTGGCGGTCGCGGTGATCGCGGCCCCCGCCGTGATGGCGACCGCGGCCCGCGCCGCGATCGCGACGACGGCCCGGCCCCCGATCACATGCCGGCGTTCCTGAAGTCCGACGACTGATCGGCCTTCACCGGAAAAGAAACAGAGGCTCGCGGCAACGCGGGCCTCTTTTCTTTTGGGCGGTCGTATTCGTTGCAAACCCGGCGCGAGGAGAAGCCCACCCCGCTGCGACTAACGCCGCCTGTGGCGGCGCAAGTCTCGCTCCCCTCCCGCTTGCGGGAGGGGCCGGGGGTGGGAAATGCCCAACGCTTGCAAACGATCCCCCCCAAACAAAAACGCCGGAGCGGCCCTTCGGCTGCTCCGGCGTTTTGTGTGTCGATCGGGTAAGGATCAGAGCGTGCGTTCGCGCTCTTCCACCTCGAACACTTCGAGCATGTCGCCCGGCTTGATGTCGTTGGTGTCCTGCAGCACCACGCCGCATTCCAGCCCCGCGCGCACTTCCGGCACGTCGTCCTTGAAGCGGCGCAGCGATGCGATGACGGTCTTGCTGACGATGACATCGTTGCGCGTAAGGCGGGCGTTGATGCCCTTGCGGATGTAGCCTTCCAGAACCAGCAGACCGGCCGCCTTGTCCTTCTTGCCCGCCGGGAACACTTCCTTGATCTCCGCGCGGCCGACCACGGTTTCGATCCGTTCGGGTCCAAGCTCGCCGGCCATTTCCGAACGGATATCGTCGGTCAGCTGGTAGATCACGTCGTGATACTTCAGCCGCACCTTGTTGCGTTCGATCAGTTCGCGCGCCTTGGCGTTCGGACGGACGTTGAAGCCCACGATCGGTGCCCCGCTGGCCTGCGCCAGCATGACATCGCTTTCGGTGATCGCGCCGACGCCCGAATTGAGGATGCGCACCTTGATCTCGTCGGTCGAGATACGGTTGAGCGCGTTGACGATCGCTTCGGCGGACCCCTGCACGTCCGCCTTCACCACCAGCGGGTATTCGATCACGGTGTTCTTCGCGGCGAGCGCGGAGAACATGTTCTCGATGCTGGACGGGGCGGTCGTCGTGCGCTTGGCGGTCGCCTTTTCCTGACGGTAGGCGGCCACTTCGCGAGCGCGGGCCTCGTTCTCGACCACGGTCAGCGTATCGCCGGCCATCGGCACGCCGCCGATGCCCAGCACTTCCACCGGCAGCGCGGGCGGCGCGGCCTTCACCTGCCGGCCCTTGTCGTCCAGCATGGCACGCACGCGGCCGGACTGGGTGCCGACGACGAGGATGTCGCCAACCCGCAGCGTGCCACGGTTGATCAGCACGGTGGCCAGCGGCCCCTTGCCCTTGTCGAGCTTGGCCTCGATCACGGTGGCTTCCGCCGCGCGATCGGGGTTGGCCTTCAGCTCCATCAGTTCCGCCTGGAGCAGGATCTTCTCGATCAGCTCGTCCAGCCCGGCGCCGGTCTTGGCGGAAACTTCCACGTCCTGCACGTCGCCCGACATCTCCTCGACGATGATTTCGTGCTCGAGCAGGCGCTCGCGGATCTTCTGCGGGTTGAACTCCGGCTTGTCGCTCTTGGTGATCGCCACGATCATCGGCACGCCGGCCGCCTTGGTGTGGTTGATCGCCTCGATCGTCTGCGGCATCAGCCCGTCGTCTCCCGCCACCACGAGGATGACGATATCGGTGACGTTGGCGCCGCGCATCCGCATTTCGGTGAAGGCTTCGTGGCCCGGCGTATCGAGGAAGGTGACATAGTCGCCCCCCTTGGTCTTGATCTGATACGCCCCGATGTGCTGCGTGATGCCGCCGGCTTCGCCGCGCACCACGTCGGTTCCGCGCAGCGCGTCAAGCAGCGAGGTCTTGCCGTGATCGACGTGGCCCATGATGGCCACCACGGGCGGGCGCGTCTTCAGCGTTTCATCCGCATCGACGTCGGCGGCGGTATCGATATCGACATCGCTTTCGTTGACGCGCTGGATGTTGTGGCCGAATTCGGTGACCAGCAGTTCGGCGGTATCCTGGTCGATGGTCTGGTTGATGGTGACCATCATGCCCATCTTGAACAGCGCCTTGACGAGGTCCGCCGCCTTTTCGGCCATGCGGTTCGCCAGGTCCTGCACCGTGATCGCTTCGGGCACGATCACGTCGCGCACCTGCTTTTCACGCTGGTGCTGCTGGCCGGCATAATGCGCGCGGCGTTCCTTTTCGCGGGCGCGCTTCAACGCCGCGAGCGAACGGGCGCGGGCGCCCTCATCCTCGTTCAGCGCGCGCGTGACGGTCAGCTTGCCCGCCTGGCGACGGTCCACCGCGTTCTTGTCACGCTGCTGCGGCTTCTTCGGCGGTTCGGGCCGCTTGACCGGAGCAACCGGGGTAAAGCGGCGCGGCGCGGGTGCGGGCGTCGCATTACCCGTGTTCGCCGACGGCGCCGGAGCGGCCTGATCTTCCGCAACAGCGGGAGCAGCCGGCGCAGCGGCCGGGGTTTCCACCGGGGGAGCCGCCTCGGCCACGGGTTCGGGCTGCGGTTCCGGCGCCGCGGCCGCGGGCGCTTCCTCGGCCTTGCGGTTTTCCTCGGCGCGGCGACGCTCTTCGTCCACCGCGCGCTGGCGTTCTTCCTGTTCGCGGCGGTTGGCGGCCTCCAGCGCGGCGAGACGGGCTTCCTCGGCCTCGCGCAGCAGACGTGCCTGCAATTCCTGGCGCGTTTCGCGCGATGCGGCGGGCGCGGCCGGGGGCGGCGCCGGCGGCGCGACGGGGGCGGCGCGCGGCGCAACGGGTTCCGGCGCGGGCGCGGCAACAGGCGCCGCCTCAGGCCCACCGGCACGCGGCATCAGCTTGCGCCGCTTGACCTCGACCACCACCTTATTGGTGCGACCATGGCTGAAGGTCTGCTTGACCTCTCCCGCCTCGACCGAGGTCTTCAGGCCCAGCGGCCTGCGGCCCAGTGTCGGCTTCTTGTCGCTATCGCTCATCGAACTCATTCGCCCTTCGTATCAAAATCGTCATTCGCCACCGAAGCAGCGACATCACCGGCGGACTTTTCGTCACGCCCCATGAAATGCAGCAGCCGCTGAAGCGGTGCGGCAACCCTCGCGGCCGCCGCGTCGTCGGTCAGCGCCAGATGAACGACGTTGTCGCGGCCCAATGCCACAGACAGCGCCGCCCGGTCCAGCGGCAAGATGATGCCTTTCAGACCCGTGCCTTCGGCTTCCTCGCCCACCCGCCAGGCCTGCGCCAGCTTGTTCGGTCCATCGCTGCCGGCATCGCTGGCGTGGGCCAGGAACGTCACCGCGCCCGCCCGGCACCCCTGCGCGATCTTTTCGGTACCCAGCAGCATGTTGCCAGCGCGCAGTTCGATGCCCAGCCGATCCGTCAGCGCGCGCAGCAGCGCGGCTTCGGTCCGTTCGGGAAGGTCGGACGGAATCGTCAGCGGCGCGCCCTTGAAAGCCCGCGCCAGCGCGCCCTTGAGCTTGCCGTTGGCCAGCGCCTGCGCCAGCTCGGCCCGGCCCACGCCGATCCAGGCGCCCCGCCCCGGCGCGCGCGCCAAAGGGTCCGGCGCGACATCGCCCATGGGCGACAGCGCAAGCCGGATCAGCGCATCGCGGTCATCGTGACGACCGGTGAGCACGCAACGCCGCTCCGGCGAGGCTTCCCCCGCCGTGCGCGTCTTCTGCCTTTCGGCGACTAGCGGCTCATTGTGAGGATTCCGCATCAGCGGCCTCCTCGAATGCGGGGGCGGCAGCTTCCGGCTCGTCATCGAACCAGTGCGCGCGCGCAGCCATGATGATCTCGTTGCCCTGCTCTTCGCTCAGGCCATATTCGCCCAGCACGCCGCCCTTGTCTTCCGACCGTTCCGAACGGTCGCGGCGGGTGTTGTCGCGGCGGCGCTGCTCGGCCCGCTTGCGCGCGATCAGTTCGTCGGTGGCCAGATCGGCCAGATCGTCCAGCGTCTTGATCCCGGCCTTGCCCAGCGTGACCAGCATCGCTTCGGTCAGGTGCGGCAGCTCGGCCAGCGCATCCTCGACGCCCAGCGCACGGCGTTCCTGGCGGAAACCGTCCTCGCGGCGCTCCAACGCCTCGACCGCGCGGCTTTGCAGTTCCTCGGCCAGTTCCTCGTCGAAGCCCTCGATCGTCGCCAGTTCGGCCACGTCGATGTAGGCGACTTCCTCCAGCTCGCTGAAGCCTTCGGCAACCAGCAGCTGCGACAGCGTTTCGTCAACGTCGAGTTCTTCCTCGAACATCTTCGAACGCTCGGCGAATTCCTTCTGGCGCTTCTCCGAAGCCTCGGCCTCGGTCAGGATGTCGATGGCCGAACCGGTCAGCGACGAAGCGAGGCGCACGTTCTGGCCACGGCGGCCGATCGCCAGCGAAAGCTGGTCATCGGGCACCACCACTTCGATGCGGCTTTCCTCTTCGTCGATCACCACGCGGCTGACGGTGGCCGGCTGCAGCGCGTTGACCACGAACGTCGCGGTGTCCTCGCTCCACGGGATGATGTCGATCTTTTCGCCCTGCAGTTCCTGCACGACGGCCTGCACGCGGCTGCCCTTCATGCCTACGCAGGCGCCGACCGGATCGATCGAGCTGTCGCGGCTGATCACGCCGATCTTGGCGCGGCTGCCCGGATCGCGGGCGGCGGCCTTGATCTCGATGATGCCGTCGTAGATTTCGGGCACTTCCTGCGCGAACAGCTTCTTCATGAAGTCCGGGTGCGCGCGGCTGAGGAAAATCTGCGGGCCACGGTTCTGGCGCTCGACCTTCAGGATCAGCGCGCGCACGCGTTCGCCCACGCGCGGCACTTCGCGGGGGATCTGCTGGTCACGACGGATCACGCCCTCGGCGCGGCCGAGGTTGACGATGACGTGGCCGAATTCGACCGACTTGATCACGCCGGTGATAACCTCGCTCGCGCGGTCCTTGAACTCTTCGTACTGGCGATCACGTTCGGCATCGCGAACCTTCTGGAAGATCACCTGCTTGGCCGACTGCGCATCGATGCGCCCCAGGTCCACCGGCGGCAGCGGATCGACGATGAAGTCGCCCACCTTGGCGCCCGGCTGCAGCTTTTCAGCCTGCTTGAGATCGACCTGCTTGAAGTAGTCCTCGACCACGTCGACCACTTCGACGACGCGCCACAGGCGCAGGTCGCCGGTGCGCGGGTCCAGCTTCGCGCGGATATCGTTTTCGGCGCCGTAACGGTTGCGCGCCGACTTCTGGATAGCCTCCTCCATCGCCTCGATGACGATCGTCTTGTCGATCATCTTCTCGGTCGCAACCGCGTTGGCGATCGCGAGCAGCTCGGCGCGGTTGGCGGAAATCGCACTGGCCATGGTCAGTCTTCCTGTTCCTCAAGAATGTCGTCCGCGCCATCGAACTCTTCCACATCAACTCCGGAAGCGTCGATCGGCCGGGAGGCTGCGATCAGCTTGTCGGTCAGGACAAGCTTGGCATTGGCAATCAGGCCGAACGGCACGGCATAGGTCACGCCGTCGTCGGCAATCGAAATGGTCTCGCCCTCAAGGCCCAGCAGTTCGCCACGGAACCGCTTGCGCCCTTCGAGCAGGTCATCCAGCTCGATCCGGGCTTCGTGCCCGGTCCAGTTGGCGAAATCCTTGAGCCGGGTCAGCGGGCGATCGATGCCGGGCGAGCTGACTTCCAGGCGATAGGCGTCCTCGATCAGCACTTCGCCCGCTTCTTCCAGCGCGTCGATGCGATCGGAAATGCGGTGCGACAGCGCCGCGCAGTCCGCGATCACCAGCTGGCCGGTTTCGGGCCGCTCGGCCATGATCTGGAGCGTGTGCTCCTCGTCGCCCACCTCGGTCTTGCCGAACAGGCGCACGCGCACGAGGTCGAAGCCCAGGGCCTTGGCCTCGGGTTCGACTACCTCGATGATCCGCGCGATATCCGCCATGCAAACTCCAAGCGCCGATGATGCGGCAAAACCCCGGAAACGGAAAAGGCCGATCGCGCCGGCCCCTTCCGGCGCCAGCCCTGACCTTGCCTTCACAATGTCGGGATGAAGCGCAGATAGGCGCGGGCGCACGATTTTGCAAGCCCAAACCGAACGGTAAAACGCGAACGGAGCACGAACTGCGATTGCCCGTCAGGCAAATGCCATAGATTGGGAATTTTTACCGAATTTCAGGAATGAATATCCGGTGAATAGGCCGCCTCTTTACAGGGAACGGCGGATTTGAGCCATTTTTCAGGTTTGGCACGCCTTCTGCAGAGAGTTTGGCATCGACGGAACACACGCTTCGTCGCCCCATTCAAACCCGGCCATTCAAACCCCAAAGGACCCGACCCATGACCGCCATTCGCTCGTTCTCGAACCAGATCGCCGCCGCTTTCGCCGCGCTCACCCTTTCGCTGGCGCTGATCAGCGGCACCGTCTCCACGCCGGCCTCGTCGCCGGTCGCCGCCACCACCGTGTCGGGGTACGTCGCATGACCGACCTGCGCTTTGAAGATTCCGCCGTCCGCCCGGTTTCAAGCCGTGCCCCCCGCTCCGGCCAGTTCCGCCTGAACAAGGCCCGCGGCAAGATCATGGGCGTTTCGGCCGGCATCGCCGACTATTTCGGCATCGATGTCACGCTGGTGCGCATCGCCTGGGTCGTCGGCACGCTGGTCGGCTTCGGCTCGCTGCTCCTGATCTATCTCGCCATCGGCCTGATCGCGGATTCCTGATCGCACAACCAGTTCGCGAAGCCGCAACAGCGCCGCGACCTGACGCCCGCCATCCCCCCGAACACCGGCCGGCGTCAACCGAGGCTCCTCCCCCTGCCCCCTAGGGGAGGAGCCTCACTATCCCAATCAGACCGCGCGTCTTGTCAGACTGCGTCGGTCTTGGCGAAAGGCGAAAAGTCCGTGTCGGTATCGAACACGTCCACGCCTTCGCGCGCCTTGAGCCATCCGACGACGAAGTAGGTCGCCGGCGTCAGCACCACCTCCCACGCCACTTTCATGGCCCAGTTCGTGACCATCACGGTCAGGACCGCCTGATGCGACCAGATGCCGAGGAAGGCGACCGGATAGAAGATCACGCTGTCCACCGCCTGCCCGAACACGGTCGATCCGATCGTGCGCGTCCACAGGTGCTTGCCCTGCGTCCACACCTTCATCCGCGCCATGACAAAACTGTTGACGAACTCGCCGGCCCAGAACGCCATGACCGAGGCCGCCACGATCCGCCAGGTGCTGCCGAACACCGATTCATAGGTGGTCTGGCAGATCGCCCCGGTGGATTCGCGTGCGACCAGTTCGGCGAAACGGGCGTCCGCGCTGGAGGCGCAACCCCAGTCCGGCGAAGGCGGCATTGCCACCACCACGAAGCTCATCAGCGCCATGAACAGCAGCGCGAAGAACCCCATCCACACGCAACGGCGCGCGTTGGCGTAGCCATAGACTTCCGTCAGCACGTCGCCCAGCACGTAGGACACCGGGAAGAACAGGATGCCCGCGCCAAACGTCACGCCGCCCACCGTGGCCAGCTTGGCCGCGCCGATCAGGTTCGATAGCAGCAGGATGCCGACGAACCCAGCCATCATGTAGTCGAAATAGCGGAAATGACGGCGCGCGCCCGCACTGCCGGCAATTCGGGAAAGGGGCGGAGAAACGGGCGATGAAGGATGGGGATCGTTCATGAATCCCTGCTATCGCGATTTGCACACGGCGCAAAGCCGCCTTATGGGGCTGCTCGCGCGCGCCCGTAGCTCAGCTGGATAGAGCACCTGCCTTCTAAGCTGGTGGTCGCAGGTTCGAATCCTGCCGGGCGCGCCAATTTTTCAATAACTTGGTCGACTGTGCGCGTCAGTAGACGCTGCCCTTCCCCGAACCCGCCGCGCCGGCATCCTGCCCCGCCGGGCCGGCGAAGCGCCGCGCCAGCGCTTCGGCGCCGCGTGCCAGGATGGTCACGTCAGTTCCCACCGCCACGAAGCTTGCGCCGAGTTCCAGGTAGCGCCGCGCCAGCGCCTCGTCGGCGATCAGCATGCCCACGGGCTTTCCGGCGGCGCGCACCGCCGCGATGCCGCTTTCAATCGCGGCCTGCACCGCGGGGTGCCCCGGATTACCGAGGTGCCCCATGTCGGCCGCGAGATCGGACGGGCCGATGAACACGCCGTCCACGCCCGACACCGCCGCAATCTCGGCAATCGCGGCTAGCGCGGCACGCGTTTCCACCTGCACCAGCAGGCAGATGTCGTCCGCGGCCCGTTCGAGATAGCCGGCTGTGCGGTTCCACCGGCTCGCGCGGCCGATCGCCGAGCCGACTCCCCGGAAACCCTGCGGCGGATAGCGCGTAGCCGCCACCATGTGCGCCGCCGCTTCCCGCGCTATCGACCATCGGGATCAGCAGCGATCGCGCCCCGATGTCGAGGTATTGCTTCACCAGCACCGCATCACCGATCGGCAGGCGCACCACCGGCTCCACCGGATAGGCTGCCGCGGCCTGCAACTGCGCCAGCACCAGCGGTATGGTGTTGGGGGCATGTTCGGCATCGATCAGCAGCCAGTCGAACCCCGCCCCGGCGCAGATTTCGCACGTGTAGGGTGAGGCGAGCGCCTGCCACAATCCGATCCGGGCAACGCCATCGGCAATGGCCTGCTTGAAGGCGTTCATCGCATCGTTCCTCCGTTGGCGGACATCACAAAAAACGGCATTCGACCGTGCCCCAAGGGCCGAAATCGGCGCGTATCCGGCTGCCGCTTGGCGCTTCGACCGGGCGGATAAACGAGCCGGACAGCACGATCTGGCCACGTTCGATGCGCTGGCCATAGGCGCCCAGCCGCTGCGCCAGCCATGCCATCGAGATCAGCGGATCGCCCAGCACGCCCGCGCCAAGCCCGGTTTCCTCCACCTCGCCATTGCGCGAAACCACCGCGCCGACCCGGCCGAGATCGATGCCCGCAAGATCGCGCACCGGTTGGCCCAGCACCACGCCGCCGTTCGCGGCATTGTCCGAAATCGTATCGAACACGGTGCGCAGCCGGCCCGAAACCGGGTCCTGGCGGAAGATGCGCGTATCGAGAATTTCCAGCGCCGGCGCGACATAGTCGGTCGCCGCCAGTATCTCCGCCGGCGTGGCGTCCGGCGCCACATCCTTCTTCATCACGAAGGCGATTTCCGCCTCGATGCGGGGCTGGATGAATCGATCCCCGGCAATCTCCGCCCCGTTCGCGAAAGCCATGCTCTGCAACAGCACGCCCGAATCCGGAATATCGATGGAAAGTGCGGCCTGCATCGCCTTCGACGTCAGGCCGATCTTCCAGCCGATCACCGGATCGCCCGCCGCCACTTTCGCGGCCACCCACGCAGCCTGGATCGCATAGGCATCGTCCATGGTCATCGCCGGGTGCGCATCGGTCAGCAGGCGGATCTGCGTGCGCGTGCGCTCCGCCTTGTCCAGTGCCCGTGCCGCCGCCAGCAAGGCGTCATCCGCCAGGGTGACGCCCGCTGTTCCGCCCGGGTTCGAAATCGCCGGGGCCAAGGTCACGCGGCCGACTTGCGGTTCGTGTCGAAGCCCATCTGCGCACCCAGCAGCGCCGGCGGCTCCTTGAGGTTCTCCTGCCACAGCAGCGATTCCATCGCGATCGTCAGCGGCTGGTTCTGGATCGTCAGTTCATAGACGTAATCGTCATACGACGCATGGTTGTGCACCGCCCAGCCCGGCGCCGACAGCATGAGATCGCCCGCCTTCCATTCATAGACGTTGCCCGCCACCGTGCTGCGGCCGGTGCCATGGAAGTAATAGTTGATCGATTCCGAAACGTGCCGGTGCGGTCGGTCCACGATCTTGGGCGGCCGAATGGTGATCGTGGCGAAGAAGTTCGGGGTAGTGCCGTTGGTACGGCCAGTCATCGGATTGTAGAGCAGGTAGAGACGGCGGCCAATGTAATCCTGCCCCAGGTCCTGCAGCTTCTTCAGTTCCGCCTCGACCTTCTCCCACGGCCAGTGCAGCGCATTGGATTCCACCGTCGGCGGATTGATCAGCTTTTCGTAGGGCATCAGCATCGCGCCGTCGTCACCGATCGTGAAGGTGCCATAAGGGCTATTGCGGCGCGGATTGATCGCGTCCTCCTCCTCGTGCGGCACGGCGGCCAGCAGCGGCGGATTGTCCTCCCAGTGGTGAACCTGCATGAATTGCAGCAGCGGGACGTTGGTATAGGTCAGGAACACCTGAAGATCGGTCCCGGTGTTCTCGCGCCAGTAGGGGACGAACGACGGCGTGTTGTACACGTCGTACTTGCGGAACGGGATACGGCGGTCGCCGATCACGGCCACGCCCTCACCCCGGATGCAGAAATTGACCTCGGTGGCGTTGTGGCGGAACGCCTGCGTGCGCTCGCCCGGCTTCAGCACGTTCAGCGAAACCTGTACCGAGGTCGCCAGGCCCGGCGTGGCCGGATTGGCGCGCGGATGCACGATCAGCGAACTGCGGCGCCCGTTCTCGGGCCGGTCGACCGATGCCAGCCGCTCGATCTCGGCGTCGATCTGTTCCTTGGTGATGATCGCCGGTGCCCAGGGATCGTTGAGCGGATAATACTGGCCGCTGACGTCGACGAACTTTCCGACGGTGTCCTCGAAATTGGTGCGCAGATCGTTCATGGCGCTCTCCTTGTTGCAAACAGGGTAAAATCAGGCGGTCAGGCGCGGCGCCTGACGTTTGATCTCCGGCAGCGGACAGCCGAGACCAGCGGCGCGCGCGCGCTTCAGCACGGCAATGCCCAGCGAGAGATCGGAAATGCCCATGCCCATGGCCTTGAACACGGTCAGGTCCGCGTCGGCCGGGCGGGTAGTACTGGCGGCGACCAGCGCGCTCAGCGGCCGCAACCGCGCCCATGCGCCTTCGTCATCGCCCAAGGCCTCGATGAACTCACGGCTCAGCTTGCGGACCTGCGGCACACTGTCGGCGGCCAGGACTCCGGCCCGCTCCAGCAGCGCCGGTTCGAACTCGGCCCGCTCCGGCGTGATCGCGCCAACGGCATTGATGTGAACGCCACGCGGCAAGGCATCGCGCGTGAGGAAAGGCGTGCGGGCGCGGGTCGCCAGCGTGACCACGTCCGCCCCGTCCAGCGCCTCGTCCAGCGTGGCCGTCGCGATCGCCTCGATCCGCAGGGTCTCCTCGATCCGCGCGGCCAGCGCCTCGCGGTTGGCGGCCGTCGGGCTCCACACGGTCACGCGGTCCAGCGGCCGCACCGCGGCCACGGCAGCCACCTGGGCCAGGCTCTGCTTGCCCGCGCCCACAATCGCCATGCGCCGGGCATCGGCCCGCGCCATCACGTCCGCGCCCAGTCCGCTGATGCCGCCGGTGCGCATCTGCCCCAAGGCGAAAGCCTCGATGATTGCCAGCACCGCGCCATCTTGCGCATCGATCAGGATCAGCAGCGGCATGGCCCCGCCGGCGGTATGCGCCCAGGTCTTGGTGCCCACCACGCCCCAGCCCTCGAACACCGCGCCGATGGCGTGCAATGTGGAACCGTTGTCCCAGGTGGCGTGAGTCTTGACCATGTTGGCGGCGCGGCCGGCCGCCTCCTCGCGCAACCCGTCGCGCAGCGCGTCGATCGCTTCGGGCAGCGACATCAGCGAAACAACGTCCGCTTCGGAAATCCACAGCCCGCAGCTCATGCCGGCTGCTCCTCGAAGATCGAGGGAACGGGCGGGACAAGCTCCAGCCCGTTCACGATCAGAGCGTGCGTGATGTAGCGGCCGACCAGGAACATCACCGCGATCGTGGCATCCGCACCGATCCGGTCGATCGCCGCCTCGATTTCCGGTCGCACGCCCTTGCCGCGGCGCTCGACCATCGCGATCACCAGCCGCTGCACCGCGCGTTCGGCATCCGACATCTCGGGCGCGCTGTCCGGCGAAATCTGCTCCACCGCGGCGACCCATGCTTCGCCAAAACCCAGCTTGCGCGACAGCCGCTCGTGCTGGTGCAGTTCATAGCGGTTGCCCATCAGCGTCGCCACGGTCAGCGCGCCGGCTTCGGTCAGGCGGTCCGGCAGCGCCTTCTTCAGGGCCTCGGTCATTTCCATGAACGGCGCGAGAATGGCTGGTTGCACGCCCGAACACTTGAAGAATTCGCCAAGGTAGCCAAGCCGCGCGACCCGCGCCTCAAGGATTTCCTGCAAGCGCGGTGCCAGTGCATCGAACTCCAGCCGCACCATTTTCTCGCTCATCCGCTCTCTCCGCATTGGTCGCGGGGGCTTCATCGCTTCTTGCCGCTTAGATCGGAAATACATTATGGGACGATTGGTAATACCAAGGGGGTATCACATGGACCTGCGGCAACTGCGCTACCTGATCGCCTTGGCGGAAGAGCTGAACTTCACCCGCGCGGCGGCGCGCTGCAACGTGTCGCAGCCGCCGTTCAGCCGCGCCATCCGCGATCTGGAAACGGATATCGGCGCGCGGCTGTTCGATCGCGACAAGCATCGCGTGGCGCTGACGGCGGCCGGCGCCAGCATGGTGGAGGACGCGCGGCGATCGCTGGCGATGATCGAGGAAGGCCGGCATCGGGCGCAGCGCACGGCCGCCGGCTATAGCGGCACGCTCACGTTCGGCTTCGGCGGCTCCACCGTCTATTCGCTGCTACCGTCGCTCGTCGCCGGCTTCCGCAGGATCGCGCCCGACGTGCTGATCGGCTTCCGCGCCATGCCCGTGCTCAACCAGATCGAGGCCCTGCGCGAAGGCGTGATCGACATCGGTATCCTGCGCCTGCCGGTGTTCGACGAGATGATCGCCACCCGCTTCGTCTATGCCGAACCGTTGATCGTGGCGTTGCCTGCTGGCCATCCCCTGCTGGCGGATAGCAGCGCGATCACGATCGGCCAGCTCGCCTCGTCCCCGTTCGTTACATACGAGCCCACGCGCGGCTTCAACTTCCATGCCGACCTGCTGGCGCTGTGCAGCCTCGCCAGCTTTGCGCCGGACATCGTGCATCAGGCGCCCACGACCGAGGCCGTGGTGGGTATCGTCGCCTGCGGCGAAGGCGTGGCGATCCTGCCCGCTTCGGCCGAACGGCTGCGGATGCGGGGAGTCTCGTTTCGCCCGCTCAACCTGGGCAGCGCGCCGGAAGCGCTCGGCTCTGTCCGGTTCGGGCTCGCGTGGCGGCGCGGCATGGAAACGCCGATCATCCGGCGCTTTCTGGAGCATGTGGAAAGCGATCCGGCCCTGCCCCTGGCGGGATAGGCGGTGCAGCACTTGCTCTTGTGCGGACAGAACCCTCTCCAGAGCGCTTTACTTTTATATAAAGGTATAATATCGAGCCCGATACGCTTGCATAACACCAATCACAATGAACCGGAGGATGGACAGGGCAATGAGCAGGGCACTGGAAGGCAAAGTGGTGCTGGTCACCGGCGCGGGCAGCGGCATCGGCCGTGCAAGCGCGCATCGGATCGCGGCGGCCGGCGCGCACGTCGTGATCAGCGACATCAACGCGGAACAGGGACAGGCGGTACTGGCCGAGATCGCGGCGGAAGGCGGACAGGCATCGTTCCTGCGCGCCGACGTTGGCGTGGAAGGCGATGTCGCCGCGCTGATCGCGGCCATCGTCGCGCGGCATGGCCGGGTCGACGGCGCGTTCAACAACGCCGGCATCGTCCAGACCGGCAAGCGCCTGCACGAAGTGACCACCGAAGAATGGGATCGCGCCATCCGCGTGGACCTTTCGGGTGTGTTCTGGTGCATCAAGTACCAGGTGCTGGCGATGCTGGAGACCGGCGGCGGCAGGATCGTCAACACAGCCTCCTCGCTGGGAGAGGTCGCCATCGCCAACGCCTCCGAATACGTCGCCGCCAAGCACGGCGTGATGGGGCTAACCCGCGCCGCTGCGGCCGACTATGGTGCCGAAGGCATCCGCGTGAATGCGATCCTGCCCGGCATCATCCAGACGCCGGTGATCGACGCGCTGGCGCAAAATCCCGATTTCAAGGCGTTTCTTGTCAAGCTGCGCGATCGTCATCCGATAGGCCGCTTCGGCCAGCCGGGCGAGATCGGCGATGCGGCGGTCTGGCTCCTGTCCGACCAGTCCTCGTTCGTGAACGGCGCCGGCATCCCGGTCGATGGCGGCTATCTGGCCATCTGACATCAGTTCCGAAGAGGCCAGACGTTGTGTCCGGCCTCTTCGTGTCGTCATCCGTTACCAGGCTGTCGTTCCGCCATCGACGCGCAGATCGGCGCCGGTGACAAAGCTGCTTTCGTCCGAGGCGAGGAACAGTGCCGCCGCCGCGATTTCTTCCGGGCGGCCGGGGCGGCCCAGCATGATCTGCTCGGTCATCTGGCGCGAAAGATCGGCATCGCCCAGCACATCGACGGTCTGGTGCGTCGCCACGAGCCCGGGGGAAATGGTGTTGGCGCGGATGCCATGCGGGGCGCCTTCCATGGCGAGCTGCCGCGTCATCGCCAGGATCGCGCCCTTCGCGGCCATGTGCGAAACCGCCGGCAAGGGCCGATAGGCCTGATGCGCGGAAATCGAGGCGGTGTTGACAATCACGCCCGACGACCGGACCAGCTCCGCCCAGGCGGCGCGCACGAGATAATAGACGAGATGGACTTCCTCGTTGATCGTGCGGTGCCAGTCGTCGAGCGGAAGATCGGGCACCGGCCCGAAGTAGGCCATGGCAGCGTTGTTGAACAGCACGTCGATCCCGCCGAAGGTCCGGACAGCGAGATCGACCAGCGCCTCGCAATTCGCCACGTCGGTCAGATCGCAGGGGTGCAGCGACACGATCTCGCCACCGGCAGCGCGTACCGCCTCCTGCGTTTGCTCGGCGCGCTCGACGTTGACATCGCAGCCCACGATCCGCGCTCCTTCGCGCGCGAAGGACAGCGCGGCGGCACGGCCCATGCTGCCGCCGGTTCCGGTGATAAGGCAAACCTTGCCCTGCAGCCGCCCCATCACGCGACTCCCTCGCCAAGCGCGGCCGGCTCGGCGGCGGCAGGCGGCATGAACAGCACATGGTTGTCGACGAAGATCCGCACTTCCGCCAATGCGCCATCGCGCAGCAGGAAAATGTCGCACCCGGGGCAATCGAACTCGCGCCCGTGGACATCGACATAAAACACGCGCGTTTCGGCCGTCACGCAATCGCCCGCGTCCCAGATACCCACGATCTCGTGCCGCATGCTTTCAAGGATCTGCGCGACCATTTCGTACTGCGCGCGCAGTTCCCCGATCCCGCGCGCCGTCGGAAAATTCGCGAAGCGCCATACGATGTCCCGTGGCAAGGCCGCACAGAAGCGCTCGACGTCCAGCGAGTCGGCTGCCGCGAAAAAATCCTTAACCCATTGATACGCCATTTCGTTTTTCCTCTCTCCGATCGGCTCCGTGCGGTGCCCTTCGGGGCAATTTCCGGGAGTGGGCTTGACCGATACTTTACTTTTATATAAAGGTGTTTTTCGTGTCAATCACACACATCCCCAAAACCATGGATACCTTGAGAGGAACGATCATGAATCAGATCACCCCGCTGCCGCTGTGGGAAGCCGCCAAGCGCGAAATGGAAGAGTACCAGTTCGTCTCCTCGGCGGACGTGCAGCCGAAGTGGACCGTGCCCGAATCGATCGCGATCAACGTCGCTGTGTCGGGCCGCTTCACCGAAGGCGCTTCGGCCGATGCCGCCAACCCCACCTCGCTGGAAGACTACGTGGACGAGGCATCGCGAGTGATCGAGGCAGGCGCCTGCGGCGTTCACATCGATTTCACCTGGGTGACGGACAAGCATGGCCGCCGCCTCGATCGCGATCTGCCCCCGGTCGATGCCTACACCGCCGTGATCGAGCCGCTGCGCAAGCGCTTCGGCAATGACTTCGTGCCCAACCTCAACGTGCTCAACGGCACGACGTTCGACGTCTGTCTCAGCCCCGCCCGCGCGGGCCTTGCCGAAGCCTGCCCCTGCGCGCCAGGTCACCCGGACGCGTTCATGATCCCGGCGGTCAGCGCGATGGAGGAACTGGGCGTGAAGCCGGAGCTGGCCGTCCATCACAGCGGCGAAATCGAACTGGCCCGCCGCAAGCTGATCGAGACCGGGATTCTGAAGAAGCCCTACAACTGGCTGATCCTCTATGGCCTGCCATTCAACGTCGGTCGGTCGCTCGCATCGGGCACCTCGGTCGGCGACGCGCAGGAAATGGCGCAGCACCTGTTCCTGATGGTCGACCAGATCCGGAAGATCGATCCCGAAAGCGTGATCTCGGTATGCGCCGCCGGCCGTTCCACGCTGTACATGACAACCCTGGCGACGATGATGGGTCTCCACATTCGCGTCGGTGTGGAAGACACGCCCTGGAAGTTCCCCAACCAGAACGTTGAACTCAAGAGCAATCTCGAGATGTTCACGATGGCCAAGGACATCGCGGGCCTGCTGGGCCGCACGCCCGGCAATGCCAACTACTACCGCGGCCTTGTCGGCCTGCCACAAAAATGACGCGCAACTGGCGGCGCCCAACCGGGCGCCGTCAGGGCAGCTTGCGCACGATCAGTCGGATTCCCCGAATGCCTTTTCCAGATTGGCCGCGATCTTGCGGGCAACCTTGATGAAGGTACGGATTTCGGCGGCATCGATGCCCCGCGTGGCAATCTCGTTCAATTCGGCGGCGTGCGGCAGGATTTCCGGCTCCAGCGAGCGACCCAGCGGCGTCAGCGTGACCAGGATTTTGCGCTTGTCGACCGAATCGCGGACCCGCTCGATCAGCCCTTCGTCGTCCATACCTTTCAGCAGGGCGACGGTGGTGGTTTCGGTTACCCGCGTGGCATCGCTGAGGTCGCGCTGCGTCACCCGGTCCTTGATCCACAGCGCGCGCAGATAGTTGTAGTACCCCGATTTGATCCCGTGCCGGGCCAGCCGCATGCTCAACAGGCGATCGAACGCCAGGTGCGCCCGCCGGATCTGGAAGGCCACGCTGCTTTCAGGCGGGAGAGCTACTTTTTCCTTCGATTCCTTGGTCTTCCCATTCTCGGCGGCGCCCGCCTTGCTGTCCGTCACCATTCTTGATCCTGCCTTGGAGCTTTTGCCGGCTGCCCCGTTCATCATCTTGCGTTTCCTGTTCTTAGGCCGATTTGCGCCTGGCCGCCACCAGGGCGAATACAGAAGCGTTGACGGACGAATGCACTGCGAATATACTTTTATATAAATATTTTTCAGGAGAGGCAACGACTCATGTCAGATAGCGATCACGCCCATCCCGCCGCCAGTGCGCCAACGCCCAATCTCTGGAGCCGCGACGGATTCACCGGATCGAACGCGATTGCGCTGCGCAACGACTATACACCCACGTATCGCTCGGTCCGTGGCCCGCACGCTCCCCACCGTTTCAACCTTCTCGCCATCGAAACGCAGGACCAGTCCGATGCCGAAGCGTTGCCCACCCCCGTGCTGGTGGCGCGCAACGGCCTTGAACTCGCGGTTTCGCACCGGCGCCAGCCGATGCCTTACGCGCTGCGCAATACCGAAGGCGACGAACTGCATCTGGTACAGTCGGGATCGGCGCGTTTCGTCACCGATTTCGGCACGCTCGAAGCCGGGCCGCTCGATTTCGTGCATATCCCCCGCTCGATCACCTACCGTATCGACCCGCTATCGCAGGACTATGCCGCGCTCATCCTGACCAGCCCCGATCCGCTGCGCTTCGATACGCCCGCGCCATTCGGCATGATCAATTTCGGCAAAGCGGTGCGCAAGCCGTCGATCGACCCGCAAGGCGCGCCGGGAACGACGCGGCTGTGCTTGCGCACGTTCGATGGCGTGACCGAATTCGACATGGTTCATGACCCGATCCGCGCGCTGGCACAGGTCGGTGGCCCGCCCCCGGTCTGGGCGCTGAACCTGCGGGACATCGTGCCGGTTTCCTATGGCGAACGTGGCGGTCCCCCGGCGCAGTTCCTGTCAACCGTGGATACCGGCGTGATGGCCTTCACGCTCAGCGCACGGCCCGGCCCGCGTCCGCCGGTCCACGTCAACGCGGACTATGACGAGATCATCCTGTTTGCGGAAGGCCCCGGCGCGTGGGGCGGGATCAGCGAACCCGGCACCGTGACCTGGGTGCCCAAGGGCGTCACGCACCATGGGCCTGTGGAGGATGTACCGGCGGGCTATCAGGCCTGGCTGCTCGAAGTGCGGCAGACCATGCGGCTGACCGACGCCGCGCGGCAGCACGCGCGCCTGATCGAAACCAGCGAATACGGTTATCAGGACTGACAAAGGCGGGCCGCGCGGGTTGGGAAAAGAGGCATAGGCCTCGCCCCTCCGCGCCGGTGAAGACCACAACCAGCCGCCGGAGAGGAAATACCATGCTGAAACTCGCCATTCTGGTGCGGCGCAATCCCGCGCTTACCCGGCAACAATTCCGCGAATACCTTTCGACGCACCATGCCGCGCTGGTCCGGGCCTGCCCCGCCAGCAGCGTCTACGTGCGCCGATACGTGCAAAGCTTCGTGCAGCCGGACGAGCACCAGTCGCATGATGGCAGCGCGGTGCGCTACGACGCGCTTGTCGAGCTGTGGTTCGACGATCTGCAGCAGATGCAGACGTTCTATACCGACCCGGACTACGTCGCCAACGTCAAGCCCGACGAGCCGAACTTCGCCGATATCGCGAACTGCAGTTTCATGATCACCGAGGAAAACCGCGTCCTCTGAGCCATGGCGCCGGCGGCGGGATAGCACCTTCCGAGACATCGAACGGAGGGCCATGCCGACATCTAACATAAATCTATTAATATCAACTATTTGTATTCCTACTCGGCAGAAAACCAACGCTGCATATTACCACTATATAAAAGTTATTGCGCGACTCATAATACCTTTATATAAATGCAATTGTCGGAGGGCGGGAATGGCGATGTCACGCCGCCTGCGCGCCGCGAAACCGCCTACCGGAGAGAACAAGCCAGTCCGGGGCGGAAACCATGGATGGGAGGATCGAGATGGCTTCTCGCACAATTTCTGCATTCGTTGTCAGCGCAATGGCCCTGACGATTCACGGCACCGCCTCCGCTCAGGCCCAGACCGCACCACAGGCGAACGCGGCAGAAGCGGAGGACGGTGCCTCCGCTGGTATCGGCGAAATCGTCGTCACCGCTCAAAAACGATCGGAAAGCGCCCAGAAGACGGCCGCCGCTGTCACCGCGGTAACGGGCGAGCAGCTCGTCAGTACCGGCGTTGCCGATCTGCGCGCCGTGCAGACACTGGTGCCGGGCGCACGCTTCCAGCAGGAAGGCAACTCCACGCAGGTATTCCTGCGCGGTGTCGGCTCCAACGCCGATTTCGCCAACATCGAACAAGGCGTGTCGTTCAACTTCAACGGGCTCTACATCCCGCGCGAAGCCACCAGCGTCCCGCTCTATGATATTGCCCAGCTCGAAGCGCTGCCCGGGCCGCAAGGCACGCTGTATGGCCGCAGCGCGATCGGTGGCACCGTCAACGTCTCGTTCCAGCGCCCGACGCAGGACAACGAAACCAAGCTGATCCTCGAAGGCGGCAACTATTCCCTAGCCCATGCCACCGCGATCCAGAACCTCGCGCTGTCGTCGGACCTCGCGATCCGCGCGGCGGTGGACTACACCTACCGCAACGGCGTGATGAAATCCGGCGCGGATTCCAAGAACGATTTCGGCGCGCGTCTCAGCCTGCTCTACAAGCCCGGCTCGAACCTCAGCGTCTACCTGTGGGGCTACACCGTCCAGAAGAACGGGCACACGCCCAATCTGGTCAACAAAGGCTTCGATCCGGCCACGGGCGGCTACAGCGAGAACACGTTCCTGACGTCGAACCCCTGGAACGACAAGCGCGAAGGCAGCCTGGCCGCGCTTGCCCCGTTCGGCCAGCCAGTCGCGCCCGACCAAACGTTCCACAACTGGGCCGGCGGCGCGCAGGTCGATCTCGAACTCGGCAACAACCTGACGCTCAGCTACATCCCGGGCTACCTCTATCTCAAGTCCGACATCCGCAACTACTGGCTGGGCGCGCTGCCCGCACGCCAGTCGGCCGAATACCGGGAAGTCACGCAGGAACTGCGCCTGTCCGGCTCGTCCTCGAACCTGAAATGGCTGGCGGGCCTCTATGCCTACCGCACCGTCAATTCGGGATCGGCCGTCTTCCTCTATGGCTTCCCCAGCGCGTTCTTCATCAGCAATGTGCAGCGCAACCGGCTGCAGGGCGCGGCGGTGTTCGGGCAGGCCACGTACAGCTTCAGTGATGCGCTGCGCCTGACGGTCGGTGGCCGCTATGGCGTGGATGATCGCCAGGGCAACGGCATCACCCCGCTGGACCAGGTTTCCACGTACCGCTTCTCGAAGAAGTACCACCGGTTCGATTACAAGATCGGCGTGGAATACGATGTGGCGCCGCATGCCATGGCCTATGTCACGTACCAGACGGGGTATCAGCCGGGCACCTACAACGAGTTCCAGTCCACCCCGCTCAACAATGCCGAGGTGCGGCCTGCCACGCTGAAGGCGATCACCGCCGGCATCAAGACGCGGCTGCTGGACAACACACTGCAGATCAACGACGAATTCTTCTACTACGATTACCGCAACCTCCAGTTGCAGGCGATCAACGTCAACGCGATCCTGAATCCCATCTTCAATGCGGCGAAGGTGACGATCCCCGGCAACCAGCTTGATATTCTCTATCAGCCGGACAGCGACAACCGCATCAACCTGTCGGTCAGCTACGTCCACGCCCGCAACAAGAACTTCGTGACGCCGCTGGGAACGAGCTACAACGGTCTCAACCCGCCCTATGCGGCCGACTGGACCATCAGCGGCGGCGTGAGCCACGATTTCCACCTGAAGTCCGGCTATATCCGCGCGCAGGCCGACGCCCGGTATGAAAGCCAGTGGTGGGCGGACTATGCGCACAGCCTCGGCGTTCGCCAGCGGCCTTATGCCAAGGCCAACGCCACCCTGACCTACTATGCCGAGAACGACCGCTGGAGCGCGGGCCTGTGGATCAAGAACATCAGCAACATTGCGGTGATCGCCGCATCGGCGGCAGCCGGCATTCCCGGCCCCGGCACCGCCTATCTTGAGGAACCGCGCACGTTCGGCGCGCGCGTTACCGCAAACTTCTGAGACACGAGCAACACGTTTGAGGGGGTGCCGCCCGGGTTCGCGCCCGGGCGGCTATCTTCGTGCGGGAGAACGGATCATGCTCACACAATCGCCCCGTTACGATTTCACACCGATCACGCAGCGCAAGCCCATTCCCTTTCCGGACGGCAAGCGCCTGGCCGTGCTGCTTTACGTGAACCTGGAACACGTCCCGTTCCTGACCACGGCGCCCGGCCACGCGATCTATCCCGGCACCACGCATCTCGTTCCCGACATCCTGAACCATGGCTGGCGCGACTATGGGCATCGCGTCGGAATCTGGCGCCTGATGGCGGCGATGGACCGGCACGGCTTCCGCGCCACCGCCCATCTCAATACGGACGTGTGCCGCGAATATCCGCAGGTCATCGCCGCCGGAAACGCGCGGAATTGGGAATGGCTGGGCCTGGGCGACCACAACCAGGGCCTGATGATCGACATGACACCGGACCGGCAGCGCCGCTTCGTCCGATCGACGCTCGACACGATCGAGCAGGAGACCGGGCAGCGCCCCAGGGGCTGGATCAGCTGGTGCATGACCGAAAGCGTCGAGACGCCGGACATCCTGGCCGAAGAGGGTATCGAATACCTGTCAAACTACGCGCACGATGAATTGCCCGTGCCCCTGCGCGTCACGGGCGGATCGCTGCTGACCCTGCCCTACACCGTCGAGGTCAACGACGTGCCGACCATACTGGGCAAGGGCGAATCCGCCGCCGGTTTCGGCCAGATCATCCGGGATCAGTTCGATGTGCTGTACCACGAAGCGCAAACACTGCCGAAAGTGATGTCAATCTCGCTTCATCCCCCCGTGTCGGGGCATCCGTTCCGCATGAAACACATCGAGCAGGCGCTGGAATACATTGCCCGTCACGACGGTGTATGGCTGGCAACCGGCGGCGAAATCAATCGCTGGTACCGGGATGCCATGGAACGTGCCTGATCGGCGGATTTGCATCCGGCGCGTCAATGGAACATAGAAAGAACATTGACGTGATTCGGGATGATGGAGAGCGGGAGAAATGGTCGGTCTGACAACGGGCGATGACGGACGGCCACGGTGCGGCTGGTGTGCGGCCTCGGCGGAGTACATCGCCTATCATGATCGCGAATGGGGCTTCCCCGTGGAGGATGATCGGCGGTTGTTCGAAAAGCTCTCGCTCGAAGGTTTCCAGTCCGGCTTGAGCTGGCGCACCATCCTGATGAAGCGCGACAATTTCCGCGCGGCCTTCCACGGCTTCGATTTCGCGCGCGTCGCCTCTTTCGATGAAGGCGATGTCGAACGGCTGCTGCAGGATGCCGGCATCGTCCGCCACCGCGGCAAGATCGAGGCGGTGATCAACAACGCCCGCCGCGCGCTGGACCTGATCGACGAAAAGGGCTCGCTCGCCGCCTATGTCTGGAGCTTCGAACCACGGGGTGAAGCGGTCCCTCACCTCGCTTCCACCTCGCCCGCGTCGATCGCGATGTCGAAGGATCTCAAGAAGCGGGGCTGGAATTTCGTCGGCCCGACGACTGTCCACGCCTTCATGCAGGCGATGGGGCTGATCAACGACCATGCGCAGGAATGCGCGATCCATGCCGAAGCGGAACAGGCGCGGGCGCACTTCGTGCGCCCTGCCCCGTCCGCGCCGCAGCGCTGATCATTTCACGCCGGCAAAAGCCCCGCGCGCGCGATCCACGTCGCGCCAGCCGTGCAGATAGGCGATCACAGCGTCTCCCTGCTCCGCACTGATCGCGCCGCTGCCGTTGGCGATGGCCCCCGCCACGATCTGCGCGCGAAGATGCTCTTCCACGTCTTTTCCGTCGGGTAGCCGCTTGGCCGCAAGCGGCGCGTGCCGTTCCATGGCCACGCTCCAGGCGGCGCCATGGTCCACCGCGATCCGCGCCAGGCGGGCAATCTCCACCAGATAGCGCGATGCTGCGTCCTGCGCCGCCCTGCTCCAGCCGAACCGCGCGGTGCAACTGGCCAGCGCCAGCGTCATGTCGCGCGATGCGGCGGCGGAACCCTGGGCGGTCTTCACGCGGCCGGCGGGATCATCCGGCTGCTGCGCGAACAGCCCCGCGATATCCGCCCGCTGGCGCTCGTTCAGCCGGTCGTCGATGCAGCGCAACTGCTCGATCGGCGCGGCCTGTGCTGGCATCACCGACATCGGTGCCATCTGGCCGCCGACCAGAACGCAGCCAGCCGCGATCCACGAACGCATGGTCTTCATCCCCGCTCTCCCCACATCAGAACTTGCCCAGCAGGTTCACGAACACGCCCTTGCTTGTGTAGCTCTGGTTCGAAAGGTCACTGGAAAAGTCGGAAAAGCTGTAGCCCACGCCGACTTTCGCGTTGTTGCCGATATGGCGATAGACCGCCGCCAGACCGCCCCAGCGGTGATCGCCCGCACGGTCGGCGGACAGGTAGTGTCCTTCAACCAGCACGTCCCATTGCCGCACCAGCCGCCAGTCGATCCGCGCCACGCCCAGCCAGGTGTTGCTGGTGACATAGGTATCGCTGTCGCGCGTGAGCGAGACGCTGCCCTTGCGGAAGGCATACTTGCCGCCCAGCGTCAGCGTGCGCGTCAGATCGTAGTTCGCGTCGATCGCGAAGATCTGGCTCTTCTGCTTGGGGCTGCCGATCTGCCCGCCCTGCGTCACCTGCCCCACCGCCCCCATGTCCTTGAGGTAGGTATAGCGCGTCAGCAGGTTGAGCCGGTCGTTCGCCACCGGGCGATAGGCGAAGCCGACCGTGCCTTCGACATAGTCGGCGGCGTTGACATCGGCGGTGGTGTTGTCCGCGATGGCGAAGTTCAGCCGCGCCAGCGCGCGCCAGTCCGGGTTGAGCATGACCGAGGCATGGTTGCGGAACAGCCACACGTTCTGGCTGCGCCCCGCCCCCCGCTCGAACCGGCCTTCTACGTTGGTGCCGAACTGCACGCCCTTGCTGGTATAGGCCACGCCGAACGTGGCGGCGGTGCGGCGGAAGCGGCCCGTCGTCACATCGTCGATATGGCCGTTTTCGAACGAGCCGGAGAACGACCAGTGCTCCGTGGGTGTCCAGTCCAGCCCGAAGCTGCGCGTCAGGCTGGGCGCGGTGCCGCCGTGGCCCAGCTTGTTCTCGCCGTGGATCGACAGCGCGGAGGAAAACCGGTGCCGCGCCCCCAGCGTCAGCGTGCCGCGATTGGTGCGGGTGAAGCTGGTGGAAGGCTCCAGCCCCTGGTCGGCCCGGTCGGTGACCAGCGCATAGCCCAGATAGGTTTCCGATCCCCGGCCATAACGATGGTTTAGCGTGGCGCTCGCCCCCAGCCCGCCGTCGCCTTCGGAGACTTCGGCCGCCAGCGACTGCCGGTCGGAAAGCTCCAACTTTCCACCCAGCCCCGCGCGGTTGTTGCCGCGCCGGCCGGCATCGCGGTCCAGCGTCGCCTGCCCGAAGCCATAGACCGACCACTTGCCGTGCTCCGGCTTGTAGCCCAGTTGCAGCGCGGCGTCGGTCCGCTTGCCGCTTTCGGTGCTGTTGTAGGCCAGCCCGACCGCGTCCTGGCTGTAGCGCAGCCCGCCGGCCAGCGTGAAACCGCCGCCCAGCCGCTGCGTCACGTCCGCCGAACCGACCGTGCGGGTGCCAGCCGCATCGGTGCGCAGATGCTGGACCTTGGCCGCCAGCGCGGTGCGGCTGCCGATCGGCAGCGCCAGTTGCGCGCCCCAGCGTTCGGTGGCGCTGGCCGTCAGCTGCGCGTTGGCGCCGAAGCCCGCGTCGAGATGCTCGAACCACGCGGAGAACTTGCCCTTATCAATTCCGGTTCCGCCAACGTCCGCCGGCTTGCCGCCCGCCAGTTCCGCGAAGTTCACCGCCACTTCCGCGCGATAGGCCATGGCCTTCACGTTGGCGCTGCCGGTCGCGCCATAGCTGGCGAAGGTGAGGCCGCCGTCGACCGAGTTCGATTGGCCAAAGCCCGGCCCTTCGGTCTGCGCAACTTCCGCCTTCACATAAGTGCCCGGATGCAACCGCACGGTGGCATCGGTGCCCAGCAGCGTCTGGTCCGCGGTGCCGGTGGTCTCGCGCTGGCCGGTCACGCCCAGGCGCACCGTATTGCCGATCCACGCGGCGGCGCGGCCGCCCACGGTGTAGCCCCCCACATCGCCCACCGCCGGTGTGTATTCGTAGTTCGCGACCAGCACCGGCACGCCCGCCGAAGCCGTGCCATCGCGCACTGTCGCACCATCGGCGGCATAGGACGAAAGCGGCTGGAGCAGCGTAAGCCGCCCCTGGAAGTAATCGATGCTGTAGTCTTCCTGCGCCTGCAGGCTGCGGCGCGAAAGCACCACGCCGGTGATCCGGTCGCGCACTTCCACCGCCAGCCGTTCCGATCCCACGGTCACGTCGCGGCGCTGGAGGTAATAGAGCGAACCGCCCGTGCCCCGGAATTCGTCGCGGCCCGGGATCGTGCCGGGATCGGAGGCGAAGGCGGTTACCTGCACCCGGCTTTCGCCGAAGCTGGTGGTCTTCACGCTCTGGTGGCTGACGATCGCGCCAAACGTGCCGCGATTGAGCTGCGCCAGTTCCGCCTGCCGGATATCGGCGACGTAGTTGCCGATCAGCAGGCTGGAGCGGTCCTTCTGCACTTTCAGGTAGAACCGCCCCTGCGTCGGCGCATCCTCGACCAGCGCGGAATCATCGCCATACGTCGTGTAGTATTCGTTCGAATTGAGCCGGCGCAGCAACTGGCGCGGGTCCTTGCGGTCGAGGTTGCTGAACAGGTCCTTGAGCAGCGTTTCGCCGGTGTCGAGCGAACTCGTCACCTTCCATCCGCTGGCGAACGTGCCCTTGGCGTAGAACGCCGCGCGGCCGGTCACATGCTCGCCCGCCGCGATCGGATCGCCGCTGACTTCCACCGCCGGGCCATGGCCCTTGGAGGAAACGAACGTCAGATCGCCCTGGCCGACGATGAACCAGTCGCTTTGCTTCACGCCGATGTCGCGCATCGCGGTGAACCGGGTCTGTTCGCCCTGCCCCACCGTTACCCACACCTGCCGCGCATCGCGCGCGACGATCTGCTGGCTGACGAACCGCCCGTCGGACTGGAGCGGGATCATCTGCCCGCCCACGCGCACCACTTCCGCGCCAGCGTCGGCATGGCCGGTAACCGTCACCGTCGCGGTCCGCCCGAACGGGATGTTGCGCACCGCCGCCTCGTCGCGCGATCCGAACAGCGGGCGCGGCGGCGGGTTGCCCTCGAACGGGGTATCCACCACGGTCAGTTCCTGCGGCGCGGTCTCGTCGAACAGGCCATCGCGGTCATAGACGCGATAGACATAGAACAGGTCGCCCCCGGCATCCTCGCCCGGCGTCCAGCGCGCCACGCCGTCGTGGTCGGCGGGCACCACCGCCAGCGGCGTGCCATCGGGAGAGGCATCGGCGCGGAAAATCCGCACCTCGCCGCGCGCCACCATCGCGGGATAGTTGGTGTAGCGGATGAACGTGGCGTCCTTCCCGCGCGCCACCGCCCGCTCGCTTTCGACCAGCCCCGCCGCCAGCACGGGATCGACTCGCGCGGCATCGGTCCGCACGCGGATGGCATAGGGGTTGTCGGCCGTCATCGGCGTAGTGGTCGCCGAATCTGTCCGCGGATCGGCCAGGGCGATGCTCAGGCCATCGCCGGTGCCCATCGCGGAGGCCGGCACGGTCTGCGCCGGATCGGGCGTGACGTGCCGGGTCGTGCTCTCGCCGCACGCGCCGGTCACGCTGACCGCCACCGCGCCGCAGCCGGCCGGGTGCAGTTGCACGGCGGCAAAGCGCCCGGCGGCATCGGCTGGCGCGATCTGGCCGGCGATGCGCACGAGTTGATCCGGCGCGGACGTCTGCCCCTCCACCGCCACCGCCTGCGCGCCGTCGAGCAGGAGCTGACGGATTGCTGCGCTATCGACCATGCCGAAGTCGGCCCGCGCCACCGGCTCGGCAGGGAGCAGGTGCACCGCCGACAAGACCGTGAGCGGCTGCGGCGCGGTCTCGTCGAAGCGGCCTTCCCGGTCGTAGACGCGATAGACGTAGCGCATGGCATCGCCCGCGTACGTGCTGGGCGTCCAGCGGATCAGCCCGTTGCGATCGGCCTCCACCACTGCGTGCGGCGGCCCGGCGAGCGGCGCATCCGGCGCGAATACGCGCAGTTCCGCGCGATCGACGAACGCCGGATAGTTGCTGTAGCCCAGGAACAGCGCCGCATCGCCGCGCCGCACGGTGCTCTCCGAGCCGACCAGCCCGACCGACAGGACCGGCATGGGCGCGATCGGCACGAGGCTGGCCGAGAGCGCGGCAAGGCGTGTCTCCGCGCCCGGCAATGCCGCCCGGTCGGTCAGGTTGGCGCCTATCGCCAGTCTGGAAAGCCGAGCGAAATCGCCTTGCGACGCCACGGAGCCGGGTTGCGGCGCGGCAAAGGCCGGCGTGGCGATCCCAAGCCCGGCCAGCGCGGAAACGCTGGCAAGCAGGGTGGCATGGCGCACCTTGGACGCGGGCTGCGGGGCCAGGATGGTCTTGCGGTTCATTGGTCTTACTCCTGTCCCGATGCGCTGGTGCGAGCGCTGCCGGCGGCGATCATGTCGATCTCGATCACCGGTGGCGGGCCATCCCAGCCGTTGCGGAACACCTCGCCGATCCGGTCGTGCAGGCTGGCAAGGCGGGCCTCGACCAGCGCGGCGGGTTCACCGGCGGCGGCCGCGTAGGTCGCCCGGATCGCCAGCCTTGCGGCCTTGATCGTCTTCAGGGTTTCCAGCCGCGTGGCGAAGGCGGGCAGCAGATCGGCGCTGCCGGCTGCGAAGGCCCGGGCGTCGATGGCAACCGCCACAACCCGCGCCCGCTGCACGCCGAAGTTCAACTCGCTGATCTTGCCGCGCGTCAGGCGGATCGACTGCGGGTTGTCGGTGGTCGGCGCATAGCCTTCCGGCACCGTCCGCGTGTCGAGCTTGAGCACGTAGTTGGAGCCGATCAGCGCGTTGGGCACGGCGGCACAGGTGATGTGGTAGCGGCCATGATCGTCCGCCGTCACAAGCTGGCCGTTCACCGTGGCGAGGCGCGCGGCCGGGATGCCAGGTTCGCCTGCGTCCTGGTAACCGTTGCCGTTGAGGTCGTCATAGACCTTGCCGATCACTTCGGCGCAGTCGAACAGCGTGCTCGGCACGATCGAGACCACGGCCTGCGCCCGGTTCGAGATGTCCGAGCCGTTCGCCCCGCCCCCGGCGCCACCACTGCGGGCGACGGCGGTGTTGACGCGATCCCCCTCGGTCACGCCCGCGCCGATCACCGCGATGATGCGATAGGTCAGCGTGGTGTTGCCCGGCACGACCTGGCCGTTCCAGCGCAGTTCGCGGTCGCTCGCCACCGGCTCCAGCGGCAGGCCTTCCACCCGTGCCGATCCCGCGACATAGCGGAAGCCCGGCGGAAGGATGTCCACCACCGCCACCCCGGCGCGGGTCAGCGCCTCGGTGTTGCGCACAGTGATGGTGTAAGGCACCAGATCACCCACGTTCGCGGTGCGCTTGTCGCTGGTCTTGGTGACGATCAGCGGCGTGCGCGACAGGAAGGGATCGAGCGGGATGTGGTTGTTCACCACGTTGCCGTCACCCTGCCCCAGCAGGAAGCCGAGGAAATAGGTCGTCGGGTCCGAAGCCTGCGGCGCGCCGGCATTGGCCACCACGGGCGCCGGAGTGCCACGGCCGGCGGGGTTGAACAGGCCCTGCTGCGCCGCGATCACCGTCGATTCCGGCCCGGAATATCCCGCAGGCGGTGTGATTTTCAGGTGATAGCCGGTGCGTGCCGCCGGGCACTGGGTCGCCGCGCCCGCCACGATGTCGAAGCGGTAGAGACCGTCGGCACCGGTGACCTGGCGTGCCTGGCCCGGATCGATGAAGCAGGTATCCGCCAGCGGCACGCCGCCATCGTCCACCAGCGTCACCACCGCGCCGGGAACCGGGCTGCGGGTGACCGAGTCATAGACCACGCCGGACGGATCGATCGGCATGTTCTGTTCGGCCAGCGTGGCGTTGACCGGCAGCACCGCGCTGTCGATCCGGCCATAGACCACCCCGCTCGCCGCATGGCGGAAGCGAATGGAATAGCCATCGCCGCTCAGCAGGTCCGGAATGCTGTAGAAGCCCTTGGCATCGGTATGCGTGGTGCCGACCACCGCGCCACCGCGCACCACTTCCACGGTCCAGCCTTCCAGCAGCGCCTCGCTGCTTTCGTGCGTGCGGCTGAGGTTGCCGTCGAGATAGACGATGCCCGAAACCGTGCTGCGCGGCGGGATCACGGTAACCGTCATCGTCGCACTGGCGCAGTTGGTGGGGTTCAGCTTCTCGCAGATCCGGTACGGGATGGCGTAAGTGCCGTCGCGCGTGCCCGGTGCGACACCGAGGTTGCCGGTGGCCGGATCGAACGTGAAGCCGGTGGGCAGCGCGTTCACCAGTGCCAGCGTGACCGTGGCCACCGTTGCCGGCTGGCCGTTCAGCGTATCGCCGCCCAGCGCGTTCAGCACGTTGACCGCACCCGAACCGCCGTTGATGCCGGAAACCGTGTCATCCATCGCCACGATGGGCGCGGGAATGACCGTGACGCTGACCTTGGCGGTCGCGCAGTTGGTGGGATTCAGCTTCTCGCAAATCTGGTAGTCGAAGCTGTAGGTGCCCGCCGGAGTCCCCGGCTCGACCGAGACATCGCCCGTGGCCGTATCGAACTCCAGCCCGGCCGGCAGCGTCGCCCTCGGCGCAAGGCCGATGGTGACGGTGGCCGTGGTCGCGGCCGCGCCGTTGCGGGTATCCCCGCCCAGCACGTTGACCACGCCCGTCGCGCCCGATGCACCGTTGATGTCGGTGGCGCTGTCATCCTTCGCCGTGATCGGACCGGCGCTGACCGGCGCGGTTACCTTTGCCGTCGAACAGTTCGTCGGGTTCAGCTTCTCGCAGATGCGATAGTCGATGGTGTAAGTGCCCGCCGGGGTATCCGCCGGCACGCTGACCAGGCCCGTGGCCGGATCGAGCACCGGCACGGCGCCCCCGTTGATCGGCGTGGCCGGCGTGACGACCGAGATCGTGACCGTGCCCTTGTCGGCCGGCGCACCGTTCAGCGTGTCGTTGCTCAGCACGTCGATCACGCCCGCGCCACCCTGGCCGCCATTGACCGGCGGAACGGTATCGTTGGTCGCGACGATGGGCGCGGCCACCACGGTCACGCTGGCCGTGGCCGTCGCGCAGTTGGTGGGGTTCAGCTTTTCGCAGATCGTGTAATCGAAGCTGTAGGTGCCCGCCGGCGTTCCCGGCTTGACCGAGACCGCGCCCGTGGCGGGGTCGAACGTCAGCGTTGCAGGCACCGAGGCGCCCGAGGCCACCGCGATCGTGACCGTTCCCGTGGTGGCGGCCACGCCGTTGAGCGTATCCGCCCCCAGCACGTTGAGCACGCCCGCCGCGCCCGATGCACCGTTGATCCCGGTCGCGCTGTCAGGGGTGGCGACGATCGGCGCGGCCACCACCGTCACGCTGGCCGTGGCCGTCGCGCAGTTGGTGGGGTTCAGCTTTTCGCAGATCGTGTAGTCGAAGTGATAGATCCCCGCCGGCGTCCCCGGCTTGACCGAGACCGCGCCCGTGGCGGGATCGAACGTCAGCACCGCAGGCACCGACGATCCGGCGGCGACGGCGATGGAAACCGTTCCCGTGGTCACCGCCACCCCGTTCAGCCGGTCGTCCGACAGAACTTTGAGCACGCCCGAGCCGCCCGCCGCACCGTTGATGCCAGTCGCGCTGTTGTTGCCCGCCGTGATCGCCGCCGCCGTTACCGGCACGGTGATCCTGGCGGTGGCGCAATTGGCCGGGTTCAGCTTTTCGCAGATCCGGTAATCGATGGTGTACGTGCCCGAAGGCGTTCCCGCCGGCACGCTGACCTTGCCCGTTGCCGTATCAAGCACGGGCACCGGATTGCCACCCACCGCCGTGGCGGGGGTAACGACCGTCATCGCCACGTCGGCCAGTTTGGCCTGGGCGTTGTTGAGCGCGTCCCCGTCCAGCGCGTCGACCACATCGGCGGCGCCGGTCGCCCCCGTGACGGGCGAGGAGGCATCGTCGTCCGCCGTGATCGGTGCGGCGACCACGGTTACCGTTGCGGTCGCAATGGAGCAGTTGGTCGGATTGAGCTTCTCGCAGATCCGATAGTCGAAGTGATAGGTGCCCGCCGGCGTGTTCGGCGCGACCGAGATATTGCCCGTCGCCAGATCGAACGTAAGCCCGGCCGGGACCGTGGCGCCTGGCGCCAGCGCGATCGCCACCGTCGAGGTCGTGGCCGGCGCGCCGTTCAGCGTATCGCCCGCCAGGACATTCAGCACGTTGCTGCCGCCCAGCGTCCCGTTGACGCCACCAACCGTGTCGTTCACGGCCGCGATCACGCCGGCCACCACCGTCACGCGCGCTTCGGCGGTGGCGCAGTTGGTCGGGTTGATCGTTTCGCAGATGCGGTAGTTGAACAGATAGGTACCCGCCGGAGTCCCCGGCTTGACCGAGACCGCGCCGGTGGCGGTATCGAAGGTCAGTTCGGACGGCACGGTCGAACCGGGCGCCACCGCGATGGTGACGGTGCCCGTGGTCGCCGCCGCGCCGTTGCGCGTGTCGCCCGTCAGCACATTCAGCACTCCGGTCGCGCCCGCCGCGCCGTTGATGCCGGCGGCGCTGTCGTTGACCGCCGCGATCGCGCCGGCGACGACCGAGACGGTCTCCGTGGCGATGGCACAGTTGGCCGGATTCAGCTTTTCGCAGATCTGGTAGTTGAAGCTGTAGGTGCCGGCCGGCGTATCGGCGTGGACCGAAACCTTGCCGGTGGCGGTATCGAACGTCAGCACCGAAGGCACCGTGGATCCGGTGGCAACGGCAATGGTCACCATGTCGGTGGTCGCCGCAGCGCCGTTGACGGTATCGCCGGTCAGCGCGGACAGGACATCCGCTGCGCCGGTGGCGCCGTTGATCCCGCTGATCGTGTCGTTGGTGGCGGTGACCGGCGATGCCGTGACGATCACCGTCACGCGCGCCGTGGCGCACGTCGCGGCATCGGCCTTGTCGCAGATGCGATAGTCGACGGTGTAAGTGCCCGCCGGCGTGCCAGGAGCCACGCTGACCAGACCGGTCGCCGTATCCATCGTCACACCGGGATTCGTCGCCGGGGTCACGATCGTGGTGACTATCTTCGCCGGATCGATGGCGGCGTTGTTGAAGGTATCGTTGGCAAAGGCATTGACGATGTTCGTCTGGCCGGTCGCGCCGTTGACCGCCGGCGGGTTGTCGTTGACCGCCACGATCACCGCGCTGGCGTGATCCTGGAACAGGTAGCCGGTCGCCGCCGTCTGCGCCGCCAGCACGATGCCGCCAATGGTGTTCTCCGCCGGGGTGTTGCCACGGACCGCGTTGTTGACGGTGCCGCCAGCGCTGCCCGCGGTTTCGTTGAGATCGTAGAAGTTGGCCGGCTGCGTTTCGACGATCGCATAGCCCGCCGCGTCCGAAGGCGGCAGCACGTCGAACACGAACGCCCCCGACGCATTGGTGATGGCCGTGGCCGAAACCGCGTTGCCATAGATGTCGGTGCCGGTCAGCGACACGGTGACCCCGGCAATGCCTTCGCCGCCGTTGAACACGTTGTTGTCGTTGTTGTCGGCATAGACCGTGCCCGCGATCGACGAAGGCTTGATCTGGACGACAGCCGACTGGCTGTTGTTGGTGTTGTCGGCATCCTCGCTCAGCGGATCGCCACTGCCGTCAAGGCCGGGGGTGATCGTGGCGGTGTCGGTCGCGTCCATCGGCGAAAGCGCGCCGCTGTAAGGGCCTTGTGCCTTGGCGCGGACTTTCAGGTCCACAAGCTGCGCGGCGCCCACGGGGAAGCTGCCGTCGATATCGCAGGTGATCGTGGTCGTGCCCGAACAGGTCAGGCCCGAAACGCTGGCGCTGCTGCCGCCGGGAATGGCGGTCGAAGGCGCGGGGGTTGCGGCATAGACGAAGCCGGCGGGCAGCACGTCGGTCACGCGCACCCGCGTTGCGGTGGAAGGCCCGTTGTTGCGGAAGCGGATGGTGAATTCGACCGGTTCGTTGACGTTGCGCATCAGCGCTCCGGTGCGCGTCTTGCTCAAGATCTGGAGATCGGTGGACGGCCGGATCGTCGTCGTCTGCACCGCGCGGTTGTTGGCCGTCTGCGAATCCGCGCCCGTACCGTTCCACACCGGCTGTTCGGCCGAGGTCACTTCCGCCGCGTTGCTGTAGGTAACCGGGGCCGAAGGCGGCGTGCCGCCGATGGCGAAGACCAGCCGGAACACCACCTGCCGCGAAGGATCGAGGTAGTTGGCATCCGCGTTCGACGCATCGATGCGGCACACATAGGTCGCGCCCGAAGGCGTGCACCCTGCGTTGGGCGCCGCCTGGAGCGACAGGCCGCCGTTGGCCGCAACCGGGTTCACCGTCACCGACTGCAGCGTGGTCGTCAGCCCGGCCGGCGGCGAGGGAATGTCGGTCACGATCACGTTGGTGGCGCGCGAAGGGCCATAGTTGGAAACGCGGACGTCGTAATTCAGCGTCTCGTCGAACCGCACCGGATCGTCATTGACCGGGTCGCTTTCGGTCTTGGTCACGGCCAGATCGAACGCCGGGCCGTTCACGGTATGGTTCAGCGTGAAGGCGTTGTTGCCCGCGTTGGGATCGCTGCCGCCGTTGGCATCGAGCGTCGATGTGGTGACGGTGGCCTTGTTCGCCTGGGTAATCGGCAGCGTGGCCACCGTTTCGGAACCGAACGGATACTTCGGCAGCACATCGATGCTGATCTGCCGCACTTCGGTCCGCGCGAACTGGCCCATCGCGCAGGTCACGGTGCCCGTGGCCTGCACGACCGAGCAGCTTGCGCCGGGCTTGGTCGTGCTCGGCGTACCGGTGATCTGGAACCGCGCCGGGTCGATCACGTCGACCACCTGCACGTTGTCCGCCGGGTTGGCGCCATCGTTGCGCACGCTGATGATATAGGTGGCCGGCACGCCCACGCGCACCGGATCGGGCGTTACCGACTTCGAATTGATCGTCATGTCGGCCACCGCGCCCACGCTGAAGTTCGCGGAATCGCTGTTGTTGGCGTTGTTGGTCTCGGTCGTGTCGGGCGAGAACACCGAGGCGAAGTTGGTGTAGGAACCGCTTTCGAATGGCCGGTCCACGCGGATCACCAGCGTTTCGGTGGCGCCCGCCGCCAGGTTGGACAGCGACCAGCTCACCAACCCGTTCCACGGGTTGTAGCTCATGCTGCCCGAACTGGCGCTGTTCTGGCTGACGGCGGTGACGTAGCTGCCGCTGGTGATGAAATCGGGAATGGCGTCGGTCACGTAAACCGTGCGCGCCAGGTCGCCGCCGGCGGCATTCGACACGCGCAGGCGGATGTAATAGCTGCCGTCGGTGTTCGCGACCGTCAGGTTATGGGTCCAGCCGCCAGAGGACGAAAGGCTCATGTCCTTGGCGATGGAAATGTCCGCCGCCTTGGTCGTGGAGCGCACGCCGGCCGAGCGGCAATCGTTGCCGGTGGGGCTGGAAGGCGATGACGGCGTGTGCGCCGACCCGGCGGTGCGGTCGGTACACGCGGTGTTGACCACGTCGGTATCGACACCCGTTCCCGCTTTCGTGACGAGCGAGAGGTACAGTAGATCGCCGACCTGGAGCGTGCCCGAATCCGTCGTCTGGCAGGTGACCACCACGCCCGAAACCGAACAGGACCAGTTGCCCGAAACACTGACGTAGGTTTCGTCGGCGCTCAGCGTGTCGGTCACGCGGATCGGCGTGGCCGGGGTCCAGCTTGCCGCGGACGGCCCCAGATTGCGCACCACGATGGTGCTGGTGATGTCCGCGCCGGGCGCGACGGGGCTGGGGCTCTTGGACTTGGAATAGAGTTCAAGGTCCGCGTTCGGCAGCACCACCTGGAAAGGCGCGGAGGCATCGTTGTTGCTCATATCCGGATCGGTGAATCCGCTGGGCGGGGTCACATGTGTCAACGGCGGAGCAAAAACCGGCCACTGTGGCGGAGTAAAAGTAGGCCACTGATGTTGCGGCAGGTGCAAAGCAAAGGGCCCCGATCGGGGCCCTTTGCTTTTGGCCGTTTTGATGGGTCAGTTTTCGTCGACGGTGGCCTGGTTTTGCTCCGCCCCGCTGGCAGTGGCGCGACGGCGACTGGCTGACTGCTTTAGGCGGTAACTGTCACCATTCATGGTCAGGATGCTGACGTGGTGGGTCAAACGATCCAGCAATGCGCCGGTCAGGCGCTCGGACCCAAGCACCTGCGTCCAGTCCTCAAACGGCAGGTTGGAGGTAACGATGGTGGAGCCGCGTTCGTAGCGCTGGGAGAAGGTCTCGAACAACAGCTCCGCGCCGGTGGGCGAGAGCGGGACGTAACCCAGTTCGTCGATGATCAGCAGCTTCACTGCAGCCAACTCGCGCTGCATCTTGAGCAGCCGCTTCTCGTCGCGGGCTTCCAGTAACTGGTTCACCAGCGCCGCGGCGGTGGTGAAGGTCACGGTGAAGCCCTTCTGGCAGGCGGCCAGCCCCAGGGCGAGCGCCACATGGGTTTTGCCCGTCCCGCTATTGCCCAGCGCAATGATATTCTCGCGCCGCAGGATATATTCGCAGCGCGCCAGATCCAGCGTCAGCATCTTGTTGAGGCTGGGGATGGCGGTGAAGTCGAAGGTATCGAAGCTTTTGACGGCCGGGAACCGGGCAGCACGGATCCGGCGTTCGACAGTGCGCCGCTCACGGTCGATCAGTTCCAGTTCGATCAGGCGCAGTAGATAGCGGGGATGATCGACACCATCACGCGCGCACTCCCGGGCTACTTTCTCATATTCGCGCAAAACGGTCGGCAGTTTGAGTTGCTTGAGGTGGTGGGCCAGCAGCACCTGTGGCGCACCAGCGGTGGTGCCGGTGGGCAGGTTGTCATCGGGCGCCCGGCTCATGCTGCCATCTCCTTCGAGACCTGGGGCATCAGAGCCGCATAATCAGCCGCCTGCGTGACCTTCACATCCAGCCTTGGCAGGTGGGGATAGGTCGTCAGGTCAAGCCTGGCGGGCCGCCGTTCCATCCTGGCCAGTGCGATCTGCTTCACCGCATCAAAGCTGATCGCGCCCATGTGGATCGCCTGAGTGACAGCATGGGTCACCACGGCCATGGGCATCGCTTCCAGCAAGCGCAAGACCTGGATATACTCGCGCTTGCCCTTGCGGCCCATGCGTCCCTCCAGCAATTGCCGCAGGTGGGCAAAGACATCGGGCAAGGCCCAATTCTGCAGTGCAGCCGCCTGATCGAGAGCATTCGGCTTTGTCTCGATCAGCGCCAGATAATGCAGCGGATCGGCCACAAAATCGCCGCTGCCATAACTGCGCACATGGCGGGCGATCTCCTCGGCGCCGGACAGGATCACCACCTCGTCCACGAAGCCCTTCACCACCACATCCTGGAACCCAAACCTTGTGGGCACCGAGTAATCATTGCCGCGATACCGCACCAGCGCCGTCGATGACACACGGGCGCTGCGCCTCTCGCATGGCTCCAATGGCACCGGCGGTAGTGGGCGTAGCGCCGCAACGTCAGCAACCATGCGCTCACCGATGGTCTGGGCATGGCGGCCAGCACGTTCGCCTTGCCGCGCATGACAGCGCTCCAAAAGAGCCGCGTTCAGTGCGTCATAGCTCGCCGCCTGCGGCTTGGGCGTCATGAAGTTGCGGCGCGCGTATTTGACCAGCCCTTCGACCTTGCCCTTGTCATTCCCCTTGCCGGGTCGGCCGAAGCGGTCAGAAAACAGGTAGTGGCTGACCAGCTCGCTGAAGGCACGTGTGCGCTCACGCTTGCCGTCCCCCAGAATCTTGGCCACCGCAATCGTCGTGTTGTCGTAGAGGATCGACTGGGGAATGCCGCCAAAGAAGTCGAAGGCCGATACATGCCCATCCAGAAATGCCTCGGTCGTCTCGCGCGGGAAAGCCTTCACGAAACAGGCATCGGACTGCGGCAAATCCATGCACAGGAAGTGGATCTTCTGCTCCACACCGCCAATCACGCCCACCGCTTCGCCAAAATCCACCTGCGCATGCCCCGGTGGGTGCGCCAGCGGCACAAATGTCTCGCGGCCACGCACCCGGCTCAGCCGGACATAGTCCTTCACCACCGTGTAGCCGCCGCCATAGCCATATTCATCGCGCAGCCGCTCGAAGATCCGCTTCGCCGTGTGTCGCTGCTTGACCGGCGCCGTCCGGTCACCTTCCAAAATCGCGTCAACCACCGCAGCAAAGGCCCCAGCTTCGGCTTCTCCACCGGCTTCGTGCGCGTATAGCCAGGTGGCAGTGAAAATCGGCAGATCTTGCCAATCGTCTCCCGGCTTAATCCAAATACCCGCGCGGCCTCTCGCTGGCTGCGCCCCTGCACAAACACAAACTGCCGAACACTCGCGTAAACTTCCACGGCATACATCCCGGCCGCCCTCAAAAGGGCAGCCTTACCACTGGCCGGTTTTTACTCCGCCACGCTCAGCACTTCGCTGGCGTTCCAGTGGCTGGTTTTGTCACCGCCCTGCACACACATGCGCGGTATTGGTCAGGACGCCTGAGGTTGCCGACGCGCCCGTTACCGGAATGACGAAATCCACCTGCCCCGTGGCGACGATCGACGACGCGGTGCAGGTCACCGTCTGGCCGGATCGCGCGCAGCCGGAGGGCAATACGCCGATCGTCAGCGAACTGTCGATGGTGTCGGCGATCTTCGTTCCCGCCGGCGTCGTCTGCGGCCCGGTATTGCGGATCGACAGCACGATGCTGCCCCCCTGCCCCACGGTGATCGTGGAAGTCATCGACTTGATCGCCTGGAGATCCGCGCCCGCCTGCACATTGGTCACGACGGTGTTGGAAATGTTGTTGCCCGTGGCGGGATCAAGCACCAGCGGATCGGTGATGCTCACCGCCGCGATGTTGCTGATCGTGCCGGCGGTGTTCTTGGTGATCTTGCCGCTGATCGTGATGGCCGGAAAGCTGCCGCCGACCGCCGGTGCGCTACCGCTGTAGTCGCAGGTCAGCGTGGTCCCGGAAAGGTTGCAGGTCCACCCCGAGCCCGTGGCGGACTGGAACTGGAAGTCGCTGGCGGCGGGAAGGTTGTCGACCACGCGGATCGCCGCGGTGGTGTTCGGCCCGTTGTTGGTCGCGGACAGGGTATATTGCAGAATGCCGCCGGCCGGCACGCTGGAAGCCGATCCGGCTTTCACCAGCGCGATGTCCGCACCCGCCCGCACCGTGGGCGTGATAGTCAGGCTGTCGTTCCCCGGATTGGAATCGCTGTTCCCGGCTGCGGCTATGGTCGCGGTCGAGTTGCTGGCGCCCGGCGTCTTGGCGGTCGCCTTGAAGCTGAAAGTCCGGGCATTGGCCACGCCACCGCCCGGCAGGGTCGTCAGGGTACAGGTCAGCGTCTGGCTGCCTGGCGTGCCGGACAGCGCGCAATACGAAGGGATGTCACCCGCCGTACCGGCAACCTCGAAGTTCCCCGGCACCGCGATCGTGACCACGGCGTTGCTGACCGTAGGGGTACTGTTATTTGCGACGGTGACTGAAAAAGTCGCCTGGGCTCCCGAGCCTATTGGATCAGGGTCGGCTGAATACTGTGAAACCTGCAAGTCTGCGGCGTAAGCCATCCCGCCAAGCAGGAAAACATACAGTCCGATAAATACGCGTATTACCGCGATCGACTTTGTAAATTTCATAATAAACCGACCCCTCGTCGCGCAATTTTCGTCGCGACAGACGCCAGTCGGATAAGTAAATAGTGGTTAATTCCCGGTAATTATTTACCCATTTGTAAAACGCATTAAATATCCATTTTACGCTGCATCTTTTTCAAGAGACAATCAAGCACCGGAAAATGAATGAAAAAATCCGCATCATAAACATAGTCCGTTTCGGATACTGGAAACCCTCTGCCGGAAACACTGTACACCCGCGATCACGGGGCCTGGCGGCTGGCAATGTGGCGCCCGGCAGGATCAGATGCGCTCGGCCTGCGCCACCGCGTCGCTGGCGCGCAAGGCGCTGATGATGCGCGTAAGGTGCGCCAGATCGCGCACTTCCAGATCCACCTCGTAGGTATGGAACGGGTTTTCGCGCTGGGTCATTTCCAGATTGACAACGTTGGCGTGGTTCTTGGCGAAGATCCCCGCCATTTCCGCCAGCGTGCCGGGGCGATTGTAAAGCTCGGCGCGCAAGCGGCCGATCGCGCCGTCAGTCCGCGCATCCCACGAAAGGTCGATCCAGTCGGCATCGATCCCGTTGGCAAGGTTGAGGCAGTCGATCGCGTGGACTTCCACGCCCTTGCCCGGCCGGCGCAGCCCGACGATGCGATCGCCAGGCACCGGATGGCAGCAGGCGGCAAGCTGGAACGCCATGCCGGGAGTCAGTCCGCGCACCGCGATCGCGCGCTTCTGCTTGGGCCAGTGATCGGGATCGGGCAGGTTCGCCGCGCTGCCCGGCATCAGGGCTTCCATCACCTGCCGGTCATCGACCTTGGCCGATCCGACGGCGAACATCAGGTCTTCCTCGCCCGCCATCTTCAGCCGCTTGATCGCGTCAGCCAGCGCCTTCTTGCCCACGGTGCCGGGCAGGCGCTCGACGATCTCCTCATAGAGCTTGCGCCCGATGGCGGCGACTTCGGCACGTTCCTTCTGGCGCACGAAACGGCGGATGGAGGCCCGCGCCTTGCCCGTGACGGCGAAGGCGAGCCATGAAAGCTGCGGCTCCGAAGTCCGGCTCTTGATGATCTCCACCACATCGCCGTTGTTAAGCGGCGTGCGCAGCGGCACGTGCCGCCCGTTGATCTTCGCGCCCACGGCCTGCGCGCCCAGATTGGTGTGGACGGCAAAGGCGAAGTCGATCGGCGTCGCGCCCTTGGGCAGCTGGAACAGCGCCCCCTTTGGCGTGAAGGCGAAGATACGATCCTGATAGATCGCCATCTTGGTGTTTTCGAGCAGTTCGTCGGGATCGTTGCTGGCTTCGAGGATTTCCAGCAGATCGCGCAACCAGCCCACCTGCCCGTCGGGCGTGACCCCGCCCTGCTTGTACGACCAGTGCGCGGCCAGACCGAACTCGTTGGTCTCGTGCATCGCGCGCGTCTTGATCTGCACTTCCACGCGCATGGCGTTGTTGTAGATCAGCGAGGTGTGCAGGCTCTTGTAGCCGTTCATCTTCGGCGTGGAGACGTAGTCCTTGAACCGGCCCGGGATCATCTGCCAGGTGCGGTGCAGGATGCCCAGCGCCTTATAGCAGTCGTCCTCATTCTCGGTCAGCACGCGAAAGGCCATGATGTCGGTGATCTGCTCGAAGCTGACATGGCGCTCGGCCATCTTCTTCCAGATCGAATAGGGGTGCTTCTCGCGGCCGGAGACTTCCACCCTTAGGCCCGCTTCGGCCAGCGCCTGCTTGATCTCCAGCGCGATCGCCCCGACCTGGCCGTTCTCCTCGCTGCGGATCGCGGCCAGACGCCCGCTGATCGTGGCATAGGCTTCGGGTTCGAGCTGCTCGAAGGCCAGCAACTGCATCTCGCGCATGTATTCGTACATGCCCACGCGCTCGGCCAGCGGAGCATAGATATCCATCGTCTCGCGCGCGATACGGCGGCGCTTTTCCTCGCTCTTGATGAAATGAAGCGTACGCATGTTGTGCAGGCGATCGGCCAGCTTGACGAGCAGGACGCGCAAGTCCTCGCTCATCGCCAGCAGGAACTTGCGCAGGTTCTCGGCGGCGCGCTCGTTGTCGCTCATCGTCTCGATCTTCGAGAGCTTGGTCACGCCATCGACCAGCCTCGCGACATCGGCGCCGAACAGCCGCTCGATCTCATCGACCGTCGCCAGCGTATCCTCCACCGTATCGTGGAGCAGCGCCGTCACCACCGTCGCCTGGTCGAGCTTCAGCTCGGTCATCAGGCCGGCGACTTCCACCGGGTGCGAGAAATAGGGATCGCCCGATGCGCGCTTCTGAGTGCCGTGCTTCTGCACGGTATAGACATAGGCGCGGTTGAGGATAGCCTCATCCGCGTCCGGATCATAGGCAAGCACCCGTTCGACAAGTTCGTACTGACGTAGCATGTCCTGCCTAAATGGGCGGAACCATGCGGTCAGGGCAAGGGGTAAAGGTCGCGGAAATGCTGATCAGTGTAATCGCTTAGGCGCGCAGCAGCGCCGCATGGGGTGCCACGTCCTCCGGCAGCACGTCGCCAAGGCGCGGATCGGGGAACACTTCCACCGCCCGCGCATAGGGCACGAAGCCTTGCGAGACATAGAACGGCAGCGCCTGCGGGCCATCGAGCGTGCAGGTATGCACCCATACCCGGCCCACGCCCTCGCGCCAGGCCAACTGCAAGGCCTTGCGCATCAGCCACTTGCCCAGCCCTTTCCCGGTCGCGCCCGGAATCAGGCCAAAGAACGTGATCTCGCATTCGCCGGACACGCGGAAGTCCAGTTCAAGCATGCCCACTTCCACGCGGGCGCGGTCGACCACCGCGAAGACGTGGACCTGCGGATCGTGGATGATGACCGCCAGTTCGCCATCATCCTTCACCAGCCGCGACCACCACAGCCACGGCGCGCCGACACGGCGGTAGAGCATCCGGTATTTCTCGATCGCCGGCGCTTCCCAGCGGACAAGCTGCACCGGCACATCGCCTTCCGGCACCAGTCGCCGCAACGCCGCGGGCTTCTCGCGCATTTCCAGCGCGGTCACCACGCAGGCGAGATCGCCGGGGCGGACGGCATGGTAGCCGGGGGAGAGAGGCTCGGGGTGGTCGTAGTCCAACCGGTCAGCTCCACACCGCTTCGGGCGGCAGGCTCATCAGAATCGCGTCTATGTTCCCGCCGGTCTTCAGGCCGAACAGCGTGCCCCGGTCATAGACCAGGTTGAATTCGGCATAGCGGCCGCGCCATTCGAGCTGGCGCTGCTTCTCCTCGGGCGTGAAGCCCATCCCCATGCGCCGGCGCACCAGCCTGGGGAACACGTCCAGGAACGCCTCGCCCACGTCGCGGGTGAAGGCGAAGTTGGCGGCGAAGCCATCGAGGTCGGCGCATTCGAGGTGATCGTAGAAGATACCGCCCACGCCCCGGTGCACCTTGCGGTGGGGAATGTAGAAATAGTCGTCCGCCCACTTCTTGAAGCGCAGATAGTACTCCCCGTCATGCGCGTCGCATGCCGCCTTGAACGCGGCGTGGAACTCGGCGGTGTCCTCGTCATAGGGGATCGGCGGGTTGAGATCGCCGCCGCCGCCGAACCAGGCCTTGCTGGTGGTGAGGAAGCGCGTGTTCATGTGAACGGCGGGAACGTGCGGATTGGCCATGTGCGCGACCAGGCTGATCCCGGTAGCCGTGAACACCGGGTTTTCCGGGTCCGCACCGTTGATCGTCTTGGCGAATTCCGGGCTGAACGCGCCGCCCACGGTGGAGACGTTGACGCCCACCTTCTCGAACACCTTGCCCTTCATCACGCCGCGCACGCCACCACCGGGGTTCGCATTGGCGTCGTTTTCCGCCGGTTCGCCCGCCTGTTCGCGGCTCCAGGGCGTATAGACGAAAGCCGCATCGCTGCCGGCCTCGCGCTCGATCGCCTCGAACGCGGCGCAGATGCGGTCGCGCAGCGATTCGAACCAGTGGCGGGCTTGGGCGGTCTGTTCGGTCCAGTCGGTCATGCCGGGCGCTTGCCAAATCACGCACCCTGCGGCAAGGGAAACCCATGGTTCCCTTTTCGTTCGCCCATCGCGAGTTTCGGCTCGGCACGCGGATCGGCGATGGCCGCGCGCTGTACTGGCCGGACGAACAGGCCCTGCTGGTCGCGGACCTGCATCTCGAAAAGGCCAGTTTCTACGCGCGTTTCGGACAGATGCTGCCACCCTATGACAGCCGCGAAACGCTGGAACGCATCGCCCGCGCCATCCGGGGAACCGGCGCGCGGCGCGTGTTCTGCCTGGGCGACAGTTTCCATGACCGCTTCGGCGCGGAAAGGCTGGAACCCCACGCCGCCGGCATGCTGGCGGCGCTGACGCGCGCCACCGACTGGGTGTGGATCACCGGCAACCATGACGAGGATGTGGCCGATCATCCCGGCGGCACGCGGGTCGAAGAACTCGCCGTCAGCGGCATCGTGCTACGGCACGAGGCGAAGGCGGGGGAAGTAGCCCCCGAACTCTCCGGCCATTTCCACCCCAAGCTGCGCCTGGCCGTGCGCGGCCGCAACATCGCGCGCCCGTGCCTGGTGGTCGGCAAAAGCGATGGCGAAGCGCACGGCGGCCGCATGATCCTGCCCGCGATCGGCGCACTGACCGGCGGCATGGACGCGGCCGATCCCGCGATCCTCGCCGCCATGCAGCCCGCTACCGAGATCGAGGCGCTGGTGCCCGCGGCGGATCGGCTGGCGCGCTTCCCGCTCTGGCGCCAGCCGGCACAAACCGGGGCATGACCGCGCATGGTCCGCGCTGGCGACATTGGCTGGCGCGCTTCGGCTGGGCCGAGGCGTGCGGCTTTGCCGGGAGCTATGCCGGCTTCTTCGCCCTGTCCGCCGCCGGTGCCGGGCCGGAACTGGCCGCGTTCGGCGCGGCACTCGGCGAGAATGTCGGGTACTATGGCACGATCTTCTTGCGCGACTGGCGCGCCCTGCCAAGCGGTGAACGCCGGCTGCGCCCCGTGCTGCTCGCCATGCTCCACGATTTCGGCATAGCCGAAGCGCTCGATACGCTGGTCGTCCGCCCGGCTATCACGTTGTCCACCGTTTCCTTGCTCGGGGAAGCACTGGGAGTCGGTGCCGGCAAGATCGCGGCCGATGTCGTGTTCTACGCGCTGGCGCTGCTGTTTTACGAACGCCGGCGCGCCCGCGAGGGCCGCCGCTGACGGCTCCAATCCGCCTCCCCACCCTTGAATCACGCCCTGAAAACCCCACATTCGGCGCTTGGCCCTTTATCTGCGACCGCAATGTGATATGAGCGCGCCAAAATCACCTTTCGAGCAACTGCAGGAGAACGCACTATAGCTCCCCCACCCCGGCGCATGATGGCGCCCCCCGTCAAGAGCGGGCCGCGCTACAACCAGCTCATCAACGTGCCCAAGGTGCGCGTGATCGATGAGAACGGTGAAAATCTCGGCGTCATGTACACGCGCGAGGCTATCGAACAGGCAGCCGAAGTCGGACTGGACCTGGTCGAGGTTTCGCCCAACGCCGATCCGCCGGTCTGCAAGTTCCTTGATGTCGGCAAGTTCCGGTACGAGGCCCAGAAAAAGGCCAATCTTGCCCGCAAGACCCAGAAGACGCAGGAGATCAAGGAGATCAAGATGCGTCCGAACATCGATGATCACGACTATGACGTGAAGATGCGCAACGTGCAGCGCTTCATCGAGGAAGGGGACAAGGTGAAGGTCACGCTGCGCTTCCGCGGGCGCGAGCTGTCGCACCAGCAACTCGGCATGAACCTGCTGCGCCGCGTGCAGGACGACGTGGCGGAAATCGCCAAGATCGAAGCCTTCCCCCGCATGGAAGGCCGCCAGATGCTGATGGTGCTGGCGCCGAAATAAGCGCCATTTCATCGCCAGACGAAAAGAACGGGGCGTCTATCGCCCCGTTTTTTATGCGCATCATCTGCGCGCCAGGCATCCCGAATTCGGGTCTGACTCAAATTCCGTGCAGATTTGACATTTCTGCGCTGTGTGCGGCCAACTGGATTGGGGGTCAGCAAGGAGCACACGTCGATGGCCTCGAAAGCATGGGACAGTAGCCTGCAGTTACCGGGATTAATCGTGGAAAGCCGGACTGTGATCGACGGAATCGTCGAGATGTCGGGCCGATTGGCGGCCGTGGGAGCGGATTGCCCGGATTGCGCGATGCCATCGACGTCTCTCCACAGTCGATATGACCGCATGCTTTCGGATTTGCCGGTCAGCGGCAGCATCGTCAGGCTGAGACTGTCGGTTCGACGGTTTCGGTGCACGCATACCCTTTGTCCAAGGCGCACGTTCAGCGAGCCGCTGGCGCCGCCGGTTGGCCGGCGATATGGCCGCAGGGTGGGTCGTTGCGACGCGCTAGTGCGCGCGGTGGCGGTCGCGCTGGGTGGTAGGCCGGGCTCGCGCATGATGGCGCGTCTGTCGGCGCCTTGGTCGCGCGACACGATGCTTCGAGTTCTGAGACGCAGCGATCCTGCCTCCGTGCCGCCGCCACCTGCGCGGGTGGTTGGCATCGACGACTTCGCTTGGCGCCGCGGCCACAGCTACGGGAGCATCGTGGTCGATCTCGAACGACGCGAGGTGATCGACCTGCTTCCCGATCGTCAGCGCGACACGGTCATCGCCTGGCTGCGCCAGAACCCGCAAGTCGAAATCATCTGTCGCGACCGTGGTCCGGGTTATGGTGCGGCCGCAAGCGAGGCGGCGCCGCAGGCACAGCAGGTGGCCGACCGCTGGCACCTGTTCGAGAACGCCTCGGCAGCATTTCTGGCGGCAGTGCGTTCGGAAATGCCATGTTTGCGGCGCGCGCTGGCGCCGACGGGGCCGGTCGATCCGGCGACCCTGACCCGTGCCGAGCGCATCCAGTGGGATGGCTACCAATTGCGCGAGGCCCTCAACCGCCAGATTATCGATCTGGCCGGGCAAGGCGTGCCGATCAGGGTCATGGCACGCACGACCGGCGTGTCGCGCAAGACCATCCGCAAGGTCCTGCGCGGCCAGCGTCACGACACCTTCCGCACGCGCCAGAGTTCGCTCGATGTCTGGTCGCTGACCCTCGAGGCGGAGTGGAATGCAGGCTGCCGGATTGGGGCTGAACTGTGGCGGCGGCTGAAGGCTTCCGGTTTTGGCGGTTCGCTGCGCGTAGTCAGCGAATGGGCGACCCGTCGTCGTCGCGACGAAAAACTTGGCCACACCGGCGGTGCGGGGCTGAGTGCACGGACCATCGCGCGCAGCATGACCACCGAGCGCGACACCGGATCAGCGCAGACCGCCCTGATAAACGCGGTGATCGAAAAGGCCGTGCCAGCGCTAATCAGCGCACGCGAGGCTCTCGATTGCTTCCACGCCATGATGCGCTCAAAGGACAAGGCCCGGCTCGATCCTTGGATCGCCATGGCGGCCGAGACCAAGCTTGCTGGGTTCGCTGCCGGCGTCGAAGCCGACAAGGACGCCGTTGCCGCCGCGATCTCGACGCCGTGGTCCAGCGGTCAAGTCGAGGGCAAAGTCAACCGCCTCAAGGCCATCAAGCGCCAGATGTACGGGCGCGCCAAAATCGACCTTCTCAAAGCCAGAGTTATGGCGCCAGCGTGACCTGGATTGCACGGAATTTGAGTCAGACCCCGAATTCGATGCCGGCACTTTCCCCCTTCACGGCAGCGTCTTTTTAGAGTTACAACCCGGGTAACGGCCTCCGCATTGAATCGGAGCCGCCCTTTGTTCAGGCGCCGCGATAAATACGCGGATGTGTGAGGGCCGGCACAGCGATTCGGGAAGAATGAGGCGACATCAAGGTCGCACCGTCATTCGTTACCCAGAGTCGGAGATACGCCGTGCGCAGCTTTTTCAGGACTGTTGGAGCCAGGGGGCTGGCGGCTGGTGCCGCCTGTGCCGCTCTGTCGGGACTTCTGCTCCTTCCCGCCGATGTGGCCGAAAGCGCCGATCATCTCGATCCGCCCACCCGCACCGATGCCGGCTTCGATCTCACGCCGGACGTGCCGGCCGATATCGCCGACGTCTTCGCCTGGCATTCGGGCACATCGACCAAGATCGTGATGACTTTCGCCGGCCCCGTGCCAACGACCGCGCCGATGTATTATGATCGCGATGTTCTCTACAAGATCAACATCTCGACGCAGGCACCCGGCAGCACCCCGGAATTCGTGATCAAGTTCCGCTTCGGCAAAGGCCAGGGATCGAACGATTGGGGCATTCGCATCGAGGGCCTGCCCGGTGTGACCGGTGCTCTCGAAGGCCCGGTGGAAACCGACCTGACCGCCAACGGCGTCAAGGCACGCGCCGGCCTGTTCGATGAGCCGTTCTTCTTCGACCTGATCGGCTTTCGCGAAACGCGCTCGTTCGCCACGATCCGCATCCGCAACGATCGCAACTTCTTCGATGGCCAGAACGATACCGCGATCGTGCTGGATATTCCCGACGCCAATCTTGGCGCGGGCGCGAAGAATCTCGACATCTGGGGGCAAACCGCCCGCTTCGGAGGGAACCTGTGATGCGCGCGCCTTCGTTTTCCCTTCGCCGGGCCGCCATGCTGTTCGCGACGCCGCTGGCGCTGACCGCCGTTCTCGCCGCGTGCGGTGACAGCGGTTCCGGCAGCCAGGTGGTCGTTCCGGCCCCGCTGCCCAGCGGAACCGGCACCTCGACACCAACGCCGACACCGACGGCGGTGACCTACAATGTCGACAACTGCTTCACGCAGACCGTCCAGGGCCAGACCGGCGTGACCGCGACAGTCAAGTCTCAGATCATTCCGGACACGCTGAAGCTCGACATCTCGCGGCCGTTCACGCCGACAGCGGATGGCAGCGGCAACCCCACCTACCCCAACGGTCGTTATCTCGCCGACCAGGTGGTCGATCTGCTGCTGGCCGAACTCCTGCTGGACATGAACGTCACCGGACAGGGGCCTTACACGCTGGCCAGGGTGCCGCTCGATCCACCCCGCAACGACAAGCCGTTCAACCTGTCTTTCCCCTATCTCGCCTTGCCGAACGGCTCTCCGTCCATCGCCAGCGGCACCGGATCGGGCTTCAATTTCCGCACCGACGCGGATTCGGCCTACGTCTCGGTGGATCGCATGGGCAATCCCGCCATCGCCACGGTGCTGGTCCGCTCGGCCAACAAGAACGCCTTCAACGATGACACTCCAGCCAACGATGCCGTCAACGACAAGTGGTTCAGCGAATTCGAGTTCGAGTTGGACGACCTGTTCAACCTGATCGGGGACGATCTGACCAACCTGGGCCTCAAGATCTGCGCCCGAACATCGTAACGACGCTAGGGTCGCAGACATGAACACGTCCCAAGCCGGCCAGCGCAAACCCTTGCGCTGGCCCTGGCTTCTGCTCGCCGCCGTCGTGATCGTGGTGTCCGCCAGCTATGGCTGGCAGCGCTGGCGCCATCGGCAGGGGCCGCCCGATCCCGCGACCAGCGAGGTCAAACCCTGGTTCGGCCCCCGCAACCAGCAGGAAGCCGTGAACGCCGCCACGGTGCAGATCGACGGCGGGCGCGAGCGCGAAAAGAGCGGCAAGACCGACTGGCTCCACATGGAGATTTTTGGCGATGCCCTGGTCGGCCGATACCGGCTGACCGGCAGTTACGCCGATCTGGCCGAGGCCGACAAGGTGCTGGACCGCGCGATCGCCATGGCGGAATATCCCGCCGGCCCCAGCCTCTCGCGCGCCGCGCTGTCGGTCACGCTGCACCGGCTGGACGATGCGGCGAAGGCGCTCGGCCGGTTTGATGCACAGAAGGGCCGCCCGCACAGCGAGGAAGCCTCCAGCGCGCTGGCGTTGCGCGGCGACATCGCGATGCAGCGCGGCGATTACGCCACCGCGCGCGAGGACTATGCCAAGGCGGAAGCCGCCGCCAACAACGCCGGGCTCGCCCTGCGGCAATCGATGCTCTCGCTGCGCACGGGCGATCCCGAACTCGCGCGCCGGCGCGTCAACGCCGTGCTGCGCGGCAAGCGGCTCACGCGGCTGGCCAAGGCGCAGGCCGCCATCCAGCGCGCGACCGTGGCCTATGCCGTGGGAGACTGGACCACCGCCGGCCGCTGGGCGCGCTTTGCCGACAGCTTCTTTCCCGGAAACTGGCTGAACGAGGCGTTCGTCGCGCAACAAGCAGCGGTCGAAGGGCGGCCGGATGAAGCGGCACGGCGCTATGCCGACATCGCCAACCGCACGAACGCGCCCGAGGTGATGGACGCGCTAGCCCACCTCCTGCGCCTCCAGGGCAAGGGGCCGGAAAGCCGGGCCTGGGCGGACCGCGCCGGGGCGATCTGGGCGGAACGGCTGCGCGCCCTGCCCGAGGCTGCCGCCGCGCACGTGGTCGAACACGAACTGGCGGTCGGCGATCCGCGCCGCGCGCTTGACCTGGCCCGGCAGGATGCCACGCGGCGCCCGCACGGCGCCACGCTGGCGCTGCTTGCCCGCGCACAACTGCTCACCGGCGATCCGGCAGGCGCGCTGGCCACCACCGAACGCGCCGAAAAGGGCGGCTGGCGCTCCGCCCTGCTGCTGATGCAGAAAGCCGAGGCGCTCGACGCGCTGGGCCGGGGCGATGACGCGGAGGATGCGCGCAAGGCCGCGCTGGCGATCAACCCCAAGGCCGCCGATCCCGCCGCGCGGTTCGTCTGGTTCGGCCATGACTGAGCGCGGCATGCCGGCGCGGTTCATCGCCGCGCTGGCCGTCCTGTTGCTTCTGCTCGCGCTGCCCGTGCCCGCCGCCGCGCATCTCACGCCCAATTCGGAAATCCGCCTCGATCTCGCCCCCGGCGCGATCGTGGCCGATATCGTCGTGCCGCAAAGCGAGTTCGGCTATGCCACCGGCCTTGCCACCGACAACCGCCCCACGAGCCTCGCCGCCGCGCGCGCCTATCTGCTCGGCCACTTCGCGGTTCTCGAGCCAGACGGGCGGGACTGGCGCGTCACGATCGACCGGATCGCGTTCGAAACGATCATCGGCCCGCCCGATCTCCATGCCACGGCCACGCTGCTGCCCCCGCCCGGCGCCAGCGACCGCAGCTTCCGTGTCGACTGGCGCGTCATCACGCGCGAGGTTCCCACCCATTTCGCGCTGCTGGTGATCGGCGGAGACCTGGCCGGTGGCACGCGGGGCGAGCGCGAACTCGTCGGCGCGCTCACCGCCGCGCGGCCCGTCCTCGCGGTCGATCGTGGCCATGCCGGCATGACCGGCCTGTTCGCCAACAGCTTCCGCCTGGGCGCGCGGCACATCGCCGAAGGCTATGACCACCTGATGTTCCTGCTGGCGCTGCTGCTGCCGGCGCCGCTGCTGGCCGCCGGCGGGCGCTGGTCCGCCCTGCGCGAACCGCGCGCCACCTTCCGCCATCTCGCCATGATCGTCACCGCGTTCACCGTGGGGCACAGCCTGACGCTGATCGCGGCCGCGCTGTTCGGTGCGCACCTGCCGGCGGCCCCGGTCGAGGCGGGTATTGCCCTGTCCGTGCTGATCTCGGCAATCCACGCGGCGCGGCCGATCTTTCCGGGGCGCGAGCCGCTGGTCGCGCTCGGCTTCGGCCTTGTCCACGGGCTTGCCTTTGCCACGCTGATCGCCAACTTCGGCCTGGGCGCGGCGACCCGCGTGACCGCGATCCTCGGTTTCAACCTGGGGATCGAGGCGGTGCAGCTTCTCGTCGTGCTGGGCGCCCTGCCGGCGCTGCTTGCGCTGGCGCGCTGGCGCCACGGCCCTCCCGCCCGCACCGCGCTGGCTGCGGTGATCGGCCTGGCCGCCGCGGTCTGGCTGGTGGAGCGCGTCGCCGGGCTTGTGATCCCCGCTGCCGCGCTGTTCGAAACGGCGATCCCGTGGAGCTTTGCGCTGATCCTGCTGGTCTCCGCGCTGGTCCTGCTGCGCACCGTTCTTCCGCGCGCGCAACGCGCCTGACCATCCGTTTCGCATCCGCAGCACTGGACAAGCCCCCGCCCCCGCGCCAAGGTCCGTTTCGGGGATCGGGAAGCACCAATGGACGCAAACGGCCACGGCTCTGCCTTGTCGCAGGGCGCCAACACTGTGCTCGGCTCGCCGCTGCGCCTGCTGACGGGCACGCTGCTGTTTGTGGCCACCGTGTTCTGCATTTCCACCATGGGCTACGTCCGGGCCGGCTGGCCGCTGGGCGATGCCGCCTACATGGTGCTGCTGACCATCTTCTCGGTCGGGTACGGCGAAGTCCGCCCGATCGACACCACGTTCCTGCGGATCTGGACCACCTTGACGATCGTGCTGGGCTGCACCGGCATGATCGTGCTGACCGGCGCGCTCGTGCAGGTCTTCACGCTGTTCCAGTTCCGCCGCCTGCTGGGGCTGGACCGCATGCAAACCGAAATCGAAAAACTCGAAGATCACGTCGTCATCTGCGGCTATGGCCGGATCGGCGTGCAACTCGCCATGGCGCTGGCCGAAGCGCGGCATCCGTTCGTCATCATCGAACGCAGCCCCACGAAGTGCGAGGAAGCGCGCGCGCACGGCCATCTCAGCCTGGTCGGCGAAGCCACGCACGAGGATACGCTGCGCCAGGCCGGCATCGCCAAGGCGCGCGTACTTGCCTCGGTCCTGCCCGATGATGCGGCCAACGTGTTCATCACGCTTTCGGCGCGCAACCTCAACGCCGGGATCGAGATCATCGCGCGCGGCGAAGCGCCCAGCACCGAAAGCAAGCTGTTCCACGCCGGGGCGGACAAGGTGGTACTGCCCACCCACATCGGGGCGGAGCGCATCACCGAACTGATCCTCTATCCCGCCACCGGCAAGGCCGTGGGCAGCGATGGCGCGGTCTCCGACATGAAGCGCGGCCTCCACGATCTCGGCCTCGAACTGGAAGTGGTGACCGCGATCAAGCACGGTGCCCTGACCGGACTGAACGTGCGCGATGCCGAACGGCAGGGCAACGGCGCGTTCTTCATCGTTCAGATCGACCGCGCGAACGGCCAGTCGATCGCCCATCCGGGCGACGAGGTGCGCATCGAACCGGGCGATTCCGTGATGCTGGTGGTGCGCGGCAGCCGCCTTTCGGCCGGCGCGATCTTTTCCGCCCCCGCGCGCCCGGTGCGCCACGGCCGCTCGTTCATCACGCCGGGGCGATAGGGCCAGCCCCCGGCGTCAACCTTCCCGCGCCGGCATCCGGTTCCATGCATCCAGCGCGGCGATCTTGTAGGCTTCGGCCAGCGTCGGATAGTTGAACGTGTTCTCGATGAAGTAATCGAGCGTGCCTTTCAGGTTCAGCACCGCCTGCCCGATGTGGATCAGCTCGGTTGCGCCTTCGCCGCAGATGTGCACGCCCAGCAGGCGGCGCGTCTTGAGCGAGAACAGCATCTTCATCATGCCGGAATTCAGCCCCATGATGTGCCCGCGCGACGTTTCGCGGAACCGCGCGATCCCCACTTCATAGCTGATGCCGCGCGCCCGCACTTCCTGCTCGTTCATGCCCACGGTCGAAATCTCGGGCACGGCATAGATGCCATAGGGAAAGTATTGCGGCGCGGGTGGCAGCGGCAGGCCGAAGGCGTGGCACGCCGCGATGCGCCCCTGTTCCATCGAGGTGGAGGCAAGGCTGGGAAAGCCGATCACGTCACCCGCCGCATAGATGTGCGGCACCTCGGTCTGGAACGTCTTGGGATCGACCGTGATGCGCCCCCGGTGGTCCACCGAAAGCCCGCATTTGTCGAGATCGAGCGGGGCCGTCGCGCCGGTGCGGCCGGCGGCGTAGAGCAGCATCTCGGTGCGCACCGTGCGCCCGTCGGCCAGCGTGGTCGTCACCCAGCCGTCTTTGCCCTTTTCGATCGAGCGCACTTCCGCGCCGGTGCGGATCACCATGCCCCGGTCACGCAACTCGTGCGTAAAGGTGTCGATGATCTCGCGGTCGATGAAGTCCAGGAACGTCTCGCGCGGCTCGATCAGCGTGACCGGCACGTCCATCGCGCTGAAGATCGTGGCATATTCGATGCCGATCACCCCCGCGCCGATCACGGTCAGGCTGCGCGGAACACGCGGGCATTCGACGATCGCGTCGCTGTCGACCACATGGTCGCCATCGAACGGCACACTGTCGGGTCGATACGGGATCGTGCCGACGGTAATCAGGATGCGTTCGCCCCGCACCGCCAGGTCGCTGCCGTCCGCGCGGCGCACCGCCACCTCGTTCGGCCCGGTAAAGCGCGCCGTGCCGTTGACGGTGCGGATCTTGTTGCGGTGGAACTGGTGCTCCAGCACGTTGATCTCGTGCTCCAGCGTCTTCATCAGGCGGACGCCGAGGTCATCCCCGCCGATCTCCTGCTTCACGCGATAGGAGTGGCCGTAGAACCCGCGCTCGCGCCAGCCGGAAAGGTTGAGCGCGGTTTCACGCAGGGTCTTGGACGGGATCGTGCCGGTGTGGACCGAGACGCCGCCCACGCGCCGCCGCCCTTCCACCACCAGCACCGATTTGCCGAGCTTGGCCGCCTGCACCGCAGCGCGCCGACCCGCCGGGCCGCTGCCGATAACGATGAGTTCGTATTCCTCCATGGTTCCCCCCAAGGCACATGCCACCGCGCGCGCAGCGCCGCGGCTTCTCCCGCCTTGCCAGGAACCGTCTCCCCCAACCGCGCCGGCCGCCCCCTTTGCGTCCGGTCACGGTTTCAAATCTTGCCCGGCGGAACCGTTCTGGCAATCCCGGAACATAGCCTGCTCCGGCAAAGATTGCGTGAACGGCCGCCCCCGCGCTTATCCGTGTGCGCCGAAGTAGTTGGCGATGGCCACGGCGATGCGGATGTTGAGCGCGTGGGCGTGTTCGATCGGATCGATGAAGCGCGCGCGGATCACGCCGTAATCCTCGCCCCGGTGGTCCGGATAATCGGTCGGCTCGTCCACCGCGAAGTCGGCTATGCCCGGCTCGATCACCGGATAGGCCCGGCGCATTTGCGCCAGCGCTTCGTCCACCCGCAGCGACAGCACCATTTCCAGCACGTCCTCACGGCTGACATCGTTGGCGCGTGCGAACGGAGGCACCTGCACCGCGCGCAGGAACATGTGCATCAACAGGGCCAACCGGACCGCCTGGAGCAGCCCGATCTCGCGCCGTTGCGCATCGGTGCCCGGGTCGCGCGCCTCGGCCTGTCCCGGCACCATCGCCAGCATCCGGTGCAGCTTCATCCAGTCCACCCGCAGGCGCGAGGTCAGACGACGGAACACCCCGGCGCGATCGTCCTTGGTCAGATGTTCGGCCAGCGCCATGCACGCGCTTTCCAGCGCGTTCTCGGTGCCGCGATAGGGGCGGCTGGCCCAATAGGCGGAATTGAACAGTTCGCCATGCGCCGCCACCGTCTTGATGCTGGCCAACCCGTTGGCCGCGCGCAGCAGGCGAACCAGCTGCCGCCCGCGTTCCGACCGGCCGAGCAGTTCGGCGATCGATTCCGCCTCGTCCCCGGCCGCCGTGCCGGCGCCCGCCACCACGTTCACCGGATAGCCGATCTGCTGCAGGATGGCGTTGTGCGGGATCGCGCGGATCTGCCGCAAGTTCATCGAACGGTCGGCGCCGATGTCCGACTGGCGGCGCGAAACGCGGCTGCCGGTAGCCTTCAACATCCCCAGCCCGAACGCGGTGACGGCGCGGGCATAAGTCGCGGACTTCAGGTGATCGCGCTGCACCCGCCGGATCGAGCGGTAGAAATCGAGACTGAGGTCGGTCCGGTCATAGAACGGGTCCTTCTCGCCATCGGCCGCCAGCGACGCTTCCGCCTCGGCGATCCGCGTGAGAGTGGCGAGCGCGAGTTCGTCGTTGCGGAAGAACAGGTATCCGTCGCCGCCCTGGAAGCTCGCTTCGGGTTCGATGGCGATGCCCGCGCGCGCAAACCGGCCGCGCGCCCAGCGGCTCAACGGCCAGGTCAGGCGATCCGCGAAGCCCGAAGGGTGCGCGCCGCGGCCCATCGATTCCCCGTGCGTATCGAAGATCAGCGCGGCCACGTCGGTCAGCCCGTTGTTGCGCATGGCGTCCGCCAACCGGCCCTGCAAACGCTCGATCGCCAGCGCCGCCGGCACCTGCCCGATGAAGCGCCCGGCGTCCGAAAAGCCGGTCTGCACCGAAACCCGGCCGCGCACGCGGGCATAGGCGCGGTAAGATTCCTCGGCCAGCAAGGCTTCCAGAAAGCGCCCACCATGCTCCAGCGCGCTCTCGGTCTCGAACAGCGGCGAAACATCGACCTTGTCGTCGATCCCGAACAGCTTGGCGAAATAGAGCGCCGCCAGCACCGTCTGTGGCTGTTCGCATTCGGCGATCAGCATCCGGATCGGCGCGTCGGCATCGATATGGTGCAGGATCTTCGCCATCACCAGGAACTGGCGCATGGCGGTGGAGGTCTCGATCGCCAGCGCCGCGAAATTGACGCGCAGCGGCGTCGCCTCCGCCAGCAGTTCGCGCAGGCGCGAGATCGCGCCCTTGCTCGACAGATCGAGCGTTCCGTCCGGATCGATCCGCCGCCGCAGCGCGTTGTGCAATTGCGACGAGTTCACGCGGAAGTGAATCCAGCCCATGCCAAGGCCATCCGCGCGCATCGCGCCCGCCAGCGTGGCCAGCGCGATCGCGGCGTCGCCCTCGGCCGCCTTCGCCTCGTCCTCAAGCTGCGCGATGATCGGGGCCAGCGACAGCAGCTTGGCGGGATCGTCCGCCGTCATCCGGTTGGCCACCGCGGCAAGGGCATCGGGTTCGGTCAGCGGCGCGGAAAACAGCTCCGCCATTTGCGACGCATGGGCCTGCGCGGCGTCGAGCGTTTCCACCAGCGGATGGCCGGCGTCGATCGAACGCAGCCCGGCGGCGTAGCTGGCCAGCCGCCGCGCCTTTTCGCGCAGGCGGAACGCGATCGACGTGGTCCAGCCGATATCGGTGCGACCGTCCATGTCGTAGCCGACCCAGGTGGCGAAGCGGAACGGCAGCGGCCGGAAATCCAGCCAGCGGCCCGGCCAGCGTTGCCGCGCATGGGCCAGCAGCACTGCGTTGATGCGGTCGCGCGCAGCCGCCGCGCGTTCGATCGCGTTGCACACTTCGACGTGCTCGAATTCGAGCGTGATCTTCTCGGCCGCCGCCGGCAGCGCGCAGACCGTCGCGGCTTCGGGATCGTCGGCGATGGCGGCAGTGGCCACCGCATCCGACTGCGCGGCGCTGAGCAGGAATGTGGGATGCGCCGTGAACACCGCATGGAGCAGCGGCTTTTCCCAGCGCGCGCGGAAGGCGCTGAAGCCGTCTTCCTCGTTCAGCAGCCGGCCGATCGCATCGAGGTTTTCGGTCGTGTCGGTCGGCGCAACCAGCCGCCGCAGGCGCGCGGCCCGGCTTTGCAGCGCGGCGCATTCCAGCTCGGCGACCAGGCCTTCGATGTCGGAGAGGTTCAGCGCGCCACCTTCGAGCTGGCGCGAAAGATCGTGGCTGAGCTGGAACACCGGATTGAACAGCGGCGTTTCGGCCGTCCGTTCATGCAATTGCTGGAGCCTCGTCCTCAACTCGCCGACTGTCTTCATGCGCTTTCCCCCCTTGGAACGCCGCGTAACCGTCCTAACCGCCAAGTGCGAATGCCTCCCGCGCGGCGGCTTCGATGGCCGCTTCGTCGGGAACACCCTTGTTCACGACCCAGCTTCCGCCCACGCAGAGCACCGGATCGAATGCCAGCCATTCGCCGGCACTCGCCGCGCTGATCCCGCCGGTCGGGCAGAAGCGGCACTGGTGGAACGGCGCCGCCAACGCCTTCAGCGCCGGCAATCCGCCCGAAGTCGAGGCCGGGAAGAACTTGAAGTGCGTCAGCCCCAGATCCAGCCCGCGCATGATGTCACCCGCGCTGGCGATGCCCGGCAGGAAGGGAATGCCCGCGGCCACCGCCGCGCTGCCCAGCCGGTCGGTCAGGCCGGGGGAGACGATGAACTCCGCCCCGGCATCGATCGCGGCCTTCAGCTCGTCCGGGTTGGTCACGGTGCCCGCACCCACGATCGCGCCTTCGATGGCCTTCATCGCGGTCAGTGCTTCGAGCGCGGCGGGGGTCCGCAGCGTCACTTCCAGCACGCGCAGGCCGCCGGCAACCAACGCGCGCGCCACCGGCAGGGCATGGGCCACGTCGTCGATCACCAGCACCGGAATGACCGGGGCGGTCCGCATGATGGTTTCGATCGGCTTCATGGCGTCTTTCCTCTCGCTTTCCGGAGAGCGTGGCTTAACGCGACTCGTCGGGATTGTGCACCTGCTAACGCCCCCGCGCATAGCTATTCTTTGATGCACCCCGGAAATACCGTTCCAATTCGGCAGAAGCGTGCAGGCGCGAACGATGCCGAACGCGCGCGGATCGCTCTTGGTAGCGCCGTTCCACCCTATGACATCGCTATCATTGGAGCGGATACGCCATTTGCTCCCAAAGCACGTGGAATCCGGCCTTTTCCGCCTTGTGGAGACGCGTCGTTAACCGTGACCCGCTAGGAGGTCGGGAACCGGAAGGGAACGGAATGAACGGGGCGGTCGCCTTACTGATTGTCAACGCGGCAGTCGCCGGACTGTTCGGGCTGAGCTACGCCGCCCTGGCCGTGACCAACCGGTCGCAGCGCTCCGTGGCGGGTTTCGGCTTCTCCTATCTCGTCGGCATGCTCACGCCGCTCGCCGAAATAGCAATCCGTTACAGCACCATCACAACCCCGTTCATGATCGTCAGCTATGGCGCGTTCCTGGTGGCGTTCCTGGCCTCGTCGGCGGCGCTTTCGCTGTTCGACCGGCAGCGCCCACACTGGGGGATGATCGGCCTGCTGTTCGCCTTCGCCGTCATCATGCGCGCCGCGATCTGGGGAGGGCCACGCAACAACGTGGTCTACGAACTGTGTTATCAGGCGCCCCACGCCGCCGCCATCGCGCTGTGCGCGTGGACGGCGTGGAGCATCGCGCGGGGGCGCGTGCTGCATCGCACGCTGGCGGTGCTGTTCGGGCTGATCACGCTGCACTTCCTGACCAAGCCGTTCCTTGCGTCGATGCTCGGCTCCGGCCGCAGCGCGCGCGATTATACCGACAGTTCCTATGCCGTCGTCTCGCAGGCCGGGTCCGGGATCCTGCTGATCGCCACCGGCCTCGTCATCATGCTGATCGTGATCCAGTCCATCGTGCAGGAATCCTTGGTGGACTCCGAAACCGATCCGCTGTCGGACCTGCTCAACCGGCGCGGCCTCGACCGCCGCTGCCAGCGCGAGTTCGTCGAAGGTGGCGCCGTCGTGGTGCTGGACCTCGATCATTTCAAGGCGATCAACGACACCCACGGCCACGATGTAGGCGACGATGTGATCGTCGCCTTCGCCGATATCATGCGCCGCGCGGCGCCACGGGGCGCGCTGCTGGCCCGGACCGGGGGCGAGGAATTCGTGGTCATGCTGCCATCGGCCTCGATCGAGGACATCGGCGAACTGGCCGAGAGGATCAGGCGAGCGGCCGCAACCGAATCCGGTGAGGCCCGCCCGGCGTTCACCGTCAGCGGCGGCGCCACCTGCGCGCTGCCGGGCGAAACGTTCGCCGACGTGATGCGCCGCGCCGATCACGCCTGCTACGAAGCGAAGCGCATGGGCCGCAATTGTGTCGTGGCCCTGCCGCCCGGCAACGACACCCGGCCCATCCCGCTCTCAATCAACCTTGCGGCGGGCGGGGAGCCGGCCATCGCCACGCTGTTTGATCATCTGCCGTCCGCGCCGCGCGAACGGGCTACACCGCCGAGCTGAACTGATGCGGGCCAGCGCGGTAGGCGTCGAACACCGCCGCGATTGACCGGGCATAGGGTTCGCATCCGCGCTCCAGCCGGATGTGCCCGTCCGCGATGGTCGCAAGCCCCCGTTCGACAAAGGGTTGCAACCGCGCTTGCGCCTCGTCCATCAGGTCCGACGGCACCCGCGCTTCGTTATGGCAGAGCAAGCCGGTGATGATGTCCCCGCGCCGCCGGTCCTCCGCAGTGCGCTCAACCCCGCGCCGGCCGGACAGATGCCCATCATGCACCAGCGTGCGATAGGCGCCGGCGTTCTTTTCGTTCTGCACGAACAGGTCGGGGAACTCGCTGATCGAAGAAGCCCCCAGCCCTAGCAGCACCGGTGCGGAATCGTCGGTAAACCCCTGGAAATTGCGCTGCAACGCACCGGTCCGCGCAGCCCGCGCGAGATCATCGCCCGGCAACGCGAAGTGATCGAAACCCACGGCCTGATACCCGGCATCGACAAGTTGGCGATACCCTTCCGCCGCCATGCGGAAGCGATCCACCTGCCCCGGCAGCCGGCTGGCATCGATGCGCTGTTGGCGCGGGATCATGTGCGGCACATGGGCATAGCCGAACAGCGCCACCCGGTCGGCGCCCATCGCGATCGTTTCGTCCAGCGTCTGCGCCAGCACTGCGTCATCCTGGAACGGCAAGCCGTACATCAGGTCAAAATTGATCGAATCCACGCCCGCCCGGCGCAGCCCTTCTACCGCGCGCTCGATCGAATCCTTCGGTTGCACGCGTCCGATCGCCGATTGCACGCGCGCGTCCAGCGTCTGCACGCCAAGGCTGGCCTTGATCACGCCAATGCCCCGGATCGCCAACAGCCATGGCGAAGAAAGGCTGCGCGGGTCGAGTTCGATCGACAGCACCGGCCGGTCCATCCGGAAGTTCACCGTCAGCGTATCGACCAGCCGCACGAAATCGGTCGGCTGGATCGCGTTGGGACTGCCCCCTCCGAACGCGATCCGCGAGATCCGCACCGAAGGATCGAGTTCGGAAGCGAGCAACTCGATCTCGTGGTGCAGCGCCTCGAGGTAATGCGTCAGACGTTGCGTGCGATTGGCAGCGCCGGTGTTGCACCCGCAATACCAACAGATTTCCCGGCAATAGGGGATGTGGATATAGAGCGAGACCGTGCCTCGCACCGCCCGGATCGCGGCGCGCTGACGCGCCTCGAAATCCTCGTCCACGAACTCGGCCGCCGTCGGATAACTGGTGTATCGCGGGACCGGCCGGGCCAGCAGTTCGGGGTAATAGGTCCAGTCCGCGAAGACGCTGGTTCGCTCAGCGTGTTCAACCGACATTGTCGTCTTCCTGATCGGATTCGCCATCATGGCCACAACAGCTATCGCCGCCGCCGCGCTTGCGCATTGAGATATGGCAAACTTTGCAGCAGCCTCCACTTGTGCCATCGTCCCGACGCGGCACGCGGATCGGCCTGGCCCCACCGGCTTCGCCGCAGAATGGCACCATCATGAACGATGGACCGCTGCCCGTACCCGCCGAAAGCGGCGCGGAAAGCTGGATCAGCGCCAGCATGGCCAGCGAAAGGGAGGCGCGGTGCATGTCAGCCTTCCTCGTTCTCGTCGATCAGGATGCGCGCAGCCGCGCCATCCAGGTCGTTGAACTGCCCTTTGCGCAGCGCCCAGAAGAACGCCGCCAGGCCGAACAGCCCCATGCCCAGCGCGATCGGGAGAAGAAAAGCGATGCTCGTCATCGGGCCGCTCCCGCCAGTCGCAGCGAATTGCCCACCACGATCAGCGAACTGGTGGACATCGCCACCGCCGCGATCAGCGGCGTCACCACGCCCGCCATCGCCAGCGGCACCGCCAGCACGTTGTAGCCGATGGCCAGCACGAAGTTCTGCCGCACCACCCGCATCGTCGCCCGCGCGGCGCGGACGGCGCGCGGCAGGGCGAGCAGCGAATCCCCGGTGAACACCAGGTCCGCCGCTTGCCGGCCAACGTCGCTGGCGCTGCCCGGCGCGATCGAGGCATTGGCGGCGGCGAGCGCCGGCCCGTCGTTGAGCCCGTCCCCCACCATCAGCACATTTCGCCCCGCCTCCTGCAGCCGCGCGATGGCGTCCTTCTTGTCGGACGGCGAAGCGGCCGCCTGCGCGGTCAGCCCGGTCGCCCGCGCCACTGCGGCCACCGCCGGCAGCGAATCGCCCGACAGGATCGAGGCCTCCACATGCAACGAAGCCAACCCCTGCAACGCGGCTTCAGCGTCCGGACGCAGCCGGTCAGCGAAGGGGATCACGCGGATCACGCCGCTGCCCAGCGTCAGCGCGGTGGCCATGCCCTGCGCCACCTGCGGCCGGCCAAGTGTCACCCGCGTACCGTTCCACAGGCCGGTCACGCCGCGCCCCGGCTCCTCGCGCACATCGTCCAGTTCCGCAGCCCGCACCCCGCGCGCGGAAAGGGCCTGCACCAGTCCCAGCGACAGCGGGTGACGGCTGTGGCTTGCCAGCGCCAGCGCCACTTCCGCCTCGGCGACGGAAAGCGCGCCCAGCGCCGCTTCGTCGGGCACCGGGCGGCCCAGCGTCAGCGTCCCCGTCTTGTCGAGCAACGCGCGGTCTACCGCCGCCAGACGCTCCAGCGCGGAACCGTCCTTGACCAGAATGCCGCGCTTCATCAGCGCGCCCGCCGCCACCACCTGCGCCACCGGCACGGCCAGGCCCAGCGCACAGGGGCACGTGATGATCAGCACCGCGATGGCGATCACCAGCGACTTGTACAGCCCCGCCCCGGCTATCATCCATCCCGCGAACGTCAGCGCCGCCAGCGTATGCACCGCCGGCGCATAGAGCCGCGAGGCGCGATCCGCGATCCGCACGTAACTGGAGCGCGATTGCCCCGCCGCTTCCATCAGCCGCGCGATTTCGGCCAGCGCGGTATCCTGCCCGACCGCGGAAACGCGCACATCCACCGGCGCATCGACATTGAGCGTGCCGGCGTGGACAGCCGTTCCCGGCCCGGCCGCCACCGGTTCGCTTTCACCAGTCAGCAGCGACTGGTCGAACCGGCTATCCCCGCGCAGCACCTCGCCGTCGGCCGCCAGCCGCTCGCCCGAGGCCACGCGCATGAGCATCCCCGGCAGCAGCGCGCCGGCCTCGACCCAGCGCGTCGCGCCATCGGCCTCGATCACCATCGCGCCCGTAGCCGCCTGCCGCAGCAGCGCCTCGACGCCCGCGCGCGCGCGATCGCGCATCATCGCGTCCAGCACACGCCCCGCCAGCAGGAACAGCAGCAGCATCAGCGTGCCGTCGAACCAGGCTTCCTGCCCGTGGGTGACGGTCTCGTAGAGCGAAAGCCCCGTCGCCAGCGTCACACCGATCGAGATCGGCACGTCCATGTTGGTCCGCCCACGCTTCAGCGCGCCGAAGGCGGAGGAAAAGAACGGCCGCCCGGCAAAGACGATCGCGGGCACGCCGATCGCCGCCGAAAGCCAGTGGAAAAGGTCCCGCGTCGTGCCGTCGGCCCCTGACCAGACGCTGACCGACAGCAGCATCACGTTCATGCAGGCGAAGGCGGCCACGGCCAGCGGCGCCAGCAAGGGCTTGACCGCCGAGGGCGCCTCGCGCTCCGCCGCGCGCGGCTGCGCCTCGAACCCCGCCATGGCCAGCGCGGCGACAAGATCCGGCGCTTCCACGCCCGCGCGGTGCGACACATCGACGCTGCGCGCGGTCAGGTTGGCACGCGCCGCGACGACCCCATCCACCTCACCAAAGGCCCGTTCGACCTTGCCCATGCAGCCGGCGCAATGCATCCCCGGAACGGACAGTACGGTGTGCAGCAGATCTTCCGCCGTTGCATTGCGGTGGGCCAGATCGGCTCCGGCCGGCCCCGCGGGCGCGTTCACTGGACTTCCCCGACCGTTCGCCATTCATGGCCCTCCGCCGTCACCGCCAGCCGCAGCCGCCAGCGCCCCGGTTCCAGTGTGGCGGCATACGTGCCAGGCGCGCTTTCACGGAAAGCCAGCTCGGTTTCGGGGCGGCGGCCCAGCGGATGCTCGGCCGTGGCCGTCACTTTCGCGCCCGACAGCGGCTTGCCCGCGCTGTCGCGCAGTTCGGCGATCACGCGGCCGTCCGCAGTGCGCGAAAGCACCGCCTTCCAGCCCAGCGCCCCTTCGACGCGGGCTTCGTCCAGCCAGCGGTTGAAATGCTGGCTGGCGACGTAGGAGTTTTCGACGACCACGCCGCCGAAGGTCGATACCGCGAAACGCGCCATCAACACGTTGACGGCGATCACGACGCCGAAGAACGCGATCATGATCATCGCCATGTGCCGCCCGGTGAACGGGCGCGGCGCATGCTGGCTGTTACGGCTATGCTGGGTCACTGGCCGTTTCCTTCCGCTGTGGTGAATGTCGTGGCGGCGCGGTCCTGCCCGCCCTCGGTATCGGTTGCTTTCACCGTAAAGGCGAAGTCCGCCGGCCTCGCCGCCGCACGGGGCTGCACGGCATAGACGCGCAGGCGCCGCGTCGTGTCCGCTGGCACGTCCAGCGCGAGCAACCGCTTCGCCTCGTCCGCTTCCATCTCGTCGGTGTAGATCGCCCCCCCCGGCAGGCCGTCGAGCGCGAGTTCCATCTTGCGCGGGCGGTCTTCCATGTTGCGCAGCTTGACGGTGAAGCCGTTGCGCACCGAACCGTCGCTCAGCATGACGAATTCGGGGTTGCGATCCTTCGCCACCGAAACATCGAGCCGGCTGCGCTGGCCCAGCATGAACAGCATGGCCACGCCGATCGCGGCCCACACCGCGAAATAGACCAGCGTGCGGGGACGGAAGATCGTCTTCAGGATCGGCGTGGGCTTCTCACCCTTCTCCTCATGCTCGGCGTCTTCCAGCGTGCAGTAGTCGATCAGCCCGCGCGGGCGGCCGACCTTGCTCATCGCCTGGTCGCAGGCATCGATGCACAGCGCGCAGGTGATGCAGCCGATCTGCGGCCCTTCGCGGATGTCGATGCCCGTGGGGCAAACCGCCACGCATTGCAGGCAATCGATGCAATCGCCCAGCGGCACCGGGCTTTTCGCCGCCGCCTTGACCGATCCGCGCGGTTCGCCGCGCCAGTGCTTGTAGGTGACGGTCAGCGACTTTTCATCGAGCATCGCCGTCTGGATGCGCGGCCAGGGGCACATGTAGACGCAGACCTGCTCGCGCATGAAGCCGCCCAGCCAGAAGGTCGTGAACGTCAGCACGCCGGTGGTGGCGTAGGCGACCGGCGCGGCGGTGCCGGTCCAGAATTCGCGCTGAAGCGTGGGCGCATCGGCGAAATAGAAGATCCAGGCGCCGCCGGTCAGGAACGCGATGGTCAGATAGACGCCCCACTTGAACACCCGCCGGGCGATCTTGGAAGCGGTCCACGGTGCGTTCTGCAAACGGATCTGCGCGTTGCGGTCGCCATCGATGAAGCGGTCGACATGCTGGAACAGGTCGGTCCACACCGTCTGCGGGCAGGCATAGCCGCACCACGCGCGGCCGACCGCGCTGGTGACGAGGAACAGGCCGATCCCCGCCATGATCAGCAATCCGGCAACGAAGTAGAACTCGTGGGGCCAGATTTCGATCTGGAACATGTAGAAACGGCGGTGCGCAAGATCCACCAGCACGGCCTGGTCGGGTGCGTAGGGGCCACGGTTCCAGCGGATCCATGGCGTGCCCCAGTACACCGCGAGGCAGAACGCCATCACCACCCACTTGAAGCGGCGGAACGGTCCGTCGGTCTTCCTGGGGAAGACCGACTTGCGCTTGGCGTAAAGACCGAGGTCGTTGGAATGATCGGCGCCGAGGGTGGGATCTTGCGCGTTCATGGCCGTTACTTTGCTTGAGGAGCCGCCGCGGCGGCAGGTGCCGCGACAGCTTGGGGTGCCGGTGCCGGCGTGGCTTCACCGCCGCCCAGCGAGTGGACGTAAGCCGCCAGCATCTTGACGGTGACCGGGTCCAGACGCGCGCCCCAGGCGGGCATCACGCCATAGCGGGCGTTGGTCACGGTTTCGGTCAACGTGGCGCGATCGCCGCCATAGAGCCAGATCGCGTCGCTCAGCTTCGGCGCGCCGACCATGCGGTTGCCCTCGCCATTCGCGCCGTGGCAGACCACGCAGTTCTCGGCGAAGATCTTCGCGCCGCGCTGTGCCGAAGCGCTCGGCTTTTCCTGCCCGCTGATAACGCGGACATGGCTGACCACGTCCTGTACCTGCGCCGCCGTCAGGATGCCGTCGCGCCCAAAGGCCGGCATCTGGCTCATGCGGGTAGCGTCGTCGCCGGGCTGGCGCACGCCGTGCTCCAGCGTCTGGTGGATGGTGGCGATATCGCCGCCCCACAGCCAGTCATCGTCGTTGAGGTTCGGGTAGCCCTTGGCCCCCGCCGCGCCAGCGCCGTGGCACTGCACGCAGTTGACCTTGAACGCGGCGCGGCCGCCCTCGATCGCCGCGCGCAGCAACTTGGGATCGGCCCCGAGCTGCTCCACGGACGTTGCCGCGATCGCGGCCCGAAGACCCGCCCGGCTGGCGTCAGCGGCCTTCATCTCGGTCGCCAGCGCGCCCCGGCTGGTCCAGCCGAAGGTGCCCGCCGTGGCCGACTTCACCATCGGGATCGCGGGATAGACCACGCAATAGCCGATCGCGAAGACGATGCAGGCGTAGAACGTCCACAGCCACCAGCGCGGCAACGGGTTGTTCAGTTCCTCGATGCCGTCCCACTCGTGGCCGACGGTTTCGACGCCCGTGGCGTCGTCGATCCGCTTATTCGCCATCGTTCTCATCCTTGAAGATCGAGGTGGCCGCTTCGTCGCTGAGCTGGCGCGCGCCGGGCCGCAGGAACGGCCACAGGCACAGAACCAGGAACACGAAGGTCATCACCAGAAGCCCCCAGCTGTCGGCCAGGTGGCGCAGCAGGTCGTAGGTGGAGTGCGCGCTCATCGGCCCTTCTCCTTGGCGAGCTGCTCCTGCGCCGCCGGCGCGTTGACATCGACCAGCGTGCCCAGAACCTGGAGATACGCGACCAGCGCATCCATTTCGGTCAGACGCTTGGGATCGCCGTCGAAGTCACGCACTTGCGCCTTGGGGTAACGCTTCTTGAAGTCGGCCACGTCGGCCTGCGGATCGGCCTGCGCTTTCAGGTCGTCGTTGGCCTTGGCGATGTCGTCCTTGGTGTAGGGGACGCCGACCTGGTACAGCGTCTGCAGCGATGCCGTCATATCGCCCGCGTCGAGATCGTGCTCGGCAAGGTGCGCGTAAGTCGGCATGATCGATTCCGGCACGACCGCGCGCGGATCTTTCAGGTGCTGGACGTGCCATTCGTCGGAATAGCGGCCGCCCACGCGGGCAAGATCAGGCCCGGTGCGCTTCGAGCCCCACTGGAACGGATGGTCGTACATCGATTCCGCGGCCAGGCTGTAGTGGCCATAGCGTTCGACCTCGTCGCGGAATGGACGGATCATCTGGCTGTGGCAAACGTAGCAGCCTTCGCGGACGTAGATGTCGCGCCCGGCCTGTTCCAGCGGGGTGTAGGGCCGCATGCCCTCCACCTTCTCGATCGTGTTGTCGATCCAGAACAGCGGCGCGATTTCCACGATGCCGCCCACCGTCACCGCCGCGAAGGCACAGATGCCCAGCAGGGTGATGTTGCGTTCCAGCTTCTTGTGACGCTCCATGATGGAGAGTGCCATTGTCTTTTCTCCTTCTCCGGGCGTGTCAGGCGTGCGCCGGGGCGCCGGCGAGCGGCACGTCCCTGGCGGCGTCGTAGGGCGTCTCGGTCATCGGCTTCTCGTCGCGCAGCGTGTGGCCAAGGATCGTGCGGGTGATGTTCACCGCCATGATCGTCGCCCCGCTGAGGTAGAGCAGCCCACCGAAGGCGCGCAGCGCGTACATCGGGTGCAGCGCGGCAACGGTTTCGGCGAAGGAGTTCACCAGGTAGCCGTCCGGCCCGTATTCGCGCCACATCAGGCCCTGGGTGATGCCGGCCACCCACATCGAGGCGGCGTAGAACACGATACCCGTGGTCGCGAGCCAGAAGTGCCAGTTGACCATGCGCAGGCTGTAGAGCCGTTCGCGGTTCCACAGGCGCGGCGTGAGGTAATAGAGCGTGCCGAAGGTGACCATCCCGTTCCAGCCCAGCGCACCGGAATGGACGTGGCCGATGGTCCAGTCGGTGTAGTGCGACAGGCTGTTGACCGCCTTGACGCTCATCATCGGGCCTTCGAACGTGCTCATGCCGTAGAAGGCCAGGCTCATCACGAACATGCGGATGATCGGATCGGTGCGGATCTTGTCCCAGGCGCCGTTCAGCGTCATCAGGCCGTTGATCATGCCGCCCCAGCTGGGCATCCACAGCATGACCGAGAAGACCATGCCCAGCGTCTGCGCCCAATCGGGCAGCGCGGTGTAGTGCAGATGGTGCGGACCCGCCCAGATATAGAGGAAGATCAGCGCCCAGAAGTGGATGATCGACAGGCGATAGCTGTAGATCGGGCGTTCGGCCTGCTTGGGCACGAAGTAGTACATCATCGCCAGGAAGCCGGCGGTCAGGAAGAAGCCCACCGCGTTATGGCCGTACCACCACTGCACCAGCGCGCCCTGCACGCCGGCGAACACCGGATAGCTCTTCGACCCGAAGATCGAGACCGGCAGGTTCAGGTTGTTGACGATGTGCAGCATCGCCACGGTCAGGATGAACGAGAGGTAGAACCAGTTGGCCACGTAGATGTGCGGCTCGGTCCGCTTGACGATCGTGCCGACGAAGACCGCGAGGTAAGCCACCCACACGATCGTCAGCCACAGGTCGACGTACCATTCCGGCTCGGCGTATTCCTTCCCCTGGGTGATGCCAAGCAGATAGCCGGTGGCGGCCAGCACGATGAACAGCTGGTAGCCCCAGAAGACGAAACGGGCGAGGCCGGGGAAGGCCAGCCTCGCCCGGCAAGTGCGCTGGACCACGTAGTATGACGTGGCGATCAGAGCATTGCCTCCGAAAGCGAAGATGACCGCGGAAGTGTGCAGCGGGCGCAGGCGACCGAAGTTGATCCATTCCAGGCCGAGGTTGAGCTGCGGCCAGGTCAGTTCGAGCGCGATGTAAAGCCCGGCGAGGAACCCCGCCATGCCCCAGAACACCGTCGCGATCACGCCCCAGCGGATGGGGTCGTCATCGTACCGGCCCTGATCGGGCATCTTGAGGATGCCGCGCGCGATCGAATCCACGTCGGCCTGACGCAGCGTGACGATCATGCCGATCAGCGCGGCAAGCGCACAGATTGCCATGTGAATGGCGAAGCCGCCGTCCTTGGCGAGCGCGCTCGCCACGACAGCAAGGAGAAGCACAGCGAACCATATGCCGCTGCGCGTTACTAGCGAAACCATGGAGCCTTCCCTTCCATGCAAGATGTGAGAAGGCGCGTGCAACGTATGGCGCGCTACAACATTGATGCAGGACAAATTGCCCGGATTTGCGCATCATACCTTGGTCTTGCGCGGTTCCTGCCGATTTTTGCGCTCCGTCAATGTCGGTGATTCGCAACCGGTGCATCAGGCTCCCACGCCACGGTTCGGATTTCGGCCTGCGAGGGGCAGGCAACCGCGGCACAGGACTGCAAGGTATGAAGAAGGTACTCGCGGCCGCGCTGTGCGCCGCCATGCTCACCCCGCTGGCCGCCACCCCCGCCATGGCCGGCTCGCCGGACGGCAAGCTCCAGGTCAAGCTGCTTGGCACAGGCGTACTGCCCGACGGCAAGATCACCAAGGTAGAGCTGGACCCGCTCGGGCTCACCACCGGTGCCAACACCAAGGCCAACGACAACGTCGTGCCGACGCTCGCGGTCGAGTATTTCTTCTCGCCCAACGTCTCGGTCGAAACGATCTGCTGCTTCACCCAGCACCACGTCAGCGGCACCGGCACGCTTGCCGCCGCGACCGATATCGTCGGCCATGTGCTGATCCTGCCGGCCACGCTCACGGCGAAGTATCACCTGCCGCTGCCCGGCGGCATCAAGCCCTATGTAGGCGTCGGTCCCTCGGTGTTCTTCTACATCGACGAGAAGCCGGGCGCGAGCATCGTACCGCTGGGCGTGACCAAGGTGAACATGTCGAACAAGCTGGGCGTCGCGCTCCAGGCCGGTGTGGACATCCCGGTCAACAAGAACGGGCTCGGCGTCAGCCTCGATGCCAAGAAGTACTTCATGGACACCACCGCGCATTTCTATGCCGGGTCCACCGAAGTGTTGCGGACCAAGCACTCGCTTGATCCCTGGGTGATCAGCGCGGGGCTGAGCTACCGCTTCTGATCCAGGGCTTCCCGTCCGGCCGCTGCCCCGCAACCCACGCGCGGGGCAGACCGGAAGGGCGGCGGGCGGGTCGAACAGGGGTTCTGGGATCGCCTCGGTTCGGCCCGCTCGTCACTTCCGAAATACGCCGCTGGGCAGCGCGCGCCATGCGGCGAACCGATTATCCCGCGAGCGCGAGCAATGCTCCGCGATTGACGATCTCCACCTCGCGCCGCGATGGTAGTTCGATCACGCCATCGTTCTTGAGCTTGGTGAACTGACGGCTCACCGTCTCGATCGTCAGCCCCAGCACATCGGCCACCTGCTGGCGCGAAAACGGCAGGCTGAAGCGCCTGGCCGGGCCGAAGCTCGGCTGGCAGCCCGTTTCGGCGAGCCGCTCCGACATTTCCAGCAGGAACGTCGCGATCTTTTCGGGTGCGGTCTTGCGCCCCAGCAGCATCATCCAGGACCGCGTGCGGTCCAGTTCGGACAGCGTGCGCTCCAGCAGCTTGTGCTCCAGTTCGGGATGCTCGCGCGCGAAGCGGTCGAAATCGTTGCGCGCGAATACGCAGACGCGGGCGTCCGTCAGCGCGACGACGCTGGCCCGACTGGTCTGGCCGAATGGGCGGCCGATGAAATCGGACGGATAAGCCACGCCTACGATCTGCTCGCGCCCGTCCTCTGTGCTGGTGACCAGCTTGAGAACGCCATCGATGACGTTGGCGACAAGGAGGGAATCGTCATCCTCCCAGATCAGCGGCTCCCCCGCCGACACGGAACGACGCCGCCCCATCGAATTAAGAGCGGTGATTTCCTTATTGTCCAGCCCCGAGCAGATGGCCCGATTGCGGACGACGCAGGTTTCACACGAAGACATGACGGCCCGCCTATCATCTTCCCCAACCACGACAATCACACTTGCGTCGTATTTGACGGTTGCGCAACCCCCTGATTGCTAAGGGAGACCGCGCTTGGGCGAATACCCGTCGTTCTATTTTCGGATACGCGAACCAGTCAGTTCCGGGCCACAAAAAAGAAGGGCGGCCTCACGACCGCCCGAGTTGGGGAGAAATCACGGAAGGAAACCCCAACGGGTGGCGTTGCTGCTTCCTTTCGACGCCCAAGGAATGCCCCCGATCGATTCTCCCCACCTTGACGCAAGTCAAAAACGGGCGCGCATCTGCAAAAAATATCAGGCGTTGGAAATTTTTCCGGCCGGCCCGCTCCCTTCGCGTGCCGGTCAGCTGTCCTGAAGGCAGACGAGATCGTGGTACTGGCCACGGAAGAACAGCAGAGGAGTGCCCTGTTCGCGGCGCTCCATCGCCTCGACCGCGCCCACCACCAGCCAGTGATCGCCGATATCCTCGACTCGCTCCACCGCACAGTCGATCCACGCGATCGCATCGTCCAGCAGCGGCTGGCCCGACGGCGTGTGGCCGTGCGCGAGTTCGGCGAACTTGTCGTCCGCCTTTGAAGCGAAGCGGCGACAGAGGTCGAGTTGGTCTGCGCCCAGCACGTTCACGCAAAAGCGACCGATAGCCGCGATCTTCGGCCAGGTTCCCGATCGCTTGTCGGGGAAGAAGCCCACCAGTGGCGGATCGAGCGAGATCGACGTGAACGAGCCGACCACCAGCCCGCTGCGATGACCGTCCGCGTCAACGGCGGTAATCACGCAGACACCGGTAGGATAGGTGCCGAGAACGTCGCGGAAATGGCGGGGATCGATCATTGGCTCTCGTTGTCCGCAATGGCGCGCAAGGTCAAGTCAGGTCGCGTCGGCGCCGCTGACGATACCGGCCAGAACATCGCCCTCCTCGGCCTCCGGTTCGCGCTTGGCGCCCCAGTTGACCGAAGCCCACGCGCGTTCGTGGAAATAGTAGAGGAGGATCTTGGTGATAATCTCGGTGCTGGCGATGGCGCCGGCGGCCTTGGCGTTGCTGGTGAAGAACCAGCTCAGCAGGAAGGTATCGATGCTGCCGAGCGCGCGCCAGCTGATGCCCTTGATGAGTGAGCGCGAGTGTGTCTCGTGGCCCCTGAACAGTATCATGCCATCTCCCGGGTGGCGGGTGTGCGACACCGGCCCCTAGCCGCGCCGCCGCGGGGTGAATAGCGCGAAATCGTTCGTCACGGGATAGCCGGGCTTTAGAGTCCCCGGCCCTAAAGAGAGAATCCTAGGGCGCGTGGACAAATCGAATGACAGATTGCGCCAGTTGCGGACTTAACAGCACCTAGGTCGCCGACGAGCCCCTCTCGCAAGCTGACAACGCGTCACGAGCAAGCTTGTCTAGCCATTCGTTGTCGGATGGCTCAGTCCAGGGCAGAAGCGCATCTGCCAACGCCGGATCCGCGATCAGTTCGGCGGCCTCGAAGACGGCCATGCACGCCCGCTCGTTAGACAGCGCTTCTAAAGCGAATGGGATTGCCAGAACCGGGTCTCGCCTTGCCAAACCCAGCAGCGCCTCCGCTCTTACCACATCGTTTTCGTCGCGAAGAGCCGCAAGCAGCGCATCCCGGATCACGGGCGTGTCCACTTCCTCCGATGCAAGGAGCATCGTAGCCCAATCCCGGTTCAAAAGGTCCCGATCCTGCGTCAGCGAGATAAGCCGCCCCAGATTGGCATCAGCAAAGGCGGAGCCTGACAGCGGTACTTCCTCAGCGATTATTGCTTTCAGGAAATCGGAAGCAGGTTCGTAGCGCTCGTTCATAGAACTCGGCATAACACCGCAGGCGCACCGCAGCTAACCAACCCTTCTCGGTCGCCCCAATTGCTCCTGAATTTATCCAAGCCGCCTAGGCCCGGTCAAAATAGGCCACGCAGCGCACCTCGATGCTGGAGCGGGTCTTCGCATCGGGCAGGCTGGTATCGTGGAAGGCGGTGTGCGGGCAGCGCCAGGTCACGGAATGGTCGCTGTCCTGGAACTTGAACAGCAGCACGTCATCGGCTGCCATGTTGGAGAAATACCACCAGCGATGGCGCGGCCGGTAGCGGAAGATCGTGGCTGCGATCATGTCCTCCTCGCCCTCCACCGGCGCGGTCAGCGCATCGCCGGTCGGGAATTCATCGACCACGAACAGCGTGTTGGAGGCGGTTTCCTCGTCGCGCACCGTGCGCCCGTCGCATACCGCCAGCGGCCAGTCCTGCGGCCCGGCGAAAACGTGCGCCATAGCGAGAAGCAGATGTAGCGGGCATATGGCGGCGCATCGGGGAACGCTTGGCCGTGAATCCGCGCCGCCGCGCGACGGCCGGTAATCTCGTTGTAGTCGACATGCGCTTCGCCCGCCGGGGGCTGGATGCCGCCGGCGTGCTGGTAATTCTCGACCTTCTCCTTCGCCCGCGCGCTGAGATCGGCCGATGTGCGGATCATCCACCCTTGCGCCGCCACGCGGTCTGCCCCGCACATCCGCGCGACAAGCTTCTCCACCTCGCGCAGGTAGCCCGCGTCCACCGCCGCCCTGTCGTGGAAATCGGCGATGGCGGAGCGATGCCGGCCGATCATGAAACCGTGACGGTCCAGCGTGAAGTGATCGCGGATCGGCATCCCGTCGCGCACCACCATCGCGTGATCCACATAGTCACCGGTGTTAATCTCCGCGCCCCGGCTCACGTAGCGGCGCGTGACGTAGTCGCCCTCGGCCAGATAACGGATGAGCGCAGGCGCCGCGCGAGCACCGGCTTCGATCGCATCGGCCTCGATCGGCTCCACCGTGCTACCCATCGTCCGGCTCTTCCCTTCCCATATATTGTTAGCTGACCGAATTACACGTATGTGTAATTCCTGTCCAGGAATTTACGCGCCTTTGCGCATACCCTGGCCCCGGGCCACGAGCGCCGCAAATTCCCGCTCCAGGGCATCCGTGTTGTGGCGCAGATCGTGTTTCGTTGCCGCCAGCTGGCGCGCACGGCCTGAAAAATGCCCGTGGAAGCCGGGATCGTCGAAAAGCGCGACAATCTTCTCGATGATCTGCTCCAGAAACCGGTCGCTGGGCAGCTCAGTGAAAGGCGGCTGGTAACAAGCCTCCGGGAACGCGATGCGCAAGCCGCCTTCGCCCAGCATTTCCGGCGGCCCGCCTCGGTTGCTGACGATCGCCGGAATGCCGTTGAGCATGGCTTCCACGATCACCCGGCCCGCGCTTTCCCACCACAGCGTGGGCATCAGCAGGCAGCGCGCGCGGCCATAGACGGGCCGCATGTCCGCCGTGTTCGGGGTGACCACCACGTTCGACAGACTGTCGCGCGGCTCGCCGAACGCGGCTGTCACCATCTGGACGATGTCTTCCCATTTGCCCCGCGACTCCACCACCTCGAAGACGATGTCCGGCCGGCGGCGTTCCAGCAGCATGGCCATGCGGCAGACAACCGCGGCCCCTTTATCCAGGGTGGGGTTGACGAACAGGACCCGCTCCGGCCGGGGCGCCGGCGCGACGACGGCAGCGGGATCGATGAACACGCCCACCGAGTGCGCCTCGTAGCCTTCGCGCTCGCGGTAGAGCGCGGCGTTGGCCTCGCTGACGGTCAGCAGCAGATCGACATCCCGACACCAGCGCGTGCCGTAGTATTGCGCATTGCCGAGATAGGCGGCCACGCCCGCGCCGGCACGGTGCGCGTCGATCGCGGTCAGCATCTCCAGCGTCTGGCCGCCATAGAAGAACACGATGTCCGGCCCGAACGCGTCCAGACGGCCCAGCAGCGCCTCGTGCCAGTCGCCTTCCTCGCGCGATGTCAGCAGCGGGCGCGCGGTCTCCCCGGTCACGTAGAGCCGATGCCGGAGCGGGCCGTCGTCCACGTTCACCCACTGCCCCGCCCGTGCGCGCACCTCGTCCCAGGAATCGGCGATGCGCGAGACGCCCGCCGGGTGATCGAAAACGGTGGCCCCCAGAATATCGACTTCGTGCCCCCGATGGACGAGTTGCATCATCATTTCGCGGATCGCGATCGCCGCGCCGCTCGACGTATCGAGCAGGCTGAACACGCTGGCCCAGAGGATCTTCATCTTCGGCACCGGCATTTCCGACAAAGGCCCGCTCCCCCGTGGCCGCTCCGTGGTTGCGGTGCGGCATCAGGGCGGGGTTATAGCGGACAACAAGCCGCGCGTCAGTGCCGCAAGCGCCGCGCTTCAGACGAGGAAGCGATCGAGCCTTTGCCGAACGATGTCTTCAGCATCGGCAATGATGCGCGCGATCAGTTCCTGGCAGGTCGGCACATCGTGGATCAGGCCCTGGACCATGCCGGCCCAGAACACACCCTTGGTCAGGTCGCCGGTCTGGAGAAGCTCCTTGCCGGCCACGCCCGAGACGAGTTCGCGCACGTCCTCGAACACCGCATCGGGCTGCGACAGGCGCCGCACCACTTCTTCCGATACGGCGCTGCGCCCCACCCGCGCGGTGTTCTTGAAGTTGCGGAAGATCAGGAAGCTGCCGCGTTCGTCGTTGTCGATATAGGCCTGCTTCACGTTGTCGTGGATCGGCGCTTCCTGCGTCGCGCAGAACCGCGTGCCCATGTTGATCCCTTCCGCGCCCAGGCTCAGCGCCGCGACCAGCCCGCGCCCGTCGCCGAAGCCGCCCGAGGCCAGCAGCGGGATCTTCACCTTGTCCGCCGCCGCCGGGATCAGGATCAGGCCGGGAATGTCGTCCTCGCCGGGGTGGCCGGCGCATTCGAAGCCGTCGATCGAGACGATGTCGCACCCCGCCTTCTCCGCCGAAAGCGCGTGGCGCACCGCCGTGCACTTGTGCAGGATCGTCACGCCGTGCGGCTTGAGCATTTCCCAGATCTCGCGCACCGCCTGCGTGCCCGCCGTTTCCACGATCTTCACGCCGCCATCGATGATCGCCTGCGCATAGGCCTTGTAGTCGGGCGAATTGACCGTCGGGAAGATCGTCATATTCACGCCGAACGGCTTGTCCGTCATCGCCCGGGTCCGCTCGATCTCCTCGCGCAGCTTGTCCGGCGTCGGCTGGGTCAGCGCAGTGATGATGCCAAGCCCGCCCGCGTTCGAGACCGCGCTCGCCAGTTCGGCATAGCCCACGTTCATCATCCCGCCCTGCACGATCGGATGCTCGATCCCCAGCATCTCGGTAATGCGCGTCTTGAAAGCCATTGTTCGTCCTCTCCCGTGTTCGTCAGTAGCTGCGCGGCAGCCCGAGCACATGCTCGGCAAGATAGCTGAGGATCAGGTTGGTGCTGATCGGCGCCACGGTATAGAGCCGCGCCTCGCGGAACTTGCGTTCGACGTCGTATTCCTCGGCAAAGCCGAAGCCGCCGAAGGTCTGCACGCACATGTCGGCGGCGGCCCAGCTTGCCTCGCTTGCCAGCAGCTTGGCCATGTTCGCCTCCGCGCCTGGATTGCCGCCGCTGTCATAGACCTGCGCCGCATGGTGGACCATCAGCTCGGCCGCGCGCATCTGCGCATAGGCGCGGGCGATCGGGAACTGGATGCCCTGGTTCTGCCCGATCGCGCGGCCGAACACCTTGCGCTCCCGGGCGTAGTCGCTGGCGCGCGCGATGAACCACTTGGCATCGCCAACGCATTCCGAGGCGATCAGGATGCGTTCGGCGTTCATCCCCGAAAGGATGTAGCGGAAGCCCTGCCCCTCCTCTCCGATCAGAGCGGAAGCCGGGATGCGCAGGTCGTCGAAGAACACTTCGGTCGTCGAATGGTTCATCATCGTGCGGATCGGCTTGATCGTCATGCCCTTCCCCACCGCTTCGCGCATATCGACCAGGAAGATCGAAAGCCCTTCGGTCCGCTTGGCCACCGCATCGCGCGGCGTGGTCCGTGCCAGCAGCAGCATGAGGTCCGAATATTCGGCGCGGCTGGTCCAGATCTTCTGGCCGTTGACCACGTAGTGATCGCCATCCCGCACGGCCACCGTGCGCAGCGAAAGCGTGTCCGTCCCACTGGTCGGCTCCGAGACGCCGAACGCCTGCAACCGCAATTCCCCGCTGGCGATGCCGGGCAGGTAGCGCTGCTTCTGTTCCGCGCTGCCGTAGCGCAGCAGCGTGTTCATGATGTACATCTGCGCGTGGGCGGAAGCCCCGTTGCAGCCCGATGCCTGGATTTCCTCCATGATCACCGCCGCCGCATCGAGCTTCAGGCCCGAACCGCCGTATTCCGGCGGGATCAGCGCCGCCAAGAACCCGGACCGCGTCAGCGCGTCCACGAACTCCGCCGGATAGGCGCGGTCGCGGTCCTTGTCCCGCCAGTATTCGCCGGGAAAATCCGCGCACAGCGCCTGCACCGCGCGGCGGATTTCCGCCATGTCCTCGTTTTCGGTCATGCCTGCGCCATCGTCCTTACGCGGGGATCTGGTTGAACGGCACGCCCTTGTCCGGGCGATGGTCCTGCGGCAGGCCCAAGATGCGTTCGGCGATGGTGTTCAGCAGCATCTCGTCCGCGCCGCCGGCGATCCGCCCGGTGGGGGCGTTGAGCCAGCTCGCCGTCCAGTTCTCCTTCTGCGAGGCATGCGGATCGAACGCGAGGCCGGCGTTGCCCTGCAGATCGATCGCCAGTTCCGACAGCTTCTGCCGGCTGCGCACCGCCACCAGCTTGTTCAGCGAGCCTTCCGGCCCCGGCTCCATCCCCGCCTGCATCATCAGCATGGCGCGCGTGGTGATCGATTCCAGCCCCGCGCGCATCGCGTGGTTGCGCGCGATCTGCGACCGGATGCGGCCGTCCGCGATCGCCGGGCGGCCGTTGACTTCCACGTCCCGCGCCAGATCCACGAACAGGTCGAGATGCGGGCCGAAGCCGCCGCTGTCGGTCGCCACGTAGCGCTCGATCATCAGCGTCGCCATCGCCACCGCGAAGCCGCCGCCCACCGGGCTCATCCGCTGGCTATCCTCCAGCCGCACGTCGTCGAAGAACACCTCGTTGACGTGGCTGTCCCCGCCCGCCAGCTTGATCGGACGAACATCGACGCCGGGCGCCTTCATGTCCACCCAGTAGTAGGTCAGCCCCTTGTGCTTGGGCACCGTGGGATCGGTCCGCGCCACGATCACGCCATAGTCGCAATACTGCGCCCAGCTGGTCCACACCTTCTGCCCGTTGAGCTTCCAGCCGTTGCCGTCCACCTCGGCGCGGGTGCGCAGGCCAGCCAGGTCCGATCCGCCGGCCGGCTCGGAGAACAGCTGGCACCAGATCTCCTCGCCGCGCAGCGCCTTGAGCACCCGTTCCTTGACGAAGGCCTTGTCCTCGCAGAAGCGCATCAGGATCGGCACCGGCATCCCCAGCGAAATGCCGAAATAGGCCGTGGGCATCCCGAAGCCCATCTCCTCGGTATCGAAGATCACTTTCTCGATGTGGGTCAGACCCTGCCCGCCCATCTCCGTGGGCCAGTTGATCCCGGCAAAGCCCGCGTCGAACCGCGCCGCCAGATAGCGCCGGCCCAGCGCCAGATCCTGCTCCACGTCCAGCCCGCGCCGGGCCTCGCGCCCGAACTCGCCCGCCACCGATTGCAGCCACGTGCGGGCGCGGGCGCGGAAGGCTTCGTAATCGCTCATGCCACTTCTCCCGTCAGGTGATCGACCAGCAGGTCTTCCCAGAACAGCAGGTTGCCCTGCTCGATCGCCAGGCTGCGCGCGCGGCGCATGTGCAGGTGCAGCCCCTGCTCCCAGGTCACGCCGATCCCGCCGTGGATCTGCACGCAATCGCGCGCGGCGGTGTCATAGGCCTCGGTCGCGGAAATCCGCGCGTCCGCCGCCGCGATCAGGAAGTTGGCTGTCCCATTGGACGTCCCGTCAGCAGCATCCGCCAGCGCCGCCGCATGGATGCAGTTGGCCCTCGCGATCTCGACCAGCCCGTACAGCTCGGCGATGCGGTGCTTGACCGACTGGAACGCGCCGATCGGCTGGCCGAAGGCCTTGCGCGTCACGGCATAATCGCGCGCGATCGTCAGCAGCGTTTCGGCCCCGCCGGTCTGTTCGTGCGCCGTCACCACCGCCATCCGCGCCAGCACGTCGAGCGCGAGCGCGCGGGCCGCCTCGCCCCGCGCCAGCAGCGTGGCCGGCGCTTCGGCAAAGGCGAGGTCGGCATAGAGGCGGCTGTTGTCGAAGCCATCCACCGGGTTGCGCGTGGCACCTGAGAGTTCGACGAGCACCAGCGCCGGCTCACCCTCGTTCATGGCCCAGACCACCGCGATGTCCGCGGCAAGCCCGGCCACCACACCTTCCTTGACGCCCGTCAGCCGACCGGCCGCGAAGACCGTGGTCGGCCGCGGCGGCAACGGCGCATTGCCTTCCGCGAAGGCCACCGTCGCCGTCGCCTCGCCACTCGCCAGCCGGGGGAGCCATGCCGCCTGCACCTCGGCCGATCCAGCCTCGGCCAGCACCCGCGCCGCACCATAGCCCACCGTCAGGAACGGCGCGCCCGCGATTACCCCGCCCGCCGCCTGCGCCACCAGCCCCAGTTCGATCAGGCCCAGACCAAGCCCGCCATGCTCCTCCGCGATCGCCAGCGCCGTCCAGCCCTGTTCCACCGCCGTATCCCGGAACACCGCGTCGCAAGCGCCCACCTGCTCCAGCAAGCCCAGCAAGCGCCCCTTGTCCGACCGCGCCTCCAGCACGCGCCGGCACTCCGTCGCAATCGCCTGCTGTCCCTCGTCAAGAAGGATCGACATTTCACGCACCCCTTTTCCCGCGGCGTTCGGCCAAGATCCAGCGCGCGCCGCCACCCTCTTTTAATCGATCAGTTAAACTACACAGGAACGGGCATCAGGCAAGGGCAAAGGTGCCCTCACCGCGTGGCCAAAGCGCCCCGGACACATTCGAGGAAATGGTGCGAAACGGTGGAAAGCGGCCGGTCTTCGAGATGCGCGGCAATCACATCAAAGCGCATCGCTTCGTTCAACGGGCGATAATCCATGGCTTCGCTGGCACAGGCCCGGGCGGTGAATTCGTCCATGATCGCCACGCCCAGCCCGCGTCCGACCAGGGCCGCCGCCACGAAATAGGTCTTCGTCTGGATCACCGGGGCGCCGTCATCCGCGGTGGGCTGCCGACGGCTCAGCAACCTGCCGATGGTGCCGTCGTTGAGCAGTTCGATCACGCGCAGGTGGCGGACGTCCTCCAGCGCGATCCGCTCCGGAGGATCGGGAATATCCTGCCGGCGGAACAACAACACGATCTGGCCGGTTCCGAGCATGACGGGCGCCAGCCGGGGGTGGCGCGGCGCGTCATAGCCGATCACGATATCGCTGGTGCGGGCCTGCAGCGCCTCGACCAGTTCCTCGCTGTGCAGCGTCCGCAAATCGATCGAAACGCCAGGATGCCGCGCGGCGAACGCGGCCACCGCATCGGGAACCACCTCCAGCCCCAGCGAATGGATCATCGCCACGCGCAGCCGGCCTTGCTCGATCCGGCGCAGGTTGCGCGCGGATTCGCGCAGCATGTCGACGCTGTGCCGCACCGCGCTGGCATCCGAGAACAGTTCGTGCGCCTCGTCGGTCGGCACCAGCCGCCCCTTGACCACGCGGAACAGCGCGAAGCCCAGCCGCGTTTCGGCGTGGCGCAGAACCTTGCCCACCGATGGCTGCGACACGCCCAGCAATCGCGCCGCGCCACTGAGCGAGCCGGTCTGATAGACGGCGTGGAACACTTCGATATGCCGCAGGCTGATCATGCGGCGACCTTATGGGCACGTCCGCGCCTGGCAAGCCCGATCCTTAGGGTCAGGACCCATTACTGGCGCGGTCGAGGTTTGAGGCAAAATGGCCCGGCGCAAGGAGGAGGGGCGCAGGAATATGTCGATATTTCAAGCCGCTCCGACGCAGCGCTGGGCCATTATGGTCAAATCCCTGCGGGACGTCCAAATGGCTTCCATCTCGAACCTAAAGGCGCTTGCAAAGGCAACCAGCCTTCGCGGCGCGCCTTTCGGCCCGATATGTTCGCCATTTGGACGCCTCGACCGCGCCAGTAATGGGTCCTGACCCTAGACAACACCGCCCCAGAAGCCCGGCTGCGGCGGTACGACAACACCATCGTCCAGCACGCGCAACCCGCCCGACCGGTCCTCAAGCAGCCACCACGGGCCATCGACATCGACGAAATCGGCACGTCCAGCGATCCGCAGCGCCGGCGCTATGCCGAGCGAGGTCGCCAGCATGCAGCCGACCATCACGCCCAAGCCTGCGGCCCGCGCCGCGTCGTACAGCGCCAGCGCCTCGGTCAGTCCGCCAGTCTTGTCGAGCTTGATGTTCACGAACCGGTAAAGCCCGCGCAACCGAGGGATATCGGCAGCGACGTGGCAGGATTCGTCGGCACAGATCGGCACCTGCGCCGTGAAGCCTGCCAACGCGCCATCCCGCCCGGCCGGCAACGGCTGTTCCAGTAGCGCAATGCCCAGTTCCGCCAGCACCGGCTGCATCGCCACCAGCAGCGGCATCGTCCAGGCTTCGTTGGCATCGACGATCAGCGTCGTGTCCGGCAGGCTGCACCGCACCGCGCGCAGGCAGGCTTCCGGATCGGCGGCATCGACCTTGACCTTGACCAGCCGCGCCCGAGCCAGCTTGTGCGCCGCCCGCGCCATCGCTTCGGGCCGGTCGATCGAGACGGTTTGCGCGCTGGTGAGAGGCGGCAGTACGGGCGCGATGTTTCGGGCATGGCGTGCCTCCAGATCCCACAGCGCGGCATCGATCGCATTGCGCGCGCTGCCGGGCGGCATCTGCGTGCGCAGTGCCGCGCGGTCGCAACCGGCCTGCAGCGCCGGTATCGCGGCTTCGATCTGCATACGCACGGATTCCGGCGTCTCGCCGTAGCGGGCGGACGGCGTGCCCTCGCCCCGCCCGACAACGCCCGGCCCGGCCACGCTCCCTTCGCCGATCGTGACGACCACCACCGCGATGTCCGTGCGCGTGCCGCGCGCTATCCGGAACGGCGCACGCAAGGGCCAGCATTCGACGCGAATATCTACGCTGCGCAACATGCCAGCAGCCGATCCACGATCCGATCCACACCCATCGCCACCGGGTCCTGGCACGGAAGACCCAGTTCATCCTCCACGCGCCGGCAGTATGCCTGCGCTTCCTGCGCTGGCAGCGCCGACGTGTTGACCGCGACGCCCACCGCGATCACATCCGGGCTGGTCAGGCGCGCGGCTTCCAGGTTGCGCGCCAGGCATTCGGCCAGCACCGGCACCGGATAGTCCCCAGCATGGCGGATCGTCTCGCGCCCCGCCTCGTGGCACAGCACCAGCGCCCTCGCCTGCGCGCCGTGCAGCAGGCCCAGCGAAACGCCGGCATAGGAGGGATGGAACAGCGACCCTTGCCCCTCGATAAGGTCCCAGCCGCCATCTTGGCGTTCGGGCGAAAGCCATTCGGCGGCCCCGGCGATGAAGTCGGCGACCACCGCATCGATCGGCACGCCCGAGCCGGCGATCAGGATGCCGGTCTGCCCCGTGGCGCGGAAATCGGCCGCAACACCCCGACCGCGCAGTTCGCGCTCGATCGCCAGCGTCGAATACATCTTGCCGACCGCACAGTCTGTGCCCACCGTCAGCAGCCGGTTCCCCGCGCGCTTGCGCCCGGTGCCGAGCGGCAGCGAAGCGGGCGGTTCGCGCACGTCGAACAGCGAAAGCCCGGCGGTTTCCGCCGCGGCGCGTATCGCCGGATTGCCGGCAAGGCGCGCGTGCAGGCCCGAAGCGACATGCAGCCCCGTGCCCAGGGCTTCCAGGCAGAAGGCAACCGTTCCCGCGTCCATCACCCCGCCGGCATTGGCATAGCCCAGCACCGCCGTCCGCGCGCCGGCCGCCACGGCTTCGGCAAGGCTCATCCGGGGCAGGCCCACCGTGACCGGACAGCCCGGTTCGGCCATTTCGGCAATCGCCATGCCCGGACGCCAGAACGCGATGCCACGCGCCGTCTTGGCGGCCAGCGGATCGGTAACCGCGCCAAGATAGACCAGATAGGGGCCGGGTATCATGCTGCTTCCTCGTTCGGTTCGCGATCGGTTTCGCGGGTTGTGGCGCCATCGCCAAGCCCAAAGAGGGGCGCCCTCTATAACCTGGGGTTATAGGACGTATGCGACGTGGCACACCCCTCCATGGCGGTGTAAGACCGTCGCGACCAAAGGAAAGGAACCGCCTTGCGCCGTCCCCTGATGCCACATCATCGCGAAAGCCATCTCGTCGCCCGGATCGGCTGGCTGCGCGCGGCCGTGCTGGGCGCCAACGACGGCATCGTCTCCACCGCCAGCCTGATCATCGGCGTGGCAGCATCGGGCGCTTCACGCTCCTCGCTGCTGGTTTCGGGAATCGCCGGGCTGGTCGCCGGGGCGATGTCGATGGCCGCTGGCGAATATGTCTCTGTCAGTTCCCAGTCCGACACCGAACGCGCCGACCTGAATCGCGAACGGCAGGAACTGGCGACCCAGCCCGAAGCCGAACTCGATGAACTGGCCGGCTTCTATGTCGAACGCGGGGTGGAACCCGATCTGGCGCGCAGCGTCGCCGCGCAGATGATGGCGCGCGATGCCCTGGGCGCCCATGCCCGCGACGAACTGCACATCACCGAACTGACGACCGCGCGCCCGGTCACGGCCGCCTTCACCTCTGCGGCGACCTTCACCGCCGGAGCGCTGCTGCCGGTTATCCTTGCCGCGGTTCTGCCCGCAGGCGTGACCGTGGCGGGCGAAGCGGTGGGCTCTATCCTGTTCCTCGCCCTGCTCGGCTGGATCGGTGCGCGGGCGGGCGGAGCCAGCCCGGCGCGGCCGGTCTTGCGCGTGGTATTCTGGGGGGCGCTGGCCATGGCCATTACCGCCGGGATCGGCCGACTGGTGGGCGCGAGCGTCTGACCCGTTGATGGCGGCGCCGTCTTCCCTCATCGGCCTGCTTGCCGCGGTTGCCGCCGGGCTGCTGGTGGGGATCGAACGCGGCTTCAGCCAGCGCGCGGAAGGCGAAGGTAACCGGGTCGCGGGGTTCCGCACGTTCGGGCTTATCGGTCTGCTGGGCGGCATCGCGGGATTGCTGGGCGATGGCCTGGCTGCGGTCATCGGCCTCGGCACGCTGGCGGTCCTTGTCGTCGGCTATGTCCGCACCATGCGCGAAAACCGGCTGTCCGCCACGACGACGATCGCGGCGATGCTGACATTCGGCGTTGGGCTGGTCGCGGTGCGTATTTCGCCGACCGTGGCGCTCGGCGCGGCGGCGGCAATGTTCGCGATCCTAAGTGGCCGGCAATCGATGCATGCGCTGCTCAGGGGCCTGAACGCCGAGGAGGTGGAGGCGGCCGCCCGCTTCGTGCTGGTCGCGCTGGTCGTGCTGCCCTTGCTTCCGGATGCCGCCTATGGCCCCTACGAGGCGTGGAACCCGCGCCGTATCTGGCTGGTCGTGGTCTTCGTGACCGGCCTGTCGTTCGCGGGTTATGTCGTGACGCGGCGCTACGGGACCAATCGCGGCATCCTGTTCGTCGCGCTGACCGGGGCCATCGTCTCGTCGACGGCGGTGACGGCGGAATATGCGCGCCGTTTGCGTTCCGAACCCGAAGCGCGCGGGGCCCTGACCGCCGGAATCGCGCTGGCTTCCATCGTCATGTTCGTGCGCGTGCAACTGCTGGTGCTGGCTCTCGTGCCGCGTGCCCTACCCTCGCTTGCGGTAGCCATGGCGCCTGCCACGCTCGTTGCCGGGCTGCTGGCGCTGATCGCCTGGCGCGGACAGGAAACGCGAACCGGGGAAGTAACGCTGGGCAATCCGCTCAGCTTTACCCCCGCTCTGCTGCTGGCGGGGCTGGTCGCCGTGCTGTCGCTGGCGGCGCGTTGGGCGCTGTCCCGCTTCGGCAGCAGCGGCATCGCGGTGGTGTTGGGGCTGATCGGCGTGTCCGACGTGGACGCGGCCGTGCTGACGCTCGCCAACCTTCCCGCCGACGCGCTGGACGGGCGCACCGCCGGTCTTGTCCTTTCCGCCCCGATCCTGGCCAATACCGCGGTCAAGGCCGGCATGACCGCGGTAATCGGCTGGCGTGCCGGCGGCGTGCGCGCCGCCTTGCCGCTCGCCGCTTCGCTGGTGGCATCGGGTGCGGCGCTGGCCTTCTGGGCGCTGCTTTAGACGTTCGTCCCCACTCCATCATCGGCGATGGACAAACCATCCTCAAAGTTGGAACATAAAGAGAACAACTATGTGATTCGGAGTATGACTGGCAACGTCTTTCCACTCGGCCGGCCCTTGCGGCCCGGGGCAAGGGAACGGGTTTCCGCACGGATGCCGCCGCTCGATGCGGGTGGGCTCCATGAAATCCACGCCGCGCCGGAAGACTGGGCGGCGGCCATGGCCTTCGCCCTGTTTTCCACGATCCGCCGGGACAGCGAACAAGACAGGCATGAGGTAGGCAGGCACGGGGCGGGCAGGCAGGGGGCGTGCAGGCACGGACAGGCGATCTTCCTGATCGGCGGCCCCGGCCCCGCGGCTTTTCCCGTCCTGCCTTGCGCGGAAGGGCTAGCGGCCCTGGGCCTTGCGCCAGAGCAGTTGGTAATCGTGCGGACGGCCAGCGAGCTGGACCTGCTGCGTGCGGGGCTGGAAGCGGCCCGCTGCCCTGGCGTCGGCACGGTCCTGCTGCAAACGCAGGGCCGGCTGGCGCGCTACGACCTCACCACCAGCCGGCGCCTGGCGCTGGCGGCGGAACAGGATGGCAAGGGAGTGATCGTGCTGCGCGGCGATGCTCCGCCCCGCCCCAGCGCGGCCCGCACCCGCTGGGCCATCACCAGCGCGCCTTCCACGGCGCTGGAAGCGAACGCGCCGGGCTGGCCGGCCATCGAAGCGGAACTGTTGCGCCAGCGCGGCGGCATGGGCGGCCTGCGCTGGCGGCTGGAATGGAATGCGGATCATGGAACCTTCCGGGAAGCGGAGCGCGCCCTCCATCACGGACCGGCGCTGTCTGGCACTGTGGTTCCCGTACCTGGCGTGCGAGCGGGCGCGGGAAGCGGCGGCTTCGTCCCTCCCCGCGCCGCCTGAGCCGTTCGCGCTGGTCATGCGCACGGGCAACGCCCTGCGCCTGGCGCAGGTGGACAGCCATGCCCGCAAGGCCGGTCTTTCCGCCGGGATGACGCTGGCGGACGCACGGGCGCGCTGCCCCGCGCTGGCGACGCTGCCGTGCGATCCCGCCGCCGAGCGGCAGGCGCTGGATCACCTGGCCCGGGCCATGCTGCGCTTCACCCCGGTCGTCACGCCCGATCCGCCCGACGGGCTGATCCTCGACGTGACCGGCTGCGCGCACCTGTTCGGCGGAGAGGAAGCGCTCGCCCGCCGCGTCCTTGCCGCCACGCGGGCCACCACCCGCCACGCTTTCGCCGGCAACGCCATGGCCGCGCGCGCGCTAGCCCGGCATGGCGCGGACGGGAACCGGGGCGACATCCACGCCCTGCCCGTCAGCGCGCTCGACCTGCCCGATGATGCCCTGACCGCGCTGCGCCGCGCGGGGCTGCGCACGATCGGCGATCTGGCCCGACGGCCACAGGCGGGGCTGGCGGCGCGCTTCGGCGAAAGCGCGGTCATGCGTCTGCGGCAGCTGTTGGGCGAAACGGCCAGCCCCGTCGCCCCGCGCCTGCCCCCCGTCCCGGTCCGGGCCGAGGCCCGCTTCGCCGAGCCGCTGATCCGCACCGACGATGCGCTGGAGGTGATCGAGGACCTGCTGCGGCAGGCGGCGCAGCAGATGGAGCAGCGGCACGCGGGCGGGCGCCGGTTCGCGGTCACGCTGGAGCGCAGCGACGGCGCGCGACGGCAACTCGCGATCGATACCGGCAACCCGGTGCGCGATCCCGCCACGGTGCTGCGCCTGATGCGCGAACGCATCGATACGCTGGCCGATCCGCTCGATCCCGGTTTCGGCTTCGACGCGATCCTGCTCGATGTCCCCCGCGTGGAACCGCTTGCCCCCCGGCAGGATGCGCTGGAAGGCGGGCGCGCAGCGGCCGATGATACGCTCGATGCCCTGATCGACCGGCTCAGCGTGCGGCTGGGCGCGGACCGGGTCACGCGCCTGCACCCCGCCGACACCCATATTCCCGAAGCCGCGCAACGCCTGCGTCCCGCCATCGAGAACACGGTATCGGCCCCGGTTTCGACATGGCCCCTCGCTTCAGGAAAGGAAGTGGCGCTCCGCCCCCTCACCCTGTTCGATCCGCCCCAGCCGGTCGCCGTGATCGCCGGCGTGCCGGACGGACCGCCGCAGCGCTTCCGCTGGCGGCGCAAGGTCCACGAGGTGCGGCTGGCGGAAGGCCCGGAACGGATCGCGCCCGAATGGTGGCGGCGGCAGGATGGGCACCTCGGCAAGCTGGGTGGCCTCACCCGCGATTATTACCGGATCGAGGATAGCGAAGGCCGGCGCTACTGGATGTTTCGCCACGGCCTGTTCGACGAAAAAAGCGATCCGCGCTGGTTCCTGCACGGCCTGTTCGCATGACCGTGCCGCCCTTTTTCGCCGAACCGGTCGCGGCCAGCAATTTCAGCTTCCTGCGCGGCGCCTCATCGGCCGAAGCCATGGTGGGGCAGGCGCACGCGCTCGGCATGGCCGGCATCGGTATCGCCGATCGCAATACCGTAGCCGGCGTGGTCCGCGCCCATCGCGCGTGGAAGCAGGTCGGTGGGCCGGGCGGCGGCTTTCGCCTGATCGTCGGCGCGCGGCTGGTCTTTGCCGATGGCACGCCCGATGTGGTCGCCTATCCCACCACACGGCACGGCTGGGGCCGGCTGACCCGCCTGCTGACGGTCGGCAACCGCCGCGCCGAAAAGGGATCGTGCCACCTAACCCTGGCCGATCTTGTGGACCATTGCGAGGATATGGCGCTGATCGCGATGGACGGCGATGCCGCGCTGCTGCGCACGCTGCGCCAGGCCACCCCGCATCTGTGGCTGGCGGTCACCATGCCGCGCGCCGGGCGCGACGCGCGGCTGCTGGCGCGGCGGCTGGCGCTGGCCACGCAAACCGGCGTTCCACCGATCGCCAGCAACGATGCGCTTTACGCCACGGCGGACACGCGGCCACTGCACGACGTGCTGTCCTGCATCCGCGAGGGGCGGACCTTGCAAACCGCCGGACGCCTGCTGGCCGCCAACGGCGAACGGCATCTGAAGCCCCCGGCGGAAATGGCCCGTCTGTTCCAGGCTTGTCCGCAAGCGCTGGCGGCGACGCGCGACCTGTTCGGTTGCATCGCCTTCACGCTGAACGACTTGCGCTACGAATACCCGCACGAACCCGTTCCCCAAGGCTGGGAACCGCAGGCCTGGCTGGAACATCTGGTCCACGAAGCGGCCATGCGGAAATTCCCCGATGGCCTGCCCGAGGCTTACCGCCGGACGCTGGACGAGGAATTCCGCCTGATCCGCGAGCGCACCTATGCCTATTACTTCCTGACCGTGCATGACGTGGTGCGCCATGCGCGCAGCCTCGATCCGCCGATCCTGTGCCAGGGGCGCGGCAGCGCGGCCAATTCGCTGGTCTGCTATCTGCTGGGCGTGACGCCGATCGATCCGGTGCAAGAAAAGCTGCTGTTCTCGCGCTTCCTGTCCGAGAACCGCAACGAACCGCCCGACATCGACGTCGATTTCGAGCACGAGCGGCGCGAGGAAGTGATCCAGTACATCTACGAACGCTACGGCCGCGAGCGCGCCGGCATCGCCGCCACGGTGATCCACTATCGCCAGCGCAGCGCGATCCGCGAGGTCGGCAAGGCGCTGGGGCTGACCGAGGATGTGACCGCGCGGCTCTCGGGCACGATCTGGGGAAGCTGGGGCGGCGAGGAACTGCCCGAGGCCCGGCTGGGCGAAGCCGGCTTCGATGCCGCCAATCCCGAACTCGCCCGCCTGCGCGATCTGGTCGGTCAAATCCTCCAGTTCCCGCGCCACCTGTCGCAGCACGTCGGCGGCTTCGTGCTGACCCAGGGTCGGCTCGACGAACTCGTGCCGATCCACAATGCGGCAATGCCCGATCGCACCTTCATCGAATGGGACAAGGACGACATCGACGAACTGCAGATCATGAAGGTCGATGTCCTCGCGCTCGGCATGCTCACCTGCATCCGCAAGAGCTTCGACCTGATGCGCCAGTGGCAGTTGGGCGATCACCGGCTGGATACCGTGCCGCAGGACGACCGGGAAACCTATGCCATGCTTCAGAAGGGAGACAGCATCGGCACTTTCCAGGTCGAAAGCCGCGCGCAGATCGCCATGCTGCCCCGGATGAAGCCGGCCACCCTCTATGACCTTGTCATCCAGGTCGCCATCGTGCGGCCGGGTCCGATCCAGGGCGGCATGGTCCACCCTTATCTGCGGCGGCGCAACGGCGAGGAGGCCGTCGTCTTCCCCGGCCCGCCGGGCGAGTTGCGCGAAGTGCTGGGCAAGACGCTGGGCGTGCCGCTGTTTCAGGAACAGGCGATGAAGCTCGCTATCGTCGCCGCCGGGTTCTCCCCGGCCGAAGCCGATGGCCTGCGCCGCGCCATGGCCACGTTCCGCCGCAACGGCACGATCCACAACTACGAGGAGAAGCTGGTCGAAGGCATGGTCAGGCGCGGCTACGAACGCGATTTCGCCGAACGCTGCTTCGAACAGATCAAGGGCTTCGGCGACTACGGCTTTCCGGAAAGCCACGCGCAGGCCTTCGCCTCGCTCGCCTATGTGTCCGCCTGGCTGAAATGCCACTATCCGGCAGTCTTCGCCTGCGCGCTGCTCAACAGCCAGCCGATGGGCTTCTATGCCCCCGCGCAGATCGTGCGCGATGCGCGGGAACACGGCGTTACCGTCCACCCGATCGACGTGGGCGCGAGCACGTGGGACAATACGCTGGAAGGCGCGCGGGTGCTGCGGCTGGGCCTGCGCCAGATCGACGGTTTCCGGCAGGACTGGGCAAAAGCCATCGCCCGCGTGCGCGGCGACGCGCCCTTCGTCTCGATCGAGACGCTGGCCCACCGCGCCGATCTGCCGCCCCGCGCGCTGCATCTACTGGCCGATGCCGATGCGCTCGGTTCGCTGGGCCATGGCCGGCGCGAGGCGGGGTGGGAAGTGCGCCGGATGCCGCCGGTGCAGCTGCCACTGTTTGCCGCGATGGACGCGCCCGAACTGGGCCGCGAACGCGACCCCGCCCTGCCCGCGCTGCCGCTTTCGGAAGAAGTGGCGGCCGATTACCAGACGCACCGCCTTTCGCTGAAAGGCCACCCCATGCAGTTCCTGCGCGCCCGCTTTGCCCGGCGTGGCGTGCTCTCCTGCGCCGAAGTCAACGCCGCGAAGGACGGCGCGCGCGTGCGCTGCGCCGGCGCGGTGCTGGTCCGCCAGCGGCCGGGCAAGGGCAACGCGGTGTTCATCACGCTTGAGGACGAGACGGGAATCGTCAACGCGCTGCTGTGGGCGCGCGATTTCGAGAAGCAGCGCCGCGCCGTCATGGCCGCGCGGCTGATGGTGATCGCGGGCGAAATCCAGCGCAGCAAGGAAGGCGTCGTGCATCTGATGGCCAGCCGGGTGACCGACGTGACCGCCATGCTCGCTCATCTGTCCGAAACGCAGGCCGCACTTGGCCCGCCTTCCCGCGCCGACGAGGCCATCCGGCCCACCATGCCCAATCCGCCCGGCGCCGCCCGCCGGCACCCGCGCGATGTCCGCATTCTGCCGCGTTCGCGTGATTTTCATTGAAAGGGCGCTTTTCTTCCGCCGCGCCTCCAAGCTAGACCGACCGACGATGACCACGCCCGCGCAACGCCTCAGTCCGGTCTATACCGGGATGCCCGTCACCATCTTCGAACATATGTCCGGCCTTGCCCGCGAACAGGGCGCGATCAATCTGGGCCAGGGCTTTCCGGACGATACGCCGCCGCCCGAACTGGTCGAGGCCGTCGTCCGCGCCACGCGCGAACGTTCGCACCAGTATCCGCCGATGGCCGGCCTCGCCGAACTGCGCGATGCCGTGGCCGGCTTCTATGCCCGTGCCCAAGGGCTGCCCCTTGCGCGAGACAACGTGATCGTCACCTCCGGCGCGACCGAAGCCGTAGCCGCCGCGATCCTGGCCGTGGTCAGCCCCGGCGACGAGGTGATCCTGTTCGCCCCGGCTTACGACGCCTATGCGCCACTGGTGCGCCGCGCCGGCGGGATACCGGTGTTCGTGCCGCTGCGCCCGCCGCACTGGCGCTATTCCCGCGACGCCATCGCCGCCGCGATCACGCCGCGCTCCCGCGCGCTCGTTCTCAACGATCCGCTGAACCCCACCGGCACGGTCGCGTCCGACGCGGAACTCGCCGCGCTGGCGGAGCTGTGCGTGGCGCACGACCTGATCGCGATCTGCGACGAAGTCTGGGAGAACGTGCGGTTCGACGGAAAGCCGCACCGTTCGCTGCTGGCCCTGCCCGGCATGGCGGAGCGCACGATCAAGATCGGATCGGCCGGCAAGATCTTCGGCGCCACCGGCTGGAAAGTCGGCTGGATGGTCGCTGCGCCGGCCATGGCCGCCGTGCTGGGCCGCGCGCACCAGTTCCTGACCTTCACCACACCGCCGATGCTCCAGTGGGCGCTGGCAGAAGCGCTGGCCGATCCCGCCATCGCCGCCGGGCGTCAGGCCAGCTGGGCCGCCTCGCGCGCCGTGCTGATCGACGGCCTGCGCCGTGAAGGCTTCGCGGTGCTCGACAACGCGGCGACATGGTTCGCCTGCATCGACCTTGCGGCCTCGGGCATCGCGCTCGACGATCGCGCGTTCAGCGAGCGCGCGGTGCGCGAGGCGGGCGTCGCCTCGATCCCGCTCTCCGCGCTGTGGGAAGGCCCCGACGGCCCCACGTCGATCCTGCGCCTGTGCCACTGCAAGCCGGCGGCGATGCTGGAAGAAGCCGTCCTCCGTCTCGCCCGCTGGCGCGAGAGCCTCTAAACCGCGTTCTTTCACAGGGCGCGCATTGCGCCGCTGGACGACATGGGCCACCAGCGCCTATCTCCCGGTCCATGGCCGAACCTATTGTTTTCAACCGCCGTGACCTGCTCATGGGACAAGGCGCGCTTGCGCTTGCCGCTACGCTGGCCCCGCTGTTCCCTGCCTGGGCGCGCGGCGCGCACGGCGGTCATCATGGTATGGCGGTCGGCCCCGACGCAACGGCCGGCATCGGCGAGGCGCTCAGCGGTGATCGGATCGCGCTGACGATCGGGGAAAGCCGGTTTTCGGTCGGGAAGCGCGCGGCCGCCGCCGTCAGCATCAACGGCTCCATTCCCGGCCCGCTCATCCGCCTACGCGAAGGGCAGACCGTGCGGATCGACGTGACCAACCAGTTGCGGGAACAATCCTCGATCCACTGGCACGGGCTGCTCGTGCCGTTCCAGATGGACGGCGTGCCCGGCCTCAGCTTCCCCGGCATCGATCCGGGCGAGACGTTCGCCTATGAATTCCCGGTGCGCCAGGCGGGCACCTACTGGTATCACAGCCATTCGGGGATGCAGGAGGCAGTCGGCCTCTACGGCCCGATCGTGATCGATCCCGCCACGCCTTCCGGCGTGGCCTACGATCGCGAATACGTGCTGATGCTGGCCGACTGGAGCCCGCTCCACCCGCACGCGATCATGCGCCAGTTGAAGGCGATGAGCGGCACCTTCAACATGCGCAAGCAGACGCTGTCCGGCCTGCTGGCCGGGCGCGACCAAAGCGCGAAGGACCGCCTCGCCTGGGCCGGGATGCGCATGGACCCCACCGACATCTCGGACGTGACCGGCTCCACCTACAGCTACCTCGTCAACGGGCATGACAGCGCGGCGAACTGGACCGCGCTCTATGCGCCGGGCGAACGCGTGCGGCTGCGCGTGATCAACGCATCGGCCATGACCAACTTCAACCTGCGCATCCCCGGTCTGGCGATGACCGTGATCGCCGCCGACGGGCTGGACGTGCGGCCGGTAGAAACCGATGAAATACAGATTGCTATCGCCGAAACCTACGACGTGATCGTCACGCCCGCAGGCGCCGGCCCGCACGCGATCGTGGCCGAGGCGCTGGACCGCAGCGGACAGGTACGCGCCACGCTGGCCACCCAGCCGGGAATGGTGGCGCCAATCCCGCCGATCCGCTCCCGCCCGGTCCTCACCATGCGCGATATGGGCATGGATATGAAGGGCATGGGCGAAATGCACCATTCGATGGCCATGCGCGATGGCGCCAACGCGCCGTCGGTGAAGATGGGGCCGGGCGTCGCCATGATCGCGCCGATGCCGGTGGACCGGCTGGCCGACCGCCCCACCGGCCTGGAGGACGTGGACCACCGCGTCCTCACGTATGCCGACTTGCGCGCGCGCGATGCCAACCCGGATCACCGCACCCCCACGCGAGAGATCGACGTCCACCTGACCGCCAACATGGAACGCTACATGTGGTCGATCGACGGTCAGACGATCTCCGGCGGCGCGAAGCCTATTCCGTTCCGGCTGGGCGAGCGGGTGCGCGTTACCCTGATCAACGACACGATGATGCCGCACCCGATCCACCTGCACGGCCATTTCTTCGAACTCGTCACCGGCGATCCGGGGCACCGGCCGCGCAAGCATACCGTCAACGTCCTCCCCGGCGGCAAGGTCGCGTTCGATCTCACCGCCGATGCCGAGGGCGACTGGGCGTTCCACTGCCACATGCTGCTGCACATGCACGCGGGGATGATGCGCGTCGTCACCGTGCGCCGCGAAGGGGAGGCGTGACCGTGCGTGCCCTGCCCCTCCTGCTCGCCGCCGCCACGTTCACGCTGGCCATGCCCGCCCACGCACAGGATGCCCACGCCCAGGATGTTCTCGCGGGACACGACATGGGCGCCATGGATCATTCGGGCCACCCGATGCAGGGCATGGAGCAGAGCGATCCGCACGCGAGGCACGCCATGCCCGCCTCGGATGAAGACGATGCCGACACGCCCGGCGACGCACCGCCTCCCCCCGTCACCACCGACCATCCGGCCGACCGCTTCTTCGATCCCGCGCGCATGGCCGCCGCGCGTGCCGATCTGGCAAGGGAAGGCCGCTTCTTCGGCAACGCGCTGATCGTCGACCGGCTGGAATACCGCGCCGTCCGGGGGCGTGACGGCTATGGCTGGCAAGGCGAGGCCTGGATCGGCGCCGATCTGGACAAGCTGGTCATCGCCAGCGAAGGCGAAGGCGCGTTCGGCGAAACGGCGGAGCGGATCGAACTGCGCGCCCTGTGGCGCCACGCCATCGCACCCTATTTCAACGTGGAAGCCGGGGTCCGCCACGATTTCCAGCCCGGCCCGCAACGCACCTACGCCACGTTCGGGATAGACGGCCTGGCCCCCTACTGGTTCGATGTGGAAGCGCAGCTGCTGGTCTCGGACAAGGGCGATGTCCACGCCCGCGTCGAAGGCAGCTACGACCTGCGGCTGACCAACCGCCTCATCCTCCAGCCCGCCGTGGAACTTGACGCCGCGTTCCAGGACGTGCCCGAACTGCGCACCGGCGCGGGCTTCGACCGGCTCGAAGCCGGGGCGCGGCTACGCTACCAGATCACACGCCAGCTTGCGCCCTACATCGGCGTCCACTGGGAACGCCGGCTCGGTGAAACCGCCCGCCTTGGGGCGTTGGCCGGCGAAAGGGCCTCAACCGTCAGTCTGGCGATCGGCGTCCGAAGCTGGTTCTAGGCGGCAAGGCGCGATGACCAATCGCCGAAAGCCTGATCGAACCACGTTTGGCTGCCTTGTGGTCGGTACTTTCCTGCTCATGCTTGCCCTAATGGGCGTTCTGAACGCTATCGTTGTACTGTAACCGTCCCACCATATCACTCACCCCGTCGCCCCTTCAAAACGGCAGTTCCGCCTGCTGCCGCGCCGCCTCCCCGGACTGCGGCTCCGCATCGTCGTCGTCGTGATCGCCTTCCAGCGCGGAGAGCGTGAGGCCCATCAGCCGGATCGGTTGCGGCAGGGGCAGCACGGCTTCCAGCAGATCGCGCGCCATGGAGGCGAACACGGTCTTGTCCGCCACCGCGCGCGGGGACGATTTCGCCCGCGTCATATTAGTGAAATCGATGGACTTCATCTTGAGCGTGACTGTTCGGCCCTGCGCGCCCGCCCGTTCGATACGGTCCCATACGATGTCGATGATCCGCTCCAGCGCCTCCCGCAAGGCAGGGCCGGAAGACAGGTCACGATCGAACGTCCGCTCGCCACCCACCGATTTGCGTGGCCTGTCGGCGCGCACCCGGCGCAGGTCTATCCCGCGCGCGGCGCGATAGAGGTAATCCGCCAGGCTGCCGAAATGGCTGCGCAGGAACGCCAGGTCCTTCGCCAGCAGGTCCGCGCCCGTTTCGATCCCCAGCCCCGCCATCTTCTCCGCGCCGCGCGGACCAATGCCATGGAAGCGGCGCACCGGCAGGCCGGCGACGAAGGCCGCGCCCTCGCCCGGCCGGATCACGCACAGGCCATCGGGCTTGTTCTGGTCGCTCGCCAGCTTGGCCAGGAACTTGTTGTACGATACGCCCGCGCTCGCGGTCAGCCCGGTTTCCGCGCGGATGCGCTGGCGGATCAATTCGGCGATGCGCGTGGCGGAGCCGATCCCGCGGATGTCGTCGGTGACGTCGAGATAGGCCTCGTCCAGCGCCAGCGGTTCGACGTGCGGCGTGTAGTCGTGAAAGATCGCGCGGATCTGCTGCGATACACCGCGATAGACATCGAACCGGGGCTTGCGGAAGATCAGGCCGGGGCACAGCCGCGCCGCCCGGACCGATGGCATGGCGGAGCGCACGCCAAATACCCGCGCCTCGTAGCTTGCCGCCGCGACCACCCCACGCTCCGACGAACCGCCGACCGCCACCGGCTTGCCCTTGAGGGCAGGATCGTCGCGCTGTTCGACGCTGGCATAGAAGGCATCCATGTCGACATGGATGATCTTGCGCAGCCCGTCGCCGGACTCTTCCTCGCCGGGATCGTTTCGCGCCGGTTCCATGATTTGCAGGCTAGCCTATTTCGCCCCAGGGCATAAAGGGCTGGGGTGAATCCCCCGAACGGACTACCCCGATTTCAATGACTAGCGAGAACCACCACCAGCCAGAGGAAACGCCAGGAACGCCCAGGGGACGCGAATTCGTGGCGATGATGGCCATGCTGATGGCGCTGCAGGCGCTGGCGATCGACGGCATGCTGCCGGCGTTGGGCCAGATCGCGCACGACCTGAACGTGACCGACCCCAACCGACGGCAACTGGTGGTGGGCGTCTTCCTGCTCTCCGCCGGCGTGGGAGCGCTGCTGCCCGGCACGCTGGCGGACCGCTTCGGCCGGCGCCCCGTGGTGCTGACCAGCCTGGGCCTGTACATCGCGTTCTCGCTGGCCTGCGCGATGGCGCGGGATTTCGATACGCTGCTGGTGCTGCGGGCGCTGCAGGCGGTCGGCAGCTCGGGCGTTACGGTTCTGCCCGGTGCGATCATCCGGGATCGCCACAGCGGCGATCGCATGGCGCGAATGCTGTCGACGATCTCGGTGGTGTTCATGGTCGTGCCGATGCTGGCGCCCAGCGTGGGGCAGTTCGTGCTGCTGTTCGCGGGCTGGCGCTGGATTTTCATCATGCTGGCGGTGATGGCCGCGCTGGTCGGGCTGTGGGTCGCCCTCAGGCTCGACGAGACGCTGCGGCCGGAATTCCGGCAGCCGATCAATCCGACGGCGATCGTGGTGAACATGATCGCCGCCGCCTCGAACCGCGCGTCGATCGGCTATGTCCTTGGCGGATCGCTGATGTTCGGCGCGCTGCTGGGCTACATCAATTCCTCGCAACAGCTGGTCGCGGAACACTTCGGCGCGGGCAGCGCGTTCCCTCTGCTGTTCGGCGCGACGGCGGTGACGATGGCCTGCGCCAGTTTCTCCAACTCGCGCATCGTCGAACGCTTCGGCGCACGGCGCGTGTCGCACACGGCGCTGTTCGTCTATATCGGCGTAAGCTGTCTGCAGGTGTTCTTTGCCACGCGCCCGCACCAGACGCTGTGGCAGTTCATGCCGCTGATCGCCATGAACATGTGCCTGATGGGCTTCGTCGGCGCCAATTTCAGCTCGATCGCGCTCCAGCCCTTCGCCAAGATCGCCGGCGCGGCCAGTTCGGTCCAGGCGTTCATGCGCATGGCGCTCGGCTCGTTCATCGGCATGATGATCGGGCAAGCCTTCGACGGCACCGCACGCCCGCTCGCGGTTTCCTTCCTGGCCGCCGGAATCCTGGCCCTGATGCTGGTGCTGTTCAGCGAGAAGGGACGCCTGTTCCGCCGCCTGCACCCGCCCGGAACGCCGCGCATCATCGTCGACCACTGAGGCAGCAGGCTTCGCGCCCGACGCGGATCAGTCCGTCAGCGCGGCGATCAGCGCCTTGACCTTTTTCTGCCGCCATTGCGGCAGCGGCGCGACCAGCCAATAGCCGCGCCGGCTCGGCTCGGCTTCGCCCACGGCGGCGACACGCCCTTCGGCGAGGGCGGTCTGCGCCAGCAGCACCGGCACGCGCGCCTTGCCCAGCCCGGCGGCGGCGGCGCTGATCGCGGTGCCGGCATCGCCGACCGAAAATGCCACGTCCGCACCTTCACCGCCCGGCGCGGGATCGCCCGGCCAGCCGATCCACGGCGCGTCGCCGCCATCGCTGCCGACGGCCGTCACGACGATCACCGCCGCTTCGCCCAGTGCGATCCCTTCCAGATCGCCCGGCCCTTCGGCCCAGCGCACGGCGAGATCGAGATTGGCTTCGGTGAAATCGATGTCCACATCGCCCCCCACCAGCGCGAAGCGCAACTGGTCGTTGCTTGCGCGGAAGCTGGCAAGGCGTGGGGAAAGCCAGGCGGCGAACACGTCGCGCGGGCAGGCGATGGTATAAACATGGCTCGATTGGCCGGCCTGCATCGCCTGCACGCCTTCCTCGAACCGCAGGAAGCCTTCGCGGATCGCATCCAGCCCGGCTAGCGCCTCGTCGGTCAGTTCCAGACCCTTGGAGGTGCGACGGAACAGGACCACGCCAAGCAGGTCTTCCAGCGCGCGGATCTGCTGCCCCACGGCCGCCGGCGTCACCGCCAGCTCATCGGCCGCGCGGGTGAACGAAAGGTGCCGTGCCGCCGCATCGAGCACGCGCAGGCCATTGAGCGGCAGGTGCGTCCGCTTCATCCTCGTTTCCTTCCCTGCGTCAGTTCGCGGTGGCCGGAGCGGCCAGCGGGAAGAACGGGATCGCCACTTCGAACAGCGATCCGTCCGGGCGCTGCATGGTGTAGTGCCCTTCCATGCTGCCCTGCGGCGTGCCGAGCGGACAGCCGGAAACGTAATCGTGCGTCTGCCCCGGTTCGAGCAACGGCTGTTCGCCCACCACGCCTTCGCCATCGACGAAGTTCACGTTGCCGCGCCCATCGGTGATCCGCCAGTGGCGCGACAGAAGCTGGAACCGCTGCGCCGAGTCGTTCTCGATGCGGATGTGATAGACCCAGAACCATTTGCCCGCATCTACGCGGGATTGTTCGGGCAGGAAATTGACCGCGACCCGGACGGTCACGCCCTCCGTCACTGCGGCATGCTGGAAGAGCTGCTTCATACCTTGGGAGCCTATCGCACATCGGCTCCGGTTCCAATCAAGGAATTGTCGCGCTTGCCGGAATGCGATTTGGCCCCCACAGGAAAACGCGATGCACATTCGCGCGCCCGCCATCCTCTGCGCCGTCCGCGCCCACGGCGAACACGGGGCCGTGGTGCGCCTGCTGACCGCCGATCACGGGCTTGTCGCCGCCTATGTCGCGGGTGCGCGCGGACGGGAAATGCGCCCCTTGCTGATCCCGGGTAACGTGCTGGACGCCGATCTGCGCGCGCGCAACGACAGCCAGCTTCCCTCTGCGCGGATCGAACTCGTCACCAGCCGGGGGCCATGGCTGACCGAACCGCTGCCCAGCGCGGCGATCGGCTGGGCCTGCGCGCTGACCGCCGCGACCTTGCCCGAAGGCTATCCCTATCCCGCGCTTCACGCCGCGCTGGGGGCGACGCTCGACGCGATATGCCACGCTCCTTCCGCGCGCGGCTGGGCACGGGCGCTGGCGGGGTATGAAGCGCTGCTGCTGCGGGAAGTGGGCTATGGAGCGGCCCCCGCCCCGCCGGCGGACGAGGACTGGCCGGCGCTCCTGAACCGCCTGGACCGGCATGGCACGGCCATCGGGAACCGCCTGCTTGCCGATGGCCACCGCGATGTTATGGCGGCCCGCGCGATTCTGCTGGACCGGCTGAAACGCATGGACGCTTGATCGAGGGATGCACATGAAGATCGCAGTTCTGCCGGGCGACGGCATCGGCCCCGAAGTGACGCACGAAGCGGTACGGGTGATCGAAGCGCTTGGCCTGCGCGATATCGCCATGGAGCAGGCCCCGGTCGGCGGCGCGGCCTACAAGGCCCACGGCCATCCGCTGCCCCCCGCGACGCTGGAAATCGCGCGCCAGTCCGATGCCATCCTGTTCGGCGCGGTGGGCGATCCCGATTGCGACGCGCTGGACCGGCACCTGCGCCCCGAACAGGCGATCCTGGGGCTGCGCAAGGAACTGACGCTGTTCGCCAACCTGCGCCCGGCCAAGGTGTTCAAGGGCCTTGAGGACCATTCCGCGCTGCGCCCCGAAGTCGCTTCCGCCATCGACCTGCTGATCGTGCGCGAACTCAACGGCGACGTCTATTTCGGCGAAAAAGGCTTCCGCACCACCGCGAGCGGCGAACGCGAAGGCTATGACGTGATGTCCTATTCGGAAAGCGAGGTGCGTCGCATCGCCCACGTCGCCTTCCGCGCCGCGCGCACCCGCGCGCACCGCGTCTGCTCGGTGGACAAGGCCAACGTGCTCGAAACCTCGCAGCTGTGGCGCGACGTGATCGTCGAAGTCGCAAAGGAATATCCCGACGTCACGCTCGATCACATGTACGTGGACAACGCGGCGATGCAGCTGGTGCGCAACCCCGGCCAGTTCGACGTGATGGTCACCGGCAACCTGTTCGGCGATATCCTGTCCGATCAGGCCAGCATGTGCGTCGGCTCGATCGGAATGCTCGCCTCGGCCTCGCTTGGCGAGCGCCAGACCGAATACGGCACGTTCGGCCTGTACGAACCGATTCACGGCTCCGCGCCCGACATCGCCGGCAAAGGCCTGGCCAACCCGATGGCCACCATCCTGTCCGCCGCGATGCTGTTGCGCCACTCGCTGGGTCTGGCCGAACAGGCCGACCGTATCGAACGCGCCGTGGCAGCCGCGCAGGAAGACGGCCTGTTCGGCCGCGATCTTGGCGGAACGGCGGGCACGACGGAAATTGGTGACGCCGTGCTGGCAAGGCTGTAAAGGCCCGCCCCTTATGATCGAACTCGCTGTCATCCTGCCCACGTTCAAGGAACGCAAGAACCTTGCCCCCATGGTCGCCCGGCTCGACGCCGCGCTGGCCGGCATCGCGTGGGAAGCCATCTTCGTCGACGACAACAGCCCGGACGGCACCTCAGACGAAGCCCGCGCCATATCGCAGCAGGATGCGCGCATCCGCGTAATCGAGCGCTTCGGGCGGCGTGGCCTTGCCTCCGCCGCGATCGAGGGCATGTGCGCCACCGCCGCCCCGATCGTGGCGGTGATGGACGCCGATGGCCAGCACGATCCCGCGCTGCTGCCCGAAATGCTCGCGGCGGTGAAAAGCGGGGAATACGACCTCGCCTACGCCTCGCGCTTCGCCGAAGGCGCCAGCGTCGATGCCTGGGGCCGGCCCGATCGCGTCAAGGCATCGGGCCTCGCCAACCGGATCGCCCGCAAGGTGACCGGCGTGCAGCTGTCCGACCCGATGAGCGGCTTCTTCATGCTGCGCGCCGAAACGCTGCGCGCCGATGCGCACCGCCTTTCCGGCGTGGGCTTCAAGATCCTGCTCGACATTCTCGCCACGGTCGATGCGCCGCTGCGCGTCAAGGAGTTGCCGCTGCATTTCGCGGCCAGGCTGGACGGGGAATCCAAGCTCGACCAGACGGTCGTGTTCGAATTCCTCATCGGCCTTTACGACAAGTGGCTGGGCCGCTTCATCCCCACCCGCTTCGCCCTGTTCGGCACCGTGGGCGCGCTGGGCGTGGGCGTACAGATGAGCGCGCTGTGGCTGGTGCTGCACCTGCTGCTGGGCGAACGCTTCGTCTATGGCCACTGGTCCAGCAACGTGACCTTCAACGTGGCCAACACGATCGCCGCCGTGATCGCGATGACCTTCAACTTCGTGCTGAACAACGAGCTGACCTATTCCGACAAGCGGCTGCGCGGCTTCGTCCCGCTGATGCGCGGCTGGGCCAAGTTCGCCATGACCTGCTCGCTGGGCCTGCTCACCAACGTCGGCTCGGCGGCGGCGCTCAAGGCCATGGGCTTCCACGATTTCGTCGCCGTGATCGTCGGCATCGTGCTGGGTTCGGTGTGGAACTTCGCGCTCTCGTCCAAGTTCGTCTGGGGCAAGTACTGATCCGGTGAACGGCGCGCGCCTGCCCCGGCCGCAGGCCGCGCTGCTACTACTGACAGCGGCGGGCGCGCTGTTCAGCCTGATCGACACGCCCTTCCCGCACCTTGCTCCGCTGCAAAACCTGCCGACGCTGGTGATTGCCGGCGGCCTGGCGCTGGCGCTGCGCCGCTGGCCGATCCCGACCGGCGCCGTGGCCTGCATCTGCCTGTTCCTCGCGCTGCACACGCTGGGCGGCCGCTACATCTATTCCAACGTGCCATACGATGCCTGGGCGCGCGCGCTGGGCCTTCCCGCGCCGGGTGACCTGTTCGGCCTGCGCCGCAACAGCTATGATCGGCTGGTCCATTTCAGCTTCGGGCTGCTGATGGTGCCACCCGTATCGGCATGGCTCGCGCGCCACGGCGGCGTGCGACGGGGCCTGTCGGTCTATCTCGCCGTCGAATTCGTGCTGGGCGCCAGCGCCTTCTACGAAATCTTCGAATGGCTGCTGACGGTCGTCATGGCCGGCGCTGACGCGGACGCCTACAACGGTCAGCAGGGCGATATGTGGGACGCGCAGAAGGACATGGCCTGCGCCGCCGTCGGAGCGGTCTGCACCGCGCTGTGGCTCACCCTGCGCCGCAAGTAGCGCGCGCCTTACAGCTTGCCGAACTTCGCCTCGTAGCCGGCGGTGTCACCACTGGCGAGGAACTTGCACTGCTCCACCCAGTTGTCGCGCGTCGCGCGGCCGGCGAACGTGCCCAGGCGCGCGTCGATCGCCTTGACATCCTCGTCGGTCCAGGCGGCGATCTGGGCATAGCGGGTCACGCCCAGTTCGGTCAGCGCTGCGCGCAACTTGGGGCCTACGCCCTTGATCTTCGAAAGGTCGTCCGCTTCATCATCAGCCGATGCCGCAACCTGCGTCAGTTCGCCGGTCGCGGCGGCAGCCACCACTTCGCCCAGACCCGCCATCAGCTCCACGCCCGGCGGGGGCGTGATCGCGGGAATGGCGGCGGCGGGCGGCGCATCGATCAGCGCGGTGTTGCGCTGCGCGGGCGCCGCGCCTTCGGACAGAACGTCATCGAATTCACGCCGGGTGGGAGCCGGCTTTACCCGCCCGAACAGCCACCAGATGACCAGCAGCGCCAGCACCACGGCCGCGCCCGCCACAATCCAGTTCGCCTCGATCCAATCGACCATGAAACGCTCCCCAACCCGGCGCACCGGACATCCCCCGGCAAGCCTTACACGCCCGCGCCTTTCCCACGGCGCGGGCGTGTTGCCAAGTCAGATCAACGGGGGAGCGGGCCGGCCAAGCACGCTATTCCTTCTGCAGCGATCCGGCGACCGACACCAGCTTGCCAAATTCCTGCCGCCAGTAATCGCGCTGCGGCCCCGCCAGCCGGACAATATCGGGCCAGGACCATGCCCCCAGCATGGTATCGCCGCGCAGCTTCTGGCCGAACGCGGCCACCGCCACGGCAAAGGCCATGTCGCCCGAAGGGGCGGCGGCGCCCGCCAGCAGTCGCGTCGGTACCGGCCGCTCGATCAGGCGCGAGGCGGTCTCGCGCGGCAGCTTGTAGCGCAGCTTGACCGTGGCCATTTCGCCCGCCTTCGTGGTGGCGGCCACCGCCGGCGCATCCTCGTACTTGCGCGGCGCGATCCAGCCCTTGCCGCCCGCCGGCACCACCTCGTAGATCGCGGTGACCTGATGGCTGGCGCCGATCTCGCCCGCATCGACCTTGTCGTTGTCGAAGTCCTCCTCGCGCAGCGCGCGGTTCTCGTAGCCGATCAGGCGGTATTGCGAGACCACGGCGGGATTGAACTCCACCTGGATCTTTACGTCGCTGGCGATGGTGAACAGCGTGGACGCCATCTGCTCGGCCAGCACCTTGCGGGCCTCCAGCGCGCTGTCGATATAGGCGTAGTTGCCGTTCCCGTGATCGGCGACCTGCTCCATCATCGCTTCGTTGTAGTTGCCCTGCCCGAAGCCCAGCGTAGTCAGCGTGATGCCGCTGTCGCGCTCGCGCTCGACCATCTGCAGCAGCGCCTTGGTGTCGGACACGCCCACGTTGAAATCGCCGTCGGTGGCCAGCAGGATGCGGTTCACGCCGCCGTCGATGAACGATCCGCGCGCCACCTGATAGGCCAGTTGCAGCCCCGCGCCGCCCGCCGTCGAACCGCCCGCGTTCAGCCGGTCGAGCGCGGCACGGATCTTGGCCTTGTCGTTGGTCGGCTCCAGCACCATGCCCGCCGCGCCGGCATAGACCACAATCGAGACGCGGTCCTTCTCGCCCAGTTCGTCGGCCAGCCCGGCCAGCGCGCTCTTGACCAGCGGCAGCTTGTCCGGATCGCTCATCGAGCCCGAAACGTCGACCAGGAACACCAGATTCGCCGGTGGGCGGCTTGCACGGGGCAGGTCATAGCCGCGCAAGCCCACGCGCAGCAGGCGCGTATCCGGGTTCCATGGGGTGACCGCCACGTCGGTCGTCACGCTGAACGGTGCCTCGCGCTTTTCGGGCAGCGGATAATCGTAGCGAAAATAGTTGATCAGTTCCTCGGTCCGCACCGCGTCCTTCGGCGGCATCTGGCCTTGCGACAGGAAGCGGCGGACATTGGCGTAGGCGCCCGTGTCGACGTCGATCGAGAACGTGGAGACCGGCTCGGCCCGCGTCAGATGGACCGGGCTGACCTCCTTGCCGTCATAGCGCTCGTTGCCCGGATCGGACGGCACCACCACGGGCGGGACGAACGCCTTGCCCCGCACCGCTTCGGCGCGGGCAATGGCCGGCGCTGGCGCGTACATCGGCGGCGGAGGAGGCGGCGGTGATGCTGGCGGTGTCTGGAGGTTGGCTACGGGACCGGCGCGCTGCGCGGTTACCACGACGTCGTTCGCCGTCTCGTTCACACCCTGCGCGGCGCCCACGGCCTTCTCCGGCGCGGCTTGCTTCGCGGCGCACCCGGCCAGCAGGGCAACGGCGGTCGAAAGCGCCACGGCGGCCTTGAATCCTCTCATGCTACGGTCCCCTTCTCCATCCGATCCTCGAAGGGAAGAACACCGTCCGCGCCGTGAATGGTGACTGAACGTTGCGAGACGTTGCCGGGCCGTTACTGGTGGGCTCAGGCCGTCTGCTTGCGGAACAGCACGCGGTCTTCCGGCCCGAATCCGCGCTTCCAGATGACAAGGCAATAGACGCCCAGGATGGCCGGGATGCCGAAGGCGAGTTCCGCCCATTCCGGCAGCATCTTGACGAACCAGCCGACCAGCACCGCCGGCACCGCCGCCCACACCAGCGCCCAGCGCCAGTTGTTGATGCTCTCGCCCAGAATGCGCGAAAGCAGCCGCGCCTTGAGCAGAGAGGACAGCGCGAGCGACAGGGCGAGCGCGGCGGCCGCGGCCGCGGCCTGCACCAGCGTGTTGAAGCCCATGTTCTTCGCCAGCAGGATCAAGCCCACAGTCAGCGCGGCCTGCAGACCGATCGTGCCCAGGCTGATCCACAGGTTGCGCACCCGCGCGACGTAGATCAGCGCGGCCTCGCTCACCACCGCCGTCGCCGCGACGACCTCGGCGGTCAGCAGCAATGCCAGCGCGCCGGTGCCGGCCACGAAGTGCGGCCCGACCAGCCCCATCACGCCGGTCCCCGGAATGCCCAGCGCCAGCGCGATGCCGGCCTGCGCGGCGGTGATCCAGAATCCGGCCTGGCACACCTGCCGGGCGATCGCGGCATAATTGCCTTCGCGCAGATTGCGGGTGATGACCGGGCCGAGAATCGGCTCGAAGCTGGTCTTGAGCTTCTGTGGCAGCGAGGCGACCTGTTGCGCCACGTAGTACACGCCCACTGCCGCCGGCGGCGCGAACGTGCCCAGGATGAAGATGTCGAGCTTGCGCGTGCCCCATTCCACCGCGTCCGCACCAGCCAGCGGCAGGTTGCGCCCCGCCAGCCGCAGGAGATCGCCGGGGCGCGGCGACCACACGCGCGGCAGGCCATAGCTGCGCAGCAGCGGCACGAAGGCCGTCAGCGTCGCCCCGAAGATCGACGCGACATAGGACAGGATCAGCCCACTCTCGCGCAGCGGGAAGTAATAAGTGCCCGCCAGCCACAGCCCACCCGCCGCGATCGACAGCGTCCACGGCTCCACAACCGCCCGTGCGCGAACCGTGGTGCCCACGTCGAAGCGATAGGCCAGGGCCGCCAGCGCGATATCGCCCAGCGCCAGCGGCAGGATCGTCAATGGCAGCAGCCGTTGCAGCGGCGTGAATTCGCCGCTGGGGAACATCGGCGCCGGGAAAACATAAAGCAGCACCGCCAGCACTGCGGAAACCAGGCCGGAAAGCAGCAGGGCGTCGGCCACCACCGCCGCTGCAGGCCGATCGTCCTTGGCCAGTTGCTGCGCCAGCCCGCGCTTCTGCCCCAGCGTCGCCAGTTGCGCGGCCAGTTCCACCGCGATCGTGGCCGAGGCGAAGCGCCCCAGCTCGTCCGCGCCATAGAGGCGTCCGGCGATGAACAGGAACGGGATGCGCGCCGCCAGACGCAGCAGGAAGCCGAAGAAATTCGTCCTCCCGCCCTTGGCCAGCGCGGCAATATCGTTTTGTTCGTTGTCGTCAGCCAAGCGGGTTTTCCGCGCGCAGGGGCGAGACAGCAGGTGTGCGACCACCTCGCGCGCCGGCATCCGGCCATCGAGCAGCGCCGCCACGGCTTCCACGATCGGCATTGAAATGCCCTTGCTTCGGGCAAGGTCCGCCAGCACCGGCGCGGTGAACGCGCCTTCCGCCACCGTGGCGCGGTCCGCCAGTGCCGCTGCCGCGCTGGTTCCTTCGCCCAGCGCCTTGCCCAGCGAAAAGTTGCGGCTGGAGGTGGACGAACAGGTCAGCACCAGATCGCCAAGGCCCGACAAGCCCGAGAGCGTTTCCGCCTGCGCGCCCATCGCCATGCCGAAGCGCTGCATTTCGGCAAAGCCCCGGCTGATCAGCGCGGCGCGGGCATTCTGGCCCAGTTGCAGCCCATCGACCACGCCGCAGGCGATGGCCAGCACGTTCTTGACCGCGCCGCCGATCTCCGCTCCGGTCACGTCGTCCGAATAGTAAGGCCGGAACGTCGGCCGGGCGATGGCGGCGGACAGCCGCTGCCACTGCGTCTCGCCGCCCGCACAGGCCAGCGTGACCGCAGTGGGCAGGCCCGCCGCCACCTCGTGCGCGAAAGTCGGCCCGGACAGCACGGCGATCTCGGCATCGGGCGCCACATCGCGCGCCACGTCGGCCATCAGCCGCCCCGTGCCCGCCTCGATCCCCTTGGCGCAGAGCACCAGATCACCGCCCTTGCGCGCCATCGCGCCCAGCACCGACGCCAGATGCTGTGCCGGCGTCACCACCAGCAGCACGGCAAGTGCCGCCAGTTCCTCCAGATCGCCGGTGGCGCGGATGGTGGGATGCAGCGTCGCCGAAGGCAGGAACAGCGCGTTGCGCCGTTCGGTGTTGATCTGATCGACCAGTTCGGCCTCGCGCGCCCAAAGCAGCACCGCGCGCCCGTCGCTGGCCAGAGTCTGCGCCAGCGCGGTGCCCCATGCCCCCGCGCCGACGACGCCGATCGCGGCGCTGTCCCCGGCCCCCACTCCCTGGCTCATGCCTTCACCCCCGCGCCGCGCACCGGCGCGGCATTGGCATCGAGCGGCCAACGCGGGCGCGCCGGCAGATCGAGCGGGTCCGTATATCCCAAAGCGAAGCGTTCCGCGCCAGCCCAGCCGATCATCGCGGCATTATCTGTGCACAGCTTGCCCGGCGGCGCCACCAGCCGCAGGCCGAAACCGGCGGCCAGCGTTTCCAGCGCCCCGCGCAACGCGGCGTTGGCCGCCACGCCCCCCGCCACTACCAGCGCGCTCATGCCCTCCGCTCCGGAATCCCGCACCGACTCCAGCGCCAACCGGGTCCGGTCGATCACGCAATCGATCGCGGCCTGCTGGAACGAGGCGGCGATATCGGCATCGGCATGGAGGCCCGAATCCTTTGCGCGCATCACCGCGCTCTTCAGGCCGGCGAACGAGAAATGCGGCTCCCCGCTGCCCACCAGCGGGCGCGGCAGCGGCACTGCGCGCGGATCGCCCTCGCGCGCCAGGCGCTCCACCGCCGGTCCGCCCGGATAGCCGAGGCCCAATATCTTGGCCGTCTTGTCGAAGGCTTCGCCCAGCGCATCGTCGATCGTCGTGGCCAGCCTGCGATAATCGCCCAGTCCGCGCACTTCCAGGATCTGGCAATGCCCGCCCGAAACGAGCAGCAGCAGATAGGGATAGGCCAGATCGGGATCGGCCAGGCGCGGCGACAGCGCGTGCCCTTCCAGATGATTCACGCCGATCAGCGGCTTGTCCGCCGCCATGGCCAGCGCCTTGCCGGTGACCAGCCCCACCATCACGCCGCCGATCAGGCCCGGCCCGGCGGTCGCGGCGATGGCGTCCATGTCCTCCAGCGTCAGGCCCGCGTCGGCGAGTACCGCGCCCACCATCGGCGCGATCACTTCGGCATGCGCGCGCGCGGCGATCTCGGGCACCACGCCGCCATAGGGCGCGTGTTCGGCGTCCTGCGAGGCAATGCGCTGCGCGACGATGCGCGCCTCCAGCGAACCGGCGCTGCCATCGATGATGGCGACGGCGGTTTCATCACAGGAAGATTCGATACCGAGGATCAGGGCCATGGGGAGCTTTCCCTTAGAGATAAACGCAGGTACGGCAAGCGGCGCATGATCCAGACTTTCCTCCAAGACAGCCCCGCGCAGGCTCCGGCAACCGCACTCCGGCTGGGCACGCGCCAGTCTCCGCTCGCCATGGCGCAGGCGCACGAGGCGCGCGACCGGCTGTGCGCGGCGCATGGATGGCCCACGGAAACGGTGGAAATCGTGCCCGTCATCGCCAGCGGGGATCGCATCCAGGACCGGCCGCTGGCCGAGATTGGCGGCAAGGCATTATGGACCAAGGAACTCGATGGCTGGCTGGCTTCGGGCGAGATCGATTTCGCCGTCCATTCGATGAAGGACGTGGAAACGATCCGCCCGGCGGAACTGGCGATCGCCGCCGTGCTGCCCCGCGCCGACGTGCGCGACGTGCTGGTGGGCGCGGAAAGCGTCGCGGCGATCCCCCCCGGCGCGCGGGTGGGCACCAGCGCGCCGCGCCGGGCAGCGCAGATGCTCCACGCCCGGCCCGACCTTTCGATCGTGCCGTTCCGCGGCAACGTCGCCACACGGCTTGCCAAGTTGCAGGCCGGCGAAGCGGACGTGACGCTGCTGGCCGCCGCCGGGCTCGCGCGGCTGAACCAGACGGGCGTGGGCCATCCGCTGCCCACCGATCACTGGCTTCCAGCTCCGGCGCAAGGCGCGATCGGCATCGAATGCCTGACCGCGCGAGCCGATCTGCGCGGCTGGCTGGCCGCGATAGATCACGCGCCGACCCATGCCGCCGTCCGCGCCGAACGCGCGCTGCTGCTGGCGCTGGGCGGCAACTGCCACAGCCCCATCGCACTTCATACGCAGGCCGATGGCGATGGGCTGACGCTGCGCGCGGTGCTGTTCAGTCCAGACGGCGCGCTACGCGTGGAGGCGACGGAGCGCTTCTCCGCCGACGACGAAACCGCCCCCGCCCGCCTTGCCAACCGCCTGCTAGCCGAAGCGCCCGAAGGCATCCGCGCCCACTTCCATGGCACGGCGCTGCACTGAACGGGACGCTCAAGGCATGGCCGGCTTGCCGCTCATCGTGATCCGTCCCGAACCGGGTAACCGCGAAACCGTGGACCGCGCACGCGCCATGGGCATCGACGCGCGCGGCTTCCCCCTGTTCGAGGTCGCGCCGCTGTCATGGGATGCGCCATCACCCGATGGTTTCACGGGATTGCTCGCCGGGAGCGCCAACGTCTTCCGGCACGGCGGGCCAACGCTGGAACCATTGCGCATCCTGCCCGTCCATGCCGTGGGCGCCGCCACGGCGGACGCGGCGCGCGCCGCCGGCTTCGAAGTCGCCCAAACCGGCTCCGGGGGGCTGCAACCCGTGGTGGAGCGCCTTGCCGCCGGCCGGTATCTGCGCCTTGCCGGAGAGGAGCGCGTGCCGCTGCTGCAGCCGGCCGGAGTCTTGCTGGAAACGCGGGTGGTCTATGCCGTCCGCGCGCTCCCCTTGCCCCCGGCCTTGCAGGCGATCCTGCGGGAAGGCGCGATCGTTGCGCTGCATTCCGGCGAAGCGGCGGGGCATTTCGCGAAAGAAACAACCGAATCGAATATAAACCATCGCGCCATCGCGATTGCCTGCCTTGCACCACGAATCGGCGAAATGGCGGGGAAAGGTTGGCTCAAGACCGGAATAGCGCCGGAAAGAACCGATCACGCGCTGCTGGCGCTGGCCTTGCAAATGTGCCAGACCGTGTGACATCGGGGCAACGGACAAACGAAAAAGTAAAATGCAGGATACGACAACCATGCAGCCGGGAAGCATTCCGCGCCGCGGACGGCGTGGCTGGACAACCGTTCTGGTCGGGCTGCTGTTACTCGTCGCTGTTTCCGTGGCCGTCGGCTGGCTGGCCTGGAAAAACGGGCTGCTGACGCTCGGCGCCAACGGCGTGAATTTCGGCCCTTCCCCCGCAGCGCCTGCCACGCCGTCAACACCGCTGCCGCTCGTCAGCGCCGGTGAAAGGGCCGCAAACGATGCCGCCGTGGCCGGGGCGACCGCCAAGCTCGCCGCGCTGGAACAGCGGCTTGCCGAACTCAACCAGCAAGCCTCTGCCGCATCGGGGCAGGCGACGCATGCGGAAGCGCTGCTGGCGGCCTTCGCTGCCCGCCGCGCCATCGAACGCGGCCAGCAGCTGGGCTATCTGGAAACCCAGTTGCGCATCCGCTTCGGCGATAGCCAGCCCAATGCGGTGGACCGTGTGATCTCGGCGGCGGGCAAGCCCGTGACGCTGGGATCGCTGTCCGAAAACTTCGAACGCCTGCGCCCCCAGTTGACCGGCGGTTCGCCCGATGAAGGCGGCTGGCAGTGGTTCAAGCGCGAGATGGGCAACCTGTTCGTGATCCGGCATGACGACATGCCCTCGCCCTCTCCCGAACGGCGGGTGGACCGCGTGCGCAGCTTCCTGGCCGGCAACCGCGTGGACATGGCGATCATCGAAGTGGAGCGGATGCCGGGCCACGATGCGGCAACCGAATGGCTGGCGCACGCGCGCGACTATGTGATGACCCAGCACGCGCTCGACCAGCTGGAAACCGCCGCGCTGGTCACGCCCACTCCGCCACCGCCCGCCACGATCGTTCCGTCACGGCCGATCCTGCCGCCGTCCGCGCCGCAACCGGCGGCGACCGCCTCTACCGGAACCGCCGGTTAGACCTCAGCCGCGCAGCAGTGCCGGCAAGGCCCCGCTCATCCCGCGCGCTTCGTCCATGAACCAGCGCTTGAGCGGCGCGGCGCGCTGCACGCCCGCCATGCCGAAGCGGCGGATCGCGCTGGGAATGCGCCCCGGAATGCCGAACAGGCGGGTCAGCACATCGGTCGCCGCCGCCACCATGAAGGTATCCGCCGCGCGCCAGCGCTCGTAGCGCGCCAGAAGCTGCGCGTCGCCCGCGTCCAGCCCCAGCCGCATACCATCGGACAGCACTTCCACCAGCGCCGCCACGTCGCGCAGGCCAACGTTGAGGCCCTGCCCCGCGATCGGGTGCATCCCGTGCGCCGCATCGCCCACCAGCGCCAGCCGCGTGTCCACGATCCGCGCGGTGTGGTGGAAGTTCAACGGGTACGACGATCGCGGCGAAGCGAGGCGGATCTTCCCGAAGATGCCGTGCATCCGCTTTTCCACTTCGGACAGGAACGCGCTTTCGGGCAGAGCCAGCACGCCCGCCGCATCCTTTTCCGCCACGGTCCAGACCAGCGCGGAACGGTGCGTGCCGTCCGCTTCGTCCAGCAGCGGCAGCAGCGCGAACGGCCCTGCCGGATAGAACACTTCCCAGGCCACGTTCTCATGCGGCTTTTCGTGATAGAGCCCGGTGATGATCGCGCGGTGGCCATAGTCCCAGCGCGCGGGCGTGAACCCCGCCTCGTCGCGCGTGGGCGAACGGCGGCCCTCGGCGGCGACCAGCAACTGCCCCTTCAGCACGCGCCCGTCGGTCAGCGTCACCGCCACGCCATGTTCGTCGCGTTCTCGGGTGGCGACATGGGCGTTGGGCAGGAACGTGATCGCCTTCTCGCGCGCGGCGGCGGCATACATCGCGATGCGCAGATCGCGGTTGGCGTACATCCGGCCCAGCGAGCCATCGGCAGCGCCGGGGCGGAAATCGATCCGGCCCGGCTTCATTGCGTCGGTCACCGCAATGGCGTCGATGGGGCAGCCCTTGGCCGCGAGTTCCTCACCCATGCCGAGGTTGGTATAGAGGTTCCAACTTGCCGTGGAGATGGCGGAAGCGCGGCCGTCGAATCCGTCGGCGGTCTGCGCCGCCGGGTCGGAGCTGTCCACCACCACGCTGGCGATGCCGGCCTGCGCCAGCCCGATCGCCAGCGTCATGCCGACGAGGCCTCCGCCCAGGATCACGACATCAGCCGTCACCGGTGGCATCTCCGGGGCCGTCATTGGGGCCATTTCAGATTCGCTTGCGCTCAACGATTCGCTCCGCATGTGTCACCCGGTCCAGCATCGAGATCGAGGCACCTTCCATCAAATGCCCCCTCGGGCGCCTTGAGCGCGATCAAACCGGCGAGAGTCGGCGCGATATCGACCGTCTCGACCGGCCCCGGCTGCTCGAACGGCGTCATGCCTTTGCGCCAGAACAGGATCGGCACGCGCCGGTCATAGTCCCACGGCGATCCGTGCGTCGCCACATATCCCGGCCCCGGCTTGGCGATCGGCACCACGCCGCGCTTCAGCAGGACCAGCAGATCGCCCGACCGCGGCGCATAGTAAGAAGCGCGGGCACGCTGGATCAGCGACCACGTCTCGGGCGAGCCGGATGGCATCGGCGTCGCCGCGATTTCGGCGGCGGTGAACACGGCGGCCACCTGCGGATGCGCGGCGAACATCGCCCTGGCTTCCTCGGTAACGCGGGCCTTCTGCTCCGCCGTCAGATCCCGGCGCAACCAGATGTCGCCCGCCGGCCCGTCGGAACGGATCAGCCCCTTGGGATCGAGCCCCAGCTTTTCCGCGACCGCCTTGCCGATGGCATCGGGCTGGAGCGCGGCATCGACGCGCGTCACCTGCGGCATGGCCTGTTCATCCTGCCGCTCGGGCATATCGAACCCACCATGATCGGCGGTCAGCACCACGGCATAGTCGATCCCGCGCTTGTCCAGCCCGGCGAAGAAATCGCCCAGCGCCAGATCGAGCTGGTGGACCTGGATGCACATTTCCGCGCCCTGCGTGCCCGTGCCGTGGCCAATGTAGTCGGTGGCGGAAAGGCTCACCGCCAGCATGTCGGGCGCGCTGCCCTGCCCCAGCTTCTGTTCGTCGACCAGCTTCGTCGCCAGATCGAGCGTTGCGCGATCGAGGCGCGGCGAGACGCGAAAGCCGGTGGCATCATCCTTCGCCAGCGGGAAGCGGCCGGTGCCGACCGTGGCGGTCCCGGCGGTGATCGCGCGGTCCTTCGCCACGCACCATGCCGGCAGATCGAACGCCGGCGCGCCGGCGGCCAGCACCTTGGCCACCGCCGCGTTCTCCGCCACCGCCGTCGGGCCGAGCGAACGGCCTTCCAGCGTGGTGAAGGCGTTGCCCTTCCACCAATAGACCTGATCGATCACATGGCCGCCCATCATCAGCGCGGCGCGGTCCTTGCCCGAAACCGCGACGTTGCGGCTGGCGGGGTTGGCCTGCTTCATCCGCTCGCCCAGCGTCGGCACCATCAGGTGCCTCACCGAGGCGACGTAGTCCTTGGGATTCGCCGCCGTCCTGGTCTCGTCCTCGGCGCAATAGATCACCTTGTTGTCGCGCGCGGCGGACAGGTCGATCCAGTTGTTGGCGATGATCCCGGTGTGCGCCGGGCGATTGCCGGTCAGGATCGTGGAATGGCCGGGGCACGTCTCGGTCGCCGCGTGCGACTGGTATCCGGCGGGGAACACCATGCCGCGTTCGAGCCGCGCCAGCCCGCCGGTGAAGGTCTGCCGGTTCTGCGCGAACAGGTCGGCCGAGAACTGGTCCACCGCGATCGCCACCAGCAGGCGCGGCGGGCCTTTCGGGGCCGGCGCCGGCGCTTCGACCGGAGCCGGGGCCGGGGCCGAAGCAGGCCTGGGCGCCTTGGCCGGCCGGGCCATGGCGGCGGGCGAGAACGGCAGCGCGGCGGCAGCGAGCAGCAGGGCGATCTTGTTGCAGCGGATCATGGGCACTCAGGAACTCCAGAAGGGCGCGCACTGGACTTGGACAGGCACTGACCCTAGACCCCGTCTAGGCCCCACGCCGGCTGCGGCGCAAGGGGGCTGAGACATGCTCGTTCCCTCTTGTCCGGTCGGTCCATGCGTCCCGTGGCTTCGTTGCTAACCCTGCGTACCATAACCGCTTTTGTGACGGCGGTATGTCTTGCCCTGCTGGGCACGCCCTCTGCGGCGCTGGCCAACCACATCCAGGCTTCGCTACTGGCGGAAAAGCCAGCCGCTCCGGGGGAGACGGTCACGCTCGCGCTGCTGATGCAGCCCGAAAAAGGCTGGCACGGATACTGGTCCAATCCGGGCGATGCCGGCTTCGGCCTCTCGCTCGACTGGACGCTGCCCGCCGGCGCGAAGGCCGAGGCGCCCGAATTCCCCGTGCCGCAGACGCTGTTGCTTTCCGGCCTGATGAACCACGTCTACGAGCATGACTATGCCGTGCTCGTGCCGCTGACGCTGCCCCGGGACGCAAAGCCCGGCACCACGCTGCCCATCGCCGCCAGGGCGCGCTGGCTCGCCTGTACCGACCAGATCTGCGTGCCCGAAGAGGCCGACCTGCAAGGCACGGTGACCGTGGGGACCGCAGGCACGGCCGACACCCGCTTCGCCGGCTGGCGTGCCGCGCTGCCCGCCCCGCTCGACCGCGCCGGCACGTTCGCCTTCACCGGCAAGGCGCTGCGCATCGCCATCCCGTTCCCGGCGAGCGCGCGGATCGGCCAGCCGCATTTCTTCGTCGCCTCAGAAGGGGTGGCCGACTACGCCGCGCCGCAGAAATTCTACCGGCACGGCGATACGCTGATCGCAGAGCTCGGCCGCGCCAAGGGTCCGTCGGCCGAACAACCGACCACGCTTTCGGGCGTGCTGGCGCTGGGCGGGGACGCTGGCGGCATCGCGCTGGTCGCGCGCGCCGGCCCGGTGCCCGAAGGCGGCACGCCGGTCGGCGGGACGGCGGCCGCCGGCTTCTCGCTGGCAACGCTGCTCACCGCGATTCTCGGCGCGCTGGCGGGCGGCCTCGTGCTCAACGTGATGCCTTGCGTCTTCCCGATCCTCAGCCTCAAGGCGCTGGCCCTGGCGCGCGGGAACAACCATCAGGCCCATGTCGAAGGCATGGCCTATACCGCTGGCGTAGTGCTGGCCTGCATCCTGCTGGGCGGGGTCATGCTCGGCCTGCGCGCGGCCGGCGAGGAAGTGGGCTGGGCGTTCCAGTTGCAGGAACCGTGGGTCGTCGCGCTGCTGGTCCTGCTCGCCACCGCGATCACCGCCAATTTCGCCGGGCTTTACGAGATGCCGGGCCTCTCGCTCGAAAGTGCGCCCGGTGCCGGTTCCTCCGGCGCCAAAGGCGCGTTCGGCACCGGTTTGCTCGCCGCTTTCGTCGCCACGCCCTGCACCGGCCCGTTCATGGCGGCGGCGGTCGGCGCGGCCTTGGTCCTGCCGTGGTGGGCGGCGCTTGCGATCTTCGCCGCGCTGGGCCTCGGCCTTGGCCTGCCGTTCCTAGCCATCGGCTTCGTTCCCGCGCTGCGCCGCCTGCTGCCCAAGCCCGGCGGCTGGATGGAGACGTTCCGCCGCGCCATGGCAGTGCCGATGGGCCTTACCCTGCTCGCGCTGTTCTGGCTGGCCTGGCGGCTGGGCGGCGGCACCTTCGGCCTGCTCGCTATCGCCCTCGCCGTGGCGCTGGTCGGCGCGCTCTATCTCGTGCGGCGCGAGCAACGGGACGGACGCCGCCCGCTCGCCGGCACCCTGGCCGCGATCGCTCTGACCGCGGCAGCGGTGGTCCTGTTGCCCCGCACGGTTAGCGCCACGGGCGGCACCGCGGAAGCCGGACTGCTGGACGCCCAGCCGTTCAGCGAAGCCGCGCTCGCGCAGGCGCGCAAGGCGGGCAAGCCCGTGTTCGCCTATTTCACCGCCGACTGGTGCCTCTCGTGCAAGGTCAACGAGAGCGTGGCGATCGAACGCGAAACCACGCGCGATGCCTTCCACAAGGCCGGCGTTGTGGTGCTGGTGGGCGACTGGACCCGTCGCGACCCCGCGATCAGCCGCTTCCTCACCGCGCAGGGCGCGGCTGGCGTACCGCTATACCTGTGGTATCCGGCCGGCGGCGGAGAACCCCGTCCGTTGCCGCAAGTGCTGACACCTGATTTGCTCGCCGGGCTGCCGGCGGGGAAGTAGCGCCGGATCGGCGCTTACCGCCACGGCGGGATTGCGGACTGCCGCACCCAATGGCAAGCTGGCGGCATGAAGGCGTTCCGCACTATCCTGCTGGGCCTCTGGGTCACACTCGCGGGCTACACGGTATTCGTGATTGCGCGCCATGGCATGGGCTTGTTGCCTATTTTCTTCGGCGACATCGCAACGGTTTCCTGGCCCGGCCAGTTCAACCTCGATTTCCTGTGCTTTCTCGTGCTCTCCGCTCTCTGGACCGCGTGGCGAAACGGATTTTCGGCGGGGGGGCTGTTTCTGGCGCTCGTGGCATTTTTTGGCGGGGCCGGTTTTCTGTTGCCCTACCTCCTGTTTCTGTCGTTCCGCGAAAACGGCGATCCGGTTCGCGTTCTGGCAGGAGCCCGGCTCCGCTAAAGCGGAACAGACCGCGGTAGGCCTGCCCCAACGCCGCCCTAAAGCGACTGCCCGTCATCCAGCGAGATATGCGCGCCGGTTACCTGACGGGAAGCGTCCGAGGCGAAGAACAGCGCCATGTCGTCCAGCACCGTGGCATCGGCCAGCCGGCGGCGCGGCCAGCTGGCGATCTGGGCCTTGCCGCCTTCGCTGTCGAACCAGTCGCCATCGATCTCGGTGCGGATATAGCCCGGCTGAATCACGTTGACGTTGATGCCCAGACGCGCCCATTCGCGCGCGAACTGGCGGCCGAGATGGGCAACCGCCGCCTTGGTTGCGGCATAGGCGGAATCGCCCTGCCCCGTCATGTCCGCCGTGATCGATCCGGTCAGGATGATCCGCCCGCGCTCGCTCTGCTTCGATCCCGCCGCGATCATGCGCCGGGCGCCTTCGCGCGCGGTCAGGTAAACTCCGGTGAAATTCGTTTCAATCACGCGGTTTACGCGATCAAGTTCAAGATCGATCGAACGACCCGCTTCGGCCAGGCCGGCATTTGCCAGCACCACGTCGGGCGCGCCGAAGGCAGCCTCGGCCGCATCGAACGCGGCCACGGTGGAGTCTTCGTCGGTTACGTCCATCGCCACCGACAACGCGCGGCCGCCCGCCTCTTTGATGGCATCGGCCAGCGCCTGCGTGCGCTCCACTCTCCGCGCGCCCAGCACCACCGCCGCGCCGGCGGCGGCATAGAGCCGCGCCAGATGCGCGCCCAGCCCGGACGACGCGCCGGTGACCAGCGCGATACGGCCTTCGAGCGAATAGCGGGGCTTGTCCAACGTCCTCTCCTTCCGATGTATCATCCGGCCGATGATTTAACCGGCCGGTTAACACATTGGCGGAGCCGCCGCGAATCCGAAATGCGCTGTATCAGCCGCCCGCTTCAGAACTTGTTGTCGCGCGGGAAGCCCGTCGGCGGCATCCGGCCCGCCGCGCCGCGCGCCACCTTCCACAGCATCAGGTCGCGCTCGGTCCGCGTCCGCCCGCTTTCGCCGCCCATGGACCACGAGAGGCCGTCCTCCAGCCGCAGCGTGATCGCATCGGAGAGGCCACCATCGCGATAGCGCTGGAGCGCCACGCCCTGCCCCTTGGCCAGGATCGGCACTTCGCTCAGCGCGAACACCACCAGCTTGCGGTTGTCGCCCACCACGGCGACGTGATCGTGTTCGGGCGCGATTTCGCGCACCACGGTCAGCTTCACGCCGGGCTTGGTGGTGACCACGCCGCGCCCCTTGCGCGTTTCGGCCAGCAATTCGTCCATCTCCGCCGCGAAGCCGCGCCCGCTGTTCGCCGCCAGCAGGAGCTGCCCCTTGGCGCGATAGGGGAGGACGGCAACGATGTGCGCGTCGGGATCGATATCGACCATCGTCCGGATCGGCTCGCCAAAGCCGCGCGCCCCGGGCAGCTTGTCCGCGCCCAGCGTATAGAACCGGCCATTGTCCACCGCGAACAGCAGCTTGTCGGTGGTCTGCGCGTGGAGCGCGAAGGCGGGGCCATCGCCTTCCTTGAACTTGAAATCGCCATCGAGCGGGAGATGCCCCTTCGCCGCCCGGATCCAGCCGCGCTGCGAAAGGATCACCGTCACCGGCTCCTTCTCGATCATCGCGTCCATGCTGAATTCGCGCGTCGGCGCGGCCTCGGCGATGGTGGTACGGCGGCGGCCCAGCGGGGTGTCCTCGCCATATTCCTTGCGCAGCGCGGCCAGATCGCGCTTCAGCCGCGTGCGCTGACGCGCCGGGCTGTCGAGCAGCTTCTGGAGATCGTCCTGCTCGGCCAGCAGTTCGTCGCGCTCCTTGCGCAGTTCCATTTCCTCCAGCTTGCGCAAGCTGCGCAGCCGCATGTTGAGGATCGCCTCGGCCTGCCGGTCGGTCAGGCCGAATTCCGCCATCATCACCGGCTTGGGCTCGTCCTCGGTCCGGATGATCTCGATGATCCGGTCGAGGTTGAGGTAGGCAATGATGTAGCCTTCGAGCAGCTCCAGCCGCGCCGCGATCTTTTCCAGCCGGTGCGTGGTGCGGCGAAGCAGGATGTCGATCTGGCTGATGACCCATTCCTGGAGGATCAGCTTGAGTCCCAGCACGCCCGGCGTTCGCCGCGAATCCAGTACGTTGAGGTTCAGACCGAAGCGCGTTTCGAGATCGGTCAGCCGGTAGAGCGACTCCTTGAGCAGCTCCGGATCGACATTGCGGCTCTTGGGCACGAGCACGAGCCGGATATGCTCGTCGCTCTCGTCGCGCACATCTTCCAGAATGGGCAGCTTCTTGTCGGCAATCAGCTGGGCGATCTGCTCGATCAGCTTGCCCTTCTGCACCATGTAGGGGATTTCGCTGACCACGAGCTGCCATTGCCCGCTGCCCAGCTTCTCCACGCCGGTTTCCTCCCACGCGCCGTTCTCCCCGCGCCCGGTGGAAAAGCGCCCGCGCACACGGATCGGTCCCCGCCCGGTTTCATAGGCGGCGGAAATAGCGGCCGCGCTGTCCACCACCACACCGCCGGTGGGAAGTCCGGCCCGTGGAACACTTCCATCAACTGCGCGTGTTCGACATGCGGGTTGTCGATCAGCAGCAGAGTGGCGTCGACAATCTCGGCCACGTTGTGGCTAGGGATGTTGGTGGCCATGCCCACGGCGATGCCGCTGGCGCCGTTGGCAAGAAGGTTGGGGAACAGGCCGGGGAAGATTTCCGGCTCTTCCTCTTCCCCGTTGTAGGTCGGCACGAAATCGACGGTGCCTTCGTCCAGCCCCGCCATCAGGCGGATCGCGGTGCGCGTCAATCGCGCTTCGGTGTAGCGATAGGCGGCGGCGTTATCGCCATCGATATTGCCGAAATTGCCCTGCCCTTCGACCAGCGGATAGCGCAGAGCGAAATCCTGGGCGAGACGGACCATGGCGTCGTAGACCGAGGCATCGCCGTGCGGGTGATACTTGCCGATCACGTCGCCCACCACGCGCGCCGATTTCTTGAACGCGCCGGTGGGATCGAGCTTCAACTGCCGCATGGCCCACAGCAGGCGACGGTGGACCGGTTTCAGCCCGTCGCGCAGATCCGGCAGCGACCGCGCCGTGATCGTCGACAGGGCATAGACGAGATAGCGTTCGGAAAGGGCGGAATCGAAAGGCGCATCGACGATCGCGTCGAACGGATCGGGCTCGCCAGTATCGGTGGTATCGGTCGCCATGTGAACGTCCTAGCAACGCGAAGCGGACAGGGGAACTCCGTGGATGCCGAAATCCCCCGCTTTCCGGGCGGTTTCAGACGCGCTGCATGTCCCGCGCCTCGGCCGGGATGCGCACTTCCAGCCCATCGAGATCGGCGGTCAGCAGGATCTGGCACGACAGCCGGCTGGTGCGGCTGACGCCGGCGGCCAGATCGAGCATGTCTTCCTCGTCGTCCACGGCGGCGGGCAACCGGTCGAACCAGTCCGGCGCCACGATCACGTGGCAGGTGGAACAGGCCATCTGCCCCTCGCACGTGCCTTCCAGCGGCATTCCGGCGTTCTGGCCCAGTTCCAGCAGGCGCTGTCCTTCCGCGCCGTCGACCACGACGCGCTCGTTTTCGGGCGTTACGAAGGTGACTCGGACCATGGCAATGCAACTCCCTGCGACCCAGCCGCGGCGATGATCGCCGCGACACCCTCATCCAGATCCTCTTCCCTCGTATAGCGCCCGAAGCCTAGCCGGATCGCGGTTTTGGTATCCCTGTCCGAAAGTCCGATCGCGCGCAAGACATGGCTTGGCCTGCCGGAACCGCTGGCGCAGGCCGAACCCGCCGAAAACGCCACGTTCCGGCATTTCGACAACAGCCGCGCCACGTCCAGCCCGGCCAGCCGCAGGTTCAGGTTGCCGTGCCAGCGCGCCGTCGCGCTGCCGTTCAGCGTCCAGCCGGCCAGCGCCGCGCGCGCCCTTTTCCACAAGTTGTCCACATGCGCCGCATCACTTTCCCGCAGCGTTGCGCACAGGGCCGCCGCCGCGCCGAAGCCGGCGCAGAGCGCAGGCGAAAGCGTGCCGGATCGCAGCCCGCCTTCCTGCCCGCCGCCATGGATCAGCGGCTTCAGGTCGATCCCGTCGCGCACCCACAGCGCGCCGATGCCCTTGGGGCCGTAAAGCTTGTGCGCCGAGATGGCGATCAGGTCCGCGTCCTGCGGCGGCGCGATCTTGCCCGCGCCCTGCACCGCATCGCACAGGAACAGCGCGCCTTGCGCATGGGCGCGCCGCGCCAGTTCGGCGACCGGCTGGATCGTGCCGATCTCGTTGTTGACCTGCATCACCGCAACCAGATCGGCCCCGGCCGGCAATGGCACGTCGGCAGCGACCAGCCCCTGCGGATCGACCGGCAGCAGCGCCACGCCGGGATCGGCGGCGCGCGCGGTATCCAGCACCGCCGCGTGTTCGATCGCGGAAACCGCCAGTCGCCGCGCGCCGCTGCCGAAAATGGCAAGGTTGAGCGCCTCGGTCGCGCCCGAGGTGAAGATCACGCGCCCGCCCGCCGGCAGCAAGGCCGCCACCTGCTCACGCGCCACCTCCACGGCCGCCGCAGCGGCACGCCCGGCGCGGTGCGGGCTGTGCGGATTGGCGAAGCCCATCGCTTCCGGCCCCGCCAGCCAGAGCATCATCGCCTCTCGCGCTTCGGGCGCGAGGGGCGTGGTCGCCTGATAGTCGAGATAGATCACGCCCGCATGCTCCCGGCGATGTCGCGCCATGCCGCGACGAAGCGCGCGATCGCGGCCTCGTCCGTCTCGCGCCCGATGCTCACGCGCAGGACCTCGCCGGCCGCCTTGGAATCGAGGCCCATCGCGGACAGCACATGGCTGGGCCGCAGGCTGCCCGAGGAACAGGCGCTACCGGCCGATACCGCGATCCCCGCGCTGTCGAAGCGGATCAACTGCGCGGCCGATGAAATGCCGGGCATCCGGTAGCCGCCGATCGTGGGACAGCGCGGCGCGGCGGACGCGATGATCTCCGCCCCCGCCGCCTGCAACTGGGCGTCCAGCAGGCCGCGCAACCGGCCCGCTGCGGCCATCCAGCCATCGCCGACTTCCAGCGCCGCCGCCATGGCCAGCGCTCCGGGCAGGTTCTCGGTGCCGCCGCGATAGCCGCGTTCCTGCCCGCCGGGCGCTTCCAGCAGCGCGAAATCGCGAATGAGCAGCGCGCCGATACCGATCGGCCCGCCGAACTTGTGTGCCGAAAGCGCGATCAGGTCGGCATCGGGCAAGGCGATCTTGCCCGCGCCCTGCGCCGCGTCCGCCAGCAGGATGCCGCCGGCGGCGCGCACCAGCGCCGCGATCTCCGCCAGCGGCTGCATCACGCCGGTCTCGCTGTTGACCTGTTGCACGCAGACCAGCGCGCGCGGACCATCGGCCAGCAGCGCCTGCAGCACGGCAAGATCCACCCGCCCGTCCGCATCGACCGGCAGGCGCTCCGCATCCGCCCCGGCGGGACGCAGCACCGCCTCGTGCTCCACGCCAGAAGCCACAACCCGCTCCGCTTTGGCACGACCGATCGCCAGCGCCAGCGCTTCGCTCGCGCCGCTGGTGAACACCGCCTCCCGCTCCCACGCCAGCGCGGCTTTCACCCGCGCCCGCGCGCCTTCCAGCAAGGCGCGGGCGGTGCGGCCTGGTTTGTGCGGGCTGGACGGGTTGGCCCAGGCATCGAAGCCCTGCTCCAGCGCGGCGCGCGCCTGCGGCAGCAGCGGGCTGGTGGCGGCATGATCGAGATAGAGCGGTTCGGCAGGCAAGGAATCACGTGTCCCGTTATGATCGCGCCGGAAACATTGCTTTCGGGGGCGGCGTTTCTATATAGCCCTTCGTTCCAATTCCCAGCCCCGGCATTTTCCGCCGGCGCGGCTTTGCAAGCAGGATAACCAGGTCACACGATGCCCGCAGTCATCTTCCCCGGTCCCGAAGGCCGCCTTGAAGGCCGCTTCCAGCCCGCCACCCGGCCGCGTGCGCCAGTGGCCATGATCCTGCATCCGCACCCGCAAGCCGGCGGCACGATGAACGATCGCATCACGCAGGCCCTGTACAAGACCTTCGTGGCGCGCGGTTTCGCGACGCTGCGCTTCAACTTCCGCGGCGTCGGGCGCAGCCAGGGCAGCTTCGACAACGGCATCGGCGAACTGTCGGACGCGGCCGCCGCGCTCGACTGGGTGCAGTCCATCCACCCCGAAGCCTCGACCACGTGGATCGCCGGCTACAGCTTCGGCGCGCTGATCGGCATGCAGTTGCTGATGCGCCGTCCGGAAATCCGGGGCTTCATCTCGGTCGCGCCGCCGGCCAACATGTATGACTTCAGCTTCCTCGCCCCCTGCCCTGCCTCGGGCATCATCGTGCAGGGCAACGCCGATACGGTGGTGACGCCCAACGCGGTGCAGAAGCTGGTCGACAAGCTGCGCACGCAGAAGCACATCACGATCCACCATGACGAAATTCCGCGCGCCAATCACTTCTTCGAGAACGAACTCGACGATCTGATGAAGTCGGTCGACAATTATCTGGACATGCGGCTTTCGCCGGACTGCCCGATCAAGTGACCGGAACCGGTGGGCCTGCTTAGGCACGGCCCGCCGGTCCGCTGGGCAAAGCCCTATTGCGGCTGCGTATTCTGCGCCAGCGTATTGCCCCCGGCATCGGGCAGCGTCCAGATGCCGAGGTTCACCAGCATCACCGCCGCCAGCACCAGCATCAGCACGGGGCGCTTGCGCTCCCCGCGCCGGAACAGGACGAACGCGCCCCCCGCCAACGCGATGGCGGCGAGCATCAGCAGGGACAGGACAGCGTCGAGCATCGATAGGCGTTAGCTCTTGAGGAAGCCCTGCGCCATCCCCGCGATATCATCGATCACGCTGCCATCCTGATCCTTGTCGAGAAAGCTGGTAACCTTGCCCAGCGCTTCCGGATGGCTGCCGATCATCGAGGCGAACTGACCGAGCGAACCTTCGCCACCGATATGGCCCACGATCTGCTGAAGCACGCCAGCGTCGACGCCCGAATTGGCGGCGGCGGTCTCGATCGTGTCACCCTTGGCCTGGTGGCCGGCGGCCAATGCAGCGATGGCGGTTTCGGCCGTCGCGGGATCGATGCCAACCTTCGCGGCAAGGTTCTTCACATCAACGTTGCTGCTGATCTGGCCGAGAATCGAATCGAAAATGCTCATGGGGAAGACTCCTGCGATTGGGCTCCGAACCACAGCCTAGCGGCACCACGCGACAGTTCCAGTGCAACATTCGCCAGCGCAGCGTAAGTTGTGCTGGACAAAGCCAAAAAGCCGGAGCCGGCAAGCCCTGTTTGACTTCCCACCGCCGCGCGGACAGGGTTGCGGCATGGTTACGCACGAAACGAACGGAATCACCCGCCGCGCCGCCTTGGGCGGCCTGGGCGCCACCGCCGCCGCCTTCGCGATCCCGGCCCGCGCAGCCCCCGCCTCGGCGGCGGACGCCAACGCCCTGCTCGACGGCATCGCGTGGCGGCTGCTGGATTTCTTCCCCGAAACCGCCACAAGCCTTGGCATCGACACGGGCGCGCACGCCGCGCTGCGTGCGAAGCTGGGGGACAAGTCGGCGGCCGCGCAACGTGCCATCGCCGCCCTGCTGCGCGCCGATCTGGCCCGGATCGCCGCCACCGATGCCTCCGGCCTCGACCATTCCACGCGCACCAGCCTGGCCGTGGTCAAAAGCGCCTACCAGACCGCGCTCGACGGGTTCGCCCTGCCCTATGGCGACATCACCGTCGGCAATTACCGCAACACGCCCTATGTCGTGATCCAGAACGTCGGCGCCTATCTCGACGTGCCGAAGTTTCTCGATTCGGATCATCCCATCGCCGATGCGGCGGATGCCGAAGCCTATCTCGCGCGCCTCGCCGCCTATCCCGGAACGCTCGACGCCGAAACGGACCGCCTGCGCGATACGGCAGCGCAGAGAGTGATCGCGCCCGATTTCCTGCTCGACAAGGCGCTGGCGCAACTCGAAGCCTCGCTGGCCGACGCGCGCCAGGGTGGCGGACTGGTCGATTCGATCGACCGGCGCACGAAGGCGAAAGGCATCGCGGGCGACTGGGCCGGGCGGGCGCGCTCCATCGCCACCGGCAAGGTCGTCCCGGCGCTCGAACGCCAGATCGCCGAACTGCGACGCCAGCGCGCCAGCGCGACCTCCGACGCGGGCATGAGCACCCGGCCCGACGGCGAAGCGTGGTACGCCTGGGCGCTGCGCGCCAGCACCACCACGCGCATGACGCCGGACGAGATCCACCAGCTCGGACAGGAGGAACTGAAGGCGCTGCAGGCGCGGATGGACCCGATCCTGCGCGGGCTCGGGTACACCAAGGGCACTGTTGGCGAACGCATGACCGCGCTGGGCAACGACCCGCGCTTCCAGTTTCCCGACAACGACGAAGGACGCGCCCAGATCGTCGCGTTCATCCAGAAGCGGCTGGACTTCATCCGCGGGAAGCTGCCGCTGGCCTTCCGCAAGCTGGCGCGCGGCAATGTCGAAGTCCGCCGGCTGCCGCTGGCCGAGGAACCGGGCGCGCCAGGCGCCTATGGCGGCCCCGGATCGATCGACGGCTCGGTGCCCGGTCGCATGTGGATCAATCTTCACACCACGCGCCTGCACAGCAAGTACAGCCTGCCCACGCTGGTTCATCACGAGGCCCTGCCCGGCCATGTCTGGCAGGGTGAATACGCGCAGCAACTGCCCGTGATCCGCGCGATTCTGGCGTTCAACGCCTACACCGAAGGCTGGGCGCTCTATGCCGAAACGCTGGGCGACGAACTGGGCGCCTACGATGGCGATCCGGTCGGCCAGCTCGGCTATCTCCAGTCGATCGCCTTCCGCGCTTGCCGCCTGGTGGTCGATACCGGGCTGCATTCCCGCCGCTGGTCGCGCGAGCAGGCGATCCGCTGGTTCGCGGAGACCAACGGATCGGGGATCGACGAGGTGACGAGCGAGGTGGATCGCTATTGCAGCTGGCCGGGGCAAGCCTGCGGCTACAAGATCGGCCATAGCGAGATCCTGCGCCAGCGCGCCCGCGCAAAGGCGGCATTGGGCGCACGCTTCGACCTGCGCGATTTCGACGATGCGGTGGTCGGCGGCGGCAACGTTCCGCTCGACGTGCTGGGGCTCAACATCGACGAATATATCCGCACGGCCGGAAAATAGGGCCGCCGCACTCGAACGCGGACGATCCGCCTTTGCCTTATCGTCCGCGCAACGCGCCCCAGCGGGCCGCGCCATCTTCGCCATAGAGGCGCGGCACGTCTGGCCCGCGATAAAACTGCGCGAACACTTCCGCGTTGTCAGGCAACAGCACCCACGGCTGCTTGCTTTCGGTGAAGATGTGCACGTCCGGCGGGCACAGGTCGGGATTGTCCAGCGTTCCGACGCGCACGAAGGCGGCCTTGTCGCCCGCCCCGCCATAGTGGCTCCACAGCGCCACCTTGCACGCCGGACACCGCACGATTTCCTGACCACGCCCGCTCTGCGATGGCGTCATGACGTGTTCGGGCGCGCCCTGCGCCACTTCCACGCGATCGGTCTCGATCACCGTGTTCAGCGCGAAGGCGCTGCCCGATTCGCGCTGGCACCAGCGGCAATGGCAGCAATGCGTGACGATCGGCGCATCCAGAAGCCGGTAACGGACATCGCCGCATGCACAGCGGCCTTCAGCAAAGACGGTCATGATCCTCTCCCTCTCGGGACAGGATGCGCAGCGCGCCGGCGGCCGTCAACGCCTCACGCGCTTTCGCACAACGCCTGCAACTGATCGGTGCAAGCGTTCCAGCCCGCCTCGAAGCCCATCTCCGCATGCTGGCGCATGGCTTCCTCGGTCCAATGCCGCGCCGAAGCGGTATAGCGCGTGCCATCGCCCTCGGGCGCGACTTCCCAGATGCCGATCATGAACGGCCCGGCCGGCTGGAAATCCACCGTCACCGCATCCGTCGAAACGAAGCGCCGCCCCTCATCCCAGGCCAGGAACACGCCTTCCTGCGGCATTTCCTCGCCGTCGGGGCCGTACATCACCATCGCGCACCGCCCGCCCGGCCGGCGATCCTGCTCCACGATCTTGGCGTACCACGGCTTCGGACACCACCATTCCTCCTGGCGGTTGGCCAGCACATCCCACACCCGCTCCACCGGTGCGGCGATATGGCGGGTGATCGACAGTTCGTGCATCCTCTTTCTCCTCAATCGCGATCCGGCGCGCCCAGCGGGAAATAGGCGCGAAAGGGCCGCGCATCCTCCACGCAGCGCGCCACCGCCGGCAGCGCCAAAAGGTGCGCGCGCCATGTCTTCAGGCGCGGACAGTCATCCGGGATCGGATAGACCCAGTCGGCATAGAACAGCGAAGGCGCGGCCGCGCACTCGATCAGCGAAACCGTATCGCTGGCTGGGTCACTGGCCGCATAGGTTTCCAGCCAGGCATCGATCCAGCGATAGCTGCGGTCCAGCAGGGCCTCCACCCGCGCGCGGGTCGCGGGCGAAAGGGCGCCGTCGCGCAGCACTTCGGCCACGCTCTCCTGCATCACGTTCATCACGTAGTTGTCGAACACGCGGTCGAGCATCCGCGTTCTCACCGCTTCCGCCGGATCGGTCGGCAGCAGCGGCGCGGGGCCGGGATGGCGCAGCGCCAGCCATTCGATGATCGCGGTGGATTCGAAGATTTCCACTCCGTCATCGACCAGCAGAGGAAACTTGCCCGCCGGGCTGGCCGCCTGAACCCGTGCGGCGTTTTCGGGATGCTCCCCGTCCACGCCCCGGAAGGTGAACGGCGTGCCGTTGGCGTAAAGCGCGATCAACGCCTTCCACGTATAGGAGGAGAACACGTGGCCGTAGAGTTCCAGCGCCATGCTACCCTCGCACCGCCGCTTCGATTGCCGCGATGTCGATCTTGCCCATGGTCATCATCGCCTGGAACGCCCGCTCGCGCACGCCCGCATCGGGATTGGCCAGCGCCTCCGTCAACTGGCGCGGCGTGATCTGCCACGACAGGCCCCAGCGATCGCTGCACCAGCCGCAGGCGCTTTCCGCCCCGCCGTTGCCGACGATGGCGTTCCAGTAGCGGTCGGTCTCTTCCTGCGTCTCGGTCGCCACCTGGAACGAGAACGCCCAGCTGTGCGTCACGTTCGGCCCGCCGTTCAGGCCCATGCACGGGATGCCGAGCACCGTGAACTCCACGGTCAGCACATCGCCCGCCTTGCCCGCCGGATAGTCCGTCGGCGCGCGGTGAACGGCGGTCACGCGGCTGTCGGGAAAGGTTTCGGCATAGAACCGCGCCGCGGCTTCCGCTTCCTTGTCATACCACAGGCAGATCGTTGCTCCGGTCATGGTCAGCCTCCCAGCACGCCGACGATGCCGAACTCCGCCCCTTGCGGGTCCGTGGCAATCACGATCCAGTCGTCGCCCGGAACCTGATGCGGGCCGTGCATCACCTTGCCGCCGGCGTTCTCGATCGCGGCCTTGGCGGCCGTGACGGAGGGAACGCGGAAATAGAGCCGCCACAGCGCGGCGCGCCCTGGCTCGAACAGCGGCAGCATCGCGCCCACGCGCTGGCCGTCGTGATCGATGAAGCAGTAATCGCCCATCTCGCGCATCGGCATCTTCTCGTTGAACTCGAAGCCGAAATGGCGCGCATAAAACGCCTTGGACGCTTCCAGATCGGGGCTGGCCAGCTCGTTCCAGCCCACGCGCTGTTCCGCCGTTGGCGAGAACACGTCGCTCTTCGCGTTTTCCTGGCCCGGCGGGGGCACGGGCGTCATCAGGTACACCGGAACACCCTGCGGGTCCGCCACCATCGCGATACGGCCGACCGGCAGTTCCGACACCGGCATCAGCACCTTGCCGCCTTCGGCCGTCACAGCGGCCAGCGCGGCATCGAGATCGGTCACGTGGAGATAGGGCAGCCACGCCGGCTTGGCCCCGTGCGCGACCATATCGGCCGACAGGGCCAGCATCCCGCCGGCGCTGCCGCCATCAGCCCGGAGGATGTGGCGGTAATCGACCGGCCCGGCCGCCTCTCCGCCACCTTCCACGGCCCAGCCGATCACCGCGCGGTAGAACGCGCTGGCCGCATCGGCATCGGGGGTCATAAGCTCGTACCAGATAAATCCGCCAGCCATCGTCATTCTCCCATCCGCACCACCGGCGTGAAGCCACCGTAAATCATCCGCTTGCCATCGAAGGGCACCGGGTTGAGTTCGGGGTTCCAGGCATCGTCGCGCATCAGGTCTTCCATCCGCGCGAACACGCTGTCGCGTGTTTCCTTGTCGGGCCATTCGATCCAGCTTAACACGACTGTCTCGTCTTCCCCGGCCTGCACAGCGCGGCGGAAATCGGTGAGCTTGCCATCGGGAACGTCATCGCCCCAGCATTCCCAGATTCGTGTCGCGCCGTGTTTGATGAACAGCGCGTCCGCCTTGCGGGCATGTTCGATAAAGCGTTCGCGATTGCCCGTAGGCACCGCGATCACAAAACCATCGACATAGGCCATATCTCTCTCCCATTTCGGCCGGCTTGAAGCCTTTTGTCATGCGTCGTTTCAGATTGGGGGCGTGTCTCCGCTGGCAACCATCGGGTCCATCCAGAACGGCCCCCAAACGTGCCCGTCCGGATCGGTCACGTCGCGCCCGTACATGAAGCCGTGGTCCTGCACCGGATTGACATCAACCAGACCGCCGTTGGCGCCCGCCAGCTCGACAAAGGCGTCCACCGCATCACGCCCATCGAGCGCCAGCGCGAGCGCCACCTCGCTCGATCCGGCGGCGGGGATCGGACGGTCGGTGAACGATGCCCACTTCTGGTGCGTCAGCAGCATCACGTAGATCGCCTCGCTCCACACCATCGCGGCGGCGGTCTCGTCGGTGAAGCGGGGTTCGTTGGTGAAACCGACCGCCTCGTAGAAGCGGCGCGCGCGGCCAAGGTCGGCCACGGGCAGGTTGACGAATATCATGCGTGTCACTGGTCTGCGCTCCTCTCTTGCGGGACCCGGAACAGGAACTCGAAATAGCGCCGCAAGTGCCGCAGCGCATCGCGCGCCATGTCCGGTGCGGCGCTTTCCTCCTGCGTCTTGGCCACGACGAACGCGCCCTGGATCACTACCTGCACATGGCGCGACAGGCTTTCGGCGGTCGTGCCCGTCACGCCGCGCTGGACCATGGCCTCGGCGATGTCGGCCTCCAGCGCCCTGGCGTTGCCCATGATGCTGGCCTCGCAGGCGATGCGGATCGCCGCGCTGGAGCGGAACGCTTCCTGCACCATCGTTCCCGCCACGCAACTGAACGATTCCACCGGCCCGCCGATCAGCGCCAGCCGCAGGTCGATATAGCCCAGCACCCGGTCGACCGGATCGGCATGATGATGGAACGGCGCTTCCGCGAAGAACGCGCCGGTGCATTCGCTCCAGTAATCCGCCGCAGCCACGCCCAGCGCTTCCTTGGAGGCGAAGTGATGGAAGAACGCACCCTTGGTCACCCCTGCGTGCGCGCAAAGCTGATCCACGGACGTGGCCGCGAAGCCGTTGCCGCGCACCAGCTGCACTGCCGCTTCCAGCAGCTTCCCCTTCGCGTTGGCGGGCGTCGGTCGGAAGGGGCGATTCGGAACCATGACCCGACCATACCGACCGGTTGGTATGGCGCAAACGAATATCCGTCCTCTCTGGACAAAAACCGCAGAGGCTTCCGGTCTGGGCGGCCGTCGTTGCACGCGACCGCCCCAGTTCCGCCCTATCCGAGCGTCGCGACCGCTGCCACCTCGCGCTCCGCCACGGCGCGCCAGCACGGCTGCTCGCCGACGCGCGCGAACCATGCCGCCGTTGCCGGATGCCTGTCCGGATCGGGCGATGGCATCGCATAGGCCAACGTGCGCAAGACGCTCGCCACCGCGATGTCGCCGATGCTGAACGTATCGCCGGTCAGCCAGCCTTCCGCCGGAACCGCGCCTTCCAGATAGTCGAGCATGGGTGCGATCTCGGCCATGCCCTGCTCGGCCGCCGCCTCGTCGCCGGGCCGCCCCAGCACGCGCGGCGCGACGAAGCGGTTGAACACGATCTTGGCGCCTGCCGGCACGATGATCGTATCGGCGAACTCCTCGAACCAGATCGCCTTGCCGCGTGCCCGCGCCTCCGCCGGAAAGATAGCCGGCTCGGGGTGCAAGGCGTCCATGTAGGTGGCGATCGCCGTCGAATCGGACAGGGTGAAATCGCCGTCACGCAGCGCCGGGATCTTGCGGAACGGACTCGCCTCCAGGAATTCAGGCGATGGCGCTCCCGGACGGCCGATCACCGATTCCACCGCGATCCCCTTCACCGCCGCCACCAGCAGCACCTTGCGCACGAACGGCGACAGCGGAAAACCATAGACCTGCATTCGACCTCTCCCTGAATCGTTGCCCGATGATGCCGCAATCGCGCCAAGTGGCAAACCTAGTTGCAGCCGCGCGCGCGGGCGTATAGGCGATGTCGCGATGACCGATATTCCGAACATCCAGCCCGACAGCCGAGCCACCACCGTGCTTCCCGCGCCGGACACGACGATCGACGCGCGCGAAGTCTTTGGCATCGATATCGACATGAAGGTGCCCGCCTTCTCCGAAGCGGACGAGCGCGTGCCCGATCTGGACGAAGGCTACGTCTTCGATCCGGACACCACGCTCGCGATCCTGGCGGGCTTTGCCTACAACCGCCGCGTGATGGTCCAGGGCTATCACGGCACGGGCAAGTCCACGCATATCGAACAGATCGCGGCACGGCTGAAGTGGCCCTGCATCCGCATCAACCTGGACGCGCACATCAGCCGTATCGACCTGATCGGGCGTGACGCGATCGTGCTGCGCGATGGCCTTCAGGTCACCGAGTTCCGCGAAGGCCTGCTGCCCTGGGCACTGCAGACGCCCACCGCGCTGGTGTTCGACGAATACGACGCCGGCCGGCCCGACGTGATGTTCGTGATCCAGCGCGTGCTGGAAACCGAAGGCAAGCTGACGCTGCTCGACCAGAACCGGGTGATTCGCCCGAACCCGTGGTTCCGTCTGTTCGCCACCGCCAACACGGTGGGCCTGGGCGATACCAGCGGCCTTTATCACGGCACGCAGGCGATCAACCAGGGCCAGATGGACCGCTGGAGCCTTGTCGTCGCGCTCAACTACCTGCCGGCCGAGACCGAAATCGCGGTCGTGGCCAACAAGGTGGAAGGGCTGGACAAACAGACCATCGCCGACATGGTCCGCGTCGCCGACCTGACGCGCAAGGGCTTCGTCAACGGCGACATCTCCACGGTGATGAGCCCGCGCACCGTCATCGCCTGGGCGCACAACAGCCAGATCTTCCGCGACGTGGGCTTCGCCTTCCGCCTCTCGTTCCTCAACAAGTGCGACGAAGCGGAGCGCGTGCTGGTGGCCGAATACTACCAGCGCGTGTTCGGCAAGGACCTGCCCGAAAGCGTCGCCCACAAGGCGTAAGACGGGCGGGGGCCTCTGGTCCCTGCTCCCCCCGCCCCGTCACCCCTGCCCGCCCCGTCACCCCGGCGAAAGCCGGGGTCTCGTGCGGCTCGGCGGCACTGTGCCGGGATTTTCCCGCAAGCGCCTGAGACCCCGGCTTTCGCCGGGGTGACGCTTCTCATCCTTTCCAGTTGCGTGCCGAAATCAGCCCCGCTTCAGCCGTTGGGCAGGATCAGGTACTTTTCGCCCGTCCGCCGCGCGTTGTATTCCAGCACGGCCTCGCGGCTGAGGATGTCCTTGAGCGGCACCCGCGCCTTGTAGTGGCTGGCGAACGTGGTGGTGATGTTGTCCATCACCCGCGCGCGCATCCGGCCGACGATTTCCGGGCCGGCCTTGGCCATGAACGGCGTCAGCAGCCAGCCGGCAAGATCCCAGGTCAGCCCGAACGCGCGGTTCAGCACCGTCGGCCCCAGATCGAGCGCGCCGTAGATATAGACTTTCTTCGGCGTGGACGAACCATAGCGGCTGTAGGCCGCGCCCCGGCTTGCCGCCGCTTCCATCGCGGTCAGGATCTGCCCGGCCAGCGTGCCGCCGCCGATCGCGTCAAAGCCCAGCATCGCCCCGGTCTCGGCAATGGCATCGATCAGCTTCGGCAGGAAATCGGGCGCGGTGGAATCGAGCACATATTGCGCGCCCAGATCGCGCAGGATCTTCTCCTGCGCCGCGCTGCGCACGATGTTGACCAGCGGAATGCCGTCCTCCTGGCAGATCTTCACCAGCATCTGCCCCAGGTTCGACGCCGCCGCCGTGTGGACCAGCCCGGTGAAGCCCTCCAGCTTCATCGTCTCGGTAAAGCCCAGCGAGGTCAGCGGATTGACGAAAGCGGAAGCGCCCTGCTCGGCCGAAACGTGATCGGGCAACGCGATGCAGGCCCCCGCATCGACCAGACGATACTGCGCATAGGCGCCGCCCGGCAGGCAGGTCACGCGCCGGTTCAGCAGCGCCTGCGCCTCGGGCGCATCGCCGGCGGCGATCACCGTGCCCGCGCCTTCGTTGCCCACCGGCATCGCCTGGCCGATCCGCGCTTTCATCGCGCGCACCGCGCCTTCAGGCATCCGCGCGACGAGCCGGCCTTCGGAATACTCCGCGTTCTCGACATCGGCCGGGCCGAACAGCAGCCCCAGGTCCGACGGATTGATCGGCGCCGCCTCCATGCGAATCAGCACTTCGCGCCCCTTGGGGGCCGATACGGTCTGTTCGACCAGTTCCACCGTCAGCAAGCCATTCTCGCCCAGCGTGGACAGCAATTGCAGGCCTTTGACATCGGACATCTTCATTCTCCCGGATAGATCGCCTTCACGAAGTAGAGCCCTTCCGGGGGCGCGTTAAGTCCTAATTTGCAACGGTCTTTCGCGGCGAGCGCGGCGGCGAGGTCGGCACGGGTCCACATCCCCTGCCCCACCAGCGCCAGGCAACCCACCATCGAGCGCACCTGGTGGTGCAGGAAGCTGCGCGCGGCCGCCTCGACGATCACGTGATCGCCCTCGCGCCGCACGTCCAGCCGGTCGAGCGTCTTGAGCGGACTCGCCGCCTGGCAGTGGACCGACCGGAACGTGGTGAAATCGTGGTGACCGACCAGTTCCTGCGCCGCCGCGTGCATCGCGGCGGCATCGAGCGGCCGGGCGATGCGCCAAGCCAGCCCCGCCTCCAGCGTCAGCGGCGCGCGGCGGTTGGCGATGCGGTATTCATAGGCCCGCCCCACGCACGAAAAGCGCGCGTGCCAGTCCGCATCGACCACCCGCACGTCCAGCACCGCCACCGCGTGCCGGGCCAGCCGCAGCCGCGCGTTGAGCGCTTCGGACAGACGGAACGCATCGAAATCGCGCGCCAGATCGAAATGCGCGCGCATGGCGAGCGCGTGGACGCCGGTATCGGTCCGCCCCGCGGCGTGGAGCGTCACCACCTGCCCGGTGACCGCGAAGGCCGCCTCCTCGACCGCCTGCTGCACCGAAGGCCCGTGCGCCTGCCGCTGGAAGCCCATGTAGGGCTGGCCGTTCCATTCGAGCGTGAGCGCGAAACGGGTCATGCGGGATGGCTCCCCGACCGGCAGCAAGCCGCCATCAGCCCAGCACCGTTCCGGCCGGCACCGCCCGCCCGCGCAACAGCGCCGCCGTGTCCATCGCCGGCCGCCCGGCGCGCTGGACCGTCAACGGACGAAGCGCGCCGGTGCCGCACGCGATCGTCAGCGCATCGTCCAGCGCGGTTCCCGGCACTCCCGCGCCAGCCACGACCTCCGCCGCCAGCACGCGATAGCGTTCGCCATCCAGTTCGAAGAACGCGCCGGGCGCGGGCGCGAAAGCGCGCACCTGCCGCTCCACGTCCACCGCCGCCCGGGTGAAATCGAGCCGGCTTTCCGCCTTGTCGATCTTGTGGGCATAGGTCACGCCATCCTCCGGTTGGGTCACCGGCGGGTGCCCCGGCAGGTCCGCCAACACCTCTACCATAAGCGCCGCGCCGCGTGCGGCCAGTTCCTCCGTCAACGCGCCCGCTGTCTTCCCGTCCACCGGCGTCGACACTTTCGCCAGCATCGGCCCGGTATCCAGCCCACGCTCCATCTGCATGATGGTCACGCCCGTCTCTTCATCTCCCGCCAGGATCGCGCGCTGCACCGGCGCGGCACCGCGCCAGCGCGGCAGGATCGAGCCGTGGACGTTGAGGCAGCCCAGGCGCGGCGCATCGAGCACCGCCTGGGGCAGGATCAGACCATAGGCGGCCACCACCGCGACATCGGCATCCAGCGCGGCCATGGCCTCCTGTTCCTCCGCGCCTTTCAGGCTGGCCGGTGTGCGCACCGCGATCCCCAGCGCCTCGGCCGCCAGATGCACCGGCGAAGGCTGGAGCTTCTTGCCGCGCCCGGCGGGCCTTGGCGGCTGGCTATAGGCCGCGACGACCGTATGCCCCGCCGCCGCCAGCGCGCGCAGCGTCGGCACCGCGAAATCGGGCGTGCCCATGAAGATGATGCGCATGGTGTGCGAAAAGCCTTCCGTTTGCCTGCGGTGGCCCTATCTGTGCGGCCATGGCATCGCAAGAGATCGAGGCGCTGGCCGGCGCGCTCGCCCGCCTTCCCGGACTTGGCCCGCGCTCGGCGCGGCGCGCCGTGCTGTGGCTGATCAAGCGCCGTGAAACCGCGCTGACGCAGCTTGTCGATGCGCTCGTCACCGTGCGCGACCGGCTCGTCGAGTGCGACACCTGCGGCAACGTGGATACCAGCAATCCCTGCGGCATCTGCGCCGATCCCCGCCGCGATTCGCGCGCGATCTGCGTGGTGGAGGAAGTGGCCGACCTGTGGGCGCTCGATCGCGCGCACCTGTTCACCGGCCGCTACCATGTTCTCGGCGGCCGCCTGTCCGCTCTGGACGGCGTGCGCCCCGAAGACCTTGCCATTGCCAGCCTGCTCGATCGCGTGGCGGCAGGCGGGATCGACGAAGTGGTGCTGGCGATGAACGCCACGCTCGAAGGCCAGACCACCGCGCACTACATCGCCGAGAGGCTGGAAGCGTTTCCTGTCCGCGTTACCCAGCTCGCCCACGGCCTGCCCGTCGGCGGCGAACTCGATTATCTCGACGAAGGCACGCTCGCCCAGGCCCTGCGCGCCCGGCGGCCGGTGGGATAGCGGGGATTCGCGACGAACTGCGGCCGGACGAAGCCGCGTCGTCCCAAGCCTCGCCCCCTAACCGCAGCGTCCCTTGCGACTCCGCCACAACGCGCTTATCTGCGCTCCATGGCTATACGCGAAATCATCGAAGTTCCCGATCCGCGCCTCAAGCAGGTGTCCGCACCCGTCACGACGTTCGACGACGAGTTGAAGACGCTCGTCGCCGATATGTTCGAGACGATGTACGATGCCCCCGGCATCGGTCTCGCCGCGATCCAGGTGGGCGTGCCGCTGCGCGTGCTGGTGATCGATCTCCAGCCCGATGACGAGGACGCGGAGCCGGAAGTGTGCACCGCGCACGGCGGCCACCACCACACGCACCAGCCGACCAAGCGGGAACCGCGGGTCTTCATCAATCCCGAGATTCTCGATCCTTCGGAAGAGCACGCCATCTACAACGAAGGCTGTCTCTCGGTGCCGGAGATCTACGCCGAAGTCGAACGCCCCGCGCGCATCCGCGCCCGCTGGCAGGACGTGGACGGCACGGTACACGAAGAGGACATGGAAGGCCTGCTCGCCACCTGCCTCCAGCACGAGATGGACCATCTCGAAGGCATCCTGTTCATCGACCACCTCTCCCGCCTCAAGCGGCAGATGGCGCTCAAGAAGCTGGAAAAGCTGCGCAAGGCGGCGTGACGGCGGAGAACTGGCCCGGCCCGGTTGTCATAGCGCCGGCCATGCTCTAGGTTCACGCTTCGTTCTTTTGCGGAGCTGCCGTGGACTCGCCCTTTCTCCTGCTCGTTTTCCTGATGGTCGCCCTCGTTTTGGGTCTTGCGATCGGCTGGTTTCTGGGCGGGCGGCCCGTGGCCGACTGGCAGCAGCGCCATGCCGAGCGGGACAGCGCGGCCAAGGCTCACGAAGCCACGGTCAAGGCGATGACGGTGGATCTCGCGGCGATGAGCGAGCGGGTGAAGCTGCTCGATCAGGTGACCGGGGAACTCGCCGCGATCCGCCAGGAACGCAACGCGCTCGCCTCGCAACTGGCCTCGGCCACGGAACGCGCGCGCCATGCCGATGCACTCGCCGCCGATCTCGCCACCGCGCGCGAGGAGCGCGAGGCGCTGCGGGCCGAAGTCGCGCGGATGAAGGCCGACGCCACCAACTTCGCCGAGCGCGAGCGCCTGCTGGTCGAGGCGCGCGAGGCGTTGCGCAAGGAATTCGAGGCGGCCGGCGCCAAGGTGCTGGAAGGCGCGCAGGAGGCATTCCTGCGCCGCGCCGCCGATCGCTTCGAACAGAGCGAGAAGACCAGCGCCGAACGCCTGCGCACGCTGCTGGCGCCGGTGGGCGAACGGCTCCAGAAGTACGAACAGCAGGTGCAGGAGCTCGAAGCCAAGCGGGTGGATTCGTTCGGGCAGTTGTCGGGCCTGATCCAGTCGATGCGTGATGGACAGGAAGCCGTCCGCGCCGAAGCCGCGCGGCTGGGCAATTCGCTGCGCAACGCGCCCAAGGCTCGGGGGCGCTGGGGCGAACAGCAATTGCGCAACCTGCTCGAACAGTGCGGGCTTGCCGAACACACCGATTTCGTCACCGAGCATTCGATCGACACCGAGGACGGCCGCCTCCGCCCGGACGCGATCGTGCGCATCCCCGGGCAGAAAAGCCTGATCGTGGACGCCAAGGTCTCGCTCAACGCCTATCAGGACGCGTTCGCGGCCGACACGGACGAAGCCAGGGAACATTTCCTCACCCTGCACGCCACCTCGATGCGCAACCACATCCAGCAGCTTGGCGCGAAATCCTACCAGAGCCAGTTCGACGACGCGCCGGACTACGTGGTGATGTTCGTGCCGGGCGAACACTTCGTCGCCGCCGCGCTCGAACACGATCCGGGGCTTTGGGACTTCGCCTTCGAACGCAAGGTGCTGCTCGCCACGCCCACCAACCTCGTCGCCATCGCGCGCACCGTGGCGATGGTATGGCGGCAGGACACCATCGCGCGCGAAGCCGTGGAAATCGGCAAGGCGGGGACCGAGCTTTACGATCGCCTCGCCACCGCCACCGAGCATCTCAAGCGCGTGGGCGGCGGGCTGAGCAGCGCGGTCGAAAACTACAACAAGTTCGTCGGCAGCTTCGAACGCAACGTCCTCTCGGCCGGCCGCCGCCTGCGCGACAAGGGCGTTTCGATCGGCAAGCGCGAGATCGAGGAAGTCGCGCTCGTCGAATCCGCGCCGCGTTATGCCGAAAGCATGGCGGTAGAGCCTTCGGAACTTCCCGCGCCGCAACCGGTTGATACAGAGGACGACATCGCAGCGACGGCGGGGTGAAATGAAAATACGGGGGCGATGGCTGGCATTCGCGGCGCTGAGCGTACTGGCCGGCTGCGACCGCGCCGCGCCCGAGCAGCAGGCTCCCGTGGCCGCGCCTCCCGCCGAAGCCGCGTCGGACCCGGCGGAGGCAAGCGCCACGCCCGAACCCGAACCGTCATCCGCCCTCTCGCCTTCCCCCACGCCCAGCCCGACGCCGAAAGAGGCGCGCTATGCCCCGCGCGAGGACTGCGACAAGGCGCCTGGGTGGAAAGCGTTTCGCGGCCGGCTGGCGACAGCGGTCACCGCGCGGGATGCTGGCGCACTGGCCGCGCTGGCCGATCCCAACATCCGGCTCGACTACGGCGGCGGCAGCGGCGCCGACGAATTGAAGAAGCGGCTGGCCGATCCCAAGGCGGGTCTGTGGCAGGAGCTGGACCGCATCCTGCCGCTCGGCTGTTCGATCGAAGGCGGGCTGGCGGCGATGCCCTGGTACTTCTGGAACGTGCCCGACGACGGCGATCCCTATACCACGATGCTGGCAACCGGCCCGGACGTGCCGCTGCGCGCCACGCCTTCGGCTGCCGGAGAAACCCGTGCCACGCTCGACTGGGCCATGGTGTCGATCGCGTCCGAAAGCTTCGATCCCAAGGCGCGCTTCACCCGGGTCAAGCTGATGGCCTCAGGGCAGAACGGCTATGTCGAAACAGCGAAGCTGCGCAGCGTGATTTCCTATCGCCTGATCGCGGAGCCACACGATGGCGGCTGGAAAATCACCGCGCTTATTTCGGGCGACTAGCCTTTGGATTTGGCCGTGGGCGCACCGTGCAGTTCCAGCGTGTGCCCGCCGGATTCGATCCACAGGCGATCGCCGTTGCGCCGGAAGCGCGGGGCACCGGACAGGAGAGCGTTCACCGCTTCCTCCTGCTGCCCCACCAGTCCTTCGCAGAACATCCGCGTCGAAATCAGCGGACCGGCAATCAGCCGATCCCCCTCCACCCGGTATTCGCCACCGATGCCATTGCAGCCGACGCTGGCGGAAAGGCGCGTTTCCGCAAAGCCCATCCGCGCCCGATCTGGCGCGGCGGGGGCCTTTCCGTCGATGCTGGCGATAGTCCATTGCGTGCCGACAAGGCCGGGCGCGCCACCGGCCGCCGGCGTCGTGCAGCCTCCGGCCAGCAGGCTGGCCGAAAGCGCGAAGGCGGCAAGGATCGGAACGTTGCGCATGATACCGTCTTATAGAACGGCGCGATGATCATACGATTAACGCCGATGGCGCCGTTTCACCCCTCGAGCGACGCCAACACCTCGTAGGCCAGCACTGCCCCGGCCACCGCCGCGTTCAAACTGTCGGCCCGCCCCTTCATCGGCATGGTCACGCGCAGATCGCAGGCCATTTCGTAGTCCTCGGGCAGCCCGCGCGATTCGTTCCCGACCATTACGAAGCAAGGGGCAGCGTAAGGCGCGCCGCGATAGGGCACCGCCTCCCGCAGCGACGCCGCCACGAGCTGCCCCTCACCCGCGCGCAGCCAGCCGATGAAATCGTCCCAACGCGCCTGGGCAAGCCGCTGGGTGAAGATCGCCCCCATGCTGGCGCGCACCGCTTCGACCGAGAAGGGATCGGTGCAATCGTCGAGCAGGATCAGCCCGCCCGCGCCCACCGCGTCGGCCGTGCGCAGCATGGTGCCAAGGTTGCCCGGATCGCGCATGGCCTGCGCCACCAGCCAGATCGGCGCGGCGTGGCGGTCGATCGTGGCAAGGCCGGTATCCCATTCGGCGAAGACGCCGGCCACAGCCTGCGGATTGTCCTTGCCCGTCACCTTGGCAAGCAGGTCTTCGGGCAGTTCGAGAACATCGCCCCCGGCAGCGGCGACGGTCTGTTCCAGCACATCGAGCAAGGGGTGCGGCTCGCGTCCCTGCGCCATCAGCAGGATTTCCGGCACGCGGCCGCCCTCGCGCGCGTCGGTCAGCAGGCGCAACCCCTCGGCCAGAAAGCGCTGCTCGCGCTTGCGGTGCTTCTTGTCGCGCAAGGAGCGGACGAACTTGACGGTCGGGTTGGAGAACCCGGTGATAACCTTGCGCACCGGCCGGTCAGTCCTCGCCGAAGCCGTCCTTGATCAGGCCGGACAGCTTCATCAGTACGTTGTCCGCCTCACCTTCCGGGCCGGAGACGATCACGTCGACCGTGTCTCCCTTGGCCGCGCCCAGCATCATCAGCCCCAGGATCGAGCCGCCTGCCGCCTCGGTGCCGTCCTTCGCCACCTTCACGTCCACCCCGGCGGGCAGCTTGGCCACCGCGTTCACGAACTTGGCGCTGGCGCGGGCATGAAGGCCGCGCTGGTTGACGATGGTAACGGTTTCTCGGGCGACGTAGCTCGATTCAGCCATGCTTCACGCGTCCTGTCCCAGAAATTCGGATGCGATCGTTATGTAGTTGCGGCCCGCTTCCCGCGCAGCCACCGTCGCTTCCCGAAGCCCCATGCACACCCGCGCCTTGGCAAGGCGGATCAGCATGGGAAGGTTGATGCCGGCAATCACTTCCACCTTGCCCGCCTGCATCAGCGAGATGGCCAGGTTGGACGGCGTGCCGCCGAACAGGTCGGTGAGGATGATCACGCCATCCCCGCTGTCCACTCGCCGAATCGCATCGGCGATTTCCCTGCGGCGCTTTTCCATGTCGTCATTGGGGCCGATGCATACACCGATGACATCGGATTGCCTGCCGACCACATGCTCCATGGCATGGATGAATTCCTCGGCAAGAGCGCCGTGCGTTACGAGAATCAGACCAATCATGAAACAGGATGGCTCCGAAAGACGGCCGAGCATCTTATCCTGCCCATGCTTAACGCAGGCTTTGCAGGATCACGCGATACGCGAAACCGTTGGCAATTCCATTGCACGTCTTCCAGAGCGACCTCACCCAGTCTCTCGCCGGTCGTCTTCGAGCAGGTCAGCCGCCCGTGACGCCAGATTTCTGTGCTGCAATGTGGGAGAAAATCCGGCGTCGCGCAAGGCGGAAGCGATCTGTTCGGCCATGAACACCGAACGATGGCGGCCTCCGGTGCAGCCGAAAGCAATGTTAACGTACGCTTTTCCGTGCTCCTCGAAGCGCGGAAGCAACAGCAGCAGCAGGTCGCGAATGCGGGCAAACGCCTCGTCGAACGCCGGGTCCTGGCGGATATAGTCGCCCACCGGCGCGTCCTGCCCCGTCATCGGACGCAGATCGTCGATCCAGTGCGGATTGGCCAGAAAGCGCATGTCGAAGATCAGGTCGGCCAGCGGGGGCATCCCGCGCGAAAAGCCGAAGCTTGTAATGGTCACCGTGGTCCGCGCCGGCCCCTGATCGCCGAACCGTTCGCGGATCGTGCGTTGCAGGTCGTTGGTGGTGAAGCTGGTGGTGGAAATGACCACGTCCGCCCAGCGCCGCAGCGGCTCCAGCAACTCGCGTTCGGCCGCGATGCCGGTCGCGGCCGGCTTGCCCTCGCTCATCGGATGGCGGCGGCGCGTCTCGTTGTAGCGGCGCTCCAGTTCGGTGCCGGCGCAATCGAGGAACAGGGTCGTGATCAACAGGCCGGGCCGTTCGGACAGACCCTTGACCAGTTCGATGGTCTTGGCGGGATCGAACCCGCGCGTGCGGGTATCGAAACCGATCGCCAGCGGCGTGCCGGAATCGAGCGCCGCCGAACCGCGTTCGGTTTCCAGCAGCCGGTCGAGCAGGCGGATGGGGAAATTGTCCACCGCTTCCCAGCCCATGTCCTCCAGCGTGCGCAGCGCCGTGGTCTTGCCCGCGCCAAGAACACCGGTCACCAGCAGGATGCGTTGGGGGTTATCCTCGGATTCGCGCGCCATGCCAGCCTTCTGCGCTTTCCCGGGCACTAAGGAAAGAACTCTCGAAAATCGGTTGTTTCAGAAATCGGGAAGGCCGAATTGCCGCAGCGCCACTTCGGCACGCAGCGCCAGCACCGGCGTATCGGGATAGAGCCGGATCATCGGCAGAGCGCACCCCGCCAGCACCGCGCTGTCGGCCGCCGCGACGAACCGCGGCGCGGCCGCATCGAGTCGCACCACCAGCGCCAGAGGCACGCCTCCCACCGCCGGCATCTCGACGAGGCCGAGGTTGCGGATTTCGAGCTTGCCCGCGATCCGGGGATGCGGGCTGGCGATGACACGGCCGTTCCGCGCCTCGATCAGCACGCCGTCATCGCCCACCAGCGTCGCGCCGCGATCGATCAGCGCCAGCGCCAGGCTGGATTTGCCTGCCCCCGGCGGCCCTTCGATCAACAGCCCCTGTGTTCCGATCATCACGCATGTGCCCTGATGCGTGATGGGCTGCGCATCGCTCATGCTGTTTCCTCCCGGTCGAGCGGCATTTCCAGCAGCAGACAGGCCCCGGCCGCTCCGTCAGGCCTGTCGGTGATCGTCAGGGCGCCATCGTGCGCTTCCGCGATCGTGCGGGCAATGGCCAAACCCAACCCGCTGTGCGAACCGAATGCCTCGTCGGCCGGGCGCACCGAATGGAACCGCTCGAACACTTTTTCCCGTTCGCTTTCCGGAATGCCCGGCCCTTGATCGGATACGGAAAGCCAAACGTTCGCACCTTCCCCCCCGACCGCGACATCGACCACGCCTTCGGGCGGCGAGAACGACACCGCATTGTCCAGCAGGTTTTCCAGCACACGTTCCAGCCGCACGGCATCGCCCCGTACCAGGGTTGCCCCCTCCCCGCGCGCGAAGCGGATGCGCACCGCCGCCCGGTCCGGTCTGGCGTCGCGCGCGCCCACCACCTGCGCCGCCAGATCGGCCAGGTCGAGCTGCGTGAAGGTCGCGCGGCTCAGTTCCGCGTCGATCCTGCTCGCATCGGCGATTTCCGTGATCAGGCGATCGATACGCTGGACGTCATGCGCGGCGATCGCGGCCAACTGGCGGCGCAGGTCCGGGTCCTCGATCCTTTCCATTGCCTCGATCGCGCTGCCGAGCGACGCCAGCGGATTCTTCAATTCGTGCGCCACATCGGCAGCGAAGCTCTCCACCGCGTCGATCTTCTGCCGCAAGGCGGCCGTCATGTCGGATACGGCGCGCGCCAGCAGCCCGATCTCGTCCCCCCGATCGGGCAGGCGCGGTACCACCACCTCGCGCTCTCGCCCCAGCCGCACACGCACCGCTGCGCGGACCAGCGCCCGCAACGGCTGTACGATCGTCCGCGCCAGAAACAGCGACAACTGGATGGACAGGAGCAACGCCAGGCCGATGATGATGACCAGCGTCTGTCGCGCGTCTCGCACCGCCTGCGTGATATCCAGCGCGTTGCGCGTGGTCAGCAGCATGTCCCCGTCCGATCCCACAGGCGTCGCCGCGCTGATCACCGGCGTGCGGTCGGGCGCATAGCGCAGATAGACCGCTGTTGCCCGGTGTTCGCGGGCGGCGGTGATTTCCGGCCAGTTTCCGCCATCGGGGCTGGCGGGTTCGCGATAGCTGTCCACCTTGGGCGCCCCCACGACCAGGTCCACGCCCCGGTCGAGCAGGCGGGCGGCCTTCTGGTACCACGGCTCGGTTTCCGGATCGATCAGCACGAACGACGGACCCGCCAGGGCAAAGCTGTCGGCCACCAGCGCATTGTCCGCGCCATAGAGCCGCAAGCGCAGCCGCTGCTCCGAACCGATTCGCGCGATCAGCATCCGGCGGTCGGGCAGCGCAACCGGCTCGACAGCGTCGGCGACAATTTCCGCTTCCGCCCGCGCCAGTTTGAAACGCTCCTTGAGAAGCTGCGTGCGATAGCTGTCGAGGTAGAAGAAACTGCCCGCCAGCAGCGCCAGCGCGATCACGTTCACGGCCAGGATGCGCACCGTCAGCGACGGGCCGCGCGTGCGCGTCAGGCCGATGCGCGTCAGACCAAGGCGTCCGGCGCGCTGGGGCGCCGGTTCGGCAAGGCCGTCATTCATCGGCAAAACTGTATCCCGCGCCATAAAGCGTCTCGATCGCGGCGAAGGCGGGATCGGCGGCGCGGAACTTGCGGCGCAGGCGCTTGATGTGGCTGTCGATCGTGCGGTCGTCCACGAACACGTCATCGTGATAGGCCGCGTCCATCAACTGGTTTCGCGTCTTCACCACGCCCGGCCGCATGGCCAGCGCCTCCAGGATCAGGAACTCGGTAACCGTGAGCGAAACCGGCGCGCCGTTCCATTCCACCAGGTGCCGGGCGGGGTCCATCACCAGCCTTCCGCGCCGGATCGGATCGGGAAGCGGCTCGGCCGGAGCCGTCTCGGTTGCATCGCGGCGGACGATTTCGCTGCGCCGCAAGATGGCCCGGATGCGCGCGATCAGCAGCCGCTGGCTGAAAGGTTTGGCGATGTAATCGTCTGCGCCCATGGCGAGGCCCAGCGCCTCGTCCGCCTCGTCGATCTTGCTGGTGAGGAAGATGACCGGCAGATCGCTTTTCTCGCGCAGCCGTCGCAACAGCTCCAGGCCGTCCATGCGCGGCATCTTGATGTCGAACACCGCAAGGTCAGGGGGGTTGTCGAGCAGGGCCTTGAGAGCGGCCGCCCCATCCGAATAAAGCCGCGTCACAAAGCCCTCGGCCTGCAGCCCGATGGAGACCGTCGTCAGGATATTGCGGTCGTCGTCGACCAGGGCCACGGTCGCAGCCCGATGCGGGATCGCGGTTTCGTTGCCGGACATCGCCTTCGCATAATCGCCCATCGAAGTTCCGGCAAGGCGGCGCCTGTCGATAGCCCCATCGCAGGGTCGTTACAGACGCAACCTGCCCGCCGCACAAATTGTGCATCGCAGCACCATTTATTGCAAAAAACGCAACTATCGTGCAAAAAACTGCACATTTCGCGGGATTTGACGCGATGCCGACCACGCACTATGCGCAATCGGGAATCAACGCATTCGTATTCGCAAAGCGCCGCCCGCGCAGCCCGGAAATGACCCCGGTCCCGCAGGCAGTGCAGCATGGGAGACCCAATGTGTCCGATAGCCGCCTGAACGTGCCCCTTTCGCAGCAGGGCTTCCCCGAACCGGCCGAACTCTTCGCCAATCTGGGCACGGCTCCGCTGGTCGAGCACGCCGTTCGCAATGGCGAGGGCCTGCTCGCCGCCGAAGGCCCGTTCGTGGTCGCCACCGGCAAGCACACCGGGCGTTCGGCCAAGGACAAGTTCATCGTCAAGGATGCCGAAACCGAAAACACGGTGTGGTGGGGCAAGACCAACGTTGCCATGACGCCGGAACACTTTGCCGCGCTGAAGGCTGATTTCCTGAAGGCGCTGGCCGAAAAGGACCGGCTCTACGTGGCCGACCTGTTCGGCGGTTCGCAGCCGGAACACCGCGTCAACGTGCGCGTCATCAACGAACTGGCCTGGCATAACCTGTTCATCCGCACGCTGCTGGTCCGCCCGAGCGAAAGCGAACTCGCCACGTTCGCGCCCGAATACACGATCATCGACCTGCCCAGCTTCCGTGCCGACCCCGAGCGCCACGGCAGCCGCAGCGAAACCGTGATCGCGGTCAACTTCACCGAAAAGCTGATCCTGATCGGCGGCACGGCCTATGCCGGCGAAATGAAGAAGTCGGTGTTCGGCATCCTCAACTACCTGCTGCCCGTGAAGGGCGTGATGCCGATGCACTGTTCGGCCAACATCGGCCAGGACGGCAAGACCGCCGTGTTCTTCGGCCTTTCCGGCACCGGCAAGACCACGCTTTCGGCCGACGCCAGCCGCACCCTGATCGGCGATGACGAACATGGCTGGTCCGATACCGCGGTGTTCAACTTCGAAGGCGGCTGCTATGCCAAGATGATCCGCCTTTCGGCCGAAGCCGAACCGGAAATCTTCGCCACCACCAAGCGCTTCGGCACGGTGCTGGAAAACGTGGTGATCGATCCCGACACCCGGCTGCTCGATCTCGACGACAATTCGCTGGCCGAAAACAGCCGCGGTTCCTATCCCATCGATTTCATTCCGAATGCGTCGGAAGAAAACCTGGGGCCGGTGCCCGCCAACCTGATCTTCCTGACGGCGGATGCCTATGGCGTGCTCCCGCCGATCGCGCGCCTCACCCCGGACCAGGCGATGTATCACTTCCTGTCGGGCTACACCGCGCGCGTTGCGGGCACCGAAATCGGCGTGACCGAACCGGAAGCGACCTTCTCCACCTGCTTCGGCGCACCGTTCATGCCGCGCCACCCCTCGGTCTATGGCAACCTGCTGAAGGAACGCATCGCCAAGGGCGGCGTGAAGTGCTGGCTGGTCAACACCGGCTGGTCGGGCGGCAAGGCGACGATGGAAGGCATCAAGCGCATGCCGATCAAGGCGACGCGCGCGCTGCTCAACGCCGCGCTGGACGGCAGCCTGAACGACGCCCAGTTCAGCAAGGACCCGAACTTCGGCTTCGAAGTGCCGGTTGCGGTGCCGGGCGTGGACAGCAAGCTGCTCGATCCGCGCGCAAGCTGGGCCGATGCGGAGGAATACGATCGCACGGCGCAGACGCTGGTCCGCCAGTTCATCGACAACTTCGCGCAGTTCGCCGATCACGTCGATGAAAGCGTCCGCCAGGCGGCTCCGGTCTCCGCGACCGAAGCGGCCTGAGACCTGCCGGGAACCCTGGTGCCCTGACCCGCGGGCCGGAGCCATCAGGGTTCCGGCTCCAGGGTCACCAGCACTTCCCGGACCATGCCGACCGACGATCCCACCCCGTTCCGCACCGACGCGGCCGTGCGCCGTGTCGGTCAGGGCTTGCTGGACCATTCGCTTGCCAAGGCGGAATGGACGCACGAAGCACACCTCGCGGTGTGCCTGTGGCTGTTGCGCGAACGCCCTGATATCGTTCCCGAACGCGATCTTCCCGCGATCATCAGTGCGTACAACGTCGCGGTCGGCGGCGAGAATACGGACAGCGCCGGCTATCACGAGACGCTGACCCAGCTTTACGTCACCGCCATCCGCCCGTTCGCGGCTGCCCTGCCGCCGGAGACTCCGCTGGCCGATGCCGTTCACCGCTTGCTGGAAAGCGAGATAGCGGCGCGCGACTGGCCGCTGCGGTTCTACTCGCGCGACCGCCTGTTTTCCGTCGAAGCGCGCCGCCGGTTCGTGGAGCCCGATCTCCAACACTTGGGCTAAGTCAGCACAAGTTCGGTCGAATTTGCAGCGCAGGTTCGTTGCGCTGGCATGAAACTGGTGTCAGAATGGCACCTTGCAGGTCGATCATCGGGACGGGGGCAGCCGTTGATGATACTTGCGCCTACCAACGCTCGACAGGACTGCATTTTGATCGTTCCCGTTTCCGCTACCGTGCTCCTGCTGGCCAACGCCTCGTTCGCATCTGAAACCCCGGACCCATCGGTCGAGGCTGCCGCGCCGCAGGTGCCAGGGGACGATGCCACGGCGCCCGTCGTCGTATCGACAACGGCGCAGGGAGCGACCGCGCAAGCGTCCGCCGCCCCACCCCCCAAGGCCGATCCGAACGCCATTACCGTGGAGGCAAAGCGTCGCCCCTCACCCACCGATCCGTTCGAGAACATCAACGAGAAATCGTACGAAGTGGTCCAGGGCGTTGACAAGGCCTTCGTCGCGCCCGTCGCCAGCGTCTATCGCGATGGCTTGCCCGGCCCGCTCCGCGATGGCCTGCACAACGTGCTTTACAACCTGGACGAACCGGTCGCGTTCGTGAACTTCGTGCTCCAGTTGAAGCCGCACAGCGCGCTGAAGACGCTGGGCCGCTTCATGATCAACTCCACGCTCGGCATCGGCGGCCTGTTCGACGTTGCCAAGCGCAAGCCGTTCCACCTTCCCTATCGCCACAACGGCTTCGCCAACACGATGGGCTACTACGGCATCGGCCCCGGCCCTTATGCCTTCCTGCCGATCGTGGGGCCAACCACGCTGCGCGACGGCATCGGCCTGTTCTTCGATCGCGCCTTCATCCCCACGCTGGTGCGCGGGCCATTCAAGCATCCCGCCTATTCGATCGGCGCCAGCGTGGTGCGCTCGCTCGACTACCGCGTGGAGTTCGACGATACGCTGCGCAAACTGAACATCGAAGCCAAAGACCCTTACGCCGCGACGCGGACGTATTATCTGGCGATGCGGCAGGCGGAGATCGACGCGCTGCACGGCAAGATCACGCCGGTTCCCGATCCGTCCTCGTTCGCGCCCAAGACCCCGGCAGTGCCCGCCCCAGCGCCTGCGCCAGCACCGGAAGCAAGCGCGCCGCCCGCCCCTGCCGCGACGGTGCCAGCGCCGACGGAGGCTCCCGCCGCCCCGCCAGCCGCGCCCACGCAGCCGTAAAGCGGTTCAGGCGAAGGCCCGCGTCGCCTTGAGCCGGTTGTAGGCTTCTACCACCTGCTGCAGCCGTCCTTCGTGGCTGCGGTCGCCACCGTTGCGATCGGGATGATAGCGCCGGACCAGTTCCGAATAGCGCGATCGTAGCGCCCGGCGATCGGCATCGAAAGCCAGCCCCAGCACCTCGTAAGCCGCGCGTTCTTCAGGGCCGATACCGCGCTGCGCGGCTTCCTGCGCGTTGCGGTGATCCTGACGGCGCGCCTTCGCCCGCGCCGCGATTGCCTCCAGCGGATCGGCGAAGTCCGCCCAGCGCGGCGCGGCATCGATGCCCGCATCGGGCCGGAACGCGCGGGAATGCGTGTCCCACCCGGCAAGCGGTGATTGCGCGGCCAGAATCTCGTCGGGCGTCATGCCGGCGAAGAAATCATAGCCGGCGTTGAACGCGCGGACGTGATCGAGGCAGAACCAGCGGTAATCGCCGGGGCCGTCGAAGCCCGAAGCGCGCACGCCGGGTGCGCGGAATTCTCCCGGCTGGTCGCAGCCGGGGGCATTGCAAAGGCGCCCTGCATTGTGGACGCGGCCGTGAAACTTGTCTTGCCTCATTGGGCTTTCACATGGTGCCTGACGCGCTAAAACGGAAGACATGACAGGACCGATCGCACAGGAAATCGAACAGAGGCTGAAAGAAGCCTTCCTTCCGCTACGGCTTGCGGTGATCAACGACAGCGCCAGCCACCATGGCCATGCTGGACACGACGGGTCGGGCGAATCGCATTTCACCGTCGAGATCGAAAGCGCGGCCTTTGCCGGCGTTTCCCGGCTGGAGCGCCAGCGCATGGTCAACCGCGCGCTGGGCGATCTGCCGGGGCAACGCGTCCACGCGCTGGCCATCAAGGCCCGGGCGCCCGGCGAATGACGGCAAGCGCCACGGCGCGGCGCATCCGCAGGGCGGCGCGCATCCTGCTGTTCGATACCGATGACCGGCTGTTGCTGTTCCGCTTTACGCCCGAAGGCCGCAGCCCATTCTGGGCCACGCCGGGTGGCGAATGCGATCCGGGCGAGGACTGGGCCGACGCGGCCCGGCGCGAACTGCTGGAGGAAACCGGCATCGTCGCCGATCCCGGCCCGGTGATCGCCGCGCGCGGCAACGATTTCGTGACCTTCGACGGCGAACCCGTCACGGCGGACGAGCGCTATTTCCGCATCCGCGTGTCCGCTGCCGCGATCGATACCAGCGGCCATACGGAACTGGAGCGCCGGCTGATGTGCGAGCACCGCTGGTTCGACAGGGCCGAGCTTGCCGCTTGGCCCGAACGGATATTCCCGCCCGAACTGCTCGATCTGCTTGACCGCGACGGCGCCAGCGGGGAACCATCGGCCTGACAAAGCCGCGCCATGCAGAATCGCGGGATCGGATAACGAGAGGAAGCGGAGAGGATGACGTTCAACGGACAAACCGTGTGGATCACAGGCGCATCCTCCGGCATCGGCGCCGCGATGGCGCGGGCGCTGGCGAAGGACGGCGCGCATCTGATCCTGTCCGGCCGTAACGCCGCCGCGCTTGAAGAAGTGGCGGCCGATTGCGGGAATGCGTTGGTGCTGCCTTTCGATGTCGGCGATGCGGACGCGCGCGATGCGGCCGTGGCCGCCGCGTGGGAATGGGCGCTGGCAAGAAGCGGCGGCGTGGACATGCTGGTCAACAATGCCGGGCTCAGCCAGCGTTCGCTGGCCGTTGATACCGCGTTTTCGGTCTATGAACATATCGTGGGCATCGACCTGCTGGCCCCCATCGCGCTGACGCAAGCCCTGCTGCCGCGCATGGCGGAGCGGGGCGAAGGTCGTTTTGTCATGATGTCGAGCGTCGCCGGAAAGGTCGGCGTGCCGATGCGGACAGCCTATTGTGCCGCCAAGTTCGGCCTGATCGGCTATGCCGACGCCTTGCGCGCCGAAACCGCGCACCTGGGGCTGAAGGTTCACGTCATTGCGCCGGGTTCGGTCCGCACCAACGTATCGCGCAACGCGATGACCGCCGATGGCAGTCTGCGCGGTGCCAGCGATCACGCGATCGAGAACGGCATCGCGCCGGAAGAGGCCGTTGCCGAGATGCTGGCGGCAATCCTGCGCGATGAACGCGAAATCGTGATCGCGCGCGGGATCGAGCAGCAGATGGGCGAGCTGCGCCGCACGCCCGACGCGCTGTTTGACCAGGTCGCCGCGATGATGGCCGCCGGTTACGCGGAAAAGATGCAACGGGAGGGGTAACGAGCATGGAACAGCAGCGGATCACGCTTGCCAACGGAATCGAATTGGACGTGGCGGACGTGGGGCCAAGGGATGCCCCGGTCCTGATCTTCCTGCACGGCTTTCCCGAATCGCACCGCACCTGGCGCCACCAGGTTGCGCATCTTTCGGCGCGCTATCGCTGCATCGCGCCCGACCAGCGCGGTTATCGCGGATCGTCCAAGCCCGAAGGCGTCGAAAACTACACGCCGGACAAGCTGATCGGCGACATCTTCCTGCTGGCGGACGCGCTGGGCGTCGACAAGTTCACCGTGCTCGGCCACGACTGGGGCGGCGCGATCGCCTGGGGCGTGGCGCTGATGGGCCAGGGCACGCGCGTGACGCGCGCGGTGATCGCCAACGCCCCGCACCCCGGTGTGTTCCAGAAGCTGCTCTATCTCGATCCCGTCCAACGCGCGGCCAGCCAATACATGCGCGCCTTCCGCGATCGGGCGAACGACGCGCTGGTGCGCGAACATGGCCTTGCCGCGCTGCTGATGAAGGCGCTCGACTGGAAGCGGTCGCCAGTGATGGAGCCGGAAGAACGCGATGCATTGATGCGGGACTGGCAGGATGCCGACGCGAGCATCGCGATGCTCAACTGGTATCGCGGCAGCCCCATCGACGTGCCCCCGCTCGACGCGCCCTATGCGCTGCCAGACGGCTTCACGCCGCCGCCGCTGCCACCGCTCAACATCCCGACGCTGGTGATCTGGGCGCTCGACGATCTGGCACTGCCGCCCGCCAATCTCGAAGGGCTGGAGTCCGGTATCCCCGATCTGACGATCGAAAGGATTCCCGATTGCGGGCACTTCGTGCCATGGGAAGCGCCCGAGGAAGTGAACGCGGCGATCGACAGCTTCTTCGCCCGTACCGAATTCAAGAGGTCCGATGGCTGAACAGCACGAGCAAGCCCACTCCGGCAAGCGCCCGCTGATGCGCAATCATGGCGGTGGGCACGCCCCGGTAAGCAACCTCGAACTGTTCTTCGATCTCGTTTACGTCTTCGCGATCACGCAGCTTTCGCACACCTTGCTGCACCATCTTTCGTGGATGGGGCTGCTGGAAGCGGCCTGCCTGTTCCTGGCGGTGTGGTGGGCGTGGATCTACACCGCCTGGGTCACCAACTGGACCGATCCGGAACGCGGGCCGGTGCGGTTGATGCTGATCGCGGTAATGCTGGGCAGCCTGCTGGTTTCGGTCGCCCTGCCCGATGCGTTTGGCGAAACCGGCCTGCTGTTCGCGGCGAGCTACGTCGCCGTCCAGCTCGGGCGCTCGCTGATGACGATCGCGATCATGCATGGCGAGGACCGCGGGGCCGCGCGCAACATGGTACGCATAGCGTTCTGGTTCGCCTTGCCCGCGCCGCTGTGGATCGCAGGGGCGCTGGCCGATCCGCACGGCACGCGGATCGCGCTGTGGTTCGCCGCGCTGCTGATCGAATATCTGGGACCGGTGATGTGGTTCCGCACGCCCGGACTGGGCCGTTCGACTCCGGGCGACTGGAACATCTCGGGCAGCCACATGGCCGAACGCGGCGGGCTGATCGTCATCATCGCGCTGGGCGAAGGCATTGTCGTGACCGGCGCGAACTTCGCCGAGGCTACCCATGATCCCGCGCATGTGCTGGCGTTTCTGCTCGCCTTCGTGGGTTCCGTGCTGATGTGGTGGATCTATTTCGACACGGGTGCGCAGCGCGGGGCGGAGCACATCGAGCACCACGCCGAAGCGGGCAAGGTCGCGCGCGCGGCCTACACCTACCTGCACATGCCAATCGTGGCCGGAATCGTCGTCAGCGCCGTGGCCGACGCGCTGCTGCTCGAAGAACCGGCTGGTCACACGGAGCCGGGACTGGTGCTGACGCAATGCGGCGGGCTTCTGGTCTATCTGCTCGGCAACGGCCTGTTCAAACGCTTCTCCAGCCCGCTCAGGGTCTTCCCGCCGTCGCATCTGGCAGGCTGCTTTCTGCTCGCCGTGGCGGGCCTGTGGGCATGGCTGATGCATCCTCTGGCGCTGGCCTTCGTCGGCGTGAGCGTCCTCGTGCTTGCCGTGGTGGCGGTGTGGGAATGGGGCTCCTATCACGGCGGCTGGAAAAGCCGGTTCGCGCGGGGCTGAACCCGGTCACCGGCTTTCGCCAGCCGCTTCAGCCGCGCCAGTCGATCGACGTCCCGTGCGGATGCGCCCGCGCCAGCATGCGCGGGGCGCCGTCGCCCGGCCAATAGCGCACGACGAGTTCGTGCAGGTGAATTTCGCGGTTGGCCTCGAGTGCTATCCACGCCAGCGCCCTCTCCGCCGAAGCGCGCGCACCGGCCGCCTCCATGGCGGCGGTAACGCGCTCCTGCTGGTCGCCGGGCACATATTGCCAGACGATCGAATGCATCAGCACGCGCGTGGTGCCCGCTGCTTGCGGCCTGGCGAGTTCCGCCTCGACGAAATCGGCGGCGTTCATCTTCACCAGATCGGGCGGAGCGGCGCGCGCGGCATCGATGGCCGCTTCCAGCCGCTGGAAACGCTCGGTCATTTCCGGCCAGACGAACGCCTTGAGCCGCAGGGCCTGCGCCGGGTCCGCCAGATCGACCGGGGCGACGTCGCAGCCGCGCGTGGACGCGATCTCGATGGCGCGCGCCGGCGGTGGCGCGCCCTGCCATACGGGGGCGATCCGCAACGCGCCCGGCTCCGGCCCCACGTTCACGCCGCCCAGCGCATAGTGGTAGCGCGCCAGCATCAGATTGATCCCGCCGCTCGATCCGATTTCCAGGCACTGGAAGCGCGGCGGCAGGCCTTGTTCGGCCAGCCACAGCATCGCCGCGACGAAATTGGCGGAGCGCCCTGCCTCGTTGGTCTGCGGCGGTCCGTCGAGCCAGGGCTGAAGGTCCGCGTCATGCGCGACGATCACCCCTGCAATGATCGCCGCGTCGTCGATGTCCTGCGCCCCGGCATAGAGTGCGGCCAGCGCAGGCGCGCGGCCGGACAGGTGCAGCCCATGAAGCGCGCCCGCCACGCGCAACGGCAGCGCATCGGCCAGCGGCGCGCCCTGCCACCCGCGAATCCGGTCGAGCAGCGGCCCGCGTTCCCCGCGCTCCAGCAGTTGCGCCACTGCGGCGCAGACCCGCGCGGTCACCGGCGCGTCGGCATTCAGGCAATAGGAGACCTGGTTGGCGAAGGCGGTGGCGATGGCATCCATGCCCGTCGCCTGCATATCGACGAATTCATATTTGCCTGTCATCGCCAGCTCTCCTTGCCCTTTGCGCCCGCTCGCCATATGGGCGGCCGGTTATGACTCCAGCCGCACCGACCGCTTCGCAGCTCGTCTTCGCCCTGCCCAAGGGCCGCATCCTCGATGAAGCGTTGCCCCTGCTCGCGCAAGCCGGGGTGGTGCCCGAGGCGGAGTTCCATGACAAGAACTCCCGCGCGCTGAGCTTCGCGACGAACCAGCCGGACGTGAAGATCATCCGCGTCCGCGCCTTCGACGTGGCGACGTTCGTGGCGCATGGCGCGGCGCAGGCCGGCATCGTCGGGTCCGACGTGATCGATGAGTTCGACTATGCCGATCTTTACGCGCCGGTCGATCTCGACATCGGGCATTGCCGGCTTTCCGTGGCCGAGCCGGTCGCGGTGGACGGGGCGGCGGACGTGGCCCGCGAAAGCCATGCCCGCGTCGCCACCAAGTATCCCAACCTCACGCGGCGGCACTTCGAGAAGCTGGGCGTGCAGGCCGAAGTGGTGAAGCTCAACGGCGCGATGGAGCTGGCGCCCTCGCTGGGGCTGGCCAGCCGCATCGTGGACCTCGTTTCCACCGGCCGCACGCTGAAGGACAACGGCCTTGTCGAAACCAGCCGGATCATGCCGGTTTCGGCGCGGCTGATCGTCAACCGCGCCGCGCTGAAGACCGACAGCGCCCGGCTGGGCGGCCTGATCGATGCGTTTCGCGCGCTGGTGGCGGAAAGGAAGGCGGCCTGATGCTCCGGCTCAAGTCCAGCGATCCCGATTTCGGCAGGGCCTTCACCCGGCTGGTCAAGGACCGGCGCGAAAGCGACGAGAACGTCGCGCGCGACGTGCAGACGATCATCGAGGACGTGCGCCTGCGCGGCGATGCGGCGCTGGCCGAATATACCGAGCGGTTCGACAACCACCTGCCCGGCGATGACGACTGGCGCATCGCGCCCGAGGCGTGCCGCGACGCGTTCGAGACGCTGGCGCCAGACTTGCGCGCCGCGCTGGAACTGGCCGCCCAGCGCATCCGCACCTACCACGAGGCACAACGGCCGCAGGATCGCGACTACGTCGATGATGCCGGCATCCGGCTCGGCGCGAAGTGGCGGGCGGTAGATGGCGCGGGGCTTTACGTGCCGGGCGGCCGCGCCGCCTATCCATCGTCCCTGCTGATGAACGCCATTCCCGCCAAGGTCGCGGGCGTGGAGCGGCTAGTCATCGCCACGCCCACCCCCAAGGGCGAGATCAATCCGCTGGTGCTGGCCGCCGCGCACCTTGCCGGGGTGGACGAGGTCTGGCGCGTGGGCGGCGCGCAGGCCATCGCCGCGCTGGCCTATGGCACCGCGCGCATCCGGCCCGTGGACGTCATCACCGGCCCCGGCAATGCCTGGGTGGCCGAAGCCAAGCGTCAGCTCTACGGCGTGGTCGGGATCGACATGGTGGCCGGCCCATCCGAAATCCTCGTGATCGCCGACGCGAAGAATGATCCGCAGTGGATCGCCGCCGATCTGCTCAGCCAGGCCGAGCACGACCCTGCCGCGCAATCGATCCTGATTACCGACGATGCGAAGTTCGCCGACATGGTGGCCGACATGGTGGGGGTGGAGATCGCCATGCTGCCCAAGGCCAAGGTCGCCAAGGCCAGCTGGGACGCGCACGGCGTTATCATCGTCGTCGATTCGCTGGACGAGGCCCCCGCCCTCGCCAATCGCCTTGCCGCCGAACACGTCGAGATCGCGACTGACGATCCCGAAGCGCTGTTCGCCCAGATTCGCCATGCCGGCTCCGTCTTCCTCGGACGTAACACGCCCGAGGCCATCGGCGATTACGTCGCCGGCCCCAACCATGTCCTGCCCACCGGGCGCCGCGCGCGCTTCTCGTCGGGCCTTTCTGTTCTGGATTTCATGAAACGCACCAGCTTCATTGCGGTGAGTGACGCCGGTCTCGATGCCGTCGGCCACGCCGCCATTCAACTTGCCAACGCCGAAGGGCTGACCGCCCATGCCCGCTCGATCGAACTGAGGCTCGGCATATGACCGTCCGCAACGGCCGCGCGCCGGGCCAGGCCCGTTCCGCCGCTCGCCTGGCGGCGGTGCAGGCGCTCTATCAGCTTGAGATGGAAAAGCCCGAGCTGCGGCTGCTGCTGGACGAATTCCACCAGCACCGGCTGGGCGCGGAGATCGAGGACGTCGAGTATCTCGCTGCCGACGTGAGCTTTTTCGACGATATCGTGAAGGGCGTGGACGCCCGCCGCGACGAGATCGACGGCCTGCTCACCGCGCGTCTCGCACAGGGCTGGTCGCTCTCGCGGCTGGATCGCACGATGCACCAGGTGCTGCGCGCCGGCACCTACGAGCTGCTGGCCCGGCGCGACGTGAACGTCGGCACGGTCATCACCGAATACGTCGATGTCGCCCACGCCTTTTTCGAGGAGCGCGAGGCGAAGTTCGTCAACGGCCTGCTCGATGCCGTGGCGAAAGACGTGCGCCAATAGGCCCGGATGGCCCTGTCCTCCTCCCGTTACGGAAGGGGGACAGGATAGCGCGACCTAAAGCCGTTCCGCGTGCCAGCGCACGTGGTCTTCCATGAAGGTGGAAATGAAGTTGTAGCTGTGGTCGTAGCCTGGCTGCATCCGCAGCGTGAGCGCCACGTCCGCCGCCTTGCAGGCCGCCTCGAACAGTTCGGGCCGAAGCTGTTCGGCGAGGAACTGGTCCGCACCGCCCTGATCAACGAGAATGTCGCCCGCCGGACGCCTGCCGTCCTCGACCAGCGCGGTCGCATCGTGCGCGCGCCACGCGGCCCTGTCCTCACCCAGATAGCCGCCCAGCGCCTTGTGGCCCCACGGCACTTGCCCCGGCGCGACAATCGGCGCGAAGGCCGACAGCGACTTGAACTTGTCCGGATAGGTCAGGCCCAGCGTCAGCGCCCCATGGCCGCCCATCGAATGCCCGGTAATGCCCATGCGATCGAGATCGACAGGGAAGTTCGCCGCCAGCAGCGCCGGCAGCTCCTCGGCGACGTAATCCCACATCCGGTAATGCGGCGCGAACGGCGCCTGCGTGGCGTTGACGTAGAAGCCCGCACCCAGCCCGAAATCATAAGCGCCCGCGGGATCGTCGGCCACGCCCTCGCCACGCGGCGAGGTATCGGGTGCAACGAAGACGATGCCGCGTTCGGCGCAGGCCTTGCGGTATTCGCCCTTGTCGGTGACGTTCGCATGCGTGCAGGTCAGCCCCGAAAGGTAGATCAACACCGGCAGCTTGGCGCCCGCCACTGCTTCTGCCTGCGGGGGCAGGAAGACCGAAAAGGTCATTCCCGTCCCCGTCGCGGTCGAAGCGTGCGCATAGACACCCAGCGTGCCGCCGTGCGCCTTGCTCGTCGAAACCGTCTCAAGCGTCATCCGGTCAGCCCAGAACGTGCAGCGCGCACAGCTTGTTGCCGTCCGGATCGCGCAGATAGGCGAGGTAGTACGGGCTGCCTTCGCGCGGTCCCGGCGGGTCTTCGCACGCCGTGCCGCCATTGGCCACGCCAGCGGCATGCCATGCATTCGCCTGGTCCGGCGTCATCCCGAAACCGACGGTCCCGCCGTTGGCGAAGCAGGCAGGCTTCCCATCGATCGGAAGGGTCAGGATGAAGATGCCCCCGTTGTGCTGGTAGATGAGCCGGCCCTTGGGGTCGGTCACGCCTTCCGGCCCGCCGAACGCGGCGAACGTGGCGTCGTAGAACTTCTTGGAGCGGGCAATGTCATTGCTGCCCAACATCACGTGCGTGAACATGCGTATCTCTCCCTTCGCGATAGCCGGAAACGCTTAGAGGGCGTCGGCTCCCGAGGGTCAAGTGCTCTCTTGCGCCCGTCAGTTCAGGCATCAGTTCAGGCGTCAGTTCTGGGCCGCGATCAGTTGCACGGCGCGGTCCAGCGCGGGCAAGGCGGATACGCCATCGGGCACGTCGTTGGCATAGATCGAGAAGATCAGTTCCTGCCCGCTCGCCGCCCGAAGAAAGCCTGAAAGCGCGTTGCTGGCGTTGAGGGAACCGGTCTTGGCGAAGATCGCGCCCTGCAGCGGCGTTGCGGCGAAACGGTTCTTCAGGGTGCCATCCACGCCGCCCACCGGCAGCGTCGCGCGCCACGCCGCGCCCCAGGGCTGGCCGGCGGCCCAGCGCAACGTCAGCAGCGTCGCGCGCGGGCTGGCGCGGTTGTAGGTCGACATGCCCGAGCCATCGAAAAAGTCGTAGCCGGCGCGCGGCACCTCGGCCTGCGCCAGCACGCCGCGCAGCGCGGCAAGTCCATCGGCCACCGACCCGCTTCCCGATAGCCTGCCGATCCGCCGCAGCAACAGTTCGGCGTGGAGGTTCTGGCTGTCCTTGTTGATCCGCATCACGTCGGCGGCAAGCGCCGGCGGGGAAAGGCGTGCCAGGAACACGGGTTCCGGCGCCGCGGGCACAGGCCGGGTGCCTCGCTGGCGGGGATCGTCAAGCGGCGTGGCCGGGCGATGGCGCACGCGGACGGCGCCGGTCACTTTCACGCCGCGCGCTTCCAGCAGGGCACGCAACCGGCTGGCGGCATAGTGCGCGGGATCGTCGATCCCGACGCGATAGCGCCAGGACACGCCCGCCGGGATCGTGCCAACCAGCCGCAATTCGTCTCCGTTCGGCGCGCGGTCGAAGGCCAGCGCCCGCGTACCTCCTTCCAGAGTCACGGCTTCGTTGCGCAGGCGATAATAGGGCAGCGTCGCCTGCGGCGTCTGCCCGCCGGCCGCGCCCTGGACCACCAGTTCCAGCGCGTTGTCGTCCAGCGAGAGCGCGGAGATACCGGTGCCGGATTCGGTCACCTGGTTGTTCCAGCTCATGCCGCTGCTCCAGCGCTCGTCCGGGAACCAGCGATCGTCGCCGATCACGTCGCGGACCTTGCGCGTCCGCGCGGCGACCGCATCGGCCAACGTGGCGAGGCAATCCTCCGCACAATCGGGCGCGGAAGACAGGCGGGCATCGCCGTGTCCATAGAGCGCCACGTCGCCGCCCGCTTCCAGCGCCACCGCCGCGCCACCTTGCGCATCCGGCGCGTCGATGCCCGGCAGCAGGGCATAGGCCGCGATCGTGGTGAACAGCTTGGTGTTGGATGCGGGGATGAAACGCGCGTCCGGGTTGATCGCCACGATCTCGCGCCCATCCGCCGTCGTGACCAGCAGGCCGAAGCGCGTGCCGGCGGGCGCGGTGGCGAGAACCTGCTCCACCTGATCTTGCAAGCTGGCGGCCTGCGCGGCCGGGGGCGCGGCGAAAGCGGCGGGAACCGGGATAGCGGCGCAGGCCAGCGCGAGGACAAGACACGGCATGCGCGGGATCATCCGGCAATGATGCCGCGCGACCTGCCACTTGTCGATGACCTTGAATGCAGCGCGGCACGCGCGGCTGGAACAGACAAAAAAGACGGGGCGCGTTCTCCCGGAACACGCCCCGCAAGCAACTGCCACCACGGGGATTTCAGGCGGCGGCAGCGATAAGGCGGCGGATGTCCTCCGAACCTTCGACATGAACCGGCGCGCCGGTCTTGCGCCGACGGGCAAGCCATTCGCTCATCGTTTCGGCGGTCGTGTGGTCCATGCCCTTCAGGCCATCGAGGTCGAGCCGGACCGGACGGTTGGCCGGCAGGCGCTCCAGCGCGCCCGTCAGCTTGGTCAGGCTCAGGAACGTGGCCGTGCCTTCCAGCGCGACATGCGATTCATGCTCGTCGTGGCTCTCGTCCACCTTGAGCTTGAGGTTGCGGCGATAGGGCACCAGTTCGAGCAGCGACATGGCGAGGCCAACCAGAACACCCGTCAGCAGGTCGGTCGCGACCACGAGCACGAAGGTGACGACCCAGATCGCCGCCGGCAGCAGGCCGTGCGCATGGAACAGGTGGCGCACATGATCGAGGCTCACCAGCTTCCAGCCGGTCACCACCAGCACCGCGCCCAGCGCCGCCATCGGCACCTCGCGCAGCAGCCAGGGCAGCAGCGCCACGAAGCCGAGAATCCAGATGCCGTGCAAGACGGTGGACATCCGGGTCTTCGCGCCGGCCTGCACGTTGGCGGAACTGCGGACGATCACACCGGTCATCGGCAGCGCACCGAACACGCCGCACAGGAAGTTGCCCACGCCCTGCGCGCGCAGTTCCTTGTTGTAATCGGTGCGCACGCCATCGTGCATCCGGTCGACCGCCGCCGCCGACAGCAGCGTTTCCGCGCTGGCGATGAAGGCGATGGCCACCGCGGTGACAATCAGGCCGGGATTGGCCAGCACGCCGAAGACGCCGGTATCGGGCAAGGCGAACGCCGCCGCGATCGATTCCGGCACCTGGATGCGCGCCACGTCCAGCTGGAAGAAGTAGGCGACCAGCGTGGCCGTGACCACGCCCAGCAGCGCCGCCGGCACCAGATTGAGCGAAGCCGGACGCAGCTTTTCCCAGGCGATCATCACGCCGATGGTGAGCAGGCCGATCATCAGCGCGAATTCGGTGGCGCGCAGGCTCCACGGTTCAAGGCCCAGGACGCGGCCGGGAATGGCAGCCAGGTTCTCCATGCCGTTGGACAGCGGCTTGGCGTCGAACAGGATGTGGAACTGCCCGACCACGATCAGCGCGCCGATCCCGGCGAGCATCCCGTGGACCACCGCCGGCGAAATGGCGCGGAACAACCCGCCCATGCGCACGACGCCCGCCAGGAACTGGACCAGACCCGCGATCACCAGCACCGGCCCCAGCGCGGACATGCCGTAATCGCGCACGAATTCGAACACGATCACGGCAAGGCCCGCCGCCGGGCCACTTACCTGCAGGGGCGACCCCGCCAGCATACCCACGACGATGCCGCCGATGATCCCGGTCACCAGTCCCTTTTCGGGCGGCACGCCGGATGCGATCGCGATGCCCATGCACAGGGGCATCGCGACCAGGAACACGACGATCGACGCGGTGAAATCGCGCGCGATGTGCGCGAACGGCCCCCGCCCCACCGTCTGGCTTTCCGCCATCTGGCTCATTCGGCAGCCTCCGCCAGCGGGCCTTCGGCAGAAATGCGGCGCGCGGCCGGCAGGGCGACGGGAAGCGGCTGATCCTCGCGCATCGGCACGAACTGGCCGGTCACGCCGTCCAGCCCCAGCACCTGGCCCGCGTGGATGTCCACGAACCAGCCGTGGAGCGCCATTTCGCCCCGCGCGATCGCGGCGGCGACCGACGGGTGGGTGCGCAAGTGATTGATCTGCGCGATCACGTTCTCAAGACTCAGCGCGCGCACCCGCTCCGTCCCGTGAAGGTGCGGCGAGCCGGTGCTGACAATGTGCTCCGCGGCCGCGCCGTGGCGCAACCAGGCCGCGACGTTGGGCATCCCGTCGAGCATCGAGGGATCGGAGAGCGCCTTCATCGCGCCGCAGTCCGAATGGCCGCAGACGATGATGTCGCTGACGCCCAGCGCGGCCACGGCATATTCGACGGTCGAGGAAACGCCGCCGTTCATCGTCGCGAACGGGGGAACGATGTTGCCGGCATTGCGGCACACGAACAGTTCGCCCGGTTCCGCCTGGAGAATATGCTCCGGCACGATGCGCGAATCCGCGCAGGAAATCATCAGGGCCTTGGGCGACTGGCCGTGATGCGCCAGCTTGTGGAACAGTTCGCCCTTGTCGGGGAACACGGTCTTTTCGAAACTGAAGACCCGGCCGATAAGCTCGTTCACGGTCAACTCCTGCAAAACAGAGGATGCCCGGCTCTTTGCACTCCGGGCTTGTCCCCAAGCTAAGCGGGTGGTTTTTCCGTTGTTCCGCAGGACTGTAAGAAATTGTTGCTCCGCAGCAACGGCGGCTCAATCGGGCACGCGTGGCAGACGGATGGTCGCGCGAAGGCCGCCTTGCGGGGCATTGCGCAAATGCAGCCGGCCGTTTTCGGACCGAATTGCGCGGTGGACGATGGGCAAGCCCAACCCCATCCCTGGCGTATCGCGCGAACGGGCGTTATCCAGGCGCACGAAGGGCTGGAGCACTTCTTCCAGTTGATCGTCCGGAATGCCGGGGCCATCATCGGCCACCTCGATCTCGATAAGATCGCCCCGGTCGCGCACCGCGACGCGGACGTTGCCGCCATAGTGCAGCGCGTTCTCGATCAGGTTGGAAACGGAACGGCGCACGGCCACCGGGCGCGCCACCATGTCCAGACTGTCCGGCCCGGCATAGACCGCATCCGCGCCCCGGTCCGATGCGGCATCGACCAGTGTCTGCACCATGGCCGCCACATCGATGCGCTGCTGCGCGGTGCGATCGTCCCCCGATTCCACGAAGACCTGCAACGACGCGAGCAGATCGCGCATCTCGTCGATATCGCGGCTCATTTCCTGATGGGCCGCCGGATCGATCCCGGCATTGTCCAGCCGCAATTGCAACCGCGCCAGCGGCGTGCGCAGATCGTGGCCGATCGCCAGCAGGGTCTGCGATCCACGCGCCAGCAGCTCGTGGATGCGCAATTGCATGGCGTTGAACGCGTGGATCAGCTCGCGCACTTCGGCCGGGCCGGTCTCGGGCAACGACTGCGGCTGCGCCGAGCCGACCCGGCGCGTTGCCTGCACCAGCGTGGCCAGCGGCCGCAGCGTGGTGCGGAACAGGAACCAGGCCAGCAACGCCAGCAAGGCCGTGGGCAGCACCGTCTGCCCCACCCGCCCCAGGTTGAGTGTCCAGGCGGATCGGCTGAACGTGCGGAAGGTGAGGTAGGAGCGGTCGGACAGCGTCATCGAACCGCCGATGTCCCCTTGCCCGCGCAAGGGCAGCAGGTGCATCCGCAGATCAACCTTGCCCAGGTCCGGTTCGAACGCCAGCACCTGCGCGCGCAGGCGGGTCAGGCTGACCGTGGTCGGCAGCGTGTCGGGCTGGGCGGACCAGCGGACGCTGAACCGCTCGGTGCTCAGTTCGCGCGCCACAACGCTGCGGTTGGCCGGCTCGGTCCGTTCGATCACGCGATAGGCGATGGTCAGGTGCTCTGCCATGCGCGCGGCATCATCCTCGCGCAGCGCGAAATCGTTGGCGCGATCGAGCACGATCGAATTGGCCACGAAATCGATCGTCGCCACCAGCAGCAGAATCGCGAGCAGCCGGCCGGGCAATCCCATGCCGCCTCCAAACTTCTGCAGGAAGCGGCGAAAACCGTTCAAGCGCGCTCCACCTCGGCGCTCAGCATATAGCCGATGCCCCGCACGGTCACGATCGGCGCCTGCCCGCCGGCGGCGGACAGCTTGCGGCGAAGGCGGCTGACCAGCACGTCCACGCTGCGGTCGGAGCTATCGGCCAGGCGCGTGCGCGACAGTTCGATCAAGCGCTCCCGCCCGATCACGCGCTGCGGCTGGCCGAGGAAAGCCGCAAGCAGATCGAACTCCGCGCCGGTGAGGTCGACGATTGCGCCCGAGGGCGAGCGCAGTTCGCGCCGGGCGACCGAGAGCGTCCAGCCCAGGAAGCGGATCTCGCTGGACCGTGGCTCCGCCGCGTCATCCGTGGGGGCGCCATGGCGGCGCAGCACCGCGCCGATCCGCGCGATCAGTTCACGCGTGCCGAAGGGCTTGGCCAGGTAATCGTCCGCGCCCAGTTCCAGCCCCAGCACGCGATCCTCTTCGCTGCCCCGCGCGCTGACGAATATGACCGGCACTTCGCTGGTCTTGCGCAGGCGGCGCAGCAAATCGATGCCGCTGGTGCCCGGCAACATGATGTCCAGCACCACGAGGTCAGCCGGCTCGTTTTCCAGCAGCACCCACATTTCGGCGCCGGTCGCGGCGGCGCGGACATGGTAGCCATGTTCGCGCAACGCGCGCGACGTCAACGTGCGCAAGGGCGCATCGTCCTCAACCAGTACGATCGAAGGGGCGGTCATCGGAAGGTATCAACACTCTTCATTGCCGGGGACAATAGGGATTGCGGGTCCGCGCCGCAATCATCGCCGTGCGCCAGTTATAGCGGCAGCTGTGCAGCCATGTTCCCGCGTCGCGCCGCAGCGCGGGCGGGAACATGGTGCAAACGTCAGTGCGCTGCGTGCCCGGCCGGCACATTTGCGGCCAGACGGCGGGCATCAAGATCGCGCGCGCGATGCGCGGCGCAGGCCACGTCCTTGCCGGGAAGCGGATTGCACACCCGCGTCACCGTGGGCGTCGCGTCGGCGACGCGCTTGGCGGAAGGCGCCGCAGCAGGCGCACCGCAGACTATCGCGCGCCCTCCGGCCTGCGCCGCGCAGCCCGGCTGGGCCGAAGGCGAGGAAACAGCGGCGGAGGCCATGGCAACCAGAGTCATAACGATCATCTCAAAACTCCCGAAATACTGATGATTCCGGGCTAACGCATGCGCCATTTCCTGATCCGCTCGCGAATGTGAGGAAGTATTGCTGCCGACACAAAGGCGCGTGAAATCGCACCTGCACCGCCTGTTTCGGGGCTTTCACCATTTCGCTTGCGCTGGAACACATGGCCGATAGGCTGCTTGCCATGGCCTCGCTCGTCACCGCTTCGCTCGCCACCGCTGCCGCCGTCGTTGGCGGTCTGGTCGGCTGGACCGCTTTCAGCAGCGCACGCGTTTCGCGAATGATTCCGCGGGCGGGAAAAATCGCGGAAGTGGAAGGCGCGCGCCTCCATTACGTCGAACGCGGAACCGGGCGGCCGATCGTGCTGATCCACGGTCTGGGCGGACAGTTGCACAATTTCACGCATTCGCTGGTCTCGCGGCTGGAGAGCGATTTCCGCGTCATCGCGATCGACCGACCGGGCTACGGCTATTCCGAATACAGCGATGACGGACTTCCGACCCTGCAAAGGCAGGCGCGCATCGTCGCCAGCTTCATCCGCACGCTAGGCCTCGAAAAGCCGCTGGTGGTCGGGCATTCGCTGGGCGGCGCGCTTGCCCTGCAACTGGCACAGGAGTTCCCCGATCTGATCTCGGGCCTCGTGCTGATATGCCCGCTGACCCAGCCCATCAGCGAGGTGCCGGACGTGTTCAAGGGCCTCGTCATCCCCTCGCCCGTCGCCCGCAGGATCGTGTCGTGGACGCTGGCGGTGCCGATCGGTCAGCTTCGCGGCGAACAGACATTGGCCGCCGTTTTCGCGCCGGAGACGCCGCCCGCGGATTTCGTCACGGCAGGCGGCGGCGCGCTCGGCCTGCGTCCGTCGGCGGTGTGGAGCACCTCCAGCGAGGCGAGCGGCGTTGGCGACGAGATGGCCGCGCTCGCCGCGCGCTATTCCGAAACACGCACGCCCACGGGAATCCTCTTCGCGCAACAGGACGCGATTCTCGATCCCACGCTGCATGGCGAACGCACGGCCGCGGCGCTGCCCGACGCCACGTTGCGGCTGATCCCCGGCGGCCACATGATCCCGGTCACCGCGCCAGACGCCGTCGCCGCGTTCATCCGCGAACGCGCGGCGGTCTGACCTTTTTCACATCGGGTAGGGATAACGCTCCAGCACAGGCCCCAACGCGTCCCTGAGCGGCCCGAGCCAGGCTTCGTAATGGCGGTGCTGGTCCAGCCCCTCGCGGAAGATCGGCCGGCGCACCTGTTCGGAACTGGCCGTACGCACCGCGCGCGCGTTTTCGTGAAAGCGCAGGCACGCCGGCTCGAACGGCAGCCCCACATGATCGAGCACGCGGCGCACCTCGCCCTCGGTATCGGCGACCATCGCTTCGTAGTGAACGCGGTGAACCCGGCCCGGCAGCACCGCGTCGACATGGTCCATCAGCGCGACGTAATCGGCGTAATAGCGACCCATTTCGGCGAGGTCGTAGGAGAACGCCTGGCCGCTCGCGAAGTGCTGCTTGAAGTTGGAAAAGCAGCAGGCAATCGGATGGCGGCGCGCATCGATGATCGTGGCATTGGGCAGGATCAGGTGGATCAGCGGCACGTGCAGCCAGTTGTTGGGCATCTTGTCGATGAACAATGGCCGCCCAGTCCGGCGATGGACACGGGTACGTTCGAGGTATTCGGCCCCCATCGCCGCCAGACGCGCGGGATCGAGCGCGAGCAGGCCGGCAGGATAATCGTCGCGATCCGCGCCGGCATGATTGCCGGCAATGGCGCGGATGTCCGGCAGTTCCTGCGTGCCTTCGACAGTGGAATGCGATGACAGGATCTGCTCGATCAGCGTCGATCCCGCGCGTGGCATGCCCAGCACGAATATCGGATCGCGCGCCGGATCGCCCTGCCCCGACCGCGCGGCGAACACATCGGGCGTCAGCATCGCGCGCATCCGCTCCACGCGCCGCGTCGCCGGCACGTGCTCGATCGCGCTGCGGCGCAGGCGGTTGCCCTCGGCATAGTGCGCGAAAGAGGGTTCGTAGGCGCGGGCATCTTCCTGCGCCTTGCCCAGCGCGAAATGCAGATGGAAGCGATCCTCGGCCGATAGGTCGTCGCGCGCGAGCGCGGCTTCCATCGCGGCGATATCCTCGGCCCCGAAGCGCACGGTCTTGAGGTTGGCCAGGCTCCACCACGCCTCGCCCAGCCGGGGTTCCAGATCGATCGCCCGGCGATAGGCGGCCACGCTGTCGTCCTGCCGGCCCACCGTCTTCAGGCTGTGCCCATAGCTGGTCCAGATGCGCGGCTGGTCCGGGCGAGCCGCCAGAACATCCTCGAACAGATCGACGGCCGCGTCCGTCTCTCCGATCATGGTCAGCGCGGCGGCCTTGAGGTTGCCGTAGGCGGGGTGCCCCGGCTCGGCTTCCAGCAAACGTTCGATCTGCTCCAGCGCCTGCGCGAAACGCTGCTGGCGATAGTGGACAAGCGCAAGGTTGAAGCGCGCTGGAGCGAACGTGGGGGCGATCTCCAGCGCATGTTCCAGAAGCGTGCGCGCATCGTCGTAGCGGCCGATCCGCCCCGCCACTTCGGCCAGCATCCGCAGCGCCGCTATATCGCGGTCATCCTCGCGCAAGTGCGCCTTGAGCAGGCGTTCGGCGATGGGGATGTCATTGGCGACCAGCGCCTGCGCCGCCTGCTGGAGACGGGGATGGTGGACCGAGGCGCGCAGTTCCGCCGCCTGCGCCATGCCCACGCCCGCGAAATCCCCGGCCTGCGCCAGTTGCGCCGCCAACAGACGCCAAACATCGGGCCTCAGCGGGTCTTTCGACAACGCTTGCCGCAGCGCCGCGATCGAGGGACCGACCTTCCCCTGCGCCGCCAGCGCCTCGCCCAGCACGGCCAGCGTCGCCGCGTGGCCCGGCACGACACGCAGGATTTCGGCTGCCTGGCGCGCGGCCAGCGACGGCGCGCGGCCGAGAAGCTCCCGGGCGTGGGCCAGGGCCTCCTCGACCGAGGGCGTCGTCGGCGCCGCGCTCACGCCGGCCGATGCCTCATGCCGCGCGGGTCAGGCGCCGCCACAGGCTTTTCTCGCCGAGAATCTCGCGCGCGGCGTTGTGGCCGGGCGCACCGGTCACCCCGCCGCCGGGATGGGTGCCGGCACCGCACAGGTACAGGCCCTTGAGCGGCCCGCGATAGGCGCCGTTGCCCAGGAACGGGCGGGCCGACCACAGCTGATCGAGCGACATGTTGCCGTGCATGATGTCCCCACCCGTCAGGCCGAACTTGCGTTCGAGATCGAGCGGCGAATGAATCTGCCGCGCGATGACCGATGCCTTGAAGCCCGGCGCCCAGCGTTCGACCGTATCGATGATAAGGTCCGCCGCTTGCTCGCGCGCGTCGTCCCAGCTGCGGCCATCGGGCAGTTCGGGAGCGAATTGCTGGCAAAACAGGCTGGCGACATGCTGCCCCGGAGGCGCGAGACTGTCGTCCACGGTCGAGGGGATCAGCATTTCGACGATCGGCTCGCGCGCCATGCCGGTCAGCTTGGCGTCGATATAGGCGCGGTCCATGTAATCCAGCGTCGGCGCGATGATGATGCCCGACTGGTGGTGCTCGCCCGGTTCCGGCAGGCAGGCGAAGCGCGGCAATTCCGACAGCGCCACGTTCATCCGGAAGGTGCCCGAACCGACCTTGAAGCCCTTCACGCGGCGGCGGAACTCGGGCTCGAGATCCTCGGACGCGATCAACTGGTCATAGAGCAGGCGCGGGCCGACGTTGGAGACCACAGCGCCGCCCATCACTTCGGCGCCGCCTTCCAGCTTCACGCCCACCGCACGGCCGTTGTCGACCAGCACGCGCGCCACCGGCGCTTCCAGCGTGATCTCGACGCCGGCTGCCTCGCACGCCGCGCGCATCGCCTGCGTGATCGCGCCCATGCCGCCGATGGCGTGGCCCCAGGCCCCCTTCTTGCCGTTCACCTCGCCGAAGACGTGGTGCAGCAGGACATAGGCGGAACCGGGCGTATCCGGGCTGGCGAAGTTGCCGACCACCGCGTCGAAGCCGAACGCGGCCTTGACCGCTTCGCTTTCGAACCAGGAATCGAGGAACGTCCGCGCGGACTTGGTGAACAGGTCCAGCACGTCGCGCTGCTGCGACAGGCTGAGCTTGGCCAAACCACGGCCCTGCCGTGCCGCGGAAATCAGGGTGTGCAACCCCTCGCCCATATTGGGCGGCGATTTCAGGGCCAGATCGCGCAGCACGTCGGCCACGGTATCCAGCGCCTCGTAATAGCCCGGCAGGGCATCGGCATCGTGCTTGGAAAAGCGGCGGAATTCGGCCTGGGTGCGCTCCAGCCCACCACCCAGCTTCAGGTAGCCGCCATCGGGCTGGGGCAGGAAGTTGGAAATCGGCCGCTCCACGATGCGCAGGCCGCGTTCGGCCAGCCGCATGTCGGCAATGACCTTGGGCTGCAGCAGGCTGACGGTGTAGCTCGCCACCGAATTGCGGAAGCCGGGATGGAACTCCTCGGTCACGGCCGCGCCGCCCACGATCGGGCGGCGTTCCAGCACGCGCACCGATTTGCCCGCACGGGCCAGATAGTAGGCGCAAACAAGGCCATTGTGGCCGCCGCCGATGATTACGGCGTCATACTGCTTGGTCATAGTGCGGCTCCATAAGCGAGGCCCCATACCACATCAGGGCCTGCGTTCCCCAACAGCGGCGCGCCGGCTATTCCGACGCGCCCCGCATCTTGTTGTACATTCGTACAACAACGTTTCCGGCAACGCAAGCAGGCATCTTTCACGCGCAAAAAAGGCGTTTGGCCGTCACCTCGCACAGCGCGATGCAGCGATCTTTGGGGGTGCGCTCCTCCGACAGATAGAATTCGATCCACAGGCCATCGAGCACGGCCGAAAGGACCGCGATCGAATCGACGATGGGCACGGCCTGTCCGGCCCCCGGCAATTGTCGGACGATTCGCTCCATCAGCGCGCGCTGGCGGGCGTTGAAGCGGGCGCTGACGATGGCGAAGTCCTCGCGCCCGCGCGCGAGTTGCCAGAACGCCATCCACGCGCCGATCACGTCCGCGCTGGCCCATTCCTTAGAGAAAGCGGCCTGAAAAAAGCGCGAGAGCGCGGCCCACGGGGTCGTCCCGATCTCCCCCACCTGTTCCTCCAGATGGGTGATAAGCTGATCGCACAGCAGTTCGTACGTCTCGAACAGGAGATTGTCGGGCTTCTGGAAATAGTGCCGCAGCAAGCCGTGCGAGACGCCCGCCTGCCGGCAGATTTCGCGCCCGGTCGCGCCGCGCGGACCCAGCCGCGCAAGGCAGCTTACGGTAATCGCCAACAGGTCCTGCCGCCGCACGGTGGGTGGCTGACGCTTGGCGCGCGGCTTGCGCGGCGGACGTTCGGCAATGGCGGCGGCTTCGGTCATTCTGGTCCCCGGACGGCGGAGGCTGGATACCCCCGGCACGATCGCTTCAGGAGATAGGCGCATCGACCGCATCGGGGAAGCCTTCCGCACGGCGGGCGCTGCGCTTGCCGAGGCCGTAGATCAGCGCGCCCGTGCCCAGCAGAACCGCCGTCATGCCCGCGATCTTGATCACCGCCAGCAGCTTGTCGGGCTCGTCCGGCGCCGGAAAGGCGGCCAGCACCAGCGCGACAAGCGTGGTGGCAAGGCCGATGGAGGCCACCGCGATCGAGGTCACCTTGCCGCCGGGCAGGCGCGTCACCTCGGGGCCGGCCGGCTCGCGCTGCAGCCGGATCACCGACAGGAACACGCCCATGAACGGCAGGAACGCGGCGATGATGCCCATGCTAACCAGCACGTCGTATGCGCCCTTCACGCCCGTTCCCGCTTGCCCCAGGATGCAGAACACCGCCCCCAGCCCTCCTTGCAGCAGCAGCGCCACGTAAGGCGTGCCCCAGCGCGGGTGAACCCGGGCGAAGACGGGGGGCAGCATCCGGTCGATGCCCACCGCGAAGGGAATGCGCGCGCAGGCGGAAAGGAAGCCGCTGGCCGCGCCCAGATTGCCGATGGTAATGAGCAGTGCCAGCGGCACGACAATCCAGCCCACGCCCAGCCGCTCCGCTCCTGCCGCGCCAGCCTGCACCAGCCCTTGCAGGCTGCTGACCTGCCCCGCCGGCATCAGCACCAGCACCGCGACGGTGCCGAGAATATAGCAGCCGACGATCACCAGCCCGGCGATCGGCAGCGCGCGCGGGATCGTGCGGCGCGGGTCCTTGATCTCGCCGCTCATGAACGAGGCGGTTTCCGCGCCCGAGAGGGCGAAGGCAATCGCCGCCCAGAAGATCATGTGCTGCACATCGAACGTCGGCACCAGCGAGGCAGCGGGAAACGACGTCACCGGGCCGAAGCGCCAGCCCACCACTGCGGCGAGGCCGATCACCATCAGCACCGGCAGCCACATGCCGATCGCCCCCATGTTGTGCAGCCACTTGCCGAATTTCAGGCCCACGATGTTGAGCCAGGTGATGAAGGCCAGCGCGATCAGCGAGAAGCCGACGAAGAACAGGGGGCTGTTGTGCAAGTGCAGCAGCCGGTTCCCGCCGATATAGAGCGCGTTGCCGGCATCGAAATAGGGGTCTGACTCAAATTCCGTGCAATCCAGGTCACGCTGGCGCCATAACTCTGGCTTTGAGAAGGTCGATTTTGGCGCGCCCGTACATCTGGCGCTTGATGGCCTTGAGGCGGTTGACTTTGCCCTCGACTTGACCGCTGGACCACGGCGTCGAGATCGCGGCGGCAACGGCGTCCTTGTCGGCTTCGACGCCGGCAGCGAACCCAGCAAGCTTGGTCTCGGCCGCCATGGCGATCCAAGGATCGAGCCGGGCCTTGTCCTTTGAGCGCATCATGGCGTGGAAGCAATCGAGAGCCTCGCGTGCGCTGATTAGCGCTGGCACGGCCTTTTCGATCACCGCGTTTATCAGGGCGGTCTGCGCTGATCCGGTGTCGCGCTCGGTGGTCATGCTGCGCGCGATGGTCCGTGCACTCAGCCCCGCACCGCCGGTGTGGCCAAGTTTTTCGTCGCGACGACGACGGGTCGCCCATTCGCTGACTACGCGCAGCGAACCGCCAAAACCGGAAGCCTTCAGCCGCCGCCACAGTTCAGCCCCAATCCGGCAGCCTGCATTCCACTCCGCCTCGAGGGTCAGCGACCAGACATCGAGCGAACTCTGGCGCGTGCGGAAGGTGTCGTGACGCTGGCCGCGCAGGACCTTGCGGATGGTCTTGCGCGACACGCCGGTCGTGCGTGCCATGACCCTGATCGGCACGCCTTGCCCGGCCAGATCGATAATCTGGCGGTTGAGGGCCTCGCGCAATTGGTAGCCATCCCACTGGATGCGCTCGGCACGGGTCAGGGTCGCCGGATCGACCGGCCCCGTCGGCGCCAGCGCGCGCCGCAAACATGGCATTTCCGAACGCACTGCCGCCAGAAATGCTGCCGAGGCGTTCTCGAACAGGTGCCAGCGGTCGGCCACCTGCTGTGCCTGCGGCGCCGCCTCGCTTGCGGCCGCACCATAACCCGGACCACGGTCGCGACAGATGATTTCGACTTGCGGGTTCTGGCGCAGCCAGGCGATGACCGTGTCGCGCTGACGATCGGGAAGCAGGTCGATCACCTCGCGTCGTTCGAGATCGACCACGATGCTCCCGTAGCTGTGGCCGCGGCGCCAAGCGAAGTCGTCGATGCCAACCACCCGCGCAGGTGGCGGCGGCACGGAGGCAGGATCGCTGCGTCTCAGAACTCGAAGCATCGTGTCGCGCGACCAAGGCGCCGACAGACGCGCCATCATGCGCGAGCCCGGCCTACCACCCAGCGCGACCGCCACCGCGCGCACTAGCGCGTCGCAACGACCCACCCTGCGGCCATATCGCCGGCCAACCGGCGGCGCCAGCGGCTCGCTGAACGTGCGCCTTGGACAAAGGGTATGCGTGCACCGAAACCGTCGAACCGACAGTCTCAGCCTGACGATGCTGCCGCTGACCGGCAAATCCGAAAGCATGCGGTCATATCGACTGTGGAGAGACGTCGATGGCATCGCGCAATCCGGGCAATCCGCTCCCACGGCCGCCAATCGGCCCGACATCTCGACGATTCCGTCGATCACAGTCCGGCTTTCCACGATTAATCCCGGTAACTGCAGGCTACTGTCCCATGCTTTCGAGGCCATCGACGTGTGCTCCTTGCTGACCCCCAATCCAGTTGGCCGCACACAGCGCAGAAATGTCAAATCTGCACGGAATTTGAGTCAGACCCGAAATAGAACACGCTGGGGAAGTAGGGCAGGTTCGAGGTGAAGTAGCTCCAGCCCGCCATAAAGCCGGCGAACGGACCGAACGCCTGCCGGGTCCAGACATAGAGCCCGCCTTCCTGCGGATAGCGCGAGGAAAGCTCCACCACCGCCATGACCAGCGGGAAATAGAAGCCCAGCAACGCGCCCAGCCACACCACGATGGAGCTTGGCCCCATCGCCGCCGCCGTTGCGATCCAGCGCAGGCTGACGCCGGTAACGATATAGAACAGCGCGAGGTCCGCGACACCCATCACCTTGGGCGGGTTGTGCGCGCCGCCCGCCATCAGCGTTGGCGCCGCCGCTTGCGGTCCCGCAGGACCTGCATCGCCGCGTTGTGCCCCGGCGCCCCGGTCACCCCGCCGCCGGGATGCGCGCCGGCCCCGCAGAGGTAGAGCCCTTCCACCGGCGTGCGGTATTGCGACCAGCGCGGCACCGGGCGCATCGAGAAGAGCGCGCCGGGATGCAGATCGCCGTGGAAGATGTTGCCTTCGGTCAGGCCATAGGTCCGCTCGAGGTCAAGCGGGGTGAGCACGGTGCGGCCGATGATCTTCTCGGGCAGATCGGGCATGTGCCGCGTGATCTGCCGGATGATCGAATCCGCAAAGGCCTCGCGATGATCGTCCCACGTCCCTTCGCGCAGCTTGTAGGGCACGAACTGGATGAAGCAGGTCATCATGTGGTGGCCCGGCGGGCACAGGCTGTCGTCGACCAGACTGGGGATCACGCAATCGATCCACAGGTGTTCGGGAATGTCGCCGAAGCGGGCGATGTCGGCGCAGCGCTGCGCGCCTTCCAGCGTCGGCGCGATCGACAGCAGCGACCGTTCCAGCGGCGAGGCATCGGGGGCGCGGCCGATCACGGTCGGCTCCCCCGAAAGCGCCAGGTTGAGCTTGGCCGCCGGGCCGCCCATCTTGATCGCGGCAATGTCGGCGCGGAAATCCGCCGGCAGGTGTGCGGCATCGACCAGGCCCAGGAACGTGCGCTTGGGATCGGCGTTCGACAGCACCACATCGGCCCGGAAGGAGCGGCCGTCCGCCAGTGTGACTCCAGTCGCGCGGCCCTGTTCGACGTCGATCCGGGTGACCGGCGCATCGGTCAGGATGTCCGCGCCGAAGCCGCGCGCCGCCGCCGCGATGGCGCCGGTGATCGCGCCCATGCCGCCCATCACGTGCCCGTTGAAGCCCTGCACGCTATGATCGCCGCCCGACAGCAGGTGGAACAGCATCCCCACGGCCGAACCCGGCTCGTAAGGGCCGCCGTGCTTGCCATAGACGCTGTTGGCAAGGATCATCCGCTTGGTCTCCTCCGCCTCGAAATGGCGGTCGAGGAAATCGCCGAGCGATCCGGTGAGGAAAGTGACCATCTCCCCCATCTCGACGCCGTTGATCTTGCGGAAGCGCCGGGCCAGACGCAAGCCTTCGCGCAGCTTGTCGAGCCCCTTGGCCGCCAGATCCGGCGGCGGTTCGAGAAAGAACGGTTGAAGATAGGCGGCCAATGCCTTGAGTTTGCGGTCAACTTCCAGAAACGCCGCGCCGTCGCTGGCAGAAAAGCGGGCGATTTCCCGCGCCGTGCGTTCGGGGTCGGCCCACCAGCGGATGATCTGCCCATCGCCCAGCGGCACCGTCAGGATCGGATCGCAAGCGACCATGCGCAGGCCATGCGATCCCAGATCGAGATCGCGGATGACCGTGGGCATCAGCATCGAGGCGATGTAGGAGGTGAACGACACGCGGTGACCGGGAATCACCTCCTCGGTCACGCAAGCGCCGCCGACGATCGGCCGCCGTTCCACCACCAGCACCGACCGCCCGGCTCGCGCGAGATAGGCGGCCGCCGTCAGTCCGTTATGGCCGCCGCCCACGACGATGGCATCGTATATCCGGTCCTGCGTGGCCATGTGCGTTGCGCCCCTTGGTGCGTTGCGTCGGCACCCTTCCCGCGATGCCATCGACACATGGCTTGCCCGAAAGAATTTTATGAGGCAAGTGTCTAATAACGACAGCGGGGAATCGACGATCATGAGCCAGCCGCAGGGGGACGCCACGATGGAACGCTCGCTCGACAGCGCCGCCTATCTCACGCCCGAAGCCTTCGCGCTCGACAAGGAGACGATCTTCGCGCGTGAATGGTTCTGCGCCGCGCGCGAGGAAGACCTGCCCGAAGCCGGATCGCACCTGGTGCTGGACGTGGCGGGCGAGAACATCCTGCTGGTGCGCGGGCGCGACGGCGCGCTCCACGCGCATTACAACGTCTGCCGGCATCGCGGCGCGCGGCTGTGCGATGCGGGGAACGATGCGCGCTGGGGCGTGACGCTCGACGCCGGGGTGATCGCGCGCAACATGATCCGCTGCCCCTATCACGGCTGGTCCTATGGGCTGGACGGCCGGCTGCTGGCCGCACCGCATCTTCAGGACGCGCCCGGCTTCAACAAGGCGGACTACGCGCTCTATCCCGTGGGCGTCGCCACCTGGGGCGGCTTCGTGTTCGTGAACCTGAAGCCGGACACCGCGCCCGATTTCGCGGCCGGCGTTGCCACCGCATCGCGCCGGCTGGCCAACTATCCGCTGGCGGACCTGCACACCGGCCACACCATCCGCTACGAGGTGGCCGCGAACTGGAAGATCGTGCTCGAAAACTATAACGAGTGCTACCATTGCCCGGCCGTCCACCCCGAACTGTGCGACGTGGTGCCGGCGTTCCGCGAACGCGGCGGCATCGATCTGGACTGGGAAGCGGGCATCCCGCACCGCCCGGGCGCGGTCACCTATACCGCCAGCGGCACCACCACGCGCGCGCCCTTCCCCGGCCTTTCGGAAGAGGAGAAGGTCCGCCACAAGGGGGAACTGCTCTACCCCAACGTGATGCTCAGCGTGTCGATGGACCACGCCGCCGCCTTCTTGCTCTGGCCCGTCGCCGCCGATCGGACCGTGATCGAATGCCGCTTCCTGTTCCATCCCGACGAGATGGCGCGTGCCGGTTTCGATCCCTCCGACGCAGTCGATTTCTGGGATCTGGTCAACCGGCAGGATTGGGCGGTGTGTGAGCGCGTCCAGTCCGGCATTGCCGCCGGGGTCCACACGCACGGCTACTATTCGCCGATCGAGGACTACAGCCTCGACATCCGCCGCTATGTCGCCGATCGCCAGGGCGGGCACCGGCCCGGATGAAAGGCCGCTATTCGGCCCTCGCGATCGCGCGCCACGCGCTGACCGGCAACCGGCACTGGCCGGAAGCCTGGCGCTCGCCCGAACCGCGCGCGGCCTATGACGTGGTGATCGTGGGCGGCGGTGGCCATGGGCTGGCTACCGCCTATTACCTTGCCAAGCAGCACGGCATCACCAACGTGGCCGTGCTGGAAGCGGGTTGGATCGGCGGCGGCAATACCGGCCGCAACACCACGATCGTCCGTTCGGATTACTACTATCCCGAAAGCGCGGCATTCTTCGACCATTCCGTCAGCCTCTACGAAGGCCTTTCGCGCGAGCTGAACTTCAACATCATGTTCAGCCAGCGCGGGCAGCTGGTGGTCGCCCACAGCCGGCACGAACTGGATTTCCAGCGCCGGCTGGTCAACGCCATGGCCCTGAACGGCGTGGACATGCGGATGCTCTCGCGCGAGGAATGCTATGCGCGCTGCCCGATCCTCAACACCCGCACCGATGCGCGCTATCCGATCCTGGGCGGAATGTGGCAGGGCCGCGCGGGCACCGTGCGGCATGACGCGGTGGTCTGGGGCTATGCCCGCGCCGCCGACCGGCTGGGCGTCGACATCATCCAGCAGTGCGCGGTCACCGGCATCCGCCGCGATCCCGCCAGCGGCGCGGTGACCGGCGTGGAAACCACGCGCGGCCTGATCGGCGCGGGGCGCGTGGGGGTGGCGGTCGCCGGGCATTCGAGCGTACTGGCCGACATGGCGGGCTTCCGCCTGCCGCTGCGCAGCTATGCCCTGCAGGCCTTCGTGTCGGAGCCGTTGAAGCCGGTGCTGCATACCATCGCCTCGTCCAACGTGCTGGGGGTCTATGTTAGCCAGTCCGACAAGGGCGGGCTGGTGATCGGCGGCAACGCCGATGCCTATGCCTCCTATGCCCAGCGCGGCAACCTGCCGACGATGGAAGCGGCGCTGGCCTCGCTGATCGAGCTGATCCCGTCGTTCAGCCGCGTGCGGCTGCTGCGCCAATGGGCCGGCATCGTCGATTACGCCTATGACAGTTCGCCGGTGCTGGGCAAAAGCCCGGTGCCGGGCCTGTTCCTGAACAGCGGCTGGGGCGGTGGCGGGTTCAAGGCCATTCCCGCAAGCGGCGAGACGTTCGCCCACACCGTCGCTACCGGCGATCCGCACCCGTTGATCCGCGCCTTCTCGCTCGACCGCTTCCGCGATCTCGCGCTTGTCGACGAAGCCGCCGCCGCCGGGATCGCCCACTGATGCTACGGATCGATTGCCCATGGTGCGGTCCGCGCGACGAGGACGAGTTCGTCAACGGTGGTGATGCCCATATCGACCGGCCCGAACCGCCCGAGCAGGTCTCGCCCGAGGACTGGGCGGCATACCTGTTCTTCCACACCAACCCCAAGGGCGTGCTGGCCGAACGCTGGGTCCACAGCTTCGGTTGCCGGCGCTGGTTCCACGCGCTGCGCGATACGGTGAGCCACCGCATTCTCGCCACCTATCGCCCCGATGCGCCCCGGCCGGACGGCGTGGCATGAGCGGGTTCCGGCTTCCCCGGGGCGGCGACGGGATCGACCGTAGCCAGCCGCTGACCTTCCGTTACAACGGGCGCACGCTGCAGGGCTTTGCCGGCGATACGCTGGCCTCGGCGCTGCTGGCAAACGGCGTGTCCATTGTCGGGCGCGGCTTCAAGTACCACCGCCCGCGCGGCGTGATCGGCACGGGCTTTGCCGAAACCAACGCGCTGGTGCAGCTGGGCGAAGGCGCGGCGCTGACGCCCAACGTGCCGGCCACGCTGGTCCCGCTGCGCGAAGGGCTGGTGGCGTCCAGCCCCACCGGCTGGCCCTCTACGCGCTTCGACCTGGGCCGGCTCAACGACCGGCTGGCCGCGCTGCTGAGCGCGGGCTTCTACTACAAGACCTTCATCTGGCCGAACTGGCACTGGTTCGAACCGTTCATCCGCCGCGCGGCCGGCTTCGGCACCGCCCCGGCGCTGCCCGACCCGGACCGCTACGAAGCCCGCGAACGCCACGTCGACGTGCTGGTTATCGGCGGCGGGCCGGCGGGCCTCGCGGCCGCCGAAGCGGCCCATGCGGCGGGCGCCAAGGTCCTGCTGGTGGAAGCCGACACGCGCCTGTCCGGCCCCTTGCCGCCGGGCGTGGAGGCCCTCACCCGCACCACCGCGCTCGGCTATTACGACGCCAACTTCGTGACCGCCGTGGAAGAGATCGACGCCGGCGCTTTGCGGCAGCGGCTGTGGAAGCTGCGCGCCGCGCAGGTGGTGATCGCGACCGGCGCATTCGAGCGGCCCATGCTGTTCGCCAACAACGATCTTCCCGGCGTGATGATGGCGAGTGCGGTACAGACGTATATCGCGCGCTATGGCGTGGCGCCGGGCAAGGCCGTGCTGTTCGCGACCGCCGAGGACGCCGCCTATGCGGCGGCTTTCGCCGCGCAGGAGGCTGGCCTTGCCGTCCGGGCGATCGTCGATCTGCGTCCCGCGCCGCCGCTGGCAGAGCAGGCGCGCGCGCGCGCGATACCCGTCCATGCCGGCAGCCACGTGCGCGCCGCCCGGGGATGGTCCCGCGTGCGTGGCGCGGTGATCGATGGGCCGGACGGAGCACAGCGGATCGGCTGCGACCTGATCGCCGTTTCGGGCGGATGGTCGCCCGCCGTCCAGCTGTTCAGCCAGTCCGGCGGCCGCACGCGCCACGATCCCGCGCTAGGCGGCTTCGTGTCCGACAAGGCCGCGCAACCCACGCACGTCTGCGGCCTTGCTGCCGGCCTGCGCGACCTTGACGAAGCGGTGGCCAGCGGACGCGCCGCCGGGCTTGCCGCCGCGCGGGGAGACGCGCCCGCCGCCCCCCTTCCCCTCGCCGGCCCGCCCGCGCCGTCCTTGCCGCCGGGCGACAACTCCAAGCGCGTGTTCGTGGACCTGCAGACCGACGTGACGCTGGCCGATCTCGAACAGGCCACGCGCGAGAACTATCGCTCGGTCGAACACGTCAAGCGTTACACCGTGTGGGGCATGGGCGTGGACCAGGGGCGGCTCAGCAGCACCAACGGCGTTGCCGCGCTGGCGCAGTTGCGTGGCGACGATCCGGCGGCGCTCGGCACCACGAAATACCGCCCGCCCTTCGCCCCGGTCGCCATCGCCGCGCTGGCCGCCGACCGCCCCAACGGCGCGCTGTTCCGCCCGTGGCAGCATCTGCCGGCGCACGACTGGCACGTCGATCGGGGGCGGCGTTCGAGGACTTCGGCCATCTGCGCCCGTCGCACTACCCCCTTGCCGGCGAGAGCATGGAGGCGGCGGCCCACCGCGAAGCGTTGGCCGTGCGCGGCAACGTGGGCGTCATGGACAGTTCCTCGTTCGGCAAGATCGAGCTGAAAGGACCGGAGGCCGGCCGCTTCCTCGACCTGATCTCGCTCGGCCGCCCCAGCACGATTCCGGTCGGGCGCGCGCGCTACAACCTGCTGTGCGACGAGCTCGGCGTGCTGCTCGACGATGGCGTGATCGCCCGCCTGGCCGACGATCACTTCCTGCTCAACGCCAGCAGCGGCCATGCCGCGCGCGTGCGCGGCTGGATCGAGGACTGGCACCAGTGCCAGTGGCCGCTCGATCTGGTGACGCGCGACGCGACCGAGGAATGGGCGGTGCTGACCGTCGCGGGGCCGAAGGCGCGCGACGTGGTGCTCGCGGCGGGCTGCGCCCTTCCCCCGGCCTCGGCCGATTTCCCGCACCTGTCCGTCGCCGAAACCTCGCTCGATGGCCACCGTGTCCGCATCCAGCGGGTCAGCTTCACCGGCGAACTCAGCTACGAGATCGCGATCGCCGCGCCACAGGCCGGAATGCTGGCCGACCGTCTGTGGGAAGCCGGGCAGGCGTTCGGCATGGTGCCGTTCGGTCTGGAGGCGCTCGACATCCTGCGCATCGAAAAGGGCTTCATCCACGTCGGCACGGATACCGACGGCGCGACGATCCCGGCCGACATCGGCTGGGGCAAGCCCGGCCAGCGCGAGGGTGATTACCTTGGCAAGCGGTCGCTGCTCCATCCGTCCGCCACCAAGGCCGGCCGCCGCCAGCTTGTCGGGCTGGAGCCGCTGGAGCGGCAGGAACCGTTGCCCGTGGGTGCCCATGTCGTGGGCGGCTCGCCGCATCCCAGCCAGGGCTTCGTCACCAGCAGCTGCTTCAGCCCCACGCTCGACCGTGCGATCGCGCTGGGGCTGCTTGCCGACGGGCGCCAGCGCCATGGCGAAACAGTAACGGTATGGTCGGAAGGGCGCGCCTTCCCGGCCCGCGTGGTGGCGCCGCGCTTCCTCGATCCCGAAGGAGCCCGGCTCCATGTCTGAACCGGTGGCCACGGAGGCCGTGCATTTCCGCGTCGACAGTACGCCCGCTCTCGCCCGGCTTACGTTCGATCCGGACCGCGATTCCGCGCTGACGCGCGCGATCACCGCCGTGCTGGAAGCGCCGCTTCCCGCACCGACCGTGCCCGTTGCCACGCAAGCCGGCGGCGCCCTGCTGATCTGGCAAGGGCCGCATGACTTCCTGATCGAAACGCCCGGCGCGCTCCTGCCGGCGCTGGAACAGGCCGTGGCGGGCAAGTCCGCGCTGGTGGGCGACGCCGGCGCCGGGCTGGTCTCCTTCACGCTTTCGGGATCGGGTGTGGCCGCACGGCTCGACCATGACCGGCCCGACGCCGGTCTGTGCTCGCGCGTGATGCGCTTCGCCGCGCTGCGCGTGACGGCGGTGTGGCGGGATGACACCGTCCGCCTCCACGTGGACCGCTCGCATGCGGCCTATGTCAGGCAATGGCTGCTGGACCGCTGGGATGCGGTGGAGATGCCGGCGAGTTAGCGACCGCCCCTCGACGGATCGAGAGCGCGGCCGCCATCCCCCTCCGTCAGAAGTGGTGTCCGAACTTGATCCCGAACAGTTGCGGCTTCACCGGATAGACACGGTAGTAAGCCCCGCAGAACGACGGCGCGCAGGCCGTGTTGCGGCTCAGTTCCCCGCGCGCGTCGAAGGCGTTCTGGATGTATATCTGGAACGTCATGTCGCCCAGTTGCCCGCCCACGGCGAAATCCGCCGTGGTGAAAGCCGGCGTCGGCCCGACCGCCGCATATTCGGCATCGGTCAGGAACGTCCGCGAATTGCTCTGATGCAGCACCGATCCCTGTACGTAGGCGTCGATCGAACCCAGCCGGAAGTTGTAGCGCGCGGTGGCCGATCCCTTGAACTTCGGCTGGATCGGCAGGCGCGTGCCCCGCGCCGCCGCCGGCACAACGCCCGGCACGCACACGCTGTTGCCCGCCGCATCGAACTGGCAGAAGTCCGTGGTCAGCTTGGCATCGACATACGTCCCCGAACCGGAAAGCTGGAATCCGCCCATCCGCCAGTCGAAGTTGCCCTCGATCCCGTGCACGCGCGCGTCACCGGCGTTGTAGATGTTGGTGACGCCCGCCTGCCCGACCGGACTGAGGCCGAACTGCAGCTTCTTCCACTTCTCGATGAACACGGCCCCGCCGATCGTCAGCTTGCGATCGAACCAGCTTGTCTTCCAGCCGATCTCGAAGTTGTCGAGCGTATCGGACTTGTAGGGCAGGATACCGGTCCTGCGGTTGAGGCCACCGGGGCGATAGCCCGTGGAATAGGTGGCATAGACCATCTTGTTCGGCGCGAACTTCCACGAAAGCGTGGCTTTGTGCGTCTCCCCGGAATCGACGAACTTGCCGTTGATGTTGGTACAGGGCCGGTCGGTTGAGGTCGTCGGCACGCAATTCGGATCTGCGGCATTGAAGGCGAAGCCCGAAAAGCCGATCTGCGTGTTCTTGGTGATGAAACCCCGGATGCCGACGTCGAGCGTCAGGTTGGGCACAATGTCCCACGCGACATCGGCAAAGGCGGCGTAATCGCGGTCCACGCGGTTGGTGCGCGTCCGGAACGTCGAATCCCCGAACCCCGGAATCGGCCTGGGATAAAAGAACCCGTCCTGTGGGATCCGCGAGATGCCGGGAATGATATAATCCGCCTCGATGTAGTCGGTCTGCCGTTCGAAGAACAGGCCGGCCGTCAACCGCAACGGCTCCTTGGCGGGCGAGGAAATGCGCAGCTCGTGCGTCATCTTGGTATAGCGATCGGCCAGTACCTGATAGGTCGTGGGATCGAGGAAGCCGCCGTTCCCTGTCGGGAAATAGGTGTAGTAGAAGCCGCCCTGATGCGAGCCGCCGTCATAGGCGACGGTGTAATAGCTGTAGTCGGTCTGGTTGCTGGTATGGCGTTCGAAATAGCCGCCGGCATAGGTCACGTCCCAGTCGGACAGCTTGCCCTCGATGGTCAGCGCGGCCTGATACCAGCTATCCTTGTTGAGATCGGGCGTGAAATCGTGAACCTGCAGGTCGCCGGCACGCGGATCGTAGAGGAAGGCACCGTGCGCGACCTGACGCTGATAGGTAATGCCCGGCATCACCGTCCAGTCATCGTCCAGATCAATCTTCAGCGCGGCCCGGCCGCCCCAGGTATCGACGTCGTTGAAGTCCTTCTTGACATACTTCGCGTTGTTGATGGTGACGTTGGTCGTCGGGTCATCATCGTTCAGAGTGTAGGTCCGCGTCGCCGGCGTGTTGTCGATATAGCCGCCGTCGTGCTCGTAGAACCCGACCAGGCGGATCGCCGCACGCTCGCCCAGCGGGATGTTGACGAACGCTTCGGCGGTGCCGCCCACCGCGCCCTTGCCAAACTTGTTGAGATCAAGGTCATAACCCGCTGAAAACTTTGACGCATCGGGCTTATTGGTAATCAGGCGAAGCGTGCCTGAAAGCGAACTTGCGCCGTAAAGCGTGCCTTGTGGGCCGGACAACGCCTCGACCCGCTCGATGTCATAGACATGGAAATCGACGTTGTTGGCGATCGTGGTCAGCGGCACTTCATCGAGATAGAGGCCGCTCTGTCAACGGCGGAGCAAAAACCGGCCACTGTGGCGGAGTAAAAGTAGGCCACTGATGTTGCGGCAGGTGCAAAGCAAAGGGCCCCGATCGGGGCCCTTTGCTTTTGGCCGTTTTGATGGGTCAGTTTTCGTCGACGGTGGCCTGGTTTTGCTCCGCCCCGCTGGCAGTGGCGCGACGGCGACTGGCTGACTGCTTTAGGCGGTAACTGTCACCATTCATGGTCAGGATGCTGACGTGGTGGGTCAAACGATCCAGCAATGCGCCGGTCAGGCGCTCGGACCCAAGCACCTGCGTCCAGTCCTCAAACGGCAGGTTGGAGGTAACGATGGTGGAGCCGCGTTCGTAGCGCTGGGAGAAGGTCTCGAACAACAGCTCCGCGCCGGTGGGCGAGAGCGGGACGTAACCCAGTTCGTCGATGATCAGCAGCTTCACTGCAGCCAACTCGCGCTGCATCTTGAGCAGCCGCTTCTCGTCGCGGGCTTCCAGTAACTGGTTCACCAGCGCCGCGGCGGTGGTGAAGGTCACGGTGAAGCCCTTCTGGCAGGCGGCCAGCCCCAGGGCGAGCGCCACATGGGTTTTGCCCGTCCCGCTATTGCCCAGCGCAATGATATTCTCGCGCCGCAGGATATATTCGCAGCGCGCCAGATCCAGCGTCAGCATCTTGTTGAGGCTGGGGATGGCGGTGAAGTCGAAGGTATCGAAGCTTTTGACGGCCGGGAACCGGGCAGCACGGATCCGGCGTTCGACAGTGCGCCGCTCACGGTCGATCAGTTCCAGTTCGATCAGGCGCAGTAGATAGCGGGGATGATCGACACCATCACGCGCGCACTCCCGGGCTACTTTCTCATATTCGCGCAAAACGGTCGGCAGTTTGAGTTGCTTGAGGTGGTGGGCCAGCAGCACCTGTGGCGCACCAGCGGTGGTGCCGGTGGGCAGGTTGTCATCGGGCGCCCGGCTCATGCTGCCATCTCCTTCGAGACCTGGGGCATCAGAGCCGCATAATCAGCCGCCTGCGTGACCTTCACATCCAGCCTTGGCAGGTGGGGATAGGTCGTCAGGTCAAGCCTGGCGGGCCGCCGTTCCATCCTGGCCAGTGCGATCTGCTTCACCGCATCAAAGCTGATCGCGCCCATGTGGATCGCCTGAGTGACAGCATGGGTCACCACGGCCATGGGCATCGCTTCCAGCAAGCGCAAGACCTGGATATACTCGCGCTTGCCCTTGCGGCCCATGCGTCCCTCCAGCAATTGCCGCAGGTGGGCAAAGACATCGGGCAAGGCCCAATTCTGCAGTGCAGCCGCCTGATCGAGAGCATTCGGCTTTGTCTCGATCAGCGCCAGATAATGCAGCGGATCGGCCACAAAATCGCCGCTGCCATAACTGCGCACATGGCGGGCGATCTCCTCGGCGCCGGACAGGATCACCACCTCGTCCACGAAGCCCTTCACCACCACATCCTGGAACCCAAACCTTGTGGGCACCGAGTAATCATTGCCGCGATACCGCACCAGCGCCGTCGATGACACACGGGCGCTGCGCCTCTCGCATGGCTCCAATGGCACCGGCGGTAGTGGGCGTAGCGCCGCAACGTCAGCAACCATGCGCTCACCGATGGTCTGGGCATGGCGGCCAGCACGTTCGCCTTGCCGCGCATGACAGCGCTCCAAAAGAGCCGCGTTCAGTGCGTCATAGCTCGCCGCCTGCGGCTTGGGCGTCATGAAGTTGCGGCGCGCGTATTTGACCAGCCCTTCGACCTTGCCCTTGTCATTCCCCTTGCCGGGTCGGCCGAAGCGGTCAGAAAACAGGTAGTGGCTGACCAGCTCGCTGAAGGCACGTGTGCGCTCACGCTTGCCGTCCCCCAGAATCTTGGCCACCGCAATCGTCGTGTTGTCGTAGAGGATCGACTGGGGAATGCCGCCAAAGAAGTCGAAGGCCGATACATGCCCATCCAGAAATGCCTCGGTCGTCTCGCGCGGGAAAGCCTTCACGAAACAGGCATCGGACTGCGGCAAATCCATGCACAGGAAGTGGATCTTCTGCTCCACACCGCCAATCACGCCCACCGCTTCGCCAAAATCCACCTGCGCATGCCCCGGTGGGTGCGCCAGCGGCACAAATGTCTCGCGGCCACGCACCCGGCTCAGCCGGACATAGTCCTTCACCACCGTGTAGCCGCCGCCATAGCCATATTCATCGCGCAGCCGCTCGAAGATCCGCTTCGCCGTGTGTCGCTGCTTGACCGGCGCCGTCCGGTCACCTTCCAAAATCGCGTCAACCACCGGCAGCAAAGGCCCCAGCTTCGGCTTCTCCACCGGCTTCGTGCGCGTATAGCCAGGTGGCAGTGAAAATCGGCAGATCTTGCCAATCGTCTCCCGGCTTAATCCAAATACCCGCGCGGCCTCTCGCTGGCTGCGCCCCTGCACAAACACAAACTGCCGAACACTCGCGTAAACTTCCACGGCATACATCCCGGCCGCCCTCAAAAGGGCAGCCTTACCACTGGCCGGTTTTTACTCCGCCACGCTCAGCACTTCGCTGGCGTTCCAGTGGCTGGTTTTGTCACCGCCCTGCACACCGCTCGCCGGGGCGGAGCCGCCGTGCAGCCCGTCACCACCGCTGGTCACGCCACGGAAGTATATCTGGCTCTGGCTGGGACCGAACGACTGGAAGCTGACGCTGGGAAGCAGCTTCGCGTAATCGTCGAAGCTCTGCACCTGGCGCTGGTCCAGCTCGGTATTGCCGAGCGCCTGGATGCTGATCGGCACGTCCTGCAGGCGTTCGCTGCGCTTGGTGGCCGTAACCACGATATCGACCGGCTGGTTGGGGTCCGCCGCCTGCTGCGCGTGCGCAACCCCGCTTCCCGCCAGCCCTGTTCCCGCCAGCGCGGTCGACCCCAGCAAGGCCCCCGCGCGCCACCACAAACCCGAAACACGACCGTCGCTACGCCGCATGGCCAGCTCCCCATTGCCCTGTCGCAATCACGTTATGCTTATCGAATTTGTTGGGGAGGTTTTCATGCAATTAGACAATCGTCAAGCACTTATTCTCCAACTGTCTAGGATAGAGCACAACTGTCGAGGATGGTGCGCGCGGATCACCCTAGACTCCGCGCCATCCGCCGGCCCGGCATTCATGCCTTGTCGAATTCGCCCAGCAAACGGTCTCCGATGCGGACGAGCAGGGCGTCCAGCGTGGCCCTTTCCTCCGTCGAAAGGTCTTCCAGAAGGTGTTCGTGGAACGCGGTGCGCTTGCCCAGCACATCGCGATAGACCCGTTCGCCCTCCGCCGTCAGCGTCAGGATCGGCGCGCGCCCATCGCGGGGGTTATCCTTGCGCACCACCAGCCCTAACTCTTCGAGCGCGCTCACCGCGCGGCTGACCTCCGCACGATCGACCCAGGCAAGCGTCGCGATATCGCGCACCGTGCCGCCGCCCGGCATCAAACCCAACCGGGCAAGCACGCGCCATTGGGCATAGGACAGATCGGTCTGCTGCGAGAGGGTGCGGATCGTGACGCGATCCATGATCTTGGCCAGAAGACTGATACGGAACGTCGGGAAATCGAGCTGGTCGATCTTCCATCCGGTCAATCCGGCATCCTGACTGTCCTCGCTCATGCCATCTCCGCCGCATCGGTCCGCGAACACCGGCTGGCCTGACCGCCGGATCGAAGCGTCAGTGTGTTGCGAAGCGGTGACTTGTCAACGCGTTCTCAAAGGTGGGGGCCGCCGGGATCAGCGGAAGCGCCTGCCACCAGCAGGATGTTGAGGCCGGATACCTGCGACGCCGCACCGGCTGCCGACGCGGGATCGGACCAGTCGCTTCCGATCGCGCGCATGCCGGCATCGCTGGCTTGCCATACGGCTTCGGCATTGGCCTGGCTCCAGCGCAGCAGTTCCACATGGTCCGGGCCGGCCGGCATGTCGTCGAGCAGATGGCCCAGATGATAAGCGAACACGCCCTTGAACATGAAGCCGTCCGAACCGATCGAGGGAACCGGTTCGCGCAGAATGCCGCCGGGCGTGGAGAGCAGGCGCGTGGCCGTGAGGGCCGTTCGCACCGCGAGATCGCGATAGGCCGGATCGCCGGTGATCGTGGTCAGATCGGTCAGCCCACCGATCAGCACGCCCTGGTTGTAAGTGAAATAGGGTTGCCCGTTGTTGCGACAGGAGGCGTTCAGGCCATCATTGACCAGCCCGTCGCGTCCGATCATCGACGACTGGCTGATCCAGGACCAGATACGCAAGGCCCACTCGCGATACGCCTGTTGTCCGGTCGCCAGATACAATTGCGTGGAGGCATAGAGCAGCAGTTCGTTGGTGATGGCGTTCTTGTACGATCGCGCGGGGTCCCACCATAACCCGCCCTGGCAACGATCATCCCAATAGGTCGTGACGAGCCGGCGATAGGTATCGCTGGCATAGTCGAGCAACGCCGGATCGTGATCGCCGTTCCACGCGTGAACGCTGGCGATCACCGCCCACAGCGCATCATCGTTGAGCGCAAGGCCGGCCCTGTTGCGCACAGCGGCATCCACCCTGCCGCGCCACGCGCGATCGCCCGTGCGCCGTTCGTAATCGATCAGCGCGTCCACGATCACGAACCGCTGCCAGGGTTCGCTTGCGCCCCAGCCCGCGGGCTGGCCCCATTGCTGGTCCAGATAGGCCGCCACCGTTCGGGCACGCGTCGACCACGGCGCATCCTCCGCATGAAGCGGCACGGCACACCCCGCGCCAAGGGCCACGATGCCCAGGCGGATCGCGAGCGACAGCAGCCGGCGCCTGCCTTTCACGGCACGGCCGGGCATTCAGGCCAGCGGACCGCTGGCGAAGCTATCGCGGGTGACCTCGTAGATCACGTGCAGCACCATCGCGCCGCCGCGCTCGACCACGTCAGTTTCGTCCGTCAGCCGGCCGCCGATCGCCTCGCAGGCCTTGCGTGAGCGGATGTTGTCCGCGCCGATATGAAATACCACGCGCTGCACGCCGGTGAAGGCCTGCGCCAGCATCAGCCGCTTCATCTCGCGATTGTACGCGCCGCCCCAGCATTTGCGCGCCAGAAAGGTCCAGCCGATCTCGACTTGCGAACGCGCCGCGTCCAGTCCCTGAAAGCGGGAGGAACCGACGATATCGCCGCTTGCCCGGTCCATAGCGACGAGCGTTCCGCCCTGCTCCACCGCGTCGGCCATGAAGGCGCGAAACACCGGCTCCTGCCACCGGTCATGCGCCGGATGCACTTCCCAGATCAGCGGATCGGACGCGACGGCGTATAGCGCTTCGTAGTCTTCGGGCCGGTAGGGGCGCAGAAGGATGCGTTCCCCCTCCAGCACCGCCTGCCGGTCGAACAGCTCCGTCCCGGCCGGATCAGGCCGCGACATCACCGAGCGCTTCGATGAACTTCTCGATATTGCCATTGGTCAGCCCGGCAATGTTGATGCGCCCGGAACCGGCCATGTACACGCCATGCTTTTCGCGGATGGCCAGGATCTGCTCGCCGTTGAGCGGCAGCATCGAGAACAGCCCGTGCTGCGTGCCGAGCGGCGCCATGTTGACCGTGCCGACCTGTTGCGCGGCGGCGAGGCGATCGCGCACCCAGCGCATCCGGTCGCGCATCTCGTCAAGTTCGGCGAGCCACAGCTTCGTCAGCTCGGCATCTTCCAGCACCAGCCGCACGGCGGCCGCGCCGTGATCCGGCGGCATCGACCAGCTTGCCCGCGCGATCGTCGCGCCGTTCGACATCGCCTTGGCCAGCGCATCGGCATCCGACGTCACCGCATAGAACGCGCCGACGCGATCGCGGTAAAGGCCGAAGTTCTTGTCGCAGCTGTAGGCCACCAGCGCTTCCGGCACCGTCGCCAGCACCTTGCGCAGACCATAGGCATCGGCCTCCATGCCCGCGCCAAGGCCCTGGTAGGCCAGATCAAGGATCGGCAGCACGCCCTGTGCCTGCAGCAGCGGCGCGATCTCGTCCCACTGCGCATCGGTATAGTCGACGCCGGTGGGGTTGTGGCAGCAACCGTGCAGCAGCACGGCGTCGCCCGGTTCCGCGTGTGCCAGCGCCGCCTTGAGCGCATCGAGATCGGCCGCGCCATCGGCGGTCATGTGCGGGAAAGTCTTCAGTTCCAGGCCGATCGCGTTCACGATCTGGGCGTGGTTGGGCCACGAAGGCGTGCCCATCCACAGGCGCTTGATGCCGGCGCGCTTGGCCACTTCCACCGCCAGCCGCACCGCGCCGGTGCCGCCGGGCGCCTGCATGCCTTCCACCCGCGCACGATCGAAGTCCGCGCCGAAAACATAGGGGATCAGCGCATGGACGAAGCCCATGTCGCCTTCAGGGCCGAGATAGGCCTTGGAATCCTGCGTATCGAGCAGCCGCTTCTCGGCGGCCTTGATCGCTGCGAAAACCGGAGTCGCGCCATCGGACGTGCGATAGACACCCACGCCCAGATCGATCTTGTCCGCGCGCGGATCGGCATTGTGCAGCTTGATCAGCGCAAGCAATGCATCGGCGGGCTGGGGAGCAAGATTTTCGAGCATGGGGTGTGTCCTGAAAGCTGCGGAAAACGCGGCGGCTCCATGCCGCCGCTATGCCTTCGGGGCAACCCCTGATTTGGCCTTTGGCCTGATTTGTCGACCAAAGAGGAGCCCGTCCAGCTCGCAGGCCGTTTCCGGTCAGGCGCCCCGCCGGACCCGCGTCAGAACGGCAGCCAGTTCTGCTTGTGCGAGAACTTCATGTAACCGGCGTTCACGCCCAGGCGCAGGCCAACGCCCATGCGCACCGGAATCAGCACCACATCGCCCCGGCGCAGATAACTGACGTTGAACCCACCGACGAGGTAAGCCTGCCCCTCGCCCGCGCCGAAGCGGTGATAGAGATCCTCGCTGTCGTAGAGGTTGTAAACCAGCACGAACGTGTTGCCGGCATTGGCGCCGGCATCGAAGCCGATCGACGGACCTGTCCAGTAGACCGGCCGTTCGCCCTCCACCTTGTGGTGCAACGTGCCGGAACCGTACCGCAGGCCGACCACCAGCGCCCCGCCGGCCTCGCGTCCGGTAATGTACCCGTTGGGTTCGCCCTGCTTGCCCAGAATATCGCGGATCATCAGCGCCAGCCCCTTGGCGCCCTTGCCGAACACGCCTTCCGCTGCGCCGATAAGATCGTCTTCGTGATAGGTATTGCCCGGCGCGGCCTGCGCGCTGGCCGGCGGCGGCACGGGCGCCGCGGTCGTCGTCGCGGGCAAAGACGGATCGGACGCCGGTGCCGGCACGGTGGACGGGGCTGGCAGGGCCGGCGTGGTGCCCACCTCTTGCCCGACGGGCGTGGCATAGGTTCCCGAAGACGGCGTGACCGGGGTGGCACGCGCCGCCGCCGCGCCGTGCGACAAATCGCCGTCGATCGCCGAATTGGGATCGATCGTCTGCACCTGCGCCACTGCGGCTTGCCCCGCGACAAGCGCCAGCCCGGCGGCGGCCTGCATAATCCGGCGGTAGATATTCATACGTCCATCCCGATCCTGTTCATGCCCGGCCCCCGGCCGCAGCCGCCACGGTCAACCTTCAAGCACAGAATCCAGTCGTCGCTCCGCGACAATGAACGGGCGATGAGTCGAGTCGGAAATACGCCGGACCGACGAAAACAGGCGACGGTTGCCGCTTTTCCACCTTCCGGTTCAGGAATTGCAGGCGGCCGCCGGTCCCCCCTTGCCGCCTTGTTGAACCGCCGCTATAGGCCGCCCTCGCCGCTGCGATCCGGAGACGTGGGTGAGTGGCTGAAACCAACGGTTTGCTAAACCGTCGTACTGGTAAATCCGGTACCGAGGGTTCGAATCCCTCCGTCTCCGCCATTCCATTCTCCAAAGCAGCAATTTCCCCGGCTACAATGTCAGAGCTTTTAAGCGGCTCATGCCGCCGCTCTGGTGTGCGATTTCATGGAACTCCGCGCGAATCGCGAGGTGGATGGCATCGGGCTCGTCACCGATAGCGACCTTGGGTGCCCCGCGCGCAGAGCACGGCCTTTGCCAGGCAGGCATGGCGGCGCGCCGCCGCACCGATAAGACGCGAAATCCTCGCCGTACGGCCAGCGGCCGCCCGGCGCGGTATCTGGGAAATACCGCGCCGGAGCAGGTCAGAACGAGTAGGGCACGCCGTAGTATCCGTAGAGATCGCGGCCGTAGGATTGGTCGAACACCGGTTCGCTGTTCTCGTCGTAACGCGGAGCGTTCTCGAGCAAATCCTTCGAGATATCGACTTGATAGCCACCCTTGTCGGTGTCGTAGGTCAGCATGTCCCAGGGGATGGGATAATAGTCGCTTCCGATCCCCAGAAATCCGCCGAACCGCAACGCGGCGTATTCGACCTGGCCGGACCGCTTGTTGACCATGAAGTTGTAGATCGACCCGAGGTTATTGCCCTCGCTATCGTAAACCGAAGTTCCCTCGACCTTGTTCGAGGAAATGATATCGCTGGTCTCGTCGAGTTCAATTTGGTTTTCCATGGCAATTTCTCCATAAGAGCCAAATATTTAAACTCTTCAAGTGCGGTATTTATCCCTCTCTATCGCCATATCGTTGCTTGCGTCAGACCAGTTGCATTTCCTGTTTTCATACCGAAATCGCACCGGTGATCCATATTGCCGAAAGAGCAATTATCGCCAGAAAAAGACTGATCCCCAGCACCCAGCGTACTATGTTTGGGCTCGATCCGCTGCGAACCTCTTCTGTATTCAGATGAACCTCATCCCCGCGCTTTCGCATGGTAATCTCCTCGATATCGCATTTCCTTTGGAAAGACGTGAAATCGATACGTGCGGATAAAAGTTAAGTTCCCCGTTTCGCTTTTCCGCATCACGGCGCACTCCCGTTTCGTTTCGCCGCGCGATGCAAACATAAGCAGGAATTGAAGGAACCTTAGCGCAGGGCCGGGTTTGAAATTGCAACAAGCACGCCGAGCGCAGGAGGCCAGAATGGCGACAGTCCCGGAAACCCCACCCGACACCGATATCCCGGAATCTCCCCCGGAAACGGCGCCCGCTCAGGTTCCGGGCGAAGTACCCAACGAACAACCGGACAGGATAGACCCGGGCGTCCAGCCGCCAGAGGCCCCTCCTCCGGCGCAGCCATAACAAGCGCCCAGCCGCCGATGCGATGATCCGGCTGGTTCACGGGGGTCGCCTGCGTGAACCAGCCGGCCCGCGCACCGGGCATGCCCGGTGCGTCACCATGGCGGACGCGTCAGTCCGCCCCCTTGTGTTTCGCTCGAGACTTTTGCCCGCCACCGGTCTGCTTGTTCACCGTTGCCCAGGCACGCCGTTCGGCCTCCTCGCGATCCGTTCCGCGCTCTTCGTACCCCTCTTCGATGTGGCGGGCCTGGCGCTTCTGCTTGTCGGTATAGCTCGATTTGTCACCCTGGGGCATGATCCTCTCCTCCGAGACTGCCGGACGTGCCGGCAATGCTCATTTGACGCTGATAGTGCTGAGCCTGTCGCTATAGTGCTGCACGACCGTGGCGATGCGGCCAGCGGTAGCCTTGAGATCCGGAACCGTGCCGTTGGCCGCGTAATCCGTGTGAAGACTCAAGGCCATTGCATGGGCCGTGCGTTGCGCGTTCAGATAGACCCGGTCCGCGTCGGCGCCGGAGGTCTTGCGGATCGCATCGATCTGCCCTTGCTGATCGGGATCGAGAGATGCCGGCGGCACTTCCAGACCAGCTTTCCTGGCCGCCGCCTTCAGTTCATCCGAAGACTTCTGGTGGTCCGCGACCATCATGTTCGCGAACGCCTTGACGTCAGCGTTGCCGGTCTTCTCCAGGATCGCTTTCGAACTGTCGATCTCGAACCGGTCGCCTGCCGCCGCCCTTGCCAGATAATCGGCGGTATCGACCACCGCCGCCGCGGCCGGCACGCCGCTTTCGGCGGGCGTGGTGGTTGCCGCCATATCGTCGGCCGGTTCGGTGGTGACGACGGCGGGCTTGTCGCACGCGGCCAACGCAAGCGCGGGAACGAGTGCAAGGATAAGTCGTGTCATGGAAAACTCCTGGTTTCGAGAAAGGACACCGGCCCAGCGCATTGAGGACGAGAGGAGGTCGGACCGATGGTATTGCTGCTGTCAGCCATGTCTCTTCCCTTTCATCAGCATGCCCGCCGTGGCGCGCACGCCCCGTGCGGCGCGCCTCTCGTGGGAAGGAAAGGATGCGAAGGCTCCGTTATGTCCCCAAACCTGTCACAGGTAAGCGAACCGGTGGCCGGTCCTTCGTCAGGAGCGTCTGGACGGCCTGCGGCGTCCGCCGCTAGGTCCGCTTGAGCAGATGGTCGACGGTATCTTCGGTCGTCGCCTGTTTCCCATCGCGCAATCCGCACTCGCGTTCCAGTGCATCGCGCAGGGCGGTGATTTCCTCATCCGTCAGGTGTTCGATGCCCACGAACCCCTCGCGCGCCTTGTCCAGCGCGCGCAGCAGTTCGTCCAGCTTGGCCTGCATGGCGCTCGCATCGCGATTTTGGCTGTTCTGGATCAGGAACACCATCAGGAACGTCACGATTGTGGTGCCCGTGTTGATGATGAGCTGCCACGTGTCGGACCAGCCAAACACCGGCCCCGAAACACCCCATACGATGATGGTGCCCAGCGCTATCGCAAAGGCCACGGGACGCCCCATGGCGGCGGAGATGGCGGACGACCATCGGGTGAAGAACTTGCTCATTGTTCCCCTTTCGCAGATGGACGCGGATCGCCCTCTATCTCGGGAATGCCGGACCGCGCGTGACGGGCATCCAACGGCCAGCGATCGGCCTCGATGGCCGGTAACGCTTCGAAGGCAGCGCGCGGGATGGAAGCGATCACCTTCCCCTCCGCATAGGCCAGACGGTCAGCCGGGAAGCGGCGCAGGACTTCCCCCACGCCGGCGACACCTCCATCGGAAACCACCAGGTAGGCAATGCTGCCATCCTCGACGCTGCCCATGGCATCGATCACGGGACCGAGCGCCGTGCCACCCCTGTCCACGACGGAAGCGCTGAGCAGATCCTGAAAGGAAAACAGGCTGGCATCGGATCGCGACGCGCTGGCCTTTGCCGCGCGCCGGGCCGCTTCCGCGTACCGCGCGCGCCCTAGCCACCGCCACACGCCGATCACATCGACCACGAGGAGAAATACGTTGGTGAGCAACAGCCCCGTCTGATCGGCCTGCAGGGCAACGATGCACCAGGCGCACGCGCCGACGGCAAACACGGCGAATCCCGCGCCCGTCAGGCGCGGGCCCAGGTTGGCCGCCGTCATGACCGCGGCAACCATCGTCGCGATGGGCGCTAACCAACTCGCAAGCTCTGCCATTGCGCATCCCGTGTCGAATGAAGTTCGGACAGATGCAACGACGGCTGGTGACACCGGTTCCGCCCTAACGCCCAAGACAGTGAACCGGGCGCGGAAAGACTGTCATGCGTTATGACCGGGAACCCGCCGCCACGAATTGCTTTGAAGCATCAAACAGCATGGGAGATTAATCATGCTCGCCTTCAAGATGATGTTCTCGGTACTGAAAATCGCATCGACACTGGCCGTCGGCTACACGGTGTACCGCATGTTCACGGCGCGGCAGGAACAGACCGAACCGGCGGCGTTCGCGCCGGGCGAAACCAGCGATACTTCGTCATCGCGTTTTGCCGACGTGCGCAACGCCGGCCCAGACAGCATGCGCAGTGACGTGGATGACTGGGACAAGGTGGACCAGGCCGCGGACGAAAGCTTCCCGGCCAGCGACCCGCCCGCCTATTGAGGAACGTCGCAGTTTTGCGGAGGGCGATGGCCTGACCCGAAAGGTCAGGCCATCGTGGCCAGAATATCGTCGATAGCGATGGTCGCGAAGCCAACCACGCTGTCCGATATTCCGTAAGGTATGAGAAGATGATCTCCCACCGGCATCATGCCGCACGTATAGACCACATTGGGAACATAGCCCGCCCGGTCGGAATTTTCGGCGGTTAGTACCGGCTCCGGCGTTCGCGCCAGCACCTTCGATGGATCGGCGCTGTCCAGAAGCACCGCGCCCAGCGCATATTTGCGCATCGGGCCAACGCCGTGGGTCAGCACCAACCACCCCGCCTTGGTCAGCACCGGGCTCCCGCAATTGCCGATCTGGATGAACTCCCAGGCGAAGCGCGGCTCCATCAGCAGCACGCCGTCATCGTCCCACTGATCCAGTTGGGGTGAACGCAGCAGGTAGAGATTCTTGCCGTCCTGGCGGCCGATCATCATGTACTGCCCGTCGATCCGCCGCGGGAACAGGGCCATCCCCTTGTTGCGCCCCGCGCGCCCTTCCACCGGTTCCAAAGAGAAGGTCTTGAAATCACTGGTCCTCAGCAATTCGGACCGGATCGACTGGCCGGAATAGGCGGTGTAGGTGCCGATCCATTCGGCTTTCCCGTCATCATCCTCGAACCGCACCAGGCGTAGATCCTCAAGACCGTTGCGCTGCTGCTCGGTGACCGGGAAGATAACCGAATTTGTCAGCGTGCTGTCCATATCGCGACTGATCCACGCGCGCGCGCCGGGGGTGTCGGGAGGGGGCGGATTGCCCTCTCCGGTGATCTGCCGCATCGCCGTCGCGATATCGCCCTGGGGCCACAGCGCAAACGACCCTTCGGGCCTCGCGATCCCCTCGCGAAACGCAATCGTGCTGATGTGGCCCTCGCCCACGGCGCGCAAGCTGAGCACGAAGCGAACGGCGCCCTCCTCCAGCCCCGATTGATCGGGATGCGGGACGATCGACGGGTTCATCAGCGCGGCGGCGGCGTAAGTATATTCATGGCAGAAGTACGCTGCGATCAACCGCTGGCGATAGCCTTCGGCAATGGCGGGCAGCCCCAGAGACGTTTCGAGCTGGGCGTACCGTTCATCAAGGACGTTCTCGATGTGCCAGTGGCGCGCCGAGAAATCCGCCAGAACCCGCTCGTATTCGGCTTTCGCCCGGTCGCCGGGAAGCGCCAGGACGTTGGCTACCAGCCGGATGGCCCGGTCCTGCGGCGCGTTGCTGGCCTGCCATCCCAGATGGAATGGACGCAAGACGACGCGCGCAGGATCGGGATGAAGTCTAATGTCGCTGATACGAAGCCGGTTCGGTACTGGTCCTGCCTGCAAGATTTCGTCCTTCCACTGTGGCAATGAGATCAGAGAGCGCGCGGCTCGCCAGATGGTAGGCGAGAACCGACTCCGCCCCGCAGTTGCGGTTGACTCCGCGCGGAGTCACGCCGTCGCGGCACCGGCCCGAAGCCGCGTCGCCCAATGCCACGTTGCGGTCGTTAGCGCCCTCGAACCACGCGAAAGCGGTGCGCGCAGATCGGATCCACTTCACGTCCTCGCCGATGAAATAGGCCGTCCGGGCCGCGTCGACGGCCGCCCATGCTTCCAGAGGCTGCTGGTCGAACGGCAAGACCGTTGCCGGCTTGCCGAAGGTTTCCGAACCGACGGGGCGGAAATGGCCCCGGCTGCTCGTCTGGCATCGCATGAGCCAGTCGAGCGCTTCCAGCGCCGCCTGCACCCAATCCGCGCGTTGGTGGGCAAGGCCGGCTTCGATCAGCGCCTCGCAAATCCTCGGATTGTCGTAAGCCAGCGCCGGCTCGAACCACACCCATTCAGGACGCCGCGTGCGTTCCAGCATCGCCATCAGCACCGGACCGCCCTTATCGAGAAGATCACCGGCCTGCTGGTGTGGGACGCCCGCGCGCAGCAGCGCGGCTTCTCCCAACATCGCGAAGCAAAGGGTCCGCAAAGGGCTTTCGGAAGAGACGCAACGCCTTGATCGCAGGAACGTCTCGACAGCCCATTCGCGAATATCCGCGTCGGGCGCGCATTCCGCCGTATGCCCCAGCGCCCACAGCGTCCGGCCGTTGGAATCCGCCGATCCCCGATCTTCGAGCCACCGGCGATCGAAACTCATGAAATTGCGGAAGCAGCGTTCTTCCTCGTTCCAGGCATGGGCGATGAAGCTGGCGTAGGTCATCGACCAGCGCAGCCGTTCGCCCGCCGGCAGATCGCGCGCCACGTTCATCAGCATAAGCGCGCGCGCGTTGTCATCCAGGCAATATCCGTGGCGGCGGTCGGGCACGATGCCGAGCGAATGCTGGTAGATGCCGGTGCTGTCCGACATGGCGAACACGCCTGCAAGGGCCGGCTTCTTGCCCGGCGCGACCTGAAGCGGCTTGGCCGGCGGCGCGGCAACGCGCAACACAGCCTGCGCCATTTCCGCCACGCGCGGCCAGATCGCATCGCGCCCTTTGGCATAGGCGCGCCGCTTGATCGTTTCCAGGGTGGTAGCATCGGCCAGCAGATCGATCACGGCCTGGGCGATCGCGTTCGCCGAGCCCGGTTCGACCAGCGTGCCCACACCGTCGGCCAGCAATTCGCGCGCATGGGAAAAGGGTGTGCTCACCACGGCCTTGCCCAAGGCCACGGCGTAGCTCAGCGTTCCCGACGTGGATTGTTGAAGATTGGGATAGGGTGTCAGGAAAATATCGCAGGCTTCCAGCTGGTCGAGAAGCTCATCCGTTTCCAGAAACCGATCATCCCACTGGATATGGTCAGCCACGCCCAACCGCTGCGCCAGTGCCTGCAAGGCGTGGCGATAAGCCTCTCCCTCCCGCGCCACAAGCGCCGGGTGGGTCGCACCCACGATGCGGTACACAGTGTTCGGATGCCGCGACAGAATTGCCGGCATCGCCTCGATCACCTGCTCGATCCCCTTGCCGCTTCCCAGCAAGCCGAACGTCATCAGAACGCGCCGGTCAGCGAGGCCCAGACATGCCTTGGCAGCCGGCTCGCGGCCGAACGGACGATCGGGAACGCCATGCGGAATCACGGTCACGTTGCGGGCATCGTACAGGCTGGCGAGCAGGTCGCGCGCTTCGTGCGACATCACGATGACCGCGCTGGCACGATCGATAAGATGTTGCAGGACCGAGCGCTGGCCGGGAGTGGGATCGCGCAGAACGGTATGCAGCGTCAGGATCACGGGCGCGGCGACGCGATCGACGAGATTGCAGATGTAGTTCCCATCCTCGCCGCCGAATATGCCGTATTCGTGCTGTATCCATACCGCGTCGGTGCCGCTGGCGTTGATCCTGTTCGCAGCCGCCTCGAAGTCTTCGCTCGCGCCCTCCCCGATCGCCATGCAGACTTCGCTGCCATAACGCTGGGGCGCCCCAGGCGAATCCATGGCAAAAATATCGATCGACATACCGGGATCGGCCGCTTTGAGGCTATCCACGAGATCGCTGGTAAAGGTCGCGATACCGCACCGGCGGGGCGGATATGTTCCAATGGCGGCCACGCGATACCGGTGCTGGTCCGGATGGCCCTGACAGAAGCTTTCTACCGAAATATCGCCGGCAGCCCGAAGTTCTTCGATTTTGGCATATTTCAGCATCTATCCGCCTTTCATTGTAACTGTTTATGAAAGCGGCTTCCCCCTCGAGTGTTTCCAGGAAAAGAAACGGCTCACGGCGCCCAAACAACGCTTCAGCGCACTTGCAAGTACCGGCCCCGCCGATCGCGCGATCGCCCGTTCTTCTTTTTGCAAGTCAATGCGCAATTCAAACACACATGTAAGTAAATGGGAAATTCCCGCGTTGCGTTGTGATTGACGGTCGACCCGGATCTGCCTTCCGGTCCGGTGAAACCTTGGAGCAGGATCATGCAACGGCATACCACGAGCAACGAAGGCAAGGTCGGCGAAAGCACTGCCGAACAACAGGGCAAGGCCTCGGCGGCCCACATCGCCGAAAATCAGGGAGCGCGTGCGACGGGACGACTGGGCCAGGAGGAAGCGCTCGCGCGGGCGCCGCGGTGGCAGCCCGTCTTTGCGGGATCGGATCGCCTTGCGGGAAAGGTGGCCTTGGTGACCGGCGGGGATAGCGGCATCGGCCGCGCGGTTGCCGCCCTGTTCGCGCGCGAGGGAGCGGACGTGGCGATCGTCTACCGTCACGATAGCACCGACGCCAGCAACACGATCGAAATGGTTGTGGCGGAAGGCCGGCGGGGCGTCGCCTTGCAGGGCGATGTCGGCGACGCGCAATTCTGCGAACAATGCGTGGCCGAAATCGTCAATCGCTTTGGCAGGATCGACATTCTCGTCAACAACGCCGGCGAACAGCACCCCGCAACCGACATCCGCGATATCTCCTCCGCGCAAATGGAACAGACATTCCGCAGCAACATCTTCGGGATGTTTCACATGGTGCAGGCCGTGGTGGATCATCTGGAACCTGGATCGGCGATCATCAACTGCACCAGCGTGACGGCCTACAAAGGCTCGGGCCACCTGCTCGATTACAGCGCAACCAAGGGCGCGATCACGGCCTTCACCCGGTCACTGAGCGAAAACCTCGTGGAAAAGGGCATACGGGTCAACGCCGTGGCGCCAGGCCCGATCTGGACTCCGCTGAACCCTGGCGGCGGCGCTGAACCGGAACAGGTCAGGTCTTTCGGAGAAGACACGCCGATGCGAAGGCCGGGCGAACCCAACGAGGTGGCGCCCTCGTTCCTGTTCCTCGCCTGCGCGGATTCCAGCTACATGAGCGGTCAGGTGCTTCATCCCAACGGGGGAACGATCGTCAACGGGTGATCCGAAAGGCCTTGCATGATGGCAACCGGAAACCAGCCGACGCCGTCGGCGTTGCATCGGCGCGACGCTCAAGGAACAGCTGAAGGGACCAGCAAGCATGTCAGGCCCACTTGCCCTGAAACTCCTGCAATATGCCGACCTGTCCTTGACGGACATGGCGCTGGTGGATGATCTCGTAGACACCGAAATCCGCACGGTGAAAGCCGGCGGCGATCTCGTGCGCGAAGGCGATCACATCCATTTCCTCAAGATCGTGCTTGATGGGTGGGGATGCCGGTACAAACTGCTGGAAAACGGAAGCCGCCAGATAGTGGCCTTTCTCCTGCCCGGCGACCTGTGCAATCCGGTTTTCCCGGTGGCTGGAACGATCGATCATTCCATTGGCGCCATCGACAAGATGCACTGCGCCCTGGTTCTGTCCGATGCCGTCGAACTGGTCCGGACCCAGTCACCCAGAATCCGTCTGGCCCTTGGCATCGAAGGAACCGCCACGCTCGCCATTCAGCGCGAATGGACGCGCAACGTCGCAGCGCGCAGCGCACGCCAGCGCATCGGCCATCTGTTTTGCGAGCTCGCGCACCGTCTGCGGGCGATAGGGGTCGCTACATCCGACGGGTTCGACTCGCCACTCACGCAGATCCACCTCGCAGAAGCCACAGGCCTTTCCACAGTGCATGTGAATCGCGTGATCCAGGATCTGCGCGCGCGTGACCTCATCCATTGGCAGGGAGGGCGCATCACCATGCCGGACCCGGCCGCGCTGGAGGCTTACTGCCATTTCCGGCCAAGCTATCTGCAGTTCGGGCGCTGACAGGCAAGCGGGCCAGAGGGCGTCCGTCGATTTCCCGGAACGCTTGGTCGGACTTTATCGCGCCAATAAACTTATGTGAATCCCCCAGCATCCCGGTGGCGCACTGTACCAATCAGAAAAATCCGGGATAGTATTGATGATAGAAGAAGCGTTATCCACGCGCGATGGCAATCGTGTCTTTCACAGGCACGAACATCTCGCGCGCCATGCCCAGAAAACGGACCATATTTTCAAGATTGAGGAAGGCTGGGCCTGTCAGTACCGGTTGCTGATCGATGGACGCCGGCAAATCATTACGCTGTTTCTTCCCGGTGAATACTGCGAACCACAATGGCTTTTCCAGGGAACGGCGACGCTGCCCGTTGTTGCTCTGACGCGGCTACGCGCTCGATCGCTGTCCCTGACGGGTATTCACCGCAGAACCTCGCAAGAGGCCGATGGAATGACCAGCATACTGGAATCTCTGCTCACGGTCCTGAACCGCCGCGAACAGTGGATCTTCAATCTTGGCCGCCTATCGGCCACCGAGCGCCTGTGCAGCCTGCTGTGCGAACTGTTCGAGCGGCTGAAACGCACATGCCACGTCATCGAAAATCGCTACGTCATGCCCCTAACCCAATATGATCTGGCTGATATCGTTGGCCTGTCAGCCGTTCACGTCAATCGTGTGCTGCAGATGTTGCGGGCAGAAAGACTTATCGAATTGCATGGCAAAAGGCTGACCGTTCTCAACATCGACGGACTGCGCCGGCTGGCCGTCATGCCCAATTCGCAGCGCGCCACTGCGTGACGGATCGGCTTGCGGCGCACGGCCCCTGCATCGGTATCCTGGCCGTCGCCGACTGGATGAGTTATCCGATGGCGCAAGACCTCAGTTGCTGGCGCCACCGCTGGCGTCGGCATCCGCAGCCGGCATGTCGGATGTCGAGAAACCGTGCAGGCCCAGTCGCCATTGGGCCGCGATCACCGCGCCCTTGGCTGGCTGGATCAGCGCAATCACCATCGCCGCCACGATCGCGGGCCACAATGTCATCTGCACCCAGGCCGGCGGCGCGAAATCGAGTTCCACCGCGATGATCAGCGGCGCGACGAGATGGCCCGTCAACAGGATCGCGAGATAGGCGGGAAAATCATCCGCACGCTGGCACGACCAATCCTGCTGGCAATCGGGGCAGCGGTCCACGGGTTTGAGGAAAGCCCGAAACAGTTTCGCACGTGCACAGCGGGGGCAGCGACCGATAAATCCGCGCTTGATCGCCTGCGCCAGCGACGGGCGGACCAGCCCCGGCATGCCGCTGCCGTCTGCGGAGGCATGATCCAACGAAGAACCTGTCAAGTCAGCGCTCCCCTTCTCGTCTCCCCAAGCCGGGCAACCTTGCCCATAGGGGGGACTGCTCGCGCTGTACGTCCCGGGCCTGACAATGGCAACGCCGCGCGCCGGATTCGATCTCTGCGGCAGGATACGGTAGCATCGCTTGCCGGCTATGGACGGGAATGGAAACACTCCGCATCAAAGAAGGTGTTGCGGATCGCGAGCGGAGCGGCAAGAGGGACGGACATGACAAAGCCGAGCCAGACGCCCCCGCTTAATCCACAGGATCTCCCCGTCGCCGATGATCGGGAAGCCGAGGCGCTGCACATGATCCTGCAGGCGCTGCACCTTGGCCTGTGCCTGCGCTGGACCTACAATCGCACGGCGACACAGGTGGCGCCCCAGTTGCTTTATCGCCGCAATGGCAAGTTCTACTGCGACGCCGTCGCCATGGAGCAGGATGGCGCGGCCGTGCAGGAACCGAAACTCGGCAGCTTCCGCCTGTCCGGACTTGGCAAGCTGGTGCTGACCACCGAAACGGCGGCGCCATGGCCGGAACTCGACCTGGCGGATGCCCGCTACGAGGACGTTATCGCGACCCGTGCCGCGGTCTGATCCGCATATGCGGCGCTGACTTTCCGGGGCAAACCATTCAGAGCCACAGCCGGACGATGACGCCGCCCTTGAGCACAGGGTCTTGGCGAAATCACGCAACGGGCTGTCGCTGGACGCCTCGCCTTGGTGCTTGATCGGAGCACCCGCGTTCATGATCGCGCCAATGCCAAGTGCGCCCGGACACGCCATTCTCAACCGCGATCACCGGTGACTCCACTGCAACAGATACTCGGGCTTTGGCACCTCCTTGAGCATGGGCAGCTGTGTCAGCTTCCCATGCGGATCGGACATGGCGATGGTCAAACTGGCAGTTTGGGTGGCGGACCTGGCCATATCACTTCAAGGTAGATAACTTTGCAATGCAGAGTAATCTGCTATGCAATCGCGTATGAACGATCTCAATTCCGCTTTGGGTGACATCGCCCGCTTGCGCGAGCAGCTTGCCGCCATCTTGCATCATGCTTCCAAAGGAACTTCCCATGACCAAGGGTGACAAAGCACCTTTCTCTTTCGAGGGGCTGGACCGCGTTCTTCATGAGAAGGCTCGGCTCAGCATCATGACCTCGCTTGCCGACCACCCCAAGGGCCTGAGCTTTACCGAACTGCGCGAACTATGCGCGCTGACGGACGGCAATCTCAGCCGCCACGTTCAGATTCTGGAGGAGGCCGGCATGCTGTCCGTCACTAAGGGCTTCGAAGGCCGACGGCCGCTCACGACCTGCCAGTTGACCGACGAGGGACGCACACGCTTCTCGAATTATCTCGGTGTTCTCGAACAGGTGCTGCGAAGTGCGAGGCGCGGTGTCGGCGCCGGTGATCGGCGGGAGAAAACGGCATGACCGGCACGCGTGCTCGCCGTGCCGTCCCGGCGGACGATTCCAGCAAGTGTGACGAAGCCCCCCTTTTACGCCATTGCTCTACGTTGCAAAGTTATTTTCAATACAGGATGAGGGCGCGGTATCGCCAGCGACAGGCAAACGCACTTCTTGTCTACGCCTTTCTCCTGGCAGTCACCGATGCATTGGCCGCATCTTCATCCGCGCCGCCGCGATCGTCGAGACAGCTGCTTCGGGGTCGATCTCTGCCCATTCGGCATGACGTAGTTCGCCTGGGCGGACGAAAGCGTGCGCAGCAAGCCGCATTGTTCTTGAGGCGCTTTCCAGATTGCCCTTGCGCTCGATCGGACGAACGGCGGCAAGCACATTGGCGGGTCCGATCTCGGCAATCGGCAGCTTGCCGATCGTGTTGTCGAGCAGACTGAGCAGATACTCGCACCGCTTGGCTGTTGCCGGCGCCCAGGGCTTATACCCGTCCTGCCGGCGGCGCTCGCAATACTCGGCGGAGATGATGGAGAAGGTGCAGGCGCTGAGCGCCTGGCCGCGCAGCTTCTCCTTCTGCTTCTCGCGCGATGGGTCCTTGCCCATCGCCAACTGCTCTCGTGCCGATTCCCGGCGTCGTCGGGCCTCGGCCAGACCGACTCCTGAATAGGCGCCCAGACTAAGCTTCTTCTCTCGGCTATCGACGCGATACTTCTGTCGCCAGAGCTTGCCACCACCAGGATAGACCTGGAGGAAAAGGCCCCCAATTTCCCTGGCTGCGGCCGGATTGCCACGATCGCCAGTGGTCAGCAGGCGCTAAAAACACCCCGGTTTTACGCGAGTTTTCAAAGGCACAGGTGGATGTCGATGGACTGAAGTTTGGAGCGGGTGAAGGGAATCGAACCCTCGTCGTAAGCTTGGGAAGCTTCTGCTCTACCATTGAGCTACACCCGCAAAGGCGCTGATTTTACTGGAAAAATATCAGGGCGAGCTGAAACCTTTCCACCTTCGTTTCAAGTTGGAAGCCAACATGCAACGATGGAGGGGGGCCTTAGGCGGAAGTGGCGTGCCGCGCAAGTCCGACCTGTCCGTTCCCGCGCCCGCCCCGACCATCGCGCTCCCGGTGCCCCCAGGCGCTATCCCGCCTTTGTACCTTGCAGGGGCACGCTGGGAGCCACGGCCGGCTTGCCGAAGTAATACCCCTGGGCTTCCTCGCAACCGGCTGAGACGAGCAGTTCGAGCTGGCCGATCGTTTCCACGCCTTCCGCCAGCACCGGGATCTGCAGGCTCTTGCCCAGTGCCAGCACGGCCCGGATGATCGCGCGGGCCTGTTCGTTGTGTTCGGATTCAAGCAGGAACGACTTGTCGATCTTGATCTTGTCGAACGGGAACGAATGCAGCGTGTCCAGCGAGGAATAGCCCGTGCCGAAATCGTCCATGGCAACGCTGACGCCCAGCGCCTTGATGCGGCGCAGCGTGTGCAGCGACCGCACCTTGTCGGCAATCAGCGCCGTCTCGGTGATCTCCAGTTCGAGGCGCTGAGGCGAAAGGCCTGTTTCCACCAGTACGCGCGTGACGATTTCCGGCAGATCGGCCTGCAACAACTGCACGGGCGAGAGATTTACGGCGATCTTGTGCTTCTGCGGCCAGAAGACCGCTTCCGCACAAGCCATGCGCAAGACCCATTCGCCCAGCTTCATGATCTCGCCGTTTTCCTCGGCGATCGGGATGAACTCCACGGGCGACACAATGCCGAAGCGGGGATGGTGCCAGCGCAACAGCGCTTCATAGCCGCTGATTTCCCCGTTCTTGAGCGAGTGTTGCGGCTGATACAGGACAGCAAGCTCTCCCCGCGCCACGGCGTGCCGCAGGTCGTTTGCCAGTTGGCGACGATGACGGGCGCTTTCGTCCATACCCTGTTCGTAATAGCAGATGCGCTCGCCCAGATTGCCCTTGGCCCGATACATCGCGAGATCGGCATTGTTGAGCAGCGCCTCGCGGCCCGTCGCATCGGTGGGGTATATCGCGATGCCGAGACTGGCGCCCACGGCAATGCCGTCCTGCGCGCCGAAGGGAATGTCGAAGCAACGGCTCAGCCGGGCCACGAAATCCGACAGTTCGGCGGGCGAGGAAAAGTGCTTGGCGGCCGCGAATTCATCACCTCCGATCCGCGCCACCGTCTCCCCGTCACCCAGCGCGGCCGACATCGCATCCGCGATCCGCTGCAGCAGCATGTCACCGGCAACATGGCCTTGCGTATCGTTGATTTCCTTGAAGCGATCGAGGTCGATGATCGCCAGAGCGACCTGCTCATCGCGCAGTTCCGCCAGTTCCAGTTCCCGATCCAGCCAGTGGTTGAAGCTGGCGCGATTGGGAAGCCCGGTGAGATCATCGTGCATGGCCATGTGCGCGATTCGGGCCTCCGAACGGCTGCGCTCGGTAATGTCCTCAAAGGTCGTCACCCATCCGCCGTTCGGCATGGGTCGGCTGGAAATCGAGACCACGAAATCCTCGCCGAATTCGGAAATCACGGGCGGCAGTTCCGGCGATGCGAACGAGCGCTGGAGCAGAAGCTTCATGTTTTCCAGCCGTTCGTCGGAAACCCGGCCACCCGTTCGCGCCTCCAGCGCAGCCCGCGCCACGTCCTCCAGCGTCCAGCCCGGCTGGCAGCTGTCGTCGGGCAACTGCCACAGTTCGGCGAACCGGCGATTGCGCAGCACCAGCCGCTGGCTGGCATCGAACAGGCAAAGGCCCTGGTGCATGTGCTCCAGCGCGGCATCGAGACGATGGTGCGCCTCCTTGATCCGGTCCTGGTCTTCCTTGAAGCGCGTCATGTCGCGCGTGATCTTGGCGAAGCCGATGTGTTCGCCCGCGGCATCGACGATCCGCTCGATGGTGACATGCGCCCAGAAGCGCGAACCATCGCGGCGCATGCGCCAGCCCTCGCCGGTAAACTTGCCTTCGGCCAGCGCCTGCGCCAGTGCCCGTTGCGGCGCACCGGCCGCGCGGTCTTCGGGCGAATAGAAACGCCCAAGCGGAAGGCCAAGAACCTCGCTGGCCTGATACCCCTTCAGACGCTGCGCTCCGGCATTCCAGCTGGCCACCCGCCCTTCGAGATCGAGCATGTAGAGCGCGCAGTCGGAGATGCCCTTGACCAGGATACTGAACTGCCGTTCGCTAACCTCGATCGCGGCCGTAGCCCGGCGTGTGATTGCCCAGCTCCCGATGCACAGCGCCAGCAGCAGCACCGAAACGCTGCCGACCAGGACGGCCATCATGCTGGGGGAAAGCAGCATCGCTTCGGTATGCAGACGGGCGGGGATCAGCCGGATCGCGGCCATCCCGGAAAAGTGCAGGCCAACCACCGCGACGGTCATCATCAGCGCCGCGGCAAAACCCTGCCCCCGTCCACCATGCCGCACCGCCCTGTCCAGCCCGGCGAAAAACGGCACAATCGCGAGCACGAGCGAAAGTGCGACATAAGGCAACCGCCATTGGATGACGGCCGGCATCTCTACTGCCGCCATGCCGACATAGTGCATCGTCGCGAAACCTGCGCCCGCCAGCACGCTTGCGCCAAAGCGGCCGGTTCGCGTGCTTGCTCTCATCGCGAGCAGGAACGCGACCGCCATGCTGACGACGACAATGCCGAGCGAACCGACCGTCAGCCCCGCCTTGTACCCCATCACCACGCCGGGATCGTAGCCGAGCATCGCGATGAAGTGCGTGGACCAGATACCGAACCCGGTTACCGCTCCGCCGATCACCGCCCAGTTGCGGGCGCCGCGTCCCGTTGCCACGCGCGATTGGCGCAGCAGGAGGACGGCCGTTACGGTCGACAGGAGGCACACGCCAGCAGCGAGCAGCACGAGGCTGAAATCATGCTGATCGCGAATGCAAAACAGGATATCGAACATCAGGGATCCACTTTCCGGTCGGACAGTGGATGCTTGGCCCATCAATCGTTAAGAACGTGCCAATCTGGCAGTATCGCCCTTTGGGGCAACCAGGTCAGGGATGCAGGATAGAGCTCCCCCTTACTGGCAGTCGCCTTCCATTTCGGCCATCAGCACCGCGCCAAGGTTGCGGGCCATCGTCTTCAGCATGTTCGCCAGGAAAGCGTCCATCGCCGCGTTGCCCTTGGCGGAAAGCCGCACGAACGTCCTGCGCCGATCCTTGCCGTCGTCTTCACGATGCACGTAGTCATGCTCCATCAGATGGCGCAGCCAACGCAGGGCCGTGGTCGGCGGAACATAGGCACCGATGCAGGCGCTGGTGGTGGCGACTTCGCGCTTTTCGTGGCGGGCGATATAGAGATCCAGCAGGATGTCCCACGCCGCCTCGCCGAACAAGTCGGCGGGAAAGAAGCGCTCGCGCCGCCGACGCGCCGAATAGAGCTCGCGTGCCAAAGCCAGATGCGCGCGCGCCGTGCGTTCGGGCAGCGGGGGCGAAACGATGATGTCCCCTTCACAGGCCAGCAGCGGGATACCCATCCTGGCAGGTTCGAGGGCAATTCCTCCGATTTCGAAAGCCTTCATGTCGCAACCCATCCTGACCCCGTGGTTCCCGTCACGGCTCCCGCAGTTCACACCCTGGCCCGGCATCACGCGGCGGGCCGCGAGCGGCTTGCGGAAAGCGCATGAAGAACCACGCACATGCGATGATAAGTGCCAGAATTTCGGGCATTTCGGTGTAAAATGATGTAAATTTGCAAGGCGCCGCGTGGGCGCCAGGGCTGCGCGCGCCCACCGCCCTACCCTGTCGAGTCCGCAATCTTCCCGATTGCGCGGGCGATCGATATTGGCGATGGAGACCTAAGCTCCGCCCGACATCCCGAGACGAGACCGCCAACATGCCCGAAGCGCCGCGCGTCAAAGCCTTTCATCACCTGCCTGTGTCGCGCCGCCTGACCACGCTGGTCGTTTTGGCCTGCCTTGCCTCCGGCTGCGCCGGTCCGGTGCGAACCCGCTTCGGTGGAATGGCCGCGCCGGAGACGCCGGCCACGCCCTATACCGTGAAGCCAACCGCCATGCCCGAAGACAACGGCGACCGGACGGTCATCGTCAACGCGCTGCGCACCACCGGCATCGGCATCGCCGATGACAGCCGGAACGAGTTGACCGCTGCCTATACCCAGCGCCCGTCGAACGTGGCGGTGCTGGTCGACAACGCGGCCCCGCCGCTTTCTGGAGCCAAGAAGCAGCGCTTCCTGCAATCCTGCCACGACACCCGGTATCGCCTCGTCCTGACGGTCGTGGACCACGCCACGGGCACCCTGCTCGGGCGCGGCTGGGCCGAGGAAGATCACTGCCACGGCACGGGCAAGCCCGTGCTGGCCTCACTCGCTGCCCGCGCTGCGGACATGCTGGTCCATCCCGTGCCCGAAGGATCGGAGCTGTCGTGGACGCGCGACTGAAGCCCACTCAATCGTCAGTGACGAGAGGCAGGCGGATGGTGAACTCCTTCATGCCATCCGGCATCTCGCGATAGCCTACGCTCCCGTTCTGCCGTTCCACCGCCATTCTCACGAACGCCAGCCCCAGCCCCCGGCTGGCCTCGCCCGCCGCATCGGTGCCGGGCGCGAAGGGGATAAACGGATCGCGCGCGCGCTCCGGCGGCATCGGCGGCCCCTGTCCCGTGATCGAGCAGGCGGCCAGCGCGCCCTCGCGCACGATGCGACATTCGACGGTTCCACCTTCCGGCGCGAACTTCACTGCATTCCCCAGCAGGTTGAGCAGTGCGCGCTGGACCAGGGCCGAGTCCCCCATCACCCACAGATCGTCATCGTCGATACGCTCGCGGATCGCCACGTTGCGCTGGCGCGCGCGCTGCCAGACCAGGTCTGTCGCTTCCGCCAGAGCGCCCGTGAGATCGACCGGTTCCGCCACCACGCGCGCGTTCTCAAGGCGGGCGAGTTGCACGAAATCGTCCGCCAGCTGCAACCCGCGCCCGGCATGCTGGCGTATGCGCAAGGCGGTATCGGCGGTTACCGCTCCGCTATCGCCCGATGTCCGATCCTGCAGCAGCGCGATAACGGCGGAGAACGGCGCGCGCATGTCGTGGCTAAGGAACTGCAGCGCCTCTTCCCGTGCGCGGGATGCCGCTTTCAGCTCGGTAATATCGGCAAAGCGGATGATCGTGCCGACCCCCTCGATCGCCGCGCGCGATAACACCAGCGTCCGCCCATCGGGCAACGTCACCTCGCCTTCGCGCACGGCCCCGCCCAGCCCGATCCCGGCCAGCAGAGGCAGCAAGGGCTGGTCACGCACCGCGCGCCCGAACAGGCGGTCGGCCGCGATGTTCCCCATCACCACCGCGCCATCGTCGTCGACCACGCAGACCGCATCGGGCAACCGGGCCAGAATTTCCGCGATGAAGGCGCGCAAGGCACGCAGCTGCGCGATCACGTCATGCAGGCGGTTGGTCTCCACGTTGACGAGGTCGCCACGCCCGGACGCGGGCACCGCTGCGGGGACAAGGTCGGGCTCCTTCTGGAGCTGGACCACTTCGGCGGTCAGGAACTCGCTCACCGCCGCCAGCCGCCGCCAGCCCCACAGCGAATAGACCACCACCAGCCCCAGCAGGGCCGAGCCCGGCGGAATCCACCAGCCGGTCGTCAGCAGCAAGGCCACCGACGCGGCCGACACCACGACCAGCCCCGCCAGCGACAGGCGCAGGTTCGTCATCGGCCCGAAATGCAGGAAGGCAAGCAACAGCAGCAACACCGGAAGCAGGCTGAACGCAAGCACCCATGGCGTGCCCACATCGTGGTAGAAATCGCCATGCAGCAGGGCATTGAGCATGTTGGCCTGCAGTTCCACGCCCGACATCAGCGTACCGGCTGAAAACGGCACAAGGAAGCGATCGCCGAAGCCGGATGCGATCCCGCCGAACAGCAGCACCTTGCCGTGGATCAGCGCAGCGGGCACCCGCCCAGCCTGCAGATCATCGAACGACACGCGCCGGAACGCGCCGGGCCGCTGGAACGGGATGATCTGCGTGATCGCGGGCGGATGGGCCTGGTAGGCTTGCGGATCTATGCGCCGGACAAGCAATTCCGTCAGATGCGGGACCGCCCCGTTGAGCCGGGGTTCGAAGCGGCGCACAACGCCATCGTCATCGAAGTTGACGTCCACCGACCCCAGTCCAGCCGCCGCCGCGCTGATCGGCGGGGGCGGCTTCTGATCCGCCGTGGTCGCCGCGCGGCCGTCGGCATCCGGCAAGCCCGGCAGCATGGGCAGGTAGACCGGCGCCGCCGCGCGCAACCCTTCCGCGAAACGCCCGTCCTCGGCCGTCGGCTCGATGAACAGGACGTCGTAACCGATCGCGGCGGGCCGTGCCTTCGCCGCCATTTCGAGCGCGCTCGCGTGGACGGAGCGGGGCCACGGCCAGTTGCCGATCCGCGCCAGGCTGCCTTCGTCGATTTCGACGAGCATGATCCGATCATCCGCATTGGCGGGACGGATCAGCGTCATCGAATCCAGCAGGATATTATCGACCGGCGCGGTCCAGCGTCCGCGTACCGATGCCGTTACCAGCAGGCTGGCCGCGATCACCACGACCAGCCATTCGATCAGCAGCCGGCGATAGAGCATCGCGCGCGGCGCCTATCGGCCCGCACCCGTGACCGTGAACTTCTGGAAAGGAGTCCAGTTTTCAGTAACATCGCCATCAGCATATTGCTGCACGCCGACGCGCCAGAAATAGACTCCATCGGCCAGACCCGCCACGCCCACCTGCGCGTCCTGCAATCCAGGCTCGTCGATCATCGGCGCCGCCTTGGCGTCACCACGCACCAACTGGAAACGATAGAGCCGGCGCGCGTCGCTTGCCCCCTGCCCCAGCCACTTGATCGTGATCCGGTCGCCGTCCTGCGCAGCGCTGGCGCTAAGCCCGGTCAGCGAGCGGCGCAGGGAATAGACCTGCGGCAAGCCCTCGATCCCGGTGGCCGACAGAGCGGTAAGGCGCACGAACCAACGCCCGTCGGCCAAAGCCGGCAACGTCACCGTATCGCCGTCGGCGCTGGCCTCGGTCACCAGATCGGCGAAGCTGGAATCGGCCGCGACCTGGACGTGATACCCCTTTGCTCCCGCCTCCTGACGCGCCTGCAAGGCTACCACGGGATCGACCAGCACCTTTCCCGCGTCCACCAGTTCGGGCGCCGGCAACAGCGCTTCCACCTTCACCGCGCCACCGGGAGAGACCTGCGCGCCGAACCCTTGCGCCAGCATGGTTTCGGCAGCCGAGGGATCGCCCTGCACCGCAACCTTGCCCTCGACCACTTCCGTGGCCGAAGCGCCGGCATCGTCATAAGCGACGCGCAGGACGGTGCCGCGAATGGCGGAAACCGCGCGCGGCGTGCGCAGGCGAAAACGGCTGCCGTCCGCTTGCAGCGGGGTAGCTTGCGTCTCGATCTTGCCGCGTTCCACCGCGACATCGAAATCGACGCTGCCCGTCAGCAGGATGCGCCGCATCGCCACCAGCCGCACACGCGTGCGGGTAGGCAACGACACTTGCGAGCCGTTGGACAGGGCGAGCCCGATGAAACCATCGGCTCCCGTCTCCAGCACGGCACCCGGCATCACGGCGAGACCGGCGGTCGGCCGGATCGGCGCGCCGCCGCTTTCCAGCGTCACGGTGCCGCGCGCCGCCAGGATGCGGGCCTGCAACGGCTCTGTTCTCAGCAGGCGCAACGGCACGCGCAGCCGCGATCCCACGGGCAGGCGCAAGGGATCGGCCACGCGGTTGATACGCTGGACCTCGCGATAATCGGCCTGCCGGACAAGGTAGCGCGACGCGATCTGATAGAGATTGTCGCCCGCGCGCACGGTATATTCGATCTGATCCTGCGCCACCGCCACAACCGGCGCGGATGCGGCATGGCCTTGCTGACCCGTCATTGCGGGCAGGGCAAGGGCGAGGGCCGCAAACGGGCGAGCGATCCGGTTAGTCTTGCGCATGGTCGGTCTCCAGTCTGTAGCCGTAGCCGAACACCGTTCGCAGCGAAAAGCCGTTTTCCAGCCGTAACGAAAGCTTCGTGCGAATGCGCGAAACGTGCATGTCGAGCGTGCGCGTGGAAAGCTCGGCCACGCTCTTCCAGACCGCTTCCATGATATAGGCGCGCGAAAGCGGCCTGTTCTGGTTGGCGAAAAAGAGCATGGCCAGCGCAAATTCCTTCGCTGTCAACGCAATGTCCTCTCCACCGAACTTCACGACATTACGTTGCGCATCGAACAGATAGGCGCCGAACTGCAACGGCCCCTGCACCGCCGTTCCCCCGACGGCGCTGCGCCGCAACAGGGCGTTCACACGGGCCAGGATCACCACAGGGCTTTCCGGCTTGATGATGAAATCGTCCGCCCCGGTGTTGAGCGCCAGCGCGATATCATCCTTGTCCGAGCGGTTGGTCAGCATGATGACCGGCGGGCACGCCGCGATCCGCGACTTGGCCAGTTCCATAAGATGGATGCCGCTCATCCCCGGCATGTTCCAGTCTACTATCAGCAGATCAAAAGTTTCGCGCTGCGCGGCAGCGAGCAGATCCAGACCACTGCGATAGCACGAACACGAGTGCCCTTCCCCACGCAAGGTTTCCGCAACGAAAGCCTGCACTGTTTCATCATCATCAACGATGGCGATATGCATCATGCAAGTCCTTTACCGTCATCGCGCATACCCCACCCCATCGGGCAACACGTCGTTCCCGGGAAGCAGGTGTTACAACCTTTTACACCGATCACGTTTACAGGACGCTTATAACGCGGATGTCTGGATAACCGACTAAGCGCATACGCAACGATCACGGTGTCATTACGTATCTGCTTCTGGACCAACCCTCAACGGGGGCCTTGTCGGGTCGCCTGAAGCCTGGGGTCATAAGCAATTGCCGCCATGGCCCCAGGCGGATGGCAAAAGTACGCAGGAAAACAGAACCTTGCCAGGCCAACACGCGCGCCAAGCCCGTTCCGTCATCAGAATCGGTGGCGCGTTCGCACAAGTTACTCCGTTTCGGACTATTTAAGGGGTCACGCCGAGCACGATCTCCTCCGCGTGGCGCTAACCCACGATGCATTCGGGGAACGACGAGAACGCAATGCCGTTGGCTGTCTAAAGCTGAAGGCCGGGTCGTCCCCTCGGCCAAACGAGGAAAACGGCATGAGAGGCGCTTGGCCAGCCCTTGTACTGGGCGTTGTAATTGCCTTGGCGGGCGTCATTATGACTGGCGGGGGCGCCTACCTCGTCGAGCTCGGCGGATCGATCTACTATTTGCTGGCCGGCCTCGGGCTGCTCGGCACGGCCTGGTTGCTATTTCGCCGGCGCCCGCTTGCGGTTTGGCTGTATGCCGCTCTGTTCCTGCTGAGCATGGTTTGGGGCCTCTCGGAAGCGCAAGGAAACGCCTGGGCGATGATCCCCTGGCTGATCGCGCCCTTCGTGCTGCTGGTCGCCATGCTGCTGGTCATGCCCACGCTGGTGGACAGCCCGCACCGCTGGAAGTGGTCGGGCGGCGGCATCGCGGCGGGGCTGCTCGCCGTTATCGCCTGCTTTGCCTTGCCCGGTTCGGGCTTGTCGTCGCCTGTGCTCGCGTTGCCTCCGCAGAGCTCGCAGGCGCTGGGGGATCCCTCTGGCCTGGCGACTGGGCGCGACTGGCCTACCTATGGCGGAACTTACGCGAACTGGCGCTATTCTCCCCTCACGCAGATCGATCGCGGCAATGTCGGAAGCCTGCACAAAGTCTGGGAGACGCATACCGGCGGCACGCCGCAATCCGCGAAGTTCCAGAAGCTCTACGGCACCGAAAACACGCCGATAAAAGTGGGCAACCTGCTCTATACCTGCACCGCCAAGAATGTGGTGGTCGCGCTCGATGCGGCCACCGGGCGCGTAGCTTGGCGTCACGATCCCAAAGTGCCCGACGCATGGATTCCCTATACCACCGCTTGCCGCGGAGTTGTGGTCTATGCGGTTCCCGGCGCAGAAAGAGCCGCGCCTTGCGCCACCCGCGTGATCGAGGGCACTCTGGATTCGCGCCTGATCGCCCTGGACGCCCTATCGGGCGAGCCGTGCCGCGAATTCAACGGCACGGGGGAACAGGATACCAAGATCGGCATGGGGCCGGTCTATCCGGGCCTCGCCTCCATCAACTCGGCGCCAACCATCGTGCGCGGGGTGATCATTGTGGGGCACCAGATCCTCGACGGGCAATACAGCCGGGCGCCTTCCGGCGTGGTTCAGGGGTTCGATGCGCGGACGGGCAAGCTCGTGTGGGCCTGGGACATGGCTCACCCCGATTGGAGCGGCTATCCGCCGGCCGGCCAGACCTGGGCGCGGGGAACACCGAACATGTGGACCAGCGCCGCGGGCGACGAACGGCTTGGCCTCGTCTATGTCCCGCTCGGCAATGCGGCGAACGACTACTGGTCAAGTGGCCGCACCCCGCTCGAGAATGCCTATTCGAGCTCGCTCGTGGCGCTCGACGTCGCCACGGGCAAGCCGCGCTGGAGCTTCCAGGCCGTCAAGAAGGACGTGTGGGACTATGACTTCGGTAGTCAGCCATCCCTGATCGATTACAAGGGCATAGCGGCGGTGCTTGTCCCGTCGAAACAGGGGGACCTGTACATCCTGGATCGCGCCACCGGCCGGCCTTTGACGCCGATCGGCACGATCGCCGCCCCGCAAGGCGGCGCGGAACCTGCCCAGCGCGCAGCACAGCAGATCGTTTCGCTGTGGAACACGCTGCGCAAGGCGCCGCTTCACGAATCCGACATGTGGGGCATGTCGCCGATCGACCAGATGATCTGCCGCATCCAGTTCCGCGAAGCGGACTACCGCGGTTACTTCACGCCGCCCAGCGTCGATCGGAGCAGTGTGGAATATCCCGGTTACAACGGTGGCAGCGATTGGGGTGGCGTGTCGATCGATCCGCTGCGCGGCGTGATCGTCGCCAACTACAACGACATGCCAAACTATGTGCGGCTGATAACCCGGGCGGAGGCGGATCGGCGCGACATCAAGCCGCGTTTCGCGGCAAAGGACATTTCCACCAAGTCTCATTCGGTCGATCCGCAATGGGGTGCGCCCTACGCGATCGAGGTGAACGCGGGGTGGCGCATGCCGTTCACCGGGCTGATGTGCAAACGCCCCCCATATGGCGGCATTCGCGCCATCGACATCGCCACCGGCAGGACGCTGTGGGACCGCCCCCTTGGCACGGCGCGCCGCAACGGTCCGTTCGGCGTGCCGACGATGCTGCCGCTCACGATCGGCACGCCCAACAACGGCGGCGCGGTGACGACCGCCAGTGGCCTGGTATTCATCGCCGCCGCCACCGACGACCTGATAAGGGCGATCGATCTGCGGACGGGGAAGACTGTGTGGTCGGCCAGTCTGCCAGCAGGCGGCCAGGCGACGCCGATCATCTACCAGCAGGGGGGCCGGGAATACCTCGTCATCTTTGCCGGCGGGCACCATTTCATGGAGACGCCCGCAGGCGACAGCGTGATTGCCTATGCGCTGCCGGGTTGACGTTGCCAGGGGCGTGCGGACGAAGTAGCCGTAAACCCTTCGCAACGCCGCCATGCGGCATGTCGTCTCACCGGATGGTAAAAATCCCGAAACATGCGACCATGGGTTTAGGAGTAGCGCGAGAGCGTGCGCCCCATACCTGAGACCGATGTTCAAAGACCCGTCTTGATGCCACTTTATCGATAATGGCGTCAGCCGCCGATGCCCCGTGAACGATCAAGGAGAACCGCGTGACAGACCTGATCCAGTGCATGGCCAGAACGGCGGAAGACGAGTTGCCCGGTCCCGATTTGCTCTGCCGCGATGCGTTGACCGGGCTGTCGCGCACTCCCAAGACATTGCCCAGCAAGCACTTTTACGACGCGCACGGATCCGATCTGTTCGAGGAAATCTGCCTGCTGGACGAATATTACGTCACGCGCACCGAGGAAGCCCAGTTGCGCAAGATCGCGACCACCCTGTCCCGCGCCATTCCGCGGGGCGCGGCGCTGGTTGAATTCGGCAGTGGCGCCAGCGTGAAGACGCGCCGCATCCTGGACGCAAGCCCGCAACTGTCCGCCTATCTCCCCATCGACATCAGCGAGGCCGCGCTTGCACATGCCGCCGCCCGCCTTCGCGCCAGCTATCCCGCGCTGGAGGTGGCGCCCATCCGGGCGGACTTCACCGCCGATATCACGCTGCCCGAAAGGTTCGGGGCCAGGCCGCTGGTCGGCTTCTTTCCCGGATCGACCATCGGCAATTTCACGCCGGACGAAGCGGAAACCTTCCTTGCCAACGTCCGCCGCTTGCTGGGCGCCGGCGCCTGCCTGATGCTGGGCGCGGATTCCACCAACGACCCAGCCGTGCTGGGACCGGCCTATGATGACAGGAGCGGTGTTACAGCCGCTTTCAACCTGAATCTGCTGACCCGCCTCAACCGCGAATGCGGCGCCGATTTCGACCTAGGCCGGTTCGAGCATCGCGCCGTGTGGAACGCGGGCGAGAGCCGCATCGAAATGCATCTCGTCAGCCTTGCCGGGCAAGAGGTGAGAATCGCGGACGCGCGCGTGCAGTTTGCCCCGCACGAGACGATCCACACCGAGAACAGCTACAAGTATCAGCCCGATTTCCTCAGCGCCCTGGCCCGCCGCGCTGGCTGGGCCGTCCGGCAGGTGTGGCAGGAAAGCGATCCCGCGCCCTTTTTGCCGGGTCACGCGGGCACGTTCTGCACCTATCTGCTGGATGGGCGTTAGGCCGCCGTGCCCACGCAATGCCGCAAAATCGTGCTATCGAGCCTGAGCGCAGGCAGACAAAGGTCCCTGCCGTCACGCACCGCAAGGCTCCATGCGATGCTGACCAGGCAATCGGACGGTGGGCAAGACGTGGTGTTGGCATGAATGTTTCGCAGGATCCGGTCGCGCTGGCGCGACACTACCGCGCGGTGCGTGCCCTGACCGAACAACTGGCTGCGCCGCTGTCGGATGCCGATGCCACCATTCAGTCCATGCCCGATGCATCGCCCGCCAAATGGCATCTGGCGCATACCACCTGGTTCTTTGAAACCTTCGTCCTGCGCGATCATGTGGCGGGCTATCGCCCCTATCGCGCCGAGTGGCCCTTTCTGTTCAACAGCTACTACGAAGCCGAAGGCCAGCGCATGATGCGCGCGGCACGCGGCATGCTCTCGCGCCCTTCGTTGCCGGAGATACTGGCCTATCGCCATGCGGTTGACGAGGCGTTGCTGGCTGCAATCGGCGATCTGCCGCCCGATGTGCTGGCGCTGGTCGAACTGGGCTGCCACCACGAGCAACAGCACCAGGAACTGCTGCTGACCGACATTCTCCACGCGTTCGCCCAGAACCCGCTGGAATGGGCGATCTGGCCACACGCAGAAACACCCGGCACAGCACCCGCGCCCATCGGCTGGATCCAAAACGCCGGCGGCGTCGTGGAGATCGGCCATAGTGGCCGGGGCTTCGCGTTTGATTGCGAGGGTCCCCGCCACCAGACCATGCTGGCGCCACACTCGCTGGCGGACCGGCGCGTCACCAATGGCGAATGGATCGAATTCATCCGCGATGGCGGCTATCGCGATCCGCGCCTGTGGCTGGCCGATGGCTGGGCATGGGTGCAGGCCCAGGCGATCACCGCGCCGCTCTATTGGCGCGAGAACGATGGCGCCTTTTCCAGCTTTGGCCTGAGCGGACGGCACGCCGTCGACCCGTATGCGCCCGTCTGCCACATCAGCCTGTACGAGGCCGATGCCTTCGCCACCTGGGCCGGCGCCCGGTTGCCCACCGAAGCGGAATGGGAAAGCGCTGCGGCGGCCCACGATCCGTCCGGAGGCAACCAGTTGGACGCAGGCGGCGACATCCGCCCCCGCGCGGATGGTGCGTCCTTCTTTGGCGACGTGTGGGAATGGACCGGCAGCGCCTATCGGCCCTATCCCGGTTTTCGGATCGCCGACGGCGCGATCGGCGAATACAACGGCAAGTTCATGAGTAGCCAGTTCGTGCTGCGCGGCAGCAGTTGTGCCACGCCGCGCGGCCACGCCCGCGCCACCTATCGCAACTTCTTCTACCCCCATCAGCGCTGGCAATTCATGGGGCTGCGCCTTGCTAAAGACGGGACCATGGACGGGGGCACGGCTCTGGCATGACGCCCCGTCGCAAGCTGGCCATGCTGGCGGTGGGCGGCTCCACCGTGGTGGAATGGTATGATTTCACGCTGTGCCTCTATTTCGCGCCCACCCTGTCGCGGGTGTTCTTCGGGCCGGGCAAGGATGCTCTGGGCAATACGCTGGCGGGCTTTGCCATCGCCTATCTGATGCGCCCCTTCGGCGCGGTGCTGCTGGGGGTGCTGGGTGATCGCAAGGGCCGCAAGCCCGCGCTGCTGCTCTCAATGGCGGCCATGACACTGGCCATGCTGTGCATCGCCCTGCTGCCCACCTATCGGCAGGCGGGCGCATGGGCGGGCTGGGGCCTGATCGTGATGCGCTGCCTGATGGGGTTCAGCGTGGGGGGCGAATATACCTCGGTCGTGACCTACCTTTACGAAACCGCGCCCGCCCATCGGCGCGGACTGATAACCTCGCTGGCCGCGGCGGCCAGCGAGATCGGCGGCTTGCTGGCGGTGGGCCTGTGCGCCGTGCTGACAAGCACGCTGGACGCGGCCGGCCTCGATGGCTGGGGCTGGCGGGTGCCGTTCCTGTTCGGCGCGGTGCTGGCCGGCGCGATCTGGCTGGCGCGGGGGATGATTGCGGAAACGCCGGCCTTTCACCAGCCCACGGCAGGCCAGGGTTCGCCGCTGGCCTATGCCCTGCGCCACGAACGCAAGGGGATCGCCACCGGCTTCGCGATTTCCGCGCTGGGCTCGATCTCCTATTATGTCGGCATCACCTATGTCCCGTCCTACATGGCCTCGGTCGGCTGGCACAACGAAGGGGTGGCGCTGGAATATTCCACCCTGGCCGCGCTGGTGGTGATTGCGGTGACCCCGCTGGTGGGCTGGCTGTCGGACGTCGCCGGTCGCCGCTGGGTGCTGCTGTGCCTGTGCGCGGGCTGTGCCCTGCTGCCCATGGCACTGTTCCGGCTTATCGCCAGCGGGTCGGCCACGGCCGCGCTGGGAGCGATCGCGACGCTGGCGGCGTTGGCGGGCGGGGTCAGCGCAGTGGGCACCGTCGCTACCGCGGAGCAATTTTCGGCGCGTGCGCGGCTGAGCGGCCTCGCCCTCGGCGCTACCAGTGCCACCGCCCTGTTCGGCGGGCTAACGCCCTATCTGGCGCACCACCTGCAACAGGCGACCGGCCTGACGGAAGTGCCCGGGATCATGATCGCGGTTGTGGCGCTGGGTTCGGGGCTCGCGCTGATGGTATTGTTGCCCACGCGCAAGGTCACAGGCTGAAGGCATCAACCTCGCGCCGCTGCGGTTCGTCCATGGTGGCATAGTCGCGCAAGGACTGCTCCAGTTCCGCCAGCCCCCGCACGAGGTTGTCCTGCGCCATGCCGAAACCCAGGCGAATGTGGGCGGGCGCTCCCCAATAGTGCCCAGGCGCCACGATCACGCCGCGCGTCGCCAGCAGCCAGGCGGCAAACCCATCGGTGCGCGCCATGCCCTCAAGGCCGGGAAAGGCAAGGCATCCCCAGGGCGAAAGACCGCCTGATACCAGGCCTTCCCCCGCCATCCGGGTCAGCCAGTCCTCCATGATCGGACGGTTGGCATCAAGGATGTCCTGCGTGCGTGCCCGAAACCGGCGCCAGTCCCGCAACACCGCAAGGCCGATCGCGTGGGACACCGCCGAAAGCCCGGTATCGTGATGCACGCTGGCATGGCGCAGGATTTGCGCCACGGGAGCGGAAGCCACGATCCAACCGCAACGCAGCGCGCCCAGGCCGAAAATCTTCGACAGACCCGACAGGCTGATGACCGCGGGCGATCGCAGCGCGGCGCTGCCTCCATCATCGGCAAACGCGCCATAGATCTCGTCCAGAACCAGCCAGATTCCGGCCGCCTCGCACAACTCGGCCAGCGCAGCCAGATCGCTATCCAGCAATGGCAGCCCGGTGGGATTATGCAGGTGAGACAGCACGATCATCCGCGTTTCCGGGCGCAGGCGCTTGCGCAGATCGGCCAGATCGGGTCGCATTTGCGGGCCGCTGCGCACGAAGCATTCGGCGTGCAATCCGGCGGCCCGGGCCATATCCTCGAACGGCTGATAGCCCGGCCGCTCGATCAGCACATGGTCATCCCGGCGCGCCAGCGCGGCGAATACAAGCGCGAGCCCCGACGAAACGCCAGAGGTGGCCACTACGCGATCATTGCTGATGCCATAGGCATCTGCCAGATGACTCCGCATCGCCATGCTGCCGCCGCCGAACACCGGCGGGAGGGATGCCTGCCCGGAGCTGCCGAACGTCTTGCGCGCGGCCTCGGCCAGCAACGCATCGGGCGCGCTGACGGAACTGTCATACAACGACAGTCCGCCCCTGCCCGAAACGTGATAGACCCAATCCAGATAGCGCAACGCTTGATCATCCCTCCTGCGAAAGCCTGTCACGCACGCCTGAGGGCGGCTGCAAAAGCGCCGGTCATATGCGCTGACGGCGGACCGCGAGAGATTGGTATGCAAGCGGCGACCCAACGGCAAGCCGCTTGCGAACATGGCTCTGCCGGTTGCTCCAGCGCCCCAAGCGCGTTTGCTCGTCAGCACTCCGGTCACCCGGCTGCACTTCTACTGCGCGCGGATCGGGAGTGCCTCAGTCAAACGATGATCTGGTTCCGGCGGACCAACATAGATCAGTACTTCGCCAATTGACGGAATAGCGCGCAAAGCCGATACCCGTTGCCGGGAGCTTTCGCGTGGTGTCGCCCTCCCCCAATCCCCGTTGCATGTCATCGCCTTGTGCATCCGCCGGATTCCCATTCCACGGCGATGTGGAATAAATGCATGTCCACGACCTTGTTGAATCGACCGAAAATCCTTGTCGTTGAAGATGAATGCTTGATCGCGGAGGAGCTACGGATCTGTCTGCTTGAAGCGGGGGCGGACGTGATCGGCCCAGTCGGTGTGCTCGAGGATGCCCTGAACCTTGCAGGATCGGAACAGGACATTGCCTGCGCCTTGGTCGACATTGGGCTGGAGGGCGGCATGACGTATGCAGTCGCCGAATATCTCGACGAACACTCCATCCCCTATCTGTTCACAACCGGATATTCCCCCGCGGCAATTCCCGACCGGTTCGGCGGGATAGGGAACTTCCAGAAGCCGATACGAATGGCGGCATTGCTGCGGGGGATTGGCGATCTGATCGATGCGTAAAGGACGAAAGCTCTTCTCGGGCTGGCTAGGCAAAAAGGCGGTGATCCGTCCTTCGATCCCGATGCCGATCGCCGCAGAGAAATGACCCGCGCGCGATAGACAGAACGGCAGATAACCCAGCAAGATTGAAGGCATCAATCGTCGCGGAGGCCGAACCGGTCTGCCTCGTCATCATGCGCGGGCTCGCCCTCGTAAGCCGTGTAGTCAAGGCGCCCGGAGCGAAGCATTTCGTTCATGCGATCGACCGTGTCAGGCGTATCCTCCGCTACCAGCGGAGCATTTCTGGGCCGCACGCGGGCACGCCCTGCCCCTGTTGCCTCGGCTTCCCCGGCGTGGTTGTGAACGACGATCGGGTGGCTTTGCTCATCTTGGTCAGTATGCTGGTCCTGATGCTTTCTGGCGTCTTTCGGTTCGTCCGTCATCGGTGATCTCCAAACTAAAGACGGGTATCGTTCCCAGGATCTGCACCCGGGGAATGTGCCGCTTGTGCAAGCCATCAACAGGGCGGAACGCCCTGCGATCCATTCGGCCAGCCATTGCTAACGCATGTTTGTGTGTTCCTTTTCCGTGGCATCGGCGGAACCGGATGGTGCGTTCTTCGCTTTTCCCGCATGGATAACAGGGAGCCGGTGGTGGCCGGGAGCATCGACGAAGCGGGCCTGGTCTACAGTGCCGATACCGCAGCCGGGATCACGCGCCGTCGCCGGGGCAAGGGTTGGAGCTATCGCGACCCGAAAGGCCAAGCCATTCCGGAAGGTTCAACGCTCCGGCGGGTCCGGGCGCTCGCCATACCGCCGGCGTGGACCGAAGTTTGGATATGTCCTCGGAGCAATGGTCATATCCAGGCAACCGGACGGGATGCCCGCGGTCGCAAGCAGTACATCTATCACCAGGATTTCCGGGCGTGGCGCGATGAGGCGAAGTACGCGCACATGCTGGACTTCGCGCGGCGGCTTCCCAGAATTCGTGGTGCTGTCGACGCGCATATGCGCCTGGCCGGCCTCCCGCGCGAGAAGGTTCTGGCCACAGTGGTCTACCTGCTCGAAAAAACCCTGATCAGGGTCGGCAATGCCGAATATGCGCGCACCAACCGCAGCTTCGGACTGACTACGCTGGGCAGGCGCCATGTGCGGGTCGAAGGCGGGGAACTGCGGTTCCGCTTCCGGGGCAAGAGCGGCAGGCAATGGAACCTGCGCCTTCACGACCGACGCGTCGCGCGCATCGTGCGGCAGTGCCAGGAACTGCCGGGACAGCACCTGTTCGAATACGAGGATGGAGAAGGACACATCCGCGCGGTGTCGTCGGAGGACGTCAATGTTTACCTGCGCGAAATTGCCGGCATCGATGCTACCGCGAAGGATTTCCGCACATGGGCGGGAACGATGATGGCCGCCCGCATCCTGGCGCTGGCCGAACCGTGCGAAAGCACGGCGGCGGCCACTCGTGCCGTCCGCGATGCCGTGACGGCGGTGGCATCGGCGCTTGGGAACACGCCGGCTGTTTGCCGGAAATGCTATATTCACCCGGCGGTAATCGACGCCTGGATGGACCAGAGCCTCACGCCGTTGCGCGGCGCAAGGCACCCAGACGTTTCAACGCGACGGGAGCCGCAGATCAAACCGGCGCTCAGCACGCTGGAGCGATCCGTCCTGCGCCTGCTTCGCCGTTGACGGTTCAGACTTTGGGCAGATCCTGTTCGGCCTTGCCCCAATCGCGCAGCTTCTTCCCCGTGGCGCGTTTCGCCAGTTCCTGTTCGTCGGCGATGGTGAACATCTGCGCCGATGGCGCCTCTTCCAGTTCCCGCCAGCTGACCGGCGTGGCCACCGGTGCGCCGGGGCGGGCACGGACCACATAAGGCAGGACCGAGGTCGATCCGCGCTGGTTGCGCAGCCAGTCGATGAAGATGCGGCCTTTCCGCTTCGCCTTGCTCATGGTCGCGGTATAGCGGTCGGGGGCATTCTCGCTCAGGGCATGGGCGAAGCGGCTGGCGAAGTCCTTTACCGCCGGCCATTCCGCCACCGGTCGCAGGGGCACGACCACATGCACGCCCTTGCCGCCGGACAGCATGGCGAAGCTGGTCAGCCCGATGTCGGCAAGATTGTCCCGTAGGTCGATTGCGGCGCGGCGCACGTCCGCGAAATCGAGGCCTTCATCCGGATCGAGATCGAACACCATGCGGTCGGGGCGTTCGAGATCGTCGATGGTGGAGCCCCAGCCGTGGAATTCGATCGTTCCCATCTGCACGCAGGCTTCGACGCCTTCCAGGTCTTCGACATAGAGATAGTCGGACTCGCCGCCGTCTTTCTCGCGGATGGGGCCATGATGCACGGCGGAAGTGAAGCCGCCCTTGTCGTGCTTCTGGAAGAAGCAGTGGCCCGATGTGCCCTGTGGGCAGCGTACCAGGCTAACCGGCCGCCGCGCGAGCCAGGGTAGCATAGCCGCGCCCATCGTGGCGTAGTAATCCGCCAGCGCGCCCTTGGTCACGTTGGCTTCGGTAAAGATCACCCTGTCGCGGTGGCTGATCTCGAATTGCGGCTCCTCGGTCTGGGTGCTTGGCATGTTCGTCTCCGGCCTCACCTGGCGGGCGGGCTTGTCCTGTCGCAGACCCAGAAAGCGCGCGTGCCGCACCCGTCCGCCAGCGGTGCGTTCAGCGAAGGCCACTTCGGCGACGAGCGAAGGCGTGACCCATTCCGCGTCCCGCGCTTCAGCACGCGGCACCTCGGCCGCCGGCCGCTTCGCTTGTAACCGCGCCAGCGCGTCCATCAGGCTATCGGTATTCCCCGCATTGAAGCCGGTTCCAACCTTGCCGGCATAGACCAGGCGGTCCTCCGCATCGTGCTGCGCCAGCAGCAGGTTGCGGACTCCCCGCCCGGCCGCCGTGCTGCGCGTCCAGCCGATCACGACGAATTCCTGCCGGTTGGCGCATTTCACCTTGAGCCAGTTGTGCGTCCGCCCGGCCCGATAGGGCGCGTCGGCGCGCTTGGAGAGGATACCTTCCTGCTCCATGTTGCAGATGGTGCCGAACAGCGTGGCCCCCGCCCCGGTCAAGTGATCGGCGACATGGACGTGCCCGGCATCGATGGCATCGTGCAACAACGCCGCAAGCCGGTCCTTGCGCGCGATGTTGGGGATGTCGGTCAGATCCTCGCCATCCGCTTCGAGCAAGTCGAAGGCGAACAGGTCGAGCGGGCCGCGATCATCCGCGTCCAGCCGTTGTTGGAGCAGCGAGAAGTCGGGATTTCCATCGCTGTCGAGCGCGACGATCTCGCCATCGATCAGCGCGGGCGGCAGATTCAATCCGGCCAGCTCGCTGGCGATGCCGCCGAACCGGTGCGTCCAGTCCAATCCGCTGCGCGAATGGATTTTGACGTCCGGTCCCGCCACCGCGATCAGGCAGCGATACCCATCGTACTTGATCTCGTGCATCCAGCCCGCGCCCTTGGGCACCGCATCGACGGCGGTGGCGAGCTGCAGGGCTCGGAAATCGGGCAGCTTGCCGGCCCTGCCATTCTTTCGGACGCTTTTTGCCCGTTCGCGCAGAGCCGGTCTGGCGATGCGCTCGGCTCGCCGCATCGCCACGTCGAAGGCCGCGCCTTTTTTCCCCTTCAGCGAGACCGGAGTCGCGCCATCGGCGATCGCCGCCATGGTGCGGCCGCTGTGGATGCTGGTCAGTTCCTGCCCGGTCAGATCTTCTGCGCCGCCGGCATAGGCATCGTCGACCTTGCGCAACAGCCAGTTCTCGCGCTTGTCCTTGCCGCGCGGCTTCAGCCGGATGAGTATCCATTCGCCTTTCATCCGCGCGCCTTGAAGGATGAAATGGAGATGGCCTTCCTTCAGCCCCTTGGCGGCCGACTTGCCCGCAATCGGCTCCCATGTTCCTTCGTCCCACAGCATCACCGTGCCGCCGCCGTATTCGCCCTGCGGAATGACGCCTTCGAAGCCGGCGTACGAGACGGGGTGATCCTCCGTACGCACCGCCAGCCGCTTGTCCGCGGGATCGGCGCTGGGGCCGCGCGTGACGGCCCAGCTTTTCAGCACGCCGTCCATCTCCAGCCGGAAATCGAAATGCAGCCGCGATGCCGCATGCTTCTGCACAACGAAGCGATGGCTGGACGTCTTGCCGCTTGCCCTTCGGGCAGCTTTCCCCTCGGGTTCCCGCGTCCGCGAAAAGTCGCGCCGGCTGTTGTAAGCTTCGAGCGGATCAGGCTGCGGCATCGGGTCAGGCCCGTTTGCGCGGGTGAGGAGCGGAGCGAGCCTTCGGCGTCCGTTTCCGCGCCGGTTTCGGCGGCGCATCGTCCTTGCCTGCTTTCCCTACCGATTTCTTGAGCGCGGCCATCAAGTCGAGCACGTTGCCGCCACGGCGCGCGGGCTTGTCTTCGCTGGCCTCCTCGATGATCCGTCCGCCCTGGGCCTTCTTCTTTTCGATCAGGCGCAGCAGCGCGTCTTCGTAGCGGTCGTGAAAGCGGTCCGCATCGAAGGGAGCGGTCTTCCGGTCGATCAGGGTTTCGGCAAGGTCGAGCAGTTCGGGATCGGGCTTGCCGTCAGGGACATCGCGGAAATAGCCCTGCGCCCGGCGCACTTCGTCGGCATAGCGCAGCGTTTCAAGCATCATGCCGCGCCCGCAGGGCTTCAATGCCACCAGGTATTCCCGCCCGCGCATGACGAGCTGCCCGATGCCCACGCGCCGCGTGCGCCGCAGCGCCTCGCGCATCACCACGAATGCCTCCCCGGCCAATTCATCCGCCGGCACGACGTAATAGGGCCGCTCGAAATACAGAGCGTCGACCTCATCCGCGCTCACGAACTGAATCAGGTCCAGCGTCTTCTTGCTTTCGAGTTTCACGCCCTCGATTTCCTCGGGCTCCAGCAGGACGTAATCGCCCTTGTCGATCTCGTACCCCTTCACGATGTCGTCGGCATCGACCGGCCCGAGGCCGGGCACGACCTTTTCATAGCGGATGCGCTTGCCGGTCGGCTCGTGAATTTGATGGAACGCGATCTGCGCGCCGCTTTCGGTCGCGGGATAGATTTCGACCGGGATCGAAACGAGCGCCAGCCTGATCTGGCCCTGCCAGTATGGTCTTGCAGGCATGTTCTGGCCTTCCGTTGCCGTCGCCAAACAATGCCTCAGCAATGCTCAGGTTCCGGCCGACCGCGGCCTCTTGCCAAATGCGCGCCGATCCTAACCTGTGACAGGAAAGCGGAAATCCCCCTTGGCAGACGCATTGTTTCCAGTTCCGTCATCCAGCAACCGCGAAAGAGGGAACCATGCCCGCCCGGTCCGTACTCGTCAGCCCCTACAGACTGGTTGAAAACACGCTTGCCGGCATCTGGAACTCGTTTTTCAGCATCCTGCCCAACATCGTCGGCGGGCTGGTCTTCCTGCTGGTGTGCTGGGGCATTACCCGGTTGATCCGCCGCTGGATCTGTTCATTGACCGCGCGCCGCAACCGCTCCGATCTCGGCGGCCTGCTATCGTCGATCGCGACCATTTCGATGATGACGCTTGCTGTGCTCGTCGCGATGGCGATCGTGTTTCCCAGCGTCTCGCCCTCGGGCATCTTGTCCACGCTGGGCATCGGATCGGTCGCCATCGGTTTCGCGTTCCGCGACATTCTCCAGAACCTGTTCGCCGGCATCCTGACCGTTATCAACCAGCCCTTTGCGCGGGGCGACATCATCGCCGTGGCCGGGGCGGAAGGCGAGGTCGAACGGGTGGAGGCGCGGGCCACGATCATTCGCACGGCCGACGGCCGCCTCGTCGCCATGCCCAATGCCACGATCTATACCTCGCCGTTGACGATCGACCCGGTCGACGGGCCCCGCCGCGATCAGATTTCCGTCACCGCGCCAGGCGGCGAGGATCTGGGCACGCTTATCGCCACGCTCCGGCAACGGCTGAAAGGCCTGACGGGGGTGCTTGACCAGCCCGCCCCCCAGGTGATTTGCGAGGGCGTGGCGGGACCGGACGTGCAACTCGTGATCCGGTGGTGGACCGCTACCAAGGGAGAGCGGCGCCAGGATACGCATTCCGCGGTGGTCAATGCCGTTATCGGGATCGTAAAGTGACGCGATACCGCCCGTTACCAGGAAGCCGGCAGAACGCAGCCGTCATGCAACGCCGCTCCGCTGAGACGGAGCCGGTTGCGGGCTATGCAGCGGTCTTGCTTCGGCTCAACAGCACCACATGAACCGGTGCGTGAAGCCGGCATCCCGGCTCACCGCTTTATAATCAGCGAAGCGGGACGCTTGCGTGGCGTCCACTGCCCACGGCCCGGGAAATTCTTGAGGATTTCGCCGTCCCACAACCGGGCCACGCGGCGGTGCAAACGCCAGCGGCCGTCTTCGCCCTTCATCGCGTGATCCTCGTAATAGCCCGCAAAGCGCAGGTCGAACGGCGTATCGCCGGCGCACTCGGTCACGAACGCGAACGATCGCATTTTCACCGTGCCGTCTTCCTGCGGCATGTACTGCACCTGCGACACATGGTGCTGGCGGCCGGGAAAGCCTTCGGCGTTGCGGTAGTGCTCGGCGATTCCGCGAATGCCGTCATGGCCTTCCCAGATGTCGGGCTCCTCGAAAACCTCTTCGACCATGCGGGCGTCGGGCGTGAAGCAGGCCACCAGGCCTTCGACATCCCCTGTATCCAGAGCCCACGCATAGGCAGCCAGCAGGTCCTCCAGTGCGAAGCGATCCTCAACCGAAAGAGCCATCGTATTCCTCTCCATTCTGTTGACACAACCGTAACGATCGTTATTTTCAAATGCAAGAGGTAGCCTGAAATCGCAAAGGAGTTCCAAGGTGCGAAGCCGCACGGGATGCACGGCATCGTCGGCGAAAGCAGCCGTATGTGGCGTGAAAAAGTTGCTCCGCGCTACGCCTCTATTCGAGAAATTCCAGCAAACCGATACAGAAAGACGCAGCGCGTGAGCGAAACCGATATAATCGTGATTGGCGGCGGATCGGCCGGCGCGGCAATGACCGGCCGCCTTGCCTCGGCCGGATTGAATGTAACGCTCGTTGAAGCGGGTGTGTCCGATCAACATTTCCGCTCCCGTATCCCGGCCCTGACCAGCTCGATTGTCCAGAACCCCGCGTTCGACTGGTGCTACCAGGTCGAACCCGACGAATCCCTGGGCGGCCGCGCGGACATCTGGCCGGCAGGCAAGCTGCTGGGCGGCGGCAGCGCATTGAACGGGATGATGTTCATCCGCGGACATCGGTGGGACTACGATAACTGGCGCGCGCTTGGCGCCGCCGGCTGGGACTACGAGTCCGTCCTGCCCTACTTCCGGCGCATGGAGGACAACGAGCGCGGCGCGGATGCCTGGCGCGGGACGGGCGGCCCCATCGCCGTCTCCGAAGGGCGCGCGCGCTATCCCATTACCGATGCATGGATCGCCGCCGCCGAGCAGACCGGCATCGAAAGACGCGACCTGAACGGCGAAAAGGCCGAAGGCGTCGACTACGTGCAAGTGTCGCAGCGGGACGGAACGCGCTGTTCGTCGGCGCGCGGTTATCTTCATGAGTTCAAGGGATCGACCCCGCCGCGGACATTACTGGGCGCGCAGGTTCTTCGCGTCCTGATCGAACATGGGCGCGCAGTGGGCATTGCCTATCTTCAGGACGGCGAGGAAAAGAAGCTGCTCGCCCGGCACGGCGTTATCCTGAGTGCCGGCGCCATGAACACGCCGCGGCTGCTGATGTTGTCCGGCGTCGGCCCGGCCGGCCATCTTGCCGAAGTCGGCGTGCCGCTGGTGTGCAACCGCGAGGGCGTGGGCCGCAACCTGCAGGATCACGTCGGCACGCACATCGTCAACGCCGTGAGCGCGCATACCCTGAACGACGATGCGCGAGGACTGCGTGGCGCGCTGTCCGTATTCCGCTACGCCCTGTCGCGGCAGGGTGCGCTCAGCACGTCCATCGGCCACGCCCAGGCGTTCGTGAAGAGCCGCCCTGGCTTGCCGGCCCCCAACCTCCAGTTGTCCTTCGCCGCCTTCGCGTTCGACTTCGACGACCAAGGCAGGCTGATGCTGCGGAAAAACGCATCGGTCTCGACCCTGGTCGGGCTGATGCGCCCCAGCTATCGCGGACGGATCACGCTGAAGTCCGCCGATCCCATGGCGCCGCCGGTGATCCATCACCAGCAGCTTTCGACCGAGGACGACGTCGACCAGATCGTCGAAGGCATTGCCATGGCCAGGAACATCCTGGCGCAAACGCCGATCGCGCCGTTCATCACCGAAGAGCTGCGCCCAGGCCCCGCCCTTACCGGCAAGGAAGAGTTGCGGAGCTACGTCAGGGCGGCGGCCATCCCGATGTTCCATCCCGTCGGCACCGCCAAGATCGGCGCCGCCACGGATCCGATGGCGGTGGTGGACCCGGACCTGCAAGTCATCGGCGTCAATGGGCTGTGGGTCGCGGACGCGTCGATCTTTCCGTCCCTGCCTGCCGGCAACACCAACGCCACCGCGATCATGGTGGGCGACAAGGGCGCCGACCACGTCCTCAAGACCCTGCGGCGCAACACCTGAAACAGCATTCCCCTGCATGAGAGGATCAAGCCCATGGCGAGTTTCCCCGAGACAATTCACTTCACTGGCCTGAACACCCCGGTCCGCCTGGAATGGTCGGCGCACGATCTGGACGTGGTCGGCGAGATCCCGCGGGAAATCGACGGCGCCTTTTTCCGGGCCGTGCCCGACCCGGCCTACCCGCCCAAGTTCGAGGACGAGATCGTCCTTTCGGGCGATGGCATGGTCTCCAAATTCGCCATCCGCGACGGCAAGGTGAATTTCGCGATCCGCTACGTCGAAACCGCGCGCTACAAGGCCGAGAAGGCCGCGGGGCGCGCCTTGTTTGGCAAATACCGCAACCCGTTTACCGACGACGCAGTAGTCCAGGGGATCGAGGGCACAGTGTCGAACACCACGCCCGTCTGGCATGCCGGCCGCCTGTTCATGACCAAGGAGGACGGCCTTGCCTACGAGATCGATCCCGAAACGCTCGCAACGATCGGGCGCTGGGACTATCACGGCGCGCTGAAATCCAAGACCTTCACCGCGCATCCCCGCGTCGATGCCGAAACGGGGGAGATGTTCTTCTTCGGCTACGAGGCCGGCGGCCTGTGCACGGCGGACGTGGCCTATTGCATCGCCGACAAGGACGGCAACCTGGTGTCCGAGCAGTGGTTCCAGCAACCCTATTGTTCGACGATCCATGATTTCACGATCACCGAGAAATACGCCGTCTTCCCGATCTTTCCGACCACGACGGACCTCGACCGCGTGAAAGCCGGCGGCCCGCACTGGGCACACCAGCAGGACCTGGAAAGCTGGGTCGGCATCATGCCGCGCTATGGCAAAGTCGAGGAAATGCGCTGGTTCAAGGGGCCGAAGGGCGTTTCCGCGTTCCATTTCGTAAATGCCTACGATGACGGCGACAAGGTCCACCTCGACATCTGCCTGTCCGACACCAACGCGTTCGCCTTCATGCGCGAGGCGGGCGGCGTCCACCGCGCGCAGAACGAACTGGGCGGCGGGTTGACCCGCTGGACCTTCGATCTCGCCAGCGAGGACGAAGGCTTCGAATCGCGCCTTATCGGCCCGCCGGGCGACATGCCGCGGCTGCGCGATGCCGATCAGGGCCGCGCCTATCGCGCGGCATGGTATCTGACCATCAATCCACAAGGCGGCCCACCGCTCCCCGGCGGTCCGGTTGGCGCCGCGTTCAACGCGATGCTGCGCGTGGAACCCGGCAACGGCCGGCTGGACATGATGCCGCTGGAGTTCGGCATGGCCATCAGCGAGCCGGTGCACGTTCCCTCGTCACAGGGCGATCACGAAGGCTGGCTGCTGGCGGTGGTTGATCGCCAGGTCGAACCCAATCGCTTCACATCCGAGCTTTGGATTGTGGACGCGGGCAACATCGCAGCCGGACCGGTCGCCCGGGTAACGGTTCCTGTTCCCTTGCGCGCGCAGGTCCACGGCGCCTGGGTTTCGAGCGAGCGGCTCGCTGAGGCACAGGCCCACGCGCAGGCAGCCTGAAGCGAAAGGGGAAGCGCGGTTGCGTTTCCCCTTTCCCCGGACGAAACAAGAAGCGCCCGGCGGAACGTTCCCGCCGGGCGCTTCTTGTTTCCGGGCGCGCGCGATTCCGCTAAGCGAAGGCGTCCGCTTCGGTCATCGCTTTCGCGATGCGCAGGGCGCGGGAGATCAGCAGTGCCCCGACGATGCACAGACAGGCCGGCGCCACGGCCAGCACGAAAAACAGCGACGTGCTTGCACCAGCTCCGATAACAAGGCCTCCCAGCATCGGCCCGCCGATCGCGCCAAGCCGCGCGACGGCAACCGCGATGCCGATAGCGGAGGAGCGCAAGTGCGGCGGAAAGAAGCCGACCGCCACCGCCATGACGACAAGGTGCGCGGCCGAGATGCCACCCCCCGCGACCAGCAGCAGGACGCCCCAGCTCCACAGCCCGGGCGCGACCACGCCCAGCAGCAGCAGCGCCACGACCGCGCTCGAGTAGGTCCCGACGATCGCCGGAACCGCCCAGCCGCGATCGAGCAGCAGGGAAAGCCCCAACCCGATCGTCAGGCCGCCGAACTGGATCAGGGAAAGGAAGCGCGACGCGGTATCCATGCTGAATCCCGCAAGCGGCAGGATCGTGGGCACCCAGCTCGTCACGTAATACAGCACCAGCGCATTCACCGCATAAAGACCGGCGAACAGGACCGTCGAAAAGAGCAGCGGCGGGCTCAGCAGCTGAACGAACGCGATGGAGTTCTTCTTCTCACGCGGTTGCTGCGCGCGGTTTCTGAACGTGGGCGATTCCGGCAATTGCCAGGCCAGCACGCCCAGCAGGGCAAGCGTCGCCGCGCCGCCCGCCATGAACAAGGCCTGCACCCCCCCGCAGCGATGAGCGGCGGGGCAAGCAGTCCCGCCACGATGCCGCCGGCCGAAATGCCCATGGAGACGACGGTCAACGTCCGCGCGCTTTTGCCGGGCGGCGCCAATTCGGCCACGAGCGCCGTGACGTTGGGAAGGCATGCCCCCAGCGACAATCCCGTCGCCAGACGCCAGAGCGCGAATCCCGTAACCGTCCCCCCGGCCGCCGTCCCCAGCGATGTGAACGCCATCAGGGCGGACGCGGTAAGAATGACAGGCCTGCGCCCCACGCGATCGCCGATTGGCGCGATCAGCACGGCGCCCAGCCCCAGCCCGAGCAACACCGCCGACAGCGCCACGCCGAACGACTGCGGCGGCACGCCCAGTTGAGCCGACAAATGCGGCACGACCAGTGGCAAGGCATAAAGGTCATAGCCATCGATGCACATGACGAGCGCGCACAGCAGCAGCGGCAGGAATGCCCGCGCCCCGGCGGAAGGTGTTTCCGATTTCACGATCATCAATTCCCCGTAACGTTGCCGGGGATATCCTTTTCGATATCCACGTAGCGCCCTGCCAGCGCATCGTGTTCGCCAGCGGCCAATGCCACGGCGAACAGGCGCAGCCGCGCCATGCCTTCCGCGCTTTCCTCTTCGGTCGTCGCTTCCAGCAACGAGACCAGCGGCTTCGCGAAGGCGCGCGCCTGCTCAGAGCGCAGCGTTTCTTCCGCCATCGCCGTCATGATCGTGCCCGGCTGGATGGCAAAGGCGCGGACGCCGGCATCCTGCTGCTCGACATCGATATGCTCGGTCAGGCGAATGAGGCTGGCCTTCGCCACGGCATAGGCCGAGGCGAACGGCGCCACGAACGTACCGGCCTGCGAAGCGATGTTCAGTATCCGTCCGCCCCCGTTCGCGATCATGTCGGGCAAGGCGGCCGAGATGCACAACAGCGCGCCCAGCACGTGAACGCTCTGCGTATCCCACCAGGCCTGCGTATCGACCAACCCGGCGGGGCCAAGCGGCCCCTGCACGCCGGCATTGTTGACCAGCAGGTTGGGCACGCCAAAAGCGGCCTTCGCCTCCGCATAGGCGGCGGCCACACTCTCGCGATCTGTGACGTCGCAGCGGACCGCCAAGGCCCGCCCCCCGGCAGCGCCGATGGACGCGACCGTTTCCTCGACCTGCGCCATCGTACGCGCCGCCACGGCCACCGCCGCGCCAGCCTCCGCCAGCGCGGTGGCGATGCCGGCACCCAGCCCACGCCCGCCGCCAGTCACGAAGGCGACCGTGTTCGCCAGCCGTGCGCTCACGGCCGATCCCAGGGCGAAGGCATGTGGTAGGGAACCGTGATGAAGTTCGCCTCGATCTGGCGCAGCGCGCCGTCCTCGATCTTGAACAGTTCGGCGAGATAGAACGTGTGCGGACGCCGGATCAGCGACGAGACATGCTCGCCATTGGTCAGCGTGTATTCCGCCAGCCGGCCGCAATGGTCGATAAAGCCATAGGCCATCACCAGCCCTCGCTCCTCGTCGATCAGCGGATAGCGCCGCCCACGCAGGCGATCGTCATAGCGATACCAGCCGAGCTTGAATTGCTCCTCGCAGGGGAGGCCCGCTATCGGCAGGATGAAATCGGGGTTGTTGGTGGTCTGCACACCGTTTTCCACGCGATTGCAATCGGGATGAAAGCGCGTGAAAATCTGCCCGTCGTTCTGTTCCAGCGTGTTGAAATAGCCATCGGCGATGGTCAGCAACCGCTCCCGGCTCATCCGTTCCGCCTCCGGTACGAAGGCTTCCATGATGGGCTTGCGCTCGAACCTTGGGTTGGGAAACTTCAGCGCTTCGTCGCTGTCGCGCACGACCAGCACTTCCACCTCGTTGATCGCGCCGGACGGGTCCACCCCCAGCCGGAACGTGACGGCCGATTCCTCGACCGTTTCGATCACGGTCGTGAACAGGCCGACGTGCCCGGTACGGACGTCGGCGAACCGCAGGTCGTAGTCGCCCCGCCCCGTGGCGGTTCCCCAAAGGCCGTCGCCGATCATCAGGGCAACGTTGTTTTCCGTGGAGCGCACATCGTCTGCCCAGCGCAACCGGCCCGGGTCACGCGCAACGATCGCCTCCATGAACTGGTCCATGACGGCATAGAGCGCCGCCCGTTCGTGGATGAAAGGCACCGCGCTTACCATGCCTTGCCACTCACCGGATTGGCATAGTGGAAGGGCGGGACGAAAACCTCCGGGAACGCTTCGTAATCGTGGGTCGCCGGGCGATCCGGTTGAAGGCCATCGATGTTGCGCACCATGGGCACGCCGCCGTGGTTGGGGCCGCGATCGAATTCGCAGTAGAACGTGATGAAGGCGTGCAACGACTGGATGCGCCAGACGCCATCGATCAGGCGATAGCCGTTTTCGTAGACCGCTTCGCCCCAGCGGGCCTCTCCGCCCAGCCAGGCGATGAGGATGAACGCGCGCCACCGGCCCTGCGCCCGCTGGCCGTCGGAGTCGATGTGAATCACCGGCTGCAACTGCATGTGGTTGAACAGGACGCCGCGTTCGTAACGCGGCAGCGCGTGAAGATACTGCCGCACCCGGTCCTGCCCTGTATAGACGCCGCGGCCCGCGATTTCGAGCGTGCCGTCCGGCGCGAACATGTCGGCCGCCTCGTCCCACAGCCCCTTGTCGACATAATAGCCGTAGGCCGCCTGCAGATTGCAGATCGACAGATGGGATTCCGCGATCGAGGCCTTCCGCTTCAACGCGCCAACCTCGTCCCTCAAGGCATCGATCGACTCGCGCAGCGCTGCGATTTCATCAGACATCCGAACTCTCCTGCTGGTCGCTTGGGCGACAATCTCGTTGCGCCTCATCGTAACGTTCGTTATGATTATTGCAAGAACCTCGATGACTTTATCGAGAGGCAGGAGAGAATGAGAAATGACCCCTGATGGCATCCGGATAACGCACCCCGACAAGCTTTTCATCGACGGACAATGGGTTCGTCCGGCACGGGGCGGCGCGATCGAAATCACCTCGCCCAACAGCGAGGAGGTTATCGCGCGCGTGGCGGAAGCCTCCAACGAAGACATGGACGCCGCCGTGGCCGCCGCCCGGCGTGCGTTCGACAACGGCGGTTGGACCGGCCTGACTCCTGCCGAACGCGGCGCGTTTGTCCGCCGCTGGGCCGCGATTCTGGGCGAGCGCGTGGGCGAACTCTCGGCCGCGTGGACGGCGCAGGTTGGTGGCTTGGCCAGCTTCGCCCCGATCATGCACGGCGGGGGCGTGGCGACGCTCGATTTCATAGCCTCGCTCGGCGAAAGCTACCCGTTCGTCGAACGGCGGCCGAGTTCGCAAGTCGACACCGCGATCGTCGTGCGCGAGCCCGTGGGTGTCACCGCGTGCATCGCGCCGTGGAACGCACCGTTCAGCACGATGTCGAGCAAGGTGGCCTACGCCCTCGTCGCGGGTTGCACGGTCGTTATGAAACCGTCGCCGGAAACGCCGCTCGAAGCCTTCATCATGGCGGAAGCAGCGGAAGCCGCCGGGCTGCCGGCGGGCGTCCTCAACCTCGTGTGTGGCGATCGCGAAGCGTCCGACCATCTCGTCAACAATCCGGACGTGGACAAGGTCAGCTTCACCGGCTCCACCGCCGCCGGCAAGCGCATCGGCCAGGTTTGCGCCAGCCGTGTCGCGCGCTGCACCCTCGAGCTAGGCGGCAAGTCGGCGGCCATCGTGCGCGATGACTTCCCGATCGAGGTTGCCGCCGCGATCCTGGGCAACACGATCACCGTGATGTCTGGCCAGGTCTGCGCCATGCTGAGCCGCGCGATCGTACCCCGGAAGCGCCATGACGAACTGGCCGATGCCATCGCGCGCGTGATGCAGGGCATCAAGATCGGGCACAGCGACGCGCCCGATACGCAGCTTGGCCCGCTCGCCATGAAGCGCCAGCTCGACCGGGTGGAGGAATATATCGCGCTGGGCCGCGAGAGCGCCGATCTCGTGACTGGCGGCGGCCGTCCCTCCAGCTTCAACAAGGGCTACTTCATCGAACCGACGCTGTTTGCGAACGTCGACAACCGCAGCCGCATCGCGCAGGAAGAGATCTTCGGCCCGGTCCTCGCCTTGATCCCGGCGGAAGACGAGGAAGATGCGATCCGCATCGCCAACGAAAGCAGCTACGGCCTGAACGGCTCGGTCCTGACCCATGATGCCGACGCGGCCTATCGCATCGCGCGTCAGATGCGGACCGGCGGCATCGGCCAGAACGGCATGCGCCTGGAATTCGGGATGCCGTTTGGCGGCTTCAAGCAATCGGGGATCGGGCGCGAAGGCGGCGTGGAAGGGCTGCAGCCCTATCTGGAAACCAAGTCCATCCTGCTGGATGCCGCGCCTGCGGGCCTCTGATCAAACGCAGTGAGGGCGGACGACCCAAGTCACCCGCCCTCATCTGCATTCACGGAAGAATGGCCCGTCCTCGCGTTACCGGACAGGACGGGCCGGGTCTTCAATCTTCCAGCGGCACGGCGTTGATGATGTGCGCCTGCGTATATTCGAGCAGCCCGGCTTCGCCGAGTTCGCCGCCGATGCCCGATTGCTTCGATCCACGGAACGGGATGTTGGCATCGATCGCAAGGTGCTGGTTCACCCACACCGTGCCCGTGTCGATGCGCTTGGCCACTTCCGTCGCGCGGGCGACGTCCCTGCCCCATACGGTGCCGCCAAGGCCATAGTCGCTGTCGTTGGCGCGGGCGATCACGTCTTCGATATCATCGTATTGCAGCACCGGCAGCACCGGGCCGAACTGTTCCTCGCGCACCAGCGCGGCATCGTCGCCCAGATCGCGGACGATCGTGGGTGGGATGAAATAGCCCGGCCGGTCCAGCGGCGCGCCGCCGGCAAGCACGGTGCCCTCGGCACGGGCGCTGTCCAGCAACGACACCACTTTTTCGAACTGCATCCTGTTCTGGACCGGTCCGATCGTGGCGCCCTGCTTCGATCCGTCATCGACCACGGCTTCGTTGGCCAGCTTCGCCAGTTCGTCGCAGAACTCGTCGTACATGGAAGACGGCACATAGGCCCGCTTGATCGCCACGCAGATCTGCCCGGCGTTCGCCATCGCTCCCTGATAGACCTTGCGCGCCACGGCCTGCGGATTGACGTCATCCAGCACGATCGCGGCATCGTTGCCACCGAGTTCCAGCGTGACGCGCTTGACGCTGTCAGCAGCGGCCGCCATCACCTTCTTGCCGGTCGCGGTGGAACCGGTGAAAGCAATCTTGGCAATATCGGGATGCCCGGTAAGCAGCGGGCCCAGCTCGTTCTGGTCGCACAGCACGTTGAACACGCCGGCCGGCAGGATGTCCTTGGCCAGTTCACCGAACAGAAGCGTGGTCAGCGGCGTCGTGGGCGCGGGCTTCGCCACTACGCAGTTGCCCGTCACCAGCGCCGGCCCGAGCTTGTTCATCAGCAGGATCACCGGGAAATTCCAAGGCGTGATCGCGCCCACCACGCCGAGCGGCGTGCGGTGTTCGACAACGCTGTTCCCGCCTTCTTCCCGCAGAACTTTCGGTTCGACCCGCATGGCCGCGAAGGCGCGCAACGTGAACACGCTGCCCATGATCTCGTACATCGCCTGGTCGAGCGGCTTGCCCTGCTCGCTCGTCAGCAGGCTGGCGAACTCGGTTGCCCGCGCCTCGAGCGCATCGGCCAGCGCCACGACCAGCGCGGCGCGCGCTTCAACGGGCGTCGCGGCCCAGGCCGGGAAAGCGCACCTGGCAGCCGCGACCGCTTCCTCAAGCTGGGCTGCATCGGCCTTCGGGCATTGCGCGAAAGTCTCGCCGGTCGCGGGGTTGACGACGTCGAAGGTCGTTACCCCGTCCCTGGATTGGCCGTCGATCAGCAGTTTGAATTCGTGCTTCATATTCGCTCTCCAGTTGGTGCCGCAACGGAACCAAAGCGTGGGCAGGTCGATGCCCATTCAGGCTTAGCGGTCCCGACGGGGTTAGGGCCGTGCCGGTTCCCTCGCTCCGGCCTTCTCGGATTCGATCCTTGATAGCGCGTCAGACACGCTGTTGGGATCAAATTTCAGCATGGCGGACGATTTTAGCGCCGGGTCCCAATGTTCGGCGATTTTCCCGCCGGCAATCCGGAAGAGATCGAACCAGCTCGTCACGTACCCTTCGTCCTTGTCATCGCGCATCGGGCGCTGGGTGACAACCAGAACAAAATCCCGCTCGGCGATCATCGTGATCAGCGGCAGAGTGATCGTCGGCTTCACGGGGCGCTCGGGCCGTGACCCCCGGATGAAACGCGCCAGCGCATCACGCCCCGATGCGACGTTCGGGTTATGCTGCAGGTATTCCACGGTGAAATAGCGGTCGACCAGATCCGCGCGCCCGCCAAGCAGGACTTCGCGATACATGTCGTAAACAAGCTTCTTGTTGGACGCGAGCACAGGATCGGGGCTGGCCAGCAACGCGGCTTGCGCATCCTCTGCCTGGATGGACTGCGCCTGGCTTGACGGCGCTGCGGCACAGGCAAGCAGCGCCAGGATCGAGTAGAACTTCATGGGCAGCACCTCATGCGCGACGCAGCGCGGCGGGGCCAAAGCCCCGCCGCCACTTTTCAGCAATGCCCCCTCAGTACCGCGCGGTGAGCTGAACCGCGACCGTGCGAGGACGTTCAGCCAGGGCCGAAACCGATCCGTTGGCACCGCTGACCGTCTGCCGGAAGCCGGCCGTGGCCTTGTTGGTCAGGTTCTGGCCGATAACCGCCAGGCCCCAGCGATCGTCCTTCGGACCGACGCTGACGCGAAGGTCGACTTTCGCATAACCCTTCTGCCGGATCAGATCGTCGGCCGTCGACGACTGGAAGTACCACGAGCTGAAATAGAGCAGCGGCGATACCCGCACGTTCATGTCGCCCGCAGGGATCGTCGCGTCGAGGCGGAAATTGCCGGTCCATTCCGGGGCAAAGCCGCGCCGCTTGCCCGAAAGGTCCTGCCGCCGGCCAATACAGCCCGAAGAGGCACCCAGCAGCGTCTGGATCGACGAACACGGCGCACCGTTATAGTTGCGGTAGATCGCATCCAGATAGGCAAGATCGGTGCTCGCGGTCAGCCAGCTCGTCATGCGCCAGCTGGCCGAAAGCTCGACACCCTGCGAGCGGGCGGACGCCGCGTTGGCAACGCTGACGCGCACGGTGCCGCTGGGCAGCGTTTCCGAAACCGATTCCTGCAAGCCGGAATAATCGCCCCGGAACGCGCTCAGCGAGAAGGTAACGCGGCGATCGAACAGATTGCCCTTGATGCCGACTTCATAGGCATTGACCGTTTCCGGGCCGAAATCGCCACCGGCCGAACCGCCGCTATAGCCACCAGCCTTGAAGCCCTTGGTATAGCTTGCATAAGCGGTGACATCCGGCGTCGCTTCGAACTGCAAGCTCACCGACGGCATGAGCTTGTCATCCTTGCGGTGCGGGTTGGCGAAGTTCTGGTTGTTCGAACCCAGGATCGTGTTCAGCGTATCGCTGACCTGCTGGCTCGCCGGCACGAAGTTTTCCGGGGTCGGATAATTCGGGTCCGCCGTTCCGTTGCGCAGGAAGCGGAAACCGTCCTTCTCCACCACGGAATAGCGCAGGCCGAGGTTCAGCTTGACCCGATCGATCGGCCGGATCGTGGCGGCCCCGAAAACCGACTTGGTGGTCGCGTCTTCATGCACGGTCAGGCGCCCGGCAACCGGGGTCTGCGCGGTGTATGGCGGAGCCGAAGCACCAAACGGCGCAAAGAAGAAGCCGGTCACGCCATTGTTGCGCATCTTGCTGCTCGAATAGTAGCCGCCCAGCTGCCACTCGAAGAAGCCACCCGTCGGCGATGCAAGGCGGATTTCCTGCGACCACTGGCGGAACGTTTCGCGCTGGAACACCGGAAGCAGGCTGCCGCCACCGATGCCGGGCACGGGCGACGGAATAAGCTGCTGCAGATATTCGGTATTGTGGTTGAAGAAACCCGTGATCGATGTGAGCGTATAGTCACCCATGCTCAACGCGTTGGTCCAGCCCACTTCATTAAACGCGTAGTCGAGCTTGCCGGGACGGCTGGAGTTCCGCCAGTTGAGCTTATCGTCGACGGCCGTTCCGTTCGCCGCAATGTAGTTCGCGCAGCTTCCACCCACCGGGAACGGCGCGGGCGGCGGGCAGCTTTCCAGCTCGAACGGCAGGAAATCGTCCGAAGTCGTCTTGCCCGTGTCGTAGCGCAAGTCCGACCGGAAGTTGGACGAAGGCGTGAAGGCCAGCGAAATGCGGCCGACACGGTTGCGTTCGTGCGGAGCGTCTTTGCGCGTGAAGGCATTCTTCACATAACCGTCCATGCCGGACAGGCGGCCGGCAGCACGCACGCTGAACATGTCGCCCACCGGCACCGTCACACCGGCTTCGACGTTGTATTCGCCATAGCTGCCATACAGCGCCGATCCGTTGGCGGCCAGTTCCCTCCCCGGCTTGCGGGTCGTGATGTTGAGCGCGCCGGCGATCGCGTTGTTGCCGAAGAAGGTCGTCTGCGGCCCCTTGAGCACTTCCACCCGCTCGACATCGAACAGCGCGGCACGGATGGCGCGGGGACGCGAGCGATAAACGCCGTCGACGAAGGTCGCCACCGATTGTTCGAAACCGGTATTGTTGGACGAACCGATACCGCGAATGTTGAGCTGGTCGAACGGCCCAGGCGTGATCCGGACGTTGGCCAGACGATCAGCGACCGCGGACAGGTTGGTCAGGTTATCCCGCGCCAGCTGCTCGCCACCCACCACAGACACGGAAATCGGCACGTCCCGCAGGCGCTCCGTGCGCCGCTGGGCGGTGACGACGATGTCGCCGGACGTTGCTTCTGCTTCGTCAGCCTGCGGCGAAGAAGCTTCGTCCGCTGCGGCAAATGCCTGACTTGAAACAGAAATAGCAGCGGCGATGACCATGGCACTGGCGCACGCCCGCAAAAGTTCAGTTTTCATGTTACCTCCCCATATATCACATGATGATTGTTCGCCGGATGGCTGGCGGCGGTGTGGCCGCAAGCCCCGGTCAATCCGAAACGCGCTGGCCGTCAGGCGCCCCCGGCGCCTGCGAAATCACGCGACACGCGGCCATCGGCCGCCCTGCATTTTGCGCGAAACGAACGGCACCGTTCAGAAAAGCGCCCGATAGGAACCTGTGTCGCTCTCATCACACCCTCTCCTTGCCCTCCACTTTGAAAGTGGTTTGAAGCCAGTTCGAGATTGATATAACGATCGTTACGATTGGTCAATCGAGCACGTGCCAGATTTCTGATCGCATCGTTGGCACTTGTGAATCACGCCAAGTGCCGGAACCCTAGGGAGAGAACACGCCATGCCGCCGAGAACCGCCGGAATTACTGAATCCCAAAGCCCGGAATACGCTGCCCGCACCGCGCGGAATCGCGCGCTCCTTCTGGATTTCGTACGGCTTTACTACGATGAAATGAAGGTGCGCGAAGCCTTCGAACGTTACGTTCATCCTGACTATATGCAGCACAACCCCGCCGTCACCGACGGGCGGGAAGCCGCGATCGCGCACCTGGAAGGCCTGCTCGCACGGCCAACGGTCAGCATGGACGTCCGCCGCATCCTGGTGGATGGCGATTATGGATTCGTCCATCTGATTGGCCGCCAGGGGCCGGAAGATCCCGGGCATGCGCTGATGAACATCTTCCGATTCGCGGACGGTCTCATCGTTGAGCACTGGGATGTGGCGCAGCCCGTTCCCGCCACCACGGCCAGCGGCCGCGGCATGGGTTAAGCGGCGAACGCCCTACCGGGACTCACGCGCTGGAGTGCCCACCCGGCCTCACCGCCCCCTTCCCTCAATGGCGATGCGGCAAGCCATCGCCATTGGCCGGGTTCACTCCTCGGGCTGATGGTCCAGCCGGGTATTCTCCAGAAACAGGGACCGGCCCTGCTCATCCTTCGCTTCCAGCGTTGCGATCAGCGTGCGCAGAATATGATCCAGCGTCGCCCGTTCGTGGGGCTTCAACCGGGAAAGCAGGAACTCCGCGACAAGGTTTGTCGCCGGGCGCATCGCACGGAACAGCCGCTCGCCCTCCGCCGTCAGCGTCAGCCGCTTTCGCCGCCGATTCGCCGGATCGGTCACCGTGACGACGCGACCGTTCTTTTCGAGCGTGGCGACAGCCCGCGAAATGCTCATGGGATTGACGCCGGTCAGTTCGACAAGCTCGTGGCTCGCGGCGGATCGATAGAAGCCGATCTGCATCAGCACCCGGAATTCGTTCAGGCTGATCCGATGCTCGTGAGCAAGGAAAGTCGAAAACGGAGCCATCAGACGGTTCGCGAGCTTGAGAATGTTGTGAAGCATTTCCGCTTCCGGGCTCAAGTCGGATTGTAACGCCTGTGGCGGTTCAGACGGATCGGATGGATTTGACATAGCGACTCACTGTGGCGCTGCGCTCGCCTTCGTCAAGACCCATGATCGAAGGGAAACCGGCATCGGCACAACGCCAGGAATACTGCAGGCAGCGCGCGCAAAGCCATCGATCGCGCGCATTCCAGACTGTGGTCGGCGAATGCAATCGGCCGGCGCCCGCCATATCCACACTTGCAAGAATATCTAACGATCGTTACGATTACCGTCGAACGATTAAAGGAAGAGAGGAGCGCCCCACCTATGGTTTCCCCGTCACCGTGCCCGGGTAAATCCCTGTTCGCAAATACAAAACCGGCGCTCCACGCAGGCAACGCCGCTACCGACCTTGCCGTTCCGACCGGAGGAAAGGTTCATGACTGACGCCTTCTCCCCGCCCTTCTCCACGCTGGAAAACCCCCGGCTGGAATTCGTGATGGAAGTGCGCCTTTCCTTTCCGCGCGTGCAGATGATCAACAACACGCCCTGGGGTGGCAACCGGGGGGCCGTTTACGTGGAAAGCGGAACGTTCGAGGGACCGCGGCTTCGCGGCAAGGCCGTGCCGGGTTCGGGCGGCGACTACGCCTATTTCCGGCCGGACGATGTCGCCGTGTTCGATGCGCGGTACATGCTCGAAGAAGAGGACGGAACGCTCATCCTCCTCAACAACAAGGGCTTTTTGTGGGGCCGCAAGCCCGACACGATGGAACGCATCCGCGACTGGGCCTTCCGTGGCGGCCAACCCGTGGAACACGAGGAATACTACCTGCGCGGGCAGCCGAGTTTCGAGACTCCGGTCGGCAAGCACGACTGGCTGACCAAGCACGTGTTCGTGGGCGTGGGCGAACGCCTCGTCTCGGGCAACGTCCTGCGTTACTACGCGCTGACGTGAGGCTGGCATGACCGACCAACGCACGCTGGAAGAGCGCAACGCCGAAATCGTGATCGCGATGTGGAAGGGCGTGATCTATGAAGGCCAGGACGAGGCCGTCTTCAAATATATCCACCCGGACTACATCCAGCACAATGTGAACATGCCGTCCGGCCGCGAGCACATTCTGCACCTGGTCAAGATCATCCGGAATCTGCCCGAAGGGTTCACGCCGCCCGCGCGCAAGGAACTGCTGCGGACGGTGGCGCAGGGCGACTATGTGGTCGCCATCTGGGAGCAGGAGCAGCCCGACCCCACGCGCCCCGGCGAAACCTATCTGGGCCACGCCTTCGACATGTTCCGTCTGGAGGACGGTCTGATCGTCGAACATTGGGACGATACCCGCAAATGGCCGCGCCCCTGGAACGAGGAGCAGCCATCTTGAGCGGCAGGACGGAACTGATCGCGGCGGCAGAGCCGGTTGCGGGGCAGACCACGCCGGTCATCGCGGCGGACCACGAAGCGATGCTGCGCAGCACCGATCCCGATATCGAGCGCAACAAGCGGCTGTGCTATGACATGTACCGCATCGTGCTGCAGGCCGGCCGCGCGGACCGCGTCAGCGATTTTATCGGGCCGGACTACATCCAGCACAACCCCAACGTCGTCAGCGGCCGCGACGCGCTCGCGGCCTTCATCCGTTCGTCCCGGCCGGAGCGCGAGATCGAGCCGGCGATCCGTCTGCCCCTGATCGCGATCGTGGCCGAACGCGACATGGTCCAGTTCACGTTCGTCCGTCCGGAACGGGATGCCGACGACGCTCCTTACCACACCAGCTGGTTCGATCTTTTCCGCATCGAGGACGGCAAGATTGTGGAGCACTGGGATCCTGCATTGAAAAGCGCCGAGATGCTCAAGCTCGATCCCAATCAGCGCCGGCTCGCGACGTAGCGATAAAGCTAGCGATGCTGCGCAAATCCTGGCGCAGCATTATCCCGAGGCAAAGCATAAAGAGACAACCGCCAGAACCTTTCCCTCTTCTTCCCGACCACGCCGCCATGAAGGATGGGCGCCCGGCCCATGCGTCGGAAAGCGGAGCAAAGACCGGATCAAACCATGCCACTTTCGTCCTACAGCATTCCGCCGGAACGACTGGCCGCCGCGCGCCGCAGCTTCGCCGCCATCGTCGGCGCGCAAAACCTGTTCTTCGATGCCGAAGACCAGGATTCCTATTCCGACGCGTTCGCGGTCGATGACAGCCGGCACCGCCCCGCAGGCGCGATCGCCCCGGACACTGTGGAGCAGATCCAAGCGATCGTCCGCGTCGCGGCCGAGCACAGGATTCCGCTCTGGCCGATCAGCCGGGGCAAGAACCTCGGCTACGGCGGCTCCGCACCGGTGCTGGAAGGTTCGGTCATCCTCGATCTGTCCCGCATGAAGAAGATCGAATACGACGAGGAAAACGGCACCGTGCTGCTGGAGCCGGGTGTCGGCTTCTACGATCTGTATGATTTCCTGAAGGCGCGCGGGCTCAAGCACTGGCTTTCGACGCCCGGAAACAGCTGGGGCTCGGTCATCGGCAACGCGCTGGATCGCGGGGTCGGCTACACGCCCTATGGCGAACACACGACCAAGCTGTGCGGGATGGAAGTGGTGCTTGCAGACGGCACGCTGGTGCGCACCGGGATGGGCGCGCTCACCGGCTCGCCCACCTGGCAGCTCTATCGCTTCGGTTTCGGTCCGGCGTGGGACCAGATGTTCGTCCAGTCCAACCTGGGCATCGTCACCAAGGCCGGCCTGTGGCTCATGCCGGAACCCGAATCGCTCATGGGCATGGACCTCGAGTTCGACCGGCCGGAAGATCTGGGGCCGCTGATCGATGCCATCGCGCCGCTCCGGCGGGAGGGCGTGCTGCAGCAATCGCCCACGATCGGCAACTGGTTGAGGGCCGCCGCCATCCTGACCACGCGCGCGGAATGGACGGACCAGAAAGGCGCACTCTCCGACACGGTGATCGCCGCGATCCGCAAGAAATTCCAGATGGGCTGGTGGGGCGTCAGCCTGCGCCTCTACGGACGCGAGACGATCAACCGCGAAGCCTATTCCATCCTCGAAAGCGAGATGAACAAGCTCAAGCCGCTCAGCATGAAGCGCACGAGCTGGAAACGTGGCGATCCGCTGGAAATGACCGGCTGGACCGGTACGCCGCTCACCTTCCCGATGCAGAACGCGAACTGGCACGGTGGCCTGGGCGGGCATATCGGCTTCTCGCCAGTGCTACCGCAATCGGGCAGCGCGGCGATGGAGCAATTCCGCAGGACCTACCAGCGCTACCGGGAATTCGGCATGGATTATCAGGCAAGCTTTGCGTTCGGCGAACGCCACCTGATCAACGTCAACGCCATCCTGCTGGACAAGGACGATCCGGACATGATGCGCCGCGTCGATCCTTTCATCCGCACGCTGGTGGCGGATGCGAAGGCGCATGGTTACGGGGAATACCGCACGCACCTTGACTATATGGACCTTGTCGCATCGACCTATGATTTCAACGGCGGCGCCCTTGGCAAGCTGAACGCCAAGGTCAAGGCCGCTCTGGACCCCTTCGGCATCATCGCGCCGGGCAAGAGCGGGATAGGAACTGCCGCAGGCCAATCGGGGGATCGCTGATGAACGGCCTCGCCACTGTTACGCGCGGCGGCTTCCTCGCCCTGCTCGCCGTGCTGTCCGCCGCGCCTGCGCAGCCGGCAGAGCAAAAGGATCCGGCAGCGGCTGCGGCTCCCGCAGCGCGCCCGGGCCCGCCCTCGCCGCCACCACCGCTGACGCTTTCCGCCCGGCCAAACGCGAAAGGCGGTGAGCGGCTCTATGTGCAATACTGCGGGATGTGCCATGGCAAGGGCGGGATGGGCACCGGCCTGCTTGCGCGCCGCACCGATCGCCCGCTGCTTGAAGAGCGGAACGACCTGACGGTCGACTACGTGATCCAGGCGGCGCGGACCGGCATCGGCAACATGCCCCCCATCCCCAGAGGCGAAGTCAGCGACGCGGATATCAAGCAGATCGCGGCTTACCTCACCACTCCGAAGGCGCGGGGTGGGCGATGACCGACCTTAGCAGACGCACGTTCATGGCCGCCGCGGCCGCAGTACCGCTTCTGGGCGCCTGCCGCGTCCATGCGGCGACCGCCGCCAGGATCGCGCTTTACGACCCGACGCTTGCCGCAGGCAGCCAGTTTGCCAGCCGCGCGCGCGAACTGGGCTTGGAGGCGATCCCGCTGGAGCAGGACCGGGTCAGGCTGCTGCGGAGGATTTTGGCCGGCAAGCCGGTCTCGCTATGGGGCGTCTCGCGTCATGCGGATCAGTTGCTCGCGAACGGGATCATGCGCGAACATGGCTATCGCACGCAGTTGGCCCTGCGCCATAAGGGCTATCAGCCGATCACGCCTGGATGCGGTCAGGCGAGCCGGATGGCGGCGGCAATGAGCCGCGTCGCTTCGGATCAATGGCCGACCGCTTTTGCGGAGATGGCGGCGGGACGCTCTTCCTTGTGCGAGGCAAGCCAGCGCGAGGAAATGGATCGCGCGACGATCTGTTGGTCGTTCACGCTTGCTAGGGGCGCTTGACCCTCACGTGAGGGCGGCTGCGAGAACCGAAATCTTGGCTGCTAGTTTCGTGTCCCGCTCAGACAACCCATTCGCATCGTGCGTTGTGAGCAATATCGAAACGCGTCCATAAACATTGGACCATTCTGGATGGTGGTCTGCCTTTTCAGCTTCGAGCGCGACGGCCGTCATGAACGCAAAGGCAGTCACGAAATCCGGGAAGTTGAATGTCTGGACCAGCGCATCACGCCCCGGCTCATGGGTCCAGCCACGGAGCGCGGCCAAGGCTTCCACGCGCTCCTGATCCGCAAGCCGCTTGATCATGCTATCCCGACTTTCTGATTGATGGCACCGAAAATGTGACGTCCGGCTTCGTCTTCCATCCCGCTGCGGATGGTGTCGCACAGCTTCGGCTCATTGCAACGATAGGCCGCAGGATGGATGCGCTTGAGTGCGGGGGTTGACGTTGTCACGCCAGCTCCGCCACGTTCAAGGCCCCACGCCGCAACTGATCGCGTTCGATGCTTTCAAACAGGGCCGAGAAATTGCCCTCGCCGAAACCTTTGTCCATCTTGCGCTGGATGAACTCGAAGCCGTCAAGGCCGATGAGGTTCTCGAACAGGCTCACGTCTTCTTCCTCTCAAATTGCGTTAGCCCGGCCTATTCATGAGACTGAGGTTCCGGGCTTGTTGGGTGGCGATGCGTTTTCGGTGATGTGATCCGGACGAGCGCCTCTGGCGGTGTTTTTCACCGCGGTGGGATCGATGGGCTTTTCGGGGTTAATGGAGGGGGGCTTGCGGTTCGGCGGCACGGCCGCGCGGGCTATGTAGGAGCAGGCCGAAGGTTGGTGGCGACGGCCTTGAACGTGGCGGCATCGGGGCATGCTGACGCGAAGGCGATGCGGATGCGCGTTGCGGATTCAATGACGCGGGCGGCGACCTTGAGCAACCGGAGGCGGATCGTTGCGAACTCGGCGACGGCAAGCGCGGCAGATTTTGGGATTTCTTGCTGGATCCGCCACAGGAGCCAGTAGGCGGCGGTGTGCAGAATGAGGCGCATCTGGTTGGCATTGGCCGAGCGGCACGAGGTGCGATCGCTGGCGAGCTGGGTCTTGTGCCGCTTGATCAGGTTTTCGGCCTGGCCGCGGGCACAGTAGAGCGTGTCGTAGATGTGCTCGGCCGAGCCTTGGGTCAGCGAAGTGACGACATAGCGGATGTCCATGCCCAGCGTGCTGGCCTCGATCCGGGCGACGACGCGGCGCTGGCCCTTCCAGCTTTTGGCGCCGTAGCGGGTCTCGGCATAGTTTCGCAGGATCACACGCTGCTCCTCGGCCCGCTTGACCGCGCAGGTATCGGCGACGGCGACGATGGCGGGATCGGCCCGCAGCGCAGCGTTGGTTGGCAGGCCGAACACGTAATCGATGCCGTACGCCTCGCAGAACGCCATGACCTCGGGGCGGCCATAGTGCCCGTCACCGCGGATGGTGAGGTGGGTATCGGGCCAGTGCCGGCGGATGTGACGCACCAGACGCCGGATGTGGCCAGCAGCTTCGGCGCCAGATGGCGTCTTGCCGGTGCGAAGCAGCATCGCCACCGGCCGGCCACTGGCGGTGTCGTAGACGTGGATCGGCAGGAAGCAGCGCTCGCCATGGTGCCCGTTCCAGAACGAGAGCTGCTGATAGCCGTGGACGACATCGCAGGTGTCATCGATATCCAACGTCACCGCCGCCGGCGAAGTGGGATAGCTGGCGCAGTAGATATCGATCATGGCGGCCATCAACTTCGCCAGTTCGCGCGTGGTCGGCGCGTTCTCCCAGCGGCTCATCGTGGGTTGGCTCGCAAGCCCGGCACCGGAGCCCGGCAGCTTGCCCAGCGCCAGGCGGAAGCCGGGATCGTCGCGAAGGGCGTCGAGATCGTCGGCATCCTCGTATCCGCAAGCGATCGCGAACACCCGGGCGCGCAGGATGTCGGGCAGCGCATGGATCACCCGGCCAGGGTCACGCGGGTCGGCTATGCAAGCGGCAAGCCGACGGCAGATGCCCATCGCGCGCTCAGCCTGTGCCAGTAGCAGGACGCCGCCGTCCGAGGTCAGCCGACCACCATCAAAGGCGGCTGTGACTTTCCGGCTGCGCACTGCTGGGAATCGGAATGGGTTTGCAGTATCGTCGGTCATGGCGGGGTGGCCTGTGGCATCTTCTGCCCTGCGGCAGGTTCGGCTTAGACACCCAGTTCCTAATTCAGATCAGAGGCTTATGCCACTCCCGCCAACCCTCTCGGCCCAACGCGGTGAATAAGCCGGGCTAGGAACAACTGACCCTAAATAGGTCATTGCCATTACCGCGGCGAGGCCGAGAGCGTCAGTGGACGCATTGAACAGCGAACACTATTGTGGGCTGCCATGTTCCATCTCCATTGCACCAAGAAGCTGCTGGATAGGATCAAACCGGAAATCGTTGCCCCTAGGCAGAGCGATACCTCGCTGGGCAACTGGTATGCCACCGTCCTGTTCTGGAAGCCGCAGGTAGCTGTGCTGGTTTCTGAGCGCACGCTGATTCCCGTGCTTATGCCGTTGGCCCCAGCGGCCACGCTTGCTCGAAGATTCCCCGCACAATTGGCGCTTGTTCTGAAGGAGCACGGCGTCTCATCTGAATTCATCGCTCAGGAAGTCTGGCGGATGGACAAGGTGGAGTACGCAAAAACTTCGAACCGGAGCGTCCTGGGTGTGCTCAATGAGTTCGTTAAGCAGGCCGAATTCTGGCTGGCCGCCTATGCCTATGAAAAGGGAGATGATGATGACCTCTTGGCGATTTCGGCGAAGCTAGCAGAGACACCATGTAGCCCGCTGTACAAGGGCCCGGTTTCGCCGGACCGAGCCCTTCATGAACTCGTGAAAGCTGGTGCACAGGCATAGTTCGCTGACCGTTCAGTAAGCGCAGCATTCGGATAACACTTGATCGTGTGAACGGTGTTTCTGCGATCAGGCGGGATCAATCGGCAAATCGACAATACGGAAAACAGCCCCTGATCCGGCATCACGCACGAGATCAACACGCGCCCCATCCCAGTGATAGTCGAGGTGCCGCCCCTGCAAGGGGTTCGACGCGCAGTCCGGGTAGAAGAGCGCGACGCATTCCCCAGCGGGATGCCGGATGCTCGGATAGGCAATCCCGTTTGATCCCGAGCCCCTGAGGTGCTGCGCGAGTGCCTGGGACGCGACGTAGCTGTTAGGATCCAGCGCCGGAAACGGCTCCTCCGGCAAAGTTCGGAGATCATGCAAGTCTGCCTCGACTGTCATGACGATTTCCCGGAACTGCGAGGTCCAGCCAGGCGCTTCCTTTGTCCGTGCCATGAAGCGGGCATGGTGGTGGATCGTCTCGAACAGTGCGGTTTCAAACCGGTCCCCGACATAGAGCACACCGTAGCTGCCATCGGCAAAACGACTTGGCCGGTCGGTACTGACATGGGTGAACGGCGCCATCAGGTAGGAAGCGCCATTGCCTCCTACTCGCCGGTCGACCGGGACCAAGTTCAGATTGCCAATCGTCGCCATGATGCGGGGATTGGTCTTCTGCTCTGCCGAGATCAGCAGTGGCCAGTCGGCTGGATCAGCGATATCTTCGAACAGGTCGATCGGTGGGAAGGCACTGCGGATGATCCTGACAGCGCCCTTCCACTCAACTCGAGAAACGGGGATATCCGCCGTTTCGTTCACCAGCCACCACGCTCGGCGTCGAGGTAGCGACGCACCCGCATGATGTCGGTGAGTTCGCCCCCGAGCATCACGTCGAGCGCACTGGCTCCACCGAACGCATCATTTGCCGACCTGATCCAGGCATAGCCACGGGTTGCCTCCGAGAAGATGATCCGAAGCGCCTTGTGGATGCCCATGAGGTTGGAGAGGCGCGCACGCCCATCACGCGAGACGCGCCCGGGGCCTTCGGCTTTCCAGCGGCGATAGGATCGCACCGGCATGTCGAGCAGCGTTGCAGCCTGCTCGTCGGTCAGCTCCCATTTGCCAAACAGATTGAGGACTGCCCGGAACATGGCAGCTGTCTCATCCTGGGTAATCGGATCGGGACGGAAAGCGGTAACGGCAGTATCAACGGGTTGTAGAGCCAGCATGGCAATTCTCCATATGGCATCATATACGCCGGATAATGCCATTTGGCAACAGCCTATGAGGATGATGCCAATCTGGCAATCATGCTCGCCGCCCCTTCGATCGGTACGAACAGACGAGTCTGGTAGCGGATGATTTCCGTGAAACACCCTTGAGCCTTGTACCAGTCAAGACGGGCTACACTCCATCCGGTCAGTTCAATTCGCTGTGAGCCATTGACCAGACTGCGCTTGACCATGAGCTGCTCACGGCCGGCAAATTCCACGGCTCGGCCAGTCGCCAGGACGGTCTGGACGATGTCATCGGCGGAGAGCGATTGCTCGCGTTCCAGACCGAGCGCCCGGCACAGTTCTGGAACACAATGGAGAGGAACCTCCCGGCCAAGGAGCGACCGGCCATCCGCCGCCGAGATGCGGCTCACCCTCACGAAATCCGAAGGGAGCTTGTCCCAGACCGGCAGCAGGAGGCCCGTCGCCAGATAGAGGCGCTCGCGCTTGTGGCTCGACCGCGCTTCCTCGACCTCGGCGGCCCATGCTTCGCGGAACTCGCCCACAGGGATCTGCTCCCAACTGCTCTCAGCCAGCTGACCCTCAGTGATGTGGCTGCGCTTCAGCGGGCGCAGTAACTCGAAGCGGGCCACCCGCGTGCCGTCATCGGCAAGAATGCTGCGGGTGGGCACGAGCAAGCCAACCCGCCCTGAACGCGCGTTCCGAACAGGTTGCTGCCGTTGCCCGGCGAGGCCATGGAGATCTTCGAGCCTCTTCAACGTCAGCGGCTTCATAGCTCTGGCAATTTCTAGTTCCAGCAGATGGGTCGTCGCACCCGACGCGGGATCCTTGCGCAGCAGCGTATCCGACAGGAGCGTGAAGTCCTCGACCGCGATGGTCTCAAGGCCGAGATCGAGCGTCCCGGCCTGGCGAGCGGCATCGATACGCGCCTCGACGAGCCCCATGAACTCGTCAAAGATCGCATTCTGCAGGGCGATCGGCAACGCCAGGATGCGATTGAGCCAGCGCTGGATCGACGGCAGGTCATCGACCATCGACCCGTCAGGGGCTTCGATCCTGAGACCTGTCAGCTCCTGAAAGCGCCCGAGGCTGACCGCTTCGAGCTTGCCGGTGAACAACAGGCCGAACCAGCGGTGAAGCGCCTCCTTGGCGTAGATGCTCTCGAGATTGTCGGCCGGATCGAACAGGTTCTGTCCGCCGGTCTGGCGCTGCCCGCGCGTCAAGGCCCCGAGGCTGTCGAGCCGCCGCGCGATCGTCGAGATGAATCGGCGTTCGCCGCGCACATTGGTCGTCACTGGCCTGAACAGTGGGGCCGACGCCTGGTTGGTGCGATTGGTCCGGCCGAGCCCCTGGATGGCGGCGTCAGCCCGCCAACCCGGTTCGAGCAGGAAGTGAACGCGGCGAGCCTGGTTCTTCGCAGCTAGATCTGCATGGTAGCTGCGTCCGGTCCCTCCGGCATCCGAGAAGACCAGGATGCGTTTGGTCCCCTCCATGAAAGCCTGGGTTTCAGCCACGTTGGCGCGCGGCGACCGGGATTGCAGCTTCTGACAACCATCGCGGCCGACGATGAGCCGGCGTGTCCGGCCGGTCACTTCCGCCACCTGATCCACGCCGAAGCGTTCGATGATGGCATCAAGCGCGGTCGCGATGGGCGGCAAAGCGCAAAGCTGCTCGATCATCCGGTCGCGCGCGGCGAGTGCCGATCGGCACAGTACCGGCGCGCCGTGTTCGTCGCTCATCGGCTCGGAGCGAGGATTGCCGTTTTCATCGGTGAAGACCGCCATCAACCGGACAGGAAAGCTCTTGGCGAGGTAATCGATCACATATTCTTTGCAGTCGCAGTTTATGTCGAGCGTGGCGGCGAGAGACGCAGGTTTCCTTCGGTTTTCCATGATTTCACTCCAGATAATTACGGTTCCCTCGACCTGAACAAGTCGAAGGAACCAACATGCGATCAAGATCATTATTGTCGTTTCGAGCGGCCCGGCTCCGGGTCGAAGACCCGCCCAGTCACGACGCTCTACTCACCGCATTCCTCTCCTCTCTGTCGCTCGACGAGAGGTCAGGCAGTGCGATTCTGTTTGGCGCTGCGGCCCGTCATTTCCTGCATTGGATGGAACTGCATGGGATCGCGATCCGCACGATCGACGATCGGACCGTTCGGCGGTTCGAGAAGCATCGGTGCCGTTGCCACCGGTATTCGGCGCAGCAGCCAGTCTATAAGGCGGACATTGCAGCGCGAGTCAGGCGCTTCGTCCGCTTCCTGGAGGATCAAGGCTACGTCGGTGTCGACGACGGGATCGACGATCTGCCACGGCACCTCGCCGACTATTTCGATGGGATCGATCGCTTGCAACTCGCGCAAGGACCGGCCCAGTCCTATCGATCCGAGGCCGAGCATTTCGCGGCCTGGCTTCGCATTGCGCGACGACAATGGGCCGATATCGATGACACGATCATCGACCAGTACGGCGCGCATGATTGTCGATGTCCGGTCTGGCGCAAGCGAGGCAAGCTTGTTGCCTCGGGCGCGAAGCGGCGGCGGCGAGGCGCTCGGCACTTCGTCGAGTTCTTGCGCGACCGCGGTGTCATCCCTTCAGTCGAACTGGTGTCGGATGACGACCCGCACATGGCGGCATATCTGGCATGGCTCAAGCAACACCGCGGCGCGACCGATGAGACGATCCGGCGCTACCGGGCCGATATCAGGCGGCTCGCGCCTATGCTCGGCGAGCCTTCACAATGGGATGCAGCCGTCCTCAGACGGGCGTTTCAACAACGAAGCAAGGAGACGCCGGGTTCGGCATCACTGCTCGTCACGATAATACGGAGCTATATTCGGTTCCTGGTCGTGCAGGGTATTTGCCGTCCAGCTTTGTTGCACGCGATCCCATCAGTGCAACGCTACCGTCTTTCGACGCTGCCCCGGCACGTTAACCCGGCAACGATCGAGCAGATCATCGGCGCATGTCCGACTGATCGCCCGGTGGAAGTTCGGGACAAGGCCATCATTCTCCTGCTCGCCCGGCTTGGCCTGCGTGCCGGTGATATTCGGGATATGCACCTCGACGATATCGACTGGCGCTCGGGCCACCTGACGGTCAAGGGCAAGACGCGTCGGCCTGATCGCCTGCCATTGCCTCAGGACGTCGGTGACGCGATCCTGGACTACATTGCCACGGCGCGTCCCAAGACCGCCGATCCGCATCTGTTCGTGCGCGCGCAAGCCCCGTTCCGTTCGTTCCGCTCATCGGCGGAGATCGCCGGCATCGTTGCACGCACGCATGAGCGCGGCGGGATCGAAGGCGTGCCGACCGGATCGCACATTTTCCGGCATTCGCTTGCCACCAACTTGCTGCGCGCGGGCGCAGGGCTGGAGTCCGTTGGAACGATCCTGCGCCACAGCTCGCCCGAGACCACCGCCATCTACGCCAAGGTCGACCTGCCGATGCTCATGAAAATCGCGCAGCCATGGCCGGGAGAACCGTCATGCTGAGCACGCAGATTGCCAGATACGTCTCGCTGTATCGCAGCTTGGGGCGGAAGTTCTCGGAACAGGAACGACTGCTGCGCCAATACGCCGCTTTCGCTGAACGCTTCGGTGACCGGCACACCCGAGTGCAGCGCATCTACGACTGGTGCCACACGGCAAGCTCGCAAAACGTGGCTCGCCATAGGTACGACGCTGCTCGTAACTTCAGCCTTTTCGCTCATGCCGAGGACCCAGACAACGAAGTCCCGCCTGTCGGCGTTTTCGGCCGGGGGAAGCGGCCACGTCCCACTCCGACCATAATCGAAGCGGACCAGGTGCGGGCGATCATGGCGGCGGCATTGAACGTTCCGCCCCATGGCACGATTAGCCCATACACGTACCATTACCTGTTCGGCCTGCTCGCGGCGACAGGTCTCCGGATTTCCGAGGCTCTCGCGCTACAGTGCAACGATCTGGTCGAGGATGGGCTGGTCGTCCGCAACGGCAAGTTCGGCAAGCAGCGACTGATCGCCTTGCAGCCATCGACGCGCCAAGCACTCGAAGCCTACATTGCGATCCGCGCGAAGCACCCGGCCAAGTGTAATGACCTGTTCGTCACTATCCGGGGGCGGGCGCCGCACAAGGTGCGCGCCCACGTCGTGTTCGTCAGGTTGGCCCGGCTTCTCGGATATCGTGGAGCAACCGGTACGGCAGGCATGCGACTCCACGATCTGCGACATACGTTCGCTGTTCGCTCGCTTGAGTCCTGCCCGCGTGACAGGGAGGCCATTGCCCACCACATGGCCGGTCTCAGTGTCTACCTGGGGCACGCGTCGATCGCCAACACGTACTGGTATCTCGAAGCCACGCCAGTGCTGCTGCGCGACATTGCGGCTGCAAGCGAGCAACTTTTTCAAGGAGAAGCGGCATGACGGCGCTTGCTCTCCATCTCTCGGCATATCTGCGGGAACATCTGCCGCGCGAACGCGCCGTCAGCCCGCACACGGTGAAGACCTATGCCAACTGCTTCGTCCTCCTCGTCCAGTTCGCTGCCGATCGGCTGAAGCGCCGACCGACCGATCTCGAGGTTGAGGATCTCGGCACAGACATGATCATGGCCTTCCTCGATCATGTGGAGATCGGCCGCGGCAGCTGCGTGCGGACCCGCAATGGCAGGCTCGCCGCGATCCGATCCTTCTTCCGATACATCGAGTACCGGATTCCAGCCTGCCTCGATCAGGCACTCCGTGTCAGAGCAATCCCGACCAAGAAGACAGACAAGGCGCTGATCGATTACCTCGACCGGGCCGAGATCAAGGCTTTGCTCGATACACCCGATCCCCGGACACGCCTCGGCACCCGTGATCGCGCGATGCTGCATCTTACCTATGCTGGCGGACTGAGGGTGTCGGAACTCGTAACGCTGCAACTGGGCGATTTCCCGGACCGCTCCCTGTCCACCATGCACATCATGGGCAAAGGGCGACGTGAACGGGTCCTGCCGCTGTGGAAGGAGACCCAGATCGCATTGCGCGCATGGCTTGCGATCCGGCCTCAAGTTGAGGTCACCGAGATTTTCCTCAATGCCAACGGGCAGCCGATGACCCGCGACGGATTTGCGTTCCGATTGGCCGAGCACGTCAAGACGGCAGCGACGAAGCAGCCGTCGATCCTTGGGAAGCGCGTCACACCCCACGTGCTTCGTCATTCTTGCGCGATGCACACGCTCGCGGCGACGGGGGACATTCGCAAGGTCGCATTATGGCTCGGCCACGCCAGTATCCAGAGCACCGAGACCTACTTGCGCGCCGATCCCGAAGAGAAGCTGCAGATTCTCGCAGCCCACGGTGCCCCTGCGATCAAGCCGGGGCGCTTCAAGCCGCCTTCCGACGCCTTGATCACAATGCTCACCGACGTTCGAAGGCGGGCCTGACCCGTCTTCGAACACTCCCTCTAACCCGCATATTATCTGGAGTGAAATCATGGAAAACCGAAGGAAACCTGCGTCTCTCGCCGCCACGCTCGACATAAACTGCGACTGCAAAGAATATGTGTAATGTGGAGCTCCACATTACACGTATTCACGCGGGGATAGATCGATCTCCAGCGCTTCGCGTTCCTGGTCCGAGAGGTCGGCAAGCCGACGGTTGAGCATGGCTTCTGCGGTCGAGACGAGCTGGACGACCACGGCGTTCCCCTCGGCAAACGCAGCGTCGATGGCTGGCACCAGGCTCGGCAACTTCATCGACAGAAGCAGCTGTGCGAAAAACCGTTGTTCTGTCTCATCGCGAGGTGTATCATTTGCGGTAATAGATTGATAAATCACAAGGATTCCCTGTCCGGGCTAAGAGGGCGCATTATTAGGCCGCGCTCTGCTCGGAGGGGCTTCTCTCTCTGGCCGCAGCAGCCTCGTTGATGACCGGCAGCACTCTCCCTCTGGCCACCGGGAAGCGGGGGCCGTGATGGGCCAAGTGGGATCAGGCCGGGTTGTCGGGGTCTTCAGGCCGCAAGCGAACCGGACGCCGTGCGTCCACGAGCTGCCGAAGCAACCCGGCGTTCTGTTTTTCCGCGCGCTCCAACCGGCTCTCCGCCTCGCGGGCGCGTCGAAGCAGACCTGCATTTTCGGTCGCCAAGGATGCGAGCTGGCTTTCAAGATCGCGGATCTTCATGGCATCCGTGCGAGCGGCATCCTCCCGCTTTTCGCGAACGGCGGTGCGCGCGGCAGATATCGCGCGGATGTCTTCGAGTATGTCGGTATGGCCGACGTAGAGAACATTGCGCCCGACGCCGGCTTCGCGTGCGACCGCAGCGGCGGTGATGGGCGCCGAAGATGTGCTGGAGGATAGCGCCTCGAGGGCAGCGCGCAGCTTGGCCTTTGTCCGAGCGTGGCGACGCTGCTGCGGTGTCGGGGCTTCAACCTCCCCCATCGGCAAGGTCCGTTTCATCGAGCATCGCAAGGAGGCGTTTGCACTCGTCGGCGCGCGACATCGCCAGCGTTCGGCTCTCCAGGTCGAGGTCGCTCCTTTCGAGAAGGGCAAGGTTCCTGCTCAACCGTCCCGCCCATATCGGCCGATGCTTTTCGGTGATGACGAAGTTGGCGCAGGTGACACAGACGCTCTGGGTGCGAAGCACGGGATTGGGTTCGCGCTCGGACCCAAGGCACGCCGAGGTTTCTCGCCGATAGAGGCAGTAACCCCAGTCGCAGACGCCAAGGCGCATATCGGTTTCGGCCAGAAGTTGCGTAATGTAGGCGTCAAGGTCGCCACCCTGAGTGCGACCGCGGAACGGGGAGCGCTCCGCGAGCATCTTGCCGGCCTTTCCCGCGAGCCGGGGGGCGACCAGAAGATCCTCAAGCGCCGTGCGCGTATCGGCCATGACCTGGTCATCGATCAGCTCCGCCAGATCGAAGTCGGTGCCGACGTAGCTGCGGTCCGTCATGGCGCGGGTGATGTGACCAAGGTGTTTGCTGAGCGCCGCCAGCGCCGTACGATCGCGGCGGCCGACGAACCGCGCGAACGTCTTGCGCCCTTGATGCGAGGTCACACGCCAGCGCTCGCCTTCATGTTCCGGCAGATCTAGCATCGGGATGAAGCTCTTGTTCAACCGCATATTCACGGCAGCGATGCTGACCGTGTGGATAGGCAAGGCCGATGCTCGCAATGCGGTGCCGGGTTTCTCCTGCACCAGCCACAGTTGCCGCCCACCATGGATTGCCCGCCAGAGCGCGGATAGCTGATCAAGGACAGCGATGGCTCGGACGACAGGATCGGGAACCACCCATCGGTGCGCAAGCCCCTCGGGACCCGGCGCGCCTTTGCGGATGGCCCCTGTCAGATAGGCATAGGCCTCACCGTCGTCCCCCTCATGCCACTCGATGCAGCCTGTTTCGAGGGCGAGGATCTCCGATGCTCGGGCACCCACCAGATATGCGATGACGATGAAGCAGGCGTCATAGAGCCTAAGGATACGATCGTTCAGCCCGTCGATGGGCCTGTGGGTCAGTGTCTCGGGCCGGCCTGGACACATCTCTATGGGCGGCTGCGATCGGAGATAAGCCGAGGCTCGGTATGTTTGTGCGTCATACGTGCCCCCCTGCTGCTTGGCTTCATCATAGATTGCCTGCGCCGCTTCGCGCATTTCGATGATCTGGTCAGCGGGCTCGCCGATCAGATGGAGCGCAGCAGATATCAGCGGGACCGCGACCGCATCCGGCGTATGCGGCTTCTTCGTCCCGTCGTGCCAGGTGCCGAGGCGTGTGAGCATTGGCAACGGTTGCGGCGGAGCTTCCGCCAGCTTGAAGCGCTGCTCATAGAAGGCTCTGATGATCCTGTGGTAGTTGCGTACGGTGCTATAGGAGAGCCCGCGTTCGCCGAAGTCGTAGAACAAGCGCTCGATTGCCCGGCGGTCAAGCCCGGCCCAGCTTTCAACCCGGTTTGCCACCATCCACTGAAGGACGACACGCAGATAATCTGCATAGCGGGCAAGAGTATGGAGCGCGACCGCTTTGCGGCCGTCAGGTGGATCGGCATGCAGCGACCAGATGAGCTGCTTGGCCGGCTGTCGTAGTCGACGCCATTTATCCTCGTTGAACCGGCTACCGTCCGGCATCCTGAACGACCAGTCGATCCTGAAGGCATGATCCCGATGGCCCGGCACATCACGGGCGAGTTGCCACTGATCGTCGGCAAAGTCCGATTCCGGGGATACGCGGACCGGAAGGCCGGGCGTTGCCGCGATCTGTGGAACGATGTTCATTCGATATCCGGTAATGCGGGAAGGCTGTCGGCGAGCTGTTCGGCATCCTTGTGCAGTTTTGCCGGGAACGCAGGCAGCAGATCCTGCTCAAGAACGCGCAGGCTCGGGGCGTAGAAGATATTCCACCTCTCGGCATCGATCCGATCCCGGGATGCCAGTAAATGGCGGTGAGCCTGAACAACGCGCGCGCAATGGTCGATATCGAGCGGAACGATCAGGCCAGGACATGTAAGACAACCACCCAGGTGCCGACAGACACGCTTGCCGCCCGCGCCATCGCTCTCGACCGGCATCATGCAGCGGTGCCCGAACAAGGCCGTCACGGCGCCTGGACCGGGCAGCGACGTATCACCTTCTTCCGGTTCCGGCGTCATGACCCAGGCGACCATCATCCGCTGGAGGCGGACAATGGTCTCGCGCTCAAGCCGACGCGCTGCCGGTCCTTCCACATAGGCGTCGGTCGTCACCGGGTCGCGATGATTGAGGATGGCGGCCGTCGCCAGGAGATCGCCACCCGAGGCCAGGTAATGCTGTGTCGCGACACTCCCTCTCAACTGGCCCGGTGAGAAGCGAGGCAAGGATCGCCGAGGGCGATCGGGATGATCGAGATTCCATTTGGCGATCCTCCGGTTAGCTCCCTTTATGAACCGATCGAGACGGCCGAGGAGTGTGCTGAACGAGATCAGCCCGGCAGGACTGCCATGCTGCCTTTGTGGTGCGCCCGTCAGATAATATACGAGGAAGAGACGTTCGCGATGCTGGTCAGGAACGTGGAGCACGAGGGGCGCCGTCATCGCCAACAGCATTTCAATGAGGCGCGGCGCGGAGCGCGGCCGTCGAACATCGAACGAGCGGCGCTGCATCTTCGGATTGGGCGCGGTCTTGTGCTTTAGCCACTCGACCAGCACCCGGTTGTCGTCGATCGGGTGAGCGACAAGACAGTCGCGGCGGATCTCGCGAAGCGGGTCCGGGTTGGCGGCGAGCTGGATAGCCAGGGCGATATAGAACGGAACGACCGTTCGCGTGGTCAGGTGATAATGCTCCGCGATGCCGCTGCGCCAGCCCCAGCGCAGAAGCCGGCTGTGCGGCACGCGAGCTTCCTTCAACTGGTTCCAGGTCGGCGCAAGACCTCCTGTCAGGCGATGAAGCCGCCAGATCGCGCTGTCCAGGCTCTCCCCGCGTTCGGCACGCGCAGGCGCCTCTGCCGCAGCGATAATCACCTGTCCCCGCTGGAACGTCGCCCATGCGGCATCGATCTCTTCGTAACAGGCCATGAGGATGGCCTGCAGATCCTCCTTCGACAGTCGCGCCTTGGAGTCATGGTGGCGACTGCCGGGAACCGGATTGTAAGGGATCGCGAGAGGCGAACCGAAGAGGTGCGGATCAGCCTGCTCGGCACGCTCGAGTAGCGGACGGATCAATGCCAACTGCGTGGCTATCGTCGGCCGCTTGAGCCGTTTTCCTGCCTCGTCGGGTCGGGCGAGGAAGGCCAGATAACGCTTCATCGTGCCGGCATTCACCTGAGCGGCGCTGGTCACGCCCTCGCTCGCGAGGAACCCGGCGAAGCGGCGCAGCGCACGCCATCGGGGTCGGGCGCGTGCGAACCGTTGTCCCTGCATCGTTCAGGCGGAAGGCGGCCATCAGCGGACCCACCATATCTGGTGGTAGAGACAGCGTGGCGGGGTCGAAGCGCTGCACGCTGCCATCGCGAGCATCGCGGAAGATGACGATCTCTGTCGAGGCGACGGGATCGGATGTCGCTGTCGGGCGCCGGATACGCCGATCGAGTTTCCGGCTATTCGGCATCGGGAATGAGTTCGCCGTAAAGCCATGCAAGGCTCTCGGAGAGATCGCGTTCGTGGACCTCGACACACCGCAGATAAATGGCGGTCGTCGCGATCGAGCGATGACCCATCAGCACTTGCAGGACCTTCAACGGATTGAGATCGGGGTTGTCGCGCGCCTGCTGCTGAAGGCGCGCCAGCATCACCATCGCGAACGTGTGCCTCAGCCAGTGGAAGCTGCCCTTGAGCTTGGCGTCGGCGAAGCCTTTGGCGAACAGCGCCGTGAGCCGTTTCGGCGATAGAGCCGTCCCGTGGGTCGTGAGGAGAAGATTGGCAGGTGGCTGATAGCGCCGGTCGCGGGCACGGGCGCGGCGGACAACGCGCGCGCGGTCCTCGCCCGCATACCAGTCGGTGCGGTCGATCAAGCGGATCGGCGGATAGACCGTGCGGGGGCGGTCCCCCTTGGTGATGCGCAGCGGGATGCCGACGAGCGGCTGATCTTCGGCGGATAGCTGATGGCTGTCGGGCACCATGTCGAGGGTCATCCCGCAGATTTCCTTGCGACGAAGCCCCGCTGTAAGAGCCCACTCGGCCGCAAGGTGCGGCGTAGGACCAAGGTGCGCGAAGAGCCGATCGAGTTCGGCGGCACGCAGCGGTCGCGGCAGCTTCTCGGGCTGCGACAGCGTCAGCATATTGGTCGCCGCAAGACGAGGACCATGCCCTTCTTCCTTGAAGGTCACGATGACGCGCTCGCGCCGCCGGAAGGGAAGCTCGCCGATCAGCCCCTCCTCCAGCGCCCATTCATAGAAGCGGCAGACGCTCATTACGCGCGCATTGATCGTCGCCCGCTCATAGGCCCTGTCCGTGTGCGAACTCGGGTTTGCGATCATGCGGTCGCGATATGCGCCGATGACGCCTTCATCGACCGATTGCCAGTCAAGATCGGACTGCTCGAGCGTGTCGAACCAGTCGTAGATGTGTTCGGCGTAAGTTCGCACCGTATCTGGCGCGCAGCCGCGAAGCGAGGCGTGCTCCAGCAGCCACGCAAAGGCCGGTTCGATGATCGCCATCCTGGCATCGAACAGGATCGGGAACCCGAGAGGTATTCCCGGCACGCCGGCGACAGCGCGGATAATTGAGACCATGGCGCGCGTCTCCTCCGCTCATGAGGATCGAGAACCACTATAGCAGAATGAAGACACTATAAGGTCGCGCGTGCGATGCGTAGATCACTATTCAGGGTAGTTAGCGCGCCTCATGATGCCATGAGCGGGCGATAGTCAGCGTCGCCACCCATTTCCTCGGCCCAGATGGCCATCCTAAAATCGTCCAGCGTGAGGCCGCATTCTTCCAGCATCTGCGCGGCCAGCAACGGATATTCCGCAATCGCATCCGCAAAGTCATCACGATGGCCGTAATAGTGGTCGTGCCAGCCCCACCGATCGTCTTCCTGCTTCGAGGGATCGCGCTCGATCACCAGCAAGGAAGCATCGAGGCGTAGCATCGCGGCAAGCAACTTCTCGCAATGATCGACGTCGAGCGTTTCCCTGGGGCCGTGCTGCCCCTGATAGCCCACCGACAGGTTGGTACATTCGGGTATAAGGCCCGCATATTCGTTGGTGTCGGTATAGACGCCCGTGTCGTCGGGTCTGTAGCGGAAGCCCGGGTTCAGGCCGTTGAGCGCGGACGCCAGGCTAATCGCAAAAGCGTCCGAGCATGTCCGCCCGTAGCTTTGATGCGTGATGACGTCGCCCGAGCCGGCACGGTCGAAGGCGATGGCCGCATCGATATCCTTCAACAGGTCCGGCGTATGGCGCTGGATCCAGCGGGAACCGAGGCAGCCTTGCTCCTCGCCGCGATGGAACAGGTAAAGGCCGGGCCGGCCTGCCGCGATCATGTTGAGCATGATCCAGACACCAGCACCATCATCGGCGCCAAGCGACATCCCGGCCTTGCCGTTGCACAAGCCCGCGATTCCGAGCTGGTCGATGCCCACGTCCTGCTGTCCGCCGCGCGCCGCCACCGTGTCGACGTGGCAGCTCCACATCACGTGAGGCTGGTCGCCGATAGCGATCATCCGATTGCCGAAGGCGTCGGCCGTCATGCCGGGAACCCGGTCGAGATACTCCCGGCAGAAGGCGCGTTCGATCGCGCTGTCATGAGGCCGGGCCCACGACAGGATTTCGAGCAGGCCGGTGCGGCCCGCGACATCATGGTAGATCATGGGATCAGGCTCCTGCGAGGGAAGCGGCTGCCGCCAAGTGCGGCGCCGTCATCGCGATGGCGGGAAGGAAGTTTTCGGGGGTGCAAGGCGACTGATCGAGACCACCTTGCGAACAAGCAGCATCGCCCGGCTCACGGACATCGTGCCGAAGTTCTTCGAGGCGGCGCCGCTCTGCCTCGTCCCGCTCGCGCTTCAGCCGCGCCTCTCGGGCTCGCTCTCCAGCGGCTTGCCATTTGGCAACCTCCGCATGGATCGCCGCCATTTCTTCGTGGAACTGCCGGTAAGCAAGGATATGGGCATTGGCGAGAGCGGCATCGTCATCGTCGAACGGCTCGGGAAGCTGATCCTCCGACAGCCATTCACCGTGATATTCGGTGAGATCCTCTATGTGGAACCATTCGGCGGAACCATCGCATTGGCGACAGCAGCCGCTGACCCACCATTCGCAGCGATCTTCGAGATAGACGGCGCCAAAATCCCCCGCATCCTCTTCAAGGACAGTATGCGAGGCATTGTCGGCATAGACGGTGACGAAGGTCTCGACGTCGCTATAGGAACGCTCGTTGTGGTCGCAGAAGGTCGTATGGTTGTTATAGCAACTGTAGCACCACTCTTCAGATGAGCCGTCGGCGTAATAGACCTCGTCATGCGACCTGGTGTCGTCGTCGCAGCGCGGACAGTACCAAGGGCTATGACCCAGCCCATTGGTGTTCTCGGACGAGATGCTCCCGCGGCCGACAACGAGGTATTTGCCATCGTCGGCGAGGTCGTCGCCTGCATCGATATACGGGACGACGAAGTTGTCATCATCCTCGATCCGCCGAACGCGGGCGCCGTTCAGACCGCCCTCGGTGTAGCCGGCGTTCTCGAGGAGCAGCCTCAGACGCGAGACGTCGCCATAAATGCTCGTGTAGATCTTGCGGCTCGGCCAGACGATGCTGCGGGCCTTCGCATCTTCGCGGGAACCGATATAGGCGAGCGCCGTGTCCGGACCGGCATAGACCCGGACAGGATGGCATGAACTTTCGAAGTCGCTCGCCTCATGGGCCATGCAGCTGCTGGGACCGCCGACATAGACGTCTTCGATTTCGTCGGCGTCCTGGGTGATCTTGAGGGTATCTTCCTCCAACTGCACCGACAGCCTGGCGCACCAACCCTCGATCGCATTGTTGTCGAGATGGTCGGAGAAGAAGCGATTGAGGTAGCGACCGGGCGACATCACCAGCTGGCGGTCGATCTGCCCCTTCGCTGCGTTTTCGGTGAACGCGATCTTCCCCGCCTGCTCGGTGGAGACGTGGCAAAAATGCTCGTCATGCCGTGCCTGATACCAGGGCTCGTCGTGCCAGGGGGTCTGCGCGTAAGTGCCGTCGGCAAAACGCAGCTTCTCGCGGACCTGCCAGTCGATATCGTCCGCACACGATCCGGCGACCGCTATGCGAAGTTGGGATTCGGGCGAGCGTTGGAGCAGTCGTTGCCGAGCAGCCTCGGCATCTTCGAACGATGGCCAGAGATATTGCTGGTCACCGGTCGGCGCCAAGCAGAACTCGATCGTTATCGGCCGCCACTCGGTAGCCGAGTGCGGATACAGGATTTGGAACTGTGCCATGGGCGTGACTCCACGCAGCCGCGCGCGGTCGCGCGGGCTGGATTGATTGATTGAGATTGCGGGTGGTTCAGCGCGGGAGCGGCAGTACGACCTTGACTAAGACGCCGGCGGCGCTCCCTCGGTTCGCCTCAGGCGGCTAAGCGATGGCTTCCATGCGTCGCTGCGCGACGCGAGGGACGGGCCGACCACCGCCAGCTCTTTGGGTTAGCGCGGCGGTCGGCCCGCCCCTCATCGCGACCAAAGGAGACAGTCTCTCGGAGAGGACCTAACCGCTGCTTGGCGGATTCGAAGGCCGAGCGGGCGGCGGACTTGGCCTGCCGATTCAGTGTGCCGCTGTCGCCGGTGATGTTGGCGGCCTGCATGGCGGCGTCGAGATTATTATGAATGGACCATGCCTCGGCATAGGCATCATAGACCGCGATCTGATCCTCGCTCAGGCAATGCTCGAGGGTCTCGTATTCGACGCCGGCGAAGGACAATGCTCGCGCGGTGTAGAGGCCTAGCGATTTCAGGTCCCGGGCGACCAGTTCCATTGCTGCGATCCCGCCGTCACGAATGTCGGCGACGAAGGCCTCACGATTGGCAAAGGCGGTCTCAGGTCCCCACAGGCCAAGCCGCGTCGCATAGGCGAGGTTGTTGACGTCGGATGCGCCGGTTGCCGAGACATAGAGCACCCGCGCGCGTGGCAGGAGGTTCTGCAGGCGCACGCCCGCGATACCCTGCTCCGAGCCTTTTACCTTGCCGCGTGATCCTTCGCCGCCCGCGGCATTGGCCATGGCGTGCGCCTCGTCGAATACGATCACGCCGTTGAAGTCATCGCCCGCCCAGGCGAGGATCTGGTCGAGGCGGGTTGCATCGTTTCGGCCCGAACGCAGGGTCGGGTAGGTCACGAAGAGAATGCCCTCTCGCATGGCGATGGGGCTGCCGAGTTTCCAGGAAGCCAGAGGCTGGATGTCGATCGGCAGACCACCAAGCGCAGCCCAGTCGCGCCGGGCATCTTCTAGCAGCGCCTCGTTCTTCGAAATCCAGATATGGCGGCGTTCCCCGCGCACCCAGCGATCGAGAATGACGCTGGCAACCTGTCGGCCCTTGCCGGCGCCCGTTCCATCTCCAAGGAAATAGCCCTGCCGGTAGGTCTGGCCTTCCGCAGATGCCTTGAGCGAACAACCCTTGTCCTCTGGCTCGAACCGACCGGGAAGATCGCGCGCATGGGCGCTTGCAGTGTAGATCAGAGTCTCTGCCTGGGCAGCAGACAGCAGCCCCTTAGCAACCAGCCCGTCGGGCAGCTGCGGGACAGCTTCGGGCATCGGCGCGGCGATCGACCCCATGGCGACCGACTCAACGAGCGGCGTCGGATGCTCGGCTGCGCCATGGATCACGATCCTGCTCGGGCGATAGGGCAGATAGTGGCCGACCTGAGGGGCAAGCGGCGAAGGGGTTTCGAGGGTTTGGTACGTGAGCGACCCGATGGCGGTGGCTGCAGGAGTGATCCTGCCCGGTGTCGGCAGCGGCTTGCGCGGCGCGGTCATCAGGCGAAACGGCGCACGAGCCGGAAGGACCGATTGGTCGGGAAAAGCGTCCAGGCTGCCGCGAGCCGGCAAAGCATCAACAAGATCGGCAAGCTGGCGAAAGTCGCTTGTGCGGATAGTGATAGGCCCATGGGAGCCGTCCACCTTGTCGAGGACCACCAGCCGCGTGGTGATGCCGGTGCCGTGCTTGACGAACGCACGTTCGACGGCGGCATTGATCCGCAGCGAGATCGGTCCCTTCAACCCCGCCACGAACTTCGCGCAATCAAACCATTCGGGCATGATTGCGACCAGGCGACCGCCGGACGCGAGACGGTTCCAGGCCGACCGCAGGTGGCGCGAACCGGTGCGACTATCGTGCCCCCGCTCGATGCCGTGCGAATAGGGCGGGTTCATCAGCACGACAGACGGGGTGATGGCAGCATCGAGCAGTTCATCAATCAGCTCGGCATCATGCCCGGTCACTCGGACAGCCGGGAACAGGGCATTCAGGCAGTCGCGGCGAAGCGGCGAGATTTCGTTGAGAGCAAGGCGCGAGCCAGCCTTGGCGGCCCAGACCGCGAGCATACCCGTTCCGGCCGAGGGTTCCAGTACAAGCTCGCCAGTGGCCAGCGCGCAGGCCCGGGCAGCAAGCCAGGCAAGGCGCGGCGGCGTCGCGAACTGCTGCCATTCGGTCTGCTCGTCGCTGCGATTGGTCTGGGTCGGAAGTCGGGCTTCGAGAGAGCAAAAGAACTGGTCCGCCTCGTCGAAAGGCGTCGAGAGCGAAATTTGATCCGATGATTGCAGGTATTGAACTTGCGCCAGCTCAAGAGCTGCGTGAGCGTCACGAACGGACCAACGCCCGAGAGCATCGCTGCCCCCGAAGTGCTCCGTCATGATACGGGTGATGTCGCCGCGTGACAACGTGCGGCCTGCCTCGAGCTCCGAAGCCATGGATTGAGCCGCCATCACAACGATGGGCGGAGATGGGTCATCGAATGCAAAGGCGAGGGAAGAATTGGACATGGGAACCTCCTGACGAGGTCCTGCGGCGGGCAGGCCTCAATCAGCCAAAGGCTCCCTCCGCTCTGCCCGATGGATCAGGTTTTCGGGCAAGCCGCGACTGCAGCTCATCGTTCCAGTCAAAACCTAGCGAGGCTGGTGCTCGTGAGTGGATGACACGATCAGGCGCAGCGTAGGCCTTGAGCGCGCGCTCCTCGGCGAGAGCGCCTCCGGCGTCATTGTCGATGAACAGGAAGAGCTCGCGCACGCTTTCAGGGATCGAAACCAGACCGAACCGCTCGTTCCCAAGCGTTGCCCAGCACGGGATACCGAACAGCTGCATGGCTGAGAGTGCACTCTCGATTCCTTCGGCAAGGCCCAAACGCCCCTGAAGTGCAGGGGCAATCCTGACAGCACCATAGCCAAGGCTGCCGAGCGCACGCTTGGGCCGCTCGAAACTGGCCAGCTTGCCGCTCGCCACATCAAGAAATGTCCTGTGTACTGCGATAATGCCAATGTCAGTCGTGACTGCCGCCAACATCGCAGGGAGAAATTGAACTGCCCCGCGTGGTCCGAGCGGCGTACATTCCAGGTAACGGAACTGGTCAGATGAGCGCTGGAGACCGCGCTGTGAGAGATATCGTTCGACGGGGCTGTCGGAGATCGCCGAAGCTGATTGCCACAAGCGTCGCGCATTGGGACTGAAGTCACCCCGATTTTGCCGATCGGCGGTCCCAGCGCCAGAACCATCAAAGAGCTCTCGGCTCCGAACGCCCTGGCGATCCAATGCTGCAATGACGTCCTCATTCGAACATCCGGCGAAGCAATGGAACAGGATGGCCTTTCGCCCCAACGTCACGCTCAGCGACGGTGTGCGATCGTCGTGAGCAGGACAGCAGCACATGCCCCTGCTCTGGCGCCATGTTCCCTTGAGACTTTCGACGATCGTGCGGGCGCGGCGTTCGAGTTGATGAGTGTTCTTTAGCAGGGGCATCGACCTACTCCGGTTGAGGTGCCCTCCCCGTGCAGCCTCCGCTCTGCACCAGCGCCAAAGCATTTTCCTACATCATTTGTTCTTTATATGTTCTCTCTCGATTCGGCTATAGAAGGATCGAGAAATGACAATGAAAGTCCTCTTGATCGGTGGTATTGCCATCGCATCAGCCATTCCTGCCAATGCCCAGGATCTGCCAAGGCCAGAAGTCCCCGAGCAACATGCAGGTCCATCCGGCGGCATTAGGATTGCAGAAGCATCGAACGGGTTTCAGCTGGTCGAGCATGGCTTCTGGCAATCCGCGCAGGCCGCCGCAGCACAAAGTTCGAGCGCTGCGGAAAATAAACGGGTGAACCTGCCGTACAGGTACGAGCCCACGGCCAAAACTGGCCCATCCGGGTTTCGGCGGGCGAGCTACCTGCACCACGTCTATGCGGCGGAAGCGAAGTATTCATTGCCCACCGGCCTGCTCGACGCGCTCGTCTGGACAGAATCCCGCTATAACCCCCTTGCTGTCAGCCCGGCAGGCGCTGCGGGCCTTGGCCAGCTGATGCCAGCAACGGCAAAGGAACTCGGCGTCTTCAATCGCTTTGACCCCATGGCCAATATCTTTGGCGCGGCGCGGTATCTAAGGCAGATGCTCGACAGGTTCGGCGTGGTTCACCTCGCCGTGGCGGCCTACAATGCCGGTCCAGGCGCAGTCGAACGCGCAGGCGGTATCCCGCGGAATGGCGAGACCCCCGGATATGTCCGCGACGTCCTTCGACACTGGCAGTTTTGATACGAACTGAATCGAGTGAGATTAGATTGGACTGAACGCATAAAATGATCGGCGTCACGCGGCAAGCTTCCGCCCCTTCCTGATGTCGACCACCTTGCGCCCATCGAGAAAATCAGCCCAATCCTGCATCATTCGCCGGCGGGGGGCGAGATACTCCGCAGCGTTGTAGGCACCCCGGACATCGTTCTTCTCTGAATGGGCAAGTTGCATCTCGACCCAATCCTCATGGTATTTCCGGATCCACATCGCTGGCTTGCCAAACTCCACCAGCTGCTCGTTCGCCCATGTGCTGGCAAGCCCTCGAAATCCGTGGACGGTCTGCCGACTATGATAACCAAGGCGGTACAGCGCATAGATCATGGTGTTTTCAGACAGCGGCTTGTCTGGGTGGGTCCCAGGAAACAGGTAATCGCCGGCCGCCGATGATACCATTTTTCTAGCAATGAGTGCGGCCTGAGCGGAAAGCGGAACAAGGTGTTCACGCCCCATCTTCATGCGAGCAGCCGGAATCCGCCAAACGGGTTCCGTACCATCGAGATTTTCGAATTCAGATTTGACTGCTAGCCGAAGCTCTTTTGTCCTGACCCAGGTCAGCAAGGCGAATAGTACCGCATCGCGGGTGATAGCCGAGCGCCGGTCACCCTCCTCTTGATAGGCTCGCAGCTTTTCGAGGAACGCAGGTATTTCGACCAGAGGAAGGCGGCTCATGTGCTGCACCCTGGGCCTGGGCTTGAGCGCTCCGCGAAGATGAGCAGTGGGATCGCTGGATGCCAGCCCACAAGCAATCGCGAACTGAAAGACCTGCCCTACCCCTTGCTTGGCTCGCCGACTGATATCGAGCGCACCTCGTGTCTCAATTCTGCGGATCATCTGCAAGACATCTGGGGCAGTGATCTCGTGGATCAGCCTTTGTCCCAGGGCGGGGAACACGTCCCGCTCCATTCGTGACCAGACACGTTCGGCATGTGCCGGATTCAACGCCGACTGGCGGTTCTCGTGCCAGCGTTTCGCCACCATGTAGAAGGTGTCACCGTTCTCCGATGTCACCTCGCCCTTGGCCTTCATCGGATCCTTGCCCTCGGCAAGCAGCGCCTTAGCGGCTTTGCGCTTATCCCGGGCAGCTGCGATCCCCAGCGCCGGATAAGCCCCGAACGACAGCAGCTTTTCCTTTCCTGCAAAGCGGTACTTCATCCGCCAAAGCCTCGTGCCATTTGGCTGGACGAGCAGGAACAAGCCCTCGCTATCGGCAAGCTTATAAGCTCGCTCGCGGGGCTTGGCATTTTTGGCTTGAGTCTCCGTCAGAGGCATGGGGGTATCGCTCCTTTCCGATACTCCGCAAAACTACCCCCAAAATACCCCCACACCAAATCTGGCTGCATGTGGAAGGGCACGGGCGCATGCGGACGCGAATCACCCGCAACCCTCTGCTTTTTCTTCGATTTTTGGAAAAATGCGGAAGCTGATGGAAGCTTCCGGATAGGGTGATGGTAGCGGAGGAGGGACTCGAACCCCCGACACGCGGATTATGATTCCGCTGCTCTAACCGGCTGAGCTACTCCGCCCCATCGCGCGATCGCAGGGGATCGCTCGGCAGGCCGCGCTCTTAAGCGGGGAGCCGCGCGGGGTCAACAGGGGAAACACAGGGTGGAACAAGTTTCTGGACCGGTGTTCCCGTACCGTTTCATCGCCCTCGCCCGCGGAAGGAGCACTGCGCGACGCCCTCCCACGGACCGCCCCTGTAACGGTGCAACGCCAGCCCTGCGAAGCGAAACGGGCGCGGGCGGAACGCGGCCTCCAGCGCGGTCTGCAGCGACCGCGCCGCCGCGCGTTCGACCTTGTTCTGGACGGTGACGTGCAAGCGGGGGCGATGGCTGTCCTGCGCGGTCAGCAGGCCGTGGAAATGCTCGGCGATGTCATCGCGCAGCGCCAGCAGCGGCGCACACTCGATGGCGAAGGCCGTGCCCTTGCCCAGGTCCATCACACCGGAAAGCCGGGCCTCCGGCGGGGCATGGTCCGCGCAGCAGCGCGCCAGCAAGGCTCGCGCTTCGTCCTCGGCGAAAGGTGGCAATGCATGAAACAGCGTAACATGCGCGGCCAGGAAATTGCGCTCCGGCGGAAAATGAGTACGCCGCAAGCCGTCGAGCCACGCTTGTTCGGCCGGCGGCAGCGTGGCGGTGACGATCAGTGGGGAGCGCCCGGCCGGCGCCCCTGCCCCCGCCTCGTCCGCGTCAAAGCTCTCCACGTTGCCGCCGCAGCGCGAACCACTTGGCGACGTTGGCGTTGTGCTCCTGCAGGGTGGACGCGAAAACGTGCCCGCCCGTGCCATCCGCCACCATATAGATCGCTTCGGTCTTCGCCGGGTTCAGCACCGCCTCGATCGAGGCGCGGCCGGGGTTGGTGATCGGCCCCTTGGGCAGGCCGACCATGGTGTAGGTATTGTAGTCGTTGACCGCCTGGATCTCCGACTGGCGGATGCGGCGGCCCAGCGGCTTGCCCTTGGTGATCGGGTAGATGATCGTGGGGTCCGCCTGCAGCAGCATCCCCTTCCGCACGCGGTTGGAATAGAGCCCGGCGACCATGCCCCGTTCGGAAGGCTTGCCCGTCTCCTTCTCCACGATAGAGGCAAGGATCACCGCGTCGCGCGGGGTCTTGGCCACCGTATCGGGCGATCGCTTCGCCCACAGCTCGGCCAGGGTCTTGTCCATCGCCACCTGCATCCGCTTCAGCACCGCCTCGCGGCTCTCGCCACGCTGGAAGGCATAGCTGTCGGGCAGGACCGAGCCTTCTTCCGGCACGGCGACCCTGCCGGTCAGCAGCGGCTGGTTCATCAGCCGCTCGTAGACCATGATCGACGGCAGGCCTTCGGGCACGGTCACCATCCGACGGATGGTGCCTTCGGCGCCCTGCAGGATCTTGAGGATTTCCGAAGCGCTGGCATGGCGCGGCAGCAGGAATTCGCCGGCCTTAATCGGCTCGTCGCTGCCGAACAGCTTGGCATGGGCGCGGAACGAGGAGGCCGAGGGGATCGCCCCTTCCTTCTCCAGCTTGGCCGAGATGCTCCACAGCGCAACGCCATCGGGCACGACGAAGGTGGTGTCCTTCGCCAAGGGTCCGGGGCCGTACCAGGTGTAGAAAAAGCGGCCGACCGCGAACAGCAGCACCGTCGCCACCACCAGCGCCAGCAACCAGGCCTTGCCGCGAAACATCATCTTCCGGCTCCCCGCTTTCCGGCGGACGCCACGCCGACGCCGGCTCAGACCGCTTTCACGATCAGGCTGGCGTTGGTGCCGCCGAAACCGAAGCTGTTGTTGAGCGCCGCGCGCACCGTGCGCTTCCTGGCATGGTGCGGCACAAGGTCCACGCCCTCGGTCCCCTCGTCGGGATTGTCGAGGTTGAGCGTCGGCGGCACGATCTGGTCGCGGATGGCGAGGATGCAGAAGATCGCTTCCACCGCGCCCGCGCCGCCCAGCAGGTGGCCGATGGCGGACTTGGTGCTGCTCATCGAAGCGCCGCCCAGATCATTGCCCAGCACGCGCTTCACCGCGCCCAGTTCGATCGTGTCGGCCATCGTCGAGGTGCCATGGGCGTTGACATAGTCGATGTCGCCCGGCTCCATCCCCGCCTTGCGCAGCGCCATGCGCATGGCCAGTTCCGCGCCCTTGCCTTCCGGGTGCGGCGCGGTGACGTGGTAGGCGTCGCCCGACAGGCCATAACCGACGACTTCGGCATAGATTTTCGCGCCGCGCGCCTTGGCGTGCTCGTACTCTTCCAGCACCACCACGCCCGCGCCCTCGCCCATCACGAAGCCGTCGCGGTCCTTGTCATAGGGGCGGCTCGCCTGTTCGGGGCGATCGTTGTAGCTGCAGTTCAGCGCGCGCGCCTGCGCGAAGCCGGCCACGCCCAGCGGGTTGATCGTGCTTTCCGCACCGCCCGCCAGCATCACGTCGGCATCGCCGTCCTTGATCATCCGCGCCGCGTCACCGATCGAGTGCGCGCCGGTGGAGCAGGCCGTCACCACCGCGTGGTTCGGCCCCATCAGGCCATACTTGATCGAGACCTGGCCCGAGATCAGGTTGATCAGCCGCCCGTGGACGAAGTGGGGGGAAACCCGGCCCGGCCCCTTTTCGTGCAGGACGATCGATTCGCTTTCGATGCCCGGCAACCCGCCGATGCCCGACCCGATCGAGCAGCCGGTGCGCTGCTTCAGATCGTCATCCATGTCGACAAGCCCGGCGTCTTCCAGCGCCTGCCCGGCGGCATCGATGCCATAGACGATGAACGGATCGACCTGGCGCTGAATCTTGGGATCCACGCGCTTGCCCGGGTCGAAGCCGTATTCGTGATCCGCCGGCTTCACTTCGCAGGCGATCAGGCACTTCTGACCCGTCGTATCGAACTTCGTGATCGGCCCCGCGCCGGATTTGCCGGCCAGCAGGTTTTTCCACACGGTTTCAACGTCGGCTCCCAGCGGAGTGACGAGGCCCAGTCCGGTTACGACCACACGACGCATGATATTCTCCGAAACTTCCATTCGCGGCCCTGGCCCATCGCTGGCCTGGCACTTTCACGCACAACAGGCCCAGACCCCTTGCGGGCTGAGCCTGTCGAGGCCCCGTCCTTCACTTTCCGGCCGGGAGTCCGGGGAAAAAGGACAGCCCTTCGACAAGCGCAGGGCAGACGGGGGTAATCTGTAAGAGCCTGATCAGCCCTTGTTTTCGTCGATGTACTTGATCGCGTCGGAAACGGTGGAGATCTTCTCCGCCGCGTCGTCCGGGATCTCGACGCCAAATTCTTCCTCGAAGGCCATGACCAGCTCGACGATGTCGAGCGAATCGGCGCCCAGGTCGTCGATGAAGCTGGCGTCTTCGGTGACCTTGTCGGCCTCGACGCCGAGGTGCTCGACAACGATCTTCTTAACGCGGTCGGCGGTATCGCTCATAAATGCCCCTTCGAAGGAAAGCGGTTGGTTTTTGTTTCGGCTTTCGCCCTAATGTGCGGATTGCTGGCTGGCAAGTAGGGCGTGAACGGCGATGCCGCAAGCACCCCACGGCCCGCCGTCATCCCTTTGACGGTTCCACCACCCGGATATGCAGTTCGCGCAGCTGCTTGAGGCCCGCCGGCGAAGGCGCGCCCATCAGCAAATCCTCCGCGCGCTGGTTCATCGGGAACAGCGAGATTTCGCGCAGGTTCTGCACGCCGCAAATCAGCATGACGATGCGGTCCACGCCGGCGGCCATGCCTCCGTGCGGCGGCGCGCCATACTGGAACGCGCGGTAAAGGCCGCCGAAACGTTCCTCGACGTCCTCCTTCGACAGGCCGACCAGCTCGAACGCCTTGACCATCGTTTCGGGCGACTGGTTGCGGATCGAGCCGGACGCGATCTCGTAGCCGTTGCAGACGAGATCGTACTGGAAGGCGTTGATCGTCAGCGGATCCTGCGTGTTCAGCGCCTCCAGCCCGCCCTGCGGCATCGAGAACGGGTTGTGGCTGAACTCGACCTTCTTGTTCTCCTCGTCCCATTCGTAGAACGGGAAATCGACGATCCAGCACAGCGCGAACCGGTCCTTGTCGATCAGGCCGAGCTGTTCGCCCACGCGGTTACGGGCGAGACCCGCCAGCTTGGCCGCCTGGTCTTCCTTGCCGGCCGCGAAGAACAGGCCGTCGTCCGCCCCCAGGCCGAGTTCGGCATAGAGCTTCTCCATGCCTTCCGTGCCGTGGTTCTTGGCGATCGGACCGCCGAATTCGCCGCCCTTGCGGGTAACGTAGCCAAGCCCGGCAAAGCCTTCGCCCCGCGCCCAGTCGTTCATGTCGTCGAAGAACTTGCGGCTCTTGTCGGCCGTGCCCGGCGCCGGAATGGCGCGAACCACGCCGCCCGTGCCCACGATCTTCTCGAACAGACCGAACCCGGACTGGGTGAAGTGTCCCGAAACGTCGGTAATGAGCAGCGGGTTGCGCAGGTCCGGCTTGTCCGAACCATACTTCAGCATGGCTTCGCTGTAGGGGATGCGCGGGAACTCGCCGATTGGGGTGACCGGGCGTCCTTCCGCAAACGCCTCGAACACGCCGCCGATCACCGGCTCCATCGTTTCCCAGACTTCCTCCTGCGTCACGAAGCTCATTTCCAGGTCGAGCTGGTAGAACTCGCCTGGCAGGCGGTCGGCACGCGGGTCCTCGTCGCGGAAGCACGGAGCGATCTGGAAATAACGGTCGAAGCCCGCCACCATCAGCAGCTGCTTGTACTGCTGCGGCGCCTGCGGGAGCGCATAGAACTTGCCGGGATGGATGCGGCTCGGCACCAGGAAGTCGCGCGCGCCCTCAGGGCTGGACGCGGTGAGGATCGGCGTCGAATATTCGGTGAAGCCGGCCGCTTCCATGCGCCGGCGCATGTCCGAAATGACCTTGGTGCGCTTGACGATGTTGGCGTGCAGCGTTTCGCGGCGCAAGTCGAGGAAGCGGAACTTGAGGCGGATGTCTTCCGGATATTCCTGTTCGCCGGCCACCGGCAGCGGCAGCTCCTCCGCCGCCGCCAGCACCGTGGCGGACCGGGCGAAGACCTCGATTGCGCCGGTCGGCAGGTTCGGGTTGACGGTGCCCTCGGCGCGCGCCTTCACCTCGCCATCGATCGTCACCACGCTTTCCACGCGCAGCCCTTCCAGCAGCGGCAGCGCCGCGCTGTCGGCATCGGCGACGATCTGCGTCATGCCATAGTGATCGCGCAGATCGACGAACAGCACGCCGCCGTGATCGCGCTTGCGATGGACCCAGCCGGAAAGGCGAACCACCTGGCCGACATGCTCGCGCGAGAGGGCGCCGCAGGTATGGGAACGGTAAAGGTGCATCGAAGGTCTTTCCAATCGGTCTGCAATAAGGCAGGGGGATATGCGCGGCTAACAGGCGATAGCCGTCATTTTGTCAAGCCGAGGACCCGCACGGGTCCATCCACAGGCCCCCGAAGGGGACGGGGTCAAAAAGAAAAGATCGATGAAGATACATTCGCTGATCACCACCACCGACGCTCTTGCCGCCTTGTGCGAGCGCCTCGCGAAGTCCGATTTCGTCACCGTCGACACGGAATTCATGCGCGAGAACACCTATTGGCCCGAACTCTGCCTGGTGCAGATCGCCAATGCCGAGGAAGCCGCCGCGGTCGATCCGCTCGCGCCGGGAATCGACCTTTCCCCGCTGCTCGATCTGCTGGTCGACAACGAGGAGGTGCTCAAGGTCTTCCATGCCGGCGGGCAGGACGTGGAAATCATCTACAACCTCACCGGCAAGACCCCGCACCCGATCTTCGACACGCAGATCGCGATGATGGCGGTCAGCCAGTCGGAACAGATTGGCTATTCCAACCTCGTCGAAAGCTGGCTGGGCCTGTCGATCGACAAGGGCGCGCGCTTCACCGACTGGTCGCGCCGGCCGCTCACCGAACGGCAGATCGAATACGCGATCGGCGATGTCACGCACCTGTCGAAGATCTTTCCCAAGCTGCTCAAGCGCCTGATCAAGACCGGGCGCGGCGAATGGCTCGACATCGAGATGGAAAAGCTGGCGGACCCGGCCAACTACAAGTCCGATCCGCAGACCGTGTGGCAGAAGATCCGCCCCCCCAGCCGCAACCCCGCGGTCCTTGGCCGGATGCGGGCCATCGCCGCCTGGCGCGAGGCCGAGGCGATGGACAAGAACATCCCGCGCGGCCGCATCATGCGCGATGAAACGCTGGCCGACATCGCCAGCCATCCCCCGCGCGAACAGCACGAACTCGCCAAGGTGCGCGGGCTGTCGAGCGGATGGAAGGACAACGAGATCGGCCGCCGCCTGATGCAAACGCTCGCCGAGGCGAAGCCGCTGACCGAAGCCGAAATGCCGCCCAAGGCGCCGCGCGGCGCGCCGCTGGGCAAGGAAGGCGCGCTGGTGGCCGACCTGCTCAAGCTGCTGCTCAAGATTCGCAGCCGCGAGATCGACATCGCCGCCCGCCTGCTGGCGCGCAGCGACGATCTGGAGGCGCTGGCCGCCGGGCAGCGGCGCAACCTGCCGATCCTGGAAGGATGGCGCTTCGAACAGTTCGGGCGCGACGCGCTCGATCTCGTCGAGGGCAAGCTGGCCTTCGCGGTCGTCGGCGGCAAGCTCAAGATGGCGCACATCGACGACATCGGCGGCGGCAGCGCGGCCGAACCGGTCGCGCATATCGACTGAGCGCATGTCCACCTACCTGCCCACGCTCAAGCAGCTCCAGTATCTCGTCGCCCTGCACGAACACGGCCACTTCGGCCGAGCGGCGGATGCCTGCTTCGTGTCGCAGTCCACGCTTTCGGCTGGCCTGCGCGAACTGGAAACGCTGCTGGGAGTGACGCTGGTCGAACGCACCCGCCGCGTCGTGCGCTTCACGCCGCTGGGCAACCAGGTCGTCGCCAAGGCGCACCGCCTGCTGCGCGAGGCGGAGGAACTGTCCGAACTCGTCCAGTCGCACGGCGCGCCGCTGGCCGGGGAACTGCGCATGAGCGTGATCCCCACGATCGCGCCGTTCCTGCTGCCGCGCATCCTGCCGCGCCTGCGCAAGGAACGCCCGCAACTACGCCTGTTCCTGCGCGAGGAGCCGAGCGCGGCGGCGATCGAATCGCTCCACCACGGGCGCGCCGATTGCGTGCTGCTGGCCCTACCCTTCCCCACCGGCGAAGTGGAAGCGGAGCACCTGTTCAACGACCGGCTCTATGTCGCCTTCCCCAAGGACGATCCGCGCGATCCGCCGGCCAGCGTTCCGCCCAGCATCATCGATGAGAACCGCCTGCTGTTGCTGGAGGACGGACACTGTCTGAAGGAACACGCGCTGGCCGCGTGCAACCGCCCGGAACTGCGCGCCAGCGCCACCATGATCGGCACGTCGCTGCACACCCTGGTGCAGATGGTCGATAACGGGCTGGGCCTGACCATGCTGCCCGAAATGGCGGTCGAGGCGGGCATTCTCCACGATACCGACATCGTCGCGCGCCCGCTGCAGGCCGACCATGCCTGGCGCGAGATCGCGCTGGTCTGGCGCAAGAATTCGCCGCGGGGCGAAGAGTTCAGGCTGCTGGCGCAGGAGCTGCGGGCCGGCTGAAACGACGCCGGCTGACCAGCGTCAGTCCATGTGCTTGAGGCCCACCCGCAGATAATCCCACCCGGTCACCAGCGTCAGCGCGGCCGCGCCCCACAGCGTGGTGAGCCCCACGGTGTGCGGCAGGTTGAAGGTGAAGCCGCCCAGCGTCGCCGTCCAGCCCGGCAGCGCCCCGCCCAGGATCAGCGCGCCCAGTGACACCATCTGGAACGTCGTCTTCCACTTGGCGAGCTTGGACACCGGCACCGAAACCTGGATGCCGCCCAGAAACTCGCGCAGGCCCGACACGGCGATCTCGCGCAGCAGGATCACCAGCCCCGCGATCACGTGCATATCGCCCACATAAGGCCCGGTCAGCACGCCTTGCGCGGTCAGCACAAGGATGACCGCCGCCACCATGATCTTGTCGGCGATGGGATCGAGGAAGATTCCGAGCTTGGAAACCGCTCCCTGCGCCCGCGCCAGATAGCCGTCGAAGTAATCGGTGATGCCCATCAGGCAATAGACCGCGAAACCGATCCCGTAGCCCAGCGGCCAGCGGGGGAACCACAACAGCGCGGCGAGCACCGGAACGGTGACAATGCGCGACAGCGTCAGGATGTTGGGCAGCGTCAGCATCACCCCTGCCATACGATGCTCTGCCGCAACGTGAAACCTCCAGTCCGGAATTTTCTGACGTCACGGAAACATCACGCGAACCTGCAACGAGGCGTGGCCCGCAACGGGACACCTGCGTGGCCACCGGAGCCGGAATTGCCTCCGGCCTGTGTGAAAACATGCGTTTGCCCCTTGCCCGCACCGGTCTTGGCGGTAAGGGTCTGCGGCGGACGGGGATGCTTGGCCAGAAAGTATGACGACATCGACGCATCTCATTCATACGCGCCGTTTTCTGCCCTTGTTCGTCACGCAGCTGCTGGGCGCGTTCAACGATAATCTCTTCAAGAACGCGATGGTGCTGTACGTGGTTTACAGCATCTACAACTCCGAGGCGGAAGAAGCGCGTTTTTCCGCGATAGCCTCGGCGCTGTTCATCCTGCCGTTCTTCCTGCTTTCGGCGCTGGCCGGGCAACTGGCCGACATGCGCGACAAGGCGCGGATCATCCGCATCATCAAGTTCTGCGAAATCCTGATCATGCTGGCGGGCGGCGCCGGCCTGGCGCTGGCGTGGAAGGGCATCGCCATCCATACCGCTGCCATCCCGCTGATGCTGGCCGCGCTGCTGGCCATGGGGGTGCATTCCACCTTTTTCGGCCCGATCAAGTACGCGATCCTTCCGCAGCACCTGCACGCCAACGAGGTGCTGGCCGGCACCGGACTGGTCGAAGCGGGCACCTATCTCGCGATTCTGGCGGGTACGATCCTCGCGGGATGGATTCCGGTTGAATGGGCCGCAGGGGGCGTGATCGTCACCGCCATGATCGGCTATCTCGCCGGCCGGCAGGTTCCCCCGGCAGAGCCGCTGATTGCCGCGCAACCGCTCGATTATCACATCTGGCGTTCCTCGCTAACGCTCATCCGCAACACCACCCGGCACCGGCGGGTGTTTCTGGCGATCATGGCGATCAGCTTCTTCTGGACGATCGGCGCGGTGCTGTTCATCCAGTTCCCCCCGCTCGCCAAGAACGTGCTCAGCGCCAGCAAGGAAGTGGCCAGCCTGTTCCTCGTGGTGTTCTCGATCGGCGTCGCCATCGGCTCGGTTTCGATCAACGCGCTGCTCAAGGGTACGGTATCGGCACGCTATTCGCCGTGGTCGGTGATCGCGATGGGCCTGTTCATCGTCGCCTTCCACTTCGTTTGCCGGGCCTGGACACCGCCCGAGGACGGGCTGCTGATGAACGTCGGCACCTTCGTCCATCATCCCATGGCGGTGCCGCTGCTGCTTTCGCTGCTCGGCATCGCGGTGGCCGGCGGCATGTTCGTGGTGCCGCTCTACGCGTTCCTCACCACCGTGGTCGACAAGTCCGAAACCGCGCGCACAATCGCGGCCAACAACATCGTCAACTCGGGCGCGATGGTCGTCGGCGCAGCGCTGGCGGCGGGCCTCAGCGCGGCCAAGGTGGCGCTGATCGACCAGTTGCTGCTGGGCGCGGCGATGTGTCTGGTATCCGCCTGGCTGGGCCAGTTGCTCTACGCGGCCGAGCGCGCCTGCGCCGATGAGGTTTCGCCAGCCTGAGAGCAGGCGGTCGGCTTCGCCGTTCGCCTGTTCAGGCGATCCACGCCATGATGGCGACGAAGCAGGCGCAATAGGCGATCAGGAAGTCCTTGACGTCCTGCCGGGTGATATGGCGCGGATCGACCGGTTTCGAGCGTAGCTCGGCACGGCGCATCGCTTCCAGCACTTCCGGCTCGAACACCGGCAGAGCGCGGAGCACCCGCGCCGGCAGGCGACGCCGGAACGGATGGCCGGATGTTTTGCGAAGACCGAACTGGGGGCGAAGCGACGTTTCCATGACGCCGCTTTAACGCCTTGTTCACCACTGTGATCCCCGGTTCCGCGTCGCTTTTTGGCACAGTGCCGGAGCGGGACAGTTATGCGGTGGCGGCTTCCGACATGGCGATGATCCGCGCCCATTCGTCCGGCTTCACCGCCGACACCGACAGGCGCGATTGCCGGATCAGGTCCATGTCGGCCAGTTCCGGCGTTGCCTTGATCTGCTTGAGCGTGACCGGGTGCTTCAGTTTTTCGACCGGCTTGACCTTGACCGCGGCCCACTTGCCGTCCGGATCGGTCGGGTCGGTGATGCCGCCCTTGCTGATGGTGATCACGCCCACGATCTCCAGCCCGATGTTGGAGTGGTAGAAGAAGGCGAGATCGCCTTCCTTCATCGTGCGCAGGTTCCGCGCGGCCAGATGGTTGCGCACGCCGTCCCACGTCCCCTCGCCTTCGGCAACGAGATCGTCCCAGCTATAAGCGTCGGGTTCCGACTTCATCAGCCAAAGCGCCATCCCATCCTTGATTTTGATCATGAAAGCCTTCCGCAAACCGGGTATGCGGGCCTCATAACCGCAATTTGCGCACAGGAATATCATGAACCTCGAAACTTTGCCGGTGCTCTCGCTCGCCAGCGATCCCGCCGCGCTTTCCCGCGATCTGGGCGAAAGCTTCCAGACTTTCGGCTTCGCCATGGTGCGCGACCACGGCATCGATCCGGACCTGATCGGTCGGGCGTGGCGCCTGACCGAAGCCTTCTTCGCGCTGCCGGAGGAGGAGAAGCGCTCGTACTTCCTCGATGGCCTTGCCGGCGCGCGCGGCTATACCCCGTTCGGCGTGGAAATCGCCAAGGGCGCAAAGGCGCGCGACCTCAAGGAGTTCTGGCACGTTGGGCGCGACCTGCCGGCGGGCCACCCGCTGGCCACCACGTCGATGCCGCCCAACATCTGGCCGACGCGGCCGGAAGGCTTCCGCGAGACGTTCGAAGCGCTCTACGCCGCGTTCGACCAGACCGGCGCGCGCATCCTGGCGCGCATCGCGGTGTGGCTGGGGCTGGATGAAAACTGGTTCGATCCTGCCATCGCCGACGGCAACTCGGTCATGCGCCTGCTGCACTATCCGCCGGTGCCCGATGCCGAAGGCGGCGCGATCCGCGCCGGCGCGCACGAGGATATCAACCTGATCACCCTGCTGCTGGGCGCGGAAGAAGCGGGCCTCGAACTGCTGACCAAGGATGGCCGCTGGATCGGCGTCTCCCCGCCCGACGGCGCACTCGTCGTCAACATCGGCGACATGCTGCAGCGCCTGACCAACCACGTGCTGCCATCGACCACGCACCGCGTCCGCAATCCGGAAGGCCCCCGCGCCGCGTTCAGCCGCTATTCGATGCCCTTCTTCCTGCACCTGCGCAGCGACTTCGCCTTCCGCACGCTGCCCCAGTGCATCACGCCCGAGAATCCGGACCGCTATCCGGTATCGATCACCGCCGACGATTACCTGCAGGAGCGCCTGCGCGAAATCGGCCTGAAGAAATAGGTGGGGCAGCGCGGTCGGTCCATGAAGGACCGATCGCGCACGGGCTGTACGGGATGTTGGACCGGTAGGGGGATGGTGGACGCACTAGGGCTCGAACCTAGGACCCGCTGATTAAGAGTTTGATCAGGGGGCCATTTTTGGGTTGTTCAGAGCTGTTCAAATTTGTCTAGAAATGTTCGGAGATATGCCGTATAATATAATGATATAAAGTCGATATTTGTCATCGCGTCCTGTCAAATTTCGTTCACCAGGGTGCGATCTTGACGAGCGTTGTCCTTCCGCAAAGTGGAGCCTATATGGAGCCTATAGCGAAAAGGCATTGGCGCGAATTATGGTGAAACCGCTCAACAGGCAGGCAATCGAGACACTGATCACACGGGCTCGAACGGTCAAGGGCAAGCAGTTGGAGCTCGCTGATGATCGCGTTGCGGGGTTGCGCATTCGGGCCGGTGAGCGTTCGGCCACATGGCTCCTTTGTACCCGATTGCGCAATGGCAAGCGCACCCGGATCAAACTGGGAGCCTGGCCGGGCATGGGCTTGTCGGACGCGCGAGAGGCGGCACGGGTCAAGCACATTGAAGTTGTCGAAGGCGTTGATCCCAACGAGGAGAAGCGAGAGGCGAAGCGCGAAGCAATCAGGGCGGCGCGAATGCAGCGCAAACTCTCTGATGTCCTTGACGATTACGAACGCCTGAAGCTCTCGCAACTGCGGCGCGGCTCGCAATGCCGCCGCGCCCTCGACGGCAAGTCCGGGGTGCTGAAGCAATTCAGTGCGAAAGACATCACATCGATCACACGGTCCGACATCGTGGATGCCGTGCGCAAACATGCGGAGAAGGCCCCCATGGCGGCGAACCGCAACTTGGCATATGTGAAGGCCTTCATGAACTGGTGTGTCGATCAGGAAATTCTGGAGGCCAATCCGGCGGCGAATATCAAGAAGCCCGCCAAGGAGCGCACCCGCGACCGTTTCCATTCGCTCGATGAGCTGCTGGAAATCTGGGATGCCATGGGAGAGCTCGGATATCCCTTTGGGCAGCTGTATCGCTTGCTGATCGTGGTGCCCATGCGCCGCGAGGAAGTGGCCGCGATGCCGGTCACCGAACTTGACCTCGTCCCTGACGGGGATCCCGATAACGCCGTCTGGACCTTGCCCGGTCACAGAACCAAGAGCGGGAATTCGCTGCGAGTCCCGCTATCGCCGCTTGCCGTGTCGTTGGTCAAAGAGGCGCTGGCCGCGTCGGATCGCCCGAAGGACAGTCCGTTCGTCTTCAGCATGACCGGCGATACTTCGGTGTCCGGCTATGCCAAGGCCAAGCGGCGGCTTGATCGGATCATCCGCGAAAGGCGGATTGCTGCTGCAAAGAAGGCTGGCCGGGAGCCGGTCGACATGGAGCACTGGACCATCCATGATCTTCGAACCACGTTCAGCACCTTGGCATGTGAGGTTCTCGGCGCGGACATTGCAGTGGTGGATCGCGTCCTGAATCACGTCGCCACCGCAACCACCTCGAAGATCATGCGGGTTTACAACAAGTCCGAGCTGTTCGACCGACGCAAGCAGGTGATGCACGACTGGGCCGCAATGATTGAACGTGAAGTGGCGGCGAGGGCTGTTTCATGCCGCCCCCAATAGGATATGCCGCTTTTGCTTCGTCGGCTGCTTGGCTTGATCGAAGTTTGCGAGCGCTTGACAGCTTCCGGTTTTTCTTCCACATATGAGGAACGAAAACCGGAAGTGAGGTCGAAAGTGCTAGTTCTCAGGGCAAAGGAATGGGAGGTTTCTCAGCGCCTCCGTGAACTCGGGCTGGACCTCGAAGGGATGCAGTCGGTTTCCCGAGCTGGGTACAGGGCGCGAGTGGGTTGTTCACCACTCCATCCTCCGACCTTTCCCGGAACCTCAGCCTGGGCAGCCTGCGTTCACGGGCTTCGTAGTCAGTATATTCCTGCGGGCTGGCGGTTCGCCGATCCCGGCAATTTCTCCATGACGATCAACGACGCGCTTAAGATTTATGTCGTTTGCGCTACTGGCGATGAGGCGTCGGGAAAGCTGATTGGTCGGACTCCGACCACGAAAACGCCGAAGGGTCAGCGGACTGAAATTGCAGTCAAACGTCAAGGTGAACTCTGGCCTGAAGCTGTACCCGAAGATGCCGCAGTTGCAGGAGGCGTCGGTGGCTACACTGCCTTCTGGTTCCTTCTGAATATCGAGGGACGGCGAATTTTTCGGAGCTTTCGTCTCCGTCGGAAATTCAACGAGGCAAGATCACGTCGTGGAGCGAGAGGAACATCCTCCCGGTCATTGATCTGGACGACAGCCCAATCGTTGGCACTCGTGGTCCGCGCGATGGCTTTACAGGCGAATTCGATATCCCCGTTCAGCGCATCGCATAGGTTTACCTATGTTCAATGGAGAAAAACTGGCGCTTGCGCGTCGCCGAGTAGGACTCACGAAAGTAGCATTAGCGCAAAAGGCAGGTATCACTACCCGCGCCCTTAATGCTTTCGAGAATGGCGAATATACGCCGAGTGAGGCGACCGAACAGCTACTTGCACAGGCACTCGGGTTTCCAGCATCTTTCTTCTATGGGGAGTCTCTGGAGGAGCTGGACGAGCACGGTGTTAGCTTTAGATCGCTAAAGCGTATGACCGCTAGCCAAAAGCATGCCGCGTTGGCGGCAGGCTCTTTTGCCTATGAGATCAACAAGTGGATCGACCATCGCTTTTCGCTTCCCTTACCGAATGTGCCGAACCTTCACGGTGAGTCCCCAAGCAACGCCGCTCGTATCGTTCGGGACGAGTGGGGGATCGGCAAGTTGTCGATCAGCAATATGATCCATTTGGTCGAGGCTAACGGCGTCCGGGTCTATTCGCTTTTCGAGAACGCCAAAGAGGTCGATGCTTTTTCGGTTTGGAATGGCAACACCCCTTTCATTTTCAGCAACCGCCTCAAATCATCGGCACATCGCAGGTTCGATATCGCCCATGAGTTGGGGCATCTTGTCCTCCACCGGCATGGGGCACCATCCGGTCCTGTGGCTGAAAAAGAGGCTGATCAGTTTGCGTCGGCATTTCTGATGCCGTCCGACACCATCAAGGCGATTGGATTTAACATCGAATCGCTCGATGCCGTGCTGCGGCTGAAAGAACGGTGGATGGTTTCACCAGGCGCTCTTACTCGACGCCTGAAAGATACCGGGATGATTAGCGAATGGACCTACAGGTCGATTTGTATTGAAATCAGCCAACGGGGCTACCGCACGTCCGAACCCAATGATTATCCCCACGAGACCTCAAAGGTATGGCAGAAAATCACGGAATCCCTGAGGGCTAGTGGTCAAACCTTGCAATCCGTCTCCGATGAAATTGGAATTCCCTATGACGAGTTGCAGAAGTTGGTCTGGGGGCTGGTCACTGTTGGCATTCCTTCGGACAGCAAGGCCATCCAATCGACAAGGCGCGGTAGTCTCAAGCTCGTGAATTGATTTCGAATGCTGTTCTGGATGAGTCGTTTGCTGCGGTTGCGCGGCATCGCCGGGCGCTAAGCGCCCGGCTGCACTTCCTTGGTCTCATCATCGAGCGGCGTGCGCAAAACGATCCGGCCATTGATCGGCACGACCTCGAGCTGGAGCGACAGACCCCTGCGGTCGCGGTGGAACCATGCAGCTCCGACCTTGGTCCAGAAGGCCTTGTCGGCGCGATTGCTGACATGCCAGGCGATGAAATCGGGAGCCTTGGGCTCGGTCGCGGTGACGGGCGCGGGTGCTTGGGACGTGCGGGCCATGTGATGTTCCTTTCGTGTTGGTGGCTCGTTGCACCGAACAGAAAGGCCGCGTGGTAAAGGGCGCGTGGTCATGTCCTACACGGGTGACTGCAAGGAACCGGCGCGGGCCGGACATTGACCCGCGCCTGCGTGCGGCCAGTCCGGGTGCAAAAACGAAGTCGCCACACGGAAGGGAAGGGTGGGGCACTGCAGCCTCCCAGCCCTGCCATAAGCATCAACTCCGTATTGCAAAATGCGATACATTGTGCTAGATCAGCATCAAGGAGATTGACCATGGCTCACGCGACACAGCGCAAGGATCATCCGCTTTCGATGCGGCTTGCCGATGCCGACATTGCGATCATCGACCGCGCGGCGAGCCTGCGGGGGCGGTCACGCACGGAATTCATGCGCGATGCGGCGGTGCGGACGGCAGAAGAGGTGATCATGGAGAACACGCTCATTCGCATGTCGCCCGAAGGTTTCGCCGCCTTCGTCGACATGCTCGACCGCCCGGCCAAGCCCGTGCCGGAAATGGTCGAGCTGCTGAAGCGGCCTGCTCCCTGGGAATCAAAGCCTGCTGCCGAATAGGCCGCCGTCGTGCCAATTTCCGCACCAGAGCCGCTCAGCGAAGCGCACGATCTTGCGTCATTCTCTTGCGGCAAGCCGTCGCTCGACAACTGGCTGCGCACCCGTGCGCTCTCGAACCAGAAGAAGGGGTTCACCGCGGTCATGGTGGTCCATGACGCGGGAAAGGTGATCGGCTTCTATGGCCTCGCGCCAACCGCGGTTGTCCCCGCCAGCCTTCCGCGTGCGATCCGCACCGGTCAATCGCCAGATCCTCTGCCTTGCCTGCTGCTTGGCCAACTGGCGACCGATGCGCAATGGCGGGGCAAAGGCGTCGGCACCGGACTTCTCAAACATGCCTTGCAGCGCTGCGTCGAAGGCGCAGCGCTGATCGGTGGCAGGGCGCTGATCGTCAATGCGGTCGATGAGGAGGCCGCGCAATTCTGGATGCGGCGCGGGTTCTTGCCATCGAGGGACGATCCAATGGTTCTCGCGCGCTCGATCCTCGACATTGCCGCATCGCTCGAAGCCAGCGCGGCGAAGGGTTAGCCCCGCAATTTGCCGCAGCTTCAGAACAGCGACAGCTGCGCCTCCTCGCCCGCCACGAAGGTGGCGGGCGGACCGGCCATCACAAGTTCCCGTCCGGCGTGGCGCACGATGATGCCGTCATAGAAGCCCGCCTTATCACCGCGCGCGCGATCGCCATCGCGGCACCGAACATGATAGCTGCACGCCGTGCCGCAATAGAGCGAAGGGTGCAAAAGCCGGTAGGCCTCGGCTCCCGAAGGGCCTGTGCCAACACAGGCCCAAAGGTCTCCATCGTATCGGAATGGCTTGCGGATGGGCTGACCCATGCCGATGCGGTCAGCACTGTAGCTGGCGCGGATATCGCCTTCGCCGATTTGCTTCTGGCTCGTTTGGCACCACGCGCCGAAAGCAAGGCGCGACGGTTCCACCGTGTGGGAGCGGGCAACCATATCAATACTCGCTCGCCAACATGATGGTCAGCACCCGGCGTGTCACGGAAGGATCGGCAGGGTCCTCGCTACCGAACCGCAATTCGCGGTCATAGGCATCGATCTTCCAAAACACGGTCACGGCAACATCAACAGGCCGCAAGGTCGACCAGACACCGTCCAGCCCCTGCCAGATCGCCCCGAAATCCCGCTCGCCATAGGGATCATTGTCCGGCGTGAAGGCATCAAAGGTCTCGACCAACTCGCGCAGCCGCGACTGGTCCGCCTCGGACAAGGCCTGAATGCCCTCGGTCGCCACCACCACACAGGCAATGCCCATGGCTCGGCGCGCCAGATCGTTGAGCCGCGCAATCCGCTCCGCGCGGAACAGCATCGCGCCGCTCACGATGCAAGGCTCCCGCCGCACTCGCACAGACGCACCAACTCGCCGAAATCCTCGCGCTCGCCGAGCTCGTTGGCCAATTGCTGCACCGCCACCAGCGGCAAGCCATTGTCATGCGCCAGCATGCGCAGCCAGTCCTCCCGGCACTCGGCCCCGCATGCTCGGTAATTCAAGATCAGGTCACTCATGGTCCAAACTCCATCCGGCAAAGCCGCATCTGTCACGCGGCATGCGGCTCTGCCTTCCGGCGAGGATGGGAGGGGGAGGGAAAACCCCAATCAATGCCCTGGCGCGGGCCAGCGGGCGAAGCCCGCCACACGGGGGTGATGATTGGGGTTTGGGAACGAGAGGGCAAAGCCCTTGGCGTTCCCCGAAAGGATCGGCGGAGCGATCCGCACATGAACGGCGCCCTTGCACGGCGCGAAGCCGCCGGACGCCCTGCGCGCGGGCCAAGTGGGCCAGCGGGCGTCCGGCTATGAGCGAGGCAAGAGCGCCTGCGGGTTAGCTCAGAAACACCGCGCCCTCAGGAGCATGGCCACCGGCCATGCGGGACAGAGCGCGTCCTCCAGAAACTCCCGCTCCGCTTGCACCCGCTCCTGATCGTCACCCGGATGGGCCGGGACTACAGGCCCGGTCCGCGAGAGCGGATAGAGCAGGTTGCCCGGCAGGGTAGCGGCCACGCGCCTGCTTTCTCAAACATCTCACAAGGATGAGTTTTCTGGTTCCGTATCTCCCCTTCAGAAGCTAGGCATGTCACAGGTCCACTGGGGCGCGGGAGGCTTTGGCAAAAAGATTATGCAGTCGGGAATTCGGGACAACCGCAGCCGGGGTACAGCGGCCAGCTTTCTGGAAGATCGCGTTGAGGCGGGTAGCGAATTATCGGTTGTCTCGGCCTATTTTACCAGCTTTGCATATGCCCGCCTGTCCAAGACTCTCGACGAGATTGGAAAAATGCGTTTCCTGTTCGGGGAGCCGCGCTTCATAGACAGTGTCGAAGGTGAGAGCCTCAATCCTCCGGCCTTTTCAATCAGCGAAGACGGCTTAGCGTTGACCGAGGGACTGCGGACCTCGGGCACAGCCATGCAATGTGCACAGTGGATCAGGGACAAAGCGGAGATCCGCTCGATCAAGCGCGCTGGGTTGATGCACGGCAAGCTCTACCATGTGCATGACGGGAAGCGTGATCATGCTCTGGTCGGCAGCTCCAATTTCACGATCAAGGGCCTCGGTCTGACCGATGAACCGAATATCGAATTGAACCTCCTAGTCGATTCCGACCGGGATCGCGATGATCTGTTGGCCTGGTTCAATGAAATCTGGTCCGACGACAATTTGACCGAGGACGTGCGGGATGAAGTGCTCGAACGGCTCGAGCGATTGTATCAACACAACAGTCCCGAGTTCGTCTACTTCAAGACGCTCTATCATCTTTTCAGTCAGTTCCTTGCTGATCAAACAATCGAGGATGCGAAGCTCGAAGATGTGCGATTCAGCGAAACGGCAATCTGGAAGATGCTGTTCGAGTTCCAGCGGGACGGGGTAAAGGCGGTCCGCTCGAAGCTGGACAGATACGGCGGATGCATCCTCGCCGATAGCGTGGGTTTGGGCAAGACCTTCGTGGCTCTGGCCGTCATCAAATGGTTCGAGCTGCGCAATCAGCGTGTGCTCGTCCTCTGCCCGAAGAAGCTCCGCGACAACTGGACCGAGTTTCTCGCCCAGAACAATCATGAAACCAACCCGCTCCTTGCGGACCGGTTCTCCTACACGGTGCTGTCCCACACGGACCTGACGCGCATCTCCGGCAAGGTCGGGGATATCAATCTTGGGTCCTTCAATTGGGGCAATTATGATCTCGTCGTCATCGACGAGTCTCACAATTTCCGGACGGCGTCGCGCGGCAAATCGAATGGCGACGGTTCGGATTATCGACCGAGCCGATACGAGAAGCTGATGAATGATGTCATCAGCTCGGGCATCAAGACCAAGGTCCTGATGTTGTCAGCAACGCCGGTCAACAATGATCTTTCTGACTTAAAGGGGCAGCTCGATCTCGTGCTCGCCAGCAAGCCCGACGCGTTCCTAGACCTCGGTATTGCCAACTTGGCAGGCGTGATCGGCGACGCTCGCCGGAAGTTCAAAGACTGGCTCAAGGCCGGCGGAAAAGATCGCGATGGGTTGATCGCGCGACTGCCGCCGTCCCTTTTCAGCCTACTCGATGGGGTAACCATTGCCCGATCACGCCGCCATGTGGAGCGACATTACGCGTCGGCGATGGCCGCAATCGGGCATTTTCCCGAGCGGGAGCGACCGGAATCCATATTTGCGCAGATCGATACGCAGGGTGAGTTTCCCGCTTTTGCCCACGTCCATGATGAAATCAGCGCTTTGCGGCTTGCCCTCTATAACCCGCTCACGTTCGTGCATGCAGAGCACAAGCACCGGTATGATCCTGGCGGTAATTTCGACCAGGCCAACCGCGAACGATTCCTGATCGGGATCATCAAGACAGGCCTGCTGAAGCGCCTGGAAAGCTCGGTCAATTCGTTTGGAATGTCGATGGCCCGCCTGTGCGACCGCATCGATGCCCGGCTTGCCGATATCGAGGCATTCAAAGCAGGACACGGCAAGACGCTGTCTGTCATCGATCTGCCCGACGAAGCGGAAGGCGACGATGAACTCGAAGAAGCCTTCGAGGTGGGCGGCGCGCTCAAATACAATCTTGCACATATGAATGTCGACGATTGGGCAGAAGCACTTCGTGCTGACAAGGCGCGGCTGGAGCAGTTGAAGGTAGATGCCTTCAGCGTATCGCCGGATCGCGATGCCAAGCTCGCCGAGCTTAAAAAAATCCTCGCCGCGAAGTTCACTGCCCCGTCCACCAATCAGGCGGGCGAAGCCATCCGCAAGGTCATCGTCTTCACGGCGTTTTCGGACACGGCCGATTATCTCTATCGGGAACTCATGCCGTTCGCGAAGGCAGCGGGCGTCAATAGCGGGCTTGTGACCGGCAGCGGTGAGACCAAGGCCACCTTGGGCAAGGCACGTTATCAGGACATTCTGACCAACTTTGCGCCGCGCGCGAAAAATCGCGCGGGCATGAAAGGCTTGCCGCAGGACGAAGAAATCGATCTGCTGATCGCGACGGACTGTATCTCGGAAGGGCAGAACCTCCAGGACGCGGACCTGCTGGTCAATTTCGACATTCACTGGAACCCCGTGAGGCTCATCCAGCGTTTCGGGCGCATAGACCGGATCGGCAGCCTGCATGACAGCATCAAGATGGTCAATTTCTGGCCTACGCCGGACTTGAACCACTACATCAATCTGAAGGGGCGGGTAGAAGCCCGCATGGCATTGGTGGACCTGTCCGCAACCGGCGAAGATAATATCCTCGCCGACGCCAAAAATGCGGCGGAAGCCGATTTGAAGTGGCGCGACAAGCAGTTGTTGCGCCTCAAGGATGAGGTTTTCGACCTCGAAGACGAACAGGATGGCGTGACCCTCGCCGAGTTCTCACTCGAGGATTTCCGCGCCGACCTGCTGCACTTCTCCCGCCAAAACCAGTCTGCCCTTGCAGATGCGCCCATCGGTATCAGCGCAGTGGTCCCACCAAACGGCGATGGGGAGACTTTTGATCCCGGCGTGATCTTCTGCCTCAGGCGCAAAGGCCAGCAGCTTGGCCAAGACCAGAAGCCGGTTGGCGGTCTGGACCCCTTCTTCCTGGTCTATGTCCGCCAAGATGGTTCGATCCGCCACGGCTTCGCCGCGCCCAAAACCATTCTCGACGCAATGCGCGCCATGTGCGTCGGGCGTACGGAACCTGTTGCCGCGCTGTGCGAGGTCTTTGATCGCGAGACAGACAAAGGCCAAAACATGGAGAGCTATGATGCGTTGGCCTTGGCAGCAGTTCACTCGATAAGGTCAAATTACGCGACGCGGGCGCTCGGAGCGCTCGCCGCCAACAAGGGTGGAAAGCTCGCAGACGCTAAAGCCCAACCGAGAAGCGAGGCCGATTTTGAGTTAGTGACATGGCTGATGATTCATCCGGAGGGGAATGCGGCATGAGCCATGCTCAGGATACGCTTGCCAGCGTGAAATCAGCCATTGTTGCGTTAGGAGAAACTCAGCTCGACGAAGCCGCCACGGGCCTCATGAACTCGATTGGCTACACCAGCCCAAAGACCTTGGAAGTTCAAACCAGCCCGAACTCATTCCTCACTGAGCTTCAGATCGACCCTACTAAGCTGAATGACATTCTTCCGCGGATCAGGGCGGTACATTTTCTTTTCCAGCTGACCGGCGACGAGCTCCCTGCTCTGTCCAGAAACACGGTGCCCCAAACGGGGGTCTCTTTTCAACGAGGTGCCATCGACAGTTTCGTATTTCTGGCGATTGATCTCGATGACGGCAGCTGGTCGCGTCGCGAGCTCGTCACCATCGTCCGTGAAATCAATCGCGGCTTTGCCATGCCTGCGATTGTCCTGTTCCGCCATGGCGGCAAGGCAACGTTTGCGGTCATTGACCGCCGCGCTAACCGGCGTGACCCTTCACGTGACGTTGTCGGCGGACGCATCAGTCTGGTCAAAGACATTGATCTCGGCAGCCCCCACCGCGCGCATGTCGAGATCCTTGCAGACCTATCGCTTCAAGCGATTGCGCGGAAAAAGGCACCGTCGGATTTCCGTGACCTCTATGATCGCTGGATCGAAACCCTTTCGGCGGCGGAGCTCAACAAGCGCTTCTACGCCGAACTGGCAGACTGGTTCGCTTGGGCCAGCACAAAGCCTGATCTCGTCACGTTTCCCAAGGGCCAGCCAGCCAGCGAAGGCGGTAAGGAAGTCGGTCTCATCCGGCTTCTCACCCGCCTCATGTTCGTGTGGTTCATCAAAGAGAAGGGGCTCGTGCCGGGCGAGCTTTTCAACGAAAAGACGCTCAGCGACTTGCTGAAGGAGCCACCGGGCGATCATCCCAATGGGCACGATTTCTACCTGGCGATCCTGCAGAACCTGTTCTTCGCCACCCTCAATACCGAGATGGACCAACGGCGTTGGCGCAAGGACGATGCTGGGCAGTCCAAAGATTACCTCGGGCATCATGTGTTCCGGCACGAGGCCAAATTCGCGGATGCCAAAGCGGCTGAAGCTCTGTTCAACGAGGTCCCGTTTCTCAATGGTGGTCTGTTCGAATGCCTCGATTGCGAAATCACGAGCCGCGAGGACGAGCGTAAGGAACGCGCGGAAAAGGAGCGGCAACACCTTATCCTGCGGGTCGATGGCTTTTCCGATCAACCAGACAAGCAGCCCAAACTGAAAAACCGCATTTTCTTCGGCGGCGAGGATGGGGTCGATCTTTCCAAGTACTACGAAAAGGCGACCCGCCCGCGCAATGTGTCGGGCCTGATCGACCTGTTCGACCGCTACAAGTTCACCATCGAGGAAAACACGCCCCTCGAAGAGGAGGCCGCGCTCGATCCCGAGCTGCTTGGCAAGGTCTTCGAAAACCTGCTCGCATCTTACAACGAAGACACCAAAACCACCGCGCGCAACAAATCGGGCAGCTTCTACACTCCACGCGAAGTGGTGGAATTCATGGTCGATGAGGCGCTGTTGGCGTATCTCAAGCCAAAGATCGCAGGCACCTCGGATGATGGCGGCATTCGGCCCAACGCCCCTAGTCTGGATTTCGGCGCGGCTCCCGGCGAGCTCGGGCTGGAGGCTACCGGGCAGGCCATCAAGGCGGACAAGGCTGGCGCCCCTGATCGCCACGAAGCCCGCCTTCGCTCCCTGCTCGATTTCGCCAGCAGAACCCATGATTTCAAACCAGCCGAGGTCGATACGCTCATCGCGGCGATCGAGAGCTGCAAGGCCATCGATCCTGCCGTGGGCTCGGGGGCATTCCCGCTCGGCCTGCTGCAAAAGCTAGTTCATGCGCTGGCCGTGCTTGATCCGGGCGGCGAGAAGTGGAAAGCGCGCAATCGCGCCTACTATGAAGCCAATCTCGCGCGGGCAGAGAACATTCCCGCCCCAAATGAACGCGAAATGGCGATGGCTGCGGCGCAGGCAGAACTCGACAAGTTCGATGCCGCATTCAACAGCGGCCATTACCCGGACTACACGCGGAAGCTCTATCTCATTGAACGCTGTCTGCACGGCGTCGATGTCCAACCGATTGCAGTTCAGATTGCCAAGCTGCGCTGCTTCATTAGCCTGGCGGTTGAACAGAAGGCTGACGACACGGGCAAGCGCCCCAATCGCGGCATAACGCCGCTGCCGAACCTAGAAACAAAGTTGGTTGCCGCCAACACGCTGACGCCCCTGCACCGCAAGGGTAACGCGATGCTGGTGACACAGGATGTGCGTGCCGCTCAAGGCAAGCTACGACTGGCTAACCGTGCATTCTTCGCTGCGGCCAATGGAGCGGAAAAGCGCAGGGTCCAGAAGCAAATTCTGGACCTGCGCCATGAGATTGCCGACTTGGCCAAGGGGGCAGGCGTCTTCTCGGGCGATGAAGCGGCACTTCTGGCGCATTGGGATCCATTCGATCCCAATGCTCATGCTCCGTTCTTCGATGCCGAATGGATGTTCGGATTCGAGCCGAGCTCGCGGAAGGGTTATTTTGACATTGTTCTCGCCAACCCGCCCTACGTGCGGTCAGGGAAGATCGAGCCAAAACTCAAAGCGGCGCTCAAGAGCGACTATGGAAAGTTCTTCACCGGATCGTCGGACCTCCTCACCTTCTTCTTCCGCGTCGCAAAGGATTTGTTGTTCGAAGGCGGCGTGATGTCGTTCATTACCTCCAACAACTACATGCGCGCGGGATACGGCGGGCCAAGTCGCGAATTGCTGAGCAAGAAGTTTCAGCCCTTAGTGATTGTCGATTTTGGTGAAATGCCTGTGTTCAAGGCGGCGGTCGATAGCACTGTCTACATTGGCGTGAATGCCGAGGGCGGTGACGCGGCTTTCCGTGCACTTACGATCAAGTCCGTCGATGACATTGCGAAGGTGGGCCAGATCGTCCGCGATGCGCCAGCCGAAATCAAACCGAGCGAACTCGATCCTGAAAGTTGGAGTTTTGCGCCCCCGCAATTTCGTGCCGTAGCAGACGCGATGGAAGCGGGCAAAAGGAGGGTCAGGGATGTCGTCGGCGACAAGTTTTATCGAGGCATTTTAACAGGCCTCAACGGTGCATTCCTGATCGGCCCTTCGGAACGAAGCAATCTCGCCGTTGATGGGCCAAAGACAGAAAAGCTCATTCGCAAGTGGATCGACGGTGGCGAAATCGGCCGGTGGGAGCGCGATTACAGCGATCAGTATGTGATTGCGATTGCCTCGGGATCAAACGTCAAAGGCGGTTGGCCTTGGTCTGGAAAAACTGAAGCCGAGGCTGAGCGCATTTTCGCAAAAGAACACCCGGCACTTTATGAACATTTGTCACCATGGCGCGCTGATCTCAAGAAGCGGACCGATAAGGGTGAGTATTGGTGGGAACTTCGAGCTTGTGCCTATTGGGACGCATTCGACAAGATCAAGATTGCGTACAACGAAACATCTGCTGAACTTCATGCATTCGTCGATGAAGAAGGATTCTGCTTTAATAAGACCGCCTTCATTCTACTGCCTGACGACCCATGGTCATTGGCTGCGTTGATGTTGTCCAAACCGTTGGATTTTTATTTCAGAATGCGCTTTCCCAGCCACGGCGACGCCTTCAATGGCGGGCGTCCACAGTTCCGGAAGGATAGGATGCTTACCGTCCCTGTGCCGGATATGACTACTGATCAGCAATTAAATTTGAGCTTGCTTGGAAAGGTGGTCCAGCGATGCCACCAGTTCGGGATGCCCTCGACTGGAAATCGGCTGGAATCCCTTCTCAGTGCCTTCGTCTACGAACTCTTCTTTCCCAAAGAGTTGGCTAAGCGTGGGCTGTCCCCCTTCGCAGCTGCGCGCGGAGCGGGGCTCGACAAGCTGGCCGCCCTCGAAGGCGAAGCACTTGCCCGCGCTGCCGACGAATGGTCGCGCCAGATCGCCGATCCCTCTACCAAGCTCTACGGCACACTGTTCGATCTCCAAAGCATCGACGAAGTGCGCATCATCGAAGGGCACGGGTGAGCGATGCAAGAAGGGAGATCAGCCCTTTGCGCATTTGCGGATTGGTTTCCTGGTGTTGTGGCCAGCGAACTGGAACAAGCCAAGTCGCTTCATCACCAGTCACGCGAGACTTCTTGGACCGACCGGATGCTACTAGCCCGGCTTATTCACCGCGTTGGGCCGAGAGGGTTGGCGGGAGTGGCATAAGCCTCTGATCTGAATTAGGAACTGGGTGTCTAAGCCGAACCTGCCGCAGGGCAGAAGATGCCACAGGCCACCCCGCCATGACCGACGATACTGCAAACCCATTCCGATTCCCAGCAGTGCGCAGCCGGAAAGTCACAGCCGCCTTTGATGGTGGTCGGCTGACCTCGGACGGCGGCGTCCTGCTACTGGCACAGGCTGAGCGCGCGATGGGCATCTGCCGTCGGCTTGCCGCTTGCATAGCCGACCCGCGTGACCCTGGCCGGGTGATCCATGCGCTGCCCGACATCCTGCGCGCCCGGGTGTTCGCGATCGCTTGCGGATACGAGGATGCCGACGATCTCGACGCCCTTCGCGACGATCCCGGCTTCCGCCTGGCGCTGGGCAAGCTGCCGGGCTCCGGTGCCGGGCTTGCGAGCCAACCCACGATGAGCCGCTGGGAGAACGCGCCGACCACGCGCGAACTGGCGAAGTTGATGGCCGCCATGATCGATATCTACTGCGCCAGCTATCCCACTTCGCCGGCGGCGGTGACGTTGGATATCGATGACACCTGCGATGTCGTCCACGGCTATCAGCAGCTCTCGTTCTGGAACGGGCACCATGGCGAGCGCTGCTTCCTGCCGATCCACGTCTACGACACCGCCAGTGGCCGGCCGGTGGCGATGCTGCTTCGCACCGGCAAGACGCCATCTGGCGCCGAAGCTGCTGGCCACATCCGGCGTCTGGTGCGTCACATCCGCCGGCACTGGCCCGATACCCACCTCACCATCCGCGGTGACGGGCACTATGGCCGCCCCGAGGTCATGGCGTTCTGCGAGGCGTACGGCATCGATTACGTGTTCGGCCTGCCAACCAACGCTGCGCTGCGGGCCGATCCCGCCATCGTCGCCGTCGCCGATACCTGCGCGGTCAAGCGGGCCGAGGAGCAGCGTGTGATCCTGCGAAACTATGCCGAGACCCGCTACGGCGCCAAAAGCTGGAAGGGCCAGCGCCGCGTCGTCGCCCGGATCGAGGCCAGCACGCTGGGCATGGACATCCGCTATGTCGTCACTTCGCTGACCCAAGGCTCGGCCGAGCACATCTACGACACGCTCTACTGTGCCCGCGGCCAGGCCGAAAACCTGATCAAGCGGCACAAGACCCAGCTCGCCAGCGATCGCACCTCGTGCCGCTCGGCCAATGCCAACCAGATGCGCCTCATTCTGCACACCGCCGCCTACTGGCTCCTGTGGCGGATCCAGCAAGAAATCCCAAAATCTGCCGCGCTTGCCGTCGCCGAGTTCGCAACGATCCGCCTCCGGTTGCTCAAGGTCGCCGCCCGCGTCATTGAATCCGCAACGCGCATCCGCATCGCCTTCGCGTCAGCATGCCCCGATGCCGCCACGTTCAAGGCCGTCGCCACCAACCTTCGGCCTGCTCCTACATAGCCCGCGCGGCCGTGCCGCCGAACCGCAAGCCCCCCTCCATTAACCCCGAAAAGCCCATCGATCCCACCGCGGTGAAAAACACCGCCAGAGGCGCTCGTCCGGATCACATCACCGAAAACGCATCGCCACCCAACAAGCCCGGAACCTCAGTCTCATGAATAGGCCGGGCTAGAGCTAAAGAAGCTCCGCGATCCCCGCATCGTTGTCCAGAGCTCACATGAACGCCTCACCGGGGCTGACATGGATTGGCACTTCGTACGCCGAGATGGGCAACGCCACATTCATCTCGCGGTCCAAGCAAAGATCCTGCACTACACGAAGCCGAGAACTCCGGACCGATATGATGATCTCGCGTATCCAGAGCGCAGCGGAAAGCAGTCTCGCCAACTTGTGAACTATGCGCGAAAAAGGGTGCGGGAGGGCATCGCAACCTATCCCCTTTATTTGTTCTACAATCCAGCTTCGGCGACAAATTGGCCGTTACTTACCTCGCCGGGCATTACCTTGGCCAGTGGATTTCGCATTGCGCACCATTTAAACACATCATTTCGCATGAGTAGAGATAGGAAGGTGGCGTTAGAGGCGACTGAATTTGAGACGATTGAACCGCTGATGTTCTTACTTTCTGATATATTCTGCTGCGAGATCGCGGATGTTCCTGATCCTGACAATGTTGCATTTGCGCTCGGCAATCTTGAGGATGAAATGCATGCGATCACAATAAACGGCCCTAGGGTCCCGACGCCTGGGGCTAGCGAGCTCGTGCCGCAAGACATAAAGGTCATCGTCGACCGTTTGCGTGACGACGTGTCAGCTTCGGTGGATTTTGAAGGCGGAGATGGTTTGCCGTTGAAACGTCCACGCGTCATCTTTGTCAGTGGCGATAGATGATGGCGGCAAAAGGGGAACTCAGCGCCCGCGACAAACGCCTGCGCATAAATAGTATCACTCTTCGCGATTTCCGTGCCTTCCCTGGCCCAGATGAAATCGTGATCAACCTGAATACGCAGCACAAGCAGGGATGCAACCTACTGCTCTATGGCGAGAATGGCGCAGGGAAGTCATCACTGTTTGAAGCTTTCCGAGGCCTCTTCGCCCGGCGGCCAAAACTCAACTTCTTCAAAAACGAGAAGAATGTTTTCTCTGGCCAGCCCGACAAGGACGCCAGAGTTTTGGTTGAGTTCACCGATGGAAAAGACCCAGCGGTCTGGACGATCTCGGACCATCCAGGGAAAACCGGCGGTGACCCGCGCGTCCTGCTGACTGCCCTCCGGGCGGTGATGTTGGACTATCGCGCCCTATTGGACACAAACTATGGCCAGGGTCGCAAAAGACCAAATCTGTTCGATATCGGCATGGACTTGCTTCTCGCCGATTGGCCAGTCGTCGGTAGGGGAACGCTTGGTGAATTATGGCGAGATACCCAAGCCGCGAAGCCCAAGGTGGGCTGGAACGACACAAAGGTGAAAGCCGCGTGTGCCGACTTCAATACCGAATTTGCCGCAGCGGTTGATGCCCTGACACCCATCGCGCAAGACTTGCTAAAGGACCTGCTGGGCGATGCGGTAGTTCTCGACCAACTAGAATATGGCACCGTCCGGTACGTCAATGCGCAGCAGCGGCGTGATCGGATCTTTGAGGGGCGCTTACTCCAGCCTAGGATCACGTATCGTACGCACGGTCTTGAGCAGCCTCAGTTTTTTCTTAATGAAGCCCGGCAATCGGCGCTCGCATTGGCAATTTATCTTGCTGCGCGATTAGCCCGGCTTATTCATGAGCCCGCTGCACTGGGGCGTGCCGGGTTTGATGTGTCGGTGGCCGCGTGATCCGGGCGCGCGGTTTCGGCGGCGTTTTTCGCCGCAGCAAAACCGATGGCTTTTCGAGGTTGATGGGCGATGGCTCGGGCTTTGTGCGGCACAGCCGCGCTGGCTATGTCGGCGCTGGCCGGAGACTGGTGGCGATGGCTTTGAACACGCCGGCGTCGGGGCATGCTGACGCGAAGGCGACACGGATGCGCGAGGCGGTCTCGATGACGCGGGCGGCGACCTTGAGCAGCCGCAGGCGCAGCGTTGCGAACTCGGCAGTGGCCAGAGAGGTGGCCTTGGGGATGGCCTGCTGGACGCGCCACATCAGCCAGTAGGCGGCGGTATGCAGGATGAGGCGCATCTGGTTGGCATTGGCCGAGCGGCACGAGGTGCGATCGCTGGCCAACTGGGTCTTGTGGCGCTTGATCAGGTTTTCGGCTTGGCCGCGCGCGCAATAGAGCGTGTCGTAAATGTGCTCGGGCGAGCCTTCTGTCAGCGAGGTGACGACATAGCGGATGTCCATGCCCAGCGTGCTGGCCTCAATCCGGGCGACGACGCGGCGTTGGCTCTTCCAGCTTTTGGCGCCGTAGCGGGTCTCGACATAGTTGCGCAGGACCGGATGTTGGGCCTGGGCCCGCTTGACCGCGCAGGCATCGGCGACGGCAACGATGGCCGGATCGGCCCGCAGCGCGGCGTTGGTCGGCAAGCCGAACACGTAATCGACCCCGGCCGCCTCGCAGAACGCCATGATCTCGGGACGGGCGTAGTGCCCATCGCCGCGGATGGTGATGTGGGTATCGGGCCAGTGCTGGCGGATATGACGCACCAGGCGCCGGATGTGGCCGGCACCTTCGGCACCCGACGGCGTCTTGCCAGTGCGCAGCAGCATCGCCACCGGCCGCCCGCTCGCGGTATCGTACACATGGATCGGCAGGAAGCAGCGCTCACCGTGATGTCCGTTCCAGAACGAGAGCTGCTGATAGCCGTGCACGACATCACACGTGTCATCGATATCCAGCGTCACCGCCGCCGGTGGGGCCGGATAGCTGGCACAGTAAACGCCGATCATCGCGACCATCATCCGGGCCAGTTCACGCGTGGTCGGTGCATTCTCCCAGCGGCTCATCGTCGGTTGGCTGGCCAGCCCCGCGCCCGATCCCGGCAACTTGCCCAGCGCCAGGCGGAAGCCCGGATCGTCGCGCAGGGCATCGAGATCATCGGCGTCCTCATAGCCACACGTGATCGCGAACACACGGGCACGCAGAATGTCATCGAGGCGATGGATCACCCGCGTCGGGTCACGCGGATCGGCGATGCACGCAGCAAGCTGCCGGCAGATCCCCATCGCGCGCTCGGCCTGCGCCAGCAGCAGAACGCCGCCGTCAGAGGTCAGCCGGCCACCGTCGAACGCGGTTGTGACCTTCTTGCCGCCAACCGCTGGAAACGAAAATCCCGGTGCGCTATCATCGCTCCCGGCGGGTGTGGTCCGTGGCATAAATTGCCTCGCTGAAGGACTGGTCTAGACACCCATTTTCCTACTGCAAAGCAATCGCTTACGCCACTCCCGCCAACCCTCTCACCCGCCGCGGTGAATAAGACAGGTTAGGGTCGAGACTCAATCACAGCCAGAAGGCCACGGCGGCAGCGAGACTTACGGCTGAGAGGAAGTTTCTTGCGAGCTTGTCGTAGCGGGTAGCGATGCGGCGGAAGTCCTTGAGGCGGCAGAACATGGCCTCGACCCGCCAGCGGTCCTTGTAGCGGCGTTGGTCATACTGGACCGGGCGCTTTCGATTACGTCGACCGGGGATCACCGGGATCGTGCCTTGCTCACGCAAGGTCGTCCTGATGCGGTTCGCATCGTAGCCCCGGTCTGCGATCACCCGCTTCATGCCGATAGTCTCGCCGATCAGCAGGTCCGCGCCTTTCACATCCGACGTGTTGCCGGGCGTCAGGACGAGGCGGAGTGGTCGCCCGAGGACATCGACAAGCGCGTGGATCTTCGTTGTCCGGCCGCCACGCGAGATGCCAATGGCATTGGCCCGCGCCCCCCTTTTGCGCCACCGGCAGAGCGGTGGGCCTTGATGTAGCTGCTGTCGATCTGGCCGGTCTCCGCGATCCAGCCTTCCTCGGTCAACGCCGCCAGGATGCGCGTCCAGATGCCCCGGCGGCTCCACCGGTTCCAGCGATTGTAGACCGTCGTCGACGGGCCGTATTCGGGCGGACAATCCGCCCAGCGGCCACCGCACTTGAGCATGTGAATGATGCCCGAAATCACCCTGCGATCATCGACCCGCCGCGCCCCGGGCTGGTTCTTCGGCAGGTGGGGCTCAATCGCAGCCCACGCTTCATCCGACAGCCAGAACAATGAACGCGACATCTCCAACAGCCTCCTGCATCAGCGCAGACCCCCTGAATCAATGTGTGCAACGATTTTCAAGAGGGTGATTGAGTTCGGACCCTAGCATGTACGCAGACCGCTCCGGATGATGCTCCGAAACTGGTTGTGCTGGACGATCTCCTTATTGGCATTGACCAATCCAACCGCCTGCCAGTGCTCGACCTTCTGATGAAGCGTTTTTCAGATTGGCAGATCGTGCTGCTGACCCATGATCGCGTTTGGTTCGAAATGGCCCGTGCGCACCTTCGTCCGGCGACTGAATGGGCGTATCTCGAATTGCACGATACGCCGACGAGCGCCGTAACCTCGATGCCGGTCGTACGCGAGCAGGGTCCAAACGCTGCAATTTCTGCACTGGATCAAGCGGACGAGTTTTGTGAGCAAGGCCACATCGCGGCTGGTGCGACGTATGCTCGTACAGCATTTGAGCTGGCACTTCGGCGTTGGGCCGAAATCGGTTCCGTGAAAATACGATTTCGAACTGACCATGGTGACCTATCGTCACAAGAATTGATTGATGCAATTCGAGATCAGAAAGCTCGTGATCCCAAAAGTAATGAGGCTAAGGCGCTTAAGGCCGTGGAGATGTTTCGCACGGTAGTTCTTAACCCCATGTCCCACGCAGCCCCACCAGGAATAGTTAAATCGGAAGTACAAGGGGCAATCGCTGCCGTACGTTTCATGATTTCGGTTTATTCAAAAAAGTAGGAGCCGGTCGCTTGAGCCTGTTTGAAGACACCAATCCTCGCGCCCTCAAAGAACTGCTCGCCGAAATCCAGTCCGGCCAGATGGTGCTTCCCGATTTTCAGCGCGATTTCGTCTGGGAGCCAAGCGCCACGCGCGAGCTGATCGTTTCCATCGCTTGTAATTATCCCGCCGGCAGCCTCCTTCGTGTCCGCGATGCGCAACGGGCTTTCGCCCCACGTGAGTTCGAAGGTGCACCGAAAATCGATGGGAAGAGCCACACATTCCTTGTGCTCGACGGGCAGCAGCGGATGACCTCGCTGTATCAGGCGTTTTTTGGAGTAGGCGAACACCGGTATTACCTGAACCTTCAGAAACTGATCGATGGTGACGATTTCGACGAAGCTTTGTTCTACGTTCGTACCTCGACTAAATGGGCGAAGCGGATGGAGGCGCCGGACGAGCAGGAAAAGGAAATGGTCCTTCCTCTAACCTGTCTTATTCACCGCGGCGGGTGAGAGGGTTGGCGGGAGTGGCGTAAGCGATTGCTTTGCAGTAGGAAAATGGGTGTCTAGACCAGTCCTTCAGCGAGGCAATTTATGCCACGGACCACACCCGCCGGGAGCGATGATAGCGCACCGGGATTTTCGTTTCCAGCGGTTGGCGGCAAGAAGGTCACAACCGCGTTCGACGGTGGCCGGCTGACCTCTGACGGCGGCGTTCTGCTGCTGGCGCAGGCCGAGCGCGCGATGGGGATCTGCCGGCAGCTTGCTGCGTGCATCGCCGATCCGCGTGACCCGACGCGGGTGATCCATCGCCTCGATGACATTCTGCGTGCCCGTGTGTTCGCGATCACGTGTGGCTATGAGGACGCCGATGATCTCGATGCCCTGCGCGACGATCCGGGCTTCCGCCTGGCGCTGGGCAAGTTGCCGGGATCGGGCGCGGGGCTGGCCAGCCAACCGACGATGAGCCGCTGGGAGAATGCACCGACCACGCGTGAACTGGCCCGGATGATGGTCGCGATGATCGGCGTTTACTGTGCCAGCTATCCGGCCCCACCGGCGGCGGTGACGCTGGATATCGATGACACGTGTGATGTCGTGCACGGCTATCAGCAGCTCTCGTTCTGGAACGGACATCACGGTGAGCGCTGCTTCCTGCCGATCCATGTGTACGATACCGCGAGCGGGCGGCCGGTGGCGATGCTGCTGCGCACTGGCAAGACGCCGTCGGGTGCCGAAGGTGCCGGCCACATCCGGCGCCTGGTGCGTCATATCCGCCAGCACTGGCCCGATACCCACATCACCATCCGCGGCGATGGGCACTACGCCCGTCCCGAGATCATGGCGTTCTGCGAGGCGGCCGGGGTCGATTACGTGTTCGGCTTGCCGACCAACGCCGCGCTGCGGGCCGATCCGGCCATCGTTGCCGTCGCCGATGCCTGCGCGGTCAAGCGGGCCCAGGCCCAACATCCGGTCCTGCGCAACTATGTCGAGACCCGCTACGGCGCCAAAAGCTGGAAGAGCCAACGCCGCGTCGTCGCCCGGATTGAGGCCAGCACGCTGGGCATGGACATCCGCTATGTCGTCACCTCGCTGACAGAAGGCTCGCCCGAGCACATTTACGACACGCTCTATTGCGCGCGCGGCCAAGCCGAAAACCTGATCAAGCGCCACAAGACCCAGTTGGCCAGCGATCGCACCTCGTGCCGCTCGGCCAATGCCAACCAGATGCGCCTCATCCTGCATACCGCCGCCTACTGGCTGATGTGGCGCGTCCAGCAGGCCATCCCCAAGGCCACCTCTCTGGCCACTGCCGAGTTCGCAACGCTGCGCCTGCGGCTGCTCAAGGTCGCCGCCCGCGTCATCGAGACCGCCTCGCGCATCCGTGTCGCCTTCGCGTCAGCATGCCCCGACGCCGGCGTGTTCAAAGCCATCGCCACCAGTCTCCGGCCAGCGCCGACATAGCCAGCGCGGCTGTGCCGCACAAAGCCCGAGCCATCGCCCATCAACCTCGAAAAGCCATCGGTTTTGCTGCGGCGAAAAACGCCGCCGAAACCGCGCGCCCGGATCACGCGGCCACCGACACATCAAACCCGGCACGCCCCAGTGCAGCGGGCTCATGAATAAGCCGGGCTAAGCGTGCTCCGTTCCGGAGCAGGCGGCTTTCTTGCCTGGATGACCAGTTTGACCAACAAGGCTACCGCTGAAGTCGTGAAGCGCGCCGAGGCCAAGACGCTGCAAGGCGACGAACTCAGCCAGCAACTGACGCGCAATCAGGCATTGCAGAGCAAGCTGACAGCCATTCATGACCGTTGGATCATGACAATTGACGGCTACAAGTTTCCAGTTGTCACGCTCTCTGACAAGACCCAGCCCGATGCGCTCTGCACCATTTTCGAAACACTGAATCGCACAGGTGTGAAGCTCAGTGTCTTCGAACTTCTGACAGCCCGGTTCTGGCCGCAAAATATCAATCTTCGCGCTCTGTGGGACAAGGCACAGGCGGATCATCCGGTTATCGTCGATTTCAGCCTCGACCCCTATTATTTGCTGCAGGCTATTGCTCTTGCCAGCCGCAAAGCGCCGTCTTGCAAGCGTGGAGACGTGCTCAATTTGACCGCCGCCGATATCACGGAATGGTGGGATAGGGTGGTATGGGGCATGTCTGCTGGTTTCGGCATCCTGCGCGACGATTGCAAGGTCATGTTGCCGAAATGGTTGCCTTACCAAACCATGCTCGCTCCACTGGCGGCTGTGCTTGCGCGGAAAGGGGCGCTGAAGACGCCGGAGGCTGGGGTTCACCGCGAAAAGTTGAAGCGGTGGTTCTGGTGCGCAGTTTTCGGCCAAGCCTACGAAAGTTCCCCCAACAGCCAGGCAGCTAAGGATGTTACTGAACTAGATGCCTGGCTTTCAGGTGGGGCAGCTCCAGAGTCGGTGGCTAGCGTGCGCTTTGATCCCAAATCGTTACGGGACGTGACCCCACGTCAACGGGCGATCTATCGCGGCACAATTTGCCTCGTACTCGGGTCGGGCACAGGCGCGCGAGATTTTCATACGCAGGCCGTCATAACCGGCAAGCTGATGGACCAAGAAGGGATCGACGACCATCATGTGTTCCCGGACGATTATCTTGCGAAGGTGAAGGGCATTGCGCTTTCCCGCACGCGGGATTGCGTACTTAACCGCACGCTAATCGACCGAACAACCAACCAGATGATTTCGAACCGCGCTCCTTCTGATTACCTCACGGAAATCCGCAACACCGATGGTTTCCCGTTCGACGAAGTGATTGGCTCTCATACCCTCCCGGTTGGTGATTCATCGCCCTTGCTGAACGATGATTTCGACGCCTATCTGGACTGGCGGCAGGAACGGATTTGGGTGGAGATCAAGCGCGTTACTGGGCTGATCAGCGCCAGCGATTTGGAATCTCTAGAGTCAGCCTAAGGGGATACTGCTAGCCACTCCGCCGCCTTCGCCGCCGCGCTGGCGGCGGTGAAGATCGCCCGGTTGTCGCCCTTGAGCACCTTCAGCCAGCTGGCGAGGTAGCAGGCATGATCGGGACGCGGGGTGACCGACAGACCGAGGTCGCCGCACAGGAAAGTTGAACCAAGCTCCGCGCAATATCCTGACAGTCCAGCCCAAAATGGCGGTTGGAAGGTGAAAACCATCGGTTGCCTCCAGCACTGCCCAAAAGCCCCATGGCCTCCCCCGAGGCGGGGGTGGGCGGCGAGAGCGACCGGAGAGGCCTGCTGAAGCGGCGGGCTGCACCCGCAGGGGCGAAATGAAATGGAGCAGCCCGGCGAAGCCGAGGCTTGCAGCGCGCCGCGGCGGGCCTAGCAGGGAGCGCCGACCACTCCCGCATCGAGGGAGAGGCCAAAAAATCGGAGCCGCCGCGCAAGCGGCGTCCGCTTAATGGCGGGCGACAGCCCGCATCGACATGCATCGCGAAGCGGCCGATCGCGCGAGGGATCGGCCGCCATGGCAGTGGCGCTCGTGCGTTAAGTCAGCATGTAGCCGACGTCGGAGGCGCCGGTCGGATAGGCGAACATGGTGGAGCGAAGATCGGCCGCGGTGAGGCCGTGGCGGATTGCCAGACCGAAAACGTTGATTACCTCGTCGGCGTTCGGCCCCACGAGATGCGCGCCGAGGATGAGGTCCGTGTCCTCGTCGATCAGCAGCTTATGGCCGTAGACCGGCTCGGCGAGGCGGCGGGCGGTGAACCAGTCTGGCGTCGAGGCTGCGTTGACCCGGAGCGCGACGCCGCCGCGGCGCGCCGCCTCCTCTGACAGTCCGACGGCGGCGATCGGCGGCAGAGTGAAGGCCACGCTCGGCACGCCGCGATAGTCCGGCTGGTGCGTCGGGCCATCCAGGAGGTTGGCGGCAACTACCTTGGCATCGTGGCTGGACACCGGCGTCAGCCGCGGCCCGACTCCGGCAGCGTCGCCGGCGGCATAGACCCGCGGGTTGGAAATGCTCCGCAGATGCGCGTCGAGCTGCAGGCGCCCGTCCTGCACCGCCACCTCGCCGGCGGACAGGTCGAGCGCCTTGAGGTCAGGACCGCGCCCGGCGGCATGAACGACGAGATCGGCGGCGACGCTGAGATCAGGCTCGCCCTGGCGCTCGGCGTGGACCAGCAGACCGCTCCCGCTGCGCTCGACCCGGGTAACGGTGGCACCGGTCTCGACGCGGATGCCGAGCGCCTCGAACCGGGGCGTCAGCCAGCCCACCAGGTCGGGATCGAAGTGCGGCAGGAGCCGCTCGGCCCGCTGTAGGATGGTGACCTCTGCGCCCGCTCGGGCCGCCAGATGCGAGAACTCCGCAGCGACATAGCCGCCGCCGATCAGCACGATCCGGCGCGGCAGGGCCTGAAGCTCCAGGAACGCATCGCTTGTGCTCACCAGATCTTCGCCCGGAATGCCGAGCGGGACTGGACGCGCGCCGCTGGCGATCAGGATATGGCGGGCCCGCAATGTCCGGCCTTCCACCACGATCGTGTCTGGGCCGGCAAAGCGAGCAACACCGTGTAATGCGTCGACACCGAGCTCGGCGTAGCGGTGCGCCTGCTTGGCGGGGATCGGATCGGTGAAGGTCCGCTTGAACGCCATCAGGTCGGGCCAGTCGATCGCCAGCGTGCCGTCGACGCCATGTCTGGCCATGCGCCTTGCCGCGTCGATCGCTTCCTCGCCGCTGACCAGCATCCTCTTGGGATCGCAGCCACGCAGCGCACAGGTGCCGCCGAACGGACGGTGATCGATGACGGCGACGGACCATCCAGCGGCACGGACCCGGCCGACCGCGACCTGCGCTGCCGTGCCACTGCCGATGACGATCAGGTCGTAGGAAGCCATGGTCGCATCTCCATCCGCATCGGCGCAAAAATCGCGCGCCCAACCTCGAGCGCTTCGGCCAGGCACAGACGAATGCCGTCATCGGCTCCGACCGGACCGCTCGCGCACCAGGCCGCCAGATGATCGTCATCGCAGAAGAAGGCCTGCAAGGTGCAGAGCGACGATGCCGCGCAGCCACTGGCATAGCGACGGCCGGACCAGACGACGATCGCGCCCGGCTCAACCTCTTCCAGCTCGCGGCCGCGGCTGGGGGTATGGATGGCGAGCGTGCGCCGGCACTGGCGGCAGGCCGAGCGGATCATGCAGTCCCGCTCCAGCATGGCGCCGATCCCCAACGCGTCGATGGCGCACATGGCGCTCATGGTCACTCCGCTGACTTCGACTTGATGTTCGCTGGGGCCGTCGGTGAACGGATAGGCGCCGGTCACCCGGCCCGCGCCGTCGAGGACCACGAGATCGCGCCCGGCGAGCCGCTGCAGGGCCGAGCCGACCTCGCCGGAGGGGAGTCCCGATGCGGCGGCGATCTGTGCCGGCACCGGCGAGCGACCATCGGCAGCATAGGCTTGAAGCACGGCGCGCCGGACCCGCTCCTCGACGCCGTCCATCCCGCGCCACTTCGAACCGATGAACGCCGCGAACAGTGCCGTCAGGGCTGCGCGGGCGCTGGGTGTTGTGACTGCGCTCCAGTCCGGGACAACGGCACCGCCGGGAAATGTAACCGTCGATCCAAAGGCGGCTTCAGCGGATGATGCGCGCGCCATCGCCCGCCCTCCTCAGCCGCAGCACGCCTTGCCGCCGCTCTCCTGGATCGGCGGACAGGGCACGTCGCCGTAGGAGCAATAGACGCAGCAATCGCCCGGCTTGGGCTTGAGGACCGCGCCGCAACCCCGGCAGTCGTAGAAATACTGGCAGGCATTGGTCGGCATGGTCTCCGTCGCCCGATGACCGCAGTGGGGACAGGTCAGCGTCGAGCGCAGCTCGGGGGTGGCATCAGACATAGCGATAGCCTGCCCAGAGCAGGGCCGCACCGAGCAGCAATCCGATGAGCGTGAGAACACGCATCCAGCGCGGCGTGCATATGCCGCCCGGCCCACAGCGCGCCGCCGTAACTTGCTGGCGCAACAGCAGCGCCGCGCCGGCAAGCAGGCACAATGCGCCAATGAGGAGAAGCGGCGTGCGATACGGCGCGGCGACAATGGCCACGCCGCCGAGCCAAGCTGCGCCGATCCCGGCGGATGCGAAGAGGATCGGCAGCGCACAGCAGGCGGCGACGCCGAACGCCGCAGCGATCCCCGCCAGCGTGAGCGTGGCGGTGCCGATCCCCTTAGGCGGGCTTGGCGTCTGGGTCACGGGCGACTCCTTGTGGCGGGCATTGAGCTGTCCTAACATCTGTAGCGACTACAGACTCAAGAGGTATTTTGGGGATGGCCGCAACCGGCGCGATCCAGATCGGCGAACTCTCACGCCGCACCGGATGCAACATCGAGACGATCCGCTATTACGAGCGGATCGGGCTGCTGCCCGCTCCGCCGCGGCGGGGCCGCTACCGCAGCTATGGCCGGGAGGACGTGGCTCGCCTGGGCTTCGTGCGCCGCGCGAGGGAGCTGGGCTTTACCCTGGACGAGGTACGCGCCTTGCTCGGACTCGCGGTTGGCGGTCAGGCCTCCTGCGCCGAGGTGCGCGAGCTCGCGGCGTCGCACCTGAAGGACGTACGCGCGCGGATCGCGGACCTCAAGCGGATGGAACGGGTTCTGGCCGACTCGGTGCGCGCCTGCGATGCCGGTCGGGATCCGGGCTGTCCGCTGCTCGACACACTTGGCGCCGAAGTGCGGGTCGCGTGAGCATTACGGCTGTCGGGCGTGCATCCAGTCGGCTGCCGCCTGCGCCTTGCTCGCCGCGGTGAAGATCGCCCGAGGCTCGTCCTTGAGCAGTTGCAGCCAGGAGGCGATGTAGGCCGCATGATCGGGTCGCGGTTCGTGCGCGATCCCAAGATCGGCGAGCAGGAACGATGCGGTCAGTTCGGCGGTCGCTTCCTCCATGGCGAGCGCGTGCCTGGTCCACTTGGCGCTGAAATCCCGGTCAAGCCGATGGGCTGCGCCACTGGCATGAGCCGCTTCGTGGAGCAGGATGGCATACCAGTTCTGCCCGGCGCTGGCGGTGTTGGTGGCGAAGAACCGCTCGCGGTCGGGCATGGTGATCGTATCGGTGTAAGGGGTGTAGTGCGCGCTGTCGCCCTCGATGCGGATGGCAGCCCCGGTGGCGGCGATGAAGGCCTCCACATCGGGGATTGGATCAAAAGCCTCGGCTTCGGGCAGCTCGGGCAAGGCGTAGCCCTCGACCTGCGCAATGTTGAACACATGCGAGCCCTGCGCGAAGATCCGGCCCGCGTTCTCGCGCGCTTCGTCTTGGCTGCCCTCGGCCTTGTCCAGGACCTTGTAGAACACGATCGGCGAGGCCTTCTCGCCCTTGCGGACCTGTGCGCCGAGTGACTGCCACTGGCGATAGGTCGCCCAGAGACCGTGCCCGAAGTCCTGCGCCTCGGCGCTGGCCCAGAGCGCGAGGACATTGACCCCGCGATAGGCCTTGCGGGTGACCGCATTGATCGGCCGGGTCAGCGGGGCGCTGCTGCGATGCCAGGGGAGCGTGTAGTTGCCGGTGCCGCGTTCCAGCGCGGCGATGATCTGGTTGGTGATGGTGTCGTAGATGCTGGCGGTTGCGGTGGTGACCATGGTGATAAATCCTTCGTCCTGTCGTTGGGAACGCGGATGAAGGGACGGGCCGGATGGCCGGACGGGTCAGCGCGAAGCGCGGAACAGCCAACACGGGAGGGCAAGAGCCCGAATGGAGCGGGCAGGCTGTTGATCCCGCCCGGCACGGCCTGTCGCGAGAGGGAGCAGTTCATTCCAATGGCAGAGCGAAGGATGCCATGGCCCGGCATTCACGCATCAAACGATCAGCCGAGACCAGCCCCCAGGGATTTCGTTTTCGCGGCTTCCGGCGCACTCACTTCCATGGCGGTCTGCTTCTCGCCCGCGCGCTCGTGAATCGCGCGGATCAGCCGCGCCTTGTCGTCGGTGACGACGATGGTTTCCGACCTGGCGCGCGAGAGCGCGACATAGAGCATCTTCTGATCGACCAGATTGGCGGAGCGGCTGTCGGCGTGGATCAGGACGCGCTCGGCGGTCTGGCCTTGCGCGGCGTGGGCGGTCTGGACATAGGCATGGCGCAGATGGGCATCGCGGGGGTCACTCAGATCGAGCCGCTGCTCGCGGCCATTGGCCAGCGCGATCGTCGCCTGCTGCCTCTTGGGATCGATGGCGGTGACGGTGCCGCGCAGCCCGTTGATGCGCCCGGCCTCGCGGTCGTTGCGGGTGAACTGCACGCGGTCGCCCGCCTGCAACTCCATAGGCTTGGGCTCGAACACCTCGACCTTACCTGCGCCCCACTGGCGCAAGCGCCAGTCGACAGTTGACCCGTCGGCGGACTTGATCGTGATGGCGGCCTTGTCCGGATCGACGCGCTCGACCCGGTAGGCGGTCCCGCGCGTGACGCCCTTGTCGGCATATTCGCGCAAGAAGCGGACAGTATCGCCCGGCGAATAGCTCGCCGGATCGCGGGCTTCGATGCGTGACAGGTTTTTCGCGACCAGGCTATCCATGGTGACGGCTGGGCCGGACAGGGCGCCGGATGACGCAAGCTCCCGGCGGATATCGGTGGTGAGCGCATCGCGCCCATCACGGGATGGCTCGATGACAAGGGTGCGCGCTCGCTCACTGGCATCCAGCGCAGCATAGGCCTTGGCCATGGCCGCAAAGCGCTCACCCTGACTGCCATGGGCAATGATCTTGCCGCCACCGCGCTCCAGCGCGTCCAGCGCTCTGCGCGCATCGCCTTCAATCGACGCCAGCACCGCCTCGCGGGTGGCGGCATTGGTCTGGCGCACCACATTGTCGAGGCGCGCGGTCGCCATGCCGGCGGATTGCAGCTGCGCAAAGGCCGCGCCTGCGCCAACGGAGCCGAGTTGCTTCACGTCGCCGACCAGAACCACGCGCGCCTTGCTGTCAGCGGCAAGGCTAAGCAACGCCGCCATATCGCGGGCCGAGAGCAGTGATGCCTCGTCGACAATCCAAACCCCGCCCGACAGCGAAGCGCTGTTGCGCGCTAGCTGCCGGGCAACGGTCTCGCCGCGCTGGCCCAGCGCATCGCCCAGCGTCTGCGCCGCAGACGCGGTTGGCGCAAGCGCGGTCACCGCAACCCCGCGCGCCTGAGCCTCGCGGGCATAAGTCGCCAGCACGGTGGTGGTCTTGGCGGTCCCGGCATAGCCTTGGAGACCGGTGACACGGTGCGGGCTGGTCAGCAGCGCGCGGGTGGCCGCGCGCTGGCCCTCGTTCCAGGGGTGGTCGGATTTCAGCTCGGCGCGCGCCACGGCGCTGGCCGCCTGTTTGACCGAAAGGATCGGTGCCCCCGTGCCGCGCCCTTCGGCCTCCAGACGCAGCAATTGCCGCTCATGGGCAATATTCTCAGCGGTGGTGAACCCGGCAAACTCCGCGCCGCGCTTGTCGAGAAAGGTGCGTGGCACGAGCGCGCCATCACCTTGCGCCCGCGCAACGGCTGCGCTGATCTGCGCGGCAGTCACGCGGCCCAAACCATAGCGCCCGGCCTCCTTCTCAAGCTCGGCGGCGGCGAAAACCGCCTGGCGCTCGCCAAGAGTGGCGGCGGCAAGGGCAACCGCCTGATGCGCCGCAATCTGACCCTGCGCGGCCAGCGCGCTGCCATGCTCCAAACTGGCCACCACCTCCTTGCTGGCTGCGACCAAAGCCTCCCGTGCATCTTTCCCGAACCCTGCCGCATCCGCCTCCGCGCGCCAATTCGCTACCAGCTCGCCCCGCTCCAGGCTCTGCTTGGCTTCGCGGGTATCGAGCGCGGCGATTTGCTTTTCCTCGGCGGACGCGGTGGCGCGGGTCTGACCGCGCTCGGCAAGCCGCGCTTCGACCTGGGCGGCGCGCTCGCTGAAGGCACGGATCACGGCGGCGGGGACGCCTTTGATCTCGAACAGGGAATCTTTCCCCTGCTCGATGGCGTAGCCAAGTGCGCGCACGCCCACCGCCAGCTCCTGCCGATAGACCGCACCGATGGCCTTCTGCAGCTGGTAGAGGGCGCGCGGCTCCAGACTGCGCCAGTTCCCTTCCGCGTCCTGCGTCATGTTCATGATGACATTATGGGTGTGGAGCTGCGGGTCCTGCGCCCGGCTCGTGTCGTGCCGGAAGCTGGCGATGACGAGATTGTCGGTGGTCTGTCGCTGCTCGACCCCGCCGTCGGCGCGGATACGAGTTGCAGCGGCATGGCGCTCGACATAGGCCAGTGCCGCCTTCACGGCATTGTTATGCGCCACCACCAACCGGCGATCCCCCGCCACCTCGGCCATGATCGAGACCGACTTGGGCGCGCTCATGGTGACGTCCCAACCGGGCCGGTGCTGGAGCTTGCCCTCGCGCATTGTGCCAAGCTGTTGGCCATGTGGTAGCGAGCCATCAAGGATTGCACGGAAGGTCTCGCGGTTGACCTCGCCCGACAGACCCAGCGCCTTGGCACCTTCCCCCTGCCATTCGCTGGGGGAGATGCCCCCATCGGCGTAATAGTCATCCGATTCGAAGTAGTTCGCAGCGGCGGCCGAACTGCTGATCGCGCCGATGGTGGCAACCATCAGACCGGTCCCTTGAGTGTGGTGGCGGGATCATTCTTGGCCGTGCCGGTATCAGCTTTCTTCGGCATCCGGTTCCAGAGCATCCGGCTGATGTGAGCCGGAACAAAGGCCGGATGGCGGGCAGGCCCGCGCGCATCGATGTGCTCGCGGGTCAGCTTGATCTGTCCAACCGGCAAGGCATCCGGCAATTGCAGAAAGCCATGGTGCGGCTCCAGACGCAGGTCGCTTTCGATGACGGCCGGGCGCACCACGCGGGTGCTGCCGACCGACGTGCGCCCGCTATGTGGCCCGGTCTCGAAGCTGTCTGATGCGCTGCGCACTTCGACCTCGACATCGCCGATATTTCGCGATGCCCATTCCCGCGTGTCGCGGTCGATCAGCTGCAGGTACAATTTCGAATTGCAGCAGCCGAGCAGCGCCTCGGCGCTGTCGCGGCCATAGCGGCGATGCATCTGGCCGATGGCCTGAAAGGTCAGCACCACGCTGGCGCCGAACTTGCGGCCCTTGGGAAGCAGCCGGGTGAGATTATCGACGCGGGGCAGGTCCGCCAGCTCGTCGAGGAAGAACCACATGCGCCGCCGGTCGGACGGCGGCAGGCCCAGCATCGCGCTCGCCGCACACTCCAGCCAGCAGGCCAAGAGCGGCTTCATCGCCTCGAAATAGTCTTCCTTGCGGGGGACGAAGAGCCAGGGCTTGGGTCCCTCATGCGCGTCCAACCCGGCGATGAATTGCCGAAACGCAAAGCTGCCGCGATCCCCCGGCTCGCGCCACAGGAACTGCAGCAGGGTCGATGCCTTGGCCAGCATGAACAGCACCGAACCCGTCGCCCGGTCGGCATCATCGGCGAAGGTGCGCGCCGATGATGTGCCCGCCAGCCAGACCTTCATCTCCTCCTTGCCCTTGACCTGAAGCGCATCGAGCAGGTCGGGAAGCGTGGTCCGCCCCTCGGCGCTCAGCACCCGCAGGATATTGGCGACAAGAATGCGAGACGTTTCCAGCCAGACATCGTCATCGCGTTCGCCAGTCTCGGAGACCAGCTGGCGGGCGATACGGTCGGCATCCGCCGGATGGGCAATCTCGGAGAATGGCGACCAGAAGGCTGAGCGTTCGTCGAAGGGATTAAGGATGATGTCGCCGCGCTCGGGCCGGTAGTACTGGGTGATGAACTCGCCCGAGGTATCGTAGACCAGCGCGGGTTCGCCGCGTGCTTCGACTTGGTCGAGCATCTGGCGCATGACGGTGGTCTTGCCTGCCCCTGTGGTGCCGAGCAAAGCGAAGTGACGGCACTCCAGCCAGGCAGGAATCCCGACCGAGGCAATCCGGATCGAGCGATCATTGGTGGCCTTGCGGATCAGCTTGGCCAGCGCGCGCTCGGTCACGATCTGGGTCCCCGAGATGAACCGGTCGCGGGCGGCTTCCTTGCCCTCGCTGCGTATCCAGATGGCAAAGCCGAAACACAGCAGCATCCCGACCAGCGCGCCCAGCGTGCCGCCCAGCACAACCTTCCCGACCAGGTCATCCCAGCACCAAAGCCAGATGCGGTCATTGGCGAGGACGCTGGAGGGCACGCGCGCGGTGCGGTCCATGAACCGGATGGTGACTTCGGGATCGCTGCGCCCGCTGGCAAACCAGCTGACCGCGACGCCCTGCGCGTGCTGATAGGCGCAGGCGAACTGCCCCGGCGCAGGATCATGGCTGGCGAGCAGGAACGCCCCAAACCCACCGCTACCCGCAACGGTCCAGGCATAGGCCCGCCACCGTGCCGCGAGGCCTGCTATACCCTGCTTGAACTTGCCCTGCCCGCGCAGGAGATTGTCGCGGTCGCGGCTCATGACAGCGCCTCCGCTGCCAGAGCGCGCTGGCGGCGATAGGCCGAGTGGGCCGCCTCGCCGATCATGCTGTCGGTGCGGTCGGCATCGCTGTCGCCGCGCAGCGCCGCGCGGCGGGCATAGACATAGGCCGCGCTGGCAGTGAACAGGCTGCGATCGAGCAGTGCCTCGATCGCGCCAAGCCGCGCCTCAAAGCCTGCCATGGCGTCATCGCCAGCGCTGCCACGAGCCGCGTCTGGCGCATCGGCAACCACCCCAAGCCCGGCCTCGATCACCCGCGACAGGGCCTGATAGCGGGTCAGTCCGCGCGCCTCAGCATAGCGTCGGATCAGCACTTCCTGCCCCATCGGGACACGGACGGAGAGCTTGACCCGGTTCATGGCCTCGCCTCCCGGAGCGCGCCATTGGCGCGCTCCCGAAATGGCGCAAATGCGCGAGTTCTAAGCGCGCCGCCGAAAGAGCGCGCGCATCGCCCCCCAAGAAAGTGGCGGAATCCTGCCCCGCGAGGGCGCGTGCGGTGTGATCTAGAATACTTGGCTCGATGCGTAGCATCGCAGCCTTTCTCCGGTTCCTGCTTGAACCCTGCTTTGCTCATTGATCGTCTCCCGTTCTGGAATTCCGGGAGGCGACGAAGTCGCGGATCACTGCGTGATCCGCAGCGTCCACCGCAGCACGATCCTTGAAAGGCTTCTGGGCAATCGAAGGCAGGTACTGCATCGGTCGTCCGCCGATCCAATCGTCCACGATGCCGTCGACGGCTCCGCGCAGGCGCTGGCGCAATTCACGGGCGTCGACGGGGTCGAGCTTGGCCCATTCGAGCTGCCGCTCGATGTATCCGCCAAGGGGGTATTCGCGCTGGTCGATGATCAGCGGCGGACCCTCGAACTGGACGTTGTATCGCACCCCCTTGAACCGGTCGAAGAGCGGGCGCTGGAGATAGAGCCAGTCCTCGATGAAGCCGCGATAGGTCGCGCCATCGGCCCCAGGCCGCTTCATCTTCTGGACAAAATCATCGATCATCGGGCCGACCATTGCAGCCTGAAAATCGGCGGAGGCGACGATCTCGTAAAACAGGTCGCGGCGATAGGTCATGACAATCTCCGAATGGAATGGGGATGAGGCGAGGCGCTGATCACGGCCTCGTCGATGGCCGAGCGGACACGGCCTGCGAGGTTGCTGGCGTGCTCGGCATTGAGCCACAGGCGGGTGGTGCCGACCGTGAGGTAGCCGCCGCAGCAGGTCCCTTGCGGACCACCGACTGGCCAGTTCAGCAATTCGATGGCGACCGCGTGACCCGCAATGCGTTCAAGGCTGGGCGCAAGCTCGGCGATTGCGCGGGGGCGATGCAGAGGCTCGCTGCTCATGACGGCTTGCCTTGAGAGCGTTCGGCACCTTCGCTGGCGCGCTCCAACGACTGCGCAGCCGCAGCAGAAGGAAGGCCAGCGATCCAGCTGCTGATATCACTCTCGCGCCAGCGCAAACCGCGCCGGTTTATTATGCAGGGCGGGGGCAGGGCATTGCGTGCGACCATTTTGTAGATGGTCGAACGCGAGCGGATGTTGAGCGCAGCTTGGAGCTGCCGCATATTGAGGAGAGTAATTGTCGTTTCACGCATGGGAACCTCCGTTGAAGAGGTCCCTCATCATGCATATCGCGAGCTGCCGGTCGCTGCGTTGGTCACCAATTGGCGAGAAAATCTATGCGATGAAGCGTGGCGACAAATTCAGCTCAGCCTGAACGGTGTTGGACAAGGGGCCGATCACCGCCGCGTACCGGCCGCCCTTCAGCTCAAGAAACCAACTGTGCGGCTTCTTGTCATGTTTCTTGCCGTCTTCAGCTGGATCGACTGAGGGGGCTTCGCCAGATATGTTGACCCTGCACAGCTGCCGTTCCTCAAGGTCGTTGATCTCGCCAGCACGCAGAAGGCGTGCGGCTTCCATCTTCAGGATGTTCTCGAACCTCTTGACCACTTTCCCCTCCACCAGGCTTTCCTTGGACGGGGCCTCCACATTACCGGTCACCACGTCGATGATGACCTGCAACGCGATCCTCACCTTCAGCCGCTTGACCCGTTCATCGGGGTAGATGTCGGGCGTTTTGTCGAAAAGGTGCAGCAGCTCCTGTGCGACGGGAGGATGCCAAAGGTAGAAATTGAACCAATCGCCGGTGGGTTCTGGTGTGACGACGATGAAGCGTTGATCCGGGTTCTTGGTGCCAAACAATGTGGCCGCGATCCACGGATCAGAAAGCACATTCTGGCTCACGATGAGGTCGACCGGCCTGTTGCTCACGGGGCTGGCGAGCGCACCCACTCCAGATGTAGCCAGGCGCATGATCGAATGATTGCCTGCGTTCACCTCATGGAGCACGGCATTGATGTTGCTCTGCTGGCGGCATTTCACAGCACGCGGCCAGCCCCACCAGCGAAGGCTGTACTTCCATGTCTTTGGTCGCGCCCCAACAATGATGCACAAAAGCCCTGGCGCTCCGGCGAGGGCGATGGATAACGCTTCGCCAGCAGAAAGCTCGGGAATGCTAGCGACCGTGTAGAGGATAAAGCCGAAGCAAATGGCGGCGACCACCAGCAGGCCAGACGCCTGTCTCTCGACAGACGCGACTACATTCTCGAACTGGGTGGCCGCCGTCCGAATGTCCTTGAGGTTGGTCTGCAGCCCCAATTCGCTGATGCGCCGGGTCACATACTCATCGAAGTCAGTCTCAGCGGATTTGCTGGAACGCGGCTTTCCCATTGAGCATGCTTAGCAATTCGGGACCGCCAGAACAACGTGGGGTAGGGGACACGGTGGCATGAGCGCGCTCCATTAATGCCTCCACGGTCCTTGCTGGCGGTTATCGACCAACATCTGTGGATAGCGTGATGCGAATCACGCCAGCAGAGGGGGTGGAGCCTATATGGAGCCTATAGTGAAACTTAGGCTCCAAAGAGCACAGGCTTGGCCGCCACTGCTCCACTAGCTAGTTGAATTTATTGGGAAAGTTTGGTGGACGCACTAGGGCTCGAACCTAGGACCCGCTGATTAAGAGTCAGCTGCTCTACCAACTGAGCTATGCGTCCATTCCCGTCATCGAAACGGGGGGGATGGTGGAGCCGAGGGGGATCGAACCCCTGACCTCTACAATGCCATTGTAGCGCTCTCCCAGCTGAGCTACGGCCCCACGGTATCCAGCGGAAACGCCCTGGGAGGCGCTCCGTCCGGCAGTTGCCCTGCCGGGAGCCGGGCCTTTAAGTGAGGCCCGCGCGGCTGGCAAGAGCAATTTTCGCCACCGCCGCAATTTTGTGACCGGAGCTTCCGGACCCGCAAAGTGCCGGGCCGGAAGCGCCAGCCGGAACTCAGTTTTCGTCGGCTTCGTCGTCGTGACCGGGCACGCCCAGGTCATCGTCGCCGCCCAGATCGACGTCGTTATCGGGCGAATCGCCGTCCTCGTCGATATCCAGATCCTCGTCGGCCAGATCGACGTCGGCGTCGGCCTCGACCTTCTCCTTCTGGATTTCCTCATAGGGAATCGGCTGCTTGGACTTCAGCACCGGCTCGGGCTGCCAAGCGTACTTGCATTCGACGCAGGTGACCGGGTCCGCGTTGCCCAGGTCGTAGAAGCGGGTGCCGCACTTCGGGCAGGTGTGCTTGGCGCCCCATTCAGGCTTGACCATGAAATGTCCTCGATCTTGCCGGCGGCGGAAAGCCGCAGGCCGGAAACTTGTGCTTGATGGTTACCCGCGCCGTCAAAATCAAGCCACCGGGCACCAATCGGTCGCGCGCCTTGCCATAGCGCGATGGCGCTGTCAAAAGCCCGCGTTCGCAAAGGCCCCCGGCCCCGCCCGATCCGCCCGATACCAAGACCCGCCAGGAAGACCCCGACGTGACCGCTGCCGATCCTGCGCAGATGCGCCCCCGCCGCTTCACCGCCACCGGCCCGCTGCGTGGCCGCATCCGCGTGCCGGGCGACAAGTCGATCAGCCACCGGTCGCTGATGCTGTCCTCGCTGGCGGTGGGCGAAAGCCGCGTGACGGGCCTGCTGGAAGGGGAGGACGTGCTGTCCACCGCCGCCGCGATGCGCGCGATGGGCGCGGACATCGAACGCACGGGCCCCGGTGAATGGCGGATAAACGGCGTGGGCGTTGGGGCGCTGTTGCAACCGGCGCAGGCGCTCGACATGGGCAATTCGGGCACGTCCACGCGGCTGCTGATGGGTCTCGTCGCCAGCCATCCGATCACGGCATGCTTCACCGGCGATGCCAGCCTGTCCAAGCGCCCGATGGGCCGGGTAATCACGCCGCTGTCCGAGATGGGTGCGACGTTCACCGCCTATCCCGGCGGCCGCCTGCCGCTGATGGTGCAGGGCGCGGCGCCGGCGGTGCCGATCGCCTACCGCCTGCCCGTCGCCTCGGCGCAAGTGAAAAGCGCGGTGTTGCTCGCCGGCCTCAACACGCCGGGCACGACGACGGTGATCGAGCCGGTGCCGACGCGTGACCATTCCGAACGCATGCTGCGCGGCTTCGGCGCGGAGCTGACCGTCGAGGTCGACAGCGACGGCGCCCGCGTGATCTGCCTGCGCGGCGAAGCGGACCTGAAGCCGCAGGTGATCGACGTGCCCGGCGATCCTTCGTCCGCCGCGTTCTTCGCGGTGGCGGCGCTGCTGGTGCCGGGGTCCGATCTGGTGATCGAGAATGTCGGGCTCAATCCCACGCGCGCGGCGCTGTTCGACGTGCTGCGCCAGATGGGCGGCAGCATCGAGGAACTGGACCCGCGCGACGTGGGCGGCGAACCGGTGGCCGACCTGCGCGTCCGCCATTCGCCGCTGACCGGCATCGCGGTCGATCCGGCAGTGGTGCCCAGCATGGTGGACGAGTTCCCCGTGCTGTTCGTGGCCGCCGCGCTGGCCAGGGGGCGCACGGTGACAACGGGGCTGGAGGAACTGCGCGTCAAGGAATCGGACCGCATTGCCGCCATGCGCGCGGCGCTGGAGCTGGCCGGCGCAACCGTGCGCGAGACCGAGGACGGGTTGATCATCGACGGCACCGGCGGCGATCCGCTGCGCGGCGGCGGCAATCATCCGGTCGTCACGCACCTCGACCACCGCATCGCCATGGCCATGGCCGTGGCGGGCCTGGCCAGCAAAGCCGGGGTCGAAGTGGATGACACCCGTCCCATCGCCACCAGCTTCCCCGCGTTCGAGGCGCTGCTGGCCGGGGCGATGCAGGCGGCGTGATGGCGGATACCTGCGCATGACGGACACCGGCGCGAACATCGCGGGCTTCGCGGGAATGGCCTGCATCATCTTCGCCTATGCCTATACCACCCGGCAACAGACGCCGAACCCGTTCGTCCAGCACGGCGTGAACCTGGCCGGCGCGGGATTGCTGACGCTGTCGCTGCTGGTGCACATGAACCCGGCATCGTTCGTCCTCGAATTCTTCTGGGCCGCGATCGCCATCTGGGGGCTGGTCAAGGCCTACCGCAACCGGAGAGCGCAACCGTGATCATCGCCGTGGACGGCCCCACCGCATCGGGCAAGGGCACCATCGCCAAGGCGCTGGCCCGGCACTATGGCCTGCCGCATCTCGACACCGGGCTGCTCTATCGCGCGGTGGGCTGGCAAGTGGCGCACACCGGCGGCGATCCGGACAAGGCCGACGACGCGCTGGCGGCCACGGCGTTTCCCGAGGCGCTGCTCGACGAGCCGGAGCTTCGCAGCGAAGCGACCGGCAGCCTTGCCAGCCGCGTGTCGGTCCACCCCGCCGTGCGCGCCGCGCTGCTGGAGCGGCAGCGCGCGTTCGCCCACCAGCCGGGCGGCGCGGTGCTGGACGGGCGCGACATCGCCACGGTGATCGTGCCCGGGGCCGACGCCAAGCTGTTCGTGACGGCCAGCGTGCCGGCGCGGGCGCTGCGGCGGTGGAAGGAAATGCGCGAACGCGGGCAGGACGTGAGCCGCGAGGCGATCGAGGCGGACCTCGCCCGGCGCGACGAGCGCGACAGCACCCGTGCCGAAGCCCCGCTGCGCCAGGCCGAGGGCGCGGCGCTGCTCGATACCTCCGCGATGCCGCCCGAAGTGGCGATTGCCGCCGCGATCGCGCTGGTCGACCGGCAGGTCGCCGGAAATATTTCGCCCCGCTCCTGAAATCCGCGCCGCTTCCGCCGTCCTGCGATTGTGGTTAACGGCGCGGAGGCGAAAATGTGGATCGACCGGGAAGACATTACGCATCTGCACAAGCGCCGCGCGCGGCGCATCGGTTTCGAGCTGCCCGTCCGGGTGAAGCACGGGCTGGTTCGGTCAACGGCCATGCTTAAGGACCTGACAACCCATGGCGCCCGTATCGCGGGCATCGCCGAACTGCACATCGGCGAAGGGCTGACGCTGTTCCTGCCCGATCAGCCCGCGACCACGGCTTTCGTCGTCTGGACCGAACCGATGTCGTCCGGACTCGAATTCGCGTCGCCACTGGGCGAGAATGCTTTTGCCGAACTGGTTGCCGGCTACGCGCTGGGACAGGCCCGCCCCCACATCGCCAGCGGCCTGGAAGCGCTGCGCACGCTGCGGCCCGCCTATTGCTGAGGCGTTCCGCGCGGGCCGATCAATCCCCCGCGCCGCGGCGCATGGCGCCGAAGAGATGGACCACCATCGCGAGCACCGTGCCCACGACCAGCCCGACCACCGCCGAGACCCCGGCATAGGCCAGCCAGCCGGCAACGCCGCCCGGCACCCCTTGCCCCACGCCCGCCTGCACCGCGTGCTGGATGCCGTGCGCCAGGGCCGCCGGATGGTGGAACCCCAATTCGTCCGCGCCGTGGAGCAGGATGCCCCCGCCGACCCACAGCATCGCCGCCGTGCCCACCGTGGCCAGCAACCACATCACGCGCGGCATCGCCGCCACCAGCATTCGCCCGAACCGTCGCGTCATCGCCCCCGCGCCCGGCCGCCGGGCAAGATGAAGGCCGATATCGTCCATCTTCACGATCACGCCGACCGCGCCATAGACCGCGATGGTGATGAGAATGCCTACGATCGCGAGGATGATCGCGCGCGCGATCAAGCCCTGCCCACTGACTTCGGCCAGCGCGATCGCCATGATCTCCGCCGAAAGGATGAAATCGGTGCGCACCGCGCCTGCCACCCGTTGATGTTCGAACGCGGCAACATCACCGACAGGACCGTCGAGCGTTTCGCCGTGCTTGTCGCCGCCGAGCTTCTCCATCACCTTTTCGGCGCCTTCGAACGACAGGTACAGCCCGCCCAGCATGAGCAGCGGCACCACCGCGCCCGGCAGGAATTCGCTGAGGATCAGGGCGATCGGCAGCAGGAACAGCAGCTTGTTGCGCAGGCTGCCGCGCGCGATGCGGAAGATCACCGGCAGTTCGCGATCCGGGGTGAAGCCGGTGACGTAGGACGGCGTGACCGCCGCGTCATCGATCACCACGCCCGCCGCCTTGGCCCCGGCCTTACCCGCCGCCGCACTCACATCGTCCAGCGAGGCGGCCGCCGCGCGGGCGATCACCGAAACATCGTCAAGCAGCGCGACCAGGCCCGATGGCATGTAAAATTATGTCCCTGAAAGCAGTTGGCCCGCCCGGTGTGGACAGACCAATGGATTATCGCAAGGCGCAACAACGGGCAATCGCGGCAAAACCGGCGAGGACGGGCGTGGGAGAATGGGTATTTCATCCGATGCGGTTGTTTTGGAAAGGCGTGCCCCCGCTTGGGCGGCAAGGCAGCGTGCCAAGCGCAACAGCCTTAACGCGCCCTACACCTTGTCGCCCAACGCTCCGTTAGCGGCATAGGGGTAGAACCGCAGGATCGATACGGATGGTCGCCACAACGGCGACATCAAGGAGAGATTGGTCGCCCATGCTACGTTTTGCCCCCCGCTATGGAATCATCTCGCCCTGCCTCGTGCGGCCGGCGCGACGAGGAGCGATCCGGGCGGCGAACGATAACGGCGCGCCGCACACCGGGCAGGACCTTCAGGCGGATTCGCTGGTCGACGCGGCGCTGCGCCTGTTCGGCACGCACGGCCTTTCGGCGGCGGCGCGGGCCTGCGACGCCGCCCACGAGGCGGAACGCCTGGGCGATCACGAGCGCGCCGAATGGTGGATCGCGGTATGCGACACGCTGGACCACCGCATGGCCCGCGCCTTCCGCCGCCAGCAGGCGCGGGCACGGTAGGAAGGGCCGGGAGCGCGGCGCAGGGGCGGGTTGGGTATGTCCAGGAACGCGAAGATCGCCGCTATCATCAGCGTCATTCCGCTGACGTTCTTTCTGATCTATCTGACTTTAGCCGTCCAGTGCGCGATCAATGGCGACCCGGCATTTGACGTTGTGGTCAAACCGGCTGTGGTAATGATGGCTTTCCCGCTTATGTATCTTTTCCAGGACGGAAAGAGCCGGCAGGAAATAATAGACCATCTTTTGGTGGTTTTCAGCATCGCCGGTGGAACTGCGCTGGTGCTCAGTTTCGGACTGGCATGGCTGGCGGATTGGCGTGTCAGGAAGGCGATCGCCTTCAGCGCCGACGATGAACCGCAGCCGACGGCGAAAGGCACGCGGACCAAGGTTGGCGACACCTTTGATTGATGTGGCTGCTGGCGCCGGCGCGACAACCGTCCCAGCGCCCGCCCCGGCCATTTCCGCCCCTGGATTCATCCACCGTTCAGGCTGATCGCGAGACTCGGAAACAGCGCCGCAATGCTTCGCTTGCTATTGCGAACTGTTATCACAAAAACCTTGCAGATCATACCTTTTTCGCGGTTGCTTTCGCCAAAAAGCGGGCCTACGGGCCGTTTTACCCGTCAGGCACCCTTCCCGGCACGCGGGACGCGGGAGGGCTGAGAGGCGGTTGCTTGAGCGTTTGTCCCGCGTCTACGGGGAAAGGACCGTAAAGCATGGCACGCAAGAAGATCGCACTCATCGGCGCAGGCAATATCGGTGGCACTCTGGCCCACCTCGCCGCCCAGAAGGAACTGGGTGATATCGTCCTGTTCGACGTCGTCGAGGGCGTTCCGCAGGGCAAGGCGCTCGACCTTTCGCAGTGCGGCCCGGTCGAGGGCTTCGACGCCAGCATCATCGGCACCAACGATTACAAGGACATCGCGGGCGCGGACGTCATCATCGTCACCGCCGGCGTCGCCCGCAAGCCGGGCATGAGCCGTGACGACCTGCTGGGCATCAACCTGAAGGTCATGAAGGCCGTGGGCGAAGGCATCCGCGACAACGCGCCCGACGCCTTCGTCATCTGCATCACCAACCCGCTCGACGCGATGGTCTGGGCGCTGCGCGAATTCTCCGGCCTGCCGCACAACAAGGTGGTGGGCATGGCGGGCGTGCTCGATTCGGCGCGCTTCAGCACGTTCCTGGCCTGGGAATTCGGCGTTTCGGTGCGCGACGTGAACTCGTTCGTGCTCGGCGGCCACGGCGACACCATGGTTCCGGTGGTCGAATATTCGACCGTCGCCGGCATCCCCGTCACCGACCTCATCAAGATGGGCGCCTCCACCCAGGAAAAGATCGACGCGATCGTGGCGCGCACCCGTTCGGGCGGCGGCGAAATCGTCGGCCTGCTCAAGACCGGTTCGGCGTTCTATGCCCCCGCCGCCTCGGGCATCGCCATGGCCGAAGCCTATCTGGGCGACCAGAAGCGCGTGCTGCCCTGCGCCGCCTATGTCGACGGCGCCTATGGCGTTGACGGCCTCTACGTGGGCGTGCCGGTGGTGATCGGCGCGGGCGGCGTGGAAAAGGTCATCGAGATCAGCCTCGACGACGCGGCCAAGGCCAACCTCCAGGTCTCGGTCGACGCGGTCAAGGAACTGCTGGTGGCCTGCAAGGGCATCGACGGCTCGCTGGCCTGATCGCTTCCCTGGCGACCCCGCGCTGCCATCCGGCGCGCGGGGTCGATCGGGCAACTGCCACGCCCGGCGATACGACTGTTTAGGATTATCGCGGCATAAGCCGCTTTCGCGGACCTTCCGCACCACGGACGAACCCATCCCGAAGAATGGGGACCATCTTTCATCCGGCGATCTCGCGGAACACGGGCCGACTGCCTATATTCCACCGGTCGCCACCCGGCCGCAAACCGGGACGCCGCATCCCTGATGCCCCCGCCGTTCGGGGGCTGACTGATCCCCTCCTCCCCGGGGAAAGGACTGGACCGAGACCATGGGCCAAGAACTGCACGAATTCGACGTCGATCCCAGCCAGGAAGGCCCGCAGCAAGGCCCTTCGTGGCAGAGCAAGCGCTGGCCGATCACCGATGCCGCGCAGGGCGATGACCTGACCCAGGCGCTCGACCCGATGGCGCTGCGGCTGGTGGTGGAAAAGGCCGCCAAAAAGCCCGGCGCGCCCGCGCTGGACGAAGCCGCGCTGGAACAGGCGGCATCGGATTCGATCCGCGCCATGACGTTGATCCGCACGTTCCGCGTGCGAGGCCATCTGGCGGCCAACCTCGATCCGCTGGGCCTGGCCAGGCAGGAACTGCCGGCCGACCTTTCGCCCGAATACCACGGCATCAGCGGCGCGGCACTGGACCGCAAGGTCTATCTCGGCGGCGCGCTGGGGCTGGAATGGGCCACCTTCCGCCAGCTCGTCGACATCCTGCGCCAGAACTACTGCGGCAAGATCGGCTTCGAGTACATGCACATCGCCGACGTGGAGGAGCGCCGCTTCATCCAGGACCGCATCGAGGGCGGCGACAAGGCGATCGACTTCACGCCCAACGGCAAGAAGGCGATCCTGGCTGCCGTGATCCGCGGCGAACAGTACGAGAAGTTCCTGGGCAAGAAATACGTCGGCACCAAGCGCTTCGGCCTGGACGGCGGTGAATCGATGATCCCGGCCCTGGAAGCCGTCATCAAGTACGGCGGCCAGCTTGGCGTGCGCGAGATCATCTATGGCATGGCCCATCGCGGCCGCCTGAACATCCTGGCCAACGTGATGGCCAAGCCATACCGCGTGATCTTCCACGAATTCTCAGGGGGCACCGCCAACCCCGAGGACGTGGGCGGATCGGGCGACGTGAAGTACCACCTGGGCACCAGCACCGACCGCGAGTTCGACGGGATCAAGGTGCACATGAGCCTGCAGCCCAACCCGTCGCACCTGGAAACGGTGGACCCGGTGGTGCTGGGCAAGACGCGCGCGCAGCAGGCGTTCCGCGATGATATCGGCAAGGGCAAGCACAAGCAGGTGCTGCCCGTGCTGATCCACGGCGACGCCGCTTTCGCCGGCCAGGGCATTGTGTGGGAATGCTTCGGCTTTTCGGGCGTACGCGGCTACAACACCGGCGGGTGCCTGCACTTCGTCATCAACAACCAGATCGGCTTTACCACCAGCCCGCAGTTCTCGCGCGGATCGCCCTATCCGTCGGACGTGGCCAAGGGCGTGCAGGCACCGATCATCCACGTCAACGGCGATGATCCCGAAGCGGTGACCTTCGCCTGCAAGCTGGCGATCGACTATCGCCAGCAGTTCGGCCGCGACATCGTGATCGACATGTGGTGCTATCGCCGCTTCGGCCACAACGAAGGCGACGAGCCCGGCTTCACCCAGCCGCTGATGTACGCCAAGATCCGCCAGCATCCGCCGGTCTCCGCGCTCTATGCCGACCGTCTGGTCGAACAGGGCGTGATCGACAAGGACTGGAAGGGCGAAAACGAGGACCGTTTTACCGCGACGCTGGAATCCGAATTCCAGGCGGCCAACACCTACAAGGCCAATGAGGCCGACTGGTTCGGCGGACGCTGGTCGGGCCTCAACAAGCCGGCCGATCCGGTCACCGCGCGCCGCAACGTGGCCACGGGGATCGAGCGCAAGCTGTTCGAAAGCCTGGGCCGGGTGCTGACCACGGTGCCCGACGACCTGACCATCCACAAGACGCTGGGCCGCGTGATCGACGCCAAGCGCCAGATGTTCGCGACCGGCGAAGGCTTTGACTGGGCCACCGGCGAGGCGCTGGCCTATGGCAGTCTTGTCACCGAAGGCTTCAACGTGCGCCTTTCCGGGCAGGATTCCGGGCGCGGCACGTTCAGCCAGCGCCACGCGGTGTGGGTCGACCAGACCGACGAGCACAAGTTCGTGCCGCTGGCCACGCTGCCGCACGGCCGTTTCGAGGTGCACGACAGCCCACTGTCCGAATACGGCGTGCTGGGCTTCGAATACGGCTATGCCAGCGCCGACCCGAAGACGCTGGTGCTGTGGGAAGCGCAGTTCGGCGATTTCGCCAACGGCGCGCAGATCGTGATGGACCAGTACATCGCCGCGTCCGAGGCCAAGTGGCTGCGCGCCAACGGCCTGGTGATGCTGCTGCCGCACGGCTACGAAGGCCAGGGTCCGGAGCATTCGTCCGCCCGCCTCGAACGCTATCTGCAGCTGTGCGCGGAAGACAATATCCAGGTCTGCAACATCACGACGCCGGCCAACTACTTCCACGTCCTGCGCCGCCAGATGCACCGGCCGTTCCGCAAGCCGCTGATCATCATGACGCCCAAGTCGCTGCTGCGGCACCCACTGGCGAAGTCCTCCGCCGCCGACTTCATCGGCGATGGGCACTTCATGCGCATCCTGTCGGACACCAACGGTTCCGCCGACGACAAGACGCGCCGCGTGGTGCTGTGCAGCGGCAAGGTCGCCTATGACCTGATCGAGGCACGCGACGCGGCAGAGCTGAACGACGTGCAGATCATCCGGCTCGAACAGCTCTACCCCTTCCCCGGCGAACCGCTGGCCGCGCGTCTGGCGCGAATGCCGAACCTGGAGGACGTGGTGTGGTGCCAGGAAGAACCGCGCAACAACGGTTCTTGGTTCTTCGTCGATCCGCTGATCGAGGAATCGCTGAAGGCCGCCAAGAGCAAGGTGGCGCGTCCGCGCTATGCCGGCCGCCACGCGGCGGCTTCGCCCGCCACCGGCCTTGCCAAGCGGCACGCGGCCGAACAGGCGGCGCTTGTAGCCGACGCGCTGGGCCTTTCCGTTCGCGATGAAATCCGGCGCAAGAAGAAGGCCTGAAGCCCGCCCTCGCAGCCTAGCCCCTCATTCTTCCCAAGGAATACCAAGCAATGTCCATCGAAGTGAAGGTTCCGACGCTCGGTGAAAGCGTCAGCGAAGCGACCGTCGGCCAGTGGCTGAAGAAGCCGGGCGACACCGTGGCCGTGGACGAGCCCATCGCCAGCCTTGAGACCGACAAGGTCGCGGTGGAGGTCCCCGCCCCGGCTGCCGGCGTGATCGGCCAGCTGATGGTGGCCGAAGGCGATACCGTTTCGGTCGGCGCGCTGCTGGCGGTGATCGAGGAAGGCGGCGCCGCTGCCGTCCCCACTACCGCTACCGCCCCCGCCGCGACCCCGGCCCCCGCCGCCGCCACCGCCGATGCCGACGCCGCCGTGCTTTCGCCGGCCGTGCGCCGCGCGGTCCTGGAACACGGGATCGATCCTTCTACCGTCAAGGGCACCGGCAAGGATGGCCGCCTGACCAAGGAAGACGTCCTTTCCGCAGCGCAGGCCAAGCAGGCAGCGCCCGCCGCCGCTGTTTCGGCCCCTGCCCCCGCTGCAGCGCCCGCTGCCGCGCCGACCGCCGGCCGCAACGAGGAACGCGTCAAGATGACGCGCCTGCGCCAGACGATCGCCAAGCGGCTGAAGAGCGCGCAGGAGAACGCCGCCCTGCTCACCACGTTCAACGACGTGGACATGGGCGCGGTGATGGAAGCGCGCGCCAAGTACAAGGACGTGTTCGAGAAGAAGCACGGCGTGAAGCTGGGCCTGATGAGCTTCTTCGCCAAGGCATCGGTGCTGGCGCTGAAGGACATCCCTTCGGTCAACGCGCAAATCCAGGGCGAAGAGATCGTCTATTTCGACTACGTTGACATCTCGGTCGCGGTCTCGGCCCCGAACGGTCTGGTCGTGCCCGTGGTGCGCGATGTCGACAAGATGAGCTTCGCCGACATCGAGAAGGCCATCGCCGACTACGGCAAGAAGGCGCGTGACGGCGCGCTGACCATGGCCGACATGGCCGGCGGCACCTTCACCATCTCCAACGGCGGCGTGTTCGGCGGGCTGATGTCCACCCCGATCATCAACCCGCCGCAGTCCGCCGTGCTGGGCCTGCACCGCATCGAGGACCGTCCGGTGGTGCGCAATGGCCAGATCGTGATCCGGCCGATGATGTACATCGCGCTGTCCTATGACCATCGCATCATCGATGGCCGCGAAGCCGTGACCGCGCTGAAGACGATCAAGGAAGCGATCGAGGACCCGACGCGGCTGCTGATCGACCTTTGAGGAATGCGTCGCCCCGGCGAAAGCCGGGGCCTCGTTCGGCTGGGTCGCATCTGGCGGCCCGAGATCCCGGCTTTCGCCGGGATGACGAAAGAGAAGACCAATGGCTGAATACGACTATGACGTGCTTGTCATCGGTGCCGGCCCCGGCGGCTATGTCGCGGCGATCCGCGCGGCGCAGCTGGGCCTGAAGACCGCCTGCGCCGAAGGGCGCGAGACGCTGGGCGGGACGTGCCTCAACGTGGGCTGCATCCCGTCGAAGGCGCTGCTGCACGCGTCGGAATACTTCGATGCGGCCAAGAACGGCGCGATGGCCAAGATGGGCATCAAGGTGACGCCGGAACTGGACCTCGACACCATGCAGGGCCAGCGCAAGGAAGCCGTGAAGGGCCTGACCGGCGGCATCGAGTTCCTGTTCAAGAAGAACAAGGTCGACTGGCTGAAGGGCTATGCCACGTTCAAGGACGCGCACAGCGTGGAGGTTGCCGGCAAGACGGTGACCGCGAAGAACGTGGTGATCGCCACGGGTTCGTCGGTCACCCCGCTGCCGGGCGTGACCATCGACAACGCCGGCGGCGTGGTGGTGGACAGCACCGGCGCGCTGGAACTGGCCTCCGTGCCGAAGAAGATGGTGGTGATCGGCGGCGGCGTGATCGGGCTGGAGCTTGGCTCGGTCTGGCGGCGGCTCGGCGCCGAGGTGACCGTGGTCGAATTCCTCGACCAGTTGCTGCCCGGCATGGACGGCGACGTGCGCAAGGAAGCCGGCAAGATCTTCAAGAAGCAGGGCCTGAACCTGAAGCTGGGCACCAAGGTGACCGGCGTGGCGGTGAAGGGCAAGGCCGCCAAGGTCACCGTCGAACCGGCCAAGGGTGGCGAGGCCGAAGTGCTCGACGCCGATGTCGTGCTCGTCTCGATCGGCCGGCGTCCGAACGTGGACGGGCTGGGCCTGGACGCGATCGGCCTCTCGCTGAACGCGCGCGGCCAGATCGAGACCGACCACGATTTCCGCACCGCCGTGGACGGCGTGTGGGCGATCGGCGACGTGATCCCCGGCCCGATGCTGGCGCACAAGGCCGAGGACGAAGGCATCGCCGTGGCCGAGAACATCGCCGGGCTGACCGGCATCGTGAACCACGACGTGATTCCGGGCGTGGTCTATACCCAGCCCGAATTCGCCGGCGTGGGCCTGACCGAGGAAGCGGCCAGGGAGCGCGGTGAAGTGAAGGTCGGCAAGTTCCCGATGCTCGCCAACAGCCGCGCCAAGACCAACCATGAGCCGGACGGCTTCGTGAAGGTGATCGCCGACGCCAAGACCGACCGCGTGCTGGGCGTGTGGTGCATCGCCAGCGTGGCGGGCACGATGATCGCGCAGGCGGCGCAGGCCATGGAATTCGGCGCGACGAGCGAGGACATCGCCTATACCTGCCACGCCCATCCCACGCATTCCGAAGCGATCAAGGAAGCCGCGATGGCGGTGACGGGCAAGCCGATCCACATCTGACGCCCCACATCTGACGCCCTGCGCCAGGTTGCGGAAGCGCGAATGGCCGTCCGGGAAACCGGGCGGCTTTTTCGTTTGGAGCCATCCTTCGTCATTGCGAGGGGCAAAGCCCCGAAGCAATCCAGGGCGGCGCGCGGGACTCTGGATTGCTTCGCTGCGCTCGCAATGACGATGTTGGGGGCGGGTCACGGATTGCACCCCCGCCCGTCACTTCATCCAGCCGGCCTCGCGATACCAGGCAGCGGTAGCGTGGAGGCCCATGCGAGTTTCGACCTGGGGCTTCCACACGTGTTCGGGCGGGCGGGCGCCGTCGGTGACTTGCCAGTCCGGGTGGCACATATAGCCGACGCGGTCCTCCGTCAGCTTGGCGCCCTTGCCCCGGAACAGGCGGTCCGCCCGCGCACCCAGCCGCAATACGCCCGGCGGAAGCGGCACGGCGGCGACACGGCGGCCCACGGCGACGCCGATCGCCTTGGCCAGCCCGACATGGGTCCAGCCGCCGGGCTGGCCGTCGTCCGGCTCGAACACCTTGTGCGTCACGTCCTCGCCGCCGGGGATCAGCGCCAGCAGCAGGCGGGCGAGATCGCTGACATGAATGATCGAGAGCCGGCCTTCGGGTGGCAGCGGCACCACGCCGCGCCGGGCCAGCTTGAACAGCTCGAACATCTCGGTATCGCGCGGGCCGTAGACCGCGGGCGGGCGCACCACCGTCCAGTCGAGGCAGCTGGCCTTGACCATGCGCTCCCCCGCCAGCTTCGACGCGCCGTAGAGCGAAAGCCGCGGTTCGCGCGCGGACAGCGACGAGACGTGGACCAGGCGCGGCACGCCCGCGTTGAGCGCGGCTTCGACCACGTTGAGCGTGCCGGTGACGTTGCCTTCGCGAAAGCCCGCCTCGTCCGGCGCGCTCACCACGCCGGCGATGTGGAGGACCACGCTTGCCCGGCCGACGAGACGGCGCAGCGCGGCCTTGTCTGCCAGATCGCCCTGCACCCATTCGACCCCGGCGCGCGGTTCCTGCGGACGGCGGGCAAGCGCGCGCACTTCCAGCCCGGCACGCGCGGCGTGGTCCAGCACGGCCTGTCCGACGAAGCCCGTGGCCCCGGTGATCGCCAGCAATTCCCCCGCCATCAGCCGCGCGCCCTCACAGCAGGACCAGCTGATCGCGGTGGATCAGGGCGCTGCGCGGGGCATAGCCCAGGATCGCTTCGTGCTCGCGCGTATGGCGGCCCAGCAAGCGGGCGCATTCGGCGGCATCGTATTCGGACAGGCCGCGCGCCAGGATCGCGCCATCGGGGCCGGTGACGGCGATGGCATCGCCGCGCTGGAACTGGCCCTCGACCGTGGTGACGCCGGCGGCGAGCAGGCTGGAGCCGCCTCGCAGCGCGCGCACCGCGCCCTCGTCGACGGTGACCGAACCGCGCACGCGCAGCTTGCCGCCCAGCCATGCCTTGCGCGCCTGCCGCCGCCCGCGCGGCAGGAACAGCGTGCCGCGATCGGCGGACAGCGCCGTGCCGATCGGTGAAACGGGCTGGCCATCGATGATGGCGAGCGCCATGCCGGCGAGTTCCGCGATCTCCGCCGCCTGCAGCTTGGAGGTCATGCCGCCGGAGCCGAGGCCGGACGAGGAACCGCCCGTGGCCATGGCGTGGATTTCCGGGGTGACGCCCTTCACCACGGGAATGCGCACCGCGCCGGGCTGGCGTGGATCGCGATCGTAGAGGCCATCGATGTCGGACAGCAGCAGCACGCCCTGCGCGCCCGCCGCCTGCCCCACGCGCGCGGCCAGCCGATCGTTGTCACCGAAGCGGATTTCCTGCGTGGCGACCGAATCGTTCTCGTTGATCACCGGCACCGCCCCGGCCGCGAGCAGCGTGCCGAGCGTGGCCGTGACGTTGAGATAGCGGCGGCGGTCTTCGAGGTCTTCCAGCGTCAGCAGGATCTGCGCGGCGGTAAGGCCGTGCTGGCCCAGGAGCTCCGCCCACAGCCCCGCCAGCGCGATCTGGCCGACCGAAGCGGCGGCCTGCGCATCGGACAGGCTGCCGCGTCCGCCCTTGGCCAGCCCCAGCCGGCGAGCGCCGAGCGCGATCGCGCCCGAGGACACCACGATCACTTCCTGCCCGCGCCCGCGTGCGGCGGCGATTTCCGCGACCAGCGCGGTCAGCCATTCGCGGCGGGGCTGCCCGTCCTTGCCGACAAGCAGCGCGGACCCGACCTTGACCACCAGACGCGGGCAGGTGGCGGGATCGGACAGATGGGCAAGCTGGGCAATCTTCATGGTCCGCGCCGCTTACGGGAAATGGGGCGGGACGTGAAGGGCGATCGGGGCGAAATGCGGCACGGGTGAACGTGCCACCGCCGCCGCGCCGCCATCACAGTCGGGCGGTCATCCCAGCGGGGACCACGGCTGGCGGTCTTCCTCGTCCTCCACCTCGCCCATCGGGCGTTCGGTAACGGTGGCGGCGGGCAGATAGTCCAGCACGGCATCGAGCAGGCGGTCCATGCCCTTGCCGGTCGCGCCGGAAATGGGGAACACGCGGTCCGCCCCGGCTTCAAGCAGTTCCTGCGAGAACGCCTCGACCAGTTCGGCATCGACCAGGTCGATCTTGTTGAGCGCGACGATGCGGGGCTTTTCATCGAGCCCGGCGCCATAGGCTTCCAGTTCCTCCTCGACGATGTGCATCGCTTCCACCGGATCGGTATCGCCGTGGACATCGATCAGGTGGATCAGCACGCGGCAGCGTTCGATGTGCCCCAGGAAGCGATCGCCGATCCCCGCACCGTCCGCCGCGCCGGCGATCAGGCCGGGAATGTCGGCCAGCACGAATTCGCGGTTGCGATGGCGCACCACGCCCAGCTGCGGCCGCGTGGTGGTGAAGGCATAGGCGCCGACCTTCGCCTTGGTATTGGTGATCTGGTTGATGAAAGTGGACTTGCCGGCGTTGGGCAGGCCCAGAAGACCCGCATCGGCCAGCAGTTTCAGCCGCAGCCAGACCCACATTTCCTGCCCCGGCCAGCCCGGCCCGGACTGGCGCGGCGCGCGGTTGGTGCTGGTCTTGTAGCTGGCGTTGCCGCGCCCGCCATCGCCGCCGCGCAGCAGGGTGATGCGCTGGCCGGCCTCGATCAGGTCTGCCAGCACGGTTTCGCGATCGTCGTCGAGCACCTGCGTGCCGACCGGCACCTTGATGACAAGATCATTGCCGCCCGCTCCGGTGCGGTTCTTGCCCGCGCCGCCCATGCCGCGCTGCGCCTTGAAATGCTGGGTGTAACGGAAATCGATCAGGGTATTGAGGCCGGCCACCGCCTCGAACACGATATCGCCGCCCTTGCCGCCTTCACCGCCATCGGGGCCGCCATACTCGACGTACTTTTCCCGCCGGAAGCTGACCGCGCCGGGGCCGCCGGCGCCCGAACGGATGAAAATCTTGGCCTGATCGAGAAAATGCATGGGTCCTGGTGTCCGGCGGTAGGGCGCTGTTTCGATTGAGGTCGGCGCGGCTCTGCGGCTGCCGCCCTCACCTCTTGATAGCACCCGACAAGAGGCCGGTTAAGAATACTGGTGGAGCCGAGGGGGATCGAACCCCTGACCTCGTCATTGCGAACGACGCGCTCTCCCAGCTGAGCTACGGCCCCGTTCCCAGTATCTTCCGCCTGCCCATGACACGCCATGGACCGGCGGGAGCGCGCCCCTTAGCGCAGCCCTCCCGCCGATGAAAGACCAAAAATCACTTTTTTGGCGAGGTGCCCGTTCCGCCGCCCGCAGTGGCCGGAAGCACCACGGCCGAGGCCGGCTGAGCCACGGGCTGGCCGTATTGCGCCTGCCATGCGGCCAGATCGATGCGGTACTGTTCGTAGCGGCGGTAGAAATCGTCGAACACCACTTCGATGTTCGGCAGGCTGCGCACCGCGAAGGCTTCCAGATCGACCGACTTCACGGCTTCGCCATCCTCGCTGACCGCCAGCACGGCATCGCAGAAATGAGGCAGCGTGGGCGGCAGCGCGAAGTGGTTGTAAACCGCCGTCATGTACTGTTCGCGCGGAGCGGTGAAGCGCGCGCCATATTTCTTGCGAAATTCCTCATCGACCTTCTTGTTCGCGGCCGTGAGCGTGCGCGCATGGTTCTTCAGGAACGCGCGATAGCGCACCAGAATGTTGGCGTGCTTGGGTTCGTTGCAGTTGAGCGCGGCCACGTTGTACGCCGAACGCAGGTTCCACAGCATCTGCGACGGCGAGATGTTGCGGTTGACGGATTCGCGCAGCCCGTTGGCATCGGCTGCCGGGAAGGCAAGGTTGTTGCTGGCGCCGTTGGGCGGCATCGGCTTGGGCGGGATGATGACCACCTTCGGCGGCGGGGGCGGCGGAGGCGGCGGCGGGACGACCTTGGGCGCGCAGGACGCGAGTGCGACGGTCAGAACGGCAACCGTGCCGCCGGTAACGATAGCTGGCCCCGAAAGGCGCGAAAAACGGAACATCTGTACTCCCCCGAAGAGCCCGAAGCGCGCGACCATGCCTGCCGCTGCCTGTCTCCAAGATGAAGCAGCGCTGTAACCCCGCGAGACGGCAAAGAAAATGCCCGGCGACCCTTTCCGGCCGCCGGGCATCCCGTTTTGTCCACACTGTGGCGCGTCAGGCCCGTGCTTCAGGGCAACAAATGCCCGCGCGTTCCGCAGATCAGCGGCGATCGCCCATAAACTGCAGCAGGAACTGGAACATGTTGATGAAGTCCAGGTAAAGCGTCAGCGCACCCAGCACGACCGCCTTGCCGACGAAATCAGTGCCGGCGACCTGCGCGTAAGTTTCCTTGAGGCGCTGCGTGTCATAGGCAGTCAGACCCGCGAAGATCAGCACGCCCAGGAAGCTGATGCCCCAGGCAAGGCCCGGCGAGCGCAGGAAGATGTTGATCAGCGACGCGATCAGGATGCCGAACAGGCCCATGATCAGGAAGCTGCCCATGCCCGAAAGGCTCTTCTTCGTGGTATAGCCGAACAGGCTGAGACCGGCGAAAGCGCCTGCGGTGGCGAAGAACGTCACCGCGATCGAAGGGCCGGTATAGACGAAGAAGATCGCCGACAGCGACATGCCCATCACCACGCTGAAGGCCCAGAACAGGCCCTGCATGGCAGCGGTGGACAGGCGGTTGACGCCGAAGCTCATCACCATGACGAAGCCCAGCGGCGCGAGCGCCACGAGCCAGCGCAGCGGCGTGCCGAACACCGCCGCGGCCATGCCGGTGGTGGCGAACAGCAGCGCGACAATGCCCGAAAGCAGCACGCCCGAAGCCATGTAGTTGTATATCGAAAGCATGTACCGCCGCAGGCCGGCGTCGAAGACTTCGCCGCGACCATAGGCGCCGGAAAGGCTCGGAGACGCGCCGAAGCCCGTCCGAGTGGGCTGAGGATCGTTCCAGTTTGCCATTGTTTCCAAAACTCCGTTGCCGGGCACAATGCCCGATACACGGCAATATCGTAGCATCGCGGGCGGGTTTCAAGCGAAACCGGAACCGGGAACCGGTCGCGAATTGTAAGAATTTGTTGCGGGAGCGACGATGGGGGCGCCTGCGATGGCCATCGCGGGCTTGCGGTACCGGCCTCTGTCCCGGTTCGGCCCCACCCCCAACCCCTCCCGCTTGCGGGAGGGGAGTGAGACTTGCGGTGCCGGAGGCGGCGCTAGTCGCAGCGGGGTGGGCTTTCCGCGCGCCCTGTTCTCAAGACCTACTTCGCCGCCGCGCGCGCCTGTTCGGTCATTTCCGCGCTGCGATCGCGCGCGCCGCGCAGGGTGTCTTCGAGCAGGCGCACCAGCCGGCGATCGGCATCGAGCACGTCGATGCCGACTTGCGTCACGCCGCCGGGGCTCGCCACGCGGCGGGCGAGTTCGCCGGGCGAATGGTCGGACGAGGCCGCCAGCGCCGCCGCGCCTTCGACCATGGCCAGCGCCAGGCGATCCGCCTGTTCGCGCGCGAGGCCGAGCAACGCCGCCGCCTCTGCCAGCGCATCGATGAAGCGGTAGACGAACGCCGGCCCGGACCCGGCCAGCGCGGTGACGAGGTCCATCTGGCCTTCTCCGGCCAGCCATTCGGCCTGCCCCAGCGGCGCCATCAGGCTATCGGTGAGCGCGCGCGCATCCCCTTGCGCATCGCCGAACAGCGCGATCGGCGACTTGCCGAGCGCGGCGGCGAGATTTGGCATGACGCGCACCACCGCCCCGGCATCGGGAAAGGCACCACGCAGCGTGGCGAGATCGACCCCGGCGAGAATGGAGAGAAGCAGCGTTCCCTGGGTCACGAACGGCCGCACCGTGGCCATGGCATCGGCGAACTGCTGCGGCTTGAACCCCAGCAGGACCACATCATAAGCGCCCGTGGCCTCGGCGATCGAGCGCACCAGCCGCACGCCCGCCGGCGCGGCTTCCAGCCGGGGATCGACGATGGTGAACGCCGCCGGATCGAAGCCCGCCGCCAGCCAGCCCGCGAGCATGGCGCCGCCCATGTTGCCACACCCGAACTGAAGGATCTGCACCGTCATGATCTGTCTCCTGCGCCGCGATTTCGGAACCGCGACTGGTCCAGGATCGCGCCAAAGGCAAGAGCGCGCTCGATCAGGATGTTTTCAAATGGCCAATGACGATCGAAGCGATGGCATCTGGCGCCGGTGGCGCAATCCTGTCCGGATTTTCATTCGGCCCTCAGCCTTCGGTCATGCCGGGCGCGGTATGGTGATCGCCATGGACAACACCGACACGCAAACGAGGGCGAAACTGGTGCGCGGACTCATGTGGAGCGCGCCGCTGGCAATCGCCCTGTGGGGTATGCTGGCACTGGCGGCCCTCGCCGTGGTTCCGCACACCGTCCGCCACGCAATCCAGGCCGACGCCCGCTATACGGTGCACGTGCTGAAACGCGATCTCGGGTGGCGCCCGCCCGCTTCCGGACTCACGCGCGCGGGCTGAAACCCGTCAGGCTTCTCCGGCGGCGTCCACCAGCGCGCTGGCCAGGGCATCGGCCGGGGTCTTGTCGCCCCACAGGATAAACTGGAACGCGGGATAGAAACGGTCGCATTCGTCGACCGCCGCCTCGATCGCGGTCTGCGCCTGGGTGAGGCTGAGCAGCCCGTCATCGCCCAGCATCAGGCCGTGGCGATAGAGCAGCACGCCGCCGTTCGACCAGATATCGAAATGGCCCAGCCAGACCTGTTCGTTGATGAGCGCCATGACCTCGAAGACCGCGCCCTTCTTGTCATCGGGCACGCGAATATCGGGCAGGCAGAGAATCTGCAGAACGTGGTCCTCGGCGCGCCAGATCGAACGAATCTGGTAATTGGCCCAGCTGCCCTGGATCTCGCCCAGTATCTCGTCGTCCGAAACGAATTCGAACGGCCAGCCGCGCGCCTCGAACAGCGAGGCGAGCATGTCGACGGGCGCCGCGTCATCGCGTTCGCTTTCGTCGTGACCGGTCCGCATCAGACACTCCATCCATCGCAAACGAGCAATCTGCCGTTCGCCTGCCCTGACCCATCGCGGAGCGCGGGGCCGGGGACAATCAACGGTTAACCCGTCGTTGGGCAAAACTCGACAAGGCTGTTTATAACATGTGGACAAGGGGTGAACATCCGGTTCGGATGCGAAAGCCCGCGCGGGCGCCCTAGCGCGCGGGAAGCGGATCGACTGCCTGCCCCGCCGGGCTGGTCCACTGGAAGCCGCTGACGCCGGCGCGGCGCAGCTGGTTGAGGAAGGCCTGCGCGTCGTCGTCGCTGTCGAACGGACCGGTCAGCAGCCGGAAATTGCTGCGCCACGGCGTGATATAGGGCTTGCGCGCTCGCAGCACGGACGCCTCGCGCACCAGGCGCTGCCATTCGCGCCCCATCACATCGCGATTGGCGCCGGTCAGCACCTGCACCCAGACGCGGCTGGGATTGGCGGGCGGACGGGCCTTCGCGCCCTTGCCCTTAGCTCCCTTGGTTTCCTTGGCGTCCTTCGCATCCTTGGAGCCCCTGCCCCGGATGTCCGACGCGGTTTCGCGCCCGCGCGGGCCGGGCGCGGAGGTGGCCTCCTCCTCGGTGGCTGCAGCGCGCCCGCGACGCCGCGTCGCGCGATCGGCAGGTTCGGGTTCGGCGGGCTTGGATTCGGCGGCCTTGACCGGGGCCGGCTTCTCCTCGGGAGGCTTGGGCCGCGCGGGCTGGATGCGCGAGATGTCGACCGCGGCCACGGCCTGATGCCGCTCCTCTTCGGGCGGACGGAACCCTTCGAACAGGCTGCGGAAATCGGCGGCATCGGCAGGCGGCGCGGATGCTGCGGGCGAAGACCGGGCCGGTTCGACAATCGCGGTGGGCGGTGGCGCCGCGGATGGCGCGACCGCCGCAACCTGAACCTGTGGTTCGGCCACGGGAGCCGGAGTCGGCGCGGGGGGCGGTGTGGCGGCCGGAGCTGGTGTCGGAACAGCCTGGGCGGTGGCGGTGCTGCCCTGCACCCGCGACAGATCGAAACCCGGGGATGGTGCGGGAGTGGGCGCTGGTGCTGGCGCTGTTGCTGGCGCGGGCGTCGGAGTCGGCGTCACGACGGGCGTAGCGGCAGCCGTGGCGACCTGGACCGCCGCCGGGGCAGGTGCCGGCGCGGCCATCGCGGCGGGCGGGATACTGCTGGCAGGCGGCGGCCCGTCGAGCCGCGAGGCCGGATAGGGGCGCGGAATCACCAGCGGCCGCTCGCCCGTCGGCTGCAACGCGGCGGTCGAGCCGACGGATGGAGACGCCGCCGTCGCCACCTGCACGGGCGCGGAAGCGGCCACCGAAACAGGCGGTTGCGTGACCGTGCGCGACGGCATGGGTACCGGGGGCGGCACTGGTGCCGGCGACGGCGTTGGAGTGGGCAACAACGACACGCCGACGCCCGTTGCCGGGCGGGTCGGGGAGGAGGCCGTCGGGGCGGGCGACGCCGATGCAACGCGCACCGGTTCCGCCCGGCCCGGACGGCGGCGCTTTTCGCGGCTGGGCCGGTCCGCCGCCTGCGTCCCCAACGCCTCGCCCGCCGGAATCAGCGCGGCATCGGCACGCGGCGCGCGCGGATGGAGCGCGGCATATTGCACGACGCGCGGCTCATCACGGCCGATATCCGCCGCGCGCGGGAATCGCCCGAGGTTGGCGGCGGCGGCCTGCTGCGCCGGGGTCAGCCGCGGCATGTAGCGCAGATAGGGCGTGATGCCGGCAGCAAGCTGCTGCGGCATCGAGGCATAGGCGACCGACACCGCCTCATCCTGCTGGCCGGAGATCGCCATGATAAACGTGCGCGTGCGCCACGCCGCGCGGTCCTGCGTCTGCAACAGCGGGTTCAGCACGTTCTCCGATCCGCGCCGATCCCCGGCGATCGCGAGGCTGAGCGCGTAGCGGCGCGCGACTTCCGCATTAGGCCCGCGGCTGAGCGCGACCTGGTAGAAGCGCTGCGCCGTGGCATTGTCGCCGATCAGATCGTAGGCCAGCCCGCGATCCGCCGCCATCGGAAACAGATCAGCCCCTGCCCGTTCGGCATCGTCGAAATAGCGGATCGCGGAGAACGGATCGTCGCGGACCAGTGCCGCGCCGATCTGCGCCTTGACCGTGCCGTTGCCCGGCGCAACCTCGTCCGCGCGCTTGAAGAAGCCCAGCGCGGCATCGCTGTCGCCAACACGCTGCGCGGCGTTACCCGCCGCGATCAGGGCATCGATATTGCGCGGATCGCGCGCCAGCCGGTTGAGCGCGGCGTTGAGCGCCTGCGTGCCGCCGACCTGCCCGGTGATGGGTTGCACCACAGGGCGCGACACGGATTCCGGCTGGTCCACATCCTCGTCGACCGGACCCGATGTGGCACGTTGCGCGAAAAGCGCCGAAGCGCTGCAGGCGGCGAGGAGCCCGACCGCAACGCGCGGCCAGACGGTTCGTTTCGACAAATGGCGACTCATGTTGCCGCTCCCTTATCGACATCCCGCAGAACCGGCGACAACAGATCGGCGAAACGGGCGCTCCCGCCGTCCGAATTGCGGCGGCGGGAGGTCCGGACGCGCGTTACTGGTTGTTCTGACGCCCGAGGAAGCGCGGAATATTCAGTGCGCCGCCATCATCCTCGTCATCGGCCGCCTTGCCGCTGCCACGCGAAAGATTGGCCATGCGTTCGAACAGCGTGCTGCCACCGCCACCCGGCGCCACGCGCGGGGTGGCGCGTTCGGCCGGGACGTCGGATGCCTCGCCACCGAAACGCGGGGGAGCACCGATTTCCTCGGACCCGCCGAGCACGAGTTCGTCGTTGCCTGCCGCCGAAGTCGGCGGCACGGGCGCGGCATGTTCCTCGCTGAGATCGAGCGTGAGGTCGAGGGCTTCCGGTTCCGGAGCGGCCTCCGCCACGGGCGGCGTCCAGGCAGGAACGGGCTCGGGAGCCTGCTGCACGGGCGGCGCGGGTTCGGGCGCGGCGACGGGGGCCGTCGTCGGGAACGCCGGACCGCGCGAGGCGCCGGGAAGGTTGAGCGGGCGCGCGGCCTGTTCGGCCATTTCGGCGCTCTGCTCGATACCCGTGGCCACGACCGAGACGCGGATCTTGCCATCGAGATCCGGATTGAACGCCGAACCCCAGATGATGTTGGCGTTGGGATCGACCAGTTCGCGGATATGGTTGGCCGCTTCGTCGACTTCGAGCAGCTTCATGTCGTCGCCGCCGATGATCGAGATGATCACGCCGCGGGCGCCCTGCATCGACACGCCATCGAGCAGCGGATTGGCGATGGCGCGTTCGGCCGCTTCGAGCGCGCGGTTCGGGCCATCGCCCTCGCCCGTGCCCATCATCGCCTTGCCCATTTCGCCCATTACCGAGCGCACGTCGGCAAAGTCGAGGTTGATGAGGCCGGGCATGACCATCAGGTCGGTGATCGAGCGCACGCCCTGCTGCAGCACTTCGTCGGCCAGCTGGAACGCTTCCTTGAAGGTCGTTTCCGCCTTGGCGACCAGGAACAGGTTCTGGTTGGGGATGACGATCAGGGTATCGACGTGCTTCTGCAGTTCCTCGATGCCCGATTCCGCCGAACGCATCCGGCGCGTGCCTTCGAACAGGAACGGCTTGGTGACCACGCCCACGGTCAGCACGCCCTTCTTGCGCGCGACTTCGGCGATGACCGGTGCGGCACCGGTGCCGGTGCCGCCGCCCATCCCGGCGGCGATGAAGCACATGTGGACGCCGTCGAGCGCGCGCTCGATCTCTTCCATCGTCTCTTCGGCGGCGGCGCGGCCGACTTCGGGCCGCGCGCCCGCGCCCAGGCCCTGCGTGATCGCCGGCCCAAGCTGGATGCGGTTTTCGGCGATCGAGTTGTTCAGCGCCTGCGCATCGGTGTTCACGACGACGAAATCGACGCCTTCGATCCCGGCGCTGATCATGTTGGCGATGGCGTTTCCGCCCGCGCCGCCAACACCGATCACCGTGATGCGGGGCCGAAGCTCATCGATGGCCGGCGGTCCGATGTTGATGCTCATAGCGGTCTCCCGTTCGGGTTGGGTGCGTTTCGGTTGAACTTAGCCGACCTGTGGCACAGTTGGATTCGTCGAATAAAGGTTAAATAGACCTTTTCCACAGGATGAGCGGCCGAATGGTTCGCAAAATCCGCTATTCAGGCGCGCAGCGGTGGATAACTTGCCGTGATCGGGCGCGCACATCAGAAGTATTCCCGCAACGCCCGATAGACCCGCGTGACGAGTCCCAGGCCGGAATAGCGCGCGCTGGGCTGGTAGGCTGGACCAACCGCGCGGATGTCCACCGGATCGGCGGCGGCATAGAGCACCAGCCCGACGAGCGTGGAGGAACTGGGCGTGGCAAGACCTGGCGGCAGGCCGATCATCGTCGGCGGGGCGCCGATCCGCACCGGGCGGCCGAGCGCGGACTGCGCGTAATCGGCCAGCCCCGGCAGTTGCGCGCCCCCGCCCGTGAGCACGACCTGCTGGCCGCGCTGGCCGGAAAAGCCCATCGCTTTCAGCGCCTTGCCCACTTCTTCTGTGAAGTGTCCGAGCTGCTGAGTGATGACCGAGATCAGTTCGGCACGGGGAATGCGGTTCTTGTCGTCGGCGTGGCGCGCCAGCGGCCCCGCGCCTTCGGGATCGCCCGGCGCGTTGACCGGGATCATCTCGCGGTGATCGGCCGGGCTGGCGATGGCCGAGCCGGACATGCACTTGAGCCGCTCGGCCTGGTAGCGGCGGATACCGAAGGCCGAGGCAACGGCGTCCGTGATGTCGCCCGAACCGAACGGGATGACCTGCATGCCCAGCAACATGCCGGCGGCATAGACCGAAACGGTCGTCACTTCCGCGCCGAATTCCACCAGCGCGACGCCGAGTTCGCGCTCTTCCGGCGTCAGGCAGGCATGACCCGCTGCAACCGGCGAACCGACCACGGCCTCGACCTCCAGATGCGCGTTCTGCACGGTCTCGGTCAGGTTCCGGATGGGCGCGCCATCGGCCAGCATGACGTGGATGTCCACCGCCAGCCGTTCGGCATGGAGCCCCTTGGGGTTGGGCACGCCATGCGCGCCATCGAGCGTGTAGTGCGCGGGCTGCGCGTGCAGCACCATGCGGCCATCAGGCTGGATCACCTCGCGCCCGGCAACGAGTAGATGCTCGATATCGTCCTGTTCGATGCGGCGGCCGCCGATGTCCACCTCGACCCGGGCGGTAGTGCTCACCAGCCCCGCGCCGGAGCAGCCGATCCACACCTTCTGCACGCCGGTGTTGGCCATCTTCTCGGCCCGTTCGATCGCGTCGCGCACCGAATGGGTGGCGGCCTGCATGTCGGTCACATAGCCGCGCTTGATCCCCTGCGCGGCGCGGTGGCCCGATCCGAGCACGATCATCTCGCCCGTTTCCGAAAGCCCGGCGATCATCGCCGAAACGCGGAACGAGCCGATGTTGACCGCAGCGAAAAGCCTGGTGATGCGCGGAGCCGCCACGGCCTACTGATCCTTCTCCGCCGCCTTCGCCCGGGCGAGTTGCGCCGCCTTCTTCGCGGCGGCCTTGGCCTCGGCGGCGGCGCGCTGATCGGCCGCCACTTCGTCGGCGTGGCCGGGCACGCGCAGGTACATGCGATCGGACGCACGCATGTCGAAGCTCGCCACCTTGCCGCCGAGCAGGCGGTTCACCCCGTCCATCCGCGCGAAGCCGAGCAGTGCGCTTGCGGACTGGTCATCGCCTTCGGGCAGCGCCAGCACCTGCCCGGTCTTGAACATGATGTTCCAGCGACGGTTGCCGATCCATTCGGCTTCGGCGACCTGCGGCTTCAGCGCCGGGGCGACATCGAGCAGGCGCCCGAGATCCTGCACCTTTTCACCCGCGCCTTCGCCTTCCAGCACCAGCATGCCCTTGGCGCGCGCGGCCGAAACGGGTTCGAGCTCGTGCCCGGTATCGTCAATCAGCACCAGCTTGCCGCCCTTGCGCAGCACCGCGTGGGGCGATCGTTCTACGATGTCCACCACCAGCGTATCGGGCAACTGGCGCGAAAACGCGCGCGTCCTTGACCCACGAAAGCTGCATCAGATCACCGCGCAACCCGTCGATATCGAGCCGGGGCATCGACTGATCGCGCTGGCCCAGCACCTTTTCGTAGATCTTCAGCTCGTTCATGCGGTTGACGCCGCGCACTTCGACGCGCTTGACCTCGAACCCGGCGCCCGAAGCGACCTGCGCCAGCTTTTCCTGCGCCAGCATCGGCACGCCGGCCATGCTGGCGACCACCCACACGAGCATCGCCGCCACGCCGAGGATCACCGCCAGCACGATCCGGTGCAGGGTCTCCTCGCTGAACGGCAGCCACTGCATCACACCGTCGATGACGTTGCCGGTCTGCTTCTTCGCGGTGGCCACCTTGCGCTGCGCGCCCTTGGCCGCCGCCGCGCGCCGCACGCCCTTGCCGCTCCGCCGGATCGTCTGCGCCATGGTTCAGCCCTTCCCCTGCGCGGCAACAAGGCCCTGCGTGGCGGTCAGGCCCAGCGCGTCGGCCACGATCGCCTCGACCAGATCGGCATAGCTCATGCCCACGTGCCGCGCCTGTTCGGGCACGAGGCTGAGCGGGGTCATCCCCGGCTGGGTGTTCACTTCCAGCAAGAACAGGCCCGACAGGCCGGGCTGTTCATCGTCCCAGCGGAAATCGGACCGGCTGGTGCCCTTGCAGCCGAGCAGCACGTGCGCGCGCAGCGCCATGTTCTTGCAAGCCTCGGTGATCTCCGCCGGAATCTCGGCCGGACAGATGTGGTCCGTCATCCCTTCGGTGTATTTGGCGTCGAAATCGTAGAAGCCCGACTTGGGTCGCAGCTCGGTGACGCCCAGCGCCCACGGGCCATCGGCGCCGGCGATGACCGCCGTGGTCAGCTCCCGGCCGCGGATATAGGGTTCGGCCAGGAGTTCGTCGAACTCCTGCCACGGCCCCTTGGCCTCCGCGCTGATCGGGTTGCCATAGTTCCCCTCGGCGGTGACGATGGCGACGCCGACCGACGATCCTTCGTTGACGGGCTTGAGGACATAGGGGCGCGGCAGCGGATCGGCGCGGTGGAGATCGGGAGTGCGGACCATCGTGCCCTGCGGCATGGCGATGCCGTGCGGCACCAGCGCCTGCTTGGTCAGTTCCTTGTCGATCGCGATGACCGAAGTGACCATGCCCGAATGGGTATAGGGAAGGCCCATCAGATCGAGCATCCCCTGCACCGTGCCGTCTTCCCCCGGCACGCCGTGCAGCGCGTTGAACACCACATCCGGCTTCGCTTCGGCCAGACGCAGCGCCACCGCGCGGTCCATGTCGATCCGCGTGACCGTGTGGCCGCGCTCTTCCAGCGCCCTGGCGACGCCTTCGCCGGACATCAGCGAAACCGGCCGCTCGTTCGACCAGCCGCCCATCAGGACCGCGACGTGGAGTTTGGGCAATGACACTTCAACAGTCTCCGTTCGTGTCGAGATACAAACCGGTCACGGCTTGCCCACCCGCTGGATTTCCCATTGCAACTCCACGCCCGACTGTTCCTTCACCCGGCGTCGCACTTCTTCACCCAGCGCCTCGATGTCGGCGCTGGAGGCGGTGCCGGTGTTGATGAGGAAGTTGGTGTGCTTTTCGCTGACCTGCGCCCCGCCCACGGTGAGACCCCGGCAGCCGGCACGGTCAACCAGTTCCCACGCCTTTGCCCCATCGGGGTTTTTGAACGTGCTGCCGCCGGTCTTGCTGCGCAGCGGCTGGCTGGCTTCGCGCGCGGCGGAAATGCGGTCCATTTCGGCCTGGATCGCGGCGGGTTCGCCCGGAACCCCACGGAACCGCGCGGCAACGACGATGGAGCCGTCGGTGAGGTTCGAATGGCGGTAGGTGTAGCCGAGTTCGCTCACCGGCAGCGTGACGATTTCGCCCGAACGGATCACGACATCGCAATCGATGAGGATGTCCTTGACCTCGCGGCCATAAGCGCCGCCGTTCATGCGCACGAAGCCGCCGACGGTGCCGGGGATCGAACGGAGGAATTCGAGGCCCGCGATGCCATGATCGCGCGCCGTGCTGGAAACGAGGATGCCACTCGCCCCACCGCCGCAGTTGAGGGTGATTTCATCCACCTTCTCGACCTTGGAGAAGGCCTTGCCCAGGCGGATGACAACGCCAGGCACGCCGCCATCGCGGACAATCAGATTGGATCCGAGACCGAGCGCCATCACGGGATATTCGGGATTCATGTCCTGAAGAAATTCGGACAGATCCGCCGTATCGGCAGGTTCGAACAGTATTTCGGCGACCCCACCCGTCTTGAACCACACCAACGGTGCCAGCGGCGCGGAAGCTGTCACGCGTCCACGAGGCGGCTTGCTACGAGGAATGCGATCGGCGTTCACGCCGCCACCCCCTGCGCCCTGACGGCATCCGCAAGGCCCGCCGCCCACTTGGTGATGTCGCCCGCGCCCAGGCAGACGATCATGTCACCCGGCTGGACCAGCGGCGCGAGTTCCTGCGCCAGCGCATCCGCCCCGGCGATCAGGTGCGCCGAACGGTGCCCCCGCGCCTTGACGCCTTCGACCAGCGCGGCCGCGTCCACGCCCTCGATCGGCGCTTCGCCGGCGGGATAGACCGGCGCGACATAGACCACGTCGGCATCGTTGAACGCGCCCTGGAAGTCTTCCATGTGATCGCGCAGGCGGGTGAAGCGGTGCGGCTGAACCACGGCGATGACGCGGTTCTGCACGCCTTCGCGCGCGGCGGCGAGCACAGCGCGGATTTCGACCGGGTGATGGCCGTAATCGTCGATGACCACGGCCGAACCGCCGTCCACCGCGATCTCGCCCACCTTGGTAAAGCGGCGCTTGACCCCGCCGAACTTGCCGAAGCCGGCGCGGATGAGGTCATCCGACACGCCCATTTCCACGGCAACGGCCACGGCGGCCAGCGCGTTCTGCACGTTGTGGCGGCCGGGCATGGGCAATTCGATGCCCTCGATGCGGCGGAACGAGCCGTCGCGCTGGCGCAGCACGGCGGTGAAGCGGTTGCCGCCGGGAATCGGCGTCACGCCCTCGCCGCGCACGTCGGCCTGCGCGGAAAAGCCATAGGTGATGACGCGGCGGTCGCGCACCTTGGGGATGATCGCCTGCACTTCCGGATGATCGATGCACAGCATCGCCGCGCCGTAGAACGGCACGTTCTCGATGAACTCGACGAAGGCCGATTTCACCCGGTCGAAGCTGCCGTAGTGATCGAGGTGTTCTGGATCGATGTTGGTGACGATCGCCAGCGTGCCATCGAGCCGCAGGAACGAACCATCGCTTTCGTCGGCTTCCACCACCATCCAGTCCGACGCGCCAAGGCGGGCGTTCGAACCGTAGGAATTGATGATGCCGCCGTTGATGACCGTGGGATCGACCCCGCCCGCATCGAGCAGCGCCGCGACCATCGAGGTAGTGGTGGTCTTGCCGTGGGTGCCGGCCACGGCCACGGTGTTCTTGAGCCGCATCAGCTCCGCCAGCATTTCCGCGCGGCGCACCACCGGCACGCGCGCTTCGAGGGCGGCGACGACTTCGGGATTTTCGCGCCGGACGGCGGTGGAAGTAACGACCACGGCCGCGCCTTCGACGTTCTCCGCCTTGTGGCCGATCATCACCGCGATGCCGCGCTTGCGCAGGCCTTCGACGACATAGCTTTCGGCGATGTCCGAACCCTGCACCGAATAGCCCATGTTGTGCATGACTTCGGCAATGCCGGACATGCCGATGCCGCCGATGCCGACGAAATGGATCGTGCCGATATCTGTGCCGACACCCTTCATGCGCGGACTCCGGTGTTGCGCGGCACGCTTGCGCCCAGCGCGACCTGTTCCGAAGTCGCTGTCTTGCCGCCTTCCATCCGGATCACGTCCTGAAGCGGCGCCGCACCGAAGCTTTCGACCAGATCCGCCAGATCGGTGACGGCGTTGGGCAGGCCGCAGTTCCAGGCGGCATGCGCGGCGTTGGCGAGGGATTGGGGATGAAGCGCCATGGTCTGAATCTGCTTGGCCAGTTCCTTGGGCGTGAAGCCGGTCTGCCGGATCGCGCGCGCGCCGCCGGCGGCAACGATCTCGCGCGTGTTGGCGGCCTGGTGATCGTCGGTGGCGATCGGCAGGGGCACCAGAATGGCGGGACGGCCCACGGCGGTGAGTTCGGCGATGGTCGAGGCGCCGGCGCGGCCAATGAACAGGTGCGCTTCGGCCAGGCGGCCGGCCATGTCCTCGAAATAGGTGCCGAGTTCGGCCGGGATCTGGTGCGCCGCATAGCGGGCGCGGACGGCCTCCAGGTCTTCCGCGCGGCACTGTTGCGTGACCTGCAGGCGATGGCGCAGGGCGGGCGGCAGCATGGCGAGGCCATCGGGCACGACTTCGGACAGCACCGAAGCGCCCTGGCTGCCGCCGGTGACAAGCACGCGGAACAGGCCTTCCTCGGTAAATTCGGGGAACGGCTCGCTACGCAGCGCCAGCACTTCGGGCCGGACCGGATTGCCGACGAGATGGACCTTGCCCCACAGCTTGGGATCGAGCCGGTCGACCTCGTGATAGGACGTGGCGATGGCGTTGACGCGCTTCGCCAGCAGCCGGTTGACGCGTCCCAGCACCGCGTTCTGTTCGTGGATCACCGTGGGAATACCGGCGGACTGCGCGGCGAGCAGCGCCGGGAACGCGGGATAGCCGCCGAAACCGATCACGCAGGACGGTTCGAAGCTTTCGAACAGGCGCAGCGCCATGGCGCGGCCAGCCCAGATCGCGCGCAAGCCCTTCAGCAGCGTGAGCGGGTTCTTGCCCAGCCGGCCCGCCGGCAGGACATGCGCGGGCATGAACGCGGGCTTGCCCGGTATCTTCGCACCGCGATCGTCCGTGACGAGCGCGACGTGATGGCCGCGCCGTTCCAGCTCCACAGCAAGCGCAAAGGCGGGCAGCAAGTGCCCGCCCGTACCGCCAGCGGCGAGGACATAATGCCGTGATACCGCGCTCATTTTCGCGGGAACTCCCCGATCGTGAATGACTCGCGCGTCAGATAGGGATTCCGGCGGGTAATGGCGAGCAGGAAGCCGACCCCGAGCAACAGGGCGATGGTGGACGAACCGCCATAGCTGATGAGCGGCAGCGTCATGCCCTTGGACGGGAACAGTTGCAGGTTGACGAGGATGTTGATGAACGCCTGCCCGACAAGCTGCGCGGTCAACCCGGCGGCGGCCAGCACGGTGAACAGGTCTTCCTCTTCCACCAGCCGCATCAGCACGCGCACGGCAACCGCGCAGTAGAGCATCACGATCACCGCGCAGGCGATCAGGCCGAATTCCTCGCCTATCACCGAAAAGATGTAGTCGGTATGCGCCTCGGGCAGCGCGTTCTTGCGCGCGCCCAGCCACAGCCCGGCCCCGCTCCACCCGCCGGCAACGAGCGTGCGCATGGCAAGGTCAACCTGGTCGAACTCGCTGCCGCCGTTGAGGAAATTGTCGATGCGGTGGGTGGCGTTGGGGTAGAACAGGTAGGCGGCGATCACCAGCATGACGGCCCCGCCGGCAACCCACAGCAGCCGCGCGATCGGCAGGCCCGAGAGCAGCACCAGCACGAACCACACCCCGCAGAACAGCACGGTCGAGCCGAAATCGGGCTGGAGCATGAGCAGCCCGCCAATGGTGCAGAGCAGGGCCAGCGAGATGGTGATGACCGGCAGGTTGGGATCGCGTACGCGCCACGAGAGAATCCATGCGACGGTGATCGCGAAAGCCGGTTTCAGGAATTCCGAAGGCTGGAGGCTGAAGCCGATCCAAAGCCAGCGCCGGGCGCCCTTCACCTCGCCGCCGACCAGTGGAACCAGCACGAGCGCCAGCACCATCGCCCCGCACAGCATGATCGCCAACCGCCGCGCCGATTCGCGGGCAGCAGCGAGGCGATGAACATCACGGTCAGCCCCACCGCCAGCCAACGCAGGTGGATCCAGAAGAAATAGAGGTCGCCCAGCGACTTCTGCGCGGTGGACAGGCGGTGCGCGCTGGCCGGCGATGCGGCGGCCACGGCCACCGCGCCGACGGTGAGCAGGGTGAGGATCAGGCCGAGCAGCACCCGGTCGATCTCGCGCCACCAGATCAGCAGTTCGCTGCGCCGGGTACGGCGGAAACGATGCGCCGCACCGACGAGGCGGACCCCGCCTTCGCGCGTGGTGGTGGTGACGAGGCGTGTGGGAGTGGTGTTCATCGCCGGCCGTTCACCCTTCCCCCGGCCCGCCGGTCAACGCTTCCACGATCTGGCGGAAGGCATCGCCACGCGCTTCGAAATCGCGGAACTGGTCGAAGCTGGCGCAGGCCGGCGAGAGCATGACGACATCGCCCGGCCGCGCGGCGGCGATCGCCTGGCTGACCGCATCGCACAGCATCTCGCTGCGGCTGACGGGCATCACCGGCTCGAGGATCTCGGCGAAGCGCGGCCCCGCCTCGCCGATGGTATAGGCCGCGACGACGTGATCGAAGAACGGCGCGCATTCGTCGAGATCGTCGCCCTTGGGCAGCCCGCCGACGATCCAGTGGATGCGCGGGAACGCGGCCAGCGCGGGCGCGGTCGAGGCCGGGTTGGTCGCCTTGCTGTCGTTGATGAACAGCACGCCGCGCGCCTCGGCCACGCGTTCCATGCGGTGCGGCAAGCCCTTGAACGAGCGCAGCGCCGGGCGCCACTGGCTTTCGTTCAGGCCAAGCAGGCGCGCGATTTCCACGGCGATGGCCGCGTTTTGCAGGTTGTGCGGGCCTTGCAGCGAGGGCCAGTCCGCCTGCCCCGCCAGCGCCGCCGGATCGACGACGTGAACGAAGCCCGCGCTCCGGCCAGCCGCTACGTCTTCGGCGATGCGCAGGGTGTGCGGATCGCCGCAGCCGAACACCGCGTGCTGGTCGGCGCGCTGCATGGCGAACAGCCGCGCCTTGGACGCGGCGTAGCCGGCGAAGCCATCGTAGCGGTCCAGGTGATCGGGGCTGAGATTGATCAGCGCGGCGACGTCCGCCGCGAGGCCATAGGTCAGGTCGATCTGGTAGCTCGACAGTTCGAGCACATAGACGCCCCCGGCCGGCAGCGGCTCCTGCCCCAGCACGGGCAGGCCGATGTTGCCGCCCATGCGCACCGGCAGCGACGCGCTCTTGCACAAGTGATGCACCAGCGCGGTGGTGGTGGACTTGCCGTTGGTGCCGGTGATGGCGACAACACGGTGCGCGGGCAGATCGCCGCGTGCCTGCGCGAACAGTTCGATATCGCCGATCACGGGCACCCCGGCTGCGCGGGCATAGTCCGCGATGGGGTGGCGGTTGAGCGGCACGCCGGGCGAGACTACCACGCCATCGAACCCGGCAAGGTCGATCGTCAGCGGATCGGCGATCGTAGCGCGGCCTTCCAGCGTGGCGCGGGCTTCCTCGCGGTTGTCCCACGCCGTCACCTGCGCACCGCTGGCCAGCAGCGTTTCCACGCTGGTCAGCCCCGACCGGGCGAGGCCGAGGACCGCATAGCGCTTGCCGGCAAAGGCGGAGGAGACGATCATGCCCGGATCATCGCACCTTCAGCGTGGCGAGGCCGAGCAGCGCCAGCACGATCGAGACGATCCAGAAGCGGATCACGACGGTCGATTCCTTCCAGCCGAGCTGCTCGAAATGGTGGTGGATCGGCGCCATGCGGAACACGCGCTTGCCGGTGCGCTTATAGACCGAGACCTGGATGATGACCGAAACGGCCTCCATCACGAACAGGCCACCGACGATCGCCAGCACGATCTCGTGATGCGCCGACACCGCGATCACGCCCAGCGTGCCGCCCAGCGCAAGGCTGCCGGTATCGCCCATGAACACCGCGGCAGGCGGGGCGTTGAACCACAGGAAGGCAAGGCACGCGCCCATCACCGCCGCGCAGTAGATCGCCAGTTCGCCCGCGCCGGGAACGTGCGGGATGCCCAGGTAATGCGCATAGTCCACGCGGCCGGCGAGGTAGGCGATGATCGCGAACGTGCCCGCCGCGATCACCACCGGCATCGTCGCCAACCCGTCCAGCCCGTCGGTCAGGTTCACGGCATTGCCCGCTCCGACGATGACGAAGGCAGCAAAGACGTAGTAGAACGGCCCCAGCGGGATATAGAGGTTGCTGAACACCGGCACGTAGAGGTTGGTTTCCCCCACCACCAGCCAGGCGGCAACGCCCGCGACGACGAATTCGCCAAGCAGGCGGACCTTGGCCGGCACGCCCTTGTGCGCGTACTTGGTGACCTTGTCGTAATCGTCGAGGAAGCCGATCAGGCCGAAGCCGAGCGTGACGACGAGGCAGGCCCAGACATAGCGGCTGGTCACGTCCATCCACAGCAGCAGGCCCAGCGTGAGCGCGATGACGATCATCAGCCCGCCCATGGTGGGCGTGCCGCGCTTGGCGAGGTGGCTTTGCGGCCCGTCCTCGCGGATAGGCTGGCCCTTGCCCTGCCGCACGCGCAGCATGTTGATGAAGCGCGGGCCGATCAGCAGGCCCACGAACAGCGCGGTCAGCAGCGAGGCGCCGGCGCGGAAGCTCTGGTAACGGAAAAGATTGGTCAGGCCTTCATAGTGAAGCCAGTGCGCCAGCAGATAGAGCATTCAGTTTTCCCTGGCCGTGAGCGCGCGGACAAGCACTCCCAATCCGACCGAATTCGAACCCTTCACGAGCATGGCGTCGCCACCCTCGACCCCTTCGGAAGCAAGGCGTTCAGCCGCTTCCGCCGTCGTTTCCACATGAGCCATCTCGATTCGCCGGGCAAGCGGCGCGGCGGCGCTTTTCCCCAGCGCCTCGGCCAATGGCGCCATTTCGGCACCGACCAGAATCACCCGATCGACACCCGCCTCGATCAGGGGCACGGCCAATTCGCGGTGATAACGCGCCTCGTCGGCGCCCAGTTCCTTCATCGCCCCCAGCACGGCGATCCGCCGACGCGCGGGCGTGGCCCCCAGTTGCAGGATCGTGGCGCGCATCGAGGCGGGGTTGGCGTTGTAGCTTTCGTCGATCAGCAGCGCCTCGCCCGATCCATCGCCGCGCGGCGCGGGAATGCGATGGCGCGCGCCGCGCCCGGCAAGCCCTTCCATCTCCGCGAGCGCCAGCCCGGCCGCGCCAAGATCGCCGCCGACCGCCTCGACCGCCGCCATCACCGCCAGCGAATTGGCGACCCAGTGCGCGCCCGGCATGGCGATGGTGTAGCACAGCTTGCGCATGCCGAGATCGACGGTGACGAGCGTGCCGCCACTCCGCCATTCAGGGCCGGCGCGGGAACCGCATCGATCAGCCGGACCTGCGCCTCGCGCGAAACACCAAAGCCGAGCACGCGCGCGGCGTGGCGCTCCGCCTTGGCGCGCAGCCGGGCATAGTGCGGGCTGTCCGCCGGGACGATCGCGGTGCCGCCCGGTTCCAGCCCTTCGAAAATCTCGCCCTTGGCGTCGGCGATGGCCTCCTCGCCGGAGAAATGGCCGATGTGCGCCGGGGCGATGGTGGTGACGATGGCGACATGGGGGCGGACCAGCCGGGTCAGCGCGGACAGCTCGCCCGCATGGTTCATGCCCATCTCGAACACGCCGAAGCGCGTGCGCGCCGGCATCCGCGCCAGGCTGAGCGGCACACCGACATGGTTGTTGTAGCTCTTGACCGAACGGTGCGCCCGGCCCCGGCTGCCGCGATCGAGCGCGGCATAGAGCGCTTCCTTGACCCCGGTCTTGCCCGCGGAGCCGGTCACACCAATGATCCCGGCATCGACTCTCGCACGCGCGGCGCGGCCCAGGTCCTCGAGCGCGCGGAAGGTATCGGCAACGCGGACGTGCGGCCACGGCACATCGCGATCGACCACGGCGGCCTGCGCGCCGCGCCCGAACGCGCCTTCCAGAAAGCGGTGCCCGTCGGCGGCTTCGCCCTTCAGAGCGAAGAACAGATCGCCTTCGGCCACGGCACGGCTGTCGATCTCGATGCCGGAGACGCTGAAATCGCCCGATGCGGTGCCCCCGGTGGCGGCGGCGATGTCGCGCGCGGTCCACAGGGCGAGGCCAAGATCGTCACCGGCTTCGACCGGCCAGCTCAGCATGGCGGGGTGGGCGTTCATGGTTCAGGTCCCTCCGGCCGGTCCGGCGCATTCGCGCGCCACCTGCACATCGTCGAACGGCAGGATGCGGGTGGCGTCGCCCCGGCCCACGATCTGCCCCTGTTCGTGGCCCTTGCCGGCGACCAGCACGATGTCATCCCCCGTCGCCTCGGCAATGGCGGCGGCGATGGCCGCACGGCGATCACCGATCTCGCGCGCACCGGCGGTGCAGCCGGCGAGCACGGCCTTGCGGATGTCCGCCGGGTCTTCGCCGCGCGGATTGTCATCGGTGACGATGACGAGATCGGAGCCGGCGCAGGCGGCACGGCCCATTTCCGGGCGCTTGCCACCATCGCGATCCCCGCCCGCGCCGAACACGGTGATGAGGCGGCCCTTCACGTGCGGACGCAGCGCGGCGATGGCGGCCTCGATCGCATCGGGGGTGTGCGCGTAATCGACATAGACCGGCGCGCCGGCGCGGCTGATCGCGGCGCGTTCCAGCCGCCCGCGCACCGGCTGGAGCCGGCCGAGCGCCTCGAACGTGCGGTCCGCATCGCCACCAGTGGCCAGCACCAGCCCGGCCGCAACCAGCGCGTTGGCGGCCTGATAGGCGCCGATCAGCGGCAGGTTGACCTTGCGCGCACGCCGCTGGCCTTCGGCGCCGTGTTCGATCTCCAGCGTCTGCCCGAGTTGGGTGGGCGTGCGCGATAGCAGGCGGATGCCATCGCCCTTCGCGCCGACCGTCAGCAGGTTGAGCCCGCGCGCCGCCGCATGGGCCACGGCCTTGCCGGACCATGCCTCATCGTCCGCCCAGATCACCGCCGTCCCGTCATCGGCCACGACATCGTCGAACAGGCGCATCTTGGCGGCGAAGTAATCGTCCATCGTCGCGTGGTAATCGAGATGGTCGCGGCTAAGGTTGGTGAACGCCCCGGCCACGACGCGCAGGCCCTCGTTGCGGTACTGCGACAGGCCGTGGCTCGACGCTTCGTAGGCGACATGCGTCACGCCCTCACGCGCCAGGCCGGTCATGTTGGAAAGGAACGTGACGATATCGGGCGTGGTGAGGCCGGTGGAAACGGATTCGTCCGCCGTGGTCACGCCCAGCGTGCCGATCGAGGCGGCGGAATAGCCCGCCATGCGCCAGAGCTGCCGTGTCATCTCGACCGTGGAGGTCTTGCCGTTGGTGCCGGTGACGGCGACCACGGTTTCGGGAACGGGCGTGAAGAAGCGCGCGGCGAGCCGGGCAAAGGCGCGGCGCGGCTGCGCGTCGGCGATATGGACCGCGCCCCGCACGACCGCTTCGGGCCGGGCGACGACGGCGACGGCGCCCGCCGCCACGGCATCGGCGATGAAATCCTCGCCATTGAAACGCGCGCCCACAAACGCGCCGAACACGGTGCCGGGCGCGACCTTGCGGTGATCGATGGCGAAGCCGGTCACATCGCCGTCCGCGCCATTCGGCAGCGCGAAACCCGCTTCGTGCGCGATGATGCCCAGCTTCATTCCCCGTCTCCGTTGGCGACCAGCGGCGACAGGTCGGTAATATCGACATCGCGGCTGGCATCGGGCACGACGCCCAGCAGCGGCCCGATGCGCGGCACGACCCGGCCGACGATCGGCGCGGCATTCCACGCCGCCGTGCGCTGCCCGGACGTGGCGACGGTGCCCTGCGGTTCATCGAGCATGGCGATCACGACATAGCGCGGCTTGTCCATCGGGAACGCCGCCGCGAAGGTGGCGACCAGCGAGGTCCGTCGATAGCCGCCCGCGCCCCGGCTTTTCGGCCGACCCGGTCTTGCCGCCGACACGGAAGCCCGAAGCGTCGGCCTTGCGGCCGGTGCCATCCACCACGATCATGCGCAGCAGTTGCCGGATGCGCGCGCTGGTGGACGCCTTGAACACGCGGCGGCCCGGCGGCACGCGCGCCGGATCGACCTTGTAGAGCGTGGCCGGGCGCCAGATGCCGCCGTTGACGAGCGCGGCATAGGCGCTGGCGAGATGGAGCGGGGTCACCGCGATGCCGTGGCCGTAGCTGACGGTCATCGTAGTGATCCGCGCCCAGTCCCCCTTGGCATCGGTTCCCCGGGGCCAGAGAGGGAAGCCCCGCGCAGGCAGTTCTATCGTGGGCCGCTCGTTCATGCCGAGCTGCATCATTGTGCGACGAAGGGCTGGTCCGCCGAGCTTGTCGGCGATCTGCGCGGTGACGATATTGGACGAATGAACCAGGGCTTCGGGCACGTTCAGCGACGGGCCGAAGTTGTGGCTATCGTGAATGGTAAAGCCGCCGATATTGAGCGGCCCGGTGGGATAGCGCACCGACAGGTCGGTGATGACCCCGGCGTCGATCGCGGCGGCAACCGTAATCGGCTTGAACGTGGAGCCGAGTTCATAGACCTGGTTCGACACGCGGTTGAACACCAGGCCGTTGAACACGCGATCGCTGCGGTTGGGATTAAACGAGGGCAGCGATGCGAGCGCGATCACTTCGCCGGTATCGACATCGAGGATGATGCCGGCCGCGCCTTTGGCGTTGCTTTCCAGCATACCCCGGCCGAGTTCGTCTTCGAGCGCGCCCTGCGCGCGCGCATCAATCGACAGCGCCACGGGATTCGCGCGCTGCGCCGGATCGAGCAGGCGCGGTTCCAGCACCTGTTCCATGCCCACGTGGCCCTTGCCCGCCAGATCGACGAAACCCAGTACGTTCGCCGCGAGCGAGCCCTGCGGATAGTACCGCTGGTTCTCGCGCGGGAATTCCAGCGCGGGTTCGCCCAGGGCAAAGACGTGGTTGGCCTCTTCGGGCAGGACACGCTTGCGCAGGTAGCTGGGCTTGTCGGACTTCAGGCGGCGGACGAGATCGTCATAGTCCGCATCGGGAAAGATCTGGACCAGCGCGCGCGCCACTTCTTCGGGCGTCTTGACCAGCGGGCTGCCGCCCTTTTCGCCGAACGCCTTGGGGTTGTACCACAGCGAATAGGATGGAAACGCCCGCGCCAGCGCGACGCCGTTGCGGTCGGTGATCTCGCCGCGTTCGGGCACCAGCGCATCGGCCATCGAGCGCCGGTCGGGGCTGCCTTCGAACAGCCCGATCTGGACGACGCGCATGAGCGCCGTGGCCGTCAGGAACACGAAAGCGAGCAGGATAAAGAGCGCGCGTTTTTTGGCCGTCAGCAGCGCGCTCTGACGGACATTGGCCAGCTGGACCCGGCCCGATGCGATCGCGGCGGATGCGGTTAGCGCGTTCACCGGCTGATCCTGCCCTCCTTGTGCGGCGTTCCCGTCCGGGGCTTGCCAGCGGCGCTGGCCGAGCGCGAGGCGGAGGACTTGGCGGAGCCTCCCTTGTCCACAGATTTGCCGTTAGCGGTCTTGGCCGCCTTCTTCTTCGCGGCGGACGCTGCGCCTTCGGCAGCGCGCGGACGGCCGACCGTGCCCAGCCGTTCGCCAGCGCGGCGGTGGCCGTGGCGTGATCGACATGCGCCGCCGGCGCATCGGTCTGCGCGATCGCTTCTTCCGCCTGCGCCGACTTGCCGGTGAGCGGCGAGACCATCGCGGGGAACGCGGCGGAGGCGATCACGCTGTCATCGGCCGAGGCGACGCGGATCGGCGCGGGCGCATCCGGATCGGCCGGCTTGCTGAGCGAGGCGAGTTGCCGTTCATTTTCAAGATACTGCCCGGCGGTGGGTGCGACATAACCGAATTCGATATCGTTCCACGACTTGAGCTGCTGCTGGTTGGCGCGCGTTTCGAATTCGGTTTCGAGGTACATCTTCTCCTGCTTGAGCGCGACGATGCGCTGCTCCGCGCGATGCACCTGGCTGCGCAGCGCGTTGACGCGGAACGACAGCGCCAGCACCACCGCCCCGCACAGCGCGAGCAGGACGACCCAGCCGATCGAACGCAGGCGGTTGGCGGTCACGATCATGCGGCGAGGCTCCCGGATGTGGCGCGCGCGGGCGCAGCGGTGCGAACCGCCCAGCGCAAGGTGGCGGAGCGGGCACGCGGATTGCGCGCCTCTTCGGCGGAGGTGGGACGGATGGCGGACGAAGGCTTTTCGAAAACCGGCTTCGCGGTGCTGGCAAGCTGCGGCAGATGGCGCGATCCAGCGGGCATGGCGCCAGCCGCTTCGCGCAGGAACTGCTTGACGATGCGGTCTTCCAGGCTGTGGAAGCTGACCACGGCGAGCCGCCCGCCCTGCGCGAGCATCCGTTCCGCTCCGGCAAGCCCGGCGATGAGTTCGTCGAGTTCGCCGTTCACATGGATGCGGATCGCCTGAAAGCTGCGCGTGGCCGGGTCCTTGGGCGCGCCGGGGCGATGGCCCAGCGCCTTGCGCACAACGGCGGCAAGCTGGCCGGTGGTTTCCAGCGGACGCGCCGCCACGATCGCGCGCGCCACGCGGCGCGACTGGCGCTCCTCGCCATAGCGGTAGAGCACGTCGGCGATCGCCTGCTCGTCCGCCTCGTTGAGGAAATCGGCCGCACTCGGCCCGTCCTGCGACATGCGCATGTCAAGCGGGCCGTCCGACGAGAACGCGAAGCCGCGCGCGGCCTGATCGAGCTGCATCGAGCTGACGCCGATGTCGAAGACCACGCCCTGCACGGCGGTGACACCGGCTTCGGCCAGCCCTTCGGCCAGTTCCGAGAACCGGCGCGGATGCAGCACCAGGCGCGGCGCATCGCCCTGCGCCTCGGGCCAGCGCCGCCCGGCGGCGATCGCGTCGGGATCGCGATCGAAGGCGTGGACGGTGGCACCGGCGGCAAGCAGGCGGCGGGTATAGCCGCCCGCGCCGAACGTGGCATCGACGATCACGTCGCCCGGCGACGGCGCGAGCGCTTCCACCACTTCATCGAGCAGGACGGGAACGTGCGGGCCGAATCCGGTTGCGGGACCGGTTTCGGGCGAAGACACCGGCGCGGTCACTTGCGCTTCCCCTTCGCCAGATCCGCCATCTTGGCACGGCACCCGGCTTGCGCCGCTTCCCAGCCCGGCCCCATGTCGAGCAGGATGCGGGGATTCCAGATGGTGATCTGGGTGCCGCCACCCTGGAAGAACAGGCCGTCCTCCACCTGGCCAAGTTCGGCGAGGTGGTCGGGCAGGACGAAGCGGCCGGAATCGTCGAAGCTGGCGCGGTGGAAGCCGTAGAGCTGGGCGGCACGCATGTCGCGATCGAAATCAAGGCCGAGGCGGAGCGCCTTGTCCTCTTCGCGGTCGATGTCGGCGGCGAACTGTTCGCTGCGGGAAAGGCCGAAGCCGACCAGGCAGGGCAGGCGGTGATGCTTGTCGATGCAGAGGATGCGCTGACCGTCAGACGCGTCGCGGACATCGGCGCGGAAATCGGAGGGCAGGACGAAGCGACCCTTTTCGCCGCGCGGCGAAAAGCCCTGTCCCACGTAATTTGACGGCCCTCCCGCCACGCCGAATACCCCGCTCGAAGACGAAAGGCTCCACCCCCGGCCCACGCTCGCGCGCAAGCCGGCCGATCCCCCGCGGATACGGCCTGGAGTTCATCCCGATGGACCATCATTAACCGGGGACATCACGGGCGGAAAGGGGAAAATGCGGGAAATTACGTCCAGAACCTGAATCCCAAGCACTTTTTCCACACGCTTCATCGCAATGTTGCACGTTGTACTTGGTTTGTTTCTGTCTGGAAACGCCCGAAAAATGCGGGACTCGCGCGACTCCGCACCTAAGCCCCTCCGCCTTTCCCGTATTTTCCCGTGGAGTCGCCGGCTCAGCCCGCGAACGCGTCTTCCAGCAACGAATCCAGCACCGCCGCGCGCTTTCCGTCGGCGTCGGAGGGTTCGAACAACGCGGCGTCGGCCACGATGAGCGCACGGCCCCGCCCGATCCGGCAGCGCGCGACCAGCCCTTCGCGCACGATCGCGCATCGCGCGTCATGACCGCCCGGGCGCGGCGCGAACTGCCCGGGCAGATTGACGGGAAGCGCAGCGCCCGCGCTTTCCCGCGCCGCGTCATGCTCGCCCGCCGGCTGATCCTCGTCGAAGCGCAGTTCCAGCCCCCAACGCGCGAGAATGGGCGAAAGCAGCACGATGTCCTGCGGGCGGCGGCGGTCGCCCAGCGCATAGGTGCTGTCCGCCGTGAGCATCGGATCGGCGAACAGCAGCAGACGCCCCCCCGCCCGCACCCAGTCATCCAGCGCGACATTCTCCTGCGGCGCGAGCGGACGGGGTTGCGCCAGCAGCAGGAAGCGCGCGTCCAACGGCGGGGCCAGCAGCGTATCGCGCGCGACGAGCGTGTAGCGCGCCTCCAGTGCGCGGCGCGCCCAGTGCGGCGGTGCATCGGCGCGCAGCGTGGCAGCCAGGTCCGGCGTTTCGTTCCACAGGATCGGCAGGCTGGTGAACAGCATCAGGCGCGGACGCTCCTGCGCGGAGACCGCGCGCGAGCCGCTGGATTTCCACGCCACAGCCGCGCTCACCACCAGCGCGCAGGCCAGCAGCGCCGCACCGAAGCGCCACCGGCGCGATACAGCCGTGCGCGCGACGGAAATCAGTGCTGGGGCGCGGCGGCGGGCGCCGTCTTGTCGGCCGGACGGTTGGCCGCGGGCAGTTCCGGCGTCACACCCATGTCGACCAGCGGATCGTTCGCCGGCGTGGTGCTGGCCGATGCGGACGCGTCGGGATCGGCCACGGCCGAAGCATCGGCCATGTAGGCGCGATCGAGAATGACGTTGGCCAGGCCTACGAGCAGCAGCATCGCCGCCAGCCCGAACAGCCCGATCTGGAGCCGGTGGACCACCTGCGCGCGCAGCTCGCGCGGAGTGGGCGGAACGTGGTGAATGGGCGCCTTCGCCATGCCGCCCGCCTGCGCCGCGCCATGGCCCGCGCCCGGCACGGATTGCGCGGCGCGGCCGGATCGACGCGAAGGGAAGCCGAACAGAGCCATCCCGGGCAGATTATCCTATTGTTGCAGCCATGGAAATACCGGCAGATTCTTCGCCTTCAGCCATTCCGGGTTGTAGAGCGAGGACAGGTAGCGGAAGCCGGTATCGCACAGGATCGTGGCCACGCGCGGGTGCGGCCGCCCTTCCGCCACCAGCTTGCGCCCCAGCGCCACTGCGCCGGCCACGTTGATCCCGCTCGACAGGCCAAGGCACAGCCCTTCCTCGGCCAGCAAGCGGCTGACCCACAGCAGGCCTTCCTCGTCCGAGATGCGGAACTGGGTATCGATCGGCGCGCCTTCGAGGTTGGCGGTGATGCGCCCCTGCCCGATCCCTTCGGCCACCGACGACCCTTCGGCCTTCAGCTCGCCGCAGGCGTAGTAGTTGTAAAGCGCCGCGCCGTGCGGATCGGTGAGCGCGATCGTGATGTCCTCATCGAACGCCTTGAGGCCCAGACTGGTGCCGGCGATGGTGCCGCCTGTGCCCGCCGCGCAGGTAAAGCCGTCGATGCGGTGCTCCATCTGCTCCCAGATTTCGGGCGCGGTGCTTTCGATGTGCGCGCGGCGGTTGGCGATGTTGTCGAACTGGTTTGCCCAGATCGCGCCTTCGGTCTCCTCGGCGATGCGGCGCGAGGTGTGGACGAAGTGGCCGGGATTGGAAAACGGCGCGGCGGGAACGAGCACGAGTTCGGCGCGCAGCGCGCGCAGCGTGTCCATCTTCTCGCGCGATTGCGTTTCGGGCATGACGATCACGGTTTTGTAGCCGAGCGCGTTGGCGACGAGCGCGAGACCGATGCCGGTGTTGCCCGCCGTGCCTTCGACGATCGTGCCGCCGGGCTGGAGCAGGCCCTTCTCCTCGGCATCGCGCACGATCCACAGCGCGGCCCGGTCCTTCACCGACGCGCCGGGGTTGGCGAATTCGCACTTGCCGAAGATGTCACACCCCGCCGCGTCGCTTGGCCCCTTGAGCCGGACGAGCGGGGTGTTGCCGATGAGCGAAAGCGTGTCGGGAAGAAGGACGGGTACGGTCATGGTCAAGGAGTTAGGCGGCCCGTGTGCGTTCCGCAATCCGTTTGCGGCTTGGTCCGCGACAAATCCCGCTTTCCTCCGATCGTTCCGGACCGCTTTATTCCCGTCCGGCGCGGATGGCCGCGCCCCCGGCGAAGGGCGCGATGGCCAGCGCGGCCAGGCTTGTCGCGGCGAGCAGCAGCAGGCCACCCTCGCCGCCGGGCTGGAGCGAGCCCGCGCCGAAGATCAGCAGCGGCACCGCCAGCGGGATCGCCAGCAGCCCCCCCAGCGCCGCACCCGCGCGCAGGCCGGCGGTAAGCGCGGCGATAGTCACGCCGATCGCGGCCAACCCCGGCGTGCCCAGCAGCAGCCCCAGTTCGACCACGCGCAACTGCCCGGCATCGAGCGAAAGCAGCCCGGCGGAAAGCGGCGCGGCGAGCAGCAGCGGCACCCCGAAGCTGATCCAGTGGGCGATGATCCGCACCAGCAGCAGCGCCTCTTCGGCAATGCCGCGCAAGGCCCATTGATCAAAGAAACCCGCCTCGAGGTCCGGTTCCACCAGCCGGTCGAGCGGGAGGATCGCGGCGAGCAACGCCGCCACCCAGATCACGCCCGCGCCGGTGCGGCCGAGCAGCCGCGCGTCCGGCCCCACCGCGAAGGGAAACAGCATGGCCACCGCGAGGAAGAACAGCAGCGGCAGCACCGCCCCGCCCCGCCCCTGCGCGCCGCGCAGCAGCAGCGCCAGATCGCGCGTGAAGATCGGCCAGAGACGCGCGATCATGCGACGTAATCCCGCAGCGCCAGCTGTCGCACCCCGGCGAGCGCGAGCGGCTGGTGCGAGGCGATCACCACCGCGCCGCCGCCCGCAAGATGCGCGGCGATGCGCTCCTGCGCCACGGCGGCCCATTGCGTGTCCAGCCCGTTGAGCGGTTCGTCGAGCAGCCAGATCGCGGCATGGCTGGCGGCCACGCGGGCCAGCGCGGCGCGCTTGCGCTGACCGGTGGACAAGTAGCGCACCGGCACGTCGAGCAGGTCTTCGAGGCCGAAATCCGCGCCCTCGTCCCCGCTGCCGTCGACCCGTCGCCAGAACGCCAGCGCCGCACCCAACGGCTGGTGCCCGTCCAGCGCGAGCCGTTCATCGGACAGCGCCAGCGCACCCTCGCGCTCCACCGTGCCGGCAAAGGGCCGGAGCAGGCCGGCGAGGATGCGGATCAGGCTGGACTTGCCGATACCGTTCGGCCCGGCAAGGTGCAGCGCCTCGCCCCCCTGCAACGCGAACGACAGGCCCTTGAACAGCAACCGGTCGCCGCGCCGGCAGGCGATGTCACAGGCAGCGAGATGGCAGGCTTGCATGGACCGGCTCGATAGGGGAAAGCGCGGCAACTGCCAAGGAGAGCCAGATGTCGATTGCCCGCCTGACCGACGCCGAACGCGACGAAGCCCTGGCCCGCCTGCCCGGCTGGGCGCTGCGCGAGGACGGCCTCGCCATCGTCAAGACCTTCCGCTTCGCCGATTTCGCCGAGGCCTTCGGCTTCATGGCGCGCGTGGCGATCCATGCCGAAAAGGCGGATCACCACCCCGAATGGTTCAACGTGTACAACCGCGTGGACATCACGCTGACCACGCACGACGCCGGTGGCCTGAGCACGCGCGATATAGCGCTGGCGACGGTGATCGAGGGGTTCGCCTAAATCGTCATTGCGAGGGGCGAAGCCCCGCGGCAATCCAGAGTCGCGCGCTGGACTCTGGATTGCTTCGCTACGCTCGCAATGACGAAGCGCGTCGAATCACCTCATCGCTCCGGGATCAGCCCCCCAGCGGCCTGAGGCTGGCCCTGCCCTGCTTGCGCACGCGGCCGGGCAGCCAGCGCGCCCCGAAGGCCAGCTTGCGCGCGGTAGCGCCGACCAGCGTGTGCAGCTTCTGGCCGTGGATGGCCGCCCATGCCGCGTCCGCCACTTGCGAAACCGGCGTGATTTCCAGCCCGGCTTCCTTGACACGGCCGCGAATATCCTCGTTCGAGGCCCGGTTCGGTGCGTGATCGAGCAATGGCGTATCGATGAAGCCGGGCATCAGATCGCGGACCTCGATGCCGTCGGGCGCCCATTCGGCATCGAGCGATTCGGTTAGCCCGCGCACCCCGAACTTGGTGGCGGTATAGACCGAGGCGCCGGGCGTGCCATAGATGCCGGCCGCGCTGGCAGTGTTGAGCAGGCAGCTTCCCGGCGCGCTCCGCTTGAGCCAGGGATAGGCGGCCTGCGCCCCGAAGATCACGCCCTTAAGGTTGATGTCGAGCGTGCGCTCGACCTCGTCCACGCCGAGGTCGGCGAGCTGCCCGCCGATGGGGATGCCGGCATTGTTGAACACCACGTCGATACCGCCCCCGGCGGCGCGCGCGAAATCGGCCAGCGCCGCATCCCACGCAGCGCGATCGCGCACGTCGAGCTTGTGGATCGAACTGGCACCCGCCGGCAGGAGCGCGGCGGTTTCCGCCATGCCCGCCTCGTTGATATCGGCGATACCCACGAACCAGCCTTCGCGCCCGAACCGCTGCGCCACGGCGCGGCCGATGCCGGATGCGCCGCCGGTGATGAAGATTGCCTTGCGTGCCATGAATGCCCAAGCCCCTCCGTAATTGGCCGTTCAAATTGCGTTGTTATGCGCAACTCATCCTACAGCGGCGGCGAACTTACAAGATGCGAGCGGTCAGAGCGCGGGGTTGTTGTAGCAGTGCCATGTGAAGATCGCCGCCGCGCCGCGATGGGGACGCCAGTCCTCGGCCAGGGCGCGGGTGCTTTTTTCGTCGGGCCGCTCCTCCAGCCCCAGCAGCTTGCCGAGGCCGACCTGCACCGCCAGATCGCCCGCCGGCCAGATGTCGGGCCGCCCTTCCGCGAACAGCAGATAGATTTCGGCCGACCAGCGGCCGATGCCCTTGATCCGCACGAGTTCGGCGATCGCCTCCTCGTCATCCGCCGGCAGGTTTTCGAGATCGAGCGCGCCGGACACAACCAGTTCGCACAGCGACCGGGCATAGCCCTGCTTCTGGCGCGACAGGCCGCAGGCGCGCAGCGCGTCGAAATCGGCGGCGAGCAGATCGTGCGGCGGCATGTCGTCGCCCAGCAGCGCCTCCAGCTTGGCCCAGACCGACGCCGCCGCCGAAACGCTGACCTGCTGGCCGACGATGGTGCGCAGCAAGGTGCGGTAGCCGGTGGCGCGGATGCGCGGTTCCGGATAGCCGACCCGGCCAAGCGCGGTCGCAATCCGGGGCGAACGCGCGGCGATGTGATCGAGCCCGGTGGCAATGGCATCGGCAGTCAAACCCACGGGCGTTCCATCCTTTCGCGCAGACCGGCTTGCCAAAGCCGGGGGCACTCATTAGCAGCCGCTTCCAAACGGGAACAGGGGGGCGGATTCCGTCCCTGAACGGAGACGCAAGCGATGCCCAAGATTGTCGTTGTCAATCGTGCTGGTGAAGAAAAGACCGTGGACGCCGACGCCGGCCTTTCGGTGATGGAAGCGATCCGCGACAACGGTTTCGACGAACTGCTGGCGCTGTGCGGCGGCTGCTGCTCGTGCGCGACCTGCCACGTCTATGTCGACCCCGCCTTCGCCGGCAAGATCGCGCCGATGAGCGAAGACGAGAACGACCTGCTCGACAGCTCGGACCACCGCAACGACCAGTCGCGCCTGTCCTGCCAGATCCAGATCACCGGCGAACTGGAAGGCCTGAAGATCACCATCGCGCCGGAAGACTGAGTACCAACCGTCATCCCGAGGTCCGTCATCCCGGCGCAGGCCGGGATCTCGGGCCGTTGATGGAAACCCCTGATAGGTTCGGCCCGGCCGCCTGAGATTCCAGCTTTCGCTGGGATGACGGGGGAGTGGGATGACGGGCAGGCGGATGCCCCTACAGGCGCAGACCCGCCGTCTCTTCGAGGCCGGCGATCAGGTTGAGGCTTTGCACCGCCGCGCCGCTGGCGCCCTTGCCAAGATTGTCGAGTCGCGCCACCAGCCGCGCCTGCGCGCCGTCGGCGCTGGCGATGACGTGCAGTTCCAGCCCGTCCCACGGCTCCATCGATCCGCGCAACAGCAGTTCGCCGTCCGCCGGCGGCTCCTGCGCCACCGTGACGATGGGCGAGCCGGCGTAGAACTGCGTGAGCGCCGCGCGCAGCAGATCGGGCGCGGGGTTGCCGGGAATGATCGACAGCGGCAGCGGCACTTCCACGATCATGCCGCGATGCGCCGGCACCACCGCCGGGCTGAACAGCGGCGCGATGGCGAGGTGCGCGTATTGCTGCATTTCCGGCACATGCTTGTGCCCGAAGGCCAGGCCATAGCCACGCCAGGCGATGTCGCGGTCCTGTTCGAACCGGGCGATCAGCGCCTTGCCGCCGCCCGAATAGCCAGACACGGCGTTGCAGCTATAGGGCCACGCCGCAGGCAGCAGGCCCGCGCGCACCAGCGGCGCGACCAGCGCGATGAAGCCGGTGGGGTAGCAGCCCGGATTGGAAATGCGCTTGGCATTGGCGACCGCTTCGCGCCCGACGATCTCGGGCAGGCCATAAGTCCACCCTTCCGCCACGCGGTGCGCGGTGGAGGCATCGATTACGCGGGTGCGGTCGTTGGCGATCATCGCCACGGCCGCCTTCGCCGCGTCATCGGGCAGGCACAGGATCACGACATCGGCGGCGTTGATCGCCTCGGCCCGCGCGGCATCGTCCTTGCGACGCGCCTCGTCCAGCGCGATCAGCGTGAATTCGGGCCGGTCGGCCAGCCGGTCGGCGATCTCGAGGCCGGTCGTGCCCGCGGCGCCATCGATGAAGACGGAGGTGGTCACGCGCCCGGCTCCGCCAGCGCGGCCAGCGGAACGTAGCCGACCAGCCCGTCCACGCCGACCTGCCCCCAGGCCCAGTTGCCCGCCATGTCGAGCACGTTGAATGCGGTGCCCGCATCCAGCGGCGCCATCACATCGGCATCGTCACGCCCGGCGCGACGCAGCTCGGTTCCGCCGGCGGCGATCACGCGCGGCAGCGGCACCGAATAGTGCGGCACGAAGACTTTACCCGCCAGACGGATGTGCGCCAGATCGCCTCGCACCGGCATATGGTCCGCTTCCAGGCGCGGCACCGGGCCTGACAGCGCGAGCTGTTCGGCGGGCACGGCATCGCCCGAAAAGGCAGACTGGGCGATCAAGGCGGACTCGATGGTCAATTCGGCATGTCCCCGGAAGCGGAAAAGCGCGCGCTTATACGGCCCGGCCCCCTCATTCAAGGGCTGGCCCTTCCGCCCCGGCCCGCCGGGCGCGCTACGCCGGCTGGCCATAGCGGTCGAGCAGCAGCCCCCAGGCCGCGCGCAGGCCCAGCGCCTCGCCCCCCTTGGGCCGCCCCGGCTTGGCCGCCGGACGCCACGCGAAAGTATCGAAATGCACCCAGTCGATCCCCTCGCCCACGAAGCGATCGAGGAACAGCGCGGCAACGCTCGATCCGGCGAAACCATTGGCGTGGCTGTTCATGATGTCGGCCACATCGGACTTCAGGTATTCGCGATAGCCATCGTGCAGCGGCAGGCGCCAGCACGGATCGTCGCGCTCCAGCCCCGCGCGCAACAGGGCCTCGGCCGTGCCGTCCTGCCGCGCGAACATCGCGGGCAAGTCCGGCCCCAGCGCGACGCGGGCCGCGCCGGTCAGCGTGGCGAAATCGATCACGAGTTCAGGCTTGTCCTCGCTGGCGCGCGCGAGCGCGTCGCCCAGCACCAGCCGCCCTTCCGCATCGGTGTTGGTGATCTCCACGCTCATCCCCTGCCGCGTGCGCAGAATGTCGCCGGGCCGGAAGGCGTTGCCGGAAATCGCGTTTTCCACCGCTGGAACAAGCAGATGCAGGTTTATCCTGAGACCGGCTTGCATGATCAGGCCGGCCAGCGCCAGCGCGTGCGCGGCACCGCCCATGTCCTTCTTCATCAGCGCCATGCCCGAGGACGGCTTGATGTCCAGCCCGCCCGAATCGAAGCACACGCCCTTGCCCACCACGGCAACGCGCGGGTGCTTCGGATCGCCCCAGACCAGCTCGATCAGGCGCGGGGCATGGCTGCGCGCGGCGGCGCGGCCGACGGCATGGACCATCGGGTAGTCGCGCTCCAGCACATCCCCGGCGAAGACGTGGATCTGCGCGTGATGCGCCTTGGCGAGCGCCCGCGCCTCGGCTTCGAGCTGCGCCGGCCCCATGTCTTCGGCGGGCGTGTTGACGAGATCGCGCACCATGGTGACCGCCGCCGCCTCGGCCAGCGCCGGATCGATCGCCTTGGCATCCTTGGTCAGCAGCACGCGCGGTTCGCCGCCACTGGCATCCTTGCGGTAGCGGTCGAAACGGTACTGGCCGGTGACCCAGCCGTGCAGCGCCTTGCCAGCCTCTCCGTTCGCCAGCCGGTAGGTGCCGCCGGGCAGGGTTTCGGCGAGCTTCGCCAGGCACCAGCTGGTGAGCGCCGCGCCATCGGCAACGCCGCCGGCCGCGAACCAGCCATCGCCATCGGGCAGGATCGCGACTTCGCCGGCCGTGCCTTCGAACTTCTGCGCGGCCAGGATCGCGCGCTGGCCGGGGGAGCGCGCCTTCTGCCATGCGGCGAAGGACGCCTTGTCGACCAGGTGGAGCGCGGTGGCGGCCTGTCCCCGGTCAGGTTGGATCAATGTGGGCTGGTTCAAGGGCGTGCGGTCGTTCATGTTGCGGCGGACCTTGCCGCAGCCGTGCGGCAAGCGCGAGAGGAAATTGCGATGAAGCACCCGGTTGCCGTTTCGATCACGACCCTGTCCATCGCCCCCGTCCTGTTCGGCGCGATGCTGGCGACGGGCGCGTGCAGCAAACCGGCACCAGCCACGCAGCCGGGCGCGGAGGCGTCCTCGTCGCACGCGCTGACCGCTCCCCCGGCGCCGCCCGCCCCGCCCCAGCCCATGCCGGCCGTGGCGCGCAAGGTTTCCGAAAACAACGATCTCTACGAGTTCGACTATGCCTATCCGGCGGCGGCCGGCGCGATCCCGGCGCTGCGCGACCAGCTCGACAAGGACCTGATCGAGAAGAAGCAGGGCCTGGTCAAAGAAGCCAGCGACGACCGCAAGGAAGCCAAGGCGAACGACTATCCCTTCCACGCCCATTCGCTTTCGCTCGACTGGAAGGTCGTGACCGACCTGCCCGGCTGGCTGAGCCTGTCGACGATCGTGGGCAGCTATTCGGGCGGCGCACACCCGAACTACGTCTATGACACGGTTTTGTGGGACAAGGCCGCCGGGCAGCGCCGTGGCGTGGCAGACCTGTTCACCTCGAAAGCCGCGCTGTCGCAGGCGATCCGCCAGCCGTTCTGCGCCGAACTCAACCGCCAGCGCGCGAAGAAGCGCGGCGAACCGGTGCCCGCGAACAGCGATTCCGAATTCGACGCCTGCATCGATCCGGTGGGCGAGACGGTGATCCTGGGGTCGGCCGGCAAGCAGGGCTTCGACCGCATCGGCGTGCTGGTGGCGCCATACGATGCCGGCCCCTATGCCGAAGGCTCGTATGAAGTGACCGTCCCGGTGACGAGCGCGGTGCTTGCCGCGGTGAAGCCGGAATACCGGGCCGCATTCAAGACGCGATGATCTCGCATTTTCGCGGGACACGCGCTATATAGCCCGCATGACCCAGTATGTGATCGCAGACGATACCGAAGTCCTCCCGCGCGACGGGACCATCAAGCTTCATGGCCCGGCCGGGTTCGAGGGCATGCGCAAGGCCGGCCGCCTTGCCGCCGAAATCCTCGACGCGCTGGCCCCGCTGGTGCAGCCGGGCGTGACCACGGCTGCGCTGGACGACGTGGTGCGGCAGATGACGCTGGACGCCGGCGCCGTGCCCGCCACGATGGGCTATCGCGGCTATGCGCATTCGTGCTGCATCTCGATCAACCATGTCGTGTGCCACGGCATCCCTTCGGACAAGACGCTGAAGGACGGCGATATCGTCAATATCGACGTGACCCCGCTGCTGGACGGCTGGCATGGCGATTCCAGCCGCATGTACCTGGTCGGCGACGTGCCGCTGAAGGCGCGGCGGCTGGTGGACGTGACTTACGAATGCCTGATGATCGGCATCGAACACGCCAGGCCCGGCGCGCGGCTGGGCGATATCGGCGCGGCGATCCAGGCCCATGCCGAACGGCAGCGCTATGGCGTGGTGCGCGACTTCTGCGGGCACGGGCTGGGCCGCCTGTTCCACGACGCGCCGGAAGTGGTCCATGTCGGCCGCCCCGGCACCGGCCCCGAACTGCGCCCGGGCATGTTCTTCACGATCGAGCCGATGATCAACCTGGGCAAGCCCGCCGTGAAGATTCTCGACGACGGCTGGACGGCGGTGACGCGCGACCGTTCGCTTTCGGCGCAGTTCGAACATTCCATCGGCATCACCGAGGATGGCTGCGAGATTTTCACGGCCAGCCCGAAGGGACTTCACCGACCGCCCTATTCGGCCTGAAGGTCGCTTCGAGCGGTCTGCCTGCCTGCTTTTTGAGCAGGGCTGCGCAAATTTTATGCATCTTTCGATCAACCGCGCGCAACTTGCAAAATGTTGCCCGCGGGCTGCCGATTCAATTCTTTCGCCACCCCCCGATTTTCCCGCTTTCCCGCCCTGCGGCGATGGCCTAGTGCAATCAAACAGCGCGTGGCACGATTCTTGTTAGTACCGTGTCACAGGGACAACCGCCGGACTCTGGCGCGAACAAGGTCGCAGATCGTGTCGCTTGGAGTTTGGCCCGTGTTGCAGGGGTCTGAACGACGTGAAAAAGGTCGAGGCGATCATCAAGCCCTTCAAGCTCGATGAAGTGAAGGAAGCGCTCCACGAAATCGGCGTTTCGGGTATTACAGTCACGGAAGCCAAGGGTTTCGGGCGCCAGAAGGGCCATACCGAACTTTATCGCGGCGCCGAATACGTCGTGGACTTTCTGCCGAAAGTGAAGCTTGAAGTCGTGGTGGCAGACGCCCTGGTCGACCGGGTGGTGGAGGCGATCGCCGCCGCCGCACAGACCGGCCGCATCGGCGATGGCAAGATTTTCGTGATCCCCGTGGAAGGCGTGCTGCGCATCCGCACCGGCGAACGCGATGACGCCGCCCTCTGACAGGGCGGTTTTCTGACAGGCTTGTCCGCCTGCCCGGCGCCACGGAGCCGGGCGGGCGGGCTCCCTCTTGGGAGGCTGGCTCAGGGACCGTCAGCCTTCAAGAGACTATCACCCCGCATGCCCCGATGAGGGGGGCAAGAAGAAGGACCAGCGATGGCAAGTGCAAAGGACATCCTCGCCCGTATCAAGGACGAGGAAATCGAGTGGGTCGATCTCCGCTTCACCGATCCCAAGGGCAAGTGGCAGCACCTGACCATGGTTGCTTCCATCCTGGGTGAAGACGAACTCGAAGACGGCCTGATGTTCGACGGTTCGTCGATCGAAGGCTGGAAGGCCATCAACGAGTCCGACATGATCCTCAAGCCGGATCTCGACGCGGTCTACATCGATCCGTTCAGCGCGACGCCGATGATGATCCTGGTCTGCGACATCGTCGAACCCTCGACCGGCGAACTCTATGCCCGCGACCCGCGTTCGACCGCGAAGCGCGCCGAAGCCTTCGTCAAGTCCTCGGGCATCGGCGATACCGTCTATGTCGGTCCGGAAGCCGAGTTCTTCGTGTTCGACGACGTGAAGTTCTACGACGGCTACAACGGCAACGGCTTCTCGATCGACGACATCGAACTGCCGACCAATTCGAACAAGGATTACGAAGGCGGCAACCTGGCGCACCGTCCGCGCGCCAAGGGCGGCTACTTCCCGGTCGCCCCGGTCGACAGCCTGGTCGATGTGCGTGGCGAAATGGTCTCGACCATGATCGAGATGGGTCTGCCCTGCGACAAGCATCACCACGAAGTGGCCTCGGCGCAGCACGAACTGGGCCTGACCTTCGGCACGCTCGTCACCACCGCCGACCGCATGCAGGTCTACAAGTACGTGGTGCAGCAGGTCGCGCACGCTTATGGCAAGACCGCCACGTTCATGCCGAAGCCGATCAAGACCGACAACGGTTCGGGCATGCACACCCACATCTCGATCTGGGACGCGGGCAAGCCCCTGTTCGCCGGCAACGGCTATGCCGGCCTGTCGGACATGTGCCTGTACTTCATCGGCGGCGTGATCAAGCACGCCAAGGCGCTGAACGCCTTCACCAACCCGACCACCAACAGCTACAAGCGCCTGGTGCCGGGCTATGAAGCCCCCGTGCTGCTCGCCTATTCGGCGCGCAACCGTTCGGCTTCGTGCCGCATCCCCTATGGCGCCGGCGACAAGGCCAAGCGCGTGGAATTCCGCTTCCCCGACGCGATGGCCAACCCCTACCTGTGCTACGCCGCGCTGCTCATGGCGGGTCTCGACGGGATCAAGAACAAGATCCACCCGGGCGAAGCGATGGACAAGAACCTTTACGATCTGCCGCCGGAAGAACTCGCCGCCGTGCCGACCGTCTGCGGTTCGCTGCGCGAAGCGCTGGACGCGCTGAGCGCCGACCACGACTTCCTGATCCAGGGTGGCGTGTTCACCAAGGACCAGATCGAAGCCTACATCGAACTGAAGTGGCCGGAAGTGATGCGCTGGGAAACCACGCCGTCGGCCGTCGAGTTCGACATGTACTACAGCGCCTGATCCGCGCCGCCCGCAAGGGACACGATCACCAGGGGGCGTCCGGACTTCGGTCCGGGCGCCCTTTGCTTTGGCGATTGTATCGCTTGCAAAGACGGAGCGCGGAAAGCCCACTCCGCTGCGCCTAACGCCGCCTGCGGCGGCGCAAGCCTCGTTCCCCTCCCGCTGGCGGGAGGGGTTTGGGGTGGGAAACTCCACGAGGCAGGCTGGAAGGGTGCACGCCGCCCACCCCGTGTCACTGGCCTGCGCCGGCCATAACGCCTATCGGTGGGCGATGGCCCGCCAGTACGATTTCCGCCCTGCCCGCGCCCTGCGCATCCACTGCCCCGTGGCGGAGCCGGTCCTGGCACGCCTGCTCGCGGGCGATCGCCAAGCGCTGGAGGACGACCCGGCGCTGGCGGCCATGCTCGCGATCGTGCGGGGCGATAATCCACTGGGCGATTTCGGTCTCTATCGCGGCGTCATGGAGCTCGCGCCCGGCTGGGAGCTGTTCACGCCGACGGCCACTGCCCGCCCCACGGCCGGCACTGCCAATGAAAACGCGGTGTCATCCACCGTGATCCTGACCGTCCACCTGCCGCACGATGCGCCGCAGGACCGGATCGATGCCGCGATCGGCGCGATCCTGCGCGCCCATCCCTGGGAAGTGCCGGTGATCGAGCTGACCGAAACCCGGCTGGTAACGCGCGCGCCCGAAGGGCGCTGAAAGCGGGTGCTTACCCGACGAGCCGCCGCGTAGCGCTCTCCTGGGCGTCGCGGGTCAATAGCGCGAACGCCTCCTGCGGCGCGAGCGCGGCCCAGAACAGGTGCCCCTGCACCAGCTCGCAGCCGGCCGCCTGGACGAGCTGGCGCTGGACATCGGTTTCGACGCCTTCGGCCACGACCTTCATCCGCAAGGTGTGGCCGAGCGAGACGATCGCGCAGAGGATCGAGTGGGCGTCGACATCGCCTTCGACATTCTGCACGAACGACCGGTCGATCTTGATCCGGTCGAACTGGAACGAACGCAGGTAGCTGAGGCTCGAATAGCCGATGCCGAAATCGTCGAGCGCGATGCGGAAGCCCATGCCGTTGAGTTCGCGCAGCACCGAGAAAACGTGCTCGCTGCGATCCAGCATCACGCCTTCGGTGACTTCCAGCACCACCCGGCGCGGGTCCATGCCGGTTTCGGCCAGGATCGTGCGCAGCGTGACGAGGAAATCGCTGGCCATGATCTGCAAGGGCGAGAGGTTGACCGAGATGTCGCACGGCCAGGCGTGGCATTCGTTGAACACCCGCCGCAGCACCCAGTTGCCCAGCGGGATCATCAGGCCCGCCTGTTCCGCCACGGGCACGAACAGGCCCGGCCGGATTTCCCCGCGATCGGGATGGTACCAGCGCAGCAGCGCCTCGAAGCCGTGGATGCCGCCATCGGGCAGCCCGATGATAGGCTGGAACGCCACCGACAGTTCGTCGCGCGCGATGGCGCGGCGCAGTTCCATTTCCATTTCGCGCCGCAGCTTCAGGCTGGCGTCCATATCGCGAGTGAAGCGGCGGTAGCGCGCGCGGCCGCGCTGCTTGGCGCGATAGAGCGCGATATCGGCGCGGCGCAGCAGTTCGCCCGGATCCTCGCTCTGCTCCGGCCCCCAGCTGATCCCGCACGAGCAGGTGACTTCCAGCGTGTTGCCGGAAATCAGGAAGGGTTCGCGCATCAGATCCATGATCTGCGTGCCCAGCTCGTCGGCCGTAGCGCGTCCGCCGGGCGATCGGCGCATCAGCACGAATTCGTCGCCGCCGAAGCGCGACAGGAAGTCGGTGGACGGCAAGGCCCGGCGCAGGCGCATGGCCACCTGCCGCACCAGTTCGTCACCGACGTGATGCCCCAGCGTATCGTTGACGACCTTGAAGCTGTCGATGTCGAGATAGGCGACGAACACGTCGCCCAGGCGCTGATCGTTGATGCAGGCCGAAAGCTCCTGCCGCAGTCGCTGCATGTAATGCACGCGGTTGGGCAGGCCCGACATCGCGTCGTGCATCGCGTTGTGCTGGGCTTGCGCTTCGCTCGCCACCAGTTCGCGCGTGGTGCGCATGTGACGGCGCACGATCATCACGCCACCGAGCAGCACCCCCACGAAGAACAGGATAAAGGCCGAAAGCAGGGGCGCGGTCCGCCGGATGATCGCTTCGCCGGGGCGGCGCGCCGCCCAATCGAGCCAGCCGATGGTCTGGCCGCTGGGATCGGCGATCGGCGTGCCGTTGCGCGCCTGGTCCGCGGACGGCGGACCATCGCTCACCCGCATATCGTCGAGCAGCACCGCGCGGCTGAGTTCCTGCAGCAGGGTTTCGTCCATGGTCCGGACGAGCAGCACGTAGTTGGGAGCGCGCTGCAACAGGTCAACGTGCGAATCGGGTATGATCGCGGCGACGGTCATGATCGCCAGCCGCCCCTGGTACCGGGAAAATTCGTAAAGCCCGCGCTCCATCGGGTAGCCGCGCCGGTCGACCGGCCACTTGCCGTCTTCGAGCGTGATCCACCGCGCGATATCTCCATCGTCCCGGCTTTCGCCGCGCGTGCGCGCGATCAGGCGGGCAACACGCGTTTGCAGGCCGGCGTAGCGGTCGGCTGGCGCATCCTCGCCCCGCTCCCACCCGCGCACCAGCGAACCATCGGCACGCACCAGAAAAACGTGATCGGCGCGCTGGCTGCCCCAGAAAAAGTAGCCGAGGTAGGTCCGCGTCCAGACCGGATCGTCGCCGAGCACCGCATGGCGCATGGCGTCATCCCAGGTCTGCTGCAGCTTCTGCGCCGCGAGTATCCGTTTGGCCGAGCTGTCGAGATAGTGCGCGACTCGGACGCGTTCGTCGCTCTGCGCCAGTTCGTCGGCGATGCGAGTCGAGTTGCTGAACGAGGCCACCAGGGCGACCGACAGCGCCACCAGCGCGAGGAAAGTGGCCACGACAATCCAACTGGAGCGCAACACGCCCGCCGTGCGCCGCAGCGCCGTTGCCCGTGACAGATACCCAATCGCCATGCATCGGGACGGTAGAGGCCCTATCCGAACAAATGGTTAGCGCGGCACTATCCATCGCCAACGATTTTGCACGTCCGGACGGTTGCAATCGGCTACTCAAACTTGCAAATCTGCGATGGCCTTCTTAATTGTTCGTAAGACTAACTTTTTCAGCGGGAGTAAGATATGCGCGAAAGGCTTCAGCACTATATCGACGGCAAATGGGTCGACAGCGAGGGCGGCCGTCGCCACGAGGTCATCAATCCCGCCACCGAGGAACCCTGCGCGGTCGTGACGCTGGGCAGCCAGGCCGATGTCGACAAGGCCGTTGCCGCCGCCAAGCGCGCCTTCACCACGTTCAGCAAGACGCCGGTGGCCGAGCGCAAGGCTCTGCTGGAACGCATCATCGCCGAATACAAGAAGCGGATCCCCGATTTCGCCGCCGCGATCAGCGAGGAAATGGGCGCACCCGTCAGCTTCGCCGGCACGGCGCAGGTTGGCGCGGGCATCGGCTACATGCTGGGCACGCTGGAAGCGCTGGACGGCTTCGAATGGGAAGAAGCGATTCCCGGCACGCCCAACGCGCGCATGGTCCACGAACCCGTCGGCGTGGTCGCGGCGATCACGCCGTGGAACTGGCCGCTCAACCAGATCTGCGCCAAGATCGCGCCGTGCATCGCGGCGGGCAACACCGTGGTGCTCAAGCCTTCGGAAGAATGCCCGACCAACGCTGCGATCTTCGCCGAAGTGCTGGACGCGGCCGGCGTTCCGGCAGGCGTGTTCAACCTCGTGCAGGGTGATGGCCCCGGCGTGGGCGTGGCGCTGACCGTGCATCCCGACGTGGACATGGTGAGCTTCACCGGTTCGACCCGCGCGGGCATCCAGATTGCCAAGAATGCGGCCGAAACCGTCAAGCGCGTGCATCAGGAACTGGGCGGCAAGGCGCCGAACCTCGTGCTCGAAGACGCCGATTTCGCCACCCACCTGCCGCCGACGCTGCAGGGCGTGGTTGCCAACACCGGCCAGAGCTGCATCGCGCCGACCCGCCTGCTGGTCCCCGCGGCGCGCAAGGCCGAAGCCGAGGCGTTCGTGAAGAACTACTTCGCGGCCGTGAAGGTCGGCAGCCCGGCCGACGAAGGCGCGCATATCGGCCCCGTGGTCAACAAGGCGCAGTGGAGCAAGGTGCAGAGCCTGATCGACGCCTCGATCTCCGAAGGCGCGAACCTGCTGGAAGGCGGCCCCGGCCTGCCGGACAACGTCAACCGGGGCTATTTCATCCGCCCGACGGTGTTTTCCGACGTGACGCCGGACATGACCATCTTCAAGGAGGAAACCTTCGGCCCGGTGGCGACGATCACCACCTATACCGACCTCGATGAGGCGATCGATCTGGCCAACAAGACCAGCTACGGCCTGTCTGCCACCGTCAGCGGCACGCCGGAATCGGCCGCCGACGTGGTCGGCCAGCTGCGCGCGGGCCTGGTCACGGTGAACGGCTGGGCCGGCGTGAAGGGCGGCGCGTTCGGTGGCTACAAGCAGTCGGGCAACGGCCGCGAGGGCGGCAAGTACGGCCTCAAGGACTTCATGGAAGTGAAGACCATCGCCCAGTTCTGATTTCCAGATTCTGATTTCCGGTACGCCGGAACGAAAGGGCCGGTGCATCCGCAGGGAAGCGCCGGCCTTTGCCGTTCGGGTTTGGGAAAGCCCACCCCCAACCCCTCCCGCAAGCGGGAGGGGAGAATTCGGGATATCCCCTCCCGCTTGCGGGAGGGGCAGCACCCCATCGCCCGGATCAGCCGGCCTGCCGCCAGCGGCGGGCACCCTCCGCCGCCTCCAGCGCGCGGGCGCGGCCGTTCATCGCGCCGGTAATGCCGGCAATCGCGCTGTTGAGCGCGCGGGCGGCATAGCGGCGCGCATGTTGCGCCAGTGCCTGTTCGCGCGTGGCGGCGGCGTCCATCGCGCGGGGATAGATCTCGCCCAGCAGGCGATCGAACGTGGCTTTCCAGCTGAACCGATCGACCACATGCGCCCGCGCGGCGGCGCGCATCGCGGCGTAATCGCCCTGCCAGACCTCCATCACCAGCCGCGCCATCGCGTCCACGTCATCCACCGGCGCCAGCCGCCCCAGCGCGGGCGTGACCCGTTCCAGCATCGCGCCCGAGGCGACGCCGACCACCGGCAACCCGCTCGCCTGCGCTTCCAGCACCGAGATGCCGAAGGTCTCGTCCGCCATGGCGGAGACATAGATGTCCGCCGATGCCAGCAGCCGCGCCAGTTCGGCACGATCGCCGACGAAACCCTGGAACGCCACGGGCAGCCCGCGCGCTTCCTCCACCATCCGGTCGCGCAGCTTGCCATCGCCGATCAGCAGCAGCGCGGCCCCGCAATCGGCCGGCAGCGCGCGGAACATCGCGAGCAGCCGGTCGGCGCGCTTTTCGTTGTCCAGCCGCCCGGCATAGACCAGCAGCGGCCCCTGCCCTTCCAGACCCAGCCGCGCGCGCAATCCGGGATCGCGGCGATCGGGGTGGAACACCGCCGGATCGACTCCAAGCGCCAGTTCGTCCACATGCTCGACGCCATAGGACGTCAGCATCGCGCGCATGTCCTGCCCCAGCGTATAGACCCGGTCGAATTCGCGATAGGTCGCTTCGGCATAGCCGGCGCTGACCTTGCGCAGTCCGCGCGCGACGAAATCGCCGAACAGTTCCGAACTGACGCGATAGACGTGGGCATTGGGAAAATCGGTGTGATAGCCGGCGACCAGTGTGGTGTGCGAGAACGCGCGGCGGTGATCGATCGCGGTCCAGGGCAGCACCCAGGGGCACAGCGATTCGATCACATCGGGCTGGTAGCGCGCCAGCACCGCGCGCACCGCCGCCGTGCGCAGGATGAAGCGGTAATTGGGGCTGCCCCGCACCGGATCGGCGCCGATCTCCACCCAGAGATGGCGGCCGTTCTCCACCACCCGGTCCTCGGCGCCCGGCACGATCTGCAACAGCCGGTGCCCGGTATGCTCCAGCACATGCGCACGCTTTTCGCGCAGATACGTGCCGATGCCGCCGCCGCCCTGGGGGGCATAGCTTTGCGTGAGGTCACAGATCAGGAGTTCGTTGCCGGCGATGGTCACGGATCCCTTCAATCGATCCGCTATGACTCTTTCGCGACCGCGGGCAAAATTCCTTGAACGGCGTCAATAATCCTTGCTGACGCGCAAGTTCAAACTCTCGTCCCCGATCGTCGCCACGGAGGCGAGCAGCGCCAGCCAGCGGGTGATGCGGAATTCGACCGACGTGGCGTTGTAGCCGCGCCCGTCGGTGACCAGTTCGACGAAGAACTTGCGGCCGAGGTACTTGCCGGCGGCGACGCTGGTGCCGCGCGGAATCGAGGCATCGGCGTTGAGGATGCGCAAGCGGTCAAGTCCGATGGCGCTGCGCAGCTTGTTGATCGGGTCCAGCCCGCCGCCGCCGCGCAGCGATGCCAGCGCGGCGGCAAGCTGCACCGCTTCCGGCGCCGAAATCTGCGTGATCGAGCTGCCGAACAGCAGCCGGCTGAGCAGTTCCTCTTCGGGCAGCGAAGGCGTGGAGGAGAAGGCGATCACCGGCTTCATCCCCGATCCGGTGATCGTGATCGTGGCGCTGACGCCGTTGGCATCGCCGCTGGCCGCGATATCCAGCCGGGGATCGATCGGCACTTCGCCGGCGAAGCGAATGCGGCCGCGCGTGAGGTCGAAACGCTTGCCGGCGAATTCGTAGCCGCCGCGCACCAGATCGGCGCTGCCGAATATCTGCGGGTTGGCGGTGGTGCCGCGCAGGCGGATGTCCGCGCCCCATTCGCTGTCCAGCCCCAGCCCACGCACGTCGATGCGGTTGGCGCCGGAGGCGTCGATCAGGAACGTCCATGGCGTGGACGGCGTGCGCGCCGGCGCGACGTCGGCACGCGGGTTGATCTCGCGCGTGGGGATCGAGGGCAGCTCCGCCACCGCGCTGGCGCTGCCGAGCGCCCAACGCGCCTGTTCGATGCGCACCCGGCCGGCGATGGTGCCGCCGATGCCATCGCTGACGATGCGCAGCGGGCCGGTCACCGTGGCCGCCATGTCATCCCGGTTGACGATGCGCGCGTTCTGCGCGGCCATGCGCAGATCGAGCGCGACGCCGCGCGAGACGATGTTGGACAGATCGATGGTGCCGCTGCCGGTAACCTTGCCGCCGTTGGCGGTGGTGCCGGCGAAACGGTTCAGCGACAGGCGCGAATCGTTGAACGTGCCGCTCGCCTGGATGTTCTGGATGTCGGTGCCGATCACGCTGCTTTGCACGCGCAGATCCTTGCTGGCGATGGCGCCGACGAACGTGGGATCGTCGAGCGTGCCGGTGATGTCGGCGCGCGCGCCGATGGTGCCGGTCAGGTCCATGAAGTCCACTGCCGCGAGGCGCCAGAGCGTTTCGGCCGGCCCGCCATAGCGGACCTGCGCCTGCAGGCGGCCGCCGCGCAGGCGCTCCAGCACGGTGCCGCCACGCGGCAGGCCGGAGAGAAGCGCCTGCACCCCGCCGCGCACGGTGCCGCCGTCCCGCCCGCCATCCTTGAACACCGCGCGCGCCTGCAGCGCCGAAGGATCGAGATCGGCAACCAGCGAAAGGTTCATCGGCCGCGAGGTGAGCACGAGGCCCGAGCGCGTCAGCCCGCGCACCTGCACCGCCGCATGGCCGGACGGCGCCCCGGTATGATCGTTGCGATAGTCGATTACGCCGGAAAGCGCCCCGCCGAGGCCAAGGTCCGCCACGACAATGTCCGCCAGCGAGAGCGGCATCCGCGCGATCTGGAGCTTCAGTTCGGTCGGCCCGCCCAGCACGTGCCCTTCGGCGATGACCGCGCCGCGCCCGAAATTGACCTGCGTCGGTTGCAGCCGCCAGCCTTCGCCCTCGCGCTCCAGCACCGCGCGGCGCGGCATCTGGATGGCGCGGCCGGAGTAATCGCCCGAAGCGAGCGCGACGATCTTGTCCGGCGCAATCGAGGCCGTGCCCTGCATGGCGAAGCGCGTGCCGCGCCGCCCGGCGATGGAGGCCGTGACGCTGCCCGCGCCGTTGACGAGCTTCGCGTTTACGGCCAGCCGCCCGATGAACAGCTGCCCCGCGCCGATGCCCTCGATATGCGCGGTGGCGTCGATCGTGCTCTTGCCCTCGGCCAGGAAGCCGTTCACCTCGACCTTGCCGTTGCCGATGGAAATCGGCCGCGCGCCGCCGAAGCGGGCGTTGCGCGCCGTGACCAGTGCGGTGATCGCCTGCCCGCCTTCCTTTGGATCGAGCCGGACGGTGCCATCGATCCCGCCGCCCGTGATCGCCAGATCGCCGCTGACGCCGGCCGTGGCAAGATCGAGCCCGCCGGTGATTTCCGTCTGCCAGACCTTGAAGTGCTCGATCGCGATCCGCGTCGGCCCCTTGGGCGGCGATTGCAGGCCCAGCACGCCATCGAACGGCCCCAGCGTGGAATCGCCCTTCGTTTCGATCCGGAACCCGTCGGCCACGGGGGACAGCGCCACGCGCACGTCCTTGAGGCCGGCGGCGGGCAAGGGATTGGCAAAGACCAGCACGGCGGACGGACCATCCTTGGCCACGGTCGCGTCGATGGTGAAATCGCCATAGTCGAGATGGCGCCCCTTGCCGACCACGGTGGTCCGGCCATCGGGGTGGACCTGCCCGTTCAGGGCAATGGCCAGCTTGCGCGAGGACAGGCGCGCATCGCTGAACCGCAGCGGGATCAGCGCGCCGGTGACGACGCCACCGGTAAAGCGGATGTTGCCGCCGGTCAGGTTCGCCAGCGTGCCGTTGTCGATCCGCGCCATGCGCCCGGCCGCATTGGCGCGCAGCGACCAGGGCACGCCGTTGCCCATGCCGAACACGATCTTGGCATCGGCATCGACCAGCCCCAGGTTGGGCAGCGCGAAGCCGCGCGCCGTGACCGGCCCGGCCAGCGCGTACATGCCCTTGGCCATGTCGCTGCGCAGCACCAGTCGCGCCGCCAGCCCCTTGAGATCGATCGCGAGCTGTTCCGAGGAAAGCTGGCTGCCCTGCACGACCAGATCGCCCTTCACGCTGGCGCCGACGAAGCGCGGGTCGATCATGCCGTTGCCGGTCACCACCTTCTTCGCGGTGACGGCCAGCGGCAGCAGCAGGCGCTTGCCGTTCCAGTTGGCGATACCGGCGGTGTGCAGCCCTTCGGCCTGCGTGGCGCCGCTCTTCAGCCGGTCAATGGTGAAATCATGGCGGATGGCGAGATCGCGGAGCGGCCCATCGAGCGTGGCGGCAAGGCGCACGCCGGCGAGTTCGGGAGAGGCCATCACCAGATCGGGCCGGCGCAGATCGGCCTTGAGCGCCAGCTGATCGACCCGGTTGTCGGTAAGATCAACCGCGCCCTGCCCCGTGGCGCGGAACGCCGCGCCGCCCACGTAATAGCGCCCGTCCAGCGTCGAATCCGCGAAGGTGCCCTGGTAGAACAGCGAAAGCTTGTTCCCCACGATGCGGCGTGCGGCGCCGGCCAGCAGCGCTTCGGGGAAGACCTGCCCGGCCACAGTGTAAGTGCCGGCGCGGTTGTCGATCAGGAAGCCGGCCAGCCGTTCGCCGTCCCGCCGGGCCACGGCCCAGCCGTGCCACGCGCGGAACCGGCCCTTGCCCGCCACTTTCGCCATGATATCGCTTTTCACACCGGTCAGCGCCGACAGCAGGCCGCCGCGCGGCGCGGCATAATCGAGCGCGAGATCGAACTTGTCGCGATCCGGCTCGCTATCAAGGTGCAGCGCCAGCCGGTCCTTGCCGCCCAGCCGGCCGTTGGCGTCGATCAGTGTGCGGCCCGAGCGGACATCGGCGCGCGCGGTCAGATCGACGCGGCGTCTTTCCCCCATCACGCCCGGCGCGATGGTAAGGGCATCGATCTCCAGCCGATCGACGCGGATATTGAACGACGGCAGGATCGGCGCGTTGGGATCACCCGGCTTCAGCTGCGGCCGGCGCAGCAGGGTGCCCCGGTGCAGCGCGAGCGTGCGGATGTCTAGCGTGTTGACCGTCCAGGCATAGGGCCGCCAGTCCAGATCGACATCGGGAACGGTCAGGAACGGGCCGTTGGGATCGCTGAGCACCACATCCTTGAGCCCGGCCTTGCCGAACAGCGAACCGTCGATCCGGCCCACGGTGATGCGCAGGCCCGAGGCGGGGGCCAGCGTGGCGATCCGGTCGGCGACGAAGCGGTGGCCGATCGGCGAATCGAGTAAGAGCAAGGCGCCCAGCAGAGCCATTGCCAGCACGGCCAGAACCGCACCGATCCGCCGCGTCCAGCGCCAGACGAAGCCGGACGCGGATGCCGGCGGGGGCGGCGGCGGCGGCGGGGGTGGCGGCGGGGGGCCGGCATCGGGGCCTTCCGGCGGCAACGCGGCGGGTACGGTTTCGTCCGCCATCAGAACGCCTGCCCCAGCGCGACATAGACGCCGATGCGGCTATCGCCCTTCGACGGGTTGAGCGGCGTGCCGAGATCGATGCGGATCGGGCCGAAGTTGGTCTGGTAGCGGATGCCCACCCCGACGCCGACCTTGATATCGCGGAAGCGCGGTGTCGTGGTTTCGTCCACCGCGCCGGCATCGACGAACGGCACGACGCTGACCGCACCGCCCATCAGCCCGGTCTTGACGCGCGCCTCCAGCGAGAATTCGGTCAGCGAACGGCCGCCGCTGGGCGCGCCGGTCGTGTCACGCGGGCCGATCTGCTGATAGCCATAGCCGCGCACCGACGATCCGCCGCCGGCATAGAACCGGCGCGATGGCGCGATGCTGGCGATGTCCGCACCCTGGATCGCGCCGAACCGCACGCGGCCGGCCATGACCACGCTGTCGCTGACCGGGCGATAGAGGCTCGCGTCGAGCTGGACCTTCACATACGTCGAGTTCGCACCGGCCTGGCGCGAGATTTCGGGCGAGACGCGCAGCGCCACGCGGAAACCGCGCGTGGGATCGAGCAGGCTGTCGCTGCCGTCATAGGCCCCACGCAAGGGCAGCGCGCCGATGAAATAGGTCTTGCGCGGCTGGGTGCTGTCCTCGCGCTCGCTGGTGGCCACCACTTCGAGGCCCGCCGAATAGACCCACGGCTTCTGGAACAGCAGCGTCGTCTGCCGCTCGATACTGCTGACCAGCGACAGGGTGCGCGCCTGATAGGCATCGCTCACCTTGGTCTGGGCATAGAGATCGGCGGTCAGCACCTGATCGCGCGTCAGGAAGTTGTTGCGGCGATAGATCACGCCCAGCAGCTGTTCGCGGGTGCCGGCCACGCCGCGCACGCGCACCATGCCTTCGGGCGGAATCAGGTTGCGGTGCTCCCAGCTCGCCTCGACCCGGAAGCCTTCGCCGCTGGAATAGCCGATCAGCGCCGCCACGGTGCGCTGCGGGGCCTTGGCCATATCGACATCGACATCGACCACGCCGGGCTTGCCGGCGGCAGGCGGCGTCACTTCGCGCGTCTTGACCGTGACCGACGAGACCAGGCTGGTCGCCAGGATCGCCTGCCGCAGATCGTCGAGCATGGCGGTCTGATAGACATCGCCCGGCCGGAATCGCGCGATATGCTGGATGTGGCGCGATCCCATGAAGCGCGGCATCCCGCTGACCACTTGCCCGAACACGTAGCGGCCGCCGCTCGTCACCGGCACCGTCAGATCGCCGGTGCGCGGCTCGTGATCGATCACCAGTGCCGGCTCGCCCACCTTGGCGAAGGCATAGCCGGTGTCGCCCAGCGTGGCGGCAAGATCGGCGCGGCCCTTGAGGATCTTCTCGGTATTGACCGGATCGCCGACGCGGACACCAAAGGCCGCGCGCAGGGTCTCGTAGTCCGCGCCCGTTCCGGCAATATCGCCGAGATCGATCTTCGCCAGGCGATACTGCGGCCCCGGCACCACATCGAACCGCACGACCACCTTGGACAGATCGATGGCATTGCGGCGCGGACCGCGCCGCGCCCCGTTGCCACCCTCCGCGCTGGCAGACGCCGCCGAAGCCGCCGCCTCGCTCTGCGGCGTGACGATCGACTGGTAAACCTCGGCGTCGTAATAGCCATAAGTGCGCAGGATTTCGACGATCAGGTCGCGATCGCTGCGCGCGCGGCGGGTCAGCTGGGCAAGGTTGTCCTCGTCATCGTCTAGCGAATGCAGGCTGGAGAGGCCGGAGAACCGCGAAACCAGTTCATCGCGTTCGGGGAAGGCATCGGTGGGCGAGAACGCCAGATCGACCTGCCCGCCGACGTGCGAGAGCGAGGCATCGGGGATCAGCGCATTGCGCGCGCTTTCGACCTGCTGCTGTTCGCCATCCAGCGCATCGACCGCGCCATCCACCTGCTGCTGCGCCAGCGCGATGTCCGGATCGGGATCGAGCGGCTTGAATGGCGGAAGATCGGCGGTCTGCGGCCAATCGATGGTGATGCCGGGAATGTCGGTCAGCGCCTGCAACGGTTCGGTCGCGCCCAACAGGGCGGCGACATCGGGCGCGGGCTGGCGCGCGGCATCGGTATCGAGCGCCCAGCTTTCGGCATTGTCGATCGCGGAATCGGGAATCAGGTCCTTGAGCGCCTGGTCGGTATCGCGCGATTGCGCCAGCGCCATCGGCGCGGGCACCAGCGCGAAAACGAGCGCCGCCGCGATGATCCGCGTCAGCGATCCAGACATCCGCAACGAAGCATGATCAGGCCGGACGGTAGATTTCCTGTCCGGCGTGCAGACCATCCTTGCCCCCGCGCTCGAAAGCGTCCTGCCGCGGGGTGGCCGCGCGATCGATGGCACTGGCCTGCTCATCAGTCGAGAAACGCTCCCAGCCATCGCGGCCAAGGCGTTCGAGCGGACGGAAGCGCACCTTGTACTGCATGCGCGAAGATCCTTCGACCCAATACCCCAGGTAGACGTAGGGCAGGCCGATTCTCGCCGCGTGCAGAATGTGATCGAGGATGATGTAGGTTCCAAGCCCGGTGCGCGTCTCGTGATGTGGATCGTAGAAACTGTAGATCATCGAAAGACCATCGCCCTGATGGTCGGTAAGGCAGGCTCCCACCAGTTTGCCCGGCGCGCCACCCACGCCCGGTTCCCTGTATTCAATCACATAGCTTCTGACTGGCGTATGTTCCACCATGTCAGCAAAATCCATCTCGTCCATCGCCGCCATGCCCCCATCGGGGTGGCGCGCCGACAGGTAACGCCGCAGGAGGTCAAACTGTTCCTGCGTCGACCACGGCTTGCATGCAGTAACAATCAGGTCCGAATTGGCCTTGATCGCCCGGCGCTGCGCCGAAGATGGCTGAAATTCGTCCGACACGACGCGCACAGACACGCAGGCGGTGCAATCGATGCAGCTGGGGCGGTAGGCGACGGTCTGGCTGCGGCGGAAACCGATACGGCCCAGCGCGTCGTTCAGGTCGTCGGCATGCGGCCCCTTCAGCTCGGTGAACACCTTCCGTTCGCTCTTGCCCTCAAGATAGGGGCACGGCGCGGGGCTCGTCACGAAAAAGCGGGGAAAACGGACGGGCGCGGTCACGGCCTGCTGGGCTTCCTCTGGGCGTCCGGACCATCCGGCGCCGTTCAAAAACGACAATGCCTCAGCATCGAACTTGGTGAAAGACCCTTAACCACGAAATTATGCGCCTCAGTCCGTCTCGAGGCCGGCGCAGGCCCGGTTTGCGCCGCCCTGTCCCGCTTCCGGACGACAGGGCGGCGCATCCTTTACGAGACGGACACTCCCAGAACGGTCAGGCGAAGCGCGATTTCAGCCCAATTCGATCTGAACCACGTCATATCCCTTGGCGCGCAGCGCCGCGACCAGCAGGTCGATCTGCTCGCGATCGCGCGCCTCGCATTCGATCTCGGCCGTCAGTCCCTTGGCCGGGAGCGAGGTGAAGATGCGCTGGTGCCAGACTTCGAGAATGTTCACCTGGTAGCGGTTGAACTCCTCGACCACGTGGAACAACGCGCCCGGGCGATCCTGCAGCACGATGCGCAGGCGGCCAAGACGGCCCGACCGCGCCAGATCGCGCAGCAGTACGTTGGCGAGCAGGCGGGTATCGATGTTGCCGCCGGTCAGCACGATGCCCACGTTGCGCCCTTCGAACAGGGCGCGGTTGCGCATCACCGCGGCGAGCCCGGCCGCGCCCGCGCCTTCGACCACGATCTTCTCGATCTGGAGCAGCAGCGCCACCGCGGTTTCGAGCGCGGCTTCATCGACCAGCACGATATCGTCGACAAGCTGGGCCAGCACGGCCGAGGTGAAGGCGCCCGGCTCCTTGACCGCGATGCCTTCGGCAAGGGTATCGCCGCCGCATGGCAGATCGGCGTGCTTCAGCTTGTCGTACATCGACGGATAAAGCTGCGCCTGCACCCCGATCAGGCCGATATCGGGCTTCAGCGCCCGCGCCGCCGTGCCCATGCCCGAAAGCAGCCCGCCCCCGCCGATCGGCACCGCCAGCATGTCGATCTCGGGCGCGTCCTCCAGCATCTCCAGCGCCACCGTGCCCTGCCCGGCGGCGACCTGCGGATCGTCGAACGGATGAACGAAGGTCAGCCCGAGCTGCTTTTCCATCGACCGGGCATAGGCATAGGCCTCGTCGAACGTCTCGCCCTCGAGCACGACCTTGCCGCCGTTGCTCTCGGTCTGCATGATCTTCACCGTCGGCGTCGTCTTGGGCATGACGATGGTGACGGGGACGCCCAGCCGCGTGCCGTGGTATGACAGACCTTGCGCATGGTTGCCGGCCGAAGCCGCGATCACGCCGCGCGAACGGCGTTCCTCATCGAGTTGTAGAAGGGCATTGAGCGCGCCGCGTTCCTTGTAGGCGGCCGTGAACTGGAGGTTTTCGAACTTGAGCCAGATGTTGGCGCCGGTGATGGCGCTCAGCGTCCTGCTGTAAAGCGTGGGGGTGCGCACCACCTGTCCGCTAATTCGCTCCGCCGCCGCGCGTACCTCGGCGATGTCGAGCAGGGCACCGGGATTGTCGGTGGGCTGCTGAGCGGATGAACGGACCAGATTTTCCATGCAGGCGCCCTAATGCAAAGGGCGCGCCAAGGAAACCGTTAACCGGCGGCCCGCGCGCGGCGGACCGCCGCCACGATCCCCAGCACCACAAGGATCGCCAGCGTATCGGCAATCCAGTCGCGGATGTCGCAATCGCGGTGCAGCTCCGGGATCGACTGCGCCAGTTCGATCAGCGCGCCCAGAAACGACAGCCGCTCGGCAATGCGCCGCTTCGGGAACGCCGGCCAGCCGAGCGCGGCCAGCAGGGTCAGCACCGAAAAGGCCAGCATGTGTTCGAACTTGTCGCCCAGCCGGTCTACCGGCAGCTGCGGCGGATGCGGCAGCACAGCCATGACCACCGCGAAGGCACAGCAGAACCAAAAAGATGCGCGCAGGACGGGCGGCGGAAACAGACCGGATCGGCGACGATGCATCATGCAGCCGCGTTAGCCTGACGTCAGCCGGCGAGGCAAGCAAGCGCGCGGCCATGATTGAGCGAAAGGCGGCAGGACGAAAGCGAACGCGGTGGGTTGCGGCCCGCGCGCGGCTGGCTACAGAAGGGGCATGCTGAAGGTCCGAACCCGATGAACGGCGGCGCGCCGCATTCCATGATGCACGACGGCTTCCTGTTGCTCGGCTTCGCGCTGGGCTTCGTGCTGCTGTTCCGGCGCCTGCGGCTGGGCGCCACGCTGGGCTACCTCGTCGCCGGCGCGGTGGTGGGGCCGCAAGTGCTGGGGCTGGTCGGCGATGCCGAACAGAAGCTGGGCATCGCCGAACTGGGCATCACGCTGCTGCTGTTCCTGGTCGGGCTGGAACTGAACCCTTCGCGCCTGTGGAAGATGAAGCGTGACATCCTGGGGCTGGGCCTGCTGCAGGTGACCGCCTGCGGCATGGCCATCGCCGCGATGATCGCGCTGGGCACGGAGTTTTCGTCCGCCGCCGCGCTGGCGCTGGGCCTGCCGCTGGCGCTTTCCTCCACCGCGCAGGTGCTGCCGATGCTGCAATCGTCGGGCCGGTTGCGCACGCCGTTTGGCGAACGGGCTTTCGCCATCCTGCTGTTCCAGGACCTGTCGATCATCCCGATGATCACGATCATCGCCGCGATGAGCCGCAACCCGGCCGACGTGGGTGGCCCGCCGGGATGGCTGCTGTCGCTGTACACCATCGGCGCGATCGTCGGCCTTGTCGCCGCTGGGCGCTTCCTGATCCGCCCGCTGTTCCGCCTGATCGGCAAGCTGGGCGAGCGCGAGATGTTCGTGGTGGCGGCGCTGTTCACAGTGATCGCGGCGGCCGCGATCATGGAAGCACTGGGCCTGTCCACCGCACTGGGCGCCTTCATCGCCGGGGTGATGCTGGCGGATTCGCCCTATCGCCACGAACTGGAAGCCGATGTCGAACCATTTCGTTCGATCCTGCTAGGCCTGTTCTTCCTGGCGGTGGGCATGATGCTCGATCTCAATGCCATCGCGCAGCGGCCGCTGTTCGTGCTGGGCATGGCGACGGCGCTGGTGGTGGCGAAGGCAGCGGTGATCTTCCTGATCGGCCTGGCCTTCCGCATGACCTGGCGCGGTGCGATGGCGCTGGGCCTCCTGCTGAGCCAGGGCGGCGAATTCGGTTTCGTGCTGTTCACGCAGGCACAGAACGCGCTGCTCGTGGCGCCGGAAGCCGCCAGCCTGTTCGGCGCGATCGTCACCGTATCGATGGCGAGCACGCCGTTCCTGATGATGGCCACCCGCCGCTTCCGCGATGAACCGGCGGCCGATCAGGGCGAGCGCGAAGGACCGAGCGCCGACGGCGCGAGCGCGATCGTCGTGGGCTATGGCCGCTTCGGTCAGACGGTGGCGCAGATGCTGAACGCCAGCGACATCGAAGTGACGCTGATCGACACCGACATCGAGATGATCGACGTGGCGGCGAGCTTCGGCGCAAAGGTCTATTTCGGCGACGGCTGCCGGCTGGACGTGTTGCGCCAGGCCGGCGCGGCCGAGGCCGAACTGATCCTGTTCTGCACCGATGGCGACCAGCTGGACGCCGAGATGATCGAGGCGGTGCACGAGGCGTTTCCACAGGCCTTGATCTATGTGCGGGCCTATGACCGCCGCGCGGTGATCCGCCTTAAGCGCACGCCCGTCAGCGGGATCGTGCGCGAGGTGATGGAATCGGCCGTCAAGATGGCGCGGCTGGCGCTGGAGGATGCGGGCGTCAACCTGGAGGCGATCAACCGGGCCGAAGACATCTATCGCAACAACGATCGCGAACGGCTGAAAATCCAGATCGAGGCCGGCGACATCCGCGCCGCGCGGGACCGCATCATCACCGCGCCAACGCCACAGGCGACGTGAGGGGCGCGTAAGGTATCAATTACCCACCCCCGGCCCCTCCCGCACGCGGGAGGGGAGAAGTGTCGAAAGCCCCTCCTTTGACTCCCCTCCCGCCTGCGGGAGGGGTTGGGGGTGGGCTTGCGCAGACGCCTTCAGAACGCGGCGATGCCCGTGATCGCGCGGCCCAGGATCAGCGCGTGAACGTCGTGCGTACCTTCGTAGGTGTTCACGGTTTCGAGGTTCACCATGTGGCGGATCACCTGGTATTCGCCGGAGATGCCGTTGCCGCCGTGCATGTCGCGCGCGGTCCGCGCGATGTCGAGCGCCTTGCCCACGTTGTTGCGCTTGACGATCGAGATCATTTCCGGCGCGAAGGCGCCTTCGTCCATCAGGCGGCCGACGCGCAGCGACGCCTGAAAGCCAAGGCTGATCTCGGTCAGCATGTCGGCCAGCTTCTTCTGGTACAGCTGCGTCGCGGCGAGCGGGCGGCCGAACTGCTTGCGATCGAGGCCATACTGGCGCGCGGCGTGGTAGCAGAACTCGGCGGCGCCCAGCGCGCCCCACGAAATGCCGTAGCGCGCGCGGTTGAGGCAGCCGAACGGCCCCTTCAGCCCTTCGACGTTGGGCAGAAGCGCGTCTTCGGGCACGAACACATCGTCCATCATCACCATGCCGGTGATCGAGGCGCGCAGCGAGATCTTGTTGTCGATCTTGGGCGCGGAAAGGCCCTTCATGCCCTTTTCGAGGATAAAGCCGCGGATCGCGCCACCGTGCGCTTCGGACTTGGCCCAGATCACGAAGACATCGGCGATCGGCGCGTTGGAAATCCAGGTCTTTGAACCGGACAGGCGATATCCACCATCAACCTTCACCGCATGGGTACGCATCCCGCCCGGATCGGAGCCGGCATCGGGTTCGGTCAGGCCGAAGCAGCCGATGAATTCGCCAGTGGCGAGCTTGGGCAGGTACTTCATCCGCTGCTCTTCCGATCCGTATTCGTAGATCGGGAACATCACCAGGCTGGACTGCACGCTCATCATCGAGCGGTAGCCTGAATCGACGCGCTCCACCTCGCGCGCGACGAGGCCGTAGGAGACGTAGGACGCGCCGGCGCAGCCATACTTTTCCGGCAGCGTGATGCCGAGCAGGCCCTGTTCGCCCATTTCGCGGAAGATCGCGGGATCGGTATGTTCCTGCGCAAAGGCATCGATCACGCGCGGCTGCAGGCGATCCTGCGCGAAGCTGCGCGCGGACCCGGCGATAAGCCGCTCATCCTCGGTCAGTTGCCCATCGAGCGCGAAGGCGTCTTCCCAATCGAACCGAACCATTCCTGCCATGTGGCGTCCTCCTTGCGCGTGATCCTGCAACCTGCCATCGATCGCATCAAGAACCGAATTTGCCATGTTCAATCGCGATATGGAATGAATGATGCTCGACGGCGACCAGTTGGAGGTGTTCCTGGCCATTGCCGAAACGCGCCACTTCGTGCGCGCGGCCGACCGGCTGGGCATCGCGCAATCGGTGGTCAGCAAGCGCCTGCAGCGGCTGGAAGACCGGCTGGGCGCGCGGCTGGTCACGCGGGGCAGCCGCAAGGACGTCGCGCTGACGCGCGCCGGCCAGCTCTTTCTGGACGAGGCGCGCGCGGCGCTGGCCTCGCTGCGGCAGGCCGAACGGATCGGGCGCAACATCGCACGCGGCGCCGCCGGGCCGCTGCGCATCGGCTATGTGTTCTCCGCGGCGATGAGCGGGACGCTGGCGCGCGTGCTGCGGGCGCTGCGCGATGCCCTGCCCGATCTGGACGTGCGCCTTTCGCTGATGGAAACGCCGGTGCAGTTCGACCGCATCGTTTCGGGCGAGATCGACATCGGGCTGACCCGGCCCAGGCCGTCCTACCCCCCGGCCATCACCGCGCGCACCGTCCACCGCGAACCGCTGGTGCTGGCGTTGGCCGACGACCATCCGCTGACCCGCCACGTCGCCGTCCGGCTGGCGGACCTGGCCGGCGAGCCGTTCATCATGCCGCAGTTCCACGAGGAAGTGGGCCTTGCCGAAGCGGTGCGCGACCTCGCGCGCGCCGGCGGCTTCGCCATGCCCGCGCTGCACCGCACCGACGATTTCATCTCCGCCGCCGTGCTCGCCGCCGCCGGGCGCGGCGTGGTCCTCGCCCCCGCCTCGCTCCAGCACCTCGCGCTCGACGGCCTCACCTTCCGCCCGCTGGCCGATCATGCAGCCACCGTCGAACTGGCGCTGCTCTGCCGCGACGACACCCCTGCGGCCGCGCGCGGCGTGATCGAGAGGGCGCTGGCGTTGTAGGGATAGCGGCTATTCGGAAATTCCGCCGAGACACCCGCCACTCCGGACACGACGCGGTTGCGGACCTGCGATTGGCTGCAAAGAAGTTGAGGCGCCCTTATCAACCACGCCCACCTTGCTTGACCCCTCATCAATGCGGATAATTCAACTTTGACACGGGGGCCGATTCTTAATGAACGAGCAAAAACCAGGAGGAGCCGAACAGCCACCGCCTCCAACTGAGGAACAGATACGGCTCATTATCGCGCAGACTCTTGAACAAGTCTTTCTTCGAGCGCAGGCCGATACTCAGTTGCTTATGGACCTGAGCGCGAAAGTTGCCGGCGTTGAAGCGCATACCCACGCTACCGTTGCTACGGTCGACGCGAATAAGAACGAAGCCAGAGAACAGCGCGCTATCGACGCCCAAAAAGAGATCATCTCGCATCTTTTCGATAAAAGTCACAGCTATGTCACGGTAGTCGTGGCCGGCGCCTTTGCTGCGTACTTCACCACGTTAGGCACGGTTTCCGCGAGGTTGAGCGACGTGCAACTACTATGGTCGGCACTATTGATGACTATCAGTTTGACCATCTTCGTGTTTTGGGAAGTCTTCAATATGACCTTCATCGGCTATCATCATCTCAGAGGAGACTACGGCTTAATGACTAAAACGCCCAGATGGACGCAAGTCACCTGGGCAGTCGTGCTATTTCTTACGATTTGCACGGCGGTACCCGCAATTGGGCTGTCGATCTACGCCTACCTGAATGGCCTAGGTGCATTTGACATCGTGGTAAATTTTTGGCCGTGAGTTACCACTCATCTTTCAAATGCGCGCGCAAATTGGATGACGGCTTTCGCCCACGATTCCTACCGGAGCGACTATTTCGCACGCAACGCAATAGCGGACTTTGGCATACGAAATCCCGCTCGACCTGAGCCTGTCGAAGGACGCGCGCGGTGCTGGCGTTGCGCTCTGCTGCTTCTCGATCAACTGTATCGCGCGTCCTTCGACAAGCTCAGGACGAACGGGTGTGGGGGATTTTGGGAGGTCGGCTAACCGCGTCCTTGCTCCCACTCAACCGGCTGTCGGAGGCACGCCCCCCTCGCCCAGCGCCAGCGCCTCTTCCGCCGTTACTGCTTTCAGCAGCGCGATGAACGATTTGAGCGCGATGCTTTCCAGCTTGGCCATGTGCGGCTCGAACGGCTTGTCGTAGCCGGCGAACACGGTCATCCCCTCCATCGAGGCGGAGATGAACAGCGCGAGCATCTCGCAGGCCTCGCACGGCAGGTCGGGGCGCATTTCGCGGATGATCTCGATCGCCGGCGCGCGGGCGCGGACATAGAGTTCGTGGACGCGGTCGAACACGAATTCGTCGTGGTTGGACAGCGCCCATAGTTCCGGGAACAGGCGCGTCGTCTTCTTGCTGCGGATGTCTTCCAGCACCAGCAGGCACAGGCGGCGCAACCGCTCCTCCGGCGGCGCGCCGGGCATCCGCACGATGGCGTCGAATTCCTGCTCGTAGCTGCGGATCACGGCGTCGAGCAGTTCGCGCACCAGATCCTCGCGGCTGCGGAAATGGTAGGTCAGGTTGCCGAACTTCATGTCGCAGGCGGCGGCGACTCGCCGCATCGACATCGCGCGATAACCTTCCTCGATCAGGATGTGCAGCGCGGTGCGCAGGATCAGTTCGCGGGTCTCGTGCCCCTTGGCATAGCCGCCCTCACGCTCTGGAAAGGCTCTGACTCACTTTTGCTGCTGGAGGTGCTCAGTTTGCGCCGACGAGGCGAGCTTCAAGCAGATCGAGCTTTGCGCGGCCATACATTTGACGTTTGATCAGCTTTAGGCGGGTAATCTGCCCTTCTGTCTGTCCGTTCGACCATTGTGATACCATTGCATTTCGGACCGCTGCCAAGTCTCGTTCAACGCCGTTGACAAAAGAGCTCACGAGGCCGCCTCTTGCGCTGTCGAGCCAGTCACTGAGCTTAGCCGCTGATTTTGAACGGATCATCGATTGGAACTCGCTGATCGCTTGACGCGCTGCGACCAGATCAGGGACATGATCTTCGATCACGGCCACAAGGATCGCTTCGGATCTGGCAAGTCCGTCGCGCGCAGATGTCATCAGCCGCGCAAGCACCCGTGCCGATGGTGTGCGAGCGAGGCCGCTTTGATTGGCCTTCTCGGCAAGGCGCCGACGTTGCGCCCATTGCGATACGATACCACGTTGCCCGACAAAGCCTTCGTTGCGCATTTCACGCCAGAGCGCCGAGGCATTGCGAGCACCAGCCTCCCACCTATCATTCATCCATGGCAGCCAGGCATCAAGGGAGCTAGGCCGAGTGCGGAATACATCCAGACGCTGACCGCGCAGCACGTCGCGTACGAGCTTGCGGCTGTACCCCGTTTGTCGAACGATTTGCCGGATGGAGGTCCCATTCTGTGAGAGTTGTTGGATTGCTTCATTCGTCTCCTGCCGGCGCAGGTAGCCTTCATACTGCAGCTTCTCGGCACAGGTGAGAAGCTTGGGATCCACGACATTGTTGCCGACCGCATGCCTAATCTGACGCATGGATTTGTTCACGGCATCAAGGAATGCCCGGCTCGAGTTCTCCATAAGATGCCATCTGTCCGCGACCTGTTCAGCATCAGGTAGACCTTTGGCGATGGCTTCACCGTAGCCGCCACCGCGATCACGGGCGACAACCGATATCGAGGGATGCCTTGCAAGCCAGGCGCGGGACGTTTCCAAGGCGCGATCTGGCAGCAAGGTAACAGGTTTGCGCCGTTCCAAATCGCAAACAATCGTGCCGTAAGTTTGACCACGCCGAAAGGCGAAGTCGTCAATGCCAATGACATTGAGCTCATCGCACCGTGCACCGACACGTCGCCGTACGACCCGCAACAGAGTGTCTTTGCTCACAGGCATCATCAGCCGTTGGGCAAAAGCTGCTCCAGGCCTGCCACCAAGCGCCAGTCCAAGCTGATGAACGATCGTTTCGAGCCGCTGAGTTCGCCGAGCGTACCGGGTAAGAACGCTTTTATTGAATTGCTCGCAAAAGATGCGTCGGCCACAAACTACCACGTCACACCAGAAACGACGTGCCTCGATCAAGAGAATAACCCGCCGACCGCTAAGCGGAAGGTCCGATGGTCTGCGCACATATCGACTTTGTACGCGCCGACTTCGTCGGCCACAGTCGGGACATGTCCCTACAGAGCAACGCGACCGTAACAGAATATGGAAATTCTCACCGACGCTATCAACCGAAACGACCACGAAACCTTCGGGGACCAAGTTCGCGCGCTGAAATCGACCGGGCATGGCAGATCCTCTCAATGGAACAGCCAAAGCCTATCATACCAGCAGCAAAAGTGAGTCAGAGCCCTGGAAAGACCAGGTCCGTGACGAACGATGGCGCACCATCATACTGATTCATAATAAATTTCAGCTCCGCTTTCGCCCTTGATAACTTCTCTCAAAAAATATGTCACGCGACAAAATTAGGTCACTTGACAGAATTATGCCTATTTCGTCATTCTCCCGGCAACAAAGGCGCGACAATTCGCCGAGACTCTGGGAGTACCGCATGAGGTTTCTTGCTCTGGCGCTTGCCCTCTCCGTTTCGGCGAGCGCGGTTTCCGCCGCACCCGCCGCCTATCCCACGCCGCTGCCCGAAGAGCCGATCCCCACGGTCAAGGCGCTGCCGAAGGCGTGGCCGAAAAGCTGGGTCGTCATCCACGATTTCTACTTCGCCTCGATCCTCGATGGGCGCCTGGCGGTGGTGGACACGACATCGGCCAACCAGCCGCTGAAGGGGCTGGTGCGCGCGGCGCAGTTCGCCAATTCGCTGGTTTCGCGCCAGCGCGGCGAGATCTACACGGCGGAAACCTTCTTCTCGCGCCTGACGCGGGGCGAGCGCACCGACGCGATCACCATCTGGGACATGGAAACGCTCCAGCCCAAGGGCGAGATCGTGCTGCCCGGCGGCAAGCGCCAGCAATCGGTGACCTATCCGCACCTGTTCCAGTTCACCAACGGCGAACACTGGGCGCTGGTGGCGAACTTCACGCCCGCGCAATCGGTGACAGTGGTTGATCTCGACGCGCGTAAGATCCTGGGCGAAATCGACCTGCCCGGCTGCGCGCAGATCTATCCCACCGGCGAACGCGGTTTCAGCAGCTTCTGCGCCGATGGTTCGATGTTCAGCGTGACGCTGGACGACAAGGGCCAGGTCGCTTCGTCCAAGACCATCGCCAAGGTGCAGGACATCGACAAGCAGCCGCTGTTCAGCACGCCCGCGATGATGGGCAAGACGGGCTGGTTCGTCAGCTACTACGGGCAGGTCCAGGGCTTCGATTTCTCCGGCCCGGTTCCCCGCCCCCTGCCCGGTGCGTTCAACGTGGGCACGGCCGAAGGCGGCGCGCCCGAATGGCGGCCGGGCGGCTGGCAAGTGATCGCGGCGGACGCGAAGGGTCTTCTTTACGTGCTGATGAGCCCCAACGGTCGCGAGGGCAGCCACAAGGATGGCGGCACCGAAGTATGGGTGATCGACCCGGCGAAGAAGGCGCGAGTTGCCCGCTTCCCGCTGCGGTCGGTGGGCGTGGCCGTGGGCGTGACGCCCGAGGATACCCCGCACCTGATCGTGGCGCGCGCCGATGGCGTGATCGACGTGCACGACGCCGCGACCGGGGCCTTCGTCCGTTCGCTGGGCGCGACGGTTGCCGCCAACCCGATCCTCATCACGCCGGTGCCCTGAGATGGCGCCCGCAACCGGCTCGATCACCCTGTTCCTTGCGCTGCTGCTGGCCGGATCGGCGCTGCACAAGGGGCTGGCCCATGAACGGCTCGCCATCGCCGCCGCGCGGCTGGCAGGCACGCGCCCGAGTTCCGGCCCGCTGCTCCTGCTGACGGCGGGCAGCGTGGAAGCGGTGGCGGCGGCCTGCCTGCTGATCGCTCCCCTGCAAAGGACCGGCGCGCTGATCGCCGCCGCGCTGTGGCTGGGCTATGCTATCGCCCTGTTCCGCCGCCGGGGCGAAGTGCTCGATTGCGGCTGCGACCTGGTCGCCCGCGAAAAGCCGGTGACCCTGGCGCAAACCGCCCGCCCGGCGCTGCTCGCACTGGCAGCCGGCCTCGTTTCCACCCTCCCGGCGGCGGCGTTCGGCATCGAAACGCCCTTCGCCGCCGCCGGACTTTGTGCGCTCTACCTCGGAGTTTCCGAGCTGCTCGCCATTCCCCAACCCGCGTGGAGGAAGCCGTGATGCTGACATCCCAGATCCTGCTGTGGACCGCCGTGATCGTTCAGGCGCTGCTGATCGCAGCGCTTGCCCGCCAGGTCGGCATTCTCCACGAACGCATCGCGCCGGCCGGCGCGCTGACCCTGCACCAGAAGGTGGAGGTCGGTGAAACCGCGTCGCCCATGACGGTGACCACCATCGACGGCGCGCCGATCGAGATCGGCGGCAAGCGCGAAGGCCGCAGCCAGTTGCTGTTCTTCGCCTCGCCCGATTGCCCGGTGTGCAAATCGCTGCTGCCGGTGGTGCGCTCCGCCGCGCGCGCCGAGGCCGACTGGATCGACATCGTGATCGCGGGCGACGGCACCAAGGGGCAATACCGCCAGCTTGCCAAGGACCACGGCCTCGACGGCATTCCGCTGGTCCTGTCCGAAGCGCTCGGCCGTGCCTTCGGCGTATCGAAGCTGCCCTATGCGGTGCTGCTCGACGAAGCCGGCAAGGTCGCCTCGCTCGGCCTCGTCAACAGCCGTGAACACCTCGAAAGTCTGTTCGAAGCCAAGGAACGCGGCGTGGCGTCGATCCAGGACTATCTCGCCCGCCGCAACAGGGAGGCCTGAGCCATGGCCGGCTTTGACAAGCTTACCGAGAAATTCGCCCGGCGCATCGCCCGCGGCACGTCGCGCCGGTCGATGCTGGCGTGGCTAGGCGCCGGCATGACCGGCGCGGCCACCTTCCCCGTCCTGCCGGTGGCGCGCGCCGCCACGCACGGCGGCGGGCCGACCCATAGCCCGGTAACCGCCGGCATCGATCAGGACCCCGGCGACCGCACGAACTGCGATTACTGGCGCTACTGCGCGATCGACGGTTTCCTCTGCACCTGCTGCGGCGGGTCGGTCAGCAGCTGCCCGCCGGGCACGGAAATGTCGCCGATCACCTGGATCGGCACCTGCACCAACCCGGCCGACAACCGCGCCTATATCATCAGCTACAACGATTGCTGCGGCACGTCCTCGTGCGGGCAGTGCCTGTGCAACCGCAACGAGGGCGATCGCCCGCAGGTGCGCCCGCAATCGAACAACGATTACAACTGGTGCCTGGGTTCGCAGAGCAGCGTGTACAACTGTTCCACGGCGGTGATCGTGGGCGTGGCGCTGGACCAGCCGAAATGAAGGGCGCGTTGAAAGTCGCTGCGCTGGGTGCGGTGGCGCTGACCGCGGCGCTGGTCGCGCGCAGCCCGGCGCAGGCCGGCGGCGCGGAACCGAATGGCGCGGCGCTCTATGGCCGCTGCGCCGCGTGCCACACCGCGACCGGTGCGGGCGTGCCCGGCGCCTATCCCCCGCTGGGCGTGGATTTCCGCACGTTGGCAGCGCGCAACGAGGGCCGGCGCTACATCGCGCTGGCCGTGATCAAGGGGCTGTCCGGCCCGATCACGGTCGAAGGCAAAGCCTTTCGCGGCGTGATGCCGGCGCAAGCGGGTCTGGATGACGCGGCCATCGCCGCCGTGCTCAACCATGTCGGCACCACGATCACCAAGGCCGGGCCGGCGTTCCGCCGCTTCACCCCGGCCGAGATCGGCACGATCCGGGCCGGCGGCGCATCGCTTTCCTCGGCCGACGTCGCCCGCCTCCATGCCGGGGCCGGCGGTAAATGAAACCGGCCCTGCTCGCCTTTCCGCTCCTTGCCGCCCTGCTGGCCGGCGCTGGCGTGAAGGCGGGCGAGGCCGCGCCGCCGGGCGTGACGGACGTGCGGCAGGCCAAGGTCGACTACATGCTGAAATGCCAGGGCTGCCACCGGCCCGACGGCAGCGGGGATGATCATTCCAATCCGCCGATGAAGCACATCGTCGCCCGGTTCCTGTCAGTGCCGGGCGGGCGCGAATTCATCGGCCGCGTGCCCGGCGTTTCAACCGTCAATCTCGACGACGCAAGGCTCGCCAATCTGGTCAACTGGACCCTCTACACGTTCGACGCGGCGCACATGCCGGCCGACTTCCGCCCCTACACGGCGGAGGAAATCGGGCGTCTGCGCCAACACCCCCTTCGGCTCGAGCGCGCCGCGATGAGAGCGCGCCTGGTCGAGGGGTTTTCACAACCAGGGCAGGAACAAGCGCGCCCCTAAACGGGGCACCATCACAATGGGAGGTAGCAATACCATGAGGGAACGTCTTCTCCGCAACACCGCGCTGAGCGCCATCGCGATCTTCACCGCCACGGCAACCCCGGCCTTCGCGCAGGCGCAAAGCAACAGCACCAGCAGCGAAAGCGCACCGGGCGAAATCGTGGTCACCGCCGCGAAGCGATCGGAAAACCTCCAGTCGGTGCCGATCTCGGTTTCGGCGATCGGCGGCGATGCGCTGGAAAAATCGCGCATCACCAACGTGGACAGCCTGGTGACCAAGGTCGCCAACCTGCAGCTGACCTCGATCGTGGGCGACAACACGCCGATCTTCGCGCTGCGCGGCGTGTCGATGTCGGACTACAGCCTCAACCAGTCCAGCCCGGTCGCGACCTATTACGACGAAGTGTACAAGGGCAACTTCGCCTTCCTGGGCGTCGCCATGTATGACCTGGAGCGCGTGGAAGTGCTGCGCGGGCCGCAGGGCACGCTTTATGGCAAGAACACCACCGGCGGCGCGGTCAACATCATCAGCCGCGACGCCAAGCTGGGCGAGACCAGCGGCTATCTCAACGCGGGATACGGCAACTACAACCGCGTGGACGTGAACGGCGCGGTCAACGTGCCGCTGGGCGACAAGGCCGCGCTGCGCGTGGCCGGCACGTTCTCGCGCGCGGACGGCTGGTTCAAGAACGTGGTGCCCGGCCTGCCGGACCTGGCCAGCACGCGCGAATACGCGCTGCGCGGCACGCTGAAGTTCGAACCGACCGACAGCGTGCGCTTCACCCTGCGTGCCTCCACCAGCTTTCAGAACCCGCAGAACTACGGCATCTATGCCCAGCCTGAAGCCGTGCAGCGGCCCGGCCTGTCGAAGTGGGAAATCGCCTCCGACGTCAGCCAGCGCCGCCGCGCGCGCACCACGTCGGTCGCGCTGACCACCAACATCGACGTCTCCGACACGCTGGCGATCACCAGCATCACCTCCTACGACAAGGGCACGCTGTTCTTCCGCGAGGATACCGACGGCACCGCCACCAAGCTGCTGGAAATCCCCTATTACGACCGTGCCAGCCAGTTCGCGCAGGACCTGCGCCTGACCAGCGATACCGGCGGTCCGTTCGACTTCATCCTGGGCGCCTATTTCAACCGCGAGAAGGTCTATAACGAGACCACGTTCGAGATTGCGACCGACGTCGACGTCAACGGCGATGGCTTCATCAACGCGCAGGATTGCGCCGATGGGCTGCCGCTGGCCTGCAAGGTCAAGAACCAGTTCACCCAGATCAAGAAGAGCTTCGCGCTCTACAGCGACCTGAAATACAAGCTGACCGACGCACTGACCGTGCGCGGCGGGTTGCGCTATACTCACGATACGGGCGTACAGAGCGGCTTCCGGTCCGACGCGCTGGGCGTGGACAACAGCCTTGTCGCCACGCTGATCCCGCCGTCGGCCCTGCGCTACAAGAACAACAACGTCTCGGGCAAGATCGGCTTCGATTACAAGCTGGCGAGCGGCGATCTGCTCTACGCCAGCTTCAGCAAGGGCTATCGCGCGCCGAGCTTCAACGCGCAGGCGTTCTTCGATCCGTCGGAACTCAGCGTCGCCAAGGCCGAAAAGGTCACCTCGTACGAAGTCGGCGCCAAGACGCAGTTCTGGGACCGCCGCGTCACGCTGAACATGGCGGCGTTCTATTACGACTACCGCAACCAGCAGTTCATCAACGTCGATCCCACCACCGCCGCGCAGACGCTGCTCAACATTCCCAAGTCGCGCATTTATGGCGCGGAAGCGGAACTGACGGTGCGCCCGACCGACACCTTCACCTTCCACGGTGGCCTTGGCCTGCTGTCCACCAAGATCATCCGGGGCGACGTGAGCGGCACCGACGTTTCGGGCCGCCGCCTGTCGAACGCGCCTTCGCTGACCTTCAACGCCGGGATCGACTTCACCGTGTTCAAGAACGACGCCCTGACGTTCTCGATCCATCCGGACCTCTCGTACCAGTCGAACCAGTTCTTCGAGGTGATCAACGTCCCCCGCCTGCGCCAGTCGTCCTATGCGCTGGTGGGCGGGCATGTGGATCTGGAGACGGCGGACGGGCGCTATTCGCTGTCGGTCTGGGCCAAGAATCTGGGCAACAAGTTCTACTTCACGTCGCGGGTGGACCTGCTGGCGGGCTTCGGCTTCGACTACAATCACATCGGCAACCCGCGCACGTTCGGCGTGACGCTGGGCGCCAAGTTCTAAGGACAACAATCCGCGCCACGAGCGCGGGGGAGAGGAAAATGACCGATACCAAGCTGCTGATCGGCGGCGAACTCGTCCCTGGCGACATGACCATGGCCGTCGTCAACCCGGCGACCGGGGAACCCTTCACCACGGTTCCCCGCGCCTCGGCGGCGCAGGCGGACCAGGCCATCGCCGCCGCCAAGGCCGCCGTGCCGGGCTGGGCAGCGGTGCCGTTCGCAGAACGCAGCAAGAAGCTGATCGAACTGGCGGACGCCATCGCCGCGCGAAAGGACGAGTTCGCCCGCACGCTGACGCTGGAACAGGGCAAGCCGCTGGCCGAGGCGCAGGGCGAACTCGCCTGGACCGAGGGATACCTGCGGCACTACGCCACGCTGGAACTGCCCGACCGCGTGATCCAGGACGATGCCGAGGGCTACATCGCGGTGAAGCACAAGCCGCTGGGCGTGGTGGTAGGGATCATCGCGTGGAACTTCCCGCTGCTGGTCGCCTGCTGGAAGATCGGCCCCGCCGTGCTGGCCGGCAACGCGATCGTGCTGAAGCCCGCGCCGACGACCCCGGTCGCGGCGCTGATGCTGGGCGAGCTGTGCCGCGACATCTTCCCGGCGGGCGTGGTCAACGTGATCACCGACGCCAACGACCTGGGGCCGCACCTGACCTCGCACCCCGATGTCGCCAAGATCGGCTTCACCGGATCGACCGCCACCGGCAAGCGCATCGCGGCGACGGGCGCGGACACGCTCAAGCGCGTGACGCTGGAACTGGGCGGCAACGACCCGGCGATCGTGCTGGAGGACGTGGACGTGCGCGAAACCGCGCAGGCGATCTTCGGCAACGCCTTCCTCAACTGCGGGCAGGTGTGCCTGGCGGTGAAGCGCGCTTATGTCCACGCCGATATCTATGATGCGATGTGCGAGGAACTGGCCAACCTGGCGCAGGCCGCCGTGGTGGACGACGGCTTGCAGCAGGGCACGCAGATCGGCCCGATCCAGAACGCGATGCAGTTCGACAAGGTCAAAGGCTTCCTCGACGCGGCCAAGGCGGACGGCAAGGTGATCGCCGGCGGCGAGGTGATGGAACGCGCCGGCTATTTCATCCGCCCGACGATCGTGCGCGACGTGACCGACGGCGACCGCATCGTGGACGAGGAACAGTTCGGCCCGATCCTGCCGGTGATCCGCTTCGATGACGTGGAGGACGTGATCGCCCGCGCCAACGCTTCGGAATACGGGCTGGGCGGATCGGTGTGGTCGAAGGACGTGGCCCGCGCGGCGAACATTGCCTCGCGCATCGAAAGCGGGCAGGTCTGGGTGAACCAGCATGTCGGCATCGGGCCGCACATTCCGATGGCGGGCTTCAAGAATTCGGGGCTGGGCGTGGAACAGTCGGTGGAAGGGCTGGCCGAATACACCCAGCTTCAGGTCATCAATATCAAGAAGTAAACAAGAGCGGAGGATGATGCAGGGCTTGTCGATCACGCGGGGGGCGACCGATGCCCCCCTTCTGGAAACGACGATCGGCGGCGCGCTGCGCGAAGCGGGCCGGCGCTGGGGCAACGGGCTGGCGCTGGCTTCGCGCCACCAGGGCATCCGCTGGACCTGGGCGGAGCTGGATGCCGAAGCGGACCGCATCGCCACGGGCCTGCTCGATCTGGGCGTGCGCAAGGGCGATCGTGTGGGCATCTGGGCGCCCAACTGCGCGGAATGGGCGGTGATCCAGTTCGCCTCCGCCCGCATCGGCGCGGTGCTGGTTACCATCAACCCCGCCTATCGCGTTTCCGAAGTGGAATACGCGCTGAACAAGGTGGGCTGCACGGTGCTGGTCACCGCGGCGCGCTTCAAGACCAGCGACTACGTGGGGATGCTGCGCGAACTGGGCGCGGAAAAGCTGCCGCTGCTGCAACAGATCGTGGTGCTGGGCGAGGAACGGCACGAGGGCTTCATGCCCTGGGCCGACCTGCGCGCCGAACCCGATCCCGCGCGGCTGGCGGGCGTGGATGCCACGCTCGACCCGTACGACGCGATCAACATCCAGTTCACCAGCGGCACCACCGGCTTTCCCAAGGGCGCCACGCTCACCCACCGCAACATCCTGAACAACGGGTACTTCACCGGGCGCACGATCCGGCTGACGCCGGACGATCGCATTTGCATCCCGGTGCCGCTGTACCACTGCTTCGGCATGGTGCTGGGCAACCTGGCCGCGCTGACCAGCGGCGCGGCGATGGTCTATCCGGGCGAGGCCTATGACCCGCGCCTGGCGCTGGAAGCGGTGCAGGCCGAAGGCTGCACCGCGCTCTACGGCGTGCCGACCATGTTCATCACGATCCTGAACCAGCCCGATCTCGACGCCTACGACGTATCGACGCTGCGCACCGGGATCATGGCAGGCTCCCCCTGCCCCGTCACCACCATGCGGCAGGTGATGGAACGGCTGAACATGCGCGAAGTGACCATCGGCTATGGCATGACCGAAACCAGCCCGCTGACCACGCAGACCGCCACCGACGATCCGATCGAGGAACGCGTGGCCACGGTGGGCCGCGTCCATCCCCATGCCGAGGCGAAGATCGTGGGCCTCGCTGGCGAAACGCTGCCGATCGGCCAGCAGGGCGAATATTGCGCGCGCGGCTATGCGGTGATGCTGGGCTACTGGGACGATCCGGAAAAGACCGCCGAAGCGATCGACGGCGACGGCTGGATGCATTCGGGCGATCTCGCCACGATGGACGCGCAGGGCTATGTCCGCATCACCGGCCGGATCAAGGACATGATCATCCGGGGCGGCGAGAACATCTACCCGCGCGAGATCGAGGAATTCCTGCTGTCGCACCCGGCGATCGCCGATGCGCAAGTATTCGGCGTGGCCGATGCCAAGTTCGGCGAGGAAGTCTGCGCGTGGATCATCGCCAAGCCGGGCGAAACGCTGGGCGAGCACGATGTGATCGCGCACTGCAAAGGCCGCATCGCGCATTACAAGGTGCCGCGTTACGTCCGCATCGTCAGCGCCTTCGCGATGACCGTTACCGGCAAGGCGCAGAAGTTCGAGATGCGCAAGGTGATGGAAGCGGAATTGTCGCTTCCCGCCTGAACGCGCATCGTCGCAACGCCAACCGCCTGAACGCTTGCCCTTCGCCCGCCAATCGTAATACCGGATAACTTCGGGGACCGGGTGTTACGACTGGACCGGTGGAGGGGGGAACGGATGACAAGACGCATTTCGGGCGCAGTGCTGGGCCTGACGGGCATGACCGCGGTGTTGTGTGCCGGCGTACACGCGCTGGCGGCACGTCCTGCCGCCGCTCCGCCCGCTGCCCCTGTCGCGGTGGCGCCGCCGCCCGTCACCGATCGCTGCACCGCGCTGGCCGGCCAGACCCTGCCCGGCGACGTCAAGATTCTGACCGCGCGGACGGTGGGCGTCACGCCGGCCGGCACCCGCCTGGAACCCGATGCCGCGCCGCTCGCCAATTCCATTCCGCCGCATTGCCGCATCGAAGGCGTGATCGGCGAACGCACCGGCGCGGGAGGCAAGCCGTTCGGCATCGGCTTTGCGCTGGCGCTACCCGACGACTGGAACGGCCGCTTCCTGCTGCAAGGCGGCGGCGGGTTGAACGGCACGGTCCACCCGCCGATCGGCGCGGCGGCGGCCGGCGACATCCCGGCGCTGGCGCGCGGCTTCGCCGTGGCCAGCCACGACAGCGGCCACAAGGGCGCGGTGTTCGACGACAGCTTCATGGCCGACCAGCGCGCCGCGCTGGATTTCTCCGAAAACGCCGTCCCCACCGTGGCGCGCACCGCCAAGGCGATCATCGCCAGCTATTATGGCCGCGCGATCGGGCACAGCTACATGGCGGGCTGTTCCACCGGCGGCCGGGAATCGATGCTGGCGGCGCAGCGCTATCCCGAACTGTTCGACGGCATCGTGGTGGGCGCGCCGGCGATGCGCACCGGCAATTCCAACCTGGCACTGAGCTGGGCCGCCGTGCAATTCAACCAGGCCGCCCCGCGCGATGGCGCGGGCAAGCCGCTGGTCGAACGCATCTTCTCCGACGCGGACCGCGCGGTGCTAAAGAAGGGGCTGCTCGCCCAGTGCGACGGGCTGGATGGCCTGGACGACGGCATGATCATGAACGTGGCGCAATGCCGGTTCGACGCAAGCCGGCTGGCCTGCCACAAGGGACAGAAGGCGGATTGCCTCAAGCCCGCGCAAGTCACCGCGATCCAGCGCGCGTTCACCGCCCCGCGCGACAAGGCGGGCGCCTCGCTCTACGCGCCCTATCCCTATGACACCGGCATCACCAATACCGAGGGCCGCCTTCCCGGCTTCCTGCCCACCGGCAAGCCGGGCGTGTTCGGCCCGGCCAATCGCGATCTGGCCATCGACGTAGACGCGCGCATCCAGGCGATCCGGGCCAACGCCACCCAGCGCCTGACCGATACCGATACCTGGACCAACCTGAACACCTTCCTCGGGCGCGGCGGCAAGATCCTGTTCTACCACGGCGTCAGCGACCCGTGGTTTTCCGCGTTCGATACGCTGAACTACTGGCAGCGCGCCTCCGCCGCGAACGGCACGGCCTGGCGCGATGCCAGCCGGTTCTACATGGTGCCGGGCATGGGGCATTGCCGGGGTGGCGATTCCTTCGACGATTTCGACCTGCTCGGCGCGGTGGTCGCCTGGGTGGAACAGGGCCAGACGCCCGAAGCGGTGCTAAGCTGGCGCTCCAGCCAGCCTTCGCGCCAGCGTCCGATGTGCCCGTGGCCGTCCTATGCCCACTATACCGGCGGCGATGCGGAACTGGCCGGCAGCTACGAATGCCGGATGCCCTATGGTGCGCCCAAGGGCTGATTGGACGGGCTGAGCCGGCGCGCCCGACGCGGACCCTGCCGTAATGGAGCAGGTTCGCGCTGATGCTCGGCACTTCGGTCCAGTCCCCAAATTGACGCCGGCAGGGATCGGGACTTTGTGCGCAGTCCCGATCCGTCACGCACCCGAGGCTTCATGCGCACAGCGTCGTTTCTTCTCGCCGGTACGGCCCTGCTGGCCGCCGGCACCGCCCATGCCGAACTCGCGCCCCAGCTGCGCTCCATGCTGGACGCCGCGATCGCCAGCGGCAACGACGCCGATATCGACACGATCGCGAAATACCTGAAGCAGGCGAGTCCGGCCGACGCGGCGGAGATCGACCGGACGATCGGCGACCACCGCGCGCAGATCGCCGCCGCCAAGGAAGAGAAGCTGCGCCATCTGGGCCTGCTGGAGGGCTGGAAGGGCGAAGGCCAGATCGGCGCGACGCAATCATCGGGCAATGCCACCACCGTCGGCCTCACCGCCGGGCTGGGGCTGACCCGGGAAAGCCTGCGCTGGCGCTTCAGCCTGCGCGCGCTGGCCGATTACCAGCGCAACAATGGGCAGACCAGCCGCAACCAGATGCTGTTCGCGTTCGAACCGAACTACCGCTTCAACGAACGCCTGTTCGCCTATGGCCTGGCGCAGTACGAGCGCGACCGCTTCGCCGGCTTCACGTCGCGCACCACCCTGTCAGGCGGCCTCGGCTCTCGCGTGATCGCGCAACCGAATTTCACCGTGGACGTAAAGGCGGGCCCGGCCTGGCGCAAGACCAGCTACATCGGCGAACCCGCCGCCAGCGACCTGACCGGCCTCGCCGCGCTCAACGCGCGCTGGGCGATTTCGCGCACCCTGACGCTGACCGAAGACGCCAACGCGCTCTACAGCCGCGACAACACCAATCTCAATTCGCTGACCTCGCTGTCCGCCAAACTCAGCAACGCCCTGTCGGCGCGGGTATCCTACCAGATCACCAGCAACAGCAATCCGCCGGCCGGCTTCAAGAAAACCGATACCGTGACCCGCTTCACCATGGTGTACGGGTTCTGAGCGAGGGACGTCAGGAACCCTCCGCCGCGTGCAGCAGCCATGCGCGGAACTGGTCGAGCATCCGGCTGACCGGCCGGTCGATTGGCCAGACGAGGTAGTAGGCTTCCTCGGCCGTCAGCACGAGGTCGAACGGCGCCACCAGCGCGCCGCTTTCCAGCTCGGGCACGATCAGAAAGCGCGGCACCAGCGCCACGCCCAGCCCGGCGGCGGCGGCGTGCGACAGCATCAGGAAGTGTTCGTAAAATGGCCCCGCCGGCGGCCTCTTGGCCGGGACGCCGGCCGCCGCGAACCAGCGCGACCAGGAATCGCGCCGGGAATCGAGGCTGAGCAACGTCTTGCCGACCAGATCGGCGGGCTGCTCCAGCGGATGCGCCGCCAGCCATGCGGGGGAGCAGACGGCCACCACGTCTTCCCGGAACAGCAGCGCGTGTTCCGCGCCAGGCCAGTCCGGCAGGCCGAAGTGGATGGCGGCATCAAAGCCTTCGTCGGCGAAATCGAACGGGCTGGACCGCGCGGCAAGGTTGACCAGCATGTCCGGATAGTGTGCGCTGAGATCGGGCAGGCGCGGCGCCAGCCAGCGCATCCCGAAGCTGGGTAGCGTCGCGATCGACAGTGCCGCATCCTGCGGCGGCTGCAGCGCGCGGCGCGTGGCGGCGCGGATACGGTCGACCGCCGGGCCGATCGCTTCGGCATAGGCCAGCGCGGCGGCGGTCGGCACCACGCGCCGGCCTTTCCGTTCGAACAGCTTCACCTGCAGCCAGTCTTCCAGCAAGGCGATCTGGCGGCTGACCGCGCTTTGGGTGAGCGCAAGGCGCTGCCCCGTCTGCGAAAAATTGCTGGTTTCGATCGCGGCCAGGAAACTGGCCAGCGCGGGCAGTGGCGGTAGTTCCTTGCGCCGGGCTTCCTGATGATGATCCGTCATGAGAAGATGATGAAATGTCTTTTCCGATCCTTTTGTGAAGCTGGCATTTAAGGGCATTCGGCGCAAGGAAAGATGATCGATATGCATGATACGGCGATTGCCCGGCTGGTCGAAGGCCTGGTCGAGCCAGCGGCGGCGCAGGAAACGCTGGCGCGCATCGCCCATCTTCCCGAATCCACCGGCGCGCCCGCCGGAATGGCATCGCGGCTGGACTTCACCTGGGCCATGAACGCCGCGCTGTTCGCCGATCTGCTGAAGCGCGTGCCTTCCGGCCGGGCCTACGTCGCCGACCGCATCGCAGCGGGCGAGCGCATCCGCTTCGATCACGGCGCGCTGCGCACCATCCGCTTCCCGTCGAGCGCGACCGGCGCGCTGCCGGGCGGGATCGACGCCTTCCGCCGCATTCTGGAACCGCTGGGCTATCGCGTGGCGGCGGTCTATCCCCTGCCCCGCCTGCGCATGACCGGCTTCGCCTTCCGCCATCTGGGCGATCCCGAGAATGTGCCGCAGTTCTTCGTCAGCGAGCTGGACGTGGGCCAGTTCGACGGCGCGTTCGGCGCCGCCGCGCACCGCGTGTTCGACAGCAGCCGCGATCCGCTGGACGATCAGGCGAAGGCGGTACTCGCCCGTTTCGCCAGCGAAGGCGTGGTGCCGCTGGCCGATGCCCTGCCCGCCCTGCGCACGATCCTGGCGGCGTTCGATCGTCAGCACGCCATGCCGGCGCTGGCCGACTACGAAGCCCTGCTGAGCCAATCCGCCGAGGCGGCATGGATCGCGACCGAGGGTAACGCCTTCAACCACGTGACCGACCGGGTCGACGATGTCGAACAGGTGGCCGCGCGGCAGCGCACGCTGGGCCGCCCGATCAAGGACCGCGTGGAGGTTTCCGCCAACGGCCGCGTGCGCCAGACCGCGTTCCGCGCCGATCCGGTGCTGCGCTTCTTCCGCGATGCCCAAGGGCGCGGCGTGGAACGCGAAGTGCCCGGGTCGTTCTACGAATTCATCACGCGCGATCGCGAACCGCTGTCGCGCAAGCTCGATCTCAGCTTCGACAGCGCCAACGCGACCGGCATCTTCACGATGACGCGCGCGGCCTGAGCATACGTGACCCAGCAACCGGAGGAACAGGCATGAGCGACCACCTGATGACGGTTTACAACCGCGCCCCGATCGAAGTCGAACGCGGCGAAGGCGTGCGCCTGCACGCGCGCGACGGCCGCGTGTTCCTCGATTGCGTGGCCGGCATCGCCACCAATGGCCTGGGCCACTGCCATCCGGCGCTGGTCGCCGCGCTGAAGGCGCAGGCCGACAAGCTGTGGCACGTCTCCAACATCTTTCGCATTCCGGGGCAGGAAGAACTGGCCGACCGCCTGACCGGCGCGACCTTTGCCTATGTGGTGTTCTTCGGCAATTCCGGCTCCGAAGCGATCGAGTGCGCGATCAAGACGGCGCGGCGCTATCACCACGTCAACGGCCAAAGCGAACGCATCGACGTGATCGGGTTCGCCGGTTCGTTCCACGGCCGCACCTATGCCGCCGTCAACGCTTCGGGCAACGCCGCCTATCTCGACGGCTTCGGCCCGCGCCTGCCCGGCTTCATCCAGTTGCATGTCGACGACATGGCCGCGATCGAGAAGGCCATCGCCTCTCCCACCACGGCCGCGCTGATCGTGGAGCCGGTGCAGGGTGAAGGCGGTGCGCGCGCGCTCAGCGGCGAATGGCTGGCCAACGTGCGCAAGCGCTGCACCGAAGCCGGCGTGCTGCTGATCTACGACGAAGTGCAGAGCGGCATGGGCCGTACCGGCAAGCTGTTCGCGCACCAGTGGTTCGACGGCTGCGAGCCGGACATCATGGCCGTGGCAAAGGCGCTGGGCGGCGGCTTCCCGGTGGGCGCGTGCCTGGCCAGCGCGGAAGCCGCCAAGGGCATGGTCTTCGGCACGCACGGTTCCACCTTCGGCGGCAATCCGCTGGCCATGGCGGTGGCGGCCAAGGCGTTCGACCTGATCGCCGATGAAGCGCTGCTCGCCCATGTGCGCGCGGTGGGCGATCGGCTGTCCAGCGGCCTGCGCGCGATGATCGAACGCTATCCGGACATCGTCGAGGAAGTGCGCGGCAAGGGCTTGCTGGTGGGCGTGAAGCTGAAGCCCAACAACCGCGAGATGATGGCCGCCGCGCGCGAACAGGGCCTGCTGGTGGCCGGCGGCGGCGAAAACTGCATCCGCCTGCTGCCGCCGCTGATCATCAGCGAGGACGAAGCCGACGAGGCGCTCGCCAAGCTCGACGCCACCTTCGCGGCCTGGAACGCGCGCGTTCCGGAAGTGGCCTGACCGCCATGGGCCGCATCGTTCGCCCCGGCACCGAAGCCGATCTCGACGCCCTGCTCGAACTGGCCCGTCTGAGCGGTCCGGGGCTGACCAGTCTGCCCGAATGCGCTGACACGCTCGGCAACCGGCTGGCGCTGTCGGCCGCCAGCTTCGCCGGCGCCGTGCCGGCGGCGGAAGCGTGGTACACGCTGATGCTGGAGGAAAGCGAGACCGGGCAGGTGATCGGCGTCGCCTCGGTGCGCGGGGCGATCGGCGTGGCGCGCCCGCACTTCTCGTTCCGCGTGGTCAAGCTGGCGCAGCATTCGAACGCCGCCGGCGTGAACTTCGAGCACGAGGCGCTGGTGCTGGTCAACGAATGCGCCGGAGCCAGCGAGGTCGGCTCGCTGTTCGTCCACCCCGAGCATCGCGGTGGCGGCAACGGCACGCTGCTGGCGGCATCGCGCTACATGCTGATCGCGGCGGCGCGTGACCGCTTCGCCGACAAGATCGTTTCCGAGCTGCGCGGCTGGTTCGACTGGGAAGGCGAAAGCCCGTTCTGGGAAGGCGTTTCCGCCAAGTTCTTCCGCCTGCCCTTCGAGGAAGCGGACCGCATGATCACCGCCAGCAACGGGCAGTTTCTGGTCGATCTGGCCCCGCGTCACCCGATCTACCTGGAACTGATCGAACCGTTCGCGCGCGACGTGATCGGAGAAGTCCATCCCGACGGCCGCGCCGCGCGCAAGATGCTGGAAAGCGAAGGCTTCAGCTGGACCGGCCTGGTCGACGTGTTCGACGGCGGACCAACGGTGACCTGCGCGCGCGACAAGATCGACACGATCCGCCGAACCACGCCCTGCACCGTAGCCGTCAACGACAACGTCGCCGCCGCACCGTCACGGCTTGTCGCCAACGACGCCATCGAGCGCTTCCGCGTGACTCACGCCCCCGTCGACATTTGCGACGGGAATGCCCACATTCCGGCTTCCACCGCCCGGATGCTTGGCCTCGATGCCGGCAGCCAGATCCTGGTCCGGGCCTGAAGGACGCGAACATGGCCGAAATGCTCCAGTCGATCGATCCCGCAACCGGCGAAACCGTGTGGGAAGGCGCCGTCACCGCGCCGGCGGAAGCCGCCGCGATGGTCGAGCGCGCCCGCGCCGCCCTGCCCGGCTGGTCGCGCACGCCGCTGGACGAACGCATCGCCGTGGCCCGGCGCTATGCCGACTACCTGAAGGCGAACGCTGGCACGATCGCCGAGACGATCTCGCGCGAGACCGGCAAGCTGCTGTGGGAAAGCAAGACCGAAGCCGCATCGATGGCCGGCAAGGTCGAGGTATCGATCGCGGCGCAGGCCGAACGCGCCGGCACGCGCGAAAGCGCCACCGCGTTCGGCCGTGCGGTGCTGCGCCACCGCCCGCACGGCGTGATGGCGGTGCTTGGCCCCTACAACTTCCCCGGCCATCTGCCCAACGGGCACATCGTGCCGGCGCTGCTGGCGGGCAACACGGTGGTGTTCAAGCCGTCCGAGATCGCGCCGTGGACCGGCGAGGTCATGGCCCGCGCCTGGGCCGAGGCGGGCCTGCCCGATGGCGTGCTGCAACTGGCGCAAGGCGCGCGCGAAACCGGCGCGGCGCTGATCGGGGGCGATATCGACGGGCTGCTGTTCACCGGCTCCTCCGCCGCCGGCCGCGCCTTCCGCCGCGCCTTCATCGACCGGCCGCACGTGATGCTGGCGCTGGAACTGGGCGGCAACAACCCGCTGATCGCGTGGGATGGCGATCCCGAGGCCGTGGCGCGCGTGATCGCGATGTCCGCCTTCATCACCACCGGCCAGCGCTGTTCCTGCGCGCGCCGGCTGATCGTGCCCGAAGGGGCGACGGGCGATGCCTTCATCGAGGCGCTGGCCGCGCTGATCGACCGCTTGCCGGTGGCCGCGTGGTCCGATGCGGGCGATGCTTTCATGGGACCGCTGGTGTCGGTGCAGGCCGCCGAACGCGCGCTCGACATGGTCGGCGCGATCGAGCGGATGGGCGCGCGGCCGCTGCGGCGCTTCACCGGGATCGCCGGCCGGCCGGGCAGCTTCGTCAAGCCCGCGCTCTATGACGTGACCGGCGTGGACGTGCCCGACGAGGAAATCTTCGGGCCCGTGCTGTTCGTGCGCCGCGTGGGCGATTTCGAGCAGGCGATCACCGCCGCCAACGCCACCGCCTATGGCCTCTCCGCCGGGCTGATCACCGGCGATGACGCGAAGTGGGAACACTATCTCGACTTCGCGCGCGCCGGCGTGATCAACCGCAACCGCCCGACCACCGGCGCGGCGGCGAACATGCCGTTCGGCGGGCTGGGCGAATCGGGCAACCACCGCCCCGGCGCGTGGTACGCGGCGGACTACTGCGCCTATCCGGTCGCCAGCTTCGAAAGCGATGCCGCCGTGCCGGAGGCTGTGCCCGGCATAGGCTGACCCGCCGGCTGCGGCATCGATCACACCAGCGGCCGCGACAATTGTCTAAGGGCGTTGCCTGAGTATACATCTCGGCAGCCTTTGGCCCTGTGTCTGCAAGCCTGTCCGCTGGAGTTATCGATGACTGCCCCGCCGGAGGCCAGTTCCGCAAACGAGCAGCCGCGCTATCGCGCCTTCCTGAGCTATAGCCATGCCGATACGCCGGCGGCCGCGCGGCTGCACCGCTGGCTGGAAACGTACCGCATTCCTCCCCGGCTGGTGGGGCTGGAAACGCCGCGCGGCAAGGTGCCACGCCGGCTGACGCCGATCTTCCGCGATCGCAACGAACTGCCCGCGTCGAGCGATCTGAACGAGGAAGTCCGCAACGCGCTGGCGGCTTCGGCCTGCCTGATCGTGCTCTGTTCGCCGGAAGCGCGGCGTTCACGCTGGGTCGATCAGGAAATCCGCTATTTCCGCGAAAAGCATCCGGATCGCCCGATTCTGGCAGGGCTGCTTCACGGTGATCCGGAAGACGCGTTTCCGCCCAGTCTGACCGACCCGGCTGCCGACCGGGAAAGCGGAGAAGCGGTCCGCGAACCGGCGGCCGCCGACTTCCGTCGGATCGGCGATGGCAAGCTGGCCCGGCTGCGCCTTGTTGCCGGATTGACCGGCATCGGCCTGGACGAACTGGTGCAGCGCGACGCGCAGCGGCAGCTGCGCCGCGTGACGGCCATCACGCTTGTTTCCGCCCTGACCGTTGTAGTGCTGTCCACGCTCCTGTTCGTGGCGATCAACGCGCGCAACGAGGCAGACCGGCAAAGGCAACAGGCCGAAGGGCTGATCGAGTTCATGCTGACAGACCTGCGGACAAGGCTGGAAGGAGTGGGGCGGCTCGACGTGCTGGAATCCGTCAACACGCGCGCGCTGGATTACTATGCCGCACAGGGCGATCTTGATGGATTGCCCGCCGGATCGCTCGACCGGCGCGCCCGCGTCCTCCAGGCGATGGGCGAGGATGACCAGAAACGCGGACGGATGGACGCCGCGCTGATGGAGTTCAGCGAGGCGCACCGCGCCACTGGCGCACTGCTGGCGGAAATGCCGAACGATCCCCAGCGCGTGTTCGCGCACGCGCAAAGCGAGTTCTGGATCGGCTATACCGACTACCAGCGCAACCGCTATGCCGCCGCGCGCCCGCATTTCACCGCCTATCGCGCACTGGCCGAAAAGCTGGTGAAGCTGCAGCCTGGGGATGCCGGTGCGCTGCGCGAGCTGGGTTACGCGCAGGGCAATATCTGTTCGCTGGAACTGGCGGAGCAGGCGCGCCCGCAGGCCGGGCTCGACGCCTGCCGCAGCGCGCTTGCCGCGATGGAACAGGCCGCCCGATCCCACCCGCGCGATGCCGGCATCAAGGCCGATCTCGCCAACCGCCATGCCTGGCTGGCCGATGCGCTCAACGCCGCCGGAAACAAGCGCGACGCGCTGGCGGAACGCCAGCAGCAGGCCGTGATCATGGACGATCTGCTGCGCATCGATCCGGCCAATGCCGCCTATCGGCAGGACTGGATGCTTTCGCGCTATTCGATGGCGACGCTGCTTCGGGATCTTGGCGACAAGGCCGGCGCGCGTAGCCCCGCAGAACAGGCCATGCAGGCCGCGAACCGGCTGATCGCGACCGATCCCGACAACCGCGACTGGCTGACCTGGCGGCTGCGCATCCTGCAAAGTTTTCCCGATCTGAAAACGGAGAAGTAACATGTCGCAATGTTCCCCCGCGCAATACGCGCTTCCCCACGATCCCGCGCTGCGCACGGCGGCGGGCAAGGCGCTGACCTTCACGATCAGCCTCTATGCCCGCAACGGCGCAATCGTGCTCAAGATGGACCAGGATGGCCAGGAAGCGCAGGACTACATCGCGATCACCGAGGACACGATGGTCGAGATCGTGCTGAAGGGCGACCAGCTGTTCTTCTCCAAGGCATTCGACGCCATCACCATGAAGGATGCCAATCTCGGCGCGTTCTATGGCAATCTCGAATACGACGGCTACGACGAGAAGCTGGATCGCTACAAGATCGTCCGCTTCGTGGCGCGCTTCAACAAGGGCGGCAAGTTCGGCACCACGCACGCCTTCAACGTGAACATCGATCTGCTGCAGAAAAGCCGCAGGGGACCGCGCTGGATCGGAATGAGCATCGATCCCGACATCAAGAACCCGCCGCCGAAGCTGAACTGAAACCCCGCAAGGAAAGCTGGGCAAGCCGTGCACAATTCAAAAATCCCGATCATCAGACGGCTTGCCCGCAGCGGCGATACGATGCGGGCGTGGCAGATGTTCACCGATGCCGCGCTGGAAGGCGATCGGCATCCCGATACGCTGACGCTGAAAGGCCGCCTGCTGAAGGACCGGGGCCTTTCCGCGCCGTCGACGGCGGAACGCGCGCGGCTGCTGGGTGCGGCGCGGCAGGCCTATCTCTCGGCCGCGGCGATGATGCCGGCGACGTATCCGCTGATCAATGCCGCGACGATCGCGTTGCTCGAAGGCAACCGCAAGGACGCGGCGATCCTGGCAACCCGTGTCCTGACCATGCTCGATGCGGGCGATCACGAACCCGAAACCGCCTATTGGCTGCACGCCACGCGCGCGGAAGCCTGCTTGCTGCTGGGCGAGATCGACAAGGGCCAGGCGGTGCTGGCGCAGGCCGTCCGGCAGGCCCCGCGCGCGTGGGAGGATCACGCCTCCACCCTGCGGCATTTCCGGCTGATCATGACCGTGCTGGAACAGCCGGCGGACTGGCTCGACGCCTATCGTCCACCCGCCAGCCTGCATTTCAGCGGGATCATCCACGTCGCGCCCGACCAGACGCAATCGCCCGAACGGATCGCCGAGGCCGTGGACCGCATCCGACCCGGCTTCGCCTTCGGCGCGCTGGCCGCGGGAGCGGACATCATGGTGGCCGAAGCGCTGCTCGAACGCGACGTGGAACTCCACGTGATGCTGCCCGCCACGATCGAGGGCTTCCGGCACGATTCGGTCTCCAGCTTCGGCACGCATTGGGAAGCGCGTTTCGACGCCATTCTCGATGCTGCCGCCTCGGTGGAAACCATCGAGGCGCTGGATACGGTTTCGCAAGCGGGCATCTACGTGGGGGACGAGATGGCGATGGGCTGCGCGATCCGCCATGCTCGACAGCTCGAAAGCCATGCCGTGGCCCTGCGGCTGGGCGATGGCACCCGCGCGCAAGGTTCGCTGCTGGACGCCGCCTGGCGCGATCGGGGTCTGCCCATCGAACGAGTCTCGCTCGAGCGCAGCGGCACCACGGCCAGCCCCCCGCCCACTTTCGCCCGTGAAGCGCTTGTCGCCGTGCCCGATGGCGAACAGGCGGACCATTTTGCCCACGCCGGCGCGGCGCTGGTCCGGCACGGCGCTTTCACAATCGCGCGGTTCGACGATCCGGTCGCGGCGGCGCGCATCGCGCTGGCGGACGTGACGCTGCATGGCCGCACGCTGGGCGTGACCTATGGCGCCTACGATCCGGCCGGGAACGCCACGCAACGGCTGGAAACGGCGGTGCGCGTGGCTGGCGCGGGGTTGCCGGGACAAGTGCCGGTGTCCCGCTCGCTGGCGCTGGCGCTCACCCTGCACGCACCGGACCTGCACTGCGAAAACTTCGGCCAGATCGCTTCGGCGCAGGGGGATCTGGCGTTGGGGCTGCTGGCGGTCCGCTAAGGCCGCGCGACCGGCCCCCGGTCAGTAGATCATATCGCGCAACATGCGCGGGGCCAGAATGGTCAGGCCTCGCTCGGACCTTTCCACGATTCCCCGCCGTTCCAGCGCGCTGACCGCGCGCGATGCGGTTTCGCGCGCGGTGTTGGCGTTGAGCGCCAGCGCGGTGATCTGCGGCGCCGGCACGATGCGATAGTCCGCATCCGCCAGCCGCAGCAATTCCGCATGGATGCGACCTGGCGCCGAAAGCGTGGTCTGCGCGGCCATCCGGTCCAGCGACAGATCGAGCTGGCGCGCCAACCGTCTGGCCAGGCCCACCGCCAGCGCTGGCTGGCTGTGAGCCAGCGCCGCCAGTTCGGTGCAGCGAATGCGCAGCAAATCGACCGCGCCATGCGCCACCATGTCCGCGCGGTGGGTGGCCGGTTCGGGATAGGCCCCGAAGAATTCGCCTGGCCCGTGGTAGGCCAGTTGCACGCGCTGTCCGTCGATGCCGTTGACCTGGATATGCACGGTGCCGCCGATCACCAGCCAGCAATGTTCGGAGCTGTCGCCCTGATGGGCAAGCACCGCCTTGTGCGCGAACGATACCGCCTGCATCGATGGCTCTACTTGCGCAGCCAGCGCGGGCGCGCAATCGAACATCGCGGCGATCGCCGTTATGCGTTCGTCCCTGTGCATTCCCTTCGACCTGCCAGACATGCCCGGTACTTCGCGTTTCCAGCTTCAGGGAAGCGTTGCAAGGGCCAAATGGTAGAACCATGGCATCGCCAGCGTCCGTGAGTTTCATCACACTTCGTCCTGCCCGCGCCAAGCCGGTCTAAGATCCGGACCCGATTCGCGCGAAGTGCTTTTGCGGCCCTTCCCCGCACATCCGCGCTGCCGCCGCAGACCGCCCTAATCGGCTGCTGCGGCGCCTTGCCGCGTTTCTTTCCGTTACGTCATCCGGCCTCGTCCGGCACTGCCGCGTTCTTGCGCCAAAGCCTGCATCACCCGCTTAAAACCGGGGAATTTTCCTGCTATTCAATCGCGCGATTGAACTGTTCCGGCAGCCTTCGCATTCGCCGGTCAGCGCTTGACGGTCTATAAAAGGGAGAGACGTCGTGAACCTTGATTTCAGCCCGGAAGAGCTTGCCTTCCGCGACGAAGTGCGCGCGTTCATCGCCGAAAACTACCCCGCCCAGCTGCGCGGCAAGCAGGACGAGGGCGGCGACCTGAGCAAGGAGGATTTCCTCTCCTGGCACAAGGTGCTGGCGAAGAAGGGCTGGATCGCGCCCGCGTGGCCGGTCGAATACGGCGGCCCCGGCTGGACCGCCACGCAGCGCTACATCTGGTCCGAGGAAACCGCGCGGGCCGATTGCATCCGCATCATGCCGTTCGGCATCACCATGGTCGGCCCGGTGATCTACACCTTCGGCACGCCCGAACAGAAGGCCCGCTTCCTGCCGCGCATCCTTTCGGGCGAGGACTGGTGGTGCCAGGGCTATTCCGAGCCCGGTTCCGGCTCCGACCTTGCCTCGCTGCGTACCCGCGCGGTGCTGAGCGAGGACGGCTCGCACTATATCGTCAACGGCCAGAAGACCTGGACGACAATGGCGCAGCATGCCGACTGGGGCTTCTTCCTGGTGCGCACCAATCCCGATGCCAAGCAGCAGGAAGGCATCAGCTTCCTGCTGATCGACATGAAGACGCCGGGAATCACCGTGCGCCCGATCATCACGCTGGGCGGCGAACACGAAGTCAACGAAGTGTTCCTCGAAGACGTGAAGGTGCCGGTCGAAAACCGCGTGTACGAAGAGAACAAAGGCTGGACTTGCGCCAAGTTCCTGCTGGCGCACGAACGCACCGGCATTGCCGGCGTCGCGGCCTCGAAGCGCGGGATCGAGCGGGTGCGCTCGATCGCCTCGTCGGAAATGGACGGCGACCGTCCGCTGCTGGCCAATCCGTTCTTCCGCCGCAAGGTGGCCGAACTGGAAATGGACCTGACCGCGCTGGAATTCACCGAACTGCGCACGCTGGCCGGCGAAGCCGCCGGGCGCGGTCCGGGGCCGGAATCGAGCGTGCTCAAGATCAAGGGTTCGGAAATCCAGCAGCGCATCACCGAACTCGCGCTGGAAGCGGCGGGGCATTATGGCGCGCCCTATTTCCGCGGCTTCGGCGAAGGCGACAACGAGCACCCGATCGGGCCGGACTGGGCGCACCACACCGCGCCAAGCTATTTCAACATGCGCAAGACCACCATCTATGGCGGGTCCAACGAAATCCAGCGCAACATCATCGCCAAGATGGTTCTCGGCCTCTGAGCCAGCCAACAGGCTGGCCATCCGGCGGGCCGACCGAGAGGATAGATACGAATGGACCTGAGCTTCACCGAAACGCAGGACATGCTGCGCGACACGCTTTCGCGCTTCCTGGCGGACACCTACGACTTTGAAACGCGCAAGAAGATGCTGGAGCGCCCGGAAGGCCGCGATCCGGGCATCTGGCGCGCGCTGGCGACCGAACTGGGCATCCTGTCCGCCCCCTTCACCGAGGAACAGGGCGGACTTGGCGGCGGGCCGCTGGAAAACCTGATCGTGATGGAGGAACTGGGCAAGGTCATCGCGATCGAGCCCTATCTCCAGACCGCCGTGATCGGCGGCGGCGCGCTGAAGGCGGCGGGCGGCGCGATGGCCGATGCGCTGATCCCCGGCATCATCGGCGGCGACGTGATCTTCGCCTTCGCCTATGCCGAGCCGAAGGGCCGCTATGACCTGGCGCGGATCGAAACCACCGCGCGCAAGGATGGCGCCGGCTATGTGCTGAACGGCCACAAGGCGGTGGTCTATGCCGCACCGTGGGCCACGCACCTGCTGGTCACCGCGCGCACCGGCGGATCGGGCAACGAACGCGGCGGCGTGGAGCTGTTCGTGGTGGACGCGAAGAGCGCGGGCGTCACCCGCCGCGATTACCCGACGGTCGACGGGTTCCAGGCATCGGAAGTCTATTTCGAGAACGTCGCCGTGCCCGGCGAAGCGCTGCTGCCGGGCGGCATGGACCTGATCGAGCAGGTGGTGGACGAGGCCACGATGGCGGTCTGCGCCGAAGGCCAGGGCGCCGGGCGCCAGTTGCACGAACTGACGCTGGCCTACACCAAGGAGCGCAAGCAGTTCGGCCAGCCGATCGGCCGGTTCCAGGCGCTGCAGTTCCGCCTGGCCGATATGATGATCGAGGCCGAGCAGGTCGCCTCGATGACGCTGATGGGCACGCTCAAGCTCGATCTTCCGGCCGAACAGCGCAAGGCGGCGGTCAGCCTCGCCAAGGCGAAAGTCTCGAAGTCGCTGCGCTTCATCGGCCAGAACGCGGTGCAGACGCACGGCGGCATCGGCATCACCGTGGAACTGGCCGCCGGCCATTACTTCAAGCGCCTGACGATGATCGAAAGCCAGTTCGGCCCCGCCGACTGGCATCTCGAACGCTACGAGGCGCTGACGCTGCCGGCCTGATCGCCCGCCGATACGCAAACGAACAAAAGGGCATGGACCGGTTCCATGCCCTTTTTCGCATCCGGTCCGGACGAAATCGTCGGCGGCACGAACCCCTGCGGATTTGGCGGCCGGTGGCAAGGCCGCTATCCTCCCCCCCATGGTATTCCGCTTTCCCGATCCCGCATCGCTGTCCTCCCGCCTCGCTCCGTTCCGGCATCGCCTGCTGCGCTGGCGGATCCGGTTCGCCCGGCTCATTCTGCTGCCGGAACTGTCGCCTGACGACGCGCGCGACTTGCGCCATCAGGTGCAGGACGATGGCGCGCTGACGCGCGGTTACATGCTGATGTGCGGCCTTGCCGCCGGAATCGCGGCACTGGGCCTGCTGCAATCCTCAACCGCCGTGGTGATCGGCGCGATGCTGGTCTCTCCGCTGATGAGCCCGATCGCCGCGCTGGGCTTCGGCTTCGCCTCCATTGACGGTCAGCGCATCCGCGATGCCGCGCGCGTGGTGCTGGTGGGCGCGGCGATCGGCATTGCCGCCGGGATGCTGATCACCTGGATCAGCCCGATCCGCAACGCCACGCCCGAACTTCTCGCCCGCACGCAACCCACCCTGCTCGACCTTGCCGTCGCGCTGCTTTCGGGCATCGCCGGCGGGTACGCCACGGTGATGGGCAAGGGCGGAACCGCGATCGGCGTGGCCATCGCCACCGCGCTGATGCCACCGTTGACCACTGTCGGCTATGGCATCGCCACGCTGCAACCCACCTTCGCACTGGGCGCGCTGCTGCTGTTCCTGACCAACCTTTCGGCCATCGCCTTTGCCTTCGCGCTGGTCGCCCGGCTCTCCGGCGCGGCGCGGCCATTGCAGAACGTGCAGTGGACCACCGCGCATACTGTCGCCGGGATTGCCGCGTTCCTCGCGCTGGCCACCCCGCTGGCCATGACGCTGGTGCAGGTGAAGCGCGAGGGCACGCTGCGTTCGTCGGCGAGGAATGCGATCGAGCAGGTTTCAGGCCAGCGGGGCACCAGCATCGCGCAAATGGACGCGCACTGGCCCCTGTTCGGCGATCCCTCGATAAATGCGGTCGTCATCGCCCCGCAATATGCGGCGAACGGCGAACAGCGCGTCCACGATCTCCTTGCCGCCAAAGTCGGGCCTGCGGTCTCGGTCAATCTCCAGCAGGTACTGGCCGCCGACCTGCCCTCGCAAACCCGCGCCATGATCGACGCGGCGATGGAACGCACCGCCGCCGGGATCGCCGCCGACGTGCCGCCCTATGCCCGCATCCGCGCGAGCATCGGCCTGCCCACCACCGCGCTGTGGATCAACCGGACCGAACGCGCGGTGAACATACAACCGGTTGCCGCGCCCGGCTGGAAGCTGGCCGACTATCTCCGGGCCGAACGCATCGCCACCGATGCCGCCGAAGGCTGGAGCGTGCGCGTGATCCCGCCCGCCACACCGGAATTGCGTATCGCACTGACCACCGAGGGAGCCCCCGCCGACACGATTCCCGCCGGTGTCGCGATCTGGGCGTTGCAGCGCTGGGGCGTTGCCCACGTGCGCATCGCCATGCCCGAGGACGCGCACGACGAGGCCCTGCCGAACGCGCTGGCCGGTGCCGGAATCACGGCGCAGACCATGTCCGGCAAGACTGCGCCCGCCGGCACCGCGATTGTGGAAATCTTCGCACCGCCCCCGTTCAGCGGCGACCAGTAGAAGGGCCTGGCGCGGTCAGGACGGCGAGAAGGCCAGCGCCCTGCGGCCCGGCTCGCCCAGCCAATGGCCATCAAGGCCCCACACTTCTCCGATCATCGCGGGGGTAAGCATCGTTTCGGGCGGCCCATCGGCCACGAGGCGCCCGTGATCGAGGATCAGGACGCGATCGGCATGGTTCATCGCCTGCGCAAGATCGTGGAGTACGAGGACCACCCCCGTTCCGCCCCCCGCGAGGATGCGGAAGCGGGCCAGCAAGGCAAGCTGATGCGCGAGATCGAGGCTGGCGAGCGGTTCGTCGGCGAGTATCCAGCCCGGTTCGCCCGCCAGCACGCGCGCCAGCAGGGCGCGGGCGCGCTCGCCGCCGGACAGGGCGGACACCGGGCGCGCGGCGAGATCCGCGAGATCGAGAGCAGCCAGGGCGGCGCGCACGGCGGCGGCGTCCGCTTCGGGTCCGGCGCGGTGCGGCAGGCGACCGAGCCGGACGAGCGTTTCCACGGTGACATCCCAGGCGACCGCGCCGTCCTGCGGCAGAAAGCCGATGGCGCGCGCGCGGGTGAGCGGCGGCAGCGTGGCGACGGGATGGCCATCGAGCAGCGCGACGCCTTCCGTCGGCGCGTGCAGCCCGGCGAGGCAGGCGAGCAGCGTGGACTTGCCCGCGCCGTTGGGGCCGCAGATCGCCGTGATCTGGCCGGGGCGCAGCGCGGTGGTGATCGCCTCCAGCCGGCCGGGAACGGATACCTGCTTGGCGGCGAGCATCACGCGATCTCCCGCCGCATCGCCAGCAGCAGGCGCAGGAAGAACGGCGCCCCGATCAGGCTGAGCGCGATGCCAAGGCGCAGTTCGCCGCCCGCCAGCGGCAGCAGGCGGCACAGGCAATCGGCCACCAGCAACAGCAGCGCCCCGGCCAGCGCGCTCGGCAGCAGTAGCGCGGAGGGGCGGCGGTCGGTCAAGGGACGGACGAGGTGCGGCACGACCAGGCCGACGAACCCGATGATCCCGGCGACCGCCACGCCCGCGCCGACGACGAGGCCCACGCCAGCGACCATCCGCCACAACAGCCGCGCCGGATCGACACCAAGCGAGCGCGCCGCGCTTTCGCCCAGCATGAGCGCATCGAGCGCCGGCCCGGTGCGCCACAGCACCAGCAGGCCAAGCAGCGTGGGCGGCAGCGCGATCAGCACATCGGGCCAGCCGCGATCGGCCAGCGCGCCCATCAGCCAGGTGACGATCTCGCTGAGCGCGAAGGGATTGGGGGCCAGGCTGATGGCGAGGCTGGTGAGCGCGCCGGCCAGGCTGGCGATCATCATTCCCGCGAGCGTAAACAGCGCCACCCCGCCGGTCCGCCCCGCGATCAGCGCGAGCAACGCCATGCCCAGCGCCGCGCCCGCGAGCGCGAACAGCGGCAGCAGCCAGCCTTGCGCGGCATAGCCGGTCCAGAACGACAGCACCGCGCCCAGCGCCGCCATCGGCGCGATGCCGAACAGCCCCGGATCGGCCAGCGGATTGCGCAGGTAGCCCTGCATCGCCGCGCCTGCCGCGCCCAGCCCGCCGCCGACGAGCAGCGCCAGCACTGCGCGCGGCAGGCGCAGTTCGATCAGGATCGGCAGGGCGTTGCGCGCGGCCGGCGCCAGCGGATCGATCCAAACCTGCCCCGCGAGCAACGAGAGCGGCACGGCGAGCGCCAGCGCGGCAAGCAGGAGGGGAACCGGACGCACGGTCATAGCGAAGCCCGCACTTCCCTTAGCCGCGCTACCGCCCGGATGATCGTGGGGCCGCCGCAATAGAGGAGGCCGGGCGCGAGCGTTTCGCGCCGCGTGCCGTCCAGCGCGGCAAGAACCGGATGGTGCAGCCGGCGATCGCCATCGCCGTGCGCGTCGGACGCGATCAGGATCAGGCGTGGCGGATCGGCGAGCATCCGTTCGAGCGGCAGCACGTCCGCCTGGCGCATCCCGCGCGCGGCACTGAAACTGGCGAAGCCGGTATGCCGCAGCAGATCGGCGATCAGCGTGCCTTCGCCCGGCACGATCCCGCCCGATTGCCAGACGACGGTTGGCACGGGGGCCGTGCCCGCCGGCGGCGCGGCAGTGGCCAACGCCGCGTCGATCCGCGCCACAAGCCGCTCGCCGCGCTCCGGATGCCCCGCCAGCGCGGCAATGCGGCGGACCTGCGCGCGGCTGTCGGCCACGGTCATGGCGATGGGAAGCTGGGTGACGGGAATGCCGAGGCGACCGTAGGCCTCGCGCGCAGCCGGGCCGAGGAACGTATCGCCCAGCACGAGATCGGGATGGAGCGCCAGCACTTCCTCCACCGTGCCGCGTGTGGCGGGAAAGCGCCGGGCCAGCGCCACGTCCATCGAACTCGATCGGGGATCGCGGCTGTAGTGTGACAGCGCCAGTACCTGCCCCGGATCGGCCACTTCGGCCAGGATCGCATCGCTGCACGGGTTCAGCGAAACGATCGCGGGGTGCGCGCGCGTGGCCGAAGGCGGAGGCGTGGCCGGCGCGCAAGCGGAAAGAACCGCCAGCAACGCCAGCCTCCAGCCCCACCGCCACAAGGCCGGTGGGGTGGAAGAAGGCAAGGAGCCGCCCGCGTTAATAGCGCACCCGCGCGCCGATGAAGGCGGAGCGGCCCCAGGTGCCGTATCCGGCCGAGGTCTGGTACTTTTCATCGAACAGGTTTTCGACCCGACCGAACAGTTCGAAGAAATCCCCGAACGGCAAGCTGGCGCGCAGCGTGGTCAGCTCGTAGCCATCCAGCCGGGTGCGGTTGCCCGCATCGTCGAAGCTGTCGCTGACAAGGCGGACGTCCGCGCCCAGGGTCAGGCCAGCGAGCGGCGAGGTCCAGTCGGCCGAAACCGTCAGCGCGTTGCGCGGGCGGCGGGCGAGCGCCTTGCCGTAGTTCGCGTCCGCCACGGTCAGGTTGCGGGCGCGGTCATAGGTATAGACCGCCTGCGCCCGGAACGTGGGGCTGACATCGGCGCGCAGTTCCAGTTCCACGCCTTCGGCACGGGTCTTGCCGACGTTGTCGTAGAAGCCGAAGCGCCCGTCCGCGCACAACGGGCTGGTGGCCGAGAAGCACGATACATAGGCGATAAGGTTGCGCGTATCGCGCCGGAACCAGGTGGCCGAGGCGTGGAACACGCCATCGGCCGTGGTGTATTCGACCCCGGCGTCGTAGCTGCGGCTGCGTTCGGGGCTGAGCCCCTGGTTCCCGTAGTCCGAATAGAGCTGGTAGAGCGTGGGCGCCTTGAACCCTTCGCCATAGCTGGCGCGCAGGCGCAGCCCCTGCGCCACGCGGACGCTGCCGTTGGCACCGAACGTCGCCTGCGTGCCGAAGCGGCTGTGATCGTCGACGCGCACGCCGGCGGCAAGGCTGGCCCGGTCGGTGTACCAGCCGAGCAGCGCGTGGCCGCTGGACAGGCGCGCGCTGTGCTGCGCGTCGAAGCTGGACGAGAAGCGCGTCCATTCGCTGTCCCCGCCGAAATCGAGCGCGACATGCGCGGGCAGCGCGATGCGGCCGGTCAGGTCGACGCGCTGGCTGCGGCCCTTGTAGCCGTACTGCGGATCGGCGCCGTAGGTGGGATCGTAGTAGTTCCGGCGCGTATCGGCGAGCGCATAGCCGCCATCGAGCGTAAGCGCGCTGCCGGCATAGTGGAACCCGGCGCGGCCGGAGAACTGGCGGGTCTTCTGGTATTCCGGCGTGTCGCCGAACACGGTGTAAGTCGGCGGCGGATAACCGTCGATATCGAGCTTGCTGTCGGCATAGCGCGCGACGGCGTTGAGCGAGAGATCGGGGGTGAGGTTCACGCGCCCGCGCCCGCCGATGCGCCATTGGCGGTAGCCGTCCGGCTCGGTGCCGACCGCGGCGGCGGAAACGCCATCGGTGCGCGCGTAGCCGCCGTTGAGCGAGAAGGCATAGCGATCGTTGGCCACACCGGCCACGGCATCGGCGGAGACCGTTTCCTTCGCGCCATATTCGACGCTGGCCTCCGCGCCGTTCACTTCCTTGGTCGTCACCGCGATGACGCCGCCGATCGCGGCGCTGCCCCAGACCACGGAGTTCGAGCCGCGCAGCACGTCGATGCGGTCGATTCCGCCGGTCAACAGGTTGCCGAAATCGTAGCCGCCCGAGGGCGAGGACACGTCCTCCACGCGCACGCCATCGATCAGCACCAGCACCTGTTCGGATTCGGACCCGCGCAGGCGCACGCCGGTGAAGGCGCCAAGACCGCCGTTGCGCGAAAAGGTGAGACCGGGCACGCGCTCCAGCACGCGCGTCAGGTCAGCGCCCTGCACTTGCGCGATCTGCTCGGCGGTGATGACGGTGACGGCCTGCCCGGTCTGGTCGAGCCGCAGCTTGCTGCCCGTGGCGAGCACGGTGATCTGCGCATCGGCGGAGACGGCCGGCGCGGCGGGTTGCGCCATATCGTCCTGCGCCAGCGCCGGCGCAGCGGCCAACAGGGATGCGGTAAGGAAAAACAGATACTTGCCCGGCATTCTTCAGACTCCCAGCCCATGAACGAACTGCCGTTCATGGCGGGAGGACCGCCGGGCCAACGGGCGGAACTCGCGACGCGTGCGCCCGGTACACCCCGCCCGGCCGCGGAACGACCACACACCGGCAGGTCTCCTGGCTCTCCGGGTCATCGCCCCCTGCCCGCCTTCCCGGCCGTGCGGCCAGTGGCATCGTGGACAGGGCGCTCGCCGGATACAGTTGCGGGGGCAGCTCCGGTTGGGGACCGTGTTGGTCCTTCGCGGATTCCCTCTAGGCCCGTTGAAGGGCACCGGTGGCGTCGCTGCGGCGCGTAGCCCCGAACGGGGGCACGAGCAAGAGTCTTAACCGATTCACCCTATGACGCGGGTCTGTGCCGCCTTGGGACGGCGCGAACGCCGTGCGTGCGGGACCTGTCCGCGCGCGCTAGCGCAGGAGAGCAAAGGAACGCGTCCAAGACCCGATGCCGCTGGAAATCGCCTACCGTCCGTTCACCCTTCCGACCGGGGCCTTGCCCCCGGCTGCGGAGGAGAACGTGCGCACGGGCGACGCAGAGACGCGCCGCGATCACCTTCCCGCCAACGCCATTGCGGAAGCGGCCGATCCCGCCCCCCTTGTGCCCCGCCCGCGCGATTTTGCCGCGCGCATCCGCCGGCGCGACATGGTCTCGGTGCGGCGCCGGCTGCGGACCCCGTCGATGCTGCGCCAGCGGCTGGCGGGCGTGGCCACGATCGGCCTGTTCGCGATGGTGCTCGGCCCCATCGGCTGGGGCAGCCCCGGCGGGATCGACCGCGCCGCCGCGCAGGCCGAGGCCGGCCCGTTGCAGCCGTTCGAGCAGGCGGGCGAAAGCTTTCCCGGATCGGCCTTCTACTATGTCTCGCCCGACGATACCGGGCTGATCGCGCCCAACGCCGCCGAACAGGCCTGGGCCGCGCACCGCGATGACGAGGAAGTCGCGTCCGCCGTCGAACCCGCCGGCCCCGCCGCGCGGCCGATCTTCGCGCGCGGCAGCGGCGAGGACCAATGGCGCGCGCTGCAGTGCCTGACCGCGGCGATCTATTACGAGGCCGCTTCGGAACCCGACAGCGGCCAGCGCGCGGTGGCGCAAGTGGTGCTGAACCGCGTGGCGCATCCAGCCTTCCCCAATACCGTGTGCGGCGTGGTCTATCAGGGATCGGAACGGCCCGGCTGCCAGTTCAGCTTCGCCTGCGACGGATCGCTGGCGCGCCGGCCGATGGTGGCGTTCTGGGAACGCGCGCGGCGCGTGGCCCGCGATGCGCTGGCGGGCTACGTCTATGCCCCGGTGGGCCTTGCCACGCACTATCACACCAGCGCGATCCACCCCTACTGGGCCGACAGCCTGGCCTTCATCGGCACGATCGGCGCCCATCGCTTCTACCGCTGGAGCGGCGGCGCGGGACGCCCGGCGGCGTTCAACGCGGTCTATGCCGGAGGCGAGCCGATCGCCGCGCCGCATCCGCGCACCTGGACGCCCGCCCCCACCGACATCGCCGATCCGGTCGCGCTCGCCCGCGCCTACGAGGACGGCCGCCTGGCCGCGCTCCAGCAGCAGGCCGCGCCGGTGCCGGCCGCAACGTCCGCCGCGTTCGGGCAAATGCCGCTGCCCCACGCCACCGCGCCCGCCTATGCCCCGGCGATCGAGCAGCGCGGCGGCGATGCCGTGTTCCGCGCGGGCAACCGGCTGCCGGGCGCGCCGGCCACCGGTTCACAACCCGCCGGGTCCAGTCCGGCGGGAGCGAACCTGCCCGGCTCCAACGCAATCCGGCCCGAATACCAGAACAGCGGCAAGTGGATCGCGCAACCGCAGGGGTAGGGTGAGGAGGAGTTCCGCGACGGAGAGTGTGGCACGGCGTTTCGGAAACCAGAATATTCCGGGCTTTGGGCATAAGAAGCCCCTTCATGCTTGTGGCGGCGCTGGCGCTAGCCTGATAACAAGCGTTGCTCGAATGACGAGGGTTACAGATTGTTTGGCGATTTTGTTCTTGCGCTTGTCGGCTTCGGTCTTGTCGGTTTCATGATCAATCGGCTTTACGCTGGACTTACGGATCGACAGCTTCCCGTGAAGGGGCAGGTGTACTCTCGAGCGTCGCGGCCAATTGCATATTGGATCACCATGACGAACGCCACCATCGGCCTGATTTTAGGATCGGGTATTGGTTTTGCAGGGATTGTACTGCTGTTTGGTCGCGGAAACTGATTTTCGCGAATACCCGATAGCGGCAGCCCATTCCGGCATTTGCCACACGCCCTAGGCTCCCGCCGCCGCCTCGCGCGCGATCACGCGGCGCAGGGCGTTGGCATAGACGTCCGGTTCCTGCGCGCCGGGGATCAGGTATTTGCCGTTGACGACCATTGCCGGCACGCCCGAAATGTTCCAGTCCCACGCCTGCTGCTCGCCCGCCACGACGATCGCGGCCAGTTCCGGATCGTCGAGCGCGGCTTGCGCGCGGGCGCGGTCCAGCCCCGCGCTTTCCGCCACATCGAGCAGGACCGCATGGTCCGAAACGTTGCGGCGGTGCTGGAAATGCGCCGCGAACAGCGCCAGCTTCAGCCGCACTTCGGTTTCCGCATCGTAATCGCGCAAGGCATGGACCAGCAGCGTGTGCGCGGCGCGGGTGTTCCACATCATCGCGGGCGGCGGCGTGCCCTCGCCCGACCAGGACAGGCTGGCGCCGGCGCGTTCGGCGATGGCCAGCAATTGCGAGCGGCCTTCCGCCGCCTGTTCCTTGCTGCGCCCGTACTTGCGCATGATATGCGCGCTCTGCTCCTCGCCTTCGGGCGGCATGTCGGGGTTCAGCTCGAAGGGGTGGAAGCGGATCGTCGCCGTCACCTCGTCGCCCAGGATGGCCAGCCCCTTTTGCAGCTGGTGGTAGCCGATCACGCACCACGGGCACATCACGTCCGACCAGATGTCGATCGTCACCGGCTTTGGCGTAGCGGGCGCGGTCATCGGGCGATCCACCATTCCAGCAGGTGCCGCGCCACAGCGTGCTGCGGGGGCGCGATGAAAGGCCCTTCCTCATCGCCGTCCAGCGCCGCCCGCACTTCGGCGCGGGTGAACCAGCGCGCCTCTTCCAGTTCGGTGGTGTCGACGGTGAGCGTGGGATCGTCGGTCAGGCTGTGGCAGCCGATCATCAGCGACGAGGGGAACGGCCACGGCTGACTGGCGACATAGGTCACATCGCGCACGATCACGCCCGCTTCCTCCTGCACTTCGCGCGCCACCGCGCCCTCGATCGATTCGCCCGGTTCGACGAACCCGGCGAGCGCCGAGAAGCGGCGCGGGGGAAAGCGCGGCTGGCGGCCCAGCAGCAGGTTGCCCTGATGCTCCACCAGCATGATCGTGACCGGATCGACGCGCGGGAAGTGCTCCGCCTTGCACGCTTCGTTCGTGCAGGAACGCTGCCAGCCGCCCTTGGCGAGCACGGTGGCATGGCCGCAGCGGGCGCAGAAGCGGTGCCGGGCGTGCCAGTCCACCAGGCTGCGCGCGCCGCCATAGATCGCCAGATCCTGCGATCCCAGCATCGTCATCGCCTGCCACAGGCGCGGGTTGGGCGGCGCGACACTGCCCACCAGACGCGGCGCGACTTCGGCGAAGCAGCCGCGTCCGTCCTCGGTCAGCCCCAGAAACACCAGTTCGGCCTGCGGATCGGCATCGGCCAGCGTGCCCCAGTCCAGCCCGCCTTCGGGCGCGAGCAGCGGGTCCAGCCCGTCCAGCCGCAGCAGGCGCGCGCGCCAGTTCATCAACCCGGCAAGCTTTTCCGGATCGGAGCGGACATGGTCCGCCCGGTCGAGCGCGCTGCCGGCAAAGGCGATGGTGGTTCCGTTCATGCGGCTTTCTTTCCACGAAACAGGTCTGCGATCACAGCCTTGGGGAAGTCCCTTTGCACCGGATAGGCTTCGGAGGGCATGTATTGCGTATAAAGGCCCGCCCGGTTGCCCACGCGATGGTTGATGAAGGCGATCGTACCGGCGGCGCCGGCCCAGCCATACGTCCCCGCATCCACGCCGATGCCCACGCGCCCGCCGGCGCCGAAGCCCCCGCCCGCGATCATCGTGCCGTCGGTGGCGGTGCCGGCGGGAAGCAGGTTGCTGGTGCCCAGCCGCACCGCCGCCTCGCTCATCACGCGCCGCCCATTGATCACGCCATAGCCGAGCAGCATGGTAAGGAAACGATCGTAATCGCGCGGGGAACTCACCAGCCCGGCGCCGCCGAACGGAAACGCCGGCGGATCGAGATAGATCGAGGACGGCGCCGGATCGAGCGGCACCACGAACCCGCCGAGCACGCCGTAGTTCGAGGTCAGCCGGCCGACTTCGCTTTTCGGCACCTGGAACCACGAACTGTCCATGCCCGTGGGGCCGAAGATGCGATCGTGCAGGAAGCGGTCGAACGGCTGGCCCGATACCACCTCGATCACGCGGCCCAGCAGATCGAGCGCGACCGAATAGCTCCATTGCGTGCCGGGTTCATAGACGAGCGGCAGATCGGCCAGACGGTCCGCGAACTCGGCAAGGCTGCGGGGCATGTCGGCGGGTTGCTGCATGCCCGGCAACGGTAGCCGCGTGATCTGGCCGGGCACGATGCCGGCCTGTTCGTAGGCGGCCTTGATCGGTCCCTTCTGGATGATCGAATAGCCCAGCCCCGCCGTGTGAGTCAGCAGGTGGCGGATCGTGATCGGCGTTTTCGCGGGCCGCAGATCGGTGATCGAGCCGTCCGGCGTCACCTGCACCTGCATCTTCGCGAACTTCGGCAGCACGTCCGACAGGGGCTGGTCGAGCCGCAGCCGGCCTTCGTCGATCAGGATCATCGCGGCCATGCCGGTGACCGGCTTGGTCATCGAATAGACGCGGAACAGGCTGTCCATGGTGACGGGGGCGGCTTCGCCCTTCGTTTCGACGCCACGCGCGATGCTTTCCGGCGCGGCGCTGCCCCAGCCGAGCGCCGCGATCATCCCGGGCAGCTTGCCGCCGGACACGTAACCATCGAGCAGTTGCGTCACCGCCGGCCATTGCGCTTCGGCCGCCGCGCTGGCGAAGGCCAGGCGGGGGAACAGGGTGGCCCCGGCTCCCACAAGCATGCCGGCACGCATGATGTCGCGCCGGGAAAGGCCCTGGAACGCGGGCAGAACTTCGCTTCGCATGGGGTCTTCTACCGCCTCTCGCTCATCCTACGCCCCGGCCAGCGCCAGTTGCGCCGCCTTGGCGAATACCGTGGGCAAGCCGGCCTCTTCGATCCCTGCGAGCGGCCACCATTCTCCCTCGGCCAGACTAGCACCGCCAGCGGCATCGCAAAGCATCAATTGCAATTCGAGATCGAAATGGCTGAAGGTGTGCCGGACCAGCCCGCCCGAGCGCCAGCCACCGGCCAGCGGCGGTTCACCGTGGCCATCGGCGCGCGCGTTCCAGCCATCGTCGGGCAAGGCGCGCATCCCGCCCAGCATTCCCTTCCCCGGCCGCCGCACCAGCCAGACCGCGCCATCGCGCACGATCCAGAACGCGCGCCCGCGCCGCGTGGGCCGGGCCTTCTTCGCCGCCTTCACCGGCAGGCGCTCCGGATCGCCCTCGGCATAGGCCCGGCACTCGTCACGTATCGGGCACAACAGGCAGCGCGGCGCCTTCACGGTGCAGACCGTCGCGCCAAGGTCCATCATCGCCTGCGCGAAATCGCCCGCGCGCACTTCGGGCGTGATCGCGTCCGTTGCCTCGCGAATCGCCGGGCGCGCACCGGGCAGCGGCTCCGTGATGGCGAACAGCCGCGCCACCACGCGCTCGACATTGGCATCCACCACCACCGCGCGCCGCCCGAACGCGATCGCGGCGACGGCGGCAGCGGTATAGGCGCCCAGCCCCGGCAAGGCGCGCAGGGCTTCCTCGGTATCGGGGAACGCCCCGCCCATCGCCGCCACGGCGCGCGCGCAGGCGAGCAGGTTGCGGGCGCGGGCGTAGTATCCCAGCCCCGCCCAGGCAGCCATCACATCGGCATCGTCCGCCGCCGCCAGATCGATCACCGCCGGCCAGCGCTGGGTGAACTTCGCGAAATAGGGGCCGACGGCGGCAACCGTGGTCTGCTGGAGCATCACTTCCGACAGCCACACGCGGTAGGGGTCCTGCGTTGGCTCCCCCGGCAGCCGCCGCCACGGCAACCGGCGCGCGTGGACATCGTACCAGGCGAGCAGCTCGCCGGCGATCGTACCCGCACCCGAATTCGTCTCGCCACTGGTCTGCATCGCGCCGCTATGGCATGGCAGCACGCAATATGGAACGCGAAGCAGGAAAGCCCCGGAACGCCCCGCAAAAGACCGGCCACAAGGCGGGTCAAAACGCCGGCAAGCCGTTCGAGCGCGCGCGTGGCGGAGAGGCGCGGCAGATCGCCGACCTGATGCCCGCGATCGGCCGCACCGCCTTTCGCCGCTTCGGCTTCGTGCAGAGTTCGGTGGTCACGCGCTGGCCCGAGATCGTGGGGCAGCACCACGCCCGGCACTGCGCGCCCGAATCGATCCGCTTCCCGCCCGGCGAAAAGGCCGATGGCATTCTCCAGCTGGTCGTCACGCCCGCGCACGCGCCGCTGATCCAGCACGTGATTCCCGAGATCATCGAGCGGGTGAACCGCTTCTTCGGCTATCGCGCGGTGGCGCGTGTCAAGATCCGGCAAGGCCAGGTTCAGGCGCCGCGCGGGAATGACGGCGCGCGGGCCGCGCCGCCTTCGCTCAAGCCCATTCCCATGGAACTGGGAGAATCGCTGCGCGACATCGGCGATCCGGAACTGCGGGCCGTGCTGGAATCGCTGGCGCGCAACCTGGGCGGGAACATTTCGGACGGCAATCAGGACGAGGAAAAGACACAGTGATGCGATCGATCGTGCGGGCCCTGAGCATGCTGGCGCTGGCCTTGGCCGGAATGATGACATGGACCACGGCGGGTGCTGCGGCGGGGACGGGGGCCGGGACCGCAGCGGGCCGCCTGCCCGCCACCACGCGCCCGCCGACCACGATCGTCACCCGCACGGCCACCGAAAGCCACATCCTGGGCAACCCAGCCGCGCCGGTGAAGCTGGTGGAATACATCAGCTATACCTGCCCGCACTGCGCCGAATTCCACCATGAATCGCTGGCGCAGCTCCAGATCGGGTTCATCGGCAACAGCAAGGGTTCGGTCGAGATCCGCAGCTTCGTGCGCGATCCGGTGGACATGACCGTAGCCCTGCTGACGCATTGCGGGCCGCCGTCGAAATTCGTCACCCTGCACAACGCCTTTCTGGGCAGGCAGGCCGACTGGATCGGCCCGATGGTTTCCGCCAACGCGGCCCAGCGGCAGCGCTGGACCGCCGGCGATTTCGCCAGCCGCACCCGCGCTATCGCCAGCGATTTCCATTTCTACGAGATCATGGCGACGCACGGCTTCGACCGCCCCGCCACCGACCGCTGCCTGGCCAACAAGGCCCTGGCCGACAAGCTGGCCAAGGGCACGCAGGACGCGGTGGACAAGGACTTCGTCACCGGTACGCCCAGCTTCGTGCTCAACGGCGTTCCGCTTTCGGGCACCTATACCTGGGAAGCGCTGAAGCCGCAGATCGAAGCCCGCCTGCACTGATCGGCCACGCACGTTCTTCAATCCGGCTTCAATCCAGCGCGCGGATCGGCTAGCCCTTGTCCCAAGCGCCACTTCCAATTCCGGGAACAGCATCCATGAAACTTACCCGTAGCCGTCTTCTCCTGCTTGCCCTGCCGCTGGCGCTGGGCCTTTCCGCGTGCGGCAAGAAGGATGAGGTGGGCGCCGGAGCCGAAACCGCCGCGCCGATCGCGAAGATCGCGCCGCCGGCCGGCAAGGCGTGGACCGACGTGATCAGCGCCACGCCCGATGGCGGCTACCTGATGGGCAATCCGCAGGCACCGCTCAAGCTGATCGAGTTCGGCGCGCTGAGCTGTTCGCACTGCGCCGCCTTCTCCAAGGAAGGCTTTCCCAAGCTGAAGGACGAATACATCGCCAGCGGTCGGGTCAGCTACGAACTGCGCCTGTTCATGCTCAACGCGCTCGACGTGCCGGCCGCACTGCTGGCCACTTGCGGTTCGCCCGAGGCGGTGATCCCGCTGAGCGAACAGTTCTGGGACTGGCAGCCCAACATGTTCACCAACCTGCAGAAGGATGAAGCCCGCTTCAAGGCGCTGGCCGAACAGCCGCCGGCGCAGCGCTTCGCCGGCATCGCCCAGCTGGGCGGCATGACCGACTTCTTCGCCGCGCGCGGCATCGCCGCCGACCAGGGCGCCAAGTGCCTGTCCGATACCGCGAAAGCCACCGAACTCGCCAATCGCACCGACAAGGCGACCAAGGACTTCAACGTCACCGGCACGCCCACATTCATCCTGAATGGCAAGAATCTGGAAGTTGCAAGCTGGCAGGAACTGGAACCGCTGCTACAAAAAGCTGGCGCGCGCTAAAGGGGAGCACGCGCGGAAGGGGGGCTAATGGAATTCAGGCGCTTGAAGCTGACCGGCTTCAAGAGCTTTGTGGAACCCGCCGAACTCCGGATCGAACCGGGGTTGACGGGCATTGTCGGCCCCAACGGTTGCGGAAAATCGAACCTGCTGGAAGCGATCCGCTGGGTCATGGGCGAAAGCTCGGCCCGGTCGATGCGCGGCGGCGGCATGGAAGACGTGATCTTCGCGGGCACCACCCAGCGCCCCGCGCGCGCCTTTGCCGAAGTGATGCTGACGGCGACGACCGATCCTTCCGGGCCGTTCGGCGGCGAACTGGAAGTGGTGCGTCGCATCGAACGCGGCGCGGGCAGCGCCTATCGCGTCAACGGCAAGGACGTGCGCGCCAAGGACGTGGCGCTGGTCTTCGCCGATGCCGCCACCGGCGCGCACAGCCCGGCGCTGGTCAGCCAGGGCCGCATCGCGGCGGTGATCGCCGCGCGCCCCGCCGAACGGCGCATGATGCTGGAGGAAGCGGCGGGGATCGCCGGCCTGCACGTCCGCCGGCGCGATGCGGAACAGAAGCTGCGCGCCACCGAAACCAATCTCGAACGGCTGGTGGACCTGCTGGCGGGGCTGGAAGGCCAGATCGCCACGCTGCGTCGGCAGGCGCGCGCCGCCGAACGCTACAAGGCGGTAAGCGAACGCATCCGCGTGGCCGAGGCGCGCATGGTCTTTGCCCGCTGGCGCGACGCGGCGGACGCGGCCGACGCGGCGCGGCGGGAAGCGAAGGCCAGCGAGGAGGCCGTCGTCAGCGCGCAGGCCGCCGCGCGCGCGGCCCAGCTGGCGCAACATGCCGCCGCCACCGCGCTGGCCGAAGCGCGCGACGAACTGTTCGATCGCCGGCAGGATGCTTCGGCACACGGCCAGCGCATGGCCGCACTGACCACCCAGCTGGAGGCGGCCGAACAACGGCTGGCCGACCTTGACCGGCAATTGCAGCGGCTGGACGATGATCGCACCCACGCCGATCGCATGACCGAGGACGCGGCCGCGGCGCTGGCCCGGCTCGATGACGACATCGCCGCCGCCGAAGCCGCGCTGGCGGCCGACGAGGAGCGGCGCCCGCGCCTGGCCGCCGCGCTGGACGACGCCGATCGCGCCGCGCGTTCGGCCGAACTCGCGCTGGCGCAGCGCGTGGCCGAACAGGCCGGGATCGATGCCGACTGGCGCGTGGCCGAGGCGGCCGTCGCGGCGGCCCGCCAGCTGTGCGAACGGCACGACGCCGACGCGGCGCGGCTGCGGCAGCAGGTCGATCAGCTGGCGCGCGAAGGCGATCCCGGCGCGCAGATCGCCGCGGCGGAGGCGCGGCGCGCCGAGGCTGCCGCCGCGCTCGCCACGGCGCAGACGGAGCGGACCGACCTGCTGACCCTGCGCGAAACCCTGACCGCCGAACGCGATCACACCGGCAGCGCGCTTGCCGCCGCGCGCGCCGAACTCGCCGGGGTCGAGCGCGAGCACGACGCCCTCGCCCGCGACAAGGCGGCGCGCGCGCGCCAGGCCGCCGGGGGGCACGGCATCACCGCGCTGGCCGCGCTACGCGTGGCGCCGGGCTTCGAACGCGCGGTAGCCGCCGTGCTCGGTCGCGATGCCGGCGCGCCGGTGGGGCCGGCGCCGGCGGATACCGACGGGCGCTTCTGGACCGGCGCCAAAGCCGACGCCGCGCTCCCCTATTCGCTGCTGCACCACGTGCCGCAGTGTCCTCCCGAACTGGCGGCGCGTTTCGGGTTGGTGCGCGTGGTCGATCGCGACGAGGGGCAGACGCTTGCCCCCGGCGAATGGCTGGTGACGCGCGCCGGCTACCTGCGGCGCTGGGACGGCTTCGTCGCGCGCGGCGAAGGCGCGGCCGAAGCGGCCACGCTGGAAGCGGAGAACCGGCTGGTCGAACTGGCCGCGCGCTTGCCCGCGTTGCGCGGCGGGGTGAGCGAAGCGGAAGCGGCCGCCGAAGCGGCGCGCATGGCGCTGGCGGACGCGCAAGCCCGGCTGGGCGCGGCCGAGCGCACGATGACCGCCGCCGCCGACGCCGAGCGCGCGGCGCTGCGTGCGCTGGACCAGGCCGAAGCCGCCCGCGCCCGCGCCGAAGCCCGCCGCGCCGAACTCGATCACGCGCTGGCCGAACTCGCCGACCGCCAGACCGCGGCGGCAACCGAACGCGCCAGCGCCGAAGCGAAGCGCGCGCACTTGCCCGATCCCGCCGCCGGGCGCGCGGCGGTCGAGGCGGCACGCACGCGCAACGATGCCGCCCGGCAGGCGCTGCAGACGGCTTCGGCCTCCATCGCCGCGCTGGAACAGGGCCTTGCCGTGGGGCGCGAGCGGCTGGGCGTCCACCGCTCGGACATCCGCAACTGGCAGGCGCGCGCCAGCGACGCGGCAAAACGGCTCGCGGACATGGCCGGCCGGCGTGACGAACTGGCGCAGGAACGCGCGATCAGCGCCGCGCGCCCCGCCGCGCTGCTGCGCGAGATCGAGGACGCCGAATCGATCCGCACGCGGCTGGGCAGGGAACTGGCGCAGGCCGAAGCCGCGCTCGCCGGTGCCGATGCCGGCGCCAAGGCCGCCGACACGGCGCTGGGCGCGGCCAACGAAACGCTCGCCGCCGCGCGCGAACGGCGCGCCGGCGCGACGGCCCGCGCGGAAAGCGACGACGCGCGCCGTCAGGAAATGGCCAGCCTTTCCGGCGAACGGTTCCAGTGCCCGCCGCCGCTGCTGCCCGAACGGTTCGACTTCGCCTCCGACGATATCGGCAACGCCGCCGAGGAAACCGCGCGGCACGATCTGCTGATCGCCGAACGCGAACGCATCGGCCCCGTCAACCTGCTCGCCGCCGACGAACTGGCCGATGCCGAGGAACGCCACGGCGCCAGCATCACCGAACAGGCCGAACTGACCGAGGCCGTGCATCGCCTGCGCGGATCGATCGGCAACCTCAACCGCGAAGGGCGCGAACGCCTGCGCGCCGCGTTCGAGGCGGTGGACGCCCATTTCCGCCGCCTGTTCGCGCGCCTGTTCGGCGGCGGCGAGGCGCATCTGGCGCTGGTGGACAGCGACGATCCGCTGGAAGCCGGCCTCGAAATCTTCGCCCAGCCGCCGGGCAAGCGCCTGCAATCGCTGACGCTGCTGTCGGGCGGCGAGCAGGCGCTGACCGCCGTGGCGCTGATCTTCGCGCTGTTCCTCACCAACCCCGCGCCGATCTGTGTGCTGGACGAAGTGGACGCCCCGCTCGACGACGCCAACGTCGAACGCTTCTGCGACATGCTCGACGCGATGGTCGGTGAAACCGACACGCGCTACCTCATCGTCACCCACAACGCGGTGACGATGAGCCGGATGCACCGCCTGTTCGGCGTGACCATGGTGGAAAAAGGCGTCTCGCGGCTGGTCAGCGTGGACCTTGGCGCCGCCGAGGAACTCCTGGCGACGGCGTAGCGGCGTGGACAAATTCGGGCATGGTCGGAGCGGCAGTTATCGACGCGGTTGCGGACGTTGAGATACGCTGGCAATCTCACGTTGTGACACTCTTTGATGAAAATGCGGAAGTGCTTCGCGGAATGAGGGATCGAGGCGTTGATTTGGACGTCGAGCGAACTGTTGACTTCTCGCATATTTTTCCAACTGAACGCGACGCACACAATTTCATTCAAGCCTGCTCGAAAGCGGGTTTTGCTGCAGTGAAAACGACCGTCGCTGACATGGACGATTTCGACGTAACGGTGTCGAAGGCGATGACGCCTAGCTGCGTTCAGATTTCCGAAACGGAAGATTTGCTGGGGAAGTTAGCAAGTCGGCACAACGGGCGTGCGGATGGCTGGGGTTTTTGGTCGAACTAAATGTCCGCTCCCCCCGCCTCTCCTGCCGTTCAGCCCCTCGTCGGCGATCCCGAATAGCGGTCGTTTCTATATAGCGGGATTTGTCCCCCCGCCCCAGGGCCAACCATCAGCCGTCATCCAGCACATAGCGCGGCCCGCTTCCTTCCTCCCCGGCACGGTCATCCGGGTTGTAGAGGCGACAGCGCGCCAGGCTGAGGCAGCCGCAGCCGATGCAGGCGTCCAGCTTCTCGCGCGTGCGCTCCAGCGTGGCGATGCGGCGGTCGATCTCGCCCCGCAGCGAACGGCTGATCCGCGCCCAGTCGCGCGCATTGGGCGTGCGCCCCTGCGGCAGCGCGGCCAGTTCGCGCTCGATCTCGGCCAGTCCGAGCCCCAGCTTCTGCGCGATCAGGATGAAGCTGAGCCGCCGGATGTCCGACCGCAGGAAGCGCCGCTGGTTGCCGCTGCTGCGCACCGATTCGATCAGCCCGCGCTGCTCGTAATAGCGGATGGCGGACACGGCGAGGCCGGTACGCCGCGCCAGCGCGCCGATCGGGATCAGGTCGTTACGGTTCATGAAGCCATCGTAATCATAACTTGACCTCAAGTCAGCTTTAGATTGCATCGTCACGAGCATCGATTCGCAACCATCCCCGAAAGGACACAGAACGATGCAGCCCGCCCGCCTTGAACACGTCAACATCACCGTCAGCGATCCCGAACGCATGGCATCGTTCCTGTCTCGGCTGTGCGGGTGGGAGGAACGCTGGCGCGGCCCTTCGCAACTGGGCGGCTGGACCATCCACGTCGGCAGTGCCGATGCCGACTATCTCGCGCTGTGGACGCCCGACGAGAAGCGGCCGATGCGCTTCGCCAAGGGCCTGCCGCTCAACCATGTGGGCCTGCTGGTGGACGATCTGGACGCGGCGGAGCGCACCGTCATCGAGGCCGGACTCGTGCCGTTCAACCACGCGGATTACGAACCCGGCCGGCGATTCTACTTCTTCGATTGGGACGGCATCGAATTCGAAGTGGTCAGCTACACCTGACCAGCCGCACCCACCACCAGGCAAGCCGCCGCCATGAGCAGGCCGGCAAAGCGGTTCGAGCGAAACCGCGCCAGGGCGCTGTCGCCGTCATCCGGCCGCAGCGTCCCGGCCTGCCAGGCGAGATGCGCCGCCACCGGCAGCAGGGCCAGCAGGGCCACGGGATCGGGCCGCACCAGCCACATCGCGCCGCCCCAGCAGGCCACCGCCATGGCATAGAGCGCGCCCACGCCCGCCTTTACGTGCCGGCCCAGCGACAGCGCGCTCGATCCCACGCCCACCAGCGCATCGTCCTCGCGATCCTGGCAGGCATAGATCGTGTCGTAGCCCATGCACCATGCCCAGCATCCGGCATAAAGCAGGCCCAGCCCGGCCAGCCGGTCGAACCCTGCCACTTCCACCCAGCCGACCGGCGCGCCCCAGGTGAAGACCAGCCCCAGCCACGCCTGCGGCCAGCCGGTGATGCGCTTCATGAACGGATAGGCCGCCACCAGCGCCAGGCTGCCCAGCGCCACCACCTGCGCCTGCCAGCGCAGTTGCAGCAGGACCACCAGCCCGATCAGGCACAGCACCAGCAGCCACACCCACGCCGCTTTCGCCGAAACGCGCCCGCTCGCCACCGGCCGCGCCGCCGTGCGCGCCACCTGCCGGTCGAGATCGGCATCGACGATGTCGTTATAGACGCACCCCGCCCCGCGCATCGCGATCGAGCCAAGCAGCAGCCACAGCACGATCGGCCAGCGCTCGGCTCCCCCCGCCAGCAGCACGCCCCAGGCGCAGGGCCAGAACAGCAGCCACCAGCCAATCGGCCGGTCGAACCGCGCCAGCAGCGCGAAATCGCGCAAGCCCGGCGGCAGATGCGCAACGAGGCCGCGAAGTTCGCTATCGGGAACGATCTGTGCGGAGGTCATGGCGACGCTATAGCACCTCGTCTTCCCCGGGAAAGCGGGGATGACGAAGAGCGCTTGCGGCGATAAGAAGCCGCCATGCCCGCCACCCCCGCCTGGCCCCCACGCAGCGCGCCGCGCCTGTTCGTCGAAACGCCCCTGCGCGAAGGCATAACCCTGCCGCTGGACGGGCCGCAGGCGCACTATCTCGCCAAGGTCATGCGCGTGACGCAGGGCGATGCGGTGATCCTGTGCGATGACATGACCGGCGAATGGCTCGCCACAGTCAATGTCGCGGGCAAGCGCGATGTGACGCTGACGGTCGAACGGTGCCTGCGGGTGCGCGAAGCCGTGCCCGATTTCTGGCTGTGCCCCGCGCTGCTCAAGAAACCGAACTTCGACCTCGTGCTCGAAAAGGCGACCGAACTGGGGGTCGGCACGGTCCGCCCCATGCTGACGCGGCGCTGCGTGGCGGACAAGCTCAACCCCGAACGCGCCCGCGCCATCGTGACCGAGGCGGCGGAGCAATGCGCGCGCACCGCGTTGCCCGTGCTGGCCGATCCGGCGAAGCTGGAGGCGCTGGTACGCGACTGGCCGGCGGAGCGCGCCCTGTTCTTCGCCGACGAGACCGGCGGCGCGCCCGCCGCCGCCGCCTTTGCCGCGCATCCCGGCCCGGCGGGGCTGCTCATCGGCCCCGAAGGCGGGTTCGACGATGCCGAGCGCGCACTGGTCCGCGCCCATCCCGCCGCCGTGCCGATATCGCTTGGCCCGCGCATCCTGCGGGGGGAAACCGCGGCCATCGCGGCTACCGCGCTGTGGATGGGAATTTCCGGCGACTGGAACGGCTGAGCCTTCCATTTTCGGGATAGTGTATTTCCGATTTCGCGCTGGCCAGAAGGCCTTGCAGGCACTAACGGAACGCGCATGAGCACGCGGCAAGTTTCAAATAGCAACGATCCCGTCATCGAAAGCCGCGAGCAGCTCGTGGCCCCCATGCAGCGCGGTGAAAAACCACGCGAAAACTGGCGGATCGGCACCGAGCACGAGAAGTTCGTCTATAGCACGCGGGATTATCACACCCCTTCCTATGCGGAACAGGGCGGCATCCGCGACCTGCTGATGGCGCTGACCGAATACGGCTGGGAGCCCATCATCGAAGGCGGCAACGTGATCGCCATGGGCGGCGCCGATGGCACGGTCAGCCTGGAGCCGGCAGGGCAGTTGGAGCTCTCAGGCGCGCCGCTGGAAAACCTGCACGAAACCTGCGCCGAAACCGGCCGCCACTTGGCGCAGGTGAAGGCGATCGGCGACAAGCTTGGCATCGGCTATCTCGGCCTGGGCCTGTGGCCCGACAAGCGCCGCGAAGACCTGCCGATCATGCCCAAGGGCCGCTACGAGATCATGCTGCGGCACATGCCGCGCGTCGGCTCGATGGGCCTCGACATGATGCTGCGCACCTGCACCATCCAGACCAACCTCGACTACGCGAGCGAGGCGGACATGGTGCAGAAGTTCCGCGTCAGCCTGGCCCTGCAACCGCTGGCGACCGCGCTGTTCGCCAATTCGCCGTTCCTCGAAGGCAAGCCCAACGGGTTCCTGTCGTACCGCAGCCACATCTGGTCGGATACCGATCCGGCGCGCACGGGGATGCTGCCGTTCGTGTTCGAGGATGGCTTCGGCTACGAACGCTATGTCGACTACATGCTCGACGTGCCGATGTATTTCGTGTTCCGCGACGGCAAGTATATCGACGCCGCCGGCCAGTCGTTCCGCGATTTCCTGGATGGCAAGCTGCCCGCGCTGCCCGGCGAAAAGCCGCTGAAGTCGGACTGGATCGACCATCTTTCCACCGCCTTCCCCGAAGTGCGGCTCAAGAGCTTCCTCGAAATGCGCGGCGCCGATGGCGGCCCGTGGAGCCGCATCTGCGCGCTGCCCGCGCTGTGGGTGGGCCTGCTCTATGACCAGACCGCGCTCGACGCGGCCTGGGATCTGGTGAAGGACTGGGACATGGACGGGCGCGAGCGCCTGCGCTCCAGCGTGCCCAAGCTGGGCCTCGACGCGCCCATTCCGGGCGGCGGGACGCTACGTGACATCGCCGGCGAAGTGCTGCGCATCGCGCGCGCCGGGCTTTCGGCGCGCAACCGCCTCAACGCCGCCGGCGACAACGAAACGGGCTACCTGCTCCCGCTCGACGAGATCGTCAGCACCGGCAAGACTCCGGCCGAACGGCTGCTCGATCTCTACCACGGCGAATGGAGCGGCGACGTTTCCAAGGTCTACGCCGTCAAGAGCTTCTGAATCGGGAGAACAAGCGCGATGATTCTGGTCATGGGCAGTTTCCGCCTGCCGGCGGCGAACTTCGACAAGGCGCTGCCGATGATGGCAAAGGTGATCGCCGCCACGCGGCAAGAGGACGGCTGCATTCTCTATGCCTATTCGCGCGACGTGGCCGACCCCGAAGTGATCCGCGTCAGCGAGAAGTGGCGTGATCGCGCAGCGCTCGACGCCCATTTCAAGACCGAGCATATGGCGGCCTGGGCGCAGGAACGCGCCGAACTCGGCCTTTCGGACCGCGACATCCGCATCTTCGAGACCGACGAAGGCGTGGCCGTCTAAGCAGCTATTCGGCCGGCTGAAACTCTACCCGTGCCGGCATCACGCGCCGGCGCAGGCGGTTGAACGCGCTGGTCAGCAGGCCGTGCTCATCCATCCACGCGTGATAGGCGCGGTATTTGGGGTCCGAGGCGAGCAAGTGCTTCTCCTCGGTCTTGGCGCGCCAGTAGTAGACCGCGCTGACCAGCCCCAGCGTGACCGTGTTGCGCACCGCATCGGTCATCGAATGGTTCACGGTCAGGAACGGCAGCGAGGCCAGCCACCAGTAGGCGTTCTTGGACACATAGGCGGGATGGCGGGTGATGGCGTAAGGCCCATTGGTAAGCACGCCGCGCCAGGTGAGGTTGGAAAAGCGCAGGCCGAACGCCACGGTCGCCCAGGCATAGGCCGCGGTCAGCAGCACCAGCGCCGCCCCCCATATCCACAATAGCGTGGTGTGACCCTGCAGCCAGAAGTCCCACTCCGCCCCGTTGGCGCGATAATCGAGCACATCGCCACCGCCCATCAGGATGAACGGCGGGTAGCAGATCAACGCCGAGAGCCAGCCGCCGAGGTAGGGGTTCGCCGTGCGGATCTGCGCATCCAGCGGCTTCATCGTCAGCAGATAGCCGACCATGGCGATCTGCACGTCGACCATGAACATCGTCTCGATCGTCAGGCCGGCGATCCGCACCGGATCGTGGGCCGCCAGCGACCAGTCCGCCTGCACCACGGCAGCGAACCCGCCGGGCAGGATCGAGATCATGAAGGCGCAAAAGAAGCCCTTCACCGTCCACGCGCGCAAGTGGTGATAGACTTCCTCGCGCGCATAGGCCTCGCGCCCCATCAGCATCGCGCCGAAATGCCACGCCCCGTCGCGCGGGTTCACCAGCACGCGATCGAGCCACAGCACATAGGGAACGGAGCCGAGGAACAGCAGCGGGGCGATGGTCTCCAGCACGTCCATCGCGAACAGGTACTGCCCGCGCCAGTACCACCGCCCCAGGCAATAGACGAAGCCGATCAGCGTCCACGTCGCCCACAGCCCGGCCAGCTTGGTGATCGCAATGTCCATCACCTCGCGCAAGGGACGGGGTCTGGACCAGTCGATCCCGGTGGAGGCGCGACGGTGGACCTTGTCGACCAGCAGCGAATAGAGCACCATCGGCGTGCCCGAGAAAAGCAGCGCGAGAAGCGCGGCGGAAGGCCCCACCATCGGTTCGCGCGGCCCCGGCAGGCCGAACATGTCGGCGATGGCGGGCCAGTTGCGGCAGACCAGCACCCAGAACGCCAGACCGGCAAGCCCCGACAGGCCGACGCCAACGGACACATCGCTGTCCGGCCGGCTGGCCGGAACGAAAGGGGCTTGGGGCCGTGTTTCGGCCACGGAACCGTGCGCGCTCATGCGCGGCAGGTTTAGCTTTCAAGCATGAGCAAAGCGTAAAGGCCGGCCGGCGCCAGCCTTATGCCTCGTCGGCGGCCCGATCAGCGAAACGCCGTGATCCGGCCATTGTTGTCGAGGATATAGAGCGTCTGGTTGGCGACCACCGGCGGCAGCGATACCGCGCCGGAAACCTTGCCCCATTCGCTCGCCGTTCCGTCGGTGACCGACAGGGTGAACACTTCGCCGCGCGAATTGGCGACCCACAGGCGATCGCCCGCCAGCACCGGGCCGGTCCAGAAGATCGGGTTGGTCTTCTTCTTCTCGCTGCCCCAGCGGCGCAGCTGGGTCAGCCAGCGCACCTTGCCGGTGCCCTTGGCGATGCACAGCAGCTTGGCTTCGTCGGTCAGCGTGAAGATCCATTCGCCGGCGATGGCCGGGGTGGAAATGCCCGCGAGGTTGAGTTCCCACACGCGCTGGCCGGTAACGAGTTCGTAGGCGGCCATGCGCCCGCCCTGCCCCAGCGCGTAGACGCGGCCACGCTCGATGATCGGATCGGCGTCGATGTCGGTCAGCGTCGAAACGCTGGTGGCGATGCTGGTGCGCGCCAGCGCATCGGACCAGAGTTGGCGGCCGTTCTCGTAGCGGTAGGCGACCAGTTCGCCCGAGCTGTAGCCGGCAACGATCGTGCCCTGCCCGGCAGCCGGCGCGGCCACGCCGAACACGCCGGTCTGCGCGACCGAGGCGGATTCGTTCCAGAGCAGCGCGCCGTCCTCGATATTGAGCGCGACGATCTGGTTGTCCTGCGTCATCACATAGACCGCGCCGAAGCTGACCGTCGGCGACCCGCGCAGCGGCCCGGCCGGCCTGACGCGCCACTTGATCGCGCCGTCCTTGGCATCGAGCGCGGCAACTTCGCCCAGGCCCGTCGTCACATAAACGCGGCCCTCGTTGTACGAAGCGCCACCGCCGAACACCGAACCGCCGTTTTCGGGCAGCTTGAAGCCCGCCCGCCACAGCTCCTTGCCGGTGTTGGCGTCCATCGCGCGGACCATGCCTTCGGTGTCCATCACGAACAGCTTGCCATCGCCGATCACCGGCGAGGCGGCCAGTCGCTGCTTGACCGAGGAACCAGCGATATTGGCGCTCCACAGGCGTTGCGGCGTGGCACCGAGCGCAAGGTGGCCATAGGACTTGCTGGCCGTGCCACCGCCCTGCGCCCATTCCGTGTTCACTTCGGCCGGCGGCAGCACCACCTGCATGCCCGAAATCGCGGTATCGACCTTGGTGCCAGCCTCGATCCGCGAAAGGATCGGCACGCGCTGCCCCACCGTGGGCGTGGTCTTGACCTTGTGCTTGCCCGCACACCCGCCGACCGCGACCGCCAGCGCGATCACCCCGGCCATGCCTGCGCGGCGAACCAGCCGGCGGCGCGCGGCAATGCCGCCATGTTCCTGCACCGGATTGCGCATCATCCCCGTCATCCCCGTCAAACTGGTGTTACTGGGCGCCGGCGTCGGCCGGCCCCTGCTGTGCCTGGCCCTGCGCAATCAGAGCTTTCGGATCATCGATGGTATCAACGCCCAGCGTGCCCGCCAACTGGCGCGCGCGTTCGCGGATCGAGGCCGGAACGGTCTTGTCCTTGGCCATTGCCGCGAACAGCGGCCCGGCCAGATCGTTCTTGCCCTGCTTCAGGTAGGCGACGCCGAGCAGTTCGCCCGCGCTGCCGAACCAGGCGTTGCCCGGCACGGCCAAGGGCTTGAGCCGCTCCACCACCTTTTCCGGCGGCAGCTTGTCCATGGTGATCGCCACTTCGCGGATCGTGGCGAGATCGCGGTAAGCCTGCGGCGCGCTCTGGTCCGCGGCGACGGCGGCGAGCAGCTTCGCGGCATCATCGGTCTTGTTCTGCTGCGCGGCGATGCCGGCCTGCGTCAGCTGCGCGGCTGCGCGATAGCCCGGTCCGCCATCCTTCACCAGCGGCGCCATGCTGTCGCTGCTGGTCTGCACGCGGCCAGCTTCGAGCTGATCGAGCGCGATCGTCATCCGTTCGCCCTGTTCGCCCGCGACCGTGGCCTTGTGATAATCGTACCACAGCCAGCCGGCCAGGCCGACCAGGCCCGCCACCACCAGCGCGCCCACCGGCTTGCCATAGCGGCGCAGCGCATGAAACAACTGGTCCTCGCGCAGCGCATCGTCGACTTCGCGCAGGAACACATCGCCTTGCGCGGCCTTGCGTTCGGCAAGCTGATCGGAGCGGGACTGCGGACGGGTAGGACGAAGGGCCAAGGCTGCGCTTTCGGCGGTCAGTTAACGGAAGTGCCGGGTGTTTAGCGGATAGACCCGCCTTTTCAACGGGAATGATTCTGGAATTCCGTGGGTGAACGTCCGGTGAAGCGGGAAACACTTGGTAATCATGGCCATCGCCCGCCCTACATGAGGGAATACGCGTCAGGGAAACTGGGCGACACCGAGCACCCCGCCATAGAGCGCGGCATAGCGCGCCACCATCGCCGCCTCGTCGAATTCCGCGCGTGCCCGCACCTGGTTTGATGCCCCGATCCGGCGGCGCAGCGCTTCGTCCCAGGCAAAGGCGGCCAGCGTCGCTTCCAGCGCGGCCTCGTCGCCCGCCGGCGTGATGAAATCGCGGTTCTCGTCGGAAACGATGTCGCGCACGTCGCCCACGGCGGGGCTGGCGATCGGCAAGCCCGCCGCCATCGCCTCCACCACGGACAGCGGAAACTGCTCGCTGTCGGACGAGAGCGCGAAAATATCGAACAGGCCGATCGCCTGCGCCGGATCAGCCACATGCCCTGGCAAGTGGACGCGATGCCCTACCTCCAGCGCGATCGCCTCGGCCACGATCGCCTCGCGGTCCGGCCCTTCGCCCACGATCACCAGCTGCCATTCGGGCGGAAGGGCACGAAAGGCGCGTACCAGCCGGCGCAGGTTCTTCACCGGGCGCAAGCCTGCCAGCGTGCCGACCCACTTTTCGCCAGGCCGCTTGACCACGCGCGGCAGCGCATCGCGCTTGGGCTTGCGATCATAGGCGGCGGTGTCGATCCCGTTGGGAATGCGGTGCACCTTGGCGGCGGGCTGGTGCCACGCCTGCAGCGCAACGCCTTCCAGCTGGCGCGACGGCACCACCAGCGCGCTCGCGCGGGCCAGCGCCACGCGGCGATACCAGTTGCGCGTGGGCTTCAGCTTCTCCGCCTCGTCGGCATTGAACCCGTCTTCGTGGTGGACCAGCGGCGCCAGACCCATGGTGGGGCCGAACAGGGCGTGGGCCATCACCGCGTCCATCGCGCCCCAATTGTAGGTCAGGATCAGGTCGAACCCCCGCATCGCGCGGGCCAGCGTCTGCAACCGGCGCACGCCGAACCGCCCGGCCAGCGGCGGGAAGCCGAACGGGGAATGCGCGGAAATGCCCTTGGCGATATGCGCCATCGCGCCCATCGCGCCGGGTTCGGCCGAAACGATGCTGTGGTCGATGGCGGGGCCGAAGCGGTTGATCAGCGCCACGCTGCGGCGCTCCTTGCCGCCCGCACCGAACGTCGAATGCAGGTGCAAGAGGTGCAGGCGCCGTCTGCCGCCGTCGCTCATGAGACCTGGGCGAACAGCCGGTCGATCGCCGCGATCGCTTCCGGTTCGTCCAGCGTAGGTGCGTGGCCGACGCGTTCGATCGTCACAAGCTCCATGTCCGGATGGCGCGCGACCATCCGGTTCGCGGTACCGGCGGAAAGGATGTCCGACAGGGCGCCGCGCAGCAGCAGGCCGGGCCGCCCCGCCAGCGCATCGAACAGCGACCACATATCCACCTGCGGCGTCGCGCCGGCCGGCGCGTCGAACGGTTCGGCGATCTTCATGTCATAGTCGAACGCGATCCGTCCGCCGCTGCCCAGCGCCATCACGCGCTTGGCATAGCGAAGCCAGTCGGGCACGCCGTAATCGGGATAGACATCGGCCTGGCTTTCCTGAAGCGCGCGCGCCGCGTGCATCCAGGTTTCGAAATTCCGGCCCTGCCCCACGTATTCGCGGATGCGTTCCAGCCCGGCCTCTTCCACTTCAGGACCGATATCGTTCAACACGAATCCGGCGATCCGGCTGTTGTCCCGGCCCGCCAGCAGCATCGTCAGCAAGCCGCCCAGCGACGTGCCGACCGCCACGAACCGGGCGATGCCGTGCTGTTCCAGCAGCAATTCGACATCGTCGAGATACTGCGCCGGGTTGTAGGTCATCGGGTCCTTGGCGTAATCGCTGTCGCCCCGGCCGCGCATGTCCGGACAGATGACCCGCCATTGCCCGGCAAGCCGCGCCGCCACATCCTCGAAATCGCGCGCATTGCGGGTCAGCCCCGGCAGGCAGAGCACTGGCGGCTTGTCGTCCGGCCCCGGAAAATCCCGGAAATGCAGGCGCAGCCCGTCGCGGCTGGACCAGCTGCGATTCTCGAAATCCGCCATCGCCTGAAAAACCGTTCCTTGTTCAACGCCCCCACGCGATCCGCGCCATAAGCCGAACATCCGCCCGGCTCAAACACCATTATCCCGTATCCGCGCCCAAATATCCCGCATCCGCAAGCAGACCCGCTTGCCTGCGGATCGCCCAGCGACCACTATCGCTTGATGCAATCCAACCCGCAAGACGCGATCTACACCCCTGATCCCCATATCCTGTCGCTGGCCGATTGGCTCGGCGATCCGGTGGCGCCGGCAGACTTCCCCGGGACCACCCTGCGGTTCCGCAACGATCGCGCAGCGCGGGAGGTGGGCCTGGCCGATCTCGACGACGCGGCATGGATCGCGCATTTCGGCCGCTTCGCGCCATTGCCCGGCAATCTTTCGCAGCCCCTGGCGCTGCGGTACCATGGCCACCAGTTCCGCGTGTACAATCCCGAACTGGGGGATGGGCGCGGCTTCCTGTTCGCGCAGATGCGCGACGGGCACGGCCGGCTGATGGACCTTGGCACCAAGGGCTCGGGGCAAACGCCCTGGAGCCGGCAAGGCGATGGCCGCCTCACGCTGAAAGGCGCGATGCGCGAGGTGCTGGCGACGGAAATGCTCGAAGCGTTGGGCGTCAATACCAGCCGGACCTTCTCCGTGATCGAAACCGGCGAATCGCTATGGCGCGGCGATGAGCCTTCCCCCACTCGCGCCGCGGTGCTGGTCCGGCTCAGCCACAGCCATATCCGCATCGGCACGTTCCAGCGGCTGGGGATGCTGGATGCGCCCGCTGAGATGGAACAGCTCGTCGATTACTGCCTGGCCAGCTTTCCCGGACCCGCCCTTCCCCCCGACGCGCCCGAGCCGGACAACAAGGCGGCACGGCTGCTGCACCAGGTGGTCGAACGCATGGCCGACATGGCGGCGAGCTACATGGTCGCCGGCTTCGTCCATGGCGTGCTGAACACCGACAACATGAACGTGACCGGAGAGAGCTTCGACTATGGTCCCTGGCGCTGGCTGCCCACGTGGAATCCCGCATTCACCGCCGCCTATTTCGATCACTCGGGTCTCTACGCCTTCGGCCGCCAGCCCGAGGCGATCCACTGGAACTGCGGGCAGCTTGCCGTCGCGCTGCGCCTGCTTTCGGAAGCCCCGCCGCTGATCGCGGCGCTGAACCGCTTTCCCGATCTCTACCAGCAGGCGATGGCACGGCGCTGGTGCTGGCGGCTTGGCGTGGAGCCGCGCGGGCTGGAGGAAGACAGCGCGCTGATCGGCGCCTGCGAAGCCGCGATGGTGGCGCAGGGGATCGGGCCGGACGCCTTCTTCTTCGCCCATCGCGGCGGGCGTGGCCCGTTTGCGGACGACGATGCGGGCGCGGCGCTGAAGGAGACGCTTGGCCCATACCGGTCGACGGTCGACGATCACCCCTACTGGACCGACGAAGCCCCGCAATCGATGCTGATCGACGAAGTGGAAGCGATCTGGGAACCGATCGCCGAAAAGGATGACTGGACGGCATTGCACGCCAAGGTCGCCGCCGTCCGGCGCATGGGGGAAGCGCTGGGCGTCGCCCCGGCCCCGCGCGGTCATGCTTGACCGGCTTGAAAATATGGTAACCAATTTCCTGCTAGGGCGTTGCCGATAAAGCAAAAGCGAATGAACCGATGACCGCTCCTTCCGGCAACGATGCCGAGATCGTCTCCTGCGAGCCCGCGACCGGCGCCGAACTGTGGCGCGGGCCGGTGGGTGATGTGGACGCGGCCGTCGATCGGGCGCGGCAGGCGTGGTCCACATGGGCCGCCCAGTCGCTTTCCAATCGCGTGGAACTGTGCCGGCGATTCGCCAACGAAGTCCGCAAGGAGCAGGAGAACCTGGCAGCGCTGATCGCGCGCGAAACCGGCAAGCCGCTGTGGGAAGCCCGCGCCGAGGTCGAAAAGGTCGTCGCCAAGGTCGACATCTCGGTTCGCGCCTATGCCGAACGGTCCGCCCAGCGGAAGTTCGACAGCGCGCTGCAAGGCACCGCCGCGCTGCGCCACAAGCCGCACGGGGTGGTGGCGGTGCTGGGCCCCTACAATCTTCCGGCGCACCTGCCCAATGCCCATATCATTCCCGCGCTGATCGCGGGCAATGCGGTAGTGTTCAAGCCATCGGAAAAGGCGCCGGCCACGGGCGAACTGCTGGTGCAGTGCTTCCACCGCGCCGGCATTCCCGCCAATGTGGTGCAACTGCTGATCGGCGGCCCGGATCAGGGCCGGGCGCTGGCCGAACACGATGGCGTGGATGGGGTGCTGTTCACCGGCTCCGCGCACACCGGCATCGCCATAAACCGGCGTCTGGCCGGCAACCCGGGCAAAATGCTTGCGCTCGAAATGGGCGGGAACAACCCGATGGTGGTGTGGAACACGCCCAAGATCAGCGATGCGGCGGTGCTTGCGATCCAGTCCGCCTTCGCTACTTCGGGCCAGCGCTGCACCTCGGCCCGCCGGCTGATCGTGCAAGGTTCGCTGTACGAACCGCTGATCGACGAGATGAAGCGCCTGGGCAGCCGGCTGATCGTCGGCGCGCCGTTCGATGAACCGCAACCGTTCATGGGACCGGTCATCGACAACGAGGCCGCCGACGGGCTGACCGAAAGTTTCGTCTATCTGCTGTCGAACGGCGGGCGGCCGATCCTGCACATGCGGCGGCTGCACGAAGGCCTGCCGTTCCTGTCACCGGCCATGATCGACGTGACCGACATGGCCGAGCGGCCCGATGTCGAACTGTTCGGGCCGCTGCTGCAGGTGATCAGGGTCGACGATTTCGACCAGGCGATCGCGGAAGCGAACCGCACGCGCTTTGGCCTGACGGCTGCGCTCGTCGGCGGATCGCCCGAGGAATACAACCAGTTCTGGGCCAATGTCCGCGCCGGCGTGATCAACTGGAACCGCCCGACCAACGGCACTTCGCTATCGGCGCCGATGGGCGGGGTCGGACTGTCCGGCAACCATCGCCCGAGCGCCTATTACGCGGCGGACTATTGCGCCTATCCCGTGGCGTCCGCGGAGATGGAGCAACCGCGCGCCGGTATGGGCGTGGGCCTGCGCGACAACTGAAGCCGGACAGCGGCTGGCGCTCAATCGTGCCGGTCGAACTGCACCAGAGCGGTGTCGACCGGGCCACCGGGAACGACGGCCTGGTTGCGCAGGTTCCGCTGCGACAGGTCGGGGTCCACCATCAACTGGCCTTCCAGCGCCTGCGCCATGACCGGATCGTCGGCGTCCGCACGGCGCGGGCCATCGTCCTGCGCGCAGGCGGCAAGCGCGAACGGCACGGCGAGCAGCGCGATGACCGGCAAGGGACGAACCATGCCCCCGTCTTGCCCCCGCCATGGTTAAGGAAGCGTTCGCCGGAACGCGAAAGGGCGCCCCGGCCATTCGCCGGAGCGCCCCTGCTCTGCCCGTGGTGCGACCCGAAGGGCGGCAGGATTTCAGCGGCAGCGCGATCCGCTGCGGTCGATCTCGCGCCCCAGCAGCGCGCCACCGGCGAGGCCGAGCACGGTGCCCACGGTGCGATCCCCGCGCCCGGCAATGCCGCGCCCGATCAGCGCGCCCGCCGCGCCGCCGATAAGCAGGCCGGTGGTGCCGTCCGAACGGCGGCAGTAATAGCGTCCATCACGCCCGCGCCACGATGGGCCGCGGTAGTAATCGCGCCGGCCGGCATCACGGTAATAGCCGCGATCCCCACCACGCCAGCCTTCATGCCAGCCGCGATCTCGGTGATTCCAGCCTTCACCCAGCGCATCCGCCACCGATGCCACGGGCGTTGCGGGAGCCGCCGTCACCGTGGCCGAAGCCGGCGCGGCAAGCGAGAGGGTGGCGGCGGAGAGGGCGGCGGCGATCGCCGCCCGGGTGATGATTCTCATGTCCGGTCTCCTGTTCGTGCGGCCTTTCGCGAATAGGACCCGCGCGGCCGTTGCAAAATTCGGTACCGATACGGACCTGAATAGCGGGCAACCGTTCCGTCAGACTTCGTGAAACAGGATGAAACGAACCGTCACATCGGCAAGCCGTTGAATATTTTGTGCTTGGCCGACGCGCTCGCCAATGCGAGAGGCACCGTATGCCCCCGCCTAACTCCCACCACCGCGCCGGCCTGATGACCGCGGTTGCCGCCTATGTGCTGTGGGGTTTTCTGCCGCTGTTCTTCCATGCACTGCGCCACGTGCCCGCGATGGAGCTGGTGGGCTGGCGCGTGCTGTTCACGCTGCCGCTGTGCCTTGCGATCGTGGCCGTACGCGGACAGGCGGCGGACGTCCGCGCGGCGCTGGCCGACCGCACGGTCCTGCTGCGCCTGTGCGCCAGCGCGCTGCTGATCGGCGCGAACTGGCTGCTCTATGTGATCGCCATCAACAGTGGCCACGTGCTTGCCGCCAGCCTTGGCTACTACATCAACCCGTTGCTTAGCGTGCTGCTGGGCACGATCCTGCTGGGCGAGCGGCTGACGCGCACGCAGTGGACCGCCGTGGCCATTGCCGGGCTTGGCATCGCGTTGCTGCTGGCCGGAGCGATCGAGATGCTGGGCATCGCCCTCGCGCTCGCCGTCAGCTTCGGCCTCTACGGCTTCGTGCGCAAGCTGACCCCGGTCGGCTCGGTGCCCGGGCTTACGATCGAAACCTCGCTGCTTTACCTGCCGGCCATCGTCCTGGTGGCGTGGCAGGCGCGCAGCCCCGCAGGATCGAGCCTGGGCCTCGATGCCGGCACCACCATCGGCCTGTTCGCCTCGGGCCTGGTGACGGCGGCGCCGCTGCTGCTGTTCGCGGTGGCGGCGCGGCGGCTGGATCTTTCGACGCTGGGCTTCGTCCAGTTCATTTCGCCCACGCTGGCCTTCCTGCTGGGCATCTTCGTGTTCGGAGAGCCGCTCGATCCCGTGCGCCTCGCCTGCTTTGTGCTGATCTGGACCGCGATCGCGCTGTTCAGCTGGGACATGCTGCGCCGCCGCCAGCGCGCGCCAGCCTGAACTCCCGTCAGAGCCTGACACCATCGCCATGCCTCGTCATTGCGAGGGGCGAAGCCCCGCGGCAATCCAGAGCGACCCGCGTCGGACTCTGGATTGCTTCGCTACGCTCGCAATGACGATGGAATGCCAAAGACGGCCCTACAGCGCTGCCGCGAAGCGCAGCTTTTCGCCCGTCGCCGCATTGGCAAGCTGGCGTTCCCACATCACGCGGTGCCCGCGCACGATGGTCCCCACCACCTGCCCGGTCAGCTCCATGCCGGTATAGGGCGACCAGCCGCAGCGGCTTTGCAGCCAGTCCTCTGTCACCGTCCACTTCGCCTTGAGATCGACCACCGAGAAATCGGCGTCATAGCCGGTGGCGATGCGGCCCTTGCCGACCAGGCCGAACAGGCGCTGCGGGCCGGCGCTGGTCATGTCGATCAGCCGCGCCAGCGTCATCCGCCCGGCGGCGACGTGATCGAGCATCAGCGGCAGCAGCGTCTGCACGCCGGGCATCCCGCTGGGGCTGGCGGGATAGACCTTGGCCTTCTCCTCGATGGTGTGCGGCGCATGGTCCGACCCGATCACGTCGGGCACGCCCTGCCGCAGCCAGTGCCACAGCCCGTCGACATGCGCGCCGGAGCGGATCGGCGGGTTCATCTGCGCATAAGTGCCAAGGCGCGGATAGGCCTCCTCCCCGCGCAGCGTCAGGTGCTGCGGCGTGACCTCGCACGTCGCCACATCGCGGTGCTGCGCGATCAGCTCCAGTTCGGCCGGCGTGGTCACGTGCAGGATATGGATCGGCCGCTTCGCCGCGCGCGCCAGCCGCAGGATGCGCTGCGTGGCCAGCATCGCGCTTTCATCGTCGCGCCACACCGGATGGCTGGAAGCATCGCCTTCGACGCGATGGTCCTTGCGCGCGTTCATCCGCGCCTCGTCCTCGGCATGGATCGCCACGCGCCGGCTGCCATGGGCGAGCACGCGGGCCAGATCGGCATCCTCCGACACCAGCAGGCTGCCGGTGGAGGCGCCCATGAAGATCTTGACGCCGGCGGTGCCGGGAATGCGCTCCAGCTCGCCCAGATGCTCGGCGTTCTCCGCCGTGGCGCCGACATAGAACGCATGGTCGCACCACATGCGGTGGTGCGCGCGGGCGAGCTTGTCGGCCACGCGATCGGCGGTATCGGTGTTGGGATTGGTGTTCGGCATTTCGAACACCGCCGTCACCCCGCCCATCACCGCGGCGCGGCTGCCGCTTTCAAGGTCTTCCTTGTGCTCCAGCCCCGGTTCGCGGAAGTGGACCTGGCTGTCGATCACGCCGGGCAGCACGTCCAGCCCGGTGCAGTCGATCCGCTCCGCCGCGTCCGGGTACGACCCCACGCCCACGATCTTCCCGTCCCGCACCGCGACATCGGCGACGAACGGCCCGGACGGCGTGTGGACGGTGCCGTTCGACAGGACGAGTTCGGGGGCGACGTTCATCGAAGGCACTCCAAAGCTGAACAAGTTGACAAAGTTGACACGGTCCAGGGCAACACCGTCCGCCGCCCGCCGCTGCGCCTTTGGCGGGAAGCGGAACGGGCGGGAGGCGGCATCATGCGCGCTGCTTTGCCATAGGTGGGGGGATTAGGACAGGGGGTGTTGGGTGGGTGCCCTATGGAACGCGTGGTGTGGATAGTGGGACTGTGCCCTGGCGGGAAATACCCAAGATTCCCCGACACATGCTATCGCGTAATGTCTGATCACACCAGAACCAGCCTCGCGTAACTTTAATAGAACCCGCGCAGCTACGCATCCAATTTTGTCCGATCAGGCGTCAGGTCCCCACCGCTCGGTATAGAGCTAGCCCTGTTGTCGTCGAAACTACAAACGTTTTGATTTCTAAATCATGGGAACTGCCCCAAGTCGGAAACACCTCCCCGGTCGGGCTCGTCTGTAGATTAGAGAGAGCGTTGAAAACCGAATCCTTATCTATCGCCACTCGCCGCTCAAGTACGCCGAGAGAGATCAAATGCTCGATCGATCGCCAAGAGTCCTTACCGTAGCTTTCGCGGGCGGCCTTAAAAAGTTCATACTCGTCTATTTCCACACCCGCCAATTGATTGCCGTCCTTGGACATGGTGCAGTTAGCAGGGCCATCAAAGAAAAATTGGCTCATCCTCGCATCGTCTGGCGTTAGTTTCGATACGATCTCCAGCAATCGGCGGTCAGCCGAGTCTGCGTTGCCGGCAGCCGCCCTCGCGAGCAATCTAGCAAATAGCTCCTGTATCTCAGGTTCGTCCTGTTTGGTCGCTTCCTCGAACCATGAGAACGCGTATCGCTCCGGGATGTGCGCTAGATTTAAGCTGAGCCCCAGCCGATCGAGTTCCTCACGCACCTTAATCTGAATTTTGGCTGCGTTCTTTAGCCGCCACGCGGCGACGCGATCCCCAACCACGCCCTGCCAAGCATCGCTCAGGGATTCCGCCACAGGTTTCGCGGCCTCTAACGCCTGCTTGATGATCTCACCCGGATTGATGGTCATCGACTCTCCCGGCCCGTAAATCGCTACGATCATCTAAGCCGAATTTATGCGTCAGCAGGGTAATCGGCCGCAAGGGCCAACTTACAATCTACGTCACATAACCTATTCTCAAGCTAGGTATGCTGCCCCTACCTTCCCCCCTTCCACACCTCCCCATCCTTCATCACGAACCGCACCTGCCGCAGCGCGGCGATCGTGCGGGTGGGGTCTCCGGCCACGGCGACGAGGTCCGCCAGCAGGCCGGGCCTGACCGTGCCCAGGCGGTCGTCGAGGCCGAACAGCTTGGCGTTGCCTGACGTCGCGGCGAGCAGCACTTGCGCAGGGGGGCAGGCCGGCGGCGGCCATCAGTTCCGCCTCGCGCGCGTTGTCGCCGTGGGCGAAGACGCCGACATCGCCGCCCACGCAGAACGCGACGCCCGCCGCGCGGGCGCGGGCGAAGGCGGTGCGCGCTTCCTGCACCATGGGCGGCGCCGGCTCCGCCCCGTTCCAGCCGCGATAGCGCGCGATCGCGTCGGTGGCGGCGAGCGTGGGGCAATAGCCGGTGCCGTGCTGTTTCATCAGCGCGAAGACCTCCGCCGTGCCTTCGTCGCCATGTTCGATAGTATCCACGCCGGCCAGCACCGCGCGGCGCATCCCTTCCGCCGTGCCGGCATGGGCGGCGACCTTGCGCCCGGCGCTGTGCGCGGCCTCCACCGCCGCTGCCATTTCCGCCTGGGTAAAGGTCGGCCGGCTCGGCTCGCCCGCGCCCCAGCGGTAATCGGCGTAAAGCTTCACCACGTCCGCCCCCGCGCCGATCTGGCGGCGCGCGGCGGTGACGAGCGCCGGCCCGTCCGCCTCCTCCGCCCCCAGCGGCACGGCCACGCCCGGCTCGAACCCGCGCGGGCCATAGGCGCCGGGCGCGACCAGCGCGCGCGTGGCCACCAGCATCCGCGGTCCCGGAACGATGCCCTGCGCGATCGCCTGCTTCAGCCCGACATCGGCATAGCCCGCGCCTTCGGTGCCGAGATCGCGCACGGTGGTGAAGCCGGCCATGAGCGTCGCCCGCGCGGAAACCGTGGCGCGCGCGGTGCGCAGCGCCAGCGGCTCGTGCAGCACCTGATCGTCCCACGGCGTTTCGTTGTAGGGGTGGAGGAACACGTGCGAATGCCCCTCGATCAGGCCGGGCAGCAGCGTGGTGCCCGGCAGATCGATCACCCGCGCGTCGGCCGGGGCGGCGATGGCCGGGCCGACCGCCTCGATCCGGTTGCCGCGCACCAGCACCTGCCAGCCGGCGTGCGGCTCCGTGCCGGTGCCGTCGAACACCGCGTCGGGCTTGAGCAGATAAGTGCCACGCGGGGCCTCCTGCGCGGAAACGGGAGAGGCCAGCAGAGCGGCGATGAGGGCAAGCAGGGGGCGTGCGAGCGGGCGGGCGAACAGGCGGAACATGGGCGGACTTCCTCTCGTCAGGCGGCGATTTGAGCGGGCGCGGCGGGAAAGTCCAAGCCCTAAATTGCCGGCGTGGGATGGCCCACCCCGCTGCGACTAACGCCGCCGGTGGCGACGCAAGTCTCGCTCCCCTCCCGCAAGCGGGAGGGGGTTCCCGTATTCTCCCCTCCCGCTTGCGGGAGGGGCTGGGGGTGGGCATCGACCGCCCCCTCTTGATTCCGCCCGCGCCGGCCTCCAGATTCGCGCGATGACCGCAACCCGCCTGTTCGACCGCGCCGTGCTCCGCCTTTCGCCGCAGGAGGCGGGCGAGGATGTGGCCGGCTTCCTCCAGGGCCTTGTCACCAGCGACATGAAGGGGCCGCTGCCGGTCTGGACCGGGCTGCTGACCGCGCAGGGCAAGGCGCTGTTCGATTTCATCGTGTGGCGCGATGGCGACGACCTGCTGGTCGACTGCGAGGCCGGCGTCGCCGACGCGCTCGCCCGGCGGCTCTCGCTCTACCGGCTGCGTCGCAAGATCGCCATCGCGCGCGACGAGTCGCTCGCCGTCCACTGGAGCCCAAGAGAGGGAGCGGCAGAGGGAGAGCATCCCGACCCGCGCCTGGCCGCGCTGGGCCAGCGCTGGCTTGCCACCGCCGATCCCGCCGACCAGTCCGCCGACGCCATGTGGCGCGCGCACCGGCTGGCGCTGGGCGTGCCCGAAGGCGCGGGCGAACTGGGCAGCGACAAGACGCTGTGGCTGGAAGCCAACGCCGGCGATCTCAACGGCGTGAGTTTCACCAAGGGCTGCTACGTGGGGCAGGAAAACACCGCGCGGATGAATTGGCGGCAGAAGGTGAACCGCCGGCTGGTGGTGGTGCCGCTGGACCGCTCCGACGAAGCGCGGCGGCGCGTGGCCTATCCCGACCTTGGCCTTGCCGTGGACCACTTGCGCGTGGAGGATCTGCCCGCCGATCTTGCCCCCGCGTGGATGGCGCTGGCGACGGAAGGGGCCGGGGAAGACTGACCCGCCGCTAACCCTGCTGCTGTACGATGCCGGCGCGTTCGGCCGCCTCGACCAGCATCGCCTCGGCATGATCGCGCGCGGCGGTGCGCGGCAGGCCCAGCGCGGCGGACAGCGGCCCGCCCATCTGCGCGTCGCCCAGCGCCATCAGCGTGAGCGTGAGCGTGGTGGCATGCATCTTCGCCGCCTCGGGCTCGTTCAGTTCGGTGACGAGGTCGTGGATCGCATCGACGATCGGATCGAGCGCGTCCTCGTTGCCCGAAAGCAGCATCCACGAGGCGAGCGCGCCCGCGCCCTCCTTGTCGAAGGCGTCGAAGGTCAGGTCCACCACCTCGCGCGGGGAGCCGACGCCGGAGCGCGTGGCAATCACCGCCTCCGCGATGGTGCCGCAGATGGCGGAGGCCAGATGCGCCGCCAGCGCCTTCTGCAAGCCCGATGCCGAGCCGAAATGGTGCAGCAGATTGGCATGGGTGCGCCCGATTCGCGCCGCCACGGCCTTCAGCGTCACAGCCTGCGGCCCCGCTTCGATCAGCAGCGCACGTGCGGCTTCGAGCGCGGCAATGCGGCTCTCCTCAGGGCTGAGACGTTTCCTTATTGACATTGATGTAAGTTACTATACCTTGAACTGCATGAACGCAATCACCGATCCCATCGCCGTAGAACGCGCCGTTGCCGAGGGCAAGGTTGCGCCTACCCCTTCCGACCTCACCATCACCGTGCGCGACCGGCGCTTCGGGCGGGACGAGAAGCCCGGCCGCTGGTGGCTGGCGAACGATCCCGTCGCCACCGCCTGGCACAACGCGCTGTCCGCCACTTTCCCGCGCGGCGAAGCCTTCTTCATCGAGGCGGTGAAAGCCCATCGCGATGGCGTGCCGCCCAAGCTGGAGGCGGAGATTCGCGCCTTCGTGAAGCAGGAAATCAACCACACCCGCGAACACATCGTGTTCAACCGCGCCGCCAGCGAAGCCGGCTACGACATCGACAAGATTGACAAGCGCGTGGAGGAAATGCTGGCGTTGACGAAGGACCGCCCGGTGATCCTGAACCTGGCGGCGACGATGGCTCTGGAACACTATACCGCGATGATGGCGCACGAGTTCCTCGCCAACCCGCAGCACTTCGCCGGGGCCGAGCCGGAAACCGCCGCGATGTGGCGCTGGCACGCGATGGAGGAAATCGAGCACAAGGGGGTGGCCTATGACACCTGGCTGCACGCCACGCGCGACTGGAGCCGGTGGAAGCGCTGGAAGGTCAAGTCGCTGATGATGCTGGTCATCACCAAGAACTTCCTGACCCATCGCGTGGAAGACACGCTGGACCTGCTGGCGCAGGACGGGTTGACCGGCGCGAAGTGGAAATGGCGGCTGGCCGCCTACCTGCTGGGAAAGCCCGGCGTGCTGCGCCGCATCTTCCCGGCGTGGATCAGCTATTTCCTGCCCGGCTTCCACCCCTGGCAGCATGACGACCGCAAGCTGATCAACAAGGCCGACAGCGAGTTCCCCGACGCGCGGCTTTCGGCAGCCTGAAACCAGCCTTCCGGAGACGCTGCTCCTTTCCCTTGCCGGACCGCGCGCCTAAGCTGCTGCGGTTTCGGCAAGGCAGGAGGCGACCGGCATGATCGACCACATCGGCATCGCGGCGAAGGACTACGCCGCCTCGCGCCGGTTCTATGACGCCGCGCTGGCGCCGCTGGGCATCATCCCGGTGATGGAGCTGACCACTGCGGAAACCGGCGGCTACGAAGGCGTCGGCTATGGCGGCGACGGCAAGCCGTCTTTCTGGGTATCGAGCGGTGGCCCCAACGGCGCCGGCGTGCACATCGCCTTCACCGCGCCCACCCGCGCGCTGGTCGATGCCTTCCATGCGGCCGCCATGGCGCACGGCGGGCGCGACAACGGCGCACCGGGTCTGCGCCCGCACTACCATCCTGCCTACTACGGGGCCTTCGTGTTCGATCCCGATGGCGTCAACGTGGAAGCGGTGTGCCACGCGCCGGAATAGCTTGGCGCTTCAACTTTCGGCCGTTCCCGGCGGAGATCGTAGGCACGCTGCGCGGCGGCGACTTCGACCATGCAGGTTTCCGCCCATTCCAGCATCGAGCGGCAGGCCGCCATCAGCCCGCGCCCCAGCGGCGCGATGCTGTAGGTGACGGTGACCGGCACGGTCGGCTCTACCGCGCGCAGCACCAGCCCGTCACGCTCCAACGCGCGCAGCGTCTGCGCCAGCATCTTCTGCGAAATGCCGCCGATGCGCCGCTTCAGTTCGCTGAAGCGCAAGTCCTCCTCGCCCAGCAGCAGCAGGATCAGCACGCTCCACTTGTCGGCAATGCGATCGAGCAGCTGCCGCGTGGGGCACTCGGCGGCATAGGCATTGCCGCGCCGATCATGGGCGCGCCGCGCATCGCCACGAGGGGCGAGCGTTACCGTGAGGTGACCTAGTATGGAATCCGTGCGTTCTTGCATGGAGAGTTTCCATAGCGCAGCTGGTACCCATTGGAAACCACGCAAGGAGACAGGCCATGGCCATTGCAGTTCTGGGCGCCAGCGGACGCGCGGGATCGGAAATCGTGAAGGAGCTGGTCGCGCGCGGCTACGAGGTGATCGCCATCGCACGCAAGCCCGAAGCGATCCCAGCGCTGCCGGGTGTGACCGCCAAGGCGGGCGACGCTGCGGACCCGGCCGCGCTGGCCCCGCTGATCCGGGGCGCCGACGCGGTGATCAGCGCGATCCATTTCGATGTGTCCGCCGCCACCCTGCTCTCGGCGCTGAAACAGGCCGGCGTCGGCCGCCTGCTGGTGACCGGCGGCGCGGCCAGCCTGGAAGTGGCGCCGGGCGTGCGGCTGATCGATACGCCGGAGTTCCCCGAAGCGTGGAAAGGCGCGGCACAGGGCGGGATCGCCTTTCTCGACGCGCTGAAGGGCGAGACCGAGATCGACTGGACGTTCTTCTCGCCCGCCGCCTTCATCTTCGAAGGCCCGCGCCTTGGCACCTATCGCGGCGGCAAGGACCAGCTGGTGACCGACGACAAGGGCGAGAGCCGGATCAGCTTTGCCGACTATGCCATCGCCATGGTCGACGAGCTGGAACAGCACCGCTACCCGCGGGCACGGTTCACCGCCGGGTATTGAACGACGGCGGGCAGACCGGCATCCGGTAGTCCGGTTCGTCATTGCGAGCGCACGCGAAGCAATCCAGAGCCCCACCTGCCGCTCTGGATTGCCGCGGGGCTTCGCCCCTCGCAATGACGAAGCCCGGTTATCCAACCCCTTCCGAATGAGGCCCCTGCCCCTAGGCGGCGCGCATCACCTCGATAGAATCACCGGCATCGCCGCCTTCGCTCCCACCGTTCACCGGCGCGGCAAGGTGCAGCACATAGGCCGCGGATGGCGCCGCCCCGCGCCGCGCAAGGCTGAACCGGGGACGGACATCGCCGGTGGGCACGAAGCCCGCCTTGGCGAGCACCCGGCCCGACGCCGGGTTATCGAGGAAGTGGTGCGCGCCAAGCCGGCGGTGCCCCAGCGTGGGCGCGAGCGCGAGGACCGCCCGCACCGCTTCCGTCGCATAGCCCCGGCCCCAGTGCTGTCGCGCGATCCAGTATCCCAGTTCGGCCCCGCCGTCCTGGTCGGCCAGCCCCACGCAGCCGATCAGCTTTGCCCCGGTTGCACCGGGCAGCGTCACGAAAAAATGCGGGTGGCGCCGCGCCTGCGGCTGGCTGGCGAAGGCGCGCGCGTCGGCCGGGCTGTAGGGCCAGGGCGCGCGAGCGAGATTGCGCACGACCGATTCGTCGTCGATCAGCGCCAGAAGCTCGGCCCAGTCCTCGGGCCAGCCCGGCCTCAGGAACAGGCGTTCGCTGCGAATGAACATGGCACATCTCCTTCATCCGCCCCTCACGCGCCCACTAAGCACATGAAGTGACAGCATTGTTTCGCGTTGCGCCGGAACGATGCGGAATCACGCCATGCAGGCGGCCATGGGCCACCCGCGCGGTCATCCGAATTTCCGATGCGGCGGGATGAGGGAGAAACAAAAAAAGGGAGACGGGTCGGCCCCTCTCCCTCGTTCGGCCGGTCTTTCTGCGAAGACCGGCGGGGCCATCCCGTCAGGATGGCCCTTTATCGACCATCCGATTACTCGGCGGCTTCCGCCATGGCATCGACCGACACGTACTTGCGGCCGAGTTTGCCGGCGTGGAAGCGTACGCGGCCCTCGGTCAGCGCGAACAGGGTGTGATCCTTGCCGATGCCGACGTTGGCGCCCGGGTACACCTTGGTACCGCGCTGGCGGATGATAATGTTGCCGCCGATCACTTCCTGACCGCCGAACTTCTTCACGCCAAGGCGGCGACCAGCCGAATCGCGACCGTTACGCGAAGAGCCGCCTGCTTTCTTGTGTGCCATCTCGTCTTACTCCGGATCTCGAATCAGGCCACGGACACGATGCGCAGCAGGGTAAGCTGCTGGCGGTGACCGTTCTTGCGGCGATAGTTGTGGCGGCGGCGCTTCTTGAACACCACGACCTTTTCCGACTTGGCCTGCGCGATGATCTCGGCCGAAACCGTGATCTTGGCCGCGTCAGCCAGTTCGCCGTCCTTGCCCGCAAGGAGGACGTCACCGAGGGTGATCGTTTCGCCGGCTTCACCCGCCAGCTTCTCGACCGCGATCTTGTCTCCGGCGGCCACCCGATACTGCTTGCCGCCCGTGCGCACTATTGCGAACATGGTTCTACTATCCGTCTTTCAAGTCTGCCCGTCTTCACGTCTGCTCGCCAGACCCCGCACGAATCGGCGGATAGCGGGCAACACACCGGCACCCCACCGTGGGCAGGGTCCCGGAAAGAGAGGCGCGGATAGTCCAAGGTCGCCCGCCTGTCAACGCGAAAGGCCAATGCGGCGGGCGGAAATTGCATGCGCGGGCGCGGAGACACCGCGAAGGCCCGCCCAAGGCAGCGGCACATGCTGGCCAGCGGCCGCGCCCGTGCTATGGCGGCGCCATGCTTCGCCCCGATCCATTCCGCAAGCCCCCGCTCTCGCCCGCCGCCCTCCGCATCGGCATCCTCGCCATCGCCGCACTGGCCGTTCAGGGATGCGCCGCGCGCGGGCACTATCCCTCGCTGGCCCGCCGGCCCGCCGAAAGCGCCTATGGCTCCGGAGCCACCGCTCCACAGCCCTCCCCTGCCCCCGCGCCATCGGCCGCCAGCCCCGCGCTGCTCGCCCGCCTGGCCACGCTGCGCGATTCCGCCGCCAAGGCGCACCGCGATTTCGAGGTCCTGCGCCCCGCCGGAGAACGCGCGGCGGCGCAAGCGGCGGGCGCGGCGCCCGGCGCGGAGAACTGGTCGGTAGCACAGGGCGCGCTGGCAGCGCTCGATTCGGCGCGGTCCAGCCTGCTGCTGCCGCTGGCCGATCTCGACACCCTGCTGGTGGAAGCCACCAAAGCCGCCGTCGACGGCCCCGATGCCGACCTCAAGGCCGTGCGCAAGGTGCGCGACGAAGTGGATGGCTGGCTGGCGGCCGAGAACCGCTCGCTCGATTCGCTGCGCGGCCGCGTGCGCGGATAGCTACCAGCGCGCCAGGTCGGCGTGGTCCTGCGCGCGCGGTTCGATCCAGCGCCAGCCGGCGGCGGTCTTCTCGCGCTTCCAGAACCAGCTTTCGCCTTTCAGGTGGTCCATCGCGAAATCGGCGGCGGCGAAGGCATCGCGCCGGTGGCGCGCGGCGGCGGCGACCAGCACGATCGGATCGCCCGGCACCATCAGGCCCACGCGGTGCAGCAGCAGCAGCCCCTCCAGCGGCCAGCGCCGTTCGATCGTGACAGCGAGATCGGCCATTCCCGGCTGCGTCATCGGCGGATAGTGCTTCAGTTCGAGCGCTTCCACGCCGCCGTCCCCGCGCACTTGCCCGAGAAAACTGACGACGCCGCCGGCCTGTGCGTGACGGCCGATGAAGGCGTCCATTTCCGCCGCGGGATCGAACGCCGATTCGCGCAAGACGATCTCGGCCACGTCAGCCGCCCGAAACCGGTGGCAGGAAGGCCAGTTCATCGCCCTCCGCCAGCGTGATCCCGCCATGGTCGGTCAGCAGCCGGCCGTTGAGCGCGATCCGCACACGATCACCCAGCAGCTCCACGGCGAGCGCCTTATCGAGCGTGGCCAGGATGGCCTCAAGCGGGCCGGGCGCGACCGCGCGCTCCGCCGCGCCGGCCACGTCTTCCAGACGCCCGAGGAACACCAGCCGGGCCGCCATGGTCAGCCGCCGGTCATCGACATGTGGCGCGAGAGCGCGGGCGGCGCGCCGGGGCGGTCGATCACGAAGCCGTGGCGTTCGGGCTTTTCGCCCATCGCGCGCGCCATGGCGACCGCGAGCGCGGCATCGGGATCGTCGGAGCGGAGCGCGGCGCGCAGGTCCACCTTGCCCTCGCCGCCCAGGCACATGAACAGCTGCCCGGTGGCCGTCACCCGCACGCGGTTACAGCCATCGCAGAAATTGCCCGTCAGCGGCGTGATGAAGCCCAGCCGCCCGCCGGTTTCGGCGATATCGACATAGCGCGCCGGGCCGCCGGAGCGCGCCTCGCTCGCCGTCAGGGTCCAGCGCGCGGCCAGATCGCGGCGCACCGAATCGAGCGGCAGGTAGTGATCGAAGCGGTCTCCCTCGACCTCGCCCAGCGGCATGACCTCGATCAGCGTGAGATCATGGCCCTGCCCGTGCGCCCAGGCGACGAGATCGAGGATTTCCGCCTCGTTGAGCCCCTTGAGCGCAACGGTGTTGAGCTTGACCCGGAGGCCCGCCGCCTTCGCCGCCGCGATGCCTTCCAGCACCTGGGGCAGGCTGTCGCGCCGGGCGAGCTTCTCGAACAGCGCGCGATCGCGGGTATCGAGCGAGACGTTGATGCGCCGCACCCCCGCCGCCGCCAGATCCTCGGCGAATTCCGCCAGCCGCGTGCCGTTGGTGGTGAGTGTCAACTCCTCCAACCCGTCTCCCAGCTTGCGCCCCAGCGCGCGGACCAGCTCGATCATGTCGCGCCGCACCAGCGGTTCGCCACCCGTCAGCCGCAGCTTGGTGACGCCGCGCGCGATGAAGGTCAGCGCCAGCCGGTGGAGTTCCTCCAGCGTCAGCACCTCGGCCCGGGGCAGGAACTCCATCCGCTCCGGCATGCAATAGGCGCAGCGCAGATCGCACCGGTCGGTAACCGACAGCCGGAGGTAGGTGATCCTCCGCGCGAAGCGGTCAACCAGGGGTGCGGGGAGAGGTGCGGACGTGCTCACTTTTCCAAGTATACGAAATCACGCGGATAAGATTCAAGGTTCGCGCCGGCATCGACGAAAATAGTCTGTCCGGTGACCGAGGAGGCCGACGCCAGGTAATGGACCGCGTCGGCGATCTCGTCGGCGCCGGGCAGGCGGCGCAGCGGCATGATCTCCTCCAGCCGGCGCCACTGTTCGGCATCGTAATCCTGCGTGGGCAGGATCAGCCCCGGCGCCACGCCGTTCACGCGCACACGCGGCGCCAGCGAACGCGCCAGCGTGCGCACCGAGGCGTGCAGCGCCTGCTTCGACAGCGTGTAGCTGAGCTGATCGGGCACGGGGTTCACCACGCGCTGGTCGAGGATGTTGACCACCGAGCCATCGCCTTCCCCCAGCGCCTCGACGAAGGCGCGGGTCAGCAGCATCGGCGCGAACAGGTTGACGCGGAAATGATGCTCCAGCGCGGAAGGCGTCATCGTCGCGATGGTGTCGTCGTGGAACACCGAGGCCGAATTGACCAGCAGCCGCGGCGCGCGCCCGGCCTGTTCGCGCAAGTCCGCCAGCAGCCGTTCCGCGCAGGCCGGATCGTCGAGATCGCCCGCCAGCGGCACCACGCGGGCGCCGATCCATTCGAGCTGGGCGGCAAATTCCGTGTCGAACGAGCCGGCGTGGTGCGCGTGGAGCGCCAGGTCCCACCCCGCCGAGGCCAGCTTGCGCGCGATGGAGGCGCCGATCCTGCGCCAGCCGCCGGTGACCAGCGCAAGCGGTCTTGGCGCTGGTCCGTCCTCGCTCAACCGCGCCGCTCGCGCGTGAGCGTGATGCCGATTTCCTCGCCGTTCTCGCTGATCGCCAGCTTGACGATCTTCACCGCGATCCGCTCGATCCGCGTATCCTGCAGGAACAGCGTTTCGCAGATGTGGTCGGCCACCGCCTCGATCAGCTTGAAATGGACGTCCTTGGGCAGCCCGTCCGAGGCGGCGAACTTCAGGTCCATGTAGTTCTTGCTCGCCGACAGCGGGCAATCGGGCGAATAGCCGTCGCGCGGCGTCAGCCAGGCCTGGATGGAGATGCGCAGCGGCTGGGGTCGCCCGGTCTCTTCCGAGTAGATCCCGGTGAGCACGTCGGTTTCGATGTTGGCGACTTCGAGGATGAGGCTGTCAGACACGGCGCGGCATTTGGCAGCGCGCGCGGGAAAAGTCCACCGTTACGCGCTGGCGGCCCCTGGCATTGTTACGCCGCTTCGTCATTGCGAGCGTAGCGAAGCAATCCAGAGTCCCGCGTGCCGCTCTGGATTGCTGCGGGGCTTTGCCCCTCGCAATGACGATGGAGAGCGGTGCCGTCCAGATCAGGCCGGCCTCGGTTACACGCCTTGCGGGTTCCACCGCGCGAAGATCGCGGTCGGCAGCAGACGTCCGTCGTCGCCATCCTCGCGAATCGCGAGGTCGCCGTGTTCGATCGTGCCGGGCAGATCGGCCAGCGCTTCGGCCAGCAGGCCGGCGATGGCGAGCGAGGACATCCGCACCGCATAGACCGTCAGGAACAGGAAGCGGCTTTCGGCATCGAGCAGGTGCCGGCAATCGGCGATCAGGCCCGGCAGGTTCTCTTCCAGCCGCCAGACCTCGCCATCCGGCCCCCGGCCGAACTTGGGCGGATCGAGGATGATCCCGTCATAGCGCCGCCCGCGCCGCACTTCGCGCGCGGCGAACTTGGCGGCATCGTCGACGATCCAGCGCACCGGCCGTTCGGCCATGCCCGAAAGCGCGGCATTGGCCCGCGCCTGCGCAACCGACTTCTTCGAGGCATCGACGTGCGTGACCGGCCCGAACGCCGACAGGGACAGCGTGCCGACGCCGGTATAGCCGAACAGGTTGAGCGTGGAGGCGTCGGACTTGCCTTCCAGCCGGTCCCCCATCCAATCCCACACCGGGGCCATATCGGGGAAGAAGCCAAGATGGCGGAACGGCGTGCAGGAGGCGGTGAAGCGCACTTCGCCCCGCGTCAGGTCCCAGCCTTCGCGCGGCACCGGCCGGTCGAACATCCAGCGCCCGCCGCCGTCCTCGTCGGAGCCAGGCACGAACTCCCCGTCCGCCGTCCAGTCGGCCTGGCGCGGCGTCCACAGCGCCTGCGGTTCGGGCCGGATGAAGCGGTAACGCCCATAGCGTTCCAGCTTGCGCCGGTGTCCGCTGTCAACCAGCCCGAAATCGGGCCAGCCCTGCCCGATCATCAGGCGGGGCGCGGAATCGAGCCGGGCCATGCGCTTTCCCGCGTCCCGTCAGCCGTGGCGCGGCGTGGCGCGTTCGGCGATCCACGCGGCCACGGCATCGTAATCGCCCGGCAGGTGCGCGCAGGATTCCTCGCGCTCGAACAGGTCGCCCATCCGCATCGGCAGCGCGGGGCGGACGCCGGTGGCGCGTTCCACCGCATCGCGGAACTTGGCCGGATGCGCGGTCGCCAGCGTCACCACGGGAACCCCGCCGGGGATGCCCTGCGCCGTGCGCGCACCGTGCAGGCCGATCGCGGTGTGCGGATCGAGCACTTCACCCGTCGCCTCGTGCGCCCAGCGCATCGCGTGGGCCATGTCGTTGGCGTCGGCGCGGGCGCTGGTGAACAGCGCGGCGATGCTTTCGCGCTGGGTGTTGGTCAGCTGCATCGCCTTCGTCGCTTCAAAGCCCTTCATCTGCGCGGCCAGCGCAGCGCCATCGCGCCCGGCGGCATCGAACAGCAGGCGTTCGAAGTTCGACGAAACCTGGATGTCCATGGAAGGGGCGGCGGTGGGCCTAACGGTGCTGGCCGAATAATCCCCGCTCGAAAGCGCGCGGTGCAGGATGTCGTTGACGTTGGTGGCGACGATCAGCCGCTCGATCGGCAGGCCCATCTTCGCGGCGACATAACCGGCGAAGACATCGCCGAAATTGCCGGTCGGCACGCTGAAGGCCACCTTGCGCTGCGGCGCGCCAAGCTGGAGCGCGGCGGCAAAGTAGTACACCACCTGCGCCATCAGGCGCGCCCAGTTGATCGAGTTGACCGCGCTGATCGCGAAGCGGCCGGTCATCGCGGCATCGTTGAACATGCGCTTCACCATCGCCTGCGCATCGTCGAAGCTGCCGTCGATGGCGATGTTGTAGACGTTCGGCGCCAGCACCGTGGTCATCTGCCGGCGCTGCACGTCGCTGACCCGGCCGTGCGGATGCAGCATGAAGATATCGACCCCGGCGCGGCCCGCCACCGCGTCGATCGCGGCGGAACCGGTATCGCCCGAGGTGGCGCCGACGATGGTGATATGTTGATCGCCGCCATCGGCCTTCGGGCGGCTGAGGAACTCCTCGAACAGCAGCCCCAGCAGTTGCAGCGCCACGTCCTTGAACGCCAGCGTGGGGCCATGGAACAGTTCCAGCACCCACTGCTTTTCATCAAGTTGCTTGAGCGGCGTGACCGCGACATGGGCAAACGGCCATAGGCCTGCCGGCACAGCTCCAGCAACCGCTCCGGCGTGAGGCAATCGCCGACGAAGGGCTGCATCACCCGCGCCGCCAGTTCGGCATAGGGCAGCCCGGCCATGGCGGCGATTTCCGCCTCGGTGAAGGTCGGCCAGGTTTCCGGCACGTAAAGCCCGCCATCGGACGCGAGGCCCGCCAGGGTGGCGCCCTGGAAGTCGAGCGCGGGCGCGTTGCCGCGCGTGCTGATGTACTTCATGGCAGAATCCTTACATGCCCCGGCTTGCGGCGCGGTTAGCCGCGCCGGCCCGGCCCGGCAAGCCGCTTCGCAAGCGCAAGGGCATAGATTACCGCCGCGACCGTGGCGAAAAGGAACCACTGCACGGCATAGGCCAGGTGATTGTTGGGAATGTCGCGCGGGTCCGGACGCGCCAAGGACGCCAGCCCTGCCTGCGGCGGATCGGCGATCAGGCGCGCGCTGTGCCCCGCGCCGGAGGCAACGATGCCGCTGACCTTGCCGCCCGTCCACGATACCGGCGCTGGTTGCAACGCCCAACCCAGCGCGACATCGACCTGCCCGCCGCCGTCGATGCGGCAGGTGGCGACTTGCGCCACGCCCTGTTCCCCCCGCGCGCTGCGGCCGGCGATGGCGGTGGTAGCCAGCACCTGGTCACACCAAACCGTGCTGCGGCGATAGAGCGCGGCTTCGATCGCGTGCGGATCGCGCGGCCATGGCACCTCGGCGCTGTCCACGCGCACCGCGGCGTAGCGCGCGATCAGCGCTTCCTTCCACGCCCGGCGCTGCAATTGCCACACGCCCAGCCCGATCATCGTGGCGACCGCCGCCAGCACGACCAGCGTGGGCACGATGGGGATGCGGCGGATCATGCGCCGCCCTCCCGGCGCAAGCGGCGCACCAGCCGCGCCGCCTTGGCCACGCGCAGCGCCAGCGTGACCACGCCGGCCGCCAGCAGCGGCCAGACCAGCGCCAGCACCCAGACCGGAAAGCGCACCATATCGTCCAGCCGCAGCGCCACCAGGATCAGCAGCACCGTGACCGGCAGCAGCACCGGGTAGAGCTGGCGCCCCTGCAATTCATGGCTGGCGAAATCCTGCCCGCAGGCGCGGCAGCGCGGGGCGAACGTCGCCGGGCCGGCAAACAGCGTGCGCGCGCCACAGCGGGGGCAGGATGCGGAAAGGGCAGCCCGGAGAATTCCGGACTGCCCTTTCGATTCCGCCTGATCGGCCGGATGCGGCATCAGTGGGTCGGGTAACCCCAGCCGCCCCAGACGTAGATCGCGACGAACAGGAACAGCCACACCACGTCGACGAAGTGCCAGTACCACGCGGCCGCTTCGAAGCCGAAGTGCTGGCGCGGGGTGAAATCGCCCTTGTAGGCGCGCACCTGGCAGACGATCAGGAAGATCGTGCCGACAATCACGTGGAAGCCGTGGAACCCGGTGGCCATGTAGAAGGCCGAACCATAAGTGTTCTTGCCGAAGGCGAACGGCGCGTGCGCGTATTCGTAAGCCTGGATCGAGCTGAACAGCAGACCCAGCAGGATCGTGGCCCACAGGCCCTTCTTCAGGCCATCGCGATCACCGTGGATCAGCGCGTGGTGGCCCCAGGTGAGGGTGCAGCCCGAGCACAGCAGGATCAGCGTGTTCAGCAGCGGCAGATCGAACGGGTCCATTACCGCCTCGATCGCCTTGGGCGGCCACTGGCCACCGATCACGTCCACGTTGATGGTCGACGGGAACAGCGAGAAATCGAAGAAGGCCCAGAACCAGCCGACGAAGAACATCACTTCCGAAGCGATGAACAGGATCATGCCGTAGCGCTGGTGCAGCTGCACCACCGGGGTGTGATCGCCCGCGTGCGCTTCCTTGATGACCTTGCCCCACCACGAGAACATCGTGAGGAGAACGCCAAGCAGGCCCAGCAGCATCACCGCCTTGCCACCGGGCAGGCTGTGCATGAAAAGCACGCCGCCGCTGGTCATGGTCAGCGCCGAAAGCGCGCCGGTGAGCGGCCAGATATCCGGCGGCAGAATGTGGTAATCGTGGTTCTTAGCGCCAGCCATGATGGTCTGATTCCCCCAAATTTCTCATGGCATCCGGACATGATCCAGACGCAACTCAATTTCGGCCTTTATCGCCAGCGAACGGCGCGGTCCAGTGGCTTTCGGCCCCTTTCCCGACTTAGCGCCACCACCCTACTTCGCCGCCGGCACGGGCGCGGTCCCGGCCGCCTCGTGGAAGGTATAGCTCAGCGTGATTTCGCCGATATCCTTGGCGTTGGCATCGTCCAGCATCGCCGGATCGACATAGTAGATCACCGGCATCCGCACTTCCTGACCCGGTTCCAGCCGCTGTTCGTTGAAGCAGAAGCACTGGATCTTGTGGAAATAGGCGCCGGTCTGTTCGGGCGTGACGTTGAACGTGGCACGCCCGATGATCGGGTGGGTGGAAGTGTTCTTCGCGATGAAGAACGCCATCTTGCGTTCGCCGATGCGCCCGTCCTGCGTCACCTGTTCCGGCCGGAACTGCCAGGGCATGCCGCTGGCCACGTTGGCATCGAAGCGCACACGGACGGGCCGCGCGGTGACCTTGACCGAATCGGCCTGCGCGGCGGTGGAGCGCTGCGTGGTGCCGTTGAAACCGGTCGCCTGGCAGAACAGGCGGTAGAGCGGGACCGAGGCATAGCCCAGCCCCAGCATCGCCAGCGCCCCGCCCGCCGCGATCAGCGCGACCTTGCGGTTGCTGCCGCGGCCTTGCGTCGCGGTGGCCACGCTCACATCTGCCCCGATGCGTGGACGCTCATCTTCGCGATCGTGATCGCGAAGAACAGCACCGCCAGCGCGCCAAGGATCAGGCCCAGCACCTTGCTGCGGGCACGCTGCCGCGCGCGATAGGCTTCGCTTTCGGCGGGACTCAGGTGATCGTCATTGGGGTTCATGCTTGCCAGCCTTGCACCGTGGCGATGCGATCGGCAACCAGCATCGCAAAAAGCACGAAGAGATAGAGCACTGAATAGCCGAACAGGCGCTTTTCGGGTTTCATGCCATCGTCCGGCACGCTGGTGCGCAGGCCAACGCGGACCGAGAGCGCCACGAACACCAGCCCCAGCACCAGCGCCGACAGACCATAGACCAGCCCCGTGCCGCCGATGAACCATGGCACCAGCGTCAGCGGCAGCAGGAACACGGCATAGGCCAGGATCTGGCGGCGCGTGGCCTTTTCGCCCGCCACCACCGGCATCATCGGAATGCCGACCTTGGCGTAGTCCGTCTGCACGAACAGCGCGAGCGCCCAGAAATGCGGCGGCGTCCAGAAGAAGATGATCAGGAACAGCAGCACCGGCATCAGCGTGACATGGCCCGTGACCGCCACCCAGCCGATCAGCGGCGGAAAGGCCCCCGCCCCGCCGCCGATGACGATGTTCTGCGGCGTGCGCGGCTTGAGCCAGACGGTGTAGATCCACGCATAATAGAAGATCGAGACCGCCAGGATCGCCGCCGCAAGCCAGCCGTTGGCCAGCCCCATGATCATGACCGAGGCACCGGCCAGCGCAAAGCCGAAATCGCGCGCGGATTCGCGATCCATGCGCCCGGCCGGCAGCGGCCGTTCGCGCGTGCGCTTCATCCCCGCGTCGATATCCGCTTCCCACCACTGGTTCAGCGCGGCGGCCCCGCCCGCGCCCACGGCGATGCACAGGATCGCGGTGAAACCCAGCACGGGATGGATGTCCCCCGGCGCGGCGAGCAGGCCGCACAGGCCGGTGAATATCACCAGCGTCATCACGCGCGGCTTGGTCAGCGCGAAGAAATCCCGCCAGTCGGCAGGCAGCGTCAGGGTCTTGGCGGCATCCATCGTGCGCGCGCTATAGTCCCGCGCGCGCGGAAGGGAAAGCGGGTGAGAACAATGCGCCACCCGCGCGTCAGCGCGGTGGCTTGCAGGGCTTGCCGTCGTACTCCAGGCGGTTGCGGGCATAGACCGTCCCATTCCAGCGGATCACCGGAAAGCAGAAGCCGGGGCCGCCGACCTCGATGTCCGGCCAGCCACCGACCCCACGGGCCGCCTTGAAATCGGGGATGCCGACCTCGTTCGCCATCAGCTTCCAGCCGCCGTTCGCCTGCCCGGCCACGATCCAGAAGGCGGCCCCGGTATTGCCATAGCAGAACAGCCCGCCTTCCACGATCACCGCATCGGGGTGGCCATCGCCGTTGAGATCGCGGCGCTGGTCGATCCGGCCGGGTTCGTAGGTCGCACCATCGTCGTTGCCATCGTTGCAACCGCTTTCCCAGCGCCCGTGCACCTGCCGGAAGCCGGCGGCGGCGAAGATCGCGGCGTCGCCGGTCACCGGACCGCGCGGTGCCGCCTGAGGCCGGGGCGGCGCTCCAGCGGTGACCGTCTCGGCCGGACGATAGACCGTGCCATCGAAGCGCAGTTGCCCGGTCCGCCCGCCACTGGTGGTGGACAGCACGAACCAGCCGCCGAACGCGGTGCCGGTGGTGGCCACCGTGCCCTGCCCCTCCAGTATGCGCCGCCATTGGCCATCGGGCGCCTGCGTGGCGATCGCGTACCAGCGGCCATCCGGCCTGTAGCAAGGGCCGGCATCGATGAAGAGCGCTTCCTTGCGCCCGTCGGCGTTCATGTCGACAAAGGTGATGCGCGGACTGGCGGCCGCGCCGCAGCGGTTGGTCGGGTGATCGCCGTTCGCGCTGATCGGAAATCCGCCGGCGGCATAGAGCTGCATCGCTTCCGCCCGCGCCATCGCCGCGCGGGCGGGCGCGGAAAAGGCCAGCCCCATCGCGAGAACGCTTGCCACCGCATACCCGATCCGCCGCATCGCCTTGCCCCCGACTGCTGCAACGAAAGTTATAATCCCACGCCGCGTGAAAAAGGCCAGCGCAAAAGAAAAGAGGCCCCGGATCGCTCCGGAGCCTCTTGTCATGGTTCAGGCGAAACCGCCGATCAGTGCGCCGCCTTGGCGTCGATCACCGGCAGGGTTTCGAACTGGTGGAACGGCGGCGGGCTGGACAGGGTCCATTCCAGCGTCGTCGCGCCTTCGCCCCAGTAGTTGGCTTCGGCCTTCTTGCCGGCCAGGAAGGCGTAGGCGATGTTGATCAGGAAGATCACGATGCTGACCGACATGATCATGTAGCCGTCGGTGGCGACCTTGTTCCAGTGTTCGAACGCCGGAGCATAGTCGGGGTAGCGACGCGGCATGCCGTTCGCGCCCAGGAAGTGCATCGGGAAGAAGATCAGGTTCACGCCGACGAAGAACACCCAGAACTGCAGGTGCGCCAGGAATTCGGAGTGCATCCGGCCGCTCATCTTCGGGAACCAGTAATAGAACCCGGCGAAGAGCGACGTGACCGCGCCCAGCGACAGCACGTAGTGGAAGTGCGCCACCACGTAGTAGGTATCCTGGAGGTTATCGTCGATGCCGCCGTTGGCCAGCACCACGCCGGTCACGCCGCCCAGGGTGAACAGGAAGATGAAGCCGATCGCCCAGACCATCGGCGACTTGAATTCGAGGCTGCCGCCCCACATCGTCGCGATCCACGAGAAGATCTTGATGCCGGTCGGCACCGCGATGACCATGGTCGCCGCGGTGAAGTACATCTTCGTGTTCACGTCGAGGCCGGTGGTGTACATGTGGTGCGCCCACACGATGAAGCCGACAACGCCGATCGCGACCATGGCGTAAGCCATGCCGAGATAGCCGAACACCGGCTTCTTCGAGAAGGTCGAGATGATCTGGCTGATGATGCCGAAGCCCGGCAGGATCATGATGTACACTTCGGGGTGGCCGAAGAACCAGAACAGGTGCTGGTACAGGATCGGATCACCACCGCCGGCGGGATCGAAGAACGTCGTGCCGAAGTTGCGGTCCGTCAGCAGCATGGTGATCGCGGCGGCGAGAACCGGCAGCGACAGCAGCAGCAGGAACGCGGTGACCAGCACCGACCACACGAACAGCGGCATCTTGTGCAGGGTCATGCCCGGCGCGCGCATGTTGAAGATGGTGGTGATGAAGTTGATCGCGCCCAGAATCGAACCCGCGCCCGCAAGGTGCAGCGAGAAGATCGCGAAATCGACGGCCGGCCCGACAGAGCCCGAGGTCGAGAGCGGGGCATAGACCGTCCATCCGGTGCCCGCGCCGTTACCCACGCCGCCCGGCACGAAGGCCGAGAACATCAGCGAGCAGAAACCGACGAAGGTCAGCCAGAACGAGATGTTGTTCATGCGCGGGAAGGCCATGTCCGGCGCGCCGATCATGATCGGAACGAACCAGTTGCCGAAGCCGCCGATGATCGCCGGCATGACCATGAAGAACACCATGATCAGGCCGTGCGCGGTGATCAGCACGTTCCACAGGTGGAGCTGCTGGTCGAAGCTTGGATTCTTTTCGCCCAGGAAGCTGGCGACGGCGCCGAGATACTGGATGCCCGGCTGGGCCAGTTCGGCGCGCATGATGCCCGACACGGCGCCGCCTACGATGCCCGCGAAGATCGCGAAGATCAGGTAGAGCGTGCCGATGTCCTTGTGGTTGGTGGACATGAACCAGCGAGCGAAGAAGCTCGGCTTGTGATCGTGATCGTGCGCATCGTGGTGGTGATGCGCATCGAACCCTTCGTGGTCTGCGGGAATGGTGGCCATGACGGTCTACCCCTTTCCTGAATTACGCGGCCGGCGACGCGGAAGCGTCGGCAGCGGGAGCGGACGCATCCGCGGCGGGAGCGGCGGCGGCCGGAGCGGCGGCAGGCGCCGCTTCCTTCGGACCGACGGTGCCGCCCTGAGCCTTCACCCAGGCTTCGAACTGCGGCCGGCTGACGGCTTCGACCACGATCGGCATGTAGCCGTGGCGAACGCCGCAGAGTTCGGAACACTGGCCGTAGTACACGCCCGGTTCCTTGATGAAGAGTTCCTTCTCGTTGATCCGGCCCGGCACCGCGTCCAGCTTGAACCACAGCGAGGGCACGGCGAACGAGTGGATCACGTCGGCGCCCACCGTCTGCATGCGGATCGGTTCGCCATAGGGCACGACCATGCGCGCATCGGCACCAAGCTGCGGCGGCTCGCCACGCTTCAGCGCTTCCTCGTCCGGCAGCATGTTCGAGATCACTTCGAAGCCGCCGTTATCGGGATAGGTATAGCCCCAGTACCACTGGTAGCCCGTGGCCTTGACCGTGAGCGCGTTCTTCGGCGCCGGCGTGTACTGCGCGGCGAGAAGGCGGATCGACGGCACGGCGATGACCACGAGGATGAGCACCGGCAGCAGGGTCCAGATCACTTCGATCAGCGTGTTGTGGCTGGTCTTCGACGCGACCGGATTGGCGCCGCGGCGGAAGCGCGCCATCACGAACAGCAGCAGCACCAGCACGAAGAGGGTGATCACGGTGATGATCGGCATCAGCACGTAATCGTACATGCGCAGCGCCTGCTGGCCCGTGATCGAATACTGGTCCTGGAAGGACAGCGCGCCGGCAACTGGCTGGCCCTTGCCCGGCGTGGGCTTGGCCGGAACGTAGCTGCTCTTTTCGGCACCGGCGTCGGCCTTGGCGGCCGGCTGGACGGCATCGGCGGCGGGCGCCGTGGCGGCCGCGACAGGCGCGGCGGCAGGCGCCGCCATGACCTGCGGGGCGAACGCCAGCGCCGCTGCGACGCCAAGGGTCCGGATCGCTTTGCCCATGGCCTGGGCTGTATCGGCTAGACTCATCGTCGAAAGTTCCGCTTCCCTGTGTACGCCCCGCCCTTGACCTAAGGACCAAAGCGTATCCCCTCTAATCGCCCCAAGTAGGACAATTTGTCCCGCCTATACGCGGCACCTCACCATCCCTCAAGCGCCTAGACCCATATTTTTCCGACGGCCCGGCCAGCGCCGCTTTGCCATGCGAAAATGCTTGCCGCGCGGGCGCGCGCGGGCCATTTGCGCGGTTCGCCGTTCCACGGCTTGCGGGCCGGCGGTACAGGCGACCAACAAGGCCGAATCCGGCATCATCGTGCGAGGCATCATGCAGGAAGAAGACGTCCTTTCCGAATTCCGGGCCAGCCAGGCCCTGCTCGAAGGCCACTTCCTGCTCTCCTCGGGCCGGCACAGCGCCTTCTACCTTCAATGCGCGCGCGTGCTGATGGACCCGATGCGCGCCGCGCGCCTGGCCACCGCCACCGCGCAGAAGCTGCCGCGCGACTTGCGCCAGCAGATCCAGAAGGTCGTCTCCCCCGCGATGGGCGGCGTGATCATCGGCCATGAAATGGGCCGCGCGCTGGGCGTGGAGGCGCTGTTCGTGGAACGCCCCACCGGCACGTTCGAGCTGCGGCGCGGCTTCACGCTGCAGCCGGGCGAAAAGGTGCTGATGGTCGAGGACGTGGTGACCACCGGCCTTTCCAGCCGCGAGGCGATCAAGGCGATTGAAGCGGCCGGGGGCGAAGTGATCGCCGCCGCCGCGCTGGTCGACCGGTCGGCCGGGGCGGTCGATCTGGGCGTGCCGTTCTTCCCGCTGGTGGCGCTGAACTTCCCGACTTACGCGCCCGACGAACTGCCGCCCGAACTGGCCGCGACTCCGGCGATCAAGCCGGGCAGCCGGGCGCAGCCCTGATGGCCGGGGCAGCGGCCAACGCGGCGCTGACGCCGGGCCGGCTGCGGCTGGGCGTCAACATCGATCACGTCGCCACGATCCGCAACGCGCGCGGCGGCGACCATCCCGATCCGGTGCGCGCGGCGGAAATCGTCGCGGCGGTGGGCGGCGACGGCATCACCGCGCACTTGCGCGAGGACCGGCGCCACATTCGCGACGAGGACCTCGCCCGCATCCAGGCCGCCACCGACCTGCCGCTGAACCTGGAAATGGCGGCGACCGAGGAAATGCTGGAAATCGCACTGCGCCACCGCCCGCACGCGGCCTGCATCGTGCCCGAACGGCGCGAGGAGCGGACGACCGAAGGCGGGCTGGACGCCGCCGGCCAGCACAACCGCCTCGCCCCGATCGTCGCGCGCCTGTCCGACGCGGGGATTCGCGTCAGCCTGTTCATCGCGCCCGAAGCGCGGCAGATCGAGGCGGCGATCCGGCTGGGCGCCCCGGTGGTGGAACTGCACACCGGCGAATACGCCCATGCGACGGGCGAAACGCGCGCGATCGAACTCAAGCGAATCGCCGACATGGCCGCGCTGGCGGCGCGCAACGGCATCGAACCGCACGCCGGGCACGGGCTGACTTACGAAAACGTCCAGCCGGTCGCGGCGATTCCCCAGCTCGCCGAACTCAACATCGGGCACTACCTGATCGGCGAGGCGATCTTCGTCGGACTGGAAAACGCGGTGCGCCGGATGCGCGACCTGATGGACGAAGCGCGGTGAACGAGAGAGCCAAAAGCGTGCGGAGATCATGGCGCCAATCGAGAATTTTCGCCATCTATCTGTTCCCAGCGGCTATCTTGCTGATTTCGGCCATTAACATTTGGACCGACCATCAGGAGGGCCGGCCATTCAATCCGACGCACCTCTACGCCTTAGTTGGATTTATCGCGTTTGACGGCGTGCTGTTCGGCTTCATGTGGATCATCTACCGGTTGGTCCTAGGCGTTGTGTCCAGCGGGAACGAAAAGCTCTGATATGATCATCGGCATGGGCTCCGACCTCTGCAACATCGAGCGCATCCAGGCATCGCTGGACCGTTTCGGCGCACGATTCGAGGCCCGCGTCTTCACCGACGTGGAAATGGCCAAGGCCAACCGCCGTCCCTTCACCCGCGCCGGCACGCTGGCCAAGCGCTTCGCCGCCAAGGAAGCCTTCTCCAAGGCGGTGGGCACCGGGTTCAAGGCCGGGGTCTTCATGAAGGACATCGGCGTGGTCAACGCCTCCTCCGGCGCGCCGACGCTGGCGCTGACCGGCGGCGCGGCGACGCGGCTGGCCAGGATCACGCCTGCCGGGCACGAGGCGGTGATCCACCTGACGCTGACCGACGATCATCCCTGGGCGCAGGCCTTCGTGGTGATCGAGGCCCGCCCCCTCCGCCCCAACGCCCCCAGCGCGCAAGGTGACGCTTGAACGAAACGACCGAATCCGGACCGGACCTGCCTGAAACGTCCGCTGTTCCCGCAGCCGAAACGAAGCCGGCCGCCGCGGACGACACGCAGGGCGTCAACTGGCTGCTGGAACTGCGCGGGCTGGCGCTGATGCTGCTGGCGGTGGTGGGCTTCCACAGCCTGATCGCCAAGCCGTTCTACATCCCCTCGATCTCGATGATGCCCAACCTGCTGGTGGGCGACCGGCTGGTGGTGAGCAAGTATCCCTATGGCTGGTCCTGGGTCTCCGCCAGCTTCCACATCCTGCCGCGCGGGATGACGCGCATCCTGCCGCGCACGCCCGCTTATGGCGACATCGTGATCGTGGTGCCGCCCGATCGCGACGAGGACTACATCAAGCGCGTGGTGGCGCTGCCGGGCGATCGCATCGCGGTGGTGAACGGGCAGATCATCCTGAACGGCAAGCCCGTGCCGCAGCAGGTCGAACCGCCGCTGGAGCTGCCGGTCGACCTCAACCAGCCGTGCGATCCCGACGATTTTCCCGGCCTGCGCTATCGCGCGAACGACGGCCGCTGGTACTGCGAACTGCCGATCCTGCGCGAAACGCTGCCCAATGGCGCGACCTATCGCGTGATCGATCACCGCCAGCAGCCGCTGGACAACTACGCCGAGGTCAAGGTGCCGCAGGGCTATGTCTTCCTGATGGGCGACAACCGCGACCATTCCGCCGATAGCCGCGCGCCGATCGAGGAAAAGGGTCTGGGCGGCCCCGTCCCGCTGGCCGACGTGGGTGGGCGCGCCGAATTCCTCACCTTCTCGCTCGATGGCAGCGAGGGGTGGAACCCGCTGTCGTGGTGGCGCGCCTTGCGCGAAGGGCGCGCCTGGACCAGTCTGCGCCCCGAAATCGCGAAGACGGCGCAGAAGGACCGATAGACCATGGCCGAGGGTGACGAAAAAGGACGGTCCGGCCCGACCGACATCCGCGACGATCTGGTGCGGAGCGAAGCGAAGAAGGCCTTCGTCTGGATCGGTGTCGCCGCGCTGCTGGCGCTGGCGGTCTATCTGGCGCAACCGCTGCTGGTGATATTCGGCGGCGTGGTCTTCGCCGCGATGATCGACGGTGGGCAGCGGCTGCTGAGCCGCGTGCTGCCGATCCGCCGGGGCTTTCGCATCCTGATCGTGCTGCTGGCGGCGCTGGCCTTCCTGATCTGGCTGGTGATGTTCGCCGGTAGCCAGATCGCCGCGCAGGCCGCGCAGATGCCCGCGGTGATCGAGACGCAGACCGCGCGCGTGCTGGCTTGGGGCCATGCCCACGGCATCTCGGTGAACCAGGCCGACTTCTCCAACGTTGCCGAGAAGCTGATCGGCGGCGTCGGCCCCGTCACCCGCGCGCTGGGCGGCATCTTCGGCGGCTTCGGCACCGCGTTCCTGATCATGATCCTGGGCATCTATTTCGTGCTGGAGCCGGACCTCTACCGGCGCGGCATCGCCTGGATGCTGCCCGAGGGAAGCCGCGAACATTTCCACGGCACTGCCCATCGCATGGGCAAGGCGCTGCGGATGCTGCTGTTCGGGCGGCTGATCGGCATGGCGGTGGAAGGCGTGGCGACCTGGGCGTTGCTCGCGCTTTATGGCGTGCCGATGGCTGCGCTGCTGGGGCTGCTCACCGGCCTGCTCGCCGCGCTGCCCAACATCGGCGCGCCGATCTCGGGCATCCTCATGGTGCTGGTCGGTTTTTCGGGTGGCACCGACATGGGCATCTTCTGCATCATCGTCTATGTCGTGGTGCAGACGGTGGACGGCAATATTATCGTGCCGATGGTGGCGAAGAAGACGGCCGACCTTGCCCCCGCGCTGGTGCTGGGCGCGCAGTTGATCTTCGGCGTCATGTTCGGCCTGCTGGGCCTGCTGCTCGCGGATCCGATCGTGGCCATGCTGAAGATCGCGCTGGAACGGCAAGCCGAACGCAACGGCCGCCCTTCTGTCGGCGGCTCCGGCGGGGAAGGCTGAGAAGGTCTCCGAAATGGCGCGCAAGTTCCTGTATCTCATCGCCGTTCTGGTTGTGCTGGTCATCGTGGCGCTGGCCGCCTTGCGCCTCTGGTCGCTGGAACTGACACGGTTCGCCTTCGTGCCAAGGAGCGGCTTCGAGCAGAAAGGGCCGCTGCCCGATGGAGCCTACAAGGCACCGGGCATGTGGTTTTCACGGCCCGGCATCGCCAACGATCCGGCGCAGCTCCGTCCGCAAGGCATGAAGGCCGAAGGCGACCGTTCGCGCGCGGTGGTGTTCTTCGTCCATCCCACCAGCTATCTGGCACGCGATCACTGGAACGGATCGCTGGAGGACGCCGACGCAAACCGGCGCGCCGCTTCGTTCATCCGCGCCATGGGCAGCGCCTTCAATGGCGCCGCGCAAGTGTGGGCGCCGCGCTATCGCCAGGCGACGTTCGGCGCGTTCCTGACCGACAAGCCGGAAAGCGCGCAGGCGCTGGCGGTGGCCTATCAGGACGTGAAGGCCGCGTTCGCCAGCTTCCTGCAGCAAGTGCCGGCCGACGCCCCGATCATCCTTGCCGGCCACAGCCAGGGATCGCTGCACCTGATCCACCTGCTGCGCGACAGCGTGAAGGGCACGCCGGTCCAGCAACGCCTGATCGCCGCTTACGCGATCGGCTGGCCGATCTCCGCCCGGCACGATCTGCCGGCGATGGGCCTGCCGGCGTGCGCCGGACCGGAAGACACCGGCTGCGCGATCAGCTGGGAAACCTTTGCCGAACCGGCCGAACCGGCGCTGGTGCTGGACGCCTTTCACGGCCGCACTGGGTTGGACGGGCAGCGCGTGGGCAACGAAGCCCCGCTCTGCACCAACCCGCTGACCGGCCGCATGGGCGGAAGCGCCCCGATCGCGGCCAATCTCGGCACGCTGCAGATGGACGAGGACCCGACCGGCGGGAAGCTGATCTCCGGCGCCGCGCCCGCGCGCTGCGACGAACGCGGGCTGCTGCTGATCGGCGATCCGCCAAGCGTCGGACCCTATGTGCTGCCGGGCAACAACTATCACGTCTATGACATCCCGCTGTTCTGGATGAACCTGCGCGCGGACGTGGCGCGGCGGACGGCGGCGTGGGAAAAGTCGCACTCGGTACCGACGCCATGATCACCACGTTCACGCCCGATTTCCGCGCCGCGCTGCCGGAGGGCGGCGTGCTGCTGGGGCTGGATACCGGCACGAAGACGATCGGCGTGGCGCTGTGCGACGCCGGCTGGCGCTTCGCCACTGCCGGCAAGACGATCGTCCGCCGCAAGTTCGCGCAGGACAAGGAACAATTGCGCGCGCTGGTGGCCGAACGGCAGGTGCGCGGGCTGGTGATCGGGCTGCCGCTGAACATGGACGGCAGCGAAAGCCCGCGCAGCCAGGGCGCCCGCGCGATGGCGCGCAATCTTGACGATCTGGGGCTGCCGATCCTGCTGTGGGACGAACGCTGGACCACGCAGGCGGCCGAACGCGCGATGATCGAGCAGGATTTCAGCCGCGCCAAACGCGCCGAGCGCATCGATTCGCACGCGGCCGCGCTGATCCTGCAAGGCGCGATCGACGCGCTGGCGGGCGGCGTGCTGTAGGACAGGGACGCGGCCGGCCCGGACCAGTCCTGCATTGCCACTTGTCTTTGTTTCCGGCGACCGGCACAGCATCCGGGATGGAGGATACCAAAAACAAATTCCCGCCGCGCTTCAACATCCCGCCGGGGGTGGGCATGGACCCGGTACAGGGCAGCAAGGCCATCACGCGCCACGGCCACAGCGGCTTTCTGGGCATGGAATATGTCGGCCACGGCGAAGACTGGTTCGAACTGGCGCTGCCCTGGCGCGAGGATCTGGTGGGCGTGGAGGAAACCGGCGTGCTGGCTTCCGGCCCGATCATCAGCCTGCTCGACAACTGCACCTCGATGTCGGTCTGGGCGCGGCGCGGCGAATTCCAGCCGCAAGTGACGCTGGACCTGCGCATCGACTATGTGCGTGCGGCCACGCCGGGCAAGACGATCATCGCCCGCGCCGAATGCTACCAGCTGCGCCGCAGCATGGCCTTCGTGCGGGGCATCGCGCACGATGGCGAACTGACCGATCCGGTGGCGCACGCCGCGGGCATCTTCATGCTGGTGGAGGCGAGCGGATGGATGAAAGCGTGACCAGCCCGGAGGAAGGCACACCCCTGCCCGCCGACCATCCGCTGCATCTGCCCCCCTATGCCCGCGCCATGGGCATGGAAATCGACCGGATCGAAGACGGCGTGCCCGTGATCGGGATGGACTATACCGAACGGGCGGTGGGCCGTCCGGGCTATCTCCATGGCGGCGCGATCGGCGGAATGCTGGAAATGGCGGCGTTCACCGCGCTGCGGGCCGAGCTCGACCGCACCGGCGCGGCGATGCGGATCAAGCCGGTCAACATCAGCATCGAATACCTGCGCGGCGGGGTTGACCATCGCACTTACGCCATGGGCCGCGTAACCCGCGCGGGCCGGCGCGTGGCCAACGTGCGCGTGGAAGCGTGGCAGGCCGATCGCGACAAGCCGGTGGCCAGCTGCTGGATGAACTTCCTGCTCGCGCCGAAGGCCGGATAGGGCCTACTCCCGGGTCAGGTCGATCACGATTCCCTGGTCCGGCGCTTCCGCGCCAGGCGGCAGGCGAACGGCATCGGCGCGCGCGCGGGCAAGGACGGCGGGCGGCACATCCGGGCCGGCGATCACCGCGTCGGCCTGCCCCAGCAGGCGCGCCTCGCGCAGGGTGAGATCGTCCGGATCGTCGGACCGCAAGGCGATGACAAAGCGCCCGGACAGGCCGGCGGCGGCACCGCCAAGCCAGCGCTCCACGGCATAGGCCGGCGCTTCCGCCAGTGGATCGAGCGGCCCGCCCTGCTCCAGCGCGGCATCGAGCGCCCGACGGCGGTCGCCCGGCGAGGGCCAGCGCGCGCGCACCGCTTCGCGTGCGGCATGGAGCGCCAGCGCGAGCCCGCCCAGCCCTTGCGGCAGCAAGCGTTCCAGCCGCAGGCGCAGCGCCTTGGCGAGCCCGGCGGAAGCCCCGCCCGTGCCCACCGCGATCAGCACCGGATCGCGATCGACCAGCGAGGGCACGGTGAAATCGCACAGCTCCGGGCGGTCGGTGACGTTGACCAGCAGGCCCGCGCCCCGCGCGCGGATGGCGTCGGCGCGCGCTGCCATGTCATCGTCGTGGGCGATGAACGCGAGCCGCGCGCCGGTATCGATGCCCTCCGCCAGATCGTCGACCACCACGCCGCCGGCCCGCTGCACTAGCCGTCGCTTGGCCGCCGCCGCCTCGCCCTGCCCCAGCACGACAACCGGCTGGCCGGCGATGCGGTGGAACAGGGGCAGCGATTGCATGGCGCTTCAGCCTTTCAGGAAATCGGGCACGCGCTCGGCCGCGAGGATCGTGGCCGGATCGATGCGGTCGGCCACCACCGCCCAGCGGCCTTCATCCACCATCACTTCGGGCACCAGCGGGCGCGAATTGTAGGTGTTGGCCATCGTCGCGCCATAGGCGCCGGCGGTGCGGAACACCGCCAGATCGCCCCGCGTCACGCGATCGATGTCGCGCGCCATGGCAAAGGTATCGCTCGATTCGCAGATCGGCCCGACGATGTTGGCGGTGAAGCGTTCGCCATCGGGCGTGACTGCCGCGAAATCGTGCCAGGCATCGTAGAGCGCGGGACGGGCAAGATCGTTCATCGCCGCATCGACCACCACCCAGGGATGGCTGGCGCCTTCCTTGACGCGGACCACGCGCGTAACCAGCACGCCGGTGTTGCCGGTGATGACGCGGCCCGGCTCGAACATCAGCGTCACGTCCCAATCGCGCGTGACGCGTTCGACCATCGCCGCGTAGTCGGCCGGCTGCGGGAATACCTCGCCTTCGCGGTAAGGCACGCCCACGCCGCCGCCCAGGTCCATGTGCGTCACCGCGTGGCCGGCCGCGCGGATGGCGCGCATCAGGCCGCCGACTTTGGTGAAGGCCTGCTCCAGCGGCTCCAGCTTCGCCAGCTGGCTGCCGATGTGCAGCGCCAGCCCGCGCATGGCGATGCCGGGCGTCTCCGCCAGCCGGGCATAGATCACGCCGGCGCGGTCAAAGGGCACGCCGAACTTGTTTTCGGCCTTGCCGGTGGAAATCTTGCCGTGCGTGCCCGCGTCCACGTCCGGATTGACGCGCAGCGCTGCCGGCGCGACCGTGCCCATCGACGCGGCGAGCGCGGCGAGTTCCAGCCCCTCCTCCTCGCTTTCGAGGTTGAACTGGCCGATCCCCGCTTCCAGCGCGCGGCGCATTTCCGCCTCGGTCTTGCCGACGCCCGAAAAGACGATGCCGTCCGCCGCCATGCCCGCCGCCAGCGCGCGTTCGAGTTCCCCGCCGGACACGACATCCGCGCCATAGCCTTCGGCGGCGAGGACGCGCAGCACGGCCAGGTTGGGGTTGGATTTGACCGCAAACGCGATCTTCACGCGTGGCAGCACCGCCAGCGCATCGCGGAACACACGCGCATGGCGCGTCAGCGTGGCGCGCGCATAGACATAGACGGGCGTGCCCACCGCCTGCGCGATCGCGGGCAGAGGCACGTCCTCGGCGTGGAGAACGCCGTCGCGATAGTCGAAATGGTCCATGATTCGGCCTTGAAAGAGAGATTACTGCTCGGGCGGGAGATCGAAGGGATCGTCCTCGCGCTCCTGCGAGCGCTGCCGGGGTTCGATGCCGCGTTCGGGCCGGGCCTGCACCGGCGCGCGCAGCAATTCGTCGGCCACCGGACGGTCCTCGCGCCCGAAAGGTGGTTTGGGCAATTGCTGGTCGGCCAGCGGTTTCAGCGGACGCTGGTTGCCGCAGCCGGACAGTGCAAGCCCGGCCACGCCCAGCGCCAGCGCGGCGCGGATCACTGGTGCAGCCCGACGCAGGCGCCTGATCTCGCCCATTTCCATACCGTCAGTCCTCCAGCCCCAGCGCCACGCGCGCCTCGGCCACGCGCTTCCTTACCTCCACCGGCGCGGTTCCGCCATGGCTGGCGCGCACGGCGACCGATGCCTCCACCGACAGCGCGGCATAGACGCGCTCGTCGATCCGCGTGTCGATCGCCTTGAGGTCCGCCAGCGGCAGCTGGTCGAGCGCCACGCCCCGGCTTTCGGCGAGCTTCACCGCGCTGCCGGTAATATGGTGCGCCTCACGGAACGGGATGTTTGCCTGCCGCACCAGCCAGTCGGCCAGGTCGGTCGCCGTGGCATAGCCGAGTTCGGCGGCCGCGCGCATCCGCGGGGTGCGGAACGCGGCTTCGGCCACCATGCCCGTCATCGCCGCGATCGACAGCGCGAGCAGCCCGGCCGCCTCGAACACTGGCGGCTTGTCGTCCTGCATGTCCTTCGAATAGGCGAGCGGCAGGCCCTTCATCGTGATCATCAGCGCGGTGAGGCAGCCGGCGATCCGCCCGGAATGGCCGCGCACCAGCTCGGCCGCGTCGGGGTTCTTCTTCTGCGGCATGATCGAGCTGCCCGTGGAAAGGCTGTCGGGCAGCGTGACGAAGCCGAACGGCTGGCTGGCCCAGATGATGAACTCTTCCGCCAGCCGCGACAGGTGCAGCGAACACTGCGCCGCCGCCATCAGGTAATCGAGCGCGAAATCGCGGTCGGACACCGAATCGAGGCTGTTGTCGGTCGGCCCGTCGAAGCCAAGCGCCTCGGCCGTGCGGAAGCGGTCGATGGGAAAGCCGGTACCGGCCAGCGCCGCCGCGCCCAGCGGGCAGCGGTTCATCCGCGCGCGCGCATCGGCAAAGCGCGACCGGTCGCGTCCGATCATCTCGTAATAGGCCATCAGGTGATGGCCCAGCGTGACCGGCTGCGCGGTTTGCAGATGGGTGAAGCCGGGCATGATGCTGTCGGCATGTTCCCCGGCGCGCATTACCAGCGCCACCTGAAGCGCCTGCAGCCCGACATCGGCCTGTTCACACGCATCGCGCACCCACAGGCGGAAGTCGGTCGCCACCTGGTCGTTGCGGCTGCGCGCGGTGTGCAGCCGACCCGCCGCCGGACCGATCAGTTCGGCAAGGCGACTTTCGGTGGTCATGTGGATGTCTTCGAGGTCCCAGTCCTCGGGCACGCCGTTCGCCTCGTATTCGGCGGCGACCTTGTCCAGCCCCTCGGCGATCAACGCGGCGTCGTCTGCCGAAACAATGCCCTGCGCGCCCAGCATGGCGACATGGGCCTTCGACGCGGCGATGTCCTGCCGCCACAGCGCCTTGTCGAACGGGATCGAGGCGTTTATCTCGCGCATGATCGCCGACGGGCCGGCGGCGAAACGCCCGCCCCACATCTGGTTGGAGCCTGAATTGCCCGTCATCCCAGTCATCTTCCGTTCGTCAAAGGTGTTGATCCTGTCGGCCACGCTCGCGGCGGGCCTGACGCTTGCCGGGTGCGATAGGAAAAGCCCGGAGACAGCGCAACCGCAGAGCGGCGGCGAAAATGCCGCGAAGGACGGATCGGGCGGCGAAATCAAGGGCGAGTTCAACGGCACGCTCGACATCAGCAAGCGCGGCGAGGCGATCCCGGACCTGACCTTCTCCGACACCGGCGGCAAGACGCTGCGCACCGCCGACCTCAAGGGCAAGCCGGTGCTGGTCAACCTGTGGGCGACATGGTGCGGCCCCTGCGTGCTGGAAATGCCGATGCTGGACCAGCTGGCCACCAAGGAAGAGGGCAAGCTGCGCGTGCTGACCATCTCGCAGGACATGGGCCAGCCCGAAAAGGTCAAGGCGCTGTTCGCGGAGAAGAAGTTCGCGCGGCTGGAACCCTGGCTCGATCCCAAGAACGATCTGGGCTTCCACTACAACACCGGCCTGCTGCCCACGACCGTGCTCTACGACAAGGATGGCAAGGAAGTGTGGCGGATGATCGGCGCGCACGACTGGTCCGGCCCGCGCACCGACGCACTGCTGGCGGATACGCTGGCGGGCAAGTGACGCCGGCTTGAGAGGCTGCGGCAAGCGGAGTACGTTCGCCGCATGACCGCGCTCAAGCTCAAGATCCAGATCACCTGCGGCGCGGAAATCGCCATGGGGCCAGGCAAGGCCGATCTGCTGGACGCGATCGCGCGGGAAGGGTCGATTTCCGGCGCGGGGCGGCTGCTGGGCATGAGCTATCGCCGCGCCTGGCAACTGGTGGACGTGATGAACCGCTGCTGGAACGAACCGCTGGTGATCACCTCCCCCGGCAGCGCGCACGGCGGCGGCGCGCGCGTCACCCCGTTCGGAACCGACGTGCTGGCGCATTACCGCGAGTTGCAGGCCAGGGTGGACACCGGCGCGCGCGGCCCCGATTTCGCCGCGCTTTCCGCCGCACTGCGCAGCGAGCCCAAAGCCACTCAGAAGGACTAAAGCGCGCGGCCGCAAGCCTTGTCCGGCATGGCAAGGTCGGCGCGGGTGGTGAAGGAGGGGTCGGACAGTGCCCCCAGGAAGGCGACCAGCACGGCCATGTCCGCCGACGTGACCGGCCGGCGGTGGCGGCGGATGACCTCGTCGATCGTGCCCGCGCTGCCATCGTGCCACCACGGCCCGGTCAGCAGGACGTTGCGCAGCGACGGCGTGCGGAACCGCGCGCGGTCCTCGGCCCGGCCGGTCGCCTCGAACAGCCCCTGATCGGGCGCGGCGGGATCGACCAGATCGAGGCGGTGATAAGCCCGGTCGGTGAACAGCGGGCCGGCATGACATCCCGCGCAAGCGCGCGCGAACACCGCCCTGCCCTTCCGCGCATCCGGTGACAGTGCGCCGCGATCGAACGCGCTGCCGAACGAAACCAGCGTCCGTTCAAACGCGGCCACCGCGCGTGCCACATTGACGGGATCAATCCGGCCCCCGTCGTGCGGAAAGGCGCTGCGGAACTGGCGGACATAGCAATCGTCGCGCCCAAGGCGCACAGCGATATCCCCTTCCAGCCCCTTCATGCCCATCTCGACCGGGTGCGTGCCGAACACCGGCACCGCGACCTGCGCTTCCAGCGTGGTCTGCGCCGGGTCCGCGAACGTCAGCGGGGCGATCCAGCGCACGTTGGCAAGGCCGGGCACGTTGCGCCGCCCCGGCTCGCCGGTAACGCCCGGATGCGTGCGGTTGCCATCGGCGAAGGCGTGCTTCTGTTCGTGGCAGGTGGCGCAGGCCATCGTGCCATCGCGCGACAGGTCGGCATCGTAGAACAGGCGGCGGCCCAGCTCGATCCGCGCCTGTTCGATGGCCGGTGGCGCGACCGGCTCTCCCGCAGGCCGGGTGGGCACGGGCAGTCCCGTCGGCCACGATGGCTTGCCCGCCGCGACCAACGCGGTCAGTGCTAGCAAGCCCGCCGCCAGCCTTGCCAACGGCATCAGCGCAGTTTCACCGCAAGAACCGTGATCGCATCCGCGCCGTTCGCGGCGATCTGCAGGGTATAGTCCCCCGGAGTCAGCGGGAAATCGACCATCTTGCGGATGCCCGAGCAATCCGGCCCGTGGCCATGCGCGGTGGAGACGACCGCTTCGCCCCCGGCCACGAGATCGATCCACGCCCCCGATCCCAGCGCGATGCGGTAGGTGCCCGGCGCGGTGACATGCAGGCGGACAAGCCCGCCAAAGCTGACCGAGCCGCCCGGCTTTTCCGGCCGCAACGGATAGCGCACCGCCGGCGTCGGCAGCAGCTTCACCCGCGCAGCCTCGCCGATGGCCAGCGTGGCGGCGGCAAGCCCGGCCACATCCGTAGCGGCAGTGCGTTCGCCGGGGCTGGCCCATGCCGCCAGGTCCCCGCTGGGCGCAATCGGCGCCGCGCAGACCGGCGGCCGTTCCTGCGCCAGAACCGGACCGGCCGAGGCCATCGACGCCAGCAGCACGCACCCCACCCTAAATCCCTTCACGATCGATCCCCGCATTGCCATGCTATATTTCGGTGAATATAGGCTTCGCCGCAAACCGCAAGAACGATCAACAGGGAGTCTTCCATGCGCCGCTTTCCCGCGTCCGCCCTATCCATGCGCCCGCGCTCCCGCCGTGGCGGCTTCGCTGATCGCGCTCGCCTCCGCCCAGGCGCATGCCGAAGATGCCCCGCAGCCCGCCGATGACAGCACGAAAGCGTTCACGCTGGGCCAGATCGTGGTGACGGCCGCGCCCGCCGACGGCGTGGAGATCAGCGGCGAGACTCTGAGCGCCGCCGCCATCGGCCTGTTCAACCGCAACACGCTGGACGATGCGATCAACCTGATGCCCGGCGTCAACGGCTTCAATTCCGGCGGCACGCGCAACGAACGGCTGGTGTTCGTGCGCGGGTTCGACCGGTTCCAGGTGCCGCTGTCGATCGACGGCATCCGCGTGTACCTGCCCGCCGACAACCGGCTGGACTATGGCCGCTTCCTGACGCCCGACATCGCGCAGATCCAGGTGGCCAAGGGCTATCCTTCCGTGCTCGACGGGCCGGGCGCGATCGGCGGGGCGATCAACCTCGTCACCAGCAAGCCCACGCGCGCGCTGGAAGGCGATGTGCGCGGCACGCTGAACCTGGGGCGCGAAGCGGAGTATGCCGGCTACACGGTTTATGGCCGGCTCGGCACCGCGCACGAAAAGTGGTATGCGCAGGTGTCCTATGCGCGCAATTTCCAGGACCACTGGGACCTGTCGGGCGACTACAAGCCCACTGCCACCTCGGCCGAGGACGGCGGGCAGCGCGGCCTTTCCCGCAGCGAGGACTGGCGCGTCAACGTCAAGGCCGGCTTCACGCCCAACGCCACGGACGAATACGCGATCAGCTATACCCGGCAGGAAGGCTCCAAGAACGCGCCGCTGCACGTCACCGACGCGCCGTCGAGCCAGCGCTACTGGAGCTGGCCCTACTGGAACATCGACAGCCTCTATTTCCTGTCCACCACCGCCTTGGGCGACGTGGCGACGCTGAAGACGCGCGTCTATCGCAACACCTTCGACAACCTGCTGCGTTCGTTCGACGATGCCGCGCAGACGAAGCAGACCCTCGGGCGGGCGTTCAATTCGTATTACGCGGACGAAGCCTGGGGCGGATCGGCCGAACTCGGCGTGGACGTGAGCCATGCCGACCGCCTGACGCTGGCGGTGCATTACCGGCGCGACAAGCACGTGGAATGGCAGCAGGGCTTCCCTTCGGGCGCAACCGAGCCGAAGCAGACCAATATCGAGGACACCTACAGCATCGCGGTGGAAAACCGGCTGATGCTGACGCCGGAGCTGACCTTCGTGGCCGGCGCGAGCTTCGACTGGCGCGACATGAAACAGGCGGAGGAATATGGCACGCCGCCCGGCGGAGGCGCGGCGCGGATATTCCAGTATCCGCACAAGAACGCCGATGGCTGGAACGCGCAGGGGCAGCTTGTCTGGCAAGCCGACGCCGACACGCGGATCAACGCCAGCGTCTCCTCGCGCGTGCGTTTTCCCACGATCTTCGAGCGGTTCAGCACGCAGTTCGGCACGGCGGCATCCAACCCCGCGCTGAAGCCCGAACGCGCGACCAACGTGGAACTGGGGGGCAAGCGCCGGTTCGGCCCGGTGAACGTGGAAGGCGCGCTGTTCTACAGCGACGTGAAAGACGCGATCGTGGCCGTGCGGCCGGCGGGCTTCCCTTCCGGCACCACGCAGCGCCAGAACCTGGGCAACGGCACCTACTATGGCGCCGAAATCGCGCTCAACGCCGCTTTGGGGGAAACGCTCTCGGTCGGCGCCAACTACACGTACATCCATCGCGATTTCGACATCACGCCAGCGGCTGGCGTCACCGTACCGCTGTTCGCGCTGACCGGCGTGCCGACGCACAAGGCGTTCCTCTACGCCGAATGGAAGCCGGTGCCAGCGCTGCGGATCACGCCCAGCCTCGACATCGCCTCCGACCGCAAGACCGCCAATACCGCCGTCACGCAGTACTACGACACCGGCCGCTACGCGCTCGCCAACCTGCGCGCGGACTGGACGGTGCGCCAGGGGCTGCAAGTGGGCGTGGGCGCGCGCAACCTGTTCGACGACAACTATGCGCTGGTCGATGGCTTCCCCGAACCGGGACGGAGCTTTTACGCCACGGCCGGTGTCGCGTTCTGAGCAGCGGACGATCCATTCCGGGCCGGGGGCGTATCCCGGCCCTTCTACACCATGGGCGCGGACGTCCCGATCTCCGCGAAATAGCGGGCCATGGCATCGGCGGCGCGATCGGTCAGTGCGATGAACGCGCGGCGGCGGTCGGTATCGTCCTCCACCCGGCGGAACAGGCCGGCGTCGGTCATCTGCGCGATCCAGCGCAGCGCGGTGGTGGGCGGCACGCCCGAGGCGATGCACAGCGAGGTGACGGAAACGCGCGCGTGTTCCGCCCGCGCGGCGGTCAGATCGAGCAGCATGTCCCACGCCGGATCGGCGAACAGGTCTCCTTGAAAGAACCGGGCGCGCAACTGGCGTTGGCGGGCGATGCGCCGGATCAGGCGCGGATCGGGCAAAGGCGGCCGGGTCGCCCGCGCCAGCCGGCCGTTGTCGCGATCACGCGCGCCGCCCGCTTCCGCTCCATCGAAACGAAACGCGGAAACCTTGTCCTCCACGGTGCCGCCGCCTGCCCCATCCGCATCGCCTTCCCCCGACAAGCGGGCGAGCGTGCGCGCGATCTCGCTGACCTGCTCGGTCAGGCGCAGCAGCGTCAGCCGATCCTCGTCATCCAGTTCGCGCACCCGCTTGCCCCGCCGCGCCAATCCGCGGCCCAGCGCGATCATGCGATCGGCGCGGCTGGGCGCCACCAGAATATCGGGTTGCGACTGATCGAGGCAACCGAACACCGCTTCCAGCGAATCGAGACTGGTCGACACGACCACCTGCGCACCGCCCCGCGCCGCCAGCATATCCAACCGCGACAAGGCGGCCAGTTCCGCCGCATCGACGACAGGGCAATCGACCAGCACGAGATCATCGACGCCGCGATCTTCGGGATCGTCGAGAAGCGCTCCAAGCGTGTGCGACCGGACCACGCGCAAGCCGGCGGCAGTGACATCTTCCGCCAGTTCGGCACGCAGGAACGGCTGATCGGCAAAGATCGCGACCGCCAGCGGGGCGCGCGCGCGATCGGACCGGATCGCCGTGGAATCATCGTAGTCGAACCGCGTAACGCTCTGCCCCATGCTTCATCTCCGCCCTGCGAGACTGGAACAAGTAGGGAACAACAGCGTGTCGAGGTCAACAATGGATAGGTCGGATTTGGCGCAACAATCCCGTCCGGCGGACTTCAGGGCCGGATTTCGATCGGCGTTCCATCGCCAACCAGCGACCAGATTTCCTCGATTTCGGCGTTGGATACCGCGATGCAGCCATCGGTCCAGTCGCCCGGAACGCGGCCCATCGGCAGAGCGTTGGGCTGCCCATGCAGGAAGATCAGTCCGCCAGGCGAACGCCCATGCGCCTTCGCGAACGCGACGTCGGCCGGCCCGGGATAGGAGATGTGAAGCGAAAGATGATAAGCGCTGCGATCGTTTCCATAATCAATCGTGTAACGGCCCTCGGGCGTGCGCTCGTCGCCTTCGAAACGCTTGGGGCCGACGGGTTCGTCGCCCAGTTGCAGGCGTTCATAGACCCGATAGGGCCGGCCATCGGCGAACAGTGTCAGCCGCCGCGCGCCCTTTTCCACCACCACGAAATCGGCGGCGGGAAGATTGTCGGGCACGGCCTGCGCCGATCCTCCCGCCAGGAGCAGAAAGCCCAGCGGAAGAAACGGGCGCAGGCGCATCATCTCAATCGACGAAAGGATCGCGCACGAGGATAGTGTCCTCGCGCTCGGGGCTGGTGGAAACGAGCGCGACCGGCGTTTCGATCAGTTCCTGCACGCGCTGGATGTACTTGATCGCCTGCGCCGGCAGATCGGCCCACGAGCGCGCGCCGGCGGTGGTGCCGCTCCAGCCGTCCATTTCCTCGTAGATCGGCTCCACGTCCGCCTGGTCGGCGGCGTGGCTGGGAAAGTAATCGAGCACCTTTCCGCGCAGGCGATAACCGGTGCAGATCCTCACCTTCTCGAACCCGTCGAGCACGTCGAGCTTGGTCAGCGCGATGCCGGTCACGCCAGAGATCGCGCAGGACTGGCGCACCAGCACCGCATCGAACCAGCCGCAGCGGCGCTTGCGCCCGGTAACGGTGCCGAATTCGTGGCCGCGTTCGCCCAGGCGCTGGCCGGTTTCGTCCTCCAGCTCGGTCGGGAACGGCCCCGAACCCACGCGCGTGGTGTAGGCCTTGACGATCCCCAGCACAAAGCCGACCGAATTGGGGCCAAGGCCCGAACCAGCCGCCGCCGAACCGCTGACCGTGTTGGACGAGGTGACGAACGGATAGGTGCCGTGATCGACATCGAGCAGCACGCCCTGCGCGCCTTCGAACAGGATGCGGGCGCCGGCCTTGCGCACTTTCTTCAGGCGCTTCCATACCGGCTGCACGAACTGGAGCACGAACGGCGCGATGCCCCGCAGGTCATCAAGCAGCGCGGCGCGATCGACCGGCGGCTGGCCGAAGCCGGCGCGCAGCGCATCGTGGTGCGCGCACAGGCGGTCCAGCTGCGCGTCGAGCGCGTCGAGGTGCGCCAGATCGCACACGCGGATGGCGCGGCGGCCGACCTTGTCCTCGTAAGCCGGGCCGATGCCCCGCCCGGTCGTGCCGATCTTGCCCGCGCCCGCCGCCGATTCGCGCAAGCCGTCGAGATCGCGGTGCAACGGCAGGATCAGCGGGCAATTGTCGGCGATGGCGAAGTTTTCGGTGTTGATGTCGACACCCTGGCCTTCGAGCTTTTCGATCTCGGCCTTCAGCGCCCACGGATCGAGCACCACGCCATTGCCGATGATCGAGAGCGTGCCGGTTACGATGCCCGAAGGCAGCAGGCTGAGCTTGTAGACCTGATCGCCCACCACCAGCGTATGGCCCGCGTTATGCCCGCCCTGGAAGCGCACGACGGCATCCGCCCGGCTGGCCAGCCAATCGACGATCTTGCCCTTGCCCTCATCGCCCCACTGGGCGCCAATCACGGTTACGTTGGCCAAAACGATGCCTTTCCTGTCGCGGACTCGGTGTCTTGAAATTGTCTTGGGGAGTTCCCGCGGCGCACTAGGGGACACCGGGTGCAAGGGCAAGAGCGCACTGCCGGGAAAGACGCATGACGCACAATCGGCGTGTCGGTGCCGCCCCCGTCACACCGCGTACCGCACACGGCGCATGTCACACCTCGTAACCACTTCAGGCTGGCGATACGGCCGGCGCGCGATAGCATTGTCCGGTCTGCAATCGCGAAGTGCTGTCTCATGCGAAACATCTTCCTTGGCACGATCATCGGCACGGCCCTGGTGCTGACCGCCGCCGCGCAGGCCAGCCCCGGCGATCGCCTGCGCGCGATGATGGCCGGACGCCAGAACGGCGGACAGGGCGATCAGGCCTGGCGCACCCTGCCGGCGGCCGACCGGACGATCCGCTATGGCGACGATGCCGCGCAGACGATCGCGTTCTGGCCGGCGCGCGAGGCGGCAGGCCCGGCGCCGCTGGTCCTGTTCGTCCACGGCGGCGGCTGGGCACACGGCAGCAAGGAGAACGCGACCGGCAAGGCCAAGGTCGAGCACTTCCCCGCGCTGGGCTATGCCTTCGCTTCGATCGATTACCGTCTGGTGCCGCAGGCGACGGTGGAACAACAGGCGAGCGATGTCGCTGCCGCGCTGGCGGCGCTGCTGGCGCAAGCCGATGCGCTGGGGATCGACCGGCACCGCGTGGTGCTGATGGGCCACAGCGCCGGGGCGCACCTTGTGGCGCTGGTCGGCACCGACGAACGCTATCTGCGGGAGGCCGGCCTTTCGTTCGCGGATGTGGCGGGCGTGATCCCCGTCGACGGCGCGGCCTATGACGTGCCGCAGCAGATCGCCTCGGTCGGGCAGTATCAGCGCCGCATCTATGACGCGCCGTTCGGATCGGACCCCGCCCGCCAGCGCGCGCTATCCCCCGCCTTGCAGGCCGCCGCGCCGAACGCGCCGCGCTTCCTGCTGCTCCATGTCCAGCGGCCGGACGGCGTGGCGCAGGCGGAGGAGCTGGCCAAGGCGCTGCGCGCTGGCGGTACCAGCGTCGAGACCGGCAGCTTCCCCGGCACGGGGTTGCAGGGCCATGTCGAAATCAACGCGAAACTGGGCGATCCGGATTATCCCGCGACAGTACTGACCGACCGCTGGCTGAAGGCGACGTTCGGGAAGTAACGCCCAGGGTCAGGACCCTAGGCAACGTGGCGTGGGAATGCCCACCCCCAACCCCTCCCGCAAGCGGGAGGGGAGCGAGACTTACGCCGTCGTTCGCGAACAGGATAGTCGACAAGAAGAAAGCGCCGGCGCGGCATCCCGCACCGGCGCTTTCGCGCGCGACCCGGAAGGGCGGTTCAGCCCTGCCTGACCTGGTGGACCGTGTGCGGCGCGCCATAGGCGGCCGCGCCGAAGGTTTCGGCGATCAGCTTGTTGGTATCGAAATAGACCTGCCAGTAATGGTTGGTGTGGCAGTAAGGGCGCACGCACAGCACCGTGCCGCGCTCGTTGAAATCCAGGATTTCCACATCCGGCGCGGGATCGGTCAGGACGTTCGGAACGCCGGCCAGCGCCGCCTTGAGCCGGCCGATCGCATCCACCGGGTCCACGCCGAACGCCAGTTGCGCGGTGCGATCGACGCGGCGGTATCCGTTGCTGCTGAAGTTCTTGATGACGTCGGCCGAGACTTTCGCGTTGCCCACCACCGACATCACGTTGTCGGGCGTGTTGATGATCGTGTTGAACATCCCGATCTCGATCACCGTACCTTCAACGCCGCCGGCCACGACATAATCGCCCAGCTTGTAGGGACGAAAGATGATGATGAAGGCGCCGGCCGCAAAATTGCCGAGCAGGCCCGACCAGGCCGCGCCGATGGCAAGGCCGACGCCGGCGAGCAGCGCGGCGAAGCTGGTGGTCTGCAACCCGAAGTAGCCGAGGATCGCCACGACCAGCAGGATGTTGAGCACCACCGCCAGCATGTTGGCGATGTAGCGCTGGAGCGTCGCGTCGAAGTTCCGCTTGGTCAGCAGCGCGGACAGGGCGTGGATCGCGAAGCCGATCAGCCAGCGGCCCACCATATAGAGAACGAAGGCCGCGCCTATCTTGATCGCGCCCGCGGTAAGAAGCGGTGCCGCACTGGCCCAGAGCGCCGAGAGATCCATCATGTCTTCTCCAAGGAAGCAAGCGGCCTTCGCACGAAGGCCTTGCTCTCAGGATAGACCGGCGGCGGCGGGCCGATAAAACGGAACTCTCTCCATTTTATCGGCAAAGCTGGCTGAAAACTGGCGATTCCGGTCCAAAAGTGACCCGTTCCCCGCCTTTCGGCCGCGTTCACGCGCGGCGGACATCCAGCACGATGGTCGCCGGGTTGTCCTGCCAGCGGTAGCCCGGCGTGGGATGATCCCGATTCCAGCGGTGCGCGTAAAGGCGCCGGGCGGAAAAGCCGATGCCATGCGCCGGCGCGCGCCAGAGCAGCCCGCCGAGCAGCGGTCGCAAGCCTTCCGCGCGCATGTCGGCGCGCGTGATCGCCTGCACCGGCTCGATCTGCCCACGCTCGACGATCAGTTCGATGCGCACCGCCCAGCGCGGCATGTGCACCGCCGCTATCCATTTCTCGTCGGCATCGCGCGGCAGCGGGCCGCTGCGACCGGAGCCGTCGCGATAACGACGCCAGCCATCGGGAAAGACGACGAATTCGGCGCGGGCGAGATCGGTCATGACTTCCCCGCCATCGCGGATACGGCCGGGAATGCACGCTTCGCGCACGATCAGGCTGTCGCCCGGCGCACAGCGCGAAAGAGGGCCGTCAGAGGGAGCGCGCCAGCGGGTCTGCCATCCAGCGAGAAGCGCGCGCGCCACCGCCGGGCCGGCGATAACGGGCACTTCCGCGCCGGCGGTCAGAGTGCCTCCGGGCCGTCCTTGCCCAGCACATGCGTGCAGCCGAGCGCGGTGGCGCTGTCGGTCTCGCTGAGTGCGGCGGCAGTGCGCCAGCCGATCGCGCGCAGCCGCGCGGCGGCATCGCGATCATGCCCCAGCGGCAGGAACACCATGTCCTCGCGCCGTTCCGACGCGGCGAGCAGGCCGACCAGCGCATCCGGGTAGAGCGAGAAGCCGGTCGCGGCCTCGCCCTCGCCCCCGTTGGCGCTGGCAATGCGGTAGGTGCCGCCCCGCCCCAGCACGCCGCGCACGCCTTCGGCATAGAGCGTGAAGCCGAACCAGGTCTGGTATTCGAAGCCATGGCGTTCGGCCGGATCGAGCGTGAGCCGGGCCGTTCCGCCCAGACGCGCCGCGATCTGGCGCAGCGCCGCGATGCGGCCGGCCAGCACGCCACCCGCATCTATCGCGGCCAGCTTCTCGATAGCCGCATCGAAATCGCCGGTTGCGTAAAGCAGCGGAACATAGGCCTCGCCGCCGGCATCGATCAGCCCGCCGGCATCCTTGGTATCCAGTTCGCGCCGCACCGCCTCGATCTGTCCGGGGGCAAGCGGCATGGCCTTCTCGGCCAGCGTATCGACAAGATCGGGCAGCGTGAAATCGACGCTGATGTTGCGCCCGCCAGCGGCCGCGAGCGCCTCGATCGCCAGCGCGACGATCTCGCTTGCGGCGGCGACATTGTCCGCGCCGATCAGTTCCGCGCCGCACTGGAAGCGCTCGCGCGCCGGGTCCAGCCCGTCGCCCTTGATGGTCAGCACCTGCCCGGCATAGCACAGGCGCAGCGGGCGCGGCGCAGCGGCCAGGCGGGTTTCGGCAATCCGGCCGATCTGCGGGGTGAAATCGCTGCGCAGCGCCATCATCCGCAGCGACGAGGGATCGACGAAACGGAACATCCGGCGCGACTGAATGCCCGCCATGCGTGCGGCCAGACTGCGCTCGAACTCGATCATCGGCGGCAGCACGCGATCATAGCCGTGGCCGTGCATCACGTCCTGAACGGCACGCATCACACGGGTCGCCGTCGCCGCTTCGCGCGGCAGCCGGTCCTCAAGCCCTTCGGGCAGCAGATCGGGGTCGCTGGTATCCATGGCGCGAGCCTTTAGGGGGTATTGGCGGTTATGTCGAACGCTCACCGGAGGAAATGCGCGTCATCCCTGCAAGGAAACCGTCATCCCAGCGCAAGCTGGGATCTCGTTCGGCCGGGCTGGACCTCTCGCAGATTTACCTGCAGCGGCCCGAGATCCCGGCTTTCGCCGGGATGACGCGTTCTTCCTTGCGCCGAGGTCAGAACTTCAGCGCCTTGACGATGCGCACGCCCTGAACCTGACGGGCTTCGGCCAGCACTTCCTCGCTGACAGGGCTGTCGACCGACAGCAGCAGCACCGCTTCGCCACCGGCCTCGCGACGGCCGAGGTGGAACGTGCCGATGTTGATGCCGGTCTTGCCCAGCAGCGTGCCGATGCTGCCGATGAAGCCCGGGGCGTCGGTATTGACGATGTAGAGCATGTCGCCATCGAGATCGGCTTCGATGCCGATGCCGAAGATCTCGACCAAGCGGGCCTGGCCGTTGCCGAACAGCGTACCCGCGACCGAGCGTTCACCCTGGCTGGTGCCGACGGTGACGCGCACCAGCGTGCGGTATTCGCCTTCGCGGTCATGGCGCACTTCGCGCACGTCCAGCCCGCGTTCCTTGGCCAGGAACGGCGCGTTGACCATGTTCACCGACTGCGAATACTGCTTCATCAGCCCGGCCAGCACCGCGCCGGTGATCGGCTTGGGGTTGAGCTGCGCCGCCGCGCCTTCGACCTCGATCGCGATCTTGGTCAGGTTGTCATGCGCAAGCTGGCCGACGAGCGAGCCGAGCTTTTCCGCCAGCGCCATGTAGGGCCGCAGCTTCGGCGCTTCTTCGGCCGAAAGCGAGGGCATGTTGAGCGCGTTGGTAACGCCACCAGTGACGAGGTAATCCGCCATCTGTTCCGCCACCTGCAGCGCGACGTTGACCTGCGCTTCGGTGGTGGAGGCCCCGAGGTGCGGGGTGCAGATGAAGTTCGGCGTGCCGAACAGCGGCGATTCCTTGGCCGGCTCGGTCACGAACACGTCCAGCGCGGCGCCGGCGACATGGCCCGAATCGAGCAGGTCCTTGAGCGCCGCCTCGTCGACCAGCCCGCCACGCGCGCAGTTGATGATGCGCACACCCTTCTTGGTCTTGGCGAGGTTTTCCGCCGACAGGATGTTGCGTGTCTCGCTGGTCAGCGGGGTGTGCAGCGTGATGAAGTCCGCCTTGGCCAGCAGCGTGTCGAGATCGGCCTTCTCCACGCCCATTTCCACCGCGCGTTCGGGCGTGAGGAACGGATCGTAGGCAACGACCTTCATCTTCAGGCCCAGCGCGCGGCTGGCGACGATCGAGCCGATGTTGCCCGCGCCGATCAGGCCGAGCGTCTTGCCCGTGACTTCCACGCCCATGAAGCCGTTCTTCGGCCACAGGCCGGCCTGCGTCTGCGCGTTGGCTTCGGGCAGTTGCCGCGCCAGCGCGAACATCAGCGCGATGGCGTGTTCGGCGGTGGTGATCGAGTTGCCGAACGGCGTGTTCATGACGACGACGCCCTTGGCCGAAGCGGCCGGAATATCGACGTTGTCGACGCCGATACCGGCGCGGCCGACAACCTTCAGGTTGGTCGCGGCGTCGAGGATTTCCTTGGTCACCTTGGTCAACGAGCGGATGGCGAGGCCATCGTACTGGCCGATGATCGCGATCAGTTCCTCGGGCTTCAGGCCGGTGATCTCATCCACCTCGCAACCGCGCTCGCGGAAGATCGCGGCGGCGTTGGGGTCCATTTTGTCGGAAATAAGGACTTTGGGCTTGGTCATGTTTCTTGCTCCAGGCGTCATCCCGGCGAAAGCCGGGATCGCAGGCGGCTAAACGGAACCGCGTGTTCCGCAATCCGGCCGGGGATCCTGACCTTCGTCAGGATGACGGAATTTCGTGATTCAAGCGGCCTTCAGCGTTTCCCAGGCCCAGTCGAGCCAGGGACCGAGCGCTTCGACGTCAGCGGTGTCAACGGTCGCGCCGCACCAGATGCGCAAGCCCGGAGGCGCATCGCGGTAGCCCGCGATGTCATAGGCCGCGCCTTCCTTTTCGAGCAGGCCGGCGAACTTCTTGATGAAGTCCGCATCCGCGCCTTCGACCGAGAGGCAGACCGAGGTCTTCGAGCGAATGCCGCGATCGACCGCAAGGTGCGACAGCCATGCGCGTTCGGCGACGATCTTGTCGAGCGCCTCGGCATTAGCGGTGCAGCGCGCCTTGAGCCCTTCGAGCCCGCCGAGCCCCTTGGCCCATTCCAGCGCGAAGATCGCGTCTTCCACCGCCAGCATCGAGGGGGTGTTGATGGTTTCGCCCTTGAACACGCCTTCGGCAAGCTTGCCCTTGGAGATCAGGCGGAACACCTTGGGCAGCGGCCATTCCGGCGTATAGCTTTCCAGCCGTTCGACCGCGCGCGGACCAAGGATCAGCACGCCGTGCGCGCCTTCGCCGCCCAGCACCTTCTGCCACGAGAAGGTGGCGACATCGATCTTGTCCCACGGCAGGTCATAGGCGAACACCGCGCTGGTGGCGTCGGCGAAGCACAGGCCCTGGCGATCGGCGGCGATCCATTCGCCATCGGGCACGCGCACGCCGGAGGTGGTGCCGTTCCAGGTGAACAGGACGTCGTCCGACCAGTCCACCTTGTCGAGATCGGGAAGCTGGCCGTAATCGGCGCGCATCACGGTCGGTTCGAGCTTGAGCTGCTTGACCGCATCGGTGACCCAACCTTCACCGAAGCTTTCCCAGGCAAGCGTCGTCACGCCGCGCGCGCCGAGCATCGTCCACATCGCCATTTCGAAAGCGCCGGTGTCCGAACCAGGCACGATGCCGATGCGATGCGTGTCGGGCAGGCCCAACACTTCGCGCATCAGGTCGATGCAGTATTGCAGGCGCGTCTTGCCGATCTTGGCGCGGTGCGAGCGCCCCAGCGATTCGGTTGCCAGCTTGTCGAGGGAATAGCCCGGCGGCTTGGCGCAGGGACCGGAAGAAAAGAACGGACGCGCAGGCTTGCGCGCCGGAATAGTCGTAGTCATGTCTGACTCTCCTTGCAGAGAGCTCGCGCGGCGTTGGGACCGCGTGGCCCGGAGCCGCACCTAACGGCGCGGGGCGGATTGTCAACCGGAACCGGCGCGCCGCAAAATTATCGTGCGGAAATACGGCACCGGTAGGCGGAGACCGGAAAGCGCTGGCCACACCTTTCCCCCAGATGAACAACCTTTGTTTTGCAGACAGTTACCAGAAAAATAACCATTCCCGGTTATAAGCTGCCCCATGAAGATTCGCGGCCTTTCCCTGATCGCGGCGGCCTGCCTTTCCTCGGCGCTGGCCGGCTGTATCAGCGCGCCCGAACCGCAGCACCGCGAACCCGCGCGCAGCGCGCTGGGCACGTTTTCGCCCGCCCCCGCCGCGCAGGCCTGCCTGGCGCGGCTCGGGCAATCCGACGCCGGCTTCACGCCCCTGCCCGATCAGTATTACGGCGCGGGTTGCTCCACGCTCAACGCGGTGCGCCTGACCTGGCTGGAAAGCGACGACCGGCGGCTGCAGCTGTCCAATCTCGGCCCGGTCAGTTGCCCGCTCGCCACCACGCTTTCGGGCTGGGCGCGCTTTGGTGTGGACCGCGCCGCCCGGCAGATCCTGGGCAGCCCGCTGCTGCGCATCGAGACGATGGGGACTTATTCCTGCCGCACCGTGGCGGGCACCGCGCGCCTTTCGGGCCACGCCACCGCCAACGCGATCGACATCGCCGCCTTCCTGCTGGCCGATGGCCGGCGCGTGAGCGTGCTCAACAACTGGTCAGGCGGGACGCCGGCGGAGCGCGAATTCCTGCGCGTTATCCACGCCAGCGCCTGCAAGCGCTTCGGCACGGTGCTCAGCCCGGACTACAACGCCGCGCACCGCAATCACTTCCATCTGGAAATCGGAGCCAGCCGGCCGTTCTGTCGCTGATCCCGGAGGGATAGCCTGGACCGCTTCGCGCGGCCCGGACAATCAGCCCTTAGCGTCCTGGACACTATTCCCTGCCAGCGTATCCGACCCGTCGGGATAGATGAAGCCGAAAGCCGGCGCTTCGCGCAGGCCCAGCGAATGTGTGGGCGCGTACCACACGCGCACCTTGCTCCAGTCGCCCGCTTCGGAAACATCGACCGCCAGCGCCTCGCGCTCAACCATACCGGGGCGCGACCAGTTGGCGTGGTTGAGCAGCACGCGGCGGCTGTCGAGCACCTTGCTCACCACGGCGACATGGCCCATCGGCATGGCGCCGGTGGCGCGGAAGGCCAGCACCGCACCCGCGCGCGGGCGGTGGCCACGGGCATAAGTGCCGGCCGCCTGATCCCACCACGTCCGCGCATTGCCGAACAGTTGCACGTCGGACACCGAGCGCGCGTAAGTCACGCATTGCAGGCGAGCCTGGGCCGGGACAGCGGTGGCGATGAGAGCCAGCAAAGCGAGGATCGAAGCGTAGGCGGTGCGAAGCATGGCAGCTTCATAGCCAATTTCCGCAGCGCACAAACCTCTGGCCGCAACGAGTCGTCGTGCGGCAGACACCTCCCACCCGGGGATGGTAACTGTGACTTAACGCACTGTGGAAAACCTGGTTCCCGGAGGGCCAGGATCGCCCTCGCCGCGATCACGCGGCGGCGATATGAAGCCCGTCCGCCTCGATCCGCAGGCGCACCGCCTCCGCCGCGTGGCGCGCGCCCAGCTTGCCCATCATCTTCATGCGGTGAATTTCGACCGTGCGCGGACTGATATCGAGTTCGCGCGCGATGGCCTTGTTGCTGCATCCATCGGCCAGGCGATCGAGCACCTCCCGCTCGCGCAGGGAAAGGCGCGCGATGCGCTGCCGGGCATCCGCCGCGCGGGCGCGGTGCGCCCGGTGGTTGTCCGCCTCGCGCGCGGCGCGCTCGATCGCCTCGTTGAGCGGCGCGATCTCGTGCGGCAGGACCAGATAGTCAAGCGCCCCGGCCTTGATGGCGCGGACCACCGATTCCGTCTGCGGACGCTCCGCCACCGCGATGACCGGCAGCCAGTGGCCGAACCGGTTCATCAGGCCGAGCAGAGACGGGATGCCTTCCCCCACCGGTTCATCATGCGCGATGACCAGCCCGCCGGACGGCGCGTGAGACAGGAGCTCATCCGCACTGGCGTAGATTTCGGCGTGATGCCCCGCGGCGAATGCGAGGCGGGCAAGCCGGGCACGGCGGGCGGAGTCACTATCGAGGACATGGAGTGTGATGCGTTCAGCCATGACGGCATCACATCATCGAACAGGCCGATTGCGCCAGTCAGACCAGCCTCAAAGCGGAAGTTTAAGCGGCGCCGAAAGATAGTTAATATCTAATTTCACTAAGTAAATCGACATCCGAACCGGATTGAATTACGTTATATTCATCCAAATTCGAGAAAATATTTCGCCCTAATATCTAAATAAACCGCGGAAGCAAGCAGCAAATGCAAGCAGCTGGAAAATAAGGCGTTCGTAACTATACTTGGTTAAACTACTTATTCTATTTCGGCAGGAACCGCAGGCGGATCGAACGAGTAATCCGGCAGCGAATGGAACGCCTGCCGCAGCGCCTCGCTCCAACTTGACGAAATCTGCTTGAAATAGGGATCGTCCTTGGTGATCCGGCGCTGGTGCAGCGGCTCGAACCGGTCACGCTCGATCACCATCAGATCGAAGGGCAGCCCCACCGAAAGGTTCGCCGCCAGCGTGGAATCGAACGAGACCATCAGCAGCTTCACCGCGTCCTCGAACGTCATCGTCGGCTCATAGCCGCGCAGCAGGATCGGGCGGCCATACTTGGTCTCGCCGATCTGGAAGAACGGCGTGTCGAACGATGCCTCGATGAAGTTGCCTTCGGGATAGACCATGAACAGGCGCGGTTCCATGCCCCGGATCTGGCCAGCGATGATGATCGATGCGGTGAAGCGCGGCCCTTCCCCCGACGGCCCGCCGTCATCCTGCCGCCGTTCGATCACATCGCGCAGCAGGTTACCCACGATCGTCGCCACCTGGAACATCGTCGGCGCTTCCAGCAACGAGGGGCGGCGTTCGCCCGGCGCCTTGTTCCGTTCCTCCAGCTGGCTGACCACCGCCTGCGTGGTGGCAAGGTTGCCCGCCGTCATCATCGTGATGATCCGTTCGCCGGGCACATGCCAGCTGAACATCTTGCGGAATACGGAGATGTTATCGACCCCGGAATTGGTGCGGGTGTCGCTCATCATCACGAGGCCCCTGTCGAGCACCATCCCCACGCAATAGGTCATCGTTCCCCCGTGTACGCCAAAAGGGAGCCAGCCGCCCCCGTCCCCCGGTATTACCCGTCTATCGGGTTATCGCACAGCGGGGGCAATCGCCGTCAACGTCCGCTGCGGATGAATCCTAGATTATTGTTCCACACGCTGCTGTTCCACGGCAAGCTTGACGTGCATGGTTTCGTCAAGATCGCCATAGCGGATGCCGGTGATGGGGGCGGCATCGCGATAGTCGGCGCCCGTCGCCACGCGGACGTAGCGCACGTCGGGACAGATTCGGTTCGAGATATCGAAGCCGACCCAGCCGAGATTGGCGACGAAGGCCTCGGCCCAGGCATGGCCGGCATCCTGATCCACCCGGTCGTCCATCAGCAGATAGCCGCTGACATAGCGCGCCGGTATGCCCAGCGCCCGCGCCGCCGCGATGAACACGTGGGCATGGTCCTGGCAGACGCCATGGCCCGCCGTCAGGACGGCTTCGGCCGGCGTCGCCGCGTCGGTGTGCCCCGTAGCGTAAGCGACCCGTTCGGCCACCAGCGCGGATAGATCGTGCAGCACCGCCAGCCGGTCATCGCCCGGACGCGTGCCCTGACTCTGACTCTGGCTTTGCCCCTGCGACTGGCCCTGAGTCTGAGTCTGAGTCTGGGCCTGCCCCAGCGCCGCCAGCAGCGCGCGCACACGCGGACCGGCGCGCGTCAGTTCTGTCGGTTCCGCGAAATGCCACAGCGGCAGATGGCCGGAATGCTTGCCGACGATGCCGGCATTGTCGGCGGTATCGACCACGCCCCGGCAGCGGATGGTCACATCGGTGGCGCCGGGCGTGAAGGCTATCAGCGAAACGTGATTGCAGTTGTGATCGTCGTATTCGGCTTCCAGCACGGCACCCGCCAGTTCCATGTCCCAGGACTGGATCGTCTGGCCCGAAGTGGCCTTGGGCGTGAGCCGCAGGCGCTGGAGACCATGCGCGGCCGGTTCCGAAAAGCGGTAATGCGTGGTGTGATCGATCGCGATGCGCACCGGCGATCCTTCTCTATTCGACGAAACGGTAGTCGCGCTGAATCTGGAGCGCGAGCTGGGTGTTGTGGGCGATGAACCGGCCGATGAATTCATGGAGGCCCTGATCGAAGATCGCATCGACCGTCAGCGCATGCAGTTCGCTGTCGGCGTTGCGCAGAATGTGGTGGCTTTCCATTTCCTCGCCATATTCGCGGGCAAGGCTGGCGAGGTTCGACCGCAGCTTGGAATAGCAGAACGCCAGGCTGCGCGGGAAACGCCCGTCGAGCAGCATGAACTCCGCGATGCCGCGCGGGTCCATCCGCCCGGCGTTGAGCCAGCGATAGGCGCGCTCCCCCGCGACCGAGCGCAGCACGTTTTCCCACTGCACATTGTCCAGGCTGGAGCCCACATACGACACGGCCGGCAGCAGGACGTAATACTTCACGTCCAGAATGCGCGCGGTGTTGTCCGCCCGTTCGATGAAACTGCCGATCCGCGCGAAATTGTAGATCTCGTTGCGCAGCATGGTGCCTTCCATCGCCCCGCGCACCTGCGTCGATTGGCGGCGGATGCAATCGAGCACGTCGCCCAGCCGCGTTTCGGTAACCGGACGGGCGAGCAGCTCCTTCACCTTCATCCAGCTTTCGTTGACGGCTTCCCACACCTCGCGCGTGATGCCGGTGCGGACCATGCGCGCGTTGGTGCGGGCCAGTTCGCACATCAGCAGGACGTTGCCGGGATTCTCCTTGTCGCGCAGGACGAAATTGAAGACGTGCGGGCCGGTATATTCCGTGCCGAACTTGGCTTCGAACAACTCCTGCAGGCCCAGCGTGACGATGACCGAGCGCCATTCGTCGCTGGCATCCTTGGCATCGCGCGTCAGCGCCATGCGGAATCCCGCCTCGACCAGGCGCACGGTGTTCTCCGCGCGCTCCAGGTAGCGGAAGAGCCAGAAAATACCGTTTGCCGATCTGCCTAGCATTCCGTCTCCATGACCGTCCGATCCGTCGCCCCCGACCCGAGAGCAGCGTCAATCATCCAGAACCCAGCTGTCCTTGGTGCCGCCCCCCTGCGACGAATTCACCACCAGCGACCCCTTCTTCAGCGCAACGCGGGTGAGCCCGCCCGGCGTGATGTCCACCCCGTTGGGCGAAACCAGCACGAAGGGCCGCAAGTCCACGTGGCGCGGCGCGAGACCGGCCTTGGCAAGAATGGGCACGGTCGACAGCGAAAGCGTGGGCTGGGCGATATAGTTGTCCGGCCGTGCGCGCAGCTTGGCCTCGAACGCGGCGATTTCCTTCCGCGAGGAGGTCGGCCCGATCAACATGCCATAGCCGCCCGAGCCGTGGACTTCCTTCACCACCAGTTCGGCCAGATGCTCCAGCACATAGGCCAGCGCCTCCGGCTCCGAACAGCGCCAGGTGGGTACGTTCTGGAGGATCGGCTTCTCGCCGGTGTAGAACTCCACGATCTCGGGCATGAAGCTGTAGATCGCCTTGTCGTCGGCGATGCCGGTGCCCGGCGCGTTGGCAATGGTGATGCCGCCGGCGCGATAGACGTCCATGATGCCCGAAACGCCCAGCACGCTGTCCGGGTTGAAGGTCAACGGATCGAGATATTCGTCGTCGACGCGGCGGTAGAGCACATCGATCGGCTTCCACCCGCGCGTGGTGCGCATGGCGATGCGGCCGTTCTCCACGCGCAGGTCGCTGCCTTCGACCAGTTCCGCGCCCATCTGGTCGGCCAGGAAGGCGTGCTCGAAATAGGCGCTGTTGTAGATGCCCGGCGTCAGCACCGCGACCACCGGCTTGCGCCCGCCCGACGCATCGAAGGCAGGTGGCGCGCAGGCGGCAAGGCTGCGGGCCAGGCGGCGTGGGTAGTCCGAAACTTCCCGCACACGCACGCGGGTGAACAGTTCCGGGAACATCGCCATCATCGTTTCGCGGTTCTCCAGCATGTAGGAGACGCCACTGGGGGTGCGGGCATTGTCTTCCAGCACCATGAAATCGTCCTCGCCCGTGCGGACAAGGTCGATGCCGACAATGTGGGTATAGACCCCGCCCGGCGGCGTGAAGCCCGACATTTCCGGAAGGAACGCCGCGTTGCCCTTGAGCAGCCGTTCGGGGAAACGCCCCGACCGCACGATTTCCTGCCGGTGATAGAGGTCGTGCAGGAAGGCGTTGAGCGCCCGGACGCGCTGTTCGATCCCGCGCGCCAGCTTGCGCCACTGGTTCGCGGTGATGATCCGGGGCACCATGTCGAACGGGATCAGCCGTTCCTCGGCATCTTCCGCGCCATAGACGTTGAAGGTGATCCCGGTGCGGCGGAAGAAGGCTTCCGCCTCGCTCTTCTTGCGTCTCAGCAGGTCGGGCGGCTGCTCCTCGTACCACTTGCAATAGCCCGCGTAGGCGGCGCGCACCGAGCCATCGGCGTCAAGCATCTCGTCATAGGACGAGGGCGAGGAGTTTGTCATAAGCACATCCCGTCTGCGCCCATTGCTTGCATATGATTGGGGCTTTGCCAAGCGCTCTCATGTTGCACCTGCGAAATAAATTTGGCGCGAATTGGTGCAATTTGCGACGAAGGTTGGTCCGCAGGCGCCCCGGGGGTTTCCGCTTGCCTTGATGCCGATCCCGCCGCATTCTTAACCGGTCAATTAAAACAGAGTCGGGAGAGTGGCCATGCGCCGGATCCATCACCGCACCTGCCACATCTGCGAGGCGAACTGCGGCATCCTGGTCGAAACGGAAGACCGCGCCGTGCTGTCGATCAAGGGCGATCCGGACAATCCGCTCTCGCGCGGGCATATCTGCCCCAAGGCCACCGCGCTGCAGGATCTTCAGGAAGACCCGGATCGCCTGCGCCGGCCGGTCAAGCGCGTGGGCGACACCTGGCACGAGATCAGCTGGCAACAGGCCTTCACCGAAATCGGCCAGCGCACGCGCGCCATCCTGGCCGAAGATCCGGACGCCTCCGCCGTCTATATCGGCAACCCGAACGCGCACAGCTATGGCAACGCGCTCAATGCCGAATACCTGTCCAAAGCGCTGCACACCCGCAACAAGTTCTCGGCCAGCACCGTGGACCAGATGCCGCATCAGGTGGCGAACCTGCGCCTGTTCGGGCACGCCAGCCTGTTCGGCATCCCCGATATCGACCGCACGCAGACGCTGATCATCCTGGGCGGCAATCCGATGGCGTCGAACGGCAGCATCTGGACCGTGCCCGATTTCCGCAACCGCGCGCGCGAACTGCGCCAGCGCGGCGGAACGCTGATCGTGGTCGATCCGCGGCGCACCGAAACCGCGCGCGTGGCGGACCGCCATCTGTTCATCCGGCCGGCAACCGATGCCTTCTTCCTTGTCGCGCTGCTGAAGGCGGTGCTGGCGCGCCGACCGGCAAGGCCGGTTCAGGACTTCATCACGGGGCTGGCGGACGTGGCCGCCGCGCTGGAACGGTTCGATGCCGCCGCCTGCGGCGCGGCCTGCGGTGTCGCGGCGGAGGACATCGACGGGTTGGCCGAACGGATGACGCAAGGGCCGGCAGTGCTCTATGGCCGCATGGGCGTGGCCACGCAGGCCCACGGCACGCTCAACGCCTGGCTGATCGGCCTGATCAACATCGCCGCGGGGCAACTGGACCGCGAAGGCGGTATCGTGTTCCCCCTGCCCGCGCTCGACACGCTGGCCATCCTGCCCCCCGGCTCGATCGGCAAGCATCGCTCGCGCGTTTCGGGCCACCGCTCCGTGCTGGGGGAACTGCCGGCCGCCGCGATGGCGGAAGAGATCGAGACGCCCGGGCCGGGGCGGCTGCGCGCATTGTTCGTGGTCGCTGGCAATCCCGTGCTGTCCACGCCCAACGGCGCCCGTCTGGACAAGGCGCTGAGCGAGCTGGACCTGATGGTGTCGATCGACATGTACCGCAACGTGACCAGCCGGCGCGCGCACTACATCCTGCCACCCGTCGGCCCGCTCGAACGCGATCACTATGGCCTGTTCCTGCTGCCTATGGCCGTGCGCACCATCGCCGCCTATTCGCCGCCGACGCTCGCGCCCGAAGACGGCACCTTGCAGGACTGGGAAATCCTGCGCGGGCTGGCCGGCGCGATCACGGGCGAGCCGGTGCAGGCACCGACCCCGCGCGAAACGCTCGACGCCTTGCTGCGCTCGGGGCCTTACGCCGTCTCGCTGGCCGATGTGGAAGCGGCCCCATCCGGGCTGGATTTCGGTCCGCCCGCGGAAGGGCGCCTGCCCGAAAGGCTGCGCACACCGGACAAGACCGTGGCCTGCGCCGATCCCGAATGCCTGGAGGCGCTGGCCGCGCTGGAGGTGCCGGAAACTTCCGCCGGGCACGATGGCGCGCTGCTGCTGATCGGACGCAGGCATCTGCGCACCAACAACTCGTGGCTCGCCAACAGCCGCCGCATGACCAAGGGCCCCAACCGCTGCACGCTGATGATCCACCCCGACGACGCAACCGCGCGGGGCATTGCGGATGGCGAGACGGCCACCGTGCGTTCCCGCGCCGGGTCGATCGCCCTGCCGGCGGAAGTGACCGAGGACATCATGCCCGGCACCGTCTCCATCCCGCATGGCTGGGGGCACGGCCTGCCCGGGATCGCCATGCAGACGGCGAAAGCCCACGCCGGCGTCAGCGTGAACGACCTGACCGACGAAACCGCGATCGATCCGCTTTCCGGCAACGCGGCGCTATCGGGCGTGCGCGTGGAAGTGAGCGCGTTCGAGGAGGCAACGGCATAACCCGGAGCCCGCGGCGGCCGCCTGTCAGCCTCCGGTGAGAAGCGCCGCCACCGCGCGGGTCACGTCCGGATGGCCAGCAAAGCCCAGATGCGTGCAGCGCACGGCGATGGCGCGATCGCGTTCGCCGGGCCAGCCGCAGGCCGAGCGCGGCGCCACGATGCCGTCGCGCGGGCTCCACAGCGCCACGGTGGGCACCGGGGGCTTTTCGGCCAGGTCTTCGCCTACCGGCGGGTGATCGACCGTGTGGCCGGTGACCGCCTGATAGGCGCGCCAGGCGTTGTTGGCGCGCCGGTCGCCCGAAAAGGGCGTGCCCATCGTCACCACCATCGCCACGTTTTCGGGCATGATCTTGGCCACTTCGCGCGCGTAGAGCCCGCCCAGGCTCCAGCCGACGAGCGTAAGCGGTTCGCGTTCCTTGCGCGCCATGGCATCGACCCGTTCGCACAAGCGCGCGAAACGGTCCTCGTCCGCGCCGAGGTTCCAGCCCATGCCCCAATCGCTGACGCGGTGCCCGGCGCCTTCCAGCGCGCGCGCCAGCCCGCGCATCCGCATGGGGTGCGCGCCGAAGCCCGGCACCAGCATGACCGCGCGCGATGTGCCGCGCGGCAGTTCCAGGCCACCGGCGCGGCGCACCTTGCCCGCTTCGCGCCACAGTTCGGCCGGCGAGCCGAGTTCCGCCAGCAGGCGGCGGACCGAGGGCGGCCGCGCACCTTCGGGCTGCGGCTGGCGCGCCAGCGCGGCCCGGCGCGCCACTTCCGCGCGCCAGGCGGCCAGCCGTTCGCCCGCCTGGCGAAAGCCGTCCATGCCCTGTCGCGTCAAGTCCGCCATCTGGATCATCGCGCCTTCCTGCACTCACCGGGATCAACCTCCGATGAACGCACGGCAATCGCAATTGTTTCAGTTTCGCGTCAATCGCTGCGCGCCGCCGTCAATTTTCCGTCAGCTGCGCCTACCTGGCGGAAACGTTACTTGGCAGGGGGCTGGGGCGTCACATCTTCCGCACCGGTGCATTCGCCCGCGCGCTTCGACTTCATCGACATGGCCATGGCCATCGCCTTGCCGTTCGGCCCCTTGCCATCCATGTTCATCGTCGCGTCGTAGCTTTCGGGCGTATAGGTGCCGCCCATCGTCACCACCTGTTCGCCGCTCGCGGTCTTGCAGGTCATCTTGGCGTCGAGCTTGCCGCCCGCCATCGTGAACGAATCGTATTTGCAGCCATCGCCCACCTGGCCGAAAAATTCACTGTTGGGCTTTTCCACCTGCTCCTTGGTGAGGCAGCTCGACATCGTGCGCGCCTGCCCCATGGCCTGCTGCATCGCCGCCTTGGCTTCCGGCGAAATCCCGTCGATTTCCATCTTCTCGATCTTCACCGTGGTTTCCCAGCGGCCCGGGGTGAAGCGGATATCCGATGCCGCCACCTTCTTGGCTACTTCCGCCACGCTCTCGTTCTTCGCCTCGACCTTCTTCTCGTCGCTGCACGCCGCCAGCGAAAGGCACATACCGGCGACCAGCGCGGGCAACAGGATTCGACGCATGAACATTCCCCTCGGAACAACCGGGCCTCCGCAGCGGGAGGCGCCATGACCACGGGCACGCTATAACCCGATTGCATTGCGCGCCAATGATGCAAATCACCCAAAATGCCCGATAGCCGCGCGCGACGGCCGGCACCGGTTGCGGAACGCAGCATGAACAGCCATATCTGCCTGCATGGCTGAACTCGTGATCCGCAGGGGGCTGGAAGAGCCCGACACATCCGGCACCTTCGTGCCGCACAAGCCGCAGCGGCCGGACAAGGTCGAAGGCGGCAAGCCGTTCCGGATCGTGTCCGAATACAGCCCCGCGGGCGACCAGCCCGGCGCCATCGCCGATCTGGTGGCCACCGCGCGGGAGGGCGAGAAGACGCAGGTCCTGCTGGGCGTGACCGGTTCGGGCAAGACCTTCACCATGGCCAAGGTGATCGAGGAACTGCAGCGCCCGGCGCTGATCCTGGCGCCCAACAAGATCCTTGCCGCGCAGCTCTATGGCGAGTTCAAGAGCTTCTTCCCCGAAAACGCGGTGGAATACTTCGTCTCGTACTACGACTATTACCAGCCCGAAGCCTACGTGCCCCGGTCGGACACCTATATCGAGAAGGAAAGCTCGACGAACGAGGCGATCGACCGGATGCGCCATTCGGCCACGCGCGCGCTGCTGGAACGCGACGACGTGATCATCGTCGCCTCGGTTTCCTGCATCTATGGCATCGGCTCGGTCGAAACCTATTCGGCGATGATCTTCGACCTCAAGGTGGGGACGAGCGTCGATCAGGGCGAGATCATCCGCAAGCTGGTGGCGCTGCAATACAAGCGCAACGATGCCGCGTTTCAGCGCGGCACGTTCCGCGTGCGCGGCGACAACCTGGAAATCTTCCCGTCGCACTACGATGACACCGCCTGGCGCATCAGCTTCTTCGGCGACGAGATCGAAAGCATCGTCGAGTTCGACCCGCTGACCGGCAAGGCCGGGACCAAGCTGGGCAACGTGCGCGTCTATGCCAATTCACACTATGTGACGCCGGGGCCGACGATGAAGCAGGCGGCCGAGGCGATCCGCTTCGAGCTGTCCGAACGGCTGAAGGAACTGACCGAGGAAGGCCGCCTGCTGGAAGCGCAGCGGCTCGAACAGCGCACCAACTTCGACCTCGAGATGATCGCGGCGACGGGATCGTGCGCGGGGATCGAGAACTACAGCCGCTTCCTGACCGGCCGCCTGCCGGGCGAACCGCCGCCGACACTGTTCGAATACCTGCCCGACAACTGCCTGCTGTTCATCGACGAAAGCCACCAGACGGTGCCGCAGGTGGGCGCGATGGCGCGCGGCGACCACCGCCGCAAGCTGACGCTGGCCGAATATGGCTTCCGCCTGCCCAGCTGCATCGACAACCGCCCGCTGCGCTTCAACGAATGGGACGCGATGCGGCCGCAGACCATCGCCGTTTCAGCAACGCCCGGATCGTGGGAGATGGAGCAGGCGGGCGGCGTCTTCGCCGAACAGGTGATCCGCCCCACCGGCCTGATCGACCCGCCGGTGCTGATCCGCCCGGTAGAAGACCAGGTGCAGGACTGCATCAACGAATGCCGCGAAACCGCCGCCAAGGGCTATCGCACGCTCGTGACCACGCTGACCAAGCGCATGGCGGAAGACCTGACCGAGTTCATGCACGAGGCGGGCCTCAAGGTGCGCTACATGCATTCGGACGTGGAGACGCTGGAACGCATCGAACTGATCCGCGACTTGCGCCTGGGCGTCTATGACGTGCTGGTGGGCATCAACCTGCTGCGCGAAGGGCTGGACATTCCCGAATGCGGCCTCGTCTGCATTCTCGATGCCGACAAGGAAGGCTTCCTGCGCAGCGAAACCTCGCTGATCCAGACGATCGGCCGCGCCGCGCGCAACGTGGACGGGCGCGTGATCCTCTATGCCGACCGCATGACCGGCAGCATGGAGCGCGCCATCGCCGAAACCGACCGGCGCCGGGCGAAGCAGCACGAATACAACCAGTTGCACGGCATCACCCCCGCCACGATCAAGCGCAACATCCACGATATCGTGGCCGATACCGCGAGCCGCGACGGCGTGCTGGTGGAAGTGGACGCGGAAGGCGCCAACAACCTCGTCGGCCACAACCTGCGCGCCTATATCGAGGAACTCGAAAAGAAGATGCGCGCCGCAGCCGCCGACCTGGAATTCGAGGAAGCCGGCCGCCTGCGCGACGAGATCCGCAAGCTGGAAGCGACCGAGCTGGGCCTGCCGGAGGACGAACGGAAAGCGCCACTGGTAGGCCGCAGCAACGAGGGCAAGCCGGGGACGCGCAAGACGCGGTTCGGGAAGAGCCAGAAGACGAAGTGGCGCAAGTAACGCACCCCTTGATATTCGGAGTTGCACACGCTAATTAAACATCGTCAACGAAAACTTTCGTGCTGCGACGGGACGAGCAGCGAGACATAGGCAAGTCTCCCAATTTTTGGTCACATTGCGTGTGACGGGAAACTTGCCATGTCCTCCTATGAAGCAGTCAGTCTTACTGTTAACGCCTTTATGTTGGCGATTGCGCTCGCCAGCTTGGTTGTTCAAGCCTTCGATCGGGGGCGGAACAAGTGACGAGCAAGCCTCCTGGAGCCGGAAAGACGGTTGCCCCGAACTCAAATGTCTCCTATAAAGGACAATCCTTCCAGCTGTCGGAAACGCCCGACTTCTCGGGATGGCTTGGCTCCTTGCGGGACCGGCGGGCGCGAGCGAGGATCGTGGTTCGCCTCGAACGCCTGGCCGATGGGAATCTTGGTGACTGCAAGTCCTTGAAGGACGGCGTTCACGAACTTCGCATCGACTACGGACCGGGCTACCGGGTGTATTTCTTCCAGCGGGGCAAGGAGCTTGTCATTCTCCTCTGCGGAGGCGACAAGCGCACGCAGAAGGCCGATATTGCTTCCGCAAAGCGGCTAAAGGAAGAAATCGAGCGCAGCGATGGAACTTCGTCCATTTGATCCGGCCGCCTATCTCGAGACCGAGGAGGACATCCTCTTCTATCTCGAAGCCGCGATGGAAGGAAACGACCCCAAACATATCGCCGCCGCTTTGGGAAACGTTGCCCGATCCAAAGGCATGAGCGAAATCGCACGCAAGAGCGGGCTGGGCCGGCAAGCGCTTTACACCGCCTTGTCCGAAGACGGCAATCCGACGCTGGCAACGCTGGTCGCGGTACTTCATGCGCTCGGGCTGGAACTCACCGTGCAGAAGCGCGCCGCCTGATCGTCTAGCACCAACGCAACCATGCTCATCCGTCCGCTGCTGTTCGGCGCCGCTCTCGCCCTGTCGCTTGCCGCCTGTTCCAAACCGGCGCCACAGCCCGCTGACAGCGGCGGACCGTTGGCAGCGGTGCGGTTTTCCATTCCCGCCAACGAGCCGATGCCCGGGCCGCCCGCGCCCGATGCCAAAGCGGGGTGGAGCGCCCATGCCGGCGGGGAGGCGGCGCGCTATGGTTTTCCGGGGCAGCCGCCGCTGCTGATGCTGGCCTGCCATGGCGGGCAATTGATCGTCACCCGCCCAGTGCCCGCCGAGATCGGCGCGCAGGCGCTGTTCGCGCTGATCGGCGGAGGGCAGATCCTGCGCCTGCCGGTCGATGCCACCAATCTGCCCGGCGAGCGCGGCTACATCTGGCAGGGCACGATCGCGGCCGACGATCCGCGCGCCGCCGTGTTTACCGGCAGCGGCTTCGACGGCACCCTTCCGGGCGCGGGCAAGATCACCGTAGCGGGCAGCGATGTCGCGCGCGAAGTGGTGCGCCGCTGCCGGAGCCGGGCCGCCGACGAGGACGTATCGCCCCTGCCCCTGCCATCGGCGCCGCCCCCGCCGAAGCCGGCCGAACACGCGGCGACCTGAGGACGCCGGCAGCCGCTGCGGTCAGCGCCAGCTGTGCAGCCAAGTATAGGCGGTATAGGCGTTCTTCGCCGGCAACCGGCCCGCCGACAGGATCGGGTAGAACCCGATGAATAGGCCCGCCGCCAGCAGCAGCGCGATCCGGCCCGGCCAGCGCACGCCCAGATCCCACCAGTCGGCCAGCACCACCGCCAGCGCGGCGGTGAGGAACAGGCTGGCCAGCATGTAGTGGTAGTAGAACTGCACCGGCTTGCCGTTCACCGCCCAGAACACCAGGCTGAGGAAATAGAGCGCGAACAGCCCTGCGCGCAGGCGGTTGCCGCGCAGGCCGTCCCACAGGCAGAACAGCAGCGCGGGCAACCCGGCGAGCATCGTGAACGGATTGCCGAGCATCAGCACGCCGCGCTGCGCACCATCGACCTTTTCATAAAGGAACCAGATCGGCCGCAGGTTGAACATCCACTGCCACCACCGGCTCATGTAGGTGTGCGGCTTCACCACGCTGTCCTGCAATTGCAGCATGTATTTCTGCCAGGGCAGCAGCCCGTGCAGCGTCATCGGCTGGACCTTGTAGAAAAAGGCCGGCGCGAACGTGGCGAGATAGACGAGGATTGGTAGCAGGCCCAGCCACAGCCCGGCTTCAATCAGCGAAACGCCCGGCACCGGCGCGGCATCGCGCGCGATCAGGAAGCGTCCGCGCCGGCCGGCCAGCGCGTGCCAGCGGTCCCACGCGAACAGCAGGCCCGGCGCGGCGAGCAGCGGCGCGCCGTTCCACTTGGCGCCGAGCGAAAGGCCCAGGAACACGCCCGTCAGCGCCAGATGCAGCCGCGCGCGTCCGGGCCGGCCCTCCCCGCCCCTGCGCCAGGCCAGCGCCCATTGCCAGAACGCCAGCGCCATCGCGCCGCCCATCGCCATGTCCAGCATGGCGATGCGGGCGATCACGAACCAGATGAAGTTGGTGGCCATCAGCACGCCGAACACCAGCGTCGCGCGGCGCGAAAGCGTGGCCCACCACATCGCGCGCATGGCCGCGAACAGGCCCAGCGTGCCCACGATCGCCGAGGGCAGACGCCAGCCAAACGGCGTATCGCCCACCAGCTTCATCGACAGCGCGATCAGTTCCTTGCCCACCAGCGGGTGTTCGGGATTGAGCCGGCTGGACAGTTCGATCAGCCGGCGCGCGGCGGGCAGATAATGGATTTCATCGAACATCGGCTTCGACGGGATGCCGAGCCGGTGCAGCACCACCACCCAGAACACGAACGCCAGCAGCACGCACCAGCCGAGCGGATCGCGGTCCCGGCCGGAACGGTAGGCACGATCGAAAGCGGGGGCGTTGTGGAGAAGCGAGGCCATGCCCATCGCCAGATAGGCCGATGCGCGGAACCACGCAATGGGAGGTGACGGGGCACGCCTTGCACCGTCAACGCGCGCGGCGTAAGGCCCTGCGCCATGAAACGGACGACAGGCCAGGACCGCTCGATCACCGCCAAGTGGCGCCCCGCAACCCGCGCCGTGCGCGCTGGCACCTGGCGTTCGGAGATGGGCGAGACGTCGGAAGCGTTGTTCCTGACATCAGGCTACAGCTACGACGATGCCGCCACGGTTGCCGCGCGCTTCGCCGGCGAACAGCCGGGCATGACCTATTCGCGCCTCCAGAACCCCACGGTGGCGATGCTGGAAGAACGCATCGCCATGCTGGAAGGCGCCGAAGCCTGCCGCGCGCAGGCCAGCGGCATGGCGGCGATGACCGCCGCGCTGCTCTGCCAGCTTTCCGCCGGCGATCACATCGTTGCCGCCAAGGCCGCGTTCGGATCGTGCCGCTGGCTGGTGGACAGCCTGCTTCCGCGCTTTGGCGTGGAAGGCACGGTGATCGATTCCCGCGACAACGCGGCGTGGGAAGCTGCGATCCGCCCCAACACCAAGGTGTTCTTCTTCGAAACGCCGGCCAACCCTACGATGGACATCGTCGACATGGAATATGTCTGCGGGCTGGCGCGCGCGCATGGCATCACCACCGTGGTCGACAACGCCTTCACCACCAGCGCGCTGCAACGCCCGCTGGAATTCGGCGCGGATGTGGTCGCTTATTCCGCCACCAAGATGATGGACGGACAGGGCCGCGTACTGGCCGGCGCCGTGTGCGGTTCGGACGATTTCATCAACAACAAGCTGCTGCCGTTCCAACGCAACACCGGGCCGAACCTGGCGCCGTTCAACGCCTGGGTCGTGCTGAAAGGTCTGGAAACGCTGGACCTGCGTATCAACCGGCAGAGCGAGAACGCGCTGAAGGTCGGCCGGTTCGTGGAAAGCCGCGTGCCCACGATCCTGCATCCCGGCCTTGCCAGCCATCCCCAGCACGATCTGGCGATGAAGCAGATGTCGGCCTGTGGTTCGATCTTCTCGATCGTGCTCGATGGCGGGCGCCAACAGGCCCACGCGCTGCTGGATGCGCTGCAACTGATCGACATCTCCAACAACATCGGCGATTCGCGTTCGCTGATGTGCCACCCCGCCTCGACCACGCACTATTCGGTTTCCCCCGAAGCGCGCGAGGACATGGGCGTGACCGAGGGGATGCTGCGCCTGAACGTCGGCCTTGAAGATCCGGACGACCTGATCGAGGATCTGGATCAGGCGCTTACCCAAGCAGGACTCTGAGGGCCGGCCTCTGGCACCGGGAACACATCCCCGTTGCATCCGTTCGTGGACAGTCGGGCAAAACCCCGGCTAGTTTGGTCCCGAACGGGCAGCGGGGAGCAGTCGATTGCTGGCGGAAGAGCATCTTTCCGCGATCATCCAGTCGTCGGATGACGCCATTATCAGCAAGCAGCTCGACGGCACGGTCATAAGCTGGAATCCGGCCGCAACGCGAATCTTCGGGTACGAAGAAGCGGAAATGGTCGGCCAGTCCATCCGCCGTCTGATTCCGGCCGATCGCCAGGGCGAGGAAGACGCGATCATCGGCCGCATCCAGCGCGGAGAGCGCGTGCGGCATTTCGAAACGATTCGGCTGCGCAAGGATGGCACGCCCATCCGCGTTTCGTTGACGATTTCGCCCGTGCTCGATGCCGAAGGCCGGATTGTCGGCGCGAGCAAGATCGCGCGCGACGTGACCGACCAGTTCGCCGCCGCCGAAGCGCTCAAGGAAGGCGAGCGCCGCTTCCGCATGCTGGCGGACAACATTTCGCAACTGGCGTGGATCGCGGCGCCCGATGGCGGGCTGAACTGGTACAACCGCCGATGGTACGACTACACCGGCACCCGGTTCGAAGACATGCAGGGCTGGAGGTGGGCTGCTGTCCAGCACCCCGATCATCTCGAACGTGTCCGTGAAAAGTTCGCACGGTACATCGCCGCCGGGCGCGAATGGGAAGACACGTTTCCCCTGCGCGGGCGTGACGGCAGCTATCGCTGGTTCCTTTCGCGCGCGAAGCCGATCCGGGATGAGCGCGGCGTGATCCTGGCGTGGTTCGGTACCAACACCGACGTGACCGAACTGCTCGACAAGGAAGAGCAGATCCGCATCCTGCTGATGGAAGTGAATCACCGCTCCAAGAACATGCTGGCCGTGGTGCAGGCGCTTGCCCGGCGATCCGGCAACGTCGATCCGGTGTTTCTCCAGCGCTTCGAACAGCGGCTGGCCAGCATGTCCGCCAATCAGGACCTGCTGGTGCGCCGCGGCTGGGCGACGATTCCGATGGGCGAACTGGCCGACGCCCAGCTCGCCATTCTCGATGGCGAGAGCCGCAGCCACGTTTCCACGGACGGCCCGCACATCGACCTTGCCCCGCGCGCGGCCGAAGTTATCGGCATGGCGCTGCACGAACTGGCCACCAATGCGATCAAGTACGGCGCGCTTTCCCTGTCCGGCGGAAGCGTCAACCTGGCGTGGCGTGAAGCGGACGGCAGGTTTGTGGTGGAGTGGCGGGAACGGGGCGGCCCCGCCGTTGCCGCACCGCGCGAGAGCGGTTTCGGCACCACGCTGATCCGCCATATCCCCGCGCGCAGCCTGTCGGCGAACGTTACGCTGGACTATGCGCAGGAAGGCTTGCTGTGGCGGCTGGACTGCGACGCGGACGTCGCCCGCAATCTCGCTTCAACCTGATCGCGCGCGCGCGCCGGCCGACCTGCCCGATCAATCCGTTTTCGCGCCTTCCAGCGCGGCGAGCCGTGCCTTGAGCGTTTCCACTTCCTCGCGCGCGGCAGCGGCCATGTCCTTCACCGCGTCGAATTCCTCGCGGCTGACGAAATCAAGGCCGCCGAACACCTCGCGCACCTTTTCGCGCGCGGTCTCGCCCGCTTCGCGGCCCACGCCGGCAAGCGTTCCGGCAGCGCTGTTCATCAGCTTGACGAAATCGGCGATCAGCGGGTTTTCGCTTTGCATGGCAATCTGTCCTGAAACTGGTGATGCCGCCTAGATGGGGCCGATTGCCGCCGGCCGCAAGGTGCGATCAGTGCCCGAGTTGCACCCGCACCGTCGCCCCCGCAGGTGCAGCCCCGTCGGCATGCGGATTGAGCGTCAGCAGCTGCCAGTTGAGCAGCGATGCAAAGCAGACCCACGCGAGATAAGGGAGCAGCAGCCCCGCCGCCAGCGGACGCACGCGCCAGAACAGCGCGATGGTAACCGCCAGCGCCAGCGCCAGCGCCCCGATGATCCCCAGCGCGAGCGCGATCCGGTGCAGGCCGAAGAACACGGGGCTCCACGCCAGGTTGAGCGCGAGTTGCACGACGAACGCGGCCACCGCCAGCCCCCGCCCCCGCGCGCCCCGCGCCGAAAGCACCATGGCCAGCGCCACGCCCATCAGCACGTAAAGCACCGTCCACACGATCCCGAACGTGGCGGGCGGCGGATAGAGGCCGGGCTTGGTCAGCGTCGCGAACCAGGGGTTGTCAGGCCCGCTGCCCGCGCTTCTTCCCGAAAGGAAGCCCAGCGCGAGGACGAGCGGAACCGTGAAAAGCGACCAGCGCAACAGGCTGGCCCGAAGCTGTGCGGGCGAAGCGAGGTATCTCATGGCACCTTACTGCGGGCAGAGTCCGGAGAAGCCGGCGCCCTTCGTGATTCGCCGGGGATATTGGCGGGCCGATGCCGGCCGCGCAATGTCACAAACGCGCACAATGCGCGGTTCAGGCGCGAAAAGCCGCGATCAGGAATTCCACATTGCCTTCCGGGCCGGTGATCGGGCTTTCCACGATCCCATCCACCTCCCAGCCCTCGCCCTCAAGCCAGGCCCGGACCTCGGCACAGACGCGCGCGTGCAGCGCCGGATCGCGCACCACGCCGCCCTTGCCCACTTCCGCCCGGCCTACCTCGAACTGCGGCTTGATCAGGGCGACCAGCCGCGTCGGCCGCGCGGCCAGCGCCAACGGCACCTCCAGCACCTTGCGCAGCGCGATGAAGCTGGCGTCGCACACCACCCAGTTCGCCGACCTGCCGATGTGCGCAGGCGTGAGCACGCGGGCGCTGGTCTGCTCCAGCACGGTGACGCGCGGGTCCTGCCGCAGCTTCCACGCCAGCTGGTTGGTGCCCGAATCGACGGCGAAAACGTGATCGGCCCCATTCTGGAGCAGAACGTCGGTGAAACCGCCGGTGGAACTGCCGATGTCCATCGCGGTCACGCCGCGCGGGTTCAGCGCGAAATGCGCGATCGCGTGGGCCAGCTTGATTCCGCCGCGCGAAACCCACGGGTGGTCGCGCCCGCGCACGTCGAGCGCGACGTCCGCGGGCACCGTTTGCCCGGCCTTGGCGATCTTCGCCTCGCCGGCATAGACCAGCCCCGCCAGGATCAGCGCCTGCGCCCGCGCGCGGCTTTCGACCAGTCCGCGTTCGACCAGCAACTGGTCCACGCGGACCTTCGCGGCCGGCTTGGCGGGTCGGATGGGCTTCACCGAAGCGGAAGGAGGCGGGGTTGAGGTCACCTCCCGTTCCTTTCATACAACGGGCATGAAGATCAACCACAGCGCGCGACACCGTCGCCCCCGCGTCGCGATTTCCGCCCCGGCCAATTCCGCCCTGGCCGTGCTGGCGGCCACGCTGGCGCTTGCCGGCTGCGTCGCCGCACCGCCGCCGCCCCCGGCGCCGCAGCCCACCCCGCGGGCGGCGCCGGCACCCCCAGCTACGCAGACAACAGCGCCGCTCCCCGCCTTTCGCGACTGGCGCGATGCCCCGCAGACGGTGGGATCGTGGTTTTATCACGCAACGCCAAACGGCGGCGTCGCGCAGTTTTCCAATCCGCCGAGCGCCACGGCACTGCTCAGCCTGCGCTGCGACCGCGCGGCCCGCACGGTGACGATCGCGCGGGCCGGCGCGGCGCCGGGGCCGCTGCCGATGTCGATCACCACCAGTACGCAGACACGCCCGCTCAGCGCAGCCCCTTCGCGCGCGCAGACACTTGAGATCGTTCTGCCTGCGGGAGACCGTCTGCTGGATGCCATGGCGTTCAGTCGGGGCCGCTTCGCGGTGGAGGTGAACGGCCTTCCTACGCTCTATCTGCCGGCGTGGTCGGAAGTGGGCCGCGTGATCGAGGATTGCCGGGGCTAGCGGGCCTTGCGTCCGGGCTTTCCGACGCGCCATTTTGCACACGCGAAGTCTCGATACTGACGCCAAAAAAGTTGAATGCAAGTCTTGTTGTTCGCGCCCGAATGACTCACATTCTGGTCAAGGCCGGAGGGCCTCAGACGCTCCCGGTCCAGCCGCTCGCAAGGCGGCGATCTTTGGCTCAACAGCGCGAAAGGAGGTGATCCGATGTCTCATGGTTCAGCAGAGAGGTCGGTACAGTCCCGCGCGAGGCATTATCGCTGAGTTTCGATTAAGCGATAAAGGCTTCGTGGGCGGCACTTCCGGCCGCTGACCATGCGAAGGGCTGCTTCCGGGTTACCGGGGCGGCCCTTCACATTTATTACAAACTGCTTGCGTTTCGCGTAATAATAGTTCACGGCGCTTTCCTTGCCGATTCCTGCGGAAGGACTGACTGCCATGGCGACGCTCGCCGAATCCGAAATGACCTTCGCCCACCTGCCCCACCCCGCCCCGCTGGCGGCGGATGCGCGCGCGGCGGTGCTGGCCGATCCGGGCTTCGGCAAGGTCTTTTCCGATCACATGGTATCGATCGACTGGGACGAGGAACGCGGCTGGCATAACGCCTCCGTCATTCCCTATGGCCCGATCCCGATCGACCCGGCCGCCGCGGTGCTGCACTATGCCCAGGAAATCTTCGAGGGGCTGAAGGCCTATCGCCTCGCCGATGGCGGCATCGCCCTGTTCCGCCCGGAAGCCAACGCGGCGCGCTTCAACGCTTCCGCCCGCCGGCTGGCGATGCCCGAACTGCCCGAAGCGCTGTTCGTGCAGGCGGTGAAGGAAATGGTGCTGGCCGACAAGGACTGGTTCCCGACCGTGGAGGGCGGGTCGCTGTACCTGCGCCCGTTCATGTTCGCATCGGAAGCCTTCCTCGGCGTGCGCCCGTCGAAGCAGTACAAGTTCCTGGTGATCGCCTCGCCAGCCGGCAACTACTTCAAGTCGGGCGCGCCGGCGGTGTCGATCTGGGTGAGCGACTTTACGCGCGCCGCACCGGGCGGCACCGGCGCGGCCAAGTGCGGTGGCAACTACGCCGCCAGCCTCGTCCCCACCGCCGAAGCCTTCGAACGCGGCCATGACCAGGTGCTGTTCCTCGATGCGGTCGAGCGCAAGTGGGTGGAAGAACTGGGCGGCATGAACCTGTTCTTCGTGTTCGATGACGGTTCGATCCTCACGCCCGAACTGACCGGCACGATCCTGCCCGGCATCACCCGTGAAAGCCTGATCCGGCTGGCGCAGGAAGAAGGCCTCACCGTGCGCGAAGGACGCTACAGCCTGGACCAGTGGAAGGCCGACGCCGCTTCGGGCAGGCTCGTCGAAACCTTCGCCTGCGGCACGGCGGCGGTGGTTACCCCGGTCGGCCGCGTTTCCGGCCACGATGGCGCGTTCACGATCGGATCGGGCGGCCCGGGCCAGCTCACGCAGAAGCTGCGCCAGAAGCTGGTGGCGATCCAGCGCGGCGACGCGCCGGACACGCACGGCTGGGTCAAGCGGATCGCCTGAACGATCCCATGGGTTCCGGCGCTTAGTAGTTCCACTGCAACTGGCTGCGGATGACGCTGCCCTCGGCCCGGCCGAGGCGGCGTTCATCGGCCTCGTTGCGCTTCATCCGGGCATAGGCCAGCGTCAGCTCGATCGCCTTGATCGGCTGCCATTCCACGCCCAGTTCCACCTCGTCGGTTTCCAGGCGCGGCGCGTTGATCGCCGCCTTGTAGCCGCCGCGATACCGCTGCCAGCGCGCATAGGGCATGAACGGTCCGATCGGGGATTCCTCGACCCGGTACATCGTCTGCACATAGCCGCCGTCCAGCTTCTTCGCGCGGATGGCCTGCGCCGCGACATCGAATTCCGGCCCGCGCCCCCAGTTCCATTCAGCCTGAATCCCGAACGGCTGGGGATAGAGGATGGCGTGCAGGCCCACGCGGTTGTCATCGAACGCCACCGGGCTCACCCCGCCGGTGCGGATATCGGGCTGCACCTTGTTGCGCATCAGCGACGCGCCCAGTTCCAGCACCTGCCCTTCAAAGGCGTCGCCCAGTCCGTCGAGCCGGAACGGCCATGTGCCCATGGCGGTTAGCATCAGCGTCTTGTTCTGTTCGGACCGGGCAATCCCCTGGCCGTTGAACGCACCCAGCGAAAACGCACCATAGCTGCCGAACAGCTTGTGCCCCTTCCTGCCCAGATCGTCCCAGATCCGCTGCACGCGCGCCGGCGTATAGAACGCGATCACGCCCAGATCGCGCTCGCCCGGAACCGCGCTGTTGATGGCATCGGAACGGTCGAGCGGGAGCCGGTTGGACGACGATTGCAGGTTTTCCCAGCCATAGGGCACTTTCGATTGCCCGAAGCGCAGCTTGAAGCGCTTGGCCCGGTCCAGCGCGACATCGACATAGGCATCGCGCAATTGTCCGAACGTCTCGCGCCGTTCGCCGACCGACTGGTTGGCGACGGCGGTGGCGAAATCGTGCTGGAGATAGAACGAGATCCGGTCGGTCAGGTCGCCCTGGAAGACGAGCCGCACCCGCCGGAGCGAAAAATTGCCGGCATCGTTCAGCCCGCTGTCCGAAACGGAGCGCAGGCGCGAACGGTTTCCCGGGGCGGTGGCATCGCCGGAGATGATGCTGTTGAAGCGCAACTGGGTATAGCCGCGCATCTGGATGCGTTCGTACCACGCTTTCGCACGCGGGGGAGTCCCGGACGAAGCGACCGGCAAGGGCGCGGCAGGTGCTGGCGCCGCCGATGCAAGCGCCACGGGCGCCGGTGCGGGTGTGGGTTCTGGTGCTGCGGAAGCCGCCACCTGTCCGCTCGCCCCGCCCGCCGGTGCTGCCTTCGTCGCGGCGAGCGCCGCCGTCAGCGTTTGCACGGCCGCTTTCAGTTCATCGATCTGGCGCTGCAGTTCCTGCACGCTCTGCGCCCGCGCGGCTGCCGGAGGCAGCGCAACCATGGCCGCTATGATCAGCGCTGACGCGCCGCGTCCCTTCATCAGTCGCCCCTTCCGCCGAAACCCTGTGCCGTTGCGGCACGCGAATCCGGCTGCGGGGCAAGCCCCGCGATTGTCCCCGAAGCAGCCGATGCGAAATGCGGTGCCCCTTCCCTGGCAGGGGCATTATGACGTTTGTGTTACACTTTTTTGACGTTCAATTGACCAAACTTTGGTCATACGCGCGCGCCCGGAAAAAGCGCGGTGTTGCACCCCGGCCCCGGCCATGGCATCCCGCGCCATCGCTTAACCGCGCGATTAGGACGCGCGGCTGAAACGCAGCTGGAGAGAACAGGCATGTCGATTTCGTTCAAGGACCGGGTCGCTATCGTTACCGGCGCCGGCGGTGGGCTGGGCCGCGCCTATGCGCTCGAACTGGGACGGCGCGGCGCCAAAGTCGTGGTCAACGATCTGGGTGGATCGCGCGACGGCACCGGGGCTTCGGACGCGGCGCAGAAGGTCGTCGAGGAAATTCTTGCCGGCGGCGGCGAAGCCATCGCCAACGGCGGGTCGGTGACCGAATACGAGCAGATGGCCGAGATGGTCGCACGCGCCAAGGAAAAGTGGGGCGGCGTCCACGTCCTGATCAACAACGCCGGCATCCTGCGCGACAAGAGCTTCACCAAGATGGAGCCCGCCGATTTCGAACTGGTGGTGAAGGTCCACCTGATCGGCTCCGCCTTCGCCACCAAGGCGTGCTGGGACCTGATGCGCGAACAGAACTACGGCCGCATCCTGATGACCGCTTCGTCCACCGGGCTGTTCGGCAACTTCGGGCAGGCGAACTATGGCGCGGCCAAGCTCGGCCTCGCCGGACTTACCAAGACGCTGTACCTTGAAGGCGCGAAATACAACGTGAAGGTCAACACGCTTGCCCCCGTCGCGGCAACGCGCATGACCGAGGACATCCTGCCCGAGGAAGCCTTCAAGCTGTTCGGCCCGGAGAACGTCGTCCCGGCAGCGCTGTTCCTCGTTTCGGAAGACGCCCCCAGCAACGCCATCGTCGGCGCGGGCGCAGGCGCCTACCATTCGGCGTGGGTCACGATGAACAAGGGCGTGGTCCTGCCGCCGGCGGAACGCACCGTGGAAGGCTTCGCCGCGGCGTGGGACCGCATTTCCGACCGCACCGGCGATTTCGTGCCGGCATCGGGATCGGAACAGAGCCAGGTCATCATCGGCCAATTGCAGGCCGCGATGAAAGGCTGATCGGCAGGAAGAATGGCCAGCCGCAATCATGACACCACAATAGCGATGATTGCGGCTGACTTTCCCGACCGGCGCGCTAGGATTCCGCAGCGAACCGGGAGAGCGCGATGACAATCGAGGATGGCAGGCGGATACTGGCCGGCCGCGCCAAGGCCCTTTCCATCGTGCTGCTGCTGTTTGTGGTGGCCGATCTGGCGCTCTCCGTCATCACCGCCCTGGGCCTGCTCGATCAGGCCGCCACCGACCCGATGGCCGCCCGCATCGCGATCGCGGCGGGTCTGGCCCAGTTCGGGTGCCTTGTCGCCAGTGCGGTCACCACATCGATGTGGCTCTATCGCGCCAACGATAACCTGCGCCAGACGGGCGCCACGCTGACCTATGGCCCCAACGGCGCCTGGGCGTGGTATCTGGTGCCGGTGGCCAATCTGTTCAAACCGTTCCAGGCCATGCAGGAAATCTGGGACGCCAGCCTTGGGGCGTCATCGGAAGCGGCAAGCAATGGCCAGGCGTTGCTGCGCCTGTGGTGGGGATGCTGGATCGGCGGCAATATCCTCGCCACCTTGGCCCAGCGCCTGGAAGACGTGAACCATGCCGTCGCCACCGTGCTCGGCTTCGGCGCAACCGCCAGCCTCGCCGGGTCCGCGTGGTTCCTCTATCGCATCGTGGGCGAGATCACCGAAGCGCAGCAGGCGCGGGAGACAGCGGCGGTATTTGCCTGACCGGCCCCGGGACCGGCGCGGGCGCAGGCGCGCAATCGCCGCGCTCGGCCCCGATCATGTGCATGGACCGGACCCGCGCCAGTGCCTCCGCCCGGCTGACAGGATGCGCCACCCCGCTGGCAGCATCGATCACCAGCGGCTCCAGGCAATCGGGTGCCAGCCGCGCTTGCGGCGTGTCTTTCGCGCGGTAGGGCACCAGCAGCAGCCAGTGGTCGGAACGGAACAGCACGCGGATCAGCGGACCGTTCTGCGCTTCGGCGCGGTTCTGCCGCTTGCGTGCGGGCGCCGCGTCGGAGCAGGCGGAAAGCAGCAGGAGCGACAGCAGCAGGCCGGCGCGTGCGCAGCCGTATCTCCTAATCGTCCACCACCTTGAGCAGCTTGCGTTCGAGCGGGACAAGAACGCCGGCCAATTCATGGCCGCGCTTGAGCACTTGTCCCGCCTCGCCATAAAGCGCCCACATGCCCTGCCGGGTCCGCAAGGCCGGGCATTTCTCGATCCGGGCGCTGGGCCGCTCGGCAGTGCGCCGAAAGGCCGAGAAGCTGGCAGCATCGCGCCCGAAATCCATCGCATAGTCCCGCCAGATGCCAGCCGCGACCATGCGCCCGTAGAGATCGAGAATCCGCATGAGTTCGTCACGCGCGAACGCCACCTGCGGCACGGCGCGCGCATGGGGAAAGGGAATGACCGTGCCGGCGGGAGCCCCGCCCGACGCGTCCGCTCCGCCCTGCCCGCTCAGGTCCGCGACCTCCGCCGCGTGGGCGACGGCGCGGTTCCGTCACCATCGGCGGTTTCGAGCTGAGCCGCCACGAGCGCGGCCACCTGCGCCTTGAGCGCGGCGACTTCCGCCTCCAGTTCATCGACGCGGGTGCCACCCGCCGGCTCGCACGGCTCCTTGCAGGGCGTGCCATAGGGGATGAAGTCCTTGAGCCAGGTTTCGACCGGGACCAGCGTGGAGCGGGCCTTGAGGCCGATCATCGTGGCGCCTTCGGGCACGTCCTCGGTCACCACCGCGTTGGCCCCCACGCGGGCGCGCTGGCCCACCGTGATCGGGCCGAGAATCTGCGCGCCCGATCCGATGATCGCGTTGTCCTGCAACGTTGGGTGGCGCTTGCCGGGCACGCCGTTGGCGGGGTTGGTGCCGCCCAGCGTCACGCACTGGTAGATCGTGACGTTGTCGCCGATCTCGGCCGTTTCCCCGATCACGGTAAAGCCGTGGTCGATAAACAGGTGGCGGCCGATCTTCGCGCCGGGATGGATGTCGATTCCGGTCATGAAGCGGGAAAAGTGATTCACCGCGCGGGCCAGGAAATAGAGCTTCCCCTGGAACAGCCAGTGCGCCACGCGGTGCAGCGCCACCGCCCACAGGCCGGGATAGAGCAGGATTTCCCAACGCGAACGCGGCGCGGGATCGCGCGCCTGGATCGAATCCAGATAGTCGATCAGTTTCGCGAACATGGGCCGATTCTCCCTCTTTTCACGGCTCAAGGCAAGCGCGGCGGTTGCCGGCCCGTGCGCTCGCCGCCCTCGCCCCCTGAAACGGCGAGCGCATCGCGCAGCAGCGATATGGTGACGGATGCCTTGCGCTCAAGGCTCAGCCTGTCGATTGTTTCGACAAGCCGCTCCGCCGCCGCATGGGTCCGCTCGATGCGGGGCAGCAGATAGGCCAGCGCGCCATCGCCCAGCACCAGCCCGCGCCGCGCCGCGTGCGCTTCGATCAAGGCCTCCAGCAGGGCATCATCCGGCGCGCCGATTTCCAGCGGCAGCGCCGCGCCCAGCCGGGAAGCGAGATCGGGCAGGGTCACCTTCCATTCGCCCGGGGCGGCGTTGCTGACGATCAGCAGCGGCCGGCCTTCCGCCTGCGCGCGGTTCCAGCGGTGGAACAGATCGTCCTGCGGCAGGCTGTCGGCATCGTCCACCACGTCCCCCACCCCGCTTTCGGCAAACCAGCGCGCCAGCAGGCTCTTGCCCGAACGCGGCGGCCCGGACAGGATCGCGGTGCGGAACGGCCAGTCCGGCGCGGCGCGCAAGCCATCGATCACCGGCTGGAGCGACGACCCGATGGCAATCGTCTCCGCCCCCACGGCGGTCACCAGCGGCAAGGCTATCTGCGACATGCGATTCATCGACCGGAACGCGCGCGCGCCCGCCGGCCATATACGGATCGCCGGTTACTTGCGGATAGAAAGCGCATTGGCGCCCTGCGTGACTTTCCAGCCCTGCGCGCGCAAAGCCGCCGCCAGCGCTTCAAGATCGCCGGCAAACGTCACGCGCATCACCGAAGTGCCGCCGATCGCGATACTGGTCGTCGCCACGCCCTGCACCCCCGCTGCCGCGCGAACGCCGGCCAGCCCCGAATCGACCGCCGCGCCATCGGGCGTAGCGAATTGCACGATGAAGGTCGTGGCGGGCGCCGCTGTGGTCGATGCTGCGGCCGCGGGGATGCCATCGGGTCCTGCGACCGGACCGGCGGCGGGCGCCGGTCCGAGTTGCCCCAGCGCCTGCTCGATCAGCTTGGGATCGATCTTGGTGGCCATGTTGATCGTGGGGTCGGGGGTCAACTGGCCGTTGGCCAGCGCGCCCGCATAGATGCCATCGATCCGGCGCACCGCATCCGCCAGCATCGCCGGCAGCTTGTCCTCGCTCTCGGCGGTCAGCTGAAAGCTGCCCAGGAAGCGGTTATCCGGGCCATAGCGCGCGGTAAAGGTGCCGCGAATCGGCCCGCCCGGCCATTGCCGTTCCAGCCGCGCGATCGGTACGACCACATCCGCCGCGCCGAATTCATCGAGGATCAGCCGCCACCAGTTGCGGCTGCGGCGCGAAACCTGACCGGCCGTGAGCAGCAGCGAATCGGCGCCGCCACCGTTGGGGCGCACATAGTCGATCACGCTTTCGCCGGTGCGGAAATCGGCCCAGGCCTTCTGCCAGGGCGTACGCGTTTCGAACACCGAACCCGCACCGCCCTGATAGAGTACGGGAATCACCAGCATCGGCGCGGACTTGGCGTGCGCGCCCTGCAAACCAAGATATTGCGACGTCCGGGCGCGATCGAAGATCAGGCCCAGCCGCGCGATATAGCGGTGCGGGCCGATTTCCTCCTTTTCGACCACCACCGCCGACACCAGCGAATCGATCGTGCCGTCATCCAGCGCCGATGCGCTACCGCTGCCCAGATGGTTGTGTTCCCACAACTTTTCCCAGCCCTTGCGCTGCGCTTCGCGCCAGCCCTTCATGCGCGCGTCCTCGGCATTGTCGCCCGAGACGTTCACCTCGATGCCGCCGACCTCGAAATCGCCGTTGCTGGCGATCGGCGCGATGCCGCGATCGCCCTCGATCTGCGCAAGCAGCGCGGGGCCGGCAAAAACCAGCGCAAGCGCCGACGCACCGCCGATTCCCGCGGCGATCCAGGCCTTCCGGCTCAACTTCGGCATCTGCATTGCGCGCGGAACGGCCAAGGGAACTCCCGTAGAATGGCCGCCGGACCCTGTTGTTCGCGACCTCTTCGCGGGCGCTTTTGCCGAAAGGCAAGTGGAAATCCAAGCAGGAAAGCGCTAGGCGGCGGCGATCATGGCAACCGACAACACTCCTTCGCCCCAAAGCTACAGCTACGAACAGGCTGGCGTTTCCATCGCCGCAGGCAATGCGCTGGTCAAGGCGATAGGCCCTTTGGCCCGTGCCACCGCCCGCCCCGGGGCGGACGCTGAGCTCGGCGGGTTCGGTGGCTTTTTCGACCTGCGCGCCGCCGGCTACAAGGACCCGCTGCTGGTGGCCGGGAACGATGGCGTGGGCACCAAGGTCAAGCTGGCCATCGACCACGACCGACACGACCACATCGGTATCGATCTTGTCGCGATGTGCGTGAACGACCTGATCGTACAGGGCGCGGAGCCGCTGTTCTTCCTCGACTACTTCGCCACCGGCAAGCTGGATAACGGCGTGGCGGAGCGGGTCGTCGCCGGCATCGCCGAAGGCTGCAAGATCGCCGGCTGCGCGCTGATCGGTGGCGAAACGGCGGAAATGCCGGGCATGTACGGCCCCGGCGACTACGACCTTGCCGGCTTCTGCGTGGGCGCGGTGGAACGTGGCGAACAACTGACCGGCGATCGCGTGGCGGAAGGCGACGTGCTGCTGGGGCTGGCTTCATCGGGCGTCCATTCCAATGGCTATTCGCTGGTGCGCCGCCTCGCCGCCGACAAGGGCTGGAAGCTCGAACGCCCGGCCCTGTTCGACAACGAACGCCTGCTGATCGATTACCTGATCGAACCGACGCGGATCTACGTGAAAAGCCTGCTGCCCGTGGTTCGTTCGGGCCGGGTCCATGCGCTGGCGCATATCACGGGCGGCGGATTGCTCGAAAACGTGCCGCGCGTGCTGCCCGCCGGGCTTCATGCGCGGATCGATGCCGACGCGTGGGAACAGCCGCGCCTGATGGCGTTCCTGCAGGCGCAGGGCAACATCGAGCCGCAGGAAATGGCGCGCACGTTCAACTGCGGCGTGGGCATGGTGCTGGCCGTCGCGCCGGCGGACGTCGCGTCGGTGACCGCCGAGCTTGAAACGGCGGGCGAAACCGTGTTCCGCGTCGGCGAAATCGTGCAGGGCGAGAAGGGCTGCACCGTGACCGGCAGCGCCGAAACCTGGTCCGCGCGCGCGGCATGGGAAGCGACGCACCTTGGCTGACCGCGCGCCCGTCGCCGTCTTCATCTCGGGCAGCGGCACCAACATGGCCGCGCTGCTCTATGCCAGCCGGGCGGAAAACTGCCCGTACCGCATCGTCCTGGTGCTTTCGAACAATCCGGACGCATCGGGGCTGAAGCTGGCCGAAGCCGAAGGCGTGGCGACGTTCTGCCTGCCGCACAAGGGCATCGCGCGCGCCGACCATGACGCGGCCATGGAAGCCGAAGTCGCCCGCGCCGGCGCGCGGTTCATCGCGCTGGCGGGATACATGCGCATCCTTTCCCCCGCATTCGTCGGCCGCTGGGAAGGCCGGATGCTCAACATCCACCCTTCGCTGCTGCCGAAGTACAAGGGCCTGCACACGCACGATCGCGCGATCGAGGCGGGCGACAGCCACGGCGGCTGCTCGGTCCATCTCGTCACCGCCGAACTCGACGACGGCCCGATCCTGGGCCAGACGCCGGTGGCGATCCTGCCGGGCGATACCGGCGACACCCTGGCCGCGCGCGTGCTGATCGCGGAACACCAGCTCTATTCGCGCGTGCTGGCCGACTTCGTGACGCGCGAAACCGCGCCGGACTACCTTGTCGCGCAAGTGCGCGAACGCGCCATGGCGCTGCCCGAGGCCGACGAGATCACCAGCCACGGCATGCCGTGCTTCGGCGTAACGAAGGGCAAGAAGTTCGCCTATGTCTCGATCGACCACCACGGCGACGGCCGGACGGCGCTGCTGGTCAAGATCAGCGGGCTGGACGAACAGGAACAGCTGATCGAAAGCGATCCGGCGCGCTATTACCGGCCGGCCTATTTCGGCGATGGCTGGATCGCGATCCGGCTCGACCTGGGCGATACCGACTGGGACGGCATCGCCGACTGGCTGCGCCGAAGCTGGGCCGCCATCGCCCCCAAGCGCCTGGCCGCAATGATGGACTTCTGACGGGCGCTTTCCGCGTTCCTCGCTGCCTGACCCTTTACAGGCGCCCGCGCGCGTGGGACGCAGAGGGCGATGACGCTTTACCAGCTTGAAGTTACCGGCGCGCTCCTTCTCGTCGCGGCGGAAATATGGGCGCTGCTGCGCGCCATGCTGCGGCCGCACCGCGAACCCGAATCGCGCGTCGCCTGGCTTGTGGTCATCCTCATGTTCCCGGTCGTCGGCGTGCTGGGCTACCTGCTGCTGGGTGAAACGCTGCTCAGCCGCGACCGGAGGCGGCGCGGCGCGGAGATCGATGCCGCGCTGCCCCGCCCGCCCGGCGACATGGCCGCGCATTGCCAAGTGAGCCAGAGCCCCTATGCCGCGCCGTTCGCGCTGGCGAGCACGGTGAACGCGCTGGAGCCGGGCGGTGGCAACGCCGCCCGCCTGTTCACCGACAGCAATGCCGCGATCGACGGCATGATCGCGGACATCGAAGCGGCACGGGACACGGTCCACCTGTGCTTCTACATCTGGTTGCCCGACAACAACGGCACGCGGCTGGCCGAAACCATGGCCCGCGCCGCCCGGCGCGGGGTGCGCGTGCGCGTGCTGGCCGATGCGCTGGGATCGCGCCTGATGACATCGTCGCCGCTGTGGCGGATGATGCGCGAGGCGGGCGTGGAAGCCCTGCCCGCGCTGCCGGTGGGCAATGTGCTGTGGACGATGCTGCGCGGCCGCGTGGACCTGCGCAACCACCGCAAGGTGCTGGTGATCGACAACCGCATCGCCTGGTGCGGCAGCCAGAACGCCGCCGACCCCGAATTCCGCATCAAGCCCCGCTTCGCGCCTTGGGTGGACATCATGACCCGCTGGGAAGGACCGGTAACGCGGCAATGCCAGTTCCTGTTCGCGTCCGACTGGATGGCCGAAGGCGGGGACGACGTATCACCGTTGCTGATCGACGCTTGCGAGGAGACGGACGAACGGCCGGGCGACATAATCGCGCAGGTCATCGGCACCGGCCCCACGCTGACGTATGCGGCGATGACCGCCTGCTTCGCCGAACTCATCCATTCCGCGCGGCGCGAACTGGTGATCAGCACGCCCTATTTCGTGCCAGACGAACAACTGCTCTACGCGCTGCTGTCCACTGCGCGGCGCGGCGTGGACACGGTGCTGATCGTGCCCGCGCGCAACGACAGCCGCTTCGTCGCGGCCGCCTGCCGCAGCTATTACCATGCGCTGCTGGAAGCCGGGGTGAAGATCCACGAATACCGGCCCGGCCTGCTCCACGCCAAGACCATGGCCGTCGACGGACAGGTGACGATGATCGGTTCGGCCAATCTCGACCGCCGCAGCTTCGAGCTGAACTACGAGAACAACATCCTGTTTCTCGATCCGGCGCTGACGAGCGCGATCCGGGCCACGCAGGACCACTGGATCGCGCAGTCCGTGCCCATCACCGCCGCGATCGTGGCCGGATACAGCCTGCCCCGCCGCCTGTGGCAGAACCTTGCCGCGATGATGAGCCCGCTGCTCTGAGAGTCAGATTTCGGCGTAATCGACCTGCGGCCGGCTTTCGCGCGTGCCGCGATAGCGGCAGGAGGGATCGTTGGCGTCGCCCGCGATCACCACGTGATCGTCATGCACTTCCAGCAGCGTGCCCACGAAGGGCATGCCTTCGAAACTGCCGTTGACGCGGTAGCTGACGGTATCGCCGACCTTGAACGTCGCGGCGTCGAAATTGAACTCGAAAGGGCAATCGCCCGAACCCATGCCGTGCATCGCTTGTCTCCCGCGCCAGACATAGCTGGTCGGCAGCGGCAGGCAAAGCAAAAGGGCCGGAGCGCTTGCCCCGGCCCTTCATGCTTTCCGTTCGGTGCGAACGATTAGCCGACGATTTCTTCCGGCTTGAAGAAGAACGCGATCTCGATCGCGGCGTTCTCTTCGGAATCCGAACCGTGGACCGAATTGGCTTCGATCGATTCGGCGAAGAGCTTGCGGATCGTGCCTTCGGCGGCGTCCTTGGGGTTGGTGGCGCCCATGATGTCGCGGTTGCGCTTCACGGCGTCTTCGCCTTCGAGCACCTGCACCACGACCGGACCGGAGATCATGAATTCGACGAGTTCGCCGAAGAAGGGGCGTTCCTTGTGCACCGCGTAGAAGCCTTCGGCCTGTTTGCGGCTCATGTGGATGCGCTTGGAGGCAACGACGCGCAGGCCCGCTTCCTCGAGCTTCGCCGTGACGGCGCCCGTCAGGTTGCGACGGGTGGCGTCGGGCTTGATGATCGAAAACGTGCGGGTAACCGCCATGGAATGTTCCTTCGCGAAATTGGGGATTTGTTGCGCGCGCCCCTAGCCGGGATTGTGCTGCGCCGCAAGACGCGCAAAAATCGGGGAGCGCGGTCGGGCTGCTACGGCCCTTCGCGCCACTTGCCGCCTTCCTGCCGCCAATAGCGTCGGTCCACGCCTTCGCGCTGGCCCAGCATTCGCCAGCAATCGCGCGCGCTATCGATGCGATCGGGCGGGAACAGCAGGAACACGCGCTCGAAATCCTCCGCGCCTTCCGCCGCATCGCGCCACACCCCGTCGGCCAGCGCCAGGAAGCGCGCGCCGTTGGCGGGATTTACCGTATCGGACAGCAGAATCGGCTGGCGGCTGTCGTGCGCGCCGCCCGCCCGTCCGTGCGCGAGAAAGCTGTCAGGCAGGCGCGTCCACAGCGCCTCGCCGATGCGGCCGAGCTGCGCCTCGTCCTGCGACACCACCAGCAGCCGGGCGCCCGCCCCCAGCGTGTTGCGCGCGATCTGCGGCAGCACGCCTTCGGCGGGATCGCGGCTCAACTGGTAGAAGTCGACGCGCACGGTGCCCGGTCAGGCTTCCAGCACGTCGCGCACGTAGCGGTCGAGCAGGCGCACGCCGAATCCGGTCGCACCCTTGTCCCAGGTCGCGCCGGGCTTGTCCGCCCAGACCGTGCCGGCGATGTCGAGATGCGCCCAGGCCACGCCCTTGTCGACGAAGCGCTGGATGAACTGCGCGGCGGTGATCGACCCGCCATAGCGCGGCCCCACGTTCTTCATGTCGGCGATGGGGCTGTCGATCAGCTTGTCGTAAGCCGGTCCGATCGGGAAGCGCCACAGCTTGTCGCCGCTGGCCTTGCCCGCCGCATCGAGCTGGCTGGCGAGCAGATCGTCGTTGGCGAAGAGGCCGGCGTGTTCATGGCCGAGCGAGATGATCATCGCGCCGGTCAGCGTGGCAAGGTCAACGATCGTGGCGGGGGCATATTCCTTCTGCACCCAGGTCAGCGCATCGCACAGCACGAGGCGGCCTTCGGCATCGGTGTTGATCACCTCGATCGTCTGCCCTGACATCGAGGTGACGACATCACCGGGGCGCTGCGCGTTGCCGTCCGGCATGTTCTCGACCAGACCGCACACGCCGATTACGTCGGCTTCGGCCTTGCGCTTCGCCAGGGCGAGCATGGTGCCGGCAACGGCAGCGGCGCCACCCATGTCCCACTTCATGTCTTCCATGCCGGCGGCCGGCTTGATCGAGATGCCGCCGGTGTCGAACGTCACGCCCTTGCCCACGAACGCGATCGGCTTGGTTCCGGCCTTGCCCTTCCAGCGCATCGCCAGGATGCGCGGTTCGCGGACCGAACCCTGCGCCACGCCGAGCAGCGCGCCCATGCCCAGTTCGGTCATTTCCGCCTTGTCGAGCACGCGGATTTCCACGCCGAGGCCGGCCAGCCGCTCCTGCGCGCGGGCGACGAAGCTTTCGGGATAGATCACGTTCGCCGGCTCGGTCACCAGTTCGCGGGTGAAGGCCACGCCTTCGGCCAGCGCGGCTTCCGCCTGCCACGCGGCTTCGGTGCCATCAGGCGCGCCGATCGCGACGATTTCGGCCAGCGAGGGCTTCTGTTCGTCGGTCAGCCTGGTGCGATAGACATCGAGGCGCCAGCCGCGCAGCAGCGCGCCGAACAGCACCGCCACCGCTTCCGCGGCGGACAGCCCGCTGCCGGTGAAATCGATGCCCAGCGCGGTTTCGCCCGAGGTCAGGTATTTCGCGGTCAGAGCCGCGCCGGCGCGTTCCAGCGCCGAAAGGCGATCCGCCGCACTCCCATCGCCGATTCCGGCGAAAGCGAACCGCTGGAGACCGTCCGGCCCTTGCGCGAAGGCTTCGAACACCTGCCCGGTCTTGCCGGTGAAGCGCGCGGCAGCGGCGCCATCGCGCACGACGGCATCGGCCTGCGCCGGGAAGGCACCCTGCGGCACCAGCGTGGCCACCAGACGGGGACGGGCTTGGGCGGCCGGGCGGAAAACAACGTTCATCGGGTGCTCCTGTCGGAAAGCGGCCACAGCCCGGCGCAGTCGTGTCGGGCTGAAATTGTGGATTTGCAGTTAGGGCGCGCTGGTGCGATAGGCAAGCCATGCAACCCGCCAAGCGGCCGCAGCCGCAAGCCCTTTACCGACGCTTGCGTCCGCGCCGCATGACCGCAGGCGTGGCGCTGATCCCGTTTTCCCGCGAGCTGGCGGGCAGCCTGGCGCTGGGCCTGATGCTCGGCACGGCCTGGCCCGCGCTGGCGCAGACGGCCATTCCGGCCTCTCCGCCCGCCCCTGCGCCATCCGCCACGCCCGCCGCCGCCGATTCGGATGATGACACCCCCGTCCAGTTCGCGGCGGACAAGGTCGAATACGCGAACGACTCCGATGTCGTCACCGCCCGCGGCAATGTCGTGCTGCGGCGCGAGGAACAGTCGGTCCGCGCCGATACGATCACGTGGAACCGCAAGACCGGCGCGATCCAGGCGCAAGGCAACGTCCGCATGGTCGATGACGTGGGCAACATCGTCTATACCGACAAGGCCGACCTGACCGAGGAACTGAAGGCCGGCGCGATGGACGACCTGCTGGTCGTGATGCGCGAAGGCGGGCGGCTGGCGGCGAAAAGCGGCGAGCGCGAGGACAATGGCGACATCATCCTGCACGATGCCGCCTATTCGGGCTGCGCGATCGAGGACATCGAAGGCTGCGCCAAGAAGCCGAGCTGGGAAATCACCGCCGTCCGCGTCCACTACGACGACAAGCAGAAGCGGGTGCGCTACAAGGGCGCAGTGCTGCACGTGTTCGGCGTGCCGCTGCTGCCGCTGCCCGGCCTTGCCCACACATCGGACTTCCGCGCCGTCAGCGGGTTGCTGATCCCGGACTTCCGGCTGGGCGCGTCGAACGGCGCCGAACTGGGCCTGACCTGGTACTGGCGCATCGCACAGAACAAGGACCTGGCGATAACCGGCAACTTCTACACCGGCTCGCTGCCGATGGCGAAGACCCGCTACCGCCAGTTGACCGAAAGCGGCGCCTTCCAGATCACGGGCTACCTCACGCGCAGCTCGGTGATCTCGGTCTCGGGCAATACGGGCGCGCAGAACCAGCAGTTCCGTGGCTATTTCGAAGGTAACGGCCGCTTCCAGCTTTCGGATAACTGGAGCATTTCGGGCTACGGCCGCATCGCCAGCGACCGCACCTTCCTGCGCCGCTATGACCTGGGCCGCGACGACCGGCTGCGCTCCTCGATCAACCTCGAACGCATCGACGACAACAGCTATTTCAGCCTGGCCGGCTGGGCTGTGCAGACGCTGCGCGTCGGCTACGCCCAGGGGCAGGTGCCGATCGCGATCCCGGCGATCGACTATCGCCGCCGGCTCGATATGCCGGGCGTGGGCGGCAAGCTGGAACTGCAGGCCAACACGCTGGCGATCACACGCACCGGCGGGCAGGATACGCAGCGCGCCTTCGCCCGCGCGCAGTGGGACCTGCGAACCGTGACCGGCATGGGCCAGGTGATCACGCTGACCGGGCTGCTGCGCGGCGACGTCTATCACAGCGACCAGAACGCCCTGACGCCAACCGTGCTCTATCGCGGCAATCCCGGCTGGCAGGCGCGCGGCATCGCCACCGCCGCGATCGACGTGCGCTGGCCCTTCGTGGGCGAATTCCTGGGCGGTACGCAGGTGCTGACCCCGCGCTTCCAGATCGTCGCCACGCCGCACGTGCGCAACCTGTCGATCCCCAACGAGGATTCGCGTTCGGTCGATCTCGACGATGCCAACCTGTTCTCGCTGAACCGGTTTCCCGGATACGACCGGATCGAGGACGGCGTCCGCTTCACCTACGGCCTCGACTGGAGCCTGACCCGGCCCGGCTGGCGCATTTCCAGCACGGTGGGGCAAAGCTACCGCCTGTCCAACGACATGACCCTGCTGCCCGACGGCACCGGCCTGACCACCCGCGCGTCCGACATCGTTGGCAGGACCGACCTGCGCTTTGGCGATATCGTCAAGTTCACGCACCGGTTCCGGCTGGATCACAACGATTTCGTGCTGCGCCGCAACGAATTCGACGCGACCATCGGCGGCCACAAGTCCTACTTCGAAGTAGGCTACCTCCGCCTCAACCGCGATATCGCCTCCACCTTCGAGGACCTGCGCGACCGGCAGGAGTTGCGCTTCACCGGGCGCGTGGCCTTCGCGAAATACTGGTCGGTGTTCGGATCGGGCGTGGTCAACCTGACGCCCCGCGCCGAGGACCCGACGAACACCGCTTCCGACGGGTTCCAGATGCTGCGGCATCGGCTGGGCTTCGCCTATACCGACGATTGCCTCGACCTGTCGTTCACCTGGGTGCGCGACTACGTGACGACGGGCGACGCGAAGCAGGGTAACGGCTTCTCGTTCTCGCTGTCGCTGCGCAGCCTGGGCGGGCGTTGACCGGCGCTTGGGGATGTCCGGCACCCCGGCCGTTCGGGGTTTTCCCCGCTTTCGCTTCCCTCGCCGTTGCAATACGGCTATCGCCGCGCCACTCAGCTTGGGTTAAGCCCGGCGATACCATTTGCCGGGAAATGCGCAGAAGGATGCCGGTGCGCCGGTTCGACAGGATATTCAGATTGCCATGACGCGTACCGTCCGCCTTCCTTCCCCGATCCGTCGTCCCCTGATCGGCCAGAGCGCGCTGGTTCTGGGCCTTGCCGCCATGGTCGCCGGCCGATCGCCTCGAGCGCGAGCGCGCAGGCCGTGCGGGAAAGTGCCGACGCCAACGGCGCCCTGAACATCCCGGCCAACCCCACCCTGTTCGGCAAGAGCGATCCCAACGTGCGCCGCGCCACGGCGATCGTGAACGGCGAGATCGTGACCGGCACCGACGTGGAACAGCGCCTGGCGCTGATCGTCAACGCCAACGGCAACAAGGTGGGACCAGAGGAAATGGACCGCCTGCGCCTGCAGGTGCTGCGCAACCTGATCGACGAAACGCTGCAGATCCAGGAAGCCAAGGCCGCCGACATCCAGATCGGCGACGACGAGGTGAACCAGACGTTCGAGCGCGTGGCCACGCAGAACTTCGGCCAGTCGGTGCCGGCGCTGGAAAAGTACCTCGCCTCGATCGGCTCGTCGGCCGCCTCGCTCAAGCGCCAGATCAAGGGCGAGCTTTCGTGGCAACGCCTGCTGCGCCGTAACGTTCAGCCGTTCATCAACATCTCGGACGGCGAAGTGCGCGAGATGATGGAGCGGCTTCAGGCGTCGAAGGGCACCGAGGAATACCGCATCGGCGAAATCTTCCTGTCGGCGACGGACGAAACCCAGCAGCAGGTCCGCGCCAACGCCGAAAAGATCGTCGAGCAGATCAAGCAGGGCGGCAGCTTCGTTGCCTATGCGCGCCAGTTCTCCGAAGCCTCGACGGCGGCGGTCGGCGGCGATCTCGGCTGGATTCGCCTCGGCCAGTTGCCCAACGAACTGGCCGCGGCCGCGACCGGCATGGCCCCGGGCCAGCTTGCCGGCCCGATCCCGATTCCCGGCGGCTTCTCGATTCTCTACCTGATCGACAAGCGCCAGGTGCTGACCGCCGACCCGCGCGATGCCGTGCTCAGCCTCAAGCAGATCTCGATCGCGTTTCCCAAGGGCACCACGGAAAAGCAGGCTGCCGACAAGGCCGCCGGCTTCGCCAGCATGGTGAAGTCGATCCACGGCTGCGGTGAGGCGGAAAAGGCCGCCGCCACGATCGGCGCATCGGTGGTCGCCAACGACCAGATCAAGGCGCGCGACCTGCCGGGTGCGCTGCAGGAAACGCTGCTCAAGCTCTCGGTCGGCGAGGCGACTCCGCCGTTCGGATCGATCGAGGACGGCGTGCGCGTGCTGCTGCTGTGCGGGCGTGACGATCCAAAGGTGGATTCCGGCCCCAGTTTCGACGAGTTGCAGCAGCAGATGGAAGACGATCGCGTCAACAAGCGCGCGCAGACCTATCTGCGCGATCTGCGGCGCGATGCGGTGATCGAATACAACTGACGCTGACCCCGCCGCGTCTTTGCGAATCCGCAAGGACCGGCGGCCCGGCGCATGACAGGGAACCGCTATGACGCTTTCCCTTCCCCTCGCCGCCAGCATCGGCGATCCCGCCGGTGTCGGCCCCGAACTGTTCTGCGCAGCCTGGGCGCTGAGCGGCGCCGAAGCCCTGCCCCCGTTCTTCGTAGTAGGCAGCCGGGCGCTGCTCGAACAGGCGGCGCATCGGCGCGGTATCGAGGTTCCGGTGCGCGCCATCGCCGGGCCGGACGAAGCGCTGGAGGTCTATGATACCGCGCTACCGGTCATAGACCTGGGAGACCTCCCTTATACCCCCGGCCAGCCCAACGAAGCCGGCGCGGCGCTCGCGCTGCGCGCGCTGGAAACGGCGACCGGCCTTGCCCGGTCCGGCACCGCGGCGGGCATCGTCACCGGCCCCATCGCCAAGAGCCGCCTTGCCGCGATCGGCTTCCGCCAGCCGGGGCAGACCGAATTCGTCGCCGAAGCCTGCGGCGTCACCCCCCGGAACGCGGTGATGATGCTGGCGGGGCCAAGCCTGCGCGTGGTGCCCGTGACCGTCCACGTCCCGCTGCGCGCCGTGCCCGAGCTGCTGACTGCCGAGCTTATCCGCACGCGCACCGCGATCACGGCGGCGGCGCTGGCGCGCGATTTCGGCGTCGCGCACCCCCGGCTGGCCATCGCCGGGCTGAACCCGCACGCGGGCGAGGACGGCCGCATGGGGCACGAGGATGCCGAGGTGGTCGCCCCCGCCGTCGCCGCGCTGCGCGCCGCCGGGATCGACGCGCGCGGGCCTTTGCCGGCGGACACGATGTTCCACGCCGAAGCGCGCGAAACCTATGACGCGGCGATCTGCATGTACCACGATCAGGCTCTGATCCCGCTTAAGGCGCTGGATTTCGACGCCGGCGTCAACGTCACGCTGGGGCTGCCGATCGTGCGCACCTCGCCCGACCATGGCACCGCCTTCGCCATCGCCGGAACGGGCACGGCGCGCGCGGGCGCGACCGTCGCCGCAATCCGCATGGCCGGGGAATGCGCGGTGCGCAGGCTTTCCGCATGACCGACCTGCCGCCCCAATTGCCGCCATTGCGCGAGGTGGTGAACCGCCACGGTCTGTTCGCCAGCAAGGCGCTGGGCCAGAACTTCCTGTTCGACGAACAGTTGCTGGACCGGATCGCCAAGGTGCCCGGCAACCTGCGCGGCGCCAACGTGCTGGAAGTCGGCCCCGGCCCCGGCGGGCTGACCCGCGCGCTGCTGCGCGCCGGGGCGAACGTGACCGCGATCGAGATGGACAAGCGCTGCCTGCCGGCGCTTGCGGAACTGTCGGATGCCTTCCCCGGCCAGTTGACCGTGATCGAGGGCGACGCGACGCGGATCGATCCCGCCACGCTGTTCGACGGGCCGTGGCATGTGGCCGCCAACCTGCCCTACAACGTCGGCACGCTGCTGTTCACCGGCTGGCTTTCCGGCCAGGAATGGCCGCCGCGCTGGCAATCGCTGACGCTGATGTTCCAGCTGGAAGTGGCCGAGCGCATCGTCGCCCGGCCCGGCACCGATGCCTATGGCCGGCTCGCCGTGCTGGCGCAGTGGCGCGCCAGCCCCATCATCGCGATGAAAGTGCACCGCAGCGCGTTCACCCCGCCGCCCAAGGTCATGTCGGCGATCGTGCATGTCGAGCCGGCGGCGATGCCCGCGGGCGTCTCCGCGCGGATGCTGGAACGGGTGACCGAGGCCGCCTTCGGCCAGCGCCGCAAGATGCTGCGCCAGTCGCTCAAGGGCCTGCCCGGCGCGCTGGACGTGCTGGAGCCACTGGGCATCGACCCCCAGCGTCGTGCCGAAACCTTGAGCGTCGAGGAATTCGTCGCGATCGCGCGTGCCCTGACGCCGTAAACGCCGGGCTAGCCGTCCGCCTCCGCCAGCGTGTGCGCCACGATGGCATTCGCGTGGCCATGGCCCAGGCCGTGCTGATCCTTCAGCATCGCCACCAGCTCCATATGCTTCGCCGGAAGCGCGGCGCGGACCAGCGCCTTCCATTCGGCGATCGGCTTGCCGTACTTTTTCTCGATCGACGGGAAGTACGATGCGGGTCCGGAGACTTTGGGCTCGGTCATGGCCGCGAAGCAACCATGCCGAGCCCTGCCCTGTCAATGCGGATCAGGCCGGCTCCGCCACCTTGGCGATCGCCGCCTTCTTCTTCTGCCGCCAGGCGTGCAGCAGCGGTTCGGTGTAGCCGTTGGGCTGCTCCACGCCCTTGAACACCAGATCGCAGGCCGCGCGGAACGCGAAGCTGGTGTCCCAGTTGCCCGCCATCGGCTCGTAGAGCGGATCGCCCGCGTTCTGCGCATCCACCTTGGCGGCCATGCGGTGCAACGAATCCAGGACCTGCTCCTTCGAGCAAACGCCGTGCAGCAGCCAGTTGGCGATGTGCTGGCTGGAAATGCGCAGCGTGGCGCGGTCTTCCATCAGGCCCACGTCGTTGAGGTCGGGCACCTTGGAGCAGCCGACGCCCTGATCGATCCAGCGCACGACATAGCCCAGCAGCCCTTGCGCGTTGTTGTCCAGTTCCGCGCGCACTTCGTCTTCCGACCAGTTCGCGCCCGCCGCCAGCGGCACCGCCAGCAGCGCATCCAGCCCCGGCGTTTCCTCCTTCGCCACGTCCTTCTGGACGGCGAAGACATCGACCTGGTGATAGTGCGTGGCGTGCAGCGTCGCGGCCGTGGGCGAAGGCACCCAGGCGGTGTTGGCGCCGGTCTTCGGATGGCCGATCTTCTGGTCCATCATGTCGCGCATCATGTCCGGCGCGGCCCACATGCCCTTGCCGATCTGCGCCTTGCCGGAAAGGCCATGGTGCAGGCCGATGCAGACGTTTCGCTTTTCATAGGCGGCGATCCAGCCGGAGGCCTTCATGGCACCCTTGCGGATCATCGCGCCGGCCTGCATCGAGGTGTGTATCTCGTCGCCCGTGCGATCGAGGAAGCCGGTGTTGATGAACACGATGCGGTCCTTCACCGCCGCGATGCAGGCAGCAAGATTGGCGCTGGTGCGGCGTTCCTCGTCCATCACGCCGACCTTGACGGTGTGGCGCGGCAGCCGGAGCAGGTCTTCCACCGCATCGAACAGGGTGTTGGTGAAAGCCACTTCCTCCGGCCCGTGCATCTTGGGCTTGACGATGTAGATGCTGCCGGTGCGGCTGTTGCGGAAGCGGCCAAGGCCCTTCACGTCGTGCGTGCTGATCGCCGAGGTGATGACCGCGTCCAGGATGCCTTCGGGGATTTCCGATCCATCGGCCAGCAGGATCGCCGGATTGGTCATCAGATGGCCGACATTGCGCACGAACAGCAGGCTGCGCCCCGGCAGGCTGAACGCCGATCCCGAAGGCGCGTGCCAGGTGCGGTCTTCCGCCAGCGTGCGGGTGATGGTCTGGCCACCCTTCTCGAACGTATCGGCCAGATCGCCCCGGATCACGCCCAGCCAGTTGGCGTAGGCCGCCAGCTTGTCCTCGGCATCGACCGCGGCGACCGAATCCTCCAGATCGACGATCGCGGTCAGCGCGGCTTCGAGCACGATGTCGGCAATGCCCAGCGGATCACCCTTGCCCACCGGGTGATTGCGATCGATCACCACTTCGATGTGCAACCCGTTGTGCTTGAACATCACCCCGCCATCGCGCGTGGCGTAAGGATGCGGGCATTCGCCGCCGGTCAGCGCCGCTTCCCAGCCGGGCAGCGCGCCATTGAGGAACTGGCGCCCGGCAGCGATCACCGCCGCGCCGCGCGCCTCGTCATACCCGCCGGGGCGCGCCGGCGGCGCATCGAGCGCGTCGGTGCCGTAGAACGCGTCATAGAGGCTGCCCCAGCGCGCGTTGGCGGCATTGAGCAGGAAGCGCGCGTTGAGCACGGGAACGACAAGCTGCGGCCCCGCCATCGTGGCGATTTCCTCGTCCACGTTCTGCGTGCCGATGAGGAAGTCCTCCGGTTCGGGCACGAGATAGCCGATCTCGGTCAGGAACGCGCGATAGGCGTCGGCGTCGATCGGCTGGCCCTTACGCGCCAGATGCCAGGCGTCGATCTGCGCCTGCAGCGCATCGCGCTTGGCCAGCAGCGCGCGGTTCTGCGGCACGAGGCGATCGCACAGCGCGGAAAAGCCCTGCCAGAAGGCGGCGGCGTCCTGCCCGATCGGCGCCAGCACGCGCTGTTCGAGGAAAGCCGCCAGCTGGTCATCGACCTTCAGACCGCTGCGTTCAACCCGTTCACTCATCGCTTGCTCCCATGCGCATCCATTCCGATGCGCGCATTCTAGCCTTCGGCCTTCTCGTTCGGTAGAGTGATTAAAGTTACGACAATCATTCTTCTGGAGAACCAATGGACGGGGATCGGGACTATCGGCTTTTCGCGCAGATCGTGGCCAGCGGCAGCTTGGCCGGCGCGGCGCGCGCGCTACGGCTTTCCCCCCCGATGGTGTCGAAGCGGCTGGCGCGGATGGAGGAGCGGCTGGGTGCCGAACTGATCCGGCGCACGACGCGGCGGCTGGAACTGACCGAACAGGGCGCGCGCTTCCATGCCGATGTGCTGGCGATCCTGGCGAGCATCGACGATGCCGAGGCGCGCGTCGCCGGGCGCACGCTGGCGCCGAAGGGTCCGCTGCGCATCGCCGCCCCCACCTCGTTCGGGCGCATGTTCATCGCCCCGCTGCTGCCCTCGTTCCTCGAACGCTTCCCCGAGGTGCGGATCGAGATCGAGCTGAGCGACGGCTTCACCGATCTGCTGGCGGAACGGATCGACCTGGCCATCCGCATCACCGCGCAAGTGGAACGCGGGCTGGAGGCGGTGCGGCTCGCGCCAAGCCGCCGCATCCTCTGCGCGTCTCCCGCCTATCTCGCCACGCACGGCACGCCGGCATCGATTCGCGACCTCGCCGGGCACCGTCTGCTCGCCGCGCGTGGCCAGTTGCCGTGGCGGCTCAGCGCCAACGGCCGGCCGGTGACGATCGACGCGGAGAGTGTGGTCGCCACCAATTCGAGCGAGGTCGTGCGCGAACTGACGCTGGGGGGCGTGGGCATCGCGCTGCGTTCGCTGTGGGACATTCGGCCAGACCTGGCCGAAGGGCGCGTGGTGCGCGTGCTGCCCGATCACCAGGGCAGCGACGACGTGGCGATCTATGCGATCCGGCCGGCGGGCCAGCACATGGCGGCCAGCGTCGGCGCGTTCACCGAACACCTGCGCCGCCATTTCAGCCCGGTGCCGCCGTGGGAGCGGTAAGCCGCCCACCCCGTCAGCCGGCTGGCGCCAACATCGAACCGGTATCGATATAGCGCTGGTGCCATGCCAGCGCCTCGGTCAGCAGCGTCGGCGAATGCTTGCCCCAGGAATCGCGCAAGGCACGCGCATAATAATCGGCCAGCATATCCCGGTATGCGGGATGCACGCAGTTGCCGATCACCAGTTCGGCGCGGCTGCGCGGAGGCAGCCCGCGCAGATCCGCCAGGCCCTGTTCGGTCACGATGATCTGCACGTCTTGGTCGATGTGATCGACGTGGCTGACCTGCGGCACGATCGTCGAAATCTGGCCGCCCTTCGCGGTCGATGGGGCCATGAAGATCGAGATATAGGCGTTGCGCGCGAAATCGCCCGACCCGCCGATGCCGTTCTGGATGCGCGATCCCATCAGGTGCGTGGAATTGACGTTGCCGTAGATGTCGGCCTCGACCATCCCGTTCATCGCGAGGCAGCCGAGCCGGCGGATCAGTTCGGGATGGTTGCTGATCTCCTGCGGGCGCAGTACCAGCCGGTCGCGATAGCGCGCCATATCGGCGTTGATCGTCTCGGCCGCTTCGGGGCTGAGCGAGAAGGCCGTGGCCGAAGCCATGCGCAGCTTGCCGGTGGAGAGCAGGTCAAGCATCCCGTCCTGCAGCACTTCGGTATAGGCGGTCAGGTTCTCGAAGGGGCTGTCCATCAGCCCCGACAGCACGGCGTTGGCGATGTTGCCCACGCCCGACTGGATCGGCAGCAGCGACGGCGGCAGGCGGCCCATCTTCACTTCGTGCGCGAAGAATTCCATCAGGTGCCCGGCGATGGCGCGCGCGTTGGCGTCTGGCGCCTTGAACGGCTGGTTGCGATCGGGCGAATCCGTTTCGACCACGGCGATCACCTTGGCGGGATCGCACCGGAACGTCGTCTGGCCGATGCGGTCTTCGGGGCGGATCAGAGGGATCGGCACCCGGTGCGGCGGCAGAGCGGTGCCGTAATAGACGTCGTGCATCCCGTGCAGCGCCTCGCTTTGCCAGCGGTTCACTTCGAGGATCACCTTGTCGGCGCGATCGAGCCAGGTCTTGTTGTTGCCGATTGACGAGGACGGCACCAGCGATCCGTCGGGCAGGATCGCGGTCACTTCGATCAGCGCGATGTCGAGCGGGCCAAGGAAGCCCTGCCACGCCATCGGCGCGACTTGCGACAAGTGCATGTCGAAGTAGTTCATCTCGCCGCGGTTGATCTGTTCGCGCGCGATCGGGTCCGAATTATAAGGCAGGCGGAAATCGATGCCCTTGGCCTTGGCCAGCGCGCCATCGAGTTCCGGGCCGGTCGAGGCCCCGGTCCAGACCTTGATGCGGAACGGATCGCCCGCGTCATGGGCCGCCTCGATCCGCTTTGCCAGCGCCAGCGGCACCGCCTTGGGATAACCCGCGCCGGTAAAGCCGCTCATGCCGACGGTGGAGCCGGGGGGTATCAGCGCGGCGGCGCCATCGGCATCGGTCACGCGCGCCTGAAGGGCCGGATGGGCAATGCGCTGCGAAAGGGAGGACTGAGACATGGGACTCTCCGCTGTTTGGCCGCGCGTAGACCCGTGGCGAGTGGTTGATAACCACTACTTCCGTCGTAGCAATTCCTTATATTCCCACGCAAAAGTGTAATTGCGCATAATGCAATCACCGGGATTTGGCGATTTATAGCGCATTTGCCCGGACATGAAAAAAGGGAACCGACGGGGTCGGTTCCCTTTTTGCAATCGAGCCGTGCCGGTCGATCAGGCCGAGACGATGCTCGCCTTGCGGATAACGCCGGGGTTTGCCGGCGGCTCGCCCTTGGGCAGCGCATCGACGTGTTCCATGCCGCTCTCGACCTGGCCCCAGACGGTGTACTGCTTGTCGAGGAAGCGCGCATCGTCGAAGCAGATGAAGAACTGGCTGTTCGCCGAATGCGGATAGCTCGTCCGCGCCATCGAGCAGACGCCGCGCACGTGCGGTTCGCTGTTGAATTCCGCCTGCAGGTCGGGCTTGTCCGAGCCACCCATGCCGGTGCCCTGCGGGCAGCCGCCCTGCGCCATGAAGCCCGGAATCACGCGGTGGAACTTCACGCCGTCGTAGAAGCCTTCGCCGACCAGTTCCTTGATCCGCGCCACATGATTGGGTGCAAGATCGGGGCGCAGCTTGATCACGACATCGCCGGAATCGAGCGAGAAGACGAGTTTCTCTTCAGCCATCTGTCACAAAATCCTTCCTTGTCTGCCGCCGATATAGGGTCTTCCCCGACAAAGTCACGCCATGCTCTTTTCGGGCGTTGCTTTTGGCTTGCGACCGCCTATCCCGGCCCTTGATGGAGCGCGAAGACGACCGGATCGACCTGGCCATCGACTTGGCCCTTGCCGACGGCGGCGATGCATCGCCGGCCGAGGAAAGCGCGCGCCATGCGGAGAGTCTGGACGAAGAACACAACACGCTGAAGCCGGCATTCATCCGCAAGGTCTGCGATGCGCTGGACGAAGGCGACCGCGACGCCGTCTATGACCTGGTCGAACCGCTGCACCCCGCCGACATCGCCGACCTGTTCGAGCTGATCGACCCCGAGGAACGCCCCCGGCTGGCCCGCGCCATCAACGACCTGATGGGCGGCGAAGTGCTCGCCGAACTCAACGATCACGTCCGCGAATCGCTGATCGACCAGCTCGATCCCGACGAAGTCGCCGAGCTGGCCGAGCAGATGGAGACCGACGACGCGGTCGCCCTGATCGAGGACCTCGACGAGGAGGACAAGGAAGCCGTCCTCGCCGAGCTCGATCCGGAAGACCGCGCCGCAATCGAAAGCGCGCTGTCCTATCCGGAAGAGACCGCCGGCCGCCTGATGAGCCGCGATCTGATCGCGGTGCCCGAACATCTCACCGTCGGCAATCTCATCGACTATCTGCGCGAAAACCAGGACCTCGCCACCGAGTTCTGGGAAGTGTTCATCGTCGATCACAAGCACCGCCCGATCGGCACCTGCGTGCTTTCGTGGATTCTGCGCACGCCGCGCGACGTGGCACTGGCGGACGTGATGAAGCGCGACCAGACGCTGATTCCGGTCACGATGGATCAGGAGGAAGTGGCGCTCCGCTTCCAGAAGTATGCGCTGATCTCCGCCGCGGTGGTCGACGAGGACGGGCGGCTGGTCGGCCAGATCACCGTCGACGACGTGGTCCACATCATCCAGGAAGAAGCGGGCGAGGACGCGCTGCTGCTGTCCGGCGCCGGCGATGGCGACATCAACGAACCGCTGCACCTCACCGTGCGCACGCGCCTGCTGTGGCTGCTGGTCAATCTGCCGACGGCGATGCTGGCCGCCAGCGTGGTCAGCCTGTTCGATGCCGAGATCGCGCGCTACGCGGTGCTGGCGACGCTGATGGGCATCGTCACCGGCATGGGCGGAAACGCCGGCACGCAGACTTTGGCCGTGATCGTGCGCGCCATCGCCACCAACCAGTTGACCAGCAGCAACACCCTGCGCGTGCTGAGCCGCGAGTTCCGCATCGCGGCGACCAACGGCGTTTCGCTCGGGACGCTGATCGGGATCGGCTCGTTCTTCATCTGGCACAGCGTGCCGCTGGCGCTGGTCTTCGCCGCCGCGATCTTCATCAACAACATGGTCGCCGGGCTGGCCGGGGTGTTCGTGCCCGTCACGCTCGATCGCATGAACATCGATCCGGCCACCTCTTCCGCGGTGTTCGTGACGATGTGCACCGATTGCATGGGCTTCCTGAGCTTCCTGGGGCTGGCGACACTGGCGGGAATCGGCGCCTGACGATGGACGATGCCTGATGGACGATGAAGGCCTGATGGACGATGAAGCCCCGCGTCTGCACATGACCAAGGTCGCCTATGGCGCGCAGTCGCTGACCGAGGTCCACGCCTGGTTCGCGCAGCGCGGACCGGAAGCGCGGCTGACCACGCGCTACCTGCCCAAGCGCCACGCCGAAATGGTCGGCGGATCGCTGTTCTGGGTGTTGAAGCACCAGCTCGTCGCCCGCTCGCCGATCCTGGGCTTCGAGGAAGCCGAGGGCGGCAAGACGCACATCGTCATCTCCACCCAGTTGATCGACGTCCACCCCGTGCCGCGCCGCGCGCACCAGGGATGGCGCTATCTGGAAGACAAGGACGCGCCGCGCGATCTGGCCATGGGGGAAGCGGGCGAAGCCCTGCCCGCCGGGCTGGCCGGCGAGCTGGCAAAGCTGGGTCTGGTCTGAAGCAATCGACAGGCGCGGGGCGTGTCAGGCCCGCCCCGTTTCCCGTCAGTCTTCGAGCTGGCGCAGCAGCGTGCGCACGTCACCGTCCATGTCGGCATCGCGCGTGCGCAGTTCCTCGATCAGCCGCACCGCGTGAATCACGGTGGAGTGATCGCGCCCGCCGAACTTGCGGCCGATTTCCGGATAGCTGCGCGGCGTCAGCACCTTGGCGAGATACATCGCCACCTGGCGCGGGCGAACCACGGCGCGGGCTCGGCGCTTGGAGGCCATTTCCGTGCGGTCCACGCGGTAGAACTGGCAGACCGTGCGCTGGATTTCGTCGATCGTGATGCGCCGGCGGTTGGCCGAGAGAATGTCGGTGAGCTGTTCCTCGGCCAGTTGCAACGAGACCGGCTGGCCAGTGAGCTGGGCGAAGGCGATCAGCTTGTTGAGGCCGCCGACCAGTTCCCGGATATTGCGGTTGATCGTGCGCGCGAGGAATTCGATCACGTCGGACGGAACCTGCGTGCTGGTGAAGCGCGACAGGCGGTGTTCGAGGATCTTGCGGCGCAGTTCGATGTCGGCCGGCTGAATATCGGCCACCAGCCCCATCGACAGGCGCGACAGCAGCCGCTGTTCGACCCCATCGAGCGCCTGCGGCGCGCGATCCGCCGCGACGACCAGCCGCTTGCCGGCGGCCAGCAGCGCGTCGATCGTGTGCAGGAATTCCTCCTGCGTGCTCGCCTTGCCGATGATGAACTGGATATCGTCGACCAGCAGCAGATCGAACCCACGCAGGCGCGCCTTGAACTCGATCATCTCGTTCTGGCGCATGGCCTGTACGAATTCGATCATGAAGCGCTCGGCCGAGCAGTAGAAGATGCGCGCGCCGGGCCGGTTCGCGGCATAGGCGTGGCCGATCGCGTGCAGCAGGTGCGTCTTGCCCTGCCCGGTCGAGGCCTTGAGATAGAGCGGCGAGAACTGGGGCGTCTCCAGCGCGGCCATGCGCTGCGCCGCGTTGACTGCCAGCACGTTGGCCGAACCGCTCACGAACTCCGCGAAGATCAGCGAGGGATCGAGGCCCGAAACCAGCGAATCCGACATGCCGATCGAAGCCGGGGTACGCACGGTGGCCGACGCCGCCGGCACCGGTGCATCGCCGCCGATGCGCAGTTCGGGCATGGCGCGGCGGCGCGGATGCACCGTGATGCGCACCTGACGCACTTCCGACCGCGCGATCTTCCACGCCAGCGACAGGCGATCGGCGAAGCGATCCGCCACCCAGTTCGCGGAGAACTCGGTCGGCAGGAACAGGTCGAGCGTGCCGGTTTCCTTGCAGAAGCTGCCAAGCTGGATCGGCTTGATCCACTGCCCGTGCAGCTGCGATCCCAGATCCTTTTTCAGACCCTGGCTGATGTCGGCCCAGTCCGCTGCCAGATCCAGCGCTTCCTGGTCCTCGATCATCCCGTCCCGTCCCTTCCTGCCTGAAACGGCTTCCGAGCCGCCCCCACGCGCAGCCGGTGCGCGGTAGCCGCCCGCGCTGCCAAATTCATCCATCTTCACGCGGCGCTGTCCCGACCTGATCAAGGCCTGCGACGACATCCCCCCGCCGCAGACATGACGAACCCCCGACCGCCGGCGGGGATTCCGCCAGCGGACTCGAACCATGCGATTTCCGTGACACCGTCACGCTGATCCCAGTGCTTGTTACGGCTCCGTGAGATCAACGATGCCGGTTCAGCCTGTCTATTGGTGACGGGGGGCGGAGCGCAAGCGTGGCGACGCAAAAAAACTGAAATAAATCGCCTTGACTCGCCAGACGCCGCGGAAATCAAATAAGTATTTGAAAAATATACGTTTCGCTACAGAGGCAAAGCGAATCGCGGAAAATCCATGACTTGCTGCGACCGCAAATAGTCACGGAACCGAAAAACGAAAAAGCCGGCGATGAAACCGCCGGCCTTTTCCTCTGTCAGATATCCGTATCGACCCTGAGCATCATCCCCGATGAGGGATGGGCGGTCGAATCAGAGAGCCGCGACTCGCTTGGTCAGACGCGACATCTTGCGCGCCACGGTGTTCTTGTGAAGCACACCGCGCGCCACGCCACGCGCCAGTTCCGGCTGCGCCGCCTTGAGCGCTTCAGCCGCCGCCGACTTGTCACCACCGGCGATCGCCGATTCGACCTTCTTCACGAAGGTGCGGATACGGGAAAGGCGGTTGCCGTTGATTTCGGCGCGACGTTCGTTGCGACGGATGCGCTTGCGGGCTTGCGGCGTATTGGCCATGTCTGTCCTGTTTCTGTCCTCTGGCGGGCCGTCCGGAGACGGACCGGGAAAATCCTGGTTGCTTGCACGTACAAGGCGGGCAAGCCCGCCGGAAAGCGGCGCCCATACCCACAGGCGGGCGAATCGTCAACAGATTCGACCGGTTTCCGGCGCCTCGTCCTTCGAAGATGCCGATAAGCGCTTTATAGCCACCCCGCAAGCTCGCGCCGCACGAGCGCTTCGAGCAGGCGGACGCCCTCTTCCCCCGCGTTGAGGCAGGAAAGCGTGGCAAAGTCGGTTCCGCCCGCCGCCAGGAAATCATCGCGGCCGCGAATCGCCAGTTCCTCCAGCGTTTCGAGGCAATCGGCGGAAAAGCCCGGCGCGGCCACGGCGATCCGCCGCGTGCCTTGGGCCGCTTCAGCCTTCAGCACGGCGTCGGTGGCCGGCTCCAGCCAGCGGGCACGCCCGAACCGCGATTGAAAGGTCGTTTCGATCCGCAGGCCGGCATGCGTATCCGCAAAAGCCTCCTGCAGCAGCCGGGACGTCTTGCGGCAATGGCAGTGATAGGGATCGCCCAGATGCAGCGTGCGCTCGGGCATTCCGTGGTAGCTCAGCAGAAGCAGTTCGGGCACGAAGTCCAGCACCGCCATCTGGCGGGAAAGATCGCGATGGAGCGCGGCGATGGCCAGCGGATCGTCGTGATAGGGCGGCAGCGTGCGCAGGGCCGGCAGGCGGCGGCGGCTGGCGATCCACGTGCCGAGCGCGTCGAGCGCGCTGGCCGTGGTGGCGGCGCAATACTGCGGATAGAGCGGCGCGAACAGGATGCGTTCGCACCCGGCCTCCACCAGCGCATCGAGTTCGCGCGCGATCGCCGGGTTCTGATAGCGCATGGCGTGGCGCACGATCACCGCATCGCCGGAATGCGCCTGCTCAAGACGGGCCTGCAACGCTGCCGCCTGCGCGGCGGTGATCGCGGCCAGCGGCGATCCGTCCCTGCCCCAGACCTGGCCATAGGCATGGGCCGACTTCGCCGGCCGCGTGTTGAGAATGATGCCGCGCAGGATCGGCTGCCAGAGCAGCGCGGGAATCTCGACCACGCGCCGATCGGACAGGAATTCCTTGAGATAGCGCTTCACGGCGCCGCGCTCGGGCGCGTCCGGCGTGCCAAGATTGACCAGCAGCACGCCGATCCGGCCGGTGGCGACCGGCGGGTGGTCGGCGGGCCGGTGATTGGCGGAGGATACGTTCACAGTCATGCGCGTCACAGACCTTCGGATAGCAGCGGCAACCGGCGAAACCGCAACCCCGTGGCCGAAAACAGGGCGTTGGCAATGGCGGGCGCGACCGCGACCACGGCCAGTTCCCCCGGATCGAACGGTTCCTCGCTGCTTTCGGCGAATGCAACATCGACTTTCGGGCAATCACCCAGCAAAGGCAGGCCGAGCTGCGCGAGGCGTCCCGACACCGGCAGCCCGCCGGCATAGGCCGTGCTGCCGCCGATGGCCTGCGCCAGCCCGAACACCAGGCCGCCCTCCACCTGCTGCCGGGCAATGTCCATGTTCACGATCCGGCCGATGTCGCAGAACACGGAAAGCCGGTCGACCCGGACCGCGCCTTCGTCCTGCCGGGCGGTGGCCACGACCGCGATGAAGCCGCTGCGCACCTGCCCGCTGCCCGTCGGCAGGTCCATGCGATGGCAGGCGATGCCCTGACCCGAAGCGTCCGCCCCGCCGCCCCACATCGCCATGCGCGCCACGCCGGAAAGGCAGGCGGCCAGGCGGGGCTGCCCGCCCAGCATGCCCATGCGGAACGCCAGCGGCTCCTGCCCGCCGGCATGGGCCAGTTCATCGACGAAGCTCTCGTTGCAGAACGCGGCATAGCCATGGGCATTGCCGCGATAGCGCGCGGTCGGCAGCGGCAGGCTGGCCGCGATGTGATCGACCGCCTTTTCCGGAATGCCATAAAACGGCAAAGCCCCTTCGCAGGCGAGCGGATCGGCCCTCCCCTCGCTCGCTTCCAGCGCGTCGGGCACGCCACGGTCATGCAGCAGCCGCAGGCCGGATTCGATCGCGGTCGGCGGCAGCGCCATGCGCGCGCGCCAGCCAAGGACATGCTGCTTATCGGGGCTGAGCGAACCGGCCAGCTCGGCCGAAACCGGCGCGCGCGGCAGGCCGGCCAGCGATTCCTGCCAGCGCGACCAGACGAGTTGCACCGGGCGGCCCACCTGCCGCGCGATCGATGCCGCCTCCGCCGCCACGCGGCTGTCGAGCCGCGCATCAAAGCTGCCGCCGGCGTGCATCGGATAAACGATCACGTCCGCGCGCGAGACGCCGGCCGCCAGCGCGCCGGCGCGGCGCACCCGTTCGGGCGCCTGCGTCGCCACCCACAGCTCCAGCTTGCCGTCGCGCAGCCGCGCCGTGGCCGTGGCCGTTTCCAGTGGCGCGTGCAGCGCCGGCTCGACATCGTAGCGAGCGGCAAGCCCCAGCTTCCCCGGCCCGGCCTTTTCCAGCAGGGCATCGGGATCGCCATCCGCGGCAACGCGGACGGGACGGCCCTTTTGCAGCGCGGTATTGAGCGCCTGGTCGATCGCGGCACTGTCCGCGATCGGGCCGGCCGCCCGGAAACGCGGCTCCATCGCCTTAACCGCCTTGTTCGCCGCGTGCCAGGTCGTCGCCACCGCCGCCAGCCAGCGCTTGGCATGGACCACGCCGACAAGGCCGCGCACGCCCGCCGCCGCGTCCTTGTCGTGGCTGGAGAGCACGCTGTTGCCCTGCGGCCCGTGCGCGATCGCGGCGAAGACCATGCCCGGCAACCGAACATCCCCCGCGAACACGAAGCTGCCGTCCGCCTTGGCCGGCAGATCGAGCCGGGGATAGCGCGCCCGCGCGCCTTCGGGAAAATCGCGCGGCCTTTCCGCCGGCGCCCCGGCGCGCAGCACCGGCGGATCGGGCGGGTCGTAGGCCAGCGCCTTTTCCAGCAGCGCGGCGAAGGCCAGCCGCTTGCCGCCATGGATCACGAAATGATCCCGCGCCTCGCATTCCTCCCAGCCGACGTTCCATTCCGCCGCCGCCGCCTTGGCCAGCATCGCCCGCACGCCGGCGGCGGCCGCGCGCAGCGGTTGTTCGAAAGCGGCCAGCGCGGTGCCATCCGCGGTTATCATCATCGGCTCGCGTTCGGCCTTCAGCCGGGCGAGCATCCCGTCCGGATTCTCCGCCAGCCCCGCGCCCAGCGGCATCCACAGCGGCGCCCAGTGCGCGGCCAGCACCGGATCGGCATAGACCGGGCTGACCGGCGCGGGTTCCACGCCCACACGCCGCCAGTCCGCGCCCAGTTCCCACGCGACGATCTGCGCGACGAGCGTGGTGATGCCCTGCCCCATCTCGCAGAACGGCACGGCGACGCTGACCGCGCCATCCGCCGCCATCCGGATGAAGGCGTCGAAAACATGCTCGCCATCGCCCGCGCGCAATGGCGTGGCGTAGTGGCGCGGCACCAGCGAGAACGCCAACAGCAGGCCGCCACCCGCCGCGGCGGCGCCGGCCGCACCGACCAGCAGCCCCCGCCGGGTCAGCCGCCCGCCCAGCGCCACGCGATCAGCCCTGCCCGTCCAGCCAGCGCAGCACGCCGCGCGCGATCGTGGCGAAGGCTTCCGCCTGCGGCCCTTCGCCCGCCGCCGGCGGGTGGCCCGCATCGCTGTCGCGCCGGATCGCCAGGTCCAGCGGCACGCGGCCCAGGAACGGCAGGTTCATGGTCTTCGCCGCCGCCTCCGCGCCGCCGATGCCGAACGGGTCGCTCTCTTCCCCGCAATGGGGGCAGATATAGCCGGCCATGTTCTCGACCAGACCGATCAGCGGCACCTGCCCCTGTTCGAACAGCCCGATCGCGCGGGTCGCATCCATCAGCGCCAGATCCTGCGGCGTGGACACGATCACCGCGCCGGCGGGCTTGTGCTTCTGCAGCATGGTCAGTTGCACGTCGCCGGTGCCCGGCGGCAGATCGACGACGATGATCTCGGCATCGCCCCAGTGCGCGTCGATCAGCTGGCCCAGCGCGTTGCCCGCCATCGGCCCACGCCAGGCGATCGCCTGCCCGGGCTGGACAAGGTGCCCCATCGAGAGCATCGGCACGCCGAACGGACTAGGCACCGGGATCATCTTGTTGCCTTCGGCCTCCGGGCGGCGGCCCTCGGTCGCCAGCAGGCGCGGCTGCGAAGGGCCGTAGATATCGGCATCGACCAGCCCCACCTTGCGCCCCAGCCGCGCCATGGCGACCGCGAGATTGGCCGAGAGCGTCGACTTGCCCACGCCGCCCTTGCCCGAACCGACCGCGATGATGCGGCGCTGGCGCTTCTCCGCGGTCATCGCCAGCCGCACGTCCTGCGCGCCCGCCTTGCGCGCGGCGTCGCGCACCGCCATTTCCAGCCGGTCCCGCTCCATGCGGTCCATCCCGCCGACGTCCAGCACGATCGTGGCGATGCCATCCGCACCGCGCAGCGATTCCAGCCGCGCGCCGGCCAGTTCCTCAAGGGCGCTTCGCAGCGCGTCTTCGTTCAGACTCACGTGTTTTCCTGTTCTTCCGGGCCTTCCAACTCGCGCGCGTCCTAGCAGATGAATTTTGGGGAGGAGACACTGTTTTTCCGCGAAACCCGTTCCTATAACGACCTCATGAGCAGTTTTGGCGAGCGGATGACGCGCATCAGCCTGGCGATGGCCGGCAAGAAAAGCCCATGGGGCGATCCTGACGGCGCCGACGGCAGCGAGCCGGGTGGCGCCGCGCCTTCGGCCACGGGTGGCGAGGACGCCGATGCGCCGGACGGGCCGGCGGGCGAAAAGCCGCAGGAGCCGAAGCAGCCGAACGGCCCCCGCAATCCCTGGCTGCCGCCTTCGTCGGGCGAAGGTCGGCGCTCCGCCAGCATCGAGGACATCTTCCGCGCGCGCACCGGGCGCGGCCGTCCTGGCGGAGGCGATGGCGGCGGCGGCAAGGGGCCGACGCTGCCGCGCCTGCCGCAGCGGCCGGACGGCAAGTCGTGGCTGCCGATCGGCATCGCGCTGGTCGCGGCCGTTTGGCTGGGCGCTTCCATGGTCCATCGCATCTCGCCGCAGGAAAAGGGCGTGGTGACCACGTTCGGCAAGTATTCGCGGATGCTGGACCCCGGCATGGCGCTGACGCTGCCCTGGCCGATCCAGTCGGTCGCGACGCAGGACGTCACCTCGATCCGCCGGGAATCGATTCCGGAAGGCGATGGCGAGAAGCTGATGCTCACGGGCGATCAGAACCTTGTCGACCTGTCGTACCTCGTGCGCTGGAACATCAAGAACCTGAAGCTCTATTCGTTCCAGCTGGCCGATCCGGACCAGACGGTGCGCGAGGTGGCCGAAGCGGCGATGCGCCAGTCGATCGCCGAAGTCACGCTGAACGACGCCATGGGCGCAGGCCGCGCCTCGATCGAACAAAGCGCGCGCGACCGGATGCAGAAGGTGCTCGACGCCTACCGTTCGGGCATCCTGATCCAGGGCGTGGACATCAAGAAAGTGGACCCGCCCGCCAAGGTGGTGGACGCATTCAAGGAAGTGCTGGCCGCACAGCAGGACGCGCAGAGCGACGTCAACCGCGCGCAGGCCTGGGCGCAGCAAACCACCGCGCGCGCGCAGGGCGATGCAACCGCGTTCGACAAGGTCTATGAACAATACAAGCTGGCCCCGGAAGTGACGCGGCGCCGGATGTACTATGAAACGATGGAACGCGTGCTGAGCCAGACCGACAAGGTGATCGTCGAAACGCCGGGCGTCACGCCCTATCTGCCGTTGCCGCAACTCATGCAGCAACCCAAGCCCGCACCGACGGAGGGCCGCTGACATGGGCGGCTTCTTCGAGAACCTGTGGCGCGAACAGAAGGTGCTGCTCGGCGTGCTGGCCGCGGTGCTGCTGCTGGCGATCAGTTCGCTGATCGTCGTCGATGAAAAGGAACAGGTGCTGATCGTCCGGCTGGGCGATCCCGTGCGCGTGATCAACCGTTTCCGGCCCAACACCGACTACGGCCAGACCGGAGCGGGCCTGAGCTGGCGGATTCCGTTCTTCGAACAGGCCGTGCGCATCGACAAGCGCGTGCTGGACGTCGACCTGGAACGCCAGCAGGTGACCTCGGCCGACCAGCGCCGGCTGGAGGTGGACGCCTATGCCCGCTACCGCGTGATCGATCCGGTCAAGATGTACCAGACCGCCGGCACGGTGGACCGCGTTTCCGAACAGCTCCAGCCAATCCTCAATTCGGCGCTGCGCCAGGAACTGGGCAACCGCACCTTCGCCTCGCTGCTGACCGCCGAACGGGGGCAGGCCATGGCCAACATCCGCGCCGGGCTGGACAGCGAAGCGCGCGAATACGGCGCGCAAGTGATCGATGTGCGGATCAAGCGGGCGGATCTGCCCGACGGCACCCCGCTGGACAGCGCCTTCACCCGGATGAGCACCGCGCGCCAGCAGGAGGCGGCGACGATCCGCGCGCAGGGCTCGAAGAACGCGCAGATCATCCGCGCCGAAGCGTCCGCTTCCGCCGCGAAGACCTATGCCGACAGCTTCGGCAAGGACCCGGCGTTCTACGACTTCTACCGCGCGATGCAGAGCTATGACGCGACCTTCGCGCAGAAGGGCAGCAGCACCTCGATCGTGCTGTCGCCGGACAACGAATATCTGAAGCAGTTCAGGGGAAAGTAGGAACCGCGTCATTCAAATCCCGTTCATGCAACAAAGCGTGAAAAACGGGGCGGGATCTCACGCGGCGGCACTCCGCCCCAATCGAACAGACAAGAAGGAAATGGCCACGTGCGATATGCTTATGGTGTGACTACGGCCCTGCTCCTCGCCGGCAGCGCTCTGACGCTGGTCACCGGATTTCCCGCCGGGGCGCAGGTCGCGCAGAACGACAGCGCGCAGATGCAGGCGGTCGTCCCCCGCGCCGGCGCGCCGGCCAGCTTCGCCGACCTGACCCAGCAGCTTCAGCCGGCAGTGGTGAACATCTCCACCCGCCAGCGGGTGAAGGTGCAGAACAACAATCCGTTCGCCGGCACGCCCTTCGGCGATCTGTTCGGCGGCGGCCAGGGCGGCGGCGGCACCACCACGCGCGAGGCGCAGTCGCTGGGATCGGGCTTCGTCATTTCCGCCGACGGCTATGTGGTGACCAACAACCACGTCATCACCGCCGACGGCCAGGGTGAGGTCGAATCGATCACCGTGACGATGACCGACGGCACCGATTATCCAGCCAAGCTGATCGGCCGCGATGCCGCATCCGACCTCGCGGTGCTGAAGATCAGCAGTTCCAAGCCCTTCCCGTTCGTGAAGTTCGGGGATTCGCGCAAGGCGCGCGTGGGCGACTGGGTGATCGCGATCGGCAACCCGTTCGGCCTGGGCGGCACCGTCACGCAGGGCATCATCTCGGCGGTCTATCGCAACACCGGTTCGGGTTCGGCCTATGACCGCTATCTGCAGACCGACGCATCGATCAACCGGGGCAACTCGGGCGGTCCGATGTTCGACATGCAGGGCAACGTGATCGGCATCAACAACGCGATCTTTTCGCCCACCGGCGGCAGCGTGGGGATCGGGTTCGCCATTCCCGCCGAAACCGCCGCGCCGATCGTGGACAAGCTGATCAAGGGCCAGGCGATCGAACGCGGCTATCTGGGCGTGCGCATCCAGCCGCTGTCGGACGATCTGGCCGCTTCGCTGGGTCTGGCCAAGAAACGCGGCGAATTCATCCAGTCGGTGGAGCCGGGCCATGGCGCGGCCAAGGCCGGCATCCAGGCGGGCGACGTGGTCGTCTCCGTGGCGGGCAAGGAAGTGACGCCGGAACAGACGCTGTCGTTCATCGTCGCCAACACCGCGCCCGGCACGCGCATCCCGATCGAACTGGTCCGCAACGGCCAGCGCCTGACCGTGAACGCGGTGGTGGACAAGCGCCCGACCGAAGAGGAACTGGCCAAGCAGAGCTTCGATCCCGACGCGCAGGATCAGGACGACAGCTTCGGTGGCAAGAGCCAGAGCCAGAAGCAGAACGGCACCGTGATCCAGCAGTCGCTGGGCCTGGCCGCTATTCCGCTGACCACCCAGATCGCCCGCCAGCTTGGCGCCAGCGACGATACGCGCGGCGTGGTGGTCACGGCGGTCGACGATTCGTCGGACGCCGGCTCCAAGGGGCTGCAGCGCGGCGACATCATCCTGTCGGCCAATTACCGCGCGCTGACCAGCATCGCCGATCTCGAAGCCGTGGTGCGCGCCGCCAAGGCGGAAAACCGCGAAGCCGTGCTGCTGCGCGTCCAGCGCCGCGGCCAGCCGGCGATCTACGTGCCGGTGCGCCTGCGCTGACCGCACGGGCGCGATAGCGGAACACGAAGAAGGAGGGCCTTACCGCCCTCCTTTTTTGTTGGCGGTTGGAAGGTGGGTGGCTGCCCACCCCCGGCCCCTCCCGCCAGCGGGAGGGGAGAAGAAGGGGCGGCCCCTCCCGCAAGCGGGAGGGGAGCGAGACTTGCGTCGCCGCAGGCGGCGCTAGTCGCAGCGGGGTGGGCTTTCCGCGCTCCGCGTTTGCATCTGATGGAACCAGCCTTCCCGACCGAGCGCAAGCAAACGATCAGGGGTTGCCCTGCCCTCCGCCAACGGTGGCGCGGGTGCCGCCGGTCGGCCGGGGGCGCGGTGCGGCCTGGCCGTTGGCGTCGTTCCGGCCCCGCCCGATCGCGCGGTCGAGGAAATCGTCGTTCGCAGCCGCCGGGCCGCTGCCATCGGCGCCGTTGCCATCGCGGTAGGTCGGCTGGCGTTCGCGCTGCGCCCCCGGGGGCGTGTTGCTGCCGATACCCGGCGCGCCGCCTGCTGGACCGTTCCCCGGCCCACCCGGTGCGCCGCCTGCCGGGGCCTGCCCGCCCTGGTCGACCAGATTGCCGTTCTCATCCACGTAGAAGTAGTTGTCGGAATTGTTGAGCAGCGCCTCGTCGTCGGGTTCGAGCTGCCATTGCGGCAGCTTGAGTTCGGTATCGAACTTCTCCGCCGGGCGCTTGGCGGTGGCGACTTTCATGTAGGCCGCGAACGCGCGCGCCGGCGCGGTGCCGCCCTGCAATCCCGGCACCGCGTGGGCATCGTCGCGCCCCATCCATACGCCGGTGGTGATGCCGCTGGAAAAGCCGAGGAACCAGCCATCCTTGTTCGAGCTGGTCGTTCCGGTCTTGCCTGCCACCGGCCGGCCGATCTGCGCGGCGCGGCCCGTGCCGATGCTGACCGCGGTCTGCAGCAGATCGGTGATGCCCGCCGCGACATACGTGGGCACAAGCTGCTGCGACGCATCAGGGCGGTGGCTATAGACCACCTCGCCGTCCGTGGTGGTGATCTTGCGAATGCCATAGGGCGTGACCGACGCGCCCTTGTTCTGCACCGCGGCGAAGGCGCGCACCATGTCGATCACGCGCACGTCGGACGTGCCCAGCACCATCGAGGGCAACGTGTTGATCGGCGTGGTGATGCCGAAGCGGCGGGCCATGTTGGCCACCGCGCCGAAGCCTACCTCGTTGCCGAGCTGCGCGGCCACGGTGTTCTTGGAATAGGCGAAGGCGGTGCGCACATCGATTTCGCCGGCGTAAGTGCCGCCCGAATTGCGCGGCGACCACCCGTCGATCGTGACCGGCGCATCGACCACGCGCGAATCCGGCGTGTAGCCAGCCTCGAGCGCGGCGAGATAGACGAACAGCTTCCACGCCGAGCCGGGCTGGCGCACGGCGTTGGTGGCGCGGTTGTAGTTGGACGTCACGTAATCCGTACCGCCCACCATCGCCAGCACCGCGCCATCGCGGTCCACGCTGACCATCGCGCCTTGTGCGCCCTTGGGAGCATAGCCCTGGATCGCGCTGGTCGCGGCGCGCTGCATGACGGGGTCAAGCGTGGTCCAGACCTCGATCGGCTGGTCGTTTTCCGGCAGGATCAGGTCCAGTTGCGGCAGAACCCAGTCCGTGAAGTAGCGCGCGGAATTCTGCCCCTCCTCACCCGCCAGCTTCACGTCCTTGAAATTGACCGCCGCGGCGTCGGCGGGCGTGATCGTGCCGTTGCGCTGCATCACGTCGAGCACGACCTTGGCGCGCCCGACGGCGGCCTCGGCATCGGCAGTCGGCGAATAGTGCGAAGGCGCTTTCACCAGCCCGGCGATGATCGATGCCTCGGCCAGCGACAGGCGCTCGCCCGAATGGCCGAAGAACTTGCGCGCGGCGGAATCGACGCCATAGGCACCGCCACCGAAATAGACCTTGTTGAGATAGAGTTCGAGGATCTGGTCCTTGGAGAACTTCTGCTCCAGCGCCAGCGCCAGCACCGCCTCGCGCAGCTTGCGGTCGAAGGTGCGGCTGTTGTTGAGGAAGATGTTGCGGGCAAGCTGCTGCGTGATCGTGGAGCCGCCCTGCCGCCAGCGCCCGCTTTCGACGCGGACCATCAGCGAACGGGCAATGCCCAGCGGGTCCACGCCCCAGTGTTCGCGATAACGCCGGTCTTCCACCGAAACCATCGCATCGCGCATCACGCGCGGGATGCGATCGTAGGGAATCCACCGGCCGTAGCTTGGCCCCAGGGTGACGATTTCCGACCCGTCGTTGGCGCGTACCACGATCATCTGGCCGGCCTGGCTGGACTTCAGCTTCTCGTAGCTCGGCAGCGAACGCGCGGTGACGAACACCGCCACCGCCGCGCCGATCACCGCGAGGAGCGCAAGGCCGCCGCCCCAGACGAAAATGCGCCGTATCCAACGGCGGAAGGCCGATGGCTTCTTCGGCGCGCGGGAAGAGCCGCCCGAATCCGGGCTGCGTGGAATATCCCGTCTGGCCATCAGTCTTCTACCGGACCTTTCCGTCTACTGCGAACCATGCTGGCGGGAGCAACACGGCATCCGGCATGGATGGCCCCCAACGCGAACCGCCCTTTGCATAGGCTATTTGTAACGCAGGGTTAATCGGAAGTTTTCCCGCGCGGGGAAAAGGCCACGTCCGGCCGGCCCGAAGGCGGACCAGACGTGCGATCAGACGTCAGGGCGATCAGTCCTCGGGCGAAAAATCCAGCGAGGCGCTGTTGATGCAATAGCGCAGGCCGGTGGGCGCGGGGCCATCGGGGAACACGTGGCCCAAGTGCCCGTCGCAGCGCGCGCAGCGCACTTCGGTGCGGACCATGCCGTGCGTGACATCGCGGTGTTCGTCCACCGCCTCTGCCTCCATCGGCGCATAGAAGCTCGGCCAGCCGGAGCCGCTGTCATACTTGGTGGCGGCATCGAACAGCGGCGCGCCGCAGCCGGCGCAGACATAGTCGCCCGCCGCCTTGTTCTTTTCGTACTTGCCGGTGAAGGCGCGCTCGGTGCCCGCCTGCCGCAGGATCGCGTACTGCTCCGGCGTCAGCCTTTCGCGCCATTCGGCTTCGGTGAGGTTCAGCTTGTCGGCCATGGGGATCTCCTTTGCCGCGCATATGGGGTCAGTCGGGAAACTCTACAATGAGCACCGCGCCATCGTGCCCGGCCACGCGCATCCTCGCGCCGACCGGCGCATCCGGGCCGCGCACCAGCCATTCGGTATCGCCCTGACGGACGCGTCCGCCGCCGCCGTCGATCGCCTGGACGACGGTGACGCTCTGGCCGATCAGCCGCCCGCCCCGATCGTTGAGCAGGGGATCGGCCGAAACCACCGGATTACGGGCCAGCCAGCGCCGCGCCGCAAACAGCACACAGCCCGCCAGCACGGCGAACAGCACAACCTGCGCGGCCAGCGCCACCGGCAGCGCCGCCGCCACGAAGCCCGTGAGCAGGGCCGCCGCTGCCAGCCAGATCAGGAAATACCCCGGGGCGACGAGTTCCGCGATGGCCAGCGCGACTCCCAGCGCCAGCCAGCCCCAGTGCGGCGCCAGCGCGTCAAGCACGGCCCATCCCCGATTTGTCCGCCCCCGCCTTGTCCGCCGGTGCGGGGTTGGCCGGAGGCTTGATCGCGTCACCGATCAGTTCCCCGATCCCGCCCAGCGAGCCAATCAGTTGCGTCGCCTCCACGGGGAACAGGATGGTCTTGGCGTTAGGCGAAACCGCGAACTGCTGCACCGCCTCCACATATTTCTGCGCCACGAAATAGTTGAGCGCCTGCGTGCCCGAAGACGCGATCGCCTCGGACACGACCTGCGTGGCCCGTGCCTCCGCCTCGGCCGCGCGTTCGCGCGCCTCGGCATCGCGATAGGCCGCTTCGCGCCGCCCTTCGGCTTCGAGGATCTGCGCCTGCTTCTGCCCTTCGGCGCGCAGGATTTCCGCGCTTTTCAGCCCCTCGGCCTCGAGAATCTGCGCGCGCTTCTCGCGCTCGGCCTTCATCTGGCGCGCCATGGCGTTGGAAATGTCGGCCGGCGGACGGATGTCCTTGATCTCCACGCGGGTGATCTTGAGGCCCCAGGGCGAGGTGGCGTGATCGACCACGGCCAGCAGGCGGGCGTTGATCTCGTCGCGCTTGGACAGCGTCTCGTCCAGGTCCATCGAACCCATCACCGTGCGCAAGTTGGTGGTAGTGAGTTGCATGATCGCGACGAAGAGGTCCGATACCTCGTAGGCCGCCTTGCCCGCGTCCAGCACCTGGAAGAACACGATGGCGTCCACGCCGACCATGGCGTTGTCGCGGGTGATGATCTCCTGGCCGGGGATGTCGAGCACCTGCTCCATCATGTTGACCTTGCGCCCGACGCGATCGACGAACGGCATGATGAAATGCAGGCCGGGCGTGGCCGCCAGGGTGAACTTGCCCAGCCGCTCGATGGTATAGACATAGCCTTGGCGCACGACGCGGACGCCGGTGAAGAAATAGACGGCAACGAGCACCGCCAGCAGAACGAGAACGCCTTCCATCGCCACCCCCATCACTTCGATACCGGAGTCTAGCGCACGGCGCATTCCAGCCAAGCACAAACCGCTCCGGCCAACGAAGCGCGATGGAACCTGATCAATAGTGCGATTTCTGATCCGGCTTCGCGAGGTCGTAACAGTGGGCGATGTCATACTTTTCGACACCCCCGCCCTCGTCGAACGCTTCCTTGAGCATGGCGTCGTGCGCCTCGGCGATCGCCTGGTCGGCCTGGTCGCCACTCCTGCCCGCGGCGATCAGCGCTTCACGCTCGCGCGCGGTCAACACCGAGGCCAGCGTCTTCATGTCCTGCGCCGCCGGCGTCATTCCCTCGCGCCCATGAATTTCCTCGAAGGCGAGAGAGAGGATCGCGGTGCATTGCAGAAGGTCAGGCGCGCGCAGCGGCGGAACGGTCTTGTCCAGCAGCGGAAGACAGGCGCCCATCTGCGTGGCCAGCGCGGCATCCGCCGGATCGGCACTGGCGCCTTTCTGCAAGGTGCCGACATCGGCCACGATCAGATCACGCACCTGTTCGCGCGTCAGGCCGGCTTCGGCGACTACCCGCGTGCTCACCTCGACGAAATAGCGCTTCCCCCGCACGGCCAGCGGCGGGAACGCGAGCGCGGCAGGCGCTCCGTTGGCCTGCTCGGACGCAACGATCGCGAAGACGGCGGCGCATTGCAGCGCGGCGCGGTGTTCCGGCGTCACGCGGTCGGCCGTAACCGCATCCGCCGCCACGGCCGGGGATGCCGGCAGGGCAGATGGAACAAGCAACGAAAGCGCGGCAAGCGCGGCGGGAATGCGCATGGTCAGGCTATAGGCGCGGCGTGCGCAAAAAAGAAGCCGCGAGCATGACGCTCGCGGCCCTGTCAGGTTTGGCGTGTCCGGCAGGGTAGCGGGAGGACACGCGCTGGAGAAAAGATCGGATCGGCCGGGCGCTTGTTAAGGCCCGGATCGATCCTTCAGGCCGGAATCAGGCCTTCCCGCCGTTGCAACGGGCAAGTTCCTCGGCGGAAAGCTCGCCGTCCGGCGTGGCGAAGCGGGCGATCGTGCCAACCTTCTGGGAAATGCGCGCGCAGACCATTGCGGGGCGCGAGGTGTCGCGCGCGCCCGAGCATTCCGATCCGGTGCAGGACCAGGCAACGCCGTGTTCGATCAGGCGCTTGGGCGCATCGAGAGCCGTTGCCAGGGTAACGGAATAGTAGCCGCCCGCTGCGTGCGAAGGCGTGGCGGTTGCGGTGAAACCGGCGACCGTTCCGACCAGCGCGAGAACGGCAGGCGCAAGCTGGCGCAACGCGCCATGGCGAAGTGCAGTCATGATTCTTCCCCTTTTTCACGGCAAGGAAATCATGGGGTCCTTGGAGAGGGTCGATTTCCATTGCGAATCGTTTCCTATATCGATAGGTTTTAAGTTGCAACTAAAAACTTAAATAGGCCGACGATATGGGGTACAAGCGCGACGACATGCACAAACTTCACGAACCCCTTGCCGAGATCGGACAGTGTGGCCTTCCCGTGGCGCTGGAAGCCATGGGCGAGCGCTGGTCGTTCATGATCCTGCGCGCCGCCCTGAACGGCGTCCGGCACTTCGAGGATTTCCTCGACGAGCTTGGGATCGCCCGGAACATCCTTTCGAACCGCCTGTCAAGGCTGGTCGAAGCGGGCATTCTCAAGCGCGAGCATTGCGCCGACGATCGCCGCCGCATCGAATACCGGTTGACGGAAAAGGGATTCGATCTGTTGCCGGCCATGCTGGCATTGCGCCAGTGGGGCGAGAAATGGCAACTCGGCGTCGCCGCCAATCCGGTGCTGTGCGACGCGCGCGACGGCAGGCCCATCGCGCCGATCACGATCCGCGCGCACGACGATCGCCAGTTGAAGCACAGCGACCTCACCTGGCGTGATCTGGCGGATGTGGAAGCGGAAGAAGCGGGCGGCGTTGCTGCCGGAACATCTCCGGTCCGCATCGTCGGGTAGCAAGCCTCGCAGACTATCTGCAAAAAGAACCCGGGAGCGGGGGGCTGAGGTCCGCCCCGGGGTGCAGATTACCGGCTGTGGACCGGTCCGCGCTTGATCGAGGCGAATTTCGCCCGCGCATTGTTCAGCGCGCTGTTATAGCAAGTCCGTTCGGACACCTGCTCGTTCAGAGAAGCGCGATCGGTGCCGATGCCGCAGACACCGCGGGCCGCGCTACGCAGGCGGGCGTCGAACGCGGACTGTCCGTGCGGCGTGGAAAGGTCGAGATCGGCATAGTCCACCGCGCGGGTTTCCTGGGCAAAGGCGGGCTGCGCGGCGATGGTCAGGCCGAAAAGGGCAGTGGCGAAAGCGGTCTTGGTGAGAGCGGTCATGGTCTGGTCCTCAATCTGGTGCCCGGAACCGTTTGGCGGTCGATCCCGGAAGGGGGGCTGCGACGGCAGATCGGGGTATGGGGGGCAACGCCGTCGCTGAAGTTGTCCTACGCCGCCCCACCCCGTCGCGCCCGCCGTCATCGACAAGGCAGGAAGTCCCGCCGACGAGAAGCGACCGCGTCCGACGAACGACCGTCCTGATCCGGTGAACCGCATGGGTCCCATGTTGCTGACAACCGGGAAGAAGAGTTCTATCGTTACGCGACAATGGCCATTCTCGTCACATTCCTGCTCGGCATCGGCAATTTCGCTCTGCACCGGGCAGTCCTGGACAGCGGCCATCCGCTGCTGGGCAAAATGCCTTGGTTCTATCACGGCCTCCACCGGCGCTTCAGCTTCGCGGTGGAATTCCTGATGCTGTTTGCCGGGCTGCTGCTGACCGCGCAGGGCATTGCGTGGGGGCCGGTCGCCTACCTCGGCTATACCGCGCTCAACGGCCTATCCGCGTGGCTGATCCTGAGCGACCGTATCTGAACCGGCCCGGGAACCACGCGCGCCCAGCCGCATTGCCCGAACGATGGACCGAACCCCGCCAATCTGGCTGGTCGCCAACGCGGCCAGCGGCAGCAACAGCGACGACGCGCTCGACGACCTGATGGCCAGACTGGCCGCCACCGGGAGAGAACCGGCGCGCGTCGTGCGCTTTCCTGACGATGCCCTGCCGGCGCGCGCCGATCTCGACCGCGAAGGCATCGGCATGCTTGCGGTGTTCACCGGGGACGGCACCGTCAACGCGCAGTGCACGCGGCTCTATGGCTGGCAAGGCGACGTGCTCGTCTTGCCGGGCGGCACGCAGAACCTCATGGCCAAGGCGCTGCATGGCGAAGACGTGTCTGTCGAAGGCGTGGTTGCGGCGCTGGAACAGGGCAGCCTCTCATCCACACGCCGCCGCCTGATCCGCTGCGCGCAAGGTGACGCCCTGTGCGAGATCGTGGCCGGCCCCGGCGCGGTATGGGCCGACGTGCGCGAGGAAATCCGCGACGGCGATCTGGGCGGCATCGCGACATCGCTGGGCGAAGCGATTCGCCGCAGCGCCTCGGACCCCGGCGTGACGATCGTCGAGCCGGCAACGGGGCGCGAGGAAGGCTACCCCGCCATACGCCTTCACCCCGGCGCTGCGGGCATGGCTGTCGATGCCTATGGCCCGCAGGACATCGCCGGCATCGCGCAGCAAGCGGGCGCGATCCTGCGGCGGGATTTCCGCACTGGCCCGCACGACAAGCTGGGCGAACACGATCGCGTGCGCTGCCGCTCCGACGAGCCGATCGAACTGATGATCGACGGCGAACGCCGCACCGGATCGCGCGAAGAGACGTTCGAAATCATGGACTGCGACGTGAATTTCCTGTCTAGCATCCGGCAGCATGAGTAACTCTGCCCCGATCCGGATCTTCCATCTCAGCGACATCCATTTCGGGCTGGAGGACCGGGAGGCGCTGGCCTGGGCGCGCGAAAGCATCGCGCGCGAACGGCCGGACGCGGTGGCCATCACCGGCGACCTGACGATGCGCGCGCGCCACCGCGAATTCGCCGCCGCGTGCGACTGGATTCTCTCGCTCGATGCGGCCGTGACGGTGGAGGTGGGCAATCACGACCTGCCCTATTTCAACCTCTTCGAACGCTTCACCGATCCCTATCGCCGCTTCCGCCGGATCGAGGCGCTGGTCGAGCGTGCGATTCCGGTCAACGGCATCGCGATCATCCCGCTCAAGACCACGGCACGCGCGCAGCCGCGCCTCAACTGGTCGAAAGGCTGTGTGACCCGGCGCGCGCTGGCGCAGACGCTGGCGGCGATCGACGCGCTTCCCGTGGGCGTCCGCGCCATCGTTACCGCACATCACCCGCTGGTGGAGGCCGGCACGCGCGGCAAGGCGCTGACGCGGGGAGGATCGCGCGCGCTGGCGGAACTGGCGAAGCGCGATGTGCTGGCCGTGCTTTCCGGCCACGTCCACGATCCGTTCGACCTGATCCACCCCACCCCAAACGGCCCGGTCCGCATGATCGGCGCGGGCACGCTTTCGCAGCGGATCCGCTCGACTCCGGTCAGCTTCAACGAACTGACGATCGCGGACGGCCGGATCGACGTGCGCGTGCGAAATATGGAGCGCGTGCCAACGCGCGCCATGCAGATCGACGACATCCCCGAAGACGCCCTGCCCCCGCGGGAGACCGGCGCGCCGGTGGCCCCGATCGGCGCCGTGCCCGCCGTCGATCCGCCGGTGCATTGAGCGCGGCGCGACACGCGCTATAGGGCACCCATGTCCGCAAACCTTTCCACGCCTGTCGTCACGCGCTTCGCGCCATCGCCCACCGGGCGGCTCCATGTCGGCAATATTCGCACGGCGCTGCACAACTGGCTGCTCGCCAAGCGCCACGGTGGCCGCTTCCTGCTGCGCATCGACGATACCGATGCCGAGCGCAGCCGCGAGGAGCATGTCGAAGCGATCCGCGCCGATCTGGCGTGGCTGGGCCTCCATCCCGAAGGCGAGGAGCGCCAATCGGCGCGCTTTGCGATCTACGAGGCCGCGTTCGACCGGCTGGTCGCCGCCGGGCGGCTCTATCGCTGCTACGAGACCGCCCAGGAACTCGATCTCAAGCGCAAGGTCCTGCTCGGGCGCGGTCTGCCGCCGATCTACGATCGCGCCGCGCTGCACCTGACCGAAGCCGATCACGCGGCCAGGGCGGCGGCGGGCGAAAAGCCGCACTGGCGCTTCCTGCTGGACCACGACACGCCGATCGCATGGCACGACGGCATCCGCGGCCCGCAACACTTCGATCCGCGCCAGATGTCCGACCCGGTGGTGCGCCGCGCCGACGGATCGTGGCTCTACATGCTGCCCAGCGCGATCGACGATGCCGCCATGGGGATCAGTGACGTGTTGCGCGGCGAGGACCACGTTTCCAACACCGCCACGCAGATCCAGATGTTCGGCGCGCTGGGGGCGGAGCCGCCGCGCTTCGCCCACGCCGCGCTGCTGACCGGCACCGAAGGCAAGCTCTCCAAGCGGCTGGGCTCGCTGGGGGTCGCCGATCTGCGCGAAGCAGGCATCGAGCCGGAAGCCCTGATCGCCATGCTGGCGCGCCTGGGAACGTCGGACCCGATCGATCCGGCGCTGGATGCGGATGCTCTGGCCGCAGCGTTCGACCTTTCCCGGTTCGGCCGCGCGCCGGCGCGGTTCGACGATGCCGAGCTGCACCGCATCAACGCCGCCGTGGTCCATCGCCTGCCCTTCGCGCGCGTGGCCCATCTCCTGCCCGAAGGCATGACCGAGGTCGCCTGGGAAGCGATCCGCCCCAACCTGGCCCATATCGGCGAAGCGGCCGACTGGTGGCGCGTGGTGACCGGGCCGATCACTGCCCCCGAGGCCGACCCCGAGACGCGGGCCTTCCTCGATCAGGCCGCGACGGTCGCCGCCGGGATCGACTGGGCGTCCGACCCCTGGAGCGCATTGACGGCGACGCTCAAGGACGCGACCGGGCGCAAGGGCAAGGCCCTGTTCCTGCCGCTGCGGCAAGCACTCACGGGCATGGACCACGGGCCGGACATGAAGGCGCTGCTGCCGCTGATCGGCAAGGTCGAAGCAATCGGAAGGCTCAGCCCCGCGTCCTGACGCCGCAGCGGGTCAGGCGCTGCCCGTTTCGCTCGCCAGCAAGGCGGGATCGATGCCGTGGATGCGCCAGGTCGCGGCCCACCGCGCGCCGACCGGCGTATCGAACAGGATATCCGAACTGCCGTCCGCCGCGAACCAGCCGTGCCGCCGCATCTCGCCTTCGAGTTGGCCAGGCGCCCAGCCGGCATAGCCCAGCGCGATCAGCCAGTGCCGTGGCCCGCGCCCCTCCGCGATGGCCCGAAGGATGTCGAGCGAAGCGGAAAGCCCGCACAGCGGATGCACGTCGATCGTGCCCGCCCCGCCCCAGTCCCGCGAATGGAGGACGAACCCGCGCGATGGTTCCACCGGACCGCCATGGAGCACCGGCCCATCGGGCGCGACACCGGGATCGATGCCCACGTCTTCCAGAAGGCCGTGCAGGGTCACGCCATCACGGGGCTGGCCGATGCCGATGCCCATTGCACCGTTTTCGTCGTGCACGCACATCGCGATCACCGCGTGGTCGAAACGCGGATCGCCCATGCCCGGCATGGCCAGCAGGATCCGGCCGGCGAGGTACTGCGCTTCAGGCATGTGAAACCGTATCCTTTCGAGCCTCCCGCACCCCATCATGACGCAGCTGGACGACCGGCACAACGGGACGAATCGTCGGGCATTTGATACCGGTCAACCCATATTAGGCAAAACTGATTAATCCGAGTCGCGATCCCTTTTGAACGCAATGGCCCGGTTCGGCGGAATGCCGGCCAAGGGGCCGTTCGGACCAGGAAGGAACGCGCCGTGCTGCGCCTGATGCTTGTGCTTCACGCTGTCATCGCCACCACCCTGATGGGGGCTGGAATCACCGCCGCGCTGGCGGCAGGTTATGTTGCCAAGGGGCCGATCCTGGCCGCCGCGCTGGGCGGCTTCGTTCTGGCGTTCCCGGCAAGCTGGCTGATCGCCCGCCAGATCGTGGCGCGCGCGGGCTGAAACCCGCCCGCATCCCGTCAGGCTGCGACCGCCTTCATCTCGTGTTCGCCGGCCGCTTCCAGCAGGCGCTTCTCCACCGTTTTCAGCCTGTTTTCGGCGGCCACCTTCTCTCCCAGGACATCAGTGACGTAGAACGTATCGACCGCGCGCTCGCCATAGGTAGCGATATGCGCGGAATGGACGACCAGCCGCGCCTCGAACAGCGCGCGCGCCAGGCGGTTAAGCAGGGCGGGCCGATCGCGCGCGCCCACCTCGATCACGGTGAAGCGGTTGGACGCCTTGTTGTCGAAGATCACGATCGGCTGGACCTCGAACGCGTCGGCGCGCGGGCGGGCCAGCGGGCGCGCCGCCAGTTGCGGCACCAGCTTGACCCGGTTTGCCAGAGCATCGCCGATCATGGCCTTGAGCCGCCCGATCTGCGCCTCTTCGCTGAACGGACGCCCAAGCGGGTCCTGCACCAGGAAGTTGTCGACCGCCGTACCGTTGCGCGCGGTGTGGATGCGCGCGTCGATGATGTTGCCGCCGGCCAGGTGGATGCCGCCCGCGATGCGGTAGAACAGCCCCGGATGGTCCGCTGCCATCACCGTGACCAGCGTCGCCCCGCGCGCCGGGTAGTATTGCGCCTCGACCGATAGCGGCTGCCCGTGCGCGCGGTCGAGCTGCTGGAGGTTGAGAGCGATGATGTCCTCCGGCTCGGCGATCCAGTAGGCTTCGCCCAGCTGGCGGCCGGCGGTGCCGATCAGGTTGTCCCGCTCGCGCAGGATCTCGCCCACCGCCTTCTTCTTCGCGGCGATCCGTTCGGCGCGCCCGTGCTGCTTGTGGCCCAGCCGCAGCATTTCCTCCGTCGCCAGGAACAAGTCGCCCAGCAGCTGCCGCTTCCAGCCGTTCCAGATGCCAGGGCCGACGGCGCGAATGTCCACGATCGTCAGGACCAGCAGCAGGCGCAGCCGCTCGACGCTTTGAACCGTGCCGGCGAAATCGGCGATGGTCTTGTAGTCCGCCAGATCGCGCTTGAACGCGGTGGCGCTCATCAGGAGATGCTGGCGAACCAGCCAGGCGACCAGTTCGGTTTCCGCCGCCGACAGCCCGAGCCGCGGGCACAGCTTCATCGCCACTTCCGCGCCAAGGATCGAATGGTCCCCGCGCCGCCCCTTGGCGATATCGTGGAGCAGCGTGGCGACATACAGCACGCGGCGCGACGCGACCTTGGCGATCACGTCGCTGGCCAGCGGATGATCGTCGCGCGCCTCGCCCTTCTCGATCCGCGCCAGCAGGCCGATCGCGCGGATCGTATGCTCGTCCACCGTGTAGTGGTGGTACATGTCGAACTGCATCTGCGCCACGACACGGCCGAAATCGGGCACGAAGCGGCCGAACACACCCGCCTCGTTCATCCAGCGCAACACGGTTTCGGGATCGTTGCGACTGGTCAAGATGTCGAGGAACAGCGCATTGGCGCGCGGGTCCTTGCGCACGCGGGCATCGATCAACCCGGCATCGCGCTGGGCCAGCCGCATCGCTTCCGGATGGATTTCCATCGCCTCGCGATCGGCGAGCGCGAACATCTCCAGCAGCCGCACCGGCTCCTTGCGGAAGAAATCGTCGCCAGTCACCGTGATGCGCCCGGCGTCGATGGTGAACACGCCCACCTTTTTCTTCCGCCGCCGGAATGCCGCGAAGAACCCGCGCTTCTGGCGGGCAAACTGTTCGTCAAGCTGCGCCAGGAACACGCCAGTCAGCGACCCCACTTGCTTGGCCTGCAGGAAGAAGAACTGCATGAACCGTTCGACCGCGCTCTTGCCCGGCCGGTCGGCGAAGTTCATGTGCATGGCGACCTCGCGCTGGAGATCGAAGGTCAGCCGGTCCTCGGCCCGGTTCGTCAGCGCGTGGAGATGGCAGCGCACCGCCCAGAAGAAGTTCTCGGCGCGCCGGAACTGGCGGTATTCGTCAGCGGTAAGCAGACCCACGTCGACCAGTTCGCTGGGATCGCGCACCTTGTGGATGTATTTGCCGATCCAGTAGAGCGTGTGAAGATCACGCAGCCCGCCCTTGCCTTCCTTCACGTTCGGCTCGACCACGTAGCGGCTGTCACCCAGCCGCTTGTGCCGCTCGTTGCGCTCGGCCAGCTTTTCGGAAACGAACTGCCGTTCGGTGCCAGTAACGACCTCGGCCCAGAAGCGGCGCGAACCTTCCTCGAACAGTTCGCGATCGCCCCACACGTAGCGCCCTTCGAGCAGCGCGGTGCGGATGGTCAGATCGCTGCGCGCCATGCGCACAAGTTCGTCCAGCGAACGGCTGGAATGGCCAACCTTCAGCCCCAGATCCCACAGGAAATAGAGCATCGCCTCGATCACCTGTTCGCACCACGCCGTCGGCTTGATCGGCGTGAGAAAGGCGATGTCGACATCGGAATGCGGCGCCATTTCGCCCCGGCCGTATCCGCCCACCGCCAGCACGGCGATCCGTTCGCCCGTGCTGCGGTTGCTGGCGCGATAGACGTCGCCGACGACGTGATCGTAAATTACGCGGACCAGCTGGTCGATCAGGAAGGCGTGCCCCTGCGCGCATTCGTAACCGGCGGACGGCTTTTCCGACAGCCGCCGCATCAGCTCCGACCGCCCGCGCGACAGCGCATCGCGCAGCAGTTCGACCACGACGGGCCGTGCCTTGTCGCGATGCTCGGCCACGGCGGCGGCCACCGCGTCGGTCAGGGTACGCCGATCAACGATCGCGCGCTGGTGCGGAAGGCGGGGAAGCGTCATGGCGGCTCTATAGAAGGAGCGGGGTTGACGGGAAACCACGAAGTCCTCCGTGGTTCCCGCAAAGCCGCGCTACGTTATTCCAGCCGGTCAACCAGCCTTGACCGTCCACAGCTTCGCATAAGTCTCGCGCAGCGACCGCTTGTCGACCTTTTCCGTGCCCAGGCGCGGAAGCGGCTCGTGAACCTGCCAGAAACGCACGGGAATCTTGAACGGCGCGATGTGTTCGGCCAGGAAAACGCGCAGTTCCTCCTCGCTGGCCGAGCAACCGTCCTTGGCCAGATAGACCGCCACCGGCACTTCGCCATAGAGTTCGTCGGGCAGGCCAAACACGCTGGCCTCGGCGACGCAGGGATGCGCGTAAATCGCCCCTTCCACCTCGATGCACGAGATGTTCTCGCCACCGCGAATGATGATGTCCTTCTTGCGATCGACGATGAACAGATAGCCTTCGGGGTCGAGATAGCCGAGGTCGCCGGTGCGGAAATAGCCGTCGGGCATGATCGCCTCGGCGGTCGCCTTGGGATTGTCCCAGTACCCCAGGAAATTGCAGACGCTGCGAATCGAGACTTCGCCGATTTCGCCCTGCGGCCGCGGCTTGCCCGCGTCATCGAGGATGGCCAGATCAACCAGCGGGCGCGAGGCCGTGCCGGTGCTGTCGGGCTTGGCGAGATAGTTCTCGTTGAGATTGCCGCAGCCGACGCCATTGGTTTCGGTCAGGCCATAGCCGATGATCGGAAAGCCCTGCGGCAGCGCCTTGCGGATGCGTTCGACGTGCTCCACCGGGCGCGGCGCGCCGCCGGCGGCGAAGGTCACGCAGCTCGACAGGTCGTACTTGTCGCGATCGGGATGCGTGGCGATCTCGAAGCTCATCAGCGGCACGCCGACGAAATAGGTCACCTTCTCGCGCTCGATCAGGCGCATCGCCTCGGTCGCGTCCCACTTGGGCATCAGCACCAGCTTGCGGCCGAGCGCGAAGCTCTGGAGGAACACCGGAACCTCGCCCGTGACATGGAACAGCGGCACGTTGACCAGCGTCACCGGCTGCGCGCCCAGCGGAGGTGCCTCGCCCCGTTCGGTCATCAGGCCCAGCGCCATCACGCTCTGCGCCAGATAGTTCATCGTGCCCTGCACCACCCCGCGGTGATCGGAATAGGCGCCCTTGGCATTGCCGGTGGAGCCGGAGGTGAACAGCACCGTCGCCAGATCGTCACCGCCCAGATCCGGCAAAGGCGTTTCGGCGCCGCCGCCCTGCGCCGTCAGCGCGGCCAGCCCCTGCAGCGGCGGGCAGTCGTGCTCCATCGGCAGCAGCGTCGCTCCGTGGTCCAGCCCCTCGAGCCGCGCCGCGCGGCCGGCGTCGGCGATGACCAGACGGCACCCCACCAGCCGGATGCCGTGCGCCAGTTCCTCGCCGCTCCACCAGCCGTTGAGCAGCGTGACGCAGCCTCCCGCCATCACCACCGCCATGTAGGCCACAACCCAGCTTGCCGAATTGCGCGCGACGATGCCGATCCGCTCGCCTTTCTGCACGCCGTGGCCTTCCACCAACCCGCCGGCCACCACGCGCGCGGCAGCATAAATCTGCGCGAACGTCAGCCGCTGTCCTCCATCGATGATGAATTCGCGATCGCCCTGCTGCGCGCAGAACAGCGCGAAATAGGCCGCCAGGCTGGGCGGGGCGGCGGCGATCATCGGCACCGTCCAGCCCGCGCGCTGGAACGGAACCGTGGCAAACATGCCGCCTTCGGCGGTCAGGGCATCCATGATCCGGGACAGATCCCGATCGAGCTGGCTCAGCATTGCTTTCGTTACTCTCCCAAGTGCGCGTGCCGCACGGCGCGGCCTTTTCATGTTTGTCAGGCATTCGCTGCCGTGCCAAAAGCCGGCGGCGAACCTGCCGGCGAAGACACAGACAGGTCCCTTTCTGCAACTTGTACGGAGTTCACTCCTTGCTGTCACTATCGGCGCTGTTACAGTCGGTTCCGCTGCTTGCGTCGGGTGCGATGGCCCTGCCCTACCAGCCACTGCACTGGGAAGACCTGGGCCTTTCCCCGATCGCCGTCGACCTCGGCTTCTTCACGATCAAGTGGTATTCGCTGGCCTATCTGGCGGGCATCCTGCTCGCCTACTGGCACCTTCTGCGCATGATCCGTTCGCCCGGCGCGCCGCTGGCGCAGCGCCATGCAGACGATCTGTTCTTCTACGCCACGCTGGGCGTGATCCTGGGCGGGCGGCTGGGCTATGCCACGTTCTACGCGCCGCGCATGTTCGCGGATCCGGGCGAACTGGTGAAGCTGTGGGAAGGCGGCATGAGCTTCCATGGCGGCATGATCGGCACGGTGCTGGCGATCGCGTGGGTTTCGTGGCGCAACAAGCTCAATTTCGTGCGGATGTGCGATTACATCGCCGTCTGCGTGCCTTTCGGTCTGCTGTTCGGCCGCCTGGCCAACTTCGTGAACGGCGAGTTGTGGGGCCGCGTGACCACCTCCACGGTGCCCTGGGTCATGATCTTTCCCGGCGCCGGCCCCCAGCCGCGCCATCCCAGCCAGCTCTACGAGGCGCTGCTCGAAGGCCTGGTTCTGGCCGTGCTGCTGATCACGCTGTTCTGGAAGACCCGCGCGCGCTGGCGGCCGGGTCTGCTGGTCGGGCTGTTCACGCTGGGCTACGGCCTGTCGCGCTTCACCGTGGAATACTTCCGCGAACCGGACGCGCAGCTTGAGGAATTCGCCCGCAGCACCGGCTTCTCGATGGGCCAGTGGCTGACCATGCCGATGATGGCGGTGGGCCTGTTCTTCTTCATTCGCGCGCTGGTTCGCCCTCCGCTTTCGGCCCCGAAGCCGGCAACCGCGCCGGCCGCCACCGCGTGACCGGGGGGGCCACGACGGCCCGGGACGATCGTTCGCTCACCGCGACGTTCGCCCGCCTGATCGCCGCCACCGGGCCACTGAGCATCGCGCATTTCATGGCCGAATCGAACGCGCGCTATTACGATTCGCGCGATCCGCTGGGCCTCACGGGAGACTTCATCACCGCCCCGGAAGTCAGCCAGATGTTCGGCGAACTGATCGGGTTGTGGCTGACGGACATCTGGACGCGCGCCGGCGCGCAATATCCCGTCCACTACGTCGAACTCGGCCCGGGCCGCGGCACGCTGGCGCGCGACGCGCTGCGCGTGATGCGACGACAGGGCATGGCGCCCGCCGTGCATTTCGTGGAAGGCAGCACGGCGCTGCGCGCGATCCAGCGCGAACACCATCCCGATGCCAACTGGCACGACGATCTCTCCACCTTGCCCGCGGACGCGCCGCTGCTGATCGTCGCCAACGAGTTCCTCGACGCGCTGCCGGTGCATCAACTGGTGAAGACCGCCGCCGGCTGGCGCGAACGCCTGGTGGGGATGCACGAAGGCAGGCTGGCCCCGGTGGTGGGCGCGCGCCCCATGGATGCGGCGGTGGCGATGGGCGGCACGGTCTCCGCCGCGCTTGCCGCGCTGATCGCGGACGCGCCCGACGGCGCGATCCTCGAAAGCAGTCCCGCGTCTGCGGCGGCGGTGCGCGCGGTCGCGGAACGGCTGGCCGCGCAGGGCGGCGCGGCGCTGTTCATCGACTATGGCCACACCGCGCCGCGCCTTGGCAGCACGCTGCAGGCGGTACGCGCGCACCGCAAGGTCGATGCTTTCGCCATGCCCGGCGAGGCTGACCTCACCGCGCACGTCGATTTCGCGGCGATGGCGGAGACCGCCGAAGCCGGCGGCGCGCGGTGGATGGGCACGGCGGAACAGGGCCACTGGCTCCGCGCGCTCGGCATCGGCGCACGCGCGCAGGCGTTGGCGCGCTCGGCACCGGCACAGGTCGCGACCCTCAACGCGGCGCTCGACCGACTGACCGGGGAATCGCAGATGGGCGCGCTTTTCAAGGTTATGGGGCTGGCGAACCCCGGCTGGCCTGCGGGCGCCGGTTTCCCGCGCTAGGCCGCGAATCCCCCTTCCGGGGTTCTTCCGGCGAAACCCTGCTCGCCCCCCTGCCCAAACCCTTGTGAATCCGCGCTTCCCGCAGGACCAAAATGCCTGTTGGCAAACTATCGCCTTTGCGTCTATCAGGCCCCCCAAGTGGGGGTTTGGTGCGCGCTGTTCGCGTGCGCCCGGCCCCTGTGCAAGGGGGATAAACCGGACGGTCCTTTCCCCGGGCACGTTCAAAGGGGCAAGTTGGACCGCGCCCGGTCCGCGGGCGCGGCGGCAGCAGGCAGGGAATTTCAATGGCTGATGAGGCGAGCATCGACACTCCGGCTGATGGTACCGGAGAAGGTGTGCGGCGGCGCGATTTCATCAATATCGCGGCCGTAAGTTTTGCGGGAGTGGGCGGCCTTGCCGCCGTCTGGCCGCTGGTGCGGCAGATGAGTCCGTCGGCGGACGTCCTGGCGGAAAGCTCCACGGAGATCGACATCTCGGCGATCCAGCCGGGACAGGCGATCAAGGCCGTGTTCCGCAAGCAGCCGGTGTTCCTCCGCAACCTGACCCCGAAGGAAATCTCGGAAGCGGACGCGGTCGACGCCTCGACGCTGCGCGATCCGCAGACGCTGGAGCAGCGCACCAAGGAAGGCCACAAGAACTGGCTGATCACCATGGGTGTCTGCACCCACCTGGGCTGCGTGCCGCTGGGCGCCGGCGAAGGCGAGGTGAAGGGCGAGTTCGGCGGTTACTTCTGCCCCTGCCACGGTTCGGTCTACGATACCGCGGCGCGCATCCGCAAAGGCCCGGCACCGAAGAATCTCGAAGTGCCTCCCTACGAATTCACTTCCGACACTGTCGTGAAGATCGGCTGAGGATAAGACCCGATGAGCTTTCCCTGGGCGAACCATTACAAGCCTAGCCACCCCTTCATGCAGTGGCTGGACGAGAAGCTGCCTTTGCCGCGCTTCGTCTACAACGCCGTCGGCGCCGGTTATCCGGTGCCGCGCAACCTGAACTATTTCTGGAACTTCGGCATCCTGGCAGGCGTCTGCCTGATGCTCCAGATCGTCACCGGCGTGATCCTGGCGATGCACTATGCCGCCAACACGGGCGTGGCGTTCGATTCCACCGAACACATCATGCGTGACGTGAACTGGGGCTGGATGCTGCGCTACGCGCACGCCAACGGTGCCTCGGCGTTCTTCGTCGTGGTCTATGTCCACATCTTCCGCGGGTTTTTCTTCAGCTCGTACAAGGCCCCGCGCGAGATGATCTGGCTGCTGGGCGTGGTGATCTTCCTGCTGATGATGGCCACCGCCTTCATGGGCTACGTGCTTCCCTGGGGCCAGATGAGCTTCTGGGGCGCCAAGGTCATCACCGGCCTGTTCGGCGCGATCCCGCTGGTGGGCGAACCGCTGCAGCAGTGGCTGCTCGGCGGCTTCTCGCCCGATCAGGCGGCGCTGAACCGCTTCTTCTCGCTGCACTTCCTGCTGCCCTTCGTGATCCTGGGCGTGGTGATCCTGCACGTGTGGGCGCTGCACATCCCCGGTTCGTCGAACCCGACGGGCGTGGAAGTGAAGAGCGAGAGCGACACCGTTCCCTTCCACCCGTACTACACGGCGAAGGACGGCTTCGGACTGGGCGTGTTCCTGCTGCTCTACTGCGCGGTGCTGTTCTTCGCGCCGAACGCGCTGGGCCACCCGGACAACTACATTCCGGCCAACCCGATGAGCACCCCGGCGCACATCGTGCCCGAATGGTACTTCTGGCCGTTCTACGCGATCCTGCGCGCCTTCACGTCGGACTTCTTCTTCATCCCGGCCAAGCTGATGGGCGTGCTCGCCATGTTCAGCGCGATCCTGGTGTGGTTCTTCCTGCCCTGGCTGGATACCTCGCCGGTCCGTTCGGGCCTGTACCGTCCGCTGTTCCGCAAGTTCTTCTACGTCCTGCTCGTGGACGTGCTGATTCTGGGATACTGCGGCGGCGCGCCGGCTGCGGAACCCTACGTGATGATCTCGCAGATCGCCGCGACGTACTACTTCCTGCACTTCCTCGTCATTCTCCCGCTCGTTTCGTCGATCGAGAAGCCCGAACCGCTTCCCTATTCGATTACCGAAGCCGTGCTGGGCAAGGATGACGGCGCCGTGCTGTCCGCCAACCCCGCTGCCTGAGCCAGCCGAACCGGAAAGAACGAGAGAACCCCTATGGTCCGTCTTTTTGGCCCCTTCGTCGGCCTTTTCTTCGCCGTCGCGCTGCTCTGGTCGTTCGGTAATGGCGCCTATGTCGCCATCACCGAGCCGGCGGCCCCGACAGCCGAGCACGAGTTCCACAAGCACCCCAAGGAAGTGCATTTCGCTTCCGACGGCGCGTTCGGCCGCTTCAACAAGGAACAGCTGCAGCGCGGCTTCCTGGTTTACAAGGAAGTGTGCTCGGCCTGCCACTCGCTCAAGCACGTCGCGTTCCGCGATCTCCAGCAGCTCGGCTATTCGGAAGCCGAAGTGAAGGCGATCGCCAAGCAGTGGGGCACCAAGCAGCCGACCTTCGACCCGAAGACCGGCGACCGTGGCGAGCGTGACAACCTGCCCGCCGATCACTTCCCGATGGTCTACTACGCCGGCCAGGGCAGCCCGCCCGACCTGTCGCTGATCACCAAGGCGCGTCACGAAGGGCCGGCCTATGTGTACTCGCTGCTGACCGGCTACCAGGACCAGCCCGCGGAACTCCTCAAGAAGTTCCCGGACGCCAAGACGCCGGAAGGGCTGCACTACAACCCGTACTTCGCCAACCTGAACCTGGCGATGCCCGCGCCGCTGACCGGCGATGGCCAGGTGACCTACAGCGATGGCACGCCGGCGACGGTCGACCAGATGTCCAAGGACGTCGCGGCGTTCCTGATCTGGACAGCGGAACCCAAGCTGGACAAGCGCAAGCAGACCGGCTGGGCCGTGCTGGGCTTCCTGCTGGCGGCCACCGTGCTGGCCTATCTGTCCAAGAAGCAGGTCTGGAGCAACGTGGGCGGACATTGATCGCCCGCCGCTTGCCAGACGCGAGAAGGCCACCGGAAACGGTGGCCTTTTTCGTTGGCGCACGGCCGCCGCAACGCCATGGTGCGCCGCGCCCATCGCGCCGAAATTCCCGCAACCTCTCCTCGAAAGTTTCCCGATGACGCCCGACGATCTCAAGATGCTTGTCCGGTCGGTTCCCGATTTCCCTTCCCCCGGCATCCTGTTTCGCGACATCACCACGCTGATTGCCCATGGCGAAGGCCTGCGCGCCTGCGTGGATCACCTGGCCGAACGCGCCCGCGCGGCGGACGCGGAACTGATTGCCGGCATGGAAGCGCGCGGCTTCATCTTCGGCGCGGCGGTGGCGGCACGCATGGGCGTGGGCTTCCTGCCGGTGCGCAAGCCGGGCAAGCTGCCGGTCAAGACGATCGGCATCGACTATGCGCTGGAATACGGGCGCGACCGGCTGGAAATCGATCCCACGGTCATCCGCGAAGGCCAGCGCGTGGTCATCGTGGACGATCTGATCGCCACCGGCGGCACGGCGCTGGCCGCCGCCGAACTGCTGCGCCAGGCGGGCGCGGCGGTGCGGCATGCGCTGTTCGTGATCGACCTGCCCGATCTCCACGGCGCCGAACGGCTGCGCGGCGCCGGCCTGACCGTGGATGCCCTGATGGATTTTCCCGGGCACTGAAACGCGAAAGCCCCGCTCTCCGGCGAGAGGGGGGCTTTCGCGCCTTACCGCCTATTCCGGCGGTCAGTCGACCAGCATCAGCGCGTCGAGCGCCACAACGCCTTCGCCCACCGGGTGCAGGATCACCGGATTGAGATCGATCTCGCGGATCGCGGGCTCGGCGCGCAGCACCTGCCCCACGGTGACGATCAGGCGCGCAAGCGCCGCCACGTCCAGCGCGGGCGATCCGCGATAGCCCTGGAGCAGCGCCGCGCTCTTCAGCTTCATCAGTTCGGCCACGACCGCTTCCTCGGTCAGATCGGCGGTCAGCAGGCGCACGTCTTGCAGGATCTCCGCCGTCACGCCGCCGAAGCCGGCCAGCACCACCGGCCCCCATTCGGGATCGTTCTTGGCGCCGACGATCATTTCCAGCCCGCGCTTGCCCATCGCCTCGATCAGCACGCCGTCCAGCCGGATCGCCGCCGAATAGGCCGCGACGTTATCGTGGATGCGCTCCCACGCCGCGCGCACCGCGGCGCCGTCGGCCAGGTTGAGCAGCACGCCGCCGGCGTCGCTCTTGTGCCCCAGCGCGGCGGCTTGCGCCTTCATCGCCACCGGATAACCGACCGCGTCGGCGGCCGCGACCGCCTCGTCCGCGCTCGCCGCGAAACGACCGGCGGGGAACGGCAGGCCCAGCGGCCCCAGCAGTTCCTTGGCCTTGTATTCCGGCACCACGCCCGAAACCGCGTCCAGACCCGCCAGCGGCAGGGCCGGCTTGTCCGTGGCCGAGAGATCGCGCGCGGACCAGTGCGTCAGGCGCGCGATGGCGCGCAGAGCGCGTTCGGTAGTCGGGAACCAGGGGATGCCCGCGGCGCGCAACGCGGCAATGCGCTCGGCCGGCACATCCGCCCCTTCGTCCAGCCCGGCGAAGACCAGCGGCTTGGTCAGCGTCTTGCCGTCCACCGCCGCCAGGATCGGCGGATACTTGATCGCGCAGGTGATCGGCTCGGCCTGAATGATCCCGGCCAGCACGGTGCCGACGCGGTCGTCCTCCAGCAGCGCTTCCAGCGTGCGGGTATAGATCGACGGTTCGGACAGCCCCTGTGCGGTGATGTCGAGCGGGTTGCTCACCGGCACGAAGGGCGGCAGCGCGGCGCGCAGGGCCGGCGAATCCGCGTCGTGCAGATCGGCCAGCGGCAGTTCCAGTTCCTCGGCCAGATCGAGCGTCAGCGCCTTGAACGCGCCCGATTCGCCCAGCACGGCCGTGTTGCCGGAGGGCGGCACGGGGCAGCGCACGGCAATCTCGGCAATGTCACCCAGTTCTTCCAGCGTTTCGGCGAAGATCACGCCGGCGCGCGAAACCATCGCCCGCATCAGCTTGTAGTCGCCGGCCATCGCGCCGGTATGCGTGGCGGCGGATTCTCGCGCCGCGCTCGACTTGCCCGGATGGAGCAGGACGATCGGCTTGCCCGCCGCGCGCGCACGCCGCGCCGCCGCGAGGAAGCGCTGCGGCTTGCGGAACTGTTCGACGATCATCGCGATCACGTGGGTATCGGGCTGATCGACCATCCAGTCGACATAGTCCTCCACGCCGCTCGCCGCCTCGTTGCCGGTCGATACCGAATAGGACACGCCGGCATCGCGCGCGAGCAACATGGTGCCCAGCACCGCCGCCATCGCACCGGACTGCGAGACGATGCCGATCGCGCGGCGATCGCCCGGCGGCACGGCGTTGGTTTCCACGAAAGTCAGCGGCACGCGATCGACATAGTTGACGAGGCCCAGGCAGTTCGGCCCTTCGACCACCAGCCCCGCCTCCTGCGCGATCCGGGCGATCTCGTGCTGTTCGGCCAGCCCTTCCTCACCCCCTTCGGCGAACCCGGCGGAGAAGATCACCACGCCGCCGGCCTTGCGCGCCGCCAGCCCTCGCACCGCGTCCAGCACCCCGGCGCGCGGAATGGCGAGCACCGCCACGTCCACACCCTCCGGCAGCGCATCGACCGAGGGATAGCACCGCAGCCCCATGATCTCCTCGCGCTTCGGGTTCACCGGATAGATCGCGCCGGAATAGCCGTTGTTGGCCAGGTTGGTGAGCAGGGTGGCGCCGAGCGCGCCCGGCTTGTCGGACGCCCCCACGACGGCAACCGAACGCGGGCGCAGGAAACGGTCAAGGGCGGCGTGCGAGAGATTCGCGTCAGTCATGACATCCTCCGAAATTAGCTATGTTCTATAACAATATTCGGAGGCGCGTAAAGGCGGAACTCAGGCCGGATGCCAGTCGAACACCAGTTCGCCTTCACGGAAGGCGAAGCGGTTCAGGTGATCGGCGACCACCTTCTGCATCCGCGCCATGTCGCCGCCCTCGGCAACGGTGCAGGTCACGGTAAGCGCCGTCTCGTCCGCGACAAGATCGACGGGGCCGAGCGGCAGCGGCACGCGCCCCTGATGCGCATCGAAGGTAACGTCGAACTTGTGGCTCCAGTGCTTGCACAACTGCTGGAGATAGCGGCTGGCGCTGGCGGTGGGCACGATGGCGCGGGTTACGGACATGAAGAAAGCCTCGCTTGTTAAGATGGCTCAAAGATATATCTTTATCGCCAGGATACAAGGGGGCCGGCGCTTCGCCCGGTTTGCCAATACGCCGGTTGACGGCGCCGCCCCGCCGTGGCAATCGGCCCGTATCAGGGCGGCGACAACGGTCGCTGCCGCGATCAAGAGCACGACGCTTGATTGCGCGGGTATAGCACAATGGTAGTGCAGCAGCCTTCCAAGCTGAATACGCGGGTTCGATTCCCGCTACCCGCTCCAGCCCTCCCTTCCATATCTGTCCCGATAGGTCTATTAACCCTTGGAAAACCGAGGGTTTCGTGCCCTCAATCGTCCGGACTTGTCCTCAAGCTTCCCGCTGCATCCGGCTTCGTTGGGGGCCACTTCGGGGGCCAGAACTTTCCGGGCAATTCGATTGGCCCCCAACTGGGGGCCACGCGCAGGGAAAGGATAGGGAACGTGGCTCTGACAGATGTTGCCATCAGAAATGCCAAGCCCCGCGAGAAGCCATACAAATTGGGCGATTCTCTCGGCTTGTTTCTGCTGGTCCAGCCTTCCGGCGGCAAGCTGTGGCGGCTGAAGTATCGTGTGGATGGCAAGGAGAAGAAGCTGGCTATCGGCAGCTATCCCGAGGTCGGCCTTGCCGATGCGAGGCGCAGGCGCGACGAGGCCCGCGAGTTGCTATCTATTGGCAAAGACCCGTCGCGTGAAAAGAAGCGCAGCAAGGTGAGGGCGCAGGTGCAAGCGGAAACCACGTTCAGCGCCATCGCCGCTGAATATTGTGAGAAGCGACGACGAGATGGGCAAAAGGCATGGGCGGCCAGCACCGCTACGCGCTGCGAATATCTGCTGTCGCTTCTGAACGGTTCAATCGGCAAGTTGCCGATTACCGATATCGAACCATCTGACGTGCTCGTTGCCGTCCGAAGGATCGAGAGTAAGGGCAAGCTGGAAAGCGCCCGCCGTACTCTTCAATTGGCCAGTTCAGTGTTCCGCTACGCGGTGGCGACAGCACGCCTTTCATCCGACCCCACGCGCGATTTGCGAGGGGCACTGACTGCCCCGACCGTGACCCACTATGGTGCGATTATCGAACCAGTGCAGGTGGGCGAACTGTTGCGCGCAATCGACGGATACGAAGGGCAGCCGCTGACCAAGCTGGCGATGCAATTGGCCCCGCACGTGTTCGTTCGACCTGGCGAACTTCGTCATGCCGAATGGGCAGAGTTCGACCTGGAGGGGGCGTTGTGGACGATACCCGCAAGCAAAACTAAGATGCGTAAGGATCACCTTGTCCCACTCTCACGCCAGGCACTGGCAGTTTTGGCTGACGCCCGCGCCCTGACCGGAACTGACGGCTATGTGTTCCCGTCCATCCGCTCCCACAAGCGCCCCATGAGCGACAACACAATAAACGCGGGTCTGCGCCGCCTTGGTTACGCCACCGACGAAATGACCGCTCACGGATTCCGCGCAATGGCATCCACATTGCTGAACGAAAGCGGCAAGTGGCACCCCGATGCCATCGAACGGGCATTGGCCCATGGTGACAGCGACAAGGTCCGTGCGGCGTACCATCGCGGCGCGCATTGGAAGGAGCGCGTAGCCATGGCGCAATGGTGGAGCGACTACCTCGACCAACTCCGGGAAGGGGCGCAAATATTGCATCCGGAGTTTGGGAAGGTCCATTCGTGAGCGTCCGCGCCTGTCACCGGCTTCAAATCGCGATTTGCGACACCTTACTTCGACGTAAGCAACGGTATTTGCGAAGAAAACTTTGACATCTGCGCCCGGCTAAATCGCGCAGTGATGCGCAAATCGACATCAAATTGTTTCAACACCAGTCCCTAATTTCGAGTTTTTTGCTTTTAAACTATGCGGTTAAGGCTTGCGGCCCGCTGCGTAGGGTGTGTGGCGATTCCAAGCTTCCAGGTCGGCTCCGGTGATTGAGCCTGGACCGGACGCCGCAGACTGAGAATCCGACCGGCTGAGGCAAGGCGGAGCGATGATCAAAACATGTCCGCGTCGATAGCGGGCTTGTTGGGATCGGCGTTCGGCTTGGCCTTGTCTGCTTCCAGCTTCGCCGCAACCTGATTGAGTTGGTCGCCTGAAACGTCGTTGAAAAACCGCAGGCTGTCGGACTTGCCGGGGTGTCAACGGCGGAGCAAAAACCGGCCACTGTGGCGGAGTAAAAGTAGGCCACTGATGTTGCGGCAGGTGCAAAGCAAAGGGCCCCGATCGGGGCCCTTTGCTTTTGGCCGTTTTGATGGGTCAGTTTTCGTCGACGGTGGCCTGGTTTTGCTCCGCCCCGCTGGCAGTGGCGCGACGGCGACTGGCTGACTGCTTTAGGCGGTAACTGTCACCATTCATGGTCAGGATGCTGACGTGGTGGGTCAAACGATCCAGCAATGCGCCGGTCAGGCGCTCGGACCCAAGCACCTGCGTCCAGTCCTCAAACGGCAGGTTGGAGGTAACGATGGTGGAGCCGCGTTCGTAGCGCTGGGAGAAGGTCTCGAACAACAGCTCCGCGCCGGTGGGCGAGAGCGGGACGTAACCCAGTTCGTCGATGATCAGCAGCTTCACTGCAGCCAACTCGCGCTGCATCTTGAGCAGCCGCTTCTCGTCGCGGGCTTCCAGTAACTGGTTCACCAGCGCCGCGGCGGTGGTGAAGGTCACGGTGAAGCCCTTCTGGCAGGCGGCCAGCCCCAGGGCGAGCGCCACATGGGTTTTGCCCGTCCCGCTATTGCCCAGCGCAATGATATTCTCGCGCCGCAGGATATATTCGCAGCGCGCCAGATCCAGCGTCAGCATCTTGTTGAGGCTGGGGATGGCGGTGAAGTCGAAGGTATCGAAGCTTTTGACGGCCGGGAACCGGGCAGCACGGATCCGGCGTTCGACAGTGCGCCGCTCACGGTCGATCAGTTCCAGTTCGATCAGGCGCAGTAGATAGCGGGGATGATCGACACCATCACGCGCGCACTCCCGGGCTACTTTCTCATATTCGCGCAAAACGGTCGGCAGTTTGAGTTGCTTGAGGTGGTGGGCCAGCAGCACCTGTGGCGCACCAGCGGTGGTGCCGGTGGGCAGGTTGTCATCGGGCGCCCGGCTCATGCTGCCATCTCCTTCGAGACCTGGGGCATCAGAGCCGCATAATCAGCCGCCTGCGTGACCTTCACATCCAGCCTTGGCAGGTGGGGATAGGTCGTCAGGTCAAGCCTGGCGGGCCGCCGTTCCATCCTGGCCAGTGCGATCTGCTTCACCGCATCAAAGCTGATCGCGCCCATGTGGATCGCCTGAGTGACAGCATGGGTCACCACGGCCATGGGCATCGCTTCCAGCAAGCGCAAGACCTGGATATACTCGCGCTTGCCCTTGCGGCCCATGCGTCCCTCCAGCAATTGCCGCAGGTGGGCAAAGACATCGGGCAAGGCCCAATTCTGCAGTGCAGCCGCCTGATCGAGAGCATTCGGCTTTGTCTCGATCAGCGCCAGATAATGCAGCGGATCGGCCACAAAATCGCCGCTGCCATAACTGCGCACATGGCGGGCGATCTCCTCGGCGCCGGACAGGATCACCACCTCGTCCACGAAGCCCTTCACCACCACATCCTGGAACCCAAACCTTGTGGGCACCGAGTAATCATTGCCGCGATACCGCACCAGCGCCGTCGATGACACACGGGCGCTGCGCCTCTCGCATGGCTCCAATGGCACCGGCGGTAGTGGGCGTAGCGCCGCAACGTCAGCAACCATGCGCTCACCGATGGTCTGGGCATGGCGGCCAGCACGTTCGCCTTGCCGCGCATGACAGCGCTCCAAAAGAGCCGCGTTCAGTGCGTCATAGCTCGCCGCCTGCGGCTTGGGCGTCATGAAGTTGCGGCGCGCGTATTTGACCAGCCCTTCGACCTTGCCCTTGTCATTCCCCTTGCCGGGTCGGCCGAAGCGGTCAGAAAACAGGTAGTGGCTGACCAGCTCGCTGAAGGCACGTGTGCGCTCACGCTTGCCGTCCCCCAGAATCTTGGCCACCGCAATCGTCGTGTTGTCGTAGAGGATCGACTGGGGAATGCCGCCAAAGAAGTCGAAGGCCGATACATGCCCATCCAGAAATGCCTCGGTCGTCTCGCGCGGGAAAGCCTTCACGAAACAGGCATCGGACTGCGGCAAATCCATGCACAGGAAGTGGATCTTCTGCTCCACACCGCCAATCACGCCCACCGCTTCGCCAAAATCCACCTGCGCATGCCCCGGTGGGTGCGCCAGCGGCACAAATGTCTCGCGGCCACGCACCCGGCTCAGCCGGACATAGTCCTTCACCACCGTGTAGCCGCCGCCATAGCCATATTCATCGCGCAGCCGCTCGAAGATCCGCTTCGCCGTGTGTCGCTGCTTGACCGGCGCCGTCCGGTCACCTTCCAAAATCGCGTCAACCACCGGCAGCAAAGGCCCCAGCTTCGGCTTCTCCACCGGCTTCGTGCGCGTATAGCCAGGTGGCAGTGAAAATCGGCAGATCTTGCCAATCGTCTCCCGGCTTAATCCAAATACCCGCGCGGCCTCTCGCTGGCTGCGCCCCTGCACAAACACAAACTGCCGAACACTCGCGTAAACTTCCACGGCATACATCCCGGCCGCCCTCAAAAGGGCAGCCTTACCACTGGCCGGTTTTTACTCCGCCACGCTCAGCACTTCGCTGGCGTTCCAGTGGCTGGTTTTGTCACCGCCCTGCACAAAGACTATGCCGCTCTCAACGGGCTGATTGTTGCCAGCAGCCATGTCGATGTCGAGACCGCGCGTAAGGCGGGACGCACTGCCTTTGGGATTCCTCTTCGAAACGCGGTTGGACGGGGAAGTGAGGCTGGCGTGCTGGCGGTTCATGGCCTTTGTTGGTGCGACGGCGAGGGTTGCGGCGGTGTTGTGGAGTGCGGCGCGCGCATCAGGCGAGGATCGTGGTACGTCTGAGGTCGTAGATGGTTGCGAATGCGAAGAAATCGGCGGAGTTTCGCGCGAGGGAAAGGCATCTGGCGCGCGCCTCGCCGTAGAGGCGCTTCATGGCGCTGAACACCGCCTCGACCGGTGCGCGCCGTTTGGCGATGAGGAGATTGCGGCGCGCCTGCCAGCGCGGCAGCTTCGGCATCTAGCGGTGCCGCCGGTGCATGATCCGGTCCTTGATGCCAGCCGCCCCGAGGCCATCGCGGTCCCGCCCCGCGCTGTCGGAATTGTCGGCGGTGGTCAAATTGACCATGAGCAATCGGCAATCGGTATTGACGGCAATGTGCCGATTACGACCGACAACCTTCTTGCCCGCATTAAAACCCCGCTTTTGCGCCGCCGGTGCCTTGATGGATTGCCTATCCACGACGGCGGCTGTCGGGCTCTGTTCACGCCTTTCGCGTTCGCGGTCGAGCATCAGTGCGATGTCGTGTATCGTACGGAACAAGAGCCGGCGCACGAAGCGACGAAACTACCAATACACCGTTTGCCAGGGTGGGAAGTTGTTCGGCAACATACGCCATCCCCCACCTGTTCGTGCCAGATAGCGAAGCGCATCGAGCACATCACGCAGGTCTGTCGACGGCTTGCGTCCGCGCTTGGCTACGGGCGGCAGAAACGGCTGAATGAACAGCCATTCTTCGTCCGTCAAATCGGTCGGGTAGCGCTTCGATCGTTTCTCAAATCCAGCCATCCGGCCACGCTCGCTCGGGTCCACATCCCAAATTTGAATCATGTCCGAGCCGCCGCATCAACACATTTCCAAACGGTCTCTGAAAACGCAAGATTGAGCCAAGCCGGAAGCAGGCCTGTTCGCCGCAGTTGAATACGTATGTTGAAATCTGTGCAGGTGGCCACCGGCGGATTACCGTGGCGCTTAAGAACGTAGGCAAGATCAACGCACTAAACAAAAGTTAGGGGAGGCTCCGGCAATGCGTCATTTCCATTGCTCCGTTTTTCGCATCACATTGCTAGCTGGCGCTGCACTTTCGTTTCCAGCAATTGCTCAGGCTCAGGCTCAGGCTCAGGCTCAGGCACTGGCCGGAACGGAATCGCCATCTGAAAAATCATTGACTGAAGACATCGTCGTCACCGGCATCCGGGCCTCGCTCGCCTCAGCCACTAAGGTCAAGCGCGATTCCGTCCTGATCGTGGATTCCATCTCGGCCGAAGATGTTGGCAAGCTGCCCGACGTGTCGATCGCGGACTCGCTCGCCCGTCTGCCCGGCGTCACTGCCCAGCGCCTCGAAGGTCGCGACCAGCGCCTGTCGATCCGCGGCCTTGGCCCGGACTTCTCGACCACCCTGCTCAACGGCCGCGAACAGGTCACCGTCGGCGACAATCGCGGCGTCGAATATGACCAGTATCCGTCGGAATTCTTCCAGAACGTCAACGTCTACAAGAGCGCCGACGCCGCGCTGATCGCCGCCGGCATCTCGGGCACGGTCGACCTGCGCATGCTGCGTCCGCTCGACAAGAATGACCGCATCCTCGCCGTGTCGCTGCGCGGCCAGATGAACGGCATGGACAAGCTCAATCCCGATGGCGAACGCTATGGCTATCGCGCTTCGGCCACCTATGTCGATCAGTTCGCCGACGACACGCTGGGCCTGTCGCTGGGTTTCGCCGCCTCGCAGACCCCGTCGCAGAATGAGCGTTTCAACGCCTGGGGCTACCCCACCGATGCCGACGGCAATCTGATCATCGGCGGCGCCAAGCCCTATGTGCAGTCGAACCTGCTCAAGCGCTATGGCATGGTCGGCACGCTGGAATGGCAGCCGAGCGACAATTTCCACTCGACCTTCGACGTCCTCGCCTCGCATTTCGAGGAAGAACAGCGCCTGCGCGGCATCGAATTCCCGCTCGTCTGGGGCAGCAATGTCGGCGTCAGCGACGTGACGGTCGAAAATGGCTTCGTCACCGGCGCCACCTTCTCCAACGTCTATGGCGTCCAGCGCAACGACTATAACAAGCGCAAGGCCGACACTATCTCGCTCGGCTGGAACAACGACATCCGCCTGAACGATCGGCTCAAGCTCAATGTCGATGCCAGCTGGTCGCGCGCCAAGCGCACCGACTTCCTGCTCGAAACCTATTCGGGCACCGGCTATCTGCGGTCGGGCGTGTCCGACACGGTGCGCGTCGAACGCCAGTCGAACGGCCTGTTCAGCATCGTGCCGACGCTCGACTATACCGACACCAACGCGATCAGCCTGACCGACCCCAATGGCTGGGGCTACAACGGCACCACCGCCGTCGTGCAGGCGGGCTTCCTCAACCGGCCCAAGTTCATCGACGACATGAAGTCGTTCCGCGCCAACTTGGTCGGCGATATTTCGGGCAGCATCTTCAGCAACTGGGAAGTCGGCGGCAATTACAGCCGGCGCAAGAAGACCAGCGCCTATACCAGCTATTTCCTCTGCCCCACCGGCGGCACGGATTGCACCATCGCTAATGGCACGCCCGGTTCGGCGCCGGTGCCGCAGGAGGCACTGCTCGGCAAGAATGTCTCGCTCGACTATCTGGGCGTGCCGGCGATGCTGACGCTCGACCCGCTCTATCTCTACAACAATGTCCTGGATGCCGTGTATGACAACCGGCCATCCTCGCTGGTGCGCGACAATGTCGTCAAGGAAGATGTCTTCACCGGTTATGCGAAGATGACGCTGGATGGCGATCTGGGCGGCAAGCCGCTCAAGGGCGCGATCGGCGTGCAGGTGATCCACACCCGTCAGGCGTCGACCGGCACCATCTCCAACTTCTCCAACGGCGTCGTCACAGTCGTGCCGGCTTCGGGCAAGGACAGCTTCACCAATTTCCTGCCCAGCGCGCAATTCTCGGTCGAGCTGGAACCCGGCTTCTTCGTGAAGATGGGCGCGGCCCAGACCATGGTCCGTCCGCGCATGGACCAGGAACGGATCAACCAGGAATATAGCTTCAACCTGGCCAATGTGGGCCTCGGCTCCGACCCGCAATATAGCCCGTTCAGCTCGAACGGCGGCAACGTCGCGCTGCGTCCCTATCAGTCGACCAATATCGACCTGTCGATCGAGAAATATTTCTCGGGTGGCGGCTATGTCTCGCTCGCGGGCTATTTCAAGAATCTGACCGACTTCGTCGATCCCAACAACAATATCGCCTATGATTTCTCGGATGTGCTGGCCTCGCTGCCTGTCGATATCCGCAACCAGATCATTGCCGACGGCAGCTATATCGGTCTGCTGAAGGCCCCGGCCAACACCGGCAAGGGCACGATCATGGGTGCGGAAGGCACCGTCTCGCTGCCGTTCAAGGTGTTCAGCGAAACGCTCGACGGCTTCGGCATCTTCGCCAGCGGTTCCTACACCCACAGCGAAGTCAAATATGGCAGCAACCCGACCGATGTCGTCACCCTGCCGGGCCTCTCCAAATGGGTCGCCAGCGGCACCGCTTATTATGAAAAGAGCGGTTTCCAGGCGCGCGTCTCCTATCGCTATCGCTCCTCCTTCCTGGGCGAAGTCGCCGGCCTTTCGGCCGCGCCGACCTTCCGCACCGCCAAGGCAGAGGGCATTCTGGACGCGCAGATCGGCTATGAATTCCAGTCGGGGCCACTCACCGGCCTGTCGATCCTGCTGCAGGGCAAGAACCTCACCGATCAGCCCTTCGTCACCTATCAGAATGGCGATAAGCGGCAGGTCATCGACTATCAGCGCTACGGCCGTGATTATTATCTGGGCCTGACCTATAAGTTCTAAAATTCCTCCCCGGATTGCCCGACTGCACGCGGGCAATCCCTCTCCCCGGACCGCCACCCCTTAGAGGGGAGGGCGGTCCGTTTTTCTTTGGGGGGAGAGGGAGTAGGCTCGGCCGCTCTTCTTCCTCCCCTCCCTGAGAGGGAGGGGAGATAATTTACGCCGTCATCCGCGTGATCAGCCGGGGCGCCAGCAGCGTTGGCGTGACCGGCTTGCGGTCGATCTGGCCGATCAGCGCATCGACCAGCACTTCGCCCGCGCGCAGATAGTCCTGCGCCACGGTGGTCAGCGGCTGTCGTGTCAGGCTGGCGGCGGGGATATCGTCAAAGCCGATCAGGGCGACGTCGCCGGGCACCGACAGCCCATGTTCGTCCAGCGCCCGCATCGCGCCGATCGCGATCAGGTCCGACCCGGCAAAGATCGCGTCGAATGTCACGCCGCGCGCGATCAGGCGGCTCGCTGCTTCATAACCCGATTGCTCGGTCGACAGTGCATCGACATGCAGGCCGAGGTCGATCGCATGGCCGGCCTCGCGCAGCACATCGGACAGGCCGACATAACGGTCGCGAAATTCGGGATAATGGCTCGATGCGTCGCCCAGAAAGGCGATCCGGCTGCATCCGCGCGCGATCAGATGTCTGCCCGCATCCCGCCCGCCACGACGGTTGTCGCAGCCGATCGTCATCCCCAGCGCATGCTGGTCCACCGATCCCCAGCGCACGAAATGCGTGCCCTGCGCCACCAATTGCTCCAGCCGGGTGCGATAGATTTCATAGTCGCCATAGCCCAGCAGGATGATGCCGTCGGCCTTGCGGCTATCCTCATAATCGACATGCCAGTCGGTCGACAGCTGCTGGAAACTGGTCAGCAGGTCATAGCCGCGCTTGGCGCAGGTCTGCAGGATCGGGCCCAACATCGACAGGAAGAAGGGGTTGATCCAGCTTTCGTCGGGCAGCAGATCCTCGAAGAACAGCAGCGCGAGCGTATTGCTCTTGCCCCGCCGCAACGAGGATGCATTCTTGTCCACCGTATAATTGAGCTGCCGGGCGATCGCCTCGACCCGCAGCCGCGTCCCTTCGCTCACCGTCTTGTCGCCACGCAGCGCGCGCGACACGGTCGGCTGGGACACGCCGGCCAGCGTGGCGATGTCGAAGGATGTCACTTTGTCGTTGGCGGCCATGGCGCAACCCTACGCCAGCGAGTCTCCATTGGGAATAGAAGGGTTTGAAACCGGCCTGAATACGTATGCCGCTCCCTTGGCCCGCCCTGTCTACGCCGACTAAGAAGGGGCCAAGCCGCGGCAATTGGGCACAAGCGGCAATGGGAGGGATGAAGGTCATGCGCGGACGAACGGCAATGCTGCTGGCTGGGCTCTGCGCGCTTCCCGCTCCGGCGATGGCACAGGATGACGGTTTCCGCGCCCGCCTGCCCGAAGATGAAGTCATCTATTTCGTCCTGCCCGACCGGTTCGACAATGCCGACCCCGCCAATGACAAGGGCGGCCTCAAGGGCGACCGGCTCCAGACCGGCTATGATCCTGTGTCCAAGGGCTTCTACCATGGCGGCGACATCAAGGGGCTGATCCGCCGGCTCGACTATATTCAGGGGCTGGGCGCCACCGCCATCTGGGTCGGGCCGATCTTCCGCAACAAGCCGGTGCAGGGTCCCAAGGGGCAGGAAAGCGCCGGTTATCACGGCTACTGGATCACCGATTTCGAGCATGTCGATCCGCATTTCGGCACCGACGCGGATTTTGCCGCACTGGTGAAGGCCGCCCATGGCCGGGGGATGAAAGTCTATATGGACATCATCGCCAACCATACGGCCGACGTGATCCAATATCGCGAATGCGCCGACCAGCCCTGTCCCTATCGCTCGCGCGCCGACTATCCCTATCAGCGCCGCGGCGGCGTGGCCGGCCCGGCGATCAATCCGGGCTTTGCCGGCGACGCCGATCATAGCGCCACCAATTTCGGCAAGCTCACCGACCCCGCCTATGCCTATACTCCGTTCGTGCCCAAGGGCGAGCAGGCGGTGAAGAACCCGGCCTGGCTCAACGATGTGCGCTATTATCATAATCGCGGCGAGACGACCTATTCGGGCGAGAGCGCGACCATGGGCGACTTTGCCGGGCTCGACGATCTGATGACCGAACATCGCGCGTGATCGCCGGCATGATCGACATTTTCGGCGGCTGGATCGACCGCTTCGGGATTGACGGCTTCCGCATCGACACCGCCCGCCATGTCGACCCGCATTTCTGGCAGCAATTCGTCCCCGCCATGCAGGCGCGGGCCAAGGCGCGCGGCATCCCCAATTTCCATGTCTTCGGCGAAGTCTATGTCGAGACGGTCGATGCCGGCCCGCTTGCCTGGCACACCCGCGAAGGCGGCTTTCCCGCCGTGCTCGACTTCGCCTTCCGCCAGGCCGCACTGGAAACCGTCGCGGGCAAGGCGGCGACAGCTACCTGGGAACGCATGCTGACTGGCGACGCCCTCTATCAGGGCGGCGGCGCCACCGCGCGGCAGTTGCCGACCTTCGTCAGCAATCATGACGCCGGCCGCTTCGCCACCTTCGTCCGCCGCGCCTTCCCGCAGGCGGGCGAGGATGAAGTGCTGCGCCGGGTGATGCTCGCCAACGTCATGCTGCTGACGCTGCGCGGCGTGCCGACCATCTATTATGGCGATGAACAGGGTTTCGTTGGCGATGGTGGCGATCAGGACGCGCGCGAGGATATGTTCGGCAGCCAGGTGGCGAGCTATAACGACAATCGCCTGCTCGGTAGCGATGCCACCACCGCCACACCGCGCTTCGATCCCGCCCATCCGCTCTATCGCGAGATCGCGGCGCTCGCCCGGCTGCGCACCGGCCATGCCGCGCTGCGCCGGGGCAGCGAGACGATCCGCGCGCGCGGCGACGAACCGGGCCTGTTCGCCGTCTCCCGCTTCGATCCCGACACGGGCGCGGAATATCTGATCGCCTTCAACACATCGACCGCGCCGATCAGGGCGCAGGTCCAGGTGGATATAGCCTCCACCGCTTTCGACACCGTTGCCGGCGCGGCCTGTGCCCCGCGCGCGTCGGCGCCCGGCAGCCTCGCCCTCGACCTTCCTCCCCTTGGCTACAGCGTCTGCGCTGTACGGAGCGCTAATCCGCAATGACCGACGCACTGACCGATATGGCTCCCTGGTGGCGCGGCGCCGCCATCTACCAGATCTATCCGCGCAGCTTCGCCGACTCCAATGGCGACGGCATCGGCGATCTGGCCGGCATCACCGCCCATCTTCCCTATGTCGCCTCGCTCGGCGTCGATGCCATCTGGCTCTCGCCCTTCTTCAAGAGCCCGATGCGCGACTTCGGCTATGACGTGTCGGATTATTGCGATGTCGATCCGATCTTCGGCACGCTCGCCGATTTCGACGCGCTGATCGCCCGCGCCCATGACCTCGGCCTGCGCATCATCGTCGATCAGGTCTGGGCCCATACCTCCGACGAACATCCCTGGTTCATCGAAAGCCGCTCCAGCCGCCAGAATTACCATGCCGACTGGTATGTCTGGGCCGATGCCAGGCCCGACGGCACGCCGCCCAACAACTGGCAGTCGGTGTTCGGCGGCCCGGCCTGGACCTGGGACGCGCGGCGCGGCCAATATTATATGCACAATTTCCTGAAGGAGCAGCCGCAGATCAACCTGCACAATGGGAAGGTGCAGGCGGCGGTGCTGGATATCGTGCGCTTCTGGCTCGACCGCGGCGTCGACGGCTTCCGTATCGACGCGATCAACCATTCGATGCCCGACCCGCAACTGCGCGACAATCCTCCCGCGCCACAGGATGGCCGCATTCGCACGCGCCCCTATGATTTCCAGATCAAGCGCTACAGCCAGAGCCACCCGGACATTCCGCTGTTCCTGGAAAAGGTGCGTGCGGTGTTCGACGAATATCCCGATCGTTTCACCGTCGCCGAAGTCGGCGGGGATGACAGCGATGCGGAGATGAAGGCCTTCACCCAGGGCGATCATCGTCTCAACACCGCCTATGGCTTCGACTTCCTCTACGCCCCCAAATTGACCGCGCCGTTCCTGAAAGACGCGCTGTCGCGCTGGCCGGCGGAGCAGAGGATTGGCTGGCCCAGCTGGGCGTTCGAAAATCATGACGCGCCGCGGGCCGTCTCGCGCTGGGCCGGCGACATCGACGCCCATGCCTATTGCCGGATGAAGATGCTGCTGCTGGCCTGCCTGCGCGGCAATATCTTCCTCTATTATGGCGAGGAACTGGGCCTGCCGCAGGTCGATATCGCGTTCGAGGATCTGCAGGATCCCGAAGCGATCGCCAACTGGCCGCTGACTCTGTCGCGCGACGGCGCCCGCACGCCCATGCCCTGGATCGGCGCGGCTCCCTGGCTCGGCTTCTCCGATGCCAAGCCCTGGCTGCCGGTGGGGGAGGCGCATCGCCCGCTCGCGGTCGATGCGCAGGAAGCCGATCCTGCTTCGCTGCTCCACTGGACGCGCGAGGTGCTGGCCCTGCGCAATGCCACCCCGGCGCTGCGCGGCGGCACGATCACCTTTCTCGATACGCCGGACGATCTGCTCGCTTTCGAACGGACGCAGGACGGGCAGCAGCGCCTCTGCGTCTTCAACCTCGGCGCCAGCCCCGTCGCCTGGCGCCGGGCCGATGCGGACCGCTGGCAGGTCGAACTGTCGACCGGCAGCATCGCCGACTGGAATTTCGCCCCCGCATCCGGCCTCGTCGCCGCCTTCCAAGTTTAAGGACGTTCCCATGACGCGACTGACCGCGCTCGCTCTTCCCCTCATCGCCCTGGCGCTCGCGCCCACCGCCGCGCGCGCCGATGTGGTGGCCAAGGCCGCCTCGCCCGACGGCCATATCACCCTCACCATCAGCCTCGATGGCGAGGGGCGCCCCAGCTATGCCGTGCAGCGCAATGGCAAGCCGCTGATCGCCGACAGCCGTCTGGGCTTCATGTTCACCGATGCGCCCAAGATCGAGCGCAACCTGACGCTGGCCGATGCCAGGCAGGCGAGCAGAGACACCAACTGGACCCAGCCCTGGGGCGAGTGGAGCACGATCCGCGACCATCATAATGAGCTCAAGCTGGTCTTCCGCGAGAAGGGCGATCTCCAGCGCGAAATGGACGTGACCTTCCGCCTGTTCGATGAGGGCGTCGCCTTCCGCTACAGCCTGCCCGATCAGGCCAATCTCCATCACGCCAACATCGCCGAGGAACTGACCCAGTTCGCCTTCGCGCAAGGCGGCACGGCCTGGTGGAAGCCCGCCTATGAATGGAACCGCGAGGAATATCTCTACAATCGTACCCCGCTCGACGCGGTCGGCACTGCCCAGACGGTGATGACGGTGAAACTGGCCGACGGCACCCATGTCGCCCTGCATGAGGCCGCGCTGGTCGATTATGCCGGCATGAATCTCGCCCGTGCCGAAGGCAACACTTTCCGCGCCGATCTGACGCCGGGTGCGGGCGCACCCAAGGTGTCGCGCGACGCCGGCTTCTCCACCCCCTGGCGCACCATCGCCGTCGCCGACGATGCCGCCGGCCTCTACATGAACCACATGATCCTGAACCTGAACGAGCCCAACAAGCTCGGCGATGTTTCGTGGATCAGGCCGGGCAAGTTCGTCGGCGTCTGGTGGAACATGATCAAGGGCGAATGGAGCTGGGCGCAGGGCCCCAAACATGGCGCCACCACCGCCAATGTCCGCCGCTATATCGATTTCGCCGCTGCCAGTGGCATCCCCGCCGTGCTGGTCGAGGGCTGGAATGTCGGCTGGGACGGCAACTGGTTCGGCAACGGCAATGCAATGAATTTCTCGCAGCCGACCGAGGACTTCGATGCCGATGGCCTCGCCGCCTATGCCAGGTCCAAGGGTGTCACCCTGATCGGCCATCATGAAACCGGCGGATCGGCCAGCCATTATGACGGCCAGCTCGACACCGCCTTCAAATGGGCGGCCGACCATGGCGAGCAGGTGGTGAAGACCGGCTATGTCACCGATGCGGGCCAGATCGAGCGGGTCGACGCCGATGGCGCCAAGCATCGCGAATGGCATGAAGGCCAGTGGATGGTGAACCATTATCTGCGCGTCGTGCAGACCGCCGCCAAATATCATGTCAGCATCGACAGCCATGAACCGGTCAAGGATACCGGCCTGCGCCGCACCTACCCCAACTGGGTCGCGCGCGAAGGCGGCCGGGGCATGGAATATAATGCCTGGGTCGGCGGCAAGAACCCGCCCGAGCATGAGGCGAACCTGGTCTTCACCCAGCTGCTGGGCGGCCCGATGGACTTCACGCCGGGCGTGCTCAGCCTGTCGGGTTCGGAAGGCAGCACGATCCACTCGACCATCGCCAAGCAGCTCGCCCTCTATGTCGTCCTCTATTCGCCGGTCGTGATGGCGGCTGACACGCCGGAAAATTACGCCAAATATCCCGGCCCCTTCCAGTTCATCAAGAATGTGCCGACCGACTGGTCCGACACCCGCGCCTTGAATGGTGAGGTTGGCGACTATGTCACCATCGCGCGCAAGGCGAAGGGCAGCGACGACTGGTATCTGGGCGCAGTCGGCGATGAACAGGCGCGCTCCAGCAAGGTGGCGCTCGACTTCCTCGATGCCGGCCGCAGCTACACCGCCGAAATCTACCGCGACGGCCCCGGCGCCGACTATCGCACAGAGGCACGCCACGCGATCGTGATCGAGAAGAAGCAGGTGAAGAAGGGCGACGTCCTCGCCATCGATCTTGCGCCCGGCGGCGGCCAGGCGATCCGCTTCGTCGCCAGCGGCGGCAAGCGCAAGCGGTGAAGGCTGACGCTTCCTTGATACTTGTCGTCATCCCGGACTTGATCCGGGATCCATTCAGCGCTCGCTCGCAGATGTCGCGCCGAATGGATCCTGACTTTCGTCAGGATGATGCAGGGTGGAAGGGGGCGATCAAAAGCCTCGGCTGTCCTATTCCGCCTGCGCTTGATAGGCTTCGTGGCCGCATGCACGCAGACTTTCCGATAGGATCAGGCGCTCGCAACTAAATGTCAAAATGTGCGGGAAATGCGCGAAGTTAAGGCGAAGGATGGGGATGGCCGGGATGAATGAGATGGGGCTGGAACCGGGCGCGACGACGTCCGATGGTCGGCCGCGCCAGGGCTTTTGGGGGCTGTGGAATATCAGCTTCGGCTTCTTCGGCATCCAGATCGGCTTCGCGCTCCAGAACGCCAACATGTCGCGCATCTTCCAGTCGCTGGGGGAAAATCTCGACAATCTCGCCTTGCTGTGGATCGCCGCGCCGCTGACCGGCCTGCTGGTCCAGCCGGTGATAGGCCATTATAGCGACCGCACCTGGTGCCGCCTCGGCCGGCGCCGGCCCTATTTTTTCGCCGGTGCGCTGTTCGCGGCGCTCGCTTTGTTCGGCATGCCCAATGCGCCAGGCCTGATGGCTGCCGCGCTGATGCTCTGGATTCTCGACGCCTCGCTCAACGTCTCGATGGAGCCGTTCCGGGCCTTTGTCGGCGATATGCTGGCGAAGGAACAGCATATGGCCGGCTATGCGATCCAGACCGCCTTCATCGGCACCGGCGCGGTGATCGGCTCCTCCACCCCCTGGCTGCTCGACCAGATGGGCGTCTCCAATGTCGCGCCCGTCGGCATGATCCCCGACACGGTACGGGTCAGCTTCTATATCGGCGGCGCCGCGCTATTCCTTGCCGTGCTCTGGACCGTGCTCACCACCCGCGAATATTCGCCCGAGCAGATGGCCGGTTTTGCACAGGCCAGCGAAGCGGCAAGCCGGAAGGAGGCGCCGCCGGTCCCCGCCGGTGGTCCGCTCTGGATCGTCGCCGGCCTCGCCGTCATCGCCGCCGTCTGGGGCTGGGCGCTGGAAAAGGAACTCTATCTGCTGGGCGGCCTGCTCGCCGCCTATGGCATTGCCCGCATCGCCGCGCGCGGCCTTCATGCGCAAGGCCGGACCGATAATTTGCTCAGCCATGTGGTCGGCAATTTCGCGACCATGCCGGCGATGATGAAGAAGCTGGCGCTGGTCCAGTTCTTCACTTGGTCGGCGCTCTTCATCATGTGGATCTACACTACGCCGGTGGTCGCCCAATATATGTTCGGATCGGCCGACCCGACCAGCGCCGCCTATAATGAAGGGGGCAATTGGGTCGGCATCCTCTTCGCCACCTATAATGGCGTTGCCGCCTTCGCCGCGCCCTTCCTGCTCCAGCCGCTTGCCCGTCGCATCGGCCAGGCCCGGACCCATGCGCTGGCGCTCACGCTCGGCGCCCTCGGCTTCCTGTCCTTCCTGGTCCTGCGCGATGCACGGGCGCTGCTCCTGTCGGAGGTGGCGATCGGCATCGCCTGGGCCTCGACCCTCGCCATGCCCTATGCGATGCTCGCCTCCAGCGTGCCGCAGACCAAGCTCGGCATCTATATGGGGCTGTTCAACGCCTTCGTCGTCATCCCGCAATTGCTGGTGGCGACGGTGATGGGCACGATCATGCGCCATTTCTTCCCGACCGAACCGATCTGGACCATGGCCTTCGCTGGGGCGGTCATGCTGGCTGCAGCGGGAGCTACTCTACAACTAGGGTCAGAAACGCTCGAGTAACTTCGAGGAGACTGATCCATGTTGTCCACCATCATGTCGGATCGCGCATCTGATGCCATACCACCCCTGGCTATGACGCGCCGGACCTGAGAGCCTTCGTGTTCGCCCTGTTCGTCCTCGCCGCCGGTTTCACGATTGTCCAGGGTGTGACGAATCCTCTCATTTCTCTGCTGGGGCCTGTTCATGCACCCCGCCAGCCTCATACTTCTTGCCCCAGACGCGGATCAGGTTGCGTGAAATGTCCTGGCGTTTCGCCAGGCCATGAAGCGTCTCCTGCGCCACCTGTTGATTGAACTCGACACTACGAGATCGGTGTGTCCGCATGGGCTATCCTCCGAAAGCCCGGCCACCCGGTCAATCCTGCCTACCCGCCCTGTCTGGTCCAAAGAGTTCATGGAAGCCGGCGAGCGCCGGTTGGCGGGCGATGCCGCCTCGTAGACCGACCGCTTGAGGAAAACCTTCGGCTGAACAAAGCTGCGCCTGTCAGGAACAGCACGGCGGTACCGAGATTCCAGCCAAGGATCATCGCAGTCGCATCGAGGGGATGGAACATGGACAGGGCTGTCGCCGTGATGGCGGACACCGCCAGGCTTCCCATCAGAATGACCGACGTCGGACGCAGCGTCGCCGCATATCGCAGCATTGCCAGCATGATCAACGAGAGGGGTAAACTGGTCAGGACGAGTGTCGCAAAGCAGCTCGACGCCGCCTCAACCGTGACTGCCCCGGCGGAACGGGCACCCAGCCGGCGAAGCATTGATATCCAATGGTCGACAGCCAGAGAACGAGCGGCGGAATGGGCAGAAGCAGCCACCAGCGTGATCTGTCCGGCAAACTGATGAAGAACGTCGCAATGGTGGCGAGGGCGCCCGTTATCAGAGACGAGATCATGTTGATGGCGAAGACGGTATCCTGCATCCGCTCGGCGAACTGCGGACGCACGCCGTGGCTGATGGTCATGAGGCCCATGATGGCGGCGGCGATCAAAAGCCAGCCGGTGGCGCGCAGCAAGGGTGGACGCAGGCGCCTGACCGGAGGAGCATTCGTGGCGAGCGAGCGGATCAGATCAGCAGTTTCCATCACGGCTCCCTCCGATCCGAGAGCAGATCGCGCAGGTTCCGGATTGCCCTGTGGGTCGCCATCTTCAGTGACGCGATGGAGAGCCCGGTTGCATCGGAGGCTTCCTTCAGGGACATTTCCTTGAGCTTAAGCAGATCGACAGCAGTTCTCTGGACGGATGGCAGGTCATCAAGCGCCTTGGTCAACCGCTGCTTTTCAAGCACGTCCTCGTCGCTATCCGATTGTGCCGCCGTTGCCTCGTGCTCGGCGGTAAGCGGGGCTTCGCGCAAGATCTGCCGACCGCGACGACGCAGGCGGTCGATGGCGCGTCGATTGGCGATGCCCACCAGCCAGGGACCCAAGGGCCTTGCCGGATCATATGTATGCCGGATCGAATGAAGGGTCAGCAAGATGTCCTGCACGGTGTCTTCGATATCCCATTGTTCCTTGTGCCATCGCCTGGCCAACGACCTGAGATAGGGCGTGATCTCCTGTAGCAGGCGTAGATAGGCTGTCGTATCACCATCCTGCGCGCGCGCCATGAGGATCGACCAGTCGAGTTCGCGCGAGGCCGGTACTTCAGGACCGTTCGGACCGCTTCCGTCCCCGCTCGTGACCGTGCCGTCGGAGGCCACCAGTTGCAGCAGCCGACGCTTGTCATCGCGCATTGTGGCCACCCCACGCGTTGATCGATGCTGCGGTGCCGAAGTCCCGCCCAAGTTCTCTGGAACCTCGGCACAGCATCACTGCGCACCCGGCCGAACGGATCGAACTATACCCTTGAAGAGCCAGTGATCAAGGGAGAGGACGCCCGGGCCGAGGGCCATGATGCCGAGCGCGATGGCTGCCCAATAGAGGTGAAAGTTCATCCAGCCGTCAGGAAACACCAACTGGATCACACCGGTCATCATCAGCAGGCCGAGCGCGGTCAGGCGTGCTCCAAAACCGGCGATCAGAAAGATCGGAAGCAGGATCTCGGCGATCGCCGTCAGGAGAGCCAGGTGATCCGGTAACGGCAGGGCATACTCGCCACCGAGAACATGCAGCTTGAACTGCTCTTCGAACAGGAACTGCGTGCCAGCGGATAGCGACAGGAAGCCGTCCCATCGTGTCAGGCCGGAGCGCAAGAAAGGCAGCGCCAGAGCGACGCGCATCACCGGTGGCGCGATATGTCGGGCAACTGCGCCTATTCCGCCTATGAGATGGTATAGTGTTGCGACGATGCGGTTCGATCGTGGGCATTTCCCAATCATGCCGCCTCCATCGATTGGAGAGAATTCGCATCGTGACCGATGATCACGTTCGCCTCGATCATACCGCGCAATGCGGTCGTCAGATCAAAGCCAGGGTTGACGGTCAGGCCTTCCTTGACCGCGTCAATAATCGTCTGTCCTTCCTTCAGCGCCTCGATAAATGCGGCGGCTCCGACCGGCAGGCGCCGGACCTCGACTTCCGCAAAAGGTCGTGTGACGAGAGCATCCCCCCCGCATTGCCTCGCCTGAAATGCTCCCGGCAAAGCTGCCGTTGCCTCATCTAAACTGCTCCCGGCATTGGCCGGGAGGGAACGATGCGGAAGGTGAGCATGGCGACGCGAAGGGAATTGATTGAAGCTGTCGGCGCGCGGTATCGCTCGGCCGATCGCGCGAGCAAGGGTAAGGTTCTCGACGAATTCGTCGCGATCACAGGTTTCCACCGGAAGCATGCAATGCGACTCTTGCGTGCGGAGCCGTTGATCAGGGAAACGACGCGACCGGAGCGCAGGATTTACAACGAGGCGGTGCGCGGAGCGTTGCTCGTGTTATGGGAGGCCAGCGACCGCCTGTGCGGCAAGCGGTTGCGGCCGCTTATTCCGATTCTGATCGAGGCGATGGAGGGCCATGGCCACCTTGATCTCGATCCGGCGATCAAGGCGAGATTGTTGCAGATGAGCCCCGCCACGATTGACCGTATTCTTCGGATCGCGAAAGGAAACAATCAGAAGGTCCGGCGTCGCGGCGTGGCAGGATCCGAACTCAGGCGCAGTGTTCCGATCCGAACGTTCAGCGACTGGGGAGATCCGGCGCTGGGATATATGGAGGCCGACCTTGTTTCGCATAGCGGCCCGGTGGCGAAAGGGAGCTGGGCGTGGACGCTAACGTTAACGGATATCGCAACAGGCTGGACCGAATGCGCTCCGCTACTGGTTCGCGAGCAAACGTTGTTGGTGGAGGTCCTCAAGGAACTGCGCAAGCTGATGCCGTTCCCGTTGCTGGGTTTCGATTCCGACAATGACAGCGTGTTTATCAATGAGACCGTGCGGGATTACTGCGCGGCGACGGAAATCGCCTTTACCCGCTGCCGTCCCTATCGGAAGAACGATCAGGCTTGGGTCGAGCAGAAGAACGGTTCGGTTGTGCGTCGTCTAGTGGGCTATCGCCGCTTCGAGGGGCTGGAAGCAGCCGGGTTACTGGCTGAGCTGTATGCGGCGGCGCGTTTGTTCGTGAACTTTTTCCAGCCTTCATTCAAATTGGCGGAAAAGCGCCGCGACGGCGCCAAAGTCCACAAACGTTATCACGCTCCCGCGACGCCGTTCCAGCGCCTGATGGATGACCCGCGGACCAACGAGCAGACACGCGAACGGCTACGGGACCTGGCTGGCAGACTGGATCCGGTTCGACTGCTGCGAGATATCCGGACCGCGCAGCAGAAACTGGTGGTCCTGGCCGACGCCGTCGTCTTGGCAAATCCGAACGAAACGTCACCCCCACCGCTGGGGGCCTTCCTCTTGAGCCTGAAAGCTTTATGGCAGAATGGTGAGGCGCGGCCCACGGCCGTTGATAAGGCGCCGCGCAAGCGAGAGCGGCGCCGGCCGGATCCACTGCTTCAGGTTACCGACCAGTTGAAGGCCTGGTTCGAAGAGGAGCCTTGGCGTACCGGGCGCGAGTTGCTGGAGAAATTGCAGGCCCAGCAGCCGGACATTTACCCAGACGGCCTTCTGCGAACTATCCAGCGCCGGTTGAAAGGTTGGCGTACCGAACACGCGCGCGCACTTGTGTTCAGCCACTCTTCCGGACAGGCCAGCGCCACGCCAGTCGACGCGGAAACCATTCTTACGGCGATGTGACGGATTGCCGTTCCGCCTCGCCTACGGCTCAGCTGCACGGCAATCCGTCCCATGCAATGGCAATGATGCTCGAGGGCCTGTAAGGAACAATTACGTGAGGCAACGGTCGCGCCGTTCGGGAACGTTCTTTCGTGAGGCAACACGCCGTCGAGCGCCAGGACGCGGCCCAGATCGATCTCAAGGAACTCTTCGGAAACCGAACGCGCACCTGCCCAATAGAGCCGCCACTTGGTGCCATTGGTCAGGATGCCCCAGCGCAGCTGACCACTTGTCAGGTCGTCAATGCGGCGCAGATATCGCAGCATCTGGGTTGAAGGCGCGGTCGCCTCATCCCGGCCAGAAGCGCGATCCAGCGGACGAGCCCAGCGCTTGCTTTCGACCACCGCCAGACCGTGCGCATAGCGCTTCCATTGCTCGTCCAGCGCATTAGCTGCCGCCTTGGCGTCTGCGTCCAGAAACAGGAGGCCGTCGGGCACATCATCGCGCCCGCTGACAGTCAAATTCTGTTGTCGCAAGGACTCCGACCAGCCCAGCGCACCAAGAACCGGCCAGATGAAGTCATCCTCCGTCTGGCTTTCGTTGGTCTTGTGACTTTGCGGGAATGCAGCGGCGATATTTCCCAACGCAATACGTAGGCCAACAGCATCGACCGCTAGATATGCTGGATCAGCCTTGATGGCTTCGGCCAGGTAATCAGTCGTGAACAAAGAACCAGAAATGAAAATCGCTGAATCGGACAAGCAGGAACCCCTTTGCGGGCACCTTAGTAACGAGGACGCGCGCCGGGAAGAGGCCGGGCAACCACTTTCAGTGTAAGGTGAACATACCGCTCATTCGCCGCTTGGCTCACCTGACACGCGAATGACGCTGGCCAATTCAACGGGAAGCCGGATCACAACAATAACGCCCGCGTATGGTGATTGGACATACACACCCTACGCGACACCTCTCTATGCGCATCGCATTGAAAACAATGAAGAAAGATTGGATTTTCGGCGGTGGCAGCTTCTCAATCACATTTGACTGGCAATTTGAATCTGATTGAAAAACAATATAAATTACTGATTTATAATGATGTTTCTTGAGGGATCGGCCAATCGGATTTGATTTGGACGATCTGCGCCGGGCGATTCAGCAGCAAGTCCAAGGTTTTCCACAGACATCCGGTCACAAAGGGGGCCAGTTTGGGGGCCATCGTGATTGGTCGTTTCTAAAAAACTGCGAGATATCATGCGGATAATTTTCTTTTTGGCTTCCCGCTACCTTCCTGATCCATTCCCGCTGCAAACTATGGCGCAGTTCAGCGTTGGACGGCCGCGCGCAACTGCTGTAAGCGGGCGCATCCGTCAGGTTCCGAAAATAGCACTGCCGGCACGATAAAACCTCCCGCTGGCACGTCTGGATCGGAGCAGCCCCATGACCGAACGTTACCGTCGCCATCCATCCGGGTGCCATCTCCTTGCCTGAGTCCCTTTCGCGGAAGGGTTCGCCCACGCGGGTCCAGGCCGATGCAGCCGCGCTTTCCGCAGCGCATCGGGCAATGGTGCGTGGCTGTCGCTTTCTGATCGATCGCGCCGCGCGCGATGCCACCGTGATGCCGGGCTGCGAACGTACCGCGCGCGTGGCGCTGCGGCTGGCGGGCAATTGTCTGAAGGAACTCGACCGCTTCCTGGCCATCCTTATCGACGAGCACGCCCCGCCTTCAGAGGCACCGTCCCGCCACGGCGCCGCAGCGGAGGGTGACACCGATAGCGCGCGCAAGCTGTCGCGGATCAAGGCGATGGAAAGCCGCTTTCCGGTGGACGTCCTGCGCCTGCGCGCGATCGGGCGCGTCCGCGCTTTCGCAACGGGCCATTCGCCGGTTTCGTCCGGCACGAGACTGGCCCAAGATCTTGCCATCGCTGCGCGCGGGCAAGGGCTTGTCCCCCCCCGGCACGGAGCTACACCCGTCATCAGTGACCAGGCACTGGCTGCCATCGCGGAATTCTATCTGTCGCTGACCGCCTGCCTGAAGGCGCAGCACGCCTGACGCCCCGCGCGCTTTGCGACTGGAACCCTCCGCCAAAGCCGTTAAACAGGCGGACATGAGCGAACCTCTCAACGTATCGTTTCTGGGCCTCGGCGTAATGGGCGGCGCGATGGCCCGCCATCTTGGCAAGGCTGGGCACCGCCTCACCATCTACAACCGCACCGCCACCCGCGCGGAAGCATGGCAGGCCGCGAACCCCGGCCTTGCGACGCGTGTCGCCTCGTCGCCGGCTGAAGCGGCGGAAGGAGCCGACGTCGTCATCACCTGCGTTGGCAACGATGATGATCTCGCCGATGTCGTGCTCAGCCCCACGGGCGCGTTTTCCACGTTGCGGCGGGGCGCGCTGTTCATCGATCACACCACGGTTTCCGCGCGGATCGCCCGCCAGATCGCGGTGGAAGGACGCGACAAGGAACTGCTCTGCGTCGATGCGCCCGTCACCGGCGGTCAGTCCGGCGCCGAGAACGGCACGCTTTCGATCATGTGCGGCGGCAGCGCAAAGGCGGTGGACGCCGCACGCACGATCCTTGCTGCCTATGCCAAGCGGGTGGTCCACGTGGGTAAGTCCGGCGCCGGGCAGACGGCCAAGATGGCCAACCAGATGTGCATCGCGGGCACCATCGCCGGCCTTTCCGAAGCGATCCGCTTCTGCCAGATCGCCCGCCTCGATCTCGACAAGGTTTTCGAGGCGATTTCGGGCGGCGCGGCGCAAAGCTGGCAGATGGACAACCGCTGGCACACTGCCGCAAAGGACGAGTTCGATTTTGGCTTCGCCATCGACTGGATGCGCAAGGACCTGGGCCTCGCCATTGAGGAAGCCCGCAATCTGGGCGCCAGCGTGCCGACGACGGCGCTGATAGACCAGTTCTATGCCGACGTGCAGGCTTTGGGCGGCGGGCGCGAGGACACCAGCGCGCTGATCCGCCGCCTGCCCAGAAGGGGTAGCGAGAAAGGCTCGCCCGCGTGAGCCACGGGCGCCGGGCCGCCATCGCGGCGCTGCTGCTGGCGACAGCCCCTTCGCTCGCGCTGGCCGATACGCTGGTCGATAACGTCAGCGGCGAAACCATCGGCCCCGATGGCCGCGTCCAGACGTTCTCGGCGCTGGTCTTCGACGATGCCGGCGTGATCAAGGCGATCTACCGGCCCGGCGAGAAAAAGCCTCCCAAGGGCATTCAGTACCACGTCGACGGCAAGGGCCGGATCATGCTGCCCGGCCTGATCGACGCGCACGCGCACGTCATGCAGCTGGGCTTCGCCGCGCTCACGCTGGATCTGTCGGACACGAAATCGCTGACCGAAGCGCTGGGACGGATCAAGAGCTATGCCGCCGAGCATCCCGATCGCCCGTGGATCATCGGGCGCGGCTGGAATCAGGAAAGCTGGGGACTGGGGCGCTTTCCCACAGCGGCGGAACTCGATGCCGTCGTGGCCGACAAGCCGGTCTGGCTCGAACGCGTCGATGGCCATGCTGGCTGGGCCAATGGTGCGGCGCTGAAAGCCGCCGGTGTCACGGCGCAGACCAAGGACCCGGCCGGCGGCCATCTCGAACGCACCGCCGCCGGCGCACCAGCCGGCGTGCTGGTCGATGCCGCGCAAGCGCTGGTGGCGCGGGTCGTCCCCGCCCCGCGCGCGGCCGACCGCGATGTCGCGCTGGCGACCGCCCAGCGCCTGCTGTTCCGGCGCGGCGTAACCGCCGTGGCCGACATGGGCACGAGCATCGAGGACTGGCAGGCCTATCGCCGCGCCGGTGATCACAACGAACTCTATATCCGGATCATGGCCTATGCCGCCGGCGTCGATCAGATGGCGCTGATCGCCGGCCCCGGCCCCACCCCATGGCTCTATCAGGACCGTCTGCGTCTCAACGGCGTAAAGCTCTACATGGACGGCGCGCTGGGATCGCGCGGGGCGTGGCTCAAGGCCCCCTATGCCGATGCGCCAGGCACGCGCGGGCTGCCCCAGTTGTCCGACACGCAATTGCGCAACCTAATGAGCCGCGCCGCGATGGACGGCTTCCAGATCGCGGTGCACGCCATCGGTGATCAGGCCAATGCCGCCGTGCTGGATGCCATCGAGGATCTGTCGCAGACCTACAAGGGCGATCGTCGCTGGCGCATCGAACACGCGCAGATCGTCGACCCGGCCGATTTCGCGCGGTTCGGGCGCAACGGCATCGTCGCCTCGATGCAGCCGGTGCACCAGACTTCGGACCGCCTGATGGCGGAGGCCCGTTTGGGGCCGCAGCGGCTCACCGGCGCCTATGCCTGGCATTCCCTCCAGGCGGCGGGTGCAACGCTCGCCTTCGGGTCGGACGCGCCGGTGGAACAGGCCGATCCCTTTGCCGGTATCGCGGCGGCGATCAGCCGGGAAGATCCAGCGGGCCAGCCTGTCGGCGGATGGCAGCCCCAGGAACGCGTCGACCGGGCCAGCGCGCTTGCCGGATATAGCAGCGGCGCGGCCTGGGCCAGTTTCGCCGAACAGCGCTTCGGTCGCCTGGCTCCCGGCCAGCGTGCCGATTTCGTGTTTGTCGATACCGATCCGATGTTCGCCAGCGCGGCGGAAATACGCGCCACCAAGGTCCTCGAGACGTGGATTGGCGGCGGCAAGGTCTGGAGCGCCGATCAGGCAGACGCCAGCAGCGCTACCGAAAAGCGCTGAACCATGCCGAACTGTCGTTGATGATATCCCCGTAACGCCCGGCGCGGTGCAGTTTTCCCGCATCCTCTCCCAAGCCACGCCGGGCGAACGGTGGATGTGGGTGTTCTAGGGCGATTTACGGCGCACGCCAGCAGCGAATGCACGCGGGTGCATTTTCGGCAATCGCCTGATGCTTTGTTGCAACAAAGAGTCCGCTTCGGTTCACGAAACGCGGGCAAACAAAAGGCGTTATTATACTTGACGTACCCAAATTGAGATGGCACAACACTCCGTAAGGAGTTAAATCGATGTCGTCCGCCCTTTCCGCCCCGCACTTCCACGATGAAGAAGCTGCCTTCGCCTATGTCGAAGCGCGCATTTGGCCCGAAGGACCGGTGTGCCCGCATTGCGGCGGTGTCGAGCGGATCGGCAAGCTCCAAGGCAAGTCCACCCGCGTCGGCGTGTGGAAGTGCTACCAGTGCCGCAAGCCGTTCACCGTAAAAATTGGCACCATCTTTGAGGACAGCAAGGTAGCGATGCACATCTGGCTTCAGGCGATGTACCTGATTGCCGGGAGCAAGAAGGGCATTTCGAGCAATCAGCTTCACCGCATCCTTGGCGTCACCCTCAAGACCGCTTGGTTCATGTCGCAGCGTATCCGCGAAGCGATGCGTTCGGATGACATGACTCCGTTCGGCGGTGCGGGCGGTATCGTTGAAGTGGACGAGACATTTATCGGCCACCTCAAAGGCACCGAAAAGAAGCGCGCCTTCCATCATAAGATGAAGGTTCTGGCGCTGGTCGATCGCGACACCGGCAAGGCTCGCACGATGGTTATCGAGAATGTCCGCGCCGATACCTTGATGCCGATCGTTCTCGCGAACGTCGCCCGCGAAGCCCGCGTGATGACTGACGAGCACAGCGGCTATCGCGACATGGGCAAGTTCTTCGCGGATCACGGCACGACCTCTCACGGTCGCGGCGAATATGTGAACCTTGAGGATCGCACCGTTCACAGCAATACCGTGGAAGGCTATTTCAGCATCTTTAAGCGCGGCATGAAGGGCGTATATCAGCACTGCGGCGAGCAGCACTTGCACCGCTACCTCGCTGAGTTTGAATTCCGGTATAACAACCGTGTTGCCCTTGGTGCTGATTCCGACGATCCCGGCCGCCCATTCCGATCTGATCCCGGTCACTGTTCCGATATGATGCCGGCCGGGTGAAGCCAGATCGTGGGTAATTATTGGCATGCAGGTTTTGAGTGGGTCAAGCGGCTTGAGCGTGGAGATTTCGGCGCATGGATTCGCCGGAGAGTTCTAGGCGATGGGCGTTGTGAACGAGGCGATCGAGGATGGCATCGGCGTAGGTCGGGTCGCCGATCAGATTGAACCAGCTGGCTACTGGGAGCTGGCTGGTCACCAACGTTGATCGACGGCCGTAACGGTCTTCGAGGATTTCGAGCAGGTGATGACGGGCATTGCCGTCGAGCGGCTCAAGCCCCCAGTCGTCAAGGATGAGCAGGTCGACGCGCGCCAGGCTCTTCATTCGGGCCGCGATGCGGCCGTCACCCTTGGCCAGCGACAAGTCATCGATCAGGCGCGGTAGGCGGGTGTAGAGCACCGAGCGATTGTCCCGGCAAGCCTGGTGGCCGATTGCACAGGCAAGCCAACTTTTGCCGACGCCTGCTGGCCCGATAATCGCGCAGTTCTCGTGGGCGGCGATCCAGTTGCCCTTGAGCAGCATTTCGAACAACCGGCGGTCGAGCCCGCGCGCAGCGCGGTAATCGACGTCCTCGGGAACAGCGTGGTGCCGTAGCTTGGCGTGTCGCAGGCGCAGCGCGAGGCGCCGGTCGTTACGCCAGGTAGCCTCGTGATCGAGCAGCAACGCCAGCCATTCGGCGTGGTTCAGGCTGGCGGCATCGCCGTTGTTGTCGAGGTCGGCGAAGGCGTGCGCCATGCCGGTCAGGCCGAGCTGGTTCAATTGATCAAGGGTTGGGTGTCTGAGCATCATTGTTCCTCTCAATGGTAGTATTGGGAGCCCCGGATGTTGTCGTGCAGGATCGGCTCGCGCTCCGGGGCTTTGGACACGGGCACCTTGTCGAGCCCCTTTTCGAGGATCGATTTGACGGAAGGATAATTGCGCGCCTGGATCTCCAGAGCGCGGACCGCGGCGGCTTCAAGCCGATCGGCGCCGAAGCGCTTGGCCAAGCCGATGATGCCAAGGCACGAGCGGTATCCCTGTTCGGGATGCGGCCGATCGTTGATGATGCGCTCGACCAACAGCGACAGCATCGGCCCGATCCGGGCCGCCTCGTCGCGGATCTTCGCGGGCGTCCATTCCAGATAGCGCCGGTGGCTCGAGGGCATATGCTCGGGCACAGTCGTGTGCCGGCCATTTCCGCTGCCACGCATGTGAACGGCAATGCGCTCGCCGCCCAGGAAGATCTCGACAGTGCGTGCGGTAAAGCGGGCTTCTACCTCACGGCGGGCGAAGCGATGCGGCACCGAGTAGTGATGCTGCTCGAGCGCGATATGGTAGTCGAGCCCGACCCGGCAGCGCTTCCACTGGGCATGGACCCAGGGCTCGGCAGGCAGCGGTTTGAGGTTGGGCGCGTCAACCTCATCGAACAGTTCGCGCCGGGTCTTCTGGAACTGGCGTAGCACGCGCCGGTCGTTGAGATCGGCAAGGCACTCGGCAATGCCCGCATTGACCTCGGCCAGACTGTAGAAGATCCGGTTGCGCAGCCGGCCCAGCACCCATCTTTCGACGATGCCGACGCAAGCCTCCACTTTCGCCTTGTCTCTCGGCTTCCGGCTTCGTGTCGGGAGCACCGCCGTACCGTAATGGCGGGCGAGGTCGGTGTAGCTGCGGTTGACCATTGGATCGAAGTTGCAGGCCTTGATCACCGCGACCTTGGCATTGTCGGGCACCAGCAACCGCGGCACGCCGCCGAAGAACGCGAACGCGGCGTTGTGGGCCTCGGCCCAGTCAGCAAACTGCTCCGTCCAGGTCGCGCACGCGAACGACAGGCTCGAGCCGCCCAGCACCGCCACGAACAGATGCGCGGCGCGGATCTCGCCGGTCCGGCGGTTGATCACGACCGGGACAGTGTCGCCCGCGTAGTCGACGAACAGCTTCTCGCCGCCGGCATGGCTCTGGCGCATCACCAGCGACAACCGGCCTTCCCAGTTGCGGAACAGCTCGCACCAGCGACTGTACCGATAACCGTCGGGATGAGCGGCGATGTATTCTTCCCACAGGACCTGCAGCGTCACGTGCTTGCGCTTCAGCTCGCGTGCCACCACCGACCAGTCGGGCTCGGATTGCTTGCGTCTGCCCGGCTTTACCCCGGCAGGCCCATAAAGCCGGGCTTCCAGTTCCGCGTCGCTGATCTCGGCCGGAACCGGCCAGGAAAGCCCCGAGCGCTCGAAGCGGACCACCATGTCTCGCACCGTCGAGCGTGCAATGCCCATCATACGGGCCACCTCGCGCATCGGGACACAGCCTTCCCGGTGCAATCTCAATACTTCGCGCACATCGCGCATCTTCGGCCTCCTCGTCGGCATCCAGTCCTCCCGGCTCACACGCAGCCGCAAGGATGGCCCAACGATCAGGCTTCTCATCCCCCGGCAGGTGGCCGGGAATTAATCGGAATGCCGGCCGGGATCAGGTCGGAATGCCGGCCGGGATCAAATCGGAATGGTGGCCGGCATGACCTCGGAATCCGCACCCTTGGTTGCAATGACGCGGACCGCGCGGATGCGCTGCTCAAGGGCGTGGTTGGCAGGCGCCTTACTTATGCATGATTGATTGGAAAAAGATGTGCCCAAGCAGGCCAAGAAGCTGACCGAGGAAGAGCAAAGCGAGCGCTTCCGAAAGGCAATCCGCGATCTCTCGGACGCTGGCGAACTAAGCCCCGCCGCCGATCAAGATTTCGAAAGGCTGGTACGGGCGGCCAAGTCTAAGCCTGGCCGGGCTCCTGAGTAGGCATTGTCACGGGAAGCTTGTTCTGCTTAGCCAGTTCTATGGCGATTGCCTTTTCCAGAGCCTCGCGGACCTTTCCCGCATCTCCATCCTCTAGCATGTCGATTAGGTGCCATGCCGGCACTACGGCCATCAGGCTGACGTGACCCCCAGCTTTCCCCCAGCTGGGATTAGAGCCGGGCGGTTGTTTTGCGCATAAGCGCGGTTGAAGCAATGGGCTGCGTAGCGGAGCCCGTAGGGCGTAGCGAAGCAGGCCATTGCTTATCCAGTTCAGCGGCGAACGCCGCCGGTGTTGCGTAACCGAGAGACGAGTGTGGTCGCTCCCGATTGTAGTCTTCGACCCAGGCCGCGATCTCGACACGGGCATGGGCCATGCTCAAGAACAGCGTCTCGTTGAGCAGTTCGTCGCGCATGCGGCCATTGAAGCTCTCGACATAGCCATTCTGCATCGGCCTTCCGGGCGCGATGTAATGCCACTCCACGCCGACCTCGCCGCACCATGCCAGCACAGCGTTGCTGGTGAGCTCGGTGCCATTGTCGCTGACGATCATGCCTGGCTTGCCGCGCTGTTCGATCAGTGCGGTCAGCTCGCGAACGACACGGCGACCAGAGATCGAGGTGTCCGGCACCGCTGCCAGGCACTCCCGGGTCACGTCATCGACCACGTTGAGCACCCGGAACCGTCTTCCCGAAGCCATCTGGTCGTGAACAAAGTCCAGGCTCCAGCGCTGGTTCGGCAGCGCCAGAACCGGAGCAGGTGCCCTTGTGCCAACAGCACGCCTGCGGCTTCGTCGTCGCCTCACTGCCAGCCCTTCTTCCTTGTAGAGCCTCTGGGTCTTCTTGCGGTTGATCATGATCCCCTCCCGGCGCAGCAGGATATGCAGACGGCGATAGCCGAACCGGCGACGCTGGTTGGCCAGCTCGCGCAGCTTCTCGCGAAGCTCGGCATCATCGTCCCGGGTGGAACGGTAACGCACGCTTTTGCGATCAGCATCGATAACACGGCACGCCCGCCGCTCGCTCATCCCGTGGCACACCTGGAGATGAGCAACAGCTTCCCGCTGCGCGGCGGGCATCAGAACTTTTTTGCCAGAAGATCCTTCAGAGCAGCCTTGTCCAGCATCGCATCGGCCAGCAGCCGCTTGAGCTTGGCGTTCTCGCTCTCGAGCTCCTTCAGTCGGCGGGCATCGGACACTTCCATCCCGCCATACTTCGACTTCCAGTTGTAGATCGTCGCTTCAGATACACCGTGCCGACGGGCCAGGTCAGCGGTCTTGGCTCCCGCCTCCGCTTCCTTCAGCACCCCGATAATCTGCTCTTCTGAAAACCTCGTACGCTTCATCGTCTGTCCTTCCTTCAAGGCCAGACTCTAATCGCTCGTGGAGGAAAATCAGGGGGTCACGTCAAGGCCGGTGTTCATTGGCGTGCGGTATCCACTTTGCAGTTGCACGCCTGAACTATCGCACACCTTCTCCCAAAGCGGGATCATTGCGTAATTTACGCCAAGCAACCACCGCTTATCGGGCCAGTATCCTTTGCCTAATGTGCTGCCATCTGGTGCGGTCTTCAGATTGATAGTCGGCCGATAATGAGCGGTATCAAGGTCCACAAAAACCGGAGACCCGGAGCTTCCGCCTATAGATCGAGCTTCAACCAAGAAGCATTCTTGGTTTCTTCCATCTACTCGAACAGGCTCGATCGGTGACTGAGCTATCTGCCCGAATCTCGCCACCGGATTATTTGACTTTTTCCCGGCGTGACCGACAAAACGGCCTACGAATATACAATCGTCGCCCGGCCCTATATCAAGTGCATCGCACCACTCTTTCGAGAGTAGCCAGTCCTTGGTTAGGAAACTGAACTTGTGGATGTCCTGCGAAAGTTGGATCGGCCTGACTGCTAGGCGGCGTGGACAAATTTGAGCCAGTATCTGGCGGTGGCGAGATGGACCATGCCGAGGAAGCTGTTGGCAAGCTGGTCGTAGCGGGTGGCGATGGCGCGGTTGATTTTGAGATGGCCGAACATGCGCTCGATGCGGTTGCGCTGCTTGTAGAGCGTTCGATCATGCTCGATCTTGACGCGGCGGTTTGACCGGCCGGGGATGACGGCAGCAATCTTCCGCTCGGCAAGATCCGCACGAATGGCATCAGCGTCATACCCCTTGTCCGCCAACAAAGCGTCGGGCGTGCACTCGGGCAGATCGATCAAAGCATCATACGCCTTGCAGTCCGCTGCCTCGCCACCTGTTAGCCCGGCTTATTCATGAGCCCGCTGCACTGGGGCGTGCCGGGTTTGATGTGTCGGTGGCCGCGTGATCCGGGCGCGCGGTTTCGGCGGCGTTTTTCGCCGCAGCAAAACCGATGGCTTTTCGAGGTTGATGGGCGATGGCTCGGGCTTTGTGCGGCACAGCCGCGCTGGCTATGTCGGCGCTGGCCGGAGACTGGTGGCGATGGCTTTGAACACGCCGGCGTCGGGGCATGCTGACGCGAAGGCGACACGGATGCGCGAGGCGGTCTCGATGACGCGGGCGGCGACCTTGAGCAGCCGCAGGCGCAGCGTTGCGAACTCGGCAGTGGCCAGAGAGGTGGCCTTGGGGATGGCCTGCTGGACGCGCCACATCAGCCAGTAGGCGGCGGTATGCAGGATGAGGCGCATCTGGTTGGCATTGGCCGAGCGGCACGAGGTGCGATCGCTGGCCAACTGGGTCTTGTGGCGCTTGATCAGGTTTTCGGCTTGGCCGCGCGCGCAATAGAGCGTGTCGTAAATGTGCTCGGGCGAGCCTTCTGTCAGCGAGGTGACGACATAGCGGATGTCCATGCCCAGCGTGCTGGCCTCAATCCGGGCGACGACGCGGCGTTGGCTCTTCCAGCTTTTGGCGCCGTAGCGGGTCTCGACATAGTTGCGCAGGACCGGATGTTGGGCCTGGGCCCGCTTGACCGCGCAGGCATCGGCGACGGCAACGATGGCCGGATCGGCCCGCAGCGCGGCGTTGGTCGGCAAGCCGAACACGTAATCGACCCCGGCCGCCTCGCAGAACGCCATGATCTCGGGACGGGCGTAGTGCCCATCGCCGCGGATGGTGATGTGGGTATCGGGCCAGTGCTGGCGGATATGACGCACCAGGCGCCGGATGTGGCCGGCACCTTCGGCACCCGACGGCGTCTTGCCAGTGCGCAGCAGCATCGCCACCGGCCGCCCGCTCGCGGTATCGTACACATGGATCGGCAGGAAGCAGCGCTCACCGTGATGTCCGTTCCAGAACGAGAGCTGCTGATAGCCGTGCACGACATCACACGTGTCATCGATATCCAGCGTCACCGCCGCCGGTGGGGCCGGATAGCTGGCACAGTAAACGCCGATCATCGCGACCATCATCCGGGCCAGTTCACGCGTGGTCGGTGCATTCTCCCAGCGGCTCATCGTCGGTTGGCTGGCCAGCCCCGCGCCCGATCCCGGCAACTTGCCCAGCGCCAGGCGGAAGCCCGGATCGTCGCGCAGGGCATCGAGATCATCGGCGTCCTCATAGCCACACGTGATCGCGAACACACGGGCACGCAGAATGTCATCGAGGCGATGGATCACCCGCGTCGGGTCACGCGGATCGGCGATGCACGCAGCAAGCTGCCGGCAGATCCCCATCGCGCGCTCGGCCTGCGCCAGCAGCAGAACGCCGCCGTCAGAGGTCAGCCGGCCACCGTCGAACGCGGTTGTGACCTTCTTGCCGCCAACCGCTGGAAACGAAAATCCCGGTGCGCTATCATCGCTCCCGGCGGGTGTGGTCCGTGGCATAAATTGCCTCGCTGAAGGACTGGTCTAGACACCCATTTTCCTACTGCAAAGCAATCGCTTACGCCACTCCCGCCAACCCTCTCACCCGCCGCGGTGAATAAGACAGGTTAGGTGGAAGGCAACTGGTCGTCCGAGGGCATCAGCCAAGCAGTGAAGCTTACTGGTGAACCCGCCCCGCGAGCGGCCAAGAGCGCGTCGATGAGTCCCCCTTTTCCGCCCGCTGCCGAAACGTGGGCGCGGACTGTTGTGCTATCGATGCTGTAGTGGCCGCTGTCAGCCATGATTTCGGCGAGCGTAACCGCAACGGTCTCCCAAACACCAGCCTCACTCCAGCGTCGAAACCGCCGATAGATCGTGTTCCAACTGCCGTATTTCGGTGGTACATCGCGCCACGGTGCGCCGCAACGGAGCCGCCAGAGTATGCCGTTGACGACAGAACGGTTCTGCTCCGGCCGCCTGCCTCGACCGCGATTTTCAGGCTCGATTGGCAACAAGCCCTTCAAAATTCGCCATTCTGCTTCGGTGAGATCGCCCCGGCTCAAATCTGCCTCCAAAAAGCAGGCTTGAATCAACGACTGGCCATCGCGTCAATCGCGTTCCCAAACACCATGCAGAAATCGGTGTTTTTACGGCCACCTCGCGATAGATTACGCCGCATGAGGAAAGTGACCCGACGGGATTGGCTTGCGCTATCTGCTCCGGCCGTTGTCAGTATTCTGGTGGCCTATTTTCATGGTCATCAGAAGGGATGGGGTGCTGGTATAGCTACCGGAGCAATCATGTTTTCGTTCGCCGTTTGGATATGGCGGCGACAAATCATCAAATATCCCGAAGACACTTGGAAAGCTCGCCTCTAGGCAATTTGTCCACGCCGCCTAGGTCCGAATCAGGGTGAAATAGCCATTGCCGGTCATCGGTATCGATGAACTCAAAGCCGCCACCCTTCTTATTGACCCTGATTGTCCAATGATTCTGCTCAATCACATGGCGATTGGTAACGGCCCAAAGAGTAAAACATGAGGCATTTCCTCCCATAGGCCACCCAAGCAAAAATCCGGTTCCTCCCGTCTCGTCCCCCGCCTCAGCGGACGGAATGTCGGGGTAAAGGTAGATTATGCTATCCAGCCAATCCTGAGGGATGCGGAACGACATGCAGCTCTCCTCTTGCCGCAAAGCGAGGTATCGCCCCGCGACAAAAGAAGGAGCCTTCTTGGGAGACTCGAATCCCGCCACTGGAGCTAGACCGACCATCTAGCATTTCCCTGTGGGTACGCAATGTATAACATCGCCAAACAAAAAGCCCACCGGAAGGCGGGCTTTTGTCTGATCATCATGAATGGGTTTTTATGTTGTTATAATCCGTCGGCTTCAATGCCTGGCGACGACCTACTCTTCCAACGCTTGAGCGTTAGTACCATTGGCGCGGACTGGTTTCACGGCCGAGTTCGAGAAGGGATCGGGTGGTTCACAGACGCTATGGCCACCAGGCAATGGAGCCGACGGATTGTATCGATGCATTGGATCCATCTTTTTGGGATGGATTTTGCGATGTTGTTAAGTTGGCTGGTATCGTCCGTCATCGTTGGACGGGACCTGCAAGGGCAGGCCTGTCATTGATGGCGGGATTCTCAAGCATGAACAGAGTTATTAGGACCGGTTAGCTTCATGCGTTACCGCACTTCCACACCCGGCCTATCAACGTGATGGTCTATCACGACTCGAAGATACCTTATCTTGAGGGAGGCTTCCCGCTTAGATGCTTTCAGCGGTTATCCCGTCCATGCATAGCTACCCTGCTGCACTCCTGGCGGAATGACAGGTACACCAGAGGCATGTTCACCCCGGTCCTCTCGTACTAGGGGCAACTCCTCTCAAGTATCGACGCCCACGGCAGATAGGGACCAAACTGTCTCGCGACGTTCTGAACCCAGCTCACGTACCACTTTAATTGGCGAACAGCCAAACCCTTGGGACCTGCTCCAGCCCCAGGATGTGATGAGCCGACATCGAGGTGCCAAACGATTCCGTCGATATGAGCTCTTGGGAATCATCAGCCTGTTATCCCCGGCGTACCTTTTATCCGTTGAGCGATGGCCCTTCCACGAGGGACCACCGGATCACTATGACCGACTTTCGTCTCTGCTCGATTCGTCAATCTCGCAGTCAGGCAGGCTTATGCCATTGCACTCTAACAGCCGGTTTCCAACCGGCCTGAGCCTACCATCGCGCGCCTCCGTTACTCTTTAGGAGGCGACCGCCCCAGTCAAACTACCCGCCACAGAGGGTCCCCGAACCGGCTAACGGTCCTGGGTTAGACATCAGAAAACAACAGGGTGGTATTTCACCTATGGCTCCACACCGGCTGGCGCCAGTGCTTCAAAGCCTCCCACCTATGCTACACAATTCTTTCCTAATGCCACTCTGAAGCTGCAGTAAAGGTGCACGGGGTCTTTCCGTCTAACCGCGGGTACTCCGCATCTTCACGGAGAATTCAATTTCGCTGAGCATATCCTGGAGACAGTGGGGAAGTCGTTACGCCATTCGTGCAGGTCGGAACTTACCCGACAAGGAATTTCGCTACCTTAGGACCGTTATAGTTACGGCCGCCGTTTACCGGGGCTTCAATTCGGAGCTTGCACTCCTCCTCTTAACCTTCCGGCACCGGGCAGGCGTCAGACCCTATACGTCGTCTTGAAGCCGACTTAGCAGAGTCCTGTGTTTTTGCTAAACAGTCGCTACCCCCTGGCCTGTGCCCCCCACAAATGCTTGCGCATATGTGGGGCCTCCTTCTTCCGAAGGTACGGAGGCAATTTGCCGAGTTCCTTCAGGATACTTCTCTCAAGCGCCTTGGTATACTCTACCAGACCACCTGTGTCGGTTTCGGGTACGGTCTATACGGTGGGGCTATTTCCTGGAACCGCTTCGAAGCCTGACCAATCCGATAAGGTCAGACAACACACGCGATCCGTCACACACCACCAGGCCCACGAATATTAACGTGGTTCCCATCGACTACCCCCTTCGGGCTCGTCTTAGGGGCCGGCTCACCCTGCTCAGATTAGCTTTAAGCAGGAACCCTTGGTCTTTCGGCGAGAGGGCATCTCACCCTCTTTGTCGCTACTCATGTCAGCATTCGCACTTCCGATACCTCCACGGCCCATTACCAGACCGCTTCACAGGCTTACGGAACGCTCCGCTACCGTTTGGACCGAAGTCCAAACCCTAAGCTTCGGTGCACGTCTTGAGCCCCGTTACATCTTCGCCGCAGGAACCCTTATTTAGACCAGTGAGCTGTTACGCTTTCTTTAAAGGATGGCTGCTTCTAAGCCAACCTCCTGGTTGTTTTGGGATTCCCACATGCTTTCCCACTTAGACGTGACTTGGGGACCTTAGCTGTAGGTTAGGGCTGTTTCCCTTTTGACGACGGACCTTAGCACCCGCCGTCTGTCTGCCGGATAAATCTCGTTGGTATTCGGAGTTTGGTTAGAATTGGTAGATCTCGCGACCCCCGCATCCATCCAGTGCTCTACCCCCAACGGTATACGTCCGACGCTCTACCTCAATAGATTTCGCGGAGAACCAGCTATTTCCCGGTTTGATTGGCCTTTCACCCCTAAACACAACTCATCCGACAATTTTTCAACATTGAACGGTTCGGTCCTCCAGTGCGTGTTACCGCACCTTCAACCTGGTCATGCCTAGATCACCGGGTTTCGGGTCTAATTCATCGAACTCAGTCGCCCTATTCAGACTCGCTTTCGCTGCGCCTACACCTATCGGCTTA
>NZ_VUOG01000001.1:1575000-3540000 GCF_015390225.1 Novosphingobium sp. NBM11
ACCGCCATGCCGAGGACTACGACCTCTGGTTGCGCCTGTCCGAAGCCGGATCGATGGCCAACCTGCCCGATCGCCTTGTCGACTACCGCATCTATCCGGATCAGGTCAGCAGCCGCCATGTTGTCGAACAGATGCGCAATACCGCGATCGCGTGGCTTGCGCACCGTGCCCGCTCCGCCGGCCTGCCCGATCCCACCGAACACATCGCGACGATGCCACCGCTGGAAGAACTCGATGCGTGGTTCGGCGAAGGCGCGGCGCGCTATGTCCGCCGCCGCATCCTCGACCGCGTGATCTATTCGCCCGAAGCTCTCTCCGGAGACGGATGGACGGCGCTGCGCGATCATGTGCGCCGCGACGGCGCGCGCGGTTCCCGCCTGTGGCGGGCGGCGGCGCGGCTTGTTCGTGCCGGGCATCCGATCAAGGCATCGACCATCGCCGCCGGCCTGATCGGCGTGCCTCGCATGAGCAGCGGTGCATGAGCACGGCCGCCGACACCCCGCCGCAGGTGCCCCAACCGCAGATGCCCCCGCCTCAGATGTCCGTGCGCACCGCCGCCGCCTGGGCGCTGGTATCGCAATATACCTCGTTCGCGATCCAGTTCCTGACCAGCGTGGTGCTGGCGCGCTGGTTCATCACGCCGGCGGAACTCGGGCTGTTCTCGATCGCCTTCGCGGCGGTCACCATCGTCGCCTTCCTCCAGGATTTCGGCGTGACCCGCTATGTCAACGGCGAACGCGACCTGACACCCGAAAAGCTCCACATGGCGTTCACCGTCTCGGTGGCTTTCGCCTGGGGCATCGCGATCCTGACGATCCTTTCGGCCAAGCCGATCGCCCTGTTCTACGGCGATCCGCGCCTGCTGCCCATCACGCTGGTGATCGCCTGTTCCTATCTGGCGGTGCCGCTGGCCATCGTGCCGCAGGCAACCTGCCAGCGGCGCATGGACTACAAGTCCAACACGATGATCGAGGTCGGCTCCTCCATCGCCAACGCCGCCACGGCAGTCACCCTGGCGGTGCTGGGCTATGGCGCGCTAGCGCTGGCCTGGGGCGCGTTCGCGCAACAAGCGGCGCGGCTCGTGGTCAGCCAGTGGCGTGCGGGGCTGATGCTGCCCTGGCCGATGCGCCTGAAGGGCGCCGCGCCAGTGCTCAAGCTGGGCGGCACCAATTCCGTGCTGGCAACGTGCTATTCGATCACGGGTCGCGCGCCCGAGCTGGTCATCGGCCGGCTGATCGACAACACCGCCGTCGGCCTGTTCACCCGTGCCTCGGGGCTGGCGCTGCAACTGCGTCTGCTGGTGGCCGGCGCGGTGACCGGCGTGTTCTACCCGGCCTTCCGCCAGGTGCGCGACAGTGGCCAGCCGCTCGGCCCGCCCTATCTGCGCGTCGTCGCCGCCTATACCGGTGTCACCTGGCCCGCGATGGCGGGCATCGCCGTGCTGTCGGAACCGCTGGTCAACCTGCTGTACGGGCCGAGATGGCTGGCGGCGGCCCCCTTGCTGGGCTGGGTCGCGCTGTCGCAGCTGTGCTATGTCTCGCTGCCGCTGAACGGCGATCTGCCGCTGCTGCTCGATCGCATGAAGGGCCTGATCCACCGCAACATCGTGGAAACGGTGATGTCGGTCCTGCTGATCGCGCTCACCGCGCCGTTCGGCCTGATCTGGGTTGCCATCTCGCGTTTCGCCCACGGGCTGTTCTGGGTAATGATCTACGCACCGTTCATGCGCGGGATGCTCGATTTCCGCTGGCGCGACCTTTTCCAGATTTACGCGCGCAGCCTGCTGGCCACGCTGGCGGCGGTCGGCCCGCTGCTTGCCAGCTATGTCTTGTGGCACGGTCCGGCGGAAACCGGCTTCGGGCAGGCGGCGAGCATGGTGAGCGCCGGCATCGCACTATGGCTGGCGACGCTGTGGGCGATCGGTCATCCCCTGTTCGCGGAAATGACGGCGATGCTGGGCGAGATTCTGGCGGCGCTGCCGCTTCGACGGAAGACGCCCCTTCCCCGATAAACACCATGGCTCCGGCGCCCGAACAGGCGTATGCTGCCAGGCGGAGAGAGAAGCCATGGCACTATATCCGCTATTCGCGGCGGGCGCGTTGCTGCCCCTGTTCACCGCCTACCCCATCGCCGTAGCGCAGGACGGCACGGCCCAGGCCGGTTCGGTCGACATCGTGACGATCACGCCCGATCTGCAGGCCCGCATGACCGTGCCGGTGCATATCGGCGTCGAGAACGCGCAAACGGGCAGCAAACGGGCTGGTCCCTACCGCTTCATGATCGATACCGGCGCGGAACGCACGATCCTGTCGCGCGATATAGCCCGGCAGCTTGGCCTGGCCAGCGCCGGACAGGCGCTGCTGGTGGGCGTGGCGGGCACGCAGGAAGTGGATCTGGTGGAAGTGGAGGAGATCAACCTCGGCCGCCGCAGCTTCTATGGCCTCACCGCCCCGCTGCTCGACGGGCGCTGGATCGGCGCGGACGGGATCATCGGGCTGGACAGCCTGCAGGACCAGCGCGTCCTGCTCGATTTCGACAAGAAGGTCATGGCGATCGGCGATGCCCGGCAACTGGGCGGCAACAGCGGCTTCGAAATCACGGTGCAGGCGCGGCGCCGGTCGGGCCAGCTGATCATGACCAACGCCATGGTCGATGGCGTCCGTACCGATATCATCATCGATACCGGCTCGGATACTTCGATCGGCAATCCCCCGCTGCAAAGGGCCTTGGCACGCCGTCATGCGCAGGAACAGACCTCGCTCATATCGGTGACCGGGCAATCGATCTCCGCCGACGTGGGGCTGGCGCGCACGCTGGTGCTGGGCGGGTTGACGATGTCGAACACCCCGCTCGTGTTCGCCGATGCGCCGCCGTTCAAGGCGCTCAAGCTGGACAAGCGCCCGGCGATGCTGCTCGGCATGGACCAGTTGCGCCTGTTCCGCCGCGTGGCGATCGACTTTTCGAGCCGGAGCATCCTGTTCGACATGCCACGGGGCCTGCCGATGCAGTTCGGGATGAACTGAACGCAAGGGACGCCAGCAGCGACACGGGCGCGGATAATCCACCCGATCGGGCAACGGGGCTGGCGGATCGGCGCAAAGCGCCTATGTGAAGGCCCATGCCGCCCGAAACCGCCACCGACCGCAACGCCCGCCACGATGGATGGCACACGCTCCGGCGCTTCCTTCCCTATCTCTGGCCCGCCGACAACAAGGCGCTGCGCTGGCGCATCGTTTTCGCCAGCCTGTTCATCCTGGCCTCCACCGGCACACAGCTTGTCCTGCCCTATCTGCTGAAGTGGGCGGTGGACGCGATGAACGTGTCCGGCCCCCGCCTGATGCGGTTCGCCATGCTGATGGTGCTGGGCTACGCGGCCGGGCGCTTCGCCGGCGTCGCCTTCGACAACTTGCGCAATATCGTGTTCGAACGGGTGGGGCAGGATGCGACGCGCGCGCTGGCCGAAAACGTGTTCGCGCGCCTGCACCGCCTGTCGCTGCGCTTCCACCTCGCCCGCCGCACGGGCGAAGTAACCAAGGTGATCGAACGCGGCACCAAGAGCATCGACACGATGCTCTACTTCATGCTGTTCAACATCGCGCCCACCGTGCTGCAGCTCGCGATCGTGGCGGTGATCTTCTACTTCACCTTCGGCTGGGGCCTTGTCGCGGCGACGGCGGTGGCGATCGCGGGCTATATCTGGGTTACGCGCACCATCACCGAATGGCGCACCCATCTGCGGGAAAAGATGAACCGGCTCGATGGGCAGGCGCTTTCCCGCGCGGTCGATTCGCTGCTCAACTACGAGACGGTGAAATACTTCGGCGCGGAGGCGCGCGAGGAAGCCCGCTATGCGCAGGCGACGCGTGCCTATGCCGATGCCGCGGTAAAAAGCGAGAACAGCCTGGGCCTGCTCAACATCGCGCAGGCGGTCGTGGTCAACCTGCTGATGGCCGGGGCGATGGCGTGGACGGTCGTCGGCTGGGCCAAGGGCCAGTACACCGCTGGCCAGCTGGTGTTCGTGCAGACCTACCTCACCCAGCTTTTCCGCCCGCTCGACATGCTCGGCATGGTCTATCGCACGATCCGGCAGGGGCTGATCGACATGGCGGAAATGTTCCGCCTGATCGATACGCACGTGGAAGTCGCCGATGCACCCGGCGCGCCGGCGCTGATCGTGCGGCGGCCCTCGGTGGTCTTCGACAACGTGGTGTTCGGCTACGATCCCGACCGCACGATCCTGCACGGCCTTTCGTTCGATGTGCCGGCCGGCAGCCGCGTCGCCATCGTCGGCCCTTCGGGCGCGGGCAAGTCCACCATCGCGCGCCTGCTGTTCCGCTTCTACGATCCGGGATCGGGCCGCATTCTGATCGACGGGCAGGACATCGCCGGCGTCACGCAGGCGTCCCTGCGCGCCGCGATCGGCATCGTGCCGCAGGATTCGGTGCTGTTCAACGACACCATCGGCTACAACATCGCCTATGGCCGCGAAGGCGCGACACAGGCCGACGTGGACGCCGCCGCGCGCGGGGCCGCCATTTCCGATTTCATTGCCCGCCTGCCGCAAGGCCTCGATACCGAAGTCGGCGAACGCGGCCTCAAGCTTTCGGGCGGCGAAAAGCAGCGCGTGGCCATCGCCCGCACGCTGGTCAAGAACCCGCCGATCCTGCTGTTCGACGAAGCGACCAGCGCGCTCGACACCCGGACCGAGCAGGACATCCTGGGCACGCTGCGCATGGTCGCCGCCAACCGGACCACGATCTCGATCGCGCACCGCCTGTCGACGATCGCGGACTCAGACCGCATCCTCGTGCTGGATCAGGGACGGCTGGCGGAAAGCGGCAGCCACCTGGAACTGCTGCGCCGCGACGGTCTCTACGCCGAGATGTGGGCGCGCCAGGCGGCGGAAAGCGAAGAGGTGAGCGAGGCGGCAGAGTAATCCGCCGGCCTGCTCCGGCGTTCACTTCACCACATCGGCTTCATGCCACACGACCGCCTGCGCCGCCTTCATGCAGCTATTCTCGATATCCCACGCGAGCGAGGGCGAGCCATAGAGCCGCCAGCCCTGCGCCAGCGCCTCTGACACGCGCTCGCAGAAGGCACGGTCGTCCTGGCCGGTGAGCAGGCGGTAGATCGGACGGTCTTCGGGGGTCTGGTAGTTCATCGCATGGCCCTACCAGATCCTCCCCAGGATGGGGAGGGGGACCACCCGAAGGGTGGTGGAGGGGGCTTGGCCTTGCGGCCCATCCTCACCGAGACTGCCACCCAGCCGAGAAGCCCCCTCCACCGTCCTGCGCACGGTCCCCCTCCCCGCATCGGGGAGGATTTTTACAGGATATACTTCGACAGGTCCGCGTTGCCGGCAAGGCTCGCCAGCTTGTCCGCCACATAGGCTTCGTCGATCGTCACTGTGGAGCCCACGCGGTCCTCGGCGTCGAAGCTCACTTCCTCCAGCAGCTTTTCCATCACCGTCTGCAGCCGCCGCGCGCCGATGTTCTCGACGCTTTCGTTGACTTGCGCGGCGGTGCGGGCGATCGCCCGAACGGCTTCCGGCGTGAAGTCCAAAGTCACCTGTTCGGTCCCCAGCAGGGCGCGGTACTGTTCGACCAGATTGGCACGCGTTTCCGACAGGATGCGCACGAAATCGTCCTCGCTCAGCGCCTTCAGCTCCACACGGATCGGCAGGCGGCCCTGCAGTTCGGGCAGCATGTCGCTGGGCTTGGCCACATGGAACGCGCCGCTGGCGATGAACAGCACGTGGTCGGTCTTCATCGGGCCGTACTTGGTGGCGACGGTCGTACCCTCGATCAGCGGCAGCAGATCGCGCTGGACGCCTTCGCGGCTGACCGAGCCGCCGCGCACATCACTGACCGCGATCTTGTCGATCTCGTCGAGGAAGACGATGCCGTTGGTCTCCGCGTTCTGCAGCGCGACGCGGGCCACGTCGTCCTGGTCCATGCGCTTTTCGGATTCCTCGTCCACCAGCTTGTCCCAGGCATCGGCGACGCGCAGCTTGCGACGCTTCATGCGCTGACCGCCGAACGCCTTGCCCATCATGTCGGACAGGTTGATCATGCCGATGTTGCCGCCCATGCCCGGCAGCTCCATCGGCATCGAAGGCGCGTCCTCCACCTCGATCTCGACCTCGACATCGTTCATCGAGCCGTCCGCCAGGCGCTGCCGGAAGCTTTCGCGCGTCGCCTCGCTGGCGCCATCGCCGACCAGCGCCTTGAGCAGCCGATCCATCGCCGCCTTGCTCGCCGCATCGCGCACCGCGTCGCGCCGGCGGTCCTTCTCCAGCCGGATCGCCTCTTCCGCCAGATCGCGCGCGATCTGTTCCACGTCGCGGCCGACATAGCCGACCTCGGTGAACTTGGTCGCCTCCACCTTAACGAACGGCGCGTCGGCCAGCTTCGCCAGGCGACGGCTGATCTCGGTCTTGCCGCAGCCGGTCGGCCCGATCATCAGGATGTTCTTTGGGCTGACCTCGTCACGCAGGTCAGCCGAGAGATGCTGCCGCCGCCAACGGTTGCGCAGCGCCACGGCGACCGCGCGCTTGGCGTCCTGCTGCCCGACGATATGTTCGTCCAGCGCGCGGACGATGGCCTTGGGGGTAAGGTTGTCTTTCATTCTGAAGCTCCCCCCTCCCGCTTGCGGGAGGGGATGGGGGTGGGTCTTTGGGGTGTAGCGTCTTGGACCGCCCACCCCTGGCCCCTCCCGCAAGCGGGAGGGGGGATGATGCCTATATGGTTTCCACCGTCACGCGATCGTTGGTGAACACGCAGATATCGGCCGCCACCTGCATCGCGCGGCGGGCGATCGTCTCGGCGTCGTCCTCGTAGTCGGTGATCGCCCGCGCGGCGCTCAGCGCATAATTGCCGCCAGAGCCGATCGCGGCAATGATCGCGTCGTTCTTGGCTTCAGGCTCCAGCACATCGCCGTTGCCGGTCAGCACCAGCAGCGTCTCCGCGTCGGCCACGATCATCAGCGCTTCCAGATTGCGCAGGTACTTGTCGGTGCGCCAGTCCTTGGCGAGTTCCACCGCCGCGCGCATCAGCTGGCCGCGGTGCTGCTCCAGCTTGCGCTCCAGCCGTTCGAACAGGGTAAAGGCATCGGCGGTCGCTCCGGCGAAACCGGCGATCACGTTGCCGTCGCCGATCCTGCGGACCTTGCGGGCGTTCGGCTTCATCACCGTGTTGCCCATGGAAACCTGACCGTCGCCGGCAATCACCGTGCGCCCGTTCTTCTTCACCCCGATGATGGTGGTGCCGTGCCACTGGATCAGGCCGTGGCTCGCCCTGCTGTCGTCCATGACCGCGATATGGGGAATGCTCCCGGCTGTTCAAGCTGGCGCCGGTTCAAGTTGGCGGCGGTTCAAGCCGGCCGGGAACGACCGGAATCAGCTTCCGTTCGGACCGGACCCGCCCGGACGGCCGCTCTGGCCCGTCGCGCCCGGCACGGCGCCAACCGCGCCGATATTGCCGAACAGATCCTCGAAGAAGCTGCGGTCGCGGCCCAGTGTCGGCGTCTTGTCGCGATCGGGATTGATCCGCACGACCTTTTCCATGCCGCCCCGTTCGACGCTGGCGACATTGCCCGCCGCATCGAAGTTCACCTTCATGATGAACTCGGCATTGGTGCGCGGCCGGGTGAACGGCCTCTGCTTGGTGTCGATCGACACGTAGTACCAGGTCGGCTTGCCGAACTGGCTCTTGAAGGTCGGCTGCCCCAGCGCCTTTTCCACGGAAAGGCGGTTGTCCACGCCCGGCTGCACCGAATCGGTCAGCGCGGGATCGATCAGATAGCCGCGATGGTCGCGAATGCTCGAACATCCGCCGGCCAGCACCGCAAGCGTCACCGCCGCAACGCCCCGCACCATCAGCCGATTATCGCGCATTCCCGAACTCCGCTTCTCGATCCGGGCCTCAGGCCCGGCTATGGCAGGCATCCCGTTTGCCTTCGCGCCCGGGTTCCCTATATCGCGCAAGCCTTAGGGGCCAAACGGCGGAACCGCAATGGACAGCGCGATGCCACGTGGCCACAGGCGATTTAATCGGTCCTGAACGAATCCCGCAAGCCGTGCGGGCAGGACCGCAGGGAAGGAAGTTCCGATGTCGTTTCTAGCCCGGCTGTTCGGCCCCGGCCGCGATGACCGCGCCACCGTGCGGCCGTTGTGGCATGCCGTGGTCGCCGCCTCGCGCGGGAAGGCGTGGTACGCGGAATACGGGATCGCCGATACGCTGCCCGGGCGGTTCGACGCGATCACGCTGGTGCTCAGCCTGGTGCTGCTGCGCATGGAACGCGAACCGGCGCTGGTGGAACCGTCGGTGCGGCTGACCGAACTGTTCGTCGATGACATGGACGGGCAGCTGCGCGAAAGCGGCGTGGGCGACATGGTGGTGGGCAAGCACATGGGGCGGCTGATGAGCACGCTGGGCGGCCGGCTGGGCGCCTATCGCGATGCGCTGGCGACGGCGGACGACAGCGCGCTGAGCGAGGCGATCACCCGCAATGTCACGCTGGTCGAAGGTCTGGTGGGCGAAGGCCAGGCGGACGAAGGTACGGGGCCGCAGGCGCTCGTCGGCCGGGTCCGCGCGCTCGCTGGCGCGCTGGACGCCGTCCCGGCCGAACGCCTGCTTGCCGGGGAGATCCCCGCATGACCGGCACCCCCGAACTCAGCCGGATGATCGACATCCGCCAGATCACCGGCGCCCCCGTGGTGGTCGAACCCGGTGCGGACGAGCGCCGCCGCCTGGCCGGCCGCTTTGGCATCAGCGCGATCGACGCGATGCGCGCGGACATCCGGCTTTCGGTCGAAGGCGAAACCGTGCTGGCGCGAGGCCGGCTGACCGCGTCAATCATCCAGCCCTGCGCCATTTCAGGCGAGGATTTCCCGGTAGCGATCGACGAGCCGGTCCTGCTCCGTTTCGTGCATCCCGGAGCGGAAGGGGCGTCCGAAGACGAAATCGAGATCACCGCGGACGATTGCGACGAGATCGAATACGAGGGGATGACGTTCGATCTGGGCGAGGCCGTGGCGCAAAGCCTCGGTCTGGCGATCGATCCTTTCGCGGAAGGCCCCGAAGCGGACGCCGCGCGCCAGAAGCACGGCCTTGCCGGAGAGGAAGCCTCCGGCCCCTTTGCCGCCTTGGCCGCGTTGAAGGCCGGAAAATCCGACCGGAACGATTGAGGAAAGCACTGGTGACCGATCCCGCCGCTTCACCGCCAGCGATGGCGCAGCCCTCAGCTTCGCGCCCGGCAGCACCCGGCGGCCATCGTGATCTGACCAAGGGTCCGATCCTGCGCACGCTGCTGCTGTTTTCCGCGCCAACGCTGGCCGCCAACATTCTCCAGTCGCTCAACGGATCGGTCAATTCGGTCTGGGTCGGGCGGCTGCTGGGCGAAAGCGCGCTGGCGGCAACGGCCAACGCCAACGTGGTGATGTTCCTGGTCTTCGCCGCGGTGTTCGGCTTCGGCATGGCGGCGACGGTAAAGGTCGGCCAGGCGTTCGGCGCGCGGAACATCGACGCGGCACGGCGCACCTTCGGCACGGCGCTCGGGTTCTGCCTCGGGCTTTCGCTGTGCGTCGCCACGGCCGGCTGGATATTCGCGCCGGCGCTGCTGCACGCGATGGCCACGCCCGGCGAAACCTATCATTTCGCGCTGACCTATCTGCGCGTGATCTTCGTGGCCATGCCGGCCTCGATGATCACGGTCATGCTGGGCATGGGCCTGCGCGGATCGGGCGATGCGCAGACGCCGCTCAAGTTCATGATCCTGTCGGTCGTGCTCGACATCGCGCTGAACCCGCTGCTGATCGCGGGCATCGGCCCGTTTCCCCGCCTGGGCATCGCCGGGGCGGCCACGGCCACGGCTACGGCGTCCTACGTCTCGATGCTGGCCATGGTGACCTGGGTCTATGCCCGTGACCTGCCGCTGCGGTTGCGCGGAGCGGAGCTGGCCTATCTGATCCCGCAACGATCCGAACTGGGCTATATCGTGCGCAAGGGCCTGCCGATGGGCGCGCAGATGCTGCTGATCTCGGCCGCCGGGATCATTATGATCGGGCTGGTCAACCGCGAAGGCGTGCTGATCAGCGCGGCTTATGGCGCGTCGCTACAACTGTGGACCTACCTGCAGATGCCGGCGATGGCGATCTCGGCGGCGGTCAGCGCCATGGCCGCGCAGGCCATCGGCGCCGGGCTGCTGCACCGGCTGGGGCAGATCACCCGTTCGGGCGTGCTGCTGAACTTCGCGATGACCGGGGCGATGACGGTGATTCTGCTGCTGTTCGATCGCGGTTCGCTGGAACTGTTCCTCGGCCCGAACAGCCCGGCGGTGGACGCCGCGCGGCACATCCAGTTCCTGGCGAGCTGGAGCTATGTGCTGTTCGGCGTCACCATCGTCCTGTTCGGCACGATGCGCGCCGGCGGCGTGGTGATCGCGCCACTGATCGTGCTGGCCATCGCGATGTATCCGGGACGCCTGGGCTTCTACTACCTGGCCTATCCCCACATCGGGGCGGACGCGCTGTGGCTGGCCATGCCGTTCGGATCGGTCATCGCTACTTCGCTGGCCCTCTACGTGTACAGCCGCTCTGGCTGGCGCACGCGCAGCCGCGCAATTTCCGAACTGGAAGCGGAGGAGGAAACCTGCGTCGATGGCGATGTGGCAGGCCGGATGACGCCCACGCTGTAGGCGCTGCCGCGCTTCGACTTAGGGTCAGGACCCATTACTGGCGCGGTCGAGGCGTCCAAATGGCGAACATATCGGGCCGAAAGGCGCGCCGCGAAGGCTGGTTGCCTTTGCAAGCGCCTTTAGGTTCGAGATGGAAGCCATTTGGACGTCCCGCAGGGATTTGACGCAAAATGGCCCAGCGCTGCGTCGGAGCGGCTTGAAATATCGACATATTCCTGCGCCCCTCCTCCTTGCGCCGGGCCATTTTGCCTCAAACCTCGACCGCGCCAGTAATGGGTCCTGACCCTAGCGGCTTTGCGATCGCCAACGCTGCACCGTGCGCTGCACGGCCATATCCTCGCCGCCCGAACGCGCCCAGAGTTCGGAGAACGAAGGGTCGGCGGAAGCAGGACGCCGCGCCTCTTCGAGATCGTCGAACGACAGCCGCACCGGGATCGAAACGCCTTCGCCGCAGATGATGCATTCGCGATTGCGCAGCGCCGGGATGGCATCGAGGAAGCCCCGCGCGCCTTCGGGCATGGCCGCGCGCACGAACGCTTGGTCGCGCTCGTTGTTGAGGCGCATCGAGATGATCGTGCCGCACTGCGACAGCACGCCTTCGGCAAGGTCGGACGGACGCTGCGTGATCAGCCCCAGCGAGACGCCGTACTTTCGCCCTTCCTTGGCGATCCGCGACAGCACTTTCGCCGCCGACGAATTGCTCGCCACGCGTTCGTTGGGCACGTAGCGGTGCGCTTCCTCGCAGACCAGGAGGATCGGCTGCGTCTCTTCGTCGCGCGACCATATCGCATAGTCGAACACCAGCCGGCTCAGCACCGCGACCACGGTCGAGGTGATTTCCGAGGGGATGCCCGAAACGTCGATGATGGTGATCGGCTTGCCGCTGGCCGGCAGGCGGAACACCTTGGACAGGAAGTCGACCATCGTATCGCCGACCAGCATCCCCGAGAACATGAACTGGTAGCGCGGATCGCCCTTGATCTCGTCGACCTTGGCCTTGATCCGCATGTAGGGGATCGCTCCGTGGCCCTTGTCGAGCTTGCCCATCTCGTTCTGGAGCACCAGCAGCAGGTCCGAGAGCAAATAGGGTATCGGCGAATCCACGGTGATCCGGCCGACCTGTTCGGCCAGGCGGTTCTTCATCCGGGCCTGCAACAGGCACTTGGCGAGGATGTCGGCATCCAGTTGCCGCTCGGCGCCCTGCGTGGTCAGGAACACCTCGCAATGTTCCTCGAAATTCATCAGCCAGTACGGCATCTGCAGGTTCGTCACGTCCAGCAATTGCCCGGTGTGGCGGAACGCCTGTGCATATTCGCCATGCGGATCGATCATCACGATATGGCCATCGGGCGCCATCTCGCAGATGCGGTGCAGGATCAGCGCGGCGCTGGTCGACTTACCGGTGCCGGTCGATCCCAGCAGCGCGAAGTGCTTGCCCAGCAGCGCGTCGATGTAGACACCCGCGCGGATGTCGCGCGTGGGGAACACGGTGCCGATGACGATGCTGGACCGGCCATCGCTGGCATAGACCTGCCGCAAGTCTGCGCTGGTCGCCGGATAGACCAGCGCGCCCGGCACCGGAAAGCGCGTCACGCCACGCCGGAAGCCGTAAAGCCGCCCGGTCAGGCGTTCCTCGTCGCCTTCGCCCAGGAAATCGATCTGCGCGATCACGCCGCCTTCGAACGCCGCATCCTGCCGCTGGTTGCGCACCGTGGCCAGAAGCCACGAATTGCCCACGCGGATCTTCACCGGACAGCCGACCTGGCCCGACAGCGCGACGGAAGCGTCGTCATCGCCCATGCATTCCTTCAGCCGCGCCAGATCGATGCCGATCACGCCACCGGACCCCGAGACATCGGCGACGAAGCCGATCGGCTTGCGCGCATTTTCGTGGCTGTTCGCACGAAGATCGGCGGGCTGGGCGGGCGACCCGGTTTCGAAACCCTGCATGCTCATTTCCGACATCACCCAATACCTCGAGCCGATCACGCGTGACCGTCGGGAGGTAATCCAGCTCGGTTAAAATGAGGCTAATGAAGGAGATGGCGCGGTTCTTGACACCGCCAACGCCCGCCTAGGGTCCTGACCCTAGACCAGTGCGAACAGGCGGCCGGCGATCCAGCCCATCGCCACCGACACCAGCACCGCGAACAGGCCATAGAGCAGCCCGTTGCGCTGGGCATTGACCGCCACGAACCGCTCGAACCCCTCCTTGGTCACCTCGACCCGGGTAATGGCCGACGCGACGACCCTGCCGTCACGCACCGCGAAGGTTTCGGCGGTGTAGGTTCCGGTCAGAACGCTCGAAGGCAGGGCGATGCGGGCCTGGTACAGCACCTGCCCGCTGATCTTCACCGCGCCTTCGTCCTGCCGGTACAGCCCCTGCCGCTGCATCAGGTCCACAAGCCCCGCGGAAAAGCGCTTCTGTTCGGCGGGATCGATCACCCCGATCGGCGAAAGCTGCAACCACTTGAGCCCCAGTTCGTAGATAGCCGCCGTCTTGTCGTCCACGATCCGCGCGATCGGGCGAGACGAGGCGATCGCGTAATAGCTGGGGGCGGAGCGGAACTCGGTGCTGGCGGCATTGATCCACATGCCGGCGACCTTCTGCTTCTCGCGCAGCACGATCGACCGCACCGGCCCTTCCAGCACCACGATGATATCGTAATCCTGCGCCGCGCGCGTGCCTTCCGGGCTGAGGATCGCACCGAACAGCAGCAAGTCGGCCCCGGTAAAGCCCTGCCGCACCTGCACTTCGTGCTGCGAGATTTCCGGCACCAGAATCGGATCACGCGCACCGCCGAGCAGAAGCAGGCAAAGTACCAACAGGGCGGACCGCAGCGCGATCACAACGGGATCACCGTGTAGATTTCGTCCGGCCGGTAGCCGAGCCCTAGCGCCATCCGCAGCGCCACCCCCAACACGATCACCGCCAGGATCAGGCGGAGTTGTTCGGGCTTCGCCTTCTGCGCGAACTGCGCGCCGATCTGCGCGCCCGACACCGATCCCACCAGCAGCAGCACCGCCAGCACGATATCGACGGCGCGCGTCGTCAGGGCGTGCATCATCGTCGTCGCCATGGTCACGAACAGGATCTGGAACAGCGATGTGCCGACCACCACGCCCACGCTCATGCCCAGGATGTAGAGCATCGCGGGCACGAGGATGAACCCGCCACCGATCCCCATCAGCATGGTGAGAATGCCCGTGGCCATGCCGAGCAGCAGCGGCGCCAGCGGCGAGATGTACAGGCCCGAGCGGTAGAAGCGCCAGCGCCACGGCAGGCTGGCCACCAGCGGATGGTGCCGTCGCTTGCGCGCGGGAAGCGCGATGCCAGCCTTCTGCGCGCGCAACGCCGTGATGCTTTCGTGCGCCATCAGTCCGCCGATGCCGCCCAGCAGCAGCACGTAAAGGATGTTGATGACGGTATCGATCTGCCCCAGCGACTGGAGCAGACGGAACAGCAACGCGCCCAGCCCGGTGCCGATCACGCCCCCGGCCACGAGCACCGCGCCCATCTGATAATCGATGCCACCGCGCCGCGCGTGCGCGAACGCCCCCGAAACGCTGGCGCCCGTCACCTGGCTGGCGGCCGATGCGGCGGCGACCGTGGGCGGCACGCCATAGAAGATCAGCAAGGGTGTGGTCAGGAAACCGCCGCCCACCCCGAACATGCCGGACAGCAGGCCCGTCAGCGCGCCCAGCGCGACGATGACCAGACCGTTGACCGACAGGTTGGCGATCGGAAGATAGACGTCCATTACTGTCACGGCGTAGCGCAGCGCGACCGGCTTGGGAACGGCGGGCGCGCCTCTTTCCGAACAGTTTTCAGCCTTGTTCTGTCAGAACCCCGTGGCCAGGGTCAGCGCCGGTCCCGATCCCGGCGCCGCTTGGCCGGCCACGCGGAAGCGCCAGTCAGCGGAAAGACGCAGGGGAAACCGGCCACGTTGCACCACCAGGCCCGCGCGCGGGCCAAGGTCAAGCCGGACCGCGCCCTTCTGCCCCCCGCTCCACACTCCGCCGCCTGCGCGCAGATCGATCCCCCGCGCCAGCGGAACCAGGGCGCGGTCCACCACCGCCTGCGCGTCGAAGAAGGGTGTCGCCCCGGCACCGCCGACCCATCCCGCCTGGGCGTAGACATCGCTCCTCAAGCCCAGCGGAAGGGTGATCGGAGGCAGTTCGGTGACCGCCGCGATCGATGGCCGCAGCCGGGTGGCAAAGCTGCCCTGCTGCAATCTTCCCTCCACCAGCAGGGAAACCGGCATGGTCGGAACGGGTCGTGCCGAAAGCCCCAGCGCCAGTTGCCGGTCATCCACGTCGGACCGCACCGCCCCTGTAGCGCGAAGATAGGCCGTCAGCCGGTGCCGTTCCTGCGGCATGATGCGATAGCGCAGGACGCCGCCGGCCTGGCTGCCGCCATAGGCGGGCAGGCCGGCGGCAAGTGCTGTCCCGCTGCTGCCACGGCGCAGGAGGAACCATGCATCGCCAGACCAGCGCGCGGGCGGCGCGGGCGGCGCCCCGGCAGGCACCGCATAGGCTGCCGGCAAGGGTTCGGTCCGCGTCGCGACGGCGGGGGCCCGCCGGACGTCGTCGCGTCCGTGCGATGCCTCGCCCGGTGGCAAGGACCATCCCCAACCGCTTGCCCTGCTGGACCCTGCGAAGGCTGCATCGGCCGCGCCTGCCCCCTGGCCAACCAGCCATGGCCGCCGTTCCGCTTCCCGCACGGGAGCCATCCCGCCTGACGGCTGCAGCCACATCGAGACGAACGGAACCGACATCGGCGCAGACGACGCGACAGCCGCTTCCGTGGGAACCATCGGCGCCATCTTCCCCGGCGGCGCCAGCGTTTCGGGAGAGGGCAAGGCCAGCGCCATGGTGCGCAGCGCAATCCAGCCAGCCAGCACGAGGGCAAGCGACAGTACCGGCGATCCTCTCCTTCGCGATCCGGTTTCTGCGCCCCCGGTATGGACGCCTGCACCTGCCGGAGCCATCGTCATATCCGGGTTGCCAGCGCGGGATGGTCATGATGGCTGGTGTGATCCCACGCCGTCTGGCCGTGCCGGAGCGACGCCAGATAGGCCATCAACGCCCGCCGCCCGGCCATGATCGCGATCACGTTGGAAACCGGCGCTCTCAACACCGCCCTCACGCCTTCCGCCAGATCGTATTCGCGAGCCGTGAAAACGCCGCGTACCAGCAAACGCCAGCCGAGAAGAAACGCATTCACGCCGATCAGCCAGCGCAAGACATGCCCCAGCGGCACGGGCTCATAGTAGCCCAGAGCCCGCCCGATCATCAGGACCGGCGCCAACACGAGCAGAACATAGGCGGCAAGAAGCACCAGCGCATCCAGCGGCCCGCGCCGATCGCGCAAGCGCATCCACAGTTCGGCCGGCCGCAACCGCCAGCCCAGACGGTCCCACCCCTGAAACGCGATGCCATGCATCCAGCGCGTCTTCTGGCGCACGGCCTGGTCCAGCCGCGCCGGGAAGAATTCGCGCGTGGCGACAAGGTCCCCGCGCGCATCCCGGACCCGCAGGAAGCGGGAGCGTCCGCCTTCCTCCCCGATCAACAAGCCGCATTCATAGTCTTCGGTCAGGCATTCGGGCGCGAACGGCTGGCTCGCGCCGCGCCGCGCCGCCACGGTTTCCAGAGCCGTGCGGGAAAACGCGCACCCCACGCCGGCCGCCGGCAGCCCCGCGCCCAGCCAGTCGCGCACGACCATGACCTTGCCATGCGCCTCGGCGAATTCATCGCAGTAATGCCCTCCGATCCAGCGCGATGTGCGCTGCGGCTCCGGCCTCACGGGCAACTGGACGAAGTCCGCCTCGTCCAGCGCGCTATCCAGCAGCGAAAGCGCCGCCGGGTGCACCATGTCCTCGGCATCGTGCAGGATCACGCTGCGCACGCGGAAGCGGCCGCGCCGCTCGTCTTCGCACATCGCTTCGTAAAGCCGGTTGAGACAGTCTGCCTTGGTGGTGGGGCCATCGCGATCGTGGACGACGATCCGAAGGCGATCGTCGCGGGTGGAAGCGATCGCGGCGGCCAGCGTCGCCGGATCGTTGCGATAGCATCCGACGTAGAAGCGCATTTCCGCATGGGGCCATGCATCCAGGCTGTGCTGGATCATGGCTCCCACGACGTCCTGCTCACGCCAGGCCGGGACCAGCACCGCCGCAATTCCGCGCAAGGGCTGATCCGCCGGCCCTTCCAGCCTCCCCGTGCGGGCGCGGCCCGAGAGACGCAGCCACAGCCACAGCATGTCTATGCCAAGATCGTCGGCAGCGCCGATGACGAACCAAACCGCCGCGAACAGCAGCAATTCACGCTCGACAAGCCCGAGCGCGTACAGCGTTGCTTCCATCGGCATCCATCCCCCGCCTGCTGCATGGGCCAATGCGAAAAATTCGGAACAATATCGCTATGTGGCGATCAGACTAGGTCCACATGGCACCGCTGACAATGCATCCGAACCGGATGGATGCCTCGGATTTGGCGGAAATGCTGGACTTTTTAGAGGTGGCAATGCGCTTGCACGGTTTTTTCAACACGCTGAAATAATTACCAAAACCAAAATAACCTCAGGCTTTTATCGACGCGATCGATCATCGTTACGCGCATTTCCCGTGAAACAAACGGCGCTGGGAAGCGTATACGGATGCCATCAACATCCAACCGCAGGAAAGGGATTCCCATGCCGGGCGACAATGCGAAGAAGGCGCTGATCGACAGCCTGAACGGCCTTCTTGCCGATTACTTCACGCTCTATCTCAAGACCAAGAACTTCCACTGGCACGTCTCCGGCCCGCACTTCCGCGATCTGCACCTGCTGTTCGACGAACAGTCTGCCGAAATCTTCGCGCTGACCGACATCATCGCCGAACGGGTACGCAAGAACGGCGGGGCGACGCTGACCTCGATCGGCGCGATCGCCGGCAAAGCCTCGATCAAGGATGACGACCGCGCCAAGGTCGACGCCATGAACATGGTCAAGGTGCTGCGCGACGACAACGCCAAGCTGGTCGAGGCGATCCGTGGCGTGAAGGCGGCGGCCACCGAAGCCGGCGACAACGCAACCGAAGGCATGGCCGACGACTGGACCGACCAGGCCGAACGCCGCGTGTGGTTCCTGACCGAAGTGCTCGCCTGAAGAATACCGGCCTGAAGAATACTGGCCTGAAGAATACTGGCCTGAAGCAGGCGGTCAGAACGTTCCGCCGGTCCGGAAGCCGATGCCGCCGGGCCGGGCGGAAAAGCCCTCATCCACCAGAGGGCCGCTGATCTCCACGGGCAAGCCCGCGAGCGAGAGATCGGCGGTCCACCCGCCGGTGCCTGCCACCTTGAGCAGCAAGTGGGCCATGCCGCCACTATCGGCCATCGGCACGACCAGCGCGCCATCCTGGCAGCGTGCCTTACCCGTAAGCGGTAGCGGCCTGGGCATCAGCGCGCTCACCGGCGCCAGCGTCACCGTCAGCGTGCCGGATGCGGACCGGCACCGCCCGTCGGCGAAATCGACCGCGAACTGATCAAAGCCGATCGTGCTGGCTGGCAATTGGCCGAGGCCTTCGGGCAAGGGCAGGGAACCGGTGGCATCGGCCAAACGCAGCCCGCCCGCGCCGCCTCCGATCCGCGCGCGCAAGGGCGCTTGCCCGGTCCCCGCTGGCCGTTCAAGCCACGTCTCCGCCCGGCCGATCAGCAGCGGCAAGGGGCGCAAACCCGCATCGACGGTCCCCACCGGCACCGGGCCAATCCGCAGGTCATAAGCCCGGCCCCACCAGACCGGCCCGTCGACATAGCGCGCCGACAAGGCCCCGCCGGCCCACCCCAGCACGATCCGCAGAGGCATCAGCACGACCAGCGCGGCGAGGAACACCGCGATCAGCACCGGCACCGCGCGGCGCGGCATCGCAGACGTCTTGCTGACCACAGTCATATGCCACTCCGGCGCAAGGTGGCATTCACCGCTACCGATCCGTCGGGCGCGGGCGTGACGGTCAGCGTATCGACAATCACGCCCGTGCCCGCCAACGCATCAAGCCAGGCGAACACTGCGGCGGGCCGCGCCGAAGCGATGACGATCGCGGTCGTGTCGCTGCCGCGCGGCTGGTTGGATTGCAGCACAAACCCGGCCTGTTCGGCACTGGCGGCGACCGCCTGTTCGACCGGCCCCGTCCCTGTACGCGAGGCCGGACCGGCGGGCCGGGCATCGAGCAGCCGCAGCGCCGCCATCAGCCGTTCCGTGCGCTGCACCGACGCCACATGGCGCGCATCGGCAGCGTCGAAGGCGCGCCCCACGGGCAGCACGATGCCGTAGATCAGCACGATCAGGCCAGCGAGCGCGCCGGCAATCGTCACGAGCGTCCGTTCGCGCGTGGTCAGCCCCGTGTACCAGGCTTGCACCCGCGCGATCATGGCGCCCGCACCGTAATGGCAACCACCGTCGCCCCGGTCGGATCGGAGGCCAGCGACGGCGGCACGGTCACTTTCCAGCCCGCGTTCTGCAAGGCAATCAGCACGGCGTTGACATCCTCCGCGCGCGGCGCCGCCGCCGTGAACCGCAGCGTGCCATCCGCGCTGTAGCCCAGATCGCGCAGCCGGATCGACGGCACCGGCTGCATCGCCGCCAGCACCGCCGCCATCGGCGCGGTGAAGTTCGCCGCGCCCTGCCCGCGCTTTGCCATGTCCGCCGCCACCAGCCGCTCGGCGCTATCGAGATCGCTCGCAGCCGGAAACCGGCGTTGCACCAGCGCCAGTGCGTCGCGCTCGCGCGCCGACGCCGCCAGCTCCCACTTGGCGATCCACACCAGCATGAGCACCAGCACCAGCAGCGCCACGACCGCCGCCATCCGCGCCAACTGCCCCCCTTGCATCCCGCTCAGGAAACCCGGCCCGCGTGGCGCGTAAACACCCTGCCGCAAGTTCACCGGCGGCGCGCGATGGATAGCCAGCAAGCGCGCGTCGAGCGTTTCGGCAGCGAGCGCCACCGTTCCCGCGCCATCGGCAAGAAGGCCGATCAGGGCGGGTTCGCCGGCGAAAGCCGCAGCGGGCGTGCGCGCCAGCGGCTCGTCGCCCAGTTCCGCCACCACCATTCCGGCATCGGGGCGCGGCAGCACCAGCGCGGCCGGAACCAGCGCCGCCGCATCGAGCCCCGCTTCGGCCAGTTCCGCCAGCCAGCGGTCCATGTCATCCGCATCGACCGTCACGCACAACAGGCGGCCTTCCGCTCTGGCGGCGGCGGCATGGCGGCGCGCGGAACCGATCCCCTGCGCTTCGGCCTCTAGTCTGGCGGCGGCGATCGCCTGTGCCGGCGGCATGTCGGGCATCGGGTGATCGCGCACCGGCGCCCGCGCGGCCGGCACCAGCGCCGTCACCACGCTGCCTTCCGCCAGCCGCCCCCATGGCGCTGTTTCGGCATCGACCATGAACGACCGTTCGCGGCCCAGACCGCCCTGTTCCACGCGCCACCAGCGCCAGCCGCCGCCAGAGCGGGCCGGCAGCAGCACGATCAGGCCGTCCGGCGGCCCGTCGGGCACGGAAAAGGCGCTTGCCGCATCCATCGCGGATCAGGTCTTCCCCGCGTGGATATCGGCGTTCAGGTCGCTGCCGCCGGGCTGCCCGTCCGCGCCCAGCGAGAAGATATCGAAGGGCTTGCCGTCGTTCCCCGGCACCTGGAACTGATAGGGATGCCCCCACGGATCGTTCGGCAGATCCTTCACATAGCCGCCGCTGCGATAGTTCTGCGGCAGCGCAAGATTGGCGGGCGGGGTCTTCAGCGCGGCCAGCCCCTCGCCCGGTCCCGGATAAGTGCCCATGTCGAGCCGGTACATCTCCATCGCCTGATCCAGCGTGGCGATGTCGCTCTGCGCCTTCACCACGCGCGCCTTGTCGGTGCTGGGCAGAACGTTGATCAGCACCACCGTCGCCAGCAGGCCGATGATGAACAGCACCACCATCAGCTCCACGAGCGAGAAGCCGTTGGGCGCGGGCAAGCTGCGTTGGTTTCGCATCGTTCCTAAAGTCCGGTCAGGTTCTGAAGCTGCAGGATCGGCAGCAGGATCGCAAGAATGATGAGCGCGACCAGCGCGCCCATGACCACGATGATGGCGGGTTCCAGCAAGGCCATCGCCGCGCTGGTGAAGCTTTCGAACTCGCGCTCGAGATATTCCGCCGCGCGTTCCAGCATGGGGCCAAGTTGCCCGGCCGCCTCGCCGCTCGCCGCCAGATAGACCAGCAGCGGCGGGAACGTGTCCGCCTCGCGCAGCGCGGTGGACAGCGAACCGCCCGCGCGCACCTTTTCGGTGATCGCTTCCAGCGCCTGCCGGTGGACGGTGTTGCGCACCGTGCGCGTGGCCAGCTTCAGGCCATCGACCAGCGGCAGCTTGGCCTCGATCATCGTCGCCAGCGTGCGGGCGAGGCCCGCCGCGTGCACATCGCGCAGCAGCCGCCCGGCGAACGGCAGGCGCAGCAGCAGGCTGTCGCAGCGGTAGCGGAACGCCGGCCGCCGCAGCGCGCGGGCAAAGCCGAACGCCGCCAGCGCAACCACGATCAGCAAGGCCCACCACCACTGCGCCAGGAACTGCGAAACCGCGATGACCACGCGCGTCAGCAGGGGCAGTTGCCGGCTGGCGTTGTCGAACTGTTCGACCACGCGCGGCACCACCGAGATCATCAGCCCGGTCACCACCAGCAGCGCGACCAGCGACAGCACCACCGGATAGGCCAGCGCCGCCACGATTCTCCCCCGCACTTGCGCCTGCCGTTCCAGCAGGTCGGCCAGCCGGTTGGCGATGGCGGGCAGCGTGCCGGAGTTTTCCCCCGCCGCGACCATCGCGCGATAGACCGGGGGAAAGCTGGGCTCCTCGTGCCGCATCGCCTCGGCCAGCGGCAGCCCTTCCACCACTCCGGCATGGACGCTGGACAGGATCGCGCGGGCGCGCGGCTGCTCGGTCTGCCGGGCGATCGTGCGCAGCGCTTCCTCCAGCGGGCTGACCGTCATCAGCGAGGCGATCTGGCGGGTGAACAGCGCCAGTTGCTTGGCCGAGAGGCGCGGCGCGAACAGGGCGATGCCGCTGGTGGAAATCGCCGCGCGGCGGGCCGAGGCGGCGGCGTCCGGCCCGATCCGCACGACATGCCAGGATCGCGCGGCCAGCTTCTCCAGCGCCTGCCGTTCGCCCGCCGCTTCGATCGCGCCGCGCCGCTCGTGGCCCTTTGGGTCGATGGCGAGATAGGTGAAACGCGGCATCACCCGTCCTCGCGCCGCATGATCCGCGCCGCTTCTTCCGGACTGGTCACGCCGTCGCGCACCAGACGGCGCACCGCCTTGGCCAGACGCGGCGAATCCGCGAAGGCGTGCCGCGCGATCTCCGCCTCGTCGGCATTGTCGTGGATCATCCGGCGGATGGTCTCATCCACCCGCAGCGCCTCGAACACGCCGATCCGGCCGACGTAGCCGGTCTGCGCGCATTCCGCGCAACCGCGCGCGAGATAGACGGTGCGGCCCGGTTTCACCCCGATCAGCGCGTGCAGCGCCGCGTCGCTTTCGTGCGGTTCCCGGCAATGCGGGCACAGCCGCCGGACCAGCCGCTGTGCGATCACCGCGCGCAGCGTGGACGCGAGCAGGAACGGCTCCACGCCCATGTCGCGCATCCGCGTGATCGCGCCGGCGGCATCGTTGGTGTGGACGGTGGACAGCACGAGATGCCCGGTCAGCGAGGCCTGCACCGCGATGTCCGCCGTTTCGCGATCGCGGATTTCGCCGACCATGACCACGTCCGGGTCCTGCCGCAGAATGGCGCGCAGGCCGGCGGCGAAGGTCAGCCCCACGCGCGCGTTGACTTGCGTCTGCCCCACGCCGTCGACAGCGTATTCCACCGGGTCTTCCACCGTCAGGATGTTGCGCGCGCCGTCATTGAGCTGGCGCAGCGCGGCATAGAGCGTGGTGGTCTTGCCCGATCCGGTGGGGCCGGTGACCAGCACGATGCCGTTGGGTTCGGCCAGCGCGCGGCGCAGCACTTCTTCCGCCCGCTCGTCGAGCCCCAGATGGGCCAGATCCAGCCCGGCGTTCTCCTTGTCCAGCAGGCGCAGCACCACGCGTTCGCCCACGCGGCTGGGGAGCGTGGACACGCGCACGTCGACCAGCTTGCCGCCCAGGCTCAGGCTGATGCGCCCGTCCTGCGGCACGCGGCGTTCGGCGATGTCGAGCCGCGCCATGACCTTGATTCGGCTGACCAGCACCGGCGCGACATGCGGCGGCATCCGCAGCTTTTCCGCCAGCACGCCGTCCACGCGCATCCGCACGACCAGCGCCTGTTCGTAAGGTTCCACGTGGATGTCCGACACGCCCTGGCGCAGCCCTTCGGCGATCAGGCCGTTGATCAGCCGGATCGCCGGCGCATCGTCCGCGCTGTCGAGCAGGTCTTCCGCCGTGGGCAGGCCGAGCGCCAGCGGATCGAGCCCCTCGCCACCGATGCCCATGTCGCCCGCCACCGCCGCCGCGCCGTCCATGGCGTAGCGTTCGGCCAGCAGCTTCTCGTAGTCCGGCGGCGCGACCTTGCGCAGCGATACCGGCCGGCCGAGCGCGCGGCGCAAGTCCAGCAGCACGAACGGGTCCGCGCCCTCGCGCATCGCCACGGCAACGCCGTCCGCATCCTCGCGCTCCACCAGATAGCCGGCGTCGCGCGCGAAGCCATAAGGCAGCGCCGTCGGCGGGTTCGGGCTGGCGAGGACGGGCGGCTGGTCCATGGCTCAGGGCCGGGCGGGTTGCGCCGCGTCGGCCGGCAACGCTTCCGTCGACGGCAATTCGCCCGCCGCATTCGGGGCGATCACGGTATCCCCCGGCGCGACCGCGACGGCCTTGCCCGGCGCGACCGGCGGTGTGGCGCCGAGATAGTCCTCAACCAGGTCGTCGATGCCCGGCTCGCGCCCCGGCTCGAACGCGCGCTGCGCGTTGCGCACCACGCCATAGCGCCGCGCGGTCAATTCCTGCCGATCGTTGGCGTTGCGCATGATCGTGGGGCGGATGAAGACCATCAGGTTGGTCTTCACATGGCTGCGCCCGCGCGACTTGAACAGTTCGCCCAGCACCGGCACGTCACCCAGCAGCGGCACCTTCTGCAAGGTGCGCTGCTCGTTGTCGTCGAGCAGCCCGCCGAGCGCCACGATCTCGCGATCGCCCACGGTCACCGTGGTCTTGATCTCGCGCTTGTTGACGATGATGTCGTCCGACCGGCTGGAAACCGTGCCCGCGATCGAGCTGACTTCCTGCCGCAGGTCCAGCCGCACCTGGTCGCCCGCGTTGATCTGCGGCGTCACGTCCAGCTCGATGCCCACGTTCTGGCGCGAGATGGTGCGGAAGGTGTTGTTGAAATTGGCGGAAGACAACGCCTCGCCCGTCGCCACCGGGATTTCCTTGCCGAACAGGATCGAGGCGGGGACGTTGTTGTTGGTGGTGATGTGCGGCGTGGACAGGATGTTGGAATTCTTGTCGGTCGCGACCGCGTTGATCAGCGCGCCCAGATAGGTGTTGTTGCCCAGCTGGGTGAGAAAGCCCGAATAGCCGCCGGACGCCGCCAGGATCTTGCTTGCCGCGTTCTGCTTGAGCAGATCGCCCGCCGTGCTGTTGGTCGTGGTGGTGACGGTCGATCCGTTGACCACGGTGGTCGTCTGGTCGAGCTTGTTGGCCAGCAACCCGCCGGCGACATCGATGATGTTGGGCGAGGAATTGCCGAAATTGGTGACGGCGAACGGCTTGTCCTTGCCACCGAACAGGAACTGCACGCCCAGCTCGCGCGCCACGTCGTTGGAAATCTCCACGATGATCGCTTCCACCAGCACCTGTTCCTGCGGAATGTCGAGCTGGCGGACGAGCTCGGTCAGGCGGCGCTGGTCGTCGGCCGGCGCGGCGATGATGATCGCGTTGGCGCCGGGATAGCGCGTGATCGTGGCCGTGCCGCGCCCGTTGGCGAGCTTGATCGCGCCGCTGCCGAGGCCACCGGCGGTCGCCCCGGTGGGGTTGACGCTGGCCTTGCTGCCCGATCCCGCTCCGGTGCCCGCCGCCGCGCCGGCCCCGGGGGTGGTACCGCCCAGCGTGCTGGCGTTCGAGGTCTGGCTGCTGCCCACGCCCCCCAGCGAAACCGGGGCCTGCGATCCCGAGGCCACTTCCGTACCGCCCTGACCGCCCACCAGCCGTTCCAGCACCGGCACCAGCACCGCCGCATCGGCATAGTCGAGCCACAGCACCTTGATCTCGCCGCCCGTCGCCGCCTTGGCATCGAGCTGGCGCGCCATCGCCGCCAACCGCGCCAGCGTATCGCGCTCGCCGCGCATCAGCACGGCATTGGCGCTGTCCACCGCGACCACCGTGGCCAGCGCGCGGCCGCCCTCGCCGCCCGCCGGGATCAGCTGGGTCAGCGCCGTCGCGATTTCGCGCGCGCCGGCGTGTTCCAGCAGGATCGTCTGGGTAGAGGCGTTGTCGCGATCGATCTGCGCCACCAGCGCGCGAATGCGCGCCATGTTGTCGGCATAGTCGACGATCACCAGCGAATTGCCGGACTTGTTGGCAGTGATCGCGCCTTCCTTGCTGACCAGCGGGCGCAGCGTTTCCACCGCCTGCGCCGCGTCGATCGCGCGCAGGCGCACGATCTCGGTGATCATCTGGTTGCGCGCCGCACCCTTGCTGCCGATGCGCGTGGGCTGGCTGGCCGCGCCTTCGGCCGGCTGCACGCGAAACGCGCCGTTGCCGGTCGGCACCGCCACCAGCCCGTTGGCGCGCAGGGTGGACAGGAACACCTCGAAGTATTCGGAGCGCGACAGCGGCCGTTCCGACACGACGCTGACCTTCCCCTGCACGCGCGCATCGACGATGAACGTGCGGCCGGTCACTTCCGCCGCATCGGCCACGAAGGCGCGGATGTCCGCCTCGCGCACGTTGAGCGTGTATTGCGCCATCGCCACCTGCGGCACGGCAATCGCCAGCATGGCCGCAGCGGCGAGAAAAGACCTGAAACGGGATCGGCGGAATCGGGAGGATCGATGCTTCATGGTGCCAATGTTATCGCCAGCGGAAGTTGGCGGTCACCGCGACGCACGGTGACCGAAACGGAGGCGCCGGGGCGCAGCGCGCCGGCCAGCATCGCGCCGTCGCCGGCGCCGGTGATCGGCTTGCCATCCACGGCGGTCACGACATCGCCGGGCTGGAAACCGGCACCACGGAACGCGGAGCCGTCGCCGGTGGGAAGCACTTCGAGCCCTACGATGCGCCCGCTTTCCGCGCGCGGGCCGAAATTGATCCCGCGCCGCGCCGCATCGACGGTAAGGGCGCCTGCCCCTCCGGCCGGCGCGTTGAGGGCAGCTCCGCCAGGCGAGGGAACGGGATTGGCCGCGACCATCCCCTGCGCGCTCGGCGCCTTACCCGACTGGTCGATATAGAGCAGCTCCTTGGCGCCGTTGCGCAGCAGCGCGACGTGATCGAAGGCCACTTCGGCCAGGGTGACGCCAGGTACCACTTCATCGCCCGCGCGATAGACCTGCTGCACGCCGTCCTCGCCGGCGATGATCGCGCTGCCCCCGCCGCCGGGCAAGCCACGCGTTCCAAACAGCACCAGCGTCAGCGACGTCACCGTGCCGCCGGCCTGTGAGCCCGGCGCCGCCATGGCGGGGCCGCGATTGAAGGGATCGACCGCGGCATAGAGCGTCTTGCGCAACGGTGTGGGCAGCACCTTGGCGCTGTCCGGTCGCCAATCGCCCAGCGGAGATACCGGCGTGACGATCGCCCAGACGACCGCCGCCAGGAGCACGGCGATGGCGATCGCGAGCAGCCACCACACCGTGCGCTGCAGCCCCGCCCCGATGCTCCAAATCCCGCCGTTTGCCGCCACGAATCGCACCCCCGTGCGTCTCCACCCTAACCCCGCGCAGAACGGATGTGCCCGGTCGCGCCCACGTTGTCCACCAACGCCGGCCGATGCCATGATACGCGTCACACCTCCCGCGCAATTCTCCGTCCGATATCGGGACTTACGCTGGTTGTCCCGGCAGCGGGATAGCGCCCGGCGCCGCATCGGCCGGGGGTTGATCGGAAGGAGGAAGATCGAGCGGGGCGTCATCGCCGAACGGACTGTCGAGACGGTTGCACGCCTCGAGCGGCCCGCCCAGAATGCCCTCCAGCGCATCGTCCGCGCGGGAGGCGGCAATGCGGTCGGATATATCGCGCGACGCCCGGTTGAAGTCGGCAAAGGCGCCGTCTTCACCCGTGACGGACAGGCTCACCGCCTGCCCCAGCCAGGCCTCGGCAATCTGCTGGAAATCGTCGGCCTGCGCCTGCTCCTCCTCGGTGGGCGACCCCGACTGGAGAATGCCGGCCGCCACGGCGTTCGCCGCCGCGCAACCAATCGCCTCGTCATACCGCGCCGGCTGCGCCAGCGCAGCGCCCGGCCCCGTTGCTACCAGCAAGAGGGCCAACGGCCAGCACGGCATCATCCGGGTCGTCCGCCATCGCCTTGTCCGGACGCCGACGGCGATCCACGATCCCATATGCAAAGCCCCCGCGATCACGATCGATCGCCCCACCCTTGCCACCACGGCCCCATCGGGCGCAAGACGGAGGCCATGCTCTCCTTCCTGCCCGCTTCGCTTCATCGGCTGGCCCTGCGCTGCGCCCATGTGGTGCGGCTGCGCCTGTGGGGAGCGCTGCGTCTGGAAGTGCGCGGCTGCGCCGTGCTGGCGTTCGATCGCGACGGGCGGCTTCTGCTGGTGCGCCACAGCTACCAGCAGCCGGATCTGTGGATGCTGCCCGGCGGCGGTCTTGCGCGTGGCGAGGACGCGGCTGTGGCAGCCATGCGCGAGCTGGCGGAGGAGACCGGGTGTCGCCTTGTTCAGCCTGTCTGGTTCGGTTCCGACCGGATCGCCATGCCCGGCGGGTGGCGCAACCGCATCGAAATGGTGACTGGCCAGACCGACGACGCGCCCAGGGCGGACGGACGGGAAATCGCGGAAGCGCGCTTCTTCGCGCTCGAGACCCTTCCCGCCAGCATCAGCGCGGCGGTCCATCGCCGGGTCGCGCTCTGGCGCGAATGGCGCGAAACGTGAAGGCGGCGGGGTATTGAACTAACTCGCCGCGCGGTCTTCTCCGGGCCTAACACCCGTCATCCTGCGATAGAAGCGCGAGAAATACGAAGGATCGTCGAACCCCAGTTCCGCCGCCACCTGCACCGCGCTGGCGTTGGTGTAGCGAAGCAGGCGCCGGGCCTCGAGCGCGAGGCGCCGGTGGACGACTTCCATGGGCGAACAATCGAGGCCCGCGGCCGTCAACCGGGAGAGCGTGCGCCGCGTCATCCCCAGCGCACCGGCATAGAAATCCAGCGGACGGTGTTCGCGATAGTGCAGTTCCACCAGGTGCCGGAAACGGTGCAGCCGCCGGTCCGCCAGCGCCCCCGCATCCTGATCGCGATCGGCATGGGTCAGCGTCCGCACCAATGCCTCGGCCAGCGCCAGGAACAGCGGATCGCGCTCGCGCCATTCGCGCTGGAGTTCCAGTATCTCCTCCGCCAGCCAGAAGGCCCGCGTGGCCGGCCGCGCGTCCATCGTGCCGGCGCCGCCCTGCGCCAGCGCCGCCAGCAGGCCATCCGCCGGCCCCGTGGCGCGCGCGGCAAAATCGGTCGAAAGCGTCAGGACATAGCCCGACGTGCCGTGCCGGAAACGGAACCCGTGGACCATGCGCGGCGGCGCGATCACCCGGCATGGCCCGTCCAGCGACCGTTCCGTGCCATCCAGCGTCAGCAGCACATGCCCATCGAGCACCAGCAGCACCTGGACGAAATCGTCATGCCGATGCGGCGCGATTTCCCAATCATGCAACGCGCTGCGCGCCGCGATCGTCTCGATATGCGCGAAGCCGCCGGCAACGTGCGCGCCAGTCTCGCCGTAAAGCGCGTAGGTAGGGATGAGCGCAGGGTCAGCCATGTCCCGATAATACCAATTCTTTGTCCGCCCTCTCCCTTTCCTCCCGGCCGGGTTTTGTCAACCTTGGGCCGGCAGCCGTCCAGGGCTGCATGCGTGGGAGAAGTCGATGCGTACCCAGGTCGCCATCATTGGCGCCGGCCCGGCCGGCCTGTTGCTCGGACATCTGTTGAAGGCCGAAGGCATCGACTGCGTGGTTCTCGAACGGCAGACCCCCGACTATGTGCTGGGCCGCATCCGCGCCGGCGTGCTCGAACAGATCACCGTCTCGCTGATGGAACGCCTGGGCCTCGATGCCCGGCTCAAGGCGGAAGGGCTGGTCGAGGAAGGGTTCAACCTGGCCGATGGCGAACGGCTGATCCGTATCGACGTGGCCAACCTCACCGGCAAGACCGTGACGGTCTATGGCCAGACCGAAATCACGCGCGATCTGATGGATGCCGCACCCGATCGCGGGCTGCCGGTGATCTACGGCGCCGAGGACGTGGCGCTGCACGCGATCGAAAGCGACGCGCCCTATGTCACCTTCCGCAAGGATGGCGCGGACCAGCACATCAATGCACGCTTCATCGCCGGCTGCGATGGCTTCCACGGCCCGTCGCGCAAGGCAATCCCGGTCTCTGCCGCGCGCGAATTCGAGCGGGTCTATCCGTTCGGCTGGCTGGGCATCCTGGCCGACGTGCCGCCGTGCAACCACGAACTGATCTACGCCAACCACGAACGCGGCTTCGCGCTCGCCTCGATGCGCAGCCACACGCGCAGCCGCTATTACGTGGACGTGCCGCTGACCGAGAAGATCGAGGACTGGAGCGACGAACGCGTGTGGGACGAACTGGCGATCCGCCTCGGCCCCGATGCCGCGGCGAACATCACGCGCGGGCCGGCGATCGAGAAATCGATCGCGCCGCTGCGCTCCTACGTGTTCGAGCCGATGCGCCATGGCAGCCTGCTGCTGTGCGGCGACGCCGCCCATATCGTGCCGCCCACCGGTGCCAAGGGCCTGAACCTCGCCGCCAGCGACGTGCATTACGCGGCCGAAGCCCTGACCGGCTTCTTCCGGCGCGCCGATACCGATGCCATCGCCGGCTATTCGGCCAAGGCGCTGGCGCGGGTGTGGAAATCGGAACGGTTCAGCTGGTCTCTGACCAAGCTGATGCACCGCTTCCCCGATGACGGCCCGTTCGAGCGCGCGATGCAGGTGGCGGAACTGGACTACATTTCCTCCAGCACGGCGGCGCAGACCAGCATCGCGGAAAACTACGTCGGCCTGCCGGTGTGAGCGGCGCGACCCGGGCGGTGGCGCTGCGCCAATAAGGCGCCGGTTTTCGTCATATCGTCACTCAGCCGTCACATAGCTGCATCAGATAGGCGCCATCCATAGCGGATGGGGCCAATGCGTCAGATCGACATCCTCCTCACCGGCACGCTCGCCGGCGGACACGACAGCTTCCTGCACGACGATCTGCGGGTCGTTTTCCACGCGTGGAAATGGTCGTCCCCGCCGCCGCTGCTCGATGGGCGCCCGTGGGCCTTCGTGGACTGGGTGCTGCCCGAGATGTCGGGCCTGGAGCTGTGCCGCCGGCTGCGCGCCGATCCGCAGACCGAAGCCGCGCATGTCACGATGATCCTGGAGGAAGACGATGCCGAGGCCAAGCGCCGCGCGTTGCGCGCCGGCGCGGACGATTACATCGTCGCCCCGATCGACCGGAACACCGTGCTCGATCGCGTGCTGTCGGTCCAGTTGCCGGACCACGAGGCCCCGGCCCGCACGCTGAAGCTGGGCGACCTGACGCTGGACCTGGCGGCCTTGCAGGTGCGCTGGAAGGACAAGCCCGTCCAGCTCATGCCCAACGAGTTCCGCCTGCTGCGCTACCTGATGGAACAGCCTGGCCACGTCTTTTCCCGCACGCAGCTGATCGCCGCGCTGGGCAAGCATGGCCAGCCTATCGACGAACGCACCGTGGACGCCTGGGTCAGCCGCCTGCGCCGCGCCCTGCGCGAAGTGGGCGCGGGCTATCCGCTGCGGACCGTCCGTTCGATGGGCTACGTCCTCGACCGGCCGTGAGGCTCGTCTCCCCGTAAAAAAACGGGCCGCTCCCGAAGAAGCGGCCCGCCCTTTTTCCGGATCGTCAGGCCCGGTCAGGCCATCAGAACTTGGCCCCGGCGCGCAGACCGATGGTGCGCGGCGTGGTGGGGACGATGTAGGGGCGCTGCCCGCAGCTTCCGCAGGCCTCGAAGCGCGAGAGCTCGCCCCGCTCATCGAACACGTTGGAGACATAGATTTCGAGCGAGAATGCATCCCATTCGGCGCCCGCCGCCAGGTTCATCTGGCCATAAGCCTTCAACCGGCCAAGCTGCGCTGAGGGGTTGATGACATTGCCGGAAAAGGTCTCATAGGTCGCCGTCCGCAGGTCCGACGCCGCCGAACTCTGGTAGGTTCCGTTGACCTGGCCATAGACCTTTGCCGCCCCCATGGGCACCGTATACCGCAGCGTGCCGCTACCCTTGAACTGGGGGGTCACCGGCAGGCGCGTGCCTTTCGGTGCCGACACGAGGTTCGCCTGTCCATTGGGCCCCGACGCCGTACAGGTAAACGTGGGATCGTCGAAAAGGCAAAGATTCTGTCGCGTCTTCGCGTCGGCGTAAGCCGCAGCCATCGTCAACGTGAGCGGACCGCGACCAACCCCGACGTCGATATCGACGCCGCGGATACGGGCATTGGGGCCGTTGTGAATCTCCGTAAAGCTGTTCGCACCCAGATAGGCGAACTGGAACCGCTTCCAATCCTGCTGATAGATCGCGCCATTGAGACGGATCAGACCATCCGCCAGCGTCGTCTTGAAGCCGAGTTCGTAGTTGGTGAGGTAATCAGGCTCATAATTCGCCACATCAGCGCGGCGATTGATGCCGCCCGGACGGAACCCGCGTGACCAGGTGGCGTAAAACATCAGGTCCTTGCTCGGCTTCCACGTCGCATTGAAACGGTAGGTGCCGCCACTGCCCTTGGCATGGACGGGATTCACCGATCCCGTGCTGTAGTTGTAAACCCCGAGGTTGGTGCAGGGGCTGCCATCGACGGCGGCGGGCAGCAACGATGGCGTGGGATTGCCGGCAAGTTGCGCGTCACGCAGGCGCAGCCCGCCTGGCGTGAAGCAACCAGCGACGCCGGTCCGTGTCGAATATACCGCGTTCGGCGGCACCGAATTGCTGCTGGATGCCTGATCGAAGGCCGGGTTACGACCAAATCCGAAGAAGCCGATCAGCGAATTGTCGTACATGAATGCACGACCGCCCGCGGTCAGCGTAACGTTGGACGCGATATCATAGCTCAGTTCGCCAAACGCAGCGAGATCCCGATCCACGCGGTACTGCTGGGTCAGCCACAGAGTGCCCGGCATACCGTTGACCGACAGGTCCGGGGCAAGACCGTTGACCTGGTAGTCCTGGTGAATCTGGTTGGACTGCCGTTGATAGAAAAGCCCCGCCACCACGCGCACCGGCTCGCTACTGGGCGAGGCGAGGCGCAATTCATGGCTCATCTTCTTGAAGTGGTCGGTCCCCACAATCCGCTGACGTGGGTCGATGGTTTTCCCGGTGCTATCCTGGAAAAAGAAATAGCCCGCGTTGCCCCCTACCGAGGAGTAAAGCGAGTCATACGCTTCGGCGTAATCGGTGTAGTCGCTCGACTGGATATCCTTCCGGTCCAGATAGGCGCCAGCATAGGTCACATCCCAGTTGCCGAGCTTGCCTTCGATCGTCAGCGCGGCCTGGATGAATTTGTCGCTGCGATACTCCGGCAGAAAATGCTGCACCTGAAGATCGCCCACGCGCGGATCGAAGCCATACGAGCCGTGGCTCTTGGTTTCCTGGTACATGACGGCGGGCGTTACCGTCCAGTTGTCGTCCAGATCAACCTTCAACGCCGCGCGCCCACCATAGACCTCGGTATCGTTGTAGTTCTTTTTGACGAACTGCTTGTTGTCCACCGCAATGCCGCCATTCTTGGCGGGCGGGCAGCCAAACGGATTGGTTTCCGGCAGGAAAGAGCGGCAGCCTGCCACGTTATCGATGAAACCGGCATCGCGCTCGTAGAAGCCGACCACACGCAGCGCAGCGCGTTGCGAAAGCGGCAGGTTCAGCATGCCTTCGATCTTGCCGCCCTGGCCGCCCTTGTGAACGGTGTTCACCTCCCCATCGATGCTACCATAGAAGCCGCTGGTATCTGGCTTGTTGGTGATGATGCGGATCGTGCCCGCTTCCGACGAAGCACCATAGAGCGTGCCCTGGGGACCGGACAGGCTTTCAATACGGGCGATGTCATAGATGTGAACGTCGAGGTTGCCGCCGATCGTCGTCACCGGCTGTTCGTCGAGATAGACGCCGACCGAGGGCAGCGATCCCGAATGGTTGCCGTCCCCGCCCGAAGCCACGCCGCGCATGTATACCACGTTGGTGCCCGGCGTGCCGCCCAGCGCCTGGAACGTCACCGACGGCAATTGCTGCACATAATCGGTGAACTTGGTGACGTTGAGCTGCTCCAGCTTCTGCGTGCCCAGTGCCTGGATCGCGATCGGCACGTTCTGGAGATTTTCGCTGCGCTTCTGCGCGGTCACGATGATGACGTTGGGATCGCTGTTTTCGGCCGCGGACTGCGGTGTTTCCTGCGCAAAAACAGAGGAGGATGCGAGAGCCGATCCGGCCAGAAGCGCGAGCCGGGAGAAGCTACGAAAACCTGCACTCATGATGGAACCGCCCTGATCTGATGCGTTATGACTGCGGTTTGTGACGCGCAGCAACATAACGTCAAGATCGTTGCAATTCGCAACTATCGTTCGTTACCGACCGTGGCCAAATTGCAACGATGCCGGCACTTGCGGATAACGCGTGAGAACATCCCCCAGCGCGTCCCGCAACGGCGCCAGAAACGGCTCGAACGGCTTCCATGCCTCGGTGCCGTCACGATAGATGGGCTGGCGCACCTGCTCCGAACTGGCCGTCCGCACGGGGCGCGCGGTTTCGTGAAAGGCCAGGCAGGCTTCCTCGAAAGGCAGGCCGCAGGCCGCCAGAAGCGCACGCACCTCGGCTTCGGTATCGTCGACCATGCGTTCGTAGATCACGCGGTGGACATGCCCCGGCAGCACCCGATCGATATGCGCCATCAGCCGCACATAGTCGCGATAATAGCGCCCCATGTCGGCAAGATCGTAGCTGAAGCCCTGACCGCGCGCGAAATGCTGCTTGAAGTTGGAGAAGCAGCAACCGAGTGGATGCCGCCGCGCATCGATGATGCGGGCACGGGGCAATATCAGCCGTATCAGCGGCACATGCACCCAGTTGTTAGGCATCTTGTCGATGAAGATCGGCCGGGCCGTATGCCGCTGGACGCGCGTCCGCTCGATATACTGTTCGCCCATCTCGCGCAGTTGCGCGGCGGGCAGCGCGGACAGCCCTTCCGGATAATCCGCGACATCCCGCGCCAGCAGCGCAATATCGGGCAGCTCGCTGGTCCCCTCCACCTGGCTGTGGCTGGCGAGAATCTGCTCGACCAGCGTGGAGCCGGAACGCGGCATGCCCACGACGAAGATGGGATCGGCCGCTTCCGCCCCCGCGCCGTCAAATGCCGCGAACAGGGCCGGCGTGGCGGTCGCGATCATGGCGTCCACCTTTCGCTCGGTCTCGTCGGCGCGATAGGGAATACGCGCGCGCCGCCGCGCGTTTCCCGCAGCATAGCTTGCGAAGGCCGCTTCCACCTCACCCCGGTCTTCGAGAGCCTTGCCCAGCGCGAATTCGAGGTGCCACGCATCCTCCTCGGCGATGCCCGGCGTTTCACGCGCCGCCCGCATCGTGGCGATGTCCTGATCGGTGAAGCGTACGGTCTTGAGGTTGGCGAGGCTCCACCACGCTTCGCCGAGCGTGGGTGAAAAGTCGAGCGCACGCCGGTAGGCGGCGATACCGTCCGCCTGACGTCCTACCGTCTTGAGCATGTGGCCATAGCTCATCCATACGCGCGGCTGGTCGGGCGCCTGCTTCAGCACCAGTTCGTAAAGCGCCAGCGCCTCGTCGAATTCGCCGATGCGACCGAACGCCGCGGCCTGCAGATTGGCGTGCCCGGGATTGTCGGGGTCGTCCGCTGTCACGCGCTGCAGTTCGTCCAGCGCCTCGGCAGCGCGGTTGGTCCGGTACAGTACCAGCGCCAGATTTGCGCGCGCGGGCGTGAAATCCGGCGCCAGTTCAATCGCCCGGCGCAAGAGGTTTTCCGCGTCGGTGTAGCGTCCGATCCGCCCCGCCAGTTCCGCGAACATGCGGATGGCGCGGACGTCGAACGGATCTTCCTTCAGCAGCGCGCGCAACAGCGGTTCGGCTTCGTGCAGCCGGTTCTCGTTCATCGCGGCCGCCGCCGCGATCAGCCGCGGATCGTAAGGCGCGGCGGGCGCGCGGCGGGAAGAAATGCCAACATTCGTCATCGCCGCATCACAAACATGCTGACGCCGCGCAATCAAGCGATAGTCTGCATTGAAACGATCTTGAGGGAATCACGGATGGGCAAGCCCGCGCGGGGGTTGGGGTTCTGGATGACGCTGGCGCTGGTCGTCGGCAACATGATCGGATCGGGTATCTATCTGCTGCCGGCAACGCTCGCGCCGCTGGGCATGAACCAGCTGGCGGGCTGGGGCGTGACGCTGGCCGGCGCGCTGTGCCTGGCCGGGGCCTTCGCGCGGCTGGGCGCGCGGATGCCGCTGGCCGGCGGCCCCTATGCCTATGCCCAGGCCGCTTTCGGCCCGGCCACGGGCTTCATCACCGCCTGGAGCTACTGGACTATGATCTGGGCCGGAAACGGTGCGATCGCGGTGGCCGTGGTCAGCAATCTCAGCCTGATCTTTCCGTGGATCGGCCAGACGCCGGGCCTGCCCGCACTGCTCGCGGTCGGCTGTGTCTGGCTGCTCACGCTGGTCAACATCAGCAGCACGCGCGCCGTGGGCGATCTCTCGATCGTGACCACCACGCTGAAGCTGGTGCCGCTCGTCGCGCTGATTGGCCTGGCGCTGTGGTGGTTTGCCACCGGTGCCCCGCGCGCCGCGCAACCACCGGTGCCGATCTCGCCCGGCGCGATCGCCAGCGCGGCCGGCCTCACCTTCTGGGGTTTCCTGGGCCTCGAATCCGCCACCGTGCCGGCCGACAAGGTGGAAAACGCCGACCGCGTCGTCCCCCGCGCGACGCTGATCGGCGTGGCTCTGACCGGCCTTGTCTACATGGGCATTTCGCTGGCCTTCGCCGCCTATATGCCCGCGCCCGAAGCCGCCGCGTCTCCCGCGCCGGTGGCTGACCTGCTGCGCAAGGCGTTCGGCGGCGGGGTGGCCGAAGTGGTGGCGCTGTTCGCGGCGATCAGCGCCTTCGGCACGCTCAACGGCTTCATCCTGCTGCAAGGCGAAGTGCCCTGGGCGATGGCGCGCGGCGGCGTGTTCCCGCGCTGGTTCGCCAAGGAAAGCAGCCGGGGCACGCCGGTCCGCTCGCACGTGGTTTCCAGCGTGCTGCTCACCATCGTCGCCCTGCTCAACTACGGCAAGGGGATGGGCGACCTGTTCCAGTTCATCGCCTCGGTCAGCCTTGCCGCCGGGATGCTGTCCTACTTCCTGTCGATGGCGGCAGCGATCCGCCTGCTGCCGGGCGAACGGCCGATCATCGCGATCGCCGCCGTCGGCGCCGCGTTCATCGTCTGGGCGGCCTGGGGCCTCGGCGCCGAAGCACTGGGCTATGGCGCGCTGTTCGTGGTGGCGGGGGTGCCGGTGTACTGGGCGGTCAGCCGCGGTGGAGCATCTTCCACAGCACCGAACGGTCGCGGATGATCTCGTGCGCGGCGTTGTGGCCGGGGGCGCCGGTCACGCCGCCGCCGGGATGCGTGCCCGAACCGCACATGTAGAGCCCCTTGATCGGCGAACGGTAATCGCCATGCCCCAGCACGGGGCGCGCCGCCCACAATTGATCGAGGCTCATGTGGCCGTGGAAGATGTCGCCACCGATCAGCCCGAACTTGCGTTCCAGATCGAGCGGCGAATGGATCTGGCGCGCGATCACCGCCGCCTTGAAGTTCGGCGCGTGGTCGGTGACGGTATCGATGATGTGATCGGCCACCTGTTCGCGCACGTCGTCCCATGATTGCCCGTCGGGCAATTCGGGGGCGAACTGCTGGCAGAACAGGCTGGCGACGTGGGCGCCCTTGGGGGCGAGGCTGTCATCGACGGTCGACGGCAGCTTGATCTCAACGATCGGCTTCTTCGACCATCCGAACGTCTTCGCATCGTCGAACGCGGCGTCCATATAGTCCATGCCCGGCGCGATGATGATCCCGGCGGTGTGGTGTTCGGCCCGCTCCTTGCCCGGCAGCACGGTGAAGTCCGGCAGTTCGGACAGCGCGACGTTCATGCGGAACGTGCCCGAACCGGTCTTGAAGTTGGCGATGCGGCGCCGGAAGTCCTCGTCGAGATCCGAACCATCGACCATCTGGCGGTACAGCAGCGCCGGGCCGACATTGGCCGCGACGATGGGAGCGTAAAGTTCCTCCCCGCCCTCCAGCTTGACCCCGGCGGCCTTGCCATTGTTGACCAGCACTTTCGCGACCGGACTTTCGAGGCTGATCTCGACGCCAGCGTCCTCGCAGGCCCGCGCCATCGCCTGCGTGATCGATCCCATGCCGCCGACCGAATGGCCCCAGGCGCCGAACTTGCCGTTCACCTCGCCGAACACATGGTGAAGCAGCACATAGGCCGAACCGGGCGTCGAAACGCCCGCGTAGTTCCCAACCACCGCATCGAACGCGAAGGCGGACTTGACGTGATCGTCCTCGTACCAGCCATCGAGGAACTCGCGCGCGGACTTGACGAAGATATCCAGCAGATCGCGCTGCGTGGCGATGTCCATCTTCGCCAGCGGCCAGCCCTGCTGCGCCGCCGCCAGCAGCGCGCGCACACCACCGCCGACATTGGGCGGCGATTGCAGCGCGATGTCGCGCAGCACCTGCGCCACCTTTTCCAGCGCGACATCGTACTTGGGATAGGCTTCGGCATCCTTCTGCGAGAAGCGGGCGAACTCCGCCTCGGTCCGCCCCGGCGCGCCGCCCAGTTTGAGGTAGGTATCGGGGAAGGGAAAGAAGTTGCTGATCGTCCGCTCGATGATGCGGAAGCCGCGATCGTGCAGCTTCATGTCCGCGATCACCTTGGGGCGCAGCAGGCTGACCGTGTAGCTTGCGGTGGAATTGCGGAAGCCGGGATGGAATTCCTCGGTCACCGCCGCGCCGCCCACCACGTGCCGCCGTTCCAGTACGCGCACCTTCATGCCGGCCTTGGCGAGATAGAAAGCGCAGACGAGGCCGTTGTGGCCGCCGCCGATGATGATTGCGTCGTAGCGGTTGGTCATGGGCTGCTCTCCGTCGAAGGGCAGTGATGCCCCCCCCTAACCCCTCATCAAGCGGGAGGGGAACCTTGTTGCCCTTCTTTCTCCCCTCCCGCGTGCGGGAGGGGCCGGGGGTGGGCCTTGCTTACTTCCGGCTCCACCCTGCCGGCGGTGCCTTGTGCAGGCGCGCTTCGGGCACGATCGCGCGGATCTTGCGCGCGAAGCTGCGCAGGCAGACCTCGCTCGCGCCGATCGGACCGGCGCCATAGGTCTTCGAAGCCATGCCCTTCTGGATGCGCTCGATCAGCCAGGTATCCTCCTGGTTGACCACGCGGTTCACGCGCCAGTTGGCATAGCGCACCAGCTTCATCTCGCGCCGGTCATCGGGCAAGGCGAACGCCATTTCGCGCAGGACGGTCGTGGTCGGCGATACGGGCAGCCACTGCATGAAATCGATCTGGTCGGCATAGATATCGAACGCGATGTTCGGCCAGAGCTTGTAATAGAGCCAGCGCTGCCGGCTTTCGGGCGGCAGGTGCGGCACGTCCGGCAAGTGCGTCTGGTAGAACCGCTCCCAGAAGTTGGCGGACGGCTTTTCCACCAGATCGCCCTTCATGCGGTCAGCCCAGCCGTGGTCGGAAATCTCGTAGGAGCGGCCGAAGATGCGCGTCAGCCCGTCATGCGCGACCGGGATGTGCAGGTTGTCGGAATAGTTGTCGCCCACGTTCTTCCAGTTCACCGCGCGTTCGCGCAGGCGCACGTCGGAAATGCGCCGCATCTCCTCGAAACGATAGGGTGCAACCTCTTCCTCGAACGGCGCCATCATTTCCGCGACGGACGGGAAGCCCCGGTCCTCCAGCCGCACGAACACGAAGCCGCGCCATACCTCGACCGAAACCGGGGCCAGGCCGTTCTCTTCCAGCTTCAGCGCCGGATAGTCCGATTTCATCGGCACGCCCGAAAGGCGCCCGTCGGTTTCGAACACCCAGGCGTGATAGGGGCAGACGAACTTCTTCACGCACCCGGCATGGCCTTCGACCAGCCGCATCGCGCGGTGGCGGCAGACGTTGGTGAACGCGCGGATCTGCCCATCGTCGCCACGCACGGCGACCACGCTTTCGCCCAGGTATCCCAGCGTGCGGTATTCGCCGGGGAGCGCAATATCGCTTTCATGGCACACGATCTGCCAGGACGGGCGGAGCACCTTGTCCATTTCCAGCGCGAAATATTCGGGATCGGTGTAGAGCCAGCCGGGCAGGCTCCAATCGGCGTCGGGATCGACATCCGCGGACGAAATGCTTTCGAAGGCAGACGACAGGTCACCCATGATTCAATCTCCGCGTTTCCCACGACATCGCAGACGCCGGTGCTCCGAATTCACCACCGAATCCGTCTCGCCGACAGCTTGTTGAACGAACGTACAACAAAAGGTAGAATGCGCAAGATGAAAGAGCCGGCCTTCAAACGCGCCGAACCCGACGCCCGGCGGCAGAGCCTGATCGAAGCCTGCGCGCGTGTGCTGGGCCGCGTCGGCACCGCCGGTGCCAGCGTGCGCGCGATCGCGCAGGAGGCGGGCGTTTCGCCAGGCCTCGTCAACCATTACTTCGACGGTGTGGATGCGCTGGTCGCGGCGACTTACGCCCATGTCGACGGCATGGTGACCGGCGCGCTCGACGCTGCGGTGGGCGAGGCCGGACCGGATGCGCGCGACCGGCTCGACGCGTTCGTCACCGCCAGCTTCGCACCGGGCATCGCCGACCGGCAATTGCTGGCGACCTGGGTCGCGTTCTGGGGCCTCGTCACCGCGCGGCCCGACATCGCCCGCCAGCACGACGAACAGTACGCCGGTTTCCGCGAACGGCTGGAAGGCCTGCTGGCCGGCTGCGGCGTTCCCGCCAGCGAACTGCGCCGCGCCGCCATCGCGGTCACGGCGCTGGTCGACGGCCTGTGGCTCGAACTGTGCCTGTCACCCGGCTGCTTTGCGGTGGAGGAAGCGAGCGGGATCGCCCGCCGCTTCCTCGATACGATCGTGCCGCCCCGGCCAGCCTGATGCCAGACGCGGGAGCCTACTTGCTCAGGTCGGTCAGCACGCTCAGGTAATACGTCACGCCGGGGCGGATATTGCTGAGCCGGATGCGCTCGTTGAGCCCGTGCGAAAACTCGTCCGACACCTTCCCGAACACCGGGCTGGCGCCATAGCTGGGCACGCCGACATGGCGGAACCACATCGAATCCGATGCGCCCGACGATTGCGAGGGGAATACCGCCACGCCCGGATAGACCTTCGCCATCGCCTTCTCCACCGCCGCGGTGAAATCGGGCCGCATCGGCGATGCCGGGGTGGCCACCGATCCCTCGGTCACATCCGAGAACTTGACGGCGGGCGAAGCGGCGACCTTCTCCAGTTCCGCCATGATCTCGGGCAGCGGATGTCCGGGGAAGATGCGGCAGTTGATATTGGCGGTGGCGCGTTGCGGCAGGGCGTTCAGCGCGTGACCGCCGTTGACCATCGTGGGCACGCAGGTCGTGCCGATCATGCCCACGGTCGCCGGGTTGGCACGCAGCGTGGCGATGGCGGCTTCGTCCTTGGGGTTGGCGGCGAAGGCGCGCTTCGCGGCGGCGATCTTCGGATCGCTATCGAACTTCGCCGAGCTTTCGAAGAAGGCCTTGGTCAGCGGGTTGAGTTCCGGCGTGAAATGGTAGGCGCCGATCCGTTCCAGCGCGGTCGCCAGCTGGACGATCGCGTTTTCGGCGCGCGGCGCGGAGCTGTGCCCGCCGGGGTTGGTCACTTCCAGCTTGAAATCGCCGTAAGTCTTTTCGGCGCCGTCCCAGGTCCACAGCAACGGCTTGCCGGTCGCTTCGTCCAGCAGACCGCCCCCGCCGTCGATGTTGAGCACCAGTTCGGCGTCCTTGAGGCGTTCGGCGATGATGCCGCTGGTCTTCATCGTCGTTTCCTCGTCGCCCGAGAATTCGATGATGATCGTGCGCCTGGGCTTGTAGCCTTCGCGCCGCAGTTCGATCAGCGATGCCAGCGCCAGCGCGCCGCTGAACTTCATGTCGCTGGCGCCGCGGCCATAAAGGATGCCGTCTTCCACCACCGGCCCGAACGGATCGCGCACCCAGTCGGCGCGCTTGGCCTCGACCACGTCCATGTGCCCGGAAATGACCAGCGGCTTGAGCGCGGGATCACTGCCCTTCCAGGTGGCGATCAGGTAGGCGGTGTCGTCGACCGGCGTGATCTCGATATCGCCGTCCGCCCAGCCCGCCTTGACCAGCGTGTCCTTGTAAAGCCGTGCAACCTCTATGGTCTTGTTGCCCTCGCCGCGCACCGAACGGATCGCGATGGACTTCATTGACAGGTCAAGCGCCTGCGCTTCGGCCTGCGGATGCGTCGCCTCCTTGGCAGAGGTGGAAACCGAAGCCGCGGACAGCGCCATCACGGCGGACGCGGAAACGAGAGCGGTACGGATGATGGACATGAACAAGCGACTCCTTCGGGCGCGCACGCTGGCTTCAACCGGTTGCGGAAGCAACAATTTTTCTTGCGCCCAAAACGCAGGACGCCCCGGCCGCGCAAACGGCCGGGGCGTCCATCGCTTCCGCGGGAAAGCGGATCAGCGCTTGACCTTGCTCGCGTCGAACGTGCCGAGGCCGGGCTTGAAGCTCTTTTCGTCCAGGAACTGACGTGTCGCTTCCTTGCGCGCTTCCACGCCGCCGAAGTTGTGCAGCGCTTCCTGCGCGCGGATCAGGTAATCCTGCGCGTTGTCGTAGGTCATCTCGGTCATGCGGCGCACCGCCCACTTGGTGGCGCGCAGAGCATGCCCATCCTTCTTGCACAGCGTTTCGGCCACTTCGAGCACGCGCGCCTTGAGCTGGTCGGCGGGCACCGCCTCGGTCACCAGGCCCTGTTCGGCGGCCTGCTTGCCGGTCAGGTTCTCGCCCATCATCGCATGGTACATCGCCTTGCGCAGCGGCATGAGATCGGCTGCGACCTTCGACGCGCCGCCGCCCGGCAGGATGCCCCAGTTGATTTCCGAAAGGCCGAACTGCGCGTCTTCCGCGGCGATCGCGATGTCGCAGGCGAACAGCGGGCCATAGCCGCCGCCGAAGCACCAGCCGTTGATCATCGCGATCGTCGGCTTTTCGTACCAGCGCAAGCGTTCCCACCACGAATAGGCTTCGCGCTGCGACTTGCGGATCGCTCCGAGGCCCTGCGCCTCGGTCTCGCGGAAGTATTCCTTGAGGTCCATGCCCGCGGACCAGGCATCGCCCTCGCCGGTCAGCACCAGCACCTTCACGTCATCGCGGAATTCCAGATCGGCGATCACGCGGCCCATCTGGCGATTCAGCTTGGGGCTCATGCAATTGCGCTTTTCCGGGCGGTTGAACTTCACCCAGGCGATGCCGTTCTCGACGGTGAAGGCAACGGTATCTTCTTCGGCGCGCTCGACGGCGGGCTGGTCAGCCATGTTCTTGTCCTTTCGATGGGAATGTTCGGAAGAATGTTCGGGAAATCAGATCGGGAAGTGCCCCGGCTGGGTCTCGACCGTGATCCAGCGCAGCTCCGTGAAGCTGTCGATGCCGGCCTTGCCGCCGAAACGGCCGTATCCCGATGCGCCGACGCCGCCGAAGGGCATCTGCGCCTCGTCGTGGACCGTCGGGCCATTGACGTGGCAGATGCCCGAATGGATGCGGCGGGCGACGGACAGGCCCTTGGCGATGTCCCTGGTGAAGACGGCGGCGGACAGGCCATATTCGCTGTCGTTGGCCAGTTCGATCGCATGTTCGGTATCGCGCGCGTGGATGACGCCAACCACCGGCCCGAAGCTTTCATCGCGGAACAGCTTCATGTCCTGCGTCACGCCATCGACCACATGCGCGGGCATCAGCACGCCCTGTTCGGTTTCCCCGCCCACGAGCAGTTCGGCGCCCTGGGCCAGCGCGTCGTCGATCAGCGTGCGGCAATGCGCGACGGTCCTGGCATCGACCACCGCGCCCAGCGGCGTGGTGCCCTGGCGCGGATCGCCCACCGGCATGGCGGCGACCTTATCGCGGAAGCGGCGCGCGAATTCGTCCGCCACGGCATCGACCACGATGATCCGCTCCGTCGACATGCAGATCTGGCCCTGGTTCATGAACGCGCCGAACGCGGCCGCCTTCACCGCCTCGTCCAGATCGGCGTCTTCCAGCACCAGCAGGGGAGCCTTGCCACCCAGTTCGAGCAGGCAAGGCTTGAGATGTTCGGCCGCGCGCTTGGCGATGATCTTGCCGACCGCGGTAGAACCGGTGAAGTTGATGCGCTTCACTTCCGGCGCATCGATCAGCGCGCCCACCACCTCGGCCGCATCCGCCGGCGTGTTGGTCACCACGTTGACCACGCCATCGGGGAAGCCAGCCTCGGCAAAAGCCTCGATAATCAGCGCGTGCGTGCGCGGGCAGGTCTCGCTGGCCTTCAGGATCACGGCGTTGCCGCAGGCGAGCGGCACGGCGATGGCGCGCACGCCCAGGATGATCGGCGCATTCCACGGCGCGATGCCCAGGATCACGCCCACCGGCTCGCGCAGCGCCATCGACAGGCAGCCGGGCTTGTCCGACGGAATTACCTCGCCGGCGATCTGCGTGGTCAGCGCTGCCGCCTCGCGCACCATGCTGGCGGCAAGACCGAGGTTGAACATCGCCCAGCCGGCGGTGGCGCCGATCTCGCCCATCATCGCCTCGACGAACGCATCCTTGCGTGCCTCGAGCGCGGCGGCGGCTTTCATCAGCACCGCGCGCCGGGCATTCGGCCCCATCGCCGCCCATGCCGGGCAAGCCGCGCCGGCCTTCGCCGCTATGGCGGGAATATCGCCCGCTTTCATGGCTTCCGCAGTGGAGGCGACCGCGCCCGTCAGGGGGTTCAAACGTTCGAAGATCATGAGCGACTCTCCCAATATGTTATATTTCATAGCAATTGAGTCGGGGCATGGCAATGCCTCGCCGCATGTCGTGCCTGCAGGTGCGAAACCCCGCGCGAAAAGCCGCGAAGTGTTCCGTTTCAGAATTGCATCGGCCGCACCGGACCGCGTGGGCCACAATTGGCGCATACGAATGAACGCCATGTTTTAACGCTTTTTTCGCCGCGCCATTCCGGGAAATGCCTGCATTTCGGCGCCGATAAGTGCAAAAAACGCAATCGTTCCGTTAACTTTCGCACTTGCGCTGAAACGGTCTGAAACGCACATAGGGCGGGCCTTTCAGGCATCCTCTCCCAAACTATTCAGGGCCGCCCGGCAACGGAGCGGCCCTTTTTTTGCGCCCATTCCTGCCTCGCGGAATCAATCCGCGTGCGGCAACAGCACCGTGCGTCCGATGACCGTGCGGGTTTCCATCGCCTCGAAGGCCTCGCGCCAGCGCGACAGCGCAAGCGCAGCGTGAACATGCGGGCGAATGCGTCCTTCTCCGGCCAGCCTGACGATGGCCGCCACGTTTTCCTGCCCGAGATCGGGAAAGCGGCGTCCGAACTCCCCGGCGCGCACCCCCACCACCGAAAAGCCCTTGATCAGCGGAATGTTGGCACGGATGTCCGGAATCCGGCCACTGGCGAACCCGACCACCAGCAGGCGGCCGCCGAACGCAATGCAGCGCGTCGATTCGTCGAACGCATCGCCCCCGACCGGATCATAGACAAGGTCGGCGCCGCGTCCGCCGGTGATGTCGAGCACGGCCTCGCGAAAGCCGACCGGGCCGGCGAGCACATGCTCCGGCGCATAGAGGTCGGCGATGCGCCGGCGCTTTTCCTCGCTGGAGGCGACGGCGATCACCCGCAGCCCTAGCGCGCGCGCCAGATCGACCGCGGCCAGCCCCACCCCGCCGGCCGCGCCGTGGATCAGCACCCATTGCCCCGGCTGCGCCGCTCCGCACCGTACCAGGGCGACCCAGGCCGTAAGATAAGCCGCCCGCAACGCGGCCGCTTCGGGGAACGACAGCGCATCGGGCATCGGCACGATCGCATCGGTGGCGTGGACGCCGAATTGCGCGCACCCCCCGGTCAAACCGCCAACGATGACCCGTGCGCCCTCCTCCCATTCCGCGCCCGAGCCCACGGCCACCACCGTCCCCGCCGCCTCCATGCCCGGCACGAACGGCAACGGCGGCTTCGCCTGATAGCCGCCGCGCGTCATCAGCAGGTCGGGAAAACCCAGCGCCGCCGCCTCGATCCGGACCAGCACCTGCCCGTCGCCCGGTTCGGGAACGGGCCTGGCGACGATGCCAAGGCCGGTCAGATCAGGCGTCAGCGTGGATACCTCAAGGGCCTGCATGGTCATCATAGCGCGCTTCTCCCACGCCCCTGATGGACGAGCGTCGTTGCGCGGGCAAGGTTGGCGGAAACCGGCTATGACGGATTTTTGCACGCTCCCCTTGTCGATCCGGACATCGCTGCATAGCTTGGTTTTCTATCCCGCACAGGGTTGCCATCGCGGCCGGTTCGAGACCGGGCGCGATTGAAAAGCATAAAAGCGTTCGCAGGAATTGGTGTTGTGGAAAGCGCCGCTGCCCCAGGGGCGGATCGCCGCTTTCAGGTCTCGCGGACCGGCGCATGATCCGGCGCGACCACCACGCCAAGCCTGCCGGACGCGGGGATCACCCGCTGGACTGCCGCCGGACTACCCTGGGTCCCGACAGGCCGACGGGCAAGGCAGGGCCGGATCGCGATCGTGTTTTCCCTTGCGATCCGGCGCTGTTTCAAAAAGGCGTTTATGCTTTCTTGCAAACTCACCATCGTCATTGCGAGGAGACGCAGTCGACGAAGCAATCCAGAGCCACGCTCAAGCCGCTCCGGGTTGCTTCGCTACGCTCGCAATGACGAACGCGTAGAGTAAGAATTTGCAAGCGGCGCAATCGTCTTCAGAGCCGGGGCAAGGGCCGGCCCCCGGCTACTGGCCAATGCTCTTGATCGCGATCGCCGCCGCGGCCGCGCGGGTTTCCACGCCCAGCTTTTCGTAGATGCGCTCCAGATGCTTCTGCACCGTGCGCGGGCTGATCGACAGCACATCGCTGATCACGTTGTTGGACTTGCCATAGCTGATCCACAGCAGCACTTCCGCCTCGCGATCGGTCAGCCCCAGCCGCGCCTGCAACCGGGCCACATCGACCTGCGGGTTCAGTTCGTTCAGGCGGATCAGCACCTCGTTTTCGCGGTACTGGGCCACCAGCACCAGTTCCAGCGCGCTGTCACCCTGCTCCAAGCGGACCGAGGCGCCGCGCGCATCCTTGCGCGTCAGCAGCCGCTCCACCGTGCTGCGCAAGGCAACGGGCAATTGCGCGTCCTCCTTGCTCCAGCCGGGTTCGACACGGTTGATCGCCTGTTCCGCCATGGGCGTACACCACAGCAGGAAGCCACGCGTGTCGGTGGCCATCATCAGGCGGCCGGTGGCATCCAGTCCGGTCGTGCTGGCCTGGACCGCGCGCGCGTGGCCCATGTGGACGCGCACGCGCGCCAACAGTTCGTGCACGTTCACCGGCTTGCGGACATAGTCCACGCCGCCCACCTCGAACCCTTCGATGACGTGTTCACTCTCGGTCAGCCCGGTCATGAAGATCACGGGCACGTGCGCGGTTTTGGGATTGGCCTTGATGCGCGCGGTGGTCTCGAAACCATCCATGCCGGGCATCACCGCGTCCATCAGCACCAGATCGGGCACAACGTGGCCCAGCAGGTCCAGCGCCGCCGCGCCCGATGTCGCCACCAGCACGGTGATCCCGCCCGCTTCCAGCGTATCGGTCAGCAGGCGCAGCGAATCCGCTTCGTCATCGACGACGAGCACGGTGTCACGACGAATCGGCCGCTGATCCATGTCAGAGGCCCTCAAGGGTCTTGGCGAGACCCGACAAGTCGAACCGATCCAGACAGTTGTACAGCGCCTCGACCAGTTCGCGCGCGTCCGGCTGAGCCGCCTCAAGCTTCCTAATTTCGGCTTCCATGCCCCTTACATGCCCGATCCGCAGCAGTTCGCGCAACTTTTCAACATGTTCGCGCGCCGCTTCCGACAGCGGCAGCGCGGGAGAGCCGCCCACCTCCGCCGGGGCATCCCCCTCGTATATCCACTCCAGCTTCAGGCGCGCGCCGATCGCATCGACCAGCGCCCCGAACTCGATCGGCTTCACCAGAAACAGGTCGTGATCGCGCGCGCCGGTGTCTGGCCCGTGGCGTTCATGGGCGTTGGCCGAGAGCATGATGACGCCCATCGCGTGATCCCGCGTGCGCCGCAGACGCGCCGCCACTTCCCACCCGGACAGGCCGGGCATGGACACATCGAGCAGAACGAGATCGAACGCGCGCGCATCGCTCAGCGCCAGCGCGGTGGCCCCGTCGGGGGCCAATGTCACCTCGAACCCGATGCCTTCGAGAACCCGGCGCATCAATGCGCGCTGTTCCGGGTCGTCATCGGTCACCAGCACCGAACGGCGGTGCCCCTCGTAGCCGATCACCCGCCGCTCCGCTGCGGAGGTTTCGCGATAGCCGGCGACATGCCCCAGCATCAGCCGCACGCGGAAGCACGATCCCTGCCCCGGGGTGCTGTCAAGTTCCAGCGTCCCGCCCAGGATCTGGAGAATCGCGCGGGTGATCGCCAGGCCCAGACCCGCGCCATCCTGCGGCCGGCCGCTCTCGCCAGCGCGCTCGTAGCGGGTGAAGATGCGCTCGCGGTCCGCCTCGGCGATGCCCGGCCCGGTGTCGATCACCTCGAACACCGCCGTCTGCCCGGACCATGCCACGCGCAGGGTCACGGTCCCGGTCTCGGTGAACTTGATCGCGTTCGACAGCAGGTTGATCAGCACCTGCCGCAGGCGCTTCTGATCGGTCCGCACGAATTCCGGCAGCCGTTCGGGCAGTTCGCAGCGGAAGGCCAGGCCCTTCACCGCCGCCGACGGCCGGAACATCGACACGATCTGGTCGATCAGCGCCGGCAGCCGCACCACTTCGCTGTTCACCCGCAACACGCCGTTTTCGACCAGCGAGATGTCCAGCAGCCCCTCGACAAGATTGGTGAGGTGTTCGGCGCTGCGCCGGATGACGCGGGCCGCTTCCTGCGGGTCGACCCCCGCTTCATGCTCCACGAGCTGGGCGTAGCCATAGATCGCGTTCAGTGGAGAGCGGATTTCATGGCTGACATTGGCCAGATAGCGGCTCTTGGCCGCATTGGCGGCCTCGGCGGCTTCCTTGTCGCGCAGCAGGTCCACCAGTTCCGGAACGGTGTCGACCGGGCTGTTGACGGGCGCGGAAACCCTGCCGCTGCGCCAGCCCAGAACCGCAACGCCGGCAAGGCACAGCACGGCCAGCGCCGCGAGGACGTGAAACAGCGTCGAACCGTTCTCGAAAAGCTCGGCCCCGACGATGAGCGCGACCGCGGCCAGCGCGCAAACCGCCAGCGCCACAGCGCGGGGTGCGGGGAAGTGTCCGCCCTGCAGGAATGACCAAGCGCTCGCGCGTGACCGCGGCCCACGCCAAGCAGCGTCAGCTCCGGACGGCAGGCGATGCGGCATCGCGTTCAAAGGTCCCTCACCCTGAACGGCGGTATGGCAGTTCCTGATCTGTCAGGGGACACGGCATTATGCGCCGGCCCCCTCCCCAACGCATCGGACATTGTACTTTATCGACCCCAGGCGCCGGGCATTGTGTGTTGCGCCATTTTGGATTGTGCATCGCAAACGCGATGAACTCAACCCCTCCCGAACAGATTCAGGACGATTGTACGAAATCGGGAACGGGCACAAAAATGCCCGATCGCGCGGAGATTCAGATCAGATGATCACGCTGCAGGCGCTGGAGCAGCCGGATCGCGACGGAATGGCGAATCGCCTTTCCTTCCCGCAGCTTAACCCACGTATTCAGGCCGATTCCGAAGTTCGCTTGGATCACTTCGGGCTTCTGGCAGTGGATCACCGACGCCATCCGAGCAACGACATCGGGCTCGACATGGGTTAGCCTTTGAGCGGACATATTTCCTCGCACAGTGTTACGATCTGGCAAAAGAGTATTATGAGATAGAGCATTCAACATACGTCATTTGCCGAATGCTCAACCGCCGCGACTCGCCCTAGTGAGTGGAAGTTTCCGCACCGCACCATGCCAGAGCGGGCCGCAGGCGCCCGCAAAATGCCCTCCGCAGCGCGAATCCGGCTGGCGAAACGCCCGCATTCGGCTAGGCGTGCCGACGCGCCTTTCCCGGTGCCCCGGGAGGCCTTCGTCCGGCCGGTTCCCGGAACCAAGAGGAGTTGAGTTCGCCCATGCGGCCGTTTGCCCGCCCTGCCCTTGCCTTGCCGCTTGCCGCACTCCTGCCAACCATCGCCCAGGCGCAGGAGGCACCCGCCGATGCGTCGCAAGGTCCGGCGCAGGCGATCGTCGTCACCGGTCGCGGACTGATCGATGCGCCCGCCACCGCAGCCTACGACGTCCAGCAGATCGACCGCGAGAAGCTGCTGCTCGCGGCATCGGGCCGGATCGAGGACGCGCTGTCCTCGGCTGCGGGCTTCCAGCAGTTCCGCCGCTCCGACAGCCGCTCGTCCAACCCGTCATCGCAAGGGGTCACGCTGCGCGCGCTCGGCGGCAACGCCACCAGCCGCACGCTCGTCCTGCTCGATGGCGTACCGATGGCGGACCCGTTTTTCGGCTATATCCCGTTGAGCGCCATCGCGCCCGAGCGGCTGGCCTCGGCGCGTGTCACACGCGGGGGCGGCGCGGGCGCGTTCGGTGCGGGCGCGGTGGCGGGCACGATCGAACTGAGCAGCGCGAATGCCGATCAGCTCGGCCTCGTCAGCGCCAGCGCGCTGGCCAACGATCGGGGCGAGACGGAAACATCCGGCACCTTCGCGCCGAAGCTGGGTCAGGGCTTCGTCGTCGTCAGCGGTCGCTGGGATCGCGGCCAGGGCTTCTGGACCACCCCGGTGGCGCAGCGCGTGCCCGCCAGCGTGCGGGCGCGGTACGAAAGCTGGTCGGCCGGCATCCGCGGCGTCGCGCCGGTCGGTCCCGATACCGAGCTTCAAGTCCGCCTGCTGGCCTTCGAGGACAACCGCACCCTCCGCTTCGCTGGCGCGGACACGGGATCGAGCGGGCAGGACGCCAGCCTGCGCCTGATCGGGCGGGGGCGCTGGCAGTTCGATGTCCTCACCTACGTTCAGGCGCGCGATTTCAACAATATCGCCATCAGCTCCACCAGCTATCGCAAGACGCTGGACCAGCGCCGCACCCCCACAACCGGATGGGGCGGCAAGGCCGAACTGCGCCCGCCGGTGGGCGGCGCGCACGTGCTGCGGCTGGGCACGGACTGGCGCGTGGCATCGGGCGAAGGGATCGAGGATGCTTATAACGCCACGACCGGCGCGGTCACCGCGCGTCGCCGCGCCGGCGGGCGCAACAGCGATGTCGGGCTGTTCGCCGAAGACGACTGGACGCTTGGCCCGGTGATCCTCACCGCCGGGGCACGGGCGGACCGCTGGACCATTGCCGACGGGCATCTCGTCACCAGCAACGCGGCGGGCGTGGTCACCGGCACTGCGACGTATGCCGACCGCGCGGGATGGACCGGCAGTTTCCGGGGCGGCGCGGTGATCCATGCGGGCCATGGCCTTGCCCTGCGCGCCGCTGCCTACACCGGGCTGCGCCAGCCGACGCTGAACGAACTCTATCGCACCTTCACCGTGTTTCCCATCGTGACACAGGCCAACCCCGGCCTGCGCAACGAACGGCTGGTCGGCTATCAGGCCGGCTTCGATTTCAACCCGATTCCGGCCGTGACCTTCACGTTTACCGCCTTCCAGGACCGGGTGGAGCACGCCATCGCCAACGTCACGGTCGCCACCAACACCCGCCAGCGCCAGAACGTCGATGCCATCCGCGCGCGCGGGCTGGAGCTGGGCACGTCGGTCAAGCTGGGGCAGTTCGCGTTCGACGGATCGCTGGCACTCACCGACGCCAAGGTCGAAGCTAGCGGCGCGGCATTCGCGCTCAATGGGCTGCGCCCCGCGCAGACGCCGAAGATCGCCGCCAGCGGCACGCTGTCATGGCAGCCCGCCCCGCGCTGGACGCTGGCGATGACGCTGCGCCATGTCGGCGCGCAATACGAGGACGATCTCCAGACCGACACGCTGAAAGCCGCGACGACACTGGACGCCTTCGTCCGCGTGCCACTGGCGGGGCCGTTCAGCCTGATCCTGCGCGGGGAGAACCTGACCGATGCCGAGATCGTGACCCGCAAAGCCGCCGGTTCGATCGATCTTGGCACGCCGCGCACGGTCTGGGCGGGGCTGCGCGTCGACATCCGCTGAACGCGCGCAGACGTATTTCCCGCGCCGCATGGGCAGACATCGCCCATGCGGCCGCGTAGGGGGATCATGACGACAAGATCCGCGCCGGCATCGCCGCCGGCCCGAACGGGAGTGGGGGCATGAAAGCGAAGCGCTGCGCCACGGCCGGACCCGGTCTTGCACGCGCCACAATGGCTCAATTTTTTGCACCGCAGCATTATCGCGCCTTGTCGAACCGCGCTCCTCTGTCATACCCATCGATTCGGGAGAGCCTCCTGCGGGGGAGGCACCCCGGGCGGCACGGCGAAAACCGGAGGCAATCCGGAACGGGCGTGCTCCGGCGCAAGTCGGTCGGGGGGCCGGTGTCAGAGAAAGGCCAGGATAACATGCCCGGTCGGACGGACGTTTGCGTCATGCCGGTCGGCCGGGCCTTCAGGGTGGAGCTTGTTCCATGAGCCTCGAGATCACTTCCACGGCTGCCGAGATCGACGCCCATATCATCGATGTGCTGCGCCATCGCGTCGGCAAGGACGAACGCGCCGCCAAGCCGCACGACTGGTTCACCGCCACCGTGCTCACGCTGCGCGACCACGTGATCGACCGCTGGATGGAATCGACCCGCAAGACCTATGCCGAAAGCGGCAAGCGGGTCTATTATCTCAGCCTCGAATTCCTGATCGGCCGCTTGCTGCGTGACGCGCTGTCCAACATGGGCATGACGCGCGACATGGAAAAGGCGCTGCGCGAACACGGTCTGGACCTGGCCGCGCTGGAAGATCTGGAGCCGGACGCGGCGCTGGGCAACGGTGGCCTTGGCCGGCTGGCCGCGTGCTTCATGGAAAGCCTCGCCAGCCTCGACATCCCGGCCTACGGCTACGGCATCCGCTACAAGAACGGCATGTTCCGCCAGCGCATCGACGATGGCTGGCAGGTCGAGCTGCCGGAAACCTGGCTGAGCCACGGCAACCCCTGGGAGTTCGACCGGCGCGAAAGCTCGTACCGCATCGGCTTCGGCGGCGAGGTCGTCGACGATGGCGAGGGCGTGGTGTGGAAACCGGCCGAACAGATCGAAGCCTATGCCATCGACACGCCGGTGGTGGGGTACAAGGGCAAGCGCGTGAACACCCTGCGCCTGTGGACCGCCGCCGCGCTCGATCCGATCCGGCTGGACCGGTTCAACGCCGGCGACCACGTCGGTGCGCTGGTGGAAGAAGCCCGCGCCGATGCGCTGGTGCGCGTGCTGTACCCCGCCGATTCCACCGCCGCCGGGCAGGAACTGCGGCTGCGGCAGGAGTTCTTCTTCACCTCCGCCTCGATCCAGGACATCGTGCGCCGCCACGCGCAATACAACGGCGACGTGCGCACCCTGCCCGACAAGGCGGCGATCCAGCTCAACGATACGCACCCCGCCGTTGCGGTCGCGGAAATCATGCGCCTGCTACTCGACGAACACGGGCTTGAATTCAACGAGGCGTGGGACGTCACCAAGCGTACGGTCGGCTACACCAACCACACGCTGCTGCCCGAAGCGCTCGAATCCTGGCCGCTGCCGCTGTTCGAACGGTTGCTGCCGCGCCACATGCAGATCATCTACGCCATCAATTCGCGCGTGCTGCGCGAAGCGCGCAAGGCCGGGCTGGACGATGGCGCGATTTCGGCGATCAGCCTGATCGACGAAGGCGGCGAACGGCGCGTGCGCATGGCGAACCTTGCCTTCAGCGGCGCGCACAGCGTCAACGGCGTGGCCGCGCTGCACACCGAACTGATGAAGAGCACGGTCTTTTCCGACCTGCACAAGCTCTATCCCGATCGCATCAACAACAAGACCAACGGCGTCACCCCGCGCCGCTGGCTGCAGCAATGCAACCCCGGCCTGGTCTCCGTGCTGAAGGACGCCATCGGCGACGGCTTCCTCGATGACGCGGAAAAGCTGGTCGAACTGAACGCGCTGGCGGACGACAAGCTGCTGGGCGAGCGCATCGCGGAAGTGAAACGGTCGAACAAGGTGGCGCTGGCCACGCACATCAAGGCGATCACCGGCGTCCGGCTCGATCCCGATGCACTGTTCGACGTCCACATCAAGCGCATCCACGAATACAAGCGCCAGTTGCTGAACCTGATCGAGACGGTGGCGCTCTACGACGAAATCCGCAGCCACCCGGAACGCGACTGGGTTCCGCGCGTAAAGATCTTCGGCGGCAAGGCGGCGTCGAGCTATCACAATGCGAAGCTGATCATCAAACTGGCCAACGACATCGCCCGGCGCGTCAATTCCGATCCGGCCGTGGGCGGGCTGCTCAAGGTGGTGTTCGTGCCCAACTACAACGTTTCGCTGGCGGAACGGCTGATTCCGGCGGCGGACCTTTCCGAACAGATCTCCACCGCCGGCATGGAAGCATCGGGCACCGGCAACATGAAGTTCGCGCTGAACGGCGCGCTGACCATCGGCACACTCGATGGTGCGAACATCGAGATCAAGGATCGCGTCGGCGACGACAACATCGTCATCTTCGGCCTGACGGCGGAGGAAGTGCTGGCCAAGCGCGCGCAGGGCTACAACCCGCGCGAGGTGATCGAGGGTTCGCGCGAATTGCAGCAGGCGGTGTCTGCCATCGCCACCGGCGTGTTCTCCCCCGACGATCCGGAGCGCTACGCCGGCCTGATGGGCGGCCTCTACGACAGCGACTGGTTCATGGTCGCGGCCGATTTCGACAGCTACGCCGCTGCGCAGCGCGCGGTGGATCGACGCTGGGAAGACCCGGCCGGCTGGCGGGCGGCGGCAATCCGCAACATTGCCAACGTAGGCTGGTTCTCGTCCGACCGGACGATCGCCGAATATGCCCGCGAGATCTGGGGAGTCTGAGGAGCATCATGAAGCCATCGGCGCGCGCCATCGAAGCCCTGCTCAGCGGGACGCACGCCGATCCGTTTTCGCTTCTGGGAGTGCATCAGGGTCCGGAAGGCGCGTTCGCCCGCGCCTTCCTGCCCGGTGCGGAAGAGGTGACCGCCTGTTCGCTGAAAGGCCGCAAGCTCGGCACGCTGGAACGCGTGGACGGGCGCGGTCTGTTCGAAGGCGCGGTGACGGGCAAGGCGCAGCCGGTCAAGTACCGCTGCAAGGCCGGCACGCACGAATGGTGGGTGACCGATGCGTTCTCGTTCGGCCCGGTGCTGGGGCCGCTGGACGATTTCCTGATCAACGAAGGCACCCATTTCCGCCTGTTCGACAAGATGGGCGCGCACTGCATCGAGCACGAAGGCGTGCCCGGCGTGCATTTCGCGGTCTGGGCGCCCAATGCCCGGCATGTTGCCGTAGTCGGCGATTTCAACGACTGGGATCACCGCCGCCACCCCATGCGCAAGCGCGCGGACATCGGCGTGTGGGAGATCTTCGTGCCCGATGTGGGGCCGGGCCAGGCCTACAAGTACCGCATCGTCGGCCCGACCGGAAAGGTCCAGCCGCTGAAGGCCGACCCCTTCGCCTTCGCGTCGGAAATGCGGCCGAAAACGGCCTCGCTTACCGCGCGTCCGGCCAAGCCTGATTGGGGCGATGCCGCGCACCGCGCGCACTGGGCCTCGGTCGATGCCCGGCGCGAACCGATGTCGATCTACGAGGTTCATCCCGGATCGTGGCGCAAGCCCGGCGAGGACGCGTTCCACACCTGGGATGAACTGGCCGACCTGCTGATCCCCTATGTCGTCGACATGGGCTTTACCCACATCGAGTTCCTGCCGGTCAGCGAACATCCCTATGACCCGAGCTGGGGCTACCAGACGACCGGCCTCTACGCGCCATCCGCGCGCTTCGGCGGGCCGGACGGCTTCGCCCGCTTCGTCGATGGCGCGCACCGCGCGGGCGTGTCCGTGCTGATCGACTGGGTGCCGGCGCACTTCCCCACCGACGAGCACGGCCTTGCCCGGTTCGACGGCACCGCGCTGTACGAGCACGAAGACCCGCGGCTGGGTTTCCATCCCGACTGGAACACCGCGATCTACAACTTCGGGCGGCGCGAAGTGTCCAGCTTCCTGGTCAACAACGCGCTGTTCTGGGCGGAACAGTACCATGTCGACGGGCTGCGCGTGGATGCGGTCGCCTCGATGCTCTACCGCGATTATTCGCGCGAGGCCGGGGAATGGATTCCCAACGAGCAGGGCGGGCGCGAGAACTGGGAAGCGGTGGCCTTCCTCCAGAAGATGAACAAGGCGGTCTATGGCAGCCATCCCGGCTTCGTGACCGTGGCCGAGGAATCGACCGCCTGGCCGGGGGTGACGCTGCCGGTGGGCGATGGCGGCCTCGGCGCCACCAGCCTGGGCTTCGGGTTCAAGTGGAACATGGGCTTCATGCACGATACACTGCAGTACATGGCGCGCGAGCCGGTCCACCGCCGCTACCATCACGACGAGATCACCTTCGGCCTGGTCTATGCCTTCAGCGAGAATTTCGTGCTGCCGCTGAGCCATGACGAGGTGGTCCACGGCAAGGGATCGCTGCTGACCAAGATGAGCGGGGACGACTGGCAGAAGTTCGCCTCGCTGCGCGCCTACTACGGAATGATGTGGGGCTATCCCGGCAAGAAGCTGCTGTTCATGGGGCAGGAATTCGCCCAGCGCCGCGAATGGAGCGAGGCGCGTTCGCTCGACTGGGAGCTGCTGGAAGCGCCCGCGCACGAGGGCGTCCGCCGCTGGGTGCGCGACATCAACCGTGCCTACACGTCCACCCCGGCCCTGCACGCGCGCGATTGCGAAGCGGAAGGCTTTTCCTGGCTGGTCGTGGACGATGCGCTCGCCTCGGTCTTCGCCTGGCTGCGCAAGGCGCCGGGGCAGAAGCCGGTGGCCGTGGTCTGCAACATGACGCCCGCCGTCCACGATCACTACCGCCTGCCGCTGCCGCACGATGGCGCCTGGCGCGAGGTGCTGAACAGCGACGCCGCCGTCTATGGCGGCAGCGGCCGGGGCAACATGGGCCACATCACCGCGCACGACGGCGCGGCGCTGGTGGTGCTGCCGCCGCTGGCGACACTCTATTTCGAATACGAAGGCTGAACAGAAAGGGGCAGAGGACATGGCACGGGAAACATACGGGCAGCCGCTGGCGCGCGATGCGATGGCCTATGTGCTGGCCGGGGGGCGCGGCAGCCGCCTTCGCGAACTGACCGATAACCGCGCCAAGCCGGCGGTCTATTTCGGCGGGATGAGCCGCATCATCGATTTCGCCCTGTCCAACGCGATCAATTCAGGCATCCGCCGCATCGGCGTGGCCACGCAGTACAAGGCGCATTCGCTGATCCGCCACATGCAGCGCGCGTGGAACTTCATGCGCCCCGAACGCAACGAAAGCTTCGACATCCTGCCCGCTTCGCAGCGCATCTCGGAAATGCTGTGGTACGAAGGCACCGCCGACGCGGTTTACCAGAACATCGACATCATCCAGGCGCACGCGCCGAAATACATGGTCATCCTGGCCGGCGACCACATCTACAAGATGGACTACGAGATGATGCTGCGCCAGCACGTCAACTCGGGCGCGGACGTCACGATCGGCTGCCTTGTCGTGCCGCGCAAGGACGCCACCGGTTTCGGCGTGATGGCGGTGGACGAAAACGACGCGATCACCGCCTTCGTCGAAAAGCCGAAGGACCCGCCCGGCATTCCCGGCAACCCCGGTTTCTCGCTCGCCTCCATGGGCATCTACGTGTTCGAGACGAAGTTCCTGTTCGACCAGTTGCGCCGCGATGCCGAAACCCCGGATTCGCAGCGCGATTTCGGCAACGACATCATCCCCTACATCGTGAAGCACGGGAAGGCCGTGGCTCACCGCTTCACCGCCAGCTGCATCCGCGCGGCGGAGGAGATCGAGGAATACTGGCGCGACGTGGGCACGCTGGACGCCTATTTCGAAGCCAATCTCGACCTGACCGACACCGTGCCCAAGCTGAACATGTACGATCGCGACTGGCCGATCTGGACCGACCAGATCATCGCCGCGCCCGCCAAGTTCGTGCACGACGAGGAAGGGCGGCGCGGCATGGCGATCTCCTCGCTGATCTCGCAGGACTGCATCGTTTCGGGCGCGCTGGCGCGGCGCAGCCTGCTGTTCACGGGCGTGAAGATGGGGAGCTTCTCGTCGTGCGAGGAAGCGGTGATCCTGCCCTATTGCAACATCGGGCGCGGTGCGCGGCTCAGCCGCGTGATCCTCGATTCGGGCGTGCGCATTCCCGAAGGACTGGTCGTCGGCGAGGATCCCGAACTCGACGCACGCCGCTTCCGCCGCACCGACAACGGCGTCTGCCTGATCACCAAGGACATGATAGAGCGCCTCGCATGACGATTCGCGTCCTGTCCGTCACCTCCGAAGCCGTGCCGCTGGTGAAGACCGGCGGTCTGGCCGATGTGGCCGGCGCGCTACCCGATGCATTGGCCCCGCATGGCGTGGAGATGACCACGCTGCTGCCGGGCTATCCGGCGGTGTTGAAGGCGCTTGGCAAGGCAAAGGCCATCCACACCTGGGATTCCCTGCTGGGGGAGCCGGCGCGGCTGCTGGCCGGCAAGCTGGGCGATCATCCGCTGCTGGTGCTGGACGCGCCGCGCCTCTTCCAGCGCGAAGGCGGCCCCTATGTCGATCCCTTCGGCTACGACTGGGGCGACAACTGGCGGCGCTATGCCGCGTTCGGGCGCGCGGCGGCCGACATCGCCGGCGGCGCGGTGAAGAGGCACGGCTTCGACCTGGTTCACGCGCATGACTGGCAGGCCGGCATGGCGCTTGCCTACCTGCGGTTCGCGCCGTTCGGCGGCAAGGCCCTGCCTTCGGTGATGACCATTCACAACATGGCGTTCCAGGGCTATTTCGCCGGCGATCTGTTCCCGCTGCTCGGCCTGCCGCACCAGGCCTGGGCGGTGGACGGCGTGGAGTATCACGGCGGCGTCGGCTTCCTAAAGGCCGGGATGGAAGCGGCCAGCGCGGTCACCACCGTCAGCCCCACATACGCGCGCGAAATCCGCCTGCCCGAATTCGGCATGGGTCTGGAAGGGCTGATCGTCAGCCGGGGCGATCGGGTGCGCGGCATCGTCAACGGCATCGATACGGACCAATGGAACCCGCAGGCAGATCCCGCGCTCAAGGCGAATTTCAGCGCTCGCACGCTGGCAAAGCGCGCCGCCAACAAACGGGCGCTGGAGCAGGAGTTCGCGCTGGAACCCGGCGATGGTCCGCTGTTCGTGGTGATCAGCCGGCTCACCTGGCAGAAGGGCATGGACGTCCTGCTCCAAGCGATCGACCATCTCGTCGGCATCGGCGGGCGCCTCGCCCTGCTGGGGTCGGGCGATGCGGCGCTGGAAACGGGCTTCCACCAGGCCGCCGCGCGCCATCCCGGCCGCGTCGCCGTGCGCATCGGCTATGACGAGGCGTTGTCGCACCGGATGCAGGCGGGGGGCGACGCGATTCTCGTGCCCAGCCGCTTCGAGCCGTGCGGCCTGACCCAGCTCTATGGCCTCGCCTATGGCTGCGTGCCGGTGGTGGCGCGCACCGGCGGGCTGGCCGATACGGTGATCGACGCCAACCTTGCCGCCACCAATGCCGGCGTCGCCACGGGCATCCAGTTCACCGGCGTCCACTGGCAGGCGCTGACCGAGGCGATCAGCCGCGCCGCCGCGCTGCACCGCCAGCCAGACCTGTGGCAGAGCCTGCAACGCAATGGCATGAAAGCGGATTTCTCATGGAGCCGCAGCGGCAAGGCCTATGCCGACCTCTATTCCGAACTGATCGCGGAGGACCGATGACCGTTACCGTTCCGAGTTCGCCCTATGCCGGACAGAAGCCGGGAACGTCCGGCCTGCGCAAGAAAGTGAAGGTCTTCGCCCAGCCCAACTATGCGGAAAACTTCATCCAGGCGGTGTTCGACGTGGTGCAGCCCGCGCCCGGCGCCACGCTGGTGATCGGCGGGGACGGGCGCTACCACAACCGCACCGTGATCCAGCAGGCGATCCGCATCGCCGCCGCCAACGGCTATGGCCGCGTGCTGGTGGGCAAGGGCGGGATCCTTTCGACCCCCGCCGCCAGCCACGTCATCCGCAAGTACGAGGCATCGGGCGGCCTGATCCTGTCGGCCAGCCACAACCCCGGCGGCCCGGACGAGGATTTCGGGATCAAGTACAACACCGCCAACGGCGGCCCCGCGCCCGAAAGCGTGACCGAGGCGGTCTATGCCCGCACGCAAGTGATCGACCGCTGGCTGACGGTGGATGCCGAAGACGTTGATCTCGACACCTGCGGTTCCAGCGCGGTGGCCGATACGATCGTGTCGATCATCGATCCCGTGGCCGATTATGCCGATCTCATGGAAACGCTGTTCGATTTCGGCGCGATCCGGCAGGCCGTGGCCAGCGGCTTTACCATGGCGTTCGACGCGATGAGCGCGGTGACCGGCCCCTATGCGATCGAAATCCTCGAAAACCGGCTGGGCTTTCCGGCCGGCACCGTGCGCAACGGCACGCCGCTACCCGATTTCGGCGGGCATCATCCCGATCCGAACATGGTCCACGCCAAGGCGCTGTTCGATCAGATGTTCGCCCCCGATGCGCCCGATTTCGGCGCGGCGTCGGACGGCGATGGCGATCGCAACCTGATCGTGGGGCGCGGACGCTTCGTCACGCCGTCGGATTCGCTGGCGATGCTGGCGGCCAACGCACATCTGGCGCCGGGCTACAGCGCGGGGCTGAAAGGCATCGCCCGCTCCATGCCCACCAGCGCGGCGGCAGACCGCGTGGCGGAAGCGCTGGGCGTGCCCTGCTTCGAGACGCCCACCGGCTGGAAGTTCTTCGGCAACCTGCTCGATGCCGGCATGGCGACGATCTGTGGCGAGGAAAGCGCCGGCACCGGATCGGACCATGTGCGCGAAAAGGACGGGCTGTGGGCGGTGCTGCTCTGGCTCAACATCCTGGCCGTGCGCGGCATCAGCGTGGACCAGCTGGCGCGCGAACACTGGGCGCACTATGGCCGCAACTATTACGCGCGGCACGATTACGAAGCCTTGCCGACCGATATCGCCGACGCGCTGATCGCGGAATTGCAGGGCAAGCTGGCGACGCTGCCGGGCCACCATTTCGGCCCGCTCACCGTCGCGCAGGCCGACAGCTTCTCGTACCTCGATCCGGTCGATGGCTCGACCAGCGCCAACCAGGGGTTGCGCGTGCTGTTCGAAGGCGGTTCGCGCATCGTGTTCCGCCTGTCCGGCACCGGCACCGAAGGCGCGACGCTGCGCGTCTATCTGGAACGCTACGAGCCCGCCGGCGGTGATCTAGACCGCGAAACGCCCGCCATGCTGGCCGACCTGATCGCGGCGGCTGACGCCGTGGCCGGCATCGTGCGCCACACCGGCCGGACGGCGCCCGACGTGGTGACGTGAGGGGGGTGACGTGAGCGGCGCGGCCGGCGTCAGCATCGGATCGGGCGCCACGCGCTTCGCGGTGCGCGCACCACTGGCCGAGGCGGTGTGGCTGTGCCTGTTCGACGAGGGCGGCGAACGGCGCGAACCCATGGCGCGCTTCGGCGAGACGTGGATCGCGGAACTGCCCGGCGATCTTGCCGGCGCGCGCTATGGCTATCGCGCCGCAGGCCCGTGGGCGCCCGAACGCGGGCTGTGGTTCGATCCGGCCAAGCTGCTGGTCGATCCCCAAGCCGTGGAGCTGGACCACCGCTTCGCCTACGATCCGCGCCTGTCGCAATTCGGGGTGGACACGGCACCGCTCGTGCCCAAGGCGATCGTTCCCGGCGCGCTCCCGGCCTGCCCCCATGAAGCCCCGCGTTTCACCCGCGGCGGGCTGATCTACGAAGTGAATGTGCGCGCCTTCACCATGCTGCACCCCGATGTGCCGGAGGCGCTGCGCGGGACGGTGGCGGCGCTGGCGCATCCCGCGGTACTCGCCCACCTGCAGAAGCTGCACGTCGGGGCGGTGGAGCTGATGCCGATCGTGGCGTGGATCGACGAACGCCACCTGCCGCCGCTGGGGCTGTGCAACGCCTGGGGCTACAACCCGGTGGCACCGATGGCGCTCGATCCCGGCCTGTGCCCCGGCGGCGTGGCCGAACTGCGCGATACCGTGGCCGCGCTTCATGCGGCAGGAATCGGCGTGCTGCTCGATCTGGTGTTCAACCACACCGGCGAAAGCGACGTGTTCGGCCCCATCCTGTCGCTGCGCGGGCTGGACAACGCCGCCTATGCCCACGCGCCCGACGGCAGCCTGATCAACGATACCGGCTGCGGCAACACGCTCGATTTCGGCAATCCCGCGGTGCGGCGGCTGACGCTCGACACGCTGCGCCATTTCGTGCGCCATGCCGGCGTGGACGGTTTCCGCTTCGATCTTGCCCCGATTCTGGCGCGCAGCCCCGGCTTTGCCGCCGATGCCCCGATCTTCGCCGAGATCGCCGCCGATCCGCTGCTGGCCGACCGGGTGATGATCGCCGAGCCGTGGGATATCGGCCCCGGCGGATACCAGCTTGGCCGGTTTCCCGACACCTGGCTGGAATGGAACGACCGCTACCGCGACGATGTGCGGCGCTTCTGGCGTGGCGATGCTGGCGTGGGCGTGCTGGCGACGCGCGTGGCCGGATCGTCCGACGTGTTCGGCCAGGAAAGCTGCCGCAGCGTGAACTTCCTCGCCGCGCACGACGGGTTCACGCTGGCCGACAGCGTATCCTACGAACACCGCCACAACTGGGCCAATGGCGAGGACAACCGCGACGGCCATGGCGAGAACTTCTCGTGGAACAACGGCGTGGAGGGCCAGACCGACGATCCCGCCGTGCTCGCGCGCCGCGCGGGGGACCTGCGCGCGCTGCTGGGCACGCTGTTCGGCTCGACCGGCACGATCATGCTGACCGCCGGCGACGAGTTCGGCCGCACGCAGCAGGGCAACAACAACGCCTATGCGCAGGACAACGCGATCGGCTGGGTTGACTGGGCCGGCCGCGACCGCGCGCTGGAAGACTGGGTCGCCAGCCTCGCCGCCTGGCGCACCGCTCGGGCGGACTGGTTCACCCGCTTCCCGGAGGACGGAGAGTGGTCATCGCTCGATGGCCGGCCGATGGATGCGGCGCTGTGGGAAGCCCCCGGGACCGAAGGCTTCCGCTATGCCTCGCACGATCCGGCCCGCCCCTTCACGCTGACGATCGACCGGGCCGCCCGGGTCGCCCTGCCCGCCGATGCCGCACCCGCCGATAATCAGGGATGAATCCCCGATTTGCCCGGTGAGAGGATGCCGTTGGGATCGATCGCGCGCTTGAGCGTGCGGTTGAAGTCGCGGTTCACCTCGCCGTATTGCTGCGCCACGAGGTCCATCGAATTGACCCCGGTGCGGTAGCTGGCCCAGCCCTGCGCGCCGAAGCGCGTGACCAGTTCGCGATAGCAGGCATCGGCCTTCTGCTCCTGCGCCGGATCGGCCTTGTCGAACAGCAACGCGATGATGTGGTGCAGATCGCGCCAGCCGATCGCATAGGCGGCGGTGTAATCGAAGCCGTGCTTTTCGACGATTTTCTTCGCCAGCACGGTCTGCCGCTCCGCTTCCACGCCGCGCGCCGCCGCCACGGGGGCGAACCAGGCAAGGCCACCGCCCGCCCCGCGCCAGCGCAGCAGGCCCACTTCGTCCAGGTTGAGGCCGCCCTGCATCAGCGTCTGGTGGTGGTGGAACCACGGGTTCCCTTCCATCTCCGCCGCCGTCAGCACTTCGCCGCCGCTGGCGGTCAGCGTCGCCCGGATAATCGGCTCCACCCCCGCCACCGTCTGTTCGGTGCCATAGAGCGCGAAATAGGTGTTCCACATGCCAAGGCCGTTGGCGCTGGCCGCCTTCTTCAGCGAGGCCTCGTCCAGCGGCGCGCCATCGGGCACGATCTCGTTGCGCCGCTTGAACATGGCGAGCTGGTACGATGCGCTCATCATCAGATTGCAGTTGGCGACAAGGTTGGACACGCGCAGCGGTCGCATCGCCTCAATGATCTTCGGCACGTCCTCCATATTGGCATGGCGCACCATGAAGGGCTTGTAGACCGGGGGCTTGGGCATCAGCCACAGGCCCATCTTGGTAACGATGCCGAAGTTCGACTGGGTGAACAGGCCATCGAGATAAGGCCCGTAGCCCCACTTGAACGCCTGCCACGCCGTGCTGCCCTTGATGCTGCCCATGCCGGTGCGCATCAGCCGTCCGTCGGGCAGGCACACTTCCATGCCGCACTGGAACATGAAGTGTTCGCCATAGGGTGTGTAGCCCACTCCGCGATCAAGCGTGTTGCCCACCGGCGAGGCGATCGGGCCAACGGTAGGCACGTCGATCCACAGCGGGATTTTGTGCTCCTCCAGGTAATCCTTGAGCTGCTGGTAGGTGACGCCCGGTTCGAGCAGGCAGGTGCCCAGATCGGCGTCCACTTCCAGGATGCGGTTCATCCGCTTGAGATCGAGCACCACCTGCCCCGGCGTGGCCGGCGCGGTCATGCCATAGCCCATGTTCTTGCCGGTCGAGACGGTCCACAGCGGCTGCTTGAAAGTATTGGCGATGCGGACGATCTCCTGCACCTCCTCCACCGACTGCGGGCAGACCGCGCCCACCGGCTTGTACTGGTGCGCGGGATCGGGAATGTAGGTCTTCGACCAGGGCGCCACCGCCTCCTCGTCGCCGAACACCCATTCCGCGCCGACCAGGCCCCGGAACGCCTTCATCGCGCCGGCGAAGTCCGCCTTGGTGCGCCCCGGCGCCAGCGGCGCGGGGTTGGCCGCGCTCGCCCCCGTACCCAGCCCCGCCGCCAGCGAAGCCCCCAGCCCGGTGCCGAGCAGGCTGCGACGATCGATCGAAAAGCCGCTCATTGTCCGTGCTCCTCCTTGCGCGCGGGCGCCGCCGCGATCCATGCCGCCAGCGCGTCAAGCTCCGCCGGCGTCACTTCGGTCGGGCGGAACGCGGGCATCCCGTTCTGGCCATGCCGCGCCACGTATTTCACGGTTTCGGCGGGCAGGTGACGGCCCAGCAGGATCGGGCCGACGTTGCGGCCGTGGCAGTACCCGCACACTTTCGCATAGACCTGCTCGGGCGCGCGCGGCGCCTGCGCCTCTCCCAGCCGCTGCTGTGCGGCCACCGGGCCAGCCAGCGCCAGCACGATCATGCCTCCATACAAGCGAAGCATCCCACAACTCCCGTCCGGGGGCTGTGCGCCCCCTTTTTCATATCTTACTATATGTAAAATTTGAACGCGGGAGTGGACGGTAGTCAAGCGCTGGAAACACCGCGCGTGTCACGCTGCGAAATGCGGTCCGGTGCGTCGAAAACCGAGGATCAGAGATCGGCGAGCGGGGTGCGCGCCAGCACCGCCGCCTGGGCCGGCGCCATGCCCAGCCCAACGAGCACGGATTCGGCGATCTGCGCCGGGTAATCCGCGCCCGTCTCCTCGCGCAGCAAAGTCACCAGCGCCGAGAGCGTCGCGCCGAGCACGATGTCACGCCCGATGCGCGCGTCGGTGATGCGGAAGGCGCCGGATGCCATGCCCTGTTCCACCGTGCGCTGCGCCTGCTGGTGCGTCTCCGCGCCGAAGATGATCCCGCACGCGCTGATGTTGACGATCGACCAGGCCCAGCGCGTATCCTGCTGCCCGCGCCGCAGATAGTACCGGATCGCGGTGGCGGTGCGCTGCGCGGCATCCGGCAGCGTGCCGATCGCCTGCACCACCGCCGCCAGGAAATCGTGCGTCACTTCCCAGGACAGCGCCTCGCGCAAGTCCTCCATCCCGGTGAAGTGATTGTAGAACGTGGGGCGGGTGATCCGGGCGGCGTCGCAGATTTCCTCGACGCGGGTGAACAGGCCGTTCTGCCGCCCGAACAGATCGAACGTCGCCGCCAGAATCCGCGCCCGGGTGCGTGCCTTGCGCTCGCGGCCGATTTCGGCACGGCGTTCGCCATCGATCCTGCGCTCGCCCGCGCGGCCCGCGCGCACTGTCCCGGCAACGTCCATTGCGGGGGATTAACGCGCGGGGCGTGGTGCAGGCAATGGCCCGTGGATCAGCGTTCCGCCAGATGCTGCGCGCGGCCTTCGCCGATCGAACCGAACCTTGGCAGGGGTCGCTTGCCCGATTCCGCCGAGCGCAGCCCGTCCGGCAGCAATTGCGATAGCAGCAACTGGCCGAATGCCCATTCGCCCAACCCCGATTCCGCGTTGATATGCCCGGCGGGGCCGGCATCGGCGAAGCGGCTGCCCCATGTCGTGGCCAGGCGCCGCGCCGCGCCAAAGCGCAAGTAGGGATCGTTCCGGCTGGCGACGAGGATCGAAGGGAACGGGAGTTCGGCGGGCGGGAACGGTGCGAACCGCGTCAGCCGGCGATCGAGCGCGCGCTCCTCCACGTCGGGCGGAGCCACCAGCAGCGCGCCCACCACCGGTCCGTCACGGCCGGGCTGTTCGTATTCGGCCCACCATGCCACGGCAAGGCAGCCCAGGCTGTGCGCGACGAGCACCACGGGGCGGTCGGCCCGCTGGATCGCCAGGTTCAGCTTGTTGACCCAGGTGTTGCGAAGTGGATCGTCCCACAGGCCAAGGTCGACCCGGTGGCAATTGTCGAATTCCTGTTCCCAGATGGTCTGCCAGTGGCCGGGGCCGCTGTTGTTCAGCCCGGGAACAGTGAGCACAAGGGGTTCGCGATCGGTGTTGGTGCCGGAAGGCAGCCCCGAAAGCAGCGTATGGGTGGCCATGATTGCATCTCCTGAAGGATTGCCGGCCGGTCGACTCGGAATACGTCCCGACGCCCTCAAGATAACTCAACTCATAAAGTAGACAATGCCCAGGCGGTGGAATGATTTCTTTTCAGGCCCAAGCGCGGGCTTGGCATCTGGCGTGCCGGATCCGATCCGCGCGGCGGAGAATTAACGATCTGTAATTGCCCTGACACATCGCGGGAAGAAGCGAACGGCTAGATGCGGTATCGGCCTTGAATTCCAACTTCAGCGGATAGGGGCCGAAGTGCGCAGCAATCCCGGGACAGACGGCCGGCTTTCGGGCCAGCCGCCTGTCCTTGGAGCCAGGCGCCGGCACCGGCGTCACAATAATGGCACACTCGCGGTGCCACGAGCCGGAAGGATGTTTCGCTTGCTGGAATACACGATCGGCGACGTCTATCGGGCATGGGCTTGCGCTCCGCAGGCCTTTTTCTGACGCCAGATCACACCAAGCGCCAAACCGCCGTTGATGACCGCAAGCTCCTCTTCCTCCCGCCGTCTGCTCGTGTCGATCCACGATGTCTCGCCGCGTTTCGAGCGGCAGGTCGATGCACTGGCCGAACGGCTTGCCGCGCATCTGGGCGGACCGCGATTTGCCATGCTGGTCATTCCCGATCACTGGCACGGCGCGCCGCTGGCCGAAGCGCAGGCATTCCAGCGCCGCTTGCGGGACTGGGCCGATGCGGGCGTGGAAATGTTCCTGCACGGCTGGTCGCACATCGACGAAACGCCACCCCAGGGTAGCGTGGCCGGCTTCAAGGCGAAGCGCATGACCGCTGGTGAAGGCGAGTTCCTGAGCCTTTCCCGCGCCGAGGCCCTGGCGCGCATGACGCGAGGGCGGGCGCTGGTGGAAGAGGCGATCGGCCGTCCGGTCGCCGGCTTCATCGCACCGGCCTGGCTTTACAGCGATGGCGCGCTGGAGGCCGCGCGCGACGCCGGCTTCGCGTTGGCGGAAGATCACATGAAGGTCTGGGAGCCGGCCACCGGCGCGGTCCTCGCCCGTGGCCCCGTGGTCACCTGGGCCAGCCGCAGCCGCCCCCGCATCGCCAGTTCGATCGCCTTCGCGGCGCTGGCCCGCACGGCCTTGCCGCACGTGCTGCCAACGCTGCGTCTCGCGGTCCATCCCGGCGATTGCGGCGTACCGGCCCTGCTTGCCAGCATCGACAGCACGCTGCGCTGCTTCCTGCGCACGCACCGGGCCAGCCGCTACGATTCGGTCGCCACCGCGCCAAAGGCACTGGCCGCGTGACGCCCCGCTTGCCGCCTCCGCCGCTGACCGTTCATCCGGCCGCAAGGTTTGCCGCCCTAGGCGCGGCTCGATCCTGCTACCGGCCCGCCACCGAGTTGCGGCCATGCTGTTTCTCTCAAGGTTTTCGCGATGACTAGCGCGTCCGATGTCTCCGCACCCGGGATGAGCCTGCCCGATCCGATCGCCGCCGGCGCCGGGCTGCGCAAGTGGAGCCCCCTGCTCGGCCCCGCCATTTCGCTGGCGATTCTCGGCGCGGTCCTGCTGCAGCTGCGCGAACTGAACTGGTCGATGATCTGGTCGATCATCCCCCGATCGCCGCTGGTATGGCTGGTGCTTGCGGCCAGCTATTTCGCCGCGCCGGCCGCGGACTGGCTGATCTTCCGCCGCCTGTGGAACATCCCGGCGGCGGGCTTCATCCCGCTGGTCAAGAAGATGATCGGCAACGAGCTGCTGCTGGGTTACGTCGGCGAGGTCTACTTCTACGACTGGGCGCGCAAGCATGTGAAGATGGAAGGTTCGCCCTTCGGCGCGGTGAAGGACGTGGCCATCCTCTCGGCACTGGCGGGCAACATCCTCACGCTGGCCATGCTGGCGCTGGCCTGGCCGCTGATCGGGCTGCTGGGCTTCGGCAAGGACGGCAACCTCATGGCGATGTCGATCGGCATCGTCCTGCTGACCTCGCTGGTCATCATGTTCTTTCCGCAACGGGCTGCTCAGCCTGCCGCGCGACGAACTCATCTACACCTTCGTCGTCCACTGCCTGCGCGTGATCGCCAACACCGGCTTCGCCGCGCTCGCCTGGCACCTGATCCTGCCGGGCGTGAGCCTGGGATCGTGGCTGCTGCTCGCCACGATGCGCCTGCTGATCTCGCGCCTGCCGCTGATTCCCAACAAGGACATCGCCTTTGCCGGCGTCGCCACCCTGCTGGTGGGCGAACACCTCAAGATCGGGGTGATGATCGCGATGGTCTCGATGCTGATCCTGGCCACGCACGTCATCCTGTTCCTGGCGCTGACGGTGCTGGACGCGGTGCGCAAGGAAAAGGCGGCGTAGATGAAGATCGTCGACGTCTGCGCCTTCTATGCTCCCAAGGGCGGCGGCGTGCGGACCTATATCGACCGCAAGCTCAAGGCCGGCGCCGCGCTGGGGCATGAAGTGGTGGTCATCGCCCCTGGCGCCCACGATCATGTCGAACAGCGCGGCCCCAATGCCCGGATCGTGTGGCTGAAATCGCAGCTGTTCCCGCTCGATTTCAACTATCGCTATTTCAACGATACCGAAGCGCTCTATGCCGCGCTCGATCGCGAGGCGCCCGATTTCGTCGAAGTCTCTTCCCCCTGGCGCAGCGCCAGCACGATCGCCGACTGGCCGGGCAATGCCCCGCGCGCGCTGATCATGCATGCCGATCCGCTGTCGGCCTATGCCTATCGCTGGCTCGATCCCGTGGCCAAGCGCCCCACGATCGATCGCGCGTTCGACCGTTACTGGCGGCACCTGCGCCGGCTTGACGGGAAATACGACATGGTGGTCAGCGCCAGTCCCGGGCTGTCCGCGCGGCTGGTCGAAGGCGGTTTGCGCCACGTGGTGACCAACCCGATGGGCGTCGATCCGGGCGTGTTTTCACCGCGCCTGCGCGATGAAGACCTGCGCCGCCGCCTGCTGGCGATGTGCGAGCTGCCCGAAAGCGCCACGTTGCTGCTCGGCGTCGGCCGCTTCGCGCCCGAAAAGCGTTGGCCGATGCTGGTCGAGGCGGTCGAGGCCGCCGGCTCGCGCCATCCGGTCGCGCTGGTGCTGGTGGGACAGGGGCGGGACCGCAAGGCGATCGTCCGCCGCGTTTCGGCCAATCCGCATATCCGCATCCTGAAGCCGATCACCGATCGCGGCGAACTTGCCCGCGTGATGGCCAGCGCCGACGCGCTGGTCCACGGGTGCGAGGCGGAAACGTTCTGCATGGTCGCCGCCGAAGCGCGCGCCAGCGGCCTGCCGCTGATCGCGCCCGACGAAGGCGGCGCGGCGGATCAGGCCCGCGCCTCCGGCGGCTGGACCTATGCTTCGGCCAGCGCCGCCGCCGCTGCGGATGCCATCGCCGACTATGCCGCGCGGCGCGAACGCGGCGAAACCGGCCCGCACGCGATCATCCCGCCGCCGCGCACGATGGACGATCACTTCGCAGAGCTGTTCGCCTCTTACGAACGCCTGGTTACTCCGCACCGCCGCGCGGCCTGAAGGCTGCCCCCCATTTCACGCGAAAGCCGCCGGCCAGTGCCGACGCGTACAAAAAAGCGGCGGCAAGGCACAGGCCCGCCGCCGCAAAGGGTGGTCAGAAGTAAGCCGGGGCAGGCCAGCAGCCCGTCCCGGCCTTATTCGTCATGCGTCAGAACTGAACCGTCGCATCGATACCGAAGGTGCGCGGCGCGTTGTAGTTCGCGTAGTCGCCCAGCGAGGTGTTGGCGCCCGAACGACGATAGATGTGTTCTTCGTTGAACAGGTTGCGCGCCCAGGCCGAAACGGTCAGCTTCTGGCCGCCATCGCTCATCGGGATGTCCGCCAGCGACAGGCGGGCGTTCACGATGAAGCTCTTGTCGGTCATCAGCTTTTCGCCGGCGAACGAGTGGACAGGATCGCTGTAGTTGCCATCGACGTGGAAGCGCAGTTCGGTACCGGCGCCGCCGACCGGCAGTTCATAATCCATCGAGCCCGACAGCGCGTTCTTCGGCGTGTACAGGATATAGACCGTTTCGAAGACCGGCGTGGTCACCGGCGGATTGAGCGAGGCGTTCAGCGCTTCCTGCACCGTGTTCCGCGCCGGCGGCACGTGGGTGTAGGTATAGGCGTAGGACAGGCCCATCGACAGCCCGTCGACCGGACGCACGGTCAGGTCCGCTTCAACGCCGCGAATCTTGGTGGTGCCAAGCGCGTTGACGGTTTCCAGCGTGTTCCGGACGGTGCCGTTCTGCTGCAGGATGAAGTAGTTGAAGTCCACCTGCGTGTTGTCGCGGTCCATGATGTAACCGGCCACGTTGAAGCGCACCTTGCGGTCGAAGAACTCGGTCTTCAGGCCCACTTCGTAGGACTTCACCGATTCCGGCCCGAACGAGCGATAGTTCAGCGAGCGCGAGCTGGCGCCGCCAGCGCGGTAGCCGGTGGCATACTTGGCGTATACGTTGATGTCGGGGTTGACCTCGTAGGCCAGCACCACCAGCGGATCGAACCGGCTGTTCGACTGGTCGAACGTGAAGTTCGTTGCCGCGCCGTTGACGGTGTAGAGCAGACCGTTCTTGTCGTCCTTGGTATAGCGGCCGCCGACCGTGATGTGCAGCGGATCGAACGGGTTGTAAGTCACCTGGCCGTAAGCGGCATAGCTCTTGGCATAGGCCGTGCTGGCACGCGCCAGCGTAGCGCTGAGGTACGTCGACGGATCGTTGATGGTGTAGCCGTTGAGCGCCGCGTTCCACTTGTTGGTGTTCGGCGTGCGCGCCCAGTCGCTGGCGCGTTCGTTGAAGTAGTACAGGCCGAACACGTAGTCGAACTTGCCGGCCGAACCGACCGCCTGGAGTTCCTGGCTGAACTGGCGCTGCTGCAACCCGGCCAGCGAATAGCGGCTGAAGTTGACGTTCGGCCCCCAGATCGGCGTGCGGTGCGCGCCGCCCGAGTTGTCCCACTGTTCGTCGCTGACCGTGCGCCAAGACGTGATCGAGCGCAGTTCCAGGCCCGGCGACACCTTGTAGCTGATGTGCCCGGTGAAGCCCTTGGTGATGTCGATGCTCGGCTGCTGCGGCACACCGATATCGGCCGAGGTGGCACGGCCATAGCCGTACTGGATCAGCGGCGTGCCGTTGGCATCCTTGGGGATGTTGGCAAGCGCGGACGGCGTGATCGTCACGAGCTGGCTGTAGAACGGCGTGTTCTCGTCGCGCGACTTGTCGAACGCGAGGTCGATGGTCAGATCGCTTGTGGGCTTCCAGCGCGCCGCGATGCGGCCACCGTAGCGGTGATACTGGTTCCAGCCGGCCTGGCCCGCCAGCGGGTTCTTGATCGTCGGATCCTGGTGCTGAAGCACACCATCGAGCTTGATCGAGATATTGTGGTATTCGGGCAGATCGAGGTGCAACTGGGCGTTGTACGAACCATAGTTGCCCACGCCAGCCTGCAGGCGGCCACCGAATTCGCCGGTGGGCGCCTTGAGCACCATCGACAGCGCGCCGCCTTCGGTGTTCCGGCCGAACAGGGTGCCCTGCGGCCCCTTGAGCACTTCGACGCGCTCGACGTCATAGAGGCTGGCGTTCAGGCCATGCTGACGGCCGAGGTAGACACCATCGAGGTAGACGCCGACGCCCTGTTCGCGCGCGGGCTGGTTGGCGTCGTCGGGAACGATGCCGCGAATACCGATCGTCAGCGCCGACTGGCGCGCTTCGAAGGTGGAGATGCGCAGCGACGGAACCGAGCCGTCGGCAAGGTCCATCAGACTCTGGACGTGGCGCTTCTTGAGATCGTCCGCGCCCATCACCGAGATCGAGATCGGCGTCTGCTGGAGGTTCGTCTCGCGCTTGGTGGCGGTGACGACGATTTCGGTCAGGCCGGTGCTGTCGGTTTCGGGCGAAGCGGCATCGGCGGCGGGTGCGGCGGCTTCAGCGGCGAAGGCGGGGCTGACGGCAAGCGCAAGCGCTCCCGTTCCGGCCAGCAGGCCGGCACGCAGACAGGTCTGGAAGTTCATGTTTCCCTCACTTGTGAGGACTTGTGTCCTCGGGCGAGGCCGCGTCTAGCCGCCTTCCAATGCAGTTTTGTTACGGTCCCGCCGATTCTCTCGGGAAATGTTCGCGCACTGCGACGGACATGTGACGAAACCCAGGAATTTCAGAACGTTTCCAGATATTTACCGCGGGGGAAAAATGCGGATGCCAATCCGCGAATCGCCCGTTCCCTGCGGCACGATCGGCGGTGCAGCGGCCCGTCGTCTGAAACAAAACGCCCCCCATCCCGAAGGATGGAAGGCGCTCCGCATTTGTTTTGATCGGAGCCGATACCCGGCTCCGAAATGGTGGCAAGTGTCAGAAGGCGGTCTTCAGCGTCACGAACACCTGCCGCGGCGCGCCGGCCAGCAGGGTCTGGTTATCGCCGCTGAAGCCGAAGCCGTTCGAACCGATCGTGGCGACATAGCGTTTGTCGAACAGGTTGGTGGCGTTGACCTGCAGTTCCACCGGCTTGCGCCAGCCCACGTTGAAGCGATAGCCCAGCGAGGCATCGATCAGCGTGCGCGCGGGCACCTCCTGATCGTTGAGATAGGTGAAATAGCGCTTCGACATGTAATTGGCCGAGATGCGGCCGAAGAACCCGTCGCTGTCATACGAGATTTCGCCGCGCAGCAGATGCTTGGGCGCGTCGACCACGGTCTTGCCCTTGGTCGCATAGAAGTTGCCCTTCGCGTCGGTGATGTCGTCGCGATACGTCGTGTCGTTGTAGCTGTAGGAGGCGAACGCGCCGAAGCCCATCGGCAGCTTCACGTCGAGCGCCGCCTCGATGCCCACCGCGCGCACGCTGCCCACGTTCTGCAGCGCGTTGGCCGCGCCGACGATGCCGACCGAGGTGGGAATGGTCAGCAGGCGGTTGCGGAAGTCGACATAGTAGCCGGCCAGCACCGCGTTCACCACGCCGGTGTTGTAGCGCAGGCCGCCTTCATAGGTATCGGACTGCTCGGGCTTCAGCTTGCCCTTGATCGCGTCGAACCCGGCCTGGGTGGACGAGAACGGCCCCGTCGTCGCCGACGAGACGAAGGCCCGCGTCACCGAGGTGAAGCCGGCGAACGCTTCCAGCCCCCGCCCGAACTTGTAGTTCACGCCCACGTGCGGCTGGAACCAGTCGCGCGCGGACAGGCGGCCGATCGTCCGGTCCCCCAGCACCAGCGGGTTGGCGTTGTTGTTGACCTGGAACCCCTTCCAGCCCAGGTTGATGTGCGCGTCGCCCAGCGTGATCTGGTCCTCGACATAATACTGCACCGTGGCGGTGTTGTACTTGATGTCCCACTGGGTGAAGAACGGGTTGCGCATGAAATCCAGGTGGTTGCGGCCCGGATTGGTACGGCTTTCATAGGCGTAGAAGCGCCGCGCCTGCTCGAAATTGTTGTTTTCGTACCACGCGCCGATGGCCACCTGGTTCGCGCCGAGATCGAGGTTCACGCTGCCGAACATGCCGGCGCGGTCGATCGTGTACTCGGTCGTGCGCACCGCCATCGGCACGCCGGTCGGGCTGTTGACATAGGGCGTGCCCCAGGTGCCCTGCCCCGAGTTGTGGTGGTAATAGGTCTTGAACTTGAAGGTCACCTTGTCACCGGCGGGGGCGGTGAGGCCCACCGCGCCCAGCCAGTCGCGGCGCAGGCCCGATGCGTCATAATAGGCATCGTCGAGCGTCTGGATCGGCGCCGGATAGACCGTGCCCGCCGTCGGGTTGAGCGGCGTGGTGCCGCTGTCGCCGCGATTGGCGCCGATATCCGCCACCCGCACCGCCAGCGCGTATTGCGAAGGGCCGAAATTGTCCCAGTCGTAGCCAAGCCGCTTGATCATGCCGAGCGAGAGATCCTGATAGTCCTGCTCGGCCCGGTCGGAATAGCTGAGATAGGCATCGACCGTGGCATCGCCCAGCGGCGCCACCACCTTGGCGTTGGCCATCAGCGTGCGCTGCTGCCCATCACCCTTCCACTTGTCGAGGTTCTGGTATTGCACGGAAGCAAAGGCGCGCAGCCCGTCGGCGGTGCCCAGGCCGACCCTGCCGAAAACGCGCACGGTGTTCGAGGAACCGTAGGTCACGTTGCCGTCCACGCCCAGCACGCGCGCGGGATCGATCGATTCGAACTCCAGCGTGCCGCCCAGGTTGTTGGTCGATTGCGTGTCGATCGAGCCCGACCCCTGCGACACGCGGGTCACGCCGATGTTTTCGGACGTGATCGCGCGGCTGATGTGCAGTCCGTTGACGTTGCCATAGGTCATGTCGCCCAGCGGAATGCCATCCAGCGTGAAACCAAGCTGGTTCTGGTTGAACCCGCGAATGGTGATGCGGGTCGACCATTCGTAGTTTCCGAAAGGATCGGCCGACTGGAAGTTGACGCTGGGCAGTTTCTCGATGGCCTTCAGCGGGCTGGTGCCCGCCGCCAGCAGCGTCAGATCGGCGTTGGAGATTTCCTGGACCTGCCGCGTCTGGCCGGCACCGAACACGACGATTTCCGCACCGGCGGACGCATCGGCGGGAGCGGGCGCGGCTTCGTCGGCCGGGGCTTCGGCGGCAAAGGCGGGAGCGGCGACGGCCATGGCGGTCGTCACGAACAAGGCAGTCACACAGCGCATCTCTTTTCCCCTCATGGGCCTGGACTCGAGATGCGCCGCTAGACGGCCCGTGTTGCATGATCGTGCAGTTTTCCTTTCATTTCAAAGGCGGATTTGTGCGCGCTATATGACGATGGGGCCGGCGTGATCGCCACCACACCCCGCTTTCAGCGCCTCGATCAGCCAGGAACGCGCCGGCCCCGGCGGGCAATCCCGCCGCCACTGCGCGTTAAACGGATAGGCCACGCCGGGCGCTTCCTGCATCGGCAGCCGCACGAGTCGCCCGGCGTCGAGATCGTCTTGCACCAGATGCAGCGGCATGTTGCCCCAGCCGATCCCTTCCAGCAGCAAGGCGTGCTTGGCGCCGAGATCGCCCAGCCGCCACGTGCGCGCGCTGAGCACAGAGAAATCGCGGCCCTCGGTCAGGCTGGAACGGTCGGTCAGGACCAGTTGCAGATGCTGCCGCCCGGCCCCCGGGGGGATCTCTGTCAGGCGCGCCAGCGGGTGCGAAGGCGCGGCCACCGGCAGCAGTTCCACCTCGCCGATCCGCATCCGGTCGAGCACGGGGTCCTCGATCACCACCGGCCCCGTCACGCCCACATGCGCCCGCCCCTCCAGCAGCATTCCGGCGATCGCGCCCAGGGCTTCCACGTGCAGGCGCAGGTCCACCGTCGGGAAATAGGCCTGGAACTGCCGGCAAAGCCGCGCCAGCCACGCGGTGGGATACATCACGTCCACGGCCAGCGTCAGTTCCGCCTCCAGCCCCTGGTTATAGCCGCGCACCGAGGCCATCAGCGCGTCAATATCGTCCGCCACCGCCCGTGCCGTCGCCAGCACCGCGCGGCCCGCTTCGGTCAGCGTCGGCCGGCGCGATCCCTCGCGCTCGAACAGGGTGACACCGAACTGCGCCTCCAGGTTGGCGATGCCATAGCTGATGACCGAGATGGCCCGGCCCAGCTTGCGCGCGGCGCCGTTGAAACTGCCTTCATCGACCACGGCGAGGAAGATGCGGATCTGGTCGATGGTTGGCTGGCCGACGTCCACGTTCGATACTCCTGAACATTCCCATCAATTTTATCGGAATTTTCAGATTGCCTTTCAAGGGCCATACCAAGGTCATTCGCTGCAACGCGATTTTTGGAGACATCCCGTGATCGAAGTTCGCCCCTTCCATTCGCTTGGCGCCGCCAACCACGGCTGGCTCGATGCGCACCACCATTTCTCGTTCGCCGACTATTACGACCCGCAGCGCGTGCAGTGGGGCGCCCTGCGCGTGTGGAACGATGATACCATCGCGGCGCAGAGCGGTTTCCCGCCGCATCCGCACAGCGACATGGAAATCGTCACCTATGTCCGCACCGGCGCGATCTCGCACCGCGACAACCTGGGCAACGCCGGCCGCACCGTGGCGGGAGACGTGCAGGTCATGTCCGCCGGCACCGGCATCCAGCATGCCGAATACAATCTGGAAGACGAGGAAACGACGCTGTTCCAGATCTGGATCATGCCCGACCGGCGCGGCCATGCGCCAAGCTGGGGCACGCGGCCCTTCCCGCGCGACAGCCGCACCGGCCGCTTCGACGTGCTGGCTTCGGGCGTCGCCGGTGACGAGGACGCGTTGCGCATCAACGCCAATGCCCGCGTACTGGGCGCGACGTTGCCGGCAGGCCAGAGCCTGCGTTACGAAATCGATCCCGACCGCCATGCCTATCTGGTTCCGGCCACCGGCCGCATCCGCATTGGCGATGCAGAAGCACAGGCCCGCGATGGCGTGGCCATCACCGGCATCGATACCATCGAGATTACCGCGCTCGATGACAGCGAGATCGTCCTCGTCGACGCGGCCTGACTACCCCCCTTCTCCCCCCTTCGAACAGAAAGAATCCCATCCCATGACCATTCAGACCACTACCGCCCGCCCCGGCACTTCCGCCAGCGATGTCGCCGCTCTTGCCGGTCGCATCCTCCTTGCCGCCATCTTCGTGCTGAGCGGCCTGTCCAAGGTCGCCGCGCCCGCCGGAACGATCGGCTATATCGCCAGCGCGGGCCTGCCCTTGCCGCAAATCGGCCTGGCCATCGCCGTTATCGTGGAACTGGGCGGCGGTCTGGCACTTGTGGCCGGCTTCCGCGCCCGGTTCGTCGCAGCGGTGCTGGCGTTGTTCAGCCTGGCAACCGCGCTCGCCTTCCACAACCACCTTGCGGACCAGAACCAGTTCATCCACTTCTTCAAGAACGTGGCGATGGCTGGCGGCCTGTTGCAGGTCGTCGCTTTCGGCGCCGGCCGCTTCGCGCTCGACCGCCGTTGAGACCACGCATCCGGGCGGCCTCACCAGCCGCCCGCCCCTTTGCTGTCATCCCCGAAACTCGTTCCGGAAGGCCACGCCATGGAAAGCCGAACCACCAATCCCCGCCTTGTTCCGCTGCTGATCGACCGCTGGTCGCCGCGCGCCTTCGATGGCAGCGCCCTGCCGCAGGAAGACCTCGAGGTGATCCTGGAGGCTGCCGGCCTCGCCCCTTCGGCCTTCAATTACCAGCCTTGGCGCTTTCTCTATGCCGTGAACGGCGATGCGCACTGGGATCTGTTCCTTTCGCTGCTGATTCCGTTCAACGCCAGCTGGGCGAAGCAAGCCGGCGCGCTGGTCTTCATCCTCTCGGAAACGCACATGGGCAGCGGTGACGAAGCGCGGCCATCGCACAGCCACAGCTTCGACGCGGGCGCCGCCTGGGCGCAGCTGGCCCTGCAAGCCACGGCGATGGGCTACCACGCCCACGGCATGACCGGAATCGACTTCGACCGCATCCGTTCGGAACTCGGCATTCCCGAAAGCTTCCGCGTCGAAGCCGCCGCCGCGATCGGCCGCAAGGCTTCGCTGGACGTGCTGCCCGAAGGCCTGCGCGCCAAGGAAGCGCCGAGCGGTCGCAAGGCCGTGGGTACGATTGCCGCCCCAGGAGCCTTCGACGCCCTGCCCTGAAAACCGGGCAGGCGAAGCGAGCCGCGGCGGCAAAAGTTCCCGCCCCGCGGCTCGCCCCACGCGATCCCTGGCACCGCTCGCCGCACTTTCCTCCGTTGCGGTTTGAAATTCGCCGGGCTGCTCCGTACATCCCGGACAAGAGCAAAATCGGGGTCTCGGAATAGCATGTACCTGGGCAGGCGCCATTTTCTGGGCGCCATTGCCGGGTCGGCAGCCAGCCTGTTCATGCCGCGCGATCTTGCGCAGGCGATCGCCCCCCAGCCGGAACACCTTCCGGCGGGCGCAGACAGGTCCGTGCTGTTGTCTCGCGCATTGGCGGCCTTGCAGCAGCATCACGATCGCGTCGCCAGCCGCGACGTGATCGGCATCGTCGACTTTTCGGCGCCTTCGCTTCTGCCGCGCTTCCAGCTGGTCGATGTGGCGGCAGGAAAGGTCATTTCCGACCATCTCGTCGCGCACGGCAGCGGTTCCGATCCCGGCAACAGCGGCTGGGTCCAGCGTCTGTCGAACCGGCCCGGCTCCAACGCCTCGTGCAGCGGGGCCTTCCTGACCGGCGAAATCTACAGCGGCAAGCATGGCCGGTCCCGCCGGCTTCAAGGTCTGGATACCGAAAACAGCATGGCCTCCAGCCGTGGCATCGTGATCCACGCCGCGCGCTATGTCGCGCCCGATCTGGCGGAAAGCCAGGGGCGCGTGGGCCGCAGCCAGGGCTGCTTCGCGGTCTCCGCAGACGACATCTCCCATGTGCTCGAACGGCTCGGCCCCGGCCGCCTGCTGTTCGCCGCGCGCTGACTGCGCCGTCCGCCGGCTTCCCGCGACCGACGGCTCACCGCCTCCTTTTTTGACAAACGTCCAAAAAGGAGGTGTGCAGAATCTCCATTTGTATCATTGTGTCGCATCGATGCGGCAACGCAGCATAGGCAGGCGCACGCGCCGCGCGATGTGCTAGCAAGCTGCGAATCACGCGTTGAAAGCCATGGGGGCTTTCGGGGGAGACCATGTCGGAACATGACCTTGCCGCTGTCCGCACGGGGCGGTCGTTCTGATCTGCGGGAAATGCCATCGCCGATGCTGCCGTTGCTCCCTTGTCCGCATGGTCCGATGAAAGATTGCGAGCCGAAATTGCGTTTCCTTCTACCCTTGGCCTGCACCGCTCTCCTGCTTGCCGGATGCGGCGACAAGAAGGGAGACAAACAGTCGCCGACGCCCACCGTGGGCGTGATTGCCGCCCGCGCGGGACCGGTCGCGCTGACCGCGGACCTGGCCGGACGGACGCAGGCGTCGGAAGTGGCCGAAGTGCGGCCACAGGTGTCGGGCATCGTCATGGCTCGGCTGTTCGAGGAAGGCAGCAACGTCCGCGCGGGCCAGCCGCTCTATCAGATCGATTCGCGCCTCTATGCGGCGTCCCAGCAGCAGGCGAGCGCCGCGCTGACCAACGCGCAGGCATCGGTCGAAGCCAGCCGCCTGAAAGCGGAGCGCTATCGCGTACTGGCCGAGGAAGGCGGGATCAGCAAGCAGGACGCGGCGGATGCCATCGCGGCTTACAACCAGGCCCGCGCCCAAGTGGCGCTCAACCGCGCGTCGCTGGCTTCCGCCAACGTCAACCTGGGCTTCACCCGGATCACCTCTCCGATCAGCGGCCGGATCGGCCGGTCGGCCGTGACCAAGGGCGCGCTGGTGACGTCCAATCAGGCCGATGCGCTGGCCAAGGTGCAGCGGCTCGATCCGATCTGGGTCAACATCCAGCAATCGAGCACCGATTTCATGGCGCTGCGCCGCTCGATGGACGCCGGACGCATCGCGGCGGGATCGACGCCGGTGCGCATCATCCTGTCGGACGGCAGCGAATTTCCGGTCGAGGGCAAGCTGAACTTCGCGGATATCGACGTGAACGAGCAGACCGGCACGGTCACGCTGCGCGCCACCGTGCCCAATCCGCGTGGCGATCTGCTGCCCGGCCTGTTCGTGCGCGCGCGCGTGGGCCAGGGCACCGTGCCTGACGGCATCCTCGTCCCGCAAACGGCCGTCACGCGGTCTCCACGCGGCACCGCCACCGTGCTGGTCGTCAACGCCAAAAGCATGATCGAAACGCGGAACGTAACCGCGGATACCGCCGTCGGCACGAACTGGCTGATCACCAGTGGCCTCAAGCCCGGCGAGAAGATCGTGGTCGAAGGGCTGCTCAAGGCCCGCCCCGGCGCGAAGGTGAAGGCAGTGCCGGCGGGCAGCAAGGCAGCGGAAGAGGGTGGCGGGAAAGGTGCCGGCGCGCCGGCCGCCGCTGGCAAGTAAACGCCGTGCTGTCGAAATTCTTCGCGCATCGCCCGATCTTCGCCTGGGTCATCGCCATCGTGGTGATGGCCGCGGGCGGGTTCTCGATCACCACGATGGCGGTGGAGCAATATCCCGACATCGCGCCGCCGACCGTCTCGATCAACGCCAGTTACAACGGCGCGGACGCGCAGACGATCGAAAACAGCGTGACCCAGGTGCTGGAACAGCAGCTCAAGGGCATCGACGGGCTGCTCTATTTCACGTCCAGCAGCAGCAACGGTTCGGCGCAGATCACGGTGACCTTCGAAAAGGGCATCAATCCCGATACCGCGCAGGTCCAGGTGCAGAACGCGATCGCGCGCGGCGTCACGCGGCTGCCGCAGATCGTGCAGCAACTGGGCGTGAACGTGAACAAGGCGCAGGCCGACCAGTTGATGGTCGTCTCGCTCTACGATTCCACCGGCCGCAGCGACAACGCGGACATCGCCGACTATCTCGCCACGCACTTCCAGGACCCGATCTCGCGCGTGGAAGGTGTGGGCAGCGCCGACATCTTCGGCTCGCAATACGCCATGCGCATCTGGCTCGATCCCAACCGGCTCAACGCGGTGAAGCTGATGCCGGCGGACGTGATTTCGGCGCTGCAGGCCCAGAACACGCAGGTTTCGGCGGGCGAGATCGGCGCCCTGCCGTCGCAGCCGGGGCAGCGCCTCAACGCCACGGTAACGGCCCGGTCGCGCCTGGAAACGATCGACCAGTTCAAGGCGGTCGTACTCAAGACCCAGGCCGATGGCTCCACCGTCACGCTGGGCGATGTCGCCCGCGTCGAAATGGGGCTGGAGAATTACGGCTCGATCAACAAGTTCAACGGCGCGCCCGCCACCGGCCTCGCCATCAATCTGGCATCCGGCGCCAACGCCATGGCCACCGCGCGGCTGGTCAAGGAAAAGGTCGCCGAACTGTCGACCGAGCTGCCCGAAGGCTACGCGGTCGCTTATCCGCGCGACAGCAGCACGTTCGTGAAGATTTCGATCGAGGAAGTCGTCTGGACGCTGATCGAGGCGATCGGGCTGGTCGTGGTGGTGATGTTCGTGTTCCTGCAGAACTGGCGCGCCACGCTGATTCCCGCGATCGCCGTGCCGGTGGTGCTGCTGGGCACCTTCGGCATCCTCGCCGCCGTGGGCTATTCGGTCAACACGCTGACCATGTTCGGCCTCGTCCTTGCCATCGGCCTGCTGGTCGACGATGCCATCGTGGTGGTCGAGAATGTCGAGCGCGTGATGCACGAGGAACACCTGCCCCCGCTGGAGGCGACGGTGAAATCCATGGGCGAGATCACCTCGGCGCTCATCGGCATCACCTTGGTTCTGACCGCCGTGTTCATCCCCATGGCCTTCTTCGGCGGATCGACCGGCGTGATCTATCGCCAGTTCTCGGTCACCATCGTGTCCGCCATGGCGCTGTCGGTGATGGTCGCGCTGACGCTGACGCCGGCGCTGTGCGCCACGCTGCTGAAGGAGCACGAGAAGCCGCGAGGCTGGTTCTTCGCCAAATTCAACCGCAGCTATGAGCGGCTGGAAGGCGGCTATCGCAACCGGCTGCTGCGGGTGGTGAGCCGGCCGCTTCCGGGCATGCTGGTGTTCGGCGGCGTTTGCCTGGGCATGGCGCTGCTCTATGCGCGGCTGCCCACCAGCTTCCTGCCGGACGAGGATCAGGGCAACCTTTCGCTCAGCTACACGCTGCCCGCCGGATCGACCATCGAACAGACGCAAGCCGTGGCCGACCAGCTTTCGGACTACATCAACCGCACGGAAAGCCACAACATCCAGGCCGTGTTCACCGTGGTGGGCCGCGGACAGGGCGGCAGCGGGCAGAACACCGGCCAGGGCTTCATCCTGCTCAAGCCGTGGGACGAACGGGTGGGCAGCGCGAACAGCGCCTCCGCCATCGCGCAACGCATCAACAAGCATTTCGCCTCCTCGCGCGATGGGCAGATTCTCGTCCTTTCGCCGCCCGCAATCCGCGGGTTGGGCAACGCATCGGGCTTCGAGATGTGGCTGCAGGATGCCGAAGGACAGGGCACCGCCGCGCTGACCGCCGCGCGCAAGGACCTGCTGGCGCAGGCGGCCGACGAGCCCCGGCTGGGCCAGGTGCGCTTCAACGGCCTTGAGGACACGCCGCAGCTGAAGGTGAAAGTGGATGACGCCGCGCTCACCGCGTTCCAGATCACGCCAGCCAACGTCAATTCCACGCTCTCGACCGCGTGGGGCGGCACGTATGTGAACGACTTCATCGACCGCGGCCGCGTCAAGCGCGTCTATGTCCAGGGCGATGCGCCGTTCCGCAGCCGGCCATCGGACCTGAGCCAGTGGTTCGTGCGCACCGCCGATGGCGACATGGCGCCCTTCTCGGCCTTTGCCGAAACGAGCTGGACGATCGGCGCGCCGATCCTGCGGCGCTTCAACGGCATTTCCGCGCAACAAGTGCAAGGCGCGCCGGGGCCGGGCACCAGTTCCGGCGATGCCATGAACGTGATCGAGAAAATGGCCAGCCAGCTCGATGGTGGCTTCACCGTGGCGTGGAGCGGGCTATCCTATCAGGAACGCCGGTCGAGCAGCCAGGCGCCGGTGCTCTATGCCGTGTCGATCTTCTTCATCTTCCTGTGCCTTGCCGCGCTCTACGAAAGCTGGTCGGTGCCGTTCTCGGTCCTGCTGGTCATTCCGCTGGGCGTGGTCGGCGCGGTGCTGGCGGTGACGCTGCGCGGGTTCGACAACGACATCTATTTCCAGGTGGCGCTGCTCACCACGATCGGCCTTTCCGCCAAGAACGCGATCCTGATCGTCGAATTCGCCGAAGCCGCGCTGCGCAGCGGCGTGCCGCCGCTCGAAGCCGCGCTAGAGGCCGCGCGGTTGCGCTTCCGCCCGATCATCATGACCAGCGTGGCCTTTATCGCCGGCGTGGTTCCGCTGGTGATCGCCAGCGGCGCGGGCGCGAACGGGCGGCGCGCGATCGGCACCGGGGTGATGGGCGGGATGCTTTCGGCCACCGCGCTCGCCATCTTCCTCGTCCCGCTGTTCTTCGTGCTGGTGATGCGCTGGTTCGCGCGCAAGGCGGCAACCACGCCCGCGCCCGCAACCGGGCAGGAGGCCGAAGCATGAACCGCCGCCTTCTGTTCGCCACGCTGCCGCTCGCCGCACCGATGGCGATCCTGGCCGGGTGCAACATGGCACCGAAATACATCCGCCCCGAAGCGCCCGTCGCCCCCGCGCTGCCGCAGGGAGAATCCTATCCCGTGCTGGCCGCCGGTGAGACGCGCATCGACGAGATCGGCTGGCGCGATTTCTTCCTCGACGACCGGCTGCGGCAGGTTATCGCCCTGTCGCTCGCCAACAACCGCGATCTGCGCGTGGCCGTGGCCAACGTGGAACAGGCGCAGGCGCTCTATCGCGTGCAGCGCGCCGCCCTGTTCCCCACCATCGCCGCCACCGCGACCGGATCGGAAGCGCGCACCAACGGCCTCACGGTCGATACCCTGTCCACCGGCATCGGCATCTCCTCGTTCACGCTCGATCTGTTCGGCCGGCAGCGCAATCTCACGCAGGCGCAGTTCCAGACCTTTCTCGCCACCGACGAAGGGCGCAAGGCCACGCAGATCACGCTTGTCGCCGAAGTGGCGACCGCGTGGCTGACCTATGCCGCCAATGCCGATCTGCTGCGCGTGGCGGAAGAAACGCTGCAATCGCGCGAACAGAGCCTGGCGCTCACGCAGCGGCGCGAGGCCATGGGCATCGGCACCCGGCTCGACATCGCGCAGGCGCAGACCGCGCTCCAGACCGCGCGATCGGACGTTGCCGACTACAAGACGCGGCTGGCGCAGGCGCGCAACGCACTGGAACTGCTGGCCGGCGCGCCCGTAAGCGAGGCCATGCTGGCGGACACGCTGGGCAACGGCGGGCAAACGCTCGCCACCCTGCCGGTAAACCTGTCCTCCGCCGTGCTGCTGAAACGGCCGGACGTGCTGGGCGCCGAACATCGGCTGCACGCGGCCTATGCCAATATCGGCGCGGCGCGCGCGGCATGGTTCCCCACGATCTCGCTGACGGCCGCGCTCGGCGTCGCCTCGGGCAGCCTTTCCGGCCTGTTCAACAGTGGCGATTTCCGCTGGAACGCATCGGGCAACGCCAGCGAAACCGTGTTCGATGCCGGCGCGCGCAGCGGCAACCTCGCCTCGGCCAAGGCCGCGCGCACCGCAGCCGTCGCCACCTACGAAAAGGCGATCCAGACCGCGTTCAGCGAAGTGGCCAACGCGCTCGCCCGGCGCGGCACGATCGACGACAAGCTGGCCGCGCAACTCGCGCTAACGGACAACGCCGGTCGCGCGCTCACCCTGTCGCAATCGCGCTATCGCAACGGGATCGACACCTACCTGACCACGCTGGACGCGCAGCGCACGCTCTACACCGCGCGCCTCAGCCTGGTGAACACGCGGCTGGCGGCGGCGAGCAACATGGTGGAGCTATACCGCAGCCTGGGCGGCGGCCTGAACGCGGAGCCCGCGCGCCCCTGAACCGCCTTACGCCGGCCGCTTCCTGAGCAAGGCGCTGCGCAGGCAGCGGCACACCACCTCGTCGCGCTGGTTGATCAGTTCATGCGTGAAGGTGACGATTCCCGCGCCCGGCCGGCTTTTCGATTCCTTCAGCTCGGCCACCTCGCTCGTCGCGCGCATGGTATCGCCGATGAACACCGGCTTGGGCATCACCAGCTTGTCATAGCCGAGGTTGGCGACCAGCGTGCCCAGCGTGGTATCGCCCACGGACAGGCCGACCATCAGCGCGAAGGTGAAGGTGCCGTTGACCAGGATCTGGCCGAACTCGCTCGCCCTGGCCGATTCCAGATCGATGTGCAGCGGCTGCGGATTGTGCGTCATGGTCGAGAACAGCAGGTTGTCGGTTTCGGTCACGGTGCGGCGGATGTCGTGATCGATCCGATCACCCACCTGCCATTCGTCGAAAAAGCGCCCGGCCATCAGCCTTCCTCCTGCTCCACGCGCGCCAGCAGCGCCTCGACCTGCACTTGCGCGCCGGGGGTGACGGTCAGCTCCGCCACGGTGCCGTCGAACGGCGCGGTCAGCGCGTGTTCCATCTTCATCGCTTCCAGCACCAGCAGCTTCTGGCCCTTGGCCACCGTGTCGCCCGCCGCGACATCGACCGAGATCACCTTGCCGGGCATGGGGGCGAGGATGGCGCCATCACCGGCGTGATGGGTGTTCGTGCCCCGCGATTGGCGGACCGTGATTCGGTGCGTGTGACCTCCGCATGAGGCGAAGACAACATCGTTCACCCGCTCCGATGGACCGTAGATGTCGTGCATCTCGGGCACCTCACAAGCCATGTCGCCTTCGACAGCTTTCCCATCGGCGTCGAGGTAAACCCGGCTTTCACGCGGTGCGTTAAGGCGGAAACCTTGAAGGCGCTGTGGCAAATCGGAGGAAACAAGCAATTCGGCCGCACGGGTCAGTGCGTACTGACCCGGCCCTTCATCCTCATGGATCACATCAGGGTGATCATCGATGAAGGCGGTGGATAGCCGGACCCTATGGAAGTCCGGCTCGACAAGCAGTCCGTGCAGCATCGATGCGTTCGTCTTGACGGGCCAACAACGAACTGCACCAGCCGCGCTCGTGAGTCCAATCGTTGCGTTCAAGCGATCCGGCGCATGGGCAATCAGCTTGGCGACCATGGGATCATAGAAGGGCGTGACCTCGTCGCCTTCTTCATAGCCGGTATCGATGCGCAACCGGGCGTCTTGCACATTCCAGTGCCAACAGTTGTCGACACCGCGATATTCATACGGCTCAAGCTTTTCGGGAAGCTGGAAGTATTCCAGTTTGCCAATGCTCGGCAGGGAACCCTTGGCCGGATCTTCCGCGTAGAGCCGCGCCTCGATGGCGTGACCGTCGATCCTTAGCTGATCCTGCCGTTTGGGTAGCGGTTCGCCGCTCGCCACGCGCAACTGCCATTCGACCAGATCGACGCCAGTGATCATCTCCGTCACCGGATGTTCGACCTGGAGCCGCGTGTTCATTTCCATGAACCAGATGCGGTCGGCGCGCAGGCCTTCGCTGGCATCCGCGATGAATTCGATCGTGCCCGCGCCCTCGTAGTCCACCGCCTTGGCCGCGCGGACGGCGGCGCTGCACACGGCCTGGCGCGTCGCTTCGTCCATGCCCGGCGCGGGGGCTTCCTCGATCACCTTCTGGTGGCGGCGCTGGAGCGAGCAATCGCGCTCGAACAGGTGGACCACGTTGCCGTGGCTATCCCCGAACACCTGCACCTCGATGTGGCGGGGGGAGAGGATGTACTTCTCGATCAGCACGCGATCGTCGCCGAAGCTCGCGGCCGCCTCGCGGCGGCAGGAGGCCAGCGCTTCGGCAAAGTCCGCCGCCGTCTCCACCCGGCGCATACCCTTGCCGCCCCCGCCCGCGACGGCCTTGATCAGGACGGGATAGCCGATGGCATCCGCCTCGGCCTGAAGCCGCGCCTCGGACTGGTCTTCGCCAAGATAGCCGGGGGTCACCGGCACGCCGGCGGCGATCATGCGCGCCTTGGCCGCGTCCTTGAGGCCCATCGCGGTGATCGAGGCCGGCTTGGGACCAACCCATACGAGGCCCGCATCCAGCACCGCCTGGGCAAATTCGGCGTTTTCGGAAAGGAAGCCGTAGCCGGGATGGATCGCCTGCGCTCCGGTGGCCCTGGCGGCGGCGATGATCTTTTCCCCCACAAGGTAGCTTTCGCGCGCCGGCGACGGGCCGATATGCACCGCCTCATCCGCCGAGCGGACATGCAGCGCCTTCGCATCGGCGTCGGAATAGACCGCCACCGTGCGAATACCCATGCCCCGAGCGGTGCGGATGACACGGCAGGCGATTTCGCCGCGATTGGCGATGAGAAGGGACTGGATCATGGCCATTACATCCTGAACACCCCGAAGCGGGGCACCTCCGCAACCGGGGCTTCGAGCGTTGCCGCCAGCGCCAGCCCGAGCACGTCGCGCGTCTGGGCGGGATCGATCACGCCATCGTCCCACAGGCGGGCGGTGGCGTACCAGGGGTTGCCCTCGTCCTCGTACTTCTGGCGGACCGGGGCCTTGAACGCTTCGGCCTCCTCCGCGGTCCAGGTGGCGGCATCGCGATGGACCGTGGCGAGCACCGCGGCAGCCTGTTCGCCGCCCATCACGCTGATCCGGCTGTTGGGCCAGGAAAACAGGAAGCGCGGCTCATAGGCGCGGCCGCACATGCCGTAATTGCCGGCGCCGAAGCTGCCGCCGATCAGCACGGTGATCTTGGGCACGCTGGCGGTGGCCACAGCCGTCACCAGCTTCGCGCCGTGCTTGGCGATGCCTTCAGCCTCGTACTTGCCGCCGACCATGAAGCCCGAGATGTTCTGGAGGAACAGCAGCGGAATGCGGCGCTGGCACGCCAGTTCGATGAAATGCGCGCCCTTCTGCGCGCTTTCGGAAAAGAGCACGCCGTTGTTGGCAAGGATCGCCACCGGCATGCCCCAGATATGCGCGAAGCCGCAGACCAGCGTGGTGCCGTAATGGGCCTTGAACTCGTGAAACTCGCTGCCATCGACCAGCCGTGCGATCACTTCCCGGACATCGTAGGGCGCGCGCACGTCCTCGGGCACGATCGCGTAGAGCTCTTCCGCATCGTACTTCGGCGGGCGCGGTTCGCGACGGGCGATGCCAGCATCCCCCGCCGATCCCAGATGCGAAACGATGTCGCGCACGATGGTCAGCGCGTGCTCGTCGTTCTCGGCCAGATGATCGACCACGCCGGACTTGCGCGCGTGGAGATCGCCGCCGCCCAGATCCTCGGCGCTGATCTCCTCGCCGGTGGCGGCCTTCACCAGCGGCGGGCCGGCCAGGAAGATCGTGCCCTGCTTGCGCACGATCACCGTCTCGTCCGACATCGCCGGGACATAGGCACCGCCCGCCGTGCAGCTGCCCATCACGCAGGCGATCTGCGGCACGCCCTCGGCGCTCATGTTGGCCTGGTTGAAGAAGATGCGGCCGAAGTGATCGCGATCGGGAAAGACCTCGGCCTGGTGTGGCAGGTTGGCCCCGCCGCTATCGACCAGATAGATGCACGGCAGCCGGTTCTGGCGCGCGATGTCCTGCGCGCGCAGGTGCTTCTTGACCGTCAGCGGATAGTACGTGCCGCCCTTCACCGTGGCATCGTTGGCCACGATCACGCACTGGCGGCCCGATACGCGGCCGATCGCGGTAATCACGCCGGCGCCCGGCACCTCGTCGCCATAGAGGCCGCCGGCGGCAAGCTGGCTCAGTTCCAGCAGCGGCGATCCGGGATCGAGCAGCCGCTCCACCCGATCGCGCGGCAGCAGCTTGCCCCGCGCGACATGCCGCTCGCGCGATCGCGCATCGCCGCCCAGCGCCGTGCGGGCCACGCGATCGCGCAAGTCCCGCGCCAGCGCGCGGTTGTGCGCCGCGCGGGCCTGCGCCTCGGGGCTGGACAGATCAAGATTGCTGGAAAGGATCGGTGCGGTCACAAGCCTTCGATCTCCGGTCCGATCACCGATACGCGTTCGCCGTATCGGCTGTTGGGGAAGTAATCCCACACCGCGTGGTGCTGGGTGGCGATATTGTCCCAGATGACCAGCGTGTTCGTTTCCCACCGCACGCGGCACTGCGCGGTCAGCGTGGTCTCGATATGCTGGAAGAACATTTCCATCAGCGCGCGGTTTTCGAGGTGCCCCAGCCCCTCGATCCGCGTGGTGAAGCCGCGATTGATCCACAGCGTCGGCCGCCCGGTCACGGGATGGCGGATCACCAGGGGATGCACGGTCTTGTTGTAATGCGTGCCGGCGGCCGGCTCGATCCCGTAGATCGTGCGATAGGGGAACGCGCCATCGTGCGTCGCGCGCAGCGAGCGGGCGAGCGCCTGCACCGGCGCGGACAACCGCGCATAGCATTCGGCCATGCTGGAATAATAGGTATCGCCACCGCCGCCTTCGGGCATCTCGTGCATGTAGAGCAGCGAGGCGGCGATCGGCGCGGGATCGCAGCTTACGTCGGTATGCCAGCCTTCGCCCGCCGTCGTTTTCGACTGCGCGTTGGTGCGCACCGGATAGACCGCCGGGTCTGCCGCCCCGCGCGCCGCGCTCAGGGCGTGGACGTGTAGTTCCCCGGTCCCGAACAGCCGCGCGATCGCCTTGTGCGCCTCCCGATCGAGCCGCTGGTCGCGCACCACCAGCACCATGCGTTCCGCCAGCAGCGCGCGCAGCCATTCCTCGCCCGCGGCGTCCAGCCGGGTCAGGTCCAGCCCGGTGATCTCGGTGCCGATCACGGGATTGAGCCGGTCGAGCTTGGCGCCGGCGGGCGCGCCTCCGGCCAGTACAATTCCGTCAGGGGCCTCGGTCAGGGTATTCATGGGTATTCCTCCACCTGCGTTGTAGGGTCAGAACCCTAGGCGATCAGGCGGCCCCGATAAGTTCCCGCCCGATCAGCATCCGGCGAACTTCGTTCGTGCCGGCGCCAATGTCGAGCAGCTTCGCATCGCGCAGGTAGCGTTCGACCGGCCAGTCCTTGGTATAGCCCGCCCCGCCCAGCGCCTGCACCGCCTCGCCCGCCGCGCGGAAGGCGTTCTCGCTGGCCAGCAGGATCGCGCCGGCCGCGTCGAAGCGGGTGGTCTGCCCGGCATCGCAGGCGCGCGCCACGGCATAGACATAGGCCCGCGCCGATTGCAGCGCGACGTACATGTCCGCGATCTTGGCCTGCATCAGCTGGAACGCGCCGATCGGCTTGCCGAACTGCTTGCGTTCGCGGACATAGGGGATGACCGTATCGAGGCAGGCCTGCATGATGCCGAGCTGGAGGCCCGACAGCACGACGCGCTCGTAATCGAGGCCCGACATCAGCACGCCCACGCCGCCGTGCAGCGGCCCCATCACGTTCTCTTCGGGCACGAAGCAGTCGTTGAACACCAGCTCCGCCGTGGGCGAGCCGCGCATCCCCATCTTGTCGATCTTCTGACCGATCGAGAAGCCATCGAAGTCCTTCTCGATCAGGAAGGCGGTGATCCCGCGTGATCCCGATTCCGGCGCGGTCTTGGCATAGACCACCAGCGTATCGGCATAGGTCGCGTTGGTGATCCAGAACTTGGTGCCGTTGAGCACATAGCCGCCCGAGGTGGCATCGGCACGCAGCTTCATGCCGACGACGTCCGACCCGGCGCCCGCTTCCGACATGGCTAGGCTGCCGACATGTTCGCCCGAGATCAGGCCCGGCAGGTACTTCGCCTTCTGCTCATCCGTGCCCCAGCGGCGGATCTGGTTGACGCAAAGGTTGGAATGCGCGCCATAGGACAGGCCGATCGAGGCCGATGCCCGGCTCACTTCCTCCACCGCGATCACGTGATCGAGATAGCCGAGGCCCAGGCCGCCCCATTCCTCTTCCACGGTGATGCCGTGCAGGCCCAGCTCGCCCATCGCCGGCCACAGCTCGCGCGCGAACCAGTCCTCCGCGTCGATCCTCGCCGCCAGTGGCGCGATCTTCTCGTCGGCGAAGCGCGCGGCGCTTTCGCGGATCATCAGGGCGGTTTCAGGCAGGCCGAAATCGAAATCAGGCGTCGCGCGCACGGCATCCTCCCAAGACTTGCCCGGATACGCCCGAGACAGCGCACCCCGCAGCCATCAGCAATCGACGGGACGAGGCGCGGCCGGTCAAGGCCGGAGGCATCCTGTCCCACGCCCCTTGATACCATCGATGATATCGTCGGCGAAATTGAAACATCGCGCGAAGTTCGATAGATAAAATCTATGATGAAACGCACCCATCTGCGCCAGTTCCTGGCGGTCGTGGAAACCGGCGGCTTCACCGCCGCCGCGCGGCGCGTCAACGTGACGCAGCCCACCTTGTCAGTGGGCATTGCCGAGCTGGAGCGGCTGGTCGGCGCGCCGCTGTTCGTGCGCGACCGGCGCAACGTGCGATTGACCGAGGCCGGCAACCGCCTGCTGGCCCATGCCCGCGCCATCGAGCGGGAGTTCCGGCTGGCCGAGGCCAGCCTGCGCAGCGAGGCCGACCTCGCCCCGCCGCTGCGACTGGGCATCCTCGCATCGTTGCCGACAGCCTTCCTGACCCGGTTGAGCGCGCGCTTCGCCGGGCCGGAACCGCTGGTGCTGACCGAAGGGAGCGATGCCGAACTGCGGCGCAAGCTGGGCGAAGGGCAGATCGACGCCGCGCTGACCCTGCTGCGCGAAGGCGAGGATGCCCGGCCGATCATCGACGAAGGCTATCGCATGATGCTGCCGGCAAGCCACCGCCTGGCGGGGCGCGCGACGCTCGATCCGGCCGAACTGGCGAGCGAAACCATGATCGCGCGCCGGTCCTGCGAACTGCTTGCCGAGACCAGCCGCTTCTTCACGCAGCGCGGGGTGCGGCCCCGCTTCCTGCTGCGCAGCGCCAACGACGACCGCTGCATGGCAATGGTGCGCGCCGGCATGGGCGTGACCACGGCGCCGGAATCGCTCCGCTGCGAAGGCGTCGTCGCCGTGCCGCTCGACGGATACGACTTCCGCCGGCGCATCGGCCTGATAGACGGCAAGACGCAGCGCGATGATGCCCGGTCCGCCCTGCGGCTGGCCTGCGCGAACGCGGTTGGCTGAAGCGCCGGATAACGGCGCACCGGACGGGTCAGCTGCCTTTCCAGACCGCCCAGCCGACAATGGCCCAGAGCGTGACCGACAGCATCAGCGGCGCGGTCATGCGCAGCGCCGCAAGCGCAGGGCGCACGCCGTCCGGACGCCTCGCCACAGCTTCGATCTCCGGCCCTCCTCCACGATCGGTCGCAGCGAGGGATATGTCGAACGGGTGCTGGCATTCGGCTGGCATAGGGTGGTCTCCGGCCAACACTGTGCCGGATAGATGCGCTCATCTGCCTACCCACGCCACCCGCGCGGTGCCTTAGGAAAAATACGGAGAGGAAGCCGCTAACCGCGCATCGCGCTGTCGATCGGCTCCGCGTGGACCGGATACCCCGCATCCTCGGGGATGGTCAGCCATCTCGCCCCATCGCGCACGGCGACCGCCGGCGTGATCGTGACCACCGGTGTCGCCCGCGCGTGTTCGAGGCACGCCGCAAAGTCGTCGAACTGGGCCAGCCGTTCCAGATTGCGCCGCGTCGGGAAGATCACCTGAATTTCGCCCAGATCCGCCAGCCGCAGCGCCTCGCGCGCGCTGGCCCAGAACAGGTGCGTATTTTCCGTGGCATCGACCGCCACGTCCACCGCCCCGGTTCCCAGGTCGGCAATATAGAAGCGCGTGTCGAAGATGCGGGGCGCGCGGTGCTTCGGCAACCAACGCGCGAACGGGGTCAGCCGGTCGAGCGCGAGCTGCCAGCCGAACGCCTCCAGCACCGGCGCCAGCGCGCCCCGTTCGATCAGCATCCGGCGTGCGGCCACCGCCGTCTCCGCGGTCACGTTTCCGACAACGCCGATGGCCAGCCCGGATTCCTCCAGCGTCTCGCGGATCGCCGCCACGCGTGCGGCGGCATCGTCCAGATCGAGATCGCTGCGAACACGCTCCGCCAGATCGTAGTCCGCCCGGTCGATCCTTCCACCGGGAAAGACCGTGGCGCCACCCGCGAACCGCATCGCGCCGGAGCGTTCGAGCAGCAGCACCTGCGCCGCGCCGCCGGCCGGGTCGCGGCGGAACACCACCAGCGTTGCCGCCGGAATGGCGAGAGGCAAATTATCGGCGTCGTCGAAATCTTCCATGCAATCCCAGCCATCCCGCGCGTGTTTTGCAGCATCATGCTCGTGCCACCGCGGCTTGCCAAGCTGCCCCTTTTCCCGGGGGTGTCGGAAACCTTGACAATGGAGCGAAATGGGAGACGGCGCATCGTGCCAAAACCTCCATTTTCAAGGGAATTTGAAAACTGGCACGGGTCGTGCTTATGGAGAGATGTCCCGAGAATAGTCTTCTTGAGGGGCGGAACCCGACCTGGTCTCCCAAGGGTTCCGCCTCTTCCCGGGGCTCCCGCACCGACGACATCGGCATAAAAAAACGCGGTCCATCCGGAGATGGAGCCGCGTTCATTCGATTGCCAACCGATGTAAAACGATCTGTCGGAGAATTTTACATTTGCCGCGCAAACGCCCGATCGGATTGGCGAAACCGCGTTACTGCGCGGAAACGCCCGAATCCTGCAGAAGCTGCTGCAACTCACCGTCCTGGAACATTTCCATCATGATGTCCGAGCCGCCAACGAACTCGCCCTTGACGTAAAGCTGGGGAATCGTCGGCCAATCCGAAAACTCCTTGATGCCCTGGCGGACTTCCATGTCCTGCAACACATCGACGCTGGCGTACTCCACGCCCAGGTGATCGAGGATGGCGATGGCCTTGCTGGAAAATCCGCATTGCGGAAACAGCGGCGTGCCCTTCATGAAAAGGACGACGTCATTGCCGTTCACGATCTCGGCGATACGGGCCTGTGTGGCATTCTGGGTCGACATGGCGGAGGAATTCCTTTCTCGCCGCTCAAACTGGGAACTGCGGACGCCAGTTACAAGCGCCTTTGCGCAGGTTCTGCGTTCAGGCGGCGGCCGTGGTCAATTGCAAGGCGTGCAGCACACCGCCCATGCGGCCACCCAGCGCGGCATAGACCGCCTTGTGCTGGGCCACGCGCGACAACCCCTGGAACGAGGGCGACACGACATGGGCGGCATAGTGATCGCCATCGCCGGCAAGATCGGTAATGGTCACGTCCGCGTCCGGCAGCGCGGCGCGGATCATCGCCTCGATCTCGGCCGCCGCCATCGCCATCAGGCTTCGCCCATCAGCTGTCGGCGCGCATCCACCGCCTTGGCGTCCATCGCCGCGCGGATTTCGGCCTCGTCGGTTTCGACTCCGGCCGATACCAGATCGCCCAGCAGCTTGCGGATCACGTCCTCGTCACCGGCTTCCTCGAAATCCGCCTGGACGACGGACTTGGCATAGGCTTCGGTTTCGGCGGCATCGAGACCCATGCGTTCGGCCGCCCACTGCCCCAGCAGGCGGTTGCGCCGCGCATGAATGCGAAACAGCGTTTCCTCGTCACGCGCGAACTTCGTTTCTTCGGCGCGCTCGCGATCGTCAAACATCGTCATGGCCAGTAAGTCCCTTCGGTCTTTCCCGAAGCGGATAATGAGCCTGCGCCCAGCCCGCAAGGGCGCATCGCGGTTTTCGCCACCGCTGGCGGCTATTCCACCTTCAGTCCCGTCCAGTAGGCCAGGAACGAAAGCACGTCCGCGCCCGACGTGATGATCTTCTCCACCGGCTTGCCCGATCCGTGGCCGGCCCGGCTTTCCACCCGCAGCAGATGCGGCTTGTCGCCGGTCTCGCTGGCCTGCAGCGCGGCGACGTACTTGAAGCTGTGCGCCGGCACGACCCGGTCGTCGGTGTCCGCCGTGGTCACCAGCACCGCCGGGTAAGCCGCACTATGCACGTTGTGGTAGGGCGAATAGGCGCGCAGCACGCGCCAGTCCGCTTCCTTTTCAGGGCTGCCATAGTCGTCCACCCAGAACCGGCCCGACGTGAACCGGTCGAACCGCAGCATGTCCATCACCCCCACATCGGGGTTGGCCGCCGCGAACAGGTCGGGCCGCTGGTTGACCACCGCGCCCACCAGCAACCCGCCGTTGGAGCCGCCCTGCACCGCCAGCCCGTCACGCGGGGTGATGCCCTGGCGGATCAGGTATTCGCCCGCGGCGATGAAATCGTCGAAGCTGTTCTGCTTCCGGTCCAGCCGTCCTGCGTCATGCCAGGCCTTGCCGAACTCCCCGCCCACGCGGATGTTGGCCAGCGCGAACACCCCGCCCGATTGCAGCCACGCCATCCGCACCGCCGAAAAGCCCGGCGTCAGCGAAATGTCAAAGCCGCCATAGCCGTAGAGCAGCGTGGGCGCGGCCTTGTTGGCCTGCGCCAGCGCCTTGCTGCGCACGATGTACATCGGCACCATCGTCCCGTCCTTCGACGGATAGGTGCGCTGCTCCACCACGTAATCCGCCGGGTTGAACGCCAGGCGCGGCATGATGAACGGCGTCGCCTTGCCCGAACGCATGTCGAAGCGGAAGATCGCCGGGGGCTGGTTGAAGCTGGAGAACTGGTAGAACGTCTCGGGATCGCCCGGTCGACCCACGAACCCGCTGGCCGATCCGATCGTGTCGAGCGTGATCGCGCGCGAGGGACGCCCGGCGAAATCGGTAACCATCGCCGTCCGCGCACCGTCATGCAGGTAGGACAGGATCAGGCGGTTGCCGATGATGGCCCCGCTGTCGAGCGTGTCGGTCCGCTCCGGGATCACCTCCTGCCAGGCGGGGGTCTCGCGCGACAGATCCAGCCGCGTCATGCGGTAATGCGGGGCGCCGGCGTTGGTGATGAACCACAGCCGGTCCCCCATGCCTTCCACGAACTTCCAGTCGTGTTCGAAATCGGGGACGATCGCGCGGACCGGCCATTCGCCCTTCACGTGATGGCGCAGGTCGATCACATGGACGGCGTGGCGCGGCAGCGTGCTGATCTCGCTGGTGATGACCGCCCAGCGCCCGTCCGAACTCACCATGGCCTTGTGCGACCACTCGGGATGATCGGGGGTGGCATAGACCAGCTGGTCCTCGGCCTGCGGCGTGCCCACGCGATGATACCAGATCGCCTTGTTGTAGGTGGGCGCGCGGTATTCTTCCCCGGCAGGCGGCTGCGGGAACCGGGAATAGAGGAAGCCCTCGTCGCCGATCCAGCCGATCTGCGTGTCGTTGGCCCAGTCCAGCCTGTCGTCCAGCACCTTGCCGTTCTGGACATCGACAACGCGCACCGTGCGCCAGTCGCTGCCGTCTTCCTGCACCGTGTAGGCCAGCAGGCGCCCGCCGCGCGACGGCACCCAGGCATCGAGCGCCACCGCTCCGTCCTTCGACCAGCCGTTGGGATCGATCAGCAAGCGCCCCTGCTTGTCCTCCGCACCCTGCACATAGAGGGCGGACTGGTTCTGCAAGCCACCGTTGCGCAGATAGAAATAGTTGCGCCCCGCCTTGCGCGGCAAGCTGAAGCGCTCGAAGTTGAACAGCGCGCGGATGCGGGCTTCCATCGCGCCGCGCCCCGGCAGTTGCGCCAGGTAGGCCGCGCTCGTCGCGTTCTGGCGCTTTACCCAATCGGCCACATCGCCGTTGCTGCGCAAGTCCCCTTCCAGCCAGCGATAGGGATCGGCCACGTCCTGCCCGAAGACATGCTCGACCAGCGGATCGCGCCGGGTGACGGGGTAGGCGGCCTTGGGCAGAACCAGCCGCGCGGGCGGCACGGGCGCATGCTCGGCATGGACGGGCGCAACGTCCATATCGATACCGTCGCTGGCGCTGCCGCCGGCGGCCCATGCCGCCGGGGAAAGAAGCGCCAACACGGCACCCAGCCAGAGGCGTGGCACGCGCGGCATGATCCTGTGTCCTGCTCCCAAACCTATTGCGCAGAATGTCTATCTGCTTGTTTCAACAACCTAGCACCGACCACGGCGCCAAGGCGAGCGCGATTTGCACCGGTTATGGCCGGGGTGACAGGCCCGTCCAGTGCGCCAGGAAGGCATAGACGTCCGCGGTTTCCTCGATCTGCTTGGCCACCGGCTTGCCCGATCCGTGCCCGGCGCGCGTTTCGATGCGGATCAGGTGCGGCTTCGGCCCGATGTCCGACGCCTGCAACGCCGCAGCATATTTGAAGCTGTGCCCCGGCACCACGCGATCGTCGGTATCGGCGGTGGTCACCAGAATCGCCGGATAGGCCGCGCCCGCGCGGATATTGTGGTAGGGGGAATAGGCGCGCAGCACGCGCCAGTCGGCTTCCTTTTCCGGATAGCCATAGTCATCCACCCAATAGCGCCCAGCGGTGAACTGGTCGAAGCGCAGCATGTCCATCACGCCCACCGCCGGATGGGCCGCGGCGAACAGGTCGGGCCGCTGATTGACCACCGCCCCCACCAGCAACCCACCGTTGGAGCCGCCCTCGATGGCCAGGCCGTTCTTGGGCGTCACCCCGTTGGCGATCAACCATTCGCCGGCCGCGATGAAATCGTCGAACACGTTCTGCTTCCTCGCGCGCCGGCCGGCATCGTGCCAGGCATCGCCATATTCGCCGCCGCCGCGCAGGTTCGCCACGGCATAGGCCCCGCCGCTTTCGAGCCACGCCATGCGCGCGGCGGAATAGGCGGGCGGCAGGCCGATGTTGAAGCCGCCATAGCCGTAGAGGATCGTCGGCACCGGCCCGCTGGCATCCTTGCGCCGCACCACGAACATCGGCACTTTCGTGCCGTCCTTCGACGGGTAGAACACCTGGTCGATGCGGTAGTCTTCCGGCCGGAACGTGAGCTTGACCGGCTGCCACACCGCCGTCTTGCCGCTCGCGCTGTCGAACGCATGGACCGTGCCCGGCGTGGTAAAGCTGGTAAAGGCGAGGTAACCGTTGGCCCGCCCCGGCTTGCCGCTCAACCCCGCCACCGTGCCCGGCCCCGGCAGCGTCGCCGTGCCCAGCGGCTTGCCGTCGAGCGTGAACAGCCGCAATTCGGACTTCACGTCCTTGAGATAGGCCGCGACGATGCGGTCGCCCACGATATGCGCCCATTCGAGATTGCTGTCGCTTTCGGGCACCACGGTCGTGAACACCGGCTCCGGCCCGGACAGGTCCACCCGCACGATCTTCTTGAGCGGCGCGCCATCGCCCGAAACGAACCACAGCCGGTCGCCCACGCCATCGATCAGGTCCCACTGCGCCTTCAGGTCCGGCACCAGCGGCTTCACGGTCCAGTCGCCCCAGCCGATCGGCGCGACATGCACGATCGCCAGCGGGTCGGTGCCTTCATGGCTGGACACGACCATCCAGCGCCCGTCGCTGGTCACGCTGGCGCCGTGCCCCAGCTTGGGGCGGTCCGGCGTCGCGTAGACCGCCCGGTCCTGCGACTGGGGCGTGCCCAGCTTGTGGTAATAGATCGTCTGGTCGTAGTTCAGCGCCTGGAAGGCCGCGCCCTGCTTCGGTTCGGGAAAGCGTGAATAGAGCACGCCGTCGTCGCCCGCCCAGGCGATCCCGCTGAACTTCACCCAGCGCAGCTCATCGGCCAGCGATGACCCGTCCGCCGCCCGCACGAATTTCAGCGTGCGCCAGTCCGAACCGCCGTCCTGCACCGTATAGGCCAGCAGGTTGCCATCCGGCGAAGGCTTCCACGCATCGAGCGCGGTCGCCCCGTCCTTGGCCCAGGTGTTCGGATCGAGCAGCACGCGGGCGGTGTCCGCCGGCGCATCTTTGTCGCGCACCAGCAGCTGCGCCTGGTTCATCAACCCGCTGTTATAGGCATAGAACAGCCGGCCGCCCTCTTCCACCGGCACGCCATAGCGCTGGTAATCGAACAGGGCGTGCAGCCGCGTCTCGAACGCCGCACGCTCGGGCAATTGCGCGAGATAGGCGGCGGTGAACGCGCTTTGCGCGGCCACCCACTGCTCCACCGCCGCATCAGTGCGAACATCCGCCTCGAGCCAGCGATAGGGATCGGGCACCTTCTCGCCGAAGGCTTCGTCGACGACGGGGCCGCGTGCCGTGGCGGGATAGGCGGGAAGCGAAGGAGTCTGGGATGTCACGGAAGCAGCCTGTGCGGTGAAGAGTGGTACGGTCCCGAGCGCGAGCGCGGTCGCCGATACGAAAAGCCCTGCTGTGCCAATCTTCGCCATGCGCCCTCGTTGTCTCTGTCCGGAACCGGACCTCCAACGTAATTTGCCGCGCCCTTGCGGCAAGGCCGGCCGGGCCGCGGCAACAAAAGAAAACGGGCGGAAGCCACCTGGCCCCGCCCGTTTTCTTTTGTTGCGATGACGCGAAGCGCGATCAGGCGGCTTCGTATTCGTCCTCGTCGGCCGTGATGACCGGACCGGAATCCTGGCCCTTGGCCGAGGTGTCACGGTCGATCAGTTCGATCACGGCGATCGGCGCGGCGTCCGAAGCGCGGTAACCGGCCTTGATGATGCGGGTATAGCCGCCGTTGCGATCAGCATAGCGGGTGGCCAGCACGTCGAACAGCTTCACCAGCTGCGCATCGTCCAGCAGACGGGCGTGGGCCAGACGGCGGTTGGAAAGGCCGCCCTTCTTGGCCAGCGTGATCAGCTTTTCGATATAGGGACGCAGTTCGCGCGCCTTCGGCAGCGTGGTGGTGATCTGCTCGTGCTTGATCAGCGAGGCAGACAGGTTGCGCAGCAGCGCGATGCGGTGGGACGAGGTACGACCCAGCTTCCGCTGGCCCAGCTTATGACGCATGTTTCTTTCTCCGTTCGTAGGGGGGCCGTATCAGGTACCCCGATCCAGGCGGCCATTGCGGGGCGCCGCCCATTGCCCCATGCAACGAAGCCCCGGCGTGGTGCCGGGGCGACGTGCTTAGCCCAGCAGCTCCTGTTCGAGCTTCTTGGCCATTTCCTCGATGTTTTCCGGCGGCCAGCCGGGGATGTCCATGCCAAGGCGCAGGCCCATCGACGACAGGACTTCCTTGATCTCGTTGAGCGACTTGCGGCCGAAGTTCGGCGTGCGCAGCATCTCGGCCTCGGTCTTCTGGACCAGATCGCCGATGTAGATGATGTTGTCGTTCTTGAGGCAGTTGGCCGAACGCACCGACAGCTCTAGTTCGTCCACCTTCTTGAGCAGGTAGCGGTTGAGCTGGTTGGCGTCGTTCTCTTCCGGCGTGTGCGCGGCAAGGCCGGCCATCGCGGGCACGTGGCCGGTCGGCACCTGATCGTCGAAGTGGACGAACAGCGCCAGCTGGTCCTGGAGGATGCGCGCGGCATAGGCCACGGCGTCTTCCGGCGTCACGGTGCCGTCGGTTTCGACCGTCAGGCTCAGCTTGTCGAAGTCAAGCTCCTGGCCGATACGGGCGTTGTCGACCTTGTAGGAAACCTGGCGCACCGGCGAATAGAGCGAGTCGATCGGGATCAGCCCGATCGGCGCGTCGGCCGGACGGTTCGACACGGCGGGGACATAGCCCTTGCCGGTATCGCAGGTCAGTTCCATGTTGAAGGTCGCGCCTTCGTCGAGATGACAGATCACGAGATCCTTGTTCATCACCTCGATGTCGCCGGTCACGGCGATGTCGCCGGCCTTCACTTCGCCCGGCCCGGTCGCCGAAAGCTGGAGACGCTTCGGGCCTTCGCCCTGCATCTTCAGGGCGATCTGCTTCACGTTGAGCACGATGTCGGTCACGTCCTCGCGCACCCCGGCGAGCGACGAGAACTCGTGCAGCACGTTCTCGATCTTGATCGAGGTGACGGCAGCACCCTGCAACGACGAGAGCAGCACGCGGCGAAGCGCATTGCCGAGCGTCAGGCCGAAGCCACGCTCGAGCGGCTCGGCGACGAACGTCGCACGGCGCTTCGGATCAGAGCCGGGCTTGATCTCGAGATTGTTGGGCTTCTTCAGTTCCTGCCAGTTCTTGATGTTGACAGTCATGGAATTCCCCTGGGGTTTGTCGGGACGCCGGCCGTCGACTGAGGGAGCCGCGGACCGATCGGAATTGGGCGGGCGCGTCAGGTACCGTGACGCGCCGCCAAGGGCAGGATCAGACGCGACGGCGCTTCGACGGACGAACGCCGTTGTGCGGGATCGGCGTCACATCGCGGATCGCGGTGATCGTGAAGCCGACCGCCTGCAGCGCGCGCAGCGCGCTTTCGCGACCCGAACCCGGGCCCTTCACTTCGACTTCGAGCGTGCGGACGCCGTGTTCGGCGGCCTTCTTGCCCGCGTCGTCCGCCGCAACCTGCGCGGCATAGGGCGTCGACTTGCGGCTGCCCTTGAAGCCCATCATGCCGGCCGAGGACCAGCTGATGGCGTTGCCCTGGGCGTCGGTGATGGTGATCATGGTGTTATTGAAGCTGGCATTGACGTGCGCGACACCACTGGTGATGTTCTTGCGCTCCCGCCGCTTGATACGCTGAGGTTCGCGAGCCATTTCTTGAAATCCTGTCGAGAAACCGTTGGAAGATCTGCCTTGTAAGGCGCGATCTTACTTCTTCTTGCCGGCGATCGGCTTGGCCTTGCCCTTGCGGGTGCGGGCGTTCGTGTGCGTGCGCTGGCCGCGGACCGGCAGGCCCTTGCGGTGACGCAGGCCGCGATAGCAGGCCAGGTCCATCAGGCGCTTGATGTTCATCGCGGTTTCGCGACGGAGATCGCCTTCCACGGTGTGTTCAGCGTCGATCGTTTCACGGATCTGGAGCACTTCGGCGTCCGACAGATCCTGTACGCGGCGGCTGTGATCAATGCCCAGCTTGTCGGCGATCTGCTTCGCCTTGAACGGGCCGATACCGTGAATGTAAGTCAGCGCAACGATAACACGCTTGTTGGTGGGGATGTTGACCCCGGCAATACGAGCCACTTGTTTCTCCTGCTCCACAGGGGAGGAGCCGATCCGGCCGCAACCCCCATCTCATCGCGTTTCACCCGCTCAACGGCAAAAAGCCCGGACAGCGCAGTCTTGTTCGCGCTTGCCGGACGTCTCCCTGAAATCGAGTGAAAGGCGCGCTTAGGCGGATTCGCAAGCCGCGTCAACAGAAAGCTGCGCGCGCGGAACAGGGCATGACACGATCATGCCACCACGCGAAGATGCTGTGACAAGCATCATAGCCAAGACCGGGTCCGAGGTCAAAGGAAGCCGATCACCCTGCGGTCGCGCACCTCCGGTTCGGCCATGTGAGATCCCAATTTACAAGCTTTTACAATCACAAGGTCCGTTCCGGTTTATGATCCGGCCACCGTTCCCCGGGCGCGATTCGGAAGGCTGCACCGCTTCCGGCACGGCCCTTTCGCGTCGGAATGCGGTTTCGCGACGGCGCCCGTGACGGGGAACGGGAAAACGGAATACCGGTGGGAGGCATGACTTGATACGCGTTATCCTTATAGCCACCGCGCTGCTGCTCGCCGCCTGCAGCCTGTTCGGCGGGCCGGCTTCGGCCGATGTCGAGAAGGTAGCGCGTGAACAGATGGTCGCAGGCCTGCCGCCGTCGCTGGAAGCCCATGCCCGCGAAGCGCTGATCACGGCGGCCGCGCGCGCGACTGTCGCCTCCAGCGGCCCATGCAACGCCGCCAACAGCCCGGACGGCGCCTATGCCTGCACCGTGCAGGTGACCTCCACCCCGCCGGGATCGAGCGCGCCGATCACGCAGCAGTTCGTGGTGGTGCTCAAGAAGGAGCAGAGCGGCTGGGTTTCGGCTTCCTGACCACCACGCCCGTTTGGCGCACCCATGGAAAGGCGGCATCGCCCGGCGACGCCGCCCGCTCCGCTTCAGACGACGCCGAACGCCAGCATCGCATCCGCCACTTTCTTGAAGCCGGCGATGTTCGCGCCCTTCACATAGTCGATATAGCCGCCGCCCTGATCGCCATAGGCAAGGCACGAGCTGTGGATGCCGGCCATGATGTCCTTCAGCATCTGCTGCAGCTCGTCTTCCTTCCACGCGCGGCGTTCGGAATTCTGGCTCATTTCCAGCCCCGAAACCGCCACGCCCCCCGCGTTGGACGCCTTGCCGGGGGCGTAGAGGATCTTCGCCGCCTTGAACACGTGCACGCCGTCAAGGTCGGTCGGCATGTTGGCGCCTTCCGACACGGCGCGGCACCCGTTGGCGATCAGCGTCTTCGCGTCCTCACCCAGCAGTTCGTTCTGCGTGGCGCAGGGCAGCGCGACGTCACACGGCACGCCCCACGGCGTCTTGCCTTCGTGGAACGTCGCGGCCGGGAACGCCTCCACATAGTCCTGGATGCGGCCCCGGCGGTGGGTCTTGTGCGTCTTGACCCAGTTGATCTTTTCCTGGGTGATCCCGTCCGGATCGTGGATGAAGCCGCCCGAATCGGACAGCGTCAGCACCTTGCCGCCCAGCTGGACGATCTTTTCCGCCGCATGGGTGGCGACATTGCCCGATCCCGAGATCACCGCCGTCTTGCCGACAAGGTCTTCGCCTTTCGTCGCCAGCATATTGGCCAGGAAATAGACCGCGCCATAGCCCGTCGCCTCGGTGCGGATCAGCGATCCGCCCCATTCCAGCCCCTTGCCGGTCAGCACGCCGGTAAAGTTGTTGGTGATCCGCTTGTACTGGCCGAACATGAAACCGATCTCGCGGCCGCCCACGCCGATGTCGCCCGCCGGCACGTCCACGTCGGCGCCAATGTGGCGATAGAGCTCGGTCATGAAGCTCTGGCAGAAGCGCATGATCTCGCGCACGCTCTTGCCCTTGGGGTTGAAGTTCGATCCGCCCTTGCCGCCGCCCATCGGCAGCCCGGTCAGGGCATTCTTGAAGGTCTGCTCGAACGCCAGGAACTTCAGCACGGATTCGGTCACCGAAGGGTGAAAGCGGATGCCGCCCTTATAGGGGCCGATCGCGTTGTTGTTCTGCACGCGCCAGCCACGCTGGACGCGGATGTTGCCGTTGTCGTCCTCCCAGCAGACCCGGAACGAGACCACCCGGTCCGGCTCGGCGATCCGCCGCAGGATCTGCTGCGCGTGGTATTCTTCCTTGTCGGCGATGAAATCGAAAATGTCCTCGGCAACCTCCTGCACCGCCTGGACGAACTCCGGCTGGTACGGGTTGCGCTTCTTGACGCCTTCCATGAAGGTCGGCAGGTCAACATGATCGGAAACGGCCACGGTCTTCTCCCCTTGCGCCATGCCTGGTTGGCTGGCTTCGGAACACGCCTGCGGCCCGTGTCGCGCCTGCCCCGGTTCAGTCCGAGTCGCGCTTTTGTTTCCGGGACATTAGCCGTTTTTCGCGCGGGCAAAAGAGAGCGCGCGCACAGGCGGGTCAGTGCCGTGGCGGCGTGCCCTGCCGCTTCGGCGGTGCCTTCTTCAACGCGGCATCGAACGCCGCCCGGGCGGCATCGTTGGCCGCATCGTCTCCGCCCGGCGCTGCTGGCGCAGGCGCCGCGGACGCAGGCGCCGCAGCTGCCTTCGCGGGTTGCGCGGCGGGCGCCTTGCCGGGCTTGGGCGCAGCAGCAGCGGCAGGAGGAGCAGCAGCCGGGGCCGTCGATTTGGCAATATGCGCGGCCAGCAGCGAAATCTGCTCCGCCAGCATCCGGTCCACCGCCGGCGCGATCTGATCGACCTTGTAGCGCATGTACCCGCCGACAACGTATTCCCAGGTGATGTGCGTGCCCGTGTCGGTCGCGCGCAAGGCCAGGGTCAGCGTGCCGGTCAGCGCTTCCGACTGGAGCGGCCCCAGCGCGCCGCTCAGCCGCAGCACGCGGTTCGGCTCGACGTAGATCACGCGCATGTGCTGCACGCCGCCGGCCTGCTGCGTGGCCGGTGCGCCCTTGGGCGGAGGAAAACGCTCGCAGAAGCAGCCGCCCACGGTCGGGCTGAGCGAAAGGTTGGCCCCGCTGCCGGAAAAGGTGTGGGCCGAAGACCACCAGGCGCCGGGCGTGGTCATGGCGCGCCACGTTTCGGCCGGCGTGGCGGCGACGTCGGCCACTTCGCGGACCACGAAGCCGACATCGGACTGCGCCGTCACTTCGGCTGATGCGGGCGTGGCGATCGCACCCGCCAGCAAGGCGCCTACCAGAACCGTATTCCGCACAGGCGCCCCCTTGGCTTGACTCTCAGCCTAGTCCCGTCAGCGCCAGTCTATCCGTTCTTGAGAATCGCCTCAATAGCGGCGGTCACGGCGTCCATTTCGGCCATGCCGTCCACGCGCGAAACGATGCCGCGCGCCTCGTAGATCGGCAGGATCGGCGCGGTCTTGGCGCGGTATTCGGCCATGCGCGTGCGGACGGTTTCCTCGTTGTCGTCGGGGCGGCGCTTGAACTCGTGTCCGCCGCACTTGTCGCAGGTGCCGGCGACCTTGGGCTGCTCGAATTTGTCGTGATAGCCTTTGCCGCACGTCGCGCAGGTGTAGCGGCCGGTGATGCGCTCGACCAGCGCGTCCTCGTTCACTTCCAGTTCGATGACGTGATCCAGCGCGCGGCCCCGGCTGGCGAGAATGGCGTCCAGCGATTCCGCCTGCGGCGCGGTGCGCGGATAGCCGTCGAAGATGGCGCCCTGCCCCGCCGGCATCGCGTCCAGCTCGTCCCCGATCAGTGCGGAGACGATCTCGTCCGACACCAGCTCGCCCGCTTCCATCACGGCCTTGGCCTTCAGCCCCACCGGCGTGCCGGCCTTGACCGCGGCGCGCAGCATGTCGCCGGTCGAAAGCTGCTTCATGCCATGGCGTTCGACCAGGCGCTGCGCTTGCGTGCCCTTGCCCGCTCCCGGCGGCCCCAGCAGGATGATGTTCACTTCGGCATTCCCCCTTTTCTGCACCTCTCCGAGCAGCCGAGGCTGCTCAGCGCAGGCGTCCCTTCAGCTTGGCCTTCTTGATCAGGTCGCCATACTGGTGCGCCAGCAGGTGCGACTGGATCTGCGTGATCGTGTCCACGGTCACGTTGACCACGATCAGCAGGCTCGTGCCGCCAAAGAACAACGTGCCCATGCCCGTTTCGGCCATGATGTATTCGGGCACAACACAGACGATAGTAATATAGGCAGCGCCCAGCACAGTGATGCGGGTCAGCACGTAATCGAGGTAGTTCGCGGTGTTCTTGCCCGGACGGATGCCGGGGATGAAGCCGCCGTTGCGCTTCAGGTTGTCGGCGGTTTCCTCGGGGTTGAACACCACGGCGGTGTAGAAGAAGCTGAAGAAGATGATGCCCAGCGCATAGAGCAGCATGTACAGCGGCTTGCCGTGGCCCAGATACTGGTTCAGCGCGATCACCACCTTGCCCATCACCGAATCCGGCTTCAGCGCGTTGCCGGCGAACTGCGTGATGGTCAGCGGCAGCAGCAGCAGCGAGCTGGCGAAGATCGGCGGGATGACGCCGGCGGTGTTGATCTTCAGCGGCAGGTGGCTGCGATCGGCATTCATCATGCCGCGCTGCGTCGCGCGCTTGGGATACTGGATCAGCAGGCGCCGCGTGGCGCGCTCCATGAAGCAGATCATCACCACGAGCGCGAGGATCATCACGGTGACGCCCGCGATCACGAAGGGCGAGATCGAGCCGGTGCGCCCGCCTTCGAACAGGTTCGAGATGAACTTGGGCATCTGCGCGACGATGCCGGCCATGATGATCAGCGAAACGCCGTTGCCGATCCCGCGGCTGGTGATCTGTTCGCCCAGCCACAGCAGGAACATCGTGCCGCCGATCAGGCTGACCACCGCGCCCACGCGGAACAGGTAGCCGGGGTTGACCACCGCCTGCAACCCGCTCGACGCGCCATAGGCTTCGAGGCCCGATGCGAGGAACCAGCCCTGCACCGCCGTCAGGAACACCGCGCCATAGCGGGTGTACTGGTTCAGCTTCTTGCGCCCGCTTTCGCCTTCCTTCTTCAGCGCGGCCAGCGCCGGATGGAGCGAGGCAGCAAGCTGCACCACGATCGAGGCGGTGATATAGGGCATCACCCCCAGCGCGATCAGGCTCATGCGCTGCAGCGAACCGCCCGAGAAGGCGTTGAAGATATCGAGGATGCCGCCCCGCGTCTGGTCGTAAAGCGATTCCAGGATCAGCGGGTTCACCCCCGGCAGCGGCACGAAGCTGAGGAAGCGGAAGACGATCAGCGCGCCGATCGTGAACCAGATGCGGTTCTTGAGCTCGGTCGCCTTCGAGAAGTTGGCCAGGTTGAGGTTGCTGGCAATGTTATCGGCGCGTGATGCCATTTCGGGTTTCAAGCCTCGCTGTGGCGCCGGACTGAAAAACCGGCCCGCTTCACCTTATGAGCAAGCCCATATAGTGCGGGCGCGGGGATGCAAGAACCCCCGCGCCCGAAACAAGCGATAAAATCAGGCGGCCGGAGCGGCCTTGACGATCACTTCGACCGAACCGCCGGCCTTTTCAACGGCTTCCTTGGCGCCCTTGCTGACACCGGCGACCTTGAAGCTGACCTTGGCCGAGAACTCGCCCTTGCCCAGCAGGCGCACGCCGTCCTTGCCGCCACGGGCGAGGCCCGCGCCCTTGAGCGCGGCGTGATCGACCACCGAACCGGCATCGAGCTTGCCCGCCTCGATCGCCTTCTGGATCAGGCCCAGGTTCACCTCGGCATAATCCTTGGCGAAGATGTTGTTGAAGCCACGCTTCGGCAGGCGCATGTGCAGCGGCATCTGGCCGCCTTCGAAGCCGGCGATCGAAACGCCCGAACGCGCCTTGGCGCCCTTCTGGCCGCGGCCGGCGGTCTTGCCCTTGCCCGAACCGATGCCGCGCCCGACGCGCATCCGGCCCTTGCGGGCGCCATTGTTGTCACGAAGATCGTTCAGCTTGGTCATGTCTTGCACTCGCTTTCGCTTTGAGTCGCGCTTGATGGAATGGGCGCGCATAGGCGAAGCGGCGGGGCTTGTCACCCCCGCAAATCTGGCCCCGGCTTGGCGCTGCAAACCATCAAGCGCGGAAAGCCCACCCCGCTGCGACAAGATCGCCAAACAAAAAGCCCCGGCGTTTCCACCGGGGCTTCCTGATTGCGTTCGCCTGAACCCTTGGCTCAATCGACCACTGCCACCATGTGCGGCAGCTTGGCCAGCGCGCCACGGACTTCGGCGGTGTCTTCCACCTCGACCACGCGGTGCATCTTGCCGAGACCCAGACCGACCAGAATCTTCTTCTGGCTTTCCGGGCGGCGGATCGGCGAACCGATCTGCTTGATCTTGATCTTCGCCATGTCTCTTACTCCACGATGGCTTCGGCGGCGGCTTCCGCCTCCACCGCGCTGGCGCCACCGCGACCGAGCAGGTCGGCGACCTTCTTGCCACGACGCTGCGCGACCGACTTCGGCGAAGTCTGGTCGGTCAGCGCGTCGAAGGTGGCGCGGATCATGTTGTAGGGGTTCGAGGTGCCGACCGACTTGGTCACCACGTCGTGAACGCCCAGGCTTTCGAAGACAGCGCGCATCGGGCCGCCGGCGATGATGCCGGTACCGGCCGGAGCCGAACGGACGTTGACCTTGCCCGCGCCGAAACGGCCCTTGCCGTCATGGTGCAGGGTGCGGCCTTCCTTCAGCGGAACGCGGACCATCTTCTTCTTGGCGGAAGCGGTGGCCTTGGTGATGGCTTCGGGCACTTCGCGCGCCTTGCCATGACCGAAGCCGACACGGCCCTTGCCGTCGCCGACCACGACCAGCGCGGCGAAGCCGAAGCGCTTGCCGCCCTTCACGGTCTTGGAAACGCGGTTGATGTGGACGAGCTTTTCGATCAGCTCCTCGCCACCTTCTTCCTCGTTGTTGCCACGACCGCGACGGTCGTCGCGACGGCCACGGCCGCCACGATCGCCGCGTTCGCCACGCTCACCGCCACGACCACGGCCGCGACGACCTTCACGCTGCTCACCGGCGCCAGCGCCGGCTTCGACGGCGACGGCTGCGCCTTCCAGGTTGGTTTCGTCAGCCATGCTCAGAACTCCAGGCCGCCTTCGCGGGCAGCGTCAGCCAGCGCCTTGACGCGGCCATGGAACAGGAAGCCGCCGCGATCGAACACGACGGTGGTGATGCCGGCGGCCTTCGCCTTCTCGGCGATTTCCTTGCCGACCTTGGCTGCGGCATCGACGTTGGCGCCGATCGACTTCTCGCCCTTCACCAGCGTCGAAGCGGCGGCCAGCGTGCGGCCGGCGGCATCGTCGATGATCTGGGCGTAGATGTGGCGACCCGAGCGGTGCACCGAAAGGCGCGGACGCCCACCGGAGCGCGCCTTGAGCGCGGTGCGGACGCGGCGACGGCGGCGATCGAAGAGAGACAGCTTGGCCATTACTTCTTCTTCCCTTCCTTGCGGAAGATGTACTCGCCGCGGTACTTGATGCCCTTGCCCTTGTACGGCTCGGGCTTGCGCCAGCGGCGGATCTCGGCGGCTACCTGGCCGACCTTCTGCTTGTCGATGCCCGAGATTTCGACCGTGGTGTTATCCGGGGTCTTGATCTCGATGCCTTCCGGCACGGCGAAATCGACATCGTGGCTGTAGCCGAGCTGCAGCTTCAGGTTCTTGCCCTGCGAGTTGGCGCGATAGCCGACACCGGTGATTTCCAGAACCTTGGTATAGCCCTGGGTCACACCCGTGACGAGGTTATCGACCAGCGTGCGCTGCATGCCCCAGAAGGCGCGCGCGTGCTTGGTGTCGTTCGCCGGCTTCACGATGATGGCGTCGCCTTCCACCGTGTAGCTGATTTCGTCGCGCAGCGAGAGCGTGAGCGTGCCCTTGGGGCCTTTCACGGTCAGCACGCCGTCCGCGATGTTCGCGGTGACGCCACTCGGGATCGTCACCGGCCTTTTGCCGATGCGGCTCATCAGAACACCTCCGCCAGCACTTCGCCACCGACGTTGGCAGCGCGCGCCTCGGCATCCGAGAGCACGCCACGCGGCGTCGAGACGATGGTGATGCCAAGGCCGTTGCGCACCACCGGAAGTTCCTTGGAACCCGAATAGACGCGGCGGCCAGGCTTGGAGACACGGGCCACGTGCTTGATCGCGGGCTGGCCCTCGAAATACTTCAGCTCGATGCGAAGCTGCGGGTGCAGACCCGTGTTGTCTTCGCTGAAGCCACGGATGTAGCCTTCGCGCTGAAGAACCTCGAGCACGTGGGCGCGCAGCTTCGACGCGGGCGAAAGGACGGAATCCTTCTTCGCCTGCTGGCCGTTGCGGATGCGGGTGAGCATATCACCCAGGGGGTCGGTCAATGCCATCGGATGATCCTTACCAGCTCGACTTGGTCACGCCGGGGATAAGCCCCTTGTTGGCGAGGTCGCGCAGCTCGACGCGGCACAGGCCGAACTTGCGGTAGTAGCCACGCGGGCGGCCGGTGGTGTTGCAGCGGTTGCGCACCCGGGTCGGGTTCGCGTTGCGCGGCAGTTCCGCCATCTTGAGGCGCGCGATCAGGCGCTCGGTTTCGTCGAGCGCTTCGTCGTCGGCCTGGGCCTTCAGCGCGGCATACTTGGCCGCATACTTCTGAACGAGCTTCTTGCGCTTCTCGTTCTTGTTGATCGAACTCAGTTTCGCCATGGACTTAAGCTCTTCCTAAATTCTGGCTCAGGCGGCCTGCTGCTGTTCAGCAGCTTCCTGCGGGAACGGGAAACCGAAAAGACGCAGCAGTTCGCGCGCTTCTTCGTCCGTCTTGGCGGTGGTGGTGACGATGATGTCCATGCCACGCACCTTCTCAATCTGATCGTAGCTGATCTCGGGGAAGATGATCTGCTCTTTCAGACCCATCGCGTAGTTGCCGCGACCGTCGAACGACTTCGGGTTCAGACCACGGAAGTCGCGGATACGGGGCATCGCGATGGTGACCAGGCGGTCGAGAAATTCGTACATGCGTTCGCGGCGCAGGGTAACCTTGCAACCGATCGGCATGCCTTCACGCAGCTTGAACTGCGCGATCGACTTCTTCGCCTTGGTAATCACGGGCTTCTGGCCGGCGATCAGCTCCATTTCCGCGGCGGCGGTCTGGACCTTCTTCTTGTCCTGGCTCGCTTCGCCGACGCCCATGTTGAGCGTGATCTTCTCGATCTTCGGGATTTCGAGCGCGTTCTTGTAGCCGAACTTCGCCTGCATCGCCTTGGCGATCTCGTCGGCGTACTTCGTCTTCAGGCGCGGAACGTACTTGTCAGCCATCGATCGTCTCCCCGGACTTCACGGCGACGCGGACCTTCTTGCCGTCCTTCGTTTCGAAACGAACGCGGGTCGGCTTGCCGTCCTTGTCGGCGATGGCAACCTTCGAGATGTGCATCGGCGCTTCACGGCGATCGATGCCACCCTGCGGGTTCTGCTGGCTCGGCTTGCGGTGACGCGCGGCGATGTTCACGCCGGCAACGACAATCTTGTCTTCCTTCGGGAGAACCTGGAGCACCGTGCCGGTGCGGCCCTTGTCCTTGCCCGAGCGGACGACGACGCTGTCACCCTTCTTGATCTTGGCGGCAGCCATTACAGCACCTCCGGAGCGAGCGAGATGATCTTCATGAAACCGCGGCCACGCAGTTCGCGCACCACGGGGCCGAAGATACGCGTGCCGATCGGCTCTTCGTTCTTGCCGACGAGCACGGCGGCGTTGCTGTCGAAGCGGATCACGCTGCCGTCGGGACGGCGCACGTCCTTCTTCGTGCGAACGATAACGGCGCGGTGCACGTCACCCTTCTTCACGCGGGCGCGCGGCTGCGCTTCCTTCACCGACACCACGATGATGTCGCCGACGCCGGCAAAACGGCGCTTCGACCCGCCCAGCACCTTGATGCACTGGACGCGCTTCGCGCCGCTGTTGTCCGCGACGTCGAGATTGGATTGCATCTGGATCATTGATCCGGTTCCTTCTCACTGGCTTGCCGGAACCAGTCCGGCAGTTCCAAAATTGTCGCTGCTCTTAGACGTCCGCTTCGACGGCGGTGCCCTTGCCGGCCTGGACCCGTTCGATAACCTTCCAGGTCTTCAGCTTGGAAACCGGCGCGGTCTCTTCGATCCGCACCGTTTCACCGGTCTTGTAGGCATTCGCCTCGTCATGGGCGTGATACTTCTTCGAGCGGCGGATGATCTTCCCGTAGAGCGGGTGCTTCACCTTGCGCTCGACCTTCACGACCACAGTCTTGTCGGTCTTGTCGGAGACCACGGTCCCGATAAGGATACGCTTGGGCATCGTGTGACTCCTTACGCCTTGGCAGCCTGAGAACGCTCAGTCTGCAGCGTCTTGATGCGAGCGATGTCGCGGCGCACTTCCTTGATGCGCGCCGGACGTTCGAGCTGGTTGGTCGCAGCCTGGAAGCGCAGGTTGAACTGCTCGCGCTTCAGTTCGGCAAGATCGGCCGAAAGCTGGTCATCGCTCTTGACGCGCAGGTCTTCGAACTTGGCCATTATTCGCCTCCCAGGTGCGAGGTGTCGCCGAGACGGGCGACGACCTTGGTCTTGATGGGCAGCTTCATCGCGGCGCGGCTGAACGCTTCCGCGGCGAGCGGACCGGCAACGCCGTCCAGTTCGAACAGGATGCGGCCCGGCTTGACGCGGGCTGCCCAGTATTCGACCGAACCCTTGCCCTTGCCCTGACGGACTTCGGCAGGCTTCTTCGAAACCGGCACGTCGGGGAACACGCGGATCCACAGGCGTCCCTGACGCTTGATGTGGCGCGTGATCGCACGGCGGGCGGCTTCGATCTGGCGCGCGGTGACACGCTCCGGCTCCAGCGCCTTCAGGCCATAGGAGCCGAAGTTCAGGTCCGTACCGCCCTTGGCGTCGCCCTTGATCCGGCCCTTGAAGGCCTTGCGGAACTTGGTCTTCTTCGGTTGCAGCATGGTGCTTCTCTATCCTGAGCCTCAGCGCGCCGGGCGGACGCCGGAGGTTTGAGCCTCCATCATCAGCCGGTCCTGCGCCATCGGGTCGTGCCCCAGGATCTCGCCCTTGAAGATCCAGCACTTGATGCCGATCACGCCATAGGCGGTCAGGGCTTCGGCTTCGGCGTAGTCGATGTTCGCGCGCAGCGTGTGCAGCGGAACGCGACCTTCGCGGTACCATTCGACGCGGGCGATTTCCGCGCCGCCGAGACGGCCGCCACACGTGATCTTGATGCCTTCGGCGCCAAGACGGAGGGCGGACTGCACGGCGCGCTTCATCGCGCGGCGGAAGGCGACGCGGCGGATGAGCTGGTCGGCAACACCCTGGGCGACGAGCTTGGCGTCGATTTCCGGCTTGCGGATTTCAACGATGTTAAGCTTCACGTCGCTGCCGGTCATCGTGGCCAGCTTCGAGCGCAGCTTCTCGATGTCCGCGCCCTTCTTGCCGATGATCACACCGGGACGGGCCGCATAGATCGACACGCGGCACAGCTTGGCCGGACGCTCGATCACCACCTTCGAAATCGCGGCCTGCGGCAGCGTTTCGACGATGAACTTGCGGATCTGAAGGTCTTCCTTGAGCAGCTGCTCGTAGTTGCGCCCTTCGGCGTACCAGCGGCTGTCCCAGGTGCGGTTGATCTGCAGGCGCAGACCGATGGGGTTGGTCTTGTGACCCATGATCAGGCCTCCTCGACTTCGCGGACAACGATCCGCAGCCGCGAGAACGGCTTGAGGATCCGGGTCGACTTGCCACGACCACGCGTGTGGAAGCGCTTCATCGTGATCGACTTGCCGACCGAGGCTTCCGCCACGACCAGCGCGTCAACGTCCAAGTTGTGGTTGTTTTCCGCGTTGGCGATCGCCGAAGCGAGAACCTTGCGCGCGTCAACCGCCATCGCCTTCTTCGAGAAGGCAAGGATGTTCATGGCCTCTTCGGCCTTGCGGCCGCGGATCAGGCCCGCAACGAGGTTCAGCTTCTGGGCCGAACCGCGGATCTGCGTGCCGACCGACAGCGCTTCCTTGTCGCCGACGCGACGGGGTGCCTTAGGCTTGCTCATCAGCGCTTGCCCTTCTTGTCAGCGGCGTGGCCGGGGAAGTTGCGCGTGGGCGCGAACTCGCCAAGCTTGTGGCCGACCATCTCTTCCGAGACGGAGACGGGGATGAACTTCTGGCCGTTGTAGACGTTGAACGTCAGGCCAACGAACTGCGGCAGGATCGTCGAACGCCGCGACCAGGTCTTGATCGGGCCGGCGCGGGTACCAGCGTCCTGAGCGGCTTCCGCCTTCTTCAGGAGATGCAGGTCGACGAAGGGGCCCTTCCAGACGGAACGTGCCATGGTCGATTACCTCTTCTTCTTCGCGTGGCGCGAACGGATGATGAACTTGTCCGTCTGCTTGTTGTGACGGGTGCGGGCGCCCTTGGTCGGCTTGCCCCACGGCGTCACGGGATGGCGGCCGCCCGAAGTCCGGCCCTCACCACCACCATGCGGGTGGTCGACCGGGTTCTTGGCGACACCGCGCGTCAGCGGACGCTTGCCCAGCCAGCGGTTGCGGCCGGCCTTGGCAAGGTTCTGGTTCGAGTTGTCGGGGTTCGACACCGCACCCACGGTGCCCATGCAGTCACCGCGCAGGTAGCGCTGCTCGCCCGAGTTCAGGCGGACGATGACCATGCCGCGGTCACGGCCGACGAGCTGCACATAGGTGCCCGCCGAACGCGCGATCTGGCCACCCTTGCCCGGCTTCATCTCCACGTTGTGGATGATGGTGCCGACCGGCATCTGCGACAGCAGCATGGCGTTGCCCGGCTTCACGTCGGTCTTTTCGCCGGCGACGACGACGTCACCAACGGCCAGACGCTGCGGCGCCAGGATATAAGCCTGCTCGCCGTCCTCGTACTTGACGAGAGCGATGAACGCGGTGCGGTTGGGGTCGTATTCCAGACGCTCGACGGTGGCCGGCATGTCCCACTTGCGACGCTTGAAGTCGATGTAGCGGTACTTCTGCTTGTGGCCGCCCGCGATGCCGCGCGAGGTCACATGACCCTTGTTGTTGCGGCCGCCGGTCTTGTTCTTGCCTTCGGTCAGCGCCTTGACGGGCTTGCCCTTCCACAGCGACGACTTGTCGACGAGGATCAGGCCGCGGCGCGCGGGGCTGGTCGGATTGTAGTTCTTGAGTGCCATGGTCGTGCGCGCCTCAGATACCGCTGGTCACGTCGATCGACTGGCCAGCAGCCAGCGTCACGACGGCCTTCTTGACGTCCGAACGGCGATAGGGCTTGCCCTTCCACCGCTTGGTCTTGCCCTTCTGGGTCAGGGTGTTCACACCCGTGACCTTCACGTTGAAGAGGGCTTCGACCGCCGCCTTGATCTCCGGCTTGGTCGCGGAATCCGCTACCTTGAAGACCACGGCGTTGTGCTCGCTGAGCAGCGTCGCCTTTTCGGTGATGTGGGGAGCCACGATCACGTCATAGTGACGCGTGTCGATTGCGTCCTTAGCCATTGAAACGCGCCTCCAGCTTTTCGACCGCGGCGCGCGTCAGCACCAGCGTATCATGCTTCAGGATGTCGTAGACATTGGCGCCGACGGCGGGGAGCACGTTCACGCCGACCAGGTTGGCCGAAGCGCGGGCGAAACCTTCGTTCACCTGCTCACCGTCGATCACCAGCACCTTCTTGCCGAAGCCCGCCTTGGCGAGCTGGCCAGCCAGCGCCTTGGTCTTGGCGTCCTTCAGCTCCAGGCTGTCGACGACCACCAGACCCTGTTGGGCCTTGGCGGAGAGCGCCATCTTGAGGCCGAGCGCGCGAACCTTCTTGTTCAGCGAGATATTGAACTCGCGAACGCGCGGGCCGTGCGCCTTGCCGCCGCCGATGAACACGGGCGCCTTGCGGTCGCCGTGACGGGCGGTGCCGCCGCCCTTCTGGCGGCCGAACTTCTTGCCGGTGCGGGCGACGTCGGAACGTTCGCGCGCCTTGCGGGCGATGCCGCGACGGTTTTCAAGCTGCCACGTCACGACGCGATGCAGGATGTCGGTGCGCGGCGCGATGCCGAACACGTCATCCGAAAGCTCGACGTCGCCAGCGGCGCTACCGTCCAGATTGAGGACCTGAACCTTCACGACTTAGCCCTCCTGGCCTTCGGTCGACTCGACCGCCGCGACGTCTGCCGCAGGCGTGTCGGCCGGAGCCGCATCGTTGTTGTTGGCGACCTGCTTGAGGCCGGCGGGGTACGGGGCTTCCGCGTGGCGATCGACCTTCACGGCGTCGCGGACGAGCAGCCAGCCGTTCTTCGCGCCCGGGACCGAGCCCTTGACGAAGATCAGCCCGCGTTCGTCGTCGGTGCGGACGACTTCGAGGTTCTGCTGGGTGCGCTGACGGTCGCCCATGTGGCCGGCCATCTTCTTGTTCTTGAAGACGCGGCCCGGATCCTGGCGGTTACCGGTCGAACCGTGGGCACGGTGCGAGATCGAGACGCCGTGCGTCGCGCGCATACCGCCGAAACCCCAGCGCTTCATGGCGCCGGCAAAGCCCTTGCCCTGCGTGTGACCGGTGATGTCGACATACTGCCCGGCGACGAAGTGCGAAGCGGCGATGGTGGAGCCGACATCGAGCAGCGCGTCGTCAGCGACGCGGAACTCGGCGACCTGCATCTTCAGCTCGACTTCCGCCTTCGCGAAATGTTCGCGCTGCGGCTTGGCGACGTTCTTCTGCTTGGCCTGGCCTGCACCCAGCTGCAGCGCGACGTAACCGTCGCGGTCTGCGGTGCGGACCGAAACCACCTGGCAATTTTCAAGCGAAAGGACGGTGACCGGCACGTGCCGACCATCTTCCTGGAAAAGGCGGGTCATCCCGACCTTCTTCGCGATCACGCCGGTGCGCATGATCCAATACTCCATCACAGAGGCCTGCGAGGCCCATCCCCGCAGGCGTGTTCAGCCCGTATTGTGAAGCATGCCCCGTCCGGGCTGAGTGCCCCCGCATAACGGGAGCGAACGGGGGACGCTTGCCCGGCCAGTTGCCCCGAAGGACGAGTGCCGGAGGTATCCCAAGAATGAAAAGCTTCAGCTTTTCGTTCGCTGCCCTCGCGAAAGCGAGGACCTCGGGCCGGTTTGAAGAACCTGAGAGGTTCGATCCGGCCTCTTGAGACCCCCGCTTGCGCGGGGGCTGAAACGCAAGCTGGGTTACGCCAGCTTGATCTCGACGTTGACGCCGGCCGCGAGGTCCAGCTTCATCAGCGCGTCGACAGTGGCCGCGTTGGGCTGCACGATGTCGAGCAGGCGCTTGTAGGTGCGGACCTCGAACTGCTCACGCGACTTCTTGTCGATGTGCGGTCCACGGTTGACGCAGAACTTCTCGATGCGCGTCGGCAGCGGAATGGGACCCCGGATGAGAGCGCCGGTGCGGCGCGCGGTGTCCGCGATTTCTCCAGTGGCCTGGTCAAGTACGCGATGATCAAAGGCCTTGAGGCGAATGCGGATATTCTGGGCTTCCATGTCCGTTTACCGATGCGAAAGAGCAAAAACAAAACCGGCCATCCCACCCATCATCCCGAAGGAGAAAGCGGGCCGACCGATCAAAAAACCGGCCGGCGGGAGAGCGAATCTCCCGCCGGTGCGCGGCCTATATTACTTCGTGATCTTGCTGACAACCCCCGAACCGACGGTCCGGCCGCCTTCGCGGATGGCGAAGCGAAGACCTTCGTCCATGGCGATCGGCGCGATCAGCTTGACCGACAGCGTGATGTTGTCGCCCGGCATCACCATTTCGGTGCCTTCGGGAAGAACGACTTCACCCGTCACGTCGGTGGTGCGGAAGTAGAACTGCGGGCGGTAGTTGGCGAAGAACGGCGTGTGACGGCCACCTTCGTCCTTCGACAGCACGTAGACTTCGGCCGAGAATTCGGTGTGCGGCGTCACCGAACCGGGCTTGGCGAGAACCTGGCCACGCTCGACTTCTTCACGCTTGATACCACGGATCAGCGCACCGATGTTGTCGCCGGCTTCGCCCTGGTCGAGCAGCTTGCGGAACATTTCGACGCCGGTAACGGTGGTCTTCGCGGTGTCCTTGAGGCCGATGATCTCGACTTCTTCACCCACCTTGATGATGCCGGTTTCAATACGGCCGGTGACGACCGTACCACGACCCGAGATCGAGAACACGTCTTCGACGGGCATCAGGAAGGGCTTGTCGGTCGGGCGCGGCGGCTGCGGGATGTAGCTGTCGACAGCGGCCATCAGCTCGTTGATCGAGTTCTTGCCGATCTCGTCGTTGCGACCTTCGAGAGCGGCCAGAGCCGAACCCTTGATGATCGGAATATCGTCGCCCGGGAAATCGTACGACGACAGCAGTTCGCGCACTTCCAGCTCGACCAGCTCGAGGATTTCCTCGTCGTCGACCTGGTCGACCTTGTTCATGTACACGACCAGCGCCGGCACGCCGACCTGGCGGGCGAGCAGGATGTGTTCGCGGGTCTGCGGCATCGGGCCGTCAGCGGCGTTCACGACCAGGATCGCGCCGTCCATCTGGGCGGCACCGGTGATCATGTTCTTCACGTAGTCGGCGTGACCCGGGCAGTCGACGTGCGCGTAGTGACGGTTGGCCGTCTCGTACTCGACGTGGGCGGTCGAGATCGTGATGCCGCGCTCGCGCTCTTCCGGAGCCTTGTCGATGTTGGCATAGTCGGTGAACGTCGCGCCACCGGTTTCCGCGAGCACCTTGGTGATCGCGGCGGTCAGCGTGGTCTTGCCATGGTCGACGTGACCGATGGTGCCGATGTTGCAGTGCGGCTTGTTCCGCTCAAACTTAGCCTTGGCCATTGTTCAAACCTTCTTTTCACTAGCTGTTGATTGCTGTTGGAGACGGCACCCGCCAGACTCGCGCCAGAAAATCAGGCGCCGCCCCTAGCCTGATCCGCGGGATCAGGCAAGCTTTCCTATGTTCCCCCGATCGGACCCGATCAGGCGAGCTTCGACTTCAGTTCGGTCGCGACGTTCGCCGGCACTTCATCGTAGTGCGAGAACTGCATCGTGTACTGCGCGCGGCCCTGGGTGAAGGACCGCAGCTGGTTCACGTAGCCGAACATGTTGGCCAGCGGCACCATCGCCTCGACCACCTGGGCGTTGCCCCGGCTGTCGGTGCCCTGGATCTGGCCACGGCGGGAGTTGATGTCGCCGATCACGTCGCCCATGAACTCTTCCGGCGTCACGACCTCGACCTTCATGATCGGTTCGAGGACCTTGATGCCAGACTTCTGGGCCACTTCGCGCATCGCGCCACGGCCGGCGATTTCGAAGGCCAGGGCCGACGAGTCGACGTCGTGGTAGGCACCGTCGTAAAGCAGGATTTCGAAGTCGATGATCGGGAAGCCGATCAGCGATCCGGTCTCCGCCGTCTCACGCATGCCCTTCTCGATCGCGGGGATATATTCCTTCGGAATGTTACCGCCCTTGATCTCGTCCTTGAAGGTGATGCCCGAACCGCGCTCGCCCGGCGTGACCTTGACCTTCACGCGGCCGAACTGACCCGTACCGCCCGACTGCTTCTTGTGGGTGTAGTCGATGTCGACCGGCTTCGCGAGGTATTCGCGATAGGCCACCTGCGGAGCACCGACGTTGGCTTCCACCTTGAACTCGCGACGCATGCGGTCGACGAGGATTTCGAGGTGGAGTTCGCCCATGCCCTTGATGATGGTCTGGCCGGATTCGTGGTCGGTCGAAACGCGGAACGAAGGGTCTTCGGCCGAGAGACGGTTGAGCGCGATGCCCATCTTCTCCTGGTCGGCCTTGGTCTTCGGCTCCACCGAAAGCTCGATCACCGGCTCGGGGAATTCCATCCGCTCCAGAATGATCGGCGACTTTTCCGAACACAGCGTATCGCCCGTGGTGGTCTCCTTGAGACCGGCCAGCGCCACGATGTCGCCCGCATAGGCCGTATCGATGTCCTCGCGGTTGTTGGAGTGCATCAGCAGCATGCGGCCGACCTTCTCCTTCTTGTTCTTCACCGAATTCAGGTAGCTGCCCTTGGTCAGCGTGCCCGAATAGATGCGGGTGAAGGTCAGCGAACCGACGAAGGGATCGTTCATGATCTTGAACGCGAGCGCCGAGAACGGGGCATCGTCCGCGGTCGGACGGCTGTCCGGCTCGTCCGTGTCGGGGTTCACGCCCTGCACGTCGGGAATGTCGAGCGGCGAAGGCAGGTAATCGACGACGGCGTCGAGCAGGGGCTGCACGCCCTTGTTCTTGAACGCCGAGCCGCACAGCACCGGCACGAACGCCTGGCCCAGCGTGCCCTTGCGGATCAGCGCCTTGAGCGTCGCCACGTCGGGCTCGTTGCCTTCGAGGTAGGCTTCCATCGCGTCGTCGTCCTGTTCGACGGCGAGTTCGACCAGCTTCGAGCGGTATTCGGCGGCTTCGTCGGCCATGTCCGCCGGGATTTCTTCATAGAAGAACTCGGCGCCCAGCGATTCGTCCTTCCAGATGATCGCGCGGTTCTCGACCAGGTCGACGAGACCCTTGAAATCGCTTTCCGCGCCGATCGGCAGATAGAGCACGGCCGGGGTCGCGCCCAGGCGATCGATGATCGTCTGCACGCAGTACTTGAAGTTCGCGCCGGTGCGGTCGAGCTTGTTGATGAAGCACATGCGCGGCACGTTGTACTTGTCGGCCTGACGCCACACCGTTTCCGACTGCGGCTCAACGCCGGCAACGCCGTCGAACGCGGCAACCGCGCCGTCCAGCACGCGCAGCGAACGCTCGACTTCGATGGTGAAGTCGACGTGGCCGGGGGTGTCGATGATGTTCAGGCGATGGTCGTTCCAGAAGCAGGTCGTCGCGGCCGACGTGATCGTGATGCCGCGTTCCTGTTCCTGCTCCATCCAGTCCATGGTCGCGGCGCCGTCGTGCACTTCGCCGATCTTGTAGGACTTGCCGGTGTAGTAGAGGATGCGCTCGGTCGTCGTCGTCTTGCCGGCGTCGATGTGCGCCATGATGCCGAAGTTGCGATAGCGCTCGAGCGGATGGCTGCGGGCCATGGGGGTTTCCTTGGGTTCCGGAGGGGCCTGATGGATTCAGGCCCGCCCCATATGGTTACTTGCGTGACCGTTTAAAGACGGGCGGCCCTGCCAGCCGGTGACGGCGGCGGGGCTGCCGGCCTTTTTACCACCGGTAGTGGCTGAACGCGCGGTTCGCGTCGGCCATGCGGTGGGTGTCTTCGCGCTTCTTCACGGCGTTGCCGCGGTTGTTGGCGGCGTCGAGCAGCTCGGCCGAAAGGCGCGCCGACATCGTCGTTTCCGAACGGTTGCGCGCGGCCGTGATCAGCCAGCGGATCGCCAGCGCCTGGGCGCGTTCCGGACGGACTTCGACGGGGACCTGGTAGGTCGCACCGCCGACGCGGCGCGAACGCACTTCGATCTGCGGCTTCACGTTGTTCAGCGCATCGTGGAACAGCTGCACCGGATCCGCCTTGGCGCGGGTCTGCATGGTGTCGAGCGCACCGTAGACGATGCTTTCCGCGACCGACTTCTTGCCGTCGAGCATGAGGTTGTTCATGAACTTCGACAGGACCTGATCACCGAACTTGGGATCGGGCAGGATGACCCGCTTTTCGGGCCTACGACGACGAGACATCTTGAATTCCTTCTGATCGGGCCAGCGGCCCACATCCACCGACCGGCAGGGCGCGGCCCATCGGCGCGCGCCTGCCCGGGATTAGCTCACTTCGGACGCTTCGCGCCGTACTTCGAGCGGCTCTGCTTGCGGTCCTTCACGCCCTGCGTGTCGAGCACGCCGCGCAGCACGTGATAGCGCACGCCCGGAAGGTCGCGCACACGGCCGCCGCGGATCAGCACCACCGAGTGCTCCTGCAGGTTGTGGCCTTCGCCCGGGATGTAGGAAATGACTTCGCGCTGGTTGGTCAGGCGAATCTTGGCGACCTTGCGAAGCGCCGAGTTCGGCTTCTTCGGAGTCGTCGTGTAAACGCGGGTGCAGACGCCGCGCTTCTGCGGGTTCTGCTCCATGGCAGGGACCTTGCTCTTGGCCTTCTGCGGGACGCGACCCTTGCGGATCAGCTGGTTGATAGTGGGCATGAAGTACTCTTCACCTTGATTGTGGCACGGCCGGCAAAGGTGAAGGGTCAAAAGTCCGCCGGATGGAAGGCTGCGGGCAAATGCCCCGGCCCAACCCTGCATGCGCAGGGTCCTCGGCGAGCCTGAAACGCTCCACCCGGGCAAACAGCGCCGGGTTACTTTGACGGATTGCATGGCAGGCGGACACCACGATGATTCGCGCGCCCGGCCCAACGGCGAAAGCCCCAAGACCAACGGAAAACCGCCGCCCGAGGCTTGCATACGCACCGGCAATGTTCAGCTCTACAGACGATAGCAGGTCTTGCGACCCGATCGACCGAGCGCGCCATTACGAGGAAACCGCCGGAACGTCAAGGACAGGCCCCGCGCGGGCAGCGGCACGCAACAGCGAACAGGGCGTTCCGAACGGAACGACTCCGCCTCTTTAAATCCACTATTTTGGTAGAGATTTCACTTCGACGCGCGGTCGATCGATGGTATGTTGCATCATTACGATGATCGTCCCACCCCGGACGGCCGGGACAAACGGGACGACGCAAGCCGAGAGAGGTGTGCCGATGGTCCACGTTGATGAACACGGTAACTGGCGAACGGGCGCCGCCATGCGTCTGGTCGAAGGGAGACTAGGCGGAAAACTGGGCGGAAAACTGGGCGGAAGACTGGGCACGGCCGCCGCCGTGACGGCGCTGCATGTCGGCATCGGCATGGCGCTGCTGTCCACTTTCGCGGGCGGGGTGATCGCGGAAACGGTTCGCGATGCCTTGCCGACGATGTGGTTCGCCCCGCCTGCCCCTCCGCCCAAGCCATTGCCCACGCTCGAACCGAAAGCCGCGCGCGACAAGCAGGAGATCAAAGTTCCCGACAAGGGCATCGACCTCGACGCCGGCAAGGACCTGTTCCTGGGAGCCAATGACAAGGTAACTCCTGTCGATCCGGGAACCCTGACGATCAGCGGTGGCGATCTTGGCGGCGATGTCGGCGGCCTCGGACCGACACCGACGCCCTCGCCCATGTTCACGCCCAAGGCGGCCCGTCCTCGCGGCGATGCCGGCCTGTGGATCACCCGCAACGATTACCCCACCCGCGCGATCCGTGAAAACTGGGAAGGCCTCACCAGGTTGCGGCTGGGCATAGACGCCGACGGGCGGGTCACCGGCTGCGAAGTGATCGGCAGCAGCGGGCATGACGAACTCGACCGCGCGGCCTGCGCCAAAGTAAGCGCACGCGCCCGGTTCGATCCCGCCACCGACAAGGATGGCGCGAAAACCGCCGGCAGCTTTACCACAGCGATCCGCTGGCAGATCACCGACTGACCGCACGGGAAGGGGCGCCGCATCCGGGTCGGCGTCCCTTACCCGGCATCGGCGCTCCCGGGCACCGGCGTTCCCCGGCAACCTCGGCGTGCGCCATCACCGGGAACCGGTAAGGGTTCCGATCGTTGCGCCACCATATTCCAAGCCAATCGGGGGAAGCTTCATGACCTTTCGCATCAAATCCTCGCTGACCGCGGCCATTGCGGTCGCCGCCCTCGCCGCTACCTCGCCGGCGCAGGCGCGCGATTGCAGCAAGCGGATCAGCAAGACCGGCGGCGCGGTGATCGGCGCGGTCGGCGGTGCAGTGCTCGGCAAGGTCATCGCGGGCGGAACCGCCGGCACGCTGATCGGCGCGGCGGCGGGTGGCGTTGCAGGCCATGAAATCGCCCGCAAGAACAAGAACAAGTGCCGCTACGAACGCCGGCGCTGACCACGAACGGCATCAGATTCCGAGGCTGGACGCATTCACGCCATCGCCGATGTTGGCCAGCATCGCGTCGAGGAAATCATCCATCGCCGCATTTCCCCGGACGGTCAGCCGCACGAAGGTGCGTCGGCCGTCCTTGCCGTCGCTCTCGCGCTCCACGAAACCGCGGGCTTCCAGAATACGCAGCCATCGCAGCGCGGTGGTCGGGGGCACATGCGCCCCGATACAGGCGCTGGTGGTCGGCACACGCCGGCTTTCGCGCCCGGCAACGTAGAGATCCAGCAGTATGTCCCACGTCGGCTCGCCGAACAGGTCGGCGGGGAACAGGCGGCTTCGGCGCCGCCGCGCGGCGTAGAGTTCACGGGCGAGAGTGATCCGCGCGTCGTGCTGCGCATCGGCACCGCGCAAGGCGCTTCCCGCCTCCGCGGTCATGCCGCCAGCATAGACGGCATTGCCGTTCGCCACCGTGGTCTGTTCGCCGCTGGGCATCGCGCGGCCTTTCGCCGCGCGGATGTGAGGTACGGTCATGTAACGGGAATATCCCTAAAAATGGGGCGGTGGGCTGGCCTTCAGGCCCACCGCCAGCATTGATACGGGCCAATCCGGCGTTCCCGGTTCATGTGGGCCACGGTCCCGATCAACAGGACCATCAGCTGCAACAGGAATGGCATCTGCGTGAGCACCCAGTACGCACGCCGGGCCATCGTCAGATCCCACAGCTTGGCGACATGCCCTACCATCACGATCATCTGGCCGGCGCCAACGAGCAGGGGCCACCCGCGGTTGGCGTAGAGGGCGATCGACAGCAGCGCGCAGAACGCCCAGCTATCGATCACGACGTGGCCGGGATTGACCGCGTACCACACGGGGTCACCGAACACCGCGTGGTTGACGAGATCAAGGACGAACGTCGACAGCAGGACCGCAGCCGTCAGTCGCTCCGGCTCGCCGCCCTTGCGGGCGGCAACAAGCACGACAGCGAAGAGGAGGATGCGGGTCAGCCAGATGTAGGACATGCCTGTTCACATGAAACGGACGGATCGGCCACCGGAAAGCATCAGGCCGCGACCCCGGTCACGACCGCGGGTTCATCGAGGCTCGCATTGACCGGGGGGCAGCCATCGTTGCCACCGTTCGTCTCCACCGCAATCTCGCTGAGACGGCCGTGGACGCGGGCAAGTTCGCCGCCGGCCGTGAGCATCGATTGCTGGCTCTTCGCCAACCGCAGAAGCGCATCCTGCCCCATGAACGGCGCCGCACCGCTTTCGCGTCGTGCGCTGACCATCGTGGCGAAAAGCCGTGCCTGCCGGATCAGTGCCTCGTCAAGCGCACCTTCGGCATCGTGGAGATCCCGCGTGATACGCATCTGTGCAACCTGGGTATTCATCGTCATCGTCGTACCCTCCTCTCAGCGGCAAAGATCGCGCCGCTGCCATTGCAGCATCGTGGAGGAGATGCGACGGCGGGTCAGTGATCGATGATCGTCGAAAGCTGGGCGAACATGGTCAGCCCCCCCAGCACGATCAGAATCAGGAACAATGCGATCGCCACGATCGCGCCAAGCCGAAGCAGGGTTCCGTATGGCCCGTCGAACATCTCCGGGAGGACATGATAGGCCGTGTCGCCAGGCGCCTTTCCGGAGACGAAGGCCATTGCCTGGCCCGTCGCCGAAAACCTTGCCTGCATCGCCTCGGTCTCGCCCCCCGGGGGCTTGACCGTGGCGACGGTCTGAACCGCCTCACCGGCCGGCATCGTGACTTCCCGGACCGGATCGTGCGCTTCCTCGCCGTCACCGTCGATGTGGGAGAAATCATATACGGGCTGTTCGTATATCGTCTTGAGCCGCCGATAGGCCTGCGCCACCTCGTTGCGCGTGGCGACGCCCAGCTTACCGCGCGCCAGCAATATCCGCTGGTCCACGGTATGTGGCGAAATGCCGAGCAGGCGCGAAATTTCCTTCGAGGTCTTGTGCTGGATCAGCAGATCCAAAACTTCCCGCTGCTTCGACGTCAGCGCCGCCAAGGGGTTGCCCCCATTCTCTTCGGCACCGCTTGTCATCGCTTCAACGTCCATCCATTCGACCCGCCACAAACCTTCGCCCGATCGATCCGAGAACCAATTTGAACTAATCGGCGACTAAATCCAAACAAAGATTAACGATATTTTCGGAGGTATTGCACCGTCACGGAGCAAGCCTCCCGCCTGCGCGCCTGAGGACTTCCGCCGCATGCCCGTTGCGAAGCGCCTCTTTCCGCCGGTACATGGTCTTCGGCACGCAGGGGGAAAGACGTGGAGCGCCAGTTGTTTTCGCGACGACGGAGCCGATTGCTGGCGCTGAGCCGGCTGATGCTGGCCCTTATCTTCATCGCCGCGGTCTGGCTCGATCCAGTGCAACCGACACGTTCGGTCGCCGCCACCTACACCCTTCTGATCGCCTATGCTGCGTGGTGCGGGTTCGCCACCGTCATCGCCTTCCGCAGCTGGTGGTACGATTTCCGGCTGGCCCGGCTGATGCACGTCATCGATATCGCGATCTTCACGGCCGCGACCTACATGACCGAATCCGCCTTCAAGGAATTTTCCAGCCCGTTCATCGTCTTTGCATCGTTCATCCTGATTGGCGCCTCGCTGCGCTGGGGATGGCGCGGCGTGCTCTGGACGGCGCTGGCACTGGTGCTGCTGAATTTCGCGCTCGGCCTGCTGATGCATTCCCTTCACCTCAGCATCGATCCCTACCGTTTCAGCCGGCGGCAGGGCTACACGATCGGGCTGGCGATCATGATGCTCTGGCTGAGCACCGGCGGCGACCGGGCCAGCGCGCCGCGATTGCCGGAACCGCCGGGGCTGCCGGGCCTGCGCCACGACGCGATCATGACAACGATCCTCGACCACGCGCGCACCGTGCTGGGTGCCACGGGCGGCGCCATCGCGCTGGCGGACGGCGAGGAGCCGTGGGTGGAAATCATGATCGCCAGCGGAAGTGCCACACGGGCGCTGCGCGTCGGCCCCGGCCCGCTGCTGACCGAAATCGAGATTTCCTGCCGCCCCACCCTGTTCGACGGCCAGCGGCACCGCCAGTTGTGGCTGGACACCGATGGAATGGTCATCCACGCGAGCGAACGGCACGTCTGGCATCTCGCCACGCTGTGCGAGGTGAAAGAAGGCCTTGCCGCCTCGATCGGTGCGGCCCGCGGACCCGGCCAGCTTCTGCTGTGGGGCATCCGCGGCATCTCGCCCGATGACCTGCCGCTGCTGGCGCAAATGACGCGCGATGCCGAACAGGCGCTTGATCGCGAGGACGTGGCGATGCTGGCGCGCGCGCGGGAAGTTTCGAACCTGCGCAACGCCCTTGCCCGGGACTTGCACGATAGCGTCGCACAGTTTCTCGCCGGCACGCTGTTCCGGCTGGAGGCGTTGCGGCGCTGGATCCGCGAGGGCAACGATCCCGACACCGAAATTGTCGCGATCAAGGAAGCGCTGCGGCGCGAACAGGCGCAAATGCGCAGGATGATCGAGCGCCTGCGCCTTGGCGAAAAGGGGGATCGTCGGACCGATCTGACCGAGGAGCTTGGCACGCTGCTGGAAGAACTGGGGCATCACTGGGCCATCGAAACCCGGCTGGATGCGCCACCCGGTCCGTTGCTTGTCCCGATGGATCTGGCGCACGAGATACGCCAGATCACAAGAGAGGCCGTGGCGAATGCGGTTCGGCACGGTCGGTGTCGTCTTATAGGGGTTAACCTTATTCAAGACGATGGAACGCTCAAGATGATTGTCAGCGATGACGGCTCCGGTTTCCCCGCCGACAAGGCGCACGCCACCCCCCGTTCGATCAGCGAGCGGGTAGAGGCGCTGGGCGGCATGCTGGCCATCGACAACAGTGCGCGGGGCGTGACCCTGCGCATCGCGCTTCCGGAAAGGACGGGCGCATGATCCCGATTCTTGTGGCTGACGATCACGGCTTCATCCGCGCCGGCGTGGAAGCGGTTTTGCGCGGCACGCCCTTCCAGGTAGTCGCTACCGCCGCCAGCGGGGAGGAAGCGCTGGCCGCGATCGAGCAGCACAATCCCGCCGTGGTGCTGCTGGACATCAACATGCCCGGCCTGAATGGCGTGGCGGCATTGGAAGCGCTGCGCGAAAAAGGCGACGAACGTCCGGTCGTGCTGCTCACCGCCGAGATCACCGATCGGCAGCTCATGGCCGTCATGCGGGCGGGCGTGCAGGGCATCGTGTCCAAGGATGGCGCGGAAAGCGAGCTGGTCCAGGTGCTGGAACGGGTCCATGCCGGCGAAAAGGCAATCGCCCCGGCCTTCCTGCAACGCGCGCTCGATTTGTCGCTCAAGCCCGTCGTCAACCCTTTCGCCAAGCTCAACGCGCGCGAGCGCGACATTACCAGGCTCGTGGCCAAGGGCATGCGGAACCGGGAAATAGGGCAGCAGCTGAACATCGGCGAGGGGACCGTGAAGGTCTATCTCCATGCCATATATCAGAAGCTGAACATCGAGAACCGCACCGAACTGGCGCTGATGGTGGTCAACGACGAGATCGGTTGAAGCGCGCGTGCGGCGCGCCCTACAAATGCACCCCGACCAGTTGCGACCGGACTGACGGAATCGTTACGGCCACATTGTTCAGCAGCGTTCCGCGCTCCCCGATCTCCAGTATGGTGTTGCCGAACACACCACGCATGGCCTCGATCGCGATTTCATCGGCGGTCCGGTGCGCGAAGGCAAGTAACGCGGTGCCGCTGCGATGGCTGAAGCGGTAACGGTTGCCCCGCCGCTCGAAGTGCCACGCATCCGATGCCGGTCGCCATTCGCTGTCCTTCACGATCAGATCCGGTTCCTCGTCCACGGCGCCCAACACCAGGCTCATCACGATCGGTCCGCCGGGCACCGGCTGCGGCCGGAACGACAGCAATGGCCGGGCATCGACGGTGATCGGACAATAGGTACCCGTCATCCTCGCCCCGCCCGGAAAGACGATGTCCGGAATCTGCTCCTCGACGGTGAACAGCAGCGGGGAGCGATCCAGGCCTGCCTGGATCGCAACCGGCACGTCACGCAACCGCGCGATCGTTTCCGCCGGCACGCCGCCCCGCTCGATGATTGCCATGCAGTCCGGGCAAAGCAGGAACGCGGGCGAAGCCTCTTCCCCGCCCGCGCGGCAAAAACAGGCGATGGTGCAACCGCATCGTACGCACGCGCCACCGGATCGAGAGCGAGCCTCTGTCCGTTCGGCCTCGGAAATGGGCAATGCGATCGCAACCGGCATGACAGATCCCCCGTACGGCACGATTCCCTGCGCGCCGCCTTCGCCTGCCACCATCTTCCCCGATCAGGATCTTGCTGCCCTGGGCGCCGATTTGGCGGTGGGAACGGCCCGGAGTCAAGCCCGCCGCCCGCTTCCCTCGCCCGCGTCCGTCAGCCGTGGCGCGCCAGCAGCGGCCCCAGATATTGCCCGGTGAAGCTGCGCGGATTCTTCGCCACGTCTTCCGGTGTGCCTTCGGCCACGATCTCGCCGCCGCGCACGCCACCTTCCGGCCCCATGTCGATGATCCAGTCGGCGGTCTTGATCACGTCCAGGTTGTGTTCGATCACGACCACGCTGTTGCCCTGTTCGACCAGCCGGTGCAGCACTTCCAGCAGCTTGCGCACGTCCTCGAAGTGGAGGCCGGTGGTCGGTTCGTCGAGGATGTAGAGCGTCTGCCCGGTGGAGCGGCGCGACAGTTCCTTGGCCAATTTCACGCGCTGCGCCTCGCCGCCCGAGAGCGTTGTTGCCTGCTGGCCGACCTTGACGTAGCCGAGCCCCACTTCGTTCAGCATGTGCATCCGGTCGCGGATCGGCGGCACCGCCTTGAAGAATTCCTCGGCGTCCTCGATCGTCATGTCGAGCACGTCGGCGATCGAGTGCCCCTTGAACTTCACTTCCAGCGTTTCGCGGTTGTAGCGCTTGCCGCCGCATTCCTCGCACGTCACGTACACGTCGGGCAGGAAGTGCATCTCGATCTTGATCAGGCCATCGCCCTGGCAGGATTCGCACCGGCCGCCCTTCACGTTGAAGCTGAAGCGCCCGGCCTTGTAGCCGCGCGCCTCGGATTCCGGGAGCCCGGCGAACCAGTCGCGGATCAGGGTGAACGCGCCGGTATAAGTGGCGGGGTTTGACCGCGGCGTGCGGCCAATCGGCGACTGGTCGATCTCGATCACCTTGTCGCAGGCTTCGAGCCCCTTGATGGCGTCGTGCGGCCCGGCGATCACCCGCGCGCCATTGAGCACGCGCGCGGCGCCTGCCTGCAGCGTGTCGATCGTCAGCGACGACTTGCCCGAGCCGGAAACCCCGGTGATGCAGGTGAACGTGCCGAGCGGAATGCGCGCGGTGACGTTGCGCAGGTTGTTGGCCCGCGCGCCCTCCACCACCAGGTCCAGCCCGTTGCCCTTGCGGCGGTGCGCCGGCACGTCGATACGGCGCGCGCCCGTCAGGTACTGGCCGGTGAGGCTGGCCTTGCTCTTGAGAATGTCCTTGAGCGTGCCCTGCGCCACGATCTCGCCGCCATGGACGCCCGCGCCGGGGCCGAGATCGACGACCCAGTCGGCCGTGCGGATCGCGTCCTCGTCATGCTCCACCACGATCACCGTGTTGCCAAGGTCGCGCAGGCGCTTGAGCGTTTCGAGCAGGCGGTCGTTGTCGCGCTGGTGCAGCCCGATCGAGGGTTCGTCGAGCACATAGAGCACGCCCGAAAGGCCCGAACCGATCTGGCTGGCCAAGCGGATGCGCTGGCTTTCCCCGCCCGACAGCGTGCCCGACGTGCGATCGAGATTGAGGTAATCGAGGCCGACGTTGTTGAGGAAGCCCAGCCGCTCATTGATTTCCTTGAGGATCGCCTTGGCGATCTGGCGCTGCTGGTCGGTCAGTTTCTCCTCCAGCGTGGAGAACCACGCCAGCGCGTCGGCCACCGAACGGCGGGTGGACATCGAGATGTCCTCGCTCGCGATCTTCACCGCCAGCGCCTCGGGCTTGAGGCGCGCCCCGCCGCAGGTCTCGCACGGCTGCGCGGTCTGGAACTTGCCCAGTTCCTCGCGCATCCACGCGCTTTCGGTCTGGAGCATGCGGCGGTTGAGATTGCCGATCACCCCTTCGAACGCCTTGGTGACGGTGTAGCTCTTCTTGCCATCGACGAAGGTCAGCGGCACGGCCTTGCCGCCGGTGCCATAGAGGATCACCAGCCGCACCTCGCCGGGCAGCTTCTCCCACGGCGTTTCCAGGCTGAACCCGAAATGCGCGGCGAGGCTGGACAGCACCTGCATGTAATAGGGCGACGGCGGATTGGACTTGGCCCAGGGCACGACCGCGCCCTGCTTGAGGCTCAGCGCCTCGTTGGGCACGACCAGTTGCGGATCGAACAGCAGCTTCTCGCCCAGGCCATCGCAGGCCGGGCACGCGCCCTGCGGGGCGTTGAACGAGAACAGGCGCGGCTCGATCGATTCGATGGTGAAGCCGCTGACCGGGCAGGCGAACTTTTCGCTGAACACGATGCGGTTGGGCGGCAGGCCCGCGCCTTTCAGATTCTTGCCCTTGGCCTGCGCCTCCTCCTCGCGCCCCGGCACCACGCCATCCGCCAGATCGATATAGGCCAGCCCCTCGGCCAGCTTGAGCGCCTGTTCGAAGCTGTCGGCCAGCCGGGTCTGGATGCCATCCCGCACGGCGATGCGATCGACCACCACCTCGATATCGTGCTTGTACTTCTTGTCGAGCGCGGGGGCTTCCTCGATCGCGTAGAGCTCGCCGTCGATGCGGACACGGGTGTAGCCCGCCTTCTGCCATTCCAGCAGTTCCTTGCGGTATTCTCCCTTGCGGCCACGCACCACCGGCGCCAGCAGATAGGCGCGCGTGCCTTCGGGCAGGGCCATCACGCGATCGACCATCTGGCTGACCGTCTGCGCGCTGATCGGCAGGCCGGTGGCCGGAGAATAGGGCACGCCCACGCGCGCCCACAGCAGGCGCATGTAGTCGTAGATCTCGGTGACCGTCGCCACGGTCGAGCGCGGGTTGCGGCTGGTGGTCTTCTGCTCGATCGAGATCGCGGGGCTGAGGCCGTCGATGTGCTCGACATCCGGCTTCTGCATCATCTCGAGAAACTGGCGGGCATAGGCCGACAGCGATTCAACGTAGCGGCGCTGCCCTTCGGCATAGATCGTATCGAACGCCAGCGAGGATTTGCCCGAGCCGGAAAGCCCGGTGATGACGATCAGGCTGTCCCGCGGGAGATCGACATCGATACCCTTGAGGTTGTGTTCACGGGCGCCACGGACGGAAATCTTGCTGAGCGACATGGGCACCCGTGTTCCAGATTTGTTCACAGAGCGCAAGACGGCTCTTGGGGAGAAGCGCGCTATCTGGGAAGGGTATCGCGGAAGGGCAAGGGGCCAAGGAAAACGGTTGATGAGGAGAGCGTGTCCGCTGTCACGGACAGGGGACCAGGCCCATGCCATAGCGCTTTACGAAAGTGCTAACCGTGTCGTGTCGGTACAATTCAAATTTCATTTTGGATGTTACGGCCGGTAACGGATAAGAAACCATGAAACGAGCAAGGCCGGCCGCAGCACTGAAGCGGATCGGCGGGGATCTGCAAGACCGTGACGGACACAGACCACCATTGCAGGGCGCCAGCCACCCATCTGTTTGGTGGGGGAGAGCAGGCAAACCACCACACCCGGGCCATCTCGTTGAAAGCCCAGGACAATTTCACGCGGCATTTCGCGGAGAGCTTTGCTTCCGCGATGACCCAGACGCGCAACGATCGCACCAAGGTGCCATCGGACCGCTAGGCCAGAAGGCTCTTTTCGCACCGATTCGCCGGGTATGGTGTGCGCGGCGTCACAACCGGACAGACCGAAGCGCCTTGCGCGCCTGAAACCGCCGCCCCCAGCCACGAGGAGCAGGGAGCGGCGGCGAAACATCACGACCCGCGTGGTGCAGATGATGGCGATGCCCCGAAGCGGGCAACCACACCAAACGAACCCTCGACCGCCTCAGGCCGGCTCCAGCACCAGGCTGGCGGCGGCGGTATTGCTGATCGGAATGTGGTAGTTCCGGGTGACCTCGCTCAGCGGGCCATCGCCCAGGGCACCCCGCGCGGCGATCCAGTTGAGAATCTCCACCCCCTGCGTCCCGGCCAGTTCGGCCACGTCCTCGGCCGAATGGCGCGTCAGCGCATCGGGATCGGCCGCGAGATGGTCGAGGCAGAAGCGATCGTAGTCGGGGTTCATGAACCCGGCGCGCGGGCCGTCGAGCTGGTGCGAAAGGCCGCCCGTGCCCACCACCAGCACCCGCTCCGCCCCTGTCCACGAACGCAGCGCCTTGGCCACCGCGCGGCCCAGCGCCAGGCAGCGTTTCGGTGATGGCAGCGGATACTGCACGGTATTGATGGCGATCGGCACCAGCCGGATCGGCCAGGCCGGCGCATCGGGATAGACCAGCTCGAAGGGGATCGACAACGCATGGTCGACCAGCATCTTCTGGCAGGTGGTGATATCGAACTCGGACGCGACGAGTTCCTCGATGATGTGCCAGCTCAGCTCGGGGTGGCCGGTGAAGCTCTTGTACACCGGCAGGCCCCAGCCTTCGTCGGCGTTGTCGTAGGACGCCGCCGCGCCGACCGCGAACGTGGGCATCTTGTCGAGGAAGAAGTTCAGCCCGTGATCGTTGTAGAACACCACGGCCACGTCCGGCTGGGCTTCGGCAAGCCAGGCGCGGATCGGGGGGTAGCCATCGAAAAACGGTTTCCAGTAGGGCTGTTGCTGATCTCCGCGCACGATCGCGCCGCCGATGCCCGGCACGTGGCTGGTGAAATAGCCGCCGACGATGTCCGCCATCACGCGTTCTCCATACCGGTGGAAACGACCATGTCGGGCGCGATCTTGGCGCGTTGCGCCACGAGGTGCGCCTTGAAATCGTCAAGGCTCATGCCGGTCTGGAGCGAGCCGAGATCCTGCACGTTGAGGCCGAAGATGCCGGCCAGCTTGGCCAGATAATAGACGTTGCCGCCGGCTTCGATCATCGCCAGCACATCGCGGTCCGCAACCGCCTTGCGCTGTTCGGGCGTCAGCGCGAACTTGCGGCAATAGCCGTCCTCGTCGGCGCGGAACGCCTCGCGGTTGGCAGCGTCGTTGAACGAATAGCACATTGCATTCAGCGCGAAGCCGCGCCGCGCCATGCCGCCATCGAAAAGGGTGGTGCCGGGGATGGGCGGCCGCCGCCGCACTTCCGCACTCGCCATGGTCATTGTCCTGCTCTCCCGGATCTGGGTGTTGCTACCTTCCCGACAGATTCGGACCCTAAGGCGACAAGGCCGAATTGCTTTGACTCATATCAATCCCGTGAAACCGGCCCGGCGAAACCGAAGCGCGAACAAAGTTACGTAACATCCTTGCGCAAACGCGCCGCGCGTGGTTACTCTGCGCGCATGGCCATGACCAACGCCGAGCGCCAGCGGCGCTACCGACAGAAGCTGAAAGCCCGCGCCTCGGGCGATGCGGTGGCCGATCAGGTGCGCGGCGCGATGGACCGCGCCATCGATGCGCTGTGGGCCTATCACGAACGCCCGGCGCCCAGCGGGCTGCGCTGGTCCGATATCGACGGCTGCACGACGCTGGCGGAATACCGGCTGGAACTGGAAGACGCGCAGGGCGCGCTGCTCACCGCCTGCCGCGCGTTCCTGCCGGATTTCGACGGCCTGAGCCGCGAGGAAGCGATCGCCGTGTCCGCCGTGATCGAGATCGCCGAAATCATCGGCGCGATCCCCCCGCAGCCCCGGACCTTGCCGGAAGAACCGCTGCCCGAGGACTGACGCGCGCCCGAGGACTAACGCGCGAACGCCGGTCAGACGACCAGCCGGTAGCCCACGCCCGGTTCGTTGCGGATGAGCGAGGGCGCGCCCGATGCGCCGTCTTCCAGCTTGCGGCGGATGCCCCGCGCGGCCACGCGCAGGTATTCCACATCCTCCTCATGCCCCGGCCCCCAGACCGTGCGCAGCAGATGCGCGTGCGTCACCACCTTGCCGGCATGGACCGCCAGTTCGGCCAGCATCGCATATTCGCGCGGGGCAAGGTGCACTTCGTGGCCGTCCCGGCGCACGATCCGCGCCAGCAGGTCGATCTCCACCCCGCCCGCGCGCACGTTGCCGGTGACCGCGCCGGGCGCGGCGCGATGGCGCAGCGCGGTGCGCAGGCGGGCCAGCACCTCGTCGAGATCGAACGGCTTGGTCACGTAATCGTCCGCGCCCAGATCGAGCGCCGCCACCTTCTCCGCCGTGGCATCGCGCGCGGAGAGTATCACCACCGCCGCCCCCGCGCCGCGCAACAGCGGCACCAGTTCCAGCCCGTCGCGATCCGGCAGGCCCAGATCGAGCAGGACCGCCTGCGGCCCGACCTCGGCCAGCGCGGCCAGCGCCTCGCGCGCGGTTGCGGCCTCGAACGGCTGGTAACCGGCCGCGGCCAGAGCCGAGACGAGCAGCGCGCGGATCGGCGCATCGTCCTCCACGATCAGCAGCGGGACGGGATCGGTCATGCCATCTCCTCCTCCGGCGCCCCGGGCGCGCGCACGAGATGCGGGGGAATATGCAAGGCGAAGCGCGCGCCCTGCCCGTCGGCACGGTTGCCCGCGCGCACCATCAGACCCATCGCTTCGGCAAACCCTTTCACGATCGCCAGCCCCAGTCCCGATCCGCCGGTGCGATCAGACCCTTCCAGCCGCGTGAACATGGCGAACACGCGCTGCTCCTCGCCCGGCGGCAGGCCGGGGCCGCTATCCTGCACGGAAAGCACAAGGCCGCCATCCGCAGCCGTCTCCGCCGCCACCGTGATCGTGCCATCCGGCCCGCCATGCTTGGCCGCGTTATCGATCAGATTGATGAGGCAGTGATGGAAAAGCTGCGGATCGAGCAGCGCCAGCGGCAGGTCATCGGGCATGGCCACCGCGATCCGACGCGCGCCCAGCACCGGCCGCAAGTCCTCGATCGCGCTGCCCGCGGCCTCGGCCAGATCGACCAGCTGCACCATCCGGTCCAGCGCGCCGGTCTCGATCCGCACCATGTCGAGCAGATTGGCAACAAAGCGATTCAGCCGCTCCGCCTCGGTCCGCGCGGCGGCAAGCTGCGCTTCCTGTTCGGGCACCGCCGCGCGCATCGCGCGCAGGGTGGCGAGCACGGTGGTCAACGGAGTGCGCAGATCGTGGCTGACCGACGAGAGCAGCGCCGCGCGCAACCGGTCGCGCTCCTGCACCTCGCCCAGCGCGCGCGCCTCCTCCTCCGCCACGATGCGCGACAGCGCCAGCCCGCACTGGTCGAGCAGGCTGCGCAGCAGCAGCGCCTGGCCGGGGTGCAGCGGCTCCCCCGCGTCGGCGCGGCCCACGCCCATCACGGCCACCGCCCCGGCCGGGCCGATCACGGGATGGAACAGCCATTCGGACGCGGTCAGGGTTTCGGAGCCGGGACCGGCGGGCACGGCGTTGTCAAAGCACCACTGCGCCGCCGCCATCTCGATCAGTTCGATGCGGTGCTGCGGCGGCGATGAGGCGCACAGAACCAGGCCATGGTCGCCCGACTCGGCCGGAGCGCGCACCAGCACGATCGTCCGCACATCGAACAGGCGCGCCACCTCCTCCGCCGCCACGCTCCACACATCGTCGCGCCGGCTGAGCCCGGTGAGCCGGCGCGCGAAGCCGGCCAGCGCGGCGTTGCGATCGGCCCGCGCTTCCGCCAGCCTCGCCTGCTCCCGCACTTGTGCGGCAAGCTGGCTGCCGACCACCGCCACTCCCAGCAGGATCAGCAGCGTGATGAAATGCTCGGGATTATCGACCGACAGCGTGTGCGTGGGCGGGATGAAGAAGAAGTTGTACGCCAGCGAGGAGGCGAGGCCCACGACCACGCCCGTCGCCAGCCCGTGCCTCGTGCCCGCGTACATCACCGGAATCAGATAGAGCAGCCCGATGTCCGTGCTGTTCCCCCGCGCGAACAGCACGCCGCCGATCAACGTAACCAGCGCCACCAGCGCGAAGGACACGAGATAGCCGGTACCGCTGCCCCAGCGCCCCTCGCGCCGGTGGGGGTCGTGGCTTTCGGGGATGGACAGGTCGCTCACCCGCGCTGGATGCGCGGCTTCGGAGCGCTTGTCGAGTGCGCGAACGGCCCCACGCCGCAATTGACTTGGCCGGCGCATGATGACAGCGGTTGGCCATGCCCGGCGCGCATAACCGGGCGGGAGAGGCGATCATAGCGAGCACGCTCTTCGGCAAGGCAATGATCCGGCTGCGGTCGCACCGGCTGGTCGGCTATGCCATGGTCCTGCTGCTGGGCATCGCCGCAGTCCAGGCCGTGGCCAGCCTCGCCTTCTACGAAACGATCGACCGCGAAACGATCCGCGAGGACCACGCCCGCCGCGTGGCGGAGCTGCTGGTGGTCAGCGAACGGCTGCACGCGATCGATCGCGATGCGCCGGCCACGATCATGTCTACCAGCCACCTGCAGGCGGGCGTCGCCTCCTCACCCGCCGTCCAGCGCCAGGGCGAAGCGCGCGCGGCGGTGGACATCCGGCGGCTGGTGCTGGCGTGGGAGCCGGCGCTGGCCGGACGCACCCTGCTACTCGATGTGGTGAAGGGGCCGCGCGGGCAGCGCGATCTGGTGGGATCGATGCGGCTGGGCGACGGCGCCTGGCTCAATTTCCGATCGCCTGATGTCGCTTCGGGCTGGGCGGTGGCGCTGCGGGCCACGATCATGACCCTGCTCGCCACCGTGCTCTGCGTGGGGGCGGGGCTCTATGCCTTGCGCGCGCTGATGCGGCCGCTGGCGCAACTGGCGCGCGCGGCGGACGCCATGGCCCATGGCCAGCCCGCCGCGCTGCGCGAAAGCGGACCGGCGGAACTGCGCGATCTGGCCCGCTCGCTCAACGACATGCAGGCACGTATATCGGGGCTGGAAACCGATCAGGCCAAGTCGTTCGAGGCGATCAGCCACGATCTGCGCACCCCGCTCAGCCGGCTGAAGATCGCGTCCGATTTCGTCGACGACAGCGACATTTCGCGCATCGTCAGCTCCAGCACGGAGGAGATGGAGGCGATGCTGATGTCGCTCCAGTCGTTCCTGCGCGCGCAGCACATGACGGCGGACGCGGCGGAGGTCGATCTTGTCGCCATGGTGCGCGATCTGCTGGCATCGCTGCCGGGCGAAACCCACCTGGAAGCGCCGCCCGTGGCGCTCGCCCGCACCTATCGCGAACCGCTGCTGCTGGCGCTGACCCCGTTGATCGAGAACGCGCTCCAATATGGCGAACGCGCGCGCGTGACCATCGGAGGAAAGGATAGTCACTGGCGAATCGCGATCGCCGACGACGGCCCCGGTATTCCGGAAGACTGCTTCGATGCCGTGCTCGATCCCTTTTTCCGTCTCGACAGTTCCCGTGCGCGCAACACCGCCGGCTTCGGTCTGGGCATTCCCACCGCGTACCGCCTGCTCCAGCGCTTCGGCGGCCGGCTTTCGTTCCGCAACGGCGGGCCGGGGCTGATCGCCTGCGTCGATGTGCCGACCGCATAGCGCCGCGCGGATCGCCATAAAGAACCCGTAAAGTCCGTGGTATGCCTGCATCGACGCGACTAACGGGCCGACCCATGGACGAATCCGGAAATTCTTCGCAACACGGCGCGCATCCCAACGAGGGGCTGGCGACGCTGGCGGTGGGCGCCATTGGCGTGGTGTTCGGCGACATCGGCACCTCGCCGCTCTACGCGCTGAAGGAAAGCTTCATCGGCCATCATCCGCTGGCCGTGGACCGGGCGCACATCTTCGGCGTGCTGTCGCTGATCTTCTGGACGATGATGCTGATCGTCACGATCAAGTACGTGTTCGTGATCCTGAAGGCCGACAACAAGGGCGAAGGCGGCAGCCTGGCGCTGCTGGCGCTGATCGGCCGCAGCATGGAAGCCGGGCGCTGGAGCGTGGGGATGACCGTGCTGGGCCTGATCGCCACGGCGCTGTTCTATGGCGATGCGATCATCACGCCGGCGGTTTCGGTGCTGTCCGCCGTCGAAGGGCTGACGGTGGTCCACGAAGCCTTCGCCGAACTGGTGCTGCCGATCTCGATCGCGATCCTGATCGCGCTGTTCGCCATCCAGTCGCGCGGGACGGCGGTGGTCGCCCGCCTGTTCGGCCCGGTGATGCTGGTCTATTTCGCCGTGCTGGCGGTGCTGGGCGTGGCCAACATCGCGCAAGCGCCCGAAGTGCTGGGCGCGGTCAACCCGATCTATGCGCTGCGCTTCTTCCTGATCGATCCGGCGCTCGCGTTCCTCGCGCTCGGCTCGGTGGTGCTGGCCGTGACGGGGGCCGAAGCGCTCTATGCCGACATGGGCCACTTCGGCCGCAAGGCGATCATGGTGGCGTGGCTGTGGGTGGCCTTCCCCTGCCTGCTCATCAACTACCTCGGCCAGTCTGCGCTGCTGCTCAAGAACCCGGCCATGGTGGAAAACCCGTTCTTCCTGATGGCGCCGGACTGGGCGCGGCTGCCGCTGGTGATCCTGGCCACGCTGGCCACGATCATCGCCAGCCAGGCCGTGATTTCGGGCGCGTTCTCGATCTCGCAACAAGCGGTGCAACTGGGTTTCCTGCCGCGCATCCGCATCCGCCACACCAGCGCGAGCGCGGCCGGGCAGATCTACGTACCGCTGGTCAACTGGCTGCTGCTGGCGCTGGTCATCCTGCTGGTGCTGGGCTTCCGCACATCGAGCAACCTTGCCTCCGCCTATGGCATCGCGGTGACGGGCACCATGTTCATCACCGCCTGCATGCTGGGCGTGCTGACGTTCGCGGTATGGAAATGGCACCCGGCCATGGCCACGCTGGTCACCGGCGCGTTCCTGATCGTCGATGGCGCCTATTTCGCCTCCAACGTCACCAAGATTCCCGATGGCGGCTGGTTCCCGCTGCTGGTCGCGGCGATCACCTTCACGCTGCTGTCCACCTGGGCCACCGGGCGACGCATCGTGCGCGACCGGCTGGCCGAGGACACCATGCCGTTCGACCTGTTCGTTGGCTCGGTCGTGGCGAAAGTGAAGCGCGTGTCCGGCACCTCGGTCTTCCTTGCCTCCACCGCCGATGGCATTCCGCCCGCGCTGCTGCACAATCTCAAACACAACCACATCCTGCACGAACGCGTGGTGATCCTGACCGTCGTGACCGAGGGCGTGCCGCATGTCCCCGCGGAAAAGCGCCGCGAACTGGAAGACCTGGGCCACGGATTCTACCGCATGATCGTGCATATCGGCTTCATGGACGAAGCCGACCTGCCGGCGGAACTCGCCGTCGAGGATCGCGCCGGCGGTCCGTTCAAACCGATGGAGACAAGCTGGTTCCTGGCCCGGCAGACGCTGATCCCGTCATCGCGCCCCGGCATGGCGATCTGGCGCGAAAAGCTGTTCGCATGGATGGTGCGCAACGCCGAAAGCGCGATGCAGTTCTTCCGCCTGCCATCGAACCGCGTGATCGAACTGGGCAGCCAGCTCGAAATCTGACGCGCGCGCCTGCCGCCATGTAAAAACGTGTCACGCAAACCGCGTGGTCGTGCATCGAAACGGCGGTATTCCGGTATCCCCAAACCGACGATCCGGATGTAATCGGCATACATCCGTTCCCGGCCAATCGCCCGATTGATGCCCCCGGACCCGCCCCATAGAATCAGGGTCAATCACGGGAACCGGGGATCGTTACATGAAAAAAATAGTTGTCGTTCTTGCTGGCGTCGCTCTGCTGGCGGGCTGCTCCGAAGCCAAGAAGGACGCCACGGCTTCCAGCGCTGCCGGCGAGAGCGCAGCCGTGACCAAGCCCGCCGACGGCATGACCGGCGTTGCCGAATGCGATGACTATCTCAACAAGGTCATGGCCTGCATCAAGGACAAGGTGCCGGAAAGCCAGCGCGCGGCGATGGAGCAGGCGATCCAGCAGTCGAAAGCCTCGTGGGCTTCCATCCAGGACAAGGCGGCGCTCGCGCAATCGTGCAAGGCCGCTTCGGAACAGGCCAAAGCAACCTATTCCGCGATGGGCTGCAAACTCTGACCCCCCGACGCTGGACAACAGCGCACGCCTGACCCTGGAAGGCCCGGTGCTCCCCCGCACCGGGCCTTATTTTGCGGCCGTCTTAGAATGCGATCCGCACGCCCGCCATGACGCGGTTGCTGGGCACGCCGCCGATCTGCTGACCGTCGGTATGCACGTCCACTTTCACGCCCGGCGCGATCTCCTTCTCGGCAACGGGGGCGGGTCTTCGCGGAACGTGTCGGGCAGCGGCCGCACCCGATACTTTTCGCGATCGTTCGCGGCGCACACCACGATCTCGCCATTGCGGCCGGGGCGGCACGAACCACCTGGCTCCGCCGGCTTCACGGTGGCAAGATCGAAGACGTTCTCCCGCGTAGTCGCGGTGCGCTCGATCTGCACGGGCGGCGCATCGATGGCCGGCATGGGCACCCTTTCCGCGACGACGATCTGGCATAGACCAGCAGCGTGACCGGAATATGGCGCGCCACCAAGCGATAGCCTAAGCTCCCGTCCATGACCGGACTCGTCGCGCAGCTGGGCTTGGCCCATCCCATCATCCAGGCACCGATGGCGGGCGTCTCCACCCCGGCGATGGCGGCGGCGGTCAATGCCGCCGGAGGCCTCGGCTCGATCGCCGTCGGCGCAACCGACGCGGACGGCGCGCGGGCGATGATCGCGGACCTGAAGGCCCGCACCGACCGCCCGTTCAACGTCAATGTCTTCGTTCACACGCCGGCCGTGGCCGATCCCGCGCACGAGGCGGCATGGTGCGACGGGCTGGCGCCACTGTTCCGTGAATTCGGCGCGGAACCGCCGACCGCGCTGCGCGAGATTTACCGCAGCTTCGCCGAGGACGACGCCATGCTGGCCGCGTTGGTGGAGGCACGCCCCGCCGTGGCCAGCTTCCACTTCGGCCTGCCCGGAGCGGACCGCATCGCCGCGCTGAAACAGGCCGGATGCCTGCTGTTGGCCAGCGCCACCTCGCTGGCCGAAGCGGATGCGGCGCGCGTGGCGGGCATCGATGCGGTGGTGGCGCAGGGGTTCGAGGCCGGCGGGCATCGCGGCATGTTCGATCCCGACGCGCCGGACGAGCAACTGGGCACGCTGGCGCTGACCCGCCTGCTGGCACGGCGCGCGGGCCTGCCGGTAATCGCGGCTGGCGGCATCATGGACGGCGCCGGCATCCGCGCCGCGCTGGCGCTGGGCGCGGTGGCGGCGCAGCTGGGCACGGCCTTTGTCGGCTGCCCCGAAAGCGCGGCCGACGCCGGCTACCGCACGGCGCTGGCCGAAGGACGGCCGACCGTGATGACCCGCGCCATCTCCGGCCGCCCGGCGCGCGGTCTGGCCAACCGCTTCACCACCTGGGGGGAAAGCTGCGGCCTGACCGCTCCGGCCTATCCGATCGCGTACGATGCCGGCAAAGCGCTGAACACGGCTGCCAAGACAAGGGGCGAAGCCGGCTTCGGCGCGCAATGGGCCGGACAGGGCGCTCGCCTTGCGCGGTCCTTGCCGGCGGGCAAACTGGTCCACACACTGGCCGAAGAATTGCGGCAGGCGGGTTGACCGCGGAACGGACAAACGAGGGAGAGCAATGGTTCCGAAACTGACAGACGAACCCGGCGTAACGGCGCTGGCAGCCATGATCGCGCGCGGCGCCTTGTCACCGCTCGAAGCGGTGGACGCCGCGATCGCGCGGATCGAAGCGCTGGACGGGGCGATCAACGCGGTGGTCGTGCGCGATTTCGACCGCAGCCGGGACCGGGCGAAATCGCTGACCGCAACCGGCCCGCAAGGCGATCAGCCCCTGTTCGGCGTGCCGATGACGATCAAGGAAAGCTTCGACGTGGACGGCCTTCCCACCACCTGGGGCCTGCCCGCCTGCCGCGATTATGTTGCGCCGCGCGATGCCGCCGTGGTGCGGCGGCTGAAGCGCGCAGGCGCGGTTTTGCTGGGCAAGACTAACGTGCCGCCCTACCTCGCCGACTGGCAATCCGCCAACGAGGTCTATGGTCGCACCGTGAACCCGCACGATGCCGGGCGAACACCGGGCGGCTCCTCCGGCGGGGCCGCTGCGGCTCTGGCAACCGGCATGGTGCCAGCGGAATACGGCAGCGACATCGGCGGTTCGATTCGCGTGCCGTCGCACTTTTCGGGCGTCTGGGGTCACAAGACCACCTGGGGGGTGGTGACATCGCAGGGGCAGGAGTTTCCCGGCACCGACGGGCACGACATCGCCCTCGGCGTGGTTGGCCCCATGGCGCGGAACGGCGAGGATCTGGCGCTGCTGCTCGACGTGACGCTGGACCGGCCGCTGGTTCGACGCGAGCGCGCCATCGGCGGCGCGCGCTTCCTCTATCTGGAGGATCACCCGCTTTGCCCGGTGGACGACGCCGTGCGCGCGCCGATCGAGGCCGTGGTCGAAGCGCTGGAAGCGGCGGGCGCGGCAGTGGACCGGCGCAGCGCGCTGCTGCCCGATCTGGCCGAGCAGCACGACACCTACATGCGAATGCTGCAGATCGCGCTGTTCAAAGGCGCTCCGGGGCCACAAGGGCAGGTAGCAAGTGCGGCCGACTGGTTTGCGCTGTGCGATGCGCAGGCCCGCAACCAGCGGGCGTGGGCCGCCTTGTTCAACAGCTATGATTTCGTCCTGATGGCGCCCAGCGCCGTGCCCGCCTTCCGGCATGACGATACGCCGATGCCGCAAAGGACGCTGCTGGTGAACGGCGCGGCCGTTTCCGTCGATGCCGTGCTGGCCTATGCCGGGACGGCGACATTTCCCGGTCTGCCTGCCACCGTGCTGCCAGTAGGCGCTGCCGGGCACCTGCCGGTGGGGATGCAGGTAATCGGCCCGAGCCACGCGGACCGCGGCTGCATTGCCATGGCCATCGCGATCGGCCAGTTGCTGCGCTGATGCCTCTCCCCGCTGTTTCCACCATCGCCTCCCCGATCCTGGCCGCGCCCGCGCTGCCCGCGATTCTCGGCTTTCTCGATCTGGCCGGGATCGCAGTGTTCGCGCTGACCGGCGCGCTGCTTGCGGCGCGGTTGCGGCAGACCTTCGTCACCATGGCATTCTTCGCGCTGGTGACGGGAGTGGGCGGCGGATCGGTGCGCGACCTGCTGATCGGCGCGCCGGTGTTCTGGGTGCGCGATCCGTCGGTCGCCCCGGTGTGCTTCGTGGTGGCGCTGGTCGCGTGGTTCACCCCGCACCGCTGGTGGGAAGGGCGCGCGCTGGAATGGGCGGATGCCGCCGGACTGGGCGCCTATGCCGTGCTCGGCACCGTCAAGGCGCTGGCCTATGGCGTCTCGCCCGTGCCAGCGATGATGATGGGCGTTATCACCGGCTGCGTGGGCGGGATCATCCGTGACGTGCTGGCCGGCCGCCCTTCTATCCTGATGCGGCCCGAGCTCTATGTAACCGCGGCGGCGCTCGCCTCCGGCCTCTGCGTGCTGGGCCGGATCGCGAACCTGCCCGACGGGCTGGTCTGGCCGGTCGCCGCGCTGGCCGGTTTCGGCCTGCGCGGCGCGGCGATCCACTGGAAGCTGGGCATCCCGGCCTACGGAAGCCGGCGCTAGGGTCGGGAGCCTAGCAGGCCACGCTATTCCGTCGTCACCACGACCTTGCCCACGGCCTGCCGGTTTTCCAGCACGGCGATCGCTTCTCCACCCCTTTCCAGCGGGAAGCGCGCGGAAACGCGGGGATTGATCTTGCCCGCCTTGAGCATGGCGAAGAGTTCGGCCACCTGCTCCGCGAACTTCTTCGGCTCGCGCGCGGTGAACGCGCCCCAGAACACCCCGCACACGTCGCAGGACTTGAGCAGCGTCAGGTTCAGCGGCAGACGCGCGATGCCGGCGGGGAAGCCGACGACGAGGAAACGCCCTTCCCACGCGATCGAACGCAGCGCCGGTTCCGAATAATCGCCACCCACGATGTCGTAGATCACGTTGGCGCCATTGGGGCCGCAGGCCGCCTTGAACTTTTCGGCGAGGTCCTTCGACTGCGCCTTGTCGAACGGCGGGCGGCCATAGATCACCACATCGTCCGCACCCGCCTCGCGCGCGACGGCGGCCTTTTCCTCGCTCGAAACGGCCGCGACCACGCGCGCGCCGAACGCCTTGCCCAGCTCGATCGCGGAAAGGCCCACGCCCCCCGCCGCGCCCAGCACCAGCAGCGTATCGCCCGCCTTGATATGGCCGCGATCGACCAGGCCGTGATACGTCGTGCCATAGGTCATCAGCAGCGACGCGCCGGTGGCGAAATCGACGCCATCGGGCAGCGGGAACAGCCGGCCGACCTCAACCCGGACCTTCTCGGCCAGGCCGCCGTTGCCAACCATGGCGATCACGCGGTCGCCCACCTTCCAGCCGGTCACGCCTTCGCCCACCGCGTCGATCACCCCGGCCAGTTCCCCGCCCGGCGCAAAGGGCCGTTCCGGCTTGAACTGGTAGAGATCACGAATCATCAGCGTATCGGGGAAGTTGATCGAGCAGGCCTTCATCGCCACCACGACCTGCCCCGCGCCCGGCACGGGATCGGACACATCGTCCAGCGTCAGCGTTTCGGGACCGCCAACGGCGTGGGTGCGCAAGGCCTTCATCGGTATCTCCCAATTCCATTCGTTGCCGGATGCGGAAAGGCCGTCCGGTTCTCGCCCGCGCATGCAAGCAAGTTTCACCAGTGAAGGGAAGAGGGTTTAAGCGATCCGTTAAACGAACCCGCCGTCCAGCCGCAAATCAGGCCGCGACGCCGGTTCCCCGCGCCAGAAACGGACGTTCAGCCTGCACGGCGCTCTCGAACGCCGAAATCGCGGTATCGCGCGCCAGCGTCAGCCCCACTTCGTCCAACCCGTTGAGCAGACAATGCTTGCGGAACGGATCGATCTCGAAGCGGAAACGGTCCTGGAACGGCGTGGTCACCGTCTGCGCTTCCAGATCGATGTGGATCGGATCGGTCTTCGCCACGTCCAGCAGGCGATCGACCTGTTCCTGTGGCAGCACCACGGTGAGGATGCCGTTCTTGAAAGCGTTGCCCGAGAAGATATCGGAGAACGATGGCGCGATCACCGCCTTGATGCCGAGGTCGAGCAACGCCCAGGCCGCGTGTTCGCGGCTGGAACCGCAGCCGAAGTTGTCACCGGCGATCAGGATCGGCGAGCCGGCGAACTCGGCGCTGTCGAACAGGTTGTCCGGGTCTTGCCGCAGCGCTTCGAACGCACCCCGGCCCAGCCCGTCCCGGCTGATGGTCTTCAGCCAGTGGGCGGGAATGATGATGTCGGTATCGACGTTCTTGCGGCCGAACGGGATCGCCCGTCCGTCAATCTGGCTGACCGGTTCCATAGTGCCGCTATACCTGCGCGGGCGCGCCCCGCAAGACCCGAAACGTCAGTCGGTTTCGACGGGGTCCGCCGGGGGCGTCGGCTTCGCCTTGCCCGCCTCGGCGCTTTCCTTGCGCCGCGAGGCATAGAGCAAAGCCGCCGCCAGCGCCGCCGATCCGATCGCCGCGCCCGCCATGGCCGCCTTGCCGGTCCAGTCCGTCTTCTTCGTCGTCACGAAACCAAACTCCTTGATGCGCGGCCAATGTGACGGACCGTCATCGATTTGCAACCTCACCCCGGCGGATTTTCCGCCAGAAAATCCCGCAGCTTCAACCATTCGGCCTGCTTCTGCGCGAAGGTGACACTGCAATAGGCCGGGCTGCTGGACGGAAGCTGAACGAGCGCCACGCGGTCAAGTTCCGCCAGCGCGCGCCGGCCGATCCGCGCGGACATCGCGCCGTTGAAGGCCACGCAGCGCAGGTTCGGCAGACCGGCAATCAGCGCGGCCAGCGGGTTGGCCTCCGCATCGCGGATCGCACCGTCCAGGCTGCCGCTGCGCCGGGCCGAACCGATCGTGTCCCACAGCCCCACGCCGGCCGCCAGCAGAGCGGCCAGCCGCGCGTCGTAATCGAGCGCGGCAATGTCCTGCCCGATCGCGCCGCCGATCAGGCGCCAGAACTGGTTGAGCGGATGCGCGTAATAGCGCCCGGCAGCCAGCGAGGCCTCGCCCGGCAGGCTGCCCAGCACCAGCACCCGCGTGGCGGGGGACGCGACGGGCGGGAACGACGCCTTGCGGCTCATTCCCCCGCCCCGTCAGACGAGTTCGCGAACGTCCGTGAGATGGCCGGTCACCGCCGCCGCCGCCGCCATCGCCGGGCTGACGAGGTGCGTGCGCGCGCCCGGCCCCTGGCGGCCGACGAAATTGCGGTTCGAGGTGGAGGCGCAGCGTTCGCCGGCCGGCACCTTGTCCGGGTTCATGGCAAGGCACGCCGAACAGCCCGGCTCGCGCCATTCGAAACCGGCATCGATGAAGATGCGGTCCAGCCCTTCGTCCTCGGCCTGCTTCTTGACCAGGCCGGAGCCGGGCACGACGATCGCCCAGCGCACATTATCCGCCTTTTTCCGGCCCTTGAGCACGGCAGCGGCGGCGCGCATGTCCTCGATCCGGCTGTTGGTGCACGAACCGATGAACACGTTCTCCACGGGGATCGAATCGAGCCGCTGGCCGGGTTCGAGGCCCATGTAGGCCAGGCTCGCGCGCACCGCGTCCTGCTTGGACGGGTCATCGAAGCTTTCCGGTGCGGGAACAATGCCGCTGATCGGCAGCACGTCCTCGGGCGAGGTGCCCCAGGTCACGCTGGGCGCAATGTCGGCCGCGTCGATCACCACGACCTTGTCGTACTGCGCGCCGGGATCGGTGGCGAGGCTTTGCCACCAGGCCACGGCCTTGTCCCAGTCCGCGCCCTGCGGCGCATAGGGGCGGCCCTTGATGTAGGCGAAGGTCTTTTCGTCGGGCGCGATCAGCCCGGCGCGCGCACCGTGCTCGATCGCCATGTTGGACACGGTAAGCCGGCCCTCGATCGACAGGCTGCGGATCGCCGATCCGGTATATTCGATGACATAGCCGGTGCCGCCCGCCGCGCGCAGCACGCCGGTGATGTGCAGCACCACGTCCTTGGCCGAAACGCCGGGACGCAGATCGCCGTCCACGCGCACTTCCATCGACTTCGACTGCTTGAGCAGCAGCGTCTGCGTGGCGAGAACGTGCTCGACTTCCGACGTGCCGATGCCGAAGGCCAGCGCGCCCAGCCCGCCGTGGCAGGCGGTGTGGCTGTCCCCGCACACGATCGTCGCGCCTGGCAGGGAAAAGCCCTGCTCCGGCCCGACGACGTGGACGATGCCCTGCTCGATATCGGCGTCCCCGATCAGGCGGATGCCGAATTCGGGCGCATTGCGCTCCAGCGCGGCCAGCTGCGAGGCGCTTTCGGGATCGGCGATGGGAATGCGCCGCCCCTGCGCATCACGGCGCGCGGTGGTGGGGAGGTTGTGATCGGGCACCGCCAGCGTCAGGTCGGGACGGCGCACCGTGCGGCCCGATACGCGCAGCGCCTCGAACGCCTGCGGGCTGGTCACTTCGTGCACGAGATGACGGTCGATGTAGATCAGGCTGGTGCCGTCGTCGCGGCTCTCGACGACGTGGGCGTCCCAGATTTTCTGGTAAAGCGTGCGCGGATTGCTGGTCATGCAAGGCGGTTAGGCGCGCCCCTGCCGCATTTCAAGCGGGAAGAGGCGCGCCGGAAGGTTAGATTACGAAATTTTCTTGCGCGGTGGAAAGTCGATCAATCAGCCGCGACGGCCGTCCCAGTCGCGCCGTTCCATGCGCAAGTGCGCGCGGACGTCGTTCACGCGGTCCTGCAACCTGCGCACCTCGTTGCGGTCCAGCCCGCCGCGCGCGAACGCGGCATACTGGCGCTGGATATCGGCGGCCTGGCGGCGCAACCCGCTGGCCTCGCGCGGCGAGATGGTGCGGCGGGCCTGGGCGCGATCGATGTCGGCGCGCAAACGCTGGATGTCGGAGCGGATTTCGGCATTGCGCGCCGGCGTCAGCGCCCAGGCATCGTTGTGCCGCGGCGGCATCGGCTGCGCGAGCGCGGGCGCGGCCGCACCGGCCAGCGCGGCGGGGATGAGGGCGGCGAGAATGAACTTCTTCATGGCTTCGGTCCTTTCAGTCTGCGGTCTCTTCCGCACAACGCCGTTCCTGCCCCCAAGTGCCTGAATGGCCGGAAAATGCGCGTCGCAGCACTGCAAGAAAGTGTCGCGAACTGTCGCGTCGGGCGGTATGGAAACGGTCATGACCACGCTTGCCGCCACGCTGATCGTCCTTGCCACCGTGATCGCCATGGAAGGCCTTGCGTGGAGCAGCCACAAGTATGTGATGCACGGCTTCGGCTGGGGCTGGCACCGCGATCATCACGAGCCGCACGACGGTTTTTTCGAACGCAATGACCTCTACGCGCTGGTCGGCGCGGCGATCTCGATCACCTTTTTCGCCCTGGGCAGCCCGCTGGTGCGCGGGTCTGCGGCGTGGGCGCCGGCCACCTGGATCGGCATCGGCGTGCTGGTCTATGGCGTGATCTACACGCTGGTGCACGATGGCCTGGTCCACCAGCGCTGGTTCCGCTGGGTGCCCCGGCGCGGCTATGCCCGGCGGCTGGTGCAGGCCCACAAGCTGCACCACGCGACGATCGGCAAGCACGGCGGCGTCAGCTTCGGCTTCGTCTTCGCGCGCGACCCGGCGGTGCTGAAGCGCGAGTTGAAAGCGCAAAGGGAGCAAGGCATCGCGGTCCTGCGCGAGGCGGTTGAGTGAGGCAGAGGAGTTGCGCGAACAGCGCTGGACGATGAAATGGTGCCGACTGAGGGATTCGAACCCCCGACCTTCGGTTTACAAAACCGCTGCACTACCACTGTGCTAAGCCGGCGCGCCTGAGCGTCGCGGTCTCCCTAGCCTCAAGGACAGCCGAAGGTCCAGCCCTCCGTTCGCGCGATGGCATCGGTCAGCAGAGCGGGCGCCCAGAGTTCGGCGCGGCCGGCATTCGCGCGCAGCCAGGCGGCGGTGAGCAAGGCATCGCTGCGATGGTCGTCGATCGCGCCCCGATGCCCGGCGGGTGCGCTGCCAAGCGCGGCGAGCGCGGTGTCGAGGTCCGCTCCGTCGCGGATCTTTGAACGGGCGGCGCTGCGGCCGGCGGCGATGGCGGCGATCGTGGTGTAGATTTCGACCAGCACCGATCCGCCGGCGGGCAGCGGGTCGACCGGCCAGACCGGCAAGCGCCCCTCCATCCGGTGCAGCAGGCGCATCCCCGAAAGGCTCGACTTGCCCACCTGCGCCGCACCGACGAGGTTGAAATTGCTATAGGGCTTGCACCCCAGCCGTGCCTGTTCTTGCTCGGTCACGCGGAAGCGGCCACGCCCGTCCGCCGCGCCGGGCAGGCGGAAGCGATCGCCTTCGCGCCCGCCGTGGCGGCGGAAATGCCGCGCCAGTTCCGGGTGATCGACAAAGGCACCGACCGCGAGGTGCGGTTCCTCCGTGCAGAGCCGATCGACAAGCCGCCAGAGATCGCGCGCAAAGACGGGGCTTTCCGCCCAGCCGGGAAAGAACGCGCCGGCATCCGCGAACGCCAGCGACATGCCCAAGTCCATGCCAACGAGCGTATCGGATGGCAGATCATCCAGCAGCCAGCCCAGCACCTCCGCGCGCGACCAGCGATGGCCTTCGCGCACGAGCACCGGCGCCGCGCTGCCTTCACGACACAGCGCCACGGCGATGCCCTTGTGGCGCTCACCCGCCGCACCGGACCAGTCGATCGCGGCGAAATGGCGGAAACGCCCTTTCACGCCCTGCCGTGTCGCGTCCTGCCGTGGCCTGTCCTGCTCTTGCCGGCCGGTTTGTGGACGCCCGTCTTGCCGGGGCGGGCCTCGTCTTCCTCTTCGGGCGGGGCGCAGCCGGCGTGGCCGGGTTCGATCTCGGTGAACGCGAAATCGTTCTTCAGCAGGCGCAGTTCCATCCGTCGGCGCGGGCCGACATCGCGGTCGAACGGCATCATCGACAGCACCAGGCACGAATCGTCGGCCCAGCGCAGCAGGCGCCAGGAATTGCCGTAAAGCCCGCCCTTGTTGCTGACATCGGCAACGCGCACCACCTGCCGCTTGCCCACTTCCCACACGCGCACGCCTTCGATGCCGCCGAAGCTGGCATCGCTGAACTGGATCGCGGCGAAGCGCTTGTGCCCCGGCGAAAGCAGCGGGCGCGAGACGGTTTCGATCACCCGGCCATGGCCGATGCGATCGATCACCTTGTAGCCGTCGGCCTCGTAACCAGTCCACCAGAAGCCCAGAAGCCGCAGGTCCTCGCTGATGCGGAAGTCGCGCGCTTGCGCCATGCCGTACATGTTGACGCACAGCGTGCGGCCCGAAAGCGTCTTCACGCTGAGCCGGGTGGTCCCGCCGATCACCAGCGCATGCAGCGCGCCCGGAATCATCACCGGCTTGTCCGGGAAGTACCGGCCCCGCCGCGGCACTTCGGCGCAGGGCGGGAATGCGGGCGCGGGCGTGGCCGAAGCAGACGGCGCGGAAGCGGGCTGCGCGGGCGTGCTCTCGGGCGACGGCGATGCTGACGGAGCCGGTGACGGCGTGGCGGAGGCCATCATCGCCGGCGCACCAGTCGCGGCGGGCGTGGCGCTCTGCGTGGGCCGCGGGGCTGGCGTCGCGTCCTGCCCGCAGCCGGCAAGCGTCACCACCGTCCCTGCCATCACCAGAAGGATGCTAGCCTTCCCGACGTTCACGCCTTTTCCTTTCCCACCAATCCATCCGTTCGCGCACCTGTCTTTCAAAACCGCGCTCCACCGGGCGGTAATAGTGCTGCGCCCCCATGCCTTCCGGCCAGTAGTCGGCGCCGGAGAAGCCGTCTTCCGCGTCATGGTCATAGGCATAGCCCTTGCCATAGCCGATGTCCTTCATCAGCCGGGTCGGCGCGTTGAGGATATTGGCCGGCGGCATCAGCGATCCCGTTTCCTTCGCGCTTTTCCAGGCTTCCTTTTGCGCGACATAGGCCGCGTTCGATTTGGGCGCCGTGGCGCAATAGAGGCAGGCCTGGACGATGGCCAGTTCGCCTTCGGGGCTGCCGAGAAAATCGTAGGCGTCCTTGGCGGCAAGGCACTGGACCAGCGCCTGCGGGTCGGCCAGGCCGATATCCTCGCTGGCGAAGCGGACCAGCCGGCGCAGCACGTAGAGCGGCTCCTCGCCCGCCGTCAGCATCCGCGCGAGGTAATAGAGCGCCGCCTGCGCGTCCGATCCGCGCAGCGCCTTGTGCAGCGCGGAGATCAGGTTGTAATGCCCGTCGCGGTCCTTGTCGTAGACCGCCACGCGGCGCATCAGGAACTTCGACAGCGCATCGGGATCGAGCGGTTCGGTCAGCGAAACGTCAAACAGCGTTTCCGCCTGGTTGAGCAGGAAGCGCCCGTCGCCATCGGCCGAGGCGACCAGCGCCTCGCGCGCGGGGCCGGTCAGGGGCAGGCGCAGCCCGGTGATCTCTTCGGCGCGCCGCAGCAATTCGCCGAGCGCGGCAGCATCCAGCCGGTGCAGGATCAGCACTTGCGCGCGGCTGAGCAGCGCGGCGTTGAGCGCGAAACTGGGATTCTCCGTAGTCGCGCCGACCAGCGTGACCGTGCCCTTCTCCACGAAGGGCAGGAAGCCGTCCTGCTGGGCGCGGTTGAAGCGGTGGATCTCGTCCACGAACAGCAGGGTGCGCCGGCCGGTAAGCGCCATCGCCTCGGCCTCGGCGAAGGCCTTCTTCAGGTCGGCCACCCCCGAAAAGACCGCGCTGATCGCCACGAAGCGCATGTTCACGGCATCCGCCAGCAGGCGCGCGGTACTGGTCTTGCCGGTGCCCGGCGGCCCCCACAGGATCATCGAGGAAAGCTTGCCCGCCGCCACCATCCGCCCGATCGCGCCTTCCGGCCCGGTCAGGTGTTCCTGCCCGATCACGTCGGCCAGCGTGCGCGGGCGCAGGCGGTCGGCCAGCGGCCCGTCGTCGCGCGGCTCCGATGGTGGCGTATCGGCCGGGGGAGAGGCGAACAGGTCGGTCATCTGCGTTCGTGATAGGGCGTAACCCGCATGGGGGGCAGATAGCGCGCCGCAAAAATTTTTCATCCCCGCTCTTGCGTAACATTCAATAAGATATATCTTAGACGCATCGTGATATACGGAGTAAAGACATTGCGACACGAACAACACCGCTGCGGCCTCGATCACGGCCGCAACCACGGACGCGGTTTCGCCGCGCGTGGCATGATGAAGATGATGATGGGCGGACGCGGTCCGTTCGGCCGGGGTTTCGGCGATTTCGGCGGCGGCTTTGGCGGCTGGGATGACGAATCGGGCGGCCGGGGCGGTCGCGGCGGCGGCAGGGGACGCGGGCGGATGTTCGCCGGCGGCGAACTGCGGCTGGTGCTGCTGCGCCTCGTGGCCGAACAGGATCGCCACGGCTATGAACTGATCAAGGCGATCGAGGAACTGACCGGCGGCGAATACGCCCCCAGCCCCGGCGTGGTCTATCCCACGCTCAGCCTGCTGGTGGACGAAGGCCTTCTCGCCGAAGTGGCCGGCGAAGGATCGCGCAAGGCCTTCACCGTGACCGAGGGCGGGCGCGCGGAACTGGCGGAAAAGGCGGCCGAAGCCGATGCGCTGGTCGAACGGCTCAAGGCGTTCGGCGAACAGCGCCAGCGGCACAGCAGCCCGCCGGTGCGCCGGGCGATGCACAACCTCAAGGTGGCGCTCGGCCAGCGCCTGATGGGCGGCCTCGACGATGGGATGGCCCACCAGATCGCCGACATCCTCGACGAGGCGGCGCGCCGGATCGAACGGCTCTGATGCTGCCGGACTCGCGCTTGGACGGATGGTTCGATGATGGTATCATGCGCCAGCAGCCTTATGGGGAGAGGCGCATGGTATCTGTCGAAGAACGGCAACCGCTCGAAGAAAGACGTCTGGGCGCGCCATGGCACCTGTGGGTGGTGGGCGTCATCAGCCTGCTGTGGAACAGCTTCGGCTGTCTCGATTACATTCGCACGGTCACGCGCGATCCGGTGGCAATGGCGCAGCTGACGCCGGATACGCTGGCCTATCTCGATGCCATGCCCGCCTGGCTCACCGGCTTCTGGGCGCTGGGCGTGTGGGGTTCGCTGGCGGGTTCGCTGTTGCTGATCGCACGATCGCGCCACGCCGTGCCGGCGTTCGGGCTGTCCTTGCTGGGGCTGGCCGTGAGTCAAGGCTACCAGATAATGACCGAGCGGCCGCCGGAAATGAGCGGCACCGCGATGGCGATCTTCACCGCCCTGATCTGGGGCGTGCTGCTGTTGCTGCTGTGGTATGCATCGTCCATGAAACGGACCGGCGTGCTGCACTGAGAGTAGCGATCACCGATGGCAGGAAGCGTCACGCATCAGGGGCTGGTGCGCGGCGAACAATCCTGCCATAGGAACAAACCATGATCGCCAAGCTCACCGGCACCCTGGATGACACCGGCCCCGACTGGGCCGTGATCGACGTGAACGGCGTCGGCTATCTCGTCCACTGCTCGGCCAAGACGCTCACCCATCTCGGCATCCGGGGCGACAAGGTCGTGGTCCATACCGAGATGCAGGTGAGCGAAACCGACCAGCGGCTGATCGGCTTCACCAGCGCGGGCGAACGGGCGTGGTTCCGCCTGCTGACGGCCGTGCAGGGCGTTGGCAGCAAGGTCGCGCTGGCGATCCTGTCCGCCCTGTCGGTCGAGGAATTGCAGCGTGCCTGCGCCAATGGCGACAGCGCCATGGTCGCGCGGGCCAACGGCGTGGGGCCGAAGCTCGCCGGGCGCATCGTCAACGAACTGAAGGACAAGGCGGGCGGTCTGGCCGGCTATGCCTCGCCCCTTGGCCCTGGCGGAGAGGCCGTGCCCCTGCCCGCCGGCTCCGCCAGCGCCGACGCCATTTCCGCGCTCCAGAACCTGGGCTTCAAACCCGCCGTCGCCAGCACCGCCGTCGCCGCCGCGCTGAAGGAACTGGGCGAGGACGCCGGCCTGAACGACCTCGTGCGCGTCGCGCTGAAGCGGGCGGCGGGGTGACCGCGATGAACACCCGTCTCGCGATGTGGCAGTCGAGCACATGACCGATAACCCCCTCCTCTCCGCCGCGCGGCAGGACGAAGACCCGGACGCCGCGTTGCGGCCCAAGTCGCTCGCCGAATTTACCGGGCAGGAAGCCGCGCGCGAGAACCTGCGCGTGTTCATCGAATCCGCCAAGATGCGGCGCGAGGCGATGGACCATGTGCTGTTCTTCGGCCCGCCGGGCCTGGGCAAGACCACGCTGGCGCAGATCGTCGCGCGCGAACTCGGCGTGAACTTCCGCGCCACCTCCGGCCCGGTCATCGCCAAGGCCGGCGATCTCGCCGCGCTGCTGACCAATCTGGAACACGGCGACGTCCTGTTCATCGACGAGATCCACCGCCTCAATCCCGTGGTCGAGGAAGTGCTCTATCCGGCGATGGAGGACCGCGCGCTCGATCTCATCATCGGCGAAGGACCGTCCGCCCGGTCGGTGCGGATCGACCTGCCGCCCTTCACCCTGATCGGCGCGACCACGCGGCAGGGCCTGTTGCAGACCCCGCTGCGCGATCGCTTTGGCATCCCGGTGCGCCTGCAGTTCTATACCGTGGCCGAACTGGAACGCGTGGTGACGCGCGGCGCCGGACTGCTCGGCATCGGCATCGACCGGGACGGCGCCGCCGAGATTGCCCGCCGCGCGCGCGGCACGCCCCGCGTCGCCGGCCGCCTGCTGCGCCGGGTGCGCGATTTCGCGCAAGTGGCGGGCGCCGACACGATCACGCGCGCCATGGCCGATTCGGCGCTCACCCGGCTGGAAGTCGATTCGCTGGGGCTGGACGCGCAGGACCGCCGCTACCTCACCATGATCGCCGACATCTACAAGGGCGGGCCGGTGGGCGTGGAAACGCTGGCCGCCGGCCTTTCCGAACCGCGCGACACGATCGAGGAAGTGATCGAGCCGTACCTGATCCAGCTCGGCCTCGTCGCGCGCACCGCACGCGGGCGCTGCCTCAACGATCGCGGTTGGCAGCACCTGGGATTGACGCCCCCCACCGGTTCGCTTCCCGACCTGTTCGACAGCGGCAAGTAAACGCGCACGTCCGATCGGGGTAACGGCCTGCCGGGATTCGGTTCCAGTTTGGGACAGAGTTAACCGCGGCGTCGGAAACGGGACATCTTTGGGCATTTTTCATGCCCGAAACCCGGTTAACGCCATTGTCGCGGGGCGATTCATCTGCGTTGTTCGACACGTCAGGAAGGGCGAAGCAGGCTGTTAACGCCGTCATGCTATCGGGCTTCCTCGGGGAACAAGTGAGAGCAACGATCATGTCGGTTCGGATGGCCTTGGCGAAACTTGCAGCCTGCGCGGCGGGCGGCGCCATTCTTGGTGGCGGCGCAGTGCACGTTTCAGAAGCCCCCTCCTCGGGCGAAATTCACCACGTCAAGCTGGTGAAGGTGAAACAGGCCAAGCGCGCGCCGCGCCAGATCGCGCACCGTGCCCCGCGCGAAGTGCATCGCGCCCGCAAGATCGTGCGGACCACCACCACGCGGACCTGCGAGGCGCCCGCGCAGCAGATGGCCATGGTGCCCGTGCCCTATATGCCGCCGATGCCGCCCCAGCCGGTCAGCGGTGGCGGCGGCGTGCCGGTGGTGATCGGCGGCGGCCCGATCGGCGGCTTCGGCGGCGGCTTCTTTGGGGGCTTCTTCGGCGGCGGCGGTGGCGGCGGCAGCGTGGTCGTCTCGTCCACCAGCACCGGATCGTCGTCCACGTCGGGCGGGTCCACCTCCACTTCGGGTGGCTCTACCTCCACCTCGGGCGGGTCCACGTCTTCGACGTCGGGTGGCGTCTCGACCTCCACCGGCGGCGTCTCCACCTCGACGTCGACCTCGAGCGGCAACGTCTCGACATCGACCGGCGGTGTCAGCACCAGCTCGGGCAACGTTTCCACCTCGTCGGGCAATGTCTCGACCAGTTCCGGCAACGTCAGCACCAGTTCGTCGACCTCGACCTCGTCTGGCAACGTCTCGACCAGCTCGGGCAACGTCAGCACCAGCTCTTCGACCTCGACCTCGTCGGGCAACGTCTCGACCAGCTCGTCGACCTCGTCTTCGACCTCCAGTTCGACGAGTTCCTCGACGTCGTCGTCCACGTCCACGTCGACCGGCTCGTCGACGTCTTCGTCGACCTCCAGCTCCACCTCGTCGTCCTCGAACGGCAGCACCTCATCCTCGACGTCCAGCGGCACCGAAGTGCCCGAACCGTCGATGGTCCTGCTGTTCGGCGCGGCCGCGGCCGCGCTGGTCGCGCGCCGGCGCTTCGCCAGGCCCAAGGCCGCCTGACACCATTGTTACGTCACGGGAACTTTTCCCGTAGCCTCCACACGGTCCAGGAAAAGGGAAGGGCGGCCTCCGCGAGGAGAGCCGCCCTTCTTCTTGTTACATAACGTTAGTGCAGCGCAGCCCCGGCCTCGCAAGGAGGCCGGGAACAGCCGGCGCGGCGGTCAGGCCGCCAGCTTGCGCAGCACGTAGTGCAGGATGCCGCCGTTCATGAAGTATTCGACTTCGTTGGCGGTATCGATGCGGCACAGCGCGGTGAAGCTGAAGGTCGATCCGTCGGGCCGGGTCACTTCCACTTCCACGTCCTGCCGCGGCTGGAGGTTGGCCACGCCCTTGATCGTGTAGGTATCGTCACCGGTGAGGCCCAGCGACTGGCGGGTGGCGCCATCCTTGAACTGCAGCGGCAGCACGCCCATGCCGACGAGGTTCGAACGGTGGATGCGCTCGAAGCTTTCGACGATCACCGCGCGCACGCCCAGCAGGTTGGTGCCCTTGGCCGCCCAGTCGCGGCTGGAACCGGTGCCGTATTCCTTGCCCGCGATCACGACCATCGGCGTACCGGCGGCCTTGTACTTCATCGCCACGTCATAGACCGGCAGCACTTCGCCATTGAACTTCGAGAAGCCGCCTTCGACGCCCGGCACCATTTCGTTCTTGATGCGGATGTTGGCGAAGGTGCCGCGCATCATCACTTCGTGATGGCCACGGCGCGCGCCATAGCTGTTGAAGTCCGCCTTCGAGACCTGGTGCTCCAGCAGCCACTGGCCGGCGGGGCTATCGGCCTTGATGTTGCCGGCGGGGCTGATGTGGTCGGTGGTGATCGAATCGCCGAGCACCAGCAACGGCTTGGCCTCGATGATGTCCTGCACCGGAGCCGGCGTCATCGACATGCCCTCAAAGTAGGGCGGGTTGGCGACATAGGTCGAACCGGCGCGCCACTGGTAGGTTTCCGAACCCGTGACGTTGATCGCCTGCCAGTGCTTGTCGCCCTTGTAGACGTCGGCGTAGCGGGCCTGGAACATGGCGCGGTCCATGCAGCCGGCCATCGTCGAATAGACTTCCTCGTTGGTCGGCCAGATGTCCTTGAGGAACACGTCCTGCCCGTCCTTGCCGGTGCCGATCGGGGTGGTGACGAAGTCCTCGATCACCGTGCCCTTCAGCGCATAGGCCACGACCAGGGGCGGCGAGGCGAGGAAGTTGGCGCGCACGTCGGGGCTGACGCGGCCTTCGAAGTTGCGGTTGCCCGAGATCACCGCGCTGGCGACAAGGCCGTTCTCGTTGATCGCCTTGCTGATCGGATCGGCCAGCGGGCCGGAGTTGCCGATGCAGGTGGTGCAACCATAGCCGACGAGGTTGAAGCCGACGTTGTCGAGGTGCGGCTGCAGCCCGGCGCGTTCGAGGTAGTCGGTGACGACCTGCGATCCGGGGGCGAGGCTGGTCTTGACCCACGGCTTCGGCTTGAGGCCCAGTTCGTCGGCCTTCTTGGCGACGAGACCGGCGGCCACTAGCACGCCCGGGTTCGAGGTGTTGGTGCAGCTCGTGATCGCGGCGATCACCACGTCGCCGTCACCCAGATCGAAGTCCTTGCCTTCGACCGGCACGCGCGCGTGAGCCTTCTTGTAGGTTTCGGCCATGTCCTTGTTGAACACGTCGTCCACGTCGGGCAGCGAAACACGGTCCTGCGGGCGCTTGGGGCCGGCGAGCGAGGGCACCACGGTCGACAGGTCGAGTTCGAGCGTGGAGGAGAAGATCGGCTCGACCGACGGATCGATCCAGAAACCCTGCTCCTTGGCATAGGCTTCGATCAGCGCGATCTGCGCTTCCTCGCGGCCGGTCAGGCGCAGGTAGTCCAGCGTCTTTTCGTCGATGCCGAAGAAGCCACAGGTCGCGCCGTATTCGGGCGCCATGTTGGCCAGCGTGGCGCGATCGGCCAGCGTCAGGCCGGCGAGGCCCGGACCGTAATATTCGACGAAGCGGCCGACCACGCCGTGCTTGCGCAGCATGTTGGTGGCGGTCAGCACGAGGTCGGTGGCGGTCACGCCTTCCTGCAACTGGCCGGTGAACTTGAAACCGACCACTTCGGGAATGAGCATGGAAACCGGCTGACCCAGCATCGCCGCTTCGGCCTCGATGCCGCCGACGCCCCAGCCCAGCACGCCCAGGCCGTTGATCATCGTGGTGTGGCTGTCGGTGCCGACGCAGGTGTCGGGATAGGCCACCGTCGCGCCGTTCTGGTCGGTGCTGGTCCACACCGTCTGCGCGATGTTCTCAAGGTTGACCTGATGGCAGATGCCGGTGCCCGGGGGCACGGCGTAGAAGTTGTTGAGCGACTTGGAACCCCACTTGAGGAAGTCATAGCGTTCCATGTTGCGGTGATATTCGATCTCGACGTTCTCCTCGAACGCCTTGGGGTGGCCGAATTCGTCGACCATGACCGAGTGGTCGATCACCAGGTTGACCGGCACCAGCGGGTTGATCTTGCTGGTATCGCCGCCCAGCGTGGCGATCGCATCGCGCATCGCGGCAAGGTCAACCACGCAGGGCACGCCGGTGAAATCCTGCAGCAGCACGCGCGCCGGGCGGTACTGGATCTCGTTCGACGATTCGCTGGGGTTCTTCTGCCAGTCCACCACCGCCTTCACGTCGTCGGTGGAAACGGTGAAGCCGCCGTCCTCGAAGCGCAGCAGGTTTTCCAGCAGCACCTTCATCGAGAAGGGCAGGCGGGAAATGTCCCCGAACTTCGCCGCTGCCTTGCGGAGCGAATAGTAGGCATAGTCCTTGCCGCCCACGCTCAGCGTGCTGCGGGTTCCGAGCGTATCCTGTCCGACCTGGGTCATGGCTAAGTGTCGTACCTCCTGCCGTTGGCCAAGAGCCATCCATCGGGGCATTCCCGCGACGACGCGATCGTTGCATAATCGGCGCGAAAGTGCGGTTCCGGATGACCCGAAATCGAGTGCGCGATGCGCGCTAACCGCCGCGCCGTCAAGGGTAGCCAAGGTCTAATTCGGCCAAAGCCCAACATTACATCGGCTAATGCTTCGCAACAGCAATTCAGATTGGAACGAAGCGGGATCAAGCCGCTGGTTCCGGCACTTTCCCGGCGCTCGCCGCATCCGCCTTCCCGGCCCGCACGGCGATCAGGCAGCCCGCCACGATCAGGGCAACGCCTGCCAGCGTGCGCAGCGTCAGCGCTTCGCCGAACATCAGCCAGCCGACGATCGCCGCCCAGATGAACGCGGTATATTCCAGCGGCACCAGCACCCGCGTTTCGGCGCGGGCATAAGCCCACGTCATCAGCATCAGCGAGGCGGCGGACAACGCCGCCGAGGTCACGATCCAGCCCAGCGCGGCCGGCGTCGGCGCCGGAGCCACCCACAACAGGCCGGGCAAGAGCACCAGCGCGGTTACCGCGTTCTGGAAGAAGGCCACCTCTTCCGGCCCAGCTAACAGCGCCTGGCGCCGCTGCAGCACGAGATTCCAGGCGTAGAGCACGGCGGAAACAAGGATGGCGCAAAGCCCTTTCACCCCTTCGGCGGAATAATGCCCGCCAAGCTTGCCCGCCACGATCACACCCACGCCCATCAGCGCCAGCAGCGATCCGCCCACCGCGCGCCGCCCCACGGGCTCGCCCAACCAAATGGCGGCGAGATAGAGCGCGATCAGCGGCGCGATGAACGACAGCGCGATGCCTTCGGCCAGCGGTGTGCGCACCACTCCGTAGAAGAACAGGACCGCCATCACGCCCGCAACCACCGCGCGCAGCGCATGAAGCCGTATCGTGGACGCCGCCGGCCAGCGTCCGCGCCGGCCAAGCCAGACCGGCAGCATCAGCGCCGTTCCCGTCACGCTGCGCAAGGCCATCGCGGCATAGGCGCCGACAAGAATCGACGCCTCCTTCATGAATCCGTCCATCACGCTGAACGTGGCAAGCCCCGTCAGCGCGATCAGGATGGGAACGGCATGTGCGTGGCGGGCCATGCCCCAGGCTCCTAGGGATTCCGGCGCCGAATGGAAACGCCATTCGGTCGCCTGCCCGACGGCCAGCGTTTCCGGAACAAAGCGGCAAGTGAATGATTCAGGCTATGGTCAGACGCCGGGCTTGATGGAAGGGCCAAGTGCGGTGCATGAAACATCCAAGGCCACGTCGGCATCCCGGCGGCGGCATCACCCGACGAAAGACAGGGGCTTGTACAGAATGCGTGCAAAGGGTCGGCCGATGGCTCGAACGATGATTTCCGGAACGCTGGCGGTCGCACTGCTGGCGCAAGCCGGCGTGGTCTCCGCCGCGCAGAACGGCCCTGTTGACCTGACCGCGCAGGCTCCCGCGCCCCGGCCCAGCGCGACATCTACACCGAATCCCGCGCCCGCGCCCGCCGCTTCGCCATCCGCGCCGGCAACCGCGCCGGGGGCTCCCGTCGTTCAGCCCACGCCGGCGCCGCTGCCGCCGCCGCTGGCGGAATGGTCCGTTGCCGACGCGCAGGCGCTGCTCGCCGCGATCCGCGGCATCGGGGCCGAAGGGCTATTTTCCCGCGATTACGAGCCAACCGCGCTTGCCGCCGCCATCGCCAAGGGGCCCGGGCCTGATCTCAACGCCCTTGCCAGCCGCCTGTTCGTCTGGCTGGCCGAAGACCTGCGCGATGGCCGCACCCCGATGACCGCGCGCATCCAGTGGTTCGCGGTCGACCCCGACCAGGACGTGCGCCCGTCGTCGGCGCTGCTGGCCGAAGCGATGGAAAAGCACGACGTGCCGGGGGTGCTCGCTTCGCTCAACCCCACACACCCGGACTACGCCGAACTCAAGTCCATGCTGACCAAGGCCAAGGACCCGACGCAGATCGCGATGATCCGCGCCAACATGGACCGCTGGCGCTGGCTGGCGCACGACCTCGGCCTGCAATACCTGATCATCAACGTGCCCGAGCAGGAACTGCGGCTGACCGTGAACAACAAGGTCATCCGCAGCTATCGCGCCATTGTCGGCAAGCCGGGCAAGACCGCCACGCCGCAGCTGGCCGAACAGGTCCGCAACGTGGTGTTCAACCCGACGTGGACGGTGCCGCAGTCGATCGTGAAAGGTGAAGGGCTGGGCGCCAGGCTGATCGGCAACCCGGCCTCCGCCCGCCGCCAGGGCTATGCCGTCAGCAAATCCGCCGATGGCACGATCACCGTGGTGCAGCAGCCCGGGGCGAACAATTCGCTGGGGCTGATGAAGCTCGACATGCCCAACGAACATGCGATCTATATCCACGATACGCCTAACCGCGCGCTGTTCAACCTGCCCAGCCGCGCGCTGTCGCACGGTTGCATACGCGCCGAACGCGCCAGCGAACTGGCGATGACGATGGCCATTCTCGGCGCCGACATCACGCCGGACCAGGGTGTCGAATACACGCTCTCGGGCAAGTACACCAAGGTGCCGATGACCAAGACCTTCCCGGTCTACATCACCTATTTCACCGTCGCGCGCGACGTTAACGGGCTGATGCGCAGCTTTTCCGACCTCTATGGCCGCGATGCCCCAGTCATCGCCAGCTTCGCCCAGCCGCGCCAGCTCCACACCAGCCAGCGCAAGAGCAACGAGGCCGTGATCAAGCTCGATAATCCGCTGTAAGGCATCGGCACCGCAAGGCGCGATCCGGCGGGGTTCTATCCGATCCCCAGCCGGTCCGCATAGAGCAGACGGCCGCCGGAGAGGTGCCACAGCGCCTCGTTGAAGTCCGCCTCGCCCATCGCGAAGCAACCGTCGCTGCGGCCGAGCTTGCCCCATTTCGCCAGCATGTCGGTATTGGCGTACCACGCCGGGTGCATCACGATCGCCCGGTCGAGCGCGTTGGTGTTGTCCGGGTCCACCCCGCCCAGCCGGATCGAGGTGCCGTACTTGCCCTTGTACCATTCGTAGGTGATGAACGCCCCGCGCGAGGTGGCGAGGCTGTTCAGCTCGTTGGAAAAGCGCTTGAGGAAGCCGTCGTGCTCCGGGTCCGATCCCTTGCCGTGGGCGACCAGGAACGAGCGCACCTCGCCCTTTTCGAGATCGGCGAAGTGCAGGCGCGGCAGCGAGGAGGGCAGCGCGAAATCGGCCACGCCCACCACGTCGGTCCGCCACAGCTGCGCGCGCACGCGCTCCATCTGCTCCTTCGCAACGTCCAGGATGCGGCGATGCTGCTCGGTTGGCGAATAGGGCTGCGCGAAAACCTTCGCCGGCGCGACCGCGGACACGGCCGCCAGGCCCACGCCTTTCAGCACCGCGCGCCGGTCGATTCCGGCTTCGTTACCACCAGTCTTCATACCACTACCCTGCCACACCGCGCCCTGCCCTAAGCTTAACGGCGCGAATCGTGTCCCCGTGTCAGGAATCTGACGCCTTTGCCCCGAGTCGCGCAAGCGCTTCTCCATCCACGCGCATCACGGTCCATTCGTCCATCGGCCGCGCGCCCAGCGCCTTGTAGAACCCGATGGCCGGTTCGTTCCAGTCGAGAACCCACCATTCCAGACGGGCGCAGTCGCGCTCGATCGCCAACGCGGCGAGGTGCGCCAGCAGCGCCTTGCCCAGCCCCGCCCCGCGCGCGGCGGGCCGCACGAACAGGTCTTCCAGATAGACGCCCGGTCGCCCTTCGAAGGTTGAGAAGTTATGGAAAAACAGCGCGAAGCCCTGCGCCGCGCCGTCCACTTCGCCGATCACCACTTCGGCATAGGGGCGCGGGCCGAACAGCTTGGCGCCCAGCACCGCCTCGTCGAAGCGCACCTCGTGCGCCAGTTTCTCGTATTCCGCCAGTTCGCGGATGAAGGCGCCGATCAGCGGCAGGTCAGCGGGCGTGGCGGACCGGATGGAAATGCTCATGCCCGCGCGGTTAGCGCGACGAATGCAAAAATGGAATCGTCATTGCGAGGAGGCGACAGCCGACGAAGCAATCCAGGGGCAGATCGCGGAACGCTCTGGATTGCTTCGGCCGATGGCCTCGCAATGACGATGGCTGGCATCGTCTTGGCAAACTTGTCAGCTCGCCGAAATCACCAGCCGGTCGCCTTCCAGCGTCACCTTGCCCAGCCGCTTCAGCGCCGACTGCCCCAGCAGGTTGACCGAAAGATCGCGCACCACCACCGCCTCGATTCCGCCGATCTCGCGCCCGTCCACGGCCAGCCGGTCGATCCGCACCACCGCGCCATAGCCCTGCCCCGAAGCCGTGCGCAGGATCGGCTGGTAAGCCGACGACGGGGGATCGATGCCCAGCCGCCGCGCGTCATCCACAGTCAGCGCCACCATGTCCGCCCCGGTATCGACCAGGAAGCGCACCTCGCCACCATCGACCCGGCCATATACGTGGAATTGCCCGTCCGCCCCGCGATCGAGCACGGTCGATCCGCCACGCACGCCACTTTGGAGGGGATTGCCGCGATCCGGGCCATCCGCATCGCGCGCGGCATCCAGATCGGCGACCGTCACCGAAGCCGCATCCGTCGCACCGCTTTCCGGCCCGGCCAGATTGAACACGCCGCCGCTCTGCGCCAGCATCAGCAGCAGCGCGGTCATCCCGACAACAAGAGCCAGCAGGCGATTCATCGCCCGCCTGTCTAACCGCAAGAGGTTGACGATTGGGAAACCGGCCCCCGGGAAACAGGCCGCCCCGGACGGCGGATATTACTCTGCCGCTTCGCTGACCTTGTTGCTCGCGGCCTCGATCTCCGCCGCCTTGGCTTCCACCAGCGCCACGATGTGATCGAGCATGTCCTCGCTCTGCACATGGTGGTCGGTCACGCCCGAAAGATAGACCATGTGCTTGCCGTTGCCGCCACCGGTCAGGCCGATGTCGGTCTCGCGCGCCTCGCCGGGCCCATTGACCACGCAGCCCAGCACCGAGAGCGAAAGCGGCGTCTTGATGTGCGAGAGCCGCGCTTCCAGCGCTTCCACGGTGCGGATCACATCGAAGCCCTGCCGCGCGCACGAAGGGCACGAGACGACGCGGACGCCGCGCGTGCGCAGGCCCAGCGATTTCAGGATTTCGAAGCCGACGCGCACTTCCTCTTCCGGCTCGGCCGAAAGCGAGACACGCAGGGTGTCGCCGATCCCGGCCCACAGCAGATTGCCGATGCCGATCGAGGACTTGACCGTGCCGCCGATCAGCCCGCCCGCCTCGGTGATGCCCAGGTGCAGCGGGCAATCGACCGCTTCGGCCAGCCCCATGTAGGCGGCCACGGCCAGGAACACGTCGCTGGCCTTCACCGCCACCTTGTATTCGTGGAAATCGTGGTCCTGCAGCAGCTTGATGTGATCCAGCGCGGATTCGACCAGCGCTTCGGGGCAGGGTTCGCCGTACTTTTCGAGCAGGTCCTTCTCCAGGCTGCCCGCATTCACGCCGATGCGGATGGCGCAGCCGTTGGCCTTCGCCGCGCGCACCACTTCGGCCACGCGTTCGGACGAACCGATGTTGCCGGGGTTGATGCGCAGGCAGGCCGCGCCCGCGTCGGCCGCTTCCAGCGCGCGCTTGTAGTGGAAATGGATGTCCGCGATGATCGGGATGCGCGCCGCCTTCACGATCTTGCCGAGCGCGGCGGTGCTTTCCACATCGGGACACGACACGCGGATCAGGTCAGCGCCAGCATCCTCGCAACGGCGAATCTGGTTGATCGTCGCCACCGGGTCGGAGGTCAGCGTGTTGGTCATGGTCTGGACCGTGATCGGCGCATCGCCACCGACGGGGACCGTGCCGACCATGATCTGGCGGCTCTTGCGACGCGCGATATCGCGCCATGGACGTACGGAAGACATGCGCGCCCTATACCGCCGCCAGCGCGCGGGCAAAAGCCCGCATGTGGGCCCAGTCACGAAATGGGTGATGAAAGTGAGGTGTGAACCCTACAGCTTCAGCGCGAACAGCCAGTCCTCGTCGCGCTGCTCGCCCACCATGAAGTCCACCTCGCCCACCTTGACGAAGCCGTAGCGCCCGTAGAACCGCTGCGCGCCGGGGTTTTCGCTCCACACCGAAAGCTGCACCTCGTCCGCGCGGCGCCTGCGCGCCTCGTCCAGCGCCCAGTCCATCAGCCGCGCGCCAAGGCCTTGCCCCAGCACGTCAGGATCGCCGTAAAGCTGCTTCAATTCCAGCGGACGGGCCGCATCGGTCACGCGCGGCAGGCTGCTTTCCAGCAGCAGCTTGCAGAACGCGAGCAGCCGCCCAGCCCCGTCCTCCACCACCGCTGTCACCATGCCCGGATCGGTCAGTTCGGCATGAAGCTTCTGCTCGGTGTGGCTGACATCGAGGAATGCGGCGAGGTCTTCGGGGCGGTAGAGATGCCCGAACTTGGCCACGAAAGCGCGACAGCCGAGATCGGCCAGCACGGCGGCATCGGCGGGCGTGGCAAGGCGGACGGTCAGCGAATGTGTGGCCATGCCCCGGCCATAGAGGCAGGAGCCACGCCTTTCCAGCCTTGCCGGTTCGCGATCAATTGCCCGCGGCGGCGACCTTGGGCGGCTTGGTGTAAGGCACGAACTTGTCCAGGCCCACGAAGCCGCGCTGGAAGTGACTGGTGCGGTCGACCAGATGCACCGTGTCGATGCTGCACAGCTGCGAACTGGTCAGCCGGGTGACGAGGACGTCGTCGTTGTCGAGCGATTCGGCGCCCACGCGCGGCTTCTGCACATAGAGCGTGCCGCCCGCGTCATAGACGATCGCGATCTTGTCGTAGATCTGGGTCGAACGGACGGTCGGCATGTAGATGCAGTCCACCGGCGCGCCCGCCACGCGCCCTTCCAGGGCCTTGGCAAGCTGCTGTTCGGGCGTCAGTTTCGGCTTGGCGGCATCGGCCGCCGCAGCGGTCAGCACCATCGCTGCTGCGGCCAGAGCGAAACCCGTCCTGCGCGCAATTCTGTTCATGGCCTGCACGTCCTTTTCCCGGAAAAATCGATCTTTGATCGATGGCACAATTCCCCTGAACAGGCGCTGACCGGCGCAGCGTTCAGGCGGGCAAGACCAATGCCATCCATTCTTCGCGCGTTGCGGGCTGGGTTTCCAGTTGCGGCACGTCGTCCGGCAGCGCGATCCACGGCTGCTTGCGCGATGTCCACACGTGGAACACGGGCACAAGGTCCGGGCTGTCATCGCGGGTGCCGGTGCGGATCGTGGCGATCTCGGGCCGTTCGTGGTTTATCGTGTAGAGCCGGGTCATGCAGGAAGGGCACGCGACGTGCGTCACCGTCGCGCTATGGCTGCCGGTGCAGGTGCCCTCGATCGGCGCGCCTTCGGTCACCAGGTCAGCCACCAGCACCTGCTGGTTCAGGGCAAAGGCGCTGCCCTGCCGCGTCTGGCATCCCTTGCAATGGCAGGCATAGGGGCGGAAGCCTCGGTCCACCGCCCGCCAGCGCACCGCGCCGCAGGCGCAGCCGCCGGTTACCACGTCGCCGATCGCCATCGCCGCTCCCCGCGTCAGCCCGTGCCGCCCACGGTCAGGCCTTCGACCAGCAGCGTCGGCTGACCGACGCCGGCCGGCACGCTCTGCCCGCCCTTGCCGCACACGCCCACGCCCTCGTCGAGCGCCAGATCGTTGCCGATGCCTACAACCTTGGTCAGGCAGGTGGGGCCATCGCCGATCAGCGTGGCGCCCTTGATCGGCGCGCCCAGCCTGCCGTTCTCGATGCGATAGGCCTCGGTGCACGAAAACACGAACTTGCCGCTGGTGATATCGACCTGCCCGCCACCGAAGCTCTTGGCGAAAATGCCGTTCTTCACGCGCGACAGCAGTTCGGCGGGATCGTCGTTGCCGCTGCGCATGAAGGTGTTGGTCATGCGCGGCATCGGCGCGTGGGCATAGGATTCGCGGCGGCCGTTGCCGGTGGGGGCCACGCCCATCAGCCGGGCGTTGAGCCGGTCCTGGATATAGCCCTTGAGGATACCGTCCTCGATCAGCACGTTTTCCTGCGTGGGCGTGCCTTCGTCATCGATGCTGAGCGAGCCGCGCCGGCCGGCGCCGCCCACGCCCAGCAGCGTGCCATCGTCGATCACCGTCACGCCGGGCGCGGCCACGCGCTGGCCGATCCGGCCGGAAAAAGCGCTGGTGCCCTTGCGGTTGAAATCGCCTTCGAGGCCGTGGCCCACCGCTTCGTGCAGCAGCACGCCGGGCCAGCCGGGGCCGAGCAGCACGGTCATTTCACCCGCCGGCGCGGCGACCGATTCGAGGTTGGTCAGCGCCTGCGCCAGCGCGCTGTCGATCGCGCGGTTCCACGTCTCGGGCGCGAACAGGTCGTCGTAGAGCCGTCGTCCGCCGATGCCGAAGCTGCCGGTTTCGCGCCGCCCGTCCTGCTCGGCCACGATCGAGACGTTGAGCCGCACCAGCGGCCGTACGTCATGCGCGACGAAGCCATCCGCGCGGACGATCTCCACCACCGACCAGCTTCCGGCGAGCGAAGCCGAAACCTGCGCCACGCGCGGATCGCGGGCGCGGGCCGCGGCATCGATCTGTTCGAGCAGCCGCACCTTGGCCTCGAACGGCACGGCATCGAGCGGCGAAGCGTCGGTGTAGAGGTGGCGGTTGCTGCTGCGCGGCGGCGCGGCCGCGCTGCCTTTCGCCGGATCGAGCAGCTTCAGCGTTTCGCCCGCGCGGGCAATGGCGGCGGCGGAAATTTCGTTGGCGTGGGCAAAACCCGTCATCTCGCCCGAAACGCCGCGCAGGCCGAAGCCCGCATCGCGCGAATAGTCGGCCGTTTTCAGCCGCCCGTCATCGAAGCCGAAGCTCTCGCTGGCGATGAACTGGAGATAGAGTTCCCCATCGTCACACGCGGCCAGCGCATCGCGCGTCAGGCGCAGGGCATCGTCGGGCGTCAGCGCGCCGGAACGGTAAAGGAGCGAGCGGGTGTCGGAAAAATCGGTCATCGCCTCCCGATATAGGAGGCGAAACGCGCCCGCGCTACTCGGGAAAGATCAGGCCGCCTGCGCGGCGTCAGAGCTAGCAGTATCCGCCGGGCCGCCCTTCAGCACGAAGCGCTTGTCGCAATAACCGCAATCGACATAGCCGCGCTCGTCGATTTCCAGCCACACGCGCGGATGGCCGAGCGCCGAGGGCTTGAACGCGGCGCCGCCGCGAATGTCGCCCGCACCGTCGCAGCTGACGCGGTGGGACGTGGTGAAAACGGTTTCGGGGGCCTTGCTCATGGTCGCGCTATAGCGGGGAAGCGGCGGCGATTCCAGAGCGAGCGTGGACAAGGGCGGGCATCCTTTGGTCCGGGGTCGCGGTGCATTGGCCCTTTACCCGGCGCGGTTCGTGCCTAAATAGCATAGCCTATGGATTCCACACCCACGGTTCCGCCCGCGATCCGCATCCGCGACCTCGTCAAGCAATACGCCACCTCAGGCAAGGCTCCGGGCAAGCTGGCCCTGCAGGGCGTGAGCTTCGACGTGCCGCAGGGCCAGATCTTCGGCCTGCTCGGCCCCAACGGCGCGGGCAAGTCCACGCTGATCAACACGCTTGCCGGGCTGGTGATGAAGACCTCGGGCAGCGTCGAGATCTGGGGCCACGACATCGATCGCGACCGGCGCAACGCCAAGGCATCGATCGGCATCGTGCCGCAGGAAATCGTGTTCGACCCGTTTTTCACCCCGATCGAGGTGCTGGAGAATCAGGCCGGGCTCTATGGCGTGCCCAAGGCGCTGCGCCGGTCGATGGACCTGCTGCGCGCGGTGCATCTGGAAGACAAGGCCAAGGCCTATGCCCGCACGCTTTCGGGGGGGATGAAGCGTCGCCTGCTGATCGCCAAGGCCCTGGTCCACAATCCTCCGATCATCGTGCTCGACGAGCCGACCGCCGGCGTGGACGTGGAACTGCGCCGCCAGCTCTGGGAACTGGTCTCGCACCTCAACAAGGAAGAAGGCGTTACCGTCGTCCTGACCACGCACTATCTCGAAGAGGCCGAGGAACTGTGCGAGCGCATCGCCATCATCAACCACGGCCAGCTCATCGCCAACAAGCCGACGCGCGAACTGGTCGACATGGCACGCGAGAAGATCGTGGTGCTGACGCTCGACCGGGACGTTCCCGCCGCACCGCAGCATCCGGCCTTCCGCAAGAGCGTGATTTCGGGTGAACGACAAGTCGAGGTCACGTACGACAAGGACCAGATGAATGCCGGCGAAGTGCTCGCGCTGGTGCAGGGACAGGGCTACGCAATCGTCGACGTCTCCACGCGCGAAGCCGATCTCGAGGACGTGTTCGTCTCGCTCACCAGCGAACCCGCGCAGGCTGCCTGAACGTCCGCAAGCGAAGCCATCCCGGATTTTGCACTTGCGAAATTGAACAAACGCGGCCCTCCCTGCCTCGCCGCGCCCGCCAGTTCGCGCTTTTCAAACGGCTTCGCGCGCGGCAAAGCGCGCGCGTGACAGAATCCTTGCAGACCCGCGGGCGGCGTGCAGCGGCCACGGATCGCGCAGAACAGGGCATGGCGCGGGCCATGACGGAAGGCAGCAGGCAGTGAGCCACGACGTCCTCATCATCGGTTCCGGCGCGGCCGGGCTAACCGCCGCGCTGGTGCTGGCGGAAAAGTGCCGCGTCCTCGTGCTGGCCAAGGGCGCGCTCGATGGTGGGTCGACCGCCTGGGCGCAAGGCGGCATCGCCGCCGTGCTCGACGAAGGCGATACCTTCGAGGACCACATCCGCGACACGATGATCGCCGGGTCCGGGCTGAACCGGCACGAGACGGTCGAATTCGTGATCGAGCACGCGCCGGAGGCGATCCGGCGACTCGCCGACCTCGGCGTGCCCTTCAATGCCGAGGCCGGCGCGCTGCACCTGACGCGCGAAGGCGGGCATTCGCACCGGCGTATCGTCCACGTCGACGATGCCACGGGCGCGGCGGTGCAGAAGGCGCTGCTGCAGGCGGCGCGCGAACACCCCAACATCACCCTGCTGCCGGGACGGGCCTGCATCGATCTGATCACCGGGCGGCACGAGCAGGCGCGCTATTCCGGATCGGGCCGGGTCTGGGGAGTCTATGCGCTCGACGAGGCCAGCGGCACGGTGGAAGCGCACACCGCGCGCGCCACGATCCTCGCCACCGGTGGCGCCGGCCGCGTCTATCAGTTCTCCACCGCCCCGCGCGGCGCGACCGGCGACGGCATCGCCATGGCCTGGCGCGCCGGCGCGCGCGTCTCCAACATGGAGATGATGCAGTTTCACCCCACCTGCCTCTATCATCTGGAGGTCAAGAACTTCCTGATTACAGAGGCGGTGCGTGGCGAAGGCGGGCGGCTGATCAATCCGCGCACCGGCAAGCGCTTCATGGAATTCTACGACGCCGAACGGCTCGAACTCGCCCCGCGCGATATCGTGGCGCGCGCGATCGATTCCGAGATCAAGCGCTTCGGCCTCGATTTCGTGCATCTCGACATCAGCCACATGCCGGCCGGCTTCGTGCGCAGCCACTTTCCCAACATCTACGAGAAGCTGCTCGGCCTCGGCATCGACATGACCAAGCAGCCGATCCCGGTTGTGCCCGCGCAGCACTATACCTGCGGCGGCATCCTGATCGACCTGGCCGGCCGTACCGACCTGCCCGGTCTCTACGCGGCGGGCGAATGCACCGAAAGCGGGTTGCACGGCGCCAACCGCCTGGCCTCCAATTCGCTGCTCGAATGCTTCGTGTTCGGCGATGCCGCCGCGCGCGACATCCTCGCGCGGTGGGATAGCTTCGACGCCCCACCCGCGGTGCGCCCGTGGGACGAAAGCCGCGTGACCGATTCCGACGAGGAAGTGGTGATCAAGCAGAACTGGACCGAAATCCGCCGCTTCATGTGGAACTACGTGGGCATCGTGCGCACCGACAAGCGGCTGGAACGCGCCGCGCACCGGATCAAGATGCTGGAGGACGAGGTGAACGACTACTACGGCCACTTCCGCGTCTCGACCGACCTGATCGAACTGCGCAACCTGCTGCAGAGCGCCGACCTGATCGTCCAGTCGGCCCGCGCCCGGCACGAAAGCCGGGGCCTGCACTACAACCTGGATTATCCGCAGACCGACGATGCCGCGCGCGATACCGTCCTGACACCGCGCTGAGCCCCGGCCCCGGGCATCAGGCCATCACGTTGAACAGCGTGCCCGGCTGGAGCGACGCGAGGTAGTCCTGCGCCTTCTGCTCGTCGCTCTTGCCCGTCTTGGTGCCCGACGTGGCATTTGTCGAACCGGTATCGGGTTCCGTGGTCACGCTGGTCTGCGTTTCGGTGCTGCCGTCGCTATAGGTGATGACCGTGGTCATGATCCCGCCGGCGACCGTTTCCACGCGCGAGACTTCGGTCTTGGTGTCGCCCCCACCGCCTCCACCATGACCACCGGCCGGCCGCGCCGAACCGGCCGCCGCTGCCGTGACCGAGGCTGCTCCACTGGCGTCGGTGGAAGCGCTTGCGCCGGAAGCGGTTCCCTCGATCTGATCGAGCGCCTTGCCGACCGCCTCGGCATCCTTCGCGGTCAACTTGCCCGAAGCGACATCGTCGGCGATCTTCGCATCGATCGCGGCGCGGAACGCGGTGCTGTCGACCGTGCCCGAAACGCTGGCCGACATGCTCGACGCCAGCGATTGCTGGGTGTCGGCGAGATCACCTTCGACGATCTTGATCTTGTCGGCGGACAGACCGCTCGTCTGCAACAGGCTGGCCAGCGTGCTGCCGGACGAGGCGGCCGACGTGACGGCCGATGTAATGGAACCGATCGACATGGCTATTCTCCTTGCCCTCGCAAGGACGGACCGAAATGGCGGAATTCTAATATTTTTCGCTACATTTCACCGCGTTTCACACCCTGTCCGGATGCTGCGCGATGTAGCGCCAGATCGCCCCGATTGACGGACTCCTAGTCCAGATTCGGCCGCAGCCACCGCTCCGCCGCAGCCAGGTCCATCCCGCGCCGGCCGGCGTAGTCCTCAAGCTGGTCGCGCCCGATGGTAGCAACGCCGAAGTACTGGCTTTCCGGGTGGGCGAAATAGAAGCCCGAGACCGCCGCCGTGGGCAGCATCGCCTGGCTCTCCGTCAGCACGATCCCGGCGTTCTCTTGCGCGCCCAGCAGATCGAACAGGATCGGCTTCAGGCTGTGATCCGGGCAGGCCGGATAGCCGGGCGCGGGACGGATGCCGCGATACTGTTCCCGGATCAGCGCCTCGTTGGTCAGCTGTTCGCCCGGCGCATAGGCCCACAGCGTCGTGCGCACGTGCTGGTGCAGGCGTTCGGCGAAGGCTTCGGCGAAGCGATCGGCCAGCGCTTTCAGCAGGATGTCCGAATAGTCGTCGTGCGCGGCCTTGAAACGCTCCAGATGCGGTTCGATGCCGTGGATGCCGACGGCGAAGCCGCCCAGCCAGTCGCCCGCCGGATCGATGAAATCGGCCAGGCAGAAATTGGCCCTCCCCGTTCCATTTGGCCCCCGGCTCTTGATGAATTGCTGACGCAGGAACGGCAGGCGCACTGACCGTTCGTCGTCATCGGGATGCAGCACCACGTCGTCGCCGTGGCGGGCGCAGGGCCAGAACCCGGCGACAGCCTTGGCCGTCAGCCACTTTTCGGCGACGATGGTTTCGAGCATCGCGCGGGCATCGGCGTAGAGGTTGCGCGCGCTTTCGCCCACCACCGCGTCGTCGAGGATCGCGGGATAAGTGCCGGCCAGTTCCCAGGCGCGGAAGAACGGCGTCCAGTCGAAACAGTCGACCAGATCGGCGAGATCCCATTCGGGAAATACGTGCAGGCCCGGCTGTTCGGGCGGCGGCGCCTTTTCCGAGAAATCGGGGGCGAAGGCGTTGGCGCGCGCATCCGCCAGCGGCAGCAGCTTGGACCCGCCCTTGCCCGCGCGGGCATCGCGCACGTGCTGGTAATCGGCGGCGGTCGCCTTCACGAAGCCATCGTGCTGCGTATCCGACAGCAACTGGCTGGCGACCCCGACCGCGCGACTGGCGTCGAGCACGTGGACCACCGGGCCGTCATAAGCCGGATCGATGCGCAGCGCGGTGTGGACCTTGCTGGTGGTGGCCCCGCCGATCAGCAGCGGGATGGTCATGCCGGCGCGCTGCATTTCCTCGGCCACGGTCACCATCTCGTCGAGCGAGGGGGTGATGAGGCCCGAGAGGCCGATGATGTCGGCCTCGTTCTCGTTGGCGGCCTGCAGGATCGTCGCCCACGGCACCATCACGCCCAGGTCGATCACCTCGTAGCCGTTGCACTGCAGCACGACGCCGACGATGTTCTTGCCGATATCGTGCACGTCGCCCTTGACCGTGGCCATCACGATGCGGCCCTTGGCCTTGGAGCCGGCGTCCTTCTCCGCCTCGATGAACGGGATCAGGTGGGCCACCGCCTTCTTCATCACGCGCGCGGACTTGACCACCTGCGGCAGGAACATCTTGCCCGATCCGAACAGGTCGCCAACGGTGTTCATGCCTTCCATCAGCGGGCCTTCGATCACTTCGATCGGGCGGCCGTTGCGCGCGGCGATCTGCTGGCGCGCTTCCTCGGTATCGTCGACGATATGGGCGTCTATGCCCTTTACCAGCGCGTGTTCCAGCCGGCGCACGACATCCCAGCCGCGCCATTCCTCGGCCGCCTTCTCGGCCGCCTTGTCCTGGCCCTTGTAGCTTTCCGCCAGATCGATCAGCCGCTCGGTGGCGTCTGCCCGGCGCATCAGCAGCACGTCCTCGCAGGCTTCGCGCAGCACGGGATCGATCTGGTCGTAGATGTCGAGCTGGCCGGCGTTGACGATCGCCATGTCCATGCCCGCCGGGATGGCGTGGTAGAGGAACACCGAATGCATGGCGCGCCGCACCGTCTCGTTGCCGCGGAACGAGAACGAGAGGTTGGACAGGCCGCCGGAGATGTGGACGTGCGGGCAGGCCGCCTTGATCTCGCGCGTGGCCTCGATGAAATCGAGCGCGTAGCGGTCGTGCTCCTCGATGCCGGTGGCAACGGCGAAGACGTTGGGATCGAACACGATGTCTTCGGGCGGGAAGCCGATGCCGGTCAGCAGCGTGTAGGCGCGGCTGCAGATTTCGACCTTGCGCTCCTTGGTGTCGGCCTGGCCCTTTTCATCGAAGGCCATCACGACCACGGCCGCGCCATAGTCCATGCATTTGCGCGCGTGATCGAGGAAGGCTTCCTCGCCTTCCTTCATCGAAATCGAATTGACGATCGGCTTGCCCGAGACACACTTGAGGCCCGCCTCGATCACCTCCCACTTGGAGCTGTCGATCATCACCGGCACGCGCGCGATGTCGGGCTCGGCGGCGATCAGCTTGAGGAACGTGGTCATCGCCTCGACCGCGTCGAGCAGGCCCTCGTCCATGTTGACGTCGATCACCTGCGCGCCGTTCTCGACCTGCTGGCGCGCGACCTCGACCGCCTTCGCGTAGTCCCCCGCGAGGATCAGCTTCTTGAACGCGGCGGAACCGGTAACGTTGGTGCGTTCGCCGACGTTGACGAAACGGGAAGAGGCTTGGGTGGTCATCTGATGCTCCCCCCTCCCGCTTGCGGGAGGGGCCGGGGGTGGGTTCTTTTCTCTTGGAGCGGGCGCCGTTGCGCTGCCCACCCCTGCCCCCTCCCGCTAGCGGGAGGGGAACTGGTTCACGCCGCCATCACGAACGGTTCCAGCCCGGCCAGGCGCGTGACCTGATCGGGATGGGGCAAGGCGCGCGGGGCAAGCCCGGCAACCGTCTGGGCCATCGCCGCGATGTGATCGGGCGTGGACCCACAGCAGCCGCCGAGGATGTTGACCTGGCCGTGATCGGCCCATTCCCGGACGAGACCGGCGGTGGTCAGCGGCATCTCGTCGTATTCGCCCAGTTCGTTGGGCAGGCCGGCGTTGGGATAGACCATGATCAGCGTGTCGGCGATTTCCGACAGCGCCTTCACGTGCGGGCGCAGCTGGGTGGCGCCGAACGAGCAGTTGAGGCCGATCGTGACCGGCCGGGCATGGCGCACCGCGTACCAGAACGCCTCCACCGTGTGGCCGGAGAGATTGCGGCCGGAAAGGTCGGTCAGCGTCATCGACAGCATGATCGGGATTTCGCGGCCCAGCGCCGCCTCCACCTTGCGCACCGCCATCACCCCGGCCTTGGCGTTCAGCGTATCGAACACCGTCTCGATCAGGATGAAGTCCGCCCCGCCTTCGACCAGCGCGGCGATCTGTTCGGCATAGACATCGACCAGGAAATCCCAGTCGATCTCGCGGAAGCCGGGGTCGTTGACGTCGGGCGAGAGCGACAGCGTCTTGTTGGTCGGACTGATCGCGCCGGCAACGAAGCGCGGGCGGCCATCTTTGGCGGCGAACTCGTCGGCGATCCGCCGGGCGAGCTTCGCGGATTCGAGGTTGATCTCGCGCACCAGATGCTCGGCCGCGTAATCCGCCTGACTGATGCGGTTGGCCGAGAACGTGTTGGTTTCGGCGATGTCCGCCCCGGCCTCAAAATAGGCGCGGTGGATCGATTCGGGCACTTCGGGCTTGGTCAGCGCGAGAATGTCGTTGTTGCCCTTCTGGTCCTTGGCCAGCCCCAGCGTGCCGGCATAGTCCTCCTCGGACAGCTTCCAGCGCTGGATCTCGGTGCCGAAGGCGCCATCGGTGATGAGAATGCGCTGGCGCGCCTGATCGAGCAGCGCGGCGCGGGCGGAGGATGGGGTGAGAGTCATGCGGCCTTTTCCAGTGCGGGACGGCCGGGACGCAGACCAAGCAGGTGGCAGATCGCGTAGCTCAGTTCGGCCCGGTTGAGCGTGTAGAAGTGGAAATCGCGCACGCCGCCGGCATAGAGGCGGCGGCAGAACTCGGCGGCGATCGTCGCGGCGACGAGTTGGCGCGAGGCGGGATGCGTGTCCAGCCCTTCGAACAGGCCATCCATCCACGCCGGGATCGCCGCGCCGCAGGCCGCCGCAAACTTGCGCGTCTGTGCGACGTTCGACACGGGCAGGATACCCGGCAGCACCGGCGCATAGATCCCCGCCGCCGCCAGCTTGTCACGGAAGCGGAAGAACGTCTCGGGTTCGAAGAAGAACTGGCTGATCGCGCGCGTGGCGCCGGCATCGAGCTTGCGCTTGAGGTTGTCGATATCCGCCTGGACGCTGGGCGAATCCGGGTGGCTTTCGGGATAGGCCGCGACCGAAATCTCGAACGGCGCGATCGCCTTCAGCCCGGCGACGAGTTCCGTCGCGTTGGCATAGCCTTCGGGGTGCGGGGTGAACGGCACGCCCGGTGCGCCCATGTCGCCACGCAGCGCCACGATATGCCGCACGCCGGCTTCCCAGTACCCTTCCGCCACCTCGCGGATTTCCGCCTTGCTGGCGTCCACGCAAGTCAGGTGCGCGGCGGCCGGCAGGCGCGCTTCGGAAATGATCCGCGCGACGGTGCCGTGGGTGCGATCGCGCGTGGAGCCGCCCGCGCCGTAAGTCACCGAAACGAACTGCGGCTCCAGTGGCGCCAGCGTGGTCACCACATCCCAAAGCTGCGTCATCAGCGCGTCGGTCTTGGGCGGGAAGAATTCGAAGCTCACGCGAATGTCGCCGGGAAGCCCGGCGAACAAAGGCGTATCGAGAGCGGTGCGCGCTTCGCGCAGCTGATCGTAGGACGTGGTCATGACGTGGCCTTCCGCCCGGTGCGGGCATGTTCGGGCTGGATAGAGGTAACGTTGCCGGCCGGAGCAGCCTGGACGTGCGCGCTGCGGACGCCGGTCCAGACCTTTACGATCAGTTCGTGCCCCGGCAGCGCACGTTCGCCATCGGGTTTGAACCCCGCATCGAGCAGGAGCTTTTCCACCTGGGCGTCTGAAAAGCCAAGACGCGCATGGGCATGGGCAGTGCGCAGTTCCTCGCGGTCGTGCGCGGCGAAATCGACGATGGCGACACGGCCGCCCGGCGCGGTGACCCGCGCGGCTTCGGCCAGCACCGCTTCCGGCGCGATCGCATAGTGCAGCACCTGATGGAACAGCACGGTATCGAAGCTGCCCGGCGCGAACGGCAGTTGCGCGAAATCGCCCTGCACCAGTTCGACCCGGCCGGCGGGCAGATGCTGGAGCCGGGTGCGGGCGACGCGCAGCATTTCCGGGCTCTTGTCGAGCGCCACCACACGATCGGCCCGCGCCGCGAACAGTTCGGCCATGCGCCCGGTGCCGGTGCCCACGTCCAGCACGCGGCCCAGTGCCGGGGATTCCGCACCCTGCCCCAGCATCTCTACCAGCGCGGCTTCCACCGGGCCGTCGGCGATGTGCAGGCTGCGCAGGTGGTCCCATTGCTCGGCATGGCGCGCGAAGTAATCGGCGGCATGCGTCTCGCGCAGGGCGCGCACCGCATCGAGATGCTGGCGATCCTCCGAACAGCGCAGGCCGAACCCGGCATCCGTCTCTTCCGCCACGGCCAGCAGGCGGGCCACCACCACCCCGATCGCGGCGCTCTCGCCCCCGGTATCGGCATCGCTGCCGATCGCGGCGCGCAGGAACACCCATCCGCCTTCGCGGCGGCGCTCGGCCAGCCCGGCATCGCACAGGATCTTCACATGGCGCGAAACGCGCGGCTGGCTTTGCCCCAGCACTTGCGCCAGCTCCCCCACGGCCAGCTCCATGCTGGCCAGCAGCCGCATGATCCGCAATCGCGTGGGATCGGCCAGGGCACGAAGAGTGTCGAGCAGGGTCATGAAGGCACCATATAAAGAAGTCTTTATATCAATCAAGCCACATAAAGACTTCTTTATATCAGTCGTTAGGGTTGCTACCTAAACCCCTTATCAGCGACGTGTCGGCGGCGCAGGTCCCTTTTGTGGTTTGCCTTGGCCCCGCCACGCCGATAGAACGCGCCCGAACGGAAATACAGTAGAGGGACCCCATGAAGAAGATCGCCTTCACCGCCATCGCCTGCGCCGCTGCCCTTTCGCTCAGCGCGTGCGGCAAGTCCGAGGACGCCACCGAAGCCGCCGCCACCGACAACGTCGAGATGCCGGCCGAGGAACTGCCCGCGGTCGATACCTCGGCTGCCGCCGCGCCGGTGGAAGCGCCCGCCGCCGATGCCACGCCGCTTTCGGCAGAAGATGCCGCGCGCAACGCAGCTGACAGCGCCGCCGCCGCCGCTGCCGACGTCAAGAAGGCCGCCGCCGACGCCGCGGCGGACGCCGAAAAGAAGATGTGATCCCGTGCGCCCCGACCGCACCGGCGGGGCGCAGCACGGATTCTCGAGAACGAAGGGGGCGGCAGATGGGAATCTCCGCCCCTTTTCCTTGCCTTTCCGGAGTATCGCGATGCGCGCCCTCAAACCCGCCCTCAACCGGGCGCCGTATCTTCTCCCGCTGCTAGCCCTGGCGAGCTGCGGCCAGAAGGACACCGATCCGGGGCCGGGCGGCGTGACCGTGGGCGAAGCCCGCGCGCTCGACGAAGCCGCCGAAATGCTGGAAAAGCGGCCAGCCCCACCCACGACGGACGCGGACGTGCCGCAGGCCAGCGCCAGCGCGGCCGCCGCTACCCCGCCGGTTCAAGCCTCAGCTCGGGCCGACGCGCCAGCGCACTGAGCGCCCGCCCCAGCTCGTCGAGCGCGGCGGCATCGCGCGATCCGGCGAAGATCGTTGCCGAAAGGCAGAACCGCACCGGCGCAGCGGGCACGACGACGCCCACCGAACAGACGCCGGCGTGAATGTAGCCGTCGTCCACCGCATAGCCGCGCTGGACCGCTTCGGCGACCTGACCCAGCCAGGTGGTGAAGCCCAGCGGGGTACGCCAGCGCACCCTTGCGAAGCGGGCGGCGAGATCATCCCGGCCCAGCGCTTCCGCCGCCGCCAGCGCCCGCCCGGCGGCACCCCCGCCCAGCGGTTGACGCTGGCCTTCGACCATGTGGATGCGGGTCTCCGCCCCGCTTTCGCCCAGCGCGATCAGCGACAGGCGCTCCCCGGCCTGCACCTGCCATAGCCCGGCGGTGGCGTCGTGCGCGGCAGCGAACCGCGCCAGCAAGGGCCGGACGCGAGCGGCGAAACGCGAAACCGCGTTCGCCTGCAGCACCCCAAGATCGCCCCAGCCCGCCGCCAGCCGGTAGCGCTTGCCGCCGGTATCGCGATCGACCGCCCCTTCGGCCACCAGCGTGCGCAGCAGATTCAGTCCGCTCGAGGGGCTGAGACCGGTTTCCCGGCAGATGTCGGACAAAGTCAGCGCTTCGCGCACAGCCAACAGGCGCAGAATGGTGAACCCTTGGGAAAGCGAGCGGACAGGACCGGACATGACGGCATCATATTTTTCATAATGATGAAAAACAATTCCCAATATTGAATTTATCCGCCTGCACGTTTAGCTTCGGCATCGAACCGACTGGAGAGAATCGTTGTCCGGAATCCTGGAAGGCAAGGTCGTCGCGGTAACGGGTGCGGGCCGTGGCATCGGTCGCGAAATCGCACTGCTCTGCGCCCGGCACGGCGCGGCCGTAGTGGTCAACGATCCCGGCGTGGCGCAAGGCGGCGACGGCGGGGATGCCGGGCCGGCGGACACCACCGTCAACGATATCCGCGCGGCGGGCAGCAAGGCCTGGGCCAACCTCGCCAACGTGGCCGACCCCAAGGCCGCCGCCTCGATCGTCGAGGATGCGGTGCAGCGGTTCGGGCGGATCGACGCGGTGGTGAACAACGCCGGCATCCTGCGCGACACCATCTGGCACAAGATGTCCTACGAGGACTGGACCAGCGTGATCGACGTCAACCTGACCGGCGCGTTCAACGTTTCCAAGGCGGCAACGCCCTATTTCCGCGAGCAGCAATCGGGCAGCTTCATCCACTTCACCTCCACCAGCGGGCTGATCGGCAATGTGGGGCAGGCCAACTATTCGGCGGCCAAGCTCGGCCTTGTCGCTCTGTCGCATTCGATCGCGCTCGACATGGCGCGCTGGGGCGTGCGCTCGAACTGCATCGCGCCGTTCGCGTGGAGCCGGATGACCGCCTCAATCCCCGCCGAAACGCCCGAGCAGAAGCTGCGCGTCGAACGGATGAAGACGATGAGCGCGGACAAGATCGCCCCGCTGGTCGCCTATCTCGCCTCCGACGCGGCGAAGGACGTGACCAACCAGATCTTTGCGGTGCGCAAGAACGAGATCGTGCTGTTCAACAAGCCGCGCCCGGTCCGTTCGATGGTCAAGCTGGAAGGCTGGACGCCCGAAGCGATCGCGGAAGAGCTGATCCCCGCGTTCCGCCCCGCCTTCGCGCGCGCCGACGAGGTTTCGGCCCACGTCTTCCCCTACGATCCGGTTTGAGGAGAGGCCCGGTGAGCACGGTGAACCCCGGCATGGATGCCGATGTCTTCGAACAGTTTCTCGACCAGCTGAAGCGCTACGTCCGCGAACGGCTGGTGCCGGCCGAAGCGGAGGTGATCGCCCAGGATCGCATCCCCGACGACCTGCTGGACGAAATGCGCGAGATGGGTCTGTTCGGCCTGACCATGCCCGAGGAATACGGCGGCGCGGGCATGAACGTGTCGCAATATATCGAGACCATCCACACACTGAGCTATGCCATGCCGGCCTACCGCTCGATCGTGTCGATCAACCTCGGCATGGTCTGCTCCGCGATCAAGAACGGCGGCACGGAGGAGCAGAAGGCCACCTGGCTTCCCCGCCTCGCCGCTGGCGAGATCGCGAGCTTCGGGTTGACCGAGCCGGGATCGGGATCGGATTCGGCGGGGCTGCAGACCACCGCCGTCCGTTCGGGCAACGGCTATGTGCTCAACGGCACCAAGCGCTACATCACCAATGCCCCCTTCGCGAAAGTCGCGCTGATCATGGCGCGCACCGCGAAGGAGAATCTGCCCCGCAACGCGCATGTCTCGGCCTTTCTCGTTCCGATGGACACGGCCGGCGTCACGGTGGGCAAGTCCGACAAAAAGATGGGCCAGTCCGGCAGCCACATCGCCGACATCATCCTGGAGGACGTGTTCGTGCCCGGCGACGCGTTGCTGGGTGGCGAGGAAGGCAAGGGCTTCGCCACGGCGATGCAGAGCCTCGACAACGGCCGCCTTTCGGTGGGCGCGGCGAGCACCGCCTATGCCCGGCGCATCCTGGATACCGCCGTGCGCTATGCCACGGAACGCAAGGCGTTCGGCGAACCGATCGCCAACTTCCAGCTGATCCAGGCGATGCTGGCGGACAGCCACGCCGAAATCTACGCCGCCGAATGCATGATGCGCGATGCCATCCGCAAGGCGGACGAAGGGCGCAAGATCCTGCTCGAAGCCGCCGCCTTCAAGATGTTCGCCAGCGAGATGTGCGGCCGCGTTGCCGATCGCTGCGTGCAGGTCCACGGCGGTGCGGGCTACCTCGCGGAGTACGAAGCCGAACGCTTCTTCCGCGACAGCCGCATCTACCGCATCTACGAAGGCACCACGCAGATCATGCAACTGGTGATCGCCAAGCAGATGCTGCGCGATTTCGCCGCCGGCGCGCAAGGCTGAGGGGGACGCAGCGGGTGTACGATCTCCTTGGCGGCCTGTCGGTGATCGAGGCGTCGTCGTTCGTCGCCTCGCCCACCGCTGGTCTCTATTGCGCGCAGATGGGCGCGGACGTGATCCGCGTGGACCAGATTGGCGGCGGCCCGGATTTCCGCCGCTGGCCGGTCACCGCCAACAACGATTCGCTCTATTGGGAAAATCTCAACCGCGCCAAGCGGTCGGTCGCGCTCGATCTGGGCCGGCCCGAAGGGCGCGCGCTGCTGCAGGAACTGATCCGCGCGACGGGGCAGGTCATCACCAACTTCCCGATCGGCGGCTTCATGGCGCATGACGTGCTGGCACAGGGCCGCGCGGACCTGATCACCGTGCGCGTGATGGGCTGGGCGGACGGTTCGCCCGCGCTGGACTACACGGTCAACAACGCGGTCGGCTATCCGATGATGACCGGCCCCGGCCCGGACCCGGTCAACCACGTCCTGCCCGCGTGGGACCTGTTGAGCGGCGCCTATGCGGCCTTCGCGCTGCTTGCCGCGATCCGCCGGCGCGAAACTTCGGGCGCGGGCGGCGAGGTACGGATTCCGCTGTCCGACGTCGCCATCGGCACCGCCGCCAATCTCGGCAGCGTGGCCGAAGTGCTGTACGAAAACGCCAACCGGCCGCGCTTGGGCAATGCCGTCTATGGCCTGTTCGGGCGCGATTTCATGACCGCCGACGGCGTGCGCACGATGATCGTGGTGGTCACCCCGCGCCAGTGGACCAATCTCGTCACCGCGCTGGACCTTGGCGGTGCCATTGCCGCGATCGAGGCGGAACGCGGTGTGTCCTTCGCGAAGGACGACGGGCTGCGCTTCACCCACCGCGATGCGCTCTATCCCCTGTTCGAACGCGCGATCGGCGCGCGCGCGCACGCAGACCTGGCCGCCGCGTTCGATGCCGCCGGCATCGTCCATTCCGCCTATCGCACGATGCTGGAAGCGGTCGAGGATCGCGCGCTGGTGGCCGACAATCCCGTGTTCGGCGCCTGCGATAACCCCAGCGGCTTTACCTATCCGGCGGCGGGCGCCTTCGCCACGCTGCCCCAGGCCGACCGCCAGCCGCCCCGGCCCGCCCCGCGCAACGGCCAGCATTCCGAAGAAGTGCTGGCCACGCGGCTCAACCTTTCGTCGGGCGAAATCGCCCGCCTGATCGATGCCGGCATCGTCGGCACCGCCCCAACCGGAGAATCCTGATGACCCTGCGCCGCGCCGCCATCGTCGCCCCGATCCGCACCCCCGTCGGCAAGTTCGGGGGGGCGCTGTCCGGCCTCACCGCCGGCCAGCTCGGCGCGGTGATCCTCAAGGCACTTGTCGAACGGACGAAGATCGATCCCGCACGGGTGGACGATGTCGTCTTCGCGCAAGGCTATGGCAGCGGCGAAGCGCCGTGCATCGCGCACTGGTCGTGGCTGGCGGCGGACCTGCCGCTGGAGGTGCCGGGCTACCAGCTCGACCGGCGCTGCGGATCGGGCCTGCAGGCGATCGTCAACGCGGCGATGATGGTCCAGACCGGCGCTTCGGACGTGGTCGTGGCCGGCGGCGTCGAATCGATGTCGAACGTCGAACACTACACCACCGACGTGCGCAAGGGCGTGCGCGCCGGCAGCCTGACGCTGCACGACCGGCTGACGCGCGGCCGCGTGATGTCGCAGCCGGTGGAGCGCTTCGGCGTGATCACCGGCATGATCGAGACGGCGGAAAACCTCGCCAAGGACTATGGCATCACGCGCGAACAGGCCGATGCCTATGCCGTGCGCAGCCATCAGCGCGCGACGGCGGCCTGGGCCAGCGGCCTGTTCGCCGACGAACTGGTGCCGGTGCCCGTGCCGCAGAAGAAGGGCGATCCGGTGCTGTTCGATCACGACGAAGGCTATCGCCCGGACGCCAGCCTGGAAACGCTGGGCAAGCTGCGCGCGCTGGAAGGCGGCGTGGTGACGGCGGGCAACGCCAGCCAGCAGAACGACGCGGCGGCCGCCTGCCTGGTCGTGGCCGAGGACAAGCTGGCCGAACTGGGCCTCGAACCGATCGCGTGGTTCCATTCGTGGGCCGCCGCCGGCTGCGATCCCAGCCGCATGGGGATCGGCCCGGTCCCGGCGGTGGAGCGCCTGTTCGCGCGCACCGGCCTCGGCTGGTCCGACATCGATCTGGTCGAGCTGAACGAAGCCTTCGCGCCGCAAGTGCTGGCCGTGCTCAAGGGCTGGGGTTGGAGCGAGGACGACAGCCGCAACGAGATGCTCAACGTCAACGGATCGGGCATCTCGCTCGGCCATCCGATCGGCGCCACCGGCGGGCGCATCCTTGCCAACCTGACCCGCGAACTGGTGCGGCGTGGCGGGCGCTATGGCCTCGAAACGATGTGCATCGGCGGCGGGCAGGGCATCGCCGCGGTGTTCGAACGGGCGTGACGACACAAGCCGCGCTGGAGGCCGCGCGCGCCTATCGCGCGGCGGCTCAGGGCGCCCTGGCCGACCGGCTGGCGACGCGGCCGATCGACGCCGAACAGCGCGCCGCCCACGGCTTCGCCTGGGTGGCGACGAGCGTGGCCGCGCTCGAAGCGATCCACGGCTGGCTGGCTGCCAATGACGACACCAACCCGGTCGACGCGCTGGTCGGCCGACTGGCCTTCGCCGAAACGCTGGCCCAGCTCGCCGGCGGGCTGCCGATGGGGCAGAACGAGCTGTTCCGTCCGGCGGACCTTGGCCTTGGCCCTGCCGCGCGCGCGCTGGCGGAAGCCTGCGCCGGTCTGCTCGATGCCGATCACGCCGCCACGCGCGCCACCCTCGTCGCCGCGCTCGCCGAAGGGAAGTGGCCGAGCGAGACGTTCCACGATGCCGATCTCGACGCGATCCGCGACCAGTTCCGCAAGTTCACCGAGGCGGAAATCCTGCCGCACGCGCACCAGTGGCACCTCGCCAACGCGCTGATCCCCGATGCCACGGTGCAGGCGATGGCCGATCTCGGCACGTTCGGCGTGTGCATCCCCGAAGCGTTCGGGGGGCTCGGCCTCAACAAGCTGGTGATGTGCCTTGTCACCGAGGAGCTTTCGCGCGGGTGGATCGGTGCCGGTTCGCTCGGCACGCGCTCCGAAATCGCCGGCGAGCTGATCGCGATGGGCGGCACGGACGAACAGAAGGCGCACTGGCTGCCCCGCATCGCCAGCGGCGCGGTGCTGCCGACCGCCGTGTTCACCGAACCCGATGTCGGATCGGACCTCGGTTCGTTGCAGACGCGCGCGCGGTTCGACGGCGAAGACTGGGTGATCGTCGGGGCGAAGACCTGGATCACCCACGCCAGCCGGTCCGACCTGATGACGCTGCTGGCGCGCACGGTGCCGGACGCGAAGGGCTATGCCGGCCTGTCGATGCTGCTGGTGCCCAAGCCGCGCGGAACCGAAGCCGATCCCTTCCCCGCCCCCGGCATGACCGGCAGCGAGATCGAAGTACTGGGCTATCGCGGGATGCGCGAATACGCGCTCCAGTTCGACGGAATGCGCGCGCCGGCCGACGCCCTGCTGGGCGGCGAGGAGGGCATGGGCTTCAAGCAGTTGATGCGCACCTTCGAAGGCGCGCGCATCCAGACCGCCGCCCGCGCCGTGGGCGTTGCCCGCCGCGCGCTGGAGCTGGGGCTGGACTATGCCTTGACGCGCCGGCAGTTCGGCAAGGCGATCGTCCACTTCCCGCGCGTGGCCGACAAGCTGGCGATGAGCCTCGTCGATTTCGTCATGGCCCGCGAACTTTCCTACGCCGCCGCGCGCGCCAAGGATTCGGGCAAGCGCTGCGATATCGAGGCCGGCATGGCCAAGCTTCTGGCGGCGCGCGCGGCGTGGTCCAACGCCGATGCCGCGTTGCAGATCCACGGCGGTAACGGCTATGCGCTGGAATACGAAATCAGCCGCGTGCTGTGCGACGCGCGCATCCTCAACATCTTCGAAGGCGCGGCCGAAATCCAGGCGCAGGTGATCGCCCGCGGCCTGGTGGGCGGACGCAATTGAAAGGCGGATCGAGCCGATGAGCGAATGGGCGGCATGGGTCGGGCGGGAGGAAACCCGCTCCGACCGGGTGGACGCGGGCCTGCTGGCGCGCTGGTGCGCCACGCTCGACCGCGCGGCCCCGGTCGGCGGCGCCGCACCGCAGGGCCTGCACTGGTGCCTGTGCCTGCCCGATGCCCCCACCGCCGCGCTGGGGCCGGACGGCCACCCCCGCCGCGACGACGGCCCGGAGGGTTTCCTGCCCCCGGTGCCGCTGCCGCGCCGGATGTGGGCATCGAGCAAGGTCGAGTTCCTGCGCGCGCTGCGCGCGGGCGAAGCGGTCGAGCGGCGTTCGCGCGTGCTGTCGGTAACGCCCAAGCAGGGGGGGTCGGGCCATCTGGTGTTCGTAGACGTGGCGCACGAGACGCTGGGCGATGGCGTGCCCGCCGTGCGCGAGGTGCAGTCGATCGTCTATCGTGAACCCGCGCCCGCCGGCACCCCGCCCGCCCCGCCGCCCCTGGGGGAAGGCCGGTTCGATCCTGCGGCATGGGATGCGGTGCGCACGGTGGAGCCGGATGCGGCGCTGCTGTTCCGCTATTCCGCGCTCACCTTCAACAGCCACCGCATCCATTACGACCGGCCTTACGCCACGGGCGAGGAAGGCTATCGCGGGCTGGTCGTCCACGGGCCGCTGACCGCCACGCTGCTGCTCGATCTCGCCCGGCGGCAACTGGGCGACAACGTGCTGGAACGCTTCGCCTTTCGCGGGCTTTCGCCGGCCGTGGCGGACGAGCCGCTGCACCTTGCCTTCCGCCGGGCGGATGCGGGCTACGAAATGGGCGCCTATGCCGCCGATGGCCGCGCGGTGATGGGAGCGACCGCCGGATAGGGACGCTACAGCGGGATAAGGACGCGACGGCTGCGGCGCCGCTTCAATCCAGCCGCACCTTGCCACGCCCGGCCTTCACCGCGCCGCGCTTCTTCTTGCCTTCCAGCCGTGCGGTCTTGCCCACGCGGTTGAGGCGGGACTTGGCGCGCTTTTCCGGCAGGTTCGTCGCCTCGCGCAACAAGTCAGCCAGGCGCTTGCGCGCATCCTCGCGGTTGGCTTCCTGCGTGCGGTGGCTGCGCGCGGTCAGCACGATCTCGCCCTTCGCGGTGAACTTGCTGCCGGCCAGTTCCTTCAGGCGGTGGAACACCGGCGGCGAGAGGCGCAGCGCGAACACGTCGAGCCGCACCTGCACCGCCGTCGCCACCTTGTTGACGTTCTGCCCGCCCGGCCCGGCGGCCGCGATGAAGCTTTCCTCGATCAGCGGCAGCGCCCGGGCGATGATCTGGTCGGCATCGTCAGCCAAGATCGAATCCCAGCGCGTGGAAATCCGGCGGCAAGGGCGACTGCGCTTCGATCGGCGGCTTGCCTTCACGCGGGACGGTGAGCGCGGCGGCGTGCAGCATCGTCCGCTTGGCACCCTTGCCGTTTCCGTACACGGGATCGCCCACCAGCGCATGGCCCAGCCCCGCCAGGGCGTGCACGCGAATCTGGTGGGTGCGGCCGGTTTCGGGGCGGAATTCCACCAGAGTCAGCGCGTCGCGCCGATCCACCACCCGCCAGTGGGTGACGGCGGGCTTGCCCTTCTTGGCCGGGATCATCCGCCAGCCGTCCTTTTCAGTGCTGACCTTGGACAGGCTGAGGCTCACCGTGCCACTTTCGCCCTCCACCGGCCCCGCGACCACGCCCAGATAGACCTTGCCCACCTGCCGCGCCTCGAACGCGGCGGAAAAGCGCTTCAGCGCCTTGGGATTGCGCGCCAGCAGCAGGCAGCCCGACGTATCGCGATCGAGCCGGTGGACCGGGAAAGGTTCGCGCTGGAAGCCGAACCGCAGATCGTCGAGATGATCCTCCAGGCACGGGCCGCCCGCGCGCGGCCGGTCGAGCGGCAGGCCAGCGGGCTTGTCGATGACCAGCGCTTCGCCGTCTTCAAACAGGATGGAGAAATCGATCATCGCGCAAAAATCCGTTCATGCTGGGCTTGGCGAAGCGCGCACGCCCGCGTGCCGTCTGCGACCGGCTCGGGGTGAACCGCAACGGGCGGCAGGATCATACCACGGCGCCGGCAATGCGCCGCAAGGCTTCTTCCAGAGTCGCCTCGTCGGCCGCGAAGCTGATGCGGAAGCCGTCCCGGCCGCCAAATGCCGAAGCCGCGACCACGGCGACGCCGTGCTCCAGCAAATGCAGGCACAGCGCCTCGTCCGCGTTGGGGCTTTCGCCGCCGAAGCGCGCCATCAGCGGCGCGGCATCGACCATGCAATAGAACGCGCCATCGGGCACCGGGGTCGAAAGGCCCGGAATCGCGTTGATCGCGGCCACGCACAAGTCGCGCCGCGCGCGGAACCGTTCGCGCCAGGCAAGCAGGAAATCCTGCGGGCCTTCGAACGCGGCAACGGCGGCGGCCTGGCTGATCGAGGCGGGATTGCCCGAGGAATGCGATTGCAGCCGCGCCATGGCGTTGATCAGCCACAGCGGCCCGGCGGCGACGCCGATGCGAAAGCCGGTCATCGCGTGGCTCTTGGACACGCCGGACACGGTCAGCACGCGATCGGCCAGGTCCGGGCATTCCACCGCCAGCGTGGCGTGCGCGCCCGCGCCATAGCGCAGCGGCGCATAGATATCGTCGCTCATCACCAGCACGCGCGGGTGGCGGCGCAGCACCTCGCCCAGCGCGCGCAGTTCCTCGGCCGGATAGGTGGCGCCGGTGGGATTGCCGGGGCTGTTGAGCAGCAGCCAACGCGTGGCGGGCGTGATCGCGGCCTCGAGCTGCGCGGCGCTGATGCGAAAGCCCCCGTCCGCCCGCGTCGGCAGGTCCACCACCTCGGCGCCGGCGAAGCGCACGATTTCCGGATAACTCACCCACCACGGACTGGGGATCAGCACCGCGTCGCCCGGATCGAGCGTGGCGAGCAGCGCGTGGAAGATCGCCTGCTTGCCCCCGGCGCTGACGATCACTTGCGCCGGCGGTACGACGATGCCGAGATCGCGTTCGAAATGGAGCGCGGCCGCCGCGCGCAGCCGGGCCGATCCGGCGACGGCGGTGTATTTCGTGTCGCCGGCGTCGAGCGCGTCCTTCGCCGCCTGGACGACATGGGCGGGCGTGGCGAAATCGGGCTCGCCGACGGACAGAGAGATGATGTCGCGCCCTTCGGCCCGCAGCGCCATGGCTCGGTCCGTCATCGCCGTGGTGCGCGACGGCGCGATGCGCGCCAGCGCGCGGCTCAGGGTGGAGTCGGTCATGCCTGTTCGCCGAGCAGCCGCGCCGGCAGCAGGCCGCGCAAGGCGTTGCCGATGAAAAAGCCTCCGGAGAGATCCGCCAGCGTCAGGTCAGCCTCCGCCGCGCGGCCGCTCTCGATCAGGCTGCGGCGCAAGACGCCGGGCAGCAGGCCGAATTCGGCGCGCGGCGTGAGCAGCAGCCCCTCCCGCTCGACGAAAAGATTGGTGAAGCTGCCTTCGGTCAGCAGCCCGTCATCGCGCAGGAACAGTGCCTCGCCCGCGCCGGCCGCCTTCGCCGCGCGCAGTGCCGCTTCGTAGAAGCCGCGATCCGATGTCTTGTGGCGCAACCGCCAGTCGCCGTCGGCCACCGGCAGCGGCAGCACGGCGCACCTCACCGGTCCATTGGCGGGCGCGGGCAGCGCCGATGCCTCCAGCGCCAGCGCGCCGGCCTTCGACACGACCAGCCGCACTTTCGATGGCGCTTCCAGATCGAAGCACAGCGCGTGGATGGCGTTGCGCGCGGCATGACGATCGAACGCGAAGCCCAGCGCCGCCGCACTCCCCTTGATGCGTTCCAGATGCAGTTCCAGCAGCGCGATGCCCTGCGCGGGATCGAAGGCCATCGTTTCGATAAGATCGGCATTGCCGGCGGACAGGCGCAAGAAATCCCCCTTTACCACGCATTCCCGCCATTCGCCCAGCATCGCGGAATCCGCCACGACCGCCGAACCCACCCCCATCACCGCGCGGTCCGTCCGGGGATCGAGGCGCACCGTGCGGATTGCCACATTGAATGCCGCATCACCAGAGGGGTCGATCCGGCCGAACGCGCCACAATAGAGCCCACGCGCATCGCGTTCGGCCGCGTCGATCAGTTCCATCGCGCGAATCTTGGGCGCGCCGGTGATCGAGCCGCACGGGAAGATCGCCCGCACCAGTTCGCGCGCGTCCGCGCCAGCGGTCAACCGGGCGCGGACGGTGGTGACCATCTGGTGCACGGTGGGATAGCTTTCGATCGCGAAAGGCTCTTCCACGCGGACGCTGCCGGGCACCGCCACGCGCGACAGGTCGTTGCGCATGAGGTCCACGATCATCAGGTTTTCCGCGCGGTCCTTGGCGTTGCCCGCCAGCCCGGCGCGGAACGCCTCGTCCTGTCCGGGCGTTTCGCCGCGCGGCGCGGTGCCCTTCATCGGGCGGACCGTGGCCAGGCCGTCCTTCAGCGCGAAGAACAGTTCGGGCGAGAACGACAGGTGCCAGTGCGATCCGTCCCAGCACACCCCGCCATAGCCGGCGCGCGCATCGCGGCGGATCGCGGCGTAGATCGCCAGCGGATCACCCTTCCAGCCCCCGCCCAGCGGAAAGGTCAGGTTCGCCTGATAGATGTCGCCCGCACGGATCGCCTCCTGCACCCGATCGAACGCGCGGCCATAGCCGCCGATCGAGACTTGCGGGTCGAGCGGACCAAGGTTGCCGGGGCCTGCGCCGTGCCGCTCCAGCCAGTTCTCCACCGCATCGGCGGGAAGGGTCTCCACCGCCGCGAAGCGCGCGAACCAAACCAGCGGCCCGGTCGCGCCGGTGCGCGCGGCGGCCAGCGGCATCAGGCGCGGCTCCAACGCCAGCCCGGCCTCATAGGCGATGTAGCCCGCCCATTCGCCCGGTTCGGCGCCGATCCGGGCGAGCGCCGGCGCCACGTCCTCCGGCCGGCGCGCGACCACGATCTCCAGCGGGTCGCGATAGACGCGCGCGTCGCTGGCCCCACCGTTGCGAGCATCGTCGCTGCGGGCATCGTCAAGCAGGATGAAAGGCGTCTGGTCCATGGCCGGTGGCGCGCGCTTTAGCGGCACACCGCCGCGGATGCAAAAACCTCTCGCACCGGGCGCCACCTGTTCGTAAACCCGTGGCGGGACCGGACGCTTTCTTGCGGGGACGACTGTTACATGGACGATATCTACCTTGGCCTCGGCGCCAACGGCGAACGGCAGGTGCTGCGGCTCGGCCGGGCCAACCGGCACGGGCTGGTCGCGGGCGCGACCGGCACCGGCAAGACGGTGACGCTGCAGGGCATCGCCGAACAGTTTTCCGCGCGCGGGGTGCCGGTGTTCCTGGCCGACGTGAAAGGCGATCTTTCGGGCATCGCCATGCCGGGCAGCCCCACCTTCAAGAACGCCGACAAGCTGGAAGCCCGCGCCAAGGAACTGGGCATCACCGATTATACCTATTCCGACAACCCGGCGGTGTTCTGGGATCTCTATGGCGAAAGCGGCCACCCGATCCGCACCACGATCTCGGAAATGGGGCCGCTGCTGCTGGCCCGGCTGATGGGCCTGAACGAAACGCAGGAAGGCGTGCTCAACATCGCCTTCCGCTACGCCGACGAAAACGGCCTGCTGCTGATCGACATGGACGACCTGCAGGCGGTGCTGGCCGCCTGCGCCGAAAACGCCGGCGAACTCGCCACCAAGTACGGCAACGTCACCAAGGCCAGCGTCGGTGCGATCCAGCGCCAGTTGCTCGCCTTCGAAAGCCAGGGCGCGGACCGCTTCTTTGGTGAACCGGCGTTCGAGATTCACGACTTCCTCCGCACCGACGACAAGGGCCGGGGCCTGGTCAACATTCTCGCTGCGGAAAAGCTGATGCAGAGCCCCAAGCTCTACGCCACGTTCCTGCTGTGGCTGCTGTCCGAACTGTTCGAGGCGCTGCCCGAGGTGGGCGATCCTGAAAAGCCCGTGCTGGTGTTCTTCTTCGACGAGGCGCACCTGCTGTTCGACGATGCGCCCGAAGCGCTGTTCGACAAGGTGGAGCAGGTCGTCCGCCTGATCCGCTCGAAGGGCGTGGGCGTCTATTTCGTCACCCAGAACCCGATCGACATTCCCGAAAAGATCGCCGGCCAGCTGGGCAACCGCGTGCAGCACGCGCTGCGCGCCTTCACCCCGCGCGATCAGAAGGCGATCAAGGCCGCGGCGCAGACTTTCCGCATCAACCCCGATCTCGACGTGGAAAAGGCGATCACCGAACTGAAGGTGGGCGAGGCGCTGGTTTCCACGCTGGATGACGATGGCGCGCCCGGCGTGGTGCAGCGCACTCTGATCGCGCCGCCGCGTTCGCGGCTGGGGCCGGTCTCGGCACCCGAACGCGCCGCGATCCAGGCGGCGAGCCCGGTGGAAGGCAAGTACGATACGGCGGTGAACCGCGAATCCGCCGCCGAAGTGCTGGCGAAGAAGGCGGCTGATGCCGCCGCCGCCGCGCAGCAGGTGCAGGAACAGGGCGCGGAGGCACAGCGCGCGGCGCCACGCCAGTCGCCCTCGCTGTGGGACAAGGCGGGCAAGGCGGCGATCGGTGCGGTGGCTTCGTCCGCCGGCGCGGTAATCGCGGCGCAGATCAGCGGCAAGAAAACCCGCGCTTCGCCCGTCGAATCCGGTCTCAGCGCGGTGGTCGGCTCGGTCGCCACCAGCCTGGGCGGCGCCGCGTTCGGCCGCTTCGCGCGCGGCCTGCTGGGCGGTTTGCTGCGCTGATCGCTCCGGCCTGAACGCCTCTATGCCCCCCCATGTTCGACGAACACCATCGCGTGTTCGTCGAACGCGGTTGCGCATGAAACCGGTTAGGCCCTAGTCAGGTGCATTTTCCATTTCCGGAAAGGCTTTCATGCGCTCCTTGTTCCTTGCCGCGACCATGCTTGCTAGCTGTGCCGCGATTCCCCTCGCCCACGCCGAAACGGCCACCCCGCCCGCCGCAGCCATTCCCACCGAAGCCGGCCCAATGCCTGCAGGCAAGCTCGACGGTTCGGTCGTGCCCTCCACCTACCGGCTGGACCTGACCGTCGATCCGGCCAAGGAGCGGTTTTCCGGCCACGTCGAGATCGACGCCACCAGCCGCAAGGCCAGCCGCTTCGTCTGGCTGCACGGCAAGGAACTGAAGGTTTCGCGCGTGACCGCCACGGCCGGCGGCAAGACGCTGACCGGCACGTTCGCGCAAGTCGATCCCACCGGGGTCGCGCTGCTGACCTTCCCCGAAGCGCTGCCCGCCGGCGCGGTGACCTTCGCCTTCGATTACGACGCGCCGTTCGGCGAAGGGCCGGCCGGCATGTTCCGCGTGAAGGTGGGCGACGACTGGTACAGCTGGACCCAGTTCGAATCGATCGACGCGCGCGCCGCCTTCCCCGGCTTCGACGAACCCGGCTTCAAGACGCCGTGGACCGTGACCCTGCGCACCCCCGCCGGCCTCAAGGCGGTGAGCAACGCGCCGGAAACCGCGACGCGGACCGAAAACGGCATGACGGTCCACACCTTCGCGCCGACGCTGCCGCTGCCGAGCTATCTCGTGGCGATGATGGTCGGGCCGTTCGCCACGGTCGAAGGCACCGTGCCGGCCACGCCGCAGCGCGCCACGCCGCTGCCGATCCGCGTGGTCTCGACCAAGCAGAACGCCGACAAGCTGGCCTTCGCGCTGGAAGGCACCAAGGGCATCGTCCAGCACCTCGAAGCTTATTTCGGCCAGTCCTTCCCCTATCCCAAGCTCGACCAGATCACCGCGCCGATCATGCCCGGCGCCATGGAGAACGCGGGCGCCGACCTTTACGAAGACTCCATCCTGGTGATGGACGACAAGGCATCGACCAGCCAGAAGCGCACCTTCGGCATGGTGGTGGCGCACGAGCTGGCGCACCAGTGGTTCGGCGATCTCGTCACCCCGGCATGGTGGGACGACATCTGGCTGAACGAAAGCTTCGCCAACTGGATGGGCTTCCGCATCGGCAACGCTTGGCGGCCGGACCTCAACATCGGCGCGGGGGCGCTGGAAGAAGGCTTCGGCGCGATGAACATCGACGCGCTGATCGCCGGCCGGCCGATCCACCAGCCGATCCCGAAGAACGCCGATATCGACGCCGCGTTCGATACGATCACCTATGGCAAGGGCGGGCATGTGGTGGCGATGATCGCCGCGTTCATGGGCGATACGCGCTTCCGCGATGGCGTGCGCGGCTACATGGCCAAGCATCGCTATGGCAACGCCACCAGCGCAGACTTCTTCGGCGCGATGGCCGATGCGGCGGGTGATCCGCGCATCCTTTCGGCGATGCAGAGCTTCACCGACCAGCAGGGCGTGCCGCTGGTGACGTTCGCGGACGGCAAGAACGGCGCCTGGACGGTGACGCAGAGCCGCTACGTCCGATTGGGCACCCCCGCCCCCGCCACGCAATGGGGCATTCCGCTCTGCGCACGGCAGGGCGATGACCGCCAGTGTTCGCTGATGACCGGGCCGACGATGAAGCTGACGCTGAAGGGCAAGGGGCCGGTGGTGCCCAATGCCGGCGGCACCGGATACTATCGCTTCGAACTGCCGGCGGCCGAATGGGACAAGCTGATCGCCAGCGCGGCCAGCCTGCCCGGCGGCGAGGCTCAGGCGCTGGAAGACAGCATCGCGGCCAGCTTCATGGCGGGGCGCGCCACGCCCGCGCAAGTGATCGCCGCGTCCGCCGCGCTGGCCCGCAACCCGGATAGCTACGCCAGCGGCAACGCCACCTCGCTGCTCGAAACGATGGCTGCGCGCGGCGTGATCGACGAGGCGGCCAAGCCCGCGTTCCGGGGATTTGTCGACAAGCTCTACGCGCCGCAGCTTGAAGCGATGGGCTTTGATCCGCGCGCCGGCGCCCATGCCGGCGACGATCCCGACAAAGCGCAGCGCCGCGTGGCGCTGGTCGCCACCCTGTCGGACACCGCGCGCGATCCGGCGCTGCGGGCGCGGCTGACCACGGCGGCCGAGGGACTGCTGGGCGGCGACAAGGCCGCACTCGATCCCGCGTTCTACGGATCGGGGCTGCGCGCCTGGCTGGCGCAGAACAAGCTGGCCGGTGCGCAAAAGCTGGCGGACAGCGCGCTCGGGTCGGAAGATCCGGTGTTCCGCCCCAGCGCCCTGCGCGCCGTGGCCGCCAGCGGCGACGCCGATACCGCGCGCTGGGTGCTCGACGGGTTCAAGGATGCCCGCCTGCGCCCCAGCGAGCGCCTCAGCATGATCGCCGGCATCCTGGTGACGCCGGAAACGCGCGAGATCGGCTACATCTGGCTCAAGGCGCATCTCGAAGAGATGCTCAGCGGCTCGGGCGGCATCTTCCTCGCCGCGCGGCTACCTGGGACACTGGCCGGGTTCTGCTCGGTCGATCAGGCGAAGGAATTCGAGGCCCTTCGCCCCCGCTTCGCCGGCCGCAGCGGCGCGCTGGAACTGGAACGCACCATCGAGCGGGTCCGCGATTGCGGCGTGCTCAAGGACGCACGCGGGGCGGAACTCTCCGCGGCGGTGGCGAAGATCAAGTAAGCCCAAATGCGGTGAGCATCGCGCACCGCATTTGGGTCAAGCCCGTGCGGCGCTTGAGCATTTCCAAGCCGTGATGCGTCAGCATTTTGGGAGCTTGGCATAAAACACCATCCCGGCACGCGCCGTGCGTGCCGGGATATTTCTGTCACGTAACAGGCAGGCGCAGCGTCGCCACGAGCCCCGCGATCCGGCCCGCTTCCACGCGATTGGCGAGTACCAGCGATCCGCCGTGCTGGTCGGCGATGGCCCGGGCCAGCGTCAGGCCCAACCCGGTGCCGCCGGTCGCGGTGTTGCGCGAGGCTTCGAGGCGCGTGAACGGCTCCATCATCCGGGCGATCTCGCCTTCGGGAATCCCCGGCCCGTCATCCTCGATCCGCAACACGGCCTCGTTGCCCTCGCGCACCAGCGATACGCGCGCGCGCTGGCCATAGCGCAGCGCGTTGGACACCAGGTTGCGCATCGCGCGGCGCAGCCACGTCGCGCGCACCGGCAACACGATGCGCGCGGTATCGCCCAGCGTCACGTCCTCGCCCATGTCCTCGAACTCGTCGGCCACGTCGGCGACGAGCGCCGACAGTTCGGTCATTTCCAGCGGGTCGGACGGACGGCCCACCCGCGCCAGCGAGAGGATATCGTCGAGCGAGCGGTTGATGTCCTCGATCACCTTGGCCATCCGGCCGCGCTCGGCGTCGTCCTCCACCGCCTCGATCCGCACGCGCAGCGCAGCCAGCGGCGTTTTCAGATCGTGCCCGATCGCGCCCAGCATCACGTCCTTTTCGTCGAGCAGCCCGGCGATGCGTGCTTCCATCGCGTTGTGCGCCTCGATCAGGCGGCGGATGTCTTCCGGCCCGCCGGGAACGAGCTGGCCATCGATGCTGCGGTCGCGGGCGAAGTCCTCCACCCGCCGCGTCAGCGCCTTGAGCGGCTGCGCGATGCGACGCAGGATCAGCGCCACCGCGCCGATGAGGACGAGATACAGCAGCACGGTCTGCCACAGCAACGAGATCAGCAACTGCCGCTCGCCCGCCGGCGTCAGGACGCGCGCGGACAGCCACGTGCCGTCGGAGCGCTTGAACGAGGCGATCACCAGGCGCGGCGGCGGTTCGCCATTGCTGAAGGCGGCGAAGCGGTGGCGTTGCTGTTCCCACCATTCGGCAATCACGCTGTCCTGATGGGGATCGCGTTCGAGCACGACCACTTGTGACACCGCGACGCCCTGGTTTTCCAGCACTTCGGTCAGATTCTTCTCGGCCGCGGCGATGCGCCGGTCGCCGGGCTGTTCGGGGCTGGCGTTATCCACGCGCACGCGCAAGGGGCGTGGCAGCCGGTAGCCGTCATCGGGCGGCGGCGGACGACGCCGGAAGCCGGGCGCCCCCGGAGGGCCGCCTTCGCGCGCTTCCGGCCAGCGATCGCGGCGCGTTCCGCCCCGTTCGCCGCCTTCCGCGCCATAGAGCGGAGGGCCAAGCAGACGGAAGGCGGCGGAGTTCACCAGCGCCCCCACGTGCCGTTCATGCTGCGCGCGCCAGATAAGCGCCGCCGAAAGACTCTGCGCGATCAGCAGGGCGATGGCGATGGCGAACAGCATCTGCCCCTGCAGGCTGCGCGGCCAGGGCACGAAACGGGAAAAGGCGCGGGGCAGGTCTCGAAACAAGCGACTACCCCCGCGACGCGATCTTGCGCACTTCGGTGGCCAGCATGTAGCCACCGCCCCAGACCGTCTGGATCAGTTGCGGATTGCGGCTGTCCACTTCCACCTTGCGGCGCAGGCGGCTGATCTGGTTGTCGACGGCGCGGTCGAACAGGTGTGCCTCGCGCCCCTGCACCATGTCGAGCAGGCGATCGCGATCGAGCACCTGGCGCGGATGGTCGAGGAAGGCCATCAGCAGGCGGAACTCGGCGGAGGAGATCGCCACCAGCGCCCCTTCCGGATCGGTCAGCCGCCGCTTGAGCGGATCGAGCTGCCAGCCTTCGAATTCATAGACCACCGCGTCCGCCGGTTCCGCCGCCTGCCGCACCGCGCGCCGCAGCACGCTGCGCACGCGCGCGACCAGCTCGCGCGGATCGAACGGCTTCACCACGTAATCGTCGGCGCCGATTTCCAGACCGACGATGCGGTCGGTCGCCTCGCCCTTGGCGGTGATGAAGATCACCGGGATCTGCCGCGCCTCGACCAGATGGCGGCACAGCGACAGACCGTCCTCGCCCGGCATCATGATATCGAGCAGCACGATGTCGAAGGCGGCTTCCACCAGCCGGCTGCGCGCCTCGGCGGCGGTGCCGGCTTGCGTCACGGCAAACCCCTGGCGGACGAGATAGTCCGCCAGAGGCTCGCGCAGGGCTGCTTCGTCGTCGACGAGCAGCACCCGGATCGGCGAAGTTTCATTCATGCGCTTCGCCGCTCCCCGTCATTCGCCCGGAGGGGGAGGCGGAGGCGGAGGCATGTCGCCGCCCGGCGCACCCGGCCCGCCCGGCCCGCGGCCGAAGCGGGCGCGCATGGCATCGCGCGCGGCCTTGCGTTCTTCCTTGCTGATCTTGCCGTCATGGTTGGTATCGACCCTGTCGAAATGCGCCTTCACCGCCGCATCGTACTCGGCCTTGGTCACAACGCCATCCTTGTTGGCATCGGCCATGCGCAGCACCATGCCCGGACCGCCCATCATGGCGCCATGCATACCAGGTCCGTCCGGACCGGGGCCGCGTCCTTGCGGACCACCGCGTCCGCCGCGATGCCAGCGATGGCCTTCGGCCGGACCGGCGCCCGGACCATCGGCACGCGGACCATCGGCTCCGGGGCCGCGCATCGCATTGTGATGGGCCAGAAACTCGTCGCGGCTGATCGCCCCATCATGGTTGGTATCGATCGCGTCGAACTTTTGCATGACCTTGGCATCGCGATCGGCCTGGTCGAGCTTGCCGTCCTTGTTGACGTCGAGCTTCGCCCACATCTCGTCGGCCTTGGCCTTGGCTTCGGCCCAGGTAACGTCGCCCGCCGGACCTTCGGGGGCAGCGGCATAGAGGGCACCGGCGCCCAGCGCGAACGCGGCGGCGGAAATGCCCAGAACAATCTTCTTCATCGATCCTGACTCCCGTGTGTTCGGAAAGGGGAGGACGTTGCGAGGCCGCCATGAAGGGGGAGAGAGGGAGGCACCCCTTCAGGGGAGGCTGGCGGCCTTCGCAACGACCATGAGCAGGATATAGGAGGCAGTTGTCGCGCAAATATCCCGGCGCGGGCCCGACATTGTCGTAATTTGTCGCGTTTGAGAAAGACCGTTCATTTGGCGGCAAGCGAAGGCCCCGCCCGGTCCCCTCACCCCGTCGTTACCGTGCGCGATGCTCGGTTCCGACGCCCGCCGTGATGAACAGCGCCGATGCCTCGGCCGCGGCATCCGTGGCCACGATATCCGCGGTGTGCCACACGCCCGGCGGATTGATCGCATAGTCGCCGGGCGCGAGCCGGACCAGCTCCAGCCGGCCGTCTGGAAATTCCTGATGCAGCACGATTTCGCCGGAGAGGCACAGTACCACCTCGTCGCCAGCCGGGTGCATTTCCCAGCTGTCCCAGCTTTCGGCGAAACGGAACAGGCTGACCAGCCGGCCTTCCTTCCCGTCATCGGCGTGGCGCGCGACATAGCCGGCGTACCACTCCATTCCGGTGAAGGCCGGCTCGGCCACGGCGCGCGCGCCGAGGCCGAGATGGACCGGGTTTTCCGCCAGCCGATGGCCCGCCCGGATCTCCTTCATTCCGGCGCCGCCATGAGGAAAGCATTGAGCTTGTTGCCATCGGGATCGCGGAAATAGGCGGCATAGAACCCGCCATCGCCGCGCGGCCCCGGCTCGCCTTCGCAGGTGCCTCCGTTGGCCAGCGCGATCGCGTGCAGCCGGACCACCTGTTCCTTGTCCTTCGCCTCGAACGCCACCATCACACCATTGCCGACAGAGGCCGCATTGCCGTCGAACGGCTTGGTCAGGCCGATGCCCGCGCCACCGCCGGGTGCGCCCCAGGCGATCGCGCCGTCCCATTCCATCATCCGGCCCACACCCAGTTCGGCTGTCAGCGCATCATAGAACTTCGCGCCGCGTTCCAGGTCATTGGTGCCGAGCGTCACGTATCCGATCATCGAAACTCTCCCTTCAGCGAATCATGATAGATGGAACATAACACGGACAAATCACCTCTCAAAGCGGCGCGCAGGCCCCTTCAAGCCAGATGCGATCGGCGCCTTCCAGCTGCGGCGAGAGCAGCGCGAGCGTGCCCGCGTGGTATGCGTTCCACCAGTCCCGCTCCTCGGGCGTCAGCAGGGCGACATCCACCAGGTGCCGGTCGATCGGAACGTGCGTCAGCGTCTCGAAGCCATAGAATTCGCCTTCCGCGCCCTCGATTGCACGCGGTTCCACCAGCACCAGGTTCTCGATGCGGATGCCGTAGGCGCCGGTCTTGTAGTAGCCCGGCTCATTCGACAGGATCATGCCCGGCATCAGCACCTGGCCAGTGCCGGCCTGCCCGCCCGCGGCCTTGGCGATGCGCTGCGGTCCTTCGTGCACCGACAGGAAGCTGCCCACGCCGTGCCCGGTGCCGTGCGCGTAATCCAGCCCCGCCGACCACAGGAACTGGCGGGCGAAGCTGTCGAGCTGGCTGCCGGCCGTGCCCTTGGGAAACACCGCCCGCGCCAGCGCGATATGGCCCTTGAGCACGCGGGTGAAGCGGTCCCGGACCTCGGCCGGCGGCTGCCCCGGACCGACCCATACCGTGCGGGTGATGTCGGTGGTGCCATCGACATACTGCGCGCCCGAATCGACGAGATAGACGCTGTTCGGCTCCAGCGTACGGTTGGTTTCCTCGCTGACGCGATAGTGGACGACCGCACCGTTCGGCCCCGCGCCCGAGATCGTGTCGAACGACAGATCGCGCAGCAATCCGCCTTCGGCGCGGAACGCTTCGAGCCGATCGGCCGCCGCCAGCTCGGTCACGCCGCCGCGCGGCGCTTCCACCGAGAGCCAGTGCAGGAAGCGCGAAACGGCGGCTCCATCCCGCGCCTGCGCCGCGCGCTGGCCCGCCTTCTCGACCTCGTTCTTGATCGCCTTGGGCAGCACCACCGGATCGGTCAGCGCGATGGTCTTGGCCCCGGCGCGATCGAGCGTGGCGAAGATCGCCGCAACGGCCCGTTCCGGGTCGACCGCCACACGCTTGCCCGCCATCGCTTCCAGCGCGGGCACGAACCCGTCGCGATCATGGATGCGCACCGCGTTGCCCAGGTGCTGGACCAGCGCCGGCGTGACCTTTTCGGGCGCAATGAACAGATCGGCGGTGCCATCGGCGTGCGCCAGCACGAACGACAGCGCCACCGGCGTGCGTTCCACATCCGCGCCCCGGATATTGAGCAGCCAGGCAATCGAATCGAGCGCAGACACGACGACCGCGTCCAGCTTGCGCTCCGCCAGCCATTCGGCCACCGCCGCGCGCTTTTCCGACGCGGACTGGCCGGCGTGGTCATCGGCATGGACCAGCGCCGGCGCAATCGACGGCGCGGGCCGGTCGGCCCAGACCGCGTCGACGGGATTCGAATCGACCGCCACCAGCCGCGCCCCGCGCGAAGAGAGAGCACTCGCCACCGATTCCACCCACGGCCGGCCGTGCAGCCAGGCGTCGTAGCCGATCCGCGCGCCTTCCGGCGCATGTTCCCCCAGCCATGCGGCGGGGCTGGTCTGCGGCACCGACTGATAGCTGTAGAGCCGGCCATCGACCTGCTCGCGCACTTGCAGGGTATAGCGCCCGTCGACGAAGATCGCGGCTTCATCCCTGAGCACGACCGCCGTGCCGGCCGAACCGCCGAAGCCGGTCAGCCACGCCAGCCGCTGGGCATAGGCGCCGACATATTCGCTCATGTGCTCGTCGGAAATCGGGATGACGAAGCCATCGAGACCGTCCTGCGCCAGTTGCTTGCGCAGGGCATCGAGGCGGGCTTCGTGGGTGTGCATCAGCATGGGATCGTCCTGAATGAAGGCGGCCCGCCTTGCGGGCATCATGGAGGCAACATAGATGCGGGGAATGAGCATTGCCACACCTCCCGTCGCCGCGAAGAAACCGCAGAGCATCACGCACCATGGCATCACGGTCACCGACGATTACGCCTGGCTGCGTGATCCCGGCTATCCCGAAGTCACCGACAAGGCCGTCCTCGCCCATCTCGAAGCCGAAAACGCCTGGTTCGAAAGCCGCATGGCCGATCGCCAGCCGGCGATCGACGCGCTGTTCCGCGAAATGCGCGGGCGCATCAAGGAGGCCGACAAGTCGGTGCCGCAGAAGGATGGAAACTGGCTCTACTGGATCGAATTCGAGGAAGGCGCGGAATACAAGAAATGGTGGCGCCGCCCGGTGGGCGCGGCAGACGATGGCAGCGCCGACGAACTGATTCTCGATGAAGTGACGCTTGCCGAAGGGCTGGACTACTTCCGCCTGGGCGCGATCGCGGTTTCGAACGACGGCACGCGGCTGGCCTGGTCGGTGGACGACAACGGCTCCGAACGCTTCACCGCGCGGATCAAGGTGATCGCCACGGGCGAAGTGCTGCCCGATGAGATTCCCGGCACGCTGTCCGGCCTGATCTGGGTCGCGAACGATACGGGCCTCGTCTATTCGCTCGCCAACGAGAACTGGCGCACCGACAACGCGCGGCTGCACTGGCTGGGCCAGCCGGCCGAAAGCGACATCGAACTGTACCACGAGGACGACGAGGGCTTCCGCGTCGGCGCCGCGCTTTCCGCCAACGAGAAATGGCTGATCGTCTCGACCGGCGATCACGAGACCGGCGAAACGCGCCTGATCCCCGCCGCCGACCCGCTGGCCCCGCCGATCCTCGTCAAGCCGCGCGCCAAGGGCGTGGAATACGACGTCGATGAGCGCGACGGCGTGCTCTACATCCACACCAACGATACGCACGAGAACTTTCGCCTCGCCACCGCGCCGCTCGCCGATCCGGGCAACTGGACCACGCTGATCGCGGGCAGCGACGATTTCTATCTGACCGGGTTCGAGCTGTTCCGCGATTTCTACGTGGTCGAGGGGCGGGTGCGCGGGTTGGACCGGATCGAAGTGCGCTACTACGACGATCCCGCCAGGATCGAGCCGATCGCGTTCCCGGAAGCGAGCTACGAGGCGAGCCTGGGCGACAATCCCGAATGGGCCATGACGGTGCTGCGCGTCGGCTACGAATCGATGGTCAGCCCGGCCTCGGTCTATGACTACGATGTCGCCACCCGCAGCCTCACCCTGCTCAAGGTGCAGGAAATCCCTTCGGGCTACGACGCCACGCTCTACGATACCGCGCGGCTGGACATCGCGGCGCGCGATGGCACGCTGGTCCCGGTCAGCGTGGTCTGGCGCAAGGACCGCGCGCCCGGCGGGCCGCTGCATCTCTATGGCTACGGCGCCTATGGCATCGCCATCGGTCCGGGCTTCTCGACCTCGCGCCTCAGCCTCGTCGATCGCGGCTTCGCCTATGCCATCGCGCATATCCGGGGCGGCGACGATATGGGACGCGCCTGGTACAAGGCGGGCAAGCTGGAACAGCGCACCAACACCTTCAATGATTTCGTGGACGTGGCGAAGGGCCTGATCGCGCGTGGGTTCACCCAGGCGGGGAAGATCAGCATTTCCGGCGGATCGGCCGGGGGCGAGCTGATGGGCGCGGTGATCAATTCCGATCCCGGCCTGTGGGGCGCGGTGGCGGCGCACGTGCCGTTCGTGGACGTGCTCAACACCATGCTTGACGAAAGCCTGCCTTTGACCCCGGGCGAATGGCCCGAATGGGGCAATCCGATCGAGGACAAGGCCGCGTTCGAACTGATCCTGTCCTATTCGCCCTATGACCAGGTGCAGCGCCAGGCCTATCCGCCGCTGCTGGTGACGGCGGGCCTCAACGATCCGCGCGTGACCTATTGGGAGCCGGCAAAATGGGTGGCGAAGCTGCGCGAGCTGAAGACCGACGGCCACGAACTGCTGCTCAAGACCAACATGGGCGCAGGCCACGGCGGCAAGTCCGGCCGGTTCGAAAGCCTGAAGGAAACCGCGGAGGAGTTCGCCTTCATCCTGTGGCAGCTGGGCGTAGAGGCCTGAGGTCCAGCCCGTGAGCAACCGCCATCGCCTGACCTTCACCGCCGCGCCGCAGCACATCGACGAACTGGGCCACGTCAACAACGCGGTGTGGCTGCAGTGGGTTCAGGACATCGCGGTGGCGCACTGGGAAGCGGTAGCCGCGCCCGCACACCAGGCCGCCTATGTCTGGGTCGTGACCCGGCACGAGATCGATTATCGCGGCAATATCGGCGCGGGCGAAAGCGTGACGGCGGAAACCTTCATTCCCGAAGGCCCCACCGGCGCGCGGTTCGACCGGCGCGTGGACTTCACCAATGCCGCCGGCAAGGTGATCGTCAGCGCGCGCACCACCTGGGCGCTGCTCGACCGCGCCTCGGGCCGCCTGCTGCGCGTGCCGCGCGACGTCGCCGCGCCGTTCCTGCCGGAGGGTGCAAACCCCTGAACCGCATGGGAACCGTGCCCTGATTGCGCTTGCAATCCGGCCCTTGGCACCCCATATCCAACCCATCGCCCATTATCGTCTTGCACGTGGGTGGCTGAGAGACCGTCGCGCTCCCGCATTAGGCCGGAGCATGTCGATGGACCTGAATCATCTTCTTTATCACCACCAGCTCTCGATCATGCGGGCGGCATCGCTGCCCGCTGCTTCCAGGGCCGGCGCCTGCAGGCTGGTGAAGCACTATCAGACACGGATCGACCGGCTGCGCCACCAGATGGGTGTCTCTTCCTATCCCGACTGGTGCGGCGGCGCCGTCCCGGCGGGCGCGGTATCATGAGGGCCACGCGCGGAACGGGCCGCGCTAGTGCCGTTGCGCACGGTAGCAGCGGCATAAGTGACCCCCAGGCCCTCAAGCGGCGTGCCGAAGCATTCAACCTGGCCTTCGTGCTGCTGGGCGGACGCCGCGCGGCCAACGGCTTCCTGGATTCCGTGCATCCGGGCATGATCGACGTTCCCCGCCAGCGCGTCGGCGCGTCGGAGCTAGGCCTGATAGAGGTCGTCCGGGTGCTTCGCCGCCAGGCCTTGCGCGCCGCCCCATTGGAGATTCAACCATGACCAAGACCCCCACGGCGTCCAGAAAGCGCGCGCCCGCAAAATCCTGGACGGAACCGGTCGAAACCAGAGTCACGCGGGCGATGAACCTGAACCTGGCCGAACAGGACGTGATCGACCGGTGCCACCGCGAGGCGATCGCGATCAGCGCCATCGAAACGCTCCTGTCGGGTGGAACGCACCTGGTCTGCGTCACCATCGAAGGAGCCGACGAGGCGCGCCACCTGTTCAGGCAGGACGTCAATCTCGGGCCTGTCCGCCGGGCCTCGTTCCAGCGGGTCGATACACCCCGCTTGCGGTAAGTCCGGCCGCCCCCGGACAAGAGAACGCCCCGGGCTGCCTAGATCGACACCGCCTGCGTCAGCGGCTCGACCGGCTCGCCAGCCAGCAGATCGCGCACCGTGCGGTTGCGGCCGCTGCGCTTGGCTTCATAGAGCAGGCGGTCGCAGTGGGCATAGAGGCTGTCGAACGCCCCCAGATCCGGGTTGTCGCCATCGTGCTCGACCAGCCCCATGCTGGCGGTGACGATGCGGTCCAGCCCGGCCACCTCGGCCGCGACACGCGCGGTGATCGCCCGGCGCGCGCGTTCGGCGCGTTCAGCGGCGAAGGGCCCCCGCAGCAGCAGCATGAACTCCTCGCCCCCCATGCGGATCGCGTGGGTATCGCGATCCCCGGCGATCGCGCGCGCGGTCGCCTTCAGCACCGCATCGCCCGTCGCATGGCCGTGGGTGTCGTTGACGTCCTTGAAGTGATCGAGATCGATCACCGCCATGGTGCGAAAGCCGCCTGACAGCAGTTCATCGAACCGACGCTCGATCGACAAGCGGTTGTTGAGCCCGGTCAGCGGATCGCGCCCGACGATGCCTTCCATTTCCTCGGCGCGGGTCATCGCTGAATCGCGTTCCTGCCGCAGCAGGATGAAGCGACCGACGATGCCTACCGCCGTCACGATCACCTCGATCGCCAGCGCGAAGGAATAGAGCACCGATACATCGGGCGTGGCCGAACCGGGCAGGACATAGGTCACGATGCGCAGCAGGCCCACGCCCATCGCCGGTGTCCAGCCCAGCAGCGGATAGATCACCATCCGGCTGCCCTTGCGCCAGGCGTCGTACAGCGCCAGCGAGACGAGCCCGAGCGGAAACAGCATGTTGAGGTGGACCAGCGTGGTGGACCACACACGCAGGAACGGCGCCTGCGAGGTCGTGATCAGCCCCACCACAGCCACTACCACCGCCGCCTGCCGCATGAAGGCGCGCAGGCGCGGGTCGAGGCATTCCGGCTCCAGGAAATTCGCCGCGAACATCATCGCCGCCGCCGCCATCGCAGCGTAGCAGATGTTGGATATGATCGCTTCGGCCGGATCGTGGATGGTCATGACCAGGTGGATAAAGCCGGTACCGATCGCAGTCTGCGCCAGCATGGCCACCACCATCACGAGATGCCAGACCACGAACCGTTTCCGGCAGCACGCTGTAGAACGCCACGTTGAGCAGCAACGGGACCACCAGCATCCCGCAGACGATGCCCAGCGCCGCCACGCGCCACAAGGGCCAGCCGGTGCCTTCGGGCGCGCTGTCCAACCCGGCTTCGGCGAAGATCGCCTTCACCCACGGGCGGTCGATCCGCACGACCACCTCGCGCGTGCGGGCCGTCACGTCGGGCAGCGCCATGCTCATCAGCGGCGCGGCTTCCAGATGGTGCGCCTCGGGCAGTGTGTAATCGATCGTCCGGCGCGCGCCATCGTCATCGATCGCGGTGATCGCGATCTTCTCGAACCGCACCGCATGGGTCACGAAACTGCGCGGCAGTTCGTCCTCGCTCTCGGGCAAGGTGAAGCGCAGGAAGGTGGAATCGGCGGCGATGTCCCAGCCGCCCGGATTGCACGACCAGCGGGCGGCGCGCGCCGCCACGGCGTCATAGCTTTCCCCGATCGCGGCGGCGGCATGGCACAGCCGCGCGCCCTCGACCGGCGCGGCAAGTGCCACGGCCGGCACAAGCCAGCCCAGCAACGCTGCCAGCAGCACAAGGATCTTGCGGCCCGGGACCATCCCCGAAGCCTAAGCCCATGACGTTATAAGGGCGTTAACTCAGTGAAGAATTTCGGCGGAAGACACGAATTCGTAACCCAGTTCGCGCGCCACAGCCTCGAACGTGACCTGGCCGGCATGGACGTTCAGCCCGGCGGCAAGGTGGGGATCGGCGCGCAGCGCCGCGCGCCAGCCCAGATCGGCGATGCGCAGCGCATGGGGCAGGGTCACGTTGTTCAGCGCATAGGTGCTGGTCCGCGCCACCGCGCCAGGCATGTTGGCCACGCAATAGTGGACGATGCCATCGACCAGATAGGTCGGCTCGGCATGGGTCGTGGCATGGCTGGTCTCGAAGCAACCGCCCTGGTCGATCGCCACGTCCACCAGCACCGCGCCGGGCTTCATTGTGCCGAGCATGGCGCGCGTCACCAGCTTGGGCGCAGCCGCGCCGGGGATCAGCACCGCGCCGATCACGAGGTCGGCCTCGGCCACGCTTTCGGCAAGGTTGGCCGTGTTGGAAAAGCGGGTCTTGGCCCGGCTTTCGAAATGGATGCCCAGGCGTTCGAGCGCTTCGGGATCGCGATCGAGAATGGTCACGTCCGCGCCCAGCCCCACCGCCATCTGCGCCGCGTTGAAGCCAACCACGCCGCCGCCGATCACCGCGACCTTGCCCGGCATCACCCCCGGCACGCCGCCCAGCAGCACACCGCGCCCGCCATGCGCCTTTTCCAGCGCGGTGGCGCCGGCCTGGATCGACATGCGCCCGGCCACCTGGCTCATCGGCTTGAGCAGCGGCAGCGTGTTGCCCGCGCCGGTCACCGTCTCGTAGGCGATCGCGGTCACGCCCGAGCGCACGAGATCGGCGGTCTGTCCGGGATCGGGGGCAAGGTGCAGGTAGGTGTAGAGAATCTGCCCTTCGCGCAGCATCGCGCGTTCGATCGCCTGCGGCTCCTTCACTTTCACGATCATTTCGCAGCCATCGAACACCGCGCGGGCATCGGGCTGGATCACCGCGCCGGCCGCCTCGTAATCGCGGTCGGTGGCGCCGATGCCCAGGCCCGCGCCCTGTTCCACCCACACCTCATGGCCATGGGCGGCAAGTTCGCGCACGCTCTCGGGCGTCAGGCCGACACGGTATTCATGATTCTTGATTTCGCGGACGGTGCCTACGCGCATCGGAGTTCTCCCGCAGGGTCGAAAGTCCTGCAAAGATTACGCCGGAATACGTAGAAAGTTTCACCAGAATGTATCTTCCGAACCATTCGCGATAATGATATTTCCCGATTTATAGCCCTTGCGCGGGAAATTTTCGCATGGATCGAGCGGACGTCGCCCTGATTGAAGCGCTGCAGCGCGATTCGTCGCGATCCATCGCGGAGCTTGCGGAGGTGACCGCGCTTTCGCCTTCCGCCTGTCATAGGCGCATTCACGCGCTGCAGGCGCAGGGGATCATCGCCGGCTACAGCGCGCGCATCGATCCGGCCCGGCTGGGACTGACCATGCTCGTCTTCGTCGAGATCACGCTGACCAGCCAGAGCCGCGAGGCGATGGACCGCTTCGAACGGGCGGTGGGCGATTTCGACGACATTCTGGAATGCCACCTGATGTCAGGATCGGCCGATTACCTGCTGCGCGTCGCCGCCGCCGATCTGGCCCAGTACGACCGCATCCATCGCGATTGCCTGGCCCGGCTGCCCGGCGTTTCCGCGATGCGGTCCAGCTTTTCGCTGCGGCAGATCAAGCGCTTTGCGGGCTATCCGGTTCCGCATCGCTGACATCGGCCGGCGGCGAGGCCTTGCGGCCCCGCTTCTTGCGGCCGCTGTCGACCAGCACCAGCGAACTGCCCGGCTCGTTCATCCCGTGTTCTTCGCGCAACTGCAGCTTGAACGCATCGACGGCCGCTTCATCGGGCAGATGCGCGACGGGATAGCGGGCCACGATATAGTCATCCTCGCGATCCAGCACGGTGATGAAGCGCGCCGCGCTTTCCGCCAGCCGCGTGACGTTGAAGCCTCCGGCCAGGAACCAGTTCAGGCGGTTCCAGCTGGTGATCGGCCGATGGCAATGCCGGCACAGGCTGCTGACCGAACCATCGGCTTCGCGATGACGCTTGCGTTCGGGTTGGTGAACGCGGGTGAACCAGCACTGGGTCAGAGCTTCCATGACAACCACTCGTCTTTCGACGACGTGCGTTATCCCTTGCGACCGCCCCCCAACGACCAACGGACTTCGCCGCACTGGTAGGGGTTAATACGCGGAAACCTTTAAGACTCGCTTAAGTGCGGAGGTTCGAGGGCAATCCTACAGCGGGTTGCCGTCGCGATCGCGGTATATCTCGCGCCGGCCGACATGGTTGGCGGGGCCGACCAGCCCATCGGCTTCCATCCGCTCGATCCATTTCGAAGCGGTGTTGTAGCCCACGCCCATCTGGCGCTGGATCCAGCTGGCCGAAGCCTTCTGGCTTTCGAACACCAACTGGCAGACCTGCCGGTACTTGCGGTCTTCCGGATTGTCGGACGCGGCATCGATGTCATCGAAGCCGAAGCCGCCGTCTTCCGGCTCCTCGGTGACCGAATCGACGTATTCGGGCGATCCCTGCGCGCGCCAGTGATCGGCCACGCGCTCCACTTCCTCGTCCGAGACGAACGGACCGTGGACGCGTTTGATCGGGTCGGTGTTGGGCTTGTAGAGCATGTCGCCCTTGCCCAGCAGCTGTTCGGCGCCCTGTTCGCCCAGGATGGTGCGGCTGTCGATGCGGCTGGTGACGGCGAAGCTGATGCGCGTGGGCAGGTTGGCCTTGATAACGCCGGTGATGACGTCCACCGACGGGCGCTGCGTCGCCATGATCAGGTGGATGCCCGCCGCGCGGCTCTTCTGCGAAAGCCGCTGGATCAGCACTTCGATTTCCTTGCCGACGGTGACCATCAGGTCGGCCAGCTCGTCGACGATGACCACGATCTGCGGCAGCGTCTTGTAGTCGAGCTGCTGTTCCTCGAACAGTTCCTCGCCGGTATCGGGATCAAAGCCCACCTGGATTCGCCGGCCCAGCGGCTTGCCCTTGGCTTCGGCGGTGCGGACCTTCTCGTTGAAGCCGGTCAGGTTGCGCACGCCCACCGAGGACATCATGCGGTAGCGCCGCTCCATTTCCTCCACCGCCCATTTCAGCGCGCGAACGGCCTTGGCCGGCTCGGTCACCACGGGCGAGAGCAGGTGCGGAATGTCGTCGTAGCTCTTGAGTTCGAGCACCTTGGGATCGACGAGGATCAGGCGGCACTGCTGCGGCGTGAGCCGGTAGAGCAGCGAGAGCAGGATGCAGTTGAGGCCGACCGACTTGCCCGAGCCGGTGGTGCCGGCGACCAGCAGGTGCGGCATGGTGGCCAGATCGGCCACCACCGGTTCCCCCGCGATGTCCTTGCCCAGGATGATCGGCAACAGCGCCTTCGCATCGACGAACTTGTCGCAAGCCACGATCTCGCGGAACGAGACCATGTCGCGCACGGCGTTGGGCAGCTCGATGCCCATCACGGTGCGGCCGGGGATCGAGGACACGCGCGCCGAAATCGCGCTCATGTTGCGGGCGATGTCGTCCGCCAGGCCGATCACGCGGCTGGCCTTGATGCCGGGGGCCGGCTCCAGCTCGTACATCGTCACCACCGGCCCGGTGCGGACGGCGGTGATCTCGCCCTTCACGTTGAAATCGTCGAGCACGTTCTCGAGCAGGCGCGCGTTGCGTTCCAGCGCCAGCTTGTCGATTTTCGGCTGCGCACTCGCCGGCGCTTCGACCAGCAGGTCAAGGCCCGGCAGCTCGTATTCCGAGAACAGATCGCCCTGCCGTGCCTTGGCGTTGAAGGTGGCGGGCGCCGTCGCGCGCGATGGATCGGTAATTTCGGTCGGTCGGCGCGGCGCAATCGCGGTTTCGACATCCAGCGGGGTTGATGGCGTAACCGTCGACGCCTCGCGCCGCTCGGCCTTTTCCTTTCTGGAAACGGGCGTCGCGGGGGAGTCCGCACCATCCGCCGCCTGCGGCGCGCGGGCCGGCAGCAGACGCGGGAGGCGGAACATGCGTGCCCAGTCGAACGCGAACACCCGCCCCGCGATCAGCGCGCCAACACACAGCGCCACCAGCGCGACGGGAAGAATGATCCAGCCCTCGGCGGGCCCGGCAAGGTGCGCGATGGTGCGCACCGCCGCCGCACCGATCAGGCCGGTAAGGCCGCCCATACCGGCGGGCAGACCGAATCGTGGCGCGGTGAAAGCCAACGCCAGCGTCGTGCCGATCAGCACCATCGCCACCATCAGCAGACCGGTCGGCCGCAACCAGCCCGGATCGGGCGTGGGGTCTTCGTCCTCGTCCGCGTCGATCAGGTCGCCGGCCGCTTCCCACAGCCGGCGCGCAAACACGAACAACAGCGGCAGCAGCAGCACCGAAGCGGCGCCGAACAGCATCAGCACGCGCTCCGCCGCCCAGGCGCCGGGCAGCCCCATCCAGTTTTCGACCGGCCCGCCGGCTGCGGTGCTGCCCGAAGGGTCGGTCTGCGTGTAGCTTGCCAGCGCCAGCGCCAGGAACAGCATCAGCGCGAACAGCGCGGTGCCGCCGATCAGTTCCAGGCTGCGACGCAGGCTGCGGCGCAGAACCGCGCGCCAATCCGCGCCCGCCCTTCCTGGAATGATTGCACGAGATGCCATGATGACCCTTGTCCCTTTCGCCCCATCATGCGCCGGAAGGGGAGTCACCGTCAAGAATCCAAGGGAATCCCGCGAGTCCCACGATCACGAAAGGCCGTCGATGGCGGCCCAGCCGTGGCTGCGCAAACGCCCCGCCCGCCGCCGGTTCATCCCGCCAAGCGCGATCACCGGCACGCCCGACAGCGCCGCGAGCAAGTGGAACCGGACCGGTCCCAGCACGCGCGCGCCGGGGTGGCTGCGCGTCGCGAACGCGGGAGAGAGCAAGACCGCATCCGCCCCGGCGCGGGCCGCCCGGCGCAGTTCCGCCAGATCATGCGCGGTCGCCAGCCGCAGGCCGCTGGTACGCCTGCCAAGGCGCGCCGGCGCGGCATAGGCCCCGTCCGCGCGCCATGCCCGGGCCTCCACCGCCGCGCCCGAGAGGAGAATGGAGTGGCCGTGCCGCCGGCAAAGCCGCCGCAACGCCCCGAATCGCACCCGGCGCGCGGCCGGTGCAAGGTGGTAGTGCCGGAACACCAGCCCGCTTCCGCGTGGCAGGCGGCCCAGCGCGCGTTCCAGCGTGGCATCGTTGCGCGCATCGCTGAGGAGGAGGATCCGGGGGACGGGGTAGCGCTTCGCCATGCGCGCGCTATAGCACCGCGCCATGAGCCAGCCAGCCACTCCGCTTGAAGACATCCGCGCCCGCATCGCCCAGGCCGAACGAATCGCCGGGCGCCCGGCGGGCGAGGTCACGCTCGTCGCCATTTCCAAGACCAAGCCGGCCGAGGCGATCCTGCCGCTGATCGCGCAGGGACAGACCGTGTTCGGCGAAAACCGGGTGCAGGAAGCGCAGGCCAAGTGGCCCGCGCTCCGCGAGGCGCATCCCGCAATCGCGCTGCATCTTGTGGGCCAGCTTCAGTCGAACAAGGCCGAGGACGCGGTACGGCTGTTCGACTGCATCCATTCGCTCGACCGGCCAAGCCTCGTCTCCGCGCTGGCCCGGGCGATGGACAAGGTCGGCCGGCGGCTGCCCTGCTTCGTGCAGGTCAACATCGGGGAAGAGGAACAGAAGGGCGGCTGCGCGATCGCGGACCTGCCGGCGCTGCTGACGGAGGCACGGGCCGCCGATCTGCCACTGGCGGGGCTGATGTGCGTGCCGCCGGCCGGGATCGAACCCGCGCCGTTCTTCGCGCTGCTCGACAAACTGGCGGACGACAACGGCCTTCCCGGCCGCTCGATGGGCATGAGCGGCGATTTCGAGACCGCGATCATGCTGGGCGCGACGCACGTGCGCATCGGCAGCGCGCTGTTCGGCGCGCGATAGGGCGGCCCTCCCCGCGTGGGCGGGAAGGGCCGGCCGGTTACTTGACCTGCTTGACCGTCTTCTTCTCGGGCGCGACCGAGATGCGCAGCGTTTCGCCGTTGTGGCCGGGGAAATCGGTGAACATCGCTTCGACCAGGTTCGGCACCAGATAGGGCAGACGGTTCGATTGCGAGGCCGCCTCGGCCTTGCCCTCGAACAGACGCTTGCCATCGGCGCGGCTATCGATCTTGAGGTCGATCCCGCTGGTATAGACGGTCACCACATCGACCGAGTTGTAGCCGCCGCCCCAGAAGAACGGATCGTACCAGCCGTAACCCCAGCCGCGACGGCCATAGAAACCGCCACCACCGTAAAAGCCGCCACGGCCCCAGAAGCCCGGGCCATAGCCGCCGTACCACGGCCCCCAGAACGGATCCGGGCCGACGCCGGTGGTGCGCACGCGATCGCGCCCCTGGTCGACGCCATAGTCGAAGTGGACGATCAGGTCGGCATTGTCGGGGCTGGCGGCAGGCACGTAGCCCACCTTCTGCAACTGCGCCGCGACCAGCGAGGCGTATTGCGAAAACTCCAGACCGCCTTGGTTGCGCGGGTTTTCGGCAACGATCGCGAACGTCTGTCCGGCCGGGGCGGGCAACTGGCTCTGGAAACGGGAGACCTTGGCGTCAAAGGTCGATGCGCAGCCTCCCAGACTGGCGAGAAGCAGCGGCACGGCAACCAAGGCAAGTCCGCGATTCCGCTTGGTATTCTTGTTCATTCAACGCGACTCCTGTGAGCGGCCCGGCTGCCCCGGTTCAGGCGGACGCACCTGTCTTAGCACGACATCCCGATAGCCGGGAGGTGCTGAATGCGCGTTGAATGGCGCCGAAACATTTCGTGACCGGCGGGAAACTTATGGTCCGAACCGGGGGCTGTTCCACCACGGGACAGCCCCCGTCCGCACCCGTCAGCGTACCAGCCCCAGCGCCGCGTAAGCCGCGTCTAGCGTCGGCACCGCCAGCGCCCGCGCCTTTTCCGCGCCCTTGCGCAGGATGGCGTCGAGCGCCGCGCGATCCTCGCGCAGTTCGCGGTAGCGGGCCGCCATCGGCGCCAGCTTCTCGACCAGCAGTTCGCCCAGCGCCGGCTTGAACGCGCCGAAGCCCTGCCCCGCGAAATCGCGCAGGACATCGGCGGCGGTGACACCGGCCATCGTCGCGTAGATGCCCACGAGGTTCGCCGCCTCGGCGCGCCCGGCCAGCCCTTCGACCTCGCCGGGCAGCGGTTCCGGGTCGGTCCGGGCCTTCTTCACCTTCTGCATGATCGCGTCGGCGTCATCGGTCAGGTTGATACGGCTCATGTCCGAGGGATCGGACTTGGACATCTTGGCCGAACCATCGCGCAGGCTCATGATCCGCGCCGCTTCGGGCGGGATGATCGGTTCGGGCAGGGTGAACACCGGCGCCTCTTCCGATGCGAAGTCGTTGTTGAACTTCTGCGCCACGTCGCGCGCCAGTTCGAGGTGCTGCTTCTGGTCCTCGCCCACGGGGACGTGAGTCGCCTGGTAGAGCAGCACGTCCGCCGCCTGCAGCACCGGATAGGTGAACAGCGCCACCGACGCGCCTTCGCGGTTCTTGCCGGCCTTGTCCTTCCACTGCGTCATGCGGTTGAGCCAGCCCATCCGCGCGGTGCCGTTCAGCAGCCATTGCAGTTCGGCATGGGCTGGCACCTGCGCCTGGTTGAACAGGATCGACCGATCCGGATCGATCCCGCAGGAAACCAGCGCGGCCACCATCTCGCGCGTATTCGAAGCGAGTTCCGCCGGGGTGTGCGGCATGGAAATGGCGTGGAGGTCTGCCAGGAAATAGAGGCAGGTCGCGCCTTTGGCGGTCCATTCGTCCTGCATCCGCACCCAGTTCCGGATCGCACCCAGGTAATTGCCGAGGTGAAGATTGCCCGTGGGCTGGATACCGGAAACGATACGCATGGAACGTGCCTTATGTGGTGCGCCTGCGCCGCAGGAGAAGCCGCAGGTCGTCCTTCGAGAATGCCCCGAGCAGGACGGTGGCGAGCCCATAGACCACGCCGCCCGCCGAAACCAGTGCGGCCAGCGCCAGGCAGCGCACCATCCACGTCCCGTGGACGTAGGGCGTCAGCGCATCCTGCGTCAGCCACAGCACCACGCCCATCGCCAGCGCCGCCAGCGCCAGCCGGGGCGCCCGCCGCCGCAGGCGCGCGTCGGCGGCGAAATGCCCGCGCGCGACCAGCGTGCGATAGAGCAGCCAGACGTTCACGGTGGACGCCAGCGCCGTCGCCAGCGGCGGCCCGATGTGCTTGAGCGGCACGATCAGCAGCAGGTTGCCAACCAGGTTCACCACCATCGACAGCGTGGCATAGCGCACCGGCGTCTTCGTATCCTGCCGGGCATAGAAGCCGGGCGTCAGCACCTTGACCAGGATGTAGCTCGGCAAGCCGATCGAGAAGGCCGCCAGCGCCTGCGCGGTGAAGTGCGTGTCCTGCGCCGTATAGCGGCCATAGCCGAACAGCGCGGCCGCGATCGGCTCGCCGCTGACCACCAGCGCGACCGTAGCCGGCAGCGTCAGCAGCAGCGCCAGCTCCATGCCCCGGTTCTGCGTTTCCATCGCCTCCGCTTCCGCGCCCGCGCCAAGCTGGCGCGAAATGGTGGGCAGCAGCACGGTGCCGAGGCCGATGCCGATCAGACCCAGCGGCAACTGGTTCAGCCGGTCCGCCATGTAGATATAAGTGACGGACCCGTGGGCCAGCAGCGAGGCGGCCAGCGCGGTCGAGATGACGAGGTTGATCTGCACCGCGCCCGCCCCGGCGGCGGCTGGCCAGATCAGCGCCATCAGCCGCTTCACGTCCGGGTTCAGGCGCGGCAGGCGCAACCGCAGGCTGACGCCGTTCTGGCGGCAGGCCCACGCGAGCCACAGCAGCTGGAGCAGGCCCGAAACCGAAACCGCGATCGCCTGGTTGCGCGCGGTCACCAGCGGATCGTGCGAATGGAACAGCAGCAGCGCGGCGATCAGCGTCAGGTTCAGCAGTATCGGCGCGGCGGCGTTGACCCAGAACTTGTGCAGCGAATTGAGAATACCGCCGAACAAAGACACCAGGCTTATCAGCATCAGGTAGGGAATCGTGATCCGCGAAAGCTGCACCGCGAAGGCGAACTGATCGGGACTGACCCCGTTGAACCTGCCCGAAAGCAGGAACGTGACCGGCCAGGCGAACACTTCCAGCAGCACGGTCATCGCCAGCAGCACGGGCAGCAGCACAGCCAGCGCCTGTTCGGCGAAATGCAGCCCGTCCGGCAGCCCCCGCCCTTCCGGATCGCCAACCTTCTGGTTGAACATCGGGATGAACGCCGAGGCGAAGGCGCCTTCCGCGAACAGCGCGCGGAACATGTTGGGCAGGCGGAACGCGACCAGGAACGCGTCCGACGCGAAGCTGGCGCCGATATAGCGCGCGAACAGACTGTCGCGCACCAGCCCGAGCACGCGGCTGGCGAGCGTGAGCCCGCCGATGGTGCCGGTGGCCTTGAGGAGGTTCATGGCCTTGTCATGGCCGCTTCAGGGCTCCGCCCGACCGACCGGCACGCGCCGGATCAGGCGTTGCCGACCGGATCGCCCGCGCCGGCTTCCTCGGCCTGGCGCTGCGAAAGCTGCTGGAGATAGAGCCCGTTGAAGTCGATCGGCTCCAGCATCAGCGGCGGATAGCCGGCGTCGCGCACGGCATCGGCGATGATGCGGCGGGCGAAGGGGAACAGGATGCGCGGGCCTTCCGCGTACAGGAACGGATGCGCCTGATCGTCGGGCACGTTGCGCATGCCGATCAGGCCGCCATAGGACAGTTCCACCAGGAACGCGGTGCCCTGCGCGCCCTTGGACGTCACGTTGATCTTCAGTTCGATCTCATGGACGTCCTGCGCGATGCTGCGCGCGCCGATGTTGAATTCGATCTGGATATCCGGCGCGTCCGTCCACTGGTAGCTTTCCGGCGCGTTCGGATTTTCGACCGAGAGATCCTTCACGTATTGCGAGATCAGGCCGATCGCCGGCGCAGTATCCTCGCCGTTCGGGGCCGGCTGGCCGAGGTTCAGATCGCTGATGATATTGCCTTCGTCGGCCATGTCCGTGCTTTCCTGCAAGAATTGCGGTTCTTTCCGGCGGGCGCGTAGCATCATGGCGCTGGCGCGGCAATCCGGGCCGGGACAGGGACGTTGCGAACCGCACGAAAGCGGCGTTGCAGGCGTGTGACACCTCTTTCACGAAAACGGCCGCGTGACGGAAACGGCTGGTCGTCCATATGTTGTTCATTTGTAATTCGTACCTATTTGAGGCACGATGAACCGGTGTCGGGGAGATATGGCTCCCGGCGCCCGCTTCTTGGGACAATGAGTGTGGTTGTTGAAATTGTCATTCTGGCGATGATCGCGGCTTTCCTCGGCCTCCGGCTCTATTCGGTGCTGGGGCGCCGTCCGGAACAGAACGAGGAACCGCTGCGCCGCCGTGTGGAACAGCCTGATCCGTCCAGCGCGCCGCGCACGCTGGCGCCCAAGCTGCCGGAAAAGGCGCCGGTCGCCCTCCGCCCGCAGACCGCACAACCCGTTGAGTTCACAGGATTCGACCAATCGGCAGAGGCCGGCATTCGGGCCATCATCGGCGCCGACCGCCGGTTCGATGTCGGCCTGTTCCTGGTGGGTGCGCGCGGCGCTTATGGCATGGTGCTGGAAGCGTTCTGGCGCGGCGACAAGGAAGCGCTCGGCCAGTTGTGCGACCGCGATGTCTATGAAGGCTTCGCCGCTGCGATCGATGCGCGCCTCGCCGCAGGCGAAACGCTCGATTCGCGCCTGATCCGAATCGAGGAAGCGAAGATCGTTTCCGCATCGTTCGACGCACCCGTTGCCCGCATCACGGTCCGCTTCACTGCGGATATCGCGTCGGTTACCCGCAATGCCGATGGCGTGGTGGTGGCGGGCTCGCTTGATGACGCGATCGAAAGCCGCGACCTGTGGACGTTCTCGCGCGATCTGACCTCGCGCGATCCGGACTGGCTGCTCGACGAAACCGACGAGGGATAATTTCCCCATGCTGCGGCGCCGCACGGCGGGCCTGCTTCTGGCACTGGCCCTGCTGAGCGGCTGCGTGCAGCTGATCCCGGGAACCACGCCTCCCCCTGTACCGCCCGTCGGCACCACCGCCGCGTCGTCCACCCTCATCCCTGGCCCCCACCCCGGATCGCTGGGCATGGACGCGGGGAGGGCGTCCGACGCGCTCGCGGCCTTCGTCACCAGTTGCCCGCGCCTTGTGGCCCGGGCCGATACCAGCGGCCTCACCCGCCCGCAGGACTGGTCGGACGCCTGCAACGCCGCCCCCGGCTGGCCGGCCGCCGACGCGCGGCGCTTTTTTGCCACGTTCTTCGAGACCGCGAAGGTCGCCGACGGATCGGCGTTCGTCACCGGCTATTACGAACCGGAAATCGCCGGGGTGCGCACGCGTCAGCCGGGATTCGACGTTCCCGTCTATAGCCTGCCGCTGGACCTTGTCCGCGCAAAGCCCGGCGATGCTCCGCCCCTGCCCGACGGGCTGCAGCCCAAGGGCCGCTATGACGAGACCGGGCGGTTCGTGCCCTATTACAGCCGCGCCGAAATCGAGGACGGCGCGCTCGCCGGCAGGGGACTGGAACTGGCCTGGGCGGCCGATCCGATCGCGTTCTTCTTCCTTCAGATTCAAGGATCGGGGCGGCTGCGCGCGCCCGATGGCTCCGTCATCCGGCTGGGTTATGCCGGACAGAACGGGCTGGACTACACCGGGATCGGATCGCTGATGCGCGATCGCGGCCTGATCGGAACCGGACCGGGCCAGTACCCCGGATCGATGCAGGGCATCGTCCAGTACCTGCGCAATCATCCCGCCGAAGGCCATGCGCTGATGCGCCAGAACGCGAGTTGGATCTTCTTCCGCGAACTCACCGGCCCCGGCCCGATCGGCGCGCTGTCCGTGCCGATCAGCGGCAGAACCACGCTCGCCGCCGATCCGGCCTTCGTCCCGCTGGGCGCGCCGGTGTGGCTCCGCACCGACCGGCCGGAAACCAACGGCCTGTGGGTGGCGCAGGATACTGGCGGCGCGATCCGGGGCGCCAACCGCTTCGACAGCTTCTGGGGTGCCGGCGCGGACGCCGCGACCATCGCCGGCGGAATGAGCGCGCATGGCGAAGCGCTGCTGCTGCTGCCGCGCGGCACGCTGGAGCGGCTGGGGCGCCGATGAAACCGCCGCGCGGCCTGTCGCCCGAAGAAGCGGCGCTCTGGCGCAAGGTGGCCGAAACGGTCACGCCGCTGCATCCTGCCCGGCGCGCGCCACCGCCATCGCCGGACGCGGCGGACACGCCGGTTCCCACGCCGCCCGCACCGGTCCGGAAGCCGAAAGGCCGTGTGCCACCGCCCCGGCCCGTTCCGGCTCCGGCAGCCGCTCCCCCGCCGCCGACCCGCAACGGGCTCGATTCGAGCTGGGATCGCAAGCTGGCGCGCGGCACGATCGATCCGGACGTGACGATCGACCTGCACGGCATGGGGCTGGACGCGGCGCATGGCCGTCTCGTCAACGGCGTGGGGCAGGCGCTGGCGATGGGCGCGCGCGTGATCCTGCTGGTCGCGGGCAAGCACCGGCCGCGCGACGACCATGGCTTCCACAGCACCGACGGACGCGGCGAACGGCGCGGGGCGATCCGCGCCAAGCTGCTCGACTGGCTGGCGGCCAGCCCCTATGCCGACAGGATCGCCGCCGTCCGCCCCGCGCAACAGCGCCACGGCGGCAGCGGCGCGGTCTATATCGTCCTGCGCCGCGCGCGGTAAGGCCGTGGCCAGTCAGGTTCGGTAGTCAGGCCAGCGCCGCGCGCACCACGCGATCGTAGATGCGGGTCAGCACGGCCAGGTCTTCCATCGCCACCGCCTCGTCCGTCTTGTGCATCGTCGCGTTGCACAGGCCGAATTCGATCACCGGACAAACCGCGCGCAGGAACCGCGCATCCGATGTTCCCCCGCTGGTGGAAAGCTCGGGCGCAAGGCCGGTTTCCGCCGCGATCGCCTCGCTCAGCAGTGCCGAGAACGCGCCGGGCAGCGTGATGAAGCTCTCGCCCGAGATCACCGCATGAACTTCGACGCGGTGCCGTTCACCGATAGCGTTGACCCGGCCGACCAGTTGCTCGCCCGAATGGAGATCGTTGAACCGGATCGAGAGCCGCGCGGTGGCCTGCGCCGGGATGACATTGGTCGCCGGGTTGCCCACGGTGATGTCGGTGATTTCCAGGTTCGAAGGCTGGAACCAGTCGCTGCCCCGATCCAGCTCCAGCGCGTCCAGCTCGGCCAGCATCGCCACCAGGCGCGGGCAGGGATTGTCGGCGAGATGGGGATAGGCGACATGGCCTTGCGCCCCGCGCGCCGTCAGCCACAGGTTGACCGATCCGCGCCGGCCGATCTTCACCGTATCGCCCAGCCGGTGGACCGAGGTCGGCTCGCCCACCAGGCACAGATCGGGCTGGGCGCCCACGGTGTTCATGTGTTCGATCAGGGCCACGGTGCCAAAGCGGGCCGGGCCTTCCTCGTCCCCGGTGATGATGAAGCTGATCGTGCCGGCCTCGGCCGGAATGGCGGATACCGCCGCCACCATCGCCGCGATCGAGCCTTTCATGTCCACCGCGCCGCGCCCGTACAGCAGATCGCCGCGCCGTTCCGCCACGAAAGGCGCGCTGCTCCAGCCCTCGCCCGGCGGCACTACGTCGACATGGCCCGCGAAGGCGAAGTGGCGGCTGCCCGGCGGCCCCTCGCGGATCGCGAAGAGGTTTTCCACCGGCCCGTCCGGCGGATCGCCAGCGATGAAGCGGTGCACCGCGAACCCCAGCGGTTCGAGCATCGCCTGAAGTGCATCGAACACCAGCCCGGCGGCCGGGGTGACGCTGGGGCATTCGATCAGGCGTTCGGCGAGAAGGACGGGATCGGTGGTCATCGACGCGGCCTTACGCGATGCCCACGCGCTTGGCGAGCCGGGAACAATCCGCAATCACGCGGCGGCGGAAGGCCCGTCGAACTGTTCGATCGTCCATTCCTCCTCGCTGGCGGCGGCCACCCAGGCCCGCACCCATTCGTGATCCCAGATCGCCTGCATATAGGTCACGGCGAAGCCGGGCACCGGCACGCCATAGCTGAGGAAGCGCGAGACGACCGGCGCGTAGATGATGTCAGCCGCGCTGAACGTGCCGAACAGGAACGGCCCCCCCTTGCCAAAACGCGCCCGCGCTTCGGCCCACAGGGTGAGGATGCGCACGATGTCCGCGCGCACCTCGTCGGTCACGGCCACGCCCTGCATCCGCTTGCGGATGTTCATCGGCAGTTGGCGGCGCAGCGGCAGGTAGCTGGAATGCATTTCGGCGACCATCGACCGCGCCATGGCCCGCGCATCATCCGCGCGGGGCCAGAACCGTTCGCGCCCCACCTTGTCGGCCAGGTATTCGATGATGGCCAGGCTGTCCCACACCACCGCGCCATCCGGCCCGTCACCGTCCCAGAGGATCGGCACCTTGCCCGACGAGGGCGCGAGATCCTCGGCCTTGCGGGCCTCGTCCCAGTCTTCGCCATAGAGCGGTACCGTGATTTCCTCGAACGCCAGGCCCGATTGCTTGCAGGCCAGCCAGCCCCGCAGCGACCAGCTCGAATAGTTCTTGTTCCCGATGATGAGCTTCATGGCCGCCCTTTCGCACCTGCGGAGGGCGTAACCGTTCATGCTGGGCCTGTCGAGCATGAACGGGCGAGTGTCCGACAGGGGCAATTGTGCCTTGCAAACAATCATAAAGCCGGGCCGCCCAGCGGCGCCCCGGCTTTACCATGCCCGCGAACCAGCCTTCGCGGGAAAGGCCCGGAAGCGCCCCGCAAGACGCTTCCGGGACGTGTTCAGAAGCGATAGGCCACGCCGGCCAGGACCTGATGACGGTCCCACTTGCCGGTGCCCTGGCTCGCATCGTTGTAGCGGTATTCGAGCCGGGTCGAGAAATGCGGCGTCAGCGAGCGTTCCACGCCGCCACCGACGACCCATGCGTCACGGTCTTCGCCCGCGTTGGCATTGGCCAGATAGGTGCGGGCGCGGATGCTGGAATAGCCGCCACGGGCATAGACGAGCGTCTTGTCGTTGACGAGGTAGCCCGCGCGGACGGTCAGATCGATCGAGCGCTTCGGATCGATGGTGACGCCCGGGCCATAGACGTTGTCCTGGATGCCCCAGTTGATGCCCGCCTCGGCGCCCACGACGACCTTCGGGTTGATCTTGTGGTCATAGCCGATGAAGCCGCCCAGCTCGAAGGAATCCTTCTTGCCGTTCACGCCCACGGCGCCGACATCGGTGTTGATCCCGCCGATCTTGTCCTGGTTCCAACCGGCCTGCACGCCCACGAAAGGCCCGTTGAAGGGTTCGGCCGAGGCCGGAGCGGCCAGCCCGATTGCCAGTGCGGAAGCCGCGGCGGAAACAAGAAAAGTCCTCATATTCAATCTCCTGCAAGACGAGGCGCGTAGCTCAGCGTCTCGGCGGCCCATGTAGTGCGGGCGCAGGCGATTGGGATTGGCATTAGGTCGAAGAAGATGTTCGACCTTTCCCGAACTTGACGGGTTTGCGACGAAGCCGGGATTGGCGGTCAACCCGGCGGAGCGCAGGAAAATCGTCTGCGCGTATTTTGCACCTGCCGCACCCGGGGATCACCGCCGCGCGGCGCCGCCATGCGTGCCCCGTAGGACGCCAGACATGCGTTCAGATTTCGGAATCTTCCAGAACGGCCGCGCGCAGATCCTCGATGCCCAGCTTCAGCTCGGACGAGGTGACCAGCACTTGCGGGTAGGCGGCCGTGCGCTTGCGCGCCGCCGCCTGCGTATCGGCCAGCACTTGCGCCAGGTCGGTGGCCTTGATCTTGTCCGCCTTGGTCAGCACCACGCGATAGCCAACGCCCGCCTCGTCGAGCATCTGCATCATCTCGTCATCGACCGGCTTCACGCCGTGGCGGCTGTCGATCAGCAGCAGCGTGCGCTTCAGCACCACCCGGCCACGCAGGTAATCACGCACCAGACGCCGCCATTGCTCCACCACCTTGGGCGGGGCCTTGGCGAAGCCGTAACCGGGCATGTCGACCAGCCGCAGGCGTGTGGGTTCGCCCACTTCGAAGAAGTTCAGTTCCTGCGTGCGCCCCGGCGTGACCGAGGTGCGCGCGATCGACTTGCGGCCGGTCAGCGCGTTGAGCAGCGAGGACTTGCCGACGTTGGACCGCCCGGCAAAGGCGATCTCCGGCACTTCGGGATCGGGCAAGAACTTGAGCGCCGGGGCGGACTTCAGGAAGTCCACCCGCCCGGCGAACAGCAACCGCGCGCGTTCCAGAAGGTCCGCGCGGGCTGCCTGCTCCTCGGGCGAGAGCGCGGGAGACGAGAGCGCGGGTTCGCTCACCGCGCCTTCGGCTTCTTGTCGCGCGCGGCGGCGCGGTCGATGTCCTGCTGGTCCTTCGACGCCTGCGCCTTCAACTGCGGGTGGCGGCTGTAGAGGTACTTCTGCTGCCCGATGGTGAGCAGGTTGGACGTGATCCAGTAGATCAGCAGGCCCGCCGCGAACGGCGCCATCACGAACATCATGATCCACGGCATCATGCCCATGACCTGCTGCTGCGCCGGGTCCATCGCCGCCGGCTGGAGCTTGAACTGCAGCCACATGGTGATGCCGAGCAGGATCGCGAGGATGCCAATGCCGAGGAAGCTGGGCGGATCGAACGGCAGCAGGCCGAACAGGTTCAGCACGTGCAGCGGATCGGGCGAGGACAGGTCCTTGATCCACAGCACAAACGGCTGGTGGCGCATTTCGATGGTCAGCACCAGCACCTTGTACAGCGCGAAGAACACCGGAATCTGCAGGAAGATCGGCAGGCAGCCGGCAAGCGGGTTGACGCCTTCCTGCTTGTACAGCGCCATCACTTCCTGCTGCTGCTTCTGCTTGTCGTCCTTGTAGCGTTCCTGGATCGCCTTCATCTTCGGCTGGATCGCGCGCATCGCCGCCATCGAGGCGAACTGGCGCTGCGCCACCGGGAACATCATGCCGCGCACGATCAGCGTAAGCAGGATGATCGCCACGCCAAAGTTGCCAACGGTGCGGAACAGCGCATCGAGCAGCCAGAAGATCGGCTTTTCGAACCAGCGGAACCAGCCCCAGTCGATCGACAGCGACAGGTTGGTGATCCCCGCCTTCTCATAGCGTTCGAGCGTGGCGTTTTCCTTGGCCCCGGCGAACAGGCGTACGGTCTGGCTGGCCTGCTGCCCCGCCGCGACGGTAACCGGGTTATAAAGCAGGTCGGCACGGAACAGGCCATCGCCCAGCGCGCGGAAATCGCCCTGCGCCTGCGTGCCGCCATCGGGAATCAGCGCGGAGAGCCAGTAGATGTCGGTAAAGCCGATCCAGTTCGGCTTGCCCTTGGGCGTGACCGTGCCGGTGCCGATCACATCCTTGTAGTTGTTGCTGAAATCGACCGAACCATCGAAGGCGCCGATCGGCCCGGAATGCACGTTCCAGGTATCGAGGCTGGCGGTGCGGTCGGTCCGGTTGACGAGCGCGAAGGGGCGCACCACCACCGGCGCGCCACCCGCGTTGGCCACCGTCTGCGTGGCCGTGACCATATAGGCATCGTCGATCGCGTAACGGATCGCGAAGGTCTGCCCCGTCGGGTTGGTCCACTTGAGCGTGACCGGGGTCTGCTGCGTCAGCTTCCGGCCATCCGCCTGCCAGACCGTGTTGGCATCAGGGGCCTGCACGCCCTGCCCGACCCAGCCGAATTGCGCGAAGTGCTGCGCCGGCGTGCCGGCGGGCGAGAACAGGCGGACAGAGGCGCTGCCCTTGGCGATGGTCTCGCGATACTTGTTGAGCGTGAGGTCATCCAGCACACCGCCGACAAGGTTGATCGAGCCCTTGACGCCCGGCGCCTCGATCGCGACGCGCTGCGGCGAGGCAAGCGCAAGCTTGAGGTCCTGCTTTTCCAGCGCGACATCGGCGGGGTTGAGCAGGCCACCTTCGCGCGTCGGCTTGGCGGGCCGCGCATCCGCACCGGCCGGCGCCGGGGAAGCGCTGGCGCTGGCGACGGGCTTGGCAGGCTGCGGGAAGAAATACCGCGTGCCGAGATCCCAGCCGAGCAGCAGCAGGGCCGTGAGCGCCACCGCCCAGATCAGATTGCGCTGATTTTCCACTCTGCCTCGCGTTCTTGTCTTTGCTTGCCTTGCAGGAAGATGCCCGGTGGACCATGCGACCGCCGGAACATCGCGTCTCAGGGCACCGGATCGTAGCCGTGGCCGCCCCAAGGGTGGCAGCGCAATAGCCGCTTCGTCGCCAGCCAGCCACCCCTAATCGCGCCGTGTTTCTCGACCGCCTCGATCGCGTATTGCGAGCAGGACGGCATGTAGCGGCAGGAGGGCGGAAGCACCCGCGAAGGGCCAAGCTGCCAGCCCCGCGCGATCAGGATGAGCAGGCGTTTCATCATGGCCGGCGCTGTTTGCCGCCCGTTGCCTTGCCGCCCGTTGCCGCGCCGTCTGCCGCCTTGCCGCCGCGGGAGCGCCGGCGTGGCGGATCGCCCTTGCCGGCGGCGGCCCGTGCCAGCGCCTGCGCCAGTTCCTGCCGAAGCAGCGCGAAATCCCGCTCGACGCCGCCTTCGCGGCCGATCAGCACGTGGTCCGCGCCGGGCACACCAATGGCCGGGAGCGCGTCGCGCAGCAGTTCACGGAACCGGCGCTTCATGCGGTTGCGGACCACCGCGTTGCCGATCTTCTTGGTGACCGTAACGCCGAACCGCATCGCCCCTTCGGGGTGCGAAACGGGGTTCACCAACAGCACGAATCCGGGCCTTGCGACCCGGATTCCGCGATTGGCTGCCAGGAAATCCGCACGCTTCGCCAGCGTGGCGGGCTGCTTGCGCGGAACAGGCGGACCGGGCACGTCAGCCCGGATGCCGTCCGCGCAAGTCCGGTCGGCGATCAGGCCGAAAGGTTCTTGCGGCCGCGGGCGCGGCGCGCGCGCAGCACCTTGCGACCACCGACAGTGGCGGTGCGGGCGCGGAAACCGTGACGGCGGGCACGCACGAGGCGGCTGGGCTGGAAAGTGCGCTTCATCGCTAAACTCTTCTCGCTCGAATCTGCAAAAGGACACCGCCGCCGCAAGCGACGGGCCGGAATCAGAGGGCGGCCGATACGCAAGCATGGCCCGCGCGTCAAGCATTCCCGCGCATCATGGCCGCTGACGGCGCCATCCATGGCCCGCCCCATCAGCCGCATGGCCGCTATTGTAGCGCCATCCGCGTTCCGTTAGGCCCTGTCCATGGGTTCAGCGCCAAATCCCCAAACCGCCCCGATCGGCATCACCTCCCCGCCGGGCGGCGGCAGATGGCGCCGCAATGCGCCGCGCACGTCGGTCTTCGCCTTGTTCGGCGTGGTCGCACTGGCGCTTCTGGGCGCTTTCGTCCTGATCTTCGCGACGGTAGAGGCGGAACGGATCCAGCGCAGCCAGGCCGCGCGCACGTCGACCGTTCTGGTCGCCCTCAATGGCGTCGTGGGTGCCACGCTCAACGGAGAAACGGCCCAGCGCGGCTATTTCATCACCTATGACAAGCGCTATCTCGCCCCCTACTGGCGCGGACAGAAGGCCTACGAGACGGAGATCGCGCGGGTGCGGTCCAGCCTTGGGGCAGAGGCCACGCAACAACAGACGGAACTGGTCGACGAGATCGAGCGGCTGGGCGACGCGAAGTGGGCCGAAATGGGCGCGACGGTGACGCTGGTGGCCCGAGGCGAGATCGCCGCGGCGCATGCCCGCATTCTCAGCGACGAAGGGCAACTCGCCATGGACGGGCTGCGCGAGGCGGTCGGACGCCTGGAGACGGTGGAGCGCGCGAGGCTGGCGGACGCCAGCCACCGCGCCGCGCGCACCGAAGCGCGGATCGTGCCGCTGCTGTCGCTGCTGTTCGCGGTGATCGTCTGCGCGCTGGCGCTGGGTCTGTGGCAGACGGTGCGCATGAGCCGCGCCGAGGCCGCCGCCGCCAATGCCGAAGCGATCGCGGAGGCGCGTGACCGTGCCGACCTGCTCGCCAAGGAACTGAACCATCGCGTCAAGAACCTGTTCGCGGTGATTCTGGCGGTGGTGAAGATGTCGGCGCGGGGCGATACCGCTGCCGCGCCCGCGGTGGACCGGATCAGCAAGCGCATCCATGCCCTCGTCACCGCGCACGACGTGACACAGGGTGGCGACGGCGCGGAGGCCGATTCGCGGGTCGACCTGGCCGACCTGATCGGCAAGACGATCGCGCCCTACCGTTCCTCTGGCGAACGCTGCGTGCTCGATGGTCCGGCCCTGGCCATCGACGGGCGGCATGCCATGCCGCTGGGCCTGGTGCTGCACGAAATGGTGACCAATGCGGTCAAGTACGGCGCATGGGCTCGCGCCGGGGGGCTGCTGGAAGTTCGCTGGCAGGATGTGGACGGCCGCGTGCGGCTGGTCTGGCGCGAAGAAAGCGAGAACGCCCCGCCGCCGCCCGAAGGCGGCAAGCCGGAACGCGAAGGCTTTGGATCGATGCTGATGCGCAGCTCGGCCCGCCAGCTCGGTGGCACCATCGAACGCCGCTTCGAGGCGGCCGGCATCGTGATCGAGATCGACTTCCCCAGGGTGGGCTGACAGGAACGGCTTCCCCAACCCGGGGAAGCCGTCCTTCCGGTTACCGGTGCTTGGCCTCGCGCGTGGACTGCACCATGCCGGGCGTGATGAAGCCCAGCGGCCCGGGTTCCATCGCGCGCTTCTTCAGTTCGCCTTTCATCCGGGCGTAGTCTTCCTCCATTTCCGGCGTCACCGTGGCGCGCGAATGTTCGAGCGCATCGGCGAAATCGGCGGCGTTGACCGTTTCCACCCCGCCGCCCGCGCGACGAATGGCGTTCAGGCCGGCGCGGCGCACCACGTCTTCCAGATCGGCGCCGGTGAAGCGCTCGGTCTCCGCCGCGATGCGATCGAGATCGACATCGCCGGCCAGCGGCATCGCCTTGGTGTGGATGCGCAGGATGCGCGCCCGCCCCTCGGCGCTGGGCGTGCCGACATAGACCAGCTCGTCGAAACGGCCGGGGCGCAGCAACGCCGGATCGACCAGGTTGGGCCGGTTGGTGGCGCCGATCAGCACCACCGACTGCAATTCCTCCAGCCCGTCCATCTCCGCCAGGATCGTGTTGACCACGCGCGCCGTCACCTGCGGTTCACCCACCCCGGTCCCGCGCGCGGGAACCAGGCTGTCGATCTCGTCGATGAACACCACGCAGGGCGCCACCTGCCGCGCGCGGGCAAACAGCTTGGCGATCTGCTGTTCGCTTTCGCCGTACCACTTGCTGAGCAGGTCGGAGGACTTGATGGCGATGAAGTTCGCCTCCGCCTCCTTGGCCACCGCCTTGGCCAGCAGCGTCTTGCCGGTGCCCGGCGGGCCATAGAGCAGGAAGCCCTTGGCCGGCCGGATGCCCAGGCGGTGGAACGCTTCGGGCGTCTTCAGCGGCAGTTCCACGCCTTCGCGCAGCTTGTCCTGCGCCTCGTCGAGCCCACCGATGTCGCTCCAGCCGATCGTGGGCGCCTGCACCATGACCTCGCGCATCGCGCTCGGCTGCACGCGCTTGAGCGCCTGGACGAAATCGTCGCGCTCCACGCGCAGCGCGTCGAGCACTTCGGGCGGGATCGTCTGCTGGTCGAAATCGAGCCGGGGCATGATCCGGCGCACCGCCTCGATCGCCGCCTCGCGCGCCAGCGCGGCAAGATCGGCGCCGACAAAGCCGTGCGTAGTCCGCGCCAGTTCGCGCAGATCGACATCCTCCGCCAGCGGCATGCCGCGGGTGTGGATGCCCAGGATCTCGCGCCGGCCGCTCTCGTCGGGCACGCCGACCACGATTTCGCGGTCGAACCGGCCGGGCCGGCGCAGCGCCTCGTCGATCGCGTCGGGCCGGTTGGTCGCGGCGATGACGACGAGGTTGGACCGCGCCTGCAGCCCGTCCATCAGCGTCAGCAGCTGCGCGACCAGCCGCTTCTCCGCCTCGCCATGCACTTCGCTACGCTTGGGCGCGATCGAATCGATCTCGTCGATGAAGATGATCGAGGGCGCGTTCTGGGTCGCCTCCTCGAACACCTCGCGCAGGTGCTTCTCGCTCTCGCCATAGGCCGAGCCCATGATTTCCGGGCCGTTGATGGTGAAGAAGCTGGCGTCGCTTTCGTTGGCGACGGCGCGTGCAAGCCGGGTCTTGCCGGTGCCCGGCGGGCCATGCAGCAGCACGCCCTTCGGCGGATCGACGCCCAGCCGCGTGAACAGTTCGGGATAGCGCAGCGGCAGTTCCACCATCTCGCGCAGCTGGCGGATGGTATCGCCCATGCCGCCCACGTCATCGTAGTTCACGTCGGCGCGGCTGCTGCGCGGTTCCTCGTATTCGGCGCGCAGTTCGACTTCGGTGTTCTCGTCGATGTGGACCACGCCCTTGGGCACGGTCGACACCACGGTGAGGCGGATCTGCGTGAGCGCGAAGGCCGGCGCGTTGAGCATCTGGCGCAGCTGCGGCGGCATGTCGCCCCGGTTGACCTGCTGCTGCCCCGCCGTGGCGACGAGATCCCCGGTCACCAGCGGCCGACCGGCGAAATTGCGCTTGAGCGCGATGGCCGGCCCCTGCAGCCGCAGATCGCGCTGCGCCGGGGCAAAGACCACGCGCTGCGCCGGACGCGTTTCGATCTTGCGCACTTCGACGTGTTCGCCCGAACCAACATCGGCATTGGCACGCTGCAGCCCGTCAAGCCGGATCACTTCCAGCCCCTCGTCTTCGGGATACGGCAGTATCGCCCGCGCGGCCGTGCTGCGCTTGCCGGTGATCTCGATGACGTCGCCTTCGGTCACGCCGAGCTGGCCCATGACCGCGCGGCTGATCCGCGCGATGCCGTGGCCGCTTTCCTCCTGCCGGGCTCCGGCGACCTGAAGCCGCACGACCCTGGTGTCCTCGCGTGTCGCTATATCCGCCATGGCCCCTTTCCGTCCGAAACATTGCCTGATCCAGAGCTAGGAACCGGGCGATGCTTTTTCAAACGTCGAACGGAAGAAACGGTTGCAGGAAAAGCAACCGAAAGCCGGCGCACGCCCAAAGCGCCACCGCGGGGCGTGTCACGAGGACAAGAAAAAGCCCGACCGTTGCCGACCGGGCTGAAAAGTTTTGGGAGAGGATGCCTGAAAGGCAGTTTCTGTATGCCTAGCAAACAAAATTTGTGCAAGTGCGAAACAGTCAACTACAATTGCAAAAACTGCAATACAACTGTTTTCTATCTGCTTTCCTGAACGCTCTCCGTAACTATGCGTAGCAAACGCGTGTCATTTCGGGAGCACGAAGACCACCGCCCGCCACGATGCTGCAGTGCAACCGCAACCGGTCAGCGCCCGCGCGCGCAACCCCGCTCGATGTCCGGCCCGATCTCGCGCGTCACCGCATAAGGGTACACGCGATCGGACATGCCATCGCTGCATGGCCCGGCGGCGATGCGCAGGGTCAGCGGCTTGCCGTCGAGCGTGCCGGCAAATTCGACGAAATCAGGCCCGGCGCGCCGGGTTACGGTGATTTTCGCGCCGGCCGGGAAATCCGGCGTGGAATACGTCAGGGCCGTGCCGTCGATGTCCGCCCCCCAGAACGGTTCGGTGCCGGTGGCGCGCAGCCGGGCGGGCAAGGCCAGCGTATCGGCCGCAACAGTCCCGGCATGGCCCGGACCGGAACGGGGTGACTCGACCGCGACAGAGGGCGATGCCACGATGGCGATGGCCGCATCGGTTGCACCGCCCTGGCCGGTATCGTCTTCGGGCTCTGGCGCGGCATTCCGGCAACCCGTAACCAGCGCGCCGGCCAGCCCCGTCAGCACCAATGCCCTGAAGATGCGCCGCACGGACACGATCATGGTTTCCCGACCACTTGCAGAAAGGCCGGAAACCTAGCCGCAATGCCTCGGGCGCGCCAGTCGGCCGGCGATCAATGCGCCAGAAGCAATGGAATCAGCGACCGGTCGAGCAGGGCGCGCGAAACCCCGCCCAGCAACAGTTCGCGCAACCGGCTGTGCCCGAACACCCCCATCACGATGAGTCCGGCGCCCAGATTGCGCGCCGTCTCCTCGATCGTGGCCGCGATCGTCCCCTTGGGCTCCACCGCGTGAACCTCGGCGGTCACGCCATGCCGCGAAAGGTAGCGCGCCGCATCGGCGGCGGGGAAATCCTCCGATTTCTCCCGCACGGTAACGATGTGGACCTGGCTGGCCAGCCGCAGCAGCGGCAACGACGCACGCAGCGCGTTCGCCGCCTCATGGCCGCCATCCCATGCCACGACAGCCGGACCATCGAACACGAGCATCGGCACGCCCTTGGGCAGGGCCAGAACCGGGCTGCGCACGCCGACGGCGATTTCTTCAAGCGCCGGCTCGTCCAGACTGGCCACTATGACATCGGTAAAGCGCGATGCCGCGGCGACGCCTTCCACGCGGCCATTGTCGACGATTTCCACGTCGAAAGGCACGTCCTGCGGCGCGAGGCGCGCCTCGAGATCGGCCGCGCGCCTTTCATCCGCCTCCCGCACCTCGGCGATGGCGGCGGCGGAAAGGGTCGCACCGCCGAACGGTTCCCACACGGCCATCTGGGCAAACGGCGTGGCGATCTGGAACGTGACGTGCCCGTTCACCACACGGGCCAGGGCCAGCGCTGTTTCGACCCGGTCGTCCAGCGTGGACGACGAATCGACGGGGCAAAGAATGGAGCGCATAGGGATCCTCCTTCAGTGTTGCCTTGTGACTCGCAGCATCGGCCCGCCCGCGCCATGATCCAAGTCAAATCGGATCGATGCGGCGCCGCTTGCCGTGCGGCGTGTGCGCGTCCATGGTCCCGCCGCAAACCCCGAGCAGGGGCCCGGGACAGGGTACATGAGGGAGCAGGCATGGCGTTTCGCGCGGTTATCTTCGATTTTGGCGGCGTCATCACGTCCTCCCCTTTCGAGGCGTTCAACAGGCTGGAGACCGAACGCGGGTTGCCGGCGAACCTGGTCCGCAAAATCAACGCGACCAATCCCGACAGCAACGCCTGGGCGCTGTTCGAGCGCTCGGAGATCGATGCGGCCCGCTTTGACGCGCTGTTTGCCGCCGAAGCGCGTGCGCTGGGGCATGATCTGGAAGGCAGCGCGGTGCTGGCGGTGCTGGCGGGCGCGGTCCGCCCGGCAATGGTCGCCGCGCTCGATCGCATCAAGGCGGCCGGCTATCGCCTGGCCTGCATCACCAACAACGTGCCGGCCGGCCACGGCGCCGGCATGGCGCGCAGCGCCGACGGCAACGACGAGCTGGAACGGATCTTCGCCCGGTTCGAACATGTGATCGAAAGCAGCAAGGCCGGCGTGCGCAAGCCCGATCCGCGCATATACCGGATGATGTGCGAAAAGCTGGGCCTGGAACCGGCGGACTGCATCTACCTCGATGACCTGGGCATAAACTGCAAACCCGCCGCCGCGCTGGGAATGCACGCGATCAAGGTGACGGGCGAGGCGCAGGCGCTGGCGGACCTCTCCACCGCGCTGGGGCTGGACCTGGGCTGATAAGGCTCAGCCTTCGATCCTCAGGGCGCCCGCGCGGCGATAGAGTTCCAGGATCACCGGGTCCTGTTCGGTCGCGCGGATCGCCGCCTCGAAGCGGATCGTCCGGTGCGGGCGCGGCAGCACTTCCACCAGCGTTCCCGCCGCCATTTCGGCGCGCACCATCGTTTCCGGCAGCACCGCCGCGCCGCCGCCGCCCGCCACGATCTCCATAAGCATCCGCACGTTGTTGCAGGTGTTGATCGAAGAAGCCTGCACGCGCTGTTCCGCCAGCGTGGCCATGGTCACCGCGTGGAGCGGCGAATGCGCGGGCACCGACCATACCGGCAAGGGCCGCGCGAACCCGCCCTGGGCGACCGTCCCCGGACTCGCCAGCCAGACCAGCCCGACCGACCCGATCCCGCAGGTCCGGATGCCGGGATTTTCCACCGGCCCGGCCAGGAAGGCAATGTCGGTGGTGCCGGCCAGCACCTGCTGCAGCATCCGCGCGGTCAGGTCGATCTCGATCTCCAGCGTCACGCCGGGCAGGTCGCGCTCGATCTGCTGAACGAAGCCGGGCAGACAGCTGGCCGCCGCGATCTCCCCCGCGCCGATCCGCACCACGCCGCTGGCCCCGGCGAAGTCGCTGGCCTTAAGCAACGCGCGTTCGAAGCCCGCCCACAGCGGCTCGCAATCGCGCACCAGTTCGCGCCCGCGCGCGGTCAGCACCATGCGCCGGCCTTCGCGCTGGAAGATTGCGATGCCGAGCTGATCCTCCAGCTCGCGCACCCGCGCGCTGATCGCCGGCTGCGTGGTGTTGAGCCGCTCCGCCGCCGCGCGGAACGTGCCCAGCCGCGCGATCCACAACAGGGTTTCCAGATGGTAGATGGCGATGCGTTTCATAGCCATTGTTTATCATAAAACATAAAAAAGTATCGCTATTTACAATTGATCTTTGCCGTTAGGATCGCGCGCGGAAAAGGGAGAGACCCGGATGTCCAAGAAGCTCTATCCCGATGCGGCAGCGGCGCTCGACGGCCTGCTGCGCGACGGCCTGCTCATCACCTGCGGCGGCTTCGGCCTGTGCGGCGTGCCCGAACGCCTGCTCGACGCGGTGCGCGATTCGGGCGTGAAGGACCTGACCTTCGCCAGCAACAACGCCGGCATCGACAACGAAGGCATCGGCAAGCTGCTGCGCACGCGGCAGGTGAAGAAGATGATCTCGTCCTACGTGGGCGAGAACAAGGAATTCGAACGCCAGTACCTTTCGGGCGAGCTGGAAGTGGAATTCTGCCCGCAGGGCACGCTGGCCGAGCGGATGCGCGCCGGCGGCGCGGGCATTCCGGGCTTCTACACCAAGACCGGCGTCGGCACGCTGGTGGCCGAAGGCAAGGAAGTGAAAGTCTTCAACGGCGAGGAATATATCCTCGAACAGGGCATCTTCGCCGATCTGGCGCTGGTGAAGGCGTGGAAGGCCGACGAGAGCGGCAACGTGGTGTTCCGCAAGACCGCGCGCAATTTCAACGTGCCCGCCGCCACGGCCGGCAAGGTCTGCGTGGTGGAAGTGGAGGAAGTGGTGCCCACCGGCAGCCTCGATCCCGACGCGATCCACCTGCCGGGCGTTTACGTCCAGCGCATGATCGTGGGCGCGCCCTACGACAAGAAGATCGAATTCCGCACCGTGCGTGCAAGGGAGACCGCGTAATGGCTTGGACCCGCGACGAAATGGCCGCCCGCGCGGCCAAGGAACTGCAGGACGGGTTCTACGTGAACCTGGGCATCGGCATCCCGACGCTGGTGGCGAACCACATTCCCGCCGGCATGGAAGTGACGCTCCAGTCCGAGAACGGGATGCTGGGCATCGGCCCCTTCCCCTATGAGGACGAAGTGGACGCCGACCTGATCAACGCCGGCAAGCAGACGATCAGCGAACTGCCGCAGTCCGCCTATTTCGACAGCGCGCAAAGCTTCGCCATGATCCGGGGCGGGCATATCGACCTGACCGTGCTGGGCGCGATGGAAGTGGCCGAAAACGGCGATATCGCCAACTGGATGGTGCCCGGCAAGATGATCAAGGGCATGGGCGGCGCGATGGATCTCGTCGCCGGCGTGAAGAAGATCATCGTCGTCATGGAACATTGCGCCAAGGACGGCAGCCCCAAGTTCATCCCGGCCTGCACGCTGCCGCTGACCGGCCGCAACGTGGTGGACATGGTCGTGACCGACCTGGCCGTGTTCCAGCGCCCGGACCACGCGTCGCCGTTCCGCCTGATCGAGCTTGCGCCCGGCGTGACGGCGGACGACGTTCGTGCCAAGACGACGGCGCACTATATCGAGTAGGGGACGAATACCATGAGCGCCGAACTCGCCGCGATCCCGCTGACCCGCATCGACGGCCAGCCCGATACCCTGGCCAACCATGCCGGCAACGTCCTGCTGGTGGTGAACGTGGCGTCGAAGTGCGGGCTGACCCCGCAGTACGAGGCGCTGGAGACGCTCTACGAGGCCCGCCGGGATGCGGGTTTCGAGGTGCTGGGATTTCCGGCCAACGATTTCGGCGCGCAGGAGCCCGGCACGCACGAGGAAATCGCCGCGTTCTGTTCGCTGAACTATGGCGTGACCTTCCCGCTTTTTGCCAAGGCGGACGTGACGGGACCGGGCAAGCAGCCGCTCTATGCCGCGCTGACGCAGGCGCAACCCGCCAAGACCGGCCCGGCCGCCGAATTCCGCGAACGGCTGAAGGGCTATGGCATGACGCCTACCGAGGACCCGGAAGTGCTGTGGAACTTCGAGAAGTTCGTGATCGCGCGCGACGGCAGCGTGGTTGCCCGCTTTGCCCCGGCGGTGACGCCCGACGATCCGGCCCTGACAGCGGTGATCGAGGCGGAACTGGCCAAGCCCGCCTGAGGTTCGCATGTCCTACACGCTGATCACCGCTAACCGGAACTATTCCAGCTGGTCGCTGCGGCCCTGGCTATTGATGAAGGCGCTCGGCATTCCCTTCGCGGAACGGTTCGAGCCCTTCACCAAACCCAGCAATTACGACGAGTTCCGGGCCTTTTCGCCAACGGGCCAGGTGCCGGTATTGATCGACGGCGAACGCACTGTGTGGGATTCGCTGGGCATCGCGCTGTACCTGGCGGACCGCCACCCCGGCGTGTGGCCGGCGGATGAGGCGGCGCGCGCCTTTGCCCAGGGCATCGTCGCGGAAATGCACGGCGGCTTCAGCGCGCTGCGCAACGATTGCACGATGAACGTGGGCGTGCGGGTAAAGCCGCGCCCGATGTCGGCGGCGCTGCTGCGCGACGTAGCGCGGGTGGCCGAGATCTTCACGCAGGGCCTCGACCGCTTCGGCGGTCCGTGGCTGGCGGGCGAGGCTTTCAGTGCGGCGGACGCCTTCTTCGCGCCGGTCGCCTTCCGCGTGCGGACCTATGGCCTTGACGTCGGCCGAGGGCAGGCCTGGGTCGATCAGGTGCTGGCGCATCCCGCCATGCGGGACTGGGAACAGCAGGCGCTGGCCGAAACCTGGCGCGAGGCGGGCCATGAAGCGGAGCTCGCTGCCGCCGGCGAGATCATCGCCGACTACCGCAAGGCCTGAGGCCTATTCGCCGCGTTCCTCGCGCTCGCGCGCGTTGAGCTTTGCCCACAGGCCCTCGGTGCCCGCTTCCACCGCCTTGTTCACGTATTGGGAGGCGGCCAGCCAGCCCTTGAACGGGCGCAGCGTGGCAAGGCAGCCGATGGCGAGGACCGGCACCGAGGTCAGCACGTGGACCCACCACGGCGGATCGTAGGCGACCTGCACCCACACGACCAGGAACGTCAACGGAAACGCGGTGATGCACAACGCGAAGAAGGCCGGGCCATCGTCCGTGTTGGCGAAGCTGTAATCCAGCCCGCAGCTTTCGCAGCGGTCCGCCAGCTTCAGCCAGCCCTTGAACATGTGCCCCTTGCCGCAGCGGGGGCAACGCCCTTCCCAGCCGGATTTGAGAATCCAGCGAAACTTGTCGTTTTCGGCCATCGTCCGTGCTTCCTGCCTCGTTTATCTTATTGTTTATCTTGTTCGGCGCGACATCCGCGTCGCGCGGTCGGCACGGTTGGACCATGCTTCGGCCACATCGCATATAGAGCCCTTCAAGAGCGGCGTAAGCCCCTGGGACAATCTGTCCTATCGGCAACTGGTGGAACCGGCTGCTCCGTGCGACATTGGTCTGCATGATCCACGCCATCACCCACGCCTTTCGTGCGCGCTTCCTGGACGTGCTGGCCTCGATCTACCTCTACAACGAACATCGCGGCTACACCGCGCTCGACCGGGTGCTGGAAGCGGTGCGCGTGCAATGCCCGGACGATCCGGCCTTCATTGACGCGATAGAGAAACACCGCGCGGACGAACGCAAACACTATGTCATGTTCCGGCGCTGGTTCGATTTGCAGGGCCGCATGCCGCTGGCGGTCGGTCGGTCGTGCGGCCACATCGACCGGTTCATCGAACGCGTGTTCGGCTGCCCGATCGACGCGCTCGACACCGCCATGATTGCGGCCGACCGGCGCGCCTTCGCGCAGCTCTGCCGGGTGATCATGCTGACCGAACAGCGCGGGATGCGCCAGGTGGAGGTGCTGCTGCGCAACCGCCAGGTCCTTTCCGACCGCGCAATGACGCGGATCTTTCGCGTGGTCGAAAAGGACGAACCGGACCACTGGATACCCTATCGCGACTGGCTGGCGCGCCATGGCGGCACGGCCACGCGCTGGCGCGAGCGCTGGACGGACTATGCGATCCACAAGTCGCTGATGCTGGTCAAGCTGCCGCTGTTGTTCGTGCGACGGAGCACGCCCCGGTTGACGCGCTGGCCCGATGCCGACGAACGGTCCGGCGCGTAACGCCGTGGCTCAATGCCCCATGTCGGCGTCGGGCGGCGGCGCGCCGGGGGCCGGCTTGCCCGCGCGCAGGAAGAACAGGACCGGGATCGCCGCCCAGCACGCGATGGCCATCATCAGGAAATCGTTGAGATAGCTGATCATCGCCGCCTGCTGGTTGACCAGCCCGTCGGCCACGCCCAACGCGGCATCGCCGACCGGCCCGAACGTATCCAGGCGGTTGATGTCGAACGGCACGCTCATCGCGGTCAGCCGCGCGCCCAGCTCCGCGTGGTTGATCTGGATGTTGCGCGCCAGCAGCACCGTGCAGACCGCGATCCCGATCGACGATCCGATGTTGCGGAACAGGTTGGTCATCCCCGCGGCATCCGCGCGCAACTGCGGCGGCAGCGTGGCGAAAGCGATCAGGTTCATCGGAATGAACGTGAAGCTGAGGCCCAGCCCCTGCAACATCCCCGTCAGGAAGATCGGCCGCATCGGCATGTTCGGCGTCCAGCCCGCCATCAGCCACAGCGACCAGCCCGCCAGAAACAGCCCGATGGCCAGCGAAATGCGCGGATCGAACCGGTTGATGAACCGGCCGAACAGGGTGATCGACAGCAGCATGCCCAGGCCGCGCGGTGCCAGCAGCCAGCCCGCGTCGATCGCGGGAAAACCGTATATCCCCTGCAACAGCCCGGGCAGCAGCGCCAGCACCGCCATCATCACCATGCCGACCAGGAAGTAGAGCCCCAGACTGGCGACGTAGTTGCCATCGCGGAACAGCGCGGTCGGGAACAGCGGATGGTCCGCTGTCACCAGATGGACGATCGCCATCCAGAAGGCCACCGCAGCGATCACGGCATAGGCCACGATCTCGCCCGATCCGAACCAGTCCTTCTGCGCGCCGCGATCCAGCATCAGTTGCAGCGTCGAGACCGCCAGCGCGATCAGGACCCAGCCGAACACGTCGAAACGCCGCTCCCGGCGCGGCGTCTGCGGCAGCAGAGCCAGCAGCGCGATCACCGCGCAGATGCCGATCGGCACGTTGATGAAGAACACCCAGCGCCAGCTCACGTTCTCGGTGATGTAGCCACCCAGCACCGGACCGGCGATCGGCCCCAGCATCACGCCTTGCGTGAAGATGCCCATCATGCGCGGCCGTTCCGCCGGCGTGCTGGTATCGAGCATGATCGTTTGCGCCAGCGGCGACAGGAACGCACCGCCCAGCCCTTGCAACACCCGGAAGAACACGATCTGTTCCAGGCTCTGCGCCAGCCCGCACAGTATCGAAGCCGCCGTGAACATCACCACCGAGGAAATGAACACCCGGCGGATGCCGATCGTGTCGACCAGCCATCCGGCCAGCGGCAGCGTGACGGCGGAGGCCAGCACGTAGCTGGTCAGTACCCAGCTGATCGTTTCCTGCGTCGCCGAAAGCGAGGCCTGCATGTGCGGCAGCGCGACGTTGGCGATCGTGGTGTCGAGCATCTGCATGACCATCGCGGCCATGACCGCGAACAGCAGCGGCCCGCGATGCTTGACTACCAGCGGCGGCAGCTCCTCTCGCCGGGGTCCGGACGGCGCCGCCGCTGCCATCAGCGTTTGCCGACGTTGACCGACACCACCGCGCTCAATCCGGCGATGAGCGGCCGGGGCGATCTTTCATCGATGGCGATGCGCACCGGCACGCGCTGGATCACCTTGACCCAGTTGCCGGTGGCGTTCTGCGCGGGCAGGACCGAGAACTCCGACCCGGTGCCCGCGCCGATGCTGTCGACATGGCCCTTCAGCCGCAGCTTGGGATAGGCATCCAGCCGGATTTCCGCCGGCTGCCCCGGCCGCATGCGGTCGAGGTCGGTTTCCTTGAAATTCGCTTCCACCCGCGCGCCGTCGGCCCGCACCAGGCTGAGCATCGGCACGCCGGGGAACACCATCTGCCCGATCTGCAAGCGCGAAACCTGCGTGATCCGGCCATCGGCGGGCGCGCGGACCACCGTGCGCCGCAGATCGAGCGCGGCCTTGGCGTGCGATGCCTGGGCGGCGGCGATCGCCGGGTTCACGCCCGGCACCTGCGCGCCATCTGCCAGCTGCGCGCGCGCCTTGGCCACTTCGGCCTCGATCGCGACCAGCCGGTCGCGCGCGGTGGCGACGGCGTGTTCGGCCGCGTCCATGTTGGCGCGCGTGTTGAAGCCCCGGTCCATCAGCGCCTTGGCGCGATTGTAGTTCGCCTGCGCCAGCGCAAGGTCATCGCGCGCCGCGCCCAGATCGGCGGCGTTGGCGCCAACGTCCGCCTGCAGCGCGGTAACGTGCGCCTGTGCCGTGGCGATCTGCGCATCGGCCTGCCGGATCGCGACCTCGTAGGGCGAGGTATCGATGGTGAAAAGGACATCGCCCGCCTTCACGTCCTGGTTGTCGCGGACCCGGACCGAGGTGATGAGGCCGGTCACCTCCCCGGCGATCGAAACGACGTCCTGCTTGACGTAGGCATTGTCGGTTTCGACCGAACCGGCGTTGCCGAACCAGTACCACAGGCCACCGGCGACGATCAGCGCCGGCACCACGGTCAACAGCACGATCCGCACCCGCTTGAGCCGGGTCCGCGCGGTATGGCGGGCGGCGGAAGCCATTGCTTCCTGCCGCGATTCTACGTCGCTTTCGCCGGGCTTGCCCGGAAAGGGATCGGCTTCAGCCATGGCTCACCCTTGCAGCCGGGGCGCTATCCTCCGCGAGGTTGGCCCGAACACGTTCGAGCAAGCGCACCAGCATGTCCTGTTCATCCTGCGAAAAGCCCGTCAGCGCTTCGGCGAACACGCCTTGCGCGAACAGGGCCAGGTCATCGAGCAACGGCGCGGCTGCATCGGTCAGGAACAAGCGCCAGGCGCGGCGGTCTGCCGGATCGGGCCGGCGCTCCACCAGCCCCGCCTTTTCCAGCCGGTCGATCATCCGTCCGGCCGTGATCGCCTCCACCTCCAGCCACTGCGCCAGGGCGCCCTGGTTGATTCCGGGCGTGCGCTTCAGCGCGGCGAGCACGCGCCATTGCGGCCCCGTTACGCCCAGATCACGGCTGACAACGTCGAAACGCTTGCGGAAGAGACGCCCGACATCGGTGGAGAGGAAGGCAATGTTATTTTGCACGCCATGCCGATAATAGCCATGCTCATTATCGTCAAGCAGCGGACCGTCCCTGCGCGTCGACCGCATCTTTCTTCGACACGCCCCCTTTCCCGCGATAGAAAACCGCATCGGGGGAGAGGACATGCCAGACAACAGGGTGCGGGACCGGCGGCCGGGCCGCCTTTCACGGATCGTGCGGCGCGTGCTGCTGTGGTTCTATCGCCGCCAGGGCTGGAAGGCCGTGGGCACTCCGCCCGCCAGCCGGCGTTGCGTGATCATCGCGGCGCCGCACACGTCTAACTGGGATTTCGTCTATTTCCTGGGCCTGGTCGACGCCCTGGGCATTCGGGCGCATTTCATGGGCAAACGCAGCCTGTTCCGCTGGCCGCTGGGCGGCTTCATGCGCGACATGGGCGGCGTGGCCATCGACCGGTCATCCCGCAACAACATGGTCCAGGCGATGATCGACGAATTCGCCGCACGCGACGAATTCATGCTGACGATCGCCCCCGAAGGCACGCGCGGCGCGGTGCGGCAATGGCGCACGGGCTTCTATCACATCGCGCTGGGCGCGGGTGTTCCGCTGGTGTGCGGCCTGATGGACTATGGCACCAAGACCGGCGGGCTGGGTCCGGAGATCTGGCCCACCGGCGATTACCGCGCCGACATGGAGAAGGTGGCGGCCTTCTACCGCAGCGTCACGCCGCGCCACCCCGCAAAGGGGCTGACCGATTTCGGCAACCTGGACGACTGACGCCGCCGGTCAGCGCCCGACCGGCGCCGCGCGGACTTCCGCCGGGACCGTGCGCAAGGGCACCGCTTTCACCCAGCTCTCCAGCGCCTCCATGTCCGTGGGACCGGTCACCGCATCGGGCTTGCCGACGAAGCCCGAGAAGGTGTCGCCACCCAACGCCAGGAAGCCGTTCACGGTGACGCGATAGCGGGCCTTCAGGTCCAGCGGCTTGCCGTTGAACGTCATCGCCACGATGCGATCGCCGATCGGCCGGCTGCGGTCGAAGCGGAAGCTGAACCCGGCCGAGGGCGAGAGCACCTGCTCCGGCCCGTTGGTGTCGAAGCCCTGTTCCAGCGTCGCCTTGATCTCCGCGCCGGTCATCGTCTCGGTAACCACCTCGTTGCCGAACGGCTGCGTCTGATAGAGATCGCCGAACGTGACCGTGCCATCGGCCGCCGGGACGATCGGCGCGCGCAGGCCGAACGGGTTTATGAAGGCGATCTGCGCACCGGCGGATCGCGTGGCGGCGAGCTGGGCGTCGGCGATCAGGTTGCCCAGCGTGCCACCGAACGCGCTTTCGGCGCCGTCGCCGCGCGTCGCCGGGCCGGAGAGCTTGCCGATCGGGCGCGTGGTGAAGGCCTTGGACGCATCGACGTAGCGCTTCACGTATTCGAGAATGTCGGCCTGCGGCTGGAACTGCGGATAGAGCGTGGTATTTTCGCGCAAGCCGGTGGCCGAGGTATAGGGGATCGACTGCACGATGACGTTGTGGGCCTTCTTCGACACGACCTGGTGCCGCACCGGATCGATCTCCAGCGTAATGTCGGTCACTTCCTTGCCATAGACGCCCGCGCTGGTGAGCAGGATCGGTTTGGCCGGGTTGATCTTGCCGTAATCGCACACGTATTCCCAATGGGTGTGCCCGGAAACGACGAGGTCGACGCGGGTGTCCAGCCGGTCGAGGATCGGCTTGATATCGCCCACCAGATCATTGCAGCCATTGGGATCGGGCGTGCCCTTGGTCTTGCCGCCTTCGTGGATCAGCACGACGATGGCGTCCGCCCCCTGCGCCTTGAGCTGCGGAACCGCCGCGTTGATCGTGTCCGCCTCGTCGGCGAACGTGTAACCCCTGATGCCTTCAGGGCTGACCAGATCGACCGTGCCCTTCAACGTCAGGCCAATCACGCCGATCGTCACCTTGCGGCTGCCTTCGCCGAAGCTCTTGATGCCCGTGGCGGGAAACAGCGTCTTGCCGCTGGCATCCTTCGTGCTTGCCGCGAGATAGCGGAATGTGGCGCCGGTGAATGGTTCGAGCTGGCAGGGCTGCTTGGCCGTGAACTTCTCGCAGCCCCCGTCCTGCATCCGCCGCAGTTCGCGGGTGCCGCGATCGAATTCGTGGTTGCCCACCGCGTTGAAATCGACGCCGATGCGGTTCATCACGCCGATCGTCGGCTCGTCGAGATAGAGCGAGGAGGCTAGTTGCGAGGCCGAGATCATGTCGCCGGCCGAAACCGTCAGATGGTTCGGATATTTAGAGCGGATCGATTCCAGAGCCGAGGCGAACCACGCCGCGCCGCCAGCGGGAACCTGCATCGTTCCGCCCTTGCCGTCTGGCGCCAGCACGGACTGGCGCGGCGGTTCGAGGCTGCCGTGGAAATCGTTGAACGCGATGATGCCCACTTCGACCGGGCCGGCTTCGGTCACGGCGGGGCTGCCCGCGCCCGGACCGGTCGAAGCGATCGGACCGGCACAGGCGGAAAGCAATACGGAAACGGTCAGTGCGACCGCACCGCGCAGAACATACGTCATGGGACCCGAACCTGATTGTCTCTGTTGAAACGATGCAGCGCCTTAGCCGATCGCGATGACGCGATGAAGGCATTCCGCAATGCGGAGCGATTCGTTTTTGCGCGCAATTGAAACCGGTGGGGCGCGTCCCTAGAATCGGATAAAGACACGCCGGGAGGAATCCAAAGCGATGGCCAGTGCCTCAGGAAACGCCGACGACCAGCGCGAACGCCTTGTCACCCTTGCCCGCGCCATCATCGAGGAGCGCGGCGGATCGGGGCTGACCATGCACGAACTGGCCGCGCGCGCCGGAATATCCCCCGCCGTGCTGGGCCGCTACTTCGACGGCAAGGACGCGCTGATGGAGGCGGTGGCCGAATTCTGGTTCCGCCCCAAGGTCGCCATCATGGAAGAAGTGCTTGCCAGCGATCTTCCGCCCCGACGCAAGATGTACGAATTCTTCGCGCGGCGCTTCATCTCGATGCGCAAGGGGTATGATGCCGATCCCACCGCGTTCCGCATGTATGTGGAGATCGGCGAGGAACACTTCGAGCAAGTGCGCAGCTATGTCGATCTGGCCGATCACTATCTGGGCGTGATCATCGGAGAGGCGATGGGCGAAGGCTTTTTCCCCGGACTGGGCGTGGACGAAACCATCAGCCTGGTGAACCAGATGGTCGCGCCCTATTGCTCGATCCCCACCATGATCATGCTGATGGAGCGGCTGAGCGAGGAAAAGCTCGCGCGGATCATCGATGCGGTGTTCGATGGCCTTTCCGCGCAGGACCGGGGCGCCAAAGGGCTGACCGGGCTGCGCGCCGCCTGACGGCTACTTCCCGACGAACAGGAAGCCCACCGCCCCCATCAGGCAGGCGAAGGCGGCGAAATGGCGCCAGTGCAGCGGTTCGCCCAGCACGAACACCATGAACAGGCCGAACACCACCAGCGCGATCGCCTCCTGCACCACCTTGAGCTGCCCCGCGCTCCAGCCATGGGCATAGCCGATGCGGTTGGCCGGCACGGCCAGCGAATATTCAACCAGCGCCAGGCCCCACGAAATCGCGATGACCATCACCACCGGCCGCGCCTCGGCCACTTGCGGGCCGCCGCGCAGGTGCCAGTACCATGCCGTCGTCATGAACAGGTTGGACAGCGACAGCAGCAGGATCGTCTGCATGGCGGGTCAACGAGTCGGCACGGGTTCCGCGCCCGCATAGTCGTAAAATCCGCGTCCGGTCTTGCGGCCGAGCCAGCCGGCCTCGACATATTTCACCAGCAGCGGGGCGGGGCGGTACTTGGGATCGCCGGTCGAATGGAACAGCACGCGGCAGATTTCCAGGCAGGTATCGAGGCCGATGAAATCCGCCAGCTGCAAAGGCCCCATCGGGTGATTCAGCCCCAGCCGGCAGCCCTTGTCGATATCTGCGACCGAAGCCGTGCCCGCGCCCAGCACGAACGCCGCCTCGTTCAACATCGGCACCAGGATGCGATTGACGACGAAGCCCGCCTCGTCCTCCGACTGCACGACCTGCTTGCCCAGCGTTTCGGCGAAGGCGCGCATCCGCGTCACCGTATCGGCGGACGTCGCCAGCCCCGGAATCACCTCGATCAACTGCATGACCGGCACCGGGTTGAAGAAGTGCAGACCAACGAAGCGCGCCGGATCAGGCGACGCGGCGGCCATGCGCGTGATCGGGATCGAGCTGGTGTTGCTCGCCATGATGGCGTTCGCGGCGAGCACTTTGCCGGCGCTTTCGAAAATGCGGCGCTTGATCTCCTCACGCTCGGTCGCGGCCTCGATGATCAGTTCCGCATCGGCCATGGGGGCATAATCCGCCACCGGCGTGATCAGCGCGACGGCGGCGTCCGCGGCGGCGGCGGTGATCTTTTCCTTTTCCACCAGCCGGGCCAGCGCCTTGGCGATACGGTCCTTCGCCTTTTCGGCGAGCGCGAGGTCCACGTCCGACAACAGCACCGGAATGCCGGCCTGCGCGACCACCTGGGTAATGCCGGAGCCCATCTGCCCCGCACCGATCACCGCGACTTTCTGCATGGCTGCCTTCTCCATAGCCGATGGAATGCGCCCTAGGGACAGGACCCGCTACTGGCGCGGTCGAGGCGTCCAAATGGCGAGCATATCGGGCCGAAAGGCGCGCCGCGAAGGCTGGTTGCTTTTGCAAGCGCCTTTCGGTTCGAGATGGAAGCCATTTGGACGTCCCGCAGGGATTTGACCAAAATGGCCTTTTGCGGCGTCGAGACGGCTTGAAATATCGACATATTCCTGCGCCCTCTCTCCTTGCACCAGGCCATTTTGCTTCAAACCTCGACCGCGCCAGTAACGGGTCCTGTCCCTAGCTTCGCACCCGCAGCATGGCAACGCCCATGGATACCGTGCCTAGGGGCGGTTCGCGCCCGGCACCCACAGCGGATCGGCGCCGGCGTTGAGCGCGCGGGCCAGCACGAACAGATAGTCCGACAGGCGGTTGAGATAGGCCAGCGCGGCCGGGTTGACCGGCTCTTCCGCCGCCAGCGCCACCCCGGCCCGCTCCGCGCGCCGCGCGATCGCGCGCGCCAGATGGACCCGTGCCGCCGCTTCGCTTCCGCCGGGCAGGATGAAGCTGGTCAGCGGCGGCAGGCTCTCGTTCAGCACGTCGATCGCCTGTTCCAGCCACGCCACCTGCGCCGGAACGATGCGCAGCACCATCTCGGACGGGCTGAAATCCTCGCCCGGAGTCGCCAGATCGGCGCCGAGATCGAACAGGTCGTTCTGGATGCGATGCAGGTCGCGCGCGGTTGCCTCCGGCGCGGCCACGGCGGCAAGGCCGATGGCGCTGTTCGCCTCGTCCACTTCGCCGATCGCGATCATGCGCGGATCGTGCTTGGCGCGGCGCGACCCATCGACCAGCCCGGTGGTGCCGTCATCGCCCGTGCGGGTGTAGATCTTGTTGAGTTTCACCATCGCTGCAAATCCGGTGCCGGCGGCTTCGTGACGGGATCAGCGCGAAGCGGCGAGCAGGATCACCACGACCAGAACCGCCAGCCCCTGATACTTGATGCGGTTGAACATCATCTTGTTCTGCAGGAGCTGCATTTCGGTCGCGCCTTGCTGATCGCCGCGCTCCAGATCCTCGCGCGTGGACTTCAGGAAGGCGATGATGCCGCGCACCAGCGAGATGACCGCCATGGCCATCAGCACGATCAGCAGCGGGATCAGGACATACTTCATGGCGCTTGGTTTACGTATTCGGAGAGTGAAATACCAGTGTCAAAAAGGGCAGCGCGCAGATCGGCGGCCAGCGCGATGCCATCCTCCCCCGAAAGCCGGCGGTCCGTGAGCGAGGGCGCCCCCCGCCGCTTGGCCAGCTTGCGCCCGTCCGCTTCCACCAGCACGGGGTGGTGATGCCACACCGGCACGGGAAGACCGAGCAAGGCCTGCAACAGCCGGTGGACGTGAGTCGCCGCGAACAGGTCCGCCCCGCGCGTGACCACGGTGATCCCGTCGGCCGCATCGTCCACCGTCGCGGCAAGATGGTAGCTTGCCGGCGCATCCTTGCGCCACAGCACCACATCGCCGAACGCGCCGGGCCGCGCCTGCTGCGTGCCACGCCGCTCGTCGCGCCAGGTGAGTTCCCCAGCGACGATCACGGCGCGCTCCATGTCGAGCCGCCAGGCCACATCGGGTCCGGGCGCGACCGGATGCTCGCGGCCTGTTCCCGGCCTGCACGTACCGGGATAGACCGGCCCGTCCGGCCCCTGCCTTGTCGCCATGGCGGCAATTTCGGCGCGCGTGCAGCGGCACGGATAGAGCAGCCCCGCCGCGCGCAGCGTGTCGGCCGCGGCGGCATAGGTGGCGATGCGTTGCGACTGGGGCGGCACGTCGCGCCACTTCAATCCCAGCCAGGCAAGGTCGGCGCGGAACGCTGCCGCCAGTTCCGGCCGGCTGCGCGCGCCGTCGATGTCCTCGATGCGCAGCAGGAATGCGCCCTGATCCCGCGCCGCGCGATCCTGCGCGACGATCGCGGCATAGGCATGCCCCAGGTGGAGCGGGCCGTTGGGGCTGGGGGCGAAGCGGGTGACGGTCACACTCCGCTGGTGTCCGCGTGCGGGCGGTTCCGTCAAGCATTGACGGCAAAGGCCGGCGCTTGCCCCTCAAACGAATCGCGCACAAACAAAACGGCCGCCCCACCGGGGCAGCCGCTTTTGTCGGTAGCGCTGTATTGGCTGTGCCGTCGGCTCAGGCGAGCGTGACGGTGAACATCATTCCGCTGAGGCCAGCGGCAAGGATGATCGGCAGCGCGTAAGTCGCAAAGCTGCGCATGGTATACCTCCTGTTATGGTGTACCTTCGCAGACATCCTCTCGGTTTCGAGGAAGCGCCGGCAGGGTGGGCTGGAGCTTTTTCGAACCGAGGCGCGCAATACGCCAATTGACGTATGCTGCAAGTGCGAAGCAAGCACCCATGATTGCATGTAACGCAACTGTAATAATCGCGAACAATCGCTTTGAGGGACGCGACGGCTGGACAGAAACCGGCCCTCCCCTTATCGGCCTGCCATGAGCATCGAGCCTTCCGAATCCATCCTCATCGTCGATTTCGGCAGCCAGGTCACGCAGCTGATCGCCCGGCGCGTGCGCGAAGCCGGGGTCTATTCCGAAATCGCGCCGTTCACGCAGGCCGAAGCCGCGTTCCAGCGGATGAAGCCCAAGGGCATCATCCTTTCGGGATCGCCCGCCAGCGTGCCCGCCGATGGCTCTCCCCGCGCGCCGCAGGTGCTGTTCGACAGCGGCTTGCCGATCCTGGGCATCTGCTATGGCCAGCAGGTCATGAGCCACCAGCTCGGCGGCACGGTGGAGCCCGGTGATTCCGGCGAATTCGGCCGCGCCTTCCTGACCGTGACAGAACCCTGCGTGCTGTTCGACGGGCTGTGGCAGACGGGCGAGCGCCATCAGGTGTGGATGAGCCATGGCGACAAGGTGACGCAGTTCGCGCCTGGTTTCCGCATCGTCGCGGTATCGGACGGCGCGCCCTTCGCGGTGATCGCCAACGACGAGAAGAAGTACTACGGCACGCAATTCCACCCCGAAGTGGTCCACACGCCCGATGGCGGCAAGCTGATCGCCAATTTCGTGCGCCACGTCTGCGGCTGCGCCGGCGACTGGACCATGGCGGAATTCCGCAAGACCAAGATCGCCGAAATCCGCGAACAGGTGGGCGATGCCCGGGTGATCTGCGGCCTTTCCGGCGGCGTCGATTCGGCGGTGGCCGCCGTGCTGATCCACGAGGCGATCGGCGATCAGCTTACCTGCGTGTTCGTCGACCACGGCCTGATGCGGCTGGGCGAGGCCGAACAGGTCGTGAGCCTGTTCCGCAACGCCTATCACATCCCGCTGGTCCACGTGGATGCCTCCACGCTGTTCCTCAAGGGGCTCGAAGGCGTGACCGACCCCGAGGCCAAGCGCAAGTTCATCGGCAAGACCTTCATCGACGTGTTCGAGGCCGAGGCGAAGAAAGTCGGTGGCGCCGATTTCCTGGCGCAGGGCACGCTCTATCCCGACGTGATCGAAAGCGTCAGCTTCACCGGCGGTCCTTCGGTGACGATCAAGAGCCACCACAACGTGGGCGGCCTGCCCGAACGCATGAACATGCAGCTGGTCGAACCCTTGCGGGAGCTGTTCAAGGACGAAGTCCGCGCGCTGGGCCGCGAACTGGGCCTGCCCGAGATCTTCGTGGGCCGCCATCCTTTCCCCGGCCCGGGCCTGGCCATCCGCATCCCCGGCGAAGTGACGCGCGACCGTTGCGACATCCTGCGCAAGGCCGATGCGATCTACCTCGAGGAAATCCGCAACGCCGGCCTCTATGACGCGATCTGGCAGGCCTTCGCGGTGCTGCTGCCGGTCAAGACTGTGGGCGTCATGGGCGATTTCCGCACCTACGACAGCGTCTGCGGGCTGCGCGCGGTGACCTCCACCGACGGCATGACGGCGGACATCTACCCGTTTGATGCCGCCTTCCTCAGCCGCGTGGCGACGCGCATCGTCAACGAGGTGAAGGGCATCAACCGCGTGGTCTACGACTACACCAGCAAGCCGCCCGGCACGATCGAGTGGGAATGATTTTTGCCCATCCGGGCGTATCCAAAAATACGCCACGATGAGATATAAGCGACTGAAATATATAAATAAATATCTCTGAATCTTTCGACATCTATCGCTGGGTTAGTCTCCGGAATGACGGTATGGCTGACGGTATGGCGCATCTTGTCTCAGTCGAAGATCGCATATACCGTCAGGGCTAAGAGAGCTTCTAACGGTATATTTTTTGGCGTAATGCTATGTAAACGCAGGGAAAATACCAATCAGAAGGGCCGTTTTTGGCCTGACGGTATAATTGGGCGCTCTCCAGCATATTTTGACCAATCTGGAGGGTGTGGATGTTGACCGACGCCGCCATTAAGGCCCTGAAGCCAAAAGAGAAATTATACAAGATCGTGGACCGTGACGGTATGTATGTCGTGGTCCAGCCCTCGGGCGCGATCGTCTTCCGTCTGGACTACCGACTGAACGGCCGCCGGGAGACGTTGACGCTGGGGCGCTACGGTCCCGCTGGGCTCTCCCTGGCTCGGGCGCGCGAGAAGGTGGTCGATGCTCGACGCGCCATTTCGGAGGGCCGCTCGCCGGCGCAGGAAAAGCAGCGCGAGAAGCGTCGCCTCCAGGAGGCGAAGAGCTTTGGCCAGTTCGGTGAGCGCTGGCTTCAGGAAGCGCGAATGGCGGACAGCACGCGCGCCATGCGTCGATCAATCTTCGAGCGCGACATTCTTCCGGCGTTTCGCAACCGGCTGCTTCCGGAGATCCTGCCGGAGGATCTGCGCGGGCTGTGTGCGAAGGTGAAGGAGCGTGGAGCCCCGGCAACGGCGGTCCACGTCAGGGACATCGTGAAGCTGGTCTTCGCCTTCGCCATTCTGCATGGCGAGAAGGTCGCTAACCCGGCCGACGAAGTTGGCCCGGCGTCGATCGCGACCTTCGTGCCGAAGGACCGATCCCTGTCTCCGGCGGAGATCCGCATCATGCTCAGCCAGATCGAGCATGTGGCGACGCTGCCGACGATCCGGCTCGGGATAAAGCTGATCCTGCTGTCGATGGTACGAAAGAGCGAATTGCAGGACGCGGTTTGGGATGAGGTCGATTTCGAGAACGCCGTCTGGTCGATTCCCAAGGAGCGGATGAAGCGCTCGAAAGCGCACAACGTCTATCTGTCTCAGCAGATGCTCGACATCTTCATCGCTCTGAAGACCTGCGCCGGCAATTCCAAATACGTCCTGCCGTCGCGCTACGACGCCGACGCGCCCATGTCGCGGGCGACGTTCAACCGGATCACGACGGCGGTGGTGGATCGAGCCAAGAAGGAAGGGCTGCCGCTGGAGACCTTTACGGTTCACGATCTCCGGCGCACCGGCTCGACCCTGTTGAACGAGTTGGGCTTCAACAGCGACTGGATCGAGAAGTGTCTGGCTCATGAGGACGGGCGATCCTCACGGGGCATCTACAACAAGGCGGAATACGAGCATCAGCGCCGGCATATGATGCAGGAATGGTCCAACCTGGTGGACGCCTGGGTTGCCGGCCAAAAATACACGCCGACCCTCTATCCGCCGACGATGGACCTGCTTACGCCCGAGCCGGATGTTTGATGGGGCGGGTCTTGCGGAGCTGGACGTTCGGAATGGGCGCCCGCTTCACCGCCTTGGCGCGTGACGCACGTCGCCGTTCTTCCAACCAGGCTTCGACCTCGGATAGATCCCAGACCACGCAGCGGGACGTGAGATAGAAGCGCTGGGGAAATTCGCCGCGCTGTTCCATGTCATAGATTGTGGTGTCAGCCAGCGGGACTATTTCCCGGAGTTGATGCCGCCGGATGGTGCGCTTCATTGTGGGCTCGACTTGCTGCCTCATGCCAAATTCCTTCGGTCGCCTCTCTGAGCGGATAGAAGGCGATAGATGATGCTGAATGAAAGCTCGAATATTCGGGCGTAGCAGCGCGTCGTGCTGTAGCGTGCAAATCGGACAAGCCCGAGGAACACGGCGACAGCATCTCTTCTTGGCAGTCATCCAGCAACCGTCCCTGAATGCGGCTCCTGCTATCCTGGCGTCGTTCGATACCGTCCCTTCCGCCGCGATCCGATATAGCTGATGAGGTTCGCTGCTCTGAGGATGGCGATGTCACGGCGCGCGGTTTTCAGGCTCGCGGTCCAGGCCGCCACGATCTCGTTGGCGCCGCACCGGCCGCGCGTTTCTGGTCGCTGAGCCTCCCGCAAAGCGTTCAATAAGGTAAGGCACCAAGTTTTCGATACCCCATGCTCTGACTTGAAAGTCAGGCAATCTTTCATTAGCTTTCTCCTTGGGTTATTCTAATGAAAAAACGCAATGCATACGCTCGTCGCCGAAATTCCAGATCAATGTCTCAAAGGTGCCCTCGATGCCCTGGCCCTGTTGATTTCTGCTGAGAGTTGACCCGGGAGGGGCGTAAATTTCCACTGAGAAGTGACCCATGTTTTGACCTTCCCCCTGGCTGACAGGTCGGGGGAACGAGGAGTGATCGACATGGACCTTTTGAGTGTGATCCGCCGTTGGCATTTTCGCGAAGAGCTGCCGATCCGGGAGATTGAGCGGCGGACGGGATTGTCGCGCAACACGATCCGCAAGTACCTGCGCGCCGAGACTTTGGTGCCGCAGTTCAGGGTTCCGGAGCGGCCGAGCAAGCTGGACCCGTTTGCCGAGAAGTTGACGGCGTGGCTGCGGGTTGAGGCGGGCAAGTCGCGCAAGCAGAAGCGGACGGCGAAGCAGCTTTATGCGGACCTGACGGTGCTTGGCTTCACCGGTTCCTATGGCCGTGTCGCGGCCTTTGTCCGGGAGTGGAAGCTCGAGCGGCAACGCGATCAGCAGACCAGTGGGCGGGGAACGTTCGTGCCGCTGGCGTTCCAGCCCGGCGAGGCGTTCCAGTTCGACTGGAGCGAGGATTACGCACTGCTTGGCGGCAAGGTGGTCAAGCTGCAGGTGGCCCACACCAAGCTGTCGCACAGCCGGGCATTCGTCGTCAGGGCCTACCTGCTCCAGACCCACGAGATGTTGTTCGATGCGTTGACGCAGGCCTTCAGGGTTCTGGGTGGCATTCCCCAGCGCGGGATTTTCGACAACATGAAGACTGCGGTCGACCGGATCGGTTCGGGCAAGGCCCGGCAGGTCAACGCCCGGTTCGCGGCGATGGTCAGCCACTATCTGTTCGAGGCGGAGTTCTGTAATCCGGCCTCGGGTTGGGAGAAAGGGCAGGTCGAGAAGAACGTCCAGGATGCCCGGCACCGGCTGTGGCAGCCGATGCCCAGCTTCCCCGATCTGGCGGCGCTCAATGCCTGGCTCGAGGTTCAGTGCATCGCGCAATGGCCGCAGATCCAGCATGGTGTGCTGCCCGGCACCATTGCCGACGTGCATGCCGCCGAAGTGGGCTGCCTGATGCCGCTGGGCCGGCCCTTCGACGGCTTCGTCGAGCATGCCAAGCGGGTATCGCCGACCTGCCTGGTGACGTTCGAACGCATCCGCTACAGCGTGCCGGCATCGTTCGCCAACCAGCGGGTGAGCTTGCGGGCCTACCCGGAGCGGATCGTCATCGTCGCCGAAGGGCAGATCCTGTGCGAGCACGCCCGGATCATCGAGCGCTCCCATGATCACCCGGGGCGGACGATCTACGACTGGCGGCATTACCTGGCAGTCATCCAGCGCAAGCCCGGTGCCTTGCGCAATGGCGCTCCCTTCCTCGAGATGCCCGGGCCCTTCCGGCGTCTCCAGGCCGGCCTGCTCAAGCGGCCCGGCGGCGACCGGGAGATGGTGGATATCCTCTCCCTGGTCCTGCATCATGACGAACAGGCCGTGCTGTACGCGGTCGAGTTGGCGCTGGAAGCCGGGCTGCCGACCAAGACCCATGTGCTGAACCTGTTGCATCGCCTGATCGACGGCAAGCCGGTCAACCCGGTCGCCATTGACGCGCCACAGGCCCTGAGCTTGCACCGCGAGCCCAAGGCCAATGTGGCCCGCTATGATGCCCTGCGTGGCAGGAGGTGGCGCCATGCGTCATGATCCCGCCAGCGCCGCCGTCGTCGTCATGCTGCGCGGCCTCAAGATGTACGGCATGGCCCAGGCTGCCGGCGACCTCGCCGAGCAAGGGGCCCCGGCCTTCGATGCTGCCGTGCCCATCCTCTCCCAGCTGCTCAAGGCCGAAGTGGCCGAGCGCGAGGTCAGGTCGATCGCCTACCAGATCAAGGCGGCCCGGTTCCCGGCCTACAAGGATCTGGCCGGCTTCGACTTTGCCGCCAGCGAGGTGAACGAGGCGCTCGTGCGCCAACTCCACCGCGGCGACTTCACGGACAATGCCGACAACGTCGTGCTGATCGGCGGGCCTGGCACCGGCAAAAGCCATCTCGCCACCGCCCTCGGCGTTCATGCCGTTGAGCATCATCGCAAGAAGGTCCGGTTCTTCGCCACGGTCGATCTGGTCAACGCCCTCGAGCAGGAAAAGGCCATGAACAAGGCCGGGCAACTCGCCGAGCGCCTGCTCCGCCTCGACCTCGTCATCCTCGATGAGCTCGGCTATCTGCCGTTCAGCCCATCAGGCGGCGCCCTGCTGTTCCACCTGCTCAGCAAACTCTACGAGCGCACCAGCGTGGTCATCACCACAAACCTCTCCTTCTCCGAGTGGGCCGGCGTGTTCGGCGATGCCAAGATGACCACCGCTCTGCTCGACCGTCTCACGCATCACTGCCACATCATCGAGACCGGAAACGATAGCTTCCGCTTCAAGGCCAGCACCGCTGCCCCAAAATCCAGAAAGGAAAAATCACCCGCTTGACCCAAACCCCGCAGCGCGGGACATAACACCCACCAGGGTCACTTCTCGATGAAAATCCCGGGTCAACTCTCAGCAGAAATCAACAAAGCGCCGCCCTCTCACTCTAGGAGGGCAGCGCCGGCCGGGCGGAAAGGCGTGAAGCGGCAAACCCGCGTCCCCGCCTTTCCGGTTTTCAGGATCATCACGCGGCCTTCCGCTCGTCATCGGCCATGCCGACATCGGCGTCCGGCAGAAAGCCGAGCAGCCAATCGGCCGCCTTGCTGGCCTGGGAGGCGGCGCGGACGATGGCGCGATTGTCCTCGCGCAGCACCGTGACCCAGGAGCCGATATAGTCGGCATGACGGACGGTGGGCGTGATACCGAGCGAGGCGCAGCAGAAGGCTGCGTTGATCTCCGCCACATATCCTGACAGTCCAGCCCAAAAGGGCCGCTGGAAGGTGAAAACCATCGGTTGTCTCCAATCCCACCCAAATCACATGGCCCCCGAGAGGCGGGGGTGGGCGGCGAGAACGACCGAAGAGGCCCGCTGAAGCGGCGGGCTGCACCCGCAGGGGCGAAATGCAATGGAGCAGCGCGGCGGAGCAGCGCTTGCGGCGCGCCGTGGCGGGCCTAGCAGGGAGCGCCGACCAGACCCGCATCGAGGGAGGCCACAACATCGGCGCCGCCGCGCCAGCGGCGACCGCAGGCACGTGGGCGCAGCCCCGGGTCGAGATGGACGATGAAGTGATCAGCCCGTGAGGGCACGGGGGTGATAATCCATGCTGTGGAGACGACCGGGGGATTATCACCTCATATGACAGTCTTCCCCGATCTCGCCTTCATGGCCCGGACGCGGGGTTGTTAGACGGCCGGGTGACTCGCAGCCCTGGCAAGCTTGCAATGGACGTCAGGCTTTCATCATTGCCACGGCGCGATCCGTGGCTTCCCGGGTATCGCCGGCGAGCTTCTTGACCTCGCTTGCGACAATAGCGAACCCTCGACCGGCTTCGCCCGCGCGGGCCGCCTCTATCGTGGCATTGAGGGCGAGGAGATTGGTCTGCGAGGCGATCCGGCCGATCGTCCTGACGATGCCCGATAATTGCAGCATCGTGGCCTCGAGTTCGGCCTTGCGCTGTTCGAGTTCCTTCTGGATGCGCCGTTCTTCCGCCAGATGGTTCGCAATTTCCTGTTCGAGGGCGACTTGCCGCGTCACGTCGGTCGCGACCTTGAGTATCCTCTCGGGTTTTCCAGAGGCGTCTAGGACCGGATTATAGGTCGCCTGAAGGTAAACGATCCGGCCGGCTTTCCCCAGGCGCCGATATTGACCTCCATCGAATTTTCCGGCGCCGAGCTTGGACCAGAATGAGGCGTAGTCCCCGGAGGCTGCCTCCTCGGGCGAAACGAACATCCGATGATGCTGGCCGCGAATCTCCGACAACTCATAGCCGACGGTGGCGAGAAACAGGTCATTGGCAGCAAGAATTGTGCCCTCAGGAGAGAACTCGATGACCGCCTGGCTGCGGTTGAGTGCCATCCAGGCAGCTTCAATGCTGACCGACTGCGGTGCGACGATGTTCATGGAACCTAACCCTCCGGGTTGTCGATTAGCCGGGATTGGTAAACGACCGGTCAACCATGCGGGATGGGAAAGAGAAGCTTCGCTAGCTGCCCCACCGCGAAGCCCCGAGACCGATGGCATCGCAAACCCCCGCCAACTTACAACATCGATCAGGATTTTCCCTTTATTGCTCTACGGGGAATATCAGATCATCATTACCTTATGACTGATCCATCGGAAATATCGGTACAGGCACACCGCCTTGTGAACGAATTTGGTGTAGATGCCTCGGACTATGTACTTTGCCAGATCACGGAAGCGGTGCGGAACAACAATGACGAGCAAGTTCAACAACTTGATCGCCTACTGCGCTCTGTAGAAAAAATGCTGGGCTAGATCGGTATAATTGTCACGCTGCCGACTGCAGCCGTTCGATGTGTGTCAGGACACTTTCCAGACGACCCAGCGTACATGGCTTTCGAAGAACATGGCCCGGCGCAGAAACGCCTTCTTCCTGCCCGGTCATGTAGACTACGTGAAGCGAAGGACGTTGTTCGATTGCCTTCCTTGCGAGCGCATACCCCGTCATATTGGGCATCCGCACATCGGTGAGCAAGAGATCTATCGGCTCATCACCATGTCGCAGATATTCGAGCGCGCTTGTTGCATCGGCAACTTCGATGACTTCGTGCCCCAACTCGCGGAGCAAATCACCCGTGATCTCTCGAACCATCCGATCGTCATCGACACACAAAATAAGCACGGAAGAGCATCCTCCTATTGCCCCCGCCGCTGCAGCCTGTGCAATTCCGCCATTTCCCTAACCCGGCTTATTCATGAGCCCGCTGCACTGGGGCGTGCCGGGTTTGATGTGTCGGTGGCCGCGTGATCCGGGCGCGCGGTTTCGGCGGCGTTTTTCGCCGCAGCAAAACCGATGGCTTTTCGAGGTTGATGGGCGATGGCTCGGGCTTTGTGCGGCACAGCCGCGCTGGCTATGTCGGCGCTGGCCGGAGACTGGTGGCGATGGCTTTGAACACGCCGGCGTCGGGGCATGCTGACGCGAAGGCGACACGGATGCGCGAGGCGGTCTCGATGACGCGGGCGGCGACCTTGAGCAGCCGCAGGCGCAGCGTTGCGAACTCGGCAGTGGCCAGAGAGGTGGCCTTGGGGATGGCCTGCTGGACGCGCCACATCAGCCAGTAGGCGGCGGTATGCAGGATGAGGCGCATCTGGTTGGCATTGGCCGAGCGGCACGAGGTGCGATCGCTGGCCAACTGGGTCTTGTGGCGCTTGATCAGGTTTTCGGCTTGGCCGCGCGCGCAATAGAGCGTGTCGTAAATGTGCTCGGGCGAGCCTTCTGTCAGCGAGGTGACGACATAGCGGATGTCCATGCCCAGCGTGCTGGCCTCAATCCGGGCGACGACGCGGCGTTGGCTCTTCCAGCTTTTGGCGCCGTAGCGGGTCTCGACATAGTTGCGCAGGACCGGATGTTGGGCCTGGGCCCGCTTGACCGCGCAGGCATCGGCGACGGCAACGATGGCCGGATCGGCCCGCAGCGCGGCGTTGGTCGGCAAGCCGAACACGTAATCGACCCCGGCCGCCTCGCAGAACGCCATGATCTCGGGACGGGCGTAGTGCCCATCGCCGCGGATGGTGATGTGGGTATCGGGCCAGTGCTGGCGGATATGACGCACCAGGCGCCGGATGTGGCCGGCACCTTCGGCACCCGACGGCGTCTTGCCAGTGCGCAGCAGCATCGCCACCGGCCGCCCGCTCGCGGTATCGTACACATGGATCGGCAGGAAGCAGCGCTCACCGTGATGTCCGTTCCAGAACGAGAGCTGCTGATAGCCGTGCACGACATCACACGTGTCATCGATATCCAGCGTCACCGCCGCCGGTGGGGCCGGATAGCTGGCACAGTAAACGCCGATCATCGCGACCATCATCCGGGCCAGTTCACGCGTGGTCGGTGCATTCTCCCAGCGGCTCATCGTCGGTTGGCTGGCCAGCCCCGCGCCCGATCCCGGCAACTTGCCCAGCGCCAGGCGGAAGCCCGGATCGTCGCGCAGGGCATCGAGATCATCGGCGTCCTCATAGCCACACGTGATCGCGAACACACGGGCACGCAGAATGTCATCGAGGCGATGGATCACCCGCGTCGGGTCACGCGGATCGGCGATGCACGCAGCAAGCTGCCGGCAGATCCCCATCGCGCGCTCGGCCTGCGCCAGCAGCAGAACGCCGCCGTCAGAGGTCAGCCGGCCACCGTCGAACGCGGTTGTGACCTTCTTGCCGCCAACCGCTGGAAACGAAAATCCCGGTGCGCTATCATCGCTCCCGGCGGGTGTGGTCCGTGGCATAAATTGCCTCGCTGAAGGACTGGTCTAGACACCCATTTTCCTACTGCAAAGCAATCGCTTACGCCACTCCCGCCAACCCTCTCACCCGCCGCGGTGAATAAGACAGGCTAAAGTCAGGTAAGTTACTGAGCCACTCGCCCGCCGCACGCCGCGCCGACCTGACCATTGCCGTGATCTCTGCGCCGGCGTTAAGATGAGGTTGCGCAGCCGGATGTGCCGTTCGCGCGCATCGCCGGTCCGTTCGCCAGCGCCGCCGGCCGCGGCGCGCCTCCCTCTCGATCCCATCGAGAATCTCAGGATTCGACTTTCTCGCTCTAAGCGTTTGACGCCGCACTCCAAGCCGATCATGCGCATCATAGCGGGACCATCTCTTGCCGGTGATGCGAGCACTCACTCCGGAATATTCTGACTCCGTAATTATACCTAAGTTGGAACTATGCACCCATGCTTGGCTTGTCCTTCGCATGGCAGACGGAAACCTTGAATGAATATCCTTTGTTTGGAAGATGATGCGCTGGTCGGCGGCGTGCTGTGCGACCTGATGCGTGATCTGGGGCATGATGTGGTCTACTGCACGACCGGCCACGAAGCGCTTCACCAGCTTTCCGAATCCAGGGGGTTCGACGTGCTCGTGACCGATATTCACCTGCGCGGAGGTGTCGATAGTCGGTCGGTCGTGCAACTCGCCCGCGAAAGCGGTGCCCGGCTTCCCGTGATATATATCACCGGAGACATGAGCGTGCAGGACATAGCACCGGGCGATCAGATATTGAGGAAACCTTGTACGCTGGGCAAGCTGGATGCGGCACTCTCGTCCGTCAGAGCGCGTTAGAGTAGCGGCGGCCTTCCGGAGGTAATCGATATTGAGCCGATCCTCTTCAGTGCTGCGCCTTCTCAAACCGGACACGCTCCTCGCCACTGATCATGTGGGCTTCGAACCCGGCATCCAACCAGGCTTTGCGGTGGACGAAGGTAGCCCCTCCGACAGAATCGTCCCGCCACCATCGGCTTTGCGCCGCAGATGCCGGCAGCATCGTTCCCAGGATCCGTTCGATATGGTCGAATGTCAGTTCAACCGCGGGCGCGTCGTGATTCCTGATTTTCCAGCGACGCAGGAAGGCGCTCAGCGGTGCGTATTTGCCCATTGTCCTGTAGAATCTGCCTTTCCCCCGTTACACTATTTGCCCCGCTGCCCGTTCGTCCATCTCGATGGACATGTTGAGCAAAAGCGGAGCTCTCATTCTTTTGCGGCAGGCAATCCGCGTAACGTCCGGACGGCGTCTTCGTACAGGATCGCCAACCGGCGATGAATCGATTCGACCTCTGGCGTCGCCGCAGCTGTGGCGGCCGCACGTTCCTGCCGCGCTCGCTTCTCATAATATGCAAGGTCGTCCTGACTCGCCTCATGCCGTCTGTCGTCTTCGATCATGACGACGGCATAGCTGGACGGATTTGTTATTGGGAGTCGTTCGCGCATCTTTTGATGCCGTCCGAACTCGGCTGCCGCGCGTGCATCCAATCGGCGGCCGCCTGCGCCTTGCTCGCGGCGGTGAAGATCGCGCGGCTGTCGTCCTTCAGGACGCGGAGCCAGGACGCGATATAGGCAGCATGATCAGGCCGCGGATCATGTGCGATACCCAGGTCAGCGAGTAAGAAAGATGCTGTCAGTTCAACTGTCGCCTCCTCCATCGCCAGGGCATCCTTCGGCCACTTAGAGGTGAAATCCCGGTCGAGCCGATGGGCTGCGCCGCTGGCATGAGCTGCCTCGTGCAGGGCCGTTCTGTGCCAGTTGATCGGCTCGAAATAGGCCAGGGGAGGCGGCACCTGCACGAAGTCGGGCGCCGGGGCGTAGAAGGCGCGATCGCCGCCGATGCGAAAGTCGATGCCCGTCGCCCGGACCAGCGCCTCGACCTGCGGTTCGATGAGGCCGGGCGGAGGCGGCGGGGCCACAATGGCGACATCCTCCGGCAGGCCGTCGCATTGCGCCGCGTTGAACACGGTGAAGCGCTTGAGAAACGGGATCGCGGCGGCGTCCTCGCCGGTTTCGCGGGCGCGGCGCTTCTCGTCCTCCGGCGTGAAGCGGTCGGCATAGACAACGGTGGTGCCGTGTTCGCCGCGCCGGACGTTGCCGCCAAGCGACAGGGCCTGGCGGAAGGTGAGCCAGCTCTGGCTCGGGAAGCCGTGCTGGATCACCGCGCCCCAGAGGATCAGCACATTGATCCCCGAATAGTGCCGGCCGGTGGCGGCGTTCCTCGGCATGGCGAGGGGGGCCTTGGCCGAGGCCGATCCCCAGGGCTGGACCCAGGGTACGCGCCCAGCCTCCAGTTCGCCGATGATCTTGTCGGTGATTTCGTCATAGAGGCTCGCCCGGTCCTGGCCGGCGCGAGCGGATACGGTTCTTCTGGACATCGCGGATCTCCGCGACGGGCGCCGGGAGCCTCTCTCCCAGCCCTCAACCCGTCACGGAAAACCCGTCCGCACTCTCACTCTCAGGGGCGTTGCGGGGCAGGCTGTGCAAAAACTCATTCGTCTAATCCGCCGCCACCAGCACAGCGACGCGCGTCTCACCCCGCTGGCGTCAGTCGCTCGACACCGAAGGCATTTACTGCATGGAGGATGTTGAAGGCGACAATCGAGAGAGCCGCTTCGGCCTTTACCGCTCTGAGACCTCGCGTGAGGAACCTTCCGCCGCCGGACATCCGTTTAATCGTGCCGAAGGGGTGCTCTACAGTACATCGGCGGGTCACCATCAAGCTCGGATCCGCGTAGATTCTGGCCTCCATACGATCCAGCGCCGCCTGGTCGAACAACCGATGGATGGTCCGTTGGGCGCCGGACGTGCATCGGCTCTTCAGCCGACAGTCTTTGCATGCGGACGTTCTATATCGGATCGCACGGTTGCGGGTATGTTTGCCGGATGGTCTCAACGTCTTGCCGGCGGGGCACCGGATTGTGTCGGTCCCCTCATCATACACGAACTGCGCTGGCCGGAAAAAATCGGTGCTCATGGCGCCGCGTTTGATCGGCGCCGCGACCTCAATATGGTCGCGCTCGCATTGCGCGACCGCCTGGGCGTTGGAGTAACCGCCGTCGGCCAGGACTTTGAGCTCGTTAACCTCAAGCACCTCCATCGTCGCCATCGACATTGGATGCAGGAGCTGGCTGTCGTTTGCCTCGTTGGTCACGTCGTGATGTATGATCAGGCCGCTATCTACATCGACCACGCTTTGCATGTTGTAGCAGGGTGTCTTGGGAGAACGTCCATAGCCCATCGGCCGCGCGTCGGACTCGCCAAAGACCAAAGCCGTCTCGTCGCGATCCTTCAGGATGTCCTGCCGGCGCACGAGCCTGTCCTTGCGGCGCCCGAGGGTCTCGATCGCAGTGGTGAACGCCTCCCGATGTTTGGGCTGATCGTCGAACCCCTGGGCCACTGCCTCATCTATGATGTCGAGCCGTTCAAGGTAGTAGGCGATCTCCTTTTCGGTGTGCGCAACGTCACGGGCCAGCCGGTCGGCGCCAGCGATGTTCTTTGGGCTCGCGACCGCGCGCATCTTCGTCCCGTCCAGCGCGACCAATCGACCGCTGATCAAGCCGGTTTCGCGGCAGAACTGGATGAATGCAGCGCTGGCGCCGACAATGGCTTCCGGATTGTCATGACGAAAGGAGGCGATCGTTCGGTAATCCGGGGCGAGCCGGCGCATTAGCCAAAGCGCTTCGAGGTCGCGGACACACGCTCGTTCCAATTGGCGTGAGGACCGTACCTGGTTGAGGTAGCCCCAGATGTACAGCCGGAGCATATCGCCTGGATGGTATCCAGGGCGGCCGGTGACCGCAGCGATAGCACGACCGAAGCCAAGCTCTGCCAAGTTCAAGCTGGTAACAAAAGCATCGACGACTCGGACCAATGCGTCCGGGGAAACATAGTCATCAACACAAGGAGGAAGCAGGCTGACCTGGTCTCGTGCGAGTCCCTCAATAAAACTCATGCACACCCCGGCGTGGAGGATGGGAAGATAATTGGATTCTACACTGACAGGTTCATGAGTAAAAGCTTGTTCTTGGCTTTGAACATCTGCGCTAGGTGGCGTAATAACTCATTACAGATGTTGCGGGCTTCCGAGAAGGATGAGGTCAGAATCGCCGGGTTCTCCGTTACGTCGAAGCAGTGGCCGCTTGCGCATCGAGCTGCCACCCGTAGCTTTTGGAATCCGGTACGAGATCGGCGATGGTGAACTGATCGAGGTGTCGCGCGAAAGCTTCCAGCGCGCCTGCCAAGGCATGGCGCAAGCCGCATGCGGGCGTCACGACGCAGCTGTTGGTCGCCGCGTCGAAGCATTCCACGAAGGTCCCGGTGTCTTCCATGGCGCGCATGATCGAACCGACGTTCAGGGCATTGGCGGGCCGCGCCAGCTTGAGGCCGCCGCTCCGACCGCGCACGCCCTCGACAAATCCTTCCGCAGCCAGTCGCTGCGCCACCTTCATCAGATGGTTCTTCGAGATGCCATAAGCGTGTGCGATCTCGGCGATCGAATGATGGCCGTCCTTCACGGCCAGGAACATCAGTGTGCGAAGGGCATAGTCGGTCTGGACGGACAATCTCATAAAAGATGGATATCATATATTGGTTTTATCCGCCAACGCGCGTAAACCATGCATAGGAATACATCTTAATCGAGTCGAGGCAGGCAATGACGTCGAACCATGCCGAGCAGGCGCGGGCGCGCAAGATGGCGGACGCGCTCGCCTGCGGAATCGATGATGCTTTCATCTCGCAACTCGTGGAGCGGTTCTACAGCACCGTCCGCCAGGACGACATGCTCGGCCCGATCTTTGCGGAACGGATCGGCGACTGGCCGCATCATCTGGCGCGGATGAAGGATTTCTGGGCCTCGGTCATGCTCGAATCCGGGCGCTTCAGCGGCAATCCGATGCGCAAGCACATCGCGATCGGCGGGCTCGATGAGGCGCATTTCGCGCGCTGGCAGTCGCTCTGGAACCAGACGCTTGACCGGATCGCGCCGAACGCCGCGGTCGCGGATCGGTTTCGCGAAGCGGCACTGCGCATTGGCGAGAGCTTGCTGACCGGCATCAAGATCGACCGCGGCGGCCTGGCGGCCATTTCCGCGAGGGCCTCGTCATGACGCCCGCCCCCTATGGCGCCTCGCCGATCTTCGATGAGCAAAGCCTGCCTGATGCCCTACGCAACGATCATCGCACCAAGGCGGGCACCTGGGGATTGCTGCGGGTGCTGGACGGCGAAGTGCGGCTCATTTTCGTCGATCCGCCGAGCGAGCAGCTTGTGACGCCCGACAGGCCCGCGATCATCCCGCCGCAAGCAACCCATCATGTCGTTCCGCTCGGCCCCATGACGATGCAGGTCGAGTTCTACCGGGAACGCCCGTTCCTTGGCGAAGACGCCGGCCGTGGATGACTTCGCCCTTGCTCGCGCGGTGCATGTCATCGCGGTCCTGTTCTGGATAGGCGGCGTCGGCTTCGTCACCCGGGTGCTGATGCCGACGCTGAGGACAACGGAACTGCCTCAGGACCGCCTGCGCCGTTTTCAGCAGATGGAGGCGCGCTTTGCCTGGCAGGCGCGCCTGTGGGTGTTGCTTGCCGGCGCAAGCGGCCTGTGGCTGGTGGTGCGCGCCGATCTGTGGAGCCGTTTCCTCGACGCCCGGTTCTGGTGGATGCACCTGATGGTGGCGCTTTGGGTCGTTTTTGCGCTAATGTTGTTCGTCATCGAGCCACTGCATCTGCACCGCCGACTTGCAGATTCAAAGTCACCGGAGGCGGATTTCGCTCGAATGACGCGACTGCATCAACTATTACTCATCATCAGCATCACAACTATTCTTGGAGCGGTCGGCGGTAGCCACGGGCTATTCTGAATGGAGGGGTTGGAGCATGACGAGCTATCAAACGACATTCAGCATCAAACGGTTGTGGATCATCCTGTCGGTCGGCATGGTGGTCATGTTCGGCATCCTGCTGCTGCTCGGCCAGCAGATCTACCAGCAGGCGCCGCCCATTCCCGAAGCCGTGAAATCCCAAAGCGGCGAAACCTTGTTCACGCGCGCCGACATCGAGACCGGCCAGAATATCTGGCAGTCGATCGGCGGCATGCAACAGGGCTCGATCTGGGGCCATGGCAGCTATCTGGCGCCCGACTGGAGCGCCGATTGGCTGCACCGGGAGGCGGAGGCATTGCTCGCCCTATCGACTTCGCCGGTACCTGAGGGGGTATCCGCGACGCAAGCGGAGGCGATGCGAAAGGCCGCGCTGCAGGAGGAAATGCGCAGGAACACCTATGACCCCGCATCCGGCGTCATAACGGTCAGCGACGCGCGCGCGCGCGCGATCAGGCAGGTGCAGCAGCACTTCGTCAGCCTGTACGATGGCGGCGACCCCGCCTCGCTCCAGCTCCGCCGCGACTATGCCTTTCCGGTCTATGGCGAGCTGTCGGAAGCGGAAGCCCGGCAGCTTGCCGCCTTTTATTTCTGGACGGCATGGGGCGCGACCACGAACCGTCCGGGCCAGACCATTACCTATACCAGCAACTGGCCGCACGAACCCCTGGTGGGCAACAGCCCGACCACCGGTACATTGTTGTGGAGCCTTGCGTCTGTCATCCTGCTGCTTGCCGCAGCCGGGGCGCTGATCGCTTATTATGCCAAGCAGTTTGACGTCTGGCGCGGCGACATCCTGCCCGAGGATGGCATGGCGACCTCCGACCTACTGGGGCAGGCGGTCATCACGCCGTCGATGCGGGCCACGGCGAAATATTTCTGGGTCGTCTGCGCGCTCTTCGTGACGCAGGTGCTGCTCGGCATCGTCACCGCCCATTATGCGGTCGAGGGGCAAGGGCTCTACGGCCTGCCCTTCGCCGAATATCTTCCCTACACGATCACCCGCACATGGCACACGCAGCTCGCGGTGCTGTGGATCGCCACGGCGTGGCTGGCGACCGGGCTCTATGTCGCGCCGATGCTCGGGGGACGCGACCCCAAATTCCAGCGGCTCGGCGTCAACTTTCTGTTCGTCAGCCTTCTGGTCATCGTCATCGGCTCGTTCGCCGGGCAATGGGCGGCGGTCCATCGCTTCTTCACCAACCTGACGGCGAATTTCTGGTTCGGGCACCAGGGCTATGAGTATGTCGACCTAGGCCGTTTCTGGCAGATCTACCTCCTGATCGGCCTGTTCCTGTGGGTGGCATTGGTGGTGCGCGCACTCCGGCCCGTGCTGCGCCGGGAGGGCGGCAAGTCTCTCATCTATCTCGTGCTGGTGTCGGCGCTCGCCATCGGGCTGCTGTATGGCGCCGGGCTGATGTGGGGCCAGCATACGAACATCGCCATCATGGAATATTGGCGCTGGTGGGTTGTGCACCTGTGGGTGGAAGGCATTTTCGAGGTCTTCGCGACCGCCATCATCTCGCTGCTGTTCGTGCAGATGGGGATCCTGCGAACCTCCACCGCCACCGTGATGGTGCTGTTCGCGACGATCATCTTCCTGTTCGGCGGGGTGCTCGGGACCTTCCATCACCTGTATTTCAGTGGGACGCCGACGTCGGTGATTGCGGTCGGCGCGATGATCTCGGCGCTGGAAGTGGTGCCGTTGCTGGTGGTCGGCTTCGAGGCCTATACGCGCCACAAGGTCGAGCATGAGGCCGAGTGGGAACGAATCTACCACTGGCCGTTCATGTTTTTCGCCGCCGTCCTGTTCTGGAATCTGGTCGGCGCCGGGCTGTTCGGCTTCCTCATCAACCCGCCGATCGCGCTCTATTATATGCAGGGGCTGAACACGACGGCCAACCATGGCCACGCCGCGCTGTTCGGCGTCTATGGCATGCTCGGCCTTGGCCTGACGCTCTATTGCATGCGTGGACTGACCGACGTCACGCGGTGGAACCAGAAATGGATCAGGATTTCCTTCTGGTCGCTCAATATCGGCCTTGGCATGATGACGTTCCTGTCGCTGCTCCCGCAGGGCATCCTGCAGACCTACGCCAGCATCGAGCACGGCTATGCCTATGCGCGCTCGGCGGAGTTTATCCATAGCCCGATCATGCAGGCGCTGGTCTGGGCAAGGGTGCCCGGCGACATCGTGTTCGCATTCGGTGTCTTTGCGTTCGCATGGTTCATGGTTCAGGCGTTCATGCACGGCAGGAAGCCGACTCCAGAAACGGCGGCCATTCCAAAGCCGGCGCTTTAGATCCGCCACTCCGCTTCCCGGCTGTACCCCGGTTTTCAACGGACGGCCGGCTAATTTCGGGCGTTGGTCGCTCCCGGCCAACACCATTTGTCCGTGAAACGGCTTCAGGATCGCCGGACAGGCTTGCCTGATCCGTGGGTTTTAGCACACCCTGGGGGTCTCCCCGCAGAAGGGGGCGGCCGAGACCTCGGCTCGGCCGCAGGGGAAGGCTTTCCCCCTATTCGGTATGTTCCCCTGCGCTTCCTTGAAAACTGTCAGAAACTCGCGTATATTTCCAACAGGAGAAAGACGATGACACGGCTGACCGAACAGATTCTGTCGCATGCGACGGGCCTGCCCGAAGGTGCCCCTGTGTCCGCCAAGAGCCTGCTTCACCTCGGCAACCGGGCGGCCGTGGATCAGGCATTGTCGCGCCTGTCCGAGCGCGGGCAGCTCATCCGCGCCGGTCGCGGCGTCTATCTGCGCCCCATCACCAGCCGGTTCGGCGCGCGCATGCCTTCGGTCGAACAGGCTGTCGAAGCGCTTGCGTCCCAGAAGGGGGAGACCATCGTCTCGAACGGCGCGGCTGCGGCGAATGCTCTTGGCTTGACGACGCAGGTGCCCGTTCGCTCGGTCTATCTGACCTCCGGGCGCAGCCGGAAAATGCACCTTGGCAAGCAGGTCGTGGAATTGCGGCACGCGCCGCGCTGGCAATTGGCCCTGGCCAACCGGCCGGCGGGGGAGGCTGTGCGGGCGTTGGCCTGGCTCGGCCCTGAAAGAGCGGAGGCCGCGCTCACGACCTTGAAGCGGAAGATGCCGTCCGACGTGTTCGGCGAACTGGTCGCCGCCGTCCCGCAGCTTCCGACATGGCTCGCACAGAGCGTCGGAAAGGCGGCCTATGGCTGACGTCTTCCTCCAGCTTTCGGCCGAGGATCGGCGCGATGCGTTGGGCGTCGTGGCCGACCGTTCGGGCCGACCCACCCATCTTCTCGAAAAGGATGTGTGGGTGGTGTGGGCGCTGGCGACGCTCTACGCAGCGCCGCTCGGCGAGCATCTGGTGTTCAAGGGCGGCACGTCGCTGTCGAAAGCCTATCAGGTCATTCGCCGTTTTTCGGAGGATGTGGATCTGACCTACGACATTCGGGCGATCGCGCCCGATCTGGTCGGGGACAATGGCGAGGACTTGCCGAAAACCCGCAGCGAGGAAAAGCGCTGGTCCAGCGAGGTCCGCCGGCGTTTGCCGGTCTGGGTCGCCGAGACGGTGCAGCCGGTAATCGCGAAGGCCCTGGCTGTTGAAGGTCTGGCGGCCGCCGTCCGCGTCGAGGATGAGAAGCTCTTCATCAACTATGAGGCGACCGCGACCGGGTCGGGCTATGTGGCTCCAAGCGTCATGCTGGAGTTCGGCGCGCGCTCGACGGGCGAACCCGCGAGCCTGCGCGACGTCGTCTGCGACGCGGCCGGCCTGATCGAGGGGCTGCTATTCCCGACGGCGCGGCCGCGCGTCATGCACGCGGAGCGGACCTTCTGGGAGAAGGCGACCGCCATCCATGTCTTCTGTCTCCAGGAGCGGCTGCGCAGTGACCGCTTCGCGCGACATTGGCACGATGTTGTCCGACTGGAGGAAGCCGGCTTTGCGCAAGCCGCTTTCGCCGATCGCGACCTGGCCAACGCCGTTGCCCGGCACAAGTCGATGTTTTTCGCGGAGAAGGCCGCCGACAGCACGCCGATAGACTATGCGGTGGCCATCAGCGGCGGCTTGCAGCTCGTGCCGGCCGGCGATGGTGCCAAGGCGCTGGAAGACGACTATGCCCGCATGGTCGATGACGGGTTGCTCTTCGACGACGAGGAGTCGTTCGAGGTGCTCATGGCGCGATGCGCGGTCATAGCTGCGCGCGCGAACAACGCAGTCAAATGAGAAACTAGCCCGGCCTATTCATGAGACTGAGGTTCCGGGCTTGTTGGGTGGCGATGCGTTTTCGGTGATGTGATCCGGACGAGCGCCTCTGGCGGTGTTTTTCACCGCGGTGGGATCGATGGGCTTTTCGGGGTTAATGGAGGGGGGCTTGCGGTTCGGCGGCACGGCCGCGCGGGCTATGTAGGAGCAGGCCGAAGGTTGGTGGCGACGGCCTTGAACGTGGCGGCATCGGGGCATGCTGACGCGAAGGCGATGCGGATGCGCGTTGCGGATTCAATGACGCGGGCGGCGACCTTGAGCAACCGGAGGCGGATCGTTGCGAACTCGGCGACGGCAAGCGCGGCAGATTTTGGGATTTCTTGCTGGATCCGCCACAGGAGCCAGTAGGCGGCGGTGTGCAGAATGAGGCGCATCTGGTTGGCATTGGCCGAGCGGCACGAGGTGCGATCGCTGGCGAGCTGGGTCTTGTGCCGCTTGATCAGGTTTTCGGCCTGGCCGCGGGCACAGTAGAGCGTGTCGTAGATGTGCTCGGCCGAGCCTTGGGTCAGCGAAGTGACGACATAGCGGATGTCCATGCCCAGCGTGCTGGCCTCGATCCGGGCGACGACGCGGCGCTGGCCCTTCCAGCTTTTGGCGCCGTAGCGGGTCTCGGCATAGTTTCGCAGGATCACACGCTGCTCCTCGGCCCGCTTGACCGCGCAGGTATCGGCGACGGCGACGATGGCGGGATCGGCCCGCAGCGCAGCGTTGGTTGGCAGGCCGAACACGTAATCGATGCCGTACGCCTCGCAGAACGCCATGACCTCGGGGCGGCCATAGTGCCCGTCACCGCGGATGGTGAGGTGGGTATCGGGCCAGTGCCGGCGGATGTGACGCACCAGACGCCGGATGTGGCCAGCAGCTTCGGCGCCAGATGGCGTCTTGCCGGTGCGAAGCAGCATCGCCACCGGCCGGCCACTGGCGGTGTCGTAGACGTGGATCGGCAGGAAGCAGCGCTCGCCATGGTGCCCGTTCCAGAACGAGAGCTGCTGATAGCCGTGGACGACATCGCAGGTGTCATCGATATCCAACGTCACCGCCGCCGGCGAAGTGGGATAGCTGGCGCAGTAGATATCGATCATGGCGGCCATCAACTTCGCCAGTTCGCGCGTGGTCGGCGCGTTCTCCCAGCGGCTCATCGTGGGTTGGCTCGCAAGCCCGGCACCGGAGCCCGGCAGCTTGCCCAGCGCCAGGCGGAAGCCGGGATCGTCGCGAAGGGCGTCGAGATCGTCGGCATCCTCGTATCCGCAAGCGATCGCGAACACCCGGGCGCGCAGGATGTCGGGCAGCGCATGGATCACCCGGCCAGGGTCACGCGGGTCGGCTATGCAAGCGGCAAGCCGACGGCAGATGCCCATCGCGCGCTCAGCCTGTGCCAGTAGCAGGACGCCGCCGTCCGAGGTCAGCCGACCACCATCAAAGGCGGCTGTGACTTTCCGGCTGCGCACTGCTGGGAATCGGAATGGGTTTGCAGTATCGTCGGTCATGGCGGGGTGGCCTGTGGCATCTTCTGCCCTGCGGCAGGTTCGGCTTAGACACCCAGTTCCTAATTCAGATCAGAGGCTTATGCCACTCCCGCCAACCCTCTCGGCCCAACGCGGTGAATAAGCCGGGCTAGGGCTTGTTACGGGCGTATCCGTTGCCGCCCTCGATAGCGCTGCCTACCCTCAGCATGTCGCCGATCGAGCGGCTCGACTATCGGCCCGAATTCGCTTTCGCAGCTCCGTCAAGCATCGAAATCGCTGGCAATATGGCAAAGAGAACTGATATTTGCACCATAAGCTGATCCGCAGACGATGTTGCTGTTTCAGAATGAGCAGTGGCGGACCTATTGGATAACCGGCGATGGCAGCGAGCTCACTTTCGATTTGGTGGTCAAGGGCGAGAATTTCGATGAGCAGTCTGTTCTGAGTCCTGCCGCGCGGGGGAAACTCGCCGAAGCAAATGCGAAGTATCAGAGCAGGCCGTTCCCCAAGACTATGCATTCGCGCATTTGTCATTCTGGTCGGTCTTTGTGTCGGTCGCTGCACTTTTATTCCTGTGGCTCAATTCCGAGCCGCCTGCGGAAAGACGCTGACGTTAGGCAATTGCTGCTTTCGCTTTCTCGCGTCGGGATCAGACGGTACGACGCTTACCGACATAGTCCGACGATGATTGCATTTGCGCCGGCCGATGCGGCGCTATTAGCGCGAAACCTATTGCGGCGACGCCACCGAGCAGCGTTGCGAAAATGCGATGATCCGCGTTGGCGAGCGGCGCGCCGAAGGCGAGATCAATTAGCGATACGATCGTCATGGTGACCGCCCCCGAGAAAATAGCGTAATGCGCCCGTTGGGCCGCGTAGGACACGAAGGCGGCAACCGAAACGACGGCGATCATCGCCCCCATCTCTAAGTGGACAGCCACCGCATAAGCTGTGGCGAGCGAAGAGCCGCCGAGCGTTCCGACGAGGCGGGCGACGCCGCGGGTCTGTGTGTCGCGCAGCCCGGGTTTGAGCACCAGCAAAGCCGTCATTGGCGCCCAGTAGTCGTTCGACAGGCCAATGACACGCGCGAGGGCCATAGAAACGCCTACGGCTGCGACGGCGCGCAGCGTATGGCCGATAAGGAGACGGAGTTCCGGGTTCGGTCTAAAGCCGCTCGGCGGCAGAGGTTCCGCGCCGGCGGGATAGAGCGAAGCGAGCACACGCACGCAGACGAGTTGCACGAAGCCACCGGCGAGGACCAGCGCGCCGCGTTGCAACGCACCGGCCAGATGATGCGGATAATAGCTCGCCACGACGAAGGCGATGACGGCTTGGAGCATGATCCACCACCAGCCCTCGTCATAAAGCGCAAGTGCGCCGCAGATGCCTGCAAGCGCCGCCGCGACGATCACGGTGAGGGCGAAGGACTGTCCGATCAGGCTTCCCGTGAAAGCCGCCAGCGCGACGCCGAGCGCGGCCGCTATCATTGCCGCCCAGCGCTGTCGCCCCAGCGTCCGCGTCGAGCCAAACCCGACTGAGTATGCCGCGCCGCACATCACCATGGCCTCGAACAATCGGCCGGCTAAGGCGCCGAGAATAAGGATCAACGGCAATGCGGGCGCGCACAATGCCGCCTCGCGCCAGTAAAGTGGCGCGAAGGCGCGCCTGAGCGAACCAGCGATCTCGGAAGACTTACGCAAGCGGGACGTCTCTCAATCGTCTAAGAGGAGGGCGCGCCATCCGCCTCAGCGCGCCGACTTTGGGGGGCGCAATGATACCACAGCGCGGCGAGCGCATGGCCGGCGACAAGTGCGAGCAGAAGGTTCATAATGAGACCGACATGGCACATCTTTGCCAAGCTTTCGAGGCCGACGTTTTTGCCAGTGAGAGAGGGAGTCGCAATATCCAAAACGGCACTTCATCGCCGCTCGCGATTGCGCACGCGACCCCCGCCAGCGGCAGACCAAGTGTCGCCATGTAAAGCCGCGGCAGCTCAGCCGATCAACGCCGTTCCAGCAATCGGCTGAGCTGGATGCGTCAATCGCCAAGCAAGACGGACGATCGACAGCGCCATCGTCTAGTGAAACACGCGGATGGCGGTGTAATGAACGACTTCGCGTACCGTGTCGACATGAAAATTCTCTGCGTCCATTTAACTCTCCTCACGATACCGCCGATCGTGGAATTATGAAGAATTGGCCACGCCGGATATCGATTCTATTATAGCCGCGAGCACGAGCAGTCGCTAGCGATGGGTCGTTAGCGACACAACAGTTCCAAGTCCGTCGATGTCCGAGAGAGCCGATCCGATGACGCCTGATTCCGCGAAGCTCAAAAATGCTCCGACAGTCGCCCCTCGCGCGTCCCGCGACTACGTGCTTCAGAAAATCCAACCAGCGCTACTTGGCCTGATGGACGGTTCGGTTTCGACGCTCGCGCCGATCTTTGCCGCTGCCGGTTTAACGGGACGGCCGATCAATGCCTTTTTCGTCGGTCTCGCCGCCTCGCTTGGAGCCGCAATCAGCATGGGGCTGTCGGAGGCGCTGTCGGATGATGGGAGCGTCACCGGCCGCGGGGGGCCGGTTCGACGCGGCGTCATCACCGGCGTCGCCACCGGGATAGGCGGTATGCTGCACACACTGCCCTTCCTCCTTCCCCACCTATCCATTGCATTGAACGTCGCCTACGCCGTGGTCGCCTGCGAACTCATCGCGATTGCTTTCATTCGCTATCGCTTCATGGGCGGCAAGCTCTTGAACACGATCGTGCAGGTGGTGATCGGTGGAGCGATCGTGTTCGGCATCGGCGTCTGGCTCGGGCGGATCGGCGCGAACTGACCATCAATCGAAGAACGGAACATTCGATGAGCAACTGGATATTGTGGTTGATCGCTGGCGCGATCTCTCTGGCGGGCGGCGTCTGTGCGCTCGCCTACCCCATGGGGGCCACGCTACCGTGGAGCTTTTCGTGAGTTGGACCTTCATTTTCGTCGGCGCGCTGACGGTGGTGTCCGCTTTCGCCGATGCGGAATGGAGCGCACGCCCCCTCGCAGCGCTGCTTGGGTTGATTGTGTTGTTGATCGGCGTCAACCTCGTGCTTCATCCGCTCGCCGGCATTGTTTCGCTTACTCTCCTTGTCGGCGTCATGCTGCTTGGCTCTGGCGTCTTCCGCATCATGCTGGGCGTGGGCGCGTCGCAAAGTGGGCTACGCGGGGCATTGATCCTGTCGGGTGGTCTGGCGCTTTTGCTCGGCGCGATGATCGTCGCAGATTTTCCTCGGTCGGCGCTGGTCATTCTCGGCCTGCTCCTTGCGGTCGACCTGATCTCCAATGGCGTGTCGCTAATATTGCTATCGTTGGCGCGCCGACAAGCGACCAGAGCGTGACGCCGCTTGGCGGAGAGGATCGTCGGCGAGCAAGGTTGCCAACGGACGCGTCGAAGCGAAGTGGGCCATCGCGATCGTTACGATGGCGGTCAACGAGAGGCCGGGGTCGATATCGATATACCTCGCGATCGCCATGGGTCACCATGACATAGCCGAAGCGCGAAGATGAGGGTGGTGTTCTACGTCGAACAAGATGTGCGGGAAAATACCGCCCCTTATCAATCGCTGCTGCTCACAGGCGTGGAGCGCGCGCGGCGTGAAACGAAGAACTGCGTTACTGCAAGGGGCACCAACAGGCCCGTGACCATCACAACCGTGGTCAGGAAAAACGTCGTCAGATCGCTGGCGAATATCTGCACCAAATCGGCCTTCGCATCTGCGCTGACCGAGATCAATTCAATCAGGCTGCTGACGGCGCGAAAGGCAAACAATCCCGGCACCAGCGCCACCACGGCGGCGAAACCCGCCGCCGCAAAAGGCATTCTACGGCATCGCGCAATTGGCGCCAGGATTGCGCCCACAATCAGACAGGCCAATCTGTGGCGCGCCGCCGGCCTGACGCGGCCGTGGAACGATCCCGAGGCGGATTACCGACTGGCGCTGGAAAACGCGGCGTCGACGGTGCTGGTGGCCGAGGACGGCGGGGATACGCTCGCCGGTGCAGTCATGGTCGGGTTCGACGGGCACCGGGGCTGGGTCTATTATCTGGGCGTCGCGCCCGGTCGGCAGCAGCAGGGCATCGGCCGAAGCCTCATGACGGCCGCCGAAGTCTGGCTGCAGGCGCGCGATTGCCCCAAGATCATGTTCATGGTCCGCACCGACAACCTGCCCACCCGCGCCTTCTATGCCGCGCTGGGGTACGAGGATCAGGCGGTGGTGACGATGGGCCGGCGGCTCGACGGGCGCTGACCGCTCACGCCGCCAGCCGGTCGAACCCGCTGGCGCTGCGGTCCTGCCCGAAGCGATAGGCCGACGCGGTGATGCCACCGCGCAGATCGTTCTGCGAATAGATGCAGATGGCCGGATCGCTGCCCGCCGCACCAACGGCGACCATCAGCGGGATCAGGTGGTCCTCGCGCGGGTGGGCGATCCGCGCGGAAGGCGCGGCATCCCACTGCTCCAGCGCCCGCGCGCGATCCTCCGGCGCCAGGTCGATCAGGGCATGGCGGAGCCAGGCGTCGAACTGCGCGGAAGGCGCCGACGCGCGTGCATCGAACATGCGAAGGTTGTGATAGGACAAGCCCGAGCCGATGATCAGCACGCCCTCCGCGCGCAGCGGGGCGAGCGCGCGCCCCAGCGCCAGATGCGCGGCCGGGTCATACCCTTCCTTCATCGACAGGCTTACGACCGGCACTTGCGCATCGGGATAGATCGGCTGGAGCATCGAGAACGTGCCATGATCGAACCCGCGCGTCGGATCGGCGTTCATCGCGATGCCGGCCTGCGCCGCCAGCTCCCGCACGCGCTCCGCCAGCGCGGGCGATCCGGGCGCGGGATAGCGGATGTGGTAGGTGTGCTCGGGAAAGCCGAAATAGTCATAGACCATCCCCGGCTGCGCGGCGCTGGAAACGGTGAAATCCGCTTCTTCCCAATGCCCGGAAATCGCCAGGACAGCCTTGGGCGGTTCGGGCAACTGCCCGGGCAGGGCCTTGAGCGAGGCTTCGAGCCAATCGAAATCGCGCCGGAACGGGCCTTCCAGCCATGGCCAGGGGCCGCCGCCGTGGGACAGGAAATAGACGGGCTGCAACATGATCTCACCTTCTGCTGGCGCCCGGTTTAAGCGCACGGACGCCGGCGGGACAGTGCTCAAATGCCATTGATGATGTTCGGAAATCCGGAACAGGCCCTCCATGGCCAAAACGTAATGTTTTGCTCACGCCACCGTTGCGTGCGCCAGCCTAGAAAACAGCCCGGCGGCAAGGCAGTTGTCGATGGATCGCAACGTGACGGTCCCCTGTTCCGATACATTCTCCAACTGCCTTGCCGTCACCGGCCGCGCGCCAGATGGCGCGAGGCCAGAACCGGGGAATGCTGGTGTCACGTCCAATCTTTTTCGATCCGACTGGCCGCCGCCGCCGCTGGACGCGCCGCGGCGCCTTCGCGATTCTGGCGCTCCTGCTGGCCGTCTGCGCGATTTTCGCGACGACCGTGGCGACCGTCAGCGCCCCTTCCCCCCTGCCGTTCGGGACCGAACGCACCGCACCGCTGCCCCTGAAGGCGCAGGTCAGCCGTCTCTCCCACCGGATCGAGCGCCTGTTCGGTCACAATCCCGCGCCCGCGCGCAAGCCCGGCGCGCCGCTGACTGTTGGTTTCTACACGTCGTGGACCGATGACAGCGCCGATACGCTGGCGCACCACGCCGGCGAGCTCGACTGGGTGGCGCCCACGCTGATGTCGATCGACCAGGCCGGCAATCTCCATGCCAACGACGATGCCCGGATGCGCCGCGTCCTCGCCGCCGCGATTCACCGCCCCCTGGTCGTTCCGGTACTGCAGAACGCCAGCAACGGCACGTGGGACGGCGCGGGCACTGCCCGCGCGCTGGCCAACCCGGCCCGCCGCGCCGCGCTGGTGCAGGGCGTCGACCAATTCCTCGACAAGACCGGCGACGGCGGGGTGATGGTCGATTTCGAGAACATGCCGGAAGGCAGCCTGGGGCTGCTCCGCCAGTTCGTGGCCGATTTGCACGCGCGGCTTGCGCCGAAACACCGGGTGGTATCGGTGACCATGCCGGTCGACGATCCGGCCTGGTCCACGCGCGCCTTCGCGCAAGTGGCCGACAAGGTCGTGCTCATGGCCTATGACGAGCACTGGCAGGGTGGAGAACCCGGCCCGATCGCCTCGAACGGCTGGTTCACGGCGCACCTCGCCGATTCGCTGAAAGGCGTGGCCGCCAGCAAGATCATCGTCGCGCTGGGCAACTATGCCTACGACTGGCACGAAGGCCATGCCGACAGCCTCACGGTGGAGGAAGCCTGGCTTTCCGCACATGCTAGCGGGGCAACGCCCACCTGGGACAAGGCAAGCGGAAACCCCGGTTTCGCCTATACCGACAACGGCGTGCGCCATGACGTGTGGCTGCTCGATGCCGCCGCGAGCTGGAACCAGATGCAGGTGCTTTCGCGCATGGGCATCAATTCGGTCGCGCTGTGGCGGCTGGGCTCGGAAGATCCGGGATTCTGGAACACGCTCAAGAGCTGGAACGCCGGCGCCCGGGCCGGGCGTGCGGCCGGCGCGCGGCCCGACCTTGGCCACATCAGCGAATCGACCAATGCCGATGTCGAGGACAATGGCGAAATCCTGCGCATCGACGCGACGCCGACGCCCGGCCAGCGCGCCGTTTCGTTCGATCCGCGCTCGAACCTGATCACCGGCGAACAGTATGTAACGCTGCCCACACCCTATGTCGTGCGCCGCACCGGCGACCGGCCCAAGCTGGTGGCGCTGACCTTCGACGACGGCCCCGATCCGGTCTGGACGCCGCAAATCCTCTCCGTGCTGGAACAGTACCATGTCCCCGGCACGTTCTTCGTGATCGGCGAAAACGGCGTGGGCAACCGGGGGCTGCTGCGCCGCCTTGTTGCCGAAGGCAACGAGATCGGCAACCACAGCTACACCCATCCGAACATGGCGGACGAGAGCGATACCGGCATCAAGCTGGAGCTCAACGCCACGCAGCGCCTGATCGAAGCCTATACCGGCCGTTCCACCCGCCTGTTCCGCGCGCCCTATTTCGGCGATGCCGAACCGACCACGACCGACGAACTGGGGCCGGCGCTGGTAGCGCAGCAACAGGGCTATACCATCGTCGGCCTCCACGCCGATCCGGGCGACTGGGTCAAGGGCCGCAGCGCCGACGAGATCGTGCAGCGCACGCTCGATGCCGTGCGCAACGGCAACGGCGATCGTTCCGCCAACGTAATCCTGCTGCACGATGGCGGCGGCAACCGGGCGGAAACGGTGAAGGCGCTGCCGCGCATCATCGCCACGCTGCAGGCCGAAGGCTACCGCTTCGTGCCGGTATCGACGCTGGCCGGCCTGACCCGCGACGACGTGATGCCGCAGGTTTCCGGGCTGGATCTGCTGGCCGTGCGCGCCGACGTGGCAATCTTCTCGAGCCTGGCGGCGGCGATCGACGGTCTGGACTGGATCTTCTTCTTCGCCATCGCACTCGGCATGGCGCGGGCGATCAGCATGACCGCGCTAGCCCTGTTTCCCGAACGCCGCCTGGGGCTGTCGCGCGATTCCACCTATCGCCCGCTGGTGAGCGTGATCATCCCCGCCTACAACGAGGAGCGGGTGATCGAGGCGTCGGTCCACCGCATTCTCGCCAGCGACTATCCGCACATGGAAGTGATCGTGGCGGACGACGGATCGAAGGACCGCACCAGCCCGATCGTGTCGGCCGCATTCGGCAACGAACCGCGCGTACGGCTGATGACCATGGCCAACGGCGGCAAGGCCTCGGCGCTCAACCGGGCGCTGGCACAGGCCAGTGGCGAGATCATCGTCGCGCTCGACGCCGATACGCAGTTCGAGCCGCAGACGATCAGCAAACTGGTGCGCTGGTTCGAACTCGATCACATCGGCGCGGTCGCCGGCAATGCCAAGGTCGGCAACCGGGTGAACATCGTCACGCGCTGGCAGGCCGTGGAATACGTCACCGCGCAGAACATCGAACGCCGCGCGCTGACCCGGTTCGACGCGATCATGGTGGTGCCCGGCGCGGTCGGCGCCTGGCGGCGCAGCGCGCTGGAGGACGTCGGCGGCTATCCCGAAGACACGCTGGCCGAGGACCAGGACCTGACCATCGCCATCCAGCGCAAGGGCTGGAAGATCGCCTACGATGAGGACGCGGTGGCGTGGACCGAAGCGCCCGAAACGCTGCGCGCGCTGGGCAAGCAGCGTTTCCGCTGGGCGTTTGGCACGCTCCAGTGCCTGTGGAAGCACCGCGCCATCCTGCGCGAGCGGCACCCCAGCGGGCTTGCCTTCGTGGGCATGCCGCAGGCCTGGCTGTTCCAGATCCTGTTCGCGCTGATTTCGCCGCTGATCGATCTGGCGCTCGGCATCTCGATCGTGGGAACGATCGTGCGCGTGATGCAGCACGGCTGGGATCAGACGCAGACCGACGTATTGCGCATGGGCATCTACTGGATCGGCTTTACCACTGTGGACCTGCTGTGCGGCTGGATCGCCTATCGCCTCGACGTGCGCGAAAAGCGGTTCCCGGCGCTGCTGCTGCTGACGCAACGCTTCGTCTATCGCCAGTTGATGTATGGCGTGGTGATCCGCGCGGTGGGCGCGGCGACGGCGGGGCTGGGGATCGGCTGGGGCAAGCTGGAACGGACTGGCCGCGTAAGCGTCGCCCCGTCGGCCACCGCTGCCGCTCCGGCCCCGGCCGCTCCGCCCGAAGCGCCTTCAGCGCGGGAGCCGCAGGGTAGCCACGAGCCCGCGCTCACCTGACAGCACCAGTTCGCCGCCATGGAGCCGCGCGACGGCGGCGACCATGGCGAGCCCCAGCCCGCCCCCGGTGCGCGTGCGTGCGTTGTCGAGCCGCACGAACCGTTCGACCACGCGCGCCCGGTCCTGCTCGGGAATGCCGGGTCCATCGTCGCTGACGATGATCTCGCCCCAGCCTTCGGCCGCGCGCGTGGCCACGGTGATGGTGGAGCCGCCATATTTCAGCGCGTTGTCGATCAGATTGGCCAGCGCGCGGGACAGGAATTCGCGATCGGCCGGCACGGTGACGCTGCGCGCATCGGCACACAGCGTCACGCCCGATTGTTCCGCCAGCGGTTCGTAGAGTTCGACCAGATCCTCGGCCACGGCGGCCAGATCCAGCGGCACGCGCCGATCCTGGATGGCGCCGCCTTCCAGCCGGCTGATCTCCAGCGCGTTTTCCAGCATCGACCGCAGCGCATCGGCATCCGCCCGCGCCGCCTGCAGAGCATCCGCCGCGCCGGGTTCGTCAACGCGCGCCAGAGCCGTGTCGATCGCCGCCGACAACCGGGTGACGGGGGAGCGCAGGTCGTGCGCCAGCGCGCCGGAAATGGCGCTTAGCTGCGAAACCAGTTCGTCGATCCGTTCGGCCATCAGGTTCATCTGCAGGCGCAGGTGATCGAAGCCGTCCCCCGTATCCCGCGTCGACAGGCGCGCGCCGAAATTGCCGGAAGCCAGTTCCGCCGCGGTGTCGGCGATCTCATGCGTGCGCTGGCTGATCACGAAACCGAGCAGCAGCGCGCTCACGGTGGCAAGGGCTACGGCGATGACGACGGTAAGGCCGATTGCGGCCGCGAAGGCCAGCGTGAAGCGCCGCTCGACCGCGCCGAGCACGCCGACGACCAGCGTATCGCCGCCAGGCAGGCTGCTGGCGATCGCCATCCCCTCCGTTTCGGGCAGGCTGGGGCCGCGATGGATGTGCACGATGTGCGGCTGCGCCGACACCGAAATCGAGGGCACGCGCGACAGGTTGTTGAGGATCGTCGGCCCGTGCCCCGAAAGCGCGATGAACACCGTGGGGTCCGCCGCGCTGCCGCGCTTGGCGTTGATGAAATTGGCCAGTTCGTCGCGGCCGCCATCGTAATAGGCGGTCAGCAGATCGTCGCGCAGGTCGGTCACCTGCCGCACGCGATCGCTGCGCACCACTTCGAGCATCTCGGTGCGCAGGAAGAAGATCGCCGCCATGCTGGACAGGAGTTGCAGCACGAACACGGCGGCAACCAGCCGCATCATGGTTGGAGAAGGGCGCCGCCGGGCCGACATCGGGTCCGCTCAGTCCAGCGCCAGCCGGTATCCCGCACCGCGCACCGTGTGGAACAGCGGCTGATCCTCCCCGTCGTCGATCTTGCGTCGAAGCCGGCTGATATGCACGTCGATGACGTTGGTGCCGGGATCGAAGTGATAGTCCCACACCGCCTCCAGCAGCATGGTTCGCGTCACCACCTCGCCCTGGTGCAGCAGCATGTACTCCAGCAAGCGGAATTCGCGCGGCTGCAGCGCGATCTTGCGCGTTCCCCGGCGCACCTGCCGGGTGAGCCGATCCAGTTCGAGATCGCTGCACCGCAATGTCGTTTCCTGCGCCGGCTTCTGCGCCGTTCCGCCACCACGCCGGATCAGCGCCTGCACGCGTGCCAGCAGTTCGGCGAAGGAAAACGGTTTGCCAAGGTAGTCGTCCGCGCCCGCCGTCAGCCCCGCGATCCGGTCGTCGGTGCTGCCAAGCGCCGACAGGATGATCACCGGCGTCCGCACTTCGGCCGCACGCAGCGCCTTTAGCACGGAAAGGCCATCCATCCCCGGCAGCATCCGGTCCAGCACCACCACGTCAAACTGGCTGTCGGTGGCCAGGAAAAGACCATCGCGCCCGGTTGTGGCGCGATCGACCGTGAAACCTTCCTCATCCAGTCCCCGCGCGATGTAATCGCCGATCTGGGGATCATCTTCGACCAGCAGGATACGTCCAGCCACAAACCCGTTCCATGACAGTTGATGACAGCGTGTTAATGCTTTCCCCACGCGCGGGATAGAGGGCAGCGGGTATCTGAAGCAAATGGCCGATAGCTCTTTGGGTCGCAAATTGCTGGGCTGGGCAGCCGTCCTCCCCATCGTCGCCGTGGCGGCGGTCGGGGCGGGCGGTTGCTTCCTGCGCGATCCGACGCGCTTTCAACCCGCAGCGCGATCCGTTACCGGCCGCCCGGTCGCCGTCTATTTCGCCGGGACAGCCGGGCTGCTGCCGATGGGCGACGAGCCCGACATAGCAACGGCCCTGCGACGCCAGGGCGTGCCCGTGCTGAGGGTGGACACCCCCTCCCTGTTCGTGGGCGACAAGGACCGGGCCTATGTCGATCAACTGGTGGATGACAGCATTCGCAAGGCGCTGTCCGCCAGCGGCGCCGAACACGTCGCGCTGATCGGCTTCACGTTCGGCGCGGACATTCTCGACACCGGACTGGGCGCGGTTCCGCCCGATCTGCGGCATCGCATTTCGTCCGTGGTGCTGATCCGCCCCGATCCCACGGTCCATTTCCACGCAGGGCCGGCGTGGCTGCGGCTGCACGACGTGCCCGATAGCGATCCGCATCGCACCCTGCGCCTGCTGCGTGGTCTCAGCGTCACCTGCATTCAGGCGGATAGCGACAACCTGTGCGCCTCGCCGGGGCTGGAAGGCATGCGGCGCGTGTCGTTAGCCGGCCCCCGCCCGGCATTCTGGCAGAAGCGCGATCTCACCGCAGCGGCCATGCATGCGGTCCTGTTTCCAGCAGGCGTGATGCAATGAGGGGCCGCTTCGCCCTGCGGCGATCAGAACGGATGGCCGCCGCCAGCACCGCCGGGCAGACGGCCGCCGGGGCCTCGTCCGGGCGGGGGCGCGGAATTTTCCTGCGCCGGAGCGCCGGGCACGGCAGCGGAGCCACCTCCCGGCGGAGAGAGAGCGCCGACATAGCCGTAAGCCTGCGGCGCGGGCGGCCCCATCAATCCGCGCGACGGTATCTGCGGACCGGTCTTTTCGTCGTCGTCATCGCGAGGGCCGATCAGTTCGCCCTTCGGCGCCGCAGTCGCCGACGCGAGAACCTCGGGCGTCATTTCCACCGGAACAGCGGGCGATGCCTCGACCGGAATCGCGTCCTCCTCCGGCATGGCTGTCTGCGCGGTGACGGGACGCGAAGGGGTGGCCGCGGCCGCCAGTTTCGGCAGGGGCGCTGCGAGGGAGGGCGGCTTTCCGTCAGCCGTGTCCGGCACGGCCGGGGCGAACGCCATCGGAGCGCCGCCTCCGCTCGCTGGAATACCCTGCGGATCGGCACCCATCCCTATCATCGCCACGGCCGCTATTCCGGCAGCCAGCGCTCCGATGCCGCCGCCAGCCGCCAACCGCCGCCAGACAGGGTGGCGTGGCCGCTGGGACGGAACCGACGCCGCCACCTGCGCCGCCACCGGCCGCGCCGTCACGCCAGTGGCTGCCGCCCGCGGCGCGGCAGCCTGAGGCAGCAGCGGCACTTCCCGCACGATCCGCGCGATCAGGTCAGCGGGAACAGCCGGCGCGGATAGCTGGTCCAGCGCGCGGTCCAGCGCCGCTTCGCGCGCGGCGGGCGCGATCGGGATCACCCGCCTCATGCCCGCAGTTCCATGCCATAGGCCACGACCGGTTCGCGCGCGCGCAGATCGGCAACGCCCACGTCGCGCGCTTCCAGCAGTTCACGCAAGTGACGCCGAGCCCTGAACAGAAGCGATTCCATGGCCTTTATGTTAAGTTCCAGAACTTCGGCGGCAAGCGCGTTTGTGAAGCCCTCGTAATAGCACAGCACAAGCGCGGCCCGATACCGTTCGGGCAGGTCCGCCAGGGCCCCTGCAACCGCCGCCCGCGCCTGATCCGCCTCGATCGTGGCGTCGGCCAGCGGCATGGGATCGGCGCGTTCGGGCAGATCGGGCGTGATCACCACGCGAAAACGGCGCTTCCGGTCGAAGCACAGGTTCATCGCGACGCGATGGAGCCAGCCCACCAGCCCCGCCCCGCTCGATTGCCACCGCGGGGCCTGCTGCCACAGACGCGCGAAGCATTCCTGCACCACGTCTTCGGCTTCGTGCCCATCGCCCAGCATACGCATCGCCACGCGGTAAAGCGCGGGGGTATGCCGTTCGACCAGCACGGAAAACGCGGCGATCACGCCACGTCCCACCTCACCCATCAACGACAGGTCATCGAACGCCGACCACAGCATGGGAGCGTCGGGCGCAAGCGAGGCATGGTCGGTCGCGAATGCCCCGTCCGCTCCGGAATCGCCTAGGAAAGTCACACCGACTGTCGCCTCCACGCGCCGTTCCGTCATCGGGAACTCACGGCCCGGCTCTTGCTGGCTGTCCAACCCTGAACGGCGAATTTACCGACGTTGCGCAACGAAATATTTCATCGCCCCCGGCGCGAAGGGTTTGAGAGGCTGGGCCGTTTTAATCACCGGAACCACCGTGGCCCCTTACCCTCGAAGTTCGATGTCGCGTTGTTTCCGCCCTGTCGAGAACACCGCCGGCATCAGTCGAGCTTGCGGGTCGCACCACAAAACCGGGCCTGCGATTCGATCGCAGGCCCCATTTCACGGATCACGTCCCCCCATGCATCGTCACCGCACGCCCCGTTTCTTCGCTGCCGTTTCGCTCGGTTCGCTGACCTTCGCGCTCGGCGCACAGGTTGCCCTGGCCGACACCACGGTCGGCGGCAACAGCACCACCCCCGTTCTCACCTCGACAGGCGGCAATGTAACAGTCGCCAGCGGCGGCACGATCACGCTGGTCAACGGCAGCGCCGTGACGGTCGATTCCTCCAACACCGCTACCGTCGCTTCAGGTGGCACGATCGCCATGGGCGCGGGCAACGGCGCGACCGGGATCACCGTCAACCCCGGCACCACCACCACGATATCGAACGCCGGGGCGATCAACGTCACCGAGAATTACACCGCCCCCTTCATCACCAACAACGGCGTCAACATCGCCGATGGCCCCATCGCCGCCGCATCGAACCGGTACGGCATCCACGTGCTATCGGGCGGCACGGTGACCGGATCGGTCACCAACTCCGGCACGATCTCCGTCGAGGGACTCAATTCCGCCGGCATCGCGCTCGATTCGACGCTCAACGGCAATCTCGGCAATACCGGCACGATCTCGGTAAAGGGCGATAACAGCGCCGGCATCCGCACTTCCGCGGTAACCGGCAATGTCACCGTGGGCGGAACCGTCACGGCGATCGGCCAGGGCGCGCAAGCGCTGGTCACCAGCGGCGATATCGGCGGCACGCTGAAGATCAACGGCACCCTGGGGCAAGCCACCACCTACACCGCCGACGACGGCACCTCGCAGGTTCTTTCTCGCACCGCGCTGCAAAGCGGGGCAGCCGCGGTGGAAGTGGACGGAAACGTCGCGGGCGGGGTCCTGATCGCGGCTCCCAATTCCAGCACGTCGACCGAGACCACCGGTTCGATCCAGTCCTATGGTAGCAGCCCCGGGCTCCAGATCGGCGGCGCGAACAACATCGCGATCGGCACCGTGGCCAGCAACGATGGCACCTATTCGGTGGCGGTGGACGGCAGCGTGACCGCCAATGCCTATTACAGCTCGACCAACGCCTATGGCATCGTGATCGGGGGCAAGGGCGGCAACGTGAACCTGGCCGGCGGCATCGGCATCAACGGCAACGTCACCGCGACGACCAACGATGCCAACGCCACCGCCATTCTCATCAACCAGGGCTCCACGGTTCCCACGCTTTACGTCAGCGGCACGGTCAAGGCCGCCAGCACATCGCTGGGCATCAGCGCCTACGCGGTCCGCGACCTGTCGGGCACGCTGACGACGGTGAACAACACCGGCTTCATCACCTCCAACCAGGGCAGCCAGTCCGGGGCGATCGATCTTTCCGCCAACACCAGCGGCGTCACCGTCAAGCAGTACCTCAACGCGACCGATGCGGCCTCGCAAAAGACCGACAAGGCCGCGGCGGGCTACAACGTCGATACCGCCACGGTCTATGCGGCGATCACCGGCAACATCTACACCGGCAGCGGCAACGACACGCTGGACGTCGAAACCGGCAAGATCACCGGCAACACGTTCCTTGGCGCCGGCAACGACACCGTGATCATGGCCGACGATTCGAAGTATATCGGCAATATCGATTTCGGCACGGGCACCGCCACGATGACGATGGGCGGCAATTCGCGCTTCACCGGCACGCTGATCTTCAACGACCAGCCGGCCACGCTGACGCTCAACGACAGCTCGATCTGGCGGGGCACCGTCACGGGCGGTTCGCAGGCAACGGTCAACGTCAACTCGGGCCTGTTCGCCGCCAACGCGACCGGCAACATCGCGGTCAACTCGCTCAACGTGGGCGCGAACGGCACGCTGGGCGTCTATGTCGATGGCACCACCGGCACGAGTTCAACCTTCGTCACCAATACCGCGACGTTCGCCAGCGGATCTAAGATCACCGCCTCGCTCACGTCCATCGCCAAGGCGGAAGGCACGTATACGGTGCTGACGTCCAACGGCCTTACGGGCGCTTCGAACCTGAGCGCCAGCAATCTGGCCCTGCCGGTCCTCTACGCCGGCACGCTGGCCACGCAGGGCAACAACCTGCAACTCACCATCGCCCGCAAGACCGCCGCGCAACTGGGGCTGACCGCCGCGCAAGGCGCCATCTACAACCCGATCATCGCGCAGGCCCAGGCGCTGACGGCCGCCGGCGGCACCCCTTCCGCTCTCGAAACCGACCTGCTGCAGGTGGCCGACACGCCCACGCTGCAAGCGCAGTTCAACCAGTTGATGCCCGATTATGCCGGGGGCGTGTTCGATTTCGTGACACGCGGCTCCCGCCTTGCCGCGCAGCACGTGCAGGACGATTCATCGCTGTTCACGATCAGCAACGTGGGCGGCTGGTTCGAGCCGATCTATTTCCACGGCGGCAAGCAGACGACCGGCACCGCGGGCTTCTCCGACCACGGCTTCGGCCTTTCCGGCGGGCTTGAACGCGTGACGGGCATCGGCAACGTCGGCCTTTCGCTTACCTGGATCAGCGGCAAGGTGAACACCAGCAGCTACCAGTCGGTGAAGACCAGCAACCTCGAGGTCGGCGCCTTCTGGCGCATGGCCAAGGGGCCGTTCTATGCCTTCGCCCGCGTGGGGGGGAGCCGCCTTTCGGCAACCTCCGCGCGCACGTTCACGGGGGCCGTCAGCGGCACCAGCTTCAATTATACCGCTGCGGGCAAGTGGAAGGGCTGGATGATCACCGGATCGGGCGGCGCGTCCTATGGCTTCGACGTGGGCGGCAACTTCCAGCTGCGCCCCAAGGCGATCGTCGAATACTATCGCCTGCACGAAAACGCCTATGACGAGACCGGCAGCGCGCCGATCATCCTGGAGGTGGCCGGCCGCAACAGCAGCGCGCTGACCGGCACGACCACGCTGGTCGCCAGCTGGAGCAGCGGCCCCAGCTCCTATGAAGGCCGCCCGTTCACCGTCGAAGTCGAAGGCGGCCGGCGCAACCAGCTTTCGGGCCATCTCGGCACCACGCTGGCCAACTTCACCGACGGCAACCAGTTCGCGCTGACGCCGGACAGCCTGAAGTCGGCCTGGCTGGGCAAGGTCAGCATCCTGCAGGGCGGCCTGGACTACACCTGGCGCCTGACCGGCGGGGCTGAACGGGCGCAGGGCGTGGTCGACTATTCGATCCGCGCTTCGCTCAGCATCGCGCTCTGACGCGGGCGTAGAGCCATCGGGCAGGGGTCTGGGGCCACGTGCTCCAGGCCCCTGCCCTTTTGCGTCGGCAACGCTTCAGCCCGCCGCGAAGAGATGGCGATACTGGTGCGGCTGGCAGCGAAGATACTGGTCCGCCGCATGGACCGAGGCGCCAAGATGGGCCGCCGCGTGCCAGGGCCAGCGCGGGTCGTAGAGGATGGTGCGCGCCAGCGCGACGAGGTCCGCATCGCCCGAAGCGACGATCTGTTCAGCCTGCTCGAACCCGGTGATGAGCCCGACCGCGATCACAGGAATGGAGACCGCCTGCTTGACCGCGCGCGCCAGCGGCACCTGATATCCGGGAGCCACGGGAATGGCCTGACGCGGATCGAGGCCGCCGCTGGAGACGTGGATCGCGGCCGCGCCCCGGCGCTCCAGTTCGCGCGCGAAGGCGACGGTCTGCTCCGCATCCCAGCCGCCGTCCACCCAGTCGGTGCCGGATACGCGGACCGTCACCGGGCGCTCCGCCGGAAAGGCGGCGCGCACCGCGTCGAACACTTCCAGCGGAAACCGCATCCGGTTCTCCAGGCTGCCGCCATAGGCATCGTCCCGCCGGTTCGAAAGCGGCGACAGGAACTCGTGCAGCAGATAGCCGTGCGCGCCGTGAATCTGCACGGCATCGATACCGATCCGCGCCGCGCGCCGCGCCGCTTCGGCAAAGGCATCGCGGATGCGGTCCATCCCGGCGCGGTCGAGCGCCAGCGGCGGGTTCTCTCCGGCGGCGAACGGAACGGCGGAAGGCGCCTCGGTCTGCCAGCCGTTGTCCGCGTCCGGCGCGATCTGGCCCTTGCCCAGCCACGGCTTGTCGGTCGAAGCCTTGCGCCCGGCATGCCCCAGCTGGATGGCGATGGGCATCGGCGAATAGCGGCGCAGGCTTTCCACCACACGGGCCATCGCCGCCTCGGTCCGGTCATCCCACAGGCCAACGTCGGCATAGCTGATCCGCCCTTCCGGCAGCACCGCGGTCGCCTCGATCGTCAGCACGCCCGCGCCCGATTGGGCAAGATTGCCGAGGTGCATGAGGTGCCAGTCGGTCATCTCGCCATCGACGGCAGAATACTGGCACATCGGCGCGATCACGATGCGGTTGGAAAGCGAAAGCCCGCCGATATCAAGCGGTTCGAACAACGTGGGGTGCGCCATGCGCCTGTCTCCTGTTCCGGGCAGCATGGCCCGATCGCGCGAAGATAGGAAGCTGCTCCGGGATTGCACCCGCTGCCTGCGCGCAATTCCGCTTGCCGGCGCAAAAGGTTTACTCTCCCGCTGGATCGGCCCCGCGCCCACCCCGTTCAATCGACCGGAACAACGTCCACGGCAACAGTCATGTTCTGGCTTCCGCCGCCCAGAAACACGCCGTCGATCGGGGCGACGTCGGCATAGTCGCGCCCCATCGCGGTGAAGATGTGATCGGTGCCCGCGAAGATCGCGTTGGTGGGATCGAAGCCGACCCAGCCCAATTCGTCCCCGCACCACAGGTTGACCCAGGCGTGCATGGCGTCGGCGCCAACCAGCCTCGGTTTGCCGGGCGGCGGCAGCGTGCGGAGATAACCGCTGACATAGGCCGCGGGAATGCCGTGCGCGCGCGCCGCCACGATCATGATGTGGGCGAAGTCCTGGCAGACGCCGCGGCGCAGGCGGAACGCCACGTCGGGCGGCGTATCCGCTACCGTGGCGCTGCCATCGTACTTGAACTCGCCATGGATCGCTTCCATCAGCGCCCGCCCGGCGGCCAGCGTGGGCGTTCCGGGGGTGAAGAACCGGGTTGCCCAGCCCGCGATCTCGGGCGAAATCTGCGCCACCGTGGAACCGTAGAGATAACCGGCGGGGCTGGTGGACGACAGATCGCGCCGCACCAGCGTGCGTTCGCGCACTTGCGCCACGGTGGGGCTGACCGCCATGTCGAGCGAAAAGCACGGCGGCGCCACTTCCACGCGGAACCGGGCCTCGATCGACAGCTTCTTCAGCGGCGCATCGATCGATAGGCGCGCGCGGTTGACCACCCAAGGCCCGCTTTCCTGCTGGATCGCGGACGGCGCCGGATCGATGTTCAGCGCATAATCGCGCAGGATCTGTCCCGGCCACGACGCCGGCTTCAGGCGCAGGTTGAAGCGCGCCAGACGCACGCCGCCCGCGTATTGCACGGTGGTGAGATGCCGGACATCGTAGATCATCGCCAGACCATCATACCAGCAGATTGCTGCGCACCACGGGTTCGGACCGTTCGAACTGCAGGAAGTATCGCGCGGAAATCGCTTCGGACAGAGTCAGCAGGCGCCGTTCCGTCTCGCCCAGCAGGCTGTCATCGACGGCATCGATCGTCAGGCTGAGGAACGGCGCAAGCGCGGCGCGCGTTTCGCGCAAGGGCGCTTCGGGCAGGTTGTCCTCGCCAAGCGCCGGCAAGGCAGTGACATGCGCGGCCAGCGTCTGCAACTGGAACACCAGCGACCGCGGATTTTCCGCATCGAGCAGCAACAGGTCCAGCACCGGATCGCGCAACGGCACGCTGAGATAGCGCGACCGGTAGGTGATCTGGCTGTCGCACAGGTCCAGCAGCGCGCCCAGCGCATCGGCTTCCGGCAGCACGCCCAGCTGGCGCGTCATCCGGCAGACCGCGAGCGCGCGTTCCAGCCGCCGGCCGATGTCGAGGAAGCGCCAGGCCGGCCCGCGCACCATGTCCTCCGCGCCCAGCCCGGCGAGCGCGCCGAACCGTTCCACCAGTTCCCGCGCCACGCGCAACAGGGCGCCGGGGCGGTGCGAATCCAGCTTGGGCATCGGCCGGCTGGCGATGCGCCAGAAATCGGGCGCGAACCGGTCGCGCAACGACAGGCCGACGCTGCGGATATTCCCCAGCAGCGTGCTGACGCTGCCCGGCAGCCCGCCGTCGCCCAGCGCGATGCGGCAGGCCTCGTGCGCGGACAGCTTCTGGTCCTTCGCCCGGATCGCGCCCCACAGGAACAGCAGCTCCACGAGCTTTTCGCGCACGGCGGGGTTGATGCCCCCGCCCGCATCGACCTCGATCGAACTGCCCAGGATCGAACGGACGATCCGCACCGTCATTTCCGCGCGCTCACAATAGCGGCCGAACCAGAACAGGTTGTCGGCCGCCTGGCTGGCGAGGATGCCGCCGCCACGCCGGATCGCCGGGGCATCACCCAGGGTGGTCGAGCCATAGTCCGGCACCGCCGCCGCATCGACCACGCAGACGTCGGCCGAGAGATCGCCTTCGCCCATGAGCGAGGTGAGCAGCCCGCCCGATGAGGCCAGCCGCGCGAATCCGCCGGGCATGACGGTCCATTCGCCATCCGGCCCGCGCGCCACGAACGCGCGCAGCGTGAACGGGCGCGGCTCGAACCGATCCCCCACCAGCGCAGGCGTGGTGGAAAGGTGGACGATTTCCTGCCCGCAGTAGTCCATCGGACGCCGCTGCATCGCATCGAACAGCAGGTCGCGTGCGGAAGGGGAAAGGCTTGCCCCGGCCACGCCGCGCACGTCCTCCAGTCCCTCGACCGGCTGGCCGAACGCCGGCGTGATGACGAACTCGTCGAACCGGGCGCGCACGATATCGGCTTCCACCGGTTGCCCGCACCACCAGGTCGCGATGTTCGGCAGCAGCGGTTCCTCGCCCAGAAGGGTGCGGCACAGGCGCGGCATGAACGCGGCGAAGGCCGGCGCCTCCAGCAATTCCACGCCCGGCCAGTTGGTCATTTCCAGCCCGCCCGAAGCCCAGGCATCGAACATGTCGGGCACGCCGATGGTGGACCGCGCATCGAAGCTCAGCGGATCGAGCGCGTTGGTGTCGATCCAGCGCCACACCGCGTCGATCCGCTTCGGCCCGGCGATCGTGCGGATGTAGAGCCGGTCGTCGATCACCGTCAGATCGCGCCCTTCCACCAGCGGAAAGCCCAGATAGCGCGCGAGATGGGCCTGTTCCGGATAGCTCTGGTTGAACCGGCCGGGCGTGAGCAGCGCGATGCGCGGGCTTTCGCGTTGGCAATCGCGGGCAATTCCCGCGCGCAGATCGCCGAAGAAGCGCGCGACACGCCGGGCGTTGATGTCCGACAGCAGCGTGCCGGTGCCGCGTGACAGGGCCAGGCGGTTCTCCAGCGCATAGCCGATGCCGTTGGCCAGCCGCAGCCGATCCCCCAGCACGCGCCACTGGCCGCGCGGCCCCCGCGCCAGATCGACCGCGTAGACATGGAGGTAATGATCCGCGCGCGGCTTCAGCCCGACCATGTTGCGCGCGAAATAACGGCTGCCAGCGATCACGGCGGCGGGCAGGAAACCATCGTCCACCAGCCGCTGTGGGCCGTAAATGTCCGCCACAAGCTGTTCGAGCAGCCGCGCGCGCTGGATCAGCCCGCGTTCCACGTCCGCCCATTCCTGCGCGCCGATCAGCAGCGGCATCGGCGTCAGCGGCCATTCGCGCTCGTCGTCATCGCCGGCGATGCGGAAGCTCATGCCCATGTCCTGGATCTGGCGCGCGACCAGTTCCTGCACCGAAAGGCCCGATTCCGCCGCCAGCGAGGACAGGCCGTTGGCCATGGCCACCCACTTTTCCGCGACATCGCCCGAGGCATGGCGAAACAGGTCGCCCGCATCGACGTCGACCGGATAGTCCTGCAACCGGTTGGTGGCCGGGGCGGGCGGCGCTGCGTTCTCGACCAGCGCCATCAGATCAGATGCGCGGGACGCCTGAGATCGAGCGACATCGGAAACTCCCCTGCTGCTTCCTCGGCCGGAATGGCCTGACTGCCCGGCGAATGGCCGTGATCCTGGAAGCGCGCCTTGCGCCGGGCTTCCGCCTCATAACCGTTGACCGGCACGGTATCATAGTTGCGCCCGCCCGGATGCGCCACATGATAGACGCATCCCCCCAGCGAACGGCCGTTCCACGTATCGAGGATGTCGAACGTCAGCGGCGCGTGGGCCGGCATCATCGGGTGCAGGCAGTTGGCGGGGAACCACGCCTTGTAGCGCACCCCGGCCACGGCCTCGCCCGGAACGCCGGTCGGCTGCAAGGGCAGCCGCCGCCCGTTGCAGGCGATCACGTGGCGGCCCGGCACCAGCCCGCTGGCGCGGATCTGCAAGCGTTCGGTGGAGCTGTCGACATAGCGCACCGTGCCGCCGATCGCGCCGGTTTCGCCCAGCACGTTCCACGGCTCCAGCGCGTGCGCCACTTCAAGCTGCACGCCGCCGCCCTCGACCGCGCCGTGCACCGGGAAGCGGAACTGGCGCTGCGCCTCGAACCACACCGGATCGAAATCGTACCCGGCACCGCGCAGATCGGCCAGCACGTCGAGGAAATCGGCCCAGACGTAGTGCGGCAGCATGAAGCGGTCATGCAACTGCGTGCCCCAGCGCACCAGCGGCCCGTCCTGCGGCTGCTTCCAGAACCACGCGGCCAGCGCCCGCAACAGCAATTGCTGCGCCAGGCTCATGCGGGCGTCGGGCGGCATCTCGAACCCGCGGAACTCGACCAGGCCCAGCCGGCCGGTGGGGCCATCGGGCGAAAACAGCTTGTCGATGCAGATTTCGGTGCGGTGGGTATTGCCCGTCACGTCGACCAGCAGGTTGCGGAACAGGCGGTCTACCACCCAGGCGGGCGGTGGCGGCTGGTCCGGCCCGTGATTCGGGTTGGGCACCTGCGCCAGCGCGATCTCCAGTTCATAGAGCGCATCGTGCCGCGCTTCGTCGATGCGCGGGGCCTGGCAGGTCGGGCCGATGAACATGCCCGAAAACAGGTAGCTGAGCGCGGGATGGCGCTGCCAGTAGAGCACGAAGCTCTTGAGCAGGTCCGGCCGGCGGATGAACGGCGAATCGAGCAGGGTCGGCCCGCCCAGCACGATGTGGTTGCCGCCGCCGGTGCCGACGGAGCGGCCATCGACCATGAACTTGTCCGCCGTCAGCCCCACCTCGCGCGCGCATTCGTACAGCGTCTCGGTGATGTCCACCGCTTCGCGCCACGATTTTGCCGGCTGGATGTTCACTTCGATCACGCCGGGATCGGGGGTAATCTTCAGCACCGTCAGGCGCGGATCGGGTGGCGGGGGATAGCCCTCGATCCGGATCGGCACGCGCGTTTCCTCGGCGACCTGCTCCACCGCCGCGATCAGGTCGAGATAGTCGTCCAGCGATTCCACGGGCGGCAGGAACACGGACAAGTAGCCGTCCTTCGGCTCCACCGTCAGCGCGGTGCGGACCGCGCCTTCGATCGCAACCTGTTCGATCCGGCGCTGCGCCGTCCCCGCCGGACCTTCCACGGCGATGCTGGCCTGTTCGACGGCGGCTTCTGGCGGTGTCGCCGCGTCGCGCACCTGGTGCCCGCGCTCCGCCACTTGCGCGCGGAAATCGGCGAGCGGTTCGCGCGGCTCGGCGGTGTCGCGCGGGTGGATATAGGGATAGTCGGACGGCGGCACGAACGGCAGCGATCCCAGCGGCAGGCGATAGCCCAGCGCGCTATCGCCCGGCACCGCATAGAGCGCGCCGCGCCGCACTTTCCAGCGTTCGCTCTGCCAGCGCGTCACCCGCGATGGCGCGGCATGCCAGCGCTGCACCGGCAGGACATAGCCCACGGGCTTGGTCAGTCCGCGCTGGAACGTGCGCATGAAGCGCTGCCGGGCTTCCGGATCGTCCAGCTGCGGATCGGTGGGGCTGGTGTTGGCGGGTAGCTCCGCCTCTTTCACGATCCATTCGACCGCGTCTTCATAGACCGGCTGGACGAACTCCTCCTCCACCCCCAGATTGCGCGCGGCTGTGGTCAGGAACACCTGAGCCATCGCGGCATCGGGTTGCGGCGCCCCGGCCTCGGCCTCCGCAGTAGCCGGATGCTCCTGCGGCGGTCTTTCCCCGGCGATCAGCGACGGATCGCGCCAGATCGGCACGCCATCGGCGCGCCAGTAGATCGCATAGCCCCAGCGCGGCAGGCTTTCGCCAGGATACCACTTGCCTTGCCCGTGGTGGAGCAGCGATCCCGGCGCGAACCGTTCGCGCAGCAGGCGGATCAGCCGGTCGGCATAGGCGGCCTTGGTCGGGCCGACCGCCGCGCTGTTCCATTCGGGCGCCTCGAAATCGTCGTCGGCGATGAAGGTCGGCTCGCCGCCGATCGTGAGCCGCACGTCGCCAGCCGCCAGATCGGCATCCACCTTGTCGCCCAGCGCGAGCAGGGCATCCCAGCGCGCGTCGGTGAAGGGCTTGGTGATCCGCACCGCTTCCTGGATGCGCGAGACTTCCATTTCGAACCGGAAGTCCGAATGAACCGGCTCCATCACCACGCCTTCGATCGGCGCGGCGGAGCGGTAGTGCGGCGTGGCGCAGAGCGGGATGTGGCCTTCGCCGGCGAAGAGGCCCCAGGTGGCGTCCAGCCCGATCCAGCCCGCGCCGGGAACATAGACTTCCGCCCAGGCGTGCAGGTCGCAGATGTCCTGCGACACGCCCTTCGGCCCGTCGACCGCGACCACATCGGGCGTCAGCTGGATCGAATAGCCCGAGACGAACCGCGCGGCGAAACCCAGCGTGCGCAGCAATTGCACCAGCAACCACGCCGAATCGCGGCACGATCCGGTGCCGATCTCCAGCGTTTCCTCGGGCGCCTGCACGCCCGGCTCCATGCGGATCACATAGCCGACGGTCTGGTTGACCGCCTGGTTGATTTCCACGAGGAAATCGATCGTGCGGCCCTGATGGCCCCGGAACCGATCGGCCAGCGCCGCGAACAACGCGCCTTGCGGCTCGGTCTCGAAATAGGCGGCAAGGTCCGACGCCAGCGCCGGAGCATAGGCGAACGGATATTCCTCGGCGTATTCCTCGACGAAGAAGTCGAACGGGTTGATCACCGCCAGTTCGGCCAGCAGGTCCACCTCGATCTGGAAATGGTCCACCGGCTCGGGAAACACGATCCGCGCCTGCCAGTTGCCCAGCGGGTCCTGCTGCCAGTTCAGGAAGTGGTTGGGCGGGCTGATCTTCAGCGAATAGTTGGGCACCGCCGTGCGGCTGTGCGGAGCCGGTCGCAGGCGGATGACCTGCGGCCCCAGCATGACCGGCTTGTTGTAGGAATAGCGCGTGAGGTGATGGAGACCCGCCTTGATCATGGTTGGGGACAGTGCGCCAAACAATGCTGCACCGCAACACGTAATGCCGCCGTCACGGGCAAAAATCGGGGCTTGTCGGTTTTGCGAACGTAGGAGCGCAGAAGGCCCACCCCGCTGCGACTAACGCCGCCTGCGGCGACGCAAGTCTCGCTCCCCTCCCGCTTGCGGGAGGGGCTATCCCTTCTTCTCCCCTCCCGCTTGCGGGAGGGGCTGGGGGTGGGAAACCTGCCCCCTCAGGCCGAGACGGCGCGCGCTTCCGCCGTGCGCGCCGCGAACCACGGTCGCATCCGCTCGATCGCGTCGATCACCCGGTCGGTCGATACCGCGAAGCTGATGCGGATAAACCGGTGCCCCTCCACCGGATCGAAATCGATACCCGGCGCGGTGGCGACGCCGGTTTCCTCCAGCAGGCGGATGCAGAAGGCCAGGCTGTCGTCGGTCAGGTGGCCGATATCGGCATAGATGTAGAACGCGCCATCGGGCGGGGCGATGCGGCCCAGCCCCATGCCCGGCAGCGCCGCCAGCAACAGATCGCGGTTGCGCGCATAAGTGGCGACATGGCCTTCGAGTTCGTCGCGACAATCGAACGCGATCAGCCCGGCGTGCTGCGCCAGCACCGGCGGCGTCAGGAACAGGTTGCCCATCCGCGCCCGCGCCTGGTCCACCAGCGCGGCGGGCACCACCACCCAGCCCAGCCGCCAGCCGGCCATGCTGAAATACTTGGAGAAGCTGTTGACCACGATCGCCTGGCGGTCTTCGGCCAGCATCGACACCGCCGGCGCGCCATAGGTGATGCCGTGGTAGATCTCGTCCGAGATCACGCGGATGCCCTTGCGGCGGCAGACCTCGGCGATCGCGGCCAGTTCGGCGGGTTCGATCACCGTGCCGGTGGGATTGGCGGGGCTGGCCAGGATCAGCCCGTCGGGGACCGGGTCCAGCGCGTCGAGCGCGGCGGCGGTCACCTGGTAGCGCTCCGCCTCGCCACAGGGCAGTTCCACCGGTTCCATGTGCAGCGCGCGCAGGTTGTTGCGATAGGCGACATAGCCGGGCCGCGCGATGGCGACGCGCGCGCCGGGATCGAACAGCAGCGACAGCGCCAGCACCAGCCCCGGCGATGCCCCGCAGGTCAACACGATCTGTTCGGGATCGATCACCGCGCCGCAGGTTTCCTGATAGTGCCGGGCGATCCGCGCTTTCAGCTTCGGGCTTTCCCAGTAGCCCATGGGATCGGTATCGAGCACATGGTGCGCGGCGGCGATCGCTTCGGCGGGCGCGCCGGTGGAAGGCTGGCCGAACTCCATGTGGATGATCGAACGCCCCTCCGTGCCCAGGCGATGGGCGATGCGGCTGACGGCAATGGCGTGAAATGGCTCTAGGCGGGCGGTCATGCCCTGCCGACTAGCACGGCCCCCCGCATCACAGAAGGCCGGACCGCAAAAGACTCTGGGCGCGCGCCAGGTCTTCGGGCCGGTCCACGTCCAGTTCCGCCCCCGGTGGCAGCGGCAGGCAAGGCGCGTCCGCCAGCAGCGCGCCCGCGCCCCGGTCCCCGGACAGGGCCTCCAGCGCGCCGAAGTGCCTCGCGCCGAACAGAGCCGGCGGCATGCGTTGCCCCCCCGCGCCGCTGGCGATGCGGTCCCCGTCGAACGCCGAAACCAGCGCCGCGGCATGGGCGGCCGGCACCAGCGGCATATCCGCCAGCGCAATCAGCACACCGCGTGCGCCCGCTGCCCGCGCCGCCGCCACGCCGATCGCCAGCGAGCGGGATTGCGGCGCGTGGGGAGAATCGAGCGGCAGGGTCGTCCAGCCGAGCGGAGCAAGGGCGGGCGTATCCTCGCGCACGACGGCAAAATGCTGGGCGAAGGGCAAGCCGGCCAACATGGCGGCCGCATGGAAGGCTACAGGCCGTCCCTCCAGATCCGCGTCCAGCTTGGCTCCACCGAACCGCGTGCCCCGTCCTGCCGCCAGCAGGATGACCGCGATGCCCGCAAAATCCGGATCAGCCACGCAGCGTGGCGGTCGGGTCGGCGGCGGCTGGTTGCGCCCTGGCGGTCGTCCATTCGACACCGCCGGCGCAGGCCTGATAATCCTGCACCACCTCGCCCAGGATCGACAGCGCCAGAGTGGCCGGATCGCGCGTGGACGGAATCAGGCCGATCGAGCCGCGCAAGGCATCGATCCGCGATTCCGGCACGCCTGCCGCGCGCAGCATGTCCACCCGCGCGCGGTGTGTCCGCCGGCTGCCGATCGCGCCGTGGTAGAAGGCCGGCGCGGCCAGCGCGCGCGGCAGCAGAGCCTCTTCCCAATCGTGGTCGTGGAACAGAAAGACGATCGCCGTCCACGCATCGCTTTCGAAAGCGACTTCCGCCGTGCGCGACGCCATCGGATGGACCGCCATCGCCCCGGCGGCTTCCCGCATCAACGGATCGCGTTCGGGCGCATGCGCGATGACCTCGATGCCGAACGCCATGGCCAGCCGGGCGAGCGCAGCAAGGTCTTCGCCCTGCCCCACCGCCACCAGCCGCAGTGGCGGCACGTAGTGCTGCACAAACGCGTCCGCACTCCATCCTGCCGGGGCATCGGCCACGGCAGGCGCGGCCCCCGCGACGCCGAGCGCGAGCGCCATCGGTTCGCGTCGGGCCAGCGCCCCCAGCACGGCCACGATCGATCGCGAATCGCGGCAGGGCGTGAACAACAGGTCGATGCCCCCGCCGCAAGGCAGGCGGATATCGATATAGGGCGATCCGGAACCATAGCGGATGACCCGCCCCTCGCCGCGCGCCAGCACGTCCAGCGCCTCGGCGATCACCGCGGCCTCGATGCAACCGCCCGAGAACGAACCGGCGTGGCGGCCATCGGCCAGCACCGCCATCTGCGTGCCGATCGCGCGCGAAGACGTGCCCTCGATGCCCGCCAGCGTCACCAGCACGCCATCGATTCCGTCGGCCGCGCCGCGCACCAGCAGGCGCAGGATGTCGATGGGGGTGGGCGCGATCATCGGCGCCGCTTACCACATTCCCGAGCCTGGGTCACTTGGTCTCGCCCGGATAGAGCAGGCCGAGCGAGGCCGGCGCGCGGCACTTGCGGATCGCGTCGGCGGCATGGCGGGCGCGTTCGGCGGTCAGCGAGGCCGAATCCATCACCAGCGGCCGTTCGCGCGTCACTTCCGCGCCCGTGAACGGCCTGGTCCCCGGCGGCACGCTGCCCGCGCCGATCACGAAGACCACGTAGTTCATCATGTCCGCCAGTTCCGCGTTATCCTTGATCCGGCTGTGCGCGATATTGGGCAGGCGCAGCAGATAGGCGCGCGATTGCGGCGTGCACATGAACCAGCCGACGCGGCCGAACAGTTCGGGCAGCGGCGCGGGCGCGGATTTGCCCTGCACCCCATGGCAGCCGGCGCAGTGCTCGACATAGTCCGACCGCGCCAGTTCCGGATCGACCATCACCTCCGCCGGCGTGAGCTGGGCCGGCGTCGCGCGCACGTCCGCGCGCCCGACGGCACAGGCCAGCGCCAACAGCGCCAGGCAGAAAACGGGCCAGGAACGAAACGCCATGCCGCCAATATCCCTCTGCGCGGTCCGTTCGCGCAATCGCCCGGTCAGGCCGGGCCGACAAGCACAGCGGTGGAGCAGTGGTATTCCATGCTGCTCGTGCCGAAGCACCAGATCACGTCGTTGTTGAGCTGCGGCACGTAGAGCTGCGTCTCGCGGTCGGTATTGTTGCAATCGCACTGCATGCAGTACGCCTTGCCGCAGCAATCGCGATAGGCGATCAGGTAGGACTTGCCGTCATCGGGATTGACGCAGGTGCCCACCCACGAAACCGGCGAAGGTTCCGCGCCGGGCGGGCAGGTGTGGATGCCGCCGCCGCAGCAGGTGCAGAGCGAACCGTCGATCGCGCAATAGCGCCAGTAATCGCACTTGGTGTTGTCCTTGCTCTGCGCCACGCGGGCGAAAGCGGTCTTGCCTTCGCCCGACCGGTCAGGCTTGGCCGCCTCGGCCCGGCTGACCGGCAGCAGCGGAAACACCGGGGCGGCCACCAGCGCCGCGCCCAGCCGTGCCAGGATGCCACGGCGCGAGGTGCCGCCCGCGAAACGGCGAAGCAGCGTTTCGCCCATGGCGTCCGCATCGAACTTCTTCATGACCATGCCCCCTTGAAATTGTCCGCGCGGGCAAGCCGCGCCACAGCCATCACGCCACTTCCGCCTTCAGGCTTCCGATATAGTCCTGCACCGAACGGACGCCCATCTCGTGCGCGATCACCAGGCTCTCCAGGTGTTCGCGGCTGTTGACCAGCCCCTTGGACAGCACCGTGCCATCGGCGTCGAGCAGCACCGCGTAAGGCAGCTTGCCCACCTCGAACGCCTGCCCCACGTCCGGCCCGTTGATGAACTGGTACGATCCCAGGCCGTGCTGTTCGATCATCCCGCGCTGCACCGCCGGATCGTCGTCCCCCACGAAGATCAGCTGCACGCGCTCGTCGCGCGCGAACGACTTGGCCATCGGAATCAGCCCCTTGCACAGCGGGCAGGCGGCCGACACGAACATCAGCAGGCGCAGCGCCGATCCGGGCGCGGCGCCACCGACGGTCACCGCCGCGCCTTCGAGCGTCCGCGCCGGAATGGCGGCCGATCGCGCGCCCACCGAAGGTCCGCCCGCCGTGGTCAAGGCCCCGGCCGGCGCCACGCGCATGTGCAGCACGCCCACCTGCCGCGCCAGCGCCAGCACGGCGACGACGAGCGCGAGGACCACGCCCCACGAAATGACCTGCGAAACGATAAGCGCCGTCAGCATGGGCTCACCTCCGTTTGATTCCAGCGTTGACTCTGGCCGCGACGGGCGAGACAGCCAGCGCGGCGATGGCGTTGAACAGCAGATAGAGAACGAACAGGCTGAGGCCGCCCGCCAGGGCGGTGGCCAGCTCGAAGCCGGTGGACGGCAGCGCGGCGGGCAGGCGCAAGGCCGCCAGTGCCATCAGCACGATATTGCGCGCCACCAGCGGCCAGCCCAGCGTCTGGCGCAATTGCGACCGCCCGCAGCCGCAGTCGATCGAGCGCCGCCCGCGCCCGATGTTCACCGCCATCGCCGCTGCGAACAGCCCGAGCAGGAGCAGCGCCGGCACCACGGCCAGGCGCGGCCCGCCCGCCAGCAACGCCACCCCCAGCGCCAGTTCCGCCCACGGCAGCACCGCCGCCACGGGTGCGACCAGCACATCGGGCAGCAGCCGGTAATTGGCGATCACACCGGGCAGCACATCGCGATGGAGCAGCTTCGACAGGCCCGCATGCACGAAGACCAGACCAGTGCCGAACGCGCCGGCCAGCCCCGCGACGCGCAGGCCCGATACCGCAAGATCGGCGGCGACAGCGCTCACCGCGCGTCCGTAACCGTGATCACGCCGCTGCCGGCACGGTCGAGCTTGAGCGTTTCGTCCCAGGTCTTCAGGTCAATCACATGGACCGTGCCACCCTCGCCGCCGGAATACATCAGCTTGGGCGCAGCCTCCTGCGTCACCTCGATCGTGGTAGCCGGATCGGTGATCGGCACGCGCTTCACCACTTTCTTCGCCGCGAGATCGACGTCCCAGATTTCGGTGCCGCCGGCCTTGTGCGTCCAGTATTCGCCCGGGTGCATCAGCACGAAGAGGTGGCCGGACGCGCGGTGGAGCGCCATCGGCTGCCCCCCGCCGGGATACCAGTTGACGTCGAGCGGCTTGGTGTCGCCCGCGCGCAGCCCGGCCGCCACCTGGATCGAGAAGGGCTCGGAAACCGTCGGCGCCGCCGCCATCTTCGCGGTATAGATCTTGCCGGTGTAGGACAGGAAAACCGCTTGCTGCTTCGTCTTGTCGTAGATCAGGTTGTCGAAGATCGGATCGTCGGTCGCCGAAAAGAACGGAGCCGAATGGGTGATCGCGGGCTTCGCGGCACCCGCCGTGACCGTTGCCAGCGAACCATCGGCGCAGAGCGCGGAGAAGCCGGCGCCGGGATTGGGGATAAGGCTAGCGCAACCCGGCAGCTCGATCGCGCGCAGGAACTTGCGCTTTTCCAGATCGACCACGCTGACCGACGACGCGGGGCTGAAGTTATAGACGAAACCCAGCTTGCCGTCGTCGCTCAGGATGAAGTCCTGCTTGCGGCCGCCGATCAGCAGCCGGCCGGGAATCGGGATTTCGGCCTGCAGCTTGAGATTGGTCGAATCATAGACCGTGACCATGTCCTGCCGCGTGCCGCGATTGCCCTTGCTCCAGATCGTTTCGGCCACGTAGTAGAACTTGCCCGCCGGATCGATCGCCATGTCCGCCAGAAGCGCCGTCTGCACCAAACCCAGCATCTTGCCGTTGCCGGTGTCGTAGATCGCGGTGCCGGGGAACACGAAACCCCGGTTCACGAAAATCCAGCCCGGCTTGGGCGGCGTGATCGCGGCGACGTCCGACTCTTCGGGCTCCGTGGGATTGGCGGTGTCGGCCAAGGCCTGCGGCGCGTCGATCACCGACAGCGCGAGGCAGGCGGCAAGCGTCGGGATGGCGGAAAGCATGCGGCTGGCAATGGATTTCATCTGACCTTGACCCCCTTCGGTTGCGACGGCCGATGCGGCGCCTTCACCATGCGCCTTGCCCCCGCAAGATAGCATGGCGCTGCGTCGTCGGATGAAGGTTTGACGCCCGTCCAGTTTTAGTCAAGCGCCTATAGGGGCTGGCGCGCCACCCTTTTGAGGACTCGCGCCGGTCGCACCCGCAAATCCGGCGCGGACCGCCCAGCCGACCGAGACCAGCCCTCCCGTCAGGGCCAGCGCCACGCCGATCAGCAACCCCTCGCGCCCGAACAGCGCCATCATCGCCGTTCCCAGCAACGGCCCGGCGATCAGCCCAAGACTGTGCGTGCAGGCCACGAACACGCGAAAGCGCGAATCCCGGCTCGACGCCGTCGCCAGCCCGGAGCAGCGGATGATGATCGCGGTGGAACCGATGTTGAGCAGCACGATCGACGCGACATAGGCGCCGTCCGCCCCCGGCACCGTCAGCACCACCGGCGAAGCGAGCGCTAGCCCGGACAGCAGGGCGGTGACCGGCAGCGGCACCAGCAGCCGTTCGCGCATCACCGCCACCGCGGTCAGCGCGCCGACGACGGAGCCGATCGCCACGGCCTGCCCGATCGTGCGATCGGCGATACCCGCGCGCGTGGCCAGCGCGGCCGAGAAGCTCCACACCAGCATCGTCGAACAGATGAACCAGAAGGTTGCCGCGGCCAGCGCCCAGCCGGCGACCGGCACCGCGCTCCTTCCCGCGGCGATGCCGGACGGGCTATCGATCATCGATGCCGACCGCACGAACGGCACCAGCACCACCAGCGCGAGTGCCGGCACCAGCGCCATCGCCATCAGCGCGGTTTTTGCGCCGGCCGCCAGCATCAGCTCGGGCAAGGCCAGCGAAACCAGCGTCGAGAGAATGAGCTGGGTCAGATAGACCGCGCCATAGGCCTTGCTGGGGCGGTGCGCGGCATAGGCCGCCATGGTGGTGGCATAGACCACCCCCATCGCCAGGCCATAGCCGGCGCGGCACGCGAGAACGGTCGCCAGGCTGCCGGCCAGCGCCGTCGCCACGCTGCACAGGAATGCCAACACGGCCGCCGCCACAACGCTTCCTCGGGGCAGGACCGGCCCCAGCCACCAGACCGTCAGCGCGCCCAGCGCGGAGCCGGCCTGGGTAAAGCCCACGACCAGCCCGTGCGCCTCCAGCGGCACGGGCCGCGCATCGCTCAACACCGTCAGGTAGATCGGATCGATTCCGGGTTGCAGGCATCCCAGCGCGGCCGCCATCGAGGCCGCCCCGACACCCCTCCCGATGATCGCCCTGTTCCGCATCCGGCACACTCACAGCCCTGGGGTCAGGACCCTTCTGTGCCGCGTGCTGCTTCGCGCGCCTTACCGAAGGCCGGAAATCTGTTCCGGCGTTATCGTTCTGGCGAGATCGACCAGCGCGCGGGCGGCTATGGTCCGAAACGCCATCATCTTCGCGGCCCACGGTTTTTCATATCCGAGGAATGGCGTAGTGCCTTCCATCGACGCGCTGATATAAAGCGCCACCGTGTGCACCTGATCGGGCGACAGCCGGGGATTGAGCAGCGCTACGTATTCCCCGATGAAATCGTGGACCCCCTGGTAAAAGGCCCGGACTCGATCCGCGATGAATTCGTTCTGGTTGGCCAACGCCCACAGTTCGGTGAACAGCCGCGTGGTGCGCTTGCCGGCGATATCATCCAGGCAAATCTCGATCAGCAGCCGCAGCCTTTCCTCCGCCGGCAGGTCGGGCTGGCGGACGCGGTTCTCCAGCAGCTTGTCATAGCTTTCCAGCAACTCGTCGAGCAGGATCTGGATCAGCATTTCCTTGCGCGGGAAATGGTAGCTGACGTTGCCCACCTTCATCCCGCATTCGGCGGCGATACGGCGGATCGTGAACGCGCCCGCGCCTTCGTCGATCAGCACGGTCAACGCGGCCTTGAGAATGGCGTCGACCGTCTCGGTCCCGCGCGTATAGGTTCCCGGCCGCGTGGCTATCATGTGGGCGACATCGCTTGCCATTGCACCCGGCCTAACACTCCTGAACGTGGGTCGCCAGCCCGACTGCCCCGCCCAACCCTTTTTATCCCGCGCGCGCAACGGTGCTTGACGGATACTTGATGCCTGTCCAATATTTAAGGCGTTTTCAAGCCAATTTCTTGAAACCGGACAACAAAGGTTTCCATCCCGCCAGCGTTCCGCGTTACGGAACATCTGTTTGGCAATGGTGCATCCCGTGCGCCCGGCTTAACAGGTGCGCGGGATGAGAATATCCGCGCGATCAAGCATGAAGGACTGCCGATGGCCATTTCGCTGACCGTCAACCGCAAGAAGCGCGTCGTCGACGCCGAAGCCGACAAGCCGCTGCTGTGGGTCTTGCGGGAAGACCTGAACCTGCCCGGCACCAAGTTCGGCTGCGGTGCGGGCCTGTGCGGCGCCTGCACGGTGCTGTTGGACGGCAACGCGGTGCGATCGTGCCAGACGCCGATCGCCGATGCGGCGGGCAAGCAGATCACCACGATCGAGGACGTGGCCTCGCTGCCGGTGGGCAAGAAGGTGGTCGATGCGTGGGTCGACCTCGATGTCCCGCAATGCGGCTATTGCCAGGCCGGACAGATCATGTCGGCCACGGCGCTGCTGACGCAGACGCCCAGGCCCACGGCCGAGGACATCGAAGGCGGCATGAGCGGCAACATCTGCCGTTGCGCCACCTACCTGCGCATCCAGAAGGCGATCCGCAAGGCGGCGGGAGTGGCGGCATGAGCATCGTGAAGGATCGAGAAGCCGCCGGCGCGGCACTGAGCCGCCGGTCGTTGAACCGCCGCTCGTTCCTCGCCGCGTCGCTCGCGGGCGGGGCGGTGCTGACCTTCGACGCCCGGATCGCGCTGGCGCAGGCGACTGGCGCCGCGGGCGAACCCGTCCTGCTCACCGCGTTCATCCGCATCAACGCGGACAACAGCGTGACCATCGGCGCCAAGAATCCCGAGATCGGCCAGGGCGTGAAGACCATGCTGCCGATGCTGATCGCCGAGGAACTCGACGTGGCGTGGAACCAGGTCCGCATCGAGCAGACCGACGCCGACGACAAGCGCTATGGCCTTCAGGTCGCCGGCGGCAGCACCGCGACGCCGAACAACTGGCTTCCCATGCGCCAGGCCGGCGCCGCCGCGCGCGCCATGCTGGTGGCGGCGGCGGCCAAGCAGTGGGGCGTCGCCCCGGCGTCGCTTTCGACCGAAGCCGGCAAGGTGATCGACAAGGCCGGCGGGCGCAGCGTGCCCTATGCCGCGCTGGCGCGCGAGGCGGCCGGCATGCCCGTGCCCGATCTCGCCACGGTGCCGCTCAAGCCGGCGGATGCATTCCATATCATCGGCCAGCCGATGCAGGGCGTGGACACGCCCAAGATCGTCAAGGGCACGCCGCTGTTCGGGATCGATACGCACCTGCCCGGCATGCTCCACGCCGCGCTGGTCAAGTGCCCGGCGTTCGGCGGCACCATCGCCCGGATCGACGATGCGGCCGTGCGCGGGATTCCGGGCGTCGTCGCCGTGGTGCCGGTCAACAGCGGCCTTGTCCCGCCGGGGCAGCAGGATGCCGTCGCGATCGTCGCCGACAGCTGGTGGAAAGCCAGCAAGGCGCGCGAAAAGCTGGTGGTGGCGTGGGACGATGCCGCGCAGAAGCAATTCTCGACCGCCGGCTATGCGAAGCAGGCCGCCGATGCGCTGGGCGCCGCGCCGCAGGCCGATCTGTTCAAGGCTGGCGACGCCGACAAGGCCCTGGCCGGCGCGGCAAAGACCGTGACCGCCGACTATTCCTATCCCTTCCTGGCCCACGCCACGCTGGAACCCCAGAACTGCACCGCGCTGTGGACGGCGGACGGCAAGCTGGAACTGTGGGCGCCGACGCAGAACCCGGGCGCCGGGCGCAAGGAAGTGGCCGCCATGCTCGGCATCGCGCCCGAAGCGATGACCATCCACATGACGCGCATCGGCGGCGGTTTCGGCCGCCGGCTGATGAGCGACTACATGGTGCTGGCGGCGCAGGTGGCGAAGGGCGTGCCCGGCCGGCCGGTCAAGCTGCTGTGGGACCGCACGGACGACCTGCGGCACGATTACTATCGTCCCGCCGGCTGGCACCGCTTCACCGCCGGCCTCGATGCCAAGGGCGCGCTGATCGCGTTCAAGGACCACTTCATCACCTTCGGCGCGGACGGGAAGCCGATCCGCGCGGCGGAAATGAGCTCGACCGAATTTCCCGCTCCGGTCGTGCCTGATGCCCATCTGGGCGCGACCTATCTCAAGACCAACCTGCCGACGGGCTGGCTGCGCGCGCCGACCTCCAATGCCATGGCCTTCGTGTACCAGGGTTTTCTCGACGAGGTGGCCGAGGCCGCTGGCATCGACCTGCCCGAGCTGATGCGCCGCACGCTGGGCGAACCGCGCGAACTGCCGACCGAGCGCAAGGGGCTGGTGTTCCACACCGGCCGCGCCCGCAGTGTGATCGACGCGGTGTGCAAGGCCGCAAACTGGACCGGGCGCACAGGCCCCGCCAAGGGCGCGGGCGATGCGGTCAAGGGGCGCGGCTTCGGCTTCTATTTCAGCCATCGCGGCTATTTCGCGGAAGTCGTCGACGTCACCGTTTCGGGCGGAACGTCGGTGAAGGTCGACAAGATCTGGATGGCGGGCGACATCGGCAGCCAGGTCATCAACCCGCTCAATGCCGAGCACCAGTCGCAGGGTGCGGCGATCGACGGTATCGCGCAGGCGCTGGTGTGGCAGCCGGTGGTGCAGGAGGCGGGCGCGATCACGGCCGACAACTTCGGCGATTTCCCGCTGCTGCGCATCGATGCCGTGCCGCGCGATGTAGCGATCACCTGGGTGAAGAGCGATTTCCCGCCCACCGGACTGGGCGAACCGGCCCTGCCGCCGGTCATTCCGGCGATTGCCAACGCCATCCGCGCCGCCACCGGCAAACGGCTGCGATCCCTGCCGTTGCAGCTGACCTGATCGCGGCCCGAACGCCGCCCGTCAGGACAGTTTCCAACATCCAAAAGGCGTGTGATTCCAACCGGATCACACGCCTTTTTTCGCATCTGCAAAAAAGATGGGCGGCGCTGCAACAAAGGCGTTGACCAATCTTGGACAAGCGTCAAGCTTGCTCTCGTGACCCGCGCTCGAATCGCGCCGCTTCCGGTCCAATCAGGGGGATTTCGCGAGCATGGCCTACCCGGATACCGAGTCCCGTCCACACGACGCGCAGGATGCCGCCGCCAGCCCATCCTGGCGGGCCGCGCTGGCGACGCGCCTGTCGCTGCGCCCGCTGCTGCTGGCGGGCCTGTGCACCGCCACCGCCGTTGTCGCGCAGGCCGGGGGCATGACCGGCGGCATGGCTGGCGGGGCGGACAAGCCCGAAAGCGAGGAAGGCATCCCGGTCACCGATAGCCTGACCAAGGAAAAGTGCGGCGCCTGCCACACCGCCGACGCGAAGGGCAATCTTTCGCGCATTTCCTGGCTGCGCACCACGCCGGAAGGCTGGGCGCAGGCGATCAAGCGCATGGTCAAGCTGAACGGCTTGCAGATCACGCCCGAGGAATCGCGGCAGGTGGTCCGCTATCTTTCTAGCAGCCACGGGCTTGCCCCGGAGGAAGCAAGGCCGGTGATGTACCTCGTGGAGCATCGCATCCAGGACGAGACCAACATCCCCAGCGAATCCCTGCGCGGAGCCTGCGCCACGTGCCACGCCTTTGCCCAGCCGCTTTCCTGGCGACGGTCGGGCAGCGAATGGAAGCTGCTGCAGGATTTCCACGTCGCGCTCTATTCGCAGGCCGACGTCCAGTATCGCCGCCCCGCCACGGACGAACCCGGCGCGGTCTTCGGCCAGCCCACGCCGATCGTGAGCAAGCCCGGCGCCACGCCGGTCACGCAGGGCCAGATCGCGCTGGACTATACGCGCAAGGTCGCCCCGCTGCACACGCCCGAATGGACGCAGTGGAAGTCCCGGATGCAGGATCCGCGCCTGGCCGGCAAATGGCTGGTCAGCGCCTCCGCCCCGGGCAAGGGCCGGTTCATCGGCACGATGACCATCGGTGCCACGGCCGACAGCGACGAATTCAAGACCGGCATCGCGCTGCGATCGCTGACCGACGGATCGACGCTGAGCCGGACCGGCAACGGCATCGTCTATGCCGGCTACAGCTGGCGCGGCCGCTCCGCGCCATCCGCGCAGCCTTCCGCGCCCGATGCGCTCGACAATCCGACGCGCGAGACCATGTGGTTCTCGCCCGATCGCAAGAACGCCGAAGGTCGCTGGTTCTGGGGGGAATATCAGGAATTCGGTTTCGACGTGAAGCTGGTTCGCGCAGACGGCAGCCCGACGATCGGCGCTGTCTGGCCCAACGCGATCAAGGCCGGCACCAGGGGGGTGGACGTCCACATTTTCGGCGATAGCCTGCCGGCTGCGCCGACTGCGAAGGATATCGACCTTGGCGCCGGGCTAGCGGTGACCAGGGTCGTCACCGCGAGCCCCACCGAAATCGTCGTATCGGTCGATGCCGCCCCCGGCGCTGTCGCCGGCGTGCATGATGTTTCGGTGGGGAGCGCGGTGCTCGCTTCGGCCCTGCCGGTCTATCGCAAGGTCGATTACCTGAAGGTCACGCCCGACACCAACCTGTCGCGGCTGGGCGGCGCGCACTTCGCCAAGGGATACGCCCAGTTCGATGCCGTGGGCTTCGACAACGGCCCCGATGGCAAGCCCAACACCGCCGACGACGTGAACATCGGCCCCGTCGCCGCCGACTGGAGCATCCAGGAGTTCCAGTCGGTCTGGTACGATGACGACAAGGCCTATGTCGGTTCGATCAGCCAGAAGGCGCTGTTCACGCCGAACGTGGACGGACCGAACCCACAGCGCAGCGGCAATCGCAACAACTATGGCGAGGTCTGGGTGGTCGCCACGGCCAAGGCCGAAAAGGACGCCCAGGGCAAGCCGCTGACGGCCAAGTCCTACCTCGTCGTCACCGTTCCCGCCTACAAGCGCTGGGATCAGCCGGAGGTTTCGCAATGACGACCATGCTGGCCCACCGCTACCGGCGCGGCGAACTTCACGAATTCCGCTCGTCCGACACGGACTTCATGTACCTGGTTTCGGCGGGCGCGATCTTCGCGCTCGACGAAGGCACCCGCGCCGTGCTCGATCTGCTCGACGAGGGCGAGATGAGCCACGCGGAACTGGCCACGGCGCTGGCCGGCGCGGGCCATTCCCCGGCGGACGCGGAGGACCTGATCCGCGAATTGCGGCAGGTCCGCGCGATCCATTCGGAACAGGTCACCACCGCGCCCGCGCCGTCCGCCCCGCCGGCGGACTATCCCCTGCAGGCGCTGGTGCTCAACGTCACCAACCAGTGCAACCTGGCCTGCACCTATTGCTACGAATTCGGCGCGGACAAGATCGCCACGCCCGCCGGCAAGCCGAAGTACATGGCGCTGGAAACCGCGAAGTCCTCGGTCGATTTCCTGCTGGCCGGATCGGGCAACCGCGAAGCGGTGCACATCACCTTCTTCGGCGGCGAAACGCTGATGAACTTCCGCCTGCTGCGCGATGTGGTGGGCTATGCCAACGAGCAGGCGGCGGCGCAGGGGCGCAAGATCACCTTCAGCCTGACCACCAACGCCACGCTGCTGACCGACGAGATCATCGATTTCCTGTCGGACAACGCGATCGGCGTCACCGTCAGCATGGACGGCCCGGCGGAAATGCAGGACGCCCGCCGCGTCTACAAGAGCGGCAAGGGCAGCTATGCGGTGATCGAGCCGCGCCTGCGCAAGCTGATCGCCCGTCACAAGACCCGCGCGATCACAGCGCGCGTCACCCTGACGGCGGGGGTCACCGACGTGATCCGCATCTACCGCCATCTCAAGGACGACATCGGCTTCCACGAAGTGGGCTTCGCGCCGGTGACGACCGCGGGCGAGGAGCGCGAATATTCGCTCAACGGCGATGACATGACCGGCGTCCTCGCCGGTTTCCATGCCCTCGCCGACGAATGGCTGGACTATGCGCTGCAAGGGCGGATGCACGGCTTCACCAACGTCAGCGAAACGATCGGCGAACTGATCCAGGGCACCAACAAGTCGCACCCGTGCGGCGCGGGCCTCGGCCTGCTGGGGGTGAGCCCCTCGGGCGACCTTTCGCCCTGCCACCGCTTCACCGATGCCGATACGCACACCCTGGGCCACATCTCCACCGGGATCGACCAGGGCAAGCGCGAGGACTTCCTTGCGCGCGGGCACGTCCAGGCCAAGTACGAATGCCAATCGTGCTGGGCGCGCCCGCTCTGCGCCGGCGGCTGCCATCACGAGGCCTTCGTCCGCTATGGCGATACCGGCCACGCCAACCTGCATTATTGCGACTGGATCCGCCAATGGACCGACACGTGCCTGAAGATCTACGGCACGCTGGCCGTGCGCAACCCCGGCTTCCTCGAACGCTTCGCTGAACGAAAGGGCTTGTCATGAAGCATCTCAAGCCGATCAATAAGAAGGCCCAGAAGATCGAAGAGACCATCACTTCGGTTGATGAAGACGTCGTCGCGCTGCAGCAGCAGCCGCGCCCACACGTACCGATGGGGTGCACCCTGTCGTTCTCGCCGGGGTGGGAAGTCGATGCCGGGGGCGGCACGGCGGGCCTGTGCCAGCCGGTCGAGCGCGACATCTACGATTGCTATGTCACCTGCTTCTGGCCGGTGCAGGTGCCCGACCACGTCAATTATTCGCCGGACTGGGCGAGCAATTGCGCGGCGGCAACGAAGGACTGGCGCAATCTCGATCTCGTCTTCCCGTGAGCGGGCGCGCCCGCGCCTGCCACGCCGAACCCTGACCATCCGGGGCGGACCTGCCGCGTTCCTGCGGCGCGCCCCTTCGAGGAAGAGAAGCACGATGAAGCAGCTTCGTTCCCTGCCCCGCCTGAAAGCCCTGATAGCGAAAGCACGGGTGGCGCCGGCACTCGTTACGGCGCTGGCCGCCGCGGCGCCCGCCCATGCCGGCACGATGATGATCGGCACGTATCCGGACAAGCTGTTCACGATCGACGACACCAACGGCGCGATCACAGACCGTATCCAGCTGCAGGCGGGCCTGCCCACCTCGCTGCGCCTGTCCAACGACAAGGCGAAGATCTACGTCACGACGATCACCACCAGCGGGATCGTGGTGCTGGACAGCGCCACGCGGCGCATCCTCAACCAGTTCAGCCTGAACACGCCCACCACCAAATACCGCTTCATGGGCGGCGTTCCCGATCCGACGGGCCGCTGGTACTACACCCAGCTCATCCGCTTCGACAAGGAACCGGACCGCTACAAGGTTAGCAAGCCGCTCTACGCGGTGATCGATCTTCAGCAGAAGAAGGTCGCGCGGACCGTGGAAATCGATCCGCAGGACGATACGCTCGGCGGCTTCCGCCCCACCTTCGCGCTCTCGCCCGACGGCAAGACGCTGTACAAGTTCGGCGACAAGGTGCTGGTGATCGATACGGCGACCCTGAAGGTCAGCGACCGGCTGGACCTTGCCAAGCCGGAAACCACCGGCATGGAGAACGTGGCGTTCGGCGGCGGCGTGGAAGCGTTGCAGAATCCCAACGAGTTTGTCTCGCTGTTCAACGCTTCCGACCCCTATGTCCACGCCAAGATGTTCGGCATCGGGCGCTTCAACCTGACCAACCGCACGTTCGATTTCACCCCGATCGGCCCGGTGCCCACCGGCATGGCCGGGCTGGAAGTGACGCCCGACGGGAAGGATGGCTATACCGTCGTCACCAACGGCACGCTGGGCAACAAGCGCTGCGAATTCTGGCACTTCGACATGGCCACCAACAAGGTGATGGAGAAGGCGGAATTCCACTGCCGTTCGCGCTTCTCGTTCGGCATCTCGGCCGACGGGCAGAAGCTGTACATCCACGGCGCCAGCTATGACATCGAGGTGTACGACGCCAAGACGCTCAAGTACGAACGCACCTGGGATCTCGGTGCCGATGCCACCATGGCCGGCCTGCTCCACCTGAAATAGCGGGACGACGATGACAGGACGCCCATGACCGGACCACAGCCAGCGGTGCGATTGCGGGGCGGCGGCGTTTCCGTCGCGACCTGCGCCCACCTGCTGGCGCAAGACGGGTTTTGCCTGGCGGGGGCGGCGGTCGAACCGCGCGCCCCCGTTCCCGTGATCATGCTGAGCGATCCGGCGCTGGCGCTGCTGCGCGATATCTTCGGCCAGCCGGGCCTGTTCGCCGCCCTGCCCCGCATCGAACGACGCGTGGTTTCGTGGGGCGGCAGCGTGTCCGCGCCGCTGCCCCATGGCGCGGCGGTGGTGTCCGGCGCCCAGATCGAGGCCGAACTGGGCCTGCCGGCGCTGCCCGCCGACATGCTCCAGGAGGCACCCGCGCCGTTCACCATCCACGGCGCGCCGCCGTTTCCCGAACCCGCGCTGCACCGTTTCGGCACGCGCGAGGCCGTGGCTGTGCCGGTCACGCTGCGCGCGGGGGCCGATCGCGCGACCTGCCATGTCGAAGCCACGCCGGAAGGGTGGCTGTTCCTGATTCCGCAAGGGGCAGACGCCGCCTGGCTGCTGGGCGTGGGCAACGCGCCGGAAGCCTTGCTGGCGCAAAGCCGCCTGGTCGCGCCGCTGGTCGACACGCTGGGGCCGGCAGGCGCCCGGTTCGAAACCGCGCCGCGCCTGCTCGACCGGCTCGCCGGGCCGGACTGGATCGCCTGCGGCACGGCCGCCATCGCGTTCGATCCGATCTGCGGCGACGGCACCGCGCAGGCCGCGCGCGAGGCCATCCTGGCAGCGGCGGTGCTGGCCGCGATCCGCGACGGCGGTGACCGCGAGGCGCTGCTCGCGCACTACCGGGCGATGCTGATCGCCTCGATGCGACGGCACCTGCAGGTCAGCCTGCCGTTCTACCGCTCAGGGGGCGACACGCCCTGGTGGCGCGAACAGGCGGAGGCGCTGGCGCAGGGCCATGCCTGGTGCACCGGCCAGCTGGCGCGCGTGCCCGAACCGCGCTTCGTGCTGCGTGGCAACCGCCTGTTCGCGCGGGAGGCAGCCGCCTGAACCCGCCCCCCGCCCCGATGCCAGCCGCCCCGATGCCAGCGGCACCACCGCCGCCCGTGGCCGACTGGGGCACCTATCGCCGGCTGCTGCCCTATGTGCGCCCCTATCTGCGGCCGTTGCTGGGCGTGCTGCTGGTCAGCCTGCTTTCGACCGGGGTGGGCCTGGCGCAGCCCTATCTTTCCAAGCTGATGATCGACGAGGCGCTGCTGCGCCGGAACATGGACGCGCTGCTGGCCGTGTCGGGCGCGATGATCGTGGTCACGCTGGCGGGCTTCGCGCTGAACATCCTCGCCAGCTATCGCTACGTCGGGCTGTCGGCGGCGATGCTCTACGACATCCGCGTGGCGCTGCTCCGCCACCTGCAAACGCTCAGCCCGCGCTTCTACGGCGGCTTCCGGCTGGGCGACCTGATGTCGCGCATCAACAGCGATGTCAGCGATGTGCAGCGGGCGGCGGGCGACACGCTGCTTTCGGTGCTGAGCAACGTGCTGTTCTTCATCGGCTGCGTGGCGATGATGGTGTGGCTGGACTGGCGGCTGTTCCTGGTCGGCACGGTGCTGGTTCCGGTAGCGGTCATGGTCTTCCTCCACTTCCAGAAGAAGGTCACCGCGCTTACGCGCGAAATGCGCGAACGCGGGGCGGATCTCGGCAGCCTGCTGGTCGATACCGTCATGGGCATGCGCGTGGTCGCCGCACTCGGCGCGGAAGCGCACGAGGTCGACCGCTTCGGCGCCCGCAACAGCGCCTTCGTGCGCGCCATGCTGAAGATGCAGGTCGCCTCGTTCATGACCGGCGCGCTACCCGGCACGCTGCTGACCGCCTCGACCTCGGTGGTGATCCTCTATGGCGGCACGCGGATCATCCACGGTGAGATGACGATCGGCGCGCTCGTCGCCTTCATGGCCTATCATATGCGGCTGTTCGGGCCGATCCAGGCGCTACTGGGGCTGTCTTCGGGCCTGGCCTCCACCCGCGTCTCGCTGGCGCGGATCTTCGAGCTGTTCGATACCCCGGCGGAAGTGACCGAGCAGACCGATGCGCGCCCGCTCGGCCCCGTGCGGCAAGGCATCCGGTTCGAGCGCGTCTCATTCCGCCACGATCGTGAACCGGTGCTGGCGGGCGTGGACCTGTTCATTCCCGCCGGCAGCTTCTGCGCGATCCTGGGCGAAAGCGGCGCGGGCAAATCGACCATGGCCGACCTGATGGTCCGCTTCCTCGATCCGCAACAGGGCCGCATCCTGGTGGACGGGCACGACCTGCGGCAGACGTGCCTGGCCGATCTGCGGCGCGAGGTGCTGCTGGTCGATCAGGCGCCGTACCTGTTCAACGACACCATCGCCGGCAACATCGCCTTCGCCATGGACGGCGTGCCCCGCGCGCGTATTGCCCAAGCCGCTGCGGCCGCCGGGCTGGAGCCGTTGCTGCGCCGCCTGCCGCAGGGGCTGGATACCCGCACCGGCGAGCGTGGCCTGGCGCTGTCGGCCGGCGAGCGCCAGCGCATCGCGCTGGCCCGCGCGCTGCTGCGCGAGCCATCGGTGCTGATCCTAGACGAACCGACCGCCGCGCTGGACGAGGGCACCGAGCAGCGCGTGGCCGACGGGCTGCGCGCGGCGCTGCCGCAGGCGACGATCGTGGTCATCACGCACAAGCCTGCGCTGGCCCGGCGCGCGGACCTGATCGTCACGCTGAACCATGGCCACGCCACCGTGGCCTCCAACGAGCCGGCTTTTGCCTGAAAGCCCTGCCCCGCCCGCTGGAAGCGGACGCAGCGTGCGCGTCGCCGTAATCGACAGCGGCGTCCACCCCGATCATCCGCATATCGACGGCGCGAGGCTGCTGCCGGGCGCGGCCATCGCTTCGGACGGCACCCTGTCAGAAGAAGCCGACGCCACGCTGGACCGGCTCGGCCACGGCACGGCCGTGACCGCCGCCATCCAGGAAAAGGCGCCGGACGCGCTGATCCTGCCGGTGCGCGTGTTCCACGACGCGCTGAAGACCAGCGCCCGCGCGCTGGCGCTGGCGATCGGCTGGAGCATCGAACAGGGCGCGGACGTGATCAACCTCAGCCTCGGCACGACCAATGCCGCGCATCGCGAAGGATTCGCGGCCGTGGCGGCCCGCGCGGCAGAGGCCGGCGCGCTGATCGTTGCCGCGCGCGAGGCCGATGGTACCCCCTGCTGGCCGGGCGCGCTCGATGCGGACAACGTGCTGGGCGTGGGGCTGGACTGGGACTGTCCGCGCGAGACATGGCGCGTGCAGGACGGCGTGCTGTTCGCTTCGGGCTATCCGCGCCCGATCCCCGGCGTTCCACCCCGGCGCAATCTTTACGGCATCAGCTTCGCCACCGCGCAGGCGAGCGGCTTCGCGGCGCGGACGGGCGCCGGCTTGCCGCCCGATGGCAATCGCGCCGAACGGTTGCGCGCGCTGCTGTTGTCCGGAGCGGAACTTCCCGCCTGACCAGCGCATCGCGCCACCTGCCCCACATCGCACGCCCATGAAAAATCCCCCCGCGACCGAAGTCGCGGAGGGATCATCCTGCGCTGCTATGCTGCGATCAGTATTTCACGCCGGCGCGCAAACCGAAGAACTGCGGCCGGATCGTGAAGTTACGCGACGATCCGGAGCAGAACGTGATCGAACAGAAGGTGTTCGTCGTCAACGTGCCGCGCTTGTCGAACGCGTTCTGGATGAACACGTCGAAGCTCCAGTTGTTGATCTTGAGACCACCGGAGAAATCGAAGCTGACGAACCCCGGAGTGCTGCAGGATTTTCCGGCAGCGGTCCGCGAAGCGGCAAGCGCCAAGGTGCCGCAGGTCAGAAGGTTGTTCTGCTCGACGTTCAGGTCCTGCGTCGCCGAGGTCTGATACAACGCCGCGCCCTGCAGATAGACCGCATAGTCACCGACTGTGGTGTCATAGCGGATCGAGGTCGTCCCCTTGAACTGCGGCTGACGCGGCAGCCGGGTACCGTCTGCGGCAGCGACCGCGGAGGTCGAGGTGCCGTTCACGACGACCCTCGAACCGGTCGGACAAGAGGCCAGCTGCACGATCGACAACGCGGCACGGTCCGCCACGAAGTTGCAGAAGTTACCGGTCAGCTTGCCGTCGTTGTAAGCACCCGAGGTCGAGATGGTCACCTTGCCGAGCTTGAGATCGGCATCGTATTCCACGCCCTTGACCTGGGCCGTGCCGGCGTTGCCGGTGTAACCCGCGCCCTGCGCGCCGGCGACAACCACGCCGTACTGGATATTATCCCAGTTTTCGAGGTAGATGGAGGCATTGAAGCGGAAGATGTTGTTCCACGTCGTCTTGATGCCCAGTTCGAAGTTGGTGAGCGTTTCCGACTTGAACGCCGGCGCGGCAACCGTCACCTGCGGCAGCCCGCCCGAAGCGCGGATGCGCAGCGGCCGGTTGTAGCCGCCCGGCCGGAAGCCGGTGGAATAGTTGAAATAGATCATCTTGGTTGGCGTGACCTGCCAGTCGAGCGCCACCTTGTGCGTTTCTCCCTGCTCCTTGTACCGGCCGTAGCCGTCCGCCGCGAGCGGGTTCTGGTTGGAACAGGCGAGCCGCTCGGCCGGCAGGGGCACGGTACAACCCACACCGAGCGCCGAAGCGGTAACGCCGGAGAAGCCCTTGATCTTGTAGTCGGTCCAGAAGTAGCGGATGCCGCCGGTCAGCTTCAGGTTCTCGAAGATCTTGTAGTGACCCTCGGCGAAGATCGCCTCGTCGTGGTAGCTCTGGTTGTTCTCGGTGATGTAGAAGCCATCGCCCTTCACCGCGGCGGACGGGCTGACGACCATCGTGCCGCCGGCCGCGGTCGGGATGCCGAAGCCCGCCAGAGACGTGGTATTGCCGCTGCCGGAGCTGTACGCGCCAGCCTTGGTATAGCCCGCGATCTGGTCAAGGCCGTGGATCGCGTAGTAGTTGTTGTTTTCCTGCTGTTGCGACTGGTAGAAACCGCCGATCGTCAGATCAAAGGGCCAGCTCTTCGGCGTCGAGATGCGCAGTTCCTGCGTGAACTTGTTACGGTTGTTATCCTGGTGATAGTACTGCGTCGGGTTGATCAGCGTCGAACACTTGAGCGTCAAGCCCGATCCGGTACAGCCCGCCTTGTCGAAGAACTGCAGATAGTTTTCATATCCGCCGCCGAAACCGTCATAAGTCACGGTGTAGTAGGTGTAATCGTTACGCAGCTTGGTGTTGCGGCGGAAGATGCCCGTCGCCGAGACGACGTCGAAGTCGCCGATGTGGCCGTGGATGCTCAACTGGGCCTGCACCCATTTGTCGTCCTGCCGCGTGAGATCGTAATCGTGGACCTGCAAATCGCCGACGCGCGGATCGTAACCGAAATAGCCGTAGGCGATCTGCCTTTGCGCCGTGACCTGCGGATTGACTTCCCAGCCGGGCGCCGGTTCCCACAGCAGCGACAGGCGGCCGCCATATTCGTAGATCGGATTATAGTCCTTCTTGGCGATCGCGGCGTTGTTGAGCGTGTAGCTGGTGAGCGAATTATTGTCCCCCAGTTCCAGCGTCGAAGACCGCCCGTCGTTGAACTTTCCATTGTTAGGCGTGTTGTCGACATAGCCGCCATCGCGCCGGTAGTAGGCCATCGCGCGCACCGCCACCGTTTCGGTGACGGGCAGGTTGACGTAGCCCTGGATCTGGCCGCCAAAGGCACCCTTGCCGTATTTGTTGACTTCGGATTCCGCGCCGAACTCGAACTTGCCCAGCTTGGGCTTGTTGGTGATGATGCGGATCGTGCCGGCCAGCGATCCCGCACCATACAAGGTACCCTGCGGACCGGACAGCGCCTCGACGCGTTCCAGATCGTAGGCATGGATATCGGGCGAGCCGGTGCCCGTGATCGGAATATCGTCAATGTAATAGCCGGCCGATGCGTAGTTGCCGCCGGCGGGGACGATCCCGCGGAAATAGATGGTCTGACGGCCAGGCCCAAGGCCCGCGAACGAGACCGACGGCAGCAGCGTGGCGAAGTCGCTCAGGCCCTTGACCTGCCGCTGCCCCAGCGTGTCGGCGCTGAGCGCCTGCATGGAGATCGGCACCTTCTGGATGCTCTGCGCGCTGCGCGTGGCGGTCACGATGATTTCGCCAAGGCCCTCGCCAGCCGCGGGCGCGGCATCCGCCGGCTGTTCGGCGGGGGCGGCCTGATCTTCCGCGAAGGCGGTGCCCGGCAGCGCCAGTCCGGTCAGGAATGTCGACGCGCCCAGCATTCCCATGATCTTGAGCGAGCGCGACTTGCATGCAGTTTTCATAAGCCCCCCTTTTGACGTTCGCGCCTTTCATCCTCTCCCAAGGATCGTGCGGCCCGGTTCCCGGGTCTCGCCACCAGTGCCTGCCGCCTTGCCGAGCGGAAATTGTGCAATCGCGAACAACCAAGGGCTCGCACACGCACAACCCCTCCGCCCCCGCGAAGCAGATGCCTCGCGGATCGCCGCCACGGCGTGGCGACGGCAGGTTCAAAATCTCAAATGCCCCGGACTTTCGCGCCCCAAACCGAAGTTAGTACGCCTGTCCGAAATCGATAGTGCCAGCGATTGGACAGGTGTCAACTTCCTTGTTGCAAAAGCACGGAGGTGCATATTGACTCGACAAATATCCTTTCCGTCGGCACAAATTTCGCAGTTGCAAACACGGGATCGACACATGGCGGGCAGCATGACGGCCAGTCGCGAAGAGACGGCGAACGAGGCGCTGGAGCGTGCCGTACGGCTGCTCGACGCCGAACCGGAAGCAGCGCTGACGCTGGCCGACGCGGTGCTGAAGAATGCGCCGGGGTTGCCGCCGGCGGAAATGATCGCGTGCCAGGCCCTGCGCCGGCTGGGTAACGCCGGGGCGGCCCTGCCGCGACTCGCCGCGCTGGCCCGCAGGCACCCCGGGGCGCCCCCGGTGCTGTGGGAATGGGCACAGGCGGCCAGCGAAGCGGGGGATGTCCATCAGGCAATCGCCGCGCTCGAAAGTCTCACCCGGCAGCAGCCCGGCGTGGCGAGCGGCTGGTTCCTGCTGGCGGGGGAATTGCGCAAGGACGGCCGCCACGAAGACGGCTGGCGCGCCGACCTTTCCGGCATTCACGCCGCTTCGCGCGATCCCGAACTGGTCCAGGCGGCGATGGCGATGAACGAAGGGCAGCTCGAGGACGCCGCAGCCACCCTGAAGGCACGACTGGAACGGTTGCCCGACGATCCCGTGGGCACCCGCCTGCTGGGCGAGGTTGCCTGGCGGCGCGCGGACATGGCCGAAGCGATGACGCTCGTCCGGCGCGCGCTGGACCTTGCCCCCGGCTTCGATCTGGCCCGCGATTTCCTGATCCGCCTGCTGCTGCAGACCAACCGCCTGCCCGAAGCGCTCGAGCACGCCGAAGTGCTGGCACGCTCGCCGGTGAACAATCCGGGGCACGACCTGATCATGGCCTCCGTGCTGGTGCGGTTGGGCGATCAGGAGCGGGCACGGGTACTTTACGAAAAGCTGCTGGCGCAGAAGGCGGACCAGCCGCAGGTCTGGCAAAACCTGGGCCATGTGCTGAAAACGCTGGGCGAACAGCCCGAAGCGGTGCACGCCTACCGCCAGGCGGTGGCGCACCTGCCAACGATGGGCGAGGCATGGTGGAGCCTTGCCAACCTCAAGACCGTCAAGTTCGGCACGGACGACATCACGGCGATGGAGCAGGCGCTGGCCACCCTGGAGCCGGAGGCGGCGGACCGGCAGGAAGACGTGTTCCACCTGCACTTCTCGCTGGGGAAGGCCTACGAGGACGCGAAGGACTATCCCGCCTCGTTCCGCCACTATGACCGGGGCAACCACCTGCGCCGCACGATGGTGCGGCATGACGCGGACCAGTTTTCAGCGGAAGTGGCCGCGACGCGCGAGACGTTTACCAGCGCCTTCATCGCCGCGATGGGCGAAGGCGGCTGTCCCGCGCCCGATCCGATCTTCGTTGTCGGCCTGCCGCGCTCCGGCTCGACGCTGGTGGAGCAGATCCTTTCCAGCCACAGCCAGGTGGAAGGGACGATGGAACTGGCGGAAATGATGATCATCGCCAGCCGCCTGCAAGCGCGTGTGGACGAAGGCGAGTTTCCTGATTTCCGCGCGATGGTCTCCTCGCTGACGCCGGCGGACCGGCTGCGGCTGGGCGAGGAATATATCGAGCGCACCCGCGTCCACCGCCAGACCGACAAGCCGCTGTTCATCGACAAGATGCCCAACAACTGGCAGCATATCGGCCTGATCCGGCTAATCCTTCCCAACGCCAAGATCGTCGATGCGCGCCGCCATCCGATGGCCTGCTGCTTTTCCGGCTGGAAGCAGCATTTCGCGCGCGGGCAGACGTTCACGTATGATCTTGGCGACATCGGCCGGTACTATGCCGATTACGTCGCGCTGATGGCCGCGTTCGACCGCCAGGCGCCCGGCGCGGTGCACCGCGTGATCTACGAGAGGATGGTGGCCGATACCGAGGCCGAAGTCCGCCGCCTGCTCGGCCACCTGGGGCTGCCGTTCGAGGAGGCCTGCCTCTCGTTCTGGGAAACCCGGCGGGCGGTGCGCACGGCGAGTTCCGAACAGGTGCGCCAGCCGATCTTCACCGACGCGGTAGAGCACTGGGCTAACTACGCGGAATGGCTGGACCCGCTGCGCGCCGCGCTCGGACCGGTAATCGACGCCTATCCGGACGCTCCTGCCAGCTAACCCACGGGCATGTTGTCGATCAGCCGCGCCTTGCCGATCCGCGCGGCCACCAGCAGACGGGCGGGCCGTCCGGTCAGGGCCGCCACCTCCTCCAGCGTCGCCGCATCGCGCAGGTCGGCGTAATCGATCGAGGCGAAGCCGAAAGCGAGAATTTCGGCACGCAGCATCGCGAGCGTACCGGCCACCCCGGCGCCGCCTTCGATCGCGGCGATCGCCTTGCGCATCGCCTGCGAAAGGCCCGCCGCCTGAGCCCGTTCCGTGGGCGTGAGATACTGGTTGCGGCTGCTCATGGCGAGGCCATCGTCCTCGCGCACCGTGGGCACGCCGATGATCGCGTCGGCACAGGGCTGCGTCAGATCGAGATCGCGCGCCATGCGGCGGATGATGGCCAGCTGCTGCCAGTCCTTCTCGCCGAACAGCGCGATATCCGGCCGCACCTGGTTGAACAGCTTGCACACCACCGTCGCCACGCCATCGAAATGCCCCGGCCGCGCCGCGCCGCACAGCACCGCGTCCAGCCCGGAAACCGAGACATTGGTGGCATAGCCATCGGGATAGACCTGATCGACCGTCGGCGCCCACAGCAGGGCCACGCCTTCGGCCTCCAGCAGCGCCGCATCCTGGGCCATGCGGCGCGGATAGGCATCGAGATCCTCGTTCGGGCCGAACTGGCGCGGATTGACGAAGATCGAAACGGCCACATGGTCGGCGCGGCGCCGCGCCTCGCGCACCAGCGTCAGGTGCCCCTCGTGCAATGCCCCCATGGTGGGGACGATCGCGAGGGTTTTTCCCCCGTTTTTGAGCAGGTCCACCGCTTCGCGCAGGGTATCGAGCCTAGAGATGGTTTGCACCGGGCCTGCCTCTCCTTTAATTCACGACAAGGGACGAAGCGGGGTTCCTACCCCCCGTCCCCCTCCGGCGGCAAGCACTGCCGGACCTGTCGGCAACACAAGCAGCGAGTTCATTCCTTGTCCATCGGAGCACCGCCACCCGCACCGCAGCAGCCCGCAGGTCCGCACCGGATCGTCTTTGCCAACGAAAAGGGCGGCACCGGCAAGTCCACCACCGCCGTGCACGTGGCGGTCGCGCTCGCCTATCAGGGCGCGCGCGTGGCGGCGATCGACCTCGATGCGCGGCAGCGCACGCTGCACCGCTATCTGGAAAATCGCGCGGAAACGCAGAAGCGCCGGCAGATCGATCTGCCGACGGCGACGTTCGCGGTCTATGGCGGTGACAATGTTGACGAGCTTGAAGCGCTGACCGAACAGCTTTCCGCCGGGCACGATTTCATCGTGTTCGATACCCCGGGGCGTGACGATCCGCTGGCCCGCCACGTCGCCACCCGTGCCGATACGCTGGTCACGCCGCTGAACGACAGCTTCGTGGACTTCGACCTGATCGGGCAGGTGGACGCGGAAACCTTCAAGGTCCGCCGCCTTTCGTTCTACGCCGAACTGATCTGGGAAGCCCGCAAGAAGCGCGCGATGACCACGATTCGCGAAGCGCGGCGCGAGATGGACTGGGTTGTCGTGCGCAACCGCACCCAGCATATCGAGGCGCGCAACCAGCGCCGCATCGATCAGGCGCTGGTCGAACTGTCCAAGCGCGTCGGCTTCCGCATCGCCAGCGGCCTGTCCGAACGCGTGATCTATCGCGAACTGTTCCCGTCGGGCCTGACACTGCTCGACAAGGGTCATCTCGGCGAACTCGGCACCAGCCACCTTGTGGCGCGGCAGGAGCTGCGCTCGCTGGTCGCGGGCCTCAACCTGCCGATGCCCACCGGCGCGCTCGGCGCTCATGCGGGGACGCTGGAAAGCGCCGCATGATCAAGCTGATCTGGCTTGCGGTCCTGGCCAGTGTCGCCGTGCGATTGCTTGCCGGGCGCTGGCCATGGGAACTGTGGCGCGACAGCGAGCGCGCCGGCGCCGAAAGCCGTGCGCGCACGCTGCTGGGCGTGCCCCCGCAAGCCTCGCGGGATGACATCGTGGAGGCTCATCGCCGCCGGATCGCGCAGGTCCATCCGGATCGTGGCGGCTCGTCGGAAGCGGTCCACGAAGCCAATGCCGCACGCGATCTCCTGCTCGGGCGGCTGGCGGAGCGGCGGTGACATCGCCCGGGCGGCGGCCGCATCGACGGGGCGGCGGATCGTGACGCACCGTTTTCATCCCTCCATCCTGCGCGAATACGACATCCGCGGCGTGGTCGGGCAAACGCTGGGCGAAGCCGACGCCCGCGCGATCGGGCAGACGTTCGGAACCCGGGCCCGGGCGCAAGCCGAAGTGCCGCGCATCGTGGTGGGCCGCGATGGCCGGCTGAGTTCGCCCGCGCTGGAGCAGGCGCTGGTTGAAGGGTTGCTCTCCGCCGGCGTCGATGTCGTGCGGATCGGGCTGTGCCCCACCCCGATGCTCTACTTCGCCGAAGCGACGCTGGACGGCGTTACCGGCGGCATCCAGGTCACGGGCAGCCACAATCCGGCCGACCAGAACGGCTTCAAGTTCGTGCTGCGGGGCCGCCCGTTCTTTGGCGAAGCCATCGCGGAACTCGCTTCCATGGCGCAGGCGGGGAACCATGCCACGGGCACGGGGCAGGTCACCGACGCCGCGGTGATCGACAGCTACGTCGCCACGCTGCTCGCGGCCCTCGACGGGATCGAAACCGCCGTGCTCGGCGGGTTGCGGATCGGCTGGGATGCCGGCAACGGCGCCGCCGGCCCGGTGGTCGACAGGCTGGTGGAGCGGATGCCCGGCTTTCATGTCCGCCTGCATACCGCGGTGGACGGCCGCTTCCCCAACCACCATCCCGACCCGACGGTGGAAGCCAATCTAGACGACCTGCGCGATACCGTGGCCGCGCACGCGTTGCAGTTCGGCGTCGCGTTCGACGGGGACGGCGACCGGATCGGCGTGGTCGACAGTGTGGGCCGCGTGATCTGGGGCGATCAGCTGATGATGATTTTCGCCGAGGACGTGCTGCAAGCGCGCCCCGGCGCCGCGATCGTGGCCGACGTGAAAGCCAGCAACCATCTGTTCGCGCGCATCCGCGCGCTGGGCGGACAGGCCCATATGTGGAAGACCGGCCACAGCCTGATCAAATCCCGCATGGCCGAAATCGGCGCGCCGCTGGGCGGCGAGATGACGGGGCATATCTGCTTTGCCGATAGCTACTTCGGCTTCGACGACGCGCTCTATGCCGCGATCCGGCTGATCGTCGCCACCGTGCGGCTGGGCCGGTCGGTCACGGCGCTCCGCGGCGCGATGCCCGAATCGGTCAACACGCCCGAACTGCGCTTTCCCGTGGCGGAGGAGCGCAAGTTCGCGGTGATAGCGGACGTGATGGAGCGCCTGCGCCAGAGCGGCGCCGCGGTCGAGACCATCGACGGGGCGCGCGTGACCACGCCCGACGGCTGGTGGCTGCTGCGCGCATCCAACACGCAGGCCGCGCTGACCGCGCGCGCCGAAAGCGACGATGCGGATGGCCTGGCGCGGTTGCTGGACGCGATTGACGCGCAACTTGCCGCATCGGGCGTCGCGCGCGAAGCGGGGCTCCCTTGATCGAAACACGTCCGGAAAGGGGCGCCTCCGCGGGCGGAAGCGCCCCACCGGGGCCAACACCAGGATGGAGGCTCGGCTCCGGCAATACCGCGCAGACCCGTATTGTTCCAATTCAGGACACTATAGAGCTTTCCCGCGCGCAGGTCAGTCCCGAAATTTCAGCGGGCTACGCCTTTTTGGCCCGTTCCGGACAAATTGTGCGATATTTCAACGATGAATAGAGGCGCAATTCCCCCCGAAATCAGCGCTTGGTTCGCCACGCGAAACTGGCGCGTCCGGCGGCACCAGTGCGACATGCTCTCCGCCGACGACTCGCGGCGGCACGCCCTGCTCGTGGCCGATACTGGCGCGGGCAAGACCCTGGCGGGTTTCCTTCCGACGCTCGCGGCATTCGCGCCATCGCGGCTGGGTGGAATGCCTCCTCCCGACGGCCTCCACACGCTCTACGTTTCGCCGCTCAAGGCGTTGGCGCACGACGTTCAGCGCAATCTCATGGCGCCGGTGGAAGCGATCGGCCTGCCGATCCGCATTGAAACGCGCAGCGGCGATACCCCATCGGACCGCAAGGCCCGTCAGCGCGCCCGTCCGCCGCACGTGCTGCTGACCACGCCCGAATCGCTATCGCTGCTGCTGAGCTATCCCGAAGCGCAGACGATGTTCGCCGACCTGCAGCGCATCGTCATCGACGAGGTCCATGCCTTCGCCTCGGGCAAGCGGGGCGATCTGCTGGCGCTGGCGATGACCAGGTTGCAGGCGATCGCCCCGCAACTGCGCCGCAGCGCGCTGTCGGCAACCGTGGCCGATCCGGACGCCTACCGGCGGTGGCTGGCGCCAGGTGGAGATGCGGCGGCGGTTACGCTAGTCGAGGGGGAGCCCGGCGCGCCGCCGGAAGTCGATATCCTGCTGCCGGTGGAACAGCGCGTCCCCTGGGGCGGGCACGCCGCCGCGTGGGCGGTGCCACAGCTTATGGACGCGATCCGCGCCAACCGGACGACGCTGGTCTTCACCAACACGCGGTTCCTGGCCGAATTCATCTTCGAAAAGCTGTGGGACGCGAACGAGGATCACCTGCCGATCGGCATTCACCACGGCTCGCTGTCGAAAGAGGCGCGGCGCAAGGTGGAAGGCGCGATGGCACGGGGGGAACTGCGCGCGCTGGTCGCCACCGCCAGCCTCGATCTTGGCGTCGACTGGGGCGATGTCGATCTCGTCGTGCAAATGGGCGCCCCCAAGGGGTCGTCGCGGCTGATGCAGCGGATCGGGCGCGCCAACCATCGGCTCGACCAACCGAGCCGCGCGCTGCTGGCGCCCGGCAACCGCTTCGAATTCCTGGAAGCCACGGCGGCGCAGGACGCGGTTCGCGAAGGCCAGCGCGATGGCGAGGAGTTCCGCGCGGGCGGCCTCGACGTGCTGGCGCAGCATGTCATGGCCTGCGCCTGCGCCGGGCCGTTCGACGAGGCCGCGCTGCTGGCCGAAGTGCGCTCGTCCGATGCCTATGCCTGGATCGACGATGCGATCTGGAAGCGCGTGCTCGCGTTCGTGGCCACCGGCGGCTACGCCTTGCGCGCCTACGACCGGTTCCGGAGAATCGTGCCCGGGAACGACGGAACGTGGCGCCTCGCGCATCCCGAACACGCCGCGCGGTTCCGCATCAACGCCGGGATCATCATCGATTCCGAAATGCTGGAGGTTCGATTCCGCAACGGGCGTTCGCTGGGGCGGGTGGAGGAAGGCTTCGGCGCCGCGCTCAGCCCCGGCGACACGTTTCGCTTTGCCGGGATGGACCTGGAAGTGGAAAGCGTGCGCGATCTGGATCTGATCGTGCGCGCGGCAAAGGCATCGGGCCGCATCCCCAGCTACATGGGCGCTCGGATGCCGCTCACCACCCACCTTTCGGACCGGGTGCGCGCGATGATCGTCGATCGGGCAGGATGGGCGCGCTTCCCGGATGACGTCCGCGAATGGCTGGAAATGCAGGACTGGCGCAGCCGCCTGCCCGGCCCGGGCGACCTGCTGGTCGAAAGCTTCCCCCACGCCGGCCGCCACTACACCACCTATTACACGTTCGAAGGCTGGAACGCGAACCAGTCGCTGGGCATGCTGATCACGCGGCGCATGGAGGACCAGGGGCTCGGACCGATGGGCTTCGTCGCCAACGACTATTCGCTGGCAGTCTGGGGCCTGCGGCCAGTGGACGATCCGGCCAGCCTGCTTTCGCCCGACATCCTCTCGCACGAGTTCGTCGAATGGGTGCAGAATTCCTACATGCTGCGGCGCGCGTTCCGCGAAGTGGCGGTGATTTCAGGGCTGGTCGAGCGACAGCAGCCCGGTCAAGGGCGATCGGGGCGCAAGAGCGGCCGGCAGGTCACCTTCTCGACCGATCTGATCTACGACGTGCTGTGCAAGTACGAGCCGGACCACGTGCTGATCCAGGCCGCCTGGGCCGACGCACGGGCGCGGCTGACCGACGTGGGCCGGCTTGCCGATCTGCTGGAACGCGCCTCCGGGCAGCTCGTCCACGTTCGGCTGGATCGGGTCAGCCCGATGGCGGTGCCGGTGATGGTGATGATCGGCCGCGAGAGCCTGCCCGCCGGCGCGGCCGACGACGAATTGCTGATCGAAGCCGAAACGCTGGCCGCCGCCGCGATGCGTCCGGCTTGATACGCCGCGAACGTAGAGATTTCCCACCCCCACCCCCTCCCGCAAGCGGGAGGGGAGCGAGACGTGAGCTGCCGCAGGCGGCGCTGGTCGCAGCGGGGTGGGCCAGCCAAGCTTCACGCGTTCAAACTGCGCAACCCCCAAAAGCAAAGGGGGACGGATTGCTCCGTCCCCCCTCGTTCGTTCCCGCAAGGGGCGCGATGCTTATTCGCCGGCCTTCTGGAAGGTGGCGAAGTTCTCGTTGCCGACGAAGCCGAACTTCGTGACCTTCGAATCCGTGATGATCTTCAGGATCCGGTTCGCGGTCTCGTAGCTGGCGTATTCTTCCGGCTGGAACTGCAGTTCCGGTTCCGGATTCATCGCCTTGGTGGCCGACAGCAGCGAAACGAGCTGGCCTTCCGTCGTCGGCGCGCCGTTCCAGAGGATCTGGCCGGCGGTCGTGAGAACAAGCTTGTTCTTGACCGGATCGACCTTCTGGTCCGGGTTCGGCGGGCTTGCCTGCGGGAGGTTGATGTTGACCGCGTGGGTGGCCACGGGGATGGTGATGATGAACATGATGAGGAGAACGAGCATGACGTCGATCAACGGCGTCGTGTTCATTTCCATCATCGGCGAGCCATCATCCTTGCCGCCGCTCATTGCCATAAGGAGTTACTCCTGTTCGCTCTCTGGCCTGGTGTAACCGTTCGGTGACGAACGTCAGCCGTTCGGATCGACCGGGGTCGAGATGAAGCCGACCTTGGGGTAGCCCGCAGCCTGCACGTTGTAGATCGCACCGGCGATGCACTTCCACGGAACGTTGACGTCGCCGCGAATGTGCACTTCGGGGATCTTTTCCGGGTCCATGTTGGCGGCGCCGCCTTCACGCTTCACGATCGCGTCGAGACGATCGAAAGCCTGCTTGTACAGCTCCTGGTTGTCCACCGGCGTGATATTGTTGAAATAGACGCGGCACTGGCCGTTACGCGTCGAACCCTCGTAGCCAGGCTCCTTGGGGCTGCGCCCCGAGGCATCCGTGGAAACGACCGAGAGCATCAGGTTTTCGACCTTGTTCTGCGATTCCTCGGAGACAAGGATCGGAACCTTCAGCTTTTCGACCGTCTGGATCGCGACTGGCACCGCGATGAGGAAGATGATCAGCAGCACGAGCATCACGTCCACGAGCGGCGTGGTGTTGATGTCCGACATCGGGCGCTCTTCGCCGCCGCCACCTACAGACATTGCCATTGGTTACATCCTATCCGATTTGAGCCACGGGAGGGCCGGAGGTTCGGTTCGCGGTTCCCCGCCAACCTGGGCCTCCGGCAAGACCCGTGTTCCGGACAGGACCGGCGGCGAACCGCCGGTCCCGGCTTTCGATTACTTCTTGACCGGAGCCGCGGCGGCCGGAGCAGCCGGCTTGGCAGCGGGAGCGGCCGGAAGAGCCGGCTTCACCACGCCCTTCGAGGCGAGGTTCGCGAGAACGTCGGTGCTGAAGCCGGTCAGCAGTTCGGCAACGCGCTTGTTGCGGCTCTGCAGGTAGTTGTAGGCAAGCACGGCCGGAACGGCGACGAGCAGACCCAGCGCGGTCATGATCAGAGCTTCACCGACCGGACCCGCGACCTTGTCGATCGAGGCCGAACCGGCGAGACCGATCGCGATCAGGGCGCGATAGATGCCGACGACGGTACCGAACAGACCGATGAACGGCGCGGTAGCACCCACGGTCGCGAGGAACGGCAGGCCGCCAGCGAGCTTGGCGTTGATCGTGGCTTCCGAACGGGCGAGCGAACCGTGCAGCCAGTCGTGGGCTTCGGTGGCGTCCATCTTCGAAACCTGTTCGTCGGCGGCGATACCGTCGTCGACGACCTGGCGCCAGGCCGAGTTCTTCTCGAGCTTGGTGGCGCCTTCCTTCAGCGAGGCGGCGCGCCAGAAACCGGCGATGCTCTTGTACTGGCCCAGGATCTTCTGCTGTTCGAAGAACTTGGTGAACAGGATGAAGAACGAACCGAACGACATGATGCCGAGGATCACGACGGTGGCGTAGGAAATGAAACCGCCGGCCTGAAGGGCTTCGACGAAGCCGAACTTGTTCTGCGGCGCGGCATCGGTGGCCGCAGCGGCGAGAGTCTGGATAAACATTCGGGTCTTCCTCTCAAAATCAAGTCAAAGTGCGAAAAGCTGATGATCGCGGAGAACGCTATTTCAAAACATCCCCGGGGTCTGCCGGATCAATCCTTCGGGATGACCCAGCGGATCGAGCTTGCGTAGCTACCCGTGGTCGGATTGCCCTCGCCATCGGTGGCCGGAGTGAAGCGCGCGCGACGACGGACGTTCGCGCAGGTCGCATCGTCCAGATCAGGGCTGCCGCTCGACTTGGTGATCTGACAATCGACCACCTTGCCGTCGGTACCGATGGAGACACGGAAGCCCGTAACGCCTTCGCGTTCTTCACGCAGCGCACGCGAAGGATAGTCGTTCGACGTCGCCCAGTTTGCCGGGCTGCCCTTCGGCGAAGCGCCCTTGGGCTGGAACCGGGGAGGCGGCGGCGGCGGCGGCGCGGCGGGAGCCGGCGGCAGCACGACAGGCGCAGGCGCAACGACCGGCGGCGGCGTGGTAACGGCCTGAACCTGCGGAGCCGGCGCGTTAAAGCTGATCGGCGGCGGCGGAGCCACGATCGGCGGCGGCGGCGTATCCTGCTTCGGCGGCGGAGGCGGCGGTTCCTCCGGCGGCTTGTCTTCCTCGATCTTGACCGCCGAGGTCACCTCTTTCACCTTCTTGAACGCCGAGTACGCCAGCCCGCTCACCAGCGCATAGCCAACGACGACATGAAGGATCGCGACGATGATGAGCGCGGTGATCTTGTTACCGCTCATCTGTTGGTCAGCGTATGCCATTCAGCTCCAATACTCCATGATCGTCCACTCCGGTCCCGAACCGACGCACCCCCCGGTGCACCGATTCCGGCCAAAGCAGAGCCTTCGGACAGAATCACCGTTCCATCCGACTGGCCAAACCAATAGAATTCAATCCACCCTGCCGGCAACCCGGTTACCGCCGACATCGGGCGCAAGGAGCCCGGCGGCGGCATCTCGGACTTGTGTTTTCAGCATTGCCCGAACGGGGCGAGCTTTAACTCCGAAGGCAAAGGCGCGCAAATGCTTTTCCGGTTAAGGTTCGATTCACGGTTGCACTGTCTGAAAATCCGGAAAAAACCGACGTACCCGATCACAGCGGAAGGACCGCCCATGCCCCCTATCCCGTTCCGCGTCCCAGCGCTCGCCGCGGCCCTCGCGCTGGCCGGCCTGACCAGCCCTGCCGGGTCGCAAACCCCGGCTCAACCCGCGATTCGCACCGCCTTTCCGGTCACGGCAACGTATGCGGACCTCGCCGATCTGGCGGTGCCGGCGCGCATCGTCGCGCGCGCGGAGGTGACGAAGATGGCGCCTCTTAAACCCGAACAGGCGCCCGACGTGGCGCCCGGCCACATCCGCGTCTATCTCGAAGCCCGCACCACCGCCGTCCTGATTGGGTCCGATCTGGGCGAATCGCTGCGGTTTCTGGCCGACGTGCCGCTCGATGCGCTGGGGAAAGCGCCCAAGCTCCGGAAAACGCAGGTTCTGCTCTTCGCGCAGGCAGTGCCGGGCCGGCCCGGCGAGCTACGGCTTGTCGCGCCCGATGCGATCATCCCGGCCACGCCCGAGGTCGAGGCCACCACCCGGTCGATCCTGACCGCGCTCGTCGCGCCCGACGCCCCGCCGACGATCACCCGCCTGCGCGAGGCGCTGCACGTATCCGGCAATCTCGTGGGCGAAGGCGAAACGCAGCTTTTCCTCGCCACGGCGAACGGCGCGCCGGTTTCCATCTCGATCCTGCGCCGCCCGGGTGAACCGACGCGCTGGGGCGTCAGCTTCACCGAAATTGTGGACCAGGCCGCGCGCGCGCCGGCGAAGGATACCCTGGCCTGGTATCGGCTCGCCTGCTTCCTGCCCCCTGCCCTGCCGCCACAGGCCAACCTTTCCGGATCGCCGGCAGACCGGCGCGCGGCCGCAGAGGACTATGCGCTGGTGCTGACGGACCTTGGCCCCTGCACGCGCAGCCGCCAACCCGCCGGTTAAGGCCCGGGTGAGGGCTTGCCGGCACCGTCGGCGCGGCTACAAGGCGGCCATGCCTTACGATCGCGACACGCCGTTCCGCCACACCTTCCGCGTCCGCTATGCCGAGTGCGATCCGCAGGGCGTCGTCTTCAATTCGCGCTATCTTGAATACGCGGATGTCCTGATCAGCGAATTCTGGCGGGCGCTGGGCGTCAAGAGCGTCGGCGAAGGGTCGTTCGAAGTGCATGTGGCGCGCGCGATCGTCGATTACCGCGCGCCGATCCGCCCCGACGAGTTGATCGAAGGGCGCATCTGGCCCGGGCGTTTCGGCAACAGCAGCATGGTCACGCATATCGAACTGCACGGCGCCGGCGATGACGCCAGCCTGCGTTCGGCGATCGAGCTCGTGCAGGTCCACGTCGATCTCGAAACCGGCCAGTCGCAGCGCATTCCGGACGTAGTCCGCGCCCTGTTCGGCGTTGCGGAATTTGTCCACCCCGCCTAGGGCGCGAGCCGAAACCTGACGATGGGGATACCATGAGCGAACCCTTGCGCATCGCGCTTGCCGGACTGGGCACTGTCGGCGGCGGGGTGATCCGGCTGATCGAGACCAATGCGGAGATCATCGCGCGCCGCGCCGGGCGCCCCATCGTGATCACCGCCGTCAGCGCGCGCAACCGTGGCAAGGACCGGGGCGTCGATCTTTCCGGTTACCACTGGGAAGACGACATGGTTATCCTGGGCGAACGACCCGATGTGGACGTGGTGGTCGAACTGGTCGGCGGCGCGGATGGCCCGGCGCTGGCGCTGGCGCGCACCACGTTCGAAGCGGGCAAGGCGCTGGTCACCGCGAACAAGGCGATGATCGCGCACCACGGCATCGAACTGGCGACACGCGCCGAAGCCGCGAAAGCCGCGCTGAAGTTCGAGGCGGCCGTCGCCGGCGGCATCCCGGTGATCAAGGGCTTGAAGGAAGGCGCCGCCGCCAACGCGATCCAGCGCGTCTATGGCATTCTCAACGGCACCTGCAACTACATCCTCTCGACCATGGAGGACACCGGGCGCGACTTTGCCGACGTGCTCGCCGAAGCGCAGGCCAAGGGCTATGCCGAAGCCGATCCCACGTTTGATATCGATGGCATCGACGCCGCGCACAAGCTGTCCATCCTGGCCAGCGTCGCGTTCGGTACCGCGACCGATTTCCAGTCGGTCATCGCCACCGGCATCCGTCGGGTGCTGGCCGCCGACATCGCGCAGGCCGACGCGCTGGGGTACTACATCCGCCTGATCGGCATGGCCGAAACAGACGTGGATGCCCATGGCAACCGCCGCCTGTTCCAGCGCGTGCACCCCCACCTTGTCCACCGCGATCATCCGCTGGCCCATGTCGATGGCGCGACCAATGCGGTCGTGGTCGAAGGCAACTTTGCCGGGCCACTGCTGTTCCAGGGCGCGGGCGCGGGCGATGGCCCGACGGCCAGCGCCGTCGTCGCCGATCTGATCGACATCGCGCGCGGAGACATCGGCGCGCCGTTCTCGATTCCCGTGGCCGAACTGGACCCCGCCACGCCGGCCGCCAGCGGCCATCGTAGCGGCCGCGCCTATCTGCGCTTCACCGTGGCCGACCGGCCCGGCGTGCTCGCGGAAATCACCGCGGCGATGCGCGATGCCGGCGTCTCCATCGAGAGCATGATCCAGAAGGGGCGCGGCGTGGCCGGCGATGCGCCGGGCGCCGGGCAGGTCCTCGTCGCGATGGTCACCCACGAAGGGCCGGAAAGCGGGATTGCCGAAGCGCTGCGCCTGCTCGAAGGTTCGCCCAGCCTGGCCGAAGCCCCGCTGGTCATGCACATTCTCGGCGAATAACCGCCTCAGGCCAGCACTTTCAGGGCGCCGGGATCTCGCCGTTGGCGATCTTCTCGGCGTCGGACCCCTTCGGCGGTTCGGGCAACGCCGTGATGTCGAAGTAATAGACCGGCGCGGGCACCTTGCCGACGCGGATGCACCCGCGCGAGCAATCCGGCAATCCGCTGACGTTGGGCGCGCGCGGCAGGCCATCGTTGGTGGAACGCGCGGTGTCGGTCTGGTCGCGGTTGGGCAGGCGCTCCTTCTCGTTGCGCTCGGCATCGCCGCACACAACGATCTGGCCCGGAATGCGCGAGCGGGGGCGACACTCGGGACGGCGCAGATCAACCTGCTCCTTCTGCGTATCGATCGCCTGTTGAACCCGCCTGTCGGCTTCGGAAGCAACGTTCTGCGCAAGAACCGGCGAAGAAAAAGCAATCGGCAGTGCCAATATGGGCAGGAACAGCAAAGCTATTCTCGACAAGACCTGTCCCTCGCGTCTAGGGCCATCGCATTCGCCTGCGCAGCCTGAATCAGGAGTTAACGTGAGCAGCCAATCTACCGCAAAGCCCGCCCCCTCCAAGGTACTAGATCGCGTTCTCGTCCTGGAAATGGTCCGCGTGACCGAAGCCGCCGCGATCGGCGCCGCCAAACTGATCGGCCGGGGCGATGAAAAGGCTGCCGACGCCGCCGCCGTGGAAGCGATGCGCATCGCGTTCAACGAACTCTACATGGACGGCACCGTCGTGATCGGCGAGGGCGAGCGCGACGAGGCACCGATGCTCTATATCGGCGAAAAGGTTGGCGCCGCGCCCGACAAGGGGCCGAAGATCGACATCGCGCTCGATCCGCTGGAAGGCACGACGATCACCGCCAAGGCCGGCCCCAATGCGCTGGCCGTGCTGGCCGCCGCCGAGGAAGGCGGCCTGCTCAACGCGCCCGACGTTTACATGGAAAAGCTGGCCGTGGGGCCGGGCTATGCCGAAGGCATCATCGATCTGGCCAAGAGCGTGAGCGAAAACGTGAAGGCGGTGGCCGACGCCAAGGGCGTGGCGCCGTGCGACATCACGGTCTGCGTGCTCGATCGCCCGCGCCATGCCGATATCATCGCCGAACTGCGCGGTCTGGGCTGCGGCATCCACCTGATTCCCGATGGGGACGTGGCCGGGGTGATCGCGGTGACCAACGAGGACACCGGCATCGACCTCTACATGGGCACCGGCGGCGCGCCTGAAGGCGTGCTGGCGGCAGCCGCGCTGCGCTGCGTCGGCGGCCAGTTCAAGGGCCGCCTGCTGTTCCGCAACGAGGACGAGAAGGCCCGCGCCCGCAAGTGGGGCATCGAGGATCTGAACAAGATCTACGATCTCAAGGAACTGGCCAAGGGCGATTGCATCTTCGCGGCAACCGGCGTGACCGACGGATCGTTGCTGAAGGGCGTGAAGGTCCGCAAGGACGGCGTGATGACCACCGACAGCGTGGTGATGCGCGCCGCGTCGGGCACCGTGCGCTGGGTGCGCGGCGAGCACCGCAACAAGCACTGATCGCCGCTTTCATCGGTTCTTGCACCCTTTGTCCGTCTGGGCCACCGTGACGGGCAAAGGGAGAGGACCTGCATGAACGGCGCGATGGAATTCGAGGCGGCGCTCGCCGCCGCAAACCTGCCCGGCGCGGTGGCGCTGGTCACCGACAGCACTGGAACCCGGTACCTGCGCGCCTTCGGCATGGCCGACGCGGTGGCCGGCGTGCCGATGCGGGAAGACACGCTCTTCCAGATCGCCTCGATGACCAAGGCGCTCACCTCCACCGCCGCGCTGCAACTGGTCGAACGCGGCCAGCTAGACCTCGATGCGCCGATCGGCGCGATCCTGCCCGATCTGGCCGATCTGCCCGTGCTGGAAGGGTTCGATGAGGCCGGCCAGCCCATGCTGCGCGCGGCTCGCACACCGGTCACGCTGCGCCACCTGCTGCTCCACACCGCCGGCTGCGGCTATACCTTCATGGACGAAACCCTGCTGCGTTGCGCCAAGGCCGGCCCGAAGACCGCGCCCGGCAGTCGCGAAAGCCTGCGCCTGCCGCTGCTGTTCGATCCGGGCACGCAATGGCAGTACGGCACCGGCACCGACTGGGTGGGCCTCGCCGTCGAGGCGGTTTCAGGCCTGTCCTTGCAGGACTGGTTCGATCGCGAACTGACCGGCCCGCTGGGCATGACGGCAACGCGCTTTCACGCCGATCTTCCCGCCAACGCATCGCAGGTCCATGCCCGCGACGCCGACCGCGGGTTCGTGACGGTGCCAATGGTGCTGGGCGTCGGCAGCTATCAAAGCGGCGGCGGCGGCCTTTCCTCCACCGCAACCGACTATGCGCGGTTCCTGCGCATGGTGCTGCGCGGCGGCGAGCTGGACGGCGTGCGCGTGGTCTCGCCGGAAACGGCACGGCTGATGCGGGCGGACGCGCTGCCCGCGTCGCTCTCGGCCGGGGTGCTGACCAGCGCCCTGCCCCAGCTCGCCACGCCGTTCGATCCGCTGCCGGGGCAGCGCGGCGGCTGGACGCTGGGCGGCTTCCTGGTGAACACCGAGACGGGGCCGGCGGGCCGCTCGCCCGGCAGCCTGCACTGGGCCGGCATCCTCAACTGCTATTACTGGATCGATCCCGCGCGCGACATGGCCGGCGTGATCCTGGCCCAGCTGGCGCCGTTCGCCGATCCCGGCGCGCTCTCCGCCTTTGCCGCGCTGGAACGGCTGGCCTGCGCGCAATAGGCGCCACGAGACCGCGCGCGCACGTCCCGCACGAAAAAGCCCCGCCGGATCGCTCCGGCGGGGCTTTTCTGGTCGGGCCTGCAAAGGCGCGAAGGCTTACGCCTCGTCGCCTTCGATCAGGTATTCGCCGGCGTCCGCGTCGGTGCCGTGGGTTTCACCCTCGACCGCCGCCAGCGGATCGTTACCGATCGCCGCTTCGGGACCCTGCGCCAGTTCGGCGGCATGTTCCTCGGCCGCCGTTTCCGGCGCGATCAGCGATTCCTGCAGCTTGCGATAGGACGCGCGGAGCGCGGCATCGCGGCTGGAAGCGGCCACGCGCAGTCGGTTCATGCCCGCACCGGTACCGGCGGGGATGAGACGGCCGACGATGACGTTTTCCTTCAGACCGATCAGGCTGTCGCGCTTTCCTTCGACCGCCGCCTGCGTCAGCACGCGGGTGGTTTCCTGGAACGACGCGGCGGAGATGAACGAACGCGTCTGCAGGCTGGCCTTGGTGATGCCCAGCAGCACCGGCTTGCCTTCGGCCGGGCGCAGGCCCGCTTCCAGCTTGCCGTTGACTTCGTTCATCTCTTCGAGATCGACCTGCTCGCCCGGCAGCAGGGTGGTATCGCCGCCATCGGTGATTTCCACCTTCTGCAGCATCTGGCGAACGATCACCTCGATGTGCTTGTCGTTGATCTTCACGCCCTGCAAGCGGTAGACTTCCTGGATTTCCGCGACGAGGTATTCCGCCAGCGCCTCGACACCGAGGACTTCGAGAATGTCGTGCGGGTCCGGCGAGCCGGAGATCAGGTTGTCGCCCTTCTTGACGTAGTCGCCTTCCTGAACGTCGATCACGCGGCTCTTGGGCACCAGGTACTCGACCGGTTCACCCTCTTCCGGGATAATCGCGATCTTGCGCTTGGCCTTGTAGTCGCGGACGAATTCGATCCGGCCCGCGATCTTGGCGATGATCGAGTTGTCCTTGGGCTTGCGCGCCTCGAACAGCTCGGCCACACGCGGCAGACCGCCGGTGATGTCGCGGGTCTTGGCGGCTTCGCGGCTGGCGCGGGCGAGAATGTCGCCGGCGTTGACCTCCTGGCCGTCCTCCACCGAGAGCGTCGTGCCCACCGCGAGCATGTAGCGCGCGGTTTCGCCCGAGTTCTCGTCCAGCAGGGTCAGGCGCGGACGGAGATCATCCTTCTTGGCCCGCCCGCCGGCGCGGTTCTCGGTGACGACGCGCTGCGCGATACCGGTCGCTTCGTCGACCTGTTCGGTCAGCGTGCGGCCGTCGATCAGGTCCTGATAGCGCACGATACCCGGCTTTTCGGTGATGACCGGGGTGGTGAACGGGTCCCATTCGGCCAGGCGATCGCCCTGGCTGATGATCGCGCCGTTCTCGTGCAGCAGGTGCGTACCATAGGGCACGCGGTGCATCGCGCGTTCGCGGCCTTCGGTATCCATCACCACGATTTCGCCGTTGCGGGCCAGCGACAGGCGGCGGCCACGGCTGTCCGTGATCGTCGGGATGTCGCGGTACTGCACGGTACCGTCGCAGAGCGATTCGAGGTGCGACTGCTCGTTGAGCTGCGCCGCACCACCGATGTGGAAGGTACGCATGGTCAGCTGCGTGCCCGGCTCGCCGATCGACTGCGCGGCGATGACGCCCACCGCCTCGCCGATGTTGACCGGCGTACCGCGCGCGAGGTCACGGCCATAGCACTTGCCGCACACACCCTGCTGCGCTTCGCAGATCAGCGGCGAACGGATGCGCGCGGACTGGACGCCCGCCGCCTCGATCTTCGCCACCGCCGGCTCGTCCAGCAGCGTGCCCTTCTCGACGATGACAGCTCCGGTCTTCGCCTCGATCAGGTCTTCGGCCAGCGTGCGGCCGAGGATGCGTTCGCCCAGCGAGGCGATCGTCGTACCGCCCTGCACGATCGCGCGCATTTCGAGCGCCCGTTCGGTGCCGCAATCGTCGATGATCACCACGCAGTCCTGCGACACGTCGACCAGACGGCGGGTCAGGTAGCCCGAGTTCGCCGTCTTGAGCGCGGTGTCGGCCAGACCCTTGCGGGCGCCGTGCGTCGAGTTGAAGTATTCAAGGACGGTCAGGCCTTCCTTGAAGTTCGAGATGATCGGCGTTTCGATGATCTCGCCCGAAGGCTTGGCCATCAGGCCGCGCATGCCCGCAAGCTGCTTCATCTGCGTCGGCGAACCACGCGCGCCGGAGTGCGACATCATGTAGATCGAGTTGACCGGCTTTTCGCGGCCGTGCTCGTCCACCGGGGTCGCGCGGATTTCGTCCATCATGGCGTTCGCCACCTGGTCGCCGCAACGGCTCCAGGCGTCGATGACCTTGTTGTACTTTTCCTGCTGCGTGATCAGGCCGTCCTGGTACTGCTGCTCGTAATCGGCCACCAGTTCCTTGGTTTCGTTGACCAGCGCATCCTTGCTGTCGGGGATGATCATGTCGTCCTTGCCGAACGAGATGCCCGCCTTGAACGCGTTGCGGAAGCCGAGGCTCATGATCGCGTCGGCGAACAGCACGGTCTCCTTCTGGCCGGTGTGGCGATAGACCTGGTCGATGACGTCCGCGATTTCCTTCTTGGTGAGCAGGCGGTTGACCAGCTCGAAGGGAACCGTGTGGCTCTTGGGCAGACATTCGCCGATCAGCATGCGGCCCGGCGTGGTCTCGTACCGCTTGAGGTACTGCTGACCGCTCTCGTCCGTCTGCGGCACGCGCGCGATGATCTTGGAGTGCATGGTCACGGCACCGGCGTGCAGCGCCTGATGCACTTCGGCCATGTCGGCCAGCATCATGCCTTCGCCGGGCTCGCCCTTGCGATCCATCGACAGGTAGTAAAGCCCCAGCACCATGTCCTGCGACGGCACGATGATCGGCTTGCCGTTGGCGGGGCTGAGGATGTTGTTGGTCGACATCATCAGCACGCGCGCTTCGAGCTGGGCTTCCAGCGAAAGCGGCACGTGGACGGCCATCTGGTCACCGTCGAAGTCGGCGTTGAAGGCCGAGCAGACCAGCGGGTGCAGCTGGATCGCCTTGCCCTCGATCAGCACCGGCTCGAACGCCTGGATGCCAAGGCGGTGCAGCGTCGGCGCGCGGTTCAGCATCACCGGGTGTTCGCGGATCACCTCGTCCAGGATGTCCCAGACTTCCTTGCGTTCCTTCTCGACCCACTTCTTCGCCTGCTTCAGGGTCATCGAGAGACCCTTGGCGTCGAGGCGGGCGTAGATGAACGGCTTGAACAGTTCGAGCGCCATCTTCTTGGGCAGGCCGCACTGGTGCAGCTTCAGTTCCGGACCGGTCACGATGACCGAACGGCCCGAATAGTCGACGCGCTTGCCGAGCAGGTTCTGGCGGAAGCGGCCCTGCTTGCCCTTGAGCATGTCGGAGAGCGACTTCAGCGGACGCTTGTTGGCGCCAGTGATCACGCGGCCGCGGCGGCCGTTGTCGAACAGCGCGTCCACCGCTTCCTGCAGCATGCGCTTTTCGTTGCGCACGATGATGTCGGGCGCGCGCAGCTCGATCAGGCGCTTCAGGCGGTTGTTGCGGTTGATGACGCGGCGGTACAGGTCGTTGAGGTCCGACGTGGCGAAGCGGCCGCCGTCCAGCGGCACCAGCGGGCGCAGTTCCGGCGGAATGACCGGCACCACGTCGAGGATCATCCATTCCGGGCGGTTGCCCGAATCGATGAACGATTCCACGACCTTGAGGCGCTTGATGATCTTCTTGGGCTTCAGCTCGCTCTTGGTGGTGGCGAGCTCCTCCATCAGGTCCTTGCGTTCCTGTTCGAGGTCGAGGTCGATCAGCATCTGCTTGACCGCTTCGGCGCCGATGCCGGCGCTGAACGCGTCTTCGCCGTATTCGTCCTGCGCGTCGAGCAGTTCGTCCTCGGTCAGCAGCTGGTAGCGTTCGAGCGGGGTGATGCCCGGCTCGATCACGACATAGCTTTCGAAGTAGAGGATGCGCTCAAGCTGCTTGAGCTGCATGTCCAGCAGCAGGCCGATGCGCGAGGGCAGCGACTTCAGGAACCAGATATGCGCGACCGGGGCGGCCAGCTCGATGTGGCCCATGCGCTCGCGGCGCACCTTGGTGACGGTGACTTCGACGCCGCACTTTTCGCAGACGACGCCCTTGTACTTCATGCGCTTGTACTTGCCGCACAGGCATTCGTAGTCCTTCACCGGACCGAAGATGCGCGCGCAGAACAGGCCGTCGCGCTCGGGCTTGAACGTGCGGTAGTTGATCGTTTCCGGCTTCTTGATCTCACCGAAGGACCAGGAGCGGATGCGCTCGGGCGAGGCCAGACCGATCTGGATCTGGTCGAACGTCTCGGGCTTGGCGAGCTGGTTGGTGAATTTGGTCAGGTCGTTCATCGGTTTCTTCCTTTATCCCCCTCCCGATCGCGGGAGGGGTTAGGGGTGGGTCTGGTGCCGGGGTGGCGCCTGGTCGGCCCACCCCGATCCCCTCCCGCAAGCGGGAGGGGCGATGCGAAGTCCCTTTACTCCGCCGCCTCTGCAAGGCCGTCGTCGTCTTCCTGATCGTCCAGCGACGACAGTTCGACGTTGAGGCCCAGCGAGCGCATTTCCTTGACGAGCACGTTGAAGCTTTCGGGAATGCCGGCCTCGAAGGTGTCGTCGCCCTTGACGATCGCTTCGTAGACCTTGGTGCGGCCGACCACGTCGTCCGACTTCACCGTCAGCATTTCCTGCAGCGTATAGGCCGCGCCGTAGGCCTGGAGCGCCCAGACCTCCATTTCCCCGAAGCGCTGGCCACCGAACTGGGCCTTGCCGCCCAGCGGCTGCTGGGTGACGAGGCTGTACGGCCCGATCGAACGCGCGTGGATCTTGTCGTCGACCAGGTGGTGCAGCTTCAGCATGTAGATGATGCCCACCGTGACCTTGCGGTCGAAGGCTTCGCCCGTGCGCCCGTCATAGAGCGTGGACTGGCCCGAGGTGTCGAGACCGGCCTTGGTCAGCATCGCCGAGATGTCGGATTCGCGCGCGCCGTCGAACACCGGGGTGCCCATGGGTACGCCGGCCTTCAGGTTCTCGGCCAGCTCGACGATCTCGGCCGTGTTCCGGCTGTCGATATCGGCGTGATACTGCTCGCCGTACACGTCCTTGAGCTTGTCGATCAGCACGCTCGGCGGCGCGGCCGCTTCCGGATTGGGATTGGCATAGCGCCAGTCCTCAAGCGCGTGCTTGATCTGCTGGCCCAGGCCGCGCGCGGCCCAGCCCAGGTGGGTCTCGAAGATCTGCCCGACGTTCATGCGCGAAGGGACGCCCAGCGGGTTCAGCACGATGTCGACGTGGGTGCCATCTTCCAGGAACGGCATGTCCTCGATCGGCAGGATGCGGCTGATGACGCCCTTGTTGCCGTGACGGCCGGCCATCTTGTCGCCCGGCTGCAGCTTGCGCTTCACCGCGACGAAGACCTTGACCATCTTGAGCACGCCCGGAGCGAGTTCGTCGCCGCGTTCGAGCTTTTCCTTGCGGTCCTCGAACTTCTCCTGGATCGCCTTGACGGTCTCGTCGTACTGCGCCTTGACCGCTTCAAGCTGCGCCTGGCGCGCATCGTCGGCCACCGCGAACTTCCACCATTCGTGGCGTTCGACATCGGCAAGCACCTGCTCGTCGATCTCGATGCCCTTCTTCAGGCCCTTCGGCGCGGCCGCGGCCACCTGGCCGAGCAGCATGTCGCGCAGACGGTTGAAGGTGGCGCGGTTGAGGATCGCGCGTTCGTCCTCGCGGTCCTTGGCGAGGCGTTCGATTTCCTCGTTCTGGATGGCGCGGGTACGGTCGTCGATCTCGATGCCGTGGCGGTTGAACACGCGCACTTCGACGATCGTGCCCGAAACGCCCGGTGGCAGGCGGAGCGAGGTGTCGCGCACGTCGCTGGCCTTTTCGCCGAAGATCGCGCGCAGCAGCTTTTCTTCCGGGGTCATCGGCGATTCACCCTTGGGGGTGATCTTGCCGACCAGAATGTCGCCCGGATGCACTTCGGCGCCGATGTAGACGATGCCCGCCTCGTCGAGGTTGCGCAGCGCTTCCTCGCCGACGTTGGGGATGTCGCGCGTGATGTCTTCCGGCCCCAGCTTGGTGTCGCGGGCCATGACCTCGAACTCCTCGATGTGGATCGAGGTGAACACGTCGTCCTTCACGATCCGTTCGGAGATCAGGATCGAGTCTTCGTAGTTGTAGCCGTTCCAGGGCATGAACGCGACGAGCGTGTTCCGGCCGAGCGCCAGCTCGCCGAGATCGGTCGAGGGACCGTCGGCCAGCACGTCGCCCTTTTCGACCACGTCGCCCACCTTCACCAGCGGACGCTGGTTGATGCAGGTGTTCTGGTTCGAACGCTGGAACTTCTGCAGCGTGTAGATGTCCACGCCCGACTGGCCGGGTTCGACATCGCCCGAAGCGCGGATGACGATACGCGTCGCGTCGACCTGGTCGACGATGCCGCCGCGCAGCGCCGCGATCGCGGCGCCCGAATCGCGCGCCACGGTCTCTTCCATGCCGGTGCCCACGAACGGCGCGTCAGCCTTGACCAGCGGCACCGCCTGGCGCTGCATGTTCGAGCCCATCAGCGCGCGGTTGGCGTCGTCGTTTTCCAGGAACGGAATGAGCGAGGCGGCCACCGAAACGAGCTGCTTGGGGCTGACGTCCATCAGCGTGATCGTGTCGCGCGGAGCCATCACGAATTCGCCGTTCTGGCGCGCCGAGACGAGTTCCTCGACGAACGAGCCGTCGGCCGTGGTTTCGGCCGAAGCCTGCGCCACGGTGTGCTTCTGCTCTTCCATGGCCGAGAGGTACACGACCTCCTTGGTCACCTTGCCGTCCACGACCTTGCGGTACGGCGTTTCGATGAAGCCGTACTTGTTCACGCGGGCGAAGGTGGACAGCGAGTTGATCAGACCGATGTTCGGGCCTTCCGGCGTTTCGATCGGGCAGATGCGGCCATAGTGGGTCGGGTGAACGTCGCGGACTTCGAAGCCCGCGCGTTCGCGGGTAAGACCGCCCGGCCCAAGCGCCGAAACGCGGCGCTTGTGCGTCACTTCGGACAGCGGGTTGGTCTGGTCCATGAACTGCGAGAGCTGCGACGAGCCGAAGAACTCGCGCACCGCAGCCACAGCGGGCTTGGCGTTGATCAGGTCGTTCGGCATCACGGTCGAGACGTCGACCGACGACATGCGCTCCTTCACCGCGCGTTCCATGCGCAGCAGGCCGACGCGGTACTGGTTCTCCAGCAGCTCGCCCACCGAACGCACGCGGCGGTTGCCGAGGTTGTCGATGTCGTCGACTTCGCCCTTGCCGTCCTTCAGGTTCACCAGTTCCTTGACCACCGCGAGGATATCGTCGGTGCGCAGGGTGGTGACCGTGTCGGGGCAGTCGAGGCCAAGGCGCATGTTGAGCTTGACGCGGCCCACGGCCGAAAGGTCATAGCGGTCGGCGTCGAAGAACAGGCCATCGAACAGCGCTTCGGCGGTTTCGCGCGTCGGCGGCTCGCCGGGGCGCATCACGCGGTAGATGTCGGCCAGCGCCTGGTCGCGGTCCTCGGCCTTGTCGGCCTTCATCGTGTTGCGGATCCACGGACCGGTGTTGACGTGGTCGATGTCGAGCAGCTCGAGCCGGTCGACGCCCGCCTTGTCGAGCACTTCGAGGTTCTCGGGGCTGACTTCGTCGCCCGCCTCGATCCAGATGCGGCCAGTCGATTCGTCGATCAGGTCCTTGGCCGAATAGCGGCCGAAGATTTCCTCGGTCGGGATCAGCAGTTCCTCAAGCCCGTCCTTGGCCGCCTTGTTGGCCGCGCGCGGGCTGATCTTCTGGCCGGCGGGGAAGATCACCTCGCCCGACTTGGCGTCGACGATGTCGAACGCCGGCTTCGCGCCGCGCCACTGCTCCAGCACGAACGGCACGCGCCAGCCGCCTTCGCCGCGCGCCCAGGTGACCTTGTCGTAGAAATAGTCGAGGATCTGCTCGCCGTTGAGGCCCAGCGCATAGAGCAGCGCCGTGACCGGCAGCTTGCGCTTACGGTCGATGCGGACGTTGACGATGTCCTTGGCGTCGAACTCGAAATCGAGCCACGAACCGCGATAGGGGATCACACGGGCGGCGAAGAGGTACTTGCCCGACGAGTGCGTCTTGCCGCGGTCATGGTCGAACAGGACGCCCGGCGAACGGTGCATCTGCGACACGATGACGCGCTCGGTCCCGTTGATGAAGAAGGTGCCGTTGTCGGTCATGAGCGGGATATCGCCCATGTAGACGTCCTGCTCCTTGATATCGATGAGCGACTTGGTTTCGGTCTCGGCGTCGACCTCGAAGGTCGCCAGCTTGAGCGTCACCTTCATCGGCGCGGCATAGGTGATGCCGCGCTGGCGGCATTCGTTGACGTCGTACTTCGGCGCCTCGAGCACGTAGCCGTCGCGCTCCTTGATATCGAGGCTGGCGGTGCCGGCGAAGTCCTGGATCGGGAACACCGACCGCAGCGTCTTTTCCAGGCCCGAGACATAGCCCGTGGCCGGATCGGAGCGCAGGAACTGCTCGTAGGATTCGCGCTGAACCTCGATCAGGTTCGGCATCTGCACGACTTCGTGGATGTCGCCGAAGATCTTGCGGATGCGCTTCTTCACGCCGGGGCGTGCGGGAGCCTTGGTCGCCATGGAGGAGTTCTGCCTCTTCGCTCTATCAAAGGCCGGGCGAACCCGGCGAAACGGTGCCAAACGCGGCGTTGGCGCATCAAACGCGAAAAGGCCGCACGGCACGGCACCCGATTCGGGAACCCGGCCAGCAGCCTTCGCGTCAGATAAACCCGCGCGCTTCCTTCCTTGTGCCGTCCCCCGCGTATGGGAAAGCCTTGCTCGAAGCGCCGGTTGTGAAAGGCCATATAGGGAGGCGATCGCGCGCTGTCAAAGGGGTGGCCGCAGTTCGACGCGACCTACATATCGATTTTCGATATTATTGATTGACGATAAGAATAGATACTCTTATTGAATATCGATATCGACCACCTGGAGAAGTCCCCATGCCCAGCCCTCGCCTTGCAGGATCGCGCACCGCCATCGTGCCGCTCGCCTGCGCGCTGCTGCTGCTCCTTCCAGCGCTTGCCACCGCCACCGCATCGGGACCGCGCCAGGCGCTTGCCCCCACGTTGCCGCTGCCGACGCTCGCCTGACCCTATCAACGAGGAAACCACCACCATGTCTCTTCGCCCCCGCGACCCCCTGCTGACGGCGGGGCGCCTGATCGTCACCGCCGGCCTCGGCCTCGCAGCCCTGATCGGCGTGACCAGCCTGCTCGGCGCCCCGGCCATCGTCCTGTTCCGAGCCGACGTGCTCGCCGGCATCGCCTCGGAAACCGGCCACGCCGCCAGCACCCAGACCATTCTAGGCCTCGCCGTGATCCTGCTGCTGATCGCCGCAATGGCCGGCGCAGCCTTCCTGTTCCTGCTCGACCTGCGGCGCATCATCGACAGCGTGGGCGCCGGCGATCCCTTCATCCCCGCCAACGCCCGGCGCTTGACCCGCATGGGCTGGCTGACGCTGGCGGTGGAAGGTATGTCGTGGCCCGTCGGCGCGATGGGCGTGTGGCTGGCCGGCATGATCGGCAACGCCACGGCGGACTTCGATATCTCGCCGGGATCGTTCCTGCTGGCGATCGTGCTGTTCATTCTCGCCCGCGTCTTTCGCGAAGGGGCGCGGATGCGCGACGATCTGAAAGGAACCGTGTGATGCCGGTCGTGGTCAAGCTCGACGAACTGCTCCAGGCCAGGGGTATGACGCTCACCCAACTGGCCGAGCGGGTCGACATGACGCTCGCCAACCTGTCCATCCTCAAAACCGGCAAGGCCAAGGCGATCCGCTTCTCGACGCTGGAAGCCATCTGCCAGGAACTGGGATGCCAGCCGGGCGATCTGCTGGGCTACCGGGGCGAGGCGGAGTGACCGCACCGCGCGGCCTCCGGCCCTTGCCACGGGGACTCCAGCCTTGACTCGGCGCCCCGTCCTGCTATTGGCCCGCCCCTGATCGAAGGGCGCAAGTCCCGACATCATCCGTCCGAGACAGCTGGTGCGGGCTTCCCGCTTAATCTCCAGCCTAGGCGGGGAAAAGAGTTTCCGGGGCCGCGTGCCCCTTGGCCCGGCGTTCCGCCCCGCGGATCGTGGTGCCAGCCGCGCTTTCGGGCGCACCTCCTTCCCTTGTCAACGGACTCGCCGGTGCTCCTCTGTGGGGCATCGACCCCTGCATCCGCAGGGGCAAGCAAACGTAGCCGGCCGTTCCGGGCCTGTCCCGGGCGGCCATTGTGAAGGAGTAAGGCATGGATCGTTCGCAGAAAGCCGAATCGGTCGCGTTCCTGAACTCGGTCTTCTCCGAGGCCGGCGCGGTGGTCATCACCCGCAACCTCGGCATGACGGTGGCCCAGTCCACCGCCCTGCGCACGAAGATCCGGGAAGCGGGCGCGACTTACAAGGTTGCGAAGAACCGTCTTGCCAAGCTTGCCGTCGCGGGCACCGATTACGAAGGCATTGGTGATTTCCTCACCGGTCCGACGGCGATCGCTGCCTCGGCCGATCCGGTTGCCGCCGCCAAGGCGGTGATCGAATTCGCCAAGACCACCGACAAGATCGAAATTGTCGGCGGCGCGATGGGTGGCCAGATTCTCGATGCGGAAGGGGTCAAGGCGCTCGCCTCGATGCCGTCGCTCGACGAACTGCGCGCCAAGCTTATCGGCCTCATCCAGGCTCCGGCCACGAAGATCGCCCAGCTCACCACCGCTCCGGCGGCGAAGCTGGCCCGTGTCTTCGGCGCCTACGCCAAAGAAGCCGCGTAAGACGTATCGAAACGATTTTCGTCCGGCGCGCCGCGCCGGGCGCCACGAAATCAGGAGTGAAATATCATGGCCGATATCGCCAAGCTTGTTGAAGAACTGTCGAAGCTGACCGTCCTCGAGGCCGCTGACCTCGCCAAGGCCCTGGAAGAAGCATGGGGCGTTTCCGCCGCTGCCGCCGTTGCCGTTGCCGCCGCTCCGGCTGCCGGTGGCGAAGCTGCCGCCGCTGAAGAAAAGACCGAATTCGACGTCATCCTGACGGGCGACGGTGGCAAGAAGATCCAGGTCATCAAGGAAGTCCGCGCGATCACCAACCTGGGCCTGACCGAAGCCAAGGCGCTGGTCGAAGGCGCGCCGAAGGCCGTCAAGGAAGGCGTTTCGAAGGCGGAAGCCGAAGAAATCAAGAAGAAGATCGAGGAAGCCGGCGGCACCGTCGAGCTCAAGTAATCTTCTTCCGGTCTTCCGGACAGAAACAGCAAAGGGCGGTCCTTCGGGGCCGCCCTTTTCGTTTGCGGTTGCGGAGGCGGCGTGCCGCCTGCAGCGCGTCATCCCGTGGATCGTCATTGCGAGGGGCGAAGCCCCGCGGCAATCCAGAGCCCCACGTGGTGCCCTGGATTGCTTCGCTAACGCTCGCAATGACGAAGCAGGTCAACCTGAAGCCGTCACGCTCTACCCGTCCAGCTCCGCCTTTTCGGGATGCGCGGCCTTGATCCGGCTCACCAGCACCTTGTCGATCTTGCGGCCGTCCATGTCGACGATCTCGAAGCGCCAGCCCTGCTCGGCGAAATGTTCGCCCTCCGTCGGCAGGTGCTTGAGCACCGACAACACATAGCCCGCGGCGGTGGCGTAATCGCGGTCTTCGGGCAGGTCGATCGCCAGCCGGTCGCCCAGCGCGTCGGCGGGCAGCGCCCCGGCGATCAGCAGCGAACCGTCGTCGCGCTCCACGATCATCGGCGCATCGCCCTCGTCGCCGTGGCCCACGAAATTGCCGGCGATCGCCGCCAGCAGGTCCGCCGGGGTGACGATGCCTTCCAGATGGCCGTATTCGTCATGCACCAGCGCCAGCGCGACTTCGGCCTGCTGGATCACGCGCAACGCATCCATGGTGTCGAGCTGGTCGGGCACGATCGCCGGCTTCTTCATCAGCCGCGTCAGCATGATCTTGCGCCCGCGCAGCAGCACCGACAGCACGTCGCGCACCTTGGCCACGCCCACGATCCGGTCGACCGAACCGTCTGCCACCAGCAGCAGCGAATGCGGGCTGTCCTCAATCGCGGCGCGGATTTCCGCCTCGCTCGCCTTGCGCTCGATCCAGTGCAGTTCGGTGCGCGGCGTCATCACCTCGCGCACCGGGCGCTCGGCCAGCCGCATCACGCTGGTCATCAGCGCGCGCTCGTCCTCCTCGATCACGCCGGAGCGGGTGGCCTCGGCGAAGATCATCTGGAGTTCCTCCGCCGTGACTTCCTGCTCGGCGCCCTTGTTCAACCGCAGCAGGCGCAGCAGCAGGCCGGACGAGCGGTCCAGCGCCCACACGAACGGCGCGTTGATGCGGGCGATCAGCACCATCGGGCGCGCGGCGACGATGGCGATCGGTTCCGCCGCGCGTAGCGCCAGCTGCTTGGGCACCAGTTCCCCGACGACGAGGCTGAGGTAGGTGGTGATCGCGATGACCAGGATGAAGCCCGCCTCGCCGGCATAGCGCGCGGGCACGCCCGCCGCCGCCAGTCGCTCGCCCACCGGGCCGCCCAGGCTCGCGCCCGAATAGGCGCCGGCAACGATGCCGACGAGGGTGATGCCGATCTGCACGGTCGAAAGGAACTTGCCGGGATCGGCCGCCAGCTCCAGCGCGGTGCGCGCGCCCCGGCTGCCGGCCTCGGCCGCAACCTTCAGACGCGCCGGACGCGCGGAAACGATCGCCAGTTCCGACATGGAAAACAGGCCATTGAGCACGACGAGGCCCACGATGACGAAGACGTCAGGCCAGGGAAAAGGTGTCACGCCCTGTCCGCTAGCAGATTCATCGCCATTCGCGAAGTCCCACCGTTCGGGAACAGTTCAGACTGGCGGTGCGTAATCAGGTCGATGTAGGTTAATCACGCCGGTTCACCGCCGCGGGAGAGAGCGGCCGGGGCGAAGCGTCGCAAGAAGGGGAATACAACATGAAGATTCGTCGGGTCCTCGTTTCGAGCCTGTGCGCGGTGTCGCTCGTCAGCCTCTCGGCCTGCGTCACCGATCCCAACACGGGCGAGAAGAAGGTATCGCGCACCGCCATCGGCGGCGTCGGGGGCGCGCTGGGCGGCATGCTGCTGGGCGGCCTGATCGGCGGCAAGACCGGCCGCATCCTGGGCGCGGGCATCGGCGGCATCGCCGGCGCCGCGGTGGGCTATTCGATGGACAAGCAGATCAAGCAGCTGCGCGAATCCACCGCCGGCAGCGGCGTGGACGTGACGCCGACCGACAACGGCTCGGCCATTCTCGTCAACCTGCCCAACGGCGTGACGTTCGATACCGACAGTTCGGCGATCAAGCCCACGTTCCGCGATACGCTGGACAAGGTGGCGCAATCGCTCAACCAGTATCCGGACAGCCTGATCGACGTGTACGGCCACACGGATTCGACCGGATCGGACGCCTACAACCAGGCCCTTTCGGAACGCCGCGCCCGCGCGGTGGCCGATTACCTGACCTCGCGCGGGGTGTCCTATTCGCGCATCCGCAGCCAGGGCTTCGGCGAGACGCAGCCGGTCGCCTCGAACGATACCGAGGCGGGCCGTTCGGCCAACCGCCGCGTCGAGATCAAGATCGTGCCGATCTCGCAGGATGACGTGGCGCGCGCCCGCTCGGGACAATGATGCGACCCTGATGGCATGATTCCGAACCAGCCGGGTTGACGTTCCGCGCGCCCGGCTGGCATCGGCGTGGCAAAGGAGATTCTGCCATGCCGATCCAACGCCGCTCCATCGCCGGACGCCCGACCAACCCCGTGGGGCTCGGCTGCATGTCGCTGAGTTGGGCCTATGGCGGCCGCCCGAGCGACGAGGACGGGCTGCGCCTGCTCGATCGCGCGATAGAGGTAGGCTACGATCATTTCGACACCGCCCGCCTCTATGGCCTGGGCCACAACGAAACGCAGGTCGGCAAGGCGCTGAAGGGCAAGCGCGACAAGGTGTTCCTCGCCTCCAAGATGGGCATCTTCGCCAGCGGGGAGAAGCGCGGGATCGATTGCCATCCCGATACGATCCGCAGCGAACTCGAAGTCTCGCTGCGCCTGCTCCAGACCGACCACATCGATCTCTACTATATGCACCGGCGCGATTTCAGCGTGCCGATCGAGGAATCGGTCGGCGCGATGGCGGACCTTGTGCGCGAGGGCAAGATCGGCGCGATCGGCCTGTCCGAAATGTCGGCCGAGACGCTGCGCAAGGCCGCCGCCGTCCACCCCATCGCCGCGATGCAGACCGAATATTCGCCGTGGACGCGCCAGGCGGAAATCGCCGTACTCGAAGCCTGCCGCGAACTGGGCACGACCTTTGTCGCCTTCTCGCCCGTCGCGCGCGGCGTTCTCGCCAACGGCGTGGCGGACCCGGCGGCGCTGGAGGAAAAGGACATCCGCCGCGCCATGCCACGCTTCCAGGGCGATAACTGGACGCACAACTACGGCCTGGTGCAACAGTTCAACGCCATCGCCACCCGCGCGGGCGTGACACCGGCGCAATTGTCGCTCGCCTGGGTGCTGTCGCGCGGGGAGCATGTCGTCGCCATCCCTGGCACCGGCAAGATCGCGCATCTCGAGGAGAACATCGCCCGCTGGGACTGGGTCCTTCCCGCCGATGTGGCCGCCGAAGTGGACGCGCTGATCAACCAGCAGACGGTCGCCGGCCACCGTTACGCCGGGGCGATGCTGCCGACGATCGACACCGAGGATTTTGCAGAAGCCTGAGAAGTGGCCCGGAAAGGGCGCGTCAGGCGAGCCTGGCCGCCCGTTCCGCCAGCCGGTCCACCGCCGCCGCGTGAATCGCGGGGGCGGTCACCAGCAGCCCGAACGCGCGCGGATCGCGCTTGTTGAAGACCAGCGGCTGCCCGAAGGCGTCGGTGGTGGTGGCGCCCGCCTCGCGCGCGATCAGCGCGGCGGCGGCCACATCCCATTCGAAGCCCCAGCGCAGCGTGGCCAGCAGGTCCGCTTCATCGGCGGCGACCATCGCGATACGCAGCGCGATCGAATTGGGCTTGTCCACCAGCACCAGGTCGCCATCGACTCCCGCCAGCGCATCGGCCGGCACGCGCGATCCGGTCAGCTCGGTCCGGCTGCTCGCATGAAGCGCCACGCCATTGCGGGTGGCGCCCTTGCCGGCAGTGGCCCGCCAGAACTCGTCGCGCGCCGGGGCGCTCATCATGCCGATCAGTGGACGGCCGCCGCTGACGAGTGCCACGGAAACCGCCCACCCCGGACGCCCGCGCACGAAATCGCGCGTGCCGTCGATCGGATCGACCAGCCAGCACAGCCCGCGCTCCAGCCGCTCGGGGTGATCGACCGTTTCCTCCGACAGCCAGCCGGCGGAAGGCAGCAGTGCGTGCAGTTCGCGCTTCAGATAGGTATCGACGGCGATGTCCGCCTCGCACACCGGATTGCCCGGCGTCTTGTCCCACACTTCCAGCGCGTGTCCGTGGCCGGGCCAGCGCGAAAGCGCCATCTGTCCGGCCTGGTGGACAATTGCTTCAAGGCGATCGAAGTCGATCATGGGCATCGCGTTTTCCGCCCTGCTGGACTTGGGCAGCCAACGCAAGCATCGTGCGTGTATTATTCCACCAAGGTCGCAAGGACGCGGCAGCGCCGCCACCAAGCCTTGCATGGGATCATTCCTGTTTCGGGGGGTGCTCAGCCAGGATGCACCCGGTAAGGTCCGGCTCCGCGAATGCTGCGTTTGCCATCGGCCGATCGATTTTCTTTCCACGCTTGCGGCAGATAGATTGACGTTTGCGTAAACGCAAATTATGCCGCCACCATATCCAACTGGGAAAGGCTTTGAAGCGATGAAAGCCCTGGTCTGCGTGAAGCGGGTGATTGATTACAACGTGAAGCCGCGAGTGAAGGGTGATGGAACGGGTGTTGATCTTGCGAACGTGAAGATGAGCATGAACCCGTTTGACGAGATAGCGGTTGAGGAAGCGATCCGCCTGAAGGAGAAGGGCGTGGTATCGGAGATCGTGGCGGTGTCGGTGGGGCCTGCGAAGGCGCAGGAGACGCTGCGCACGGCCTTGGCGATGGGCGCGGACCGGGCGATCCTGGTGCAGTCGGACGACGAGGTGGAGCCGCTGGCGGTGGCGAAGATCGTCAAGGGGATCGCGGACGAGGAAGCGCCGGGTCTGATCATCACGGGCAAGCAGGCGATCGACGACGATTCGAACCAGGTGGGCCAGATGGTGGCGGCGCTGCTGGGCCGTCCGCAGGGCACCTTCGCCAACGAGGTGACGGTCGAGGGCGACGCCGTGGTGGTGAAGCGCGAGATCGACGGCGGTCTGGAGACGGTGCGCCTGGCGCTGCCGGCGGTGGTGACGACGGACCTGCGGCTGAACGAGCCGCGCTATGCCAGCCTGCCGAACATCATGAAGGCGAAGAGCAAGCCGCTCGCGAACAAGACGCCGGCGGACTACGGCGTGGACACGAGCCCGCGCCTGAAGACGCTGAAGGTATCGGAGCCGCCGGTGCGGTCGGCGGGGATCAAGGTGGCCGATGTGGACGCGCTGGTGGCCAAGCTCAAGGAACTGGGAGTAGCCTGAGATGACCAAGGCACTGGTATGGGTCGAACACGATGGTTCGGCGGTGAAGGATGCGACGCTGTCGGCGGTGAGCGCGGCGGCGCAGCTGGGCGAGGTGACGCTGCTGGTGGCGGGCGCGGGCGTGGACGGCGTGGCCCAGGCGGCGGCGCGGATCGCGGGCGTGGCCAAGGTGGTCACGGCCGATGACGCGAGCCTGGCCCACGCGCTGGCGGAGAACGTGGCGCCGCTGGTGGCGGGTCTGATGGCGGACTACGACGCGTTCGTGGCGCCGGCGACGACGACGGGCAAGAACGTGGCGCCGCGCGTGGCGGCGCTGCTCGACGTGATGCAGATCTCGGACATTCTCTCGGTGGAAGGGCCGAAGACGTTCACGCGGCCGATCTACGCGGGCAACGCCATTGCCACGGTGGAGAGCGGCGACGCCAAGCTGGTGATCACGGTGCGCGGCACGGCCTTTGCCAAGGCGGCGGCGGACGGCGGCAGCGCGGCCATCGCGGCCGTGGGCGGCGCGGCCGATGCCGGGACGAGCAGCTTCGTGGGCTCGGAGATCGCCAAGAGCGAACGGCCCGAACTGACCTCGGCCAAGATCATCGTCTCGGGCGGGCGCGCGCTGAAGGACGCAGAGACGTTCGCGGCGACGATCGTGCCGCTGGCGGACAAGCTGGGCGCGGGCGTGGGCGCGAGCCGCGCGGCGGTGGACGCGGGCTATGTGCCCAACGACTACCAGGTGGGCCAGACGGGCAAGATCGTCGCCCCCGAAGTCTACATCGCCGTCGGCATCTCCGGCGCCATCCAGCACCTTGCCGGCATGAAGGATTCCAAGACCATCATCGCCATCAACAAGGACGAGGACGCCCCCATCTTCCAGGTCGCCGATATCGGCCTCGTGGGCGACCTGTTCACGCTGGTGCCGGAACTGACCGGCAAGCTCTGAACGCCGCTCCGTTTCAAGGAGACACGAAGGCCCCGCGCGCTGCGCGGGGCCTTTTGCGTTGGGCGCCCACCCCAGCCCCTCCCGCTGGCGGGAGGGGAGCGATGCTTGCGCCGCCGCGGGTGGCGTTAGCCGCAGCGGGGTGGGCTTTGTGCCGGCCGATGCCCCCCGACCCAATCGCCCAAGGAAAAGGGCCAGGAAGGTTTCCCCTCCCGGCCCCGATCCTGTGTTCGGACTGAACGGTATCGGACTTAGAAGTCCATGCCGCCCATGCCGCCCATGCCACCGCCCATCGGCGGCATCGCGGGCTTGTCGTCCGGCTTTTCGCTGATCGCCGCTTCGGTGGTGATCAGCAGGCCGGCGACCGACGCGGCATCCTGCAGCGCGGTGCGGACGACCTTGGTCGGGTCGATCACGCCAGCGGCCTTCAGGTTTTCATAGACGTCGGTCGCGGCGTTGAAGCCGATGCCTTCGTCCGTCTGGTCGAGCAGCTTGCCGGCGACGACGGCGCCATCGTGGCCCGCGTTTTCAGCGATCTGCTTGACCGGGGCGGTGATCGCCTTGCGGACGATGTCCACGCCACGGGTCTGGTCTTCGTTGGCACCGGTCAGGCCGTCGAGCGCGCGGGTGGCGTAAAGCAGCGCCGTGCCACCGCCCGTGACGATGCCTTCTTCCACCGCAGCGCGGGTGGCGTGCAGGGCGTCGTCAACGCGGTCCTTGCGTTCCTTCACCTCGACTTCGGTCGCACCGCCGACCTTGATCACGGCCACGCCGCCAGCAAGCTTGGCCAGGCGTTCCTGCAGCTTCTCGCGGTCGTAGTCGCTGGTGGTGACTTCGATCTGGGCGCGGATCTGTTCGACGCGGGCCTTGATCTCGTCTGCCGAACCGGCGCCGTCGACGATCGTGGTGTTGTCCTTGTCGATGGTGACCTTCTTGGCCTGGCCGAGCATGGCGAGCGTGACGCTTTCCAGCTTGATGCCGAGGTCTTCCGAGATCATCTCGCCGGCGGTCAGCGTGGCGATGTCGCCCAGCATGGCCTTGCGACGGTCACCGAAGCCCGGCGCCTTGACGGCGGCGATCTTGAGGCCACCGCGCAGCTTGTTGACCACGAGGGTCGCCAGCGCTTCGCCTTCGATGTCTTCGGCGATGATCAGCAGCGGACGGCCCGACTGCACCACCGCTTCGAGGATCGGCAGCATCGCCTGCAGCGACGACAGCTTCTTCTCGTGGATCAGGATGTACGGGTTTTCGAGTTCGACCGTCATCTTGTCCGGGTTGGTGATGAAGTAGGGCGAGAGATAGCCGCGGTCGAACTGCATGCCTTCGACGACATCGAGTTCGAATTCGAGGCCCTTGGCCTCTTCCACGGTGATCACGCCTTCCTTGCCGACCTTTTCCATCGCTTCCGCGATCTTCTGGCCGACTTCGACGTCGCCGTTGGCCGAGATGATGCCGACCTGCGCGATTTCAGCCGAACCGGCGACCGGGGTCGAACGGGCCTTCAGGTCTTCGACGACCTTGGTCACGGCGATGTCGATGCCGCGCTTCAGATCCATCGGGTTGATGCCGGCGGCAACCGACTTCATGCCTTCGCGCACGATAGACTGGGCAAGCACGGTCGCGGTGGTGGTGCCGTCACCGGCCTTGTCGTTGGCCTTGCTGGCCACTTCGCGCAGCATCTGCGCGCCCATGTTCTCGAACTTGTCCTTGAGTTCGATTTCCTTGGCGACCGACACACCGTCCTTGGTGATGCGCGGCGCGCCGAAGCTCTTGTCGATCACGACGTTGCGGCCCTTGGGGCCGAGCGTGACCTTCACCGCGTCGGCGAGGATATCGACGCCCTTGAGGATGCGTTCGCGCGCGTCGCGCGAAAAGCGTACTTCCTTGGCAGCCATTTCGGTTTCCTTTGAATATCTGGACGGGAAAGAGGACTATCTTCAGCCGATGACGCCGAGGATGTCCGATTCCTTCATGATGAGGAGGTCTTCACCGGCGACCTTGACTTCGGTGCCGGACCACTTGCCGAACAGCACGCGATCGCCAACCTTGACGTCAAGCGGCGTGATCGTGCCGTTTTCAGCGCGGGCGCCGGTGCCGGTGGCGACGATTTCGCCTTCAGCAGGCTTTTCCTTGGCGCTGTCGGGGATGATGATCCCGCCGGCGGTCTTTTCCTCGGCTTCGACGCGGCGCACCAGCACGCGATCGTGCAGCGGACGGAAACTCATGGGTTGCTCCCTCTTCCAAAAATACGAACCTCGCTTGGCACTCTCGCGGGGAGAGTGCCAGCGGGCGGGATATGGGTGAGGGGCGGTGGAGCGTCAACAGGGGGCGGGCAGATTTTTTTGCGTCCCCTGCCCCTGCACGGCACACCCATGCGGCGGCATCAGCCGGGCGTGAGCAGACCCAGCCGTTCGCGCCGGTGCCAGCGCCAGAGCATCAGCGCCGCGACGACGATCAGTCCGATCATCAGGCCAAGCCACACGCCCACCCCGCGCAGCGGGGTGAACAGGCCCAGTCCGATCGCCGTGCCCAACCCCGGCACCCAGTAGCCGAACAGCGCGATGCCCATGGGCACGCGCGTATCCTGGATGCCGCGCAGCAGCGCCGCGCCCACCGCCTGCGCGCCATCGAACAGCTGGAAGGCGGCGCAGACCACCATGTACTGCACTGCCAGCGCGACCAGCGCGGCGTTGGCCGGGGCATCGGGATCGATGTAGAGCCGCATGATCGCGCGCGGGGCCAGCAGCATGGTGCCGGCGGAGAGCAGCATGAACCCCATGCCCAGCGCGATCGCCACGCGCCCGGCCACGCCCACCGCGTGCCGGTCTCCCGCCCCGAACGCCAGGCCGACCCGGATCGTCGCCGCCTGCGACACGCCGAACGGCACCTGGAAGGCGATCGCGGCCAGCTGGAGCGCCACGGTATGCGCCGCGAGTTCGGTCTCACCGATCCGCCCCATCAGGAAGGCCGCGCCGTTGAACATGCCCGCTTCGGCCAGAATCGTGCCGCAGATCGGCAGGCCGACGCGCAGCACGCCGCCGAAACGCTTCCATTCCGGCCGCCACCAGCGGCCCAGCAGGCGATAGCGGTGCAGGCGCCGGTCGAACCGGATCACAGCCGCGTAGGCCAGCAGCATGGCGACGGCGGTGACCACGCTGGACACGGCGGAGCCCGTCAGGCCCAGCGCCGGCATACCGAAGTGGCCGAACACGAAGATCCAGTTGCCCGTGGCGTTGACCACCACGGCAAGGCCGGTGATCGCAGTGCCGATGCCCGGCCGGCCCAGCGTGGCGACCACAGTGCGCAGCAGCGCCGCCAGGACCATCGGCAGCGCCGCCCACATCAGCACGCGCAGGAACGGTTCGGCCAGCGCGATAACCGCTTCCTGCTGCCCGGTCAGCCGCATCAGCGGCCCGCCCAGCAGGCACACGCCCATCGCGCAGATTGCCGCGAGAATGCCGACCCATGCGGCCATGCGCGTGGTCCGGCGCACTTCGCGCACGGCGTGTTTGCGCTGCCCCAGCTCGGCCGCGATCAGCGGCGATGCCGCGCCGACGAGGCCCGTCAGGCTCCACATCAGCAAGCCGAACAGCGCGACCGACAGCGACGACGCCGCCAGCGCTTCCGGCCCCAGCCGCGCGACGAACACCACGTCGACCGCGAACACTGCCATCTGCAGCAGGTTCGCGCCCACGAGTGGCGCGGCGAGCTTCAGCGTCGCGCGCAATTCGTCGATCCAGTGCAAAGGCGGCTTTTCAAACATGGAACACGGGCGCATAGGCGCGGCGCGGTCCCAAGGAAAGGCAAAGCTGCCTGTCCCGAACGCGGCTTTGCCCTGATGGAAAGGGTAGTTTGACATGAGAATGGTGGTGAAAAGCGCATGCGCGGCCGGACTGGCCCTGGCGCTTTCGGCCTGTGGCGGCGCGAAGCAGGAGGAGACGCCGGCTGGCGGCAGCGCCCCGGCGGATACGGCCGCTCCGGCCACGGCGGAAACCACGCCGGCAACCGCCGCCGATGGCGCGCCGATCGCCTTCGGCATCTGCAAGTCCTGCCATTCGGTCGAAAAGGGCAAGAACATGATCGGGCCGAGCCTGGCCGGGATCGTGGGCACCAAGGCCGGCGACGTCGCGGGCTTCAGCTTCAGCCCGGCGCTCAAGGGATCGGGCCTGACCTGGGATGACGCCACGCTCGACAAGTGGCTGGAAAACCCGATGAAGCTCGTGCCCGGCACGCGGATGACCTATTCCGGCCAGACCGATCCGGCCAAGCGCAAGGCCATCATCGCCTATCTCAAGACGCTGAAATAGGCGGCTCGCGCTGCCGGAGGGCCGTCGCGGGAAGGCGCGGCGGCTCCCCCCTTCACAGGGCCTCCGCCCAGACGACGAAGCGCAGCGGCCCGTGCTCGGTCGCGCCGAAGGGATAGCACGTCACCAGCGCCAGCAGCGGCCGCGCGGGATTGCGGGGCGCGGCAAAGCCGTCCCAGCGCACCACCTGGAAGCTGATGACGCGATAGCGCCGGTGCGCGCCGCCGATCGCCTGCACGTCGATTGCGTCACCTGCCCGCGCGCTCCGCAGGAAGGCGAAGTGCGTATCGCGGTGCGCGGCCACGATCGTCACATCCGCGCCGGCCCCGCTACCGCCGCCACCGTCGCGCCGGTTCGGCACCACGGTCGGCCCGAACGCCAGCGCCTGTCCCGATCCGCCCGAGAGCACAACGTCGCTCGCACCCAGCCGGGGCAGCGTGAGCCGCGCCACCGGCATCGTGTCCGCCCACGGCCACGGCCTGACCGGATGTCCTTCGACCAGGCTCCGCGCAAAGGCCCGGTCGAGCAGGACTTGCGCTACGCGCGCCTTGACCGGCACCGCCAGACCCTGCGCCATCACCGCGAGACCGAGTGCGCAAAGCAGCGCGCCGCCGCCACGCAACAGGACGCGCGCCATGGCGCGCGTCCCTTTCGTCATCCGCCCGGCGGCGGTCATGCGCGGGCCTTCCGGCGCGTGCCCGCCAGCAGCAGCGCCGCGCCCAGCAGCAGCGCCAGACTGCCCTTTTCCACCAGCGTCATATAGCCGGTGGCGGTGCGCGGCAGGGTAATCGCGTCGGCTTCGCCCGCTTCCGCGCCCGCCGCAGGAGGTGTAGCGTGGGCGGCCGCGCCGTTGAACAGCGTATCGAAATCCCAACCGGCCGGCAGCAGGAGCGGCAGCTCCTCCCGCGTCAGCCGCGCGCCGGCCGGCCGGGTCGGCGTTTCATCGACCGCGACCAGGCTCGTCTGCGAGGTGACGAGGCTGTAGGCGAGGCCGAGATCGGCGATCTGCCCGTCCGCCTGATTGTCCTCGGTCTCCCCGGCGGCGCGCGCGGCCTCGATCTCCGCGACGCGGCGGTTGGCCCACAGCCTGGCAACGGCGGGGCTGTCCACGGCGGCGGACAGGTCCACCGCGTGTGACCACGGCTTGTCGCCGATCATGCCGCTGACCGTCAGGCGGCCGGACAGGTTCTGCCCCTGCCCCAGCAGCACCAGCGGTTCGCCGGCATAAAGATCGGGCAGGCGGCGCGGCGTGAAATCGAGCGGGGCGCCGTCGACCGTGACCGTGAGATCGCGCGCCACCGGCGCCTTCAGGCGATCGAGCAGCGCGGTCATCTTCGCGTTCACTTCGCTGCCGTCACCGATGTTGGTGTAAGTGCCGCGCCCGGCTTCGGCCATGCGGCGCATCAGGAAAGTGTTGGGGGCGGACCCGATGCCGACCATGAACACCCGGCTGCGTCCGCCGTGCGCGGCGATTTCCGCCATCATGTCCTTCTCGTTGGACAAGTCGCCATCGGTCAGGAAGATCACCTGCCGCACGCCCTTTACGTCGTCCGGCGTGGCGTCGACCAGCGCGGCCTTCAGTGCGGGCAGCATCTCGGTGCCGCCGTTGGCTTCCAGCCCTTCGGTAAAGCGGCGCGCGGTGGCGATCTGTTCGGGCGTGGCCGGCACGCTCTGTTCGAACAGCTGCGTCATCGTGTCGTCGAAGCGGATCACGTTGAAGCGATCCTCGGGCCGCAGCGTATCGAGCGCGTGGAGCAGGCTTTCCTTGGCCGCGTCCATCGATTGCCCGCCCATCGAGCCGCTGTTGTCGATCACGAAGACCATCTCGCGCGGGGGAGCCTTGCCCTGCGGCAGGCGGGCCGGCGGCACGATCGAGGCCATCACGTAGTCCTTTCCATCGAGCGCCTGGCGGAAGAGGCTGAGCGTGGGATCGGCGCTAGCCGATCGCCAGCGCAGTTCGAAATCGCGGTCGGCCGGAACCGTGCCGTCGGCCAGCCGGATCGTGCGCGCCTGCGCGCCATCGTCGCTCACCGCGATGCGGTGATAGGGGCTGATGAGATTGGCGGGGACGAAGCCGGGCGCGAGATGGACCGTGATCGAGACCGGGTTGAGCGCCTTGCCCAGCGCGGGTACGGCCAGCGGCGCGGTGACTTCGTCGATATCCTTCGCCACGGCCGTTTCGGTGCGGGCGGGGTTTTCGGCGGTGGCCTGGGCTGGCACGTAGCGCGGCCCCACCACCAGCGGCAGGCGCAGCGCGAACTCGCCCGCCACCTGGCGGACCGGGGCCTGGTATTCGATCTGGATCAGCACCGTTTCGCCGGGGCCGACATTGGCCACGCTGTTGCGGAACATGTTGGGCCGCTCGGCTTCGACCAGCCCCGCCTTCTGCCCGCGTTCGCGCGCCTTTTCATAGATTTCGCGGGCTTCGGCGCGGCGCTTGATATGGCCGACGATCACACGGTCGCCCACCACCATCTTCAGGCTGTCGACCGCGCCGTCCTCGGGCAGGGGATAGAGGTAGGTCGCTTCCATCCAGCGGTCGCTGGTGTTGCGGAACGCCTGCGTCACGCGGACGCGGGCGATGGGGCCGCTGACCGTCACGTCCATGTCGGTGCCCAGCCGCACGGCGGGCAGGCTTTCCGCCACGCCCTTGCCGGACAGCAGCAGCGTGCCGCTGCCGATCGCATCTGCGTCGGCCGGGGCGTCTTCGGCCTGCAACCGGCCAGCCAGCAGCGTGCCGCCAACGACTGCCAGTAACAACGCCAGCGCCAGCGCGATCCGGCAGCGGGATCGGCCCGAAAGGAAAGATATGCGCGAGAGGACCATGACACGCTCCATCATCAAGGGGAGCCTTCCCGTTAGGCGGCAGCGGCGCCGCACAGCCACGGGCAGTCCCCGCCAGTTTCGTCCGGTCGATCCGCACCGGTGCGGATCGTGGCGGGATCGCTTGACGGACTGTGCGGATATGTGCGCAGATGTCCGCAGTTTGACGCAAAGGACATGCCGTGGCCGAACCCGATGAAATGCGTGCCGCCGAAGGACACGCTATCGCCGCGCGGCTGCGCGAGGAGCTGGCGCGGCGGCGCATCTCGCGCCAGGCGCTGGCGGACATGGCGCGGATCAGCCTGTCCACGCTGGAAAAGGCGCTGTCGGGCAGCCGCCAGTTCACGCTGGCCACCGTGATCCGGCTGGAAGAGGCGCTGGGCACGCGCCTGCGCGATGGCGCGGCCGCGCCCGCAGCGATGCCCGCGCCGGATACCGCGCCCGAGCACATGGGCGCCTACAGCCGCGCCGCCGTGCACTGGATCGAGGCGGACTACCTCACGCTGCGCGCCAGCTTCGGCGAACCGGGGGCGATCTATGCCTATGTCACGCGCATCTTCTGGGACGATGCGGCAGGCCATCTGCGCTTTACCGAGGCCGAACGGATCGATGGCGCCTTCGCGCAGAAGGGCCACGTCTCGATGCCCAACCTCTCCGGCCACACCTACCTCGCCACCTGCGAGGCGGGGCAGCACCGGCTGATCACGCTGGGCCGGCCGACGCGCGATGGCTGCATGTTCGGCCTGCTGGCCACGCTGCACGCGGGCACCGGATCGCAGCTGATTCCCATCGCCAGCCCGGTGGCCTTCGTGCCGCGCGGGCAAACGAAAGAGTCCGGAACGGGTCTTGTTCGGCCCGGCGACCCCGCCTTCGCGGCGTTCCGCACCATCCTCGATCGCGCGATAAACGACGATTTCTGCCGCTTTCGGCAGTAGTCGGCACCGGTTCCGCCGCGAGTCAGCCATCCCTTTGCGGCCGGGGGCCCGCGGCTTGCACCGATCCGGCGGGAAGGCTAGTCCGATCTGGAGCAACCCGGTATTTCCGGGCCTGGGACGGGATCATGGACATCGACGCAACCCCGGCACGACCCGGCCGTATCGCGCGGCTGGGGCGGCTGACCATCACGCGCAAATTCGTGGGGCTGAGCGTGACGCTGCTGGCGATCATGCTGGCGGCGGCGGTCTATGCCTTCGTGCAGTCCGCCAAGGTCAACCGCGAAACGGCGCTGCTGGTGGAAGTGCTGGAACCGCTCAAGCGCGAAGTGGCCACGATCGAGGAATTCGCCGCCGAGGAGGAGCTCGCCAGCGAGCGGGCGCTGCGGTACGGCGGACCGCAAGTGCGCGATGCCGCGTTGCACGAAAACTATCTCGAACGCTTCCGCGCGCTGAACACCCGGGTCGACAGCCAGCTCGCCCAGCTTGATACCCATATCAGCCGGTTCGAAACGATGCCGGTCTCCAACGATGTCGCCGTGTTCCTGGGCCGCCTGCAGCTAGAAAGCGAGGCCGTGCGGCGCGAACACGCCGCCTATCGCGCGGCGATGGACGCCTTTCTCGATCCCAAGGCCCCGGCGATGGTGGATGGCGTGCGCCTGCGCCAGAACACCGCAATGGACGCCGAACGGCGCGTGCTGGCCGCGATGGAGCGCATGTCGCGCGAGGCCTCCGTGCTTAGCGGCAAGGACGAACGCCAGCTGGAGGCGCTGGAGCGGCGCGGCTTTTTGGTGACGGTCGAGAACCTCATCCTTGCCGTCTTCGCCTTTCTGGCCGGCGCGGTCATCTCGGTGCTGCTGACCCGCCGGATGCTGACGCCGGTGCGCAGCCTGATCGCCGGTGCGGAGGAAGTGGGGCGCGGCAATCTGGAAGTCTCGCTGCCGGCCACGACGCACGACGAGCTGGGCCAATTGACCACGGCCTTTTCGGCAATGGTGGAGGAACTGCGGCAGAAGGTGGCGCTGAAAAACACCTTCTCCAGCTATATGGACCCGCGCGTGGTCGATCGCCTGCTGGGCGCCAACCGCGCGGAGCTGGAAGCCGGCGAAAAGCGCGAGATGACCGTGTACTTCTCCGACGTGCAGGGCTTCAGCGCGATTTCGGAAACGCTCACCCCCACCGCGCTGGTGCGGCTGGTCAACCGCTACCTGACGCTGGCCGCCGAACCGATCCACCGCCACCACGGCGTGATCGACAAGTACATCGGCGATGCCGTCATGGCCTATTGGGGGCCGCCGTTCGCGCTGGAGGAACCGGCGCTGTCGGCGGTCATCGCCGCGCTGGAACAGCGCGAACAGATCGCGCGGCTGCAGCGGGAACTGCCCGAACTGCTCGGCCTGCGCCGGGGTGCGCCCAGCGTTTCGGCGCGGATCGGCCTCGCCACGGGCGACGTGGTGGTCGGCTCGATCGGTTCGGCCGCCTCGCGCAATTTCACGATCATGGGCGATGCGGTCAATGTCGCCTCGCGCCTCGAAAGCGCCAACAAGACCTATGGCACGCTGATCCTGGCCGACGAGGCGACCATGCTCAAGGTGCGCCACCGCATCGAGGCGCGCGAGATCGACCTGCTGGCCGCGCCAGGCAAGAGCGAGGCGGTGCGCATCTACGAGCTGCTGGGCGAGATTGGCGAGGTCGAGCCGGACCTGCTTTCCGCGCGCGATGCCCATGCCCACGCGCTCGCGCTCTACCGCGCGCGGGAGTGGGACAAGGCCGAAGCCGCCTTCGCCGAAACGCTGCGCATCTTGCCGCAAGATGGCCCGGCGCGCGTGTTCCTCACCCGCATCGCCGCCTTCCGCTCCGCCCCGCCGCCGGCGGACTGGGCCGGCATCTGGCTCAGCCCGGAAAAGTAGGCGACACGATCCTTTGCCAACGCGGCGCGTTTCCCACCCCCAACCCCTCCCGCAAGCGGGAGGGGAGCGAGACTTGCGCCGCCGCAGGTGGCGTTAGTCGCAGCGGGGTGGGCTTTCCACGCCCCGCGCTCGCGAAAAATATAATCGCCAAAATGAAAACCCCCGCGCGCGGCGGGGGTTTCTGAGTCCGACAGGGACTGTGCCCGGATCAGCCGGGAATATTGGCCTGCGCTTCGGCGCCGTCGCCCTGCGGCGCGGCCAGGATGTCGCGCAGCCCGCTGCCCTTGGCAACCGTCTTGGTATCCGGATCGCCCACCGAGCTGCGGATGCCGGCGGCCGAAGCGCCCGAACGGTTGATCACGTCGGTTTCCACCGCGCTGCGCGGGGCCGGGCCACCGAACAGCGCTTCCAGCGCCTGCTTGCCGGAATCGACGTCCTGCGGGCGCGGCGCGCCGGGGTTGGGCGGGGTCAGCGCGAAATCGGGCGGCACCACCAGCGGCGCCTGGCGCGTCACCGCGAATTCATCGGGACGCACGCGATTGAACAGCGAGCCGCCCGCGCCGCAGGCGGACAGCAGGCCCGCGCCCGAGACGAGAAGGCAAAGAGTGGCGGCTTTACGCATATCAGGCATTCTCCGTGGCGGCGGCATCAGCTTCGGCATCCGCGCCATTGGCGGGCTTTTCGCGCGAAAGCAGCGACCGGGCAAGCAGTATCAGCACGCCGAAGGTGATGGCGGCATCGGCGATGTTGAAAATCAGGAACGGGCGCCATTCCCCGAAATGGAGGTCGGCGTAATCGATCACGTAACCGCGCGAGGCGCGGTCGTAGATATTGCCCAGCGCCCCGCCCAGTACCAGCGCAAGGCCGACGATATCGCCCAGCACCTTTTCGCGCAGCATCCACACGGCCACGCCCAGCGCGATCACGGCGGTCACCAGGATCAGGCCGTAGCGCATCTCGGCCGAGGTTGCCGTGAACATGCCCAGCGAAACGCCGTAGTTCTCGGTCCAGCGCAAGTCGAAGAACGGCAGCAGCGGAATTGCGCCCACGTCCGCCAGCGCGAGCCGGCCGGTCATCAGCGCCTTGACGCCGCGATCCACCGCGAACGTAAGCAGCGCCAGCGCGAAGCCGGCAAGGCGGCGGCCGGAAACGGTCACGCGGCCTGCCCGTCCAGTTCCGCGACCACCGTTTCGCAGCGCGCGCACAGCGCGCCGTCTTCGGCCACTTCGGGCAGATGGCGCCAGCAACGGCCGCATTTGTGGTCGTGGGTTCGGGTGACGGTCACGCCGTCATCCTGCCCGCGCACGACTGTCCCGGTGATGAACAGTTCGGCCAGATTGGCCTCCGGCGCGCCTTCGGGCACCAGCACTTGCGCTTCCAGCCCCGACCCCAGCACCTTTTCGCGGCGCAGCGGCTCGATCGCCTCGTTCACCGTGGTCCGCAGCGCGCGCAGTTCGGCCCAGCGGTCCTCTTCCACCACCGAGACCGGCACCACCGGCCATTCGAGCAGGTGCACGCTGTCGCTGCCGGGGAAGCGCGTCTGCCACACTTCCTCCGCGGTGAAGACCAGCACCGGCGCGGCATAGCGCACCAGCGCGTGGAACAGCACGTCGAGCACGGTGCGATAGGCGCGGCGCTTGGGATCGCCCGGCGCGTCGCAATAGAGCGAATCCTTGCGGATATCGAAGAAAAACGCGGAGAGGTCCTCGTTGCAGAACTCGCTCAGCGCGCGGACATAGGTGTTGTAGTCATAGTCCGCCACCGCCTGCCGCAGCGTGCCGTCCAGCCGTTCGAGCAGGACGAGCATGTAGCGCTCCAGCTCGGGCATCTCGCCCACCGGCAGCTTCTCGCCCTCGCCGAACCCGTCGAGCGCGCCCAGCAGGTAGCGGAAGGTGTTGCGCAGCTTGCGGTACTGGTCGGCCACGCCGGCCAGGATTTCCTTGCCGATGCGGTGGTCCTCGGTGAAATCCACCGACAGCGCCCATAGCCGCAGGATGTCCGCACCGTAATCGCGCATTAGGTCGATCGGGCTGATGGTGTTGCCCAGCGACTTGGACATCTTCAGGCCCTTGGCGTCCATGGTGAAGCCATGGGTCAGCACGCCCTTGTACGGCGCGTGGCCGCGCGTGGCGCAGGCTTCCAGAAGCGAGGACTGGAACCAGCCGCGGTGCTGGTCCGATCCTTCCAGATAGAGGTCGGCGTGCGGCCCCTGATAGCCTTCGGGCCGCAGCAGATCGGGCCAGCGGCCCGATTCCAGCACGAAGGCATGGGTGCTGCCCGAATCGAACCACACGTCCAGGATGTCGGCCACGCGCTCGTAGTCTTCGGCCTTGTAGTCCGGCCCCAGCAGGTCCTGCGCCGCCTCGTCCGACCAGGCATCGACGCCTTCGGCGCGGATGGCGTTGACGATGCGGTCGTTCACCGCCGGATCGACAAGATACTGGCCGGTCTTGCGCTCGACGAACAGCGTGATCGGCACGCCCCACGCGCGCTGGCGGCTCAGCACCCAGTCGGGCCGGCCTTCCACCATCGCGCCGATGCGGTTGCGGCCCTTTTCGGGCACGAAGCGCGTTTCGGCGATGGCCGCCATCGCCGCCTGCCGCAGCGTGGGCGCGGCGCACAGCGCTTCCTCGGCCGGGTTGATCGCGCCGCCTTCGGTTTCCCAGCGGTTCTCGCCCGGCGTCTTGGGCGAGATATGCGTCATCACCCGGTCCATCGGCACGAACCACTGCGGTGTGCAGCGGAAGATCACCTTGGCCTTGGAGCGCCACGAATGCGGGTAGGAGTGCTTGTAGTCCGCGCTCGCCGCCAGCAGCCCGCCCGCCTCGCGCAGCGCGGTGCAGATCGGCCCGTCGGGTGCGTTGAACTTCGGGTTGATGACCGAGCCTTCACCGCCCAGCCACGCCCAGTCCGCGCGGTACTTGCCATCGCCCTCGACCGCGAACACCGGATCGATCCCGTGCGCCTTGCACAGCAGGAAGTCGTCCTCGCCGTGGTCGGGCGCCATGTGGACAAGGCCCGTGCCGCTGTCGGTGGTGACGAAATCGCCGGCGAGCAACGGGCGCGGTTTGGCGAAGAACCCGCCAAGGTGGTGCATCGGATGGCGAGCGACGGTACCAGCTAGGGCCGAACCCAAATACCGCCCCGCCGGACCGCTCTTGTAGGTCTCGATTTCGCAATCGGCTCGATCGAGAAATGCCCCGGCGAGATCCCGAGCCACAAGGTAGCGGCGGCGATCGACCTCAACAATCGTATATTGAACATCCGGCCCATACGCGAGCGCCTGGTTCACCGGAATCGTCCACGGCGTCGTTGTCCAGATCACCGCGTAAGCGCCGACCAGTTCCGCGATCGGCGATTCCGTGATCTCGAACGCCACGTCCACCTGGGTCGAGACGATGTCCTCGTATTCGACTTCCGCCTCGGCCAGCGCGGTCTTTTCCACCGGGCTCCACATAACCGGCTTGGCGCCGCGATAGAGCATCTGGTTCTCGGCGAACTTGAGCAGTTCGCCGACGATGGTGGCCTCCGCCTGGAAATCCATCGTCAGGTACGGATGGTCCCAGTCGCCGTTGATGCCGAGCCGCTTCAACTGTTCGCGCTGCACGTCCACCCACTTCTGGGCATAGGCGCGGCATTCGGCGCGGAATTCGCGCGGGGGAACCTCGTCCTTGTTCTTCTTCTTCTTGCGGTATTCCTCCTCGACCTTCCATTCGATGGGAAGGCCGTGGCAGTCCCAGCCGGGCACATAGGGCGCGTCCTTGCCCAGCAGGCTCTGCGTGCGGCAGACCATGTCCTTGAGGATATGGTTCAGCGCATGGCCGATGTGCATGTCGCCATTGGCATAGGGCGGGCCATCGTGGAGGATGAACTTCTCGCGCCCGGCGCGGGCATCGCGCAAGCGGCTGTAGAGGTCCTGTTCCTGCCAGCGCGCGAGAATGCCCGGCTCCTTCTGCGGGAGTCCGGCCTTCATCGGGAAATCGGTCTTCGGCAGGAAGACGGTGCTTCGGTAGTCGCGCTGTTCGGTCATGATCGGCGGGCCTTAGCGGCGCGCGGGGATTCCTGCAATTGCGCGATGGTTTGGCATAGAAGGCATCAGCCAGCCCGCTGCGCGTTCCCTCCCCTCCCGCTTGCGGGAGGGGGTGTGTCGCGCATTTCCTCCCCTCCCGCTTGCGGGAGGGGCCGGGGGTGGGCCGTGGCGCCCGAACCTACCCCGCCGCCAGCAGCCGCCGCGCCTCGTCGCAATCGCGGTTCATCTGTTCGACCAGCGCATCGAGCGAATCGAACTTCGCTTCGGACCGCAGGAAGTGGTGGAAGGCCACCTCGATCTCCTGGCCGTAAAGATCGCCGGACCAGTCGAAGAAAGTGGGTTCCAGCAGTTCCTTGGGCGGATCGAAGGTGGGGCGGATGCCGATGTTGGCCGCGCCCTGCACCACGCGCCCGTCGGGCATGCGGCCAGTGACGGCATAGATGCCATAGCGCGGGCGCAGGTAAGTGCCGAGCGGCAGGTTGGCGGTGGGAAAGCCGATCGTGCGCCCCAGCTTGTCGCCGTGCTGCACCACGCCCCGGATCGCGAAGGGCCGCGTCAGCAGCCGCGTGGCGGTGGCGCAATCGCCCGCCTGCAGCGCGGCGCGGATGCGGCTGGAGGAGACGACTTCGCCGCTTTCCACCACGGGGCCGACCGCGCGCGCCGTCAGCCCGCTTTCCGCGCCCAGTTCCGCCAGCACGCGCACGTTGCCACCGCGCCCCTTGCCGAAGGTGAAATCCTCGCCCGTGACCACGCCCGCCGCACCCAGCCGATCGACCAGCAGCCCGCGCACGAAGTCCTCCGCCGTGGTGGCGGCCAGCGTTCCATCGAAGGCGAAGACCAGCATGGCATCGGCCCCGGCGGCGGCGAACAGTTCCTCGCGCTGGTCCAGCGTGGTCAGCCGGAATGGCGGCGCATCGGGCTGGAAATGGCGCACCGGGTGCGGATCGAACGTGGCGACGATCGCCGGGCGGCCTTGCGCCCGCGCCTGGCGCACCGCCTCGCCCACCACCGCCTGATGGCCGAGATGGAACCCGTCGAAATTGCCGAGCGCGATCACCGCCCCGCGCAGATGATCCGGCGCGCGATCGCGCGCGTCGATTCGCGTCATCGATGCGCCTCTGCCGTGACCCCGGCCGACGCGGAGGCCATCGGCCGCAAGCCGGCGCGAATCACGCGCAGGGCATTGCCGCCCATCGCCGCGCGAATCTCGTCCTCGCTGAAACCTTCGTCGATCAGGGCCTGGGTTACCTGTTCCAGTTGCGCGGTATCGAACCGGGTCGTGGTCGCCCCGTCGAAATCGCTGCCTAGCGCGACATGGTCGATCCCGACAAGATCGCGCACGTGGCGCATCGCCTTGGCCGTCGCGCGGGGGCTGGTATCGCAGACCGCCGCGTCCCAATAGCCGATGCCGATCAGCCCGCCGGTGCGCGCCACCCCACGAATCTCGTCGTCGGTCAGGTTGCGGTTGACCTTGCAGGTCGCCTGCACTCCGCCGTGGCTGGAAACCACCGGCCGCCGCGCCATCGCCAGCACGTCCGCCACGCCGGCGTGGCTGAGATGCGCGATATCCACGATCATGCCCTTGTCTTCCATTCGCCGCACGATCTGCCGGCCGAACGGAGTCAGCCCGCCCTTCTTCAGCCCGTGCATCGATCCGGCCAGTCCATCGTCGAAGAAATGCGTCAGGCTCGCCATGCGGAAGCCGGCGGCATAGAACCGGTCGAGGTTCTCCGCCTTGCCTTCCAGATCGTGCAGTCCCTCGATCGAGAGCATCGCGCCCACCGGCTGCGCCTTGTTCCCGCGCCGGGCCAGCAGCAGATCGAGCGAGGCATCGTCGCTGACTTTCAGCAGCATCCCGCCCGACGCCGCGACCGCGCGGTCCAGCTTCTGCCCGTGCCACAGCGTGCGTTCGGCCAGCGAATTCCACGTCCGCACCGGCTGCAATTGCGCCACCGCCAGCGCGCCCAGCGTGTCGCTGTCCGCCGGGTTGGCATCGTAATTGAGGCCGCGCGGCGATTTCGACACCGACGAGAACACCTGCAGCGCGACATTGCCTTCTTCCAGCCGCGGCAGATCGACATGCCCGCGCCGCGCCCGGTCGCGCAGATTACGCCGCCACATCAGCGTATCGGCATGCAGATCGACGATCCGCAGCGATCGGTGCAGTTCCCGCGCCCGGTCACTGACCGCGATCAGCGGCTGCCCATCGATCCGGTTCATCTGCGATTCGACGAAGGCCGGCAGCGGCCCGAAGAACGCCGCCGCCGCCAATCCGGTCACGCCCAGTGCAATCGCCACCCAACGACGCATGGTTCAGCCCCCCTCCCTTTCCAGCGTCACGAAAGCGAACGCCGGGCGTCCCTTTTCGGCCGGGTGCGTCTCGCGCGCAAGCTCCCGCCATTCGGGGCCAAGGGGGGGCATCACCGTGTCGCCCGCGACATCGGCATGGACTTCGGTCAGTTCCACCCGCGCGGCCAGCGGCAGGAACAGGCGGTAGATCTCCGCGCCGCCGACCACGGCCACTTCGCCATCGCCGGCCAGCGCCAGCGCGGCCGGTACATCGTGGACCACTTCGGCCCCTTCCGCCTGCCAGCCGGCATCGCGCGTCAGCACGATATGGCGGCGGCCGGGCAGCGGCGCGGGAAAGCTCTCGAACGTCTTGCGGCCCATGATCATCGGCTTGCCCATGGTCAGCGCCTTGAACCGCCGCAGGTCCGCCGGAAGGTGCCAGGGCAGCGCGTTGTCCCGACCGATCGTGCCGTTGGCGGCGCGCGCGTAGATCAGGACCAGGGCCTGCGCCATTACAGGATCAGCCGGGTGACGTGGCCCATCTTGCGTCCGGGACGGACCGCCGCCTTGCCATAGAGGTGAAGGTGGTTGGCGGGATCGGACAGGATCTGCGCCCAGTCGCGCGCGGCATCGCCGATCAGGTTGTCCATCACCGCGCCCTTCGCCGCCAGCGCCGTGCTGCCCAGCGGCAGAGCGCAGATCGCGCGGATATGGTTCTCGAACTGGCTGACCAGCGCGCCCTCGATCGTCCAGTGCCCGGAATTGTGGACGCGCGGGGCCATCTCGTTGAACACCGGGCCGTCCGCCGTGGCGAAGAATTCCAGCGTCAACACGCCCACATAGTCCAAGGCGTCGGCCACTTTTGCCGCCAGCGCGCGCGCCGCGTCCACCTGCGCCGTGATGAACGTGGGCGCGGGCACGGTCGAACGGGCCAGGATGCCACTGTCGTGCTCGTTTTGCGCCGAATCCCAGAAGCGCACGTCGCCGGCCGCGTCGCGCACCATTATCACCGAGAATTCGCCCGCGAAGCGCACGAAGCCTTCGTAGATCAGCGGCACCGCGGGCAGGTCCAGCCCGGCGGCGTCGGCCGGGTCCATGATCCGCCACTGGCCCTTACCGTCATAGCCGTCGCGCCGCGTCTTGAGGATGCCGGGCGCGCCGATCCGGGCGATGGCGGCGGCCAGGTCGGCGGCGGAATCGACTTGCGCCCACGGCGCGGGGCGGCCGCCCAGCGCCTCGACGAAGCTCTTCTCGTTCACCCGGTCCTGCGCCACTTCCAGCGCGCGGACCGGCGGATGCAGCGGCGCATGTTCGCCGATCGCAGCCAGCGGCCCGGCGGCGACGTTCTCGAACTCGTACGTCACCACCGCGCATTGCGCGGCGAAGGCGGCCAACGCGGCCTCGTCGTCATAGCGCCCTTGCGTGAACGCGGCGCTGACATCGGCCGCGACCGAATCCGCTTCCGGCGCATAGACATGGCAGCGATAGCCGAGGTTCGCCGCCGCCAGCGCCAGCATCCGGCCCAGCTGGCCGCCGCCGAGAATGCCGATGGTTTCGCCGGGGGCGATCATGCGCGGCTCCCGCGCGGGGTGTGGCGCACCACCATCTCCCTCAGGACGGCCGTTCCGCGACCGAATCGGTCTGCGCGGCACGGAAGGCGATCAGCCGTTCGGCCAGCGCGGGATCGGACGTGGCGAGGATCGACGCGGCCAGCAGGCCGGCATTGGTCGCGCCCGGCACGCCGATGGCCAGCGTACCCACGGGAATGCCGCCGGGCATCTGGACGATCGACAGCAGGCTGTCCATGCCCTTCAGCGCCTTGGATTCGACCGGCACGCCCAGCACGGGCAGGTGCGTCATCGAAGCGACCATGCCCGGCAGGTGCGCCGCGCCGCCGGCCCCGGCGATGATCACCCGGAAGCCTTCCCGGTGCGCGCCCTTGGCGAAGGCGACGAGCCGGTCGGGCGTGCGGTGCGCGGAAACGATGCGGCATTCGTGCGCCACGCCCAGCTTGTCGAGCGCGGCGGCCGCGTTCTTCATCGTCTCCCAGTCGGACTGGCTGCCCATGACGATGGCCACGGCCGGCGCCTGCGGCGAGGTATCACTCATGCCCTGCCCCCTCTCAGGCCGGAACGCGCCTCAGCGTTCCGACAGGTAGTACCGCTCGATCTCGGCGAGGTTGTCGTCCAGTTCATAGACGATCGGCTGGCCGGTCGGAATCTCGAGGCCGGTGATGTCGGCGTCCGAAATGCCCGAAAGGTGCTTCACCAGCGCGCGCAGCGAATTGCCGTGGGCCGAAACGATCACCGTTTCGCCGGCCTTCAGCGCCGGGGCGATCTTCTGTTCGAAGCACGGCAGCACGCGGGCGATCGTGTCCTTGAGGCTTTCGGTGGCCGGCACGGCGATGCCGGCATAGCGCGGGTCGGCCGCCAGGTCGAAAGCGCTGCCCGCTTCCAGCGGCGGCGGCGGAATGTCGAAGCTGCGGCGCCAGACCTTGACCTGCTCGTCCCCGTGCTTCGCGGCGGTCTCGGCCTTGTCCAGCCCGGTCAGGCCGCCATAGTGCCGTTCGTTGAGCCGCCAGTCCTTGTCTTCGGGAATCCACAGCCGCCCGGCCGCTTCCAGCGCGAAATGCAGCGTCTTGATCGCGCGCGTCTGCAGCGAGGTGAACGCCACCGTCGGCAGCACGCCCTTGTCCTTCAGCAGCGTGCCGGCGGCGAGCGCTTCGGCCGCGCCCTTTTCGGTCACATCCACGTCCCACCAGCCGGTGAAACGGTTTTCGAGATTCCATTGCGATTGACCGTGACGGATCAGGATCAGGCGGGGCATCGTGGCTCCTGCTGCTCTACTGCGGGAAACGGCCCCCTAGCGCTCCCCTTGCGGTTTGGAAAGGCCGCCGGTGCCGGATTCGCCGTTGCCCGCCTCGCGCGCGCGAAGTTCGCGCGTCCCAAGTTCTCTGGCCCCAAGTTCTCTGGCCCCAAGTTCCCTGGCCTGCGCCTTGCGCCGCTTCAGGTTCTCGCGCAGGCGCGCGGCCAGCCGTTCCTCGCGCGTCATTCTTGCCGGATCGTCGCTCATGCCGTGCGATGTGCCTTGCCGGCGCGCGCACCGCAAGGGCACGCCTCTGATACCGCGGCACGTCATACCACGCTTGACAAAGCCGGCCCTCGCAGCCAATAGCGCGCCCCTGCCCGCCGCCGGTTCTTGCCGGCGCGCCGGAGCGCGGAAATGGTGTGCTGCTGTAGCTCAGTGGTAGAGCGCATCCTTGGTAAGGCTGAGGTCGGGAGTTCAATCCTCCCCAGCAGCACCATTTCCCGCCCCGCTTCCAACAAGCAGTGTCAGGCCATCAGTATCAGGTCAGCAGGTCCGCCCATTCGGGATGGCGCTGGAACGCGGCGGCGACATAGCTGCAATCGGGCGCGATCTTCCAGCCTTCGGCCCGCGCATCCGCGATCAGCGCCTCCACCAGCTTGCCCGCCACACCGCGCCCGCCGATTTCGGGCGGGACCAGCGTGTGTTCGGCCGCGACCACATCGCCCCGGCGGCGCCAGGTCAGCCGGCCCACCGCGTCGCTTCCCGCGACCGCCGCGCGGTATTCGCCCTCGGCGCCACCGCCGACGCGCGTGATCGTGACCTGTTCCATTGCTTGCTCCCGCTTGACCGCTTGTGTCGGTGCCTTAGATGCCTTGGCGCATGAAGTTCTTCTCCGATAACGCCGCCGGCGTCCACCCCCGCGTCTGGGACGCGATGCGCGCGGCCGACCAGCCCGACGCCGCCTATGACGGCGACCGCCTGAGCGCGCGGCTGGACGAGGCCTTTTCGGCCTTGTTCGGCACCGAATGCGCCGCATTGTGGGTGGCGACGGGCACCGCTGCAAACTGCCTGGCGCTGGCCGCGCTGGCCCAGCCGCACGGCGGGATCGTATGCCATCGCGAGGCGCATATCGAAGTGGACGAAGGCGGTGCGCCCGGCTTCTTCACCCACGGCGCCAAGCTGCTGCTGGCCGACGGCGAAGGCGCGAAGCTGACGCCCGAGACGATCCGCGCGACGATCGACCCGATCCGGCGCGACGTGCACCAGGTGCAGCCGCACGCCATCTCGATCACGCAGGCGACCGAATACGGGCGCGTCTATACGCCCGGCGAGGTCGCCGCGATCGGCGCGCTGGCCAGGCAGCGCTCGCTGGGCCTGCACATGGACGGCGCGCGCTTTGCCAACGCGGTGGCCCATCTCGGTTGCGATCCGGCCGCGCTGACGGTGAACGCCGGCGTCGACGCGCTGACGTTCGGCTGCGTCAAGAACGGCGGCATGAGCGCCGAGGCGCTGGTGTTCTTCGATCCCGCGCTGGCCGACGTGGTACGCTATCGCCGCAAGCGCGCGGGGCATCTCCAGTCCAAGGGGCGCTATCTGGCGGCGCAGGTACTGGCGATGATCGAAGACGGCCTGTGGCTTGAAAACGCGCGCGCCGCCAATGCCGCCGCCGCCACGATCGGCGCGGCCTGCGGCGAGCGCCTGCTCCACCCGGTCGAGGCCAACGAGGTCTTCGCCGTGCTTTCGCCCACCGAACAGGCCGCGCTCCACGCGCAAGGGTTCGACTTCTACGATTGGCCCGCCCCCGAAGGCGCGCCCGGCGCGGCGCGGCTGGTTACCGCGTGGAACAGCGATCCGGCGCATGTCGAGGCGCTGGCCCGCGCCATTGCCGCGCTGTGACATCGCCCGCCGGCGGGCCGGCTTCGTTCTGGAGCCCGCGCATCCTGGGGCCGTTCGCGCTGGTGGCGCTGATCTGGGGCTCCACCTGGCTGGTCATCAAGGATCAGATCGGGTCCGTGCCGGCCAGCTGGTCGGTCACCTGGCGCTTTGTCGTGGCCGCGGTCGGCGTGCTGCTGCTGGCGCTGGCGCGCCGCGAGAGCCTGCGGCTGGACCGGCGCGGACACCAGCTCGCCGTGCTGATGGGGCTGCTCCAGTTCGTCTGCAATTTCCAGTTCGTCTACCGCGCCGAGCAGCATATCACCTCGGGCATCGTCGCCGTGCTGTTCGCGCTGCTGCTGGTGCCCAACGCCCTTTTCGCGCGGCTGTTCCTGGGGCAGCCGCTGACGCGCGGCTTCCTCGCCGGATCGGCCATCGCCATCGCCGGCATCGCCCTGTTGCTGCTGCACGAGGTGCGCACGGCGCCGGTCGGCAACGCGGCGCTGCTGGGCGTGCTGTTCACGTTCTGCGGCATCCTGTCCGCGTCCAGCGCCAACGTGCTGCAGGCGAGCGAGGCCGCGCGGACGCGCCCGATGCTGGCCCTGCTGTTCTGGGCGATGGTCTGGGGCGTCGCGATCGACGCGCTGTTCGCGTGGATGGTCTATGGCCCCCCGCAAATCGACATGCGGCCCGGTTATCTGCTTGGCATCGCCTATCTGGGTGTGATGGGGTCGGTGGTGACCTTTCCGCTCTATTTCCAGCTGGTGCGCGAACTCGGCCCCGGCCGCGCGGCCTATAACGGGGTGGTCGTGCCCGTGGTGGCGATGCTGCTGTCGACGCTGTTCGAAGGTTATCGCTGGTCGTCGCTGGCCGTCGCCGGCGCGGTGCTGGCGATGGCGGGGCTGATCGTGGCGCTGAGAGCGCGCAACCCTTCGCGATAGGTCGGATAGCGCGGGCGCCAGTTCAACAGGCGCCGCGCCCGCCCGTTCGCGACGCGGCGGTTCTCCGCGTAGAACGCACGCGCGGCCGGGGAAAGGCCGGCCGCCTCCAGCGTGAGCAGCGGCGGCGGCGCGCATCCCGCCAGCCGCGCCGCTTCCTCGATCACCGCGTTCTGGCTGCACGGCAGATCGTCGGACAGGTTGTACACGCCCGCCGGCCCGCCGAACGAGGCGATGATTCCGCCGGCGATGTCCTCCACGTGGACGCGGCTGAACACTTGCCCGGGCAGGTCGATGCGGTGCGCTGTCCCCGCGCGCACCCGTTCCAGCGCACTGCGGCCGGGGCCATAGATGCCCGGCAGGCGGAACACGCGCACGCGGGGATCGAGCACCTGCCAGGCCAGGTCCGCATCGGCCCGGGCGGTCCGGCGGCCTCGCCCCACCGGCGCGCTTTCGTCCACCCAGGCGCCGGCTGCATCGCCATAAACGCCGGTGGAGGAGAGATAGCCGATCCAGCCCGCGCCGCATTGCCGGATGCGCGCGCCATGGCGCAGCAGGACCGGATCGCCACCCGCCTCCGCCCCCTTGCCCACTGCCGACGGCGGCACCGACGAGAGGACATGCGTGGCGTGCGTCAGTTCCGCCGCGATGCCGGCGTCGTCATCGAAGGCCAGCGTGCCTGCGCGGCCGGTTCCGCTGACGCGCCAGCCCTGCCGCCGCAACCGCTCCGCCAGTATCCCCGCGCTGTAACCCAGCCCGAAGACGAACAGGCGGCCCGTCAATGCTGTGCGTCCATCGGCTCCAGCACGATCGGCGTCGGCTTTGCCATCGGCGCGCCGGGCATGTGGATCTGCTTCCACCGCATCGCCAGCCGCACGCGCGTGGCGCCCGAGGGATGATCGTAGAACAGCGCTTCCTCGACCGGGCCAGGATCGATCTTGCGGTATTCGGAAAGCTTCATCGACAACGAGGCGAACCCGTCCGGCTCGTGCGCGGCGTCCAGCCCGAAGACATCGGCGTCCCGCTCGGTCACGCGGACCAGCGTGTTGGTGATCGGCGTGACCATCAGCGAAAAGACCACGAAAACGCCGGCAAGGAGAGGCATCGAGGCGGGATCGGCCACGTCGCGAATGTTCCACCGGGCTCCGTACCGGGCCAGGATCAGCGGCATGGCCCAGGCCGCCAGGAACAGCATCAGCCCGTAGAGCGCCGTCAGCCAGATCCACGAGCGCCAGACATGGCCCAGCACGTAATGCCCCATCTCGTGCCCCACCGCGGCGAGGATTTCCGGCTCGGTCGCGCGGTGCAGCAGGTTGTCGTTGAGGCTGATCCGCACGCTCGGCCCGATGCCCGAGACATTGGCCGAAATGCGCTTGGTCTGCTTGGACGCGTCATAGACGTAGATATGTTCGGCCGGCACGTCATAGGCCTTGGCCATGGCGACGATGCGATCGCGCACCGGCCCCTGGGGCAGTTCGGAATAGGTATTGAACAGCGGGAGGATATAGACCGGCGCGAACAGCATCGCCAGCGCGAGGAAGACCGAGACGACCCCCGTCGATACCATCCACCAGTTCTTCGGCATCCGCCGGATCACGGCATAGATCACCACGAACAGCAGGCTGCCGATCACCAGCGTCACGAACAGGCCGATCACCTGTTCGCCCAGCCAGCCGGCGAAGGACTGGTTCAGCAGGCCATAGCGCGCCTCGCGCACGAACCCTGTGTAGATGGTCCACGGCAGCAGCAGCAGCGTGCTGGCCATCAGGAACACGGCAGCCACTTCGAACACCACCAGCGCGCGCCCGCGGCCCTTCCCTTCGGCCGCATCGCGCACACGGGGCAGGATGCGCAGCCGCAGCATGATCCAGTAGGCGGCCACCGAAACCAGCGTGCCAATAAGCGCGATCCAGTAACCGCCCTCGAAATAGGCGTCCGACTTCACCCGCGCGGATCCCTGCAGCGTATCGAGGTAGGCGCGCGTGGCGGCATCGGCGTTGAAGCCAGCCGCATGGCCGACGCCCGGCACAGCAAGGAGGGCAAGGAGCGACAGAACGGCATATGTGAAAGGGAAGAAAAAGCCCCGGCGCATTCACAGTCCTCAAACGGTCGTTCAACAAGGCCTGCGCGGCGAAACCGTCTGGAGTCAAGAGCGTTTGGCGATTGCCCTTGGCCGGCTTCGCCCTACATTGGGACCATGAACGACCTCGCCAATCCGCCGTCCGCCTCCCAGACCGTCGCCACGCCCGCCTCCCCGGCCGACGCCCCGGCGCCCGCGCACCCCGCCGTGATCCATCGCGCCGACTACCAGCCGCCGGCCTGGCTGGTGCCGGAAATCGCCCTCGATTTCGCCCTGTCGCTCACCGAAACCCGCGTGCAGGCGACGCTTTCGGTCGAACGCAACCCGGCGGGCGACGGCGCGCGCAGGCTCCGTCTCGACGGGGATGGCCTGCGTCCCGCAAGCGTGTCCGTGGACGGCCTGCCGCACAACGACTGGCGCCTGGAAGGCGACGCGCTGCTGATCGACCTGCCGGGCGGAAAGCACCAAATCGGCATCGAAACTCTGGTCGATCCCACTGCGAACACACAGCTTTCCGGTCTCTACGCGTCCGGCGGGATGCTCTGCACCCAGTGCGAGGCGGAGGGATTCCGGCGGATCACCTTCTTCCCCGACCGGCCCGACGTGCTGAGCCGCTACACGGTGCGGATGGCGGGCGACAAGGCGCGCTTTCCGGTGCTGCTGTCGAACGGCAATCCGGTGGCGCAAGGCGAGGGGCCGGACGGCACGCACTGGGCCGAATGGCACGATCCCTGGCCCAAGCCGTCCTATCTCTTCGCGCTGGTGGCGGGCGATCTGGTGCCCACGCGCGACAGCTTCACCACCCGGTCCGGCCGCAAGGTCGATCTGGCAATCTGGGTCCGTGCGGGCGACGAGACGCGCACCGGCCACGCCATGCGCTCGCTGATCGCCTCGATGAAATGGGACGAGGAGGTCTACGGCCGCGAATACGATCTCGACCTGTTCAACATCGTCGCCGTCTCGGACTTCAACGCCGGCGCGATGGAGAACAAGGGCCTCAACGTCTTCAACACGCGCTACATCCTGGCCGATCCGGAAACCGCGACCGATGCGGACTACGACGCGATCGAGGGCGTGGTCGCGCACGAATACTTCCACAACTGGTCGGGCAACCGCGTGACCTGCCGCGACTGGTTCCAGCTCAGCCTCAAGGAAGGCTTCACCGTGCTGCGCGACCAGCAGTTCAGCGCCGATCGCGGATCGCCGCCGGTCAAGCGGATCGAGGACGTGCGCGTGCTGCGCGCGGCCCAGTTCCCCGAGGATTCGGGGCCGCTCGCCCACCCGATCCGGCCCGACAGCTACGCCGAAATCTCGAACTTCTATACCGCCACGGTCTATAACAAGGGCGCCGAAGTCATCCGCATGATGACGGTGCTGGCCGGGCCGGAACGCTTCCGCAAGGGCACTGACCTCTATTTCGCGCGCCACGATGGCGAGGCGGCGACCTGCGAGGATTTCGTCAAGGCGATCGAGGACGGGGCAGGGCTGGACCTCACGAAATTCCGCCGCTGGTACGAACAGGCCGGCACGCCCAGGGTGGACGCCGCGCTGGCGCACGACGCGGCATACGGCACGGTCACGCTCACGCTCCGCCAGACCGTGCCGCCCACGCCCGGCCAGCCGGTCAAGCAGCCGATGCCGATCCCGCTGCGCACCGCGCTGTTCGACCGCGCCACCGGCACGCACCGGGGCGAACACCTGCTGGTGCTGGAAGAGGCGGAACAGGCCTTCACGTTCGAAGGCCATGCCGAGGCACCGGTGCTGTCGATCAACCGGTGCTTTTCCGCGCCCGTGGCGATCACCAGCCCGGCGACGACGGCCGACCTCGTGTTCCTGGCCGAACACGACGACGATCCCTTCGCCCGGTACGAGGCGATGCAGCAGCTGGTCGTCCAGCACCTTGTCGCGGCCGTCACGGGCACGCTCGACGATGCCGCGCGCGCGGCCGGCGAAGCGGCGATTACCGAAGCCTTCGGCACGATCCTGGCCGACGCCAAACTCGACGACCTGATGCGCGGCGAACTGGTGATCCTGCCCGGCGAGGCCTATCTCGCCGAACAGATCGCCGGGGTCGATCCCTCGCGCGTCCATGCCGAACGCGAAGCGCTGAAGCAGCACCTCGGCACGCGGTTGCGGGCGGAGATCGTCGCGCTTCACGATCGCTGCTCCGCCGTGCCCTACAGCCTCGACGCCGCCGCGCGCGGCGCGCGCAAGCTGAAGACGCAGGCGCTGGTCTATCTGGCCGCGGCCGAGCCCGCCGAAGCCGCCCGGCGCGCCAAGGCGCAATATGACGCGGCCGACAACATGACCGACCGGCAGGGCGCGCTGATGGTGCTGTGCGGCCTGTCCGCACCCGAGCGCGAGGCGGCGCTGGCCGATTTCCACCAGCGCTTCGCGGGCAACATGCTGGTGATCGACAAATGGTTTTCGCTCCAGGCGGGATCGCTCCACCCGCAGGCGATCGCGCACGTGAAGGCGCTGGCCAGCCATCCCGACTTCACCATGACCAACCCCAACCGGGTGCGCTCGCTCTACATGGCGTTCGCGGCCAATCCGCAGGCGTTCCACAAGCCGGACGGCGAAGGCTATCGCCTGATCGCGGACCTGATCCTGGCGCTCGATCCGATCAACGCCAACACCGCCGCGCGCTTCGTGCCGCCGCTGGGCCGCTGGCGCAAGGTGGAGCCGGGCCGCGCCGCGCTGATGCGCGCGGAGCTGGAACGCATCGCGGCCTGCGCCACGCTGTCGCGCGACGTGCGCGAGCAAGTCACGCGCAGCCTGGACAGCTGACGTGGTGGAGGTTGCGGGCATTACCGGCGTGGACGTGCTCACCCACCCGGCGTTGGGCGGCGTGCCCCACGGCTTCCTGGGCCGGCGCGGCGGAGTGAGCGAAGGCGTTCTCGCCGGCCTCAACGTCGGCTGGGGCAGCGAGGACGATCCCGCCGCCACGGCCGAGAACCGCCGCCGCGCGACCGAGGCCGTCCTTCCCGGCGGCCGGCTCGTCTGTGCCTATCAGATCCATTCGCCCGACGTGGTGACGGTGACCGAGCCGTGGCCCGAGAGCGACCGCCCGAAGGCCGATGCGCTCGTCACCCGCCTGCCCGGCGTGGTGCTGGGCATTCTCACCGCCGATTGCGCCCCCGTGCTGTTCCACGACGCAAAAGCCGGGGTGATCGGCGCGGCGCACGCCGGCTGGAAAGGCGCGTTCGGCGGAGTGACCGACAATACCATCGCGGCGATGGAAGCGCTGGGGGCCAGCCGCGCGGACATCACCGCCGTGGTCGGCCCGTGCATCGCGCAGAAAAGCTACGAGGTGGACGCCGCCTTCGAGGACCGTTTCCTGGCCACCGACCCGGCCAACGCGCGCTTCTTCCGCGCCGGCAAGGCGGGGCACGCCTGGTTCGATCTGGAAGGCTACGTCGCGGCGCGGCTCCACGCCGCGGGCGTCGGCACGGTCGCCATGGTGGGCGAGGATACCTACAGCCAGCCGGACCGCTTCTATTCGTTCCGCCGCGCCACGCACCGGGGCGAGCCCGACTATGGCCGCGAGATCTCGCTGATCGCGCTGCCGCAAAACCGGACGGCATAGCCTTTGATCGTCATTGCGAGGGGCAAAGCCCCGCGGCAATCCAGAGCCGCGCGCGGGACTCTGGATTGCGGCGCGTGCCGCTCGCAATGACGAAGCGTGTCAACCCGGCGTCATGCTTCAGGCGATTCGCGATGTCTTTCGCGTATCGGGCATCAGCAGGTAGACCACGAACGATACCGCGATGCAGCCGGCCACGTACCAGAAATAGCCGTCTTCCCAGCCTTCGGTCTTGAACCACAGCGCGATGTATTCGGCCGATCCGCCGAACACCGACACCGTGACCGCATAGGGCAGGCCCACGCCCAGCGCGCGGATGCCGGCGGGGAACAGTTCGGCCTTCACCACCGCGTTGATCGCGGTATAGCCGCTGACCACGACCAGCGCCGCCATCAGCAGGGCGAACCCGGTCCAGAAATCGTGCGCCACCGCCAGCGCGCGCATCAGCGGCACGGTGATGACCGCGCCCACCAGCCCGAAGGCCAGCAGCAGCGGCCGCCGCCCGATCCGGTCCGACAGCGCGCCGACCAGCGGTTGCAGCACCATGAAGCCCGCCAGCACCAGCGCGGAGACCAGCGTCGCGTCCTCCTTCGACCAGCCGGCGGTGTTGACCATGAACTTCTGCGCATAGGTGGTGAAGGTATAGAACGCGACCGTGCCGCCCATGGTCAGGCCCACCACCGTCAGCACCTCGCGCGGGTGGGCGAGCAGGCGGCGCAGCGAAGGCTGGTGTTCGCGCTCCTGCTCGAACGCGGCGGTTTCGTGCATGGTCCGGCGCAGCCACAGCGCGGCGACGGCGCACGCGGCGCCGATCAGGAACGGGACGCGCCAGCCCCAGGCGTGAAGCTGCTCCTCCGTCAGCACCTGTTGCAGCACGATCAGCACGCCCAGCGCCAGCAACTGCCCCATGATCAGGGTAACGTACTGGAAACTGGACCAGAAGCCGCGCCGCTCGGCCGATGCCACTTCGGAAAGGTAGGTCGCACTCGCGCCGTATTCGCCGCCGACGCTGAGGCCCTGCAACAGCCGCGCGATCACCAGCAGCACCGGCGCGGCCACGCCGATCCGGTCATAGCCCGGCGTCAGCCCGACGATCAGCGAACCCAGGCACATCAGCAGCACGGACGCGGTCAGCGCCGTCTTGCGCCCCGCCCGATCGGCGTAGAGCCCCATCAGCCAGCCGCCGACAGGGCGCATCAGGAAGCCCACCGCGAAGACCGCGGCGGTGTTCAGCAGCTGCGCGGTGGGATCGCCCTTGGGAAAGAACGCCGAGGCAAAATAGAGCGAGAACGCGGCATAGACGTACCAGTCATACCATTCGATGAGATTGCCCACCGATCCGCTGAAAATCGAACGCAACCGGCCCGGCGCCTCCTTCGATCCGTGATGCGCGCCCGATGCCATAGCTCTCCCCGCCGATGTCAGGAAGCGACGCTAGGCGGCGGCGGGGGCAAAGATCAAGCGACCGCTGCCGCAAGGGTGCGGGTTCAGAGCAGGCCCCGCGCCTCGAGATCGGCGCGCAGCGCGGCGGCGTCGTCGCGGAAATGGTGGGTGTGCCAGCCGAGCGCGTCCGCCGCCGCGATATTGGCGGCGTTGTCGTCGATGAACAGCATCCGCGCAGGCTCATGACCGAAACGGCGGGCCGCCAGCGCGAAGATCGCCGCATCGGGCTTGATCAGCTTTTCCACGCCGGAGACGACGATATCGCGGAAATGGTCAAGCACCGGGAAGGTCGGGCGGAACATCGCCCAGGTATCGGCGCCGAAATTGGTGATCGAAAACTGCGGTATCCCGCGCGCATCCAGCGCCCGGACCAGTTCGTGCGTGCCCGTGACCGGCCCCGGCACCGCATCCAGCCAGTTGGGCGCATAGGCTTCGATCAACGGGCGATAGGCGGGAAATTCGGCAGAGCGCGCGGCGATCATCTCCGCCAGCGGAACGCCCGCGTCGTGCTGCGCGTGCCATTCCTCGGTCACCACGTTGGCCAGGAACCAGTCCAGTTCGCGCGGGTCGGCGATCAGCTTTTCGTAAAGCGAGGCGATTCGCCACTGCACCAGCACGCGGCCGATATCCCAGACGACCGCGTCGATCGCGCCATCAACGGGCGCATCGACCGGGGCATCGTCCTGCTGGCTCACGCTGCGTTCCCGCAAACAAATGCGCCCCCGCGCAGGCGGGGGCAGCCTTGCCTCTGCAAGAGGCGTCGATCAGGACGGAAGCGTTCCGGCAGGTGCGGGAACGCTTCCGCCAGAGCCGGATCAGCCCTGGCGCGCCTTGAAACGACGGTTGGTCTTGTTGATGACGTAGGTCCGGCCACGGCGGCGGATCACGCGGTTGTCCCGGTGGCGGTCCTTGAGCGACTTCAGGCTGTTGCGAATCTTCATGACGAATCCCTTTGCCCGAAGCGACCGGGCTTGAAACTGAAGGCGCGCCGATAAGGGCGGGCCGGTGTAAAGTCAACCTTCGCCGAGGATCTCGGTCAGCTTGCGCTCCCACGCCAGCGCGTGCGTGACGATGGTTTCGAGATCGGCGTATTTCGGCACCCACGGTACCGTCGCCCGGATCCGGTTGTTGTCGGAAATCAGCGAATCGGGATCGCCGGCACGGCGATCCTCCAGCTTGCGGACGATGGTGCGGTTGGTGACGCGGTCCACCGCGTCCAGCACTTCCAGCACCGAGAACCCGCGCCCATAGCCGCAGTTCATCGTCAGCGACCGTTCCGGCTGTTCGATCAGCGCGCCCAGCGCCAGCACGTGCGCCTCGGCCAGGTCCGACACATGGATATAGTCGCGCACGCCGGTGCCATCGGGGGTGGCATAGTCGGTGCCGAACACCGCCACATGCCCGCGCTTGCCCAGCGCCGCCTCGACCGCGACCTTGATCAGGTGCGTCGCGCCGGCGGTGGACTGGCCGGTGCGCGCCTGCGGATCGGCGCCCGCCACGTTGAAATAGCGCAGCGCGCAGAAGTTCAGCGGATGCGCCCGGGCGGTGTCGGCCAGCATGATCTCGGTCATCAGCTTGGACATGCCATAGGGATTGATCGGCAGCTTCGGGCTGTCCTCGTTCACCGGCGAAACCTCGGGCACGCCATAGGTCGCCGCGGTCGAGCTGAAGATGAAGTGGCGCACGCCGCCCTTCACCGCCGATTCGATCAGCGCGCGGCTCTTGGCGGTGTTGTTGTGGTAGTATTTCAGCGGGTTCTCGACCGATTCGGGCACCACGACCGATCCGGCGAAGTGCATCACCGCCCCGATCCCTTGTTCCGCGATGATCCGCGCCAGCAGATCGCCGTCCTCGATATCCCCCTGATAGAACGGCACGCCATCGGGAATGGCGAAGCGGAAACCCGTGGTCAGGTTGTCGATCACGCTGACGGGCCACCCCGCGTCCTTCAGCGCCAGCACGGCATGACTGCCGATATAGCCTGCGCCGCCGGTGACGAGGACGGGTACTGCGGTCATGTACGAATCACTCCGGAATGCAACGGACACCCTGCCCTAGCAGCAAGATTCGCAGGGAATCATTAAGTAGCGCGTTCAGTCAGGTGAAAGCGCCGGCGTGGCATCGCGCCGGCGGGATCGCCTTGGAAGCCCTTCACCGAAAGAACACACGCCATGCCCCGGGTTCGCACAACCTCCGCCCTTTCACCCCTCCTGATCGCGGCCGCGCTGCTGGCCGGCGCGCCGGCGGCGCTGCACGCCCAACCCTATGGCGGCTGGGGCGGCGGGGGCTGGGGGCGCGGCGGCTGGGGCGGCGATCCGTTCGGGCCATACGGTGCGGACAGTCGCAACAGCCGGACGGGCAGCGAACCCACCAAGAAGGTCGAGGTCACCACGTTCCGCGCGGCCGATGCCGGCAGCGCACTGGCGCAGGGGCCGATCGTGATCGCCGCCGTAGCACCCGATGGCTACGACGGCAGCGAGGACAACGTCGAGCCCGACGCCAAGCTGCCGGTCTATGAGGCGGCGGTGGTCGATCAGCTTGCCGGACACGGCTACAACACCGCCACCTCGGGCGCGGACGGCGGACAGGTGGCCGAAGTGGCGGTCAGCCATTCGGTGGTGCAGCCGGAGGAAGCCCCGCACAAGCCCGTGAGCGGCGCGATGAGCACCACGATCAGCAACCGCGGCAGCGGCGTCGGTCTGGCGCTGGCGGTCGATCTTTCCAAGCCAAAGAAGGCGATCATCGGCACGCGGCTGGAAGTGCGCATTCGCGACAAGGCGACGCGCCGCGTGCTGTGGGAAGGCCATGCCGAAGGCGTCGCGCGCGAGGGCGAGGCCGGGCTGGACAACACCGCCGTCGCCACGCGCCTGGCCACCGCGCTGTTCGCGAAGTTCCCCGAAGGCACCGAAGTGGCCGCGCTCCAGCCCTGATCGGAGCAACCTGCGGTTGCACGGGCACGTATCACGCCCATATCGGTTACCGGGACAACGATTGAGGATACGCCGATGCGCCGCCTGCTGATTGCTTCCGCCCTTGTGCTGGCCGCCTTGCCGGCCGCGCCCGGCGTGGCGTTCGCCGCCCCGGTCGAAGTCACGCGGTTCCACACCGCCGAATCGCTGGCGAAGCTGGTGCCGGGCGCCGCGCTGGCGCTGGCACCCGCGCCGGGCGAAGACCCCGCCGGTCTCGAAACCGCGCTGTGGAACGATGCGGTCATGCGCGAAGTGGCTGCCCGTGGCTTCGGCACGGCGACCGCCGGCGCGGCGGACGCGCTGGTCGAAGTGCGGGTGGAACGGCGCACCGAACGGCAGGAACGGCAGCGCGGGCCGGTCAGCGTCGGCGTGGGCGGCTCCACCGGCGGCTGGAACAGCGGCGTGGGCCTGGGCGTCGGATTCAGCCTGGGCGGCGGATCGCGCGAATGGACCGAAACCCGCCTGTCCGTGACGATCCGCGACCGCGCGACGGGGCAGGCGCTGTGGGAAGGCCGCGCCGAATCGCGCGACAACGCGAAGAAGAAGGAAGCCGATGCGGCCAATGTCGCGCCGCGCCTGGCCCATGCGCTGTTCACGGACTTCCCCGGCAAGTCCGGACAGACTATCCAGGTCAAATGACGCAAACCCCCATCCGGATCGACGCCGCGTTCGACAGCGGCAACATTGACGTTCTCTCCATCGACGGAACCGCCGCCCGGCTGGCGATCCGGCGCGATCACCAGTCCGAATTCGCCCAGTGGTTCCACTTCCGTGTGGCCGGTGCGGCGGGCCGCGAACTGACGCTGGCGATCACCGGGCTTGGCCAGTCCGCCTATCCCGGCGGGTGGCCCGATTACAACGCCTGCGTCTCCGAAGACCGCGAATACTGGGGCCGCGCCGCATCGAGCTATGACCCGGCGACCGATGGCGGCACCCTGACGATCCGCCACACCCCTGCCGCCGACATCGCCTGGTTCGCCTATTTCGCGCCCTATTCGATGGAGCGGCATCACGATCTCGTCGCCGCGGCCGCGGCCAGCGAGGGCGTATCCCACCGCACGCTGGGCACCACGCTGGACGGCCAACCGATAGACCTGCTGGAGCTGGGCGAGGGCGAAACCCAAGTCTGGCTCTATGCCCGCCAGCATCCGGGCGAGAGCATGGCCGAATGGTGGATGGAAGGCGCGCTCGATCTGCTGACCGATCCCGCCGATCCGCACGGGCGCAAGCTGCGCCAGCTCTGCCGCTTCCACATCGTGCCCAACATGAATCCCGACGGATCGCGGCGCGGCCACCTGCGCACCAACGCGGCGGGCGTGAACCTGAACCGCGAATGGGATACGCCCTCGGACGAACGCTCGCCCGAAGTGCTGTGCGTGCGTGACGCGATGGACGAAACCGGCGTCCACTTCGCGATCGACGTCCACGGCGACGAGGCGATTCCGGCGGTATTCCTGGCCGGGTTCGAGGGCATCCCTTCCTGGACCGAACAGCAGGGCGCGGAATACCGGCGCTATCGCGCGATCCTCGAACGGCGAACGCCCGATTTCCAGACGCGGCGCGGCTATCCGGTGGCCCCGGCGGGCAAGGCCAACCTGTCGATGTCAACCAACCAGCTCGCCGAGCGCTTCGGCGCGAGCCACGGCTGCGTCTCGATGACGCTGGAAATGCCGTTCAAGGACAATGCCGACCTGCCCGATCCGGCGCAGGGCTGGAGCCCGGAACGCAGCAAGCTGCTGGGCCGCGAATGCCTGGCGGCATTGCTGGAACTGCTGCTGACGCGCCCGTAACAGAGCTTAGGGCCGCGTTTACGACCCGTTAACCCGGCACGGGGCATGAACGGGCGATGTCCCGCGCGATTGCCTCGATCAAGGCTGCCTCGATCACGGCCGCCCCGCTTGCCGAAGGGCTGCGCGCCGTGATCGTGCTCGGCTGCGCGCTGGCGCTGATTCTCGCCGGACGCGCCCTGCCCTTCTGACGCGCGTTCTAAGGCGGCTCAGAGGATTTCCTGGACCTTTTCCTTGGGCCGACACAGCCGCACGCCCTTGTCGGTTTCCACCAGCGGCCGTTCGATCAGCTTCGGGTCCGCCACCATCGCCGCCAGCACGGTGGCGTCATCGGCAGCGGGCAGGCCGCGTTCCTCGGCATCGGTGCCTCTCAGGCGCAGGCCCTGCTGCGGGGTGATTCCGGCATCGCGATAGAGCTGCGCCAGCTTGTCGGCGCTCGGCGGCGTCTTGAGGTATTCGACCACGGTCACGTCCGCGCCCGCTTCCTGCAACAGCGCCAGCGTGTTGCGCGATGTGCCGCAGTTGGGATTGTGCCAGATCATCGCCTTCATCGCCGGGTCTCCTGTGATGCCGTTCCGCTAGCGCAGCCCGCGCGCGAGGGGAAGATCAAAGCCCCGGCGCGGTGGCGGTCGCCGGCACGGGCAGCGGCGGCAGCGTTTCGGCATGCCGCAGGACGCGGCCGGCGCGCTGGATCGCGCGGACCAGGCGCGGATAGACGCCGCAGCGGCAGATATTGGTGATCGCGGTGGTGATGTCCTGCTCGGTCGGATCGCCGTTGTGCGCCAGCAGGGCGGCGGCGGCCATGACCAGGCCCGGCGTGCAAAACCCGCACTGGATCGCCTGTTCGGCCACCAGCGCCTGCTGCACGGGATGGTTGCGATCGGGAGCCAGCCCCTCGATCGTCGTCACGCTGCGGCCCTCCGCCTCCCCCAGCGACAGCGTGCACGAGGGCATCGCCTGCCCATCGACGATCACCATGCAGGCGCCGCATTCGCCGGTGCCGCAGCCGTATTTGGTGCCGGTCAGGTTCGCGGCGTCGCGCAGCGCCCACAGCAGCGGGGTATCCGGTTCCAGCCGGAATTCCATCGGCTGGTTGTTGACGGTCAGACGGGCCATGCGCGTGCCCTAGCCCACCTTTCCGCCGCGCTTCAATCCCGCCAGGACCGGTCGATCTTGTCGATCCGCCGCACCCAGGCGTTGAAATCACCCACGCCGGCCCCGCCGCCCGGCGGCGTCGCCTCGCGCAAGTCGCGCTGGTGGACGGCGATGACATCGTCGGGCACCAGGATCGGCTTGCGCCCCATCGACAGCGTGGCCATCTGGATTTCGCAAGCGCGCTGTAGGCTCCATTGCTGGATGAACATCGCCTGGAGCGTGGGCGCCAGCACCACCGGGCCGTGGTTGCGCAGCATCAGGATGTTCTTGTCGGCCAGGTTCGCCAGCAGGCGCTCGCCCTCTTCGGCGCGCACGGTGATGCCTTCGAAATCGTGGTAGGCGAGCCGACCGGCGAAGTTGCAGGCGTAGAAGTTGATCGGCATCAGCCCTTCCTCAAGGCTGCACACCGCCATCGTCGCCGTGGTGTGGACGTGGCAGATGGCGTGCGCCCAGTTCAGATGCCGATGAAAATAGCCGTGCTGGGTGAAGCCCGCCTTGTTCACCGCGTGCGGGCTGCCGTCCAGCTTGTTGCCGTCGATGTCGATCTTGACGAGGTTGGACGCGCAGACTTCCGAATAGAGCAGGCCGAAGGGGTTGATGAGGAACGCGTTGTCCTCCCCCGGCACGCGCACGGAAATGTGGTTGTAGACCGATTCCGACCAGCCGAGCAGATCGAAGATGCGGTAGCACGCCGCCAGTTCCTGCCGGGCCTGCCATTCGGCGTCGCTGCATTCGATATTCGGGCGCATCTGCGTGGCCATGGTCATCGCTCTCCGATCAGTTTCTTGTCGCAACCTTATCGCACGATTCGGAGGCGGGCAATCGCACGCGGCCTCATTCCCGCCTTGGTGGCGCGCTAGGGCGCGGAGCCGGCCGCCGGCGGGGTAGGCATCCTGCCCAAGGGTTCCCATATCGCGGCCGTACCCAAGGAAGGGCCATGGACGCGACATCGCCAGTCTGCACGCTCGCCGAAGAACGGCCGGAAACCGGTGGCCTGATGCCGCTGGAGAGCGCGCTGGCGCACAAGGGCTATGCGATCGCGCGCGGGGCGCCGTTACCGCCCGATTTCGCGGACTTCTGGAACGACCTGCCGCTCGATACCTTCATGGCCGATGGCGGCCAATACCGCCGGCGGCGCTATGCGACCTTCGCACTGGAAAGTGGCGAAATCGCGCCCCGCCCCGCCGAACCGCATTACCAGAGCCTGTCGTACAACCCGCTCAACGGCGGAATCGCCCGCCATTTCGCGCCCTTCGCCCCGGAAGCCAGCACGCACCCGTGCCTGCTGGGCCTGCTGCGCGATGCCGAGGCGCTGTTCGCGCGGTCCGCGCCGGGCGCGCGCTGGCATGTCGAGGCGCACCAGTTCCGCATCCTGGCGGGAAGCGAGAACGCCGGCCTGCCTACGCCCGAGGGGCTGCACCGCGACGGCGTGGACCGGGTGCTGGTGCAACTGGTGGCGCGGCACAATGTGATCGGCGGCGTCACCCGCATCACCGATCCGGCGGGCAGGACGCTGGACCGGACCACGCTGACCGTACCCGGTGATCTCTACCTGCTCGACGACCGGCGCGTGATGCACGAGGTTTCGCCGGTGCGGCCCGAAGATCCAGCCCGGCCGGGCTGGCGCGACGTGCTGGTGGTCACGTTCCGTCGGCGGGATTGACCGCGCCGGCGAAGCCCAGCGGCAACGCGGTGGTGCTTTTCACGTCCTCCAGGATGATGCTGGAACGCGCGGTCGCCACTTCGGGAGACCCGAGAATCTGGCGCGTCAGCAAATGGTTGAACGAGGCGAGATCGCGCGTGGCGACCTTCAGGATCATGTCGGCCTCACCCGTCAGCTTCTGGCATTCCAGCACTTCGTCCAGTTCCAGCACCCGCGCGCGGAACGCCTCGGCCGCCGCGATCCCGTGGCTGTTCATGGTGAGCAGGATATAGGCAGAAATGCCCACCCCCAGCCGCCCGGCATCGAGCGCGGCGTGGACCCCGCGAATGTAGCCCGCCTTGCGCAACTGCTGCATCCGGCGCGAGCATTGCGACGCGGAGAGATGGACGGCCTGGCTCATCTCCACCGGGCCGATATCCCCCTTCTGCTGGAGGATCGCGAGAATCTTGAGATCGAAACGGTCGAGCACGGGCAAGTTCCTGTTGGCACGGACGGTGCCTCAAATCGCCCTATAACGCATCATGTGTGCATTTCACTCCCGAAATCGCGCAAGAATGCACGCCCTTTGAGCACGATCAGCGCTAGACTGTGCGCCACATTCTCAATGCATGCTGGGGAGAGCCATGGCTGACCTGTTCGAAAACCCGCTGGGCCTCGACGGTTTCGAGTTCATCGAATTTTCCGCGCCCGAAAAGGGCGTGCTGGAACCCGTTTTCGCCGCGATGGGCTTCATCCGCGTCGCGCGGCACCGGTCCAAGGACGTGCAACTGTGGCGGCAGGGCGATATCAACCTGATCGCCAATTACGAACCGCGCAGCCCCGCCGCCTACTTTGCCGCCGAACACGGTCCTTCGGCCTGCGGCATGGGCTGGCGCGTGCGCGATGCGGCGAAAGCCTATGCCGAGGCGCTCGAACGCGGCGCGGAACCGGTCGAGGTGCGCACCGGCCCGATGGAACTGCGCCTGCCGGCGTTCCGCGGCATCGGCGGCTCGATCGTCTACCTGATCGACCGCTATGGCGATGCCCTGTCGATCTACGACATCGACTTCGTCTACGAGGAGGGCGTGGATCGCCATCCGGCCGGCGCGGGCCTGAAGCTGATCGATCACCTGACGCACAACGTCTATGGCGGGCGCATGGCGCACTGGGCAGCGTTCTACGAGCGCATCGCCGGTTTCCGCGAGATCCGCTATTTCGACATCAAGGGCGAATATACCGGCCTCACCAGCAAGGCGATGACCGCGCCCGACGGCAAGATCCGCATCCCGCTGAACGAGGAAGGGAAGGCCGGCGGCGGCCAGATCGAGGAATTCCTGCGCGCCTACAACGGCGAGGGCATACAGCACATCGCCTTTGCCTGCGACGATCTGCTGGCGACGTGGGACAGGCTCAAGGCCAGCGGCACCCCGTTCATGACCGCCCCGCCCGCCACCTACTACGAGATGCTGGCCGAGCGCCTGCCCGGCCATGGCGAGCCGGTGGACCAGCTCCAGGCACGCGGCATCCTGCTCGACGGGTCGACCGTGAACGGCGATCCCCGCCTGCTCCTGCAGATCTTCTCGGAAACGATGATCGGCCCGGTGTTCTTCGAATTCATCCAGCGCAAGCGCGACGAAGGCTTTGGCGAAGGCAACTTCACCGCGCTGTTCGAATCGATGGAACGCGACCAGATGCGCCGGGGCGCGCTGCAGGCGGAGCCGGCGCAATGACCGCGCCGCGCCTCAGCCGCATCCACCACGTCGCCTACCGCTGCAACGATGCCAAAGCGACCGTGGAATGGTACGAGCGCGTGCTCGGCATGACCTACACCACCGCCTTCGCGGAAGACCATGTGCCATCGACCGGGGCCTACGATCCCTACATGCACGTGTTCCTCGATTGCGGTGGCGGCAACGTGGTGGCCTTCTTCGAACTGCCCGAACAGCCCGCGATGGGCCGCGATCCCCACACGCCGGCCTGGGTGCAGCACCTGGCCTTCGAGGTGGAGGACGAAGCCGCGCTGCTGGCGGCCAAGGCGCATATCGAGGCGCAGGGCATCGACGTGCTGGGGCCGACCTGGCACGGCATCTTCAAGTCGATCTATTTCTTCGATCCCAACGGGCACCGGCTGGAACTGGCGTGCAACATCGGCACGCCCGAACAGTACGCCGAACTAAAGACGCTGGCCCCGGTCATGCTTGAGGAATGGAGCCGGACGAAGCGCGCCCCGCGCCATGCCGCCTGGCTGCATGCGGAGCCGAAGGACGCATGAGCATCGACCACACGCACAATCCGCAGGCATCGAGCTGGGTGCCGGGGGCGGACGACCATGCCGAATTCCCGGTCCAGAACCTGCCGCTGGGCATCTTCTCGACCGGCGGCGGCCCCGCGCGTGCCGGCACCGCCATCGGCGATTGCGTGCTGGACCTTGCCGCCATGGCGGAACAGGGCCTGCTGCCGCCGGCCGTGGTGCCGGCACTGGGACAGGCCACGCTCAACGCGCTGTTTGCCCTGCCCGCCGCCGACCGGCTGGCGCTGCGCCACGCGCTGTTCGCGTGCCTGACCTCCGACCGGTTCCGCGTGCGGCTGGCCCCGCTGCTGCACCGCGCGGAAGACTGCGCGTTGCACCTGCCGTTCCACATCGGCGACTACACCGATTTCTACGTCGGCATTCATCACGCCACCAACATCGGCAAGCTGTTCCGGCCGGACAACCCGCTGCTGCCCAACTATCGCCACGTGCCGATCGGCTATCACGGACGTGCCTCGTCCGTGCGGGTCTCGGGCACCACGCTGCTGCGCCCCAAGGGCCAGCTCAAGGCGCCCGATGCCGAAGCGCCGGTGTTCGCGCCATCGCGGCGGCTCGACTACGAGCTGGAGCTGGGCGTGTGGATCGCGGGCGACAACGCGCTGGGCGAACCGGTGCCCATCGCCGATGCGTGGAGCCGGATCGGCGGGCTGACCCTGCTCAACGACTGGTCGGCGCGCGATCTCCAGGCGTGGGAGTACCAGCCGCTCGGACCGTTCCTCGCCAAGAACTTCCTCACCACGGTATCCCCGTGGGTGGTGACGGCCGAGGCGCTAGCCCCGTTCCGCGTGGCCCAGCAACCCCGGCCGGAAGGTGATCCGCAGCCGCTGCCCTACCTGGTCGATGCCGCGGACGCCGAAGCCGGCGCGCTTGCACTGGACCTCGAAGTCACGCTCGCCAGCGCGGCGATGCGCGATGCCGGCCTGTCGCCGCTCCGCCTGAGCCACGGCCCTGCGACGAACATGTACTGGACCGTGGCGCAGATGGTGGCGCACCATACCTCCAACGGCTGCGACCTCCATGCGGGCGACCTGCTGGGCACCGGCACGATTTCCGGCCCGGCGCGCGATAGCTTCGGCAGCCTGATGGAACTGTCGAACGGCGGGCGCGAACCGGTCACGCTGCCGGGCGGCGAAACCCGCTGCTTCCTGGAGGATGGCGACCAGCTCACCCTGTCCGCGCGGACGGTGCGCGACGGGTTCCGCACGATCGGCTTCGGTCCCTGCACCGGCACCGTCCAGCCGGCGCGATGACGCTGCGACTCCACGGTTACTGGCGCTCCACCGCCAGCTACCGCGTGCGGATCGCGCTGGCGCTGAAAGGCGTGGGCCACGAACAGGTGACGCACGACTTGCGCACTGGCGCGCAACGCGCGCGCGCATTCCTCGCGCTCAACTCGCAAGGGCTGGTGCCCGCGCTGGAGATCGGCGCCGAGGGTGAGGGCGAAGCCGCGGTCCTCACCCAGTCGCCCGCCATTCTCGAATGGCTGGACGAGGTCTATCCGCAAACCCCGCTGCTGCCCGGCGATGCCCTGGGCCGCGCCACGGTGCGGGCGATGGCTGGGCTGGTCTGCTGCGACATCCATCCGCTGAACAACCTGCGCGTGCTGCAAGCGCTGCGGCGGGACTTTCAGGCCAGCGACGCGCAAGTCTCGGCGTGGATCGCGCGCTGGATCGGCACGGGCTTCGACGCGCTGGAGGCGCTGATCGCGCGCCACGGCGGCGATTTCGCCTTCGGCGATGCCGCGACCATGGCCGATTGCTGCCTGATCCCGCAGGTCTATTCCGCTCAACGGTTTGGTATCGACCTTGCGTCGTGGCCGGCCATCGCGCGGATTGCCGCGCGTTGCGAGGCCCTGGAGCCTTTCCGACGCGCCCACCCTGCGCAGCAACCCGACGCGGATTGAGCAAGTTTGATAGATATATTCTATTGAATCTCCAATTTCAATCAGTTGGAGTTGTTCGATTGAAAAGCCCATCTTCGGTGCATGACAGCTTTTCTTTCCGCCCGCACCCACGCGCCCGGCCTTCTGGTCTGCGGAGCGGTGGCGCTGGGCGCGCTCGCTCTGGAGCGGCTTGAAGTCCGCCTTGCCGGCCATGCCTGGGTGGAAGCGCTGGTCCTGGCGATTCTGGCCGGCACCGCCGTCCGCACGCTGTGGACGCCGCCCGCGCGGTTCGCATGCGGAATCCAGTGGGCCGCCAAGGGCCTGCTCGAATGCGCGGTGGCACTGATGGGCGTGACGATCAGCTTCGCCACGATCGCCGCCGCCGGGCTGCCGTTGCTCGCCGGTATCGTCGCTATCGTGTTTGGCGCGATCGCTGCCAGCTTCCTGCTCGGCCGCGCGTTCGGACTGCCGCCCAAGATGGCGGTGCTCGTCGCCTGCGGTAACGCGATCTGTGGCAATTCCGCCATCGCCGCCGTCGCGCCGGTAATTGATGCCGAAAGCGACGACGTGGCCACGGCGATCGCCTTCACCGCCGTGCTGGGCGTGGCCGTGGTGATCGCGCTGCCGATCGTGGCGCACGCGCTGCACCTGAGCGCCGCCGCCGGGGGAACGCTGGCCGGCCTGACGGTCTATGCCGTGCCGCAGGTGCTGGCCGCCGCAGGCCCGCTCGGCCCCTCCGCCGTGCAGACCGGCACCCTGGTCAAGCTGGTGCGCGTGCTGATGCTGGGGCCGGTCGTCGCCTGCCTGTCGGTGCTCAAGGCGCATCAGGCCGAAGAAGCGGAAGCCGCCGCGGTCCGGACTCCGGGGCTCCGCCATGGCCTGCTGCATTTCCTGCCGCCGTTCATCCTCGCGTTCCTGGCGCTGGCGGCGCTCCGTTCGCTGGGCCTCGTCCCCGTGGCGATGATCGCCCCGGCGCACGAGGCCAGCGTGTTCCTAACGATCCTCGCCATGGCGGCGCTGGGCCTTGGCGTCGACCTGCGGAGCGTTACCGCCGCCGGCCCGCGCGTGGTAACGGTGGTTACGCTGTCGCTGCTGCTGCTCGGCCTGGCCGCGCTGGCGGTGCTGCGGCTGACCGGCCTGGCCTGAATCAGAAAACCTGAACGGGGGCCGGAAGGAGAAGAAACGATGAACCAGTTCGATTCGATGCTGGCCACGCGGCTCGGCCGGCGACGGCTGCTGCAAGGCGGCGCGGCGCTGGGCGCGGGCGCACTGGCCGCCCCGGTGTTCGCGGCCGACGGCGCGGTCGACCTCCACCTGCCGGGCGGCCCGTCCACGCGGCCGACGACCACGGCGTTCCCCGGCAAGGGGCCGATGATCCTGCAGCGGATGCGGCCGCCGCTGCTCGAAACCCCGCTCTCGGTATTCGATGGCGATGTTTTCACCCCCAACGACCGGTTCTTCGTGCGCTGGCACTGGGCGGACATTCCCACGACGGTGGACGTCAACGCCTTCCGCCTTGCCGTGCGGGGGGAAGTGGCGAAACCGCTTTCGCTGACGCTGGCGGACATCCTGCGCCTGCCGCGCTTCGAGATCGCCGCGATCAACCAGTGTTCTGGCAATTCGCGCGGGCTGTTCCAACCGCGCGTGCCCGGCGCGCAATGGGCGCACGGGGCCATGGGCAACGCGCTGTGGACCGGCGTCCGCCTGCGCGACGTGCTCGATCTCGCCGGCGTGCGCCCCGGCGCGGTGGCGGTGCGCTTCGGCGCCATGGACCAGCCGCTGGTGCCCGAAGCCCCGGATTTCTCCAAATCGCTCGACCTCGACCACGCGCGCGATGGTGAAGTGATGATCGCCTTTGCCATGAACGGGGAGCAGTTGCCGCTGCTCAACGGCTTCCCGCTGCGGCTGGTGGTGCCGGGCTGGTATTCGACCTACTGGGTCAAGATGCTCAACGACATCGAGGTGCTGGCCACGCCTGATACCGGGTACTGGATGGCCAAGGCCTACAAGATTCCCGACACGCCCGGCGCCAATGTCGCCCCCGGCAGTTCCGGCTTCCCGACAACGCCGATCAACCGCATGGTCGCTCGCAGCTGGATCACCAGCCTGGCAGAGGGGCAAAAGGTACCGTGGGCGCCGACGATCGCGGTGGGCGGCATCGCCATGGGCGGCGATTGCGGCGTCGCCCGCGTCGATGTCTCGGCCGATGGGGGCAAGACCTGGCTGCCCGCCATGCTGGGGCCGGACAAGGGCAAGTACGGCTTCCGCCGTTGGGATGCGCGGGTGCCGGTGGGCGCGCCGGGCATGGTCGCGCTCATGGCCCGCTGCACCAGCGACAAGGGCGAGACACAACCGATGCAGCCGATCTGGAACCCCGGCGGCTTCATGCGCGCCAATGTCGAAACGACCACGATCATGGTGACCGCATGATGCGCCGCCTGCCCCCGTTCGCGCTTCTCGCCGCGCTCGCCTCCGCCACGCTTGCCGTGTCCGCCGCCGCCGGCGCGCGCAAGCCGGAGCCGACGCCAGCCCGCGTCACCGCCAACGGCTTCACGCTGACCTCCAGCGCCATCGAACTGCCGGTGGACGAACCGTTCTTTCCGGACAGCCCGGATGGCGGGCCGAAAGCGGACACGATCAACGCCGATTGCACCGCCTGCCATTCGGCCAGCATGACGCTGACCCAACCCGCGCTCTCGCCCGAAGCCTGGGCCGGCGTGGTCCACAAGATGCGCGACGTCTATCACGCGCCGGTGCCGGAGGAGGACGTGCCCGCGATCCTCGCCTATCTGGCGCACCTGCCCCCGAAAGCGGCGCCGGCCAGAGAATGACGTCAGGGAATGACGATCAGGGAATGACGCGGCCCAGCCGGTCTTCCAGCAGGTCGATCATGCCCTTGACCTTGGGCACCAGCTGGCGGCGTTGCGGATAGACTGCCCAGACGGGCTCGGGCGCATCGCGATAGCGGTCGAGCAGCGTGACCAGCCGCCCGGCGGCGATATGATCGCGGACGTAGAACGCGGGCAGCTGGCACACGCCCATGCCCGCCACCGTCGCCTCCACCACCGCCGCGCCGCTGTTGCAATGCAGCCGGCCGGTGGGCACGAACGTCAGCCGCCGGCCGTTTTCCACGAAATGCCAGGTGGCGTTGGTGCCGATCAGGCAGTCGTGCGCTTCCAGATCCTGCCAGCGCGCCGGCGCGCCCTTGCGCGCGACATAGGCCGGCGCGGCGCAGAGGTCGGACGAGCGGCTGGCGATCTGCCGCGCCGCCAGCCGGTTATCCGCCGGATGGCCGGTGCGGATGCCGATGTCGAAGCCTTCCGCGATCAGATCGACCACACGGTTGGTCAGTTCCACGGTCGCGGTGATGCCGGGATGGCGCTCCAGGAACTCGGTGACCACCGGCGCGACGAAGCGTTCGCCCATCGAGATCGAGCAGGTGATGCGGATTTCGCCCTGCATCTCGCCCTGCCGGGTCAGGTATTGCAGCGCCTCGTCCCGCTCCTCGACCAGCCGGCGGCCCTGCTCCACGAAGGCGCGGCCAACCGGCGTCAGCGTTACCGTGCGCGTGGTGCGGTCGAACAGGCGTGCGCCCACTTTCGCCTCCAGCCGCGCCACCGCCCGGCTGACGTGCGAGGTGGACGCCCCCAGGCGCCTGGCCGCCGCGACGAAGCTGCCGGAATCGGCAATCGCGACGATCTCTTCGAAGCCGTCCCACTTGGACAATCGATTATCCCATGCTAGCAATAGAATAAACCAGAACCACGTATTTATCGCACGGCTGGTCCAATGTTAAGGGCGGCCGTCCCATTTCCTGGAGGATGCCCTCATGAAGACCCGCGCCGCCGTTGCCTTTGCGCCCAAGCAGCCGCTCGAGATTGTGGAACTGGACCTCGAAGGCCCCAAGGCGGGCGAGGTTCTGGTCGAGATCATGGCGACCGGCGTGTGCCACACCGACGCCTACACGCTCGACGGGTTCGACAGCGAGGGCATCTTCCCCAGCGTGCTGGGCCACGAAGGCGCAGGGATCGTGCGCGAGGTCGGCCCCGGCGTGACCAGCGTGAAGCCGGGCGATCACGTGATCCCGCTCTACACCCCCGAATGCCGCCAGTGTAAGTCGTGCCTTTCGGGCAAGACCAACCTGTGCACCGCAATCCGCGCCACGCAGGGCCAGGGCCTGATGCCCGACGGCACCAGCCGCTTTTCCTACAAGGGCCAGACCATCTTCCACTACATGGGCTGCAGCACCTTCTCGAACTTCACCGTCCTGCCCGAGATCGCGGTGGCGAAGATCCGCGAGGATGCGCCGTTCCAGTCCGCCTGCTACATCGGCTGCGGCGTGACGACCGGCGTCGGCGCCGTGGTCAACACCGCCAAGGTCCAAGTTGGGGACAACGTCGTGGTCTTCGGCCTCGGCGGCATCGGCCTCAACGTCATCCAGGGCGCGCGCCTTGCCGGGGCCAACAAGATCATCGGCGTCGACATCAACCCCGATCGCGAGGAATGGGGCCGCAAGTTCGGCATGACCGACTTCCTCAACAGCAAGGGCCTGAGCCGCGAGGAAACCGTCGCCAAGGTGGTCGAACTGACCGACGGCGGCGCCGACTATACTTTCGACGCCACCGGCAACAACGAGGTGATGCGGACCGCGCTCGAAGCCTGCCATCGCGGCTGGGGCACCAGCATCATCATCGGCGTGGCCGAGGCGGGCAAGGAAATCAGCACCCGCCCGTTCCAGCTGGTGACGGGTCGTAACTGGCGCGGCACCGCGTTCGGCGGGGCCAAGGGCCGTACCGACGTGCCCAAGATCGTCGACATGTACATGACCGGCAAGATCGAGATCGACCCGATGATCACGCACGTCATGGGTCTGGAAGAGATCAACACCGCGTTCGACCTGATGCACGCGGGCAAGTCGATCCGCTCGGTCGTGGTGTTCTGAAGCACGCTATCGCGCTTCTCCCGCCGGCGGGAGAGGCGCCTGTTCCTTGCCCTGGGGCACGATGACCTGATCGTGCCCACTCCTCGTCATTGCGAGCGGCACGCGAAGCAATCCAGAGTCCCGCGTGCGGCCCTGGATTGCCGCGGGGCTGCGCCCCTCGCAATGACGCTTCAAGGCAAGGCCATCCGCGTCTACGAAGCGCGCGTGAAATCCGGCTTGCGGCGTTCGAGGAACGCCGCAACGCCTTCCCGGCCTTCCGCGCCGGAGCCCGCCGCCGCGATCGAATCCGCCTCCACCGCCAGATGCGCGGCAAGATCGCGCGTCGAACTGTCCAGCAGCAGCGCGCGGGCGGCGCCCAGCGCCCGCACCGGCGCAGCGGCCAGCCGTACCGCCATCGCCTGCCCTTCCGCTGCGAGATCGGCATCGGGCACCACACGCGTCACCAACCCCAGCCGCGCTGCCTCTTCCGCGCCGACGCGGCGGTTGGTGAGAATCATCTCCTGCGCCACGCGCAGGCCCGCCACGCGCGGCAGCAGCCAGCTCATGCCCCCATCGGGGGTCAGGCCGATGCCGGAATAGGCCGCGGTGAAATGCGCGGCTTCGCCCGCCAGCACCACATCGCCCAGCAGCGCCAGGCTGAGGCCCGCGCCCGCCGCCGGGCCGTGAACCAGCGTCAACAGGGGCTTGTCCATCCGCGCCAGCACCAGCACCGCCTCGTGCAGCGCGCTCGCCAGTTCGTGCAGGAAAGCGCCCGCGCGATCGCCGGCGGCAGCGAAAGAGGCGATGTCCCCGCCCGCGCAGAACAGGCGGCCGTTGCCCGCCAGCACCACGCAGCGCACCGCCGGATCGCCCGCGCAGTCGCGCGCCGCGGCATCCAGCGCGCGCGCCAGATCCATGTCGATCGCGTTGCCCTGATCGGGCCGGTTTAGCGTGATCGTGGCGACACCGCCATCACGGGTGAGCAGGACGGGGTTCATGCGCAGGCCTCCATCGCTTCGCGCGCCAGTGCCGCCAGCCGGGGGAAGGCTTCCGCCCGTTCCCGCGCGTGGGCGCTGTTGGCGGTGCCGCGCAGCACGCGGCCCTTGATGCCGTGAAAGATCGCGGCCAGCCGGAAGAAATTGAACGCGATATAGAAATCCCAGTCCGGAATCCCCGCGCGCCCGGTGCGGTGGCAATAGGCGGCGATGTAATCCGCCTCGGTCGGCAGGCCCAGCGGCACGGGATCGGCCCCGCCCAGCCCGGCGACGATGTCCGGCGGCATCCGGTACATCGTGGCGTGATAGGCGAAATCCGACAGCGGATTGCCCAGCGTCGACAGTTCCCAGTCGAGCACCGCGACCACGCGCGGCTCGGTGGGGTGAAAGATCATGTTGTCGCAGCGGAAATCGCCGTGGGTCACACGGCTTTCGTCGCCCGGCGGAATGTGCGCGGGCAGCCAGGCGACCAGCGCGTCCATGTCCGCGTTGCGGCCGGCCAGCTCGTCCTCAAGATACTGCTTCGTCCAGCGCCCGATCTGCCGTTCGAAGAAATTGCCGGGCCGGCCAAAGTCGCCCAGGCCCACCGCCGCGGGATCGACCGCGTGCAGCGCGGCGATCGTGGCGTTCATGGCATCGTAGTAGGCGGCGCGCTCGCCCTGCGGCACGTCGGGAAAACGCGCATCCCAGAAGATGCGGCCATCGACCATCGCCATGACGTAGAACGCGCTGCCGATCGCGCCATCGTCCTCGCACACGCCCAGCACCGGCGGCACCGGCACCGGCGTCGGCCCCAGAGCGGTCAGCACGCGCGCCTCGCGCAGCACGTCGTGCGCGCCTTTCAGCAGCGGCCCCGGCGGCTTGCGGCGCAGCACATAGCGCGCGCCCGGCGTAGACAAGCGATAGGTGGGGTTCGACTGGCCGCCGTTGAACTGCGCCACCTCCAGCGGCCCGGCGAAGCCCGCGACATGCGCCGCCATCCACCGCGCCAGCGCGGCTTCGTCGAACGCGACGCGAACCTCGCCCGCGCCCGCATTGGCCCCACCGGCGTTGGCCCCGGCGCTCCCGTCAGGAACTTCAGCCGCCATGGCCGTGCCGCCAGTCGCGCTTGACCTTCTTGGCCAGGCTCCACTTGTGGACCTCGGTCGGGCCGTCATAGATGCGGAAGGCGCGCACTTCGCGGAAGACCTGCTCGACGATGGTCTTGTCGGTAACGCCGGTGCCGCCCATCACCTGCACGCAACGGTCGGCGATGCGCATCAGCGCCTCGGACACCGCGACCTTGGCCATCGAGCTTTCGACCGTGCCGAGCGAGCCGGTATCGAGCACCGCGGCGCACCAGTCGATCATCAGTTCGGCCTGCTTCAGATCGATCATGTTCTCGGCCAGCATGAAGCCCACGCCTTCGTGATCGATCAGCTGCTTGCCGAAGGCCATGCGCCGGTTGGCATAGTCCACCGCGATCTCGTTGGCACGGATGCACCCGCCCAGCCAGCGCATGCAGTGCGACAGGCGCGCCGGGCTGAGGCGCACCTGAGCATACTTGAAGCCTTCGCCGGCATCGCCCAGCATCTGGTCGGCGGGGATGCGCAAGTTGTCGATGGTGACCGTGGCGTGGCCGCCCGGCATCGAGCTGTCGATGGTGTTGGGCACGTGATCGATGCGGATCGCGGGATCGGGCAGGTCGACCAGGAACATGCACGCGCCGCCCTGCGAATCCGGATCGACCGACTTCGCCATGACGATGCCCACTTTCGCGCCTTCGGCACCGGTGATGAACGCCTTGCGCCCGTTCACCACCCAATGGTTGCCGTCGCGCCGGCACGTGGTCTGCATCATCGAGGGATCGGACCCGGCGCCGCCCTCGTCCGACGGCTCGGTCATGAAGAACGCCGAACGCACGCGCCCTTCGACCAGCGGCGCCAGGAAGCGCGCCTTGAGATCGGCGCTGCCGACATGGCCCAGCAGGTACATGTTGCCTTCGTCGGGCGCCTGGGTGTTGCAGGCCAGCATCCCCAGCGGCGAAAGACCCGACGCGATCAGGATCACGGCGGTTTCGCGCTGGTTGAAGTGGCTGCCATCGGGGCGGATGTGGGGGGTGAGGACGCCCGCCGCGTGCGCCTTTTCGCGCAGTTCCATGACCAGCTCGTCGGTCGGCGCGCCGTGATGGTCGCGGCGCGGGTCCTGTTCATAGGGAACCACGGTTTCGCGGACGAAGGCTTCCACCTTCGCCGCCATGTCGAGCGCTTCGCGGCTGATCGTCATCGTATCCTCACCCCCTGTTGCATACTCACCCGTGTTTGGTCTTAGCGTGGCGCCATGCGGATCGCGCCGTCCAGGCGGATGGTCTCGCCGTTCAGCATCGGGTTGGTAACGATGCTTTCCACCATCTGCGCGTATTCGTCGGGCTGGCCAAGCCGGTTCGGGAACGGCACCTGCTTGCCCAGCGAATCCTGCGCGTCCTGCGGCAGCGAGGCCAGCAGCGGCGTCCAGAAGATGCCCGGGGCGATCGTCATCACGCGGATGCCGCTGCGGGCGAGTTCGCGCGCGATCGGCAGCGTCATGCCAACGATGCCACCCTTGGAGGCGGAATAGGCGGCCTGCCCGATCTGCCCGTCGAACGCGGCGACCGAGGCGGTGTTGACGATCACGCCGCGCTCTTCCGGTCCCACCGTTTCGGCATCGTGGATGCGCGCGGCGAACTTCGACAGCACGTTGAAGCTGCCGATCAGGTTGATCTGGATGATCTTCGCGAAATCGGCGAGCGGCAGCGCCTTGCCATCGCGGCCGATCACCTTGGCGGGCGGGCCGATGCCGGCGCAGTTGACGCAGATGCGCGCCTTGCCGTTGACCGCCTCGGCTTCGAGGATCGCGTTCTCGACCGCCGCTTCGTCGGTCACGTTGACGGGGAAGAACGCCGCGCCGATTTCGGCCGCGTGGCGGGCGCCCAAGTCGGCGTTGAGATCGAAGATCGCCACCTTCGCGCCGGCCTTCGCCAGCCGCGCCGCCGTGGCACCGCCCAGACCCGATGCGCCGCCGGTGACGATGGCGGCCACTCCCTTGATTTCCATGCTTCCTGCTCCTTCGGGGATGTTCTGCAAGCCTTACAGCGCGCGGGCGATGACCATGCGCTGGATATCGGACGTGCCTTCGTATATCTGGCACACGCGCACATCGCGGTAGATCCGCGCGATGCCGAATTCCTCAAGATAGCCGTAGCCGCCCAGCGTCTGCAATGCGCCGGACACGACCGCCTCGGCCGTTTCGGAGGCGACGAGCTTGGCCATCGAGGCTTCCTTGAGGCAGGACTGCCCCGTCTCCGCGCCGGCATCCTTGACCGCCGCAGCATGGAGCACGAGCTGGCGCGCCGCTTCCAGCCGTGCCGCCAGATCGGCGAGACGGAAGCCCACCGCCTGGTGCTGGATGATCGCCTGGCCGAAGCTCTTGCGCTCCTTGGCATAGTCCACCGCGATTTCGAGCGCCGCCTGCGCCATGCCGATGCATTGCGCGGCGATGCCGATGCGGCCCGCTTCCAGGTTGGACAGCGCGATCGCATAGCCCGCGCCGGCTTCGCCCAGCACCAGGTCATCGGGCACGAACAGGTTGTCGAAGCGGATGGCGCAGGTATCGGACGCGCGCTGGCCCAGCTTGTGCTCAACCTTGTCCACCACGTAGCCGGCACTGTCGGTCGGCACGAGGAAGGCCGAGAGGCCGCGCTTGCCGGCATCGGGATCGGTCACCGCGAACACGATCGCCAGGCTGGCGATGCGGCCGGAAGAGATGAACTGCTTCGCCCCGTCCAGCACATAGCCGCCCTCCACCTTGCGGGCGCGGGTGCGGATGGCCGATGCGTCGGAACCCGCATCCGCCTCGGTCAGCGCGAAGGCGCCGATCGCCTTGCCGCCCACCAGATCCGGCAGGAAACGCGCCTGCTGCGCCGGCGTGCCATAGCGCAGCAGCGCGGACACGATCAGGCTGTTCTGGATCGACAGGATCGTCGAAAGCGCGCCATCGGCCGCCGCGATCTCGATCAGCGCGGCGGCATAGGACACGTAATCGAGCCCGGCCCCGCCCACCTCTTCGGGCGCGGTCATGCCGGTCAACCCCATCTCGGCCAGCGCGGCGAACAGGTCCGACGGATAGGTGCCCGCCGCTTCATAGGCCGCCGCGTTCGGCCGGATCTGCTCCTGCGCGAAATCGCGCACCATGTCGCGCACGGCGGCCTGGGTTTCCGTCAGAATCATGAAACTCACCGGTTGATTATCTACTGATGAGTAACTTGCATTCCCGCGCGTTTCTTGTCAACACGGGGGGCGACAGACCGGACCCCGCCTTGACCCCCATTTCCTCGCCTTTCCAGACCCCCGAGCAACGCCAGGCCGATCGCGCCGCGAAGCGCGACGCGGTACTGCGCGCGGCGGTGCGGATGTTCAACGAGAAGGGATTCCACCAGACCTCGCTCGATGACGTGGCGGCGCGGCTCGGCATCTCCAAGCCGACCATCTACCACTACCTTGGCAACAAGGATCAGGTGCTGCTCGAATGCGTATCGCGCGGGCTGGGCCAGATCATCGAGGCGGCGGCGGAGGCGCGCCAGGAAGCGGGCACGGGCGCGGACCGGCTGGCATGGTTCCTGCGCCGCTATGCCCAGATCAACATGGACGATTTCGGCCGCTGCGTGATCCGCACCGGCGACGAGGCGCTGGCGAGTGAAAGCCAGCAGCAGTTCCGCGCGCTCAAGCGCCGGATCGACAACGCCCTGCGCGAACTGATCGGCGAGGCGATCGCCGACGGCTCGCTGGCGCCGACCGATCCCAAGCTGCTGGCCTTCACCATCGCGGGCGCGCTCAACTGGCCCGCGCGCTGGCACGATCCCGATGGCGAGCACGCGCCGGCGGACCTTGCCGAGTATCTCGTCACCAACCTGGCGCGCGGCTACCTGCCACGCTGAAGCGCGCGACGGGACTTCCGGCTTTCCATGCATACGTAGTGTGATTGCGCCGGCCCCGCGCCACAGGCTAGACCCGGCGCAAGCCCGGCTCCCCCAACCGCCGGCGCGGAGAGGATTTCATGAGCATTGCCAGCATCGCGCTTCCCCGCATCCTGCGCATCGGCGGCGGCGCATCACGCCAGTTGCCCGATGTGCTGGCCACGCTGGGCCTGTCCCGCCCGCTGATCGTGACGGATGCCTTCCTGGTCGGACAGGGCCGCGTGGAAACGCTGCAAGGCAGCCTGAAAGCTGCCGGCATCGCCAGCCGCGTCTTCGACGGGACCGTTCCCGATCCGACCGTCGCCTCGATCGAGGCCGGCCTCGCCTTCCTGCGCGAAGGCGATCACGATTGCGTGGTCGGCTTCGGCGGGGGCAGCCCGCTCGACAGCGCGAAGGCCATCGCCATGCTCGCGCGCCACGGCGGGGCCATGGCCGACTACAAGGCGCCGCACGTGCAGGACGAACCGGGCCTGCCCGTGATCGCCATCCCGACCACCGCCGGCACCGGATCGGAAGCGACGCGCGTCACCGTGATCACCGACGAGCGGACCGACGAGAAGATGATGTGCCCCGGCCTTGCCTACCTGCCCGTGGCGGCGCTGGTTGACTACGAACTGACCTTCACCAAGCCGCGCCGGCTGACCGCGGATACCGGGATCGATTCGCTGACTCACGCGATCGAGGCCTATGTGTCGAAGCGCGCCAGCCCGTTCACCGATGGCATGGCGCTGCTGGCGATGCGCGCGATCGCGCCCAACCTGCGCCGCGCTTGCGACGATCCCGATGACCGCGAAGCGCGCGAGGCGCTGATGCTGGGCGCGACGCAGGCGGGCATCGCCTTCACCAACGCCTCGGTGGCGCTCGTACACGGCATGAGCCGGCCGATCGGCGCGCATTTCCATGTGCCGCACGGCCTGTCCAACGCCATGCTGCTGCCCACGGTGACGGCGTGGTCCGCCCCCGCCGCGCTGCCGCGCTATGCCGAATGCGCCCGCGCCATGGGCGTGGCCGACGCGCGCGAGGGCGATCAGGGCGCGGTGGCGCGGCTGCTGGAGGAACTGGGCGCGCTCAACCGCGATCTCGGCGTGCCGGGGCCAGCCGCCTGGGGCATCGACGCCGCGCGCTGGCAGGGCCTGATCCCGACGATGTGCGAACAGGCGATCGCCTCGGGATCGCCCGCCAACAACCCGCGCGTGCCCGATGCGGCCGAGATGGCGGAACTCTACGCCCGCGTCTGGGACGGTTAGGTCAGGGCCTCACGTTTCGCCCTCGTCCTCCGGCTCCGTGCGCACACGGCCCTTGAAGCCTTGGGCGATCACGTACCATTCCGAGGAATCCTTGCGGCTCGCGGGCGGCTTGGCGTGCTTTACCGTGGTGAAATTGCGCTTGAGCAGGCCCAGCAGTTGCGTGTCCGTGCCCCCGGCGAAGACCTTGGCGACGAACGCCCCGCCCGGCGCCAGCGTGGCGATGGCGAAATCGACCGCCGTCTCGACCAGCCCCATCGTGCGCAGGTGGTCGGTCTGCTTGTGCCCCACGGTGTTGGCCGCCATGTCCGACAATACCAGGTCCGGTTCGCCATCGAGCGCGCCTTCGAGCGCCGCCGGTGCCTCGTCGGCCATGAAATCCATCTGGAAGATGGTCACGCCGTCGATCGGATCGGTTGGCAGCAGGTCGATCCCGACGATCTTCGCCGCCGGCGCCTTCTGCCGCACGATCTGGCTCCACCCGCCCGGCGCGATGCCCAGGTCCACCACGCGGCGCACGCCCCGCAGCAGGCCGAATTTGGTATCGAGTTCGGCCAGCTTGTAGGCGGCGCGGCTGCGATAGCCATCGGCCTTGGCCTGCTTCACATAGGGGTCGTTGATCTGGCGCGACAGCCAGCGCGCCGAAGAGGCGGTGCGCTTCTTGGCCGTACGCAGCCTTTCGCCCGGATCGCGTCCAGACCGGCTCATGGCCTATCTCCTGTTATCTGGTCGCCTGTTATCGGGTCACCGGTCATTTGCGCGCCCGCTTTCCGGCGGATGGCGCGCAGCGCCTCGCGGCTGCGCTCGGCTTCGCCGCCCGTCGCCATCAGGCTGCGCAGGATGCCTTCGCGGATGCCGCGATCGGCAATGCCCAGCCGCTCCGCCGGCCAGATGTCGAAAATCGATTCGAGGATCGCGCAGCCGGCGACCACCAGGTCGGAGCGCTCGCGCCCGATGCACGGCACCGCGATGCGCTCGGTGGGGCTGAGCGAGGACAGCCGGCGGCTGATCCCGCGCATCGATTCGACCGGCACGATCAGCCCGTCCACCGCGCGCCGGTCATATTGCGGCAGCTTCAGGTGCAGGCTGGCCAGCGTGGTTACCGTTCCGCTCGTGCCCAGCAGGCGGATCGCGCCGCGCTCCAGCGCCGCCTTGCGCTCGCCCGCCACGCGTTCGGCAAAGGCGGCGAAGCCTTCGTCCACGCGCCGCCGCATCTCCGCGAAAGCGGCGGCGCGCGCCGCTGGCTCATCGGAAATCGGGCCGATGCTTTCGGTCAGCGAAACGACGCCCCAGGGCACGCTCTGCCAGTCGAGGATGCGCGGCACCGGTTCGCCGGTATCGACCAGCACCATCTCGGTCGATCCGCCGCCGATGTCGAAGATCATCGCCGGACCGTCGCCGTGTTCCAGCAGGATGTGGCAGCCCAGCACCGCCAATCGCGCCTCTTCCTGCGCGGTGATGATGTTCAGCCGGATGCCGGTCTCGCTGTGCACGCGCTCGATGAATTCCGCGCCGTTGGTGGCGCGCCGGCACGCCTCGGTCGCCACCGAGCGGGCCAGGTGAACATTGCGCTTGCGCAGCTTTTCGGCGCAGATGTGCAGCGCCCCCAGCGCGCGGTCCATCGCCGCGTCGGAAAGGCGGCCGGACTGCGCCAGCCCTTCGCCCAGCCGCACCACGCGGCTGAACGCGTCGATCACCACGAAATGATCGCCCGATGGCCGCGCGATCAGCAACCGGCAATTGTTGGTGCCGAGGTCGATCGCCGCATAGGCCTGGCGGTGAAAGGGCATGGGCCGGTTCCACAGCGGCCGCGCCTGCTGCGCCGATTCCTCCGGCAAGGCTGGTGTCTCGGGCGGGCGCAAGGCACCCTGTGGAACGCCGGCGGCTTTCGGTTGCGGAGACGAGGAACCGGCCAGAGCGTGCGGCGGAGGTCGTTGCCGCTTCTTGCTGCCGGAACGCGCCCCCTGCCCCGGGGCCGGCGGATTGATCTCCGCCATGTTTCAATTCGCTTATGTTTTCCCGCCTGCGTGATGCGTGGCGGGTACTTGACGGCCATGGTAACGGCACGAGGGACGCCCGGCAAGACCGCCGCGCCCGCATCGCGCGGAACGGCGCGCAAGGCCGCTTGACTTGCCGCCAGCCCCCCTCTAAGTGCGCCGCTCCATTGCCCGATCGTCTAATGGTAAGACTACGGACTCTGACTCCGTCAATCGAGGTTCGAATCCTCGTCGGGCATCCAAACTCCCCCTATGAAATCATAGCTTTGTGCAATGGCTAGCGCGATTGCGGCGTTGCTCGTTTGGTGCGCCGTTGCCGCACCCCGCCCCCGAACCAGCCCCGTCAGATAGCCCGCCCCGGCGCGTGATCAGCGCTTGTGGCGGCGTTGCGCTTCGGCGCGCAGGGCGGGGCCGTGTTCGTCGATGGCGGGCGGATGCGCGAGGTCTCGTGCCGGCATGGCGGCGAAACGGATGGGCAGGCGCATTTCCACATAGCCGCCTTCGGTCGGATGGTCGCGATGGTGGAAGAAATCCACCGCGGCCAGGTGCGGATCGCGGCGGATATCCTGCAGATCGCGCACTTCCATGCAGGGAACGCCCGCCGCGTTCAGGATCCGGACCCATTCCGCGCTGGTGCGGGCGGGCGTGCGCCGGGCGATCTCGGCATAAAGCAGGCTGACATTGCGCAGCCGATCGAGATCGGTGGCGAAGCGCGGGTCGTCGAACACCTCGGTCGCTTCCAGAACCTCGAACACGCGGGCGATCGTGTGCGCGGTATAGGGGACGATGCTGACCCAGCCGTCGCGCGTGGGAAAGGGCTGGCGATGGGGATCGACCTGGCGCGGATAGCCGGCGGGTTGCACCGGATCGTCATGGACCTCGCCATAGAGGTGCTCCTGCAGCATGAACTGCGCGAAGCATTCGAACATCGGCACTTCGACCAGCTGCCCCTCGCCGGTGCGCTGGCGGTGGAACAGCGCCGCCAGCACGGCCTGGGTGCCATAGAGGCCCGAAACCTTGTCGGCGATCAGCGAGGGCACGAAACGGGGCCGGGCATCGCCATCGGCGCGCGGCAGCAGCGTGGTGGTGCCGGTCGCGGCCTGGATCACGTCGTCATAGGCCTGCAGGCCGGCATAGGGGCCGTCCGATCCGAAGCCCACGCAATGGACATAGATGATGTCGGGGCGGATGGCCCTGACCGATTCGTAGTCGAACCCCAGGCGGGCGATGCCGGCACCGCGCACGTTGTGAACGAACACATCGGCATCGGCGAGCAGGCCGCGCATGACCTCCGCATCGGCCGGCTGCTTCAGGTCGAGCGCGATCGAGCGCTTGCCCCGGTTCAGCGTCATGTGCACCGGCCCCATGCCGCGCCCCTGCTTCGGCCGCCCCGCCTGCCGCATCTGATCACCTTCGGGCGGTTCGACCTTGATCACGTCCGCGCCCATGTCCGCCAGCATCTGCGTGGCATAGGGGCCGAACACCACCGTGGTCAGGTCGATCACGCGAATGTTTTCAAGCAGGGTGGTCATGCCGCGAAATCTCCATCGGTGCCTTGTGCTGCCCGTGCGCGGCGATAGCCGTCGCGCTGTTCCAGCCGCTCCCAGTACGCGGCGATCTGCGGCGGATAATCGCGGTCGAGCCGCAGCGTGCGTGCCAGCAGGAGCGCATAGCCCACCGAAATGTCGGCGGCGGTGAACCGGCCTCCCGCCACATAGTCACGCTGTTCGAGCAGCGCCGCCAGCCCGCGCAGCCGCGCCCGGTACCAGCGGGCATAGTCCTCCGCCACTTGCGGCACCCGCCGTTCGGCCGGCTCCAGCCGCGAATAGCGCAGCACCAGCGTTTGCGGGAAGGTCAGCGTCGCCTCGCCGTAGGACAGCGCGTTGAGATAATCGCCGAAGCCGGGCTCGTCGCGGCCGATCTCCAGCCGTCCGCCGCCGTGGCGCGCGGCCAGATACTGCACGATCGCCGGCGATTCGGTCATCCGCACAGCGCCCTCCTGGTAGAACGGGATCGTCCCCAGCGGGTTGATCTCGAGAAATCCCGGCTCCAGCAGGCGCGGCGGAAACGGCAGAAGCTTCAGCTCGTAGTCCAGTTCCAGCTCCTCCAGCATCCACAGCACGCGGAACGAGCGCGCATCGGCGCAGTGATAGAGCACGGGTTTCATCGGCACCTCTCCGTGGCGCGGGTCGCGTTTAATCGAATGATTAAATCGGTGGGCCGGGCGTTGCAAACCTCCCGTGCCGTTTCGCCCCGAAAAAGAACCGGGAAAGGGCGCAGACCAAAAAAAGGCCGGCCAAAAAAAGCCGATTATGTCGCTTGCAAACTCTTACCCTGGGCGTTCGTCATTGCGAGCGTAGCGAAGCAATCCAGAGCGGCTTGAGCGTGACTCTGGATTGCTTCGTCGACTGCGTCTCCTCGCAATGACGATGGTGAGTTTGCAGAAAGCATAAACGCCAAAAAAAAGGCCGGCAGAGCCGGCCTTTGGAAGTTTGGGAGAGGATGCCTGAAAGGCCCGTCCTATGTGCCGTCGGACCGGTTCTTTCGCAAGTGCGAAGGACGAGGGCTGGGTTGCATAATTTGCAAGTATGGGTGTCGCCTGCCCGCAAAGGCCACGAAAAAGGGGCATCCGGACCGGCCGGATGCCCCTTTTTGCAGGCTGCCTTGCGGAAAGGCGGCTTACTTCTTGGTCTTGAGATAGGCGATCACGTCGGCCCGGTCCTGCGCACTGGGCAGGCCGGCGAAGGTCATCTTGGTGCCGGCGGCGAACTTGGCCGGGCCAGACAGCCAGGCGTCGAGCGTCGCGTCGTCCCAGTTGCCACCCTTGGCCTTGAGCGCGTCGGAGAAAGCGAAGCCGCCACGGTCGCCAGCGACCTTCTCGCCGGCAATGCCGAACAGGTTGGGGCCGATGCCGTTGGCGCCGCCCTGGTCGATGGTGTGGCAGGCCTTGCACTTGGCGAAAATCTTCTCGCCCTTGGCGGCATCGCCCACCACGGCTGCGGCGGCCGGCGCGGCGCCGGCGGCCGGAACCGCCTCAGGCGCGGGCAGCGGCAGGTTGGAGCCCTTGGTGTTGAGATAGAGGATCACGTCGGCGCGGTCCTGCGGATTGGCGATGCCGGCGAAGGTCATCTTGGTGCCGTCCGCGAACTTCTTGGGGTTGGTGAGCCATTCGTCGAGGCTGGCGAAATCCCACTTGCCGCCCTTGGCCTTGAGCGCATCGGAGAAGGCGAAGCCGCCACGGCCCGATGCCATGGCATCGCCCACGATTTCATAGAGATTCGGGCCGATGCCGTTGGCCGCGCCCTGATCGATGGTGTGGCAGGCCTTGCACTTGGCGAAGATCGCCTCGCCCTTGGCGGCATCCGCCTTGGCCAGACGGTTGGCGATCGGTTCGAGCGCCGCCGCGCCGGCGCCGCCTTCGGCTTCCACGCCTTCGATGGCGTAACCCGCCTTTTCGGGGGCATGGTGCTTGTCAGCCATGAAATAGTGGCTGGAAAGGCTGGAAAGCCCCAGTGCCACGATCCCGCCGAACAAGGTCCAACCGGCGATGGTATTGAAACGGTCGTCCATTCCCTGCCCCACTTGGCGCCCGCCGACCCCATTGCCGGCCCCCAGCGCAATTTTGGCCGCTCTAGTCAGGCCTCCGCGCGCACGCAAGAGCGATTGCGCCGATGACGCCGCAAAGAATGCGAACAACGATGCCCGATCGCCCCCGGTTCGCGGGGGATTCGTGCCCCGGCGATGGCCGAATTGTGGGTTGCCGCGTGGCCGGTCGCGGCCTAATCGCCGGCGCATCATGCAAAGCTACCCCGCTCCCGCGCTCGCCCTGGTCGAATCGATGGCCGCCGCCGCCGCCCGCGAACCCGCGCGCGCCGTGGCGTTTCAGGGCGCGCCGGGCGCCAATTCGCACCGCGCGGCGATGGACGCGCTGCCCGGCTGCCTGCCGCTGCCGTGCTTTTCGTTCGAGGACGCGCTCGATGCGGTGAAGGACGGACGCGCCGGCCGGGCGATCATCCCGATCGAGAATTCGCAGCACGGCCGCGTCGCCGACATCCACTTCCTGCTGCCCGAAAGCGGGTTGTCGATCGTGGGCGAATACTTCCTGCCGATCCACGCGGCGCTGATGGCCACCGGCGATGGCCCGTTCACCGGCGCCTACAGCCACCCGCAGGCGCTGGGCCAGTCGCGCCATTTCCTGCGCGCGCGGGGCATCGTGCCGCTGTCCTATGCCGATACCGCCGGCGCCGCGGCCTATGTCGCCGAACTCGGCGATCCGTCCGTGGCCGCCATCGCGCCGCGCATCGCCGCCGAACTTTATGGCCTGAAGGTGATCGAGGACAACGTCGAGGACGCGCACGACAACACCACGCGCTTCGTGGTGCTGGCGCGCGAGCCGATCGATCCCGCGCGTATTGCCGGCCCGGCGATCACCACCTTCGTGTTCGAGGTGCGCAACATCCCCGCCGCGCTCTACAAGGCGCTGGGCGGCTTCGCGACCAACGGCGTCAACATGACCAAGCTGGAAAGCTACCAGCGCGGCGCGAGCTTCGCCGCCACGGAGTTCTTCTGCGACATCGTGGGAACGCCCGGCGATCCCGCCGTGGACCGGGCACTGGAGGAACTGGGCTTCTTCGCCAAGCACGTCCGGATGCTCGGCACCTATCCCTTGCAGCGCCAGCGCGGCTGAGCGGAACGGCGGCTTCACGCGGGCATCGTCGCATCGGCTTCGGTGCCATCCCCCCTTGCCGCTCCGGGAAGAGCGTGCGACCACTGGCCTCGTGACTGCCAAGGTGGGGCCAATCGCTGGACAGCAAGGCGCGGAAGCGGGCGCACAGGCGGGGGAACACGCCTGGCGCGCGATGCGCGATATCAAGGATATCCAGTTCGCCCCGGTCCCGCCGGAGCATGTCGTCCCGCCGCAGCCGCCAGCCTGGCTGGAGGCCATCGCGCGGTTCCTCGCCGAACTGCTCAAGCCGCTCAGCCAGTGGCTGGAGCGGTGGTTGGGCCTCGGCTTCGGTGTGTTCGAGACGGTTCTGCTGGTGTTGATCGGGGCCGGCGCACTGTGGATCGCGTGGAGCCTGCTGTGGCCCCTGTGGCGGGACCGGCGCCCGCGCGAAGCGGCGGCCGAAACCGAATGGACGCCCGACCGCGCCGCCGCCATCGCCCTGCTGGAAGAGGCCGACCGGCTGGCCGCCGAAGGCCGCTATGGCGAAGCGGCGCACCTCCTGCTCCAGCGCAGCGTTCACCATATCGCCGCCGCGCGCCCGGAATGGCTGGCGCCCTCCACCACTTCGCGCGAGATCGGCGCGATCGCGGCGCTGCCCGGGGCGGCCAAGCAGGCGTTCGGCGTGATCGCGCGCGAAGTGGAGCGCAGCCTGTTCGCCTCGCGCGGGCTGAACGCCGAGGACTGGAGCCGCGCGCGCGAGGCCTATGCCCGCTTCGCCCTGGCTGATCTGAAAAGCGCGCAGGGATGAACGAATCCCCCTTCCGCCCGCGCACGGTGCTGGGGCTCGTCGCCGTCGGCGCGATCGCCTTCGTCGCGCTGTTATGGTTTCTCGGCAATGGCGGGGGCAATGCCAACAACGGCGGAGGTCACGCCAGCGGACGCGGCCTGAACGGCTTCGCCGGGCTGGTCGCCATGCTGGAGGCGGACGACGTCGACATCCGGCGGGCGCGGCGCAAGGACGCGCTCAGGGATGTGGGGCTGCTGGTGCTGACCCCGCCGGCCGAGGCCAAGGGCGAGGATATCGCCAAGATCGTCAACGAACGGCGCATGATCGGACCGACGCTGGTCGTCACACCCAAATGGGTCGCCGCGCCGGTCGACCAGCAGCGCAAAGCCAAGGTGCCGCGCGGCTGGACCGAGCTTGTCGGCACCGAAGCGCCGCGATGGAACGGGTTTCACGACGATATCGCCGTGCGCCTGACCAGCCGTCGCGATGCGCCCGCAGGGGGCTGGCGCGCAATCGGCCGCGCGGGGCGGCTGCCGGACGATCGGCAGGTGCTGTCGGGCGAAGGCAAGGCGCTGATCCCGCTTGTCCGTTCGGGCGACGGCAGCATCCTGGCCGCCTTCCTCGACGATGACGGCTACTATCCCGCGCTCAACGATTTCGCGGGGATCGATCACGACGTGGGCGGAGACGACGACGGGCTTTACCCCGTGATCTTCGTGTTCGAGCCGGACCTGCTCGACAACTGGGGACTGGCGGATCGCGGCACCGCGCTGATGGCGCGCGAACTGGTGCTGGCCGCCGCCGACGGAACGACCCAGCCGGTCACGTTCGACCTCACGCTCAATGGCCTTGGCGCCAGCCGCAACCTGTTGTCGCTGGCGTTCGAGCCGCCGTTCCTGGCGGCCACGATCTGCCTGCTGCTCGCCATGGTGGCGGTGGGCTGGCGTGCGTTCTGCCGGTTCGGCCCCGCCCGCCAGCAGGGCCGCGCCATCGCGCTGGGCAAGACCGCGCTGGTGGAAAACGCCGCCGGCCTGATCCGCCGCGCCGGACGGGTCCATCTCGTCACCGGGCCTTATGCCGATGCGGTGCGCGACCGGCTTATCGCGGCGCTGGGCCTGCCGCGCGGGCACAGCGGGGCCGAAGCCGAAGCAATGATAGACCGCGCGCAGGAACGGCGTGGCCTTTCCGGACCGCCGTTTTCCGAACTGGCGAACAAGCTGCGCGCCACGCGCAAACCGCACGAGGTGGCGCGCCGCGCCGCCGCGCTCCAGCAGATCGAGAAGGATTTGACGTGACCGAGGGACAGGAGACGATGACGCTGGAGCAGGTGCGCGCGCTGGCGCTGGCCATCCGCGGGGAAGTGGCCAAGGCCGTGATCGGGCAGGACGGGATCGTCGATCACCTGCTGATCGCGCTGTTCGCGGGCGGTCACGTGCTTCTCGAAGGCCCGCCGGGCACGGCCAAGACGTTTCTGGCACAAAGCTTCGCCACCGCGCTGGGCCTCGATTTCGGGCGCATCCAGTTCACGCCGGACCTGATGCCGGGCGATATCCTCGGGTCCAACCTGTTCAACTTCCAGACCAGCCAGTTCACGCTTACGCGGGGGCCGATCTTCCACGAGCTGCTGCTGGCCGACGAAATCAACCGCACCCCGCCCAAGACCCAGGCCGCGCTGCTCGAAGCGATGCAGGAACGGCGCGTCACGCTGGACGGGGAGGTCCACCCGCTGTCGGACCGGTTCATGGTGGTCGCCACCCAGAACCCGATCGAGAGCCAGGGCGTCTATCCCCTGCCCGAAGCGCAGCTCGACCGGTTCCTGTTCAAGGTGCTGGTGCCCTATCCCTCGTTCGAGGAAGAGGCGCGCATCGTCACCCGCTATGGCGAGGGCGCGCGGTCGGCGAAGCCCGCCGATCTGGGTGTGACGGCGGTCGCCGACGCGGCGGTGCTGCGCGCCGCCACCGCCGCCATCGGACAGGTAACGCTGGCCGACACGATCGTCGATTACGTGGTGCGGCTGGTGCGCGCCACGCGCGACAGCGCCGATCTGGTGGCCGGCGCCAGCCCGCGCGCCGCCGTGCTGCTGGCCGGCGCCGCCCGCGCCCGTGCCGCGCTCGACGGGCGCGATTACGTGATCCCCGACGACGTCAAGGCGCTGGCCATCGCCGTGCTGCGGCACCGCATGTTGCTCAGCCCCGCCGCCGAGATCGAGGGCCGGCAAGTCGAGGCGATCGTCGCCGATCTGGTGCAGGGAACCGAGGCGCCGCGTTGAGCGAAGCGGTGGCCTGGCGCCGCTGGCCCGTCGCCTATCCCACGGCGCGGGCCACGCTGCTGCTGGCGGCGGCCGCGCCGCTGGCGCTGATCGTCGCCGCGCTGGCGCCGGCGGCCTGGATCGTCGCGCCCGCGTTCGGCGGGGCCTTGCTGCTGCTGGTCCTGCTCGACGCGCTGTTCGCGGGCGGGCTGCGCGCCGTTCGCCTGCTCGCCCCGCGCGATGCCGAAGTGGGCGAACCCGTCGCGCTCGCGCTGGAGGCGGAGTTCGCCAGCGCGCCGCGCTGGGCACGGGCGCAGGCCGCGCTGGCCGTCGATCCCCGGCTGCATCCCGGCGGACGGCTGGTGCTGCCGCTGGCGGCGAGCGCCGACGGCTGGCGCGGGGATGCCACGCTCACGCCCAACCGGCGCGGAACCGGCGCGATCGGGCGGTTCTGGCTGCGCTGGTCCGGCCCGCTCGGCCTTGCCCATCGCCAGGTCCGCGTGGACAGCGACGCGCTGGTCCGCGTGCGGCCGAACATCGCCCCGGTGCGCAGCCCCGCACTCCAGATCTTCCTGCGCGATGCCCAGTTCGGCATGATCGCCCGGCGCATTCGCGGCGAAGGCACCGATTTCGAGGCGCTGGCCGAATACGAACCGGGCATGGACCGGCGGCGGATCGACTGGAAAAGCTCCGCCCGCCACGCCCGGCTGTTCGCCAAGGAATACGAGGTCGAACGCAACAACCAGATCGTGTTCGCCTTCGATTGCGGGCAGACGATGTGCGAGCCGGTGGCCGGGCTGCCGCGCATCGACCGCGCCGTTACCGCCGCGCTTACCACCGCCTATGTGGCGCTGAAGGCGCAGGATCGCGTGGCGCTCTATGGCTTCGCGGCACGGCCGCAGGTGCTGACGCCTTTCGTCACGCATTCGCGCGATTTCGTCCGGCTCCAGCACGCCGCCGCCACGCTCGATTACCACGCGGAGGAACCGAACTTCACGCTGGCGCTGTCGCAACTTTCCGCGCGGCTCCAGCGCCGTTCGCTGATCGTGCTGTTTTCCGATTTCACCGATCCCACCAGCGCCGAACTGATGATCGAGAACGTCGGCCGGCTGGTCGAACGCCATATCGTGATGTTCGTGGTCATGGCCGATGCCGAGCTTGCCGAGATCGTCGCTGCGCCCGTGCTCGACATGCAGACGGTGGCGATGGCGGTCACCGCCACTGCGCTCGCCCGCCAGCGCGCGCTGGTGCTGCAACGCCTGCGCCACCTGGGCGTGCGCGTGGTGGAAGCGCCGCACGACCGGATCGGGGTGCGGTTGCTGGACGCCTATCTCGCGGTCAAGCGGCAGGGAAGCATCGGATGAGCAGGCGCTTATGAGCACGTTGGCCCAACGCGTCACCGGCTGGTTCTCGAAGACCGAGGAGCAGGCCGCCGCCGCCAGCGAGGCGGCGCTGCGGTCCGACCGCTTCCGGCTGGAGCGCGAGGCGGAATGGAAGCGGCTGGAAGCGATCGTCACCCGCATGGAGAAGGGGCGGCTGCGCGGCATTTCCGACGAGGATCTACTGGCCCTGCCGGTGCTGTACCGCACCGCCGCCTCCAGCCTTTCGATCGCGCGCGAAACCTCGCTCGATCGCGCCACGCTGTCCTACCTCGAAGCGCTGACGCAGCGCGCCTGGTTTCTGGTCTATGGCCCGCGCACGACCCTGTGGGGCTGGTTCCGCCGCTTCCTGGGCGGCGGCTGGGGCGCGGCCGTGCGGGCGATCTGGATCGACCTGCTAATCGCGCTGGCCGCTATGATCGCGGGAACGGTGGTGGGTTGGCTGCTCGTCTCCTCCAATCCCGACTGGTATTACTCGCTGGTAAGCGCGAACTTCGCCGACGAGCGCGTGCCGGGCGCCAGCCGCGAAGTGCTGCACGGCACGCTGTTCGGCCACCAGAAGGAAAACGGGATGAGCGTGTTCGCCGCCTTCCTGTTCAACAATAACGCACAAGTCTCGATCCTGGCGTTTGCGCTGGGCTTCGCTTTCGGCCTGCCGTCGATCATGCTGCTGGTCCACAACACTACCATGCTTGGCGCGCTGTTGTGGCTCTACCATGGGCAGGGGCTGACGCTGGACCTGATCGGCTGGCTGTCGGTGCACGGCACGACCGAGTTGTTCGCGATCCTGCTGGCGGGCGGCGCGGGGATACACATCGGCCGCGCGATGGCCTTTCCCGGCGACGCGACAGTGCTGGAAGCGGCGGCTGCGGCCGGCCGCCGCGCGGCGCAGGTGATGGCCGGCGTGGTGTTCATGCTGATCGTCGCCGCGCTGCTCGAAGGCTTCGCGCGCCAGCTTGTCGACATCACCTCCACCCGGCTGGCGCTGGGCGGGTTCATGCTGGTGTTCTGGTGCGGCTATTTCTTCGTCTGGCGGCGCGGCCGCGTGACTGCGGAGGGCCAGTGATGGCGCGCCTGCCGTGGAAACGGAAAACCGCAGACGGGCGCCGGGCGCCGCGTTCCGGGCCAGCGACGGACAAGCGTCTGCGCCGGGTGGTGACGCCCGAAGGCGTCGCGCTGTCCTTCGCGATCGGATCGCGCGCCGCGCGCGCCTCGGCGCTGCTGCTTGATCTGTTGTTCATCGTCGGCTCGATGGTAGGCACCACGCTCCTGCTGGTATGGGTGGCGGGCGGCTTCGGGGGTAGCCGCCTGGACCAGAACACCCCTGTTGCCCATGCCCGACAGGCGCTGGAGATCGCGTGGATCATCGCGATGTTCCTCTATCGCAACGCCTATTTCCTGTTCTTCGAACTCGGGCCGCGCGGGGCCACGCCGGGCAAGCGCATCTGCGGGCTGCGCATCGCCGCGCGCGATGGTGGACGGCTGACCACGGAAGCGGTGATCGCGCGCAATCTGGTGCGCGATATCGAGCTGTTCATGCCGCTGGTGTTCTTCGCCTCGGCCTGGTCCAGCGGCGCGGATACCGAGGAAGCGGGCTGGGCCGGGGTAGTGTGGGTCGCGATCTTCGTGCTGTTTCCCTTCTTCAACCGCGATGCCCTGCGCTGCGGCGATGTCATCGCCGGCACCTGGGTGGTCGATGCCCCCCGCCGCAAGCTGGAAAAGGCCATGTCGCTGGGCGACGGCGCACGCGGGCAAAGCACGCTCACCGGCGCCGCCTATCGCTTTGGCGAGGCGGAACTGGCGGTCTATGGCGAATACGAGCTGCAGGTGCTGGAGCGCGTGCTGCGCGACGGGCGCGAGGAGGCGCTGGCCGAAGTCGCCGCCACGATCTGCGCCAAGATCGGCTGGAGCGCGGGATCGGGCGACGAGCGCGCCTTCCTCGAAGCCTATTACACGCAATTGCGCGAAAGGCTGGAGCGGGGCATGCGCTTCGGCCAGCGCAAGGCCGACAAGTTCGTGCCCGATGCCCGGCAGGCGACGTCATCGGCGTGGCGCTTCACCGCCACCGAGCTTTCGTACTACGGCGAACAGCAACTCGACGTGCTGGAGCAGGTGCTGCGCGCCGATGATCCGGAAACGCTGGGCGATGTCGCCGCGCGCATCGGCGGCAAGATCGGGCGGGAGGTGGACGCGGCCGATGTCCGTCCGTTCCTGGAGGCCTATTACGCCCAGCTGCGCGAAAAGCTGGGGCGGAGCGTGGTTTCGGGTGTGCGGTAACCAGCGGCTTCGCGCCCGGAACAAGCCGGTTGCGAAGCCGCCGATGTCACGTTCTACTTGGTCCAGACCCAGCGGCGCAGGAGTTCCGACCCCATCTGGCGACGGTACTTGGCGCGATCGCCCGACGCGGCCTGCATCTGCGATTCGTTCATCTGCATGTACGCGGTATAGGCCTCCTGCCGGCGGGTCGATTCCGCGGCATCGGGCAGCGCGGGGAAGCGCGTGAGCAGGTAGTAGTCCGCCTCGCCCGGACGCTTGAATTCGTTGCTGAGGATTTCGTAGCCGCTGATCCAGCCCTGCTTGAGCGCGTAGTCCTGCGACTTGCGCCACATGTTGGCGAGATGCGTGGCGTATTCAAGGTCATGCCCGTCATCGACCGAAATCAGCGCCACCTCGACATATTCGGCGGGTTTGAGCGGATAGTCTTCGGCCCGCGCCCACGCAGGGGCCATCAGGGCAACAGCAGCAGCCGCGGCAAGCACGGCAGAACGAACGCTTTTCATTTCAGGATCTCCACACATGAAAAACGCGGGCGTCCCCTCCCCGCGTGGACCATGCCGTGGTGTCGGGCTTCCCGTTATTCTCTCGGCCCCATGGCGTCACGAAAGCTGCGCCCGGTCCGAAACGGAGTCAATCAATCCTTGCTGCCCGCCATCCCGAAAATCGCGGTCTCGTAGAGCCCCGCGTGGTCGGCACGGCCGCGGAACATGCCAGGGGTGGTGAAGGCGAACACGGTTTCGCCCGCAGGGGTCACCACGATCACGCCGCCGACGCCGCGCATAGTGCCCACTTCGGCCAGCACCGCGTCGGCCGCGCCTTGCGCGCTTTCGCCCGCCAGCCGCATCCGCGCGCAGATTTCGTGCGCCACGCCGGCGCGGATGAACTGTTCGCCCGATCCGGTGCAACTGACCGCGCCCGCGCGATCGTCGGCATAGGTTCCCGCGCCGATCACCGGCGAATCGCCGATGCGGTTCCAGCGCTTGCCGGTCAGCCCCCCGGTCGACGTCGCCGCCGCCACGTGGCCGTGGCGGTCGCAGGCCACGGCGCCGACCGTGCCATACTTCAAGCCATCGTCGAACCAGCCCAGCTTCTTCGCCTTCAGTTCCTGCAGCTGCCGCCAGCGTTCCTCGGTCGCGAACCAGTCGGGATCGACCAGTTCGATCCCCTGTTCGCGCGCGAACTCCTCGGCTCCGGCCCCCGCCAGCAGCACGTGCGGGCTGTGGTCCATTACCGCGCGCGCCAGCCGCACCGGATTGCGGACGTGGGTGACGCCCGCCACCGCCCCGGCCTGGCGCGTCGTCCCGTCCATCACCGCCGCGTCCAGCTCGTTGATGCCGTTATAGGTGAACACCGATCCACGCCCGGCGTTGAACAGCGGATCGTCCTCCAGCACCGCCACCGCCGCGCCCACCGCATCCAGCGCGGTGCCACCCGCCGCCAGCACCGCCCGGCCGGCATCGAGCGCGGCGCACAGCCCCGCCTCGTGCGCTGCCCGCGCGGCCTCGTCCATGGTCTCGCGGCGCATCGATCCGGCGCCGCCGTGAATCGCAATGCTCCAGCGCAGAGCGGAATCCGCGCGTCTTTCGCTTGTCTCGGTCATGCCGGAAGCGATAGCAGATGAAACCGGATGGGGCAGCATGTCCCTGAAAAACAGTCACGGACAAGAGAATGGGCATGGACCGGCAGGGCATCACCGCATTGCGCTTCGTCGAGGACGATCTGACGGGCGAGGAGGTACAGGCCCTGGTCGCGTACCATCTGGCCGACATGCAGCGGCATTCGCCGGCGGACAAGGTCCACGCCCTGCCGGTGACGGCGCTGCGCCAGCCGGACGTCACCTTCTGGTCGGCGTGGATCGGGGAAGCCATCGCCGGCATCTGCGCCTTGCGGCACCTGTCGGACGATCATGGCGAACTGAAATCGATGCGCGCCGCCCCGGAATGGCGCGGGCACGGCGTGGGCGAGGCGATGCTGGTGCATCTCCTGTCCGAGGCCCGGCGCCGGGGTTACGCCCGGGTCAGCCTCGAAACCGGGCGCACCGAACCGTTCCACCCCGCGGTCGGGCTCTATCGCAAGCATGGCTTCGTGCCGTGCCCCGCCTTTGCCGATTACGTGATCGACGATTTCAGCCAGTGCCTGACGCTGGACCTGTCCGGCCGCGCCTGATTCAGGGCCTGCTTCAGCGCCTCATTTCACCACGTCGCCGCCCTTCATCACGTGCTGCACGTTTTCGAGCACGGTGATGTCGGCCAGCGGATCGCCGCTCACCGCGATCATGTCGCCGAAATGGCCGGGGGACAGCGCGCCGACGTCCTTCGACCAGCCCAGCAGCTCCGCCGAAACCGTGGTGGCGGACTGGATAGCTTGCATCGGCGTCATGCCGTAGCGGACCATGTACTTGAACTGGCGCGCGTTCAGGCCGTGGGGATAGACGCCCGCGTCGGTGCCGAAGGTCAGCTTCACCCCGGCCTTCACCGCCTTGCGAAATCCTTCGCGCTGCGCGTCGGTGGTGTCCACGTTCTTGCGCAGCATGTCCGCCGGCCAGCCGTGGGCCTTGCCGTAATCGTTGATGAAATCGCCGTTGTAGATGTCCATGTCGAGGAACACGCCCTTCGCCTTGGCCAGCGCGATGCCCTCGTCATCGATCAGCGAGGCGTGCTCGATCGATTTCACGCCCGCGCGGATGGCGGACTTGATGCCTTCCGCGCCGTGCGCGTGCGCGGTCACCCACGATCCGCGCGCGGCGGCGGTGGTCACGGCGGCATGCATCTCTTCCTCGGTCAGTTCCTGCTGGCCGGGTTCGGTGCCTTGCGCCAGCACCGCGCCGGTGGCGATCAGCTTGATCGAATCCACGCGGTGCTGGAACAGGTAGTTGACCTTCTCCACGGTGTTCGCGGCATCGGTGACCACGCCCGCGCGCATGTCGTCGGGCACTTTCACGTCGGGCGCGAAGCCGGTCACCTCGCCGCCGCCGCCGGGGATGGTGACATAGGCGCCGACGGAACTCATGCGCGGGCCGATCACGTCGCCCCGGTTGATCGCGTTGCGCAGTTCGACATCGGCGAATGCGCGGAAACAGCCGACATCATGGACGCTGGTGAACCCCGCCAGCAGCGTGCGCCGGGCGTTGCGCGCGCCGATATAGGCGATCTCCATGGGCGCGTGCAGCAGCGGTTCGGCCACGTTCTCGCTCTGCTCCAGATCGGCAAGGTGAACGTGCATGTCGATCAGGCCCGGCAGCACGGTATAGGCCGACCAGTCGACCACGTTCGCGCCCGGCGGAACCGGCCCGTCCGCCGTCACGGAAACGACGCGGCCGTCATCGACGCGGATCAGGCGCGCGGGCAGCACGGCGCCCTTCTCGGTATCGACCAGCCGCCCGGCGCGGACATAGACCGTCTCCGCCAGCGCCACGCCCGGCGCCACGGCCTGCGCCAGCACAAGCGCGGCCAGCGCTGCAAAACCCTGTTTCATGCCAATTTTTCCCGTCTCCAGCGCAGTCCCGCGCGGAGACTGGCGGACTCCGGTTGCAGATGCAACGATTTAGGCGGGAGGAGGGGGTACGTGCGGTTTGATGGTCTGGTTTCGTCTGGGAAGTTCAGGGGGTGGATGGCGGGGAGAGCGGACTTTCCAATTTTCTGAACTGGCAGCCTTCAATGGTGAGCCATGTACAGTCCCATCACGCCCACAACAAACCCTAATGCGCTGAGTCCCGAATACCAAACAACTGTGGACCAGAACTTCCAAGGGTTATCAGTTCGTGAAAAGATAATGTACGAAAATCCATACGGGCCGTCATACCTTATTCTTCCGGTCCGAACACCTCGCGTCACCCTCCATGCCCAAGTGGCCGACATGACAACCCCCAACAGTCCAGCAAAGCCTATTCCCGGATCACCCATTTCGGTTCCTATAAGCTCCTGACAACCAGCTTTTTGGGAGCGTCAGCGAGAGTTTCAAATGGCGGGGGAATTCGACGCTCAACAAACTTTCATTCTCGCGCTAACCTAAGACCTCACCCCTAGATCGGCGAGGGAAACGAGAATTGCGATACCGCCGATCATGAATAGCCCACAGATAATGAGTGCCATTTGAATCCAATACATGATTGGAGCATCGCGCCGGGAATAGGTCACGCCTTTGACCGTGATCGCCCCGTAACGCACTATCACGTAGAGCCGGTTGAACATGAATATGGTGACGGCCCACATGATCACACAGAAGAGCACGTCTCCTAACATCATCTCGTAGCATGCAACTTCGACAGCCGCTTTTCAACGTCCGCAATCGCGCCGTGTCCGGAATGGCCGCTCCGATAGGCAATAGGATGGAAGCGGACCGCCCCCGCTCGTCCTGAGCCTGTCGAAGGACGCACGATACGGTCGATCCTGAGGCAGTTTCGCGCACAAGGCCAGCACCGCGCGCGTCCTTCGACAGGCTCAGGACGAGCGGGGTTTCTGATATCCAAAGCCTGCAATCGTTGTCGTGTCCAGATAGCCGCCTAGGACGCAGCGCCTTCCGGCAGCCGTTCCAGCAGGATCAGCGGGCGTTCCTCGCCCATGTCCTCCACGGCATAGCGCACGAAGCCCAGCCGGGCGGCCAGCGCGAGCGAGGCGTCGTTGCCTTCCTCGATCATGCAGGCGATCCGGCGCGGGCCGATCGCGGCGTCGAACCAGGCGATGGCCGCGCGCATGGCCTCGCCGGCGATGCCCTTGCCCCAATCCGGCTGCGCCACGATCCAGCCCGCCTCGATCGCGTCGTCCAGCCCCTTGCCGAAGCCGCGCCACGAATGGAACAGGCCGCACAGCGCCACCAGCCGGCCGTCGGCGCGGTCGCGGCAGATAAACGTGCCGTAGCCATAGAGCGCCCAGCTTCCGGCGTTCCGGATCAGCCGTGCGAACTCGTCCGCCTCGCTCGTGGGACGATCGCCCAGGAAGCGCCGGACTTCGGGCGGCGCGACCATCGCGAACAGTTCGGCCCGGTCGGACGCGCGCGGCTTCCACAAGGCCAGGCGTTCGGTCAGCAGGAAGGGTTCGTCGTCGTTCATAGCAGCACGTCCACGGCATGGATCGAAACACCGACCAGCCCGCCCACCAGCGTGCCGTTGATGCGGATGAACTGGAGATCGCGGCCGACCGCGCCCTCGATCCGGTCGGTCACGGTGCGCGCATCCCAGCGGCGCACCGTTTCCGATACCAGCCGCACGATCTGCCCGCCATAGCGCGTTGCCACGCCTACCAGCGTGCGCCGGGCGAAGCGGTTGACCAGCAGTTGCAGCCGCGCGTCGTGCTGGAGCGCCCGGCCCAGCTCGCCCAGGCTGGCGCCAAACTGGCCCGAGAGGACGCCATCGGGCTGGCGCACCGCTTTCAGCAGGCCGGCGCGCCCGCGCTCCCACACCGCATCGAGCCAGGCGGCGAAGGCGGGATTGGCCAGCACTTCTTCCTTCATCCGCTCCACCCGCGCCCGCATCGCCTCGTCATGCACCAGATCGTGCGCGAGTTGCTCCAGGCCTTCCTCGATCTTCCGGCGCAGCGGATGGTCCGGCATCACCACGGTTTCCGCCAGCAGCTTGTACAGGCCATCGAGAATCCCGTTGGCCAGCCGTTCGTCCAGACCGGTCCAGCGCAGGATCGCGTTGGCGCGATCGTGGATCATGGCGCGGACGAGCTCCTCGTTCGCTTCCAGCGCCAGCGCCGCGCGGCGCGCCAGCCCCTCGATCACCGGCATGTGCCGGCCATCGGCGATCATCGCGCCCAGCAGCTGCCCCAGCAGCGGTGCCAGATCGAACTTCGCGATCTGGCCGCGCAAGGCCCCCTTGGCAAGGCCGCCCAGCTTTTCCGGATCGAGCGATTCGAGCACATCGGCCACCAGATTGGCGGCACCGGCGCGCACCCGGCCCTCTCCGCCGCGCGGATCGGCCAGGAAGCCGCCCGCCATGGCCGCCGCGTTCATGCCGGCAAGCCGCCGCGCCACCACCTGCGGGGTCAGGAAGTTTTCGCGCAGGAAGGCCGCCATCGAATCGGCCAGGCGGTCCTTGTTTTCCGGGATGATCGCGGTGTGCGGAATCGGCAGCCCCAGCGGATGCCGGAACAGCGCCGTCACCGCGAACCAGTCGGCCAGCCCGCCGACCATCGCCGCTTCGGCAAAGGCGCGCAGGAAGCCCCACGCGGGCGGTCCGCCGCCCTGTTCGGCCTGGCGGGCGAGGAAGAACAGCACAGCCATGACGAGCAGCAGGCCGGTCGCGAACAGGCGCAGCCGGCGTGCGCGGTCATCGGCCCGATCATCGGGAAGAAGTGTCCCTTTCAGGCGCGCGGCCGTGCGGGTCCGGGAAGAGGCGCGGGGAGGCATCGCCTCCCCCGCCGGATCGTCGGAGAAATCCGTCACTCGGCCGGTAACGCTCCGTCGGCGGTTTTGTGCCGGGGATCATGCGGATCGTACGTGAGCACGCGCCGGCCCAGCCACGGGCCGATGCGCTTCTCGACGCCGTCGGCCAGGCTGAAGCCCGCCGGCACGATCAGCAGCGTAAGCAGCGTCGACAGCGTCAGCCCGCCGATCACCACCGTGCCCATCGGCGCGCGCCAGCCGCCGTCGCCGCCCAGCGAAATCGCGGTGGGCACCATGCCCGCCACCATCGCCACTGTGGTCATCACGATCGGCTGCGCGCGCTTGTGCCCGGCTTCGAGGATCGCCGCCAGCTTGGGCGTGCCGGCTTCCATTTCCTCGATCGCGAAGTCGATCAGCAGGATCGAGTTCTTGGCGACGATGCCGAACAGCATCAGGATGCCGATGAACACCGGCAGCGATTGCGATTGCCCCAGCACCAGCAACAGCAGCAGCCCGCCCAGCGGCGCCAGGAACAGCGAGCCCATGTTGACCAGCGGCGAGATGAAGCGGCGGTAGAGCAGCACCAGCACCGAGAACACCAGCAGCACGCCCGCGGCCAGCGCGACGAAGAAGTTGTTCAGCATTTCCTGCTGCCAGCGGTCCTCCCCCGCCGGCGCGTTGGACACGCCCTGCGGCAGGTTGCGCATGATCGGCAGGTTCTTGATCGCCTTGTCGGCCGTGCCCTTGACCACGCCTGGCGGCAGGTCCGCGCCAACGAAGACGCGGCGGTTCTGGTTGTAGCGCTGGATCGTGGTGGGGCCGGACCCGAACGAGATCGTCGCCACGCGGGCCAGCGGCACCGATCCGCCGGATGCGGTGGGCACTGGCAGGTTCTCGTACGTCGACAGATCGCGGCGCGACAGGACCGGCAGCTTCACCCGGATCGGCACCTGCCGGTCGGACAGCGAGAACTTGGCGCTGTTCTGGTCGATTTCGCCCTGCGTGGCGATGCGGATCACCTGACTCAGCGCCTGGGTGGTCACGCCCAGCGAGGCGGCAAGGTCCATGTGCGGCGTGATCACGATTTCGGGACGGCGCAAGTCCGCGCTGATCCGCGGCGCGACCACTTCCTTCAACCCGCTCATCTGTTCGACCAGCGTCTGTGCGGTCTTCTGCAGCAGTTCGGGATCGGAGCCGGACAGCATCACGCTGATCGGCCGACCCGATCCGCCGCCGGGGCCGCCACCGTTCTGCGACTGGAAGTTGACGCGCGCGTCGGAAACCTGCTGCAGCACCGGCGTAAGCTTGCGCTCGAGGACGAGGCTGCTTTCCTTGCGGTCCTTCTTCCAGTTGAGGAACACGCGGCCGTTGCCTTCGCGGATGCGCTCCAGCGCCACGCCCAGGTCGGGCTGGTCCTTCACCAGCGCCAGCACCTCGTCCACCTTCTGTTCGGTCTGCTCGATCGTGGTGCCGGGCACCATATCGATGGTGATCGTGCTGAAATCGTTGTCGGTATCGGGGAAGAACTGCTGCGGGATCACCATGAACATCACGCCGGTCAGCAGCAGCGCGGCAAAGCCGATGCCCATCATCCACAGGCGATGGTCGCGCAGGCGCGCCATGGTCCAGTGGCGGAAGCCGGGACGGATGCCCCGCGCGCGGACCGAGGCGAGGTAGGCCTGCACGCGCGACGTATCGAGCGACCAGGTCAGGATCTTCATGTAGCGGTCCATCCACGGCCCGCCACCATGTTCGGCATGGCCGTGCGCTTTCAGGAAATAGGCCGCGACCATCGGCGTGATCATGCGCGCCACCAGCAGGCTGAACAGCACCGCCACCACTACGGTCATGCCGAAGTTCTTGAAGAACTGGCCGGAAACGCCCGGCATCAGCGCCACCGGGAAGAACACCGCGACGATCGAGAACGTCGTGGCCAGCACGGCCAGCCCGATCTCGTCCGCCGCGTCGATCGAGGCCTGATAAGCGGATTTGCCCATGCGGATGTGCCGGACGATGTTCTCGATCTCCACGATCGCATCGTCCACCAGCACGCCCGCGACCAGGCCCAGCGCCAGCAGCGACATGGTGTTCAGCGTGAAGCCCATCAGGCTCATCACCCAGAACGTGGGGATGGCGGACAGCGGGATGGCGATCGCCGAAACTATCGTCGCGCGCCAATCGCGCAGGAAGAAGAACACCACGATGACCGCCAGCACCGCGCCTTCCACCATCGACGACATCGACGTGCGGTATTCGTCCTTGGTGTAGCCCACGCTGCTGAACAGCTGCTGGAAGCGGACCTTGTTGCCCTGCTCCGCCTGCAGCTTGGCCAGTTCCTTGACCGTTTCGTCATAGACGCTGACGTCGGATTCACCGCGCGCGCGCGCGATACTGAACGTGACGACCGGCTTGCCGTTGAACTTGGCGATGGAGGTGATTTCGCTGAAGCTGTCGCGCACGTCGGCCACGTCGGCCAGCTTCACGGTGCGCCCGCCGCTGAGCGCGATCTGCGTCTGCGAAAGGTCGAAGGCCGACCGCGCATTGCCCAGCACGCGCACGGACTGGCGCGCGCCGGCCACTTCGGCCTTGCCGCCGGCGGCGTTCAGGTTGACCTGGCGCAGCGTGGCGTTGATCTGGTTGGCGGTAACGCCCAGCGACTTCATCCGCATCGGATCGAGCGTGACCGCGATTTCGCGGTTGACGCCGCCCGAGCGCGCCACTTCGGCCATGCCGGGCAGCGCCAGCAGCCGCTTGGCTACGGTATCGTCGATGAACCACGAAAGCTGCTCGATCGTCATGTCGTCGGCCGAAACCGCGAAATAGGCGATCGGATCGGACGAGGTTTCCGCCTTGAACACCGACGGTTCCAGAATGCCATCGGGCAGTTCGCCGCGCACCTGGTCGACCTTGTTCTTCACCTCGCTGACGGCGGCGTTGATGTCGGTGCCGATCTTGAACTGGACCATCGTCTGGCTGCTGCCTTCGGATGCCGTCGAGGTGATCGTATCCACACCGGCGATCGTGCGGACGCTGGATTCGACCTTCTGGGTGATCTGGTTCTCGATTTCGGTCGGCGCCGCGCCCGGCTGCGAGATCTCGACGATCACCATCGGGAACTCGATGTCCGGATTGTTCTGGACTTTCATGCCCATGAACGAAACCAGCCCGGCCAGCGTCAGCCCCAGGAACAGGACGATGGGGACCACCGGGTTGCGGATGGACCATGCCGAGATGTTGCGGAAGTTCATGGCGCGGGGCTCCGGATCAGTGGCCGGTGGCCGGCTTGGCTGCCGTTTTCCCGCCCGCCACCGGGCGCACCTTGTCGCCCGGATTGAGGAAGCCGCCCGCCCGCAGCACGATGCGTTCGCTGCCGTTCAGCCCTTCGCGCACGACGATGCCGGCCGCCGTCACATCGCCAACCTTCACGGGGCGGCGTTCCACCTTGTCATCCTTGTTCACGACATAGACGAAGGCGCCGTTCTGATCGTTGAGGATCGCCGATTCGGGCAGCATCGGTGCGGTGACGGTGCCACTGCGAATCGTCGCGCTGGCGAAACCGCCGGGCCGCAGCGCATCGTTGTACGGCAGCGCGATCCGGGCGATGCCTTCGCGCGTGGTCGCGTCGATGGTCGGCGCCAACTGCCAGATCTGGCCGGTGAACGGCGTGGCCGTGCCCACCGGGGTCACGTCCGCGCTGACGCCAACGGACAGCTTCGCCATGTCGGCTTCGGCCAGACGCGCCTGCATTTCCAGTTCGCCACCCTTGGCGATGCGGAACAGCACGCCGCTGCCGCTGCTGACCACCTGCCCCGGCTCCACGCCGCGCGTCAGCACAAGGCCCGCTTCGGGCGCCAGGATGTTGAGCCGCGCGGTGCTGGCACGCAACTGCCCCAGCGTGGCCTGCGCCACGCGCACTTGCGCCATTGCCGAATCGCGCGTGGCGGTCAGTCGATCGACGTCGGCCTTGGAAATGAAGCCCTTGTCGACAAGCTTGAGCGCGCGATCGAGATTGGACTGGGCGATCCGGGCGTTGGCTGCGGCCACTTCCACGTTGGCGGCCTGGCTTTCGACCTGCTGGGCCTGCACCGACCGGTCGATGACCGCCAGGACCTGCCCGGCTTGCACCCAGTCGCCGGCGTCGACCAGCACGCTCGCCACCTTGCCGCCTTCGCCGGCGACGCCGACGGGCATCTCGCGCCGCGCGGCGATCGTGCCGCTGGCGACGATGGTGCCCTGCACCGAGGTCATGCCGGGCGTGATGACCGTGACCGTCTGCGCCTGCGCCCCGCCCTGCTCCGCGCTTGCGGTCGCTGCCGCATTGCGGTGCTTGAGGTAGTAGGCGCCGCCCAGCGCGAGCAGGACGAGTGCCACGACCAGCAGCACGCGGCCGCGCGACCATCCGCCGCCGGTCCGCCCGACTTCCATGTAACCCGACGCGACACCCGCATGGGCGGCATCCGCCTGCCGGCCGGCGTCGTTCATGTCCGCACTGATGCTGGTTTCGTAGTTCATCGATTTCACGCGTCGGTCTCCACGGTGGCCGGGGAGACCTGCCCCTTCCTTCAAACCAAGGTGTATTATACGTGTATGGCAGTGGCTGCAAGCAGGCCTTCTGCGCAAGCTTGGCACCTTTGTTCATGGCAATAGACGTCGAAACGACGAGTGGCAATTCTGGCTCGACGAAGAACGATCCATGCCCTTGAAGGCATTGCGCCGTTGCGGACCGGTCCGGCCGGGCGAAGGTGGCCGTCCGGGTAGGTATTCGTGATCGCGGCAGCGGAGCGCGCGCGGTCCGTTTCGGGACCGGCATTGCCCAAACGGAAACAGCCGCTCCTGAAAACAGGAGCGGCTGCCCGTGGATAACCGGTAAAAAAGCGTCAGTACTTGAGCTGGCGCTCGTACAGATCGCGGTAGTGCTGGATGCGCGTCACGCGCAGGCCCTGCATGCCGGAACGGTCGACCGCCCGCTGCCACGAGGCGAATTCCTCGATCGTCAGGCTATAGCGTTCGCACACTTCGTCGATCGTCAGCAGCCCGCCATTGACGGCGGCGACGACTTCGGCCTTGCGCCGGACGACCCAGCGCTTGGTGTTGGGAGGCGGCAGGCTATCGACCGTCAGCGGTTCGCCGAGAGGTCCGATAACTTGCGCCGGTCTGATTTTCTGGTTCTCGATCATGGCAATACTCGTCGATCAGCTCGGCTCGACAGGGGGGGAGGGCGGCGTTTGCTTCGCCGGCAATGTTCCTCCTTCCGCTTTGCCATTCGTTGAACGGGTTGGGTTAACGGGAGTTTCAACATTTTCGCCGCCCGTCAGGAGCCGTGCGGCAAGCCCGTGAAAGCTCGCGCCGCCTTGCAGCGTGGTGCTGCCCGGCAACGCCTGTTTCACCGCCTTGCGCAGATCCTGCGCCGCGACCAGACGCGCGCACAGTTCGTGCCAGCCGAGCGGACGCAGGCGTTCGCCCTGCCCCCCGCTTTCGACGAGGCACGAATCACCCGGTGGCCGGATATCGTTGAATCCCATTTCCATGAGCGGGTCTCTAGCCCGGGCAGTCATAAGGGACGGTAAAGGCCGCCTTTACCAAGAGTTAGGAATAGCCATTCTGGCGGCAATTAATTGCTTCCATCGTCCAGCGCACCAGCCGGGCAAGGCCGGGAATTGCGCATTTTTCCTGCATTCCCTCCGCAAATGTGCTTATGGGACGGCGCATGGCCAGTCTTTCCTCCGTTTACGATTACGCTACATTTTTCGATCTGCCGCAGCCATTGAGCGCGCGGCGGATCGTCGTGGCGATGTCGGGCGGCGTGGACAGCTCGGTCGTAGCGGGCCTCGCCGCCGCCAGCGGCGCCGAAGTGATCGGGGTGACGCTTCAACTCTACGATTACGGCGCCGCCACGGGGCGCAAGGGCGCCTGCTGCGCGGGCGACGACATCCGCGATGCCCGTGCCGTGGCCGACCGGCTGGGCATCGCGCATTATGTGTTCGACCACGAATCGAGCTTTCGCGAGGAAGTGGTCGAACGATTCGCCGACGATTACCTGGCCGGCCGCACGCCGATTCCCTGCATCCGCTGCAACATGGGGCCGAAATTCACCGACCTGCTGCGCATGGCGCGCGAACTGGGCGCGGATTGCCTGGCCACCGGGCACTACGTGCGCCGCGTGAACGGCGCGGCCGGGCCGGAACTGCACCGCGCGCTCGATCCCGCGCGCGACCAGAGCTATTTCCTCTATGGCACCACGGAAGAACAGCTCGCCTTCCTGCGCTTTCCGCTGGGAGGCCTGCCCAAGACCGAGACGCGCCGGATCGCCACCGACCTGGGCCTGGGCGTGGCGGCCAAGCCCGACAGCCAGGACATCTGCTTCGTTCCCGATGGCGATTACGCGCGCGTCGTGCGTTCGGTGCGCCCCGAAGGCGACGCGCCGGGCGAGATCGTCCATGCTGCCACCGGCGAAGTGCTCGGCCAGCACCGCGGCATCATCCACTATACGGTCGGCCAGCGGCGCGGGCTGGAGATCGGCGGCCAGCCCGAACCGCTCTATGTCACCGCGCTCGACGCGCCGCACCGGCGCGTGCTGGTGGGGCCGAAAGCCATGCTTGCCGTGGGCCAGGCGCGAATCATCGAGACCAACCGCATCGGCGCCCTGCCGCAGGATACGCCGCTAACCGCCAAGGTGCGGTCGCTGGCCAAGCCGGTGCCGGTGGTGCTCGAAGGCCCGTTCGGGGATGGCGCGGAAACCACCATCCGGTTCCTGCAGCCGGAATACGGCGTGGCGCCGGGGCAGGCGGCGGTGCTCTATGCCGGGGATCGCGTGATCGGCGGCGGCTGGATCGCGGCAACCGGCCGCTGGCAGGACGCGGCCTGATCCGCTCCCGGATCAGTCGTTCCAGGGCTGGAGCACGCAGCCCGATCCCTCACGGTATGTCGCGGTTTGCCGGGCCAGCAGCGGGAAGCGGGCGGTGACGCTGCGCGCCTGTGGATCGTCGGACAGGGTGATCATGTCCATGCCCGCCTCGAAATCGTTGCGGCAATCGCTGAGCGTCCGCCCGCCGACATAGCGGCACGAACAGCCGACCCGCGCGCCGTAGGATGCGCCGGTGATCGCGTAGCCGTGAAGCGCCGGCCAGAAATAGGCGAAGACGGCCACCAGCAGCGCCACGACCGGCAGGACCAGACGCCAGCGCCGCCGCCCGCGCGGTGGCGCGCCGTTGGCCGGGGAGCCGTCCGGGTTCGATCCATTCCGGTCAGACTTTGCGGAAGAAGATGCGTTTGCGGTTGCCATGTCCGGGCCATCTGGAGGAAAGGACTGGCGCCATGGCCCGCCCGCGCTTGTCCCATATCCTCCCCCTGCTGCTTCTGCCAGCCTTGATCGGCTGCGGCAGGTCCGGAGACGCGCCCGCACCGCCGCCTCCGCCGCTGTCGGACGCCGCGATGAAGGCGGTGGTCGAAGACCCGGGGACGAATCGCGAAGGCCTGGCCCGCGCGGTCGACGCGCTGTTCACCGACGAGGCGGCTGCGGAGACCCGCGCGGTGATCGTCATGCGCGGCGGGCGGATCGTGGCGGAACGCTATGCCCCTGGCTACCACGAGAACACCCGCTTCGTGAGCTGGTCGATGGCCAAGTCGATCACCGGGGTGATGATCGGGATGCTGGTCTCGGACGGGCGGCTGCGGCTCAACGAATCGGCGCCCGTCCCCGCGTGGCAGCGTCCCGGCGATCCGCGTGGCGAGATCACGCTGCGGCAGCTGCTGCAGATGCGATCGGGGCTCAAGCATGTCGAGGCGGGCGATCCCGTCTATGAATCCGACGAGGTGCGGATGCTGTTCCTCGACGGGCGCGACGACATGGCGCGCTATGCCGAGGACCAGCCGCTCGACAGCGAACCGGGCAAGACCTTCCGCTATTCGACCGCGACCAGCGTGATCCTGTCCGATCTCGCCGCGCGCGCGCTGGCGCCCGTGCCCGATGCCGAGCACCGCCGCCGCGCCGTGGCCGAATACTTGCGCACGCGCCTGTTCGAACCGGCCGGAATGCGCTCGATGCTGCCGGAATTCGACGCGGCGGGCACGCTGATCGGCGGATCGCTGATCCACGGCACGGCGCGCGACTGGATGCGGTTCGGCGAGTTCCTGCGCAACAAGGGATCGGTGCGCGGCGCACAGATCATCCCGCGCCAGTGGATCGATTTCATGACCACGCCATCGCCGCGGCAGGCGCAATACGGCGCGCAGATCTGGCTGAACCGCACGCCCAGCGGCAAGGACCGACCCGCGCTGTTCCCCGATCGCGGCCCGAAGGACCTGTTCGCCTGCATCGGCCACCTGGGCCAGTACGTGCTGGTCTCACCCAGCCGCAAGCTGGTGGTCGTGCGTCTCGGCAAGACGCCCGACGACAAGCTGGGCGCGGTGACGGGCCACCTCGCCGACATCGTCGACACGTTCAGGTAGCAGGTTCCCCGGCGGGCGCGCCCTGCACCGCCAGCGCCGGGCTTTCCCCGTCCGGGCCGGGCGCGAGAAGATCCCGGGCACCCAGCGGCGCCTCGTTCACCAGACCTTCGGGATCGGGATGGATCAGCACTTCCACGCCGGGGAAGGCCTCCATCAGCTTTTCCTCGATCTCGTCCATCACGCGGTGCGCCTCGGTCACGGTCATCTTGCCATCGACCCAGACATGGAACTGCACGAAATCGCGATCGCCGCTGGTGCGCGTGCGCAGATCGTGCAGGCCCTTCAATTCGGGGTGCTGGGCGACGACCTCGAGGAACCGCTCGCGCTTTTCGAGCGGCCATTCGTGGTCCATCAACTGCTCGATCGCATCCTGCGAGGCGCCCCACGCACCCCAGCCCAGCCACAGCGCGATGCCGAACGCGAAAGCCGCGTCGACGCCGCCCAGCGCAAGGTAATGATCGAGCACGAGCGCGGCGATCACCGCGAGGTTGAGAAACAGGTCCGATTTGTAGTGGACGTTGTCGGTGCTGATCGCGAGGCTGCCGGTCTGGCGGATCACGTGTCGCTGATAGGCAAGCAGCGCCACCGTGGCCACCATCGCCACCACCGACACGATCACGCCCGATTCGGCCTCTGCCACCCGCTCTCCGCCCAGGAACCGCCCCACCGCGCGCCAGGCCAGGCCCAGCGCCGAGATCGAGATCAGCACGACCTGGAACATCGCCGCGAGCGCTTCGGCCTTGCCGTGCCCGAAGCGGTGGTTGTGATCGGCCGGCTGCGCCGCGACCCATACCCCCAGCAGCGTGGCGGCGCTGGCCACCAGGTCCAGCCCGGTATCGGCCAGGCTTCCCAGCATCGCGGTCGAATGCGTGGAGATCACCGCCCACAGCTTCAGGCCGGCCAGCAGCGTCGCCACGGCCATGCTAGCCATCGCCGCGCGCCGGTTGAGATCGGAGGGGATCGCGCTCATGCCATTCGCTTTACGGGTAAAGCAGCGTGCTGGTCCAGCCGCCGGCGCCATCGGTCACGAAGCGGCGGCGTTCGTGCAGGCGATGGTCGCGGTCCTGCCAGAACTCGATGGCGGCCGGTTTCACGCGATAGCCGGACCAGTGCGCCGGCCGCGTGACCTCTCCGTCCGGGTATTGCGCGCGCAGGGCGTCCACCCGGTCAAGGTAGGTCTGCCGCGAATCCAGCGGGCGCGACTGGTCCGAGGCGGCCGAACCCAGCCGCGATTCGGGATGCCGGCTGGCGAAATAGGCGTCCGCCTCGGCCGCCGTCACTTCGGTGATGGTGCCTTCGACGCGAATCTGCCGGCGCAGCGATTTCCAGTGGAACAGCAACGCGACGTGCGGGTTCGCCGCCAGCTCGCCGCCCTTGCGGCTGTGGAAGTTGGTGTAGAACACGAAGCTATCCGGCCCATGCCCTTTCAGCAGCACCATCCGCACCGACGGCACGCCCTGCGGCGTCGCGGTGGCGAGCGCCATGGCGTTGGGATCGTTGGGTTCACTGGCCCGCGCCTGCGCGAACCATTCCTCGAAGATGGCGAACGGATCGGCATGGGGGATGGCATCGCGCGCTTGTTCAGGTTTCACGGCATTTTCCTGACGAAGTTGACAAAGTTGACACGGTTCAGAGGCAAACGGCCGCCCGCCGCGGACAGGCTGTCGTGTGGCCGGCAAAGCGCGAGATAGCCATGACGAGGATCAAGGTTCATGGGCATCGCCTATCCTACCCCCGTGCAGTAGGAAAGCGCCGCTTGCGGCGCGGCGTTTCGGCACCTAGCTAGGGAACCATGGCAGACCCCTATTCCATTCTTGGCGTAAACCGCAGCGCGAGCGAAAAGGACGTGAAATCCGCGTACCGCAAGCTTGCCAAGGAACTCCATCCGGACCGGAACAAGGACAATCCCAAGGCGGCCGAACGGTTTGCCGAGGTGACGCAGGCCTATGACCTCCTGTCCGACAAGGACAAGCGTGCCCAGTTCGACCGGGGCGAGATCGACGCCGAGGGCAATCCCACAAGCCCCTTCGGCTTCGGCGGCGCGGGCGGCGGCTTTGGCGGAGCGCAGCACGGCTATCGCCATTCGGGCGGCTTCGAGGGCGCCGGTGCCGAGGGCATCGACATCGGCGACATTTTCGAGGGCCTGTTCGGCGGGCGCGGCGGTCAGCCCGGCGGCGGTGGCGGTTTCGGCGGCTTCGGCGGCGCGCGGCGTGGCCCGCCGCCCAAGGGCGCGAATGTCGGCTATCGGCTGCAGGTTTCCTTCACCGACGCCGCCAGCCGGGCCAGCCAGCGCATCACCCTGTCGGACGGCAAGACCATCGACCTCAAGCTGCCCGCGGGCGTGGAAAGCGGCCAGCAGGTGCGCCTTCCCGGCAAGGGCGAACAAGGCCCCGGTGGCGCCGGCGACGCGATCGTGACGATCGAGGTGGGCAGCCACCCGTTTTACGAACGCGATGGTGACAACATCCGGCTCGACCTGCCGGTAACGCTCGACGAGGCGGTCAACGGCAGCAAGGTGAAGGTGCCGACCGTGGATGGCCCGGTGATGCTCACCGTCGCGCCCGGCAGCAGCAGCGGACGCACGCTGCGGCTGAAGGGCAGGGGCTTTACCCGCAAGGACGGCACGCGCGGCGATCAGCTGGTGACGCTGCAGATCGACCTCCCGCCCGCCGACAGCGAACTGGGCGCCGATCTCCAGACCCGGCTCGCAGGATGGCAGGACACCCGGAACCCGCGCGGTAAGCTGGGCGTTTAAGACGGCATGACTCCCGTATCCGGCCTTTCGCCCGGGCCGGGCGATGACGGAACGGAACGGGCTGCATCCTCGCCGGCCGGACCACCGATCGCGCCGCTGATCGATGTTCCCGACCTTTCGCCCGAAGCCCGCCGTCGCGCCGCCCTGCGGCTCCCCCCGGATGCGCAGGGTTTTGTGGCGCCCGTGCCGCCCGCCCGCCACGCGCGGGCGCTGGAAGTGATCCGCCGGGTGTGGACCGGCGTCTATCACGACGGGTTCATCCACGCCGGCAACTTCGCCTACATGGTGCTGATCGCACTGTTCCCGTTCTTCATCACCGGCGCGGCGATCTTTTCCGCGCTGGGCGAGGCCAGCCAGCGCGCCGCCGCGATCAACACCGTGCTGATCGCGATGCCGCCGGTGGTGGCCGAAGCGCTCGATCCGGTGGCGCGCAGCGTGGTGGAGATGCGCACCGGCTGGCTGCTGTGGGTAGGCGGGCTGATCGGCCTTTGGACGGTGGGCAGCCTTGTCGAAACGATCCGCGACATCCTGCGCCGCGCCTATGGCACGCGCTGGGAGCACGCCTTCTGGCGCTATCGCCTGGCGTCCACCGGACTGATCGTGGCCTCGGTGATCCTGATCCTGCTCTCCATCGCCGCGCAAGTGGCGATCGGCACCGCGCAACAGGCGATCGAGGCGTGGATGCCGCAGTTCAGCGGATGGATCGCCAGCCTGTCGCTGTCGCGCTTCGTGCCGGCGGTGATCTTCTTCCTGGCGCTGTGGCTGCTGTTCATCTCGCTGACCCCCGGCGCTTACCGGGGCCGGCGCTATCCCAAATGGCCCGGCGCGCTGCTCGTCAGCCTGTGGTGGCTGGCGGTCACCGGTGCGCTGCCGGGAGTGTTGCGCCATTTCTTCACTTACAACCTAACGTACGGAAGCCTTGCCGGCGTGATGATCGCGCTTTTCTTTTTCTGGCTTGTCGGCTTAGGGATGGTGGTAGGAGCCGAACTCAACGCTGCGCTCGCGGAAACGCCCGAAGAGCGCGATGTGGTGGGGCAGGCTGACGATCGCGCGCGCAGGGCGCGCCGGATGAGCATCGAGCAAGAGGGCGCATGACCGGACTGATGGAAGGAAAGCGGGGCCTGATCATGGGCCTTGCCAATGACAAGTCGCTGGCGTGGGGGATCGCCCGCAAGCTGCGTGAACAAGGTGCCGAACTGGCCTTCTCCTACCCCGGCGAAGCGCTGGAAAAGCGCGTTCGCCCGCTGGCGGCGAGCCTGGACAGCGATTTCCTGATCGAATGCGACGTATCGGACATGGCGGCGCTCGATGCCGCGTTCGAAACGCTGAAGGCGCGGTGGCCGACGATCGATTTCGTGGTCCACGCCATCGGCTTTTCGGACAAGAACGAGTTGCGCGGTCGGTATTATGATACCTCGCTCAACAATTTCCTGACGACGATGAACATCTCGGCCTACAGCCTCGTCGCCGTGACCAAGCGCGCCATCGCGATGATGCCCGAAGGCGGATCGATCCTCACGCTGACCTATTACGGCGCCGAAAAGGTCGTGCCGCACTACAACGTGATGGGCGTGGCCAAGGCGGCGCTGGAAACCAGCGTGCAGTACCTCGCCAACGATTGCGGGCCGCAGGGCGTGCGCGTCAACGCGATCTCGGCCGGTCCGATCAAGACGCTGGCGGCCAGCGGAATCGGCGATTTCCGCTATATCCTCAAGTGGAACGAGCTGAACTCGCCGCTGCGGCGGAACGTGACGATCGAGGACGTCGGCGGGGCGGGGCTCTATTTCCTGTCGGACCTGTCCTCGGGCGTGACCGGCGAAGTCCACCATGTCGACGCGGGCTACCACACGGTCGGCATGAAGCAGGAAGACGCGCCCGACATCGCACTGGGCTGATGACGAGACGCCCTTCCGTTCGTTAGCGGGAGGAGGGGCTGCCCGTCAGGGATGCGACGGGGTGATGGCCGGCGGCGGTGTCGCCGCGCCGGCGGCATCCTCGGCCGCGCGTTCCTTGGCCAGCTTTTCCTCGTACTGCTTTTCCAGCACTTCCACCCGCGCCTGTTCGGCGGCGGTATCGGCGTCGATCGTCTGCAGGCGCTTGGCGCGCTCCTCCTCGATCAGCCGGCCGAACTGCACGTCGCTCGATTGCTTCTTCTCGGCATAGGCGGCGTTGATCAGGCGCGAGACGCAGCCCGATGCCCCGCCCGATCCGACCGGGGAGCAGGAGTTCACGCCGGCCGCGCCCACCGTTTCATAGGCCCGGACACGCTCTGTCCAGCCCTGGTTGGCCGCAGCGTTGGGATTGTCACGCAAGGGCGCGGGAATGCGGAAGCGTTCGGATTCGTCCTTGCGCGCGCAGACCGTGATTTCGCCCGCGTTGGAGGCCGGGCAGGGATCGTCGCCATAGATGATCAGCTGGTTGACCTTCTCGCCCGATGTCGCGTCCTGCGCCAGGACGGGCTGCGATGCCGCGATGCCGGCGGTGGCGATCAGCGCCAGGGCGGTGATCCGGGGTAAGAAGCGCGTCATCGTGACTCTCCAGCTGGGTCTGGTGCCGATATAGGGCCGCACCCTCTTGAATGGTAGATGAAGCCCCGTCGCTGACCTGAATCAATCAGATACGTCAGATCCGTTTCGCCCCTCAGATCCGCTTCGAAAGCGCGATCGCCGCACGGCAGCCGAAGCGGATGGCGTGGAACAGCACCGGATAGCCCGGCGCGCGCTCGGCCCCGGCAGCGATCGCGGCATCGCGGTGCTCGCGCTCGTCGTCGCGGAATTCGCGCACCATCGCGGCCAGCTCCGGGTCGTCGTCGCCCAGTTCGTCGAGCTGTTCGGTATAGTGGCGGTCGATCTCGGTTTCGATGGCGGCGGTGCAGGCCATAGCCGCTTCCGGCCCGATCAGCGCGGTTGCCGCGCCCAGCGCGAACCCGGCGACCGACCATACCGGCTGCAGCGCCGTCGGCCGCACGCCGCGCTGTGCCAGCAGCGCGTCGAACCGCTTGCGATGATCGGCTTCCTGCGCCGCCATCGCCGCGACTTCGGCCGAATGCGGCGCGCGATCGCCCATCACCGCCATCTGCCCGGCATAGATGCGCACGGCGCCATATTCGCCGGCCTGATCGACGCGGATCATTGAGGCAAACCGTTCACTCATGGCTGCAATCCTCCGGCGGAACGGCGAGCGCGGCCCAGCAGTCTGAACACCGTGATCGCGCCGGCCATGGAAATGAGGAAGTTGTAGCCCGCCAGGCTCACGCCGAACAGCGTCCACGGCGCGACATCGCAGCGGATCACCGGCGCCGACATGATCGCCGCCAGCGGATCGTTGCCCAGCTTGTGCGAGGAACACGTGGTGATGCCTTCCCACCAGCCGTATTCGACGCCGGCGTGGAACGCGCCGATCAGCCCGCTGATGCCGATCGCGACGGCAGCCAGCATGACCAGCATGTCGCCCCCGCCGGTGCGGCGCTGCATTTGCGCGATCAGCGCCATGACGATCGCGGCGATATGCGGATAGCGCTGCCACCAGCACATCTCGCAGGGGGGCAGGCCGAACCCGAGCTGCGCGATCAACGCCCCGCCCATCAGCGCGGCGGGGATCAGCAGCGCCAGGGTATAGGCGGCGTTGCGGGACTGGACCGGCGTCATCGTGTCAGCGCTTTCCCGCCGATGCCCGGAGGGGCAGCGCCTGCTGCGCGGTCCGCCCTAGCGTCTGCACCGCGTAATAGAGCTGGAAGTCGTCGATGCCCTTGGCCTTCAGTTCCTCGGCCGTCATCTTGAAGCGCGGATCCTCGCCCTTGTCGGTCTCGAGATCCTTGTCGTCCTTCAGCTCGTTGATCAGGTGTCCGCGCAGGTCGCTTTCGCGATAGGACCGCAGCGCGCGCTTGCGCATGTCGGGATCGGAAATCTGCGGCACGCGCACGTCGGGATCGATGCCGCCTTCCTGCACCGAACGGCCCGACGGGGTGTAGTAGCGCGCCGTCGTCAGCTTGAGCGCGGTGTCGCGCGTCAGCGGGATCAGCGTTTGCACGCTGCCCTTGCCGAAGCTGCGCTCGCCCATGATCGCCGCGCGGTGCTGGTCCTGCATCGCGCCGGCGACGATTTCCGAAGCGGAGGCCGACCCCTGATCGATCAGCACGATCATCGGCACGCCCTTGGCGATATCGCCGGGCGTGGCGTTGTACACCTCGTTGTCGCGGGCATAGCGGCCACGCTGCGAGACGATCGGCCCCTTTTCGAGGAACAGGTCCGATAGCGAGACGGCTTCGTCCAGCAACCCGCCGGGGTTGCCGCGCAGATCGAGGATCAGGCCGGCCGGGCGGTTGCCCGTCTTGGCGCGAATATCGCGCCAGGCGGCGGCGACCTGCGTGCCGACGTTGGCGCTGAAGCTCGATACCGAGATCACGCCGACGTTGTCCTTCACCTTCCATTCGACCGGCTTCAGCTCGATCACCTGGCGCGTGATGGTCAGGTCGAGCGGCTCATCGCGACCGGGGCGGAACACGGTGAGGCGGATCTGCGTGCCCACTTCGCCGCGCATCTGATCCACCGCGTCGTCGAGCGAGCCGCCGTAGATCAGCTTGCCGTCGAGATGGGTGATGTAGTCGCCCGCCTTGATCCCGGCGAGATCGGCCGGCGTGCCCTTCATCGGCGCGATAACCTTGACCGCGCCGTCCTCCAGCGTCACCGACAGGCCCAGCCCGCCATAGGAGCCATCGGTCTGCGTGCGCAGGTTCTCGAAATCGCGCGCGTCGAGATAGGAGCTGTGCGGATCGAGCGTGGCCAGCATGCCGTCGATCGCGCCCTTGAACAGCTTGTCGTCGTCCACCGGCTCCACGTAATTGGCCTTGATCCGTTCGTAGATCGCCATCAGCCGGGTGAATTCGGGGCCAGTCTTGGCGTCCACGGCGGCCAGCCCGGCGGTCGTCACCGGGATCAGCGCGATTGCCGACACGAGCGCGGTGGCACGGAAGAGGGAGGCCACGGTCTTCGTGAACGGGGTCTTCGCCATCGGGGACTTTCGCTTCAAGGGGGCCATGGGGCCGCGTTCTATAGCGGCAGCGCGATGAACGCCAGATGGCGCGACACGGTGAGTCATCCGGGGATCGTCATCCGCGCAGTGCCTGCAGCGGATTGATCGGAGCGCCATCCTTGCGCAGTTCGACCGTCACCGTCGGGCGGCCCGGCCCGGCCGCGCCCAGCGGCGCGCCCTGCACCACGGTTTCGCCCACGTTCACGTCAAGCCGGCCGAGATTGGTGACGAGCGAGGTCCAGCCGCCATCGTGTTCGATGATCACGATCCGGCCATAGCCGCGATAGGGGCCGGCGAAGGCCACGCGCCCGGCCGCCGGCGCGACCACCTGCGCGCCGCCGACCGGCGCGAAGGTGAGGCCGGAAGACAGCCCGCCCGCGCCGCGTTCACCAAAGCCGGTCACGATCCGTCCGCCCACCGGCAGAATCCACGAAAGCGCCGCCGAAGCCGAAGGGGTGGGGCCGGTATCCGCCACCATCAGCGCGTCGCCCGGCCGTTCGGGGCGCGGCACCGGGCCGGGCAGCGCGGCCAGCTTCTGCCGCAGCGAACCATCGGCCTGCAACTGGTCCATCAGCGCGCGCAGATCGCGCGTCTGTTCGGCCAGCGCGAGCGCGCGGTCCGCCTCGCGGCTGGCCGTCCCTTGCGCCGCGCGCGATTCGATGCGCTGGCGGCTTTCGATGGCGACAAGCTGCTGGCGCCGCGCGGTCAGCCCCTGTTCGCCCTGGCGCAGCTGGTCGGCGGCCAGCCGCGCGCTGGCCTGCAGGGCGCGGCCGCGCACGATTTCCTGCCGCAGCCCCGCGGTGCGCTGCCGCACTTCGGGCAGCATCGTTTCCAGCACCGCGCGCAGATAGACGGTATCGCGCAGGGTATCGGCGCGCATCAGGCTGAAGGCGAGCGGGCGGCGCGCCATGAGCTGCAGGGCCGCCGTCAGCCGCACCACCGGTTCCTGCCGCGCGGCGATGCGCAGCCGCAGCGCTTCACGCTGGCGGTCGATCAGCGCGATCTTCGCCTGCGCCACCTGGATTTCGGCTTCGGACTGCTGGATGCGCGCGGCCACCGCCGCCGTTTCGCGCGCGGTGCGGTCGGCCGCTTCGGTGGCCTTGCGCGCTTCCGCCTCCAGCTGCTCGCCGCGTGCCCGCGCCATCGTCAGTTCGCGGGTTGCCTGGCGCAGCGCGTCGCCCGCCTGCCCGGCATCGTCGAACGGCGCGGCCTGCTGCGCCACGGCAAGCTGCCAGCCTAACACGCCGGCCAGCGCGGCCATGGTGGCGAGAAGGAGCGTGCGCGACGTCATGACGCGGCGCTTATCCTTCGCGGTGGTAGGGATGGCCAGCAATAATGCTGGTGGCGCGCCACAACTGCTCGGCCAGCATGGCGCGGGCCAGCATGTGCGGCCAGGTCGCCGCGCCGAAGGCGAGCAGGAGATCGGCCTTGTCGCGCACGTCCGCGTCGTGCCCGTCGGCCGCGCCGATCAGGAAGCGCGCCTCGCGCACGCCATCGTCGCGCCAGCGGCCGAGAATACCGGCGAACTCCGTCGAGGTAAGCTGGCGCCCGCGCTCGTCGAGCGCGACCGTGCGGACGGGCGTGGCCGCGGGCGGCGGGATCGTGCCGCCGCGATCGGGCAGCTCGGTAACCTTGAGGCCCCAGGCGACGCGCTTGGCATAGCGGTCGACCAGCTCGGCCTCGGGCGATCGCCCGATCTTCCCGCGCGCGATGATGTGCAGCAGCATCCGGTTTCCGATCGGGAACGCTCTTCCCCCCTCCTGACGGAAGGGAGCGCGCGCGTGCTTAGGCCGCGCCCGCGTCTCCGAACGCCCACATGCGTTCGAGGTTGTAGAAGCTGCGCACTTCCGGGCGGAACAGGTGGACTACCACGTCGCCGGCATCGATCAGCACCCAGTCGGCGGCGGGCAGGCCTTCCAGCCGCGCGTGGCCGTAACCGCCCTGCTTGATCCGTTCGGCCAGCTTCTGGGCCATCGCAGCGACCTGGCGCGTCGAACGGCCCGACGCGATCACCATGTAATCGGCGATCGAGCTTTTGCCTTCGAGCGGGATCGAGACGATCTCCTGCGCCTGATCGTCGTCGAGCGATTGCAGGACGAGATCGTGCAGCGACGCTGGCTTGGCCTTGGCGCCCGAGCTGGCGGTGGACGTGGCGGCCCCGGCCTGGGCCGGAATGGTCTGGACAGTTGTCATCGCGGTGAGATGGTCTCCGTGGCTGGATTGTCAATGAAAAGGAAGCGGGCACCGGTCAATCGCCCGGCCCCCGAAACGGGCCGGGACGCCGGAATCCCGGCAACCGACCGCAAGGGAAGTGCGCCGCGGCTCAGGGCTTTCCTGCCCCGCCGAAGCGCGTGTTGCCGGTGGATGGGCCGGTTTGCGGAACGACCGGCCGATGCGTGAGGGCATCGAACGGCTCCGCATCGACGAAGCGGCGAAACCATTCCGGATCGGCGGCACGAATGGCCGTGGCCGAACGGGGATCGGGATCGAAACGCAGGATCGTCAGCGCCGGGGCGCTCCGCTTTGCGCCGTCAATCAACTGTCCGGGCCGCCGGCGCCAGCGGCGCAACCAGGCCATGGCGGGGCTCGCCAAGGCACGCGCATCATAACCCGGACGCGCGATAACCGCAATCGGCGTCTCCCGCGCGATGCGCCGCCAGTCCTTCCAGCGGTGGAACTGCGCCAGATTGTCGGCCCCCATCAGCCAGACGAAGCGCTTTTTCGGGTAGCGCCGGTGCAGCGCCGCCAGCGTATCGACGGTGTAGCGCGTGCCCAGCCGCGCCTCGATCGCGGTCACGCGGATCGGCGCGCGGCGGGCCGCCGCCCGCGCCGAACAATAGCGCGCCGGCAGCGGGGCCATGCCCTTCACCGGCTTCAGCACGTTGCCCGGCGATACCAGCCACCACACCTCGTCCAGCCCCAGCGCCTCGCGCGCGAACAGGCTGATGCGGCGGTGGCCGCCATGGGCCGGGTTGAAGCTGCCGCCCAGAAGACCGACGCGGGGCAGGCCGATTCGGGGCAGGCCGACGCGGGGGGAAGGAATCGGACCGGTCAGGATGAAGGCTCCGCCACCCCGCCTAGCGCGCCACGCGTCGGGGCGAAGCCGCCTTGGCGCGATAGGCGCCCTGCATGGCGAACATCCAGCCGGGATATTCGCGCGGCAGGGCCGAGAGGGCATCGAGCCGGGAAAGCTCGTCCGCCGTCAGTTCCACCTCGCAGGCGGCGATGTTGTCGGCCAGCTGGTCGGCGCGCTTGGCGCCGACGATCACCGTCGTCACCACCGGCTGATAGAGCAGCCAGGCGAGCGCCACTTGCGCGACCGTGGCCGGCTTGCCCGAAACCATCTTGCCCGCAGCGATCTCCTGCATAGCCTCGATCAGGTCGTAGGCGCGATCGAGTTCCACCGGCGGGAAATCGAACACCGCGCGGCGGCCTTCGCCCTGGTTGGGGCCGCTGTTGCCGCCGTCGGTGGCGCGGGTGTATTTGCCCGAAAGCAGCCCCCCGGCCAGCGGGCTCCACACCATCAGGCCCAGCCCCTCGCTTTGCAGCAGGGGCACGATCTCGCGCTCCAGATCGCGGCCGGCGACGGTGTAATAGGCCTGGAGCGAGGCAAACGAGGCGATGCCCAGCCGTTCCGAAATGCCCAGCGCCTTCATGATCTGCCAGGCCGCCCAGTTGCTGACGCCGATATAGCGCGCGCGGCCGCTGCGTACGATGTCCTCCAGCGCGCGCAGGGTTTCCTCGATCGGGGTCAGCGCATCCCAGCCGTGGATCTGGTAGAGATCGACATGGTCCATGCCCAGCCGGGCGAGGCTGGCGTCGATCTCGTGCAGCAGGTGGAAGCGCGAGGCGCCGGCCTCGTTCGCCCCCGGCCCCATCGTGCCCATGGCCTTGGTGGCGACGACCACGTCGGTCCGCTTCACGCCCAGATCGCGCAGCGCCTGGCCCAGGATCTCTTCGGACCGGCCTTCCGAATAGACGTTGGCCGTATCGATGAAGTTGATCCCAGCGTCGATCGCCTGCCGCACCAGCGCGGTTGACGCCGCCAGATCCAGCCCCGCGATCGGGCCGAACCGGCCCTGCGATTCGCCGAACGTCATCGTGCCGAGGCACAGCTCGGAAACGATCAGGCCGGTATTGCCGAAACGGTTGGTACGCATGGAAGAATCCTCTGCCTTCGGGTTTGCGGCCAAACTAGCGACCGGCCGCGTGCTTGTCGAAGGGGGATGCGGCGATCAGGGCCGGGTCTGGCCCGAACCGCGCACCAGCCACTTGTAGGTGGTGAGCCCTTCAAGCGCGACCGGCCCGCGCGCGTGCAGCCGCCCGGTCGCGATGCCGATTTCCGCGCCCAGCCCGAACTCGCCGCCATCGGCGAACTGGCTGGAAGCGTTGTGGATCACGATCGCGCTGTCCACTTCGGACAGGAAGCGGTCGGCGGCGGCCTGGTCCTCGGTCACGATCGCGTCGGTATGGCCCGAGGAATGGCGCGCGATATGGCCCAGCGCCTCCTCCAGTCCATCCACCACCGCGACCGCCAAGATCGCGTCGAGGTATTCGGTGTCCCAGTCGTTCGCGCTGGCGGGGCCGATGCGCGGATCGATGGCGCGGGCGCGGGCATCGCCGCGCAATTCGCAACCGGCATCAAGCAGGGGCGCGATCAGCCCATGCGGATCGGGATAGGTCGCATCGATCAGCAGCGTTTCCATCGCCCCGCACACGCCGGTGCGGCGCAGCTTGGCGTTGAACACGATCGCGGCGGCGCGGGCCGGATCGGCGGCGTGATCGACGTAGGTGTGGTTGATCCCGTCGAGATGCGCCAGCACCGGCACGCGCGCATCGGACTGGACGCGCGCGACCAGGCTCTTGCCCCCGCGCGGCACGATCATGTCGATCAAGCCCGCCGCCGTCAGCATAGCGCCCACGGCCGCGCGGTCCTGCGTGGGCAGGAGCTGCACCGCATCGGCGGGCACGCCGCCCTCGGCCAGCCCGGCGACCAGCGCCTGGTGGATCGCGCGGTTGGAATGCACCGCCTCGCTGCCGCCGCGCAGCAGCACGGCATTGCCCGAGCGCACGCACAGCGCGGCGGCGTCCGCCGTCACGTTGGGGCGGCTTTCGTAAATGATGCCGATCAGGCCGATGGGCACCCGCACGCGCTGCAGCACCATGCCGTTGGGCCGCGTGGCGCTGTCGATCACCTCGCCCACCGGATCGGGCAGGCTGGCGACCTGCTCCACCGCATCGGCCATGGCCGCGAGCCGGCCCGAATCGAGCCGCAACCGGTCGAGCAGCGCGCCGGACAGGCCATTCGCTTCGCCCGCGGCGACATCGCGCGCGTTCGCGGCGAGGATTTCCGGTTCGGCGCGGCGCAACGCCGCCGCCGCCAGCCGCAGCGCCTGTTCCTTCGCGGGTGCCGGCATCCGCGCCAGAACGCGCTGCGCCACGCGGCCGGCGCGGGCGAGGCCTTCGACGAGATCGGTCACGGAATCGGGGGAAATCTGGGGCTGGCTGGACATGGGCGCGCCCTACCACGCGCCCCGGCCGCTGTCAGCCCGCATCGCATGGCGGCGCTCCCACGGATTGCCCGGCGAGTCGCGGCCGCGAAGCACGGCGAATCGAAACGATTCGTTGCCGGAACCACATGGTTCCAACGCTTCACCGGAGGACTCGCACGATTCAACCCGGCAAAGGGGGATCGGATTCGACCTGCGGCGGACGCACCGGTAATCGGCCGCGTCCTTCCGGCGCATCCGCAGGGGCAGCACAGATAAAAGCCAGAGATGCCGCACCGGGGGTCGTCACACGTGTCAGCAACAGCCAGAGACGGGCTAGTCGCCCGGCTGAAGCGCTGGTTTCCCGAACGCGAGTTTTTCATGCGTTCGCAGGGCCAGGTCCGCTTCATCCGGATAACCAGCCGGCTCCAGATGATCGTGGCCGCCGCCATCGCCGCCGCGCTGGGCCTGTGGCTGGCAATGATGGTGACGATGCTGGTCTCGCGCTATCTCGACGCGCGCGACCGTGAACGGCTGCTCCAGCGCGAAGCCGCCGTCGCCTCGGCCGAAACGCGCGTCTCGAAGTATCGCAACGGCCTGGGCGAAGTGGCCGATGATCTGCAGAAGCGGCAGGACTTCATCGAGAAGATGGTCGAAAGCCATGTCGGCGCGCTGCCCAACGATCTGCCCAAGGGCACGGTCAGCGACAGCAGCGCCGAAGCCGGCAAGACCGTGAAGAAGATCTCGATGGAGCTGCCCGAGGCCGCCGGGCTTGCCCGGATCGAGGCGCGCCAGCTGGCCTTCATCGAAAAGCTCACCCGCTTTGCCGATGCCCGCGCGGCGCGCGCCGAAACCGCGATTCGCCGCGTCGGGCTCAACCCCTCGATGATCATGGCGTCGAACCGCGGCGCGCAGGGCGGCCCGCTGATCCGTCTGGTCACCGGCCCCGGCAACGATGTCGATCCGCGCTTCGCGCGGCTGGGCGCCAGCCTTGAACGGATGAGCGGGCTGGAAGACGGCCTGGCCCGCATTCCCAATACGCTGCCCGCCAGCCTCGAATATATCTCGAGCGGCTTCGGCTATCGCAGCGATCCCTTCACCGGCGGCGCGGCGTTCCACGCCGGTCTCGATTTCCGTGGGCCGATCGGCGCGCCGATCTATGCCGCCGCCGCCGGCACCGTCAGCTTCGCCGGCATCCGCCAAGGCTATGGCAATTGCGTGGAAGTCAGCCACGGCAACGGGCTGATGACCCGCTACGCCCACATGTCGCGCATCGGCGCGCGCGTGGGGGAAAAGGTTGCGGCCGGCGCCGTCATCGGGCAGATCGGCAGCACCGGCCGTTCCACCGGCCCCCACCTGCATTTCGAAGTGCGGATCAACGACCAGCCGGTCAATCCGCGCCCGTTTCTGGAGGCAAGACCGAATGTTTTCCAGGAAGGCCGCGCCGGGCAGCCGGCCAGCAACCGGAGCTAGCACTATGGCCAGCCGCAATACCGCGGGCGGGACGTTCTCGGTCCTTGGCGCGGACCTTGTCGTCACGGGCGACGTTGCCGCCACCGCCGACCTGCATATCGACGGGCGGGTCAAGGGCGATATTACCTGCGCCGCGCTGGTGCAGGGCGAAGCGAGCGTGATCGAAGGCGCGGTGAAGGCGCAGACCGCGCGCCTTTCGGGCACGGTCCACGGTGCGATCGAGGCCGGCGAACTGGTGATCCTGCGCAGCGCGCGCATCCACGGCGACGTCAGCTACGACGCGCTGACGATCGAGCAGGGCGCGCAGGTCGACGGCCGCTTCGCGCCACGCGCCGCGCCGGCCGGCGAATCGACGCTGACGCTTGTCAGCTGATCCTGGTTCGGTCCCCGATCATCCCTGCGTCCAGGCGGACGCGGGATGATCGAAAGCCGGCATATCAGGCAGCGGTGACGTTGACGCCCATGCTGGTCAGGTAGCGCTTGATGTTGCGCGCGGCTTGGCGCAGCCGCTGCTCGTTCTCGACCATCGCGATGCGCACGAAGCCCTCGCCGTCCTCGCCATAGCCGACGCCAGGCGCGACCGCGACTTCGGCATGGGTCAGCAGCTGCTTGGAGAATTCAAGGCTACCGAGGTGGTTGAGCGCCGGCGGCAGCGGCGCCCAGGCGAACATCGACGCGCGCGGGCTGGGGATTTCCCACCCGGCGCGGCCGAACGCCTCGACCATCACGTCGCGCCGCTTCTGGTAGAGCTGGCGGTTCTTCTCGACGATATCCTGCGGTCCGTTGAGCGCGGCGCAGGCGGCGGCCTGGATCGGCGTGAACGCGCCGTAATCGAGATAGGACTTCACCCGCTTCAAGGCGGCGATCAGGCGGGCGTTGCCCACGGCGAAGCCGACGCGCCAGCCCGCCATCGAGAATGTCTTGGACATCGAGGTGAATTCCACCGCCACGTCCTTGGCGCCGGGCACTTCGAGGATCGAGCGCGTGGGATTGCCGTCGTAATAGAGTTCCGAATAGGCGAGGTCGGACAGGATCCAGACCTTGTTCTCCTTCGCCCAGGCGACCAGCCGTTCGTAGAACGCGAGGTCGACCGTCTCCGCCGTGGGGTTCGACGGGTAGTTCACGATCAGGATCGAAGGGCGCGGGACCGAATACTTCATCGCCCGGTCGAGCGAATCCCAATAGCGTTCGTCGGGCGTCGTCGGGACCGAGCGGATCGTGGCCCCGGCGATGATGAAGCCGAAGGTGTGGATCGGGTAGCTGGGGTTGGGCGCGAGCACGACATCGCCCGGCGCGGTGATCGCGGTGGCCAGGCTGGCGAGACCTTCCTTGGACCCCATCGTCATGACCACTTCCGTTTCCGGATCGAGATCGACGTTGAAGCGGCGGCCGTAATAGTTCGCCTGCGCCTTGCGCACGCCGGGAATGCCCGAAGAGGCCGAATAGCCGTGCGCATCGGGCTTTTGCGCGACTTCGCACAGCTTGTCGATCACGTGGCTGGGCGGCGGCAGATCGGGGTTGCCCATGCCCAGGTCGATGATGTCCCTACCGGCGGCGCGTGCTGCTGCCCGCATGCCGTTGACTTCGGCGATGACGTAGGGCGGCAGGCGCTTCATGCGGTAGAATTCTTCGTCCACGGGTGGGATACTCTTGATGGCGCGGCGGAATTGCCGCTTCCCGGCCCTTACGCCAATCCGGCGCGGGTGGAAACCCAAGTGCCGCCATTGCCGCAGGGTATGGCGGCGCAGGGGCGGGGGCCGAGGCGGCAAGGCTGCTGCGGATTGATCCGGAGTGGACGATCGCGGAAGGCGCGGGTGGAGCGACAGTCTTCACGGTGGCGGCGGGCGGTGTATAGATCGGTACAGGTGGCAGGGGCGAACCGGCCGGCGTGCTTGGCTGGCCTGGCGAGAAAGCGGGAAGGAATGCGAATGGTGCAGGACAAGACCACCGATGCCGCCGTGATCGAGGATCTGTTCCGCCAGCAGGGAGAGGCGGTGCAGGCGCTGTTCGCGCCGTTCCTGCCGACCGCCGGCGCCCGCGTTCCCGATCCGATGGACCTCCAGCACTGGGCGATGTCCGCCGCCAAGCTCCAGAAGATGTGGCTGGATTTCGGCGCCGAACAGGTGGGGCAAGGCGAATCGCTGCTGGCGCGTGCCGGCGGCACGGACGGCTGGCAGGCGAAGTGGAACAAGTGGCTGGCCGAGATCGCCGGTGCCCTGCCGCTGGCCAATCCCGACACGCAGGCGAAGCTGGTGGAAGACAGCATCGCGCTGTGGAACGCGATTCTGGAACAATACGGCAGCGGCTTCACGACACGGAAGGGCGAGGCGCCGGAACTGCCGCGCAAGGACCGCCGCTTTGGCGATCCACGCTGGCGCGAACAGCCGGCGTTCGCGCTGATCCACCAGACCTATCTGCTGCTGGCCGAGCGGATCAACGCGCTGGCGAACGATCTTTCCGGGGTGTCCCCCGAACGGCACGAGCAGATCCGGTTCCTGACCCGTGTCGTTACCGACGCGCTGTCGCCGGCCAATTTCCCGCTGACCAACCCGATGGTGATCGAGCGGACGCTGGAAACGCAGGGCGAGAATCTGGTCAAGGGCGTGGAGCACCTGCTGACCGACCTGCGCAAGGGCCAGTTGACCCATACCGATCCCGACGCGTTCGAACTGGGGCGCAACCTGGCGACGACGCCGGGCAAGGTCGTGCACGAAACCCCGCTGTTCCAGCTGATCCAGTACAGCCCCACCACCGAGAACGTGCTGGCGGTGCCGCTGGTGATCTTTCCGCCGTGGATCAACCGGTTCTACATCCTCGATCTCAACCCGCAGAAAAGCTTCATCCGCTGGGCGGTCGAACAGGGGCTGTCGGTGTTCATCGTCTCGTGGAAATCGGCCGATGCCGCGATGGCCGAGGTGCTGTGGGGCGATTACATCCGCGCGCAGGTGGAAGCGATCGACGTGGTGCGCACGCGGCTGAAGGTGCCGGCGGTCCACACCATCGGCTATTGCGTGGCGGGCACGACGCTGGCGGCGACGCTGGCGTTCCTGGCCCGGCGCGGCGAGGCGGACAAGGTGGCATCGGCGACGTTCTTCACCGCCCAGGTCGATTTCGAGAAGGCGGGTGACCTCAAGAACTTCATCGACGACCAGCAGCTCCAGTTGCTCGAAAGCCTGGCGACCGACGGCTTCCTCGACGGGCGCTACATGGCGGCGACGTTCAACATGCTGCGTGGGCGGGACCTGATCTGGAGCTACGTGGTCAACAACTACCTGCTGGGCGAGGAATACCCGGCGTTCGACCTGCTCCACTGGAACGGCGACACCACCAACCTGCCGTTCAAGTGGCAGAAGGCCTATCTGACCGAGCTCTATCGCGACAACCGGCTGGTCGTGCCGGATTCGCTCGTGATCGACGGCACTCCGATCGACCTGCACCGCATCGCCACGCCGCTCTATATCCAGGCGGGGCGCGAGGATCATATCGCGCCCGCGGAAAGCGTGTGGAAGCTGACCCGGCACGTTTCCGGTCCGTGGAAGTTCGTTCTCGCCGGATCGGGGCACATCGCCGGCGTGGTCAATCCGCCATCCTCGGGCAAGTACCAGTACTGGCTCAACGACAGCGCCCCGGCGACGCTCGAAGAGTTCATCGCCGGCGCGCGCGAAACCAGGGGAAGCTGGTGGCCCGACTGGATTTCCTGGATCGTCGCCCATGACGATACGCGCGTTCCCGCCAAGGGCCGGCGGGTCCCCGGCGGGCGTGGCGATAAAGTGTTCGGCGACGCGCCTGGCAGCTATGTGAAGGCCCGCTGACCGGGCGGAAAGCCCTCGCGATTGCTGTCATTCCGGATATTGTGCACTGCACAAAAATCCTTGACTTCGCGCATGCGATGCTTATTTGTGCATTGCAGCAAAGCCGTCGGCGCCACAGGCTCCGGCTTTTTTGCGCATAGCAGGAGTCGCCTCGGTCATGACCGACGAAGTGAAGGACAGCACCGTCACCACCTCTGCCGAAACGGTTTCCGTTGCGGTGGAAGCGCCCGTCGTTGTAGACGATAAGGCAACGGCCGCTCCCGAAGCGCCGGTGGCAGAGACGACCGTGGTGACCGAACCCGTTCCCACCAAGAGGAAGGCCGGTCGCCCACGCAAGGATGCGGCAAAGGCAGCGCTGGTCGCGGCGCCGAAGGCGGAAAAGCCCGCCCCGGCAGCCCCGGCACCGGTCCAGAAGGCCAAACCGGCCCCGAAGACCACCAAAGCGCCAGAGGCTTCGGTTTCGCCGAAGCCGGTAGCGGCTGCCAAGCCTGTAAAAGCCAAGCCGGTGAAGTCCCCGGCGATCAAGACGCCCGTCGCAAAGGCACCGGTCGTCAAGGCAACCAGGCCTGTCACTGTCAAGACCGCCACCGCCAAGCCCGCCGCCATCAAACCGGTTGCGGCAAAGTCCGCGCCGGTACGGACCAGCGTGAAACCCGCCGCCGCCGCCGCGCCGGCCCCCAGGAAGGAACTTTTCATCATGGCTACCACCACCGAATTCACCGACAAGCTGCAGACCACGTTCAAGGACGCCGCCGAGAAGGCCAAGGCCGCTTTCGAAAAGAGCCAGGGCGCGTTCGGCGAAGCCGGCGAGTTCGCCAAGGGCAACGTCGAAGCGCTGGTCGAATCGGGCAAGATCCTCGCTTCGGGCCTGCAGGAACTCGGCAAGGGCTACGTCAGCGAAGGCAAGGCTTCGTTCGAAACGATGTCGGCCGACATCAAGGAACTGGCGTCGGCCAAGTCGCCCACCGAGTTCTTCGAAAAGCAGAGCGCGCTGCTGCGCAAGCAGTTCGACGCGGTCGTCGCCACCAGCTCGAAGAACAGCGAAGCGTTCCTCAAGCTCGCCAACGAAGCGTTCCAGCCGATCTCGACCCGCGTTTCGCTCGCGGTCGAAAAGGTGAAGAAGGCTGCCTGATCTCGGGTTCGCGGCGTGCGCTTGCGCGCGCCGCACCGAATTATTCCGTGACGGACCGGACCGAGCGATCGGCCGGTCCGTTCGCGTTTTCGGCCGGTCGCGCCATTTACCCCCCGGCAACCTCTTTCGCGCATGAGCGGGGGGTGCCCCCCTTGTCGCCGGGGCATCGCGATGCGATATTCGGACTGCAATGGCCTTTGACCCCGTCTCGATTTCCGGAAGCCGGCCCGGCCCGGCCGCAGTCCCCTGCGGCGGCGCGCCCGCCTTTGCCATGTCGCACCACAATCTGATCGTACGTGACGGCCCCGGTGAAGACGGGGACGGCGATCACGGCACCGATGGCGACGATGTGGTGGGCATCGCCACCAAGACCCGCGCACGGCCCAAGAAGCCGAGCATGTTCAAGGTGCTGATGCTCAACGACGATTACACGCCGATGGAATTCGTGGTGATGGTGCTCAAGCGCTTCTTCCACATGGATCTGGAACAGGCGACCCGGGTCATGCTGCACGTTCACCAGAAAGGCGTGGGCGTGTGCGGCGTGTACCCCTACGAAATTGCCGAGACCAAGGTGAACCAGGTGATGGATTTCGCCCGCCAGAACCAGCACCCGCTGCAATGCACGCTGGAAAAGGCCTGACCCCTACCGGGTAATCCGCTCAGTGCCGCTTGAGCATCGCGTGCGCCAGCGCGCGAAGCAGGGCGGCCAGCCAGGCCATTGCCTGCGAGCGCGCGGCGCGGGAATCGGCGGCGGCCCCGCCCGGCAGAGTCACTTGCGCGCTATGCAGGCCATCGGCCCGACGCCCGCCGGAATAGACCGCGTCGGACGGCATGATGGCCATCGCCGCGCTTTCATAGGCCCCCGAATCCGCCAGCAGGCTGACCCACAGCATCACCGGATCCGCGCTGGCCAGCCCGGGAGCCGCTTTGCCTGGCGCCGCCTTTCCCGGGGCGAGGCCCGCGTCGGCGAGCAGGCGCAGCACCTGTTCGAACCCGATATGCTGTTCATCGGGGTGCAGTTGTTCGCACTGCCGGGCCAGAAGGTGCAGATCGTCCGGCTGCGCGCAGTTGCGCGCCAGTTGCCGCTTCCACCATACGGCGCCGGTTGCCTCCTGGCTCACAACGCTTCCATCCCCCGCGATCAAGCCCATGACCCGACTGCCGGGCCGCTGTGACAGCCGTATTTCGGTTTTGGCCGGCGTGGTTATTCCGCCGCCGCTTCGCTCTGACAACCGTCTTGTTACCTTTTTCCCAAAGCGTAACACCGCGATTGCCACTTTCGCGCGCACGGTTTCCCCGCTAGTCGGGGCGATGCGGGAAGCTGGACCCGCCGGATTTGCACGACGAAGATCGCCCCAGACGTGAAATTTCTCACCGCCACAGACCGTTACATTGCCCGGCTCGTGATCGTGCCGATGCTGTCGGTGTTCGCGATCGCGGCGTCGCTGCTTGTGCTCGACAAGATGCTGAAGCTGTTCGATTTCGTGGCGACGGAAGGTGGTCCGGTCAGCGTCGTGTTCAAGATGCTGGCCAACCTCCTGCCCGAATACGCCAGCCTGGCGATTCCGCTGGGCCTGATGCTGGGCATCCTGTTCGCCTTCCGCAAGCTGGCGACCAGTTCCGAGCTCGACGTGATGCGCGCGGTGGGGCTGTCCTACACGCGGCTGCTGCGCGTGCCCTATATCTTCGCGATCGTGCTGGCGGGGGTGAACCTGCTGATCGTTGGCTATCTTCAGCCGCTTTCGCGCTATTACTACGAACAGCTCCAGTTCGAGCTGCGCTCGGGCGCGCTGGGCGCCTCGATCAAGGTCGGGGAATTCAACTCGCTGCAGGACAAGACCGCGCTGCGCGTGGACGCGAGCCGTGACGAGGGTCGCGACCTGCGCGGCATCTTCGCCCGGATCGTGACCGAAAAAGGGCAGACGCTGGTCGTTTCGGCGCGCGAGGGGCGGTTCTTCGCCAACCGCGAGAACCCGGACACGGTGATCCTGCGCCTGACCGACGGCCAGATCGTGCAAGAAGGTCAGGGCATCAATTCGCCGCGCGTGCTCTCGTTCGCCAGCCATGACCTGCCGATCGACCTGCCCAAGATCGAGCAGTTCCGCCAGCGCGGCAACGAGGACCGGGAGTACTTCCTGCCCGAACTGCTCAAGATCGGCTGGAACGACAAGTATTCCGAGCAGATGCGCAACGAGAGCCGGGCGAGCCTGAATTACCGCCTGGTGGAAGTGGTGATGATGGTCCTGCTGCCGCTGCTGGCGGTGGCGCTGGCGGTGCCGCCCAAGCGATCGACCTCGTCGCTCGGCGTGTTCCTGTCGATCGTCATGGTCGTGGCCTATCACAAGGTGAACCAGTACGGGCAGGACGTGGCCAGCCTGGGCCGTATCGATCCGACGCTGGCGCTGTGGGGGCCGTTCCTGCTGTTTGCCGCGCTGATCGTGTGGATGTACTGGCGGCTGGCCTATGTGCCGGGCGGCCAGCCGATCGGCGCGCTGGAGCGCGGCTTCGCCAAGCTGGCCGGCGCGGTGGGCAAGCTGTTCGCGCAGCGCCACGAACGCGCCACGCCGGCGGCAAGCGACGCGGAGACGACCGGTGCAGTTTGAGTTCTTCCCGTCGCGGACTATGACGTTCTACATCGCCAAGATGTTCGCGGTGCGGATCGTGGCGGTGCTGCTGATGCTGGTCCTGGTCCTGCAGATGCTGGACCTGCTCAGCGAAAGCGGATCGATCCTGGCCGCGCCCGGCAACGGCCAGGCCCAGTTGCTGACCTACGTCAGTCTGCGCTTTCCGCAACTGGTCAGCCGCTTCCTGCCCTATTCGGTGCTGCTCGCCACGATCATCACGCTGATGACGCTGAACCAGAACAGCGAGGTCATCGCGATGAAGGCGTCCGGCCTTTCCGCCCATCAGGTGCTGGCGCCGCTGTTTCTGGTGGCGGCGGTGACATCGCTGGTGACCTTTGCGTTCAACGAACGGGTCGTGGCGCGCTCCACCGCCACGCTGAAGGCGTGGGAAGCGGCGGACTACGGCCCGATCCCCGTCGATAGCGGGGTCAAGACCAACGTGTGGTTGCAGGACGGGCAGAACATCCTGTTCGCGCGCTCGGTGACCGGGGAAGGCGCCGCGATCCGCATGAGCGACGTGAGCTGGTATCGCCGCGATCCGACCGGCATGGTGACCGAGATCGTGGCCGCGCCTTCGGCGAGTTATGCCAGGCCGGGTTGGCGGTTCGACCGGCCGACAGCCTTCGACGTGCAGAGCGCGCGGCAGACCGACCTTCCCGGGCCGCAAGTCTATGCCCAGAGCGTCGAGCCGGTGCAGGTGGTGATCAAGAACGTCGATGCCGATGGCGAATCGGTCACGCACCTGTCGCGTTCGATCGAGGCGATCCGCGCCGCCGGATTCCGCACGGGCGAGATCGACGGCAAGTGGTGGCACAAGTTCAGCGGGCCGCTTTCAGCCCTGCTGATGCCGTTGCTGGGCGCCACGGCGGCGTTCGGCCTGGCCCGTTCGGGCCACCTGTTCATCCGCGCGATCGGGGGCATGGCGCTGGGCTTCGCCTATTTCGTGGTGGACAATGCCGCGCTCGCCATGGGCAACTTCGGCGGATACCCGCCGCTGCTGGCAGCCTGGGCGCCGTTCTTCCTGTTCCTGCTGATCGGCGAAACCGTGCTGGTGCGAACCGAAGAGTAGCGCCGGGGAAGCGGGCGCGAACGGTTCGCGCCCTTCCCGACGTATCAGCGCGCGCCCATGGTGCTGCGCGCCAATCGGCCGACCAGCGGCAGCAGCCCTGGATAGTTGGCCTGTTCGTAGGTCGATTCCCCGCCCAGCTGCGCGCGCAGCCGCCGGTGCGCTTCGCCCAGCGAATGATAGGGCATGCTTGGCAGCAGGTGGTGCAGCGCGTGATAGCGCAGGCCCACCGGCGCCCACAGCGGCGCGAGCAGCGCCGGCGGCGGCACGTTGACCGAATCGAGGTATTGCCCCGTCACGGTCATGGCATCGCCCTCGTTCTCCCACAGGTGGGCGACGAGCGTGCGGATCTGGTTGAGCACCGCCGTGGCGGAAATCACCGCCAGGCCGATCGCCAGCGGCCGCCAGCCGTGCGTGGCCGACCAACCGAGCAGGAAGATGGCCCAGGCGGACGCGCCCAGTTCCTGCCAGAACACCATCCGCGCGAAATCGCCTTCGGGCGGGCGGCGGCGGAACGCGGGGTTGATCGCCAGCGCCGAGGCGCGTTCCCACACCAGCGTCCGCAACGGCGGGATGACCACGCCCAGCGGCACCAGAATGCCCGAACGGATCAGCAGCGCCAGAGGCAGCAGGATCGCCGAGATCAGGAACACCGGCAGCGACCACGGCTTCATCAGCGCCAGCGGCAGGTATTCCGGGTCTTCCGCCGTGCCATAGCGGGTGCGGGCGTGGTGCAGGGTGTGGACGCCTTCGTACATGAAGGACGGCGTCAGCATCGGGATGCCTACCAGCAGGTTCCACACCAGCCGGAAGCCCGGCAGCGCGTTCTTGTGGATGTGCGTCAGCTCGTGGATGAACAGCAGCGCGCGGTATAGCGCCAGCGCCGCGAGCACGCCGCAGGCCAGCGCGGCCCAGGGGCTGGCCAGCAGGATCGCGCCCGCCAGCGCGGCATAGCCAAGCGTGGCTGAAGCCAGCATGTCGGGCCAGTAGATTCCGGGCTGCGCCGTCGCGATATCGCGCGTGAGGTCCACGGCGGCGCGCAGCATGTCCTTGTCGTCGGGCGTGCCGGCCAGGCTCCGGCCGCTGGCGACGCCGGACGGCGTGGTTGCCGGGGTTTCGAGAATGTCGGAAGCAATCATGTCTTTATTCCACAGTGACCCTGGCCGGCCTGGGAACCGGTTCCTGATTCGATGCCGGGCTCTCACGCTCCGTCCGGCTTGACAAGTCGCCGGGACCAACCGCAGGTCGCCGGTGAAGACCCTCTAATCCCAAACAAAGGCAAGATCGTGGCTCACGGCGAAGTAGTCATCACTCCCGTTTCCGGCAAGGCGGAGCGCGAGGCTTTCGTGGACCTTGCCTATCGGATCAACGCGGACGACCCGAACTGGGTGCCGCCGCTGCGGATGGAAGCACTGGAACTGGTCGATCCGGCGAAGAATCCGTTCTTTGGCCACGCCGATGTCCAGTTCTTCCTGGCCCGTCGCGATGGTCGCGTGGTCGGCCGCATCTCGGCGCATCTCGATCACCTGGCGCTGGCGATGGACCCGGAGCAGGGGATGGGGCCGGGTATTGGCAACTGGGGGCTGCTGGAGGCGGAGGATGGCGACGTCGCCCGCGCGCTGATCGCCACCGCGGAAGACTGGCTGCGCGGCAAGGGCATGACGCGCGTGCTGGCGCCGCTGTCGATGTCGGTGTGGGAGGAGCCGGGCCAGCTCACGCGCGGGCACGATCATCCGCCCACGGTGATGATGGGGCACCAGCCCAAGCGCTACCAGACCTATATCGAGGCGCAGGGCTATACCCCGGCCAAGACGCTCAAGACCTATGAGCTGGACATTTCGAAGGAGTTTCCGCCGCTGATCCAGCGCATCGTCCAGTCGGGCGAGAAGAATCCGAAGATCCGCATCCGCAATGTCGACAAGAGCAAGTTCGATGCCGAGGCAGCGCTGATTCTCGACATCCTCAACGATGCCTGGTCCGACAATTGGGGGTTCGTGCCCTTCACCGACCGCGAAATCGCCTACGCCGGCAAGAAGTTCAAGCCGATCGTGCGCGAGGATCTGATCATGGTCGCCGAATACGAGGGCGAACCGGTCGCGTTCATGATGACGCTGCCCGATCTCAACGAAGTGCTCCGGCCGATGAAGGGCAAGCTGTTCCCGTTCAACTGGATCAAGCTGCTGCTGTGGCTGCGCAAGCCCAAGGTGCGCACGATGCGCGTGCCGCTGATGGGCGTGCGCAAACGGCTGCAGGCCTCGCGCCTCGCCAGCCAGCTCGCCTTCATGATGATCGAGTATATCCGGCGCAATTCGGTGGCCAACTATGGCGCAAGCCGCGGCGAGATCGGCTGGATCCTGGACGACAACCAGGGAATGATCGCCATTGCCGACGCGATCGACAGCCATGTGAACAAGGAATACGAAATCTACCAGAAGGCGCTGTAAGCGCCGCCCCCCTCCCGGTTGTCCGGCCGGATGTTTTCCGGCCCCATTTTTCCGATCCGGGACCGGCTCTGACAATGGTCATCAAGGAAAAAGGCTCTCGCCGGGGGTACCGGCGAGAGCCTTCAGGGATCGTGTCACGGCCGCTTGGACGGGAGGGGGGTCTCGGCAGTGACAAATGCTAAATGCGCGACCGGACGGCCGGTTCCCGGCCATGAAAAAATATTTCCGACTGTTTTGATCCATAATAGTCCGCGCCGGGAAACCATGTTCGATGCCGGCGGGAACCAGATGCGAGGCACGCGCGTTTAGGGGCGATATCCGATCGATCGGGAAAGGATTTGCATGTCATTGGGTGCCAAGGTTGCCACCAATCTTCCTTATCTGCGCCGGTACGCGCGCGCGCTGACGGGCAGCCAGTCCACCGGCGACGCCTTCGTGCGCGCCACGCTGGAAGCGGCGCTGGCCGATGGCGAATTGCGCGCGCTGATCGGCGAAGGCCGGCCGCAGCTGTACCATGCGTTTCACCGCGTGTGGTCAAGCGGTTTCGTGGACATCGGCGAACGTGCGGGCAACGGTGTGGCGGGGTTGCATGAGGCGGCCGTGCAGGAACGCCTTGCCGCAATCACGCCGTTGAACCGCCAGGCGCTGCTCCTGACCACGCTGGAGGATTTCTCCACGCCGGAAGCCGCCATGATCATGGGTGTCGACGAAGCCGCGATCGAGGACTTCGTGCGCGAAGCGGTGGCAGAGATCGATCTGGAATCGGCGACGTCGGTCCTGATCATCGAGGATGAGCCGCTGATCTCCATGCAGCTTGAAGACCTGGTACGGTCGCTGGGGCACGACGTCTGCGGCATGGCGGCCACGCGCACGCAGGCGCGCGCGATCGTGGCGGACCACACGCCGGGCCTGGTTCTGGCCGATATCCAGCTGGCCGACGGCAGCTCGGGGCTGGACGCGGTGGACGACATCCTCGCCATCGCCGACGTGCCGGTGATCTTCATTACCGCCTATCCCGAACGTCTGCTGACGGGGGACCGGCCCGAGCCGACCTACCTGGTGACCAAGCCGTTCCAGGAAGCGACGGTGCGCGCGGCGATCAGCCAGGCGCTGTTCTTCGGATCGAGCCAACCGCTGGCCTGAGGCCGCGCAAGAGCGATGGAGGCCCGTTTCCGCAAGGAGGCGGGCCTGCCTTGTAGCGGGCGCCTGCGATGGGTCCCGGCCCTAGGCCTTGCTCTCGCGGATCGCGAAATCGCCGCGACGGCGCACCGGCACGGTCAGCGTGCAGGACACCCCCTCCGGATCGAAGCGCAGATCGACCGGATTGCGCAGTTCGTGCGCGACGATCTTCTCGATCAGATCGGTGCCGAAGCCGCGTTCGCGGCGCCCTGACACCGAAACCGCCGGGCCGCCGCGCTCCTGCCATTCGATCCGGGCCAGATTGTCCGCGACCATCGCCCAGCGCACCGACACCTGCCCATCCTCCACGCTTAGCGCACCATACTTGGCGGCATTGGTCGCCAGTTCGTGAATGGCAAGGCCGAGCGAAAGCGCGTCGTTCGGGGCAAGATCCACGTCCGGCCCGTCCAGAACAAGGTGGCGTTCCGCATCCTGCGCGTAAGGCGCCATTTCGGCCTTCACGATCGCGCGGATCGGCGTTGCGCCCCATTCGGACTGGGTGAGCAGGTCGTGCGTGGCGGACAGCGCGCGAATGCGTCCCTCAAGGCTGTCCGCGAAGCTGTCGAGGCTGGTCGCGCGCCGTTGACAAATGCGTCCCTCAAGGCTGTCCGCGAAGCTGTCGAGGCTGGTCGCGCGCCGGCGTGTCAGCGCGATGATCGACAGCACGTTGGCCAGCGTGTTCTTGACCCGGTGGTTCAGTTCGCGCGTCAGCGAGTTGCGGATCGAGGCCTGCTGCTCGAACCAGGCCAGCGCCTCGCGGTCTTCGGAAGCCTGATGCGTCAGCACGCGCGCGAGGACCAGCAGCAGGGTGGCCACCAGCAACCCGAACAGCAAGGTCATTACCGACATGCCGCTGAGCATGGCCGAAGCCGGCGCTTCCACTTCCAGCACCCAGCGCCGGCCGGCGAGATCGATCGCGCGGCGGGCGACAAGGCCCGAACGGCTGGCCAGCGGCACTTCCGCCAGCAGGTTGGCCGGGGCGACGGCCTGATCGTAAAGGCGAATGCCCGCCGGTTCCATGCTGACCGTGTCGATCGAGGCTTCCAGGAACTGGCGGGCGTTGAACGGACTATAGACGAACCCGCGCAGGTTCTGTTCGACCCGCGTTCCGCCCAGGCCATAGACCGGCATGTAGATGAGAAATCCGGGAGAACCGCCGCCAGGGCCTTCCTGTTGCAGCACGACCTTGCCCGTCGCGGTGGGGCGGCCCAGGCGTTCCGCGGTCTGCATCGCGCTGCGACGGACGGGCTCGGAATGCATGTCGAAGCCGATCGCGCGGCGGTTCCGCTCGCTGTCCGGCTGGAGATACATGATCGGCACCACGAAGCGTGCGCTTGCCGCCGGACGGGGACGGATGGCAAAGGCGGGATCACCGTTGCGGCGGATCACATCCTCCACCGTGGGGATATCCTGCCGGTTCACTTTCATGGCCCAGCCGATGCCGTCGGAACCGGCATAGGTGCCGTTGAGATGCAACTGGCCAATGAACGTCTGGAACAGCGGCGCTTCGACCACGCGTTGCGTCGCGAACAGCGCGGCGCCCGACCGCAGATAGGCGGAACTGGCATTGGCGCGCCGTTCGAGGCCGGACGCCACGGACTGCGCGATCTGGCCGAGTTGCGCGGTTTCACGCTGCCGTTCGGCGCGCTCGATCGCATAGACGCTGACGCCGGTGATCGCCATCGTCAGCACGAAAAATCCCCACCGGCACGGCCCGGGGAAACCGGGCATACCAGCGTGACTTCATGGTCCTGCGCGACAGGCGTGTCTCCACCCGCTTGTTATCCTTGCTTGCGGCTGATCACCGTCGATGATCGTGCCAGACTACCATGCCAAACGTTTATGGCCGGCGCACGGGTCCATGTCTTGCCCGATCGGGCGTTCCCGGCAATTTCGGGGGAACTTCCCGCCGCCGGTTTCGTTCCACAATCAAACGTCCCGTCATGATCGCTGGCTTGCCGGCTCCGTGGCGGGCTAATGCTCACATCGCCGCGTTGCGGATCCTTTTTTGCCATGATCCTCAAAGGGGGGGAGGCTCGCAAGAACGAATGCCGAAAGAGAAACCCATGAAGTCCCTCGATGCGCCTCATCGGCCCGGTGCGAAGTCCACGAAGCCCGAATGGGCCGAAGGATTGAAGCGTCTTTACGATTCCGTCGTGGAGGAACCGTTGCCCGACAGCTTCGCGCGCCTGCTTGACCAGCTTGATGACGACCAGCATGGCTGAGCCCGCCCGGATCCCGGAGAGCGGCCGGCGTGAACGCGTGACGAACGGAGACGACGCCCCCCGAAAGGACGCGACCTCTTCCAACGCCGCGTCGTTCAAGCGCGAACTGACCGCTGTGATCCCCCACCTTCGCGCTTTCGCGCGGGGGCTGTGCGGACGCCCCGACCTTGCCGACGATCTCGTGCAGGAAACGCTGCTCAAGGCGTGGGCCGCGCAGGACCGGTTCGAGCCGGGCACCAGCATGCGCGCCTGGACCTTCGTGATCCTGCGCAACGCCTATCTCACCGATATGCGCCGCAACCGCTTTCGCGCCGACTACGACGAAGTCGTGGCCGAGCGCATCCTCGTGGCCCCCGCCGGGCAGGAAGCGCCGCTCCACCTTTCGGACATGCACCGGGCGCTGCTGACGCTGCCCCCGGAACGGCGCGAGGCGCTGCTGCTGGTGGGCGCTGGCGGCTTCAGTTACGAAGAAGCGGCGCAGATCTGTCAGTGCGCGGTGGGAACCATCAAGAGCCGCGTCGGACGCGCCCGCGCCGCGCTGGCGCAGATGATCGAAAGCGGGCAGTTGCCGCGCCGCAGCGGAAACGACGTGGCCCATGATGCGATCATGGCGGAACTGGACGCATCGGTGCAGTCCGGCGCGTAAGCGTGACCGCGCCCGGCGGCAGCGCCGTGCGGGCAGGATAGATCGCGGGATCGACCCCATGGTCGACCATCGCGGGGCTTGAACCGGCGCGGCACCCTTGCGTAGGGTGACAGCGATCCTATCCGAAAGCGCGTGCCGTGCCGCAGCCTGAAGACCGACCCGCCACCGTTCCCGCAGCAGGCGCCGATGCGGCTGCCGATCCACAGGCGCGCCTGCAATCGGCAATCCTGCTGCTGCTGGGCGCCGGGCTGTTCCTGGCGCTGCCCTTCGTACTGTCGATCGGATCGGTGGTATTCCTGCCACCGGTAACGGCGATGATCTTCACCATCGTGCTGTCGCCGCTGGCGGATCGCCTGGTCCGGCTGGGCCTGCCCAACATGCTCGCCTCGTTTGTGGCGATCGTCACCATGATCGCGGTGATCGTCGCCGCGTTGACGCTGATCCTGCAACCGGCCTTCGTCATGGTCGATCAGGTCCCGCAACTGGTGCGGCAGATCAGCCAGCGGTCGGCGGAACTGCGCGACAACTTCGCGTGGCTGGGCGATATCAACCGGCAACTGGGGCGCATCGCCGGCCATCCCGCGCGCGAGGTCGTGCTGGCCGGGCCATCGGTGATCGAACAGGTCGCCTTCGCCACGCCCAGCGTGGTGCTGGAAACGCTGCTGACGCTGCTGATGGCCTTTTTCATGATCGAGGCGCGCATCCGCATGAAGCGGCGCCTGCTGCTTGACCGGCACAGCTTCGGCGCGTCGGTGCGGATGGCCAAGGTCATGCGTGACGTGCAGGACCGCGTGGCCTCGTACATGCTCACGGTGGCGCAGATCAACCTCGGGGTGGGGCTGATCGTGGCGGGCGGCGCCTGGGGCTATGGCCTCGCCGCGCCGATCATGTGGGGCGGCCTGGCCTTCGTGCTCAATTTCCTGCCCTATATCGGACCGCTGACGATGATGGCGCTGCTGGCGCTGGTGGGTCTGGGCACCGCCTCCACCGTGGCGCTGGGGCTGCTGCCGATGCTGCTTTACCTGGGCCTGCACGCGATCGAATCGAATCTGATCACGCCCTCGATCCTGGGCGCGCGCTTCACCGTCAATCCGGTCTCGATCCTGCTGGCGATCAGCTATTTCACGTGGATATGGGGCGTGCTCGGCGCTTTGCTGTCGGTCCCCCATCCTGCTGACCATTTCGGCGCTGCTGGAGCATCTGGGGCACCCCAACGTGGTGGGCTTCCTGTTCGGGGAACCGCTGTTCGAGCCGGGCGTCGACACGGTGGAGCCGGAGGGGCCGATGCCATCGCTGGGGCACGCGTCTTACGAAACGGAACAGGGCCAGCCCTGACGGGCCGGCCCTGCGCATGTCGTCAGCCTGTCACGTCCGGACTGTCACGTCCGGACTGGAGCGATCAGGCCGGATAGGTCCAGAGCGCGCCACGACCGAAGTTCTCGGCGGCGAATTCCCAGTTCAGGTGATTGTCGATCACGTCCTTGAGGTAGTTCGGGCGCACGTTCTTGTGGTCGAGATAGTAGGCGTGTTCCCACAGGTCGATCACCAGCAGCGGATTGCCGCTGAGCGTGGTGTAGGTGGCGGCATCATGGGTCTGTTCGACCGAGAGCTTGCCGTTCTTTTCGACCAGCCACACCCAGCCCGACGCGAAGTGCGCGGTGCCCTGCGCGGCGAGTTCCTGCTTCAGCGCGTCGAACGAGCCGAACGAACTTTCGATGGCGGCGGCGAGATCGCCGGTCGGCGCGGCCGACGACGGGGCGAGGCTGAACCAGTAGAAGCCGTGGTTCCAGGTCTGCGCCGAATTGTTGAACAGGCCCTTGTCGCCCTTGGCCTCGGCGGCGGCGACGATGTCTTCCAGTGGCTTGTCGGCCAGGTCGCCACCCTCGATCGCGGTGTTGGTGCGATCGACATAGGTGCGGTGATGCTTGCCATGGTGCGTCTGCACGGTGGTCGCGGAAATGGCCGGAGCCAGCGCGTCTTCGGCATAGGGCAGGGTAATCAGGGAAATGGCCATGGTCGCTCCAGATCGATCGTGGGGAGAAAACGGTTCGTGCAACCAACGCCCGGGAAGACGTTTGGTTGCCCGCCGCCTATGGCATTCGCGCCGATTTTCCAGCGATTTTTTCTAATCAGCGATGGTGCGTTTGCCGATTACCGTGGCTCCTCGTCTCCCCCTGTTCCCGCTGCGCGATCAATCACGGCGGTGATCGCCACGTCCATCGTCACGTTGCCCAGCGTGCGCATCAGATCGGGCAGCACTTCCACCGCCACCAGCAGCGCCAGCGGTTCGACCGGCACACCCATGGCGATGGCGATCGGGCCGACCGAGGCCACAAAGCTGATCGTGCCGGGCAGGCTGACCGAACTGAGCGAGACGAGGATCGCCATCGCCCAGCCCGAGACGATCAGGGCCGGGGCCAGCGGCACGCCATACCAGTGCGCGACATAGATCACGACGGCGAGGTTCATCGCCGGGCTGGTCGCGCGGAACAGCGCCACGGCCAGTGGCAGCACGAATTCGGCGGTGGTTTCGCGCAGGCCCAGTGTGCGGCAGGCGCCGAGCATCGCCGGCAGCGAGGCCAGCGAACTTTGCGTCGAAAGCCCCAGCGTCTGCGCGGGCAGGACGGCGCGGGCGAAGCCCATCAACGGCTTGCGCGCGATCAGCGCCGCGATCGCGTATCCGGCCAGGAACACCACCGATCCCGTGAGCACCACGATCACCACGTAGTGCGCCAGCGCGCCGATCGCCGACGTCCCGCTTTTCGCCGCGACCGACAGGCTGAGCGCGAACACGCCCAGCGGCGCCAGCGCCAGCACCCAGCCGATCACCACCAGCATGGCGGAAGCAAGCCCGGCGAAGAACGTCGCCAGCATATCGCGCTGCGGCCGCGCGATGCGGGTGCTGGCCAGCGCGAACACCGCCATGAACAGGATCATCGGCAGCATCCGGTCGTTGGCGGCGGCATCGATCACGTTGGTCGGCACGATCGAGCGCAGGAATTCGCCGATTCCCGGCACGGCGCCGGTCATGGGCGCACTGCCGGCAAGGCTGGTGCGCAGCGCCGACCCGGATCCGCCCGGGATCGGCAGCAGCGCCAGCAGCGCGGGCGTCACCACCATCGGCATCGCCGCGCTGAACGCCAGGAAGGCAAGGAACGCGCCCAGGCTGCGCCGCGCCATGGCGCCGGCCTGCGCCGTCGCCACCGTCTGCACGATGCCCGTGAACAGCAGCGCCGCCACCAGCGGTACGATCGTGGCCTTCAGCGCGCGCAGCCACAGGTCGCCCACCGGCTCCACCACGCCCAGCACTCCGGGCAGCGCCTGAGGCGCCGCGAAGGCCAGCGCCAGCCCGCCCAGCAGGCCCGCCGTCAGCGCGGCGAAAGTCCACAGGGCCGGCACTTGCGCGATCGGCGGCAAGGCGGAGGGCGATGACGGATCGTTAATCGCTTGGTTCATGCGCTGGTGACATTTAATCGTGTAGGGCAAGAGCGCAATGCGCGGCGGCCCCCGAGGGCGCGCGAACAGGGATAAAGGGTTTTCATGGGACGGAAGTTCTTTGGCACCGACGGCATCCGCGGCCGGACCAACGCCGGGGTGATGACCGCGGCAACGGCGATGAAGGTCGGTCAGGCCGCCGGCAGCTATTTCCAGCGGGGCGATCACCGCCATCGCGTGGTGATCGGCAAGGACACCCGCCTTTCGGGCTACATGATGGAAAGCGCGATGGTGGCGGGGTTCACCAGCGTGGGCATGGACGTTGTGCTGCTGGGGCCGATGCCGACCCCCGCCGTGGCCATGCTGACCCGGTCGATGCGCGCCGATCTGGGCGTGATGATCTCGGCCAGCCACAATCCGTTCGAGGACAACGGGATCAAGCTGTTCGGCCCCGATGGCTACAAGCTGTCGGACGAGGCGGAACTCGCGATCGAGGCGATGCTGGAGCAGGACCTGCCGCTGGCCGACGCCACCGAAGTCGGCCGCGCCCGCCGCATCGAGGATGCGCGCGGCCGCTATATCCACGCGGTCAAGGCTTCGCTGCCCGACAACGTGCGGCTGGACGGCCTGCGCATCGTGCTCGATTGCGCCAATGGCGCTGCCTATCACGTCACCCCTTCCGCATTGTGGGAACTGGGCGCGGAAGTGATCACGCTGGGCGTCGAGCCCAACGGCAAGAACATCAACCTCAACGTCGGTTCCACCCACCTGGAAGCGATCAAGGCCAAGGTCCGCGAAGTGCGCGCCGACATCGGCATCGCGCTGGATGGCGATGCCGATCGCCTGATCGTGGTCGACGAAAAGGCGCAGACGGTGGACGGCGACCAGATCATGGCGCTGATCGGCAGCCAGCTGGCCGCGCGCGGCGAACTGCGCGGCGGCGGCGTGGTGGCCACGGTCATGTCCAACCTCGGCCTCGAACGCTTCCTCAAGAGCAAGGGGCTGGACCTGATCCGCACCGCCGTCGGCGATCGCTATGTGCTCGAGAAGATGCGCGAGGGCGGCTACAACGTGGGCGGCGAACAATCGGGCCACATGATCCTGGCCGATCACGCCACCACCGGCGACGGCACGATCGCCGCGCTGCAGGTGCTGGCGGCGCTGGTCTCCTCGGGCAAGCCGGCCAGCGAACTGCTCCACCTGTTCGATCCCGTGCCGCAACTGCTCAAGAACGTGCGCTTCGCCGGGGGCAAGCCGCTGGAGGCCGACACGGTGAAGGCGGCGATCGCCGATGCCGAAGCGCGGCTGGCGGGCAAGGGCCGGCTGGTCATCCGCCCGTCCGGCACCGAACCGGTCATCCGCGTGATGGCCGAAGGCGACGATGCCGAAGAAGTGGAACGCGTGGTCGACGCGATCTGCGACGCCGTGCGCAAGGCGGCGTAACGCGCACGCTTGTTGACGGCGCGCTTGTCGGGGGCATGGTTTTGTGCTTCGCGGCCAGTGGGTGTTGGTAGCCGTGCGTACCACAGGCCCACCCCGCTGCGACTAACGCCACCTGCGGAGGCGCAAGTCTCGCTCCCCTCCCGCTTGCGGGAGGGGTTGGGGGTGGGCGGGGACTTAAGCGCCCTTGCGGAAGGAACTGGCCATGCTGGAAATGCGCCCCGATTGCGAACGCTGCGGAACCGACCTGCCGGCCGAGGCGCCCGGTGCGTTCATCTGCTCGTTCGAATGCACCTTCTGCGCCGAATGCGCCGAGGAACTGGATGATCGCTGCCCCAATTGCGGCGGCGAGCTGATGGACCGGCCCACGCGCGCCAAGGCGCTTCACGCCAAGCATCCGCCGTCCAGCGAGCGCAAGTTCAAGGCGTGATGGCGCGCAACCTTTGCCCGCAGCCATGATCCGCCCGCCCCGCATCCTCACCATCGCCGGGTCCGATTCGGGCGGTGGCGCCGGCATTCAGGCCGACATCAAGACGATCACGATGCTGGGCGGCTATGCCATGAGCGCGATTTGCGCGCTGACGGCGCAGGATACCACCGGCGTCCACGCCGTGCTGCCGGTCGATCCGGTGATGGTCGCCGCGCAGATCGATGCCTGCTTGAACGACATCGGCGTCGATGCGGTGAAGATCGGGATGCTCGGTTCGCCCGCGATCGCCGCCGTCGTGGCCGATCGCGTCGAACGGCTGGCCGTGCCGGTGGTGTTCGACCCGGTGATGATCGCCACCAGCGGCGCGGCGCTGGCCGATGCGGCGACCATCGCCGCGTTCGAGCGGCTGATGCGCGCGGCCACGCTGACCACGCCCAACGTGCCGGAACTCGCGGCGCTGGGCGGGGACGCGGCGATGCGCGCGCGCGGCGTCGCCTATATCGCCAAGGGCGGCGATGCCGATGGCGACGAGGTGGTGGACCGGCTGGTGATGCCCGGCCGGCCGGAGCGGGTCTGGACCGCGCCGCGCATCGTCACGCGCCACACCCACGGCACCGGCTGCACGCTATCGAGCGCGATCGCCACGCTGCTGGCGCGGGGCCTGTCGCTGGAGGATGCGGTGGACGGCGCCCGCCGCTTCGTGCGCGCCGCGCTGGAAGCCGCGCCCGGCTTCGGCGCCGGCCACGGCCCGCTGGGCCATCAGGCGGTGCGCCAAGTCTGATTTCGGGCGTTCAGGCGCCGGCCGCTCAATCGCATTCGAGATCGTAGAAGCCGGTGATGTGGCGCCAGGCGTCTTCCGCGCTTTCGACCATGTGGAACAGCTTCAGGTCGTCGAAGTTGATCACGCCTTCCTCGGCCAGCGCCTCGAAGTTCACCACGCGGTTCCAGAAATCCTTGCCGAACAGCAGGATGGGGATGGGTTTCATCTTGCCCGTCTGGATCAGCGTGAGCAGTTCGAAGAATTCGTCGAACGTGCCGAACCCGCCCGGAAACACCGCGACGGCACGGGCGCGCAGCAGGAAATGCATCTTGCGCAGCGCGAAATAGTGGAACTGGAACGACAGGTGCGGGGTGACATAGCCGTTCGGCGCCTGTTCGTGCGGCAGCACGATGTTGAGCCCGATCGATTCCGCGCCTGCCTCCGCCGCGCCGCGGTTGGCCGCTTCCATGATCGAAGGCCCGCCGCCCGAACAGATCACGAACTGGCGCTTGCCGTCTTCCACCACGGCGCAGCGGCTGGCGATGCCGGCCAGCTTGCGCGCCTCGTCGTAATAGTGCGCCTTGGCTGCGAGCCGCTCGGCCACGGCCTTGCGCTCGGGCGAGGTGGCGGCAGCCAGCAGCCCTTCGACATGATCGGGCGAGGGAATCCGCGCCGATCCGTACATCACCAGCGTGGAGCCGATGCCCGCTTCGTCCAGCAGCATGTCGGGCTTGAGCAGTTCGAGCTGGAACCGCACCGGCCGCAATTCCTCGCGCAGGAGGAAATCGGTATCGCGGAACGCCAGCCGATAGGCCGGATCCTGCTGCTGCGGGGTTGTTCTGGGGTGGGATTCGACAAAGCCCGCTTCCTGCTCGGCCTTGTAGAACTTCCGGTTGATAAGCTCCCGGTTCTTTTCTTCTTCAGTCATGCCTGCCTACGTCGTCATTCATGCGGCAAAGCGCAATGCCGAACTTGGTCCGGCAGCGCGCTGCGGTTGCCAAGAGCGATGCGAAACGCGCGATAGGGAGAAGTGGAGGCCCGAGCCGGAATCGAACCGGCGTATACGGATTTGCAGTCCGCTGCGTCACCACTCCGCCATCGGGCCTCGATGCGCGGCAAGCGCGTGGAGAGAGGGGCGGTTAGCCGGAACGCCGGTTGGCCGCAATCGGATTCTTCCGATTTTTGCCAGGTATCGGTTTGGGCGCGAAGCCGGATGTGGCGCCGGATGTGGCGCCGGTTCAGGACGCGAGGCTGAAGGCCAGCCGTCCGTTGGCGGAGTCCGCCTGGTCCAGCCGCACCACGATGCGGGTACCGGGAAGGACGCCGGCCGCCCTGACGCGCGCGACCACCGGCAGGCCGGCAAGCTGGATGCGCGCCGAATCGCCTTCGCTGTCGGTGACGACGGCATCGAACCGCTCCCCGGTCCGGTCGCGCAGCATCACGGTTTCGGCCAGGTCGATAACGCCGCGTTCGATCCGCCCGGCCAGCGCGTCGGCCCGCGCCATCACCTCGGGCAGGGCAGCAAAGGCGCGGGTCACCGCTTCGGGCACCGGATCGCCATGGCACACGGCGAGCGCCGCACGGATCACGTAGCGGTCGGCCAGCCGCCGCAACGGCGCGGTGGCGTGGACATAGGAGGCGGCGATGGCGCTGTGCCACGGCGGCACGCCCGGCTGGAGCGGGGCATAGCCGGCGCCGTTGCCGGCGCGGCGGACCGCCATCATGAACGCCGCCTGCCGGGGCTGTGCCGGATCGAGCGTCTTTTCGAACTGGGCCAGCGGCATCGCCGCCGGCCAGTCGAGCGCCAGCGCCAGCGCGGTTTGCCGTAGCCGCGCGACCGCCTTGTCGTCGGGACCGGCCATCACGCGGAACAGGCCCGTGCCGTGCGCCAGCAGGGCTTGCGCCACGGCCAGGTTGGTCGCCAGCGACAGCGCGGCATTGCGCCTTTCGGATAGCAGCAGCGGGCGGTAGGCCAGCGCATAGCGCCCCTGCCCCAGCGCGACCACTTCCTGTTCGGGCGGATCGACGCGCGCCGCCCCGCGACGCGCTTCGGCGGCAGCGACCCGCGCAGCCAGCTCGGTGAAATCAGGCGGCAGATCGCCATCGCGCACGGTGGCATAGGCCAGCTTGGCCCGGCTGCGGATCATTGCGCGCTCCACCCCGTCCAGCCGTGCCTCGCCATCCGGCGCGACGCGAACGGTGAAGACCACGGCCGGGCGTGGCCCCGCGGGCAGCAGGCTGGCCGCCGCTTCGGCCAGCGCCGGCGGATAGAGGCCGGCCTTGCCATCGGGCAGGTAGAGCGTTTCGCCGCGCCGCCATGCCTCTTCATCAACGGGATCGCCATCCTCTACGAACCACGCGACATCGGCGATGGCATAGCGCAGCACGAGGTCCGCGCCCGATCGCGCGATGGTGAACGCCTGATCGAGATCGGTGGATGAGGCGGGATCGAGCGTGACGAAGGGCTCGGCCGTCCGGTCGACGTGAAGCGATGGCACGCGCTTCGCCCCCTGTTCGGCCGCCGCCAGCACCGGTGGGGGAAAACCCTGCGGCACCTGGAAGCGGTCGCGTATAGCGGCGAGGCCCTGCGACAGGATGCCCTGCGGGTCGTGCAATGCCTTCATCGTGTGGAGTCAGCCCTGACCGTGCGTGCCGTGTTCGCCGCCATCAGGGATCGATGAAGTCCGCGGCGCGCTTCTGTAACCCGGCCAGCACCGCCTCGCGCTGGTTCGGACTGTACATCAGTTCCTGCTGGGCCACGCTTTCGGCCAGCAGCACGTCCGACTCCGGCAGATCGGGAACGCGGTTGCTAAGCTGCTTGGCGGCGCGCACCGCGTGCGGGCTCTTGCCGGCAATGGTGTGCGCGAGCGCCAGGGCGGCGCCCAGAGGATCGGCAGCGGCATGCGTGGCGAAGCCCAGCCGGACCGCTTCCTCACCGCCGAATTCGCGGTGGGTATAAGTCAGTTCGCGCAGCACATCGTCGCGCACGTTGCCGCGCCACAGGGCGTAGCCCGCCATGTCGGGCACCAGCCCCCACTTCACTTCCATCACTGCCAGCCGCGCATCGGGCGCGACGATGCGGATGTCGGCCCCGCTCGCCACCTGCAACCCGCCGCCGAAGCACACGCCGTGCACCGCCGCGATCACCGGCATCGGCAGCTTGCGCCAGACCATCGCCGCCTCCTGCGCGCGGTTGGCGTTGCCGTGGGTGCGATCGACCAGCGACCCGTCCTTCCACCGATCGGTGTTGCCCATGCTCGCCAGGTCCAGCCCGGCGCAGAACGCCCGCCCTGCGCCGGACAGGACGACGGCGCGCACGCCGCCAAGGTCGAACAGGGCGTGGCCCGCATCGACGATGGCGCCGAACATGGCGTCATCGAGCGCGTTCAGCTTGTCCGCCCGGTCCAGCAGGACGTGGGCGACATGGTTCTCGACAGTGATGGTGACGCGATCGGCAAAATTCATGGCGTGATCCGGCTGTTATCCTCTTCCGGCGTCCTTGTTCGCGCAAATGGTGCGGACGGTCCAGAGCATTGACGAGGACCGGACCATTTCGCGCTCCATGCCACGGCGCGGATGGAGACGCGAAAAGGCCGCCGGAATCGCTCCCGGCGGCCCTTCTGGTGCAATCCCTCGAACGCGGCTTAGCTGTCCGACACGCCTTCGGCGCGGCGCGCTTCGAGCCAGGCACGGGCCTCGGCCTCCTGCGCGGCTTCCACGGCGGCCTTGTGCTGGGCCTCGCGCTCGGCACGCAGTTCCTCGATCAGCGCATCGCGATCCGAACCCAGACGGTTGTCGCCGCCGGCGTCCTCTTCGGTAATGCCCGCACGCTTGGCCGCCTTGGCGACCAGCCCGTCCAGCTCGCGCTGCGAACAGAGGCCCAGCGTGACCGGGTCCTTCGGGTTGATGTTCTGGATGTTCCAGTGGCTGCGATCGCGGATCGCGGCGATGGTGTTGCGCGTGGTGCCGATCAGCTTGCCGATCTGCGCGTCCGAGATTTCCGGGTGGTGGCGCAGGATCCAGGCGATGCCATCGGGCTTGTCCTGGCGCTTCGACACCGGGGTGTAGCGCGGCCCCTTGGTGCGGTTGACCGACAGCGGGGCCTTCTGCATGCGCAGGCGATATTCGGCGTTCGCCTGGCCGCGCTCGATCTCGACCTGGGTCAGTTCGCCCGAGCGCACGGGATCGCGGCCGGTGTACTTCGCGCCAGCCAGATCGTCCGCCATCGCCTGCACTTCAAGGAGGTGCAGGCCGCAGAATTCGGCAATCTGCTCGAAAGTGAGCGCGGTGTTGTCGACAAGCCAGGACGCCGTCGCGTGCGGCATCAGCGGATACGCGGGCTGGTTGCTCACGGGAAAGTCTCCGAATGCGGATACAATAAGGGCCGCCCCTTGCGGAGCGGCCGTGCAGAGTGACGATGTAGGCCACGCGCCCGAAAACGGCAAGCTCTATCCAGCAACCTTCGGAAATATCGCCGGAAATCCGCCGCGCGAAGGGGTCACCCGATATCCGCGGCGGCACCCACCGCCAGCACGATCTTGCCGATATGGCCGCCCGATTCCATCCGCGCGTGCGCGGCGGCGGCATCGGTGAGCGGAAACACACGGTCCATTACCGGACGCAGCGCGCCATCGGCTACCAGCGGCCACACCAGCTCCATGATCTCGCTGGCCAGCAGCGCCTTGAACTCGTTCGAGCGCGGCCGCAGCGTCGATCCGGTCAGCGTCAGGCGCCGGCGCATCACTTCGGCCATGTTGATCTCGGCCCGGACGCCCCCCTGCACCGCGATGGTGACATGCCGGCCATCGTCGCGCAGGCACTTGAGGTTGCGCGCGACATAGTCGCCCGCCACCATGTCGAGCACGATATGGACGCCGGCGCCATCGGTGATCCGCGCCACTTCCGCAACGAAGTCGCTCTCCTTGTAGTCGATCGCGTGGTCCGCGCCGATGGCCAGCGCCGCCGCGCACTTGTCCGCCCCGCCGCAGGTGACGATCACCGTCAGGTCGAACAGCTTGCCCAGCATAATCGCCATCGAACCGATCCCGCTGGTGCCGCCATGGACCAGCAGCGTCTCGCCCTCCCTGGCCCAGCCGCGCTCGAACACGTTGTGCCACACGGTGAACAGGGTTTCCGGAATCGCCGCGGCCTCCGCCATCGACAGGGCTTCTGGCACGGGCAGGCACTGGCCGGCTTCGGCCAGGCAATATTCGGCATAGCCGCCCCCGGCGACGAGCGCGCAGACCTTCTGGCCCGGCAGCAGCGTAACCACGCCCTCGCCGATGGCCGCGACCTGCCCGGACACTTCCAGCCCCGGCAGCGGCGACGCGCCCGGCGGCGGGGGGTAGAAACCCTGGCGCTGAATCACGTCGGGCCGGTTGACTCCGGCATAGGCGACTCGCAGCAGGACCTGCCCGGGGCCGGGTTGGGGCACCGGCACGGTTTCGGGGCGAAGCACTTCGGGACCGCCCGGGGCATCGAAGCCCACCGCCGTCATCGTTTCCGACACCGTTGTCGCCATGGTCCAGCCCCCTTTTCGCGACGAAACCCCCGTCAATTGCAAGGACTAGCCACGCACCCCGTTGACAGCAAGCACTTGCCGTCCAAGATTGTGCACTGCAATGGATGAAGAAGACCGCCCCCGTCGCAAAGGCGATCTGGCCAGCCAACTGGCCGGGGAAGTGCTCGACACCTATTCGCGCGCCGAACTCGACGCGCGCATCGCGTTGCTGAAGCAGGAAATCGAACGGGTTACCGCGCACCGGGAACGGGCTTCGGCCCACCGCGACGCGGCCGAGGCGCTGTTCCGAAGCTCTCCGCCGGACGGCACTCCGCGATGAACCGGGCCGCCCTTCCTCTTTCCGGGCGGCATACCCATATATCCCGTATGGTCACCGCAGCGATCCGCTTCGGTGCATTTTCAAGGCACTTTTCCGGTGTCCTTTCCGCGGCTGGTTTGGCCCCTGTTAACCATGTCCGTGCATTTTTGAAGAACGGGGACAACCCGGCGCAAGCCAGAAAGTAAGAGCCTATGCCCAGTTTCGCACAGAGCCTTGAGAAAACGCTGCACGCCGCGCTCGCCAACGCCTCGGAGCGCAGCCACGAATACGCGACTCTCGAGCACCTCCTGCTGGCCCTGATCGACGATCCCGATGCGTCGCAGGTAATGCAGGCGTGCGGAGTCGACCTGGGTGACCTGGGCGACGTGGTGCGCCAGTACCTCGATCAGGAATACCAGTCGCTGAAAACGCAGGAAAAGGCCGATCCCCAGCCGACGGCTGGGTTCCAGCGCGTGATCCAGCGCGCCATCCTGCACGTCCAGTCGTCCGGCAAGGATACCGTGACCGGCGCCAACGTGCTGGTGGCGCTGTTCTCCGAACGCGATTCCTACGCGGTCTATTTCCTGCAGCAGCAGGACATGAGCCGGCTCGACGCGGTGAGCTACATCAGCCACGGCATCGGCAAGGGCGGCCGGCAGGTGGAAGGCCGCAACCCCAAGGGCACGGACGAGGACCAGCCCAAGCCGGAGGAAAAGGCCGACGCCAAGGGGCAGAAGAAGGATTCCGCGCTCGACCAGTTCTGCGTCAACCTCAACGAGAAGGCGCTGGGCGGAAAGGTCGATCCGCTGATCGGGCGCGGCCCCGAAGTGGACCGCACCATCCAGATCCTGTGCCGCCGGTCCAAGAACAACCCGCTCTACGTAGGCGATCCCGGCGTGGGCAAGACCGCCATCGCCGAAGGCCTCGCGCGCAAGATCGTCGAAGGCGAAGTGCCCGAGGTACTGGCCAACGCGGTGATCTATTCGCTCGACATGGGCAGCCTGCTGGCCGGCACCCGCTATCGCGGTGATTTCGAGGAACGGCTGAAGCAGGTCGTCTCCGAACTGGAGAAGATGCCGCACGCGATCCTGTTCATCGACGAGATCCACACCGTGATCGGCGCCGGCGCGACCAGCGGCGGGGCGATGGACGCTTCCAACCTGCTCAAGCCCGCGCTGTCGGGCGGGACGATCCGCTGCATCGGTTCGACCACCTACAAGGAGTTCCGCAACCACTTCGAAAAGGACCGCGCGCTGCTGCGCCGGTTCCAGAAGATCGACGTGAACGAACCCTCGGTGGAAGACACGATCAAGATCCTCAAGGGCCTGCGCACGGCCTTCGAGGATCACCACAAGGTCAAGTACACGGCCGACGCGATCAAGACCGCGGTGGAGCTTTCGGCGCGCTACATCAACGACCGCAAGCTGCCCGACAAGGCGATCGACGTGATCGACGAAGTGGGCGCGATGCAGATGCTGGTGCCGCCGAGCAAGCGCAAGAAGACGATCACCGCGCGCGAGATCGAGGCCGTGATCGCCACGATGGCACGCATCCCGCCCAAGTCGGTTTCGAGCGACGACAAGAAGGTGCTCGAACACCTCGAACGCGATCTCAAGCGGCTCGTGTTCGGGCAGGACAAGGCGATCGAGGTGCTGTCGAGCGCGATGAAGCTCAGCCGTGCAGGCCTGCGCGATCCGGACAAGCCGATCGGCTCGTTCCTGTTCAGCGGCCCCACCGGCGTCGGCAAGACCGAAGTGGCGCGCAGCCTGGCCCAGATCATGGGCATCCCGCTGCAGCGCTTCGACATGTCCGAATACATGGAACGCCATTCGGTCAGCCGGCTGATCGGCGCGCCTCCGGGCTATGTCGGCTTCGACCAGGGCGGTCTGCTGACCGACGCGATCGACCAGCAGCCGCACTGCGTCCTGCTGCTCGACGAGATCGAGAAGGCGCACCCCGACCTGTTCAACATCCTGCTGCAGGTGATGGACAACGGCCGCCTGACCGATCATCACGGCAAGACCGTGGATTTCCGCAACGTGGTGCTGATCATGACCACCAACGCGGGCGCGTCGGACATGGCCAAGCAGGGCATCGGCTTCGGTGACGTGTCCAAGGCCGACGCGGGCGACGAGGCGGTGAAGAACCTCTTCACCCCCGAATTCCGCAACCGCCTCGATGCGATCGTGCCCTTCGCCTACCTGCCGGCCGAAGTCGTCAGCCGGGTGGTGGACAAGTTCATCCTCCAGCTCGAACTGCAGCTGGCGGAACAGAACGTCCACATCCAGTTCGACAACGACGCCCGCGCCTGGCTGGCGAAGAAGGGCTACGACCGGCTGTATGGCGCGCGGCCGATGGCCCGGCTCATCCAGGAACGGGTCAAGAAGCCGCTGGCCGAGGAACTGCTGTTCGGCAAGCTGGCCAACGGCGGCGAGGTCCACGTCAGCCTGAAGGACGAAGCCGGCACCGACGGCGCGCTGTCCTTCGAACTGACCCCGGCCGCGCCGAAGCTGGTCAAGAAGAAGGAACGCAAGGGCGGCAAATCGGCGGGCACCGCGCCCGAACCGAGCGCCGACGAAGCCGAATAAGGCGGGCCAAAGCCTTGATGCCATGAAAAGGGCGCGTCCCGCGGGGCGCGCCCTTTCTTATTGGCGAAAGCCCGCCCCGCTGCGACTATCGCCGCCTTTGGCGGCGCAAATCCCGCTTCCCTCCCGCAAGCGGGAGGGGTCGGGGGTGGGAACGCCTTCGATACTCAGGGAATCGCCGAAGGCTCCGGCGGCGCGGGATGGGGCGCGTTCCATTCGGCGCGATCGATGAAGCCATCATCGTTGGCGTCGATCCGGTCGAACCGCGCGTTGTTGAACGCCATCCATTCGCCCAGCGTCAGCTTGCCGTCCTGATCGGCATCGGCGAGCGCGAGGATGCGCTTCGGGTCCAGTCCGTCCAGATCGCCCAGCACGCCGCGCGCCGCCTCCAGTTCCTGCAGCGTCACGGTGCCGTCGTGCTCCATGTCGATCATCTCGAACAGCGATTGCGCCGCCCGCGCATATTCGGCGGACGCGATCCGGCCATCGTGGTTGGCGTCGAGCGTGGCGAAATCGGACAGCGGGTGGACCGTGGGCGGCACCGCCGTCACCGCCGGGGCGGGGGCAGCCACGACCGGCGCGGTGGTGCGCGTATCCTGTTCCTCGGGTCCCGTTTCCTTGTGCTCGCACCCGGCCAGCGCGATCAGCCCCGCCAGCAACGCGATCCTGGCAATGGTGCGAGTCATCGTCGGGGCTCCTCGGGTTCGGCCGGACAAGGACGGCCAGACCGGGGTGGCCAGACCGGGGGGATGGACGGCGCGCACCCTAGCGGACGAGTCTGAACGGGTCCTGTCCGGGACCTGCATGGCCCCGCATCGGCCGGCGCTGCCCGAACAGGCGGCTGGCCCGAATCGCCCGCACGCGCCATGACGTGCATCAATGGCCGAAGATTTTTCCTGGATCCGCCCGGAGCCGGCCGGGCTGCGGATCGTTCCGGCCGACGTCTGGATCGATCCCGCGCGTGCCGTGGGCACCGCGCTGGTCACGCATGGCCATGCCGATCACGCGCGGGGCGGGCATGGCCGCACCATCGCCACGCCCGAAACGCTGGCGATCATGGCGCTGCGCTATGGCGTGGCGGAGGGCGCATACCCCGCGCCGCTGCACGCGCCGATCACCCTGCCCGGCGACGTGACCGCCACGTTCGTGCCGGCGGGCCATGTTCTCGGCTCGGCGCAAATCCTGCTCGAACATGCCGGCGAACGCGTGGTGGTGACCGGCGATTATAAGCGCCGGCCCGATCCAACCTGCCCGCCTTTCGCGGTTACGCCCTGCGACCTGTTCATCACCGAGGCGACCTTCGGCCTGCCGGTGTTCCGCCATCCGCCGATCGGCCAGGAAATCGCCCGGCTGCTGGCCGCGCGCGCCGCGCAGCCCGATCGCTGCGTGCTGGTGGGCGCCTATGCCCTGGGCAAGGCGCAGCGGGTGATCGCGGAACTGCGCGCGGCGGGCTTTCACGATCCGCTCTGGCTGCACGGCGCGATGGAGCGGATGTGCCGCCTGTACGAGGAACAGGGCGTGCCGCTGGGCGATCTGCGGCTGGTGTCCGATGCGCCCAAGGGCGCGCTGGCCGGCGCGATCGTGCTCTGCCCGCCCTCGGCGCTGAACGACCGCTGGAGCCGGCGCCTGCCCGATCCGCTGACCGCCATGGCATCGGGCTGGATGCGCGTGCGCCAGCGCGCCCGCCAGCGCAACGTGGAACTGCCGCTGATCATTTCCGACCATGCCGACTGGGACGAACTTACCGCCACGATCGCGCAGGTGAACCCGGCCGAAACCTGGATCACCCACGGCCGCGAGGAAGCGCTGCTGCGCTGGTGCGAACTGCACCAGCGCAAGGCCCGCGCGCTGGCGCTGGTGGGGTACGAGGACGAGGATGACTGAGAAGGGCACATCCTAGTGGAGCGCTTCGCCGCCCTGCTCGACGCGCTGGTGTTCACCCGGTCGCGCAACGCCAAGCTGGCGCTGATCGCGCGCTACCTGCGCGAAACACCCGATCCCGATCGCGGCTGGGCGCTGGCCGCGCTGACCGACGGCCTGGATTTCCCCGCGGTCAAGGCCGGCACGATCCGCGCGCTGATGGCGGAGCGCGTCGATCCCGTGCTGTGGACGCTGTCGCGCGATTACGTGGGCGATACCGCGGAAGCCGCCAGCCTGCTGTGGCCTGCCCCCGATCATTCTGCCCCCGATCATTCTGGCCCCGATCATGACGTCATGCCCGCGCCCGGCGTCTCGGAAGCTGTTGAAATCCTGCGGGCAACCAGCCGCTCCACCGCGCCGGCCGCGCTGGCCGGCCTGCTCGACCGCCTTGACGCCAACGGCCGCTACGCCCTGCTCAAGCTGGCCACCGGTGCGATGCGGATCGGCATTTCCGCCCGGCTCGCCAAGGTCGCCTTCGCCGAGGCCTTCGGCGTGCCGGTCGATCTGGTGGAGGAATACTGGCACGGGCAGGAACCGCCCTACCGCCCGCTCTTCGCCTGGGCGGCGGACGGCGCGCCACCGCCGCGCACCGACGACCGGCCGCTGTTCCGCCCGTTCATGCTGGCGCATCCGCTGGAGGACGGGGCCGCCATCGACCTTGAAAGCTTCGCCGCCGAATGGAAGTGGGACGGCATCCGCGTGCAGATCGTCCATGCCGCCACCGACCAGGGTGGCGAGACGCGCGTCTATTCGCGTGGCGGCGACGACATTTCCGCCACCTTTCCCGAAGTGGCCGGCGCGCTGGGTGAACCGGCGGTGCTGGACGGCGAACTGCTGGTGCGCGGCGCGCACCAGGGCGGCGAGACCGGCGGCGCGGCCAGCTTCAACGCCCTGCAGCAACGGCTGGGACGCAAGACCGTGTCGAAGCGGATGCTGGAGGATTTCCCCGCCTTCGTCCGGCTGTACGACGCGCTGGTGATCGGCGGCGAGGACTTGCGCGACCTGCCCTGGACGGACCGCCGCGCCCGGCTGGAAGCGTTCCTGCCCCGGCTCGATCCGGCGCGCTTCGACCTTTCCACGCTGATCGCGGTCCGCGACTTCGCCGAACTTGCCGACGTGCGCGCCCGCGCGCGCGAGGACGCGATCGAGGGCGTCATGCTCAAGCGGCGTGATTCACCCTATGTCGCGGGGCGGCGCACGGGGCTGTGGTACAAGTGGAAGCGCGATCCGCTGCGGATCGATTGCGTGCTGATGTATGCCCAGCGCGGTTCGGGCAAACGCTCCTCGTTCTATTCGGACTTCACGTTCGGCTGCTGGGACGGCGATCCCGACGCGGGGGCCGATCTGCTGCCGGTGGGCAAGGCCTATTTCGGCTTCACCGATGCCGAGCTGAAATGGCTCGACAGCCACGTCCGCCAGCACACGGTCAACCGTTTCGGCCCGGTACGCGAAACCGACCGGTCGCTGGTGCTGGAAGTGGCGTTCGATTCCGTCCACGCTTCCAAGCGCCACAAGTCGGGCGTCGCCATGCGCTTCCCGCGCATCAGCCGCATCCGCGCCGACAAGCCCGCGCACGAGGCCGACCGGCTGGACACGCTGAAGGCAATGATCGTGGACCCGGTGCGGTAGAGACGTTTCCCGCGCGAAATTGACCGGAATCAAACCGCCTTGCCTGCCGTGCTGGTAGCGACAAGGCTCCAGGATTTTGAACCTACACCCCTGTCCGGAGTTTCACGCCTTGGCCACCGCCGTCGAACAGCCGCAGGAACATTCCCAACCCGCCACGCCGTTCGAACGGATCGGCGGCCATGCCGTGCTGCGCCGGATCACCGACCGGTTCTACGATCTGATGGAGCAGGACCCCGCCTATGCCGAACTGCGCGCGATGCACGCGGCGGACCTGGCGCCGATGCGCGAATCGCTGCCCGCGTTCCTGGCCGGGTGGGCGGGAGGCCCGCGCGACTGGTTCGAGGCCCACCCCGGCAAGTGCATGATGTCGATGCACGCGCCCTTCCCGATCGACCGGCAAACGGCGGGCCAGTGGGCGGAGGCGATGCGCCGCGCCGTGGAGGACGCAGCGCCGCAGGACACCGAAATCGCCGAGGCCTTTATCGGCGTGCTGACGCGCATGGCGATGGGCATGGCGCGCGCCTGAACGCCGTTCCCGGCCTATACCCACGTCTGCTTGCCTCGTGAGGGGACGCGCGCTTATGAGGCGCGTGGGGCCCTGACGAAAGCCACGCCATGCCGTTCCGGTCTATCCTGAAGTATGTTCTCGCGCCCGCGCTGCTGCTACCGGCCACGCCTGCCTTTGCCGCACCCGAGGAAATCCAGGTCTACATGGACGAGATGAACCAGCCCGGCGCGGTGGGGCTGGACGTTCACGTCAACGACGTGGTGCGCGGCAACGGCACGCCCGACTATCCCGGCGCGGAAACCCCGCTGCACCGCTGGCGCATCACGCCCGAATTCTCGCTGGGCCTGACCGACCAGTTCGAGCTGGGCGCCTATCTGCCGCTGGCCACGGTGGCGCCCGATGGCGTGGCGCGCGTGCAGGGGGTGAAACTGCGTCTCAAGTGGCTCGCGCCGCACGGGCCGACCGGGGCCTTCTGGGGCGCGAATCTGGAAGTGGGGAAAGTCGGCCACCGGCTCGACCAGAATCCCTGGAACGGCGAATTGAAGCTGATCGGCGGCTGGCGCAACGATCACTGGGTGCTGGCCGCCAACGGCAACTTCGATTTCGTGATCGCGGGGCCGAACCCCGGACCGATCACGCTCGATATCGACACCAAGGCCGGATACCGCCTGACCCCCACGCTTACCGTGGGCGTGGAAAGCTACAACGAGGTCGGCCCGCTGCGCGATCCCGGCCACTTCGGGAACACCGAGCATTCCACTTATGCCGCCGTGGATGCACAGATCGGCAAATGGGACCTCAACGCCGCCGTGGGCAAGGGATATGGCGCCAATGCCGACAGCGTGATCGTGAAGTTCATTATCGGCGTACCGATCTAGGCCATTATCGCCTAACGTTCGGCGCATGATCCGCTACGACCGTTCCCGCCGCCGTTTCGCCATCGCGCTGGCCGCGATGGCGGGGTTCGTCGATGCCGTGGGCTTCCTGTCGGCCGACGGCTATTTCGTCTCGTTCATGTCGGGCAACACCACGCGGCTCGGCGTCGATCTCGGCACCGATGTGGTGCGCGCGGTCACGCCCGCGTTCCTGATCGCCGGCTTCGTGGCCGGCGTGACCGGCGGCGCGCTGCTGTCGATCCGCGCGGGGCGCTACCGCAAGCCCGCCGTGCTGACGTTTGTCGCCGCGCTGCTGCTGGCCGGCGCCACGGCGCGGGCGCTGGGCGTGCCCGTGGCGATGCTGGCCGCGCTGGTGATGGCGATGGGGGCGATCAACAACACCTTCCAGCGCGATGGCGAGGTGGCGATCGGGCTGACCTACATGACCGGCGCGCTGGTCAAGCTGGGACAGGGGCTGGCCGGATGGCTGGCCGGCCGCAAGGATACGGGCTGGCTCTCCTGGGCGGCGCTGTGGGGCGGCCTGCTGAGCGGCGCGGTGCTGGGCGCGATGGCGCAGGACCGGATGCCGATGGCCTGCCTGTGGATCGCGGGCTGCTGGGCCACCGCGATGGTCGGCGTCGCGCTGCGACTGCCGGCGGAAAGCTGACGCGAAAACGCCGCGCGAACCGAAGTCCGCGCGGCGTCACCGGGATGGATGCCGTCAGAGCCCCGCGCCGCCGATCTTCCAGGTGAGCTGGAGAAAGGCGCTGCGGCCGGTGCTGTCGAACCAGCTGATGTCGTAATAGGGATAGCTGGCGTACGTCGGATCGCGAACCGGGTTCGTATCGAACAGGTTCACCACGCTCAGCGACCCGCGCAGGTGATCGGTGAAATCATACTGCAGCGTGGTGTTGAACAGGTAGCTCGCCTTGATGAAGGCGTCCTGATCGTAATTGGGCAGCTTGCCCAGGCGGCGCCCTTCGACCGTCCACTTCAGCTTCTGGATCGACCAGGTCAGGCTCGCCGTGCTCTTGTCGCGCGGAATGTCGTAGCCGCTGTCGAAGGCCAGCTTGTTGATCGTGGGATCGCCCGGATACTGGCGGAACGTGTGATCGAACACATGGGTATGCGCCAGCGACAGCGAGAAGGTGCCGAAGCTGGTGGGCAGGTTGCCATGGACGGCCACGTCGATGCCGGTGGTCTTCTCGTGCGCGATGTTGATCGGGTTGACCGCAACCGCATCGAGCTCGCCGGAGCGCACGCCACTGGTGAAGCGCTGCACGCGCGCGATCGCGTCGAGGCAGGTCGGCGAATTGACGTCGACCGCCTTGCCCGATGTCGTCTGCCCGATGCGGCAATCCGCCTCGTCGCGCAGCAACTGGTCGGTGCTCAGGTCCTGAACCTGGTTGGCCATCGAGACGCGGAAATAGCTGACCGAGACATCGAACCGGCGCGACGGCGCCCAGACGATGCCCAGATCCAGCGACTTGCTGGTTTCCGGCTTGAGCCGGCGGTTGCCGCTGCGCTGCGTGACGATGCCCTCGTCCGCATAGGAGCAATCGCCGATGGCCTCGTCCGGCTCCTCGGTGCGGCACAGATAGTAATCCGTGGCGCTCGGATGGGTATTGCCCGGCCCGGTGAAAACGTAGTGCAGATCGGGCGCGCGGAAGCCCGTGCCATACGAAGCGCGCAGCAGCAGCGAGCGCATCGGCCGCAGTTCCGCGCCGGCGTTATAGGTGAACTTACCGATGCCGTTGCCCGCGAAAGCGAAGTGATCGTAGCGGCCCGCGCCCGAGAGTTCGAGGAAGTGGGTCACCGGCACGCGCACTTCGCCGCCCAGCGCCCAGTGCGTGCGGCTGCCCTTCCCGTCGCTGTCCTTGAGCGCGTAATAGTAGTCGGTCAGCGCCAGCGGATCGGGCTTCAGATCGTAGCCCTGCTTGCCGGCCTCGGCCACGGCGGCGAAGCCCACCGGCCCGGCCGGCAACCGGAACAGCTCCGTGGTGTTGATCGTCGCCGAGAAATTGTTGGTCCAGCTTTTCGGATGATAGACGCTGTAGGCCGTGATGCTGTCGTATTCGGACTGCGTCAGCGGCGTATAGAGCCGGGCTGGATCGGCATTGAAGATCGGATAGCCGCTGTCTTCGTCGACGCCCTGCTGCTGCCCCAGGAACAGGGCATTGGCCTTTGCCGCGATCACCTGCGGGAATTCGACGCGCGCCTTGTATTCGCTATGGTTGAACGCGGCTTCGTAGGTCCACTTGCCGAACTTGCCCTTGATGCCCGGCGTAATGCTGAAGGTCTGCTGGCGATTGCGCGTCTCCACGCGGTTCAGGCCGCCCGATTCCTCGGGGGTGAACTGGCGCGACCAGTCATCCAGCCGGTTGTCGAAGCTGTTGTAGAAGGTGGTGTCGCTGCTGCCCGAGCTGGGCTGGAACGACCATTGCAGCACGTCGCGCACCAGCGAAACCTTGCTGATGCCGAACTGCGCGTCGACGAAGAGCTCGGCATTGTCCGACAGCTCGTAACCGGCCGAAGCGTAGCTGTTGAACCCTTCGCGCCGGGAAATGATCGTGCCGTAGGCGACCGAGGTGTTGCTGCCGCAGAAATAGCCGGGGCCGTAGTCTCCCAGCGCATCGTCATAGGCGCCATAGCGCGGCCGCGATGCGTAGTAGGTCGAACCCTGGTTGAGACGGCCGAGCGACGCGCAGGTCGCCGCGCCGGGATCGACATATTCGTCCGCGTCCGGATCGTAGCGCAGGAAGGTGCGCCGGGCGAGCGGCTGCGCGGTCGTCGGGTTGTCGGCCGTGCTGTCCTGAATGCCGCGCTGATACTGCCAGAGCGGGCGCTGCAACAGGTATTCGATGCCGCCGACGATATGGAACCGCCCGCTCGACCAGCCGCCGCTCGCGGTGATGCGGTGCGAATCCCCGCCGCCGTGCTCGGTCACGCCGCGCCGGTAATCGAGCGTCAGGCCGTCGAGCTTCTTCTTGAGCGTGAAGTTGATGACGCCGGCGATGGCATCCGACCCGTAGATCGCCGAAGCGCTGCCGCTGAGCACTTCGATCCGGTCGATCATGCTGACCGGGATGTTGGACACGTCGGTGAAGTTGCTGCGGCCCTGGAATGGCAGCGGAAAGTCGGCGATGCGGCGGCCGTTGACCAGCACCAGCGAGTGATTCGGACCCAGCCCGCGCAAGTCCACCTGCTGCGCGCCGGGGGTGAAGCTGGCGCCGCTGAACGATTGCTGGCTCTGCGTTTCGCCGCCGTTCTGGGTGAGCGCGCGCAGGATGTCCGGCACGCTGGCATAGCCGTTGGCGCGGATCGTATTCGAATCGACCACGGTGATCGGCGCCGGGCCTTCGATGTCCAGCCGCGGGATGCGCGATCCGGTGACGGTGATCTCCGGCGCGGCATCGTCCGTGCCTTCACCGCCCGCCGCCGTCTGTCCAAAGGCCGGTCCGGCGAGAACGGTGAGCGAGCATCCCAACCCCAGCAGGTTGCGGAATACGCGGCGTCCAGTCTGTTTCATGCGTCACCCCTTCAATGCGCAACGGCATAAACTTCCGGTGCCCCCGCACCTGCCGTTCGATACGTTCCGAACAGAATTGAAAAGAAATGGCAATCACATTGCCTTTCTGGCACATCATATTGTCAGCCATTGCGGCCAAAATGTAACAAGAATGCCCCAGTCCGGTTGTTTTCAGGAGTTTCCGGTGCGTCTATCCTTCCTGTCGCGAATGTTCGCGCTCGCGCTGTCGAGCCTGTCCCTGGCCGTCATCGCGCCTTCCGCCCCCGCGCTGGCGAAGGCGCAGGGCTACCGCCACTACCAGATCGGCACGCTCACCAGCGCCACGCCCGATCCGGTGTCCGGCGGGCTGCTGCTGATGGGCGGGGGCGACCGCAACCACGACGCGATGCACTGGTTCTTCGCCAAGGCCGGGCACGGGCACATCGTGATCCTGCGCGCCTCGCAGGCCGGGCAGGTCGGCAAGGAATTCTACAAGGATATCGGCGGCATCCAGTCGGCCGAGACGTTCGTTTTCACGGATCGGGCGGCCTCCAGCGATCCCCGGGTGCTTGCCGCGCTGAAGCGGGCGGACGGCATCTTCATCGCGGGCGGCGACCAGTCCAACTACGTGCGCTACTGGCGCGGGACGCCCGTGGGCGAACTGCTCGACGCGCATGTCGCCGCGGGCAAGCCGCTGGCCGGCACCAGCGCCGGCCTCGCCATGCTGGGCGAGAAGCTCTATGGCGCGATGGACGGCGGCAGCATCACCAGCCCCGAGGCGATGGCCGATCCGTTCGGCCCCGCCAACACCATCGAAAGCGATTTCCTGCACCTGTCGCTGCTGAAAGGCGTGGTCACCGATACCCATTTCAAGGAGCGCGACCGGCTGGGGCGGCTGTTCGCCTTCCTGGCCAAAGCGCAGGCGGACCGCCCCGCCGATGCCCCGGCGATAATCGGCGTCGGCGTCGACGAAAGCGCCTCGCTGGCGGTGGAGCCCGACGGCACCGCGCGCATCTATGCCACCGCGCCCGATGGCGGCGCCTGGCTGGTCGATGGATCGACGCTGCGCGGCCTGCCCCGGCAAGGCCCGCTCAACGCGCCACGCATCCGCGTGACGGGCATCGATCACCAGTCTGTGCTGCACCTGCCGGCGGGCACGGTTGACCGCCCCTCGTTCGTGCGGAATTATGCCGTTGCCGACGGGAAGATCACGGGCGAAACTGCGGCGCCCTGATAGCCCGGCAGCGGTGGAGGACCATTTCGGCCATGTCGCTGACCTTGCCCGGCCATTCCCTTTCGCTCGATGACATCGACGAGCGGCTGCTGGCGCTGCTGCGCGAGGATGCCCGCCAGAGCATCGCGCATCTGGCCAAGGCGCTGGGCATCTCGCGCGGGCAGATCTATTCGCGGCTGTCGCGGCTGGAGGATGCCGGGATCGTGGCGGGCTATACCGTGCGGCTCGGCGCGGCCTTCGTCGGCCGGCGCGTGCGCGCGCACATCATGATCAAGACGATGCCCCGCTTCCACCGCGAGGTGGAACAGGCGCTGGGCCGACTGGCGAGCGTGCAGGCGATCCACGCCATCAGCGGCGAATACGACGTGATCGCCATGCTGGAGACCGAGGACAACGCCCAGCTCAACGAACTGATCGACGATATCGGCCTGCTCGAAGGCGTGGAGCGCACGACCACATCGGTGATCCTGGCGACCAAGCTGGAACGATGATCGTGCGCGGCGGAAAGACGGCTGCCGGGCCGGAAGCGGGGTTGGTCGGGCCGCGATCCTTCTGTATCACGACCACCAGCCTGCCCTGCATTCCCGAGGTGTTACGATGACGCGCGTACCGTTTCTTCCGTTGGCGGGCATCCTGGCCCTGACGGCAGGCACGGCCCACGCGCAGCTGGCGCCGCAATACCGCGCGCTGCTGGACAAGACGATCGAATCGGGCAGCGATGCCGAGATCGATACCGTCGCCAAGTTCCTGAAGAAGACCGATCCGGCCGGCGCGGGCGAGGTGGAGGCGGCGGTGGATGCCCACCGCGCGCGCACGGCCGAAGCGCAGAAGGAACGGCTGGCGCAGATGGCGATGTTCCAGGGCTGGAAGGGCGAAGGCCAGTTCGGCGCCTCGCAATCCTCCGGCAATGCCGAGACGGTGGGCATCAGCGCCGGGCTGGCGCTGAAGCGGGAAGGCCTGCACTGGCGCTTGGGCCTGCGCAGCCAGGTCGATTACCAGCGCACCAACGGGCAGACCAGCCGCAACCAGCTGTTGCTGGCGTTCGAGCCCGACTACCGCTTCAACGACCGCCTGTTCCTGTTCGGCCTGACCCAGTACGAACGCGACCGGTTCGCCGGTTTTTCCACGCGCACCGCCGTTTCGGGGGGCATCGGCTATCGCCTGATCGCGGATTCCGGTTTCACCGTGGACGTGAAGGCCGGCCCTGCCTGGCGCAAGACCCGCTATATCAGCCAGCCGCTAGAAAGCGTCGTCACCGGGCTGGGCGCGGTCAACGCCAAATGGAAGCTTTCGCGCGCGGTCTCGCTGACCGAGGACGCCAGCGCGTTGACCGGCGCGCAGAATACCAACGTCACCTCGCTCACCTCGCTCAGCGCCCGGCTGAACGGCGCCCTTTCCGCGCGCACGTCCTATCAGGTGACTTACAACAGCAATCCGCCCGATACCTACAAGACGCTGGACACGATCACCCGCTTCACGCTGGTTTACGGCTTCTGACGGCGCAGCGCCGGGTCATTCCGCGATCCGCAGCAGTTTCTCGCGCGAAGTTGCGCCGCGCAACAGCACAACTTTGGAAGCGGCGACGCCCAGCGCGGCCGCGACAAGATCGATCACCGCGCCGGTCGCCTTGCCGTCCTCCGGCTTGGCACGCACTTTCACCAGCACCCGCCCGTCCGCGATCTCGATGCCTTCGGTCTTCGCGCCGGGCGTGACGCGCACTGCCAGCCGGCCGTCGGCATCGGTCAGCGCGCGCAAGGCCGCCGACGGCGGCAAGTCAACCTTCGGCCGCGCCATCGAGCGCCGCCTTGTGGCGCTGGCCGTTGCGGACATAGTGCGCCACGCCCAGCTGCATCTCCGCCAGCGCCGCTTCGGTCAGATCGCGCATGAACGCGGCGGGGCGGCCGCCCCAGAGCTGGCGCGCGCCGATGCGCTTGCCCGGCGTGAGCATGGCGCCGGCGGCGAGCATCCCATCGCTTTCGACGTGCGCGCCGTTCATCACGATCGCGCCCAGCCCCACGAAGGCGCGGTCCTCCAGCACGCAGCCGTGGATCATCGCCATGTGGCCCACCAGCACGTCTGCGCCGATGATCGTCGGAAAGCCGGCGGGATGGCGCGGATCGGGGCTGTCGCAGTGAATCACCGTGCCGTCCTGGATATTGCTGCGCGCGCCGATGCGGATGGCGTTCACATCGCCGCGCAGCACGCAGTTGTACCAGATCGACGCTTCCGGCCCGATCTCGACATCGCCGATGATCCGGCACCCGGGCGCGACGAAGGCGGTTTCGTGGATGCGTGGCACCTTCCCGTCGAGCGGAAGGATCGTCGCATCGGGGTAGCGCGCGCGCGGATCGGCAGTCATTTCCATCACACTCCCAGCAGATTGTCCCAGCGGATATGCGGCAGGATCGAGGCATAGTCATCCTGCCACGGTTCGTCGCCCGGCGGCGCGTGCAGCGGCGTCCACGGCAGGTCCGGCCGGCGCACGGCCAGCCGCTCCAGCCGCGCGCGATCGGGCGCGAGCGCGACCCAGTACGACGGGGTGAATCCGTCGCTATGCCGGCCGCTGTCATCGCGCAACCATGCCGTCCAGCCCTGCGCGCGGGCGATGCCCGCCACGACGGGCCGCAGATCGAGATAGCGGTTGGAAATATGCAGGATCAGCACGCCATCGGGCGCGAGCACGCGGCCATAGACCGCCAGCGCCTCGCGCGTGAGCAGGTGGAGCGGGATCGAATCCGACGAGAACGCGTCCACCACCAGCACGTCGAAGCTGCCCGGCGGCATCTTCGCCAGTTCCAGGCGGGCATCGCCGATCCGGATCGCGGCATCGGGCGCGCAGGAATCGAGGAAGGTGAAGCGGTGCTGCGGCCGCGACAGCGCCACCACCGCCGGATCGATCTCGAAGAAGGTCCAGCGCTGCCCCGGCCGCTTGTAGCAGGCGAGCGTCGCCGTCCCCAGGCCGACCACGCCCACGCGCGCATGATCGCCGGCGGCGGTGAGCGCCAATGCGACGCCCGAGGTTGGCCCGTAGTACGACGTCGGGCGCAGCCGGCGCGCGGCGTCGGTATATTGCGTGCCGTGCAGCGTGGTGCCGTGGGTGAGATAGCGTTCGTGCCGGCGCGCGCTTTCGGTGATCGTGTAGATGCCGAAATAGCTGCGCGTGCGGTTGCCCGACAGGCTGCGGTCGAGCGTTTCCTCCGCCCCGCGCCCCAGCATCATCGCCAGCAGCACCAGCACGAAAGCCCAGCGCCGCGCGAACACGATCACCCCGCAGGCGGTGATCGCCAGCGCGGCCATCAGCACCACCAGGGCATCGCGCCGGGGATCGAGGCCGCTCATCGACCAGCCCAGCGCGAAGGCCACGATCACCACCACCATCACCCCGCCCTGCCGCACGCGCGGGGGAATGTCGTCGATGCCGGACCAGTCGAGCAGCGTCACCCGGGGCAGCAGCGCGGCGGCGGCCAGCACCAGCAGCGGATGCTCCCACACCCAGTCGAACACCAGCGGCGCGATCAGCGCGCAGAACACGCCGCCCAGCGCGCCGCCCGCGCTCATGACCAGATAGAAGAAGGTCAGGCGTTCCGGCGCGGGGCGCAGCGCATAGAGCCGGGTGTGGAGCGCGACCGCCACCACGAACAGCAGCGCCACGGCCGCGCCGGCCTGCGCCATGGTGCCCGAAGAGCGCGAGCTGACCGCCATCCCGCCCGCCAGCACCACCACCAGCGGTGCGGCGCGCAGGATCGCGCCCGCCAGCGCGCGGTTCTCCGCGAAGGCGATGCTGAAGCTCAGCAGGTACAGCCCCAGCGGGATCACCCACAGCAGCGGCATCGCGAAAATGTCGGTGGTGAGGAAGGTGGTGGTCGAGAGCATCAGCCCCGAAGGCACGGCGGCCAGCACCAGCCACAGCGCCACGCGTCCCGCCGGCACCGAATCGCCCACCAGTACGGCCACGCCCGGCGCACCGGCCGCGCCCCGTCGCACGGCGGCGCAAGCCGCGACCAGCGCGATCAGCAGCAGGTAGCCCGCGCTCCAGCCCCAGCCCTGCGCCTTCAGCGGCAGCAGCGGCTCCACCAGCAGCGGATAGCAGATCAACCCGGCGAAGCTGCCGAGATTGGACGCGGCGTAGAGCGCGTAAGGGTTGCCGGCGGCGGGATCGGCGGCGAACCAGCGCTGCATCAGCGGCGCCTGCGCGGACACGAGGAAGAACACCGGCCCGATCGAGACCGCGAACAGGGCGGGCACCCACAGAGGCTCCCACCCCCGCGCGGGCGGCGGCAGATCGGCCAGGCGCACCGGCAGCGTCATCGCGGCCAGCGCCAGCAGCGCGAGGTGGATCGCGGCCTGCCGGCGGATCGGGAACCGTCCCAGCCAGTGGGCATAGGCATAGCCGCCCAGCAGCAGCGCCTGATAGACCAGCATCGCGCTGTTCCACACGTTCGGCGCGCCGCCCAGGCGCGGCAACGCGGCGCGCGCCACCATCGGCTGCACCAGGAACAGCAGGAAGCTGCCGACCAGAATGGTGATGACGAAGCGCGTCCGGCTGGCTCGATCCGTCATGGTCCCTCCCGCACGATCAGGGGCGCTGGATGCGGTAGAGAACGTGACGGCGCAAGGGGGCGATCACGCGCGGCCCGCCTGCCATTGCGCGCGCGTGATCGAATAAACGATGATTCGCCCGCTCACCGGATCGAAATCGGCATTGGCGAAATCCAGGTCGGCGCGGCGCTCCATGCCCAGCCGGCGCATCAGGCCCCAGCTTGCGGCATTGCCGTCGACCGTCAGGGCAACGATATGCGGCGCGCCGAAATGCGCGAACCCGGCTGTCATGGCAGCCTCGGCCGCTTCACGCGCAAAGCCTTGCCCCCAGGCATCCTCGCGCAGGCGCCAGCCGATTTCAAAGTCCCCCAGCGGCCCGCCCGCCTGGTTGCACTTCTTCAACCCGCAAAACCCCAGGATGGCGCGGTCAGCCTTGCGCTCCACCGCCCAGAACGTGTGGCCGTGCGTGCGCGCGTAACCTTCCAGCCGCTCCCGCGCCCCATCCTCGGCCGCCTGATCCATCACGCCGCCCAGCCAGCGCATGACCGCTGGCGTGTTGGTTCCCGCGAAGAACGGCGGCCAGTCTTCCCCGCGCCAGTCGCGCAGGACAAGCCGGGGCGTTTCGATCCGGAATTCAGCCATTCAGCAGCCGCGCGGCATGAGCGGCGTGGTAGGTCAGCACGCCCGAACAGCCCGCGCGCTTGAAGGACAGCAAGGTTTCCAGCACCATGGCGTCACGGTCCGCCGCGCCGGCCGCCACCGCCGCCTCGATCATCGCGTATTCGCCCGAAACCTGGTAGGCGAAGACCGGCACGCCGAAGGCTTCCTTCACGCGCACCGCGATATCGAGATAGGGCAGACCTGGCTTGACCATCACCGTGTCCGCGCCCTCGGCCAGATCCATCTCCACCTCGCGCAGCGCTTCCTCGGCGTTGCCGGGGTCCATCTGGTAGGTCTTCTTGTCGCCCTTGAGCAGACCGCGCGATCCGACCGCGTCGCGGAACGGGCCATAGAAGGCCGAGGCATATTTGGCGGCGTAGGACATGATCTGCACGTTGATGTGCCCGGCATCCTCCAGCGCCTGCCGGATCGCGCCGATGCGCCCGTCCATCATGTCGGACGGGGCGATGATGTCCGCCCCGGCCGCCGCCTGGTTCAGGCTCTGCCCCACCAGCACCTCGACCGTGGCGTCGTTGAGGACATAACCCTCGCCGTCGATCAGCCCGTCCTGCCCGTGGCTGGTATAGGGATCGAGCGCGACATCGGTGAGCACGCCGATCGCATCGCCGCAGGCATCCTTGATCGCGCGCGTGGCGCGGCACATCAGGTTGTCGGGATTGAGCGCCTCGCCCCCGTCCGCGCTGCGGCGTTCGGGCTGGGTGTAGGGAAACAGCGCCAGGCAGGGAATGCCCAGCGCCACCGCTTCCTTCGCCCGCGCGACGATGCCGTCCACCGACCAGCGCGAAACGCCGGGCAGCGCGCCGATCGGGTCTTCCACGCCCGTGCCTTCGGCCACGAACAGCGGCCAGATCAGGTCGGCCGGCGTCACGAGCACTTCACGGTGCAGCGCGCGGCTCCAGGCGGTGGCGCGGGTGCGGCGCAGGCGGGTCAGGGGATAGCTGGTCATGCCAGCCTTCCTAGGACTTTCGCGCGCCGGCGCAATGGGTAGCGACAGGCCGGGACGAATTGCCCTACCCGCTCCCCACCGGCTCTAGTGGGCGCGGGAGAGACCCGGCTTCAGCGCCAGAACCTGCCGCAGCCGGGCCTTGTAGGCGGCGAGCTGGCCGGCATCGACCGCCTGGCGACGGACCATGAAGCGGACCGACATCGGATCGACCGTCTGGCCGTTGCGATAGAGTTCGTAGTGCAGGTGCGGGCCGGTCGAAAGGCCGCTGGAGCCGACATAGCCGATCACCTGCCCGCGCCGGACCTGCATCCCCGGCGAAACCGCGATGCGGCTCATGTGGCCATAGCCGGTGCCGATGCCGCCGCCATGTTCCAGCCGCACGTAATTGCCGTGGCCGCCGTGCCAGCCGGCATAGCTCACCGTGCCATCGGTTACGGCGTAGACCGGCGATCCCCAGGCGGCGCCGAAGTCGATGCCGGCGTGCATCCGGGTAAAGCCCAGGATCGGATGGCGGCGCAGGCCGTAGCCCGAGGTGATCCGCCCCGCGACAGGGGCGCCGAGCATGGCGGAATCGCTGGATTCCCCGCCGGTCATGCCATCGAGCGAGAGAAAGCCGCCGTCCGGCCCCCAGCGCAGCAATTGCACGCGCGGCTTGCCGTCGCGCGTCACCCCGGCATAGATCAGGTCGCCCGGCTGGCTTTGCCCGTCGGCGGTGCGCCGGTCGGTGAAGACAAGGTCGAATTCGTCGGTGGGCGCGATATCCTCGAACGCAAGATACTGGTCGATCGTGCGCAGGTAATCCTGCACCGTGCTGGGCGGCGCGCCGGCGGCGCGGGCCGAACGGTAAAGGCTGGTCCCCACGATCCCGCGGATGCGCAAGGGGCTGCTGTCCACCGCGATCGGCATTTTCGCCAGCACCAGCCCGGCGCCTTCGCGGCGGATGGCCAGCGCCAGATCGAAGCGCGGACGGAAGCCGATCGCCTGCAGCGGGCGCGGCTCGGACGGGCCGGCGCGCGGCCCCAGCGTGATGTCGAAGCGCGTGCCCGGGGCGATCGCCGCCGTTCCGGCCGCGTCGGCTACCAGCGCGGCGACGCGGTCGGCGTCGCCCGTGGCCACGCCCGCGCGCTGCAGCATCCGGCCCAGCGTGTCGCTTTCGCCCAGAGTCGCGGCCAGCTGGATCACCGGCCGTTCGGGTGCGGAATCGAGGCGAATGACCGCGTCGGTCGCGGCGAAATGGCGGCCATTGCCCGCGCCGGCGGCGAACGGACGAATCGCCTGCGCGCGGAATTCGGCGCGCGCGGTATCGTCAAGCGGGACCAGCGGCGCGGCCGACAGCGGCGCGAAGCTCGGCCTGAACAGCAGCGCGGCGCAAGCCAGCCCCAGCATCGTGCCCAGCCCGCGAAACCAGCGGGCGCTGCCGATATCCTCGGCCAGATCCGGCGTCAGGTCGTGCGCGCGGCTCCAGTGCTCCACGCGCCGGCACAGATCGGCCCAGCGCCGGGCAAGGCCCGGAAAACGCGGCGGCGACGGCGGGCGGGAGGAAATCGGCCGAACCGGCGCGCGCGCTTGCTCGGAGGGCGTGCCCGGGGCGGAAACCGGCGCGGACGCGGCAGGCGCAAGCGGGCGCGCGCGGCCGAACACCACGCTCCCCGATCCGGCCAGTCCCTCGCGCGGACCGAACACTCCGGCTGCTCCTTTCCTGCGCCCGGCCGCGATGATCCGCCGGGAAAGTCCGCCTCAGCCCTGCACCCTCAAGGTAAATACCGCGTTAAACTCTCGTCGGGCGCGGATCACCGGCGGCGGATTATCTGGCAGGGCAGGGATACCGGTTGCGGAACAGGTCGGCCACCGCCGTCGCCACCGTGGTCTGGCCGCGCGCGCCGACAGGGTAGGTCCGCATCTGGCCGATCACGTCATCGCTGTTGAACGGCGCGCGGCCGGCGGGCGGGCAACTGCTGGGGCGGCCGGCGGCCTGTTCCCCGCGCAGGCGCGAGCGATAGGCCTGCGCGGCCCCGGTCACTTCGCCCTTGAGCAGCGAATAGTCCGACGACATCAGCGCCAGCGGCCCCCTGGAGCGCAGCGCATCGGCCTTGGCCAGAAACGTGGCCACGGTCATGTCACCCGGCGCGGCCGCCGCGGGCATGGCAAGGCTCAGCAGGCCGGCTGCGGCGGCAATGGCGATAGGCTTCATGGCTCCCGTCCCTTTCCTTGTGCGGCCGCCTTATCGGGTTCGGCGCAAATCGACGGCGCGGACGGTAGTCACTCGCGCGGGACTTGGCTATTCCTTCACGCAACGACGGGGGCAGCATGAACGAGAAAGTGCCGGCAAGCGCGGCGGACGATGGCCATACCCACGAAACCGCGTGCCTGAACTGCGGAACGACGCTGGTCGGCAGCCATTGCCACGCCTGCGGGCAGGCGGCGCACGTCCACCGCACGCTGGGCGCGTTCTTTCACGATCTGCTGCACGGCGTGTTTCATTTCGAGGGCAGGATCTGGCGCACGCTGCCGATGCTGGCGTGGCGGCCAGGCGATCTCACCCGCCGCTATGTCGCGGGCGAGCGCGCGCGCTTCGTCTCCCCGCTGGCGCTGTTCCTGTTCGCCGTGTTCCTGATGTTCGCTGTGATGAAGCAGACCGCCGGAGAAATCACGCCACAGACGAAGATCGACGCCGACGGCAAGGCGCAGGTCGTCGGCAACGGCGAGATCAACTCCGTTTCCAGCGACGTGCCGGTGATCGATCACGCTCTGCAGAAGTTCAAGGCCAACCCCGGCCTCGCGCTCTATAAGGTGCAGACGTACGCCTACAAGTACAGCTGGCTGCTGATCCCGATCTCGGTGCCGTTCGTGTGGCTGCTGTTTCCATTCAGCCGGCGCTTCCATCTGTACGATCACACCGTGTTCGTGACTTATTCGATCAGTTTCATGACCATTCTGGCCACGGTGCTGATGCTGGCCAGTCTGGCGCATCTGCCGGGGCTGGCAATCGTGGCGCTACTGGTGCCGCCGCTCCACCTCTACCGGCAGGTGCGCGGAGCCTATGGCGTTTCGCGGTTCGGCGCGCTGTGGCGCACGCTGGCGCTCGGCATCGTCGCCTTTGCCGCGCTGGCGCTGTTCGCCCTGTTCGTTCTGGCCGAAACCGGCGCCTGAGCCTTTCCGCAGCGCGGCGTCAGCAATCCAGCACGTAAGGCCCGATCCCGCGCGCTTCCAGCGCGGCATGGGCATCGGCGGCGCGCGCCAGCGGGAAGCGCCCGCCGATCGCCAGCGGCAGCGCGCCCGAAGCCATGGCATCGAACAGCGCGGCCGATGCCGCGACCAGCTTCTCGCGCGTGCCGACATAGGCCCAGAGGAACGGCCGCGTCAGCGAGAGCGATTTCGCGCCAAGCCGGGAAATGTCGAGCGGCGGGATAGTGCCCGAGGCCTGCCCGTAATTGACCAGGTGCCCGCGCGTCGCCAGCACCGCCAGCGATCCGTCGAACGTATCCTTGCCCACCGCGTCATAGGCCACTTCCACGCCCGCACCGCCGGTCAGCTCCATCACGCGGGCGACCACGTCTTCCTCGCGATAGCGGATCACCGCATCGCAGCCGGCGGCCTCTGCCAGCGCGACTTTCTCCGGCGAACCAGCGGTGCCGATCACAGTTGCGCCGCGCAACTTCGCCATGCGCGCGACCAGCTGGCCCACGCCGCCGCCCGCCGCCTGCACCAGCACGTTCGCCCCGGCAGATACGGGATGGACATCGGCGACCAGCGCCTGCGCGGTCAGCCCTTTGAGATACCACGCCGCCGCCACGGCATCGTCCACGCCATCGGGCACGGGCACCGCCAGCGCGGCATCGACCACGCGGGCGCGGGCATAGCCGCCATACTTGCGCTCGATATAGGCCACGCGGTCGCCAGGCGCGAAACCAGTCACTCCCTCGCCCAGGGCCTCGACCACGCCCACGCCTTCCAGCCCCGGAACGCCGGGCAGCGCCAGCGTGCGGTACGATCCCGAACGGACGTAGATATCGTGGAAGTTCACGCCGGCGGCGGTCTGCCGGACAAGCAGTTCGCCCGGACCGGGGGCCGGCAGCGGCACCTCCTCCAGCACCAGGGCCTCGGGGCCGCCATAGGCGCGGATCACGATCGCTTGGGTGGTCTGGGTCATGGAACGGGCCTCACCATGGGAAGGGAAGGACTGGATTGAGCAGATCCCGCTCATCCTGAGCTTGTCGAAGGACGCGCGATACGGTTCGATCTTGACGCGGTTTACCGTGCGCCGGGCAAGCGCCGCGCGCGTCCTTCGACAGGCTCAGGACGAACGGAGGGCCGGTCGTCGGACCCAAGGCCGCGAGAACGGGACGGCGTATCCGCCTTCACGCCCCCTGCGGCTGCGCCCCCGCACCGCCGCCCGAGAAGCGGCGGCCCGCGCGCGGCACGGCCGACCCTTGCGAGGCGACCGGGCGATAGCTGCCGGCGGGCGCATCGGGCCGGTCGATCTTGCCCGTTTCGAGCAGCACCTTGATCTCGTCGCCGGTCAGCGTCTCGTATTCGAGCAGCGCGTTGGCGAGCAGGTGGAGCTTTTCCTCATTGGTCTTGAGAATATCGACCGCGCGGGCATGTGCGCCATCGACCAGACCGCGAATTTCGCTGTCGATCAGCTTGTTGGTCTCGTCCGACATCATCGTGCGCTGCGTGCCGCCCATGCCGAGATAGCCTTCCTGGCTGTCTTCGTATTGCAGCGGTCCCAGCTTGTCCGACATGCCCCACTTGGTGACCATGCTGCGCGCCAGCGACGTGGCGTACTGGATGTCCGAAGAGGCACCCGAGGAGACCTTGTCGTAGCCGAAGATGATCTCCTCGGCCACGCGGCCGCCCATCGAGACCGAGAGGTTCGCGTGCATCTTGTCGCGGTGGTACGAGTACGAATCGCGCTCGGGCAGGCGCATGACCATGCCCAGCGCACGGCCGCGCGGGATGATCGTGGCCTTGTGGATCGGGTCGCTGGCCGGCTCGTTGACCGAGACGATGGCGTGGCCGGCCTCGTGATAGGCGGTCATCTTCTTCTCGTCGTCGGTCATGACCATGCTGCGGCGCTCGGCGCCCATCATGACCTTGTCCTTGGCGTCCTCGAATTCCTGCATGGCGACCAGGCGCTTGTTGCGCCGCGCGGCCAGCAACGCCGCCTCGTTGACGAGGTTGGCGAGGTCCGCGCCCGAGAAACCGGGCGTGCCGCGCGCGATCACGCGGGCGTTGACGTCGGGCGCCAGCGGCACCTTCTTCATGTGAACCGAGAGAATCTTCTCGCGGCCTTCGATATCGGGGATCGGCACCACAACCTGCCGGTCGAAACGGCCGGGGCGCAGCAGCGCCGGATCGAGCACGTCGGGCCGGTTGGTGGCAGCGATGATGATGATGCCCTCGTTGGCCTCGAACCCGTCCATCTCGACCAGAAGCTGGTTCAGCGTCTGTTCGCGCTCGTCGTTCGAATTGCCGAGGCCATGGCCGCGATGGCGGCCGACGGCGTCGATTTCGTCGATGAAGACGATGCACGGCGCGTTCTTCTTGGCCTGTTCGAACATGTCGCGCACGCGGCTGGCGCCGACGCCGACGAACATCTCGACGAAGTCCGAACCGGAAATGGTGAAGAACGGCACGCCCGCCTCGCCCGCGATCGCGCGCGCCAGCAGGGTCTTGCCGGTGCCGGGCGAGCCGACCAGCAGCGCGCCCTTGGGAATCTGGCCACCGAGCTTGGAAAAGCGGCTGGGGTCGCGCAGGAATTCGACGATTTCCTGCAGTTCCTCGCGCGCCTCGTCGATGCCGGCCACGTCATCAAAGGTGACTCGGCCCGAACGCTCGGTCAGCATCTTAGCCTTGGACTTGCCGAAGCCCATCGCGCCCGATCCGCCGCCCTTCTGCACCTGGCGCAGCGCGAAGAACGCCACGCCCAGGATCAGCAGGAACGGCAGCGACTGGGCCAGGATATAGAGCAGCAGGTTGGGTTCTTCCTGCGCCTTGCCGGCGTATTGCACGCCGTTTTCCTGCAGCAGCTTGGGCAGGTCGTTGTCGCCCGGAACCGGGATGGTCGCGAACTGCTGGTCGTTCTTGAGCGTACCGGTGATGCGGTCCTGCCCGATCTGCACCTCGCGCACCGCGCCTTCGGCCACACGCGCGCGGAAATCGGAATAGCGGATCAGCGTGCCGCCGCTGTCGGTCCGCGCGCCGAACATCGACACCACCAGCAGGAGCGCCAGGAAAATGCCGCCCCAGACAAGGAGGCTCTTGATCCACGGATTACCCTGCGGCTGGTCGTCGTTCATCGCAATGCCTTCGAATGGGCGGACTCGTCCCGCCTGCGCTCCCGTCAATGTAGGAGCGCGAGGGTGAATAGCAATATAACCGAAGGTCCGAATTTCCGGTAGTCGCCTGCCCGCCCTTCGTCGCCCGGCTTACTGCGAAGGCTGCAGCTTGGTGTTCAGCACCCAGCCCACGTTGTCGTTCTCGTCGGCCACTTCCCACCACAGGCCCTGCTTGTTGCCGGTGGGGAACACGATCGAGCCGGGGGGAAGCGTGCGGACGACCGCGCCCGCCGCCGCCGGCGTGCGCCGCATCGTGACCGGAGCAAACGCGGTGAAGCTGCGCGTCGGCGCGGCCTCGGCCGTTCCCGCTGACCCGGCCTGGACGCCGCCCAGTTCGGTCACCAGCTTGCTGTAGGCATCGATGAACGCCAGCGTGACGATCCGGCCGATGTCGGTGTTGTCGTACCCGCCGCCGACCACGCCCGCGCCCACGCCGCCGAAGAAGCCACCGCCGGCGCCGAAGCTGATGTCGTTCTTGGCCGCATAGCCTTCGACCGTGGCGATGGTTTCGGTGGTGCGGACATTGGTGACCGACAGCACCGTATTGGCTTCCAGCTTCCGGCTCTTGATGCCGCCCAGCAAGCCGCCGACCGCTCCGCCGAACAGGCCGCCGACCGCGCCTGCCGCGCCGCTGCCCTGCGAATTGCGGTTGGCGCCCTGCACTTCGGCGACCAGCACGTAATCCGCCGCGCGGATCTGGTTCTGGCCGACGTTCGATCCGCGCTGGTGGCCCAGGTTGGCGCCGATGTCGCGCTCGCGCTGCGCCGCGCTCAACCCGGTGCCGCGATCGACCAGGTTGAAGCAGCCCGAACGCTGCACGATCACTTTCAGCAGCTTCTGCGGCGGCGCCAGGTTGTACTGCGTCCAGCCATAGGGATCATCGCCATCGACGATCGAGATCGTGCCCAGCTTGCGCGCGCAATGCGGCACGTCGTTCGCCGCCTGCCGCTGAAGCTGCTCGGCATTGGACGGCTTGGCCTGCTTCGGCTCGGCGTAGGCGGGCGTTGTCAGCAACGACAGCAGGACAACGGACGGAATAAGCTTGTTCATCGAAGGCCCCCGAATCGGAAATCGCAACATGGCCGGTTCATGGACGAAGCAGACCAGCCGATGCTGTGACGCAGATTACTCTCCGACGCATCGGAAAGGCAATTCTCCTTGCGGGAGAGTCATTTATCCCCGCCGCGATGGGGCGCGGCGCGGGTGAAGCGCCACTCCACGCCCCGGCCTTCACCGCGCACGCCGGCCAGCGTGGCGATTCCCCCTGCTTCCAGCGCATCGTGCCAGCGCGCCAGTTCCGGTCCGCGCGGCTGCCCCGCGCCCAGTTCCGCGACGATCCGTTCCAGCACGCGCAGGGCCACCGCGCGCGGGACCGCCATCGCCAAGACCAGACCGTCCGCATCCCGCCGCGCGGTGGCGAAGGCGCGCTCCGCCATCCATTCGATCGCGGCGTCGGCATCAGCCAGATGCGCCATGCTGTCGATCAGCCCGTCGATGTCCAGCCCGCCGCCCGAGGCCAGGGCAGCGCGCACGCGCACCCGTTCGAAGCGGGGGTCGCGGTTCGAGGGATCATCGGCGGGCGTGATTCCGGCGGCAGCGACCAGCGTGGCAAGCTCCGCCCGGCGCCAGCCGAGCAGGGGCCGCAGCAGGGGCACGTCCGGATGGCCCGGCACCGCGGCGCGCGCGCGCATCCCGGCCAGGCCGCGCACGCCCGCCCCCCGGTTCAGCCGCATGACGAAGGTTTCGGCCTGATCGTCGGCGTGGTGCGCGGTGACCAGCGCGCCCAGCCCCTCGGCCCGCAGCCAGCCCCCCAGCGCGGCATAGCGCGCCGTCCGCGCCCGCGCCTGCACCCCCGCGCCGCCTGGCAGCGCCAGGGTGATCGTGCGATGGGCGACGCCGCGTTCCCGGCACAGCCGTGCGACCATCCCGGCTTCGCCCGCGCTTTCGGCGCGCAGGCCGTGATCGACGGTGGCGACCGCGAAACGCCCCGGCAGCACCGCGCTGGCCAGCAGCATCAGGGCAACACTGTCCGGCCCGCCCGAAACCGCGAGCCCGACGGGCGTCGCTTCGGGCCAGAGCCGCTCCCAGACGCCCGAAAAGCGGGTCAGCGCCGCGTCAATCGCACTTCACCCCCCGCGTGGCGGCCTCGTACTGCGTCTTGAGCCGGCCTTCGACATCCTGCGGATAGGTCGCGCGGAATTCCTGGAACGCGCCGCAGGCCCGCTTGGTATCCTTGATCCGCGTCATCGCCACGCCCAGGTAGAGCAGGCTGTCAGACGCGCGATCGCCCTTCTTGTCGGCCAGGTAGTTCTGCAGGAAGAACTGCGCCGCCGTGCCCGGCTTGCCATCGTCCAGCCACGCGCGGCCGAGCAGATTGCGGGCATAGCTGATCCGCTTGTGACGCGGATACTGGTCCACCACCTTCTGCAGCTGCTGCGCCGCTTCCGGATAGAACTTCGCTTCCCACAGGCGATAGCCGTAAAGGTATTCGTCCTCGCCCGCATCGTTGGACTTGGGCTTTTCGATCGCCCGTACCGCCGCGACGCGATCGGCCGACGGAGTCGCCTGCGTCGGGGTGGCCGCAGGAGCGGGCGTGGCGGCCGGCTTGGCGGCGGGCTTTGTCGTCACCGGCGGGAGGGTAACCGCGCCTGCCGGCGTTGCCGGCGTCGACGCGGCCGCTTCCGGTGCCGGGCTGGGTGCGGGGGCCGGCTCCAGCGCGGTCAGGCGCGCTTCCAGCTTGCCCATCCGGTTCTGGTTTTCCTCGGTCTGGGCGGTCAGGCGCTGCAACTGCTGCTCCACCGCGTCCATACGGCTGAGCAGGTCCGTCACCGCGCCGGCGGCGGGCGTGCCGACGGCAGCGGGGGCGGGCGTGGTGGCGGCGGTGATTTCAGGCGCGAAGGTCTTGCCCGCGCCATCGGGGAACACCTTGCGCTGCACCGCGCGCAATTCCGTCTCGACGCGCTTCAGGCGGTTCTCGACGGTTTCCTGCGCCTGCGCGACGGCGAGGCTTGGCGCCACGGTGGCCATCGCGAGCAAGGCCAGCGCCACCAGCGAACCACGGCTGCGGATCTTCGTCTTCATCGTCACTCCCGTCTGTCCGCCCGGCCACATGCCGGGAAAACGCGCGCGTCACGCGCAACAACCCCCTGCGGATGGCGTCACGCCGCCAGAACGCGGCCCGCCGTTATCGCGTGTTGCCTCAGGCCGCTCTCGAAGTCGAGCGGGTCCGCGCAATCAAGGGGTGGGTAACGCCGCCGGAGACGCGGCAGCGGCGGCCGGCGTTTCGGCCGGCACGATCGCGGCGGGCGCCGCGCGCTCCGCCCGGCCATTGCCCGCCGCAGGGCGCGGCGGCGATGCTGGGGGCTGGGCCTGTTGCGCGGCCGGCGGCGGCGACGCGGCGCGGGCCAGCAGCGCGGCGGCGGAAACCGGCACGTCCTTCACGATGCGTTGCGTATCGGCGATGCGGGGCACCGGTTTCCCGCCCACCGTAATCGCCAGCGCGTCGGGCCGCGCGGTCCACAGTCTGGGTTCCTGCACTCCGGCAGGAATGGTCCAGCTTTCGCCCTTGGCCAGCTGCTTCTGCAGAAGCTGCACGCCCGCACCATCGTAGAACTTGACCCAGATGCCATCGTCCAGCGCGGTGAACACGACCGGCCCGGAGGCCGCGGGCGCGGCCGCCGCCGGGGCGGTCGGCGCCGGCGCAACCGCCGAAGCTTCGGGAGACGGCCCGACCAGCGGCGGCAGTTCCGCCGCGGGCCAGTACGAACTGCGCCAGAACACCAGCCCCAGCGCGATCACGATCAGCACCAGAACGCCGGCCAGCCAGCTCAGCAGGCGCGACGGAGTCTTGGCCGGATCGCCCACCTCGAACTGGTGAATTTCGCGCGGGGAGCCGCCGGTTCCTGCCGGTCCAGTTCGGCGCGCAGGTCGGCCAGGATCGTCTTGTCGTCCAGCCCCACGGCGCGGGCGTAGCTGCGCGCGAATCCCAGGGCATAGGGACGGCCGGACAGGGCCGCGTAATCGCCGGCTTCCAGCGATTCGATATGGCGCGTGGTAATCCGCGTGCGCGTGGAAAGATCGGCGACGCTCAGCCCGGCGGCCTCGCGCGCCGCGCGCAGCCGAGCGCCGACAGCCATGTTGCCAGGCAAATTGCCAGCCATGCCGCCGGGCACGGTTTCCCCCGCCCTCGAGGAGGCGGCATTCGCTTCGGCATCCGTGGCGACAAATTCGTTACCGTCGGCTTCGGCCACGGTGCGACTCCCAAATTTATGCAGGGTTATCCCAATGCGCAGGGCTTCGTTGCAATTGCGCGAAAGTCAACGGTTTTGCGCCACATTGCGGCGGTTCTGGAGACGAATCCCTCCGGTCCAGTTCTATTCGCAATCGATTCCCCGCGCGGCGGCCCATTCCTGCAGCGCGGCGCGCATCGATGGCGGCGGCGCGGCCAGCCAGCCGTCCATCGCGGCGCGGATCTCGCTGGTATCGATCTGGCGGACCAGTTCCTTGATCGGGCCGACCGCCGCCGGCGTGATCGAGAGCCGGTCGATGCCAAGGCCCAGGAGGGCCAGCGCTTCCAGCCGCCGGCCGCCCATTTCGCCGCACACGGTCACCAGCGTGCCATGCGGCGCGACGGTGGTGACCACGCGGCGCAGGAAGCGCAGGATCGCCGGGCTCAGCCAGTCATAGCGTTCGGCCAGCTTGGGATTGGCGCGGTCCGCCGCGAACAGGAACTGCGTGAGATCGTTGGTGCCGATCGACAGGAACGCCAGCCGCGGCGCCAGCACGTCCAGGCATTCGGCCAGCGCCGGCACTTCCAGCATCGCGCCATAGCGCACCGCTTCGGGAACCACCTTCTTCTGCCGGCGCAGGAAGGCGATCTGGCCATCGAACACCGCCTTGGCCGCGTCGAACTCCCACGGTTCGGTGACCATCGGGAACATGACGTTGAGCGTGCGCCCCGCCGCCGCTTCCAGCAGCGCGCGCGCCTGCACTTTCAGCAGCCCGTCCCGCTCCAGCGCGACGCGCAGCGCGCGCCAGCCCATCGCCGGGTTTTCCTCGCTCTCGCCATCGTTGTGGCGCAGATAGGGCAGCACCTTGTCACCGCCGATATCGACCGTGCGGAACACCACCGGGCGATCGCCGGCCGCGTCCAGCACATCGCGGTAGAGCCGCGTCTGCCGTTCGCGCGCGGGCAGCGTGGCGGAAACGAGGAACTGGAATTCGGTGCGGAACAGGCCGATGCCATCGGCCCCGGTCAGGCTGAGCATCGGCGTGTCATCGCGCAGGCCGGCGTTGATCATCACCGTGATCCGCCGGCCATCGCGCGTCACCGGCTCCAGATCGCGCATCGCGGCGTAGGCCTGCTGGCGCTCGCGGTTGCGGGCGAAGCGCCCCTCGAACGCCTCGACCATCGCCGGCGTGGGCCGCACGTCGATCACGCCCTGGTCGGCATCGAGCAGCAGCGGATCGCCTTCGCGCACCATGCCGCGCATGCCCCGCACCCGGCCGATCACCGGAACGCCCATCGCCCGCGCCACGATCACCACGTGCGCGGTGAGCGAGCCTTCCTCCAGGATCACGCCCTTCAGGCGCCGCCGGTCGTATTCCAGCAGTTCGGCGGGGCCAAGATTGCGCGCGATCAGGATCGTGTCCCCGCGCAACCCGTGCGACGCCGCCGTGCCCAGCTGGCCGGACACGATGCGCAGCAACCGGTTGGACAGATCCTCCAGATCGTGCATCCGGTCCGCCAGCAGCCCGTCGTCGATCTGGCGCATCCGCATCCGCGTGCGCTGCTGCACGCGCTCGATCGCGGCTTCGGCGGTCAGGCCGGAATCGATCGCCTCGTTGATGCGGCGGCTCCAGCCTTCGTCATAGGCGAACATCTTGTAGGTCTCGAGCACTTCCTCGTGCTCTCCGCCCACGCCGAATTCGGCCTGCTGGGCCATGCGCTCGATCTGTTCGCGCATCTTGTCGAACGCCAGATAGACGCGCTGGCGCTCGGCCTCGATATCCTCGGCCACGATATGTTCGATGGTGACGCGCGGCTGGTGAAACACCGCCATGCCCGCGCCCAGCCCCTTGACCAGCGTCAGCCCCTTGAGCCGTTCCGGACCGGTGAGGTGCGCGGGCACGCCCAGCGTTTCCTCCTCGTCGATCAGTTCGGCATTGGCGATCAGTTCCGACAGCACCATGGCCACGGTCTGCAGGGCCTCGATCTCGACTTCCTCGTACCGGCGCGGGTCGACGTGCTGGACACCCAGCACCCCCACCGCCCGTTCGCGCCGCACGATCGGCACGCCGGCGAAGGAATGGAACTTTTCCTCGCCCGTTTCGGGGCGGAACGCGAAGTCCGGATGGGATGCCGCCTCGGCAAGGTTCAGCGTTTCCGACCGTTCGGCGATCGTGCCGACCAGACCTTCGCCCACCGCCAGCCGGGTGACGTGGACGGCCGACTGGTTCAGCCCGCGCGTGGCGAACAGTTCGAGCATCCCTTCGCGCAGGAGATAGATCGAACAGACCTCGCTGTTCAGGCTTTCGCCGATGACTTCGACAACCTGATTGAGTTTGGCCTGCGCGCCGGCGCGCGAGGCCATGACCTCGTGAAGCGATGTCAGGATAGCGCGGGCGGCGGCAACGGCGGACTGCATGGCCATGGCCTAGCGCAGCACGGCCGGTTTGGAAACGCCGACCGCCGCCGGTTTAGCATAATTCGTATGCGACGGGGAAAGGGAGCGGGCGTCTGCCGCTTCTCCAAGCGAAAGGCCGCCCCTTTCGAGGGCGGCCGGCGCTTGGCGTCAGTGGATTTGCGCGATCTCTTCCTTGATCCGCAACTTTCGCCTCTTGAGGTCCTGCAGGAGGGTATCGTCAGGCACCGGACGGGCCATTTCCTGCTCGATCTGGCGTTCCAGACCGGCGTGTTTCGTCCGCAATGCGCTGATATGCGACGTTTCCATGCGTTTGTCCTCCTTGCGGGGCCTATCCCCGCACGTGGCTTCCTGCTGGCGGGCGTTTCCCGCTTGTGTCGTGTCCCGCGGGACACCCCGCCGGTGATACAATCGCCGACTCTGCGGCGGCTGCGTTGTCATGCTTTCACATTCCCCGTATCTTGCAAGTTAATCCGCGCCGGGATGCTGCGAATACGGGATCGACCGTACGTCGCGGGAAAGGAACCACCCGCCGCGCCACGGAGTGTTAGGGCGTGACCGAAGAGGAAATGCGCAAGCGGCTGGAAGCGTTGCGCCTGGAACACCGCGATCTTGACGCGGCGATCGATGCGCTGACCAACGCCGGCGTGCGCGACCAGTTGCAGATCGCCCGGCTGAAGAAGCGCAAATTGTTGCTGCGCGATCAGATCGCAATTCTCGAAGACTACCTGATCCCCGACATTATAGCCTGAAAAACAATGCCCTGCGCCGGGGGAGCGGTGCCGCTCCCGTTCGCGCGCCTGTACCGGAACGACACAGAACCATCTTTGAACAGGTCCTTCGCCAAGGCCCTGTTGGCGAGTGCCGGCGCGGCGGATTATGCGGGCTTCATGCCGCTCATGCCCAGCATTCACCCGCGCATCGTCGAAGCGCTCTACAGCGAGGCCCTCGTCCTCGCCGACGTGCTGCGCGAACGCTTCGAAAGGCTGCGCAACGATGCCTCGGCCACCGAGGACGAGTTGCTGCGCGTGCAGTTTTCCTGCGAGGCGCTGCGCACGACCACGCGCGTGATGCATTGCCTGGCCTGGCTGCTCAACCATCGCGCCTATTTCGCGGGCGAGCTTTCCGAGCTGCAACTGCGCCGCCACGGCCGGCTGATCGCCAACTATCCCGCCAGCGATCCGGCCGCGCTAGACATGCTCCCCGCCGACGCGCGCCTGCTGGTCCATGAAAGCGAGCGGCTGTACGAGCGGATTACCCGGCTCGAACGGGCATGGCGGAGCGAGGACGGGCGGAATGGGGGCGGGCAGAACGTCAGCGTCATCGACCGCCTGCGGGAACGCCTGGACGAACGGTTCGCCGGAACCGCCGGCTGACGCCCGCGCGAAAGGTTGCGCCCCCGTCCGGCAATCCCCATAGCTTGGGGATGAGCAGTACCGAAAAGCAGGGCGCGCCCGCCAATCCGGCCGTCGATCTGGCTGACAGTTCCACGTGGAACACGGGCGTGGCCGAAACGCTTGAACCACTGGTGCGGCGCGTGCTGGCGCCCAATCCCTCCCCCTACACCTTCACCGGCACCGGGACGTACATCGTCGGCGCCGGCGATGAGGTGGCGGTGATCGATCCGGGTCCCAACGGCACCGGTGTCGCGGGCCATGCCGACACGAAGGGCGATGGCCATGTCGAGGCCATTCTGTCCGCGATCGGCGACGCGCGTCTTGTCGCGATCCTGTGCACGCACACCCATCGCGATCACAGCCCGGCCGCCCATCCCCTGCGCGCCGCGACCGGCGCGCCGGTGATCGGCTGCGCGCCGCTGGTGATCGAGGACACGGGGCCGCGCGCGGACGCGGCCTTCGATCCGACCTATCGCCCCGACCGGGTGCTGGAGGACGGCGAAACGCTGTCCGGCACGGGCTGGACGCTGCAAGCGGTCGCTACGCCAGGGCACACCAGCAACCACCTGTGCTATGCCCTGCGCGAAAGCGGCGCACTGTTCACCGGCGATCACGTGATGGGCTGGTCGACCTCGGTCGTCTCGCCGCCCGATGGCGACATGGCCGCCTACATGGCCAGCCTGCAGAAGCTGCACGACCGCGAAGACCGGGTCTATTATCCCGCGCATGGCCCCGCCATCCCCAACCCGCGCCAGTTCGTGCGCGGCATGCTGGGGCACCGCCGCCAGCGCGAACGCCAGATCGTGACCCTGCTGGAAAGCGCGCCGAGGACGATCGAGGGCATGGTCGCCGCGATGTACAAGGGGCTCGACCCGCGGCTGCACGGCGCCGCCGGCCGTTCGGTGCTGGCGCATCTGATCGATCTGGAACGGCAGGGCCGTGTCGCGCGTTCGGGGGACGTATGGACGAGCCTTTCCTGACCACCGACCGACCGACCGTTTCCGGAAGCGGCGCTCCGCCCCCGACTGCATCTTCGCCGCGCGCACCGGCGCTGGCGCGTGTTTCCGCCCTGCCCTGGCTGCTGTTTCTGGTGGTCACGGTAATCGCGGCCTGGCTGGCGTGGCGGCAGTTCCGCCCGGCGGACATCGGCGATCCGCTCGCCACCTCGCTGATCGCGTTCGAGAAGCAGGACAAGCTTACCGTGTTCAGCGCGCAGCTCGCGCCCGTGGTATCGAGCGACGACGCGCGGCTGTTCGGGCTGGTGAAATCGAAACAGGTCGCGGTGATTCCGGCGCGCGTCGACTATACGATCGCGCTGGATCAGGTGGAGCGCGACCGGATGAAGTGGGACGCCGCGAACAAGACGCTGTCGGTGCGCCTGCCGCCGCTCACTGTCAGCCGCCCCAACCTCGACGAGGCGCGCGCGCAATACCTGCGCGAAGGAGTGTGGATCACGCGCGACGCGCAGGACAAGCTGACGCGCGACAACACCCGGCTGGCCGAACAGATCGCGGTGGAACAGGCCGGCAACCCGGTGCTGATGAACCTGGCGCGGGGCGCGGCGAAAGAAGCCATCCGGCAGAATCTGGCTATTCCGTTGCAGGTTGCCGGTTACGGCGAAGTCAAGGTCGTGGTACTTTTCGACGGAGAACCGAATCCGGGGTGACGGGCGTCATTGGTCCGCGCGCACCCTTATAATATCGGGACGCGCCTGGACTGATCGGAGATCCCCCGATGGCTACCGCGTTCCCGTCTCTTTCTGAATCCCGCCCCCTTCCCTATCGCGCCGATCAGGCGTTCTTCGTCCGCATGGCGGCAGGAATCGCCGCGCTGGTCGTGTTCGGCTTCCTGCAATGGTTCGCGCGCGGCTTCGTGCAGCCGGCGCGCGTGCCGCTCTGGGTCCACCTGCACGGCGCGGCCATGGTCGGCTGGCTGGGCCTGATGGTCACGCAGAACCTGCTGGCGGCGGGCGGCAACGCCGCGCTGCATCGCCGCCTGGGCTGGTCCAGCCTGCTGCTGGTCGGCGCGATCGCGGTGCTGGGGCCGCTCACCGTGGTCAAGGCGGTGGAACTGCACCGCGTTCCGCCGTTCTTCACCAATGCCTACATGCTGGCACTCAGTCTCGGCGAAGTCTTCACGTTCGTGGGCCTGTTCGCGGCGGCGATCGCGCTGCGCCGGCGCACGGACTGGCACCGGCGGCTGATGCTGGGCGCCACGGTTATCGTGATGGAGCCGGGGATCGGCCGCATCCTGCCCATGCCGCTGCTCGGCGGTTTCGCCCCCTGGGCCGAACTTTCCGTGCAACTGGGCGTGCTGGCCATTCTCGCCCGGCATGACCGCAAGGTTCTGGGCAAGGTCCATCCGGCAACGTGGTGGAGCGCCGCCGCGCTGGTCGCGGTCCACCTGGCGATCATGGCGCTGGCGGGCTTCGCGCCGTTCGTCGGCTGGGCGGAGGGTATTGCGGCGGGCGGGTACGCCGCCTAAGTCCCCCTCGCGGGCCGGGCGCCTTTCCACCGGCCGCGAAAGGGAACCCACGCCGATGACCGCCCAGCCCACCAACCTGTCCGGCCTCGACCTGCGCGCCGAGATCGACCGCCTGCGCAAGGAGCGCAACGCCGTCATCCTCGCGCACTATTACCAGCGGCCGGAAATCCAGGATCTGGCCGATTTCGTCGGCGATTCGCTGGAGCTTTCGCGCAAGGCGGCGGCAACCGACGCGGACGTGATCGCGTTCTGCGGCGTGAAGTTCATGGCCGATACGGCGAAGATTCTCTCGCCCCAAAAGATCGTGGTCCTGCCCGATCTCGACGCCGGGTGCAGCCTTGAGGATTCGTGCCCGCCCGACAAGTTCAAGGCCTTCCGCGAGGCGCATCCCGATCACATCGCGCTGACCTACATCAACTGTTCGACCGAGGTGAAGGCGCTGTCGGACGTGATCGTCACCTCGTCCAGCGCGGAAACGATCCTGTCGAAGATCCCGCCCGAACAGAAGATCATCTTCGGCCCGGACCGGCACCTGGGCGGCTATCTCAACCGCAAGTTCGGGCGCGACATGCTGCTGTGGCCGGGGGTTTGCATCGTCCACGAGGCGTTCAGCGAGACCGAGCTGCTCAAGCTGAAGGCGCAGCACCCCGGCGCGCCGATCGCCGCGCATCCGGAATGCCCGCCGCACATCGTGGACCATGCCGACTATGTCGGATCGACCAGCGGCATCCTGAATTACGCCAAGGCGATGACCGGCGACACGCTGATCGTGGCGACCGAGCCGCACATCATCCACCAGATGGAACTGGCGATGCCGGGCAAGACCTTCATCGGCGCGCCCGGGGCGGACGGCAACTGCAACTGCAACATCTGCCCCTACATGGCGCTCAACACGCTGGAGAAGCTCTATCTCGCGCTGCGCGACCTGACGCCGCGCATCGAGATCGAGGAAGACCTGCGCCTTGCCGCCAAAAAGAGCCTCGACGCGATGCTCGAGATGGCGGCGGGGACGGTGGGCAAGGGCGATCTGGGCCGGGCCTGAGCGCCTGAGGCGGCGGGCCTAGCGATCCGCCAGCCGGGCCAGCACCAGCGCGGCGCCGACCAGCGCCATACCCAGCGCGTCTGGCCCGGACAGCACTTCGTGGAACGCCAGCCAGCCGACCAGCACCGACACGATCGGCTGCGTCAGCAGCGCCAGCCCCACCACCAGCGGCGGGAAATGGCGCAGCGCATAGACGAGCAGGCCCTGCCCCACGATCTGGCTGGCCAGCATCAGGCCGATCAGCGGTCCCCAGTCGTGCGGCCAGAACGGTTCGCCCATCGCCAGGGCGATGCCGGCCACCACCGGGCTTCCGGCAAGGCTCGACAGGAACAGCAGCGACCAGCTGCCGAACCGGCCCCGCGCCTGCTGGATGACCAGGATATAGACCACATAGAGCAGGCCGGCGACGATGCAGAACAGGTCGCCCGCCAGCGTGCGCGCGCCAATCTCCAGCGACCGGCCCAGCAGCACCACCGCGCCCACCGTGGCCATGACCACGGCCAGCACCTCGATCACGCGGGGGCGGCGGCGGATCGCCACAAGGCCCCAGATCATCAGAATCACGCTGCCCGAATTGCCGAACAGCGTGGCATTGCCCAATCGCGTGCGCTCGATCCCGATGTGCCAGCTGGCCAGATCGAGCGCGAAGAAGACGCCCGCAATCGTCACCAGTCCCAGTTCGCGGCGGCTGTAGCCGAACAGCGGCTGGCGATTCCACCGCGCGAACAGGGCCAGCAGCGGCAACGCCAGGAACAGGCGCCAGAAGCCGGCCGAAACCGCCCCCGAATCCGCCACGCGCACGAACAGCGGCCCCAGCGCCAGGGCGACGTTGCCCAGCAGGAGCGCGGCATAGTGCAGCGGCTTCGGGCTGGTCTGCTCCCCGGCTTCGGGCCGGGGATTGCGGGGCCGGGAAGTTTTCATGGGGGTCGTTAAAGCCCAATTAAGTTGCAAAAGGAAACGGAGGCCCCTTTATTGGTTTCCTTCCCATTCCGGAGATGTCCTGTCCATGCCTGATTCCCTGTTCCAGCCGATCAGCCTCGGTGCCATCGAGGCGCCGAACCGCATCCTGATGGCCCCGCTGACACGCGGCCGCGCCGATCCGGGCTTTGTGCCCAACGCGATGATGGCCGAATACTACCGCCAGCGCGCAGGCGCCGGGCTGATCATCAGCGAGGCGACCGGGATTAGCCGCGAGGGACTGGGCTGGCCCAGCGCACCGGGCATCTGGACCGACGCGCAGGTCGAAGGCTGGAAGCCGGTGACCGAAGCGGTCCACGCCGCCGGCGGCCGCATCGTCTGCCAGCTCTGGCACATGGGCCGCATCGTCCACCCCGATTTCCTCGACGGCGAACTGCCGGTCTCCTCCTCCGCCACGCGCGCGCCGGGCCACGCCCACACGCCCTCCGGCACCAAGGATTTCGTGGTCGCCCGCCCGCTGCGGCTGGACGAACTGCCGCGCATCGTCGACGATTACGGCCACGCCGCGGAAAACGCGAAGCGCGCCGGCTTTGACGGCGTGCAGCTTCACGGCGCCAACGGCTACCTGATCGACCAGTTCCTGCGCGACAAGGCCAACCTGCGCGACGACGATTACGGCGGTTCGCCCGAAAACCGCGTGCGGCTGATGCGCGAAGTGCTGGAACGGCTGATCGCGGTCTGGGGCAAGGGCCGCGTGTCGATCCGGCTTTCGCCCAACGGCGATACGCAGGGCGTGGACGACAGCAATCCGGCCGCGATCTTCAGCGAGGCGGCGCGCACGATCGAGGCGCTGGGCCTTGGCTTCCTCGAACTGCGCCAGCCCGGCCCCAACGGCACGTTCGGCTCCACCGACGTGCCCCAGCAGGACGCACTGATCCGCAGCCTGTTCACCGGCCCGCTGGTGCTGAACAGCGACTATACCGCCGAGCAGGCCGCCACCGACATCGCTTCGGGCCGGTGCGACGCGGTCAGCTTTGGCCGGCCGTTCATCTCCAACCCCGATCTGGTCGAACGCTTCCGCATCGGCGCGGAACTGGCGCCCAACGTCAACGCGCCGCGTAGCTGGTACTTCCCCGGTCCCGAAGGTTATATTGACTACCCCACGCTGGCGCAGCAGACGGCGCGGGAAACCGTCTAACAGGAGAAAGCGATGCCCCCCCGTTCCTGGCTGTTCGTGCCCGGCGACAGCGAGAAGAAGCTGTCCAAGGCGCCTGAAACGGGGGCGCACGCGATCATCGTCGATCTGGAGGACGCGGTCGCGCCCGCCGCCAAGGCCGCCGCGCGCGAGGTAGCGCGCGGCTGGCTGGAAGCGCGCCGCGCCGCCGACCCCGGACATGCCGGCACCCGCCAGGCGCGGTGGCTGCGGATCAACGCCATCGATACCGGCCTGTGGCGTAACGATCTGGCCGCGATCATGGCCGGCGCGCCTGACGGCATCGTGCTGCCCAAGACCGAAGGACCGGACCAGGTCCGGCTGGTTTCCGCCGAACTCGATGCGCTGGAGCAGCGTCATGGCCTTGCCCCCGGTTCCACGCGCCTGCTGCCGCTGGTGAGCGAAACCGCCGGCGCCGCGCTGACCATTCCCGCCTATGTCGGGCAATCCTTGCCACGCCTGGCCGGCCTGACCTGGGGCGCGGAAGACCTTTCCGCGGTGCTCGGCGCCACGCGCAAGCGCGATGCCGCCGGCCGCTGGACCGATACCTTCCGCTTCGTGCGGGCGCAGACGCTACTTGCCGCGCATGCGCTGGAGGTCTGGCCGGTCGATACGCTGCATGCCGATTTCCGCGACGAAGCCGGCCTGCGCACCGCCGCCGAAACCGCGCGGGCAGACGGCTTTGCGGGAATGCTGGCGATTCACCCGGCGCAGGTGCCGGTAATCAACGCCGCCTTCGCGCCCACCGACGCGGAACTGGCCCACGCCCGCGCCATCGTCGACGCCTTCGCCGCCAATCCCGGTGCGGGAACGCTGCAGATCGACGGGCGGATGATCGACCAGCCGCACCTCAAACAGGCGCGGCAGCTGCTGGGCATCGCCTGACCGTTGCGTTTCCGGTCAGTTTCCGCCGGAGCGGGTGGGTGACGGCTTGGGCGAAGGCTTCGGGGTCGGCTTGACCGCCGGTTTCGCCGTACTGGCCGGCTTGGGCGTGGCGGAGGCGGCAGGCTTTGGCGCGGAGGCCGCGGCCCCGGCCGCAGGAGTCGGCACGCCCGGTGCCGCATCGGGGACAGACTCATCCGCGGCCGCGCTCGCATCCGCCACCGGCGCGGCAGCGCCGGCCTTGGCCGCCTCGCCGGGCTTCGGGGCCTGAAGCGGCGCTTCGGCCTGCGACCGGTCGAGATCGATCATCGCGTCGCTGACCGTGCCGGGCAGCACTTCGCCCCCCGCGGCCTGGGCCTTGGCGTTGTCGTTCCCCGCCTTCTTGCCGCACCCCGCCAGCGTGGCGCAGGCAACCAGTGCCAGGGCTACGGAAATGGTCGGTACTCTGCGCTTCATCGGGCGGTCTCCGGCGGGCATGGCACGTCAAGCCGGGCAAGGAAGTCTCCGGCGCGGGCGAGCAATGCCCGATCCCATGCCTCCGGCGCAACCTCCAGCCCCAGATCCTTCATGCTGGTGACGCCGAATTCCTCGATCCCGCAAGGCACGATGCCGCCGAAATGCGCGAGATCGGGGGATAGATTGACGGAAAAGCCGTGCATCGTCACCCAGCGGCGGATGCGCACGCCGATCGCGCCGATCTTGGCTTCGCCGCCGGGCAGGCCATTCCGCTCCGGCCCGTCCACCCAGATGCCGATGCGCCCTTCGGCACGGCGGCCGGCTACGCCAAAATCGGCCAGCGTATCGATCACCCAGCCTTCGACGGCATGGACGAACCCGCGCACGTCGCGCGCGCGCTTGCGCAGGTCGAGCAGGATATAGCCCACGCGCTGCCCCGGCCCGTGGTAGGTATAGCGCCCGCCCCGCCCGGCCTCGACCACTTCGAACCGCGGATCGAGCAGTTCCGCCGGATCGGCGCTGGTGCCGGCGGTATAGACGGGCGGATGCTCCAGCAGCCAGATCAGTTCCGACGCCGTGCCTTCGGCGATCGCGGCGTTGCGCGCCGCCATCGCCTCCAGCGCCACGCGATAGGGCACGGGCGCGCTCTCCACGCGCACTTCGATATCCTGCAAGCCGTTCATGGTGCGTCAGGTGGCCCCGGCAGGGCGCTCTGGCAAGTGCCAAACGCCTTCGAGCGGGCATACGTGCCGGACCTGTTTGCAGGGAAACCGCGGCATTGTGGAATTTGTCCGCGCGGCTTACGGAGAGCGTCCATCGAAAGGGACGCATCGTGATCAGACTGGACAGCAGCGCCGCGTGGGCATTGGCCACCCGGCTGGTCTCCGCCAACCGCGACGTGCTTGCCGCCATCGCCGGAGTGTTCTTCCTGCTGCCGACGCTGGCCTTCGCCATCCTGGTGCCCGAACCGCAGATTCCCGCAGGACTCCCCCCGCGCGAGATGATGACGCTGCTGGGCGATGCCTATGGCCGGGCCATGCCCTTCCTGCTGCTGGTGTCCGTGCTTCAGATCACCGGCACGCTGACCGTGCTGGTGGTGATGACCGCGCACGACCGGCCGACCGTGGCGCAGGCAATCCGGCGCGGCTTCGTCATGACCGGTCCCTATCTCCTGGCCCAGCTCCTGATCGGGCTGACTCTGGGCGGGGCGTTCGTGCTGTTCGTTTCGCTGATGTCGCTGACCGGCATCCAGGCTCTGGCCGCCGCCGCCGTGCTGATGATCTTCGCGGTCATGGTCTATTGCGGACTGCGGGTGATGCTGATCGCGCCCGTCATCGCCACCGAGAACCTGCGCAATCCCGTGGCCGCGATTCGCCGGAGCTGGGCGCTCACGCGCGGCAACACCGCGCGCATCGGGGTGTTCCTGACGCTGGCGGGCCTGGTGTTCTTCGTGATCTATGGCCTGATCATGATGCTGGTGGGCGTGGTGCTGGTGCTGACCACGGGCGGCGAGCTGCAGCGCGCGCTGGGTGCGGCCGTATCCAGCGCGATCACGTCGGGGGCGATGGTCTATCTGACAGCGATGCTGGCCGCGATGCATCATCTGCTGTCCGGCCCGACCGGACCGGAAATCATCGCGACGTTCGAGTAGTTATTCCTTCCAGCCCCACGAAATCACGCAGGGCGGCACGTTCCACAGCTCGAAGCCCTTGTCGATACGGCGGAAATAGCGCCCCATCAGATCCCGCGCGCGCGCCGTGTACTGATAGACCAGGAATGCGCCGCCGGGGCGCAGCACCCGCTGCGTCGCGGCCATGATCGCGGGTCCGACGCCTTCGGGCAGCGTCGAGAACGGCAGGCCCGAAAGCACGTAATCGGCATTTTCGAAACCGTGGGCGCGGACGATATCCTCCACATCGGCAGCCGAGCCGTTGATCGCGATGAACCGGCTGTCGCCGATGGTCTTAGACAGGTATTCGATGAAATCGGGATTCGTGTCGATCACGATCAGGCGCCCGTCACGGCGCAGCCTCTCCAGCACCGGGCGGCAGAACGTGCCCACGCCGGGGCCATATTCCACGAACAGGCGGCATTCGTCCCAGTCGACCTTCGACAGCACACGGCTGATCGTGCGCCCCGACGACGGCACGATCGCGCCCACCATCACGGGATGCTTGAGAAAGCCCTTGAAGAAGATGCCGAAGGGGCCGAGCAACCGTTCCGCCTTGCGCTTCGCCCTCTGCAACAGGGGCTCGCGCGCTGCCTGCGTGGAAGTCATATTGAGGCGGGGTCCCTTTTCCTGAACTGGCCTGTAAGCCGCGCGTCGCAAATTTGTCTTGTCATTGCAAGGGCGCGACAAGCACCTTACCGCAAACGAACGAACCAGATACGGCGAGATCGGGGGAAAACACCGGTCGCTGGGGCGCAAAAATGGCCGGAATCGGGCCTGGGGCCGGGTCGGAGGCCGAGAGGGCGAGGGAGCGGAGACGCGATGCACGAGAAAGACCACTTGCCGCCGGAACGCATGGCGCTGCTGTTCGCGGTCATGCTGGTCACCGCGGCGGGCAACACCGCGATGCAATCGGTGATGCCGTCGATCGGCACGCACCTGGGCATCGCCGACGTGTGGGTCAGCCTCGCCTATTCCTGGTCCGCGCTGCTGTGGATGCTGATGGCGCCCTACTGGGCGCGCCGCTCGGACCGGCGCGGCCGCAAGGCGATGATGGCGCTGGGCATGGCGGCCTTCGCGCTGTCGTTCTCGCTGTGCGGGCTGACGCTGTTCGCCGGCCTGCACGGCGTGTTCGGCGGCACCGCCACCATCCTGATCTTCGCCGCCGCCCGTTCGCTCTACGGCATGTTCGGATCGGCCTCCCCGCCGGCGGTGCAGGCCTACGTCGCCAGCCGCACCGGCCCGGAAGAGCGCACGCAGGCGCTGTCGCTGGTGGCATCGAGCTTCGGCCTGGGCACGGTGCTGGGGCCGGCGCTGGCGCCGCTGCTGATCGTTCCCGGCCTGGGCCTGATCGGTCCTTTCGCGGCCTTTTCGGTGTTCGCCCTGCTCGTGCTGGTCACGCTGCGCCTGCGCCTGCCCGATGACGATCCGCGCTTCGCCGGGCGCGGTGAAGTCATGGCGGCGCCGTTCAGCGCCTCGTCCAATCCCCGCATGGTGGAAGATCATCCCGACGGATCGCCCGAGGAACTGCCCGAGGCCGAGCCACAGCACGCGGGCGGCGACCGGCTGCGCTGGAGCGACCCGCGCCTGCGCGGCTGGCTTGCCGCCGGCGTACTGGGCGGCCACGCGCAGTCGATCCTGCTCGGCGTGATCGGCTTTCTCCTGCTCGACCGGCTGGGCCTGCGCCACCAGCCGGACGCCGCCGCCGGATCGATCGGGCTGGTGCTCATGTGCGGCGCGATCGCCACGCTGCTGGCGCAATGGGGGCTGATCCCGATGCTGCGCCTGGGGCCGCGCGCCTCCACGCTGTGGGGCATGGGGCTGTGCTGCATCGGCACCGTGCCGCTGGCGACCGGGCTGGACCTGCACACCATCACCGTCGGCTTCGCGATCTGCTCGCTGGGTTTCGGCCTGTTCCGGCCCGGCTTCACCTCGGGCGCGAGCCTGGCCGTTGGCCGCGCCGAACAGGGGCAGGCGGCGGGGATCGTCGCGGCGGTCAACGGTTCGGCCTATATCGTCGCGCCGGCGATCGGGGTGTGGCTCTACAACCATTCGCACTGGCTGGCGTGGATCGTGGTGGAAGCGCTGGCGATCGGCGCCGTGGTGCTGTGCGTGCTGCTGATGCGCACGCCGCTGCGCACGCCTTCGCACCACGCCTGACCCCACCCCATACTCACGGGGGAGCTTGCCAGTGCCGATGGGCCGTCCTATCGCGCCGTCATGACGGCAGAAGGGACGCCCCAGAAGGTTATTGCCAGGGGCGTGGGCTCCAATGCCTTCAGCTTCATCATCCGTTTCGCGGCACGGGCCTCGTTCCTCTATATCGGGGCGCGGCTCTATGGCGCGGCGGCCTATGGCGTGTTCAGCCTGGCGGTGGCGGTGGTCGAACTGATGGTCCCGGTCGCCAGCCTCGGGCTGAAGCGGATGATCTTCCCGTGGCTGGAGGAGGAAGCCAATACCGGCGCCGCCGATGCGCGGCCGGCCACGCATGTCCTGCTCGATGCGCTGCTGCTGACCGTTCTGTCGGGCCTTGGCATCGCGGGCGTGGTGGCGCTCGGCGCGCAAGTGCTGCCCGCGGCCATGGTGTCCGACCATCTTCGCTTCGCACTGGCCGTGCTGGCGCCGGCGGTGCTGGGACAGGCCGCGGGCGATGTCGCCCTGGCCGCCACGCGCTGGACCCATATGATGCGCTATGAAGTCATGGCGCGCGGCGTGATCGAACCCTATGTCGCCACGGCAGTGACGTTCGCCGCCTGGTATGCCGGCTTTACCGAAACCGGCCTGCTGTTCGGCTACTGGGCCGGCAGCCTGGCGCTGGCGGGCACCGCGCTGTGGAGCGCGCGCCATTCGCTGGGTCCGTTGCGTCTTGCCCGGTGGCGCCCCCATGCCGGCGCGCTGACGCAGCGCGCCCGTTCGCTGCTGCCCGCCAGCGGCAGCGACCTGCTGACCTCGCTGGCGCAGCGCATCGACCTCTATCTCGTGGGCTTCCTGCTGGGGGACGCGCCGGCCGGCGTCTATGGCGTGCTGCGCCAGCTGCGCACGCCGATCACGCAAGTGCGCCAATCGTTCGACGGCATCCTGACCCCGCTGATCGCGCGCACGATGCGCGCCGCCGGCGATATCGTGACCGGCGAAGCCACCGCCGCCGCGACGCGCCTGATCCTGACGATCCAGCTGGCGATCGTGTTGCTGATGGCCGCGGCCGGCGAACCGCTGCTGGCCCTGTTCGGACCGCACTACGTCGTCGGCTATCACGCGCTGATCGTCATGGTGCTGGCCGAAACCGTCAACGGCGCGTTCGGCGTGGGGGAACTGATCCTCTACTATCGCCGGCCCGCGCTGGCGCTGCTGATCAACGTGGTGCTGATCGCGATCGCCGCCATCCTGGTGCCCGTGCTGGCGCCGGCGTTCGGGATCCTCGGCGCGTCGGCCGCGATGCTGTTGGCGGCGATCGTCGCCACGCTGCTGCGCCGGCACTGGCTCAAGCAACTGGGCGTGCGGCAACCGCCGCTCCACGCCGCCGCCCCCGTGATCGGCGCGCTGGCCGGCGGCGCGGCGGGGCTGCTGCTCTATGAAGCGCTGGCCGATGTGTTCCGGGCGCCGGCGCGGATCGATGCGATCGCCACGCCGCTGCTGGCGCTCGCCGTCTATGGCCTGACGATCCACCTGTGGACGAAGCTGCGCCCCGGCGTGCTCTCGATGGCGCGCTTCCGGGTGTTGTAACCGCAGTCAGGCCCTTACGCCGTCAGCCCTTCGGCCTCCAGCCGCTGCGCGGTCCGCATCGCCGCCGCGTTGTGCAGCTTGACGGAAACCGCCATCAGCAGGTTCAGCACCACCGTCTGGTACAGGAAATAGTAAAGGGGGCTGCCGGCAAACATCGCCAGGCCCAGCACGATCGCGCGCGGATTCGGGCCAAGCAGCTTGAGCACGCGCAGCAGCGGCTGCTGTTCGCGCCGCACTTCGGCCCGGATCGCCCCCAGCCGCGCGGGATCATCGCGCGCCGCCTTGACCGCGCCGTCTATCACCAGCGCATGGGGCGACATGCCCGCCGCCAGCCGCAGATAAAGCCGCACGATGGTCTGCAGGAAGATGCGCCAGGCCCCGCGCTTCTCCTCGAACAGGCCCGGCTGATCGCCCTTCGCGTTGTGCAGCCAGGGCACGCCGTACATCCAGTACTGGTAAAAGCGCCGCTGCACTTCGACGTGGTTCGACTGCACAATGTGGCTGGCGCCGGCCGCCAGCGTCCAGAACCAGGCCCAGCCCGCCCCCATCGTGCGCGTGAGCACGAAGGCCAGCAGCACGTAGAGCACGATGTGGCTGGTATAGTCGCAGATGCCGTCGACCATTTCGCCGAGCGGGCTGGACTTGCCGGTAACCCGCGCCAGATCGCCGTCCGCGCCATCGACGATATGCCAGGTCATGTGCAGCGCCATGCCCAGCGCCGCACCTAGCGGCCAGGGCACGCCCCAGTAGCAGAAGCCCGCCGCCACTACGAACAGGCCCCCGGCCACCGAAACCATGTTGGGCGTTACCGGCGTATGCGCGAGCCGGCGCGCCAGCTGCCAGGACAGCGGATGATAGAGGTACAGGTTCAGCGGATCCTGCATTTCGCGCGGCCGTTGCGGCCGACGAGGTTCCACTGCGCGCGTAATCATCCGAAATACCTCCCGACGTTTCGCCACCTTGGCGACCGCCGATGGCGGCTATATAAGCCGCGCCACTTACTGAACAGGGTGGATGCGTTCATTGGGCCTGCCCTGGGGATCGAATAGATGAAATTGCCGCTGGGAGTCATCGTTTTCGCATCGGGACGCGATGCCGAGCGGCTGGTCGCGGGCGTTCCCGCCGCCGCGCGTTCGGTGCGCGAGGCGCGGCGCGCGGGCCTTTCTGTATGCTGGGTCACCGCCGGCGCGGGATGGGAACCTTCGGCGGCAACGCGCGCCGAGATCGACCGCCTCGCCGATGGCATGGACGTGCATTTCGGTAACGGATCGGCCCTCGCGGTCGAAGGCGGGTTTGACCGGGTGGCGATGATTCCCGGCGATCGGCAGCCGACCGCCGATGCGATCCTGCGCGCGATTGCCGAACCCGGCGGCATCACGCAGGCCGATCTGGTGCAGGTCGTGCCGCAGGAGGAAGCCAACCAGGTTGCCGGGCGGATGACCGCCCAGGGTGCGGAATCGCCGCGCCGGCTGGGCGCCGCCGCCCGCGCCGTCGTGCGCTCCACGGCCAAGCCGACCGACGGAATCGTCTCGCGCCACCTCAACCGGCCGATCTCGCAGGCGATTTCCGCGCTGTTGCTGCATTTTCCGGGAATCCGCCCGGTTCACGCGACTATCGGCACCGGGCTGATCGCCGCCGCGATGTTCGCCAGCCTGCTGTTCTGGGGCGCGACCGGCCTGGTGGTAGGGGCTATCCTGTTCCAGGCCGCATCGATCTTCGACGGGGTTGACGGGGAAATCTCGCGCGCCACGTTTCGCAGCTCGCCGGCGGGCGCGAAGATGGACAGCCTGGTCGATGCCGCGACGAATCTGGCTTTCCTGCTGGGCGTGGCCATCAACCTGCAGATGCGCGGCGAAGTGGTCTATGCGACGTTCGGCTATGCCGGCCTTGTCCTGCTGGCCAGCGGACTGGTGATGATCGGCCGGGCCGCCGCGCGCAGTCAGGCGCCGTTCAGTTTTGACGTGGTGAAGGACCATTACCGTCGGCAAGGTGCGAACGGTGAGCCATCGCGCTTGATGCAGGGGCTCACTTACCTTACTAGCCGGGATTTCTTCGCACTGGCTTTCGCATTGCTCATTGCGTTCGGGCTTGCTCCGCTGGTGCTGGCCCTGTTTGCGGTTGCTGCCGGGGGATGGCTGGTCGCTGTCATCCTTGCCCTGCGGCCTACGCAAGCATGACGTCAGGGAAATGTGCTTGCATTTGCCGCGCGAAATGGAAATGAGGCAAATTAGTTACAGCCGCCGTATGGCGCCTGTGTGAAGGGATCGAGATTCATGAAGCCAATCAAGGTCGCCGTGATCGGCGTGGGCAACTGCGCCAGCTCGCTGGTCCAGGGGGTCTATCACTACCGCAACAACAACTCGTCGCAGGGCCTCATCCATGACCGGATCGGTGGCTATGGCGCGGGTGACGTTGATTTCGTGCTCGGCATTGATGTCGATGCGCGCAAGGTAGGCAAGGACATCAGCGAAGCCATCTTCGCCGGTCCGAACTGCACCGCCGTGTTCTTCCCCGACGTTCCGGCCACCGGCGCCAAGGTCATCATGGGCAAGAAGCTCGATGGCGTTGCCGATCACATGACCGGAATGGGCGACAAGGGCTTCATCGTGGCCGACGCGCCCGAAGCCACCAAGGAATCGATCGTGGCCGCGCTCAAGGAAACGGGCGCCGAGGTTCTCCTGAACTTCCTGCCGGTCGGTTCGCAGGAAGCCACCGAATTCTACATGGAATGCGCGCTCGAAGCCGGCGTCGCGGTGGTCAACTGCATGCCGGTGTTCATCGCCAGCCGTCCCGAATGGGAAGCCAAGTTCCGCGCCAAGCGCATCCCGATCGTGGGTGACGACATCAAGGCGCAGGTCGGCGCCACGATCGTCCACCGCGTGCTGTCCAGCCTGTTCGGCGCGCGCGGCGTGACCGTGGAGCGCACCTACCAGCTCAACACCGGCGGCAACACCGATTTCATGAACATGCTCGACCGCCAGCGTCTGGGCAGCAAGAAGGAATCGAAGACCGAGGCGGTGCAGGCCATGCTGGCCCAGCGCCTTGAGGACGAGAACATCCACGTCGGCCCGTCGGACTATGTTCCCTGGCAGAAGGACAACAAGCTGTGCTTCCTGCGCCTGGAAGGCGCGCAGTGGGGCAACGTGCCGATGAACCTGGAACTCCGCCTTTCGGTGGAAGACAGCCCGAACTCGGCCGCTTGCGTGATGGACGCGATCCGTTGCTGCAAGGTCGCGCTGGAGCGTGGCGAGGGCGGTGCGCTGATCGGCCCGTCGGCCTATTTCTGCAAGCACCCGCCGCAGCAGGTCAACGACGACGTCGCCGCGCAGATGGTCGAGGAATACGTTTCCGACCAGGCGCTTGCCGCCGAGTAAGCGGACCGACGCGACAGGACAGGGTGGGCCGGCTGGACGTTTGGGCGTTCGGCCGGCCCGCTGCTTTTTCAGCCCGGCAGGAATCCCGAAGATCATGGACGCGCTCATCATCGCCGCCGGCTATGGCAGCCGACTTGCCGACCTTTCCCCTTCCAAGCCGCTGACGCCGATCGCCGGCGTGCCGCTGATCGAGATCGGCGTGCGCCAGGCGATGATCGCGGGGGTTACCCGCGTGGTGGTGGTTACCGGCCACCGCGCCGAGATGGTCGAGGCGTTTCTGGCCGACCTTTCGCAGCGGCTGGCGGTGGAAATCGTGCCCGTGCGCCTGGCGGACTGGTCAACGCCCAACGGCCATTCGGTGATGGCCGGCGCCACGCGATGCGAAGGCAACTACCTGCTGATGATGGCCGACCACATGTTCGAGGCCGAGATCCTGGCCAGCCTGCTGGCGCAGGACGCGCCCGACCGGGGCGTGACCCTGGCGATCGACCGCCGGCTCGACAATCCGCTGGTCGATCCCGACGACGCCACCTGGGTGCGGCTGGACGAACGCGGCTTCATCACCGCCATCGGCAAGACCATCGAACCTTACGACGCGGTCGATTGCGGCGCGTTCCTGGCTACGCCGGAGCTGGCCACGGCGATCCGCGAGGCGATCGCGGCCGGCAAGGCGGGAAGCCTTTCGGACGGGATGCAGGTGCTGGCCGATCGCGGCCGCGCGGCGACGATGGACATCGACGATGCCTGGTGGATGGACGTCGACGACCCGCGCGCCCACGCGCTGGCCGAAGAACTGGCGCCCTGGCATCTCGCGCCGATGTTCAACGGCGTGCCGGGCTGAAGCCACCCCGGCGCGATAGCCAGGGAGCGCGGCCGGCGCCCCCCCGGCCGGCCGTCAGGGATATTTCAGGTGAATCCGCGTGGACAGGTTGCTGCGCGGAATGCTGATCCGCACCGAACGGAACGCGGGCAGGCTGGCGATGGTCGGCGGATTGTTGGAAAAGCCGAAGCCTTCGGTCGGGATGCCCAGCACGCCGCTGCGGTTGATCTTCCCCGACGCATCCTCGTCGTGATAGACCGCGATGGCATAGACGCCGGGGCGGGGCACAAACAGGCACATGCGCGTTTCGGGCGCGGCGGCATCGACCCGGCCGACATAGAGCGATCCGTGCTTGACGAGGAACTTGCGGGAATCGTCTTCGTACAGCGTCACCGCGATCAGGCCGTTGCCGTTGCGCACGCCATCCACCACGATGTTGATCCAGGTGTCGCTCGCCGGGCCGGCACAATTCGGGGCCGCCTGCGCGGAACTGGCGAAAAGGCCCGATCCGGCAAGCGCGAGGACGGCTGCGGCCGCGGCGCGGATACGTCTCGGCAAGGTCATATCGCTTCAATCCCAGTTGCTGTTCCCGTCAGCATCGCTTCCCGTGCCCGCCCTTGCCGGCCGACCACCGAAACCACCTGACCTTTATCGCGATGTCCCTGTAATGCGGGTTTCGCGCCCCCGCCATATCCAATTCGGGCCGTGAACGCGCGCTTAATCCGGGCGGGAGCCGGCAAAGTGTGCGACCATGCCTAATCCGTGTGGAAAACGGCGGATTCACGCTTGTTCGGGCGATTCGCCACCGGTAAGCCCGAATGCGGCGCTAGGAAATCGCCCGGTCCCGCCGGACCAGGCTTTTCCGATCCGCCATCCACAGTTCACGGTATCCCGAAACAGGTTCGCAAGACCGCAGGCAGCGAAGATCGTTCCCGTCCATGGCTGTTCCGCTGATTTCGCCCTCGATCCTTTCCGCGGACTTCGCCCGTCTGGGCGAGGAAGTTCGCGCTATCGATGCCGCCGGCGCGGACTGGATTCATGTCGATGTGATGGACGGCCATTTCGTGCCCAATATCACCATCGGCCCCGGCGTGGTGAAGGCGCTGCGCCCGCACACGGCGAAACCGTTCGACGTTCACCTGATGATCTCGCCAGTCGATGGCTACCTGCAGGCCTTTGCCGACGCCGGCGCCGACATCATCACCGTCCATCCCGAAGCCGGCCCGCACGTCCACCGCACGGTTCAGGCGATCCGGGCGCTGGGCAAGAAGGCCGGCATCTCGCTGAACCCCGCCACGCCGGCCAAGATGCTCGATTACCTGATCGACGAGATCGATCTGGTGCTGATCATGAGCGTCAATCCCGGGTTTGGCGGGCAAAGTTTCATTTCCAGCCAGCTTCGCAAGATCGAGGCGGTCCGCAAGATGATCGATAAGACCGGCCGGCCGATTCACCTCGAAGTGGATGGCGGGGTTGATCTCGAAACCGCCAGGCTGTGCACCGGTGCCGGCGCGGACGTGCTGGTGGCCGGAACCGCCAGCTTCCGGGGCGGGCCAAGCCATTATGCGGCCAATATCGCCGCGCTGAAGGGGGCGGGCTGACGCCGTGAACGAAAACGGCCTTTCCTTCGCCCGCGCCTTTGGCGCCGCCGGAAACAATGAGGCCGGTTCGCGCGTTGGACGGGGTGAGGCTGTGCCGGCAACGGAAGGCAACGGACGGATCAAGCGTGGTTCCTTCCATCCCGGTGCTCGCCACGGCGAAGGCCCGGCCATTCCGCTGGGTCCGGGAGAGGAACCGCTGCTGTCCATGCCCGGAACAACACCGGCCGAACCCACGCCAGCCGCTACCCCCTCTCCGGGGCCATCCATCGGAACGCCTTTGACGGAAGCGCCAGGGCCGGAGCGCGCGACATTGGCCGAAGCCGAGCTCGAACTGACGCCCACGCCCGAAACGATCGAGCCCGGCCGCGCGCTGGCGCTCGCCGATTTCTCCCCTCCCGCAGTGGGCGCGGGCGATCGCTTCGTGCGCTTCGCCTATCGCATGGGGCTGCCGGCGGGCGCGCTCAACCCGTTCCGCAAGCGGGCGCGGCCTCGCCTGACGGCAACGGTCGCCAATCCGCTGCCCGGTGACACGGCCGCCGGCACCGCGTTGCGCGCCGGCCATTTCCTGCTCCACGGGATGAAGGCGCCGATCGCGGATGTCGAGTTCAGCGGCCCGCGCCTGTCGCCCCCGTTCGAGCGGCTGATCCATGGCTTTGGCTGGCTGGCTGACCTTGAAGCCTGCGCGCCGCGCCAGCAATGCACCCAGGTTGCCGAACGGGTGCTGCAGATCTGGATGGCGGCCAACCCCAAGCCCAACGCCACCCCGGCGTGGGACGTGGGCAACGTCGGCCACCGCCTGCTGTCCTGGCTGATCCACGCGCCGCTGCTGCTGTCCGGCCCGGACAAGAAGGCGCGTGGGCGCATGTTGCTGGTGATCGAGGAAACCGCGCGCTGGCTGGACCGCAACGTCGGCAAGGCGGGCGACAAGCTGGCCGAAACCGCCGGCTGGACTGCGATCACCGCCGCCGGGCTGCTGCTGGCCGATGGCCATCCCCGCCGGCTGTTCGGCGAAGCCGGCCTGATGCGCGCGGTGGGCGATCTGATCGGCGACGATGGCGGCGTGCTTTCCCGCAGCCCGCTCGGCCAGATCGAGGTGATCGAGCTGCTGGTGCGGCTGAAGGCCTGCTACGCCGCCGTCCGCAGTGATGCGCCGCCGCAGATCGATACCATCCTCAACCTGCTGGTTCCGCCGCTGCTGTCGCTGCTGCATGGCGATGGCGGGCTGGGGAGCTGGCAGGGGGCCGGCGCCGTCCCGGCCGCGCGGATCGAGGCGCTGATCAAGGCCAGCGGCGTCCGTACCCGGCCGCTGCGCGATGCCCGCCAGTGGGGCTATCAGCGGGTGAATGCCGGCAAGACCGTGCTTCAGGTCGATGCGGCACCCCCGCCCGTGGCCCGCCACACCCGCGATGGCTGCGCCTCCACGCTGGCGTTCGAACTGAGCCATGGCGCGGAACGGATCATCGTCAACTGCGGCGGCGCGGCCTTTGCCGGCGGCCTCATCCCGCTGCGGCTGGCGCAGGGACTGCGCGCCACGGCGGCGCATTCCACGCTGACGATCGACGATTTCAACTCTACCGCCGTACTCATCAACGGCAAGCTCGGCTCGGGCGTGTCCGAGGTCGAGATCGACCGACGCACCTTGCGCGGCGACAAGGGCGGCGGCGCAACCCGGATCGAGGCGAGCCACAATGGCTATGTCACGCGCTATGGCCTGTCGCACCAGCGCATCCTGATCCTGCGCGACGACGGCACCGAACTGCGCGGTGAAGACCTGCTGGTGCCCGCGGGCCGCAAGGGCAAGCGTGGCACCATCGGTGTCGCCTTGCGCTTCCATCTCGGGCCGAATATCGAGCTGGCCGCCGGCGAGGACGGTCTGGGGGTGACTCTGGCCCTGCCCGACGGCAGCCTGTGGCAATTCCGCTCCGGCCGCGATCCCGTGTCGGTCGAGGAAAGCCTGTGGGCAGACGGGCAGGGGCGCCCCATCGGCACGCGCCAGCTTGTCATCCAGGCCAAGATTCCCCGCAGCGGAGAGACATTCTCCTGGCTGCTCAAGAAGATGAGATAGGAAATTCCTGTGAGTGAGGTGACGATCAAGCGGGCGCTGCTTTCGGTGTCCGACAAATCCGGTTTGGCGGATCTGGGCAAGGCGCTGGCGGCACGCGGCGTGGAACTGGTCTCCACCGGCGGCACCGCCAAGGCGCTGCGCGACGCCGGGCTGACCGTGCGCGACGTGTCGGACCTGACCGGCTTTCCCGAAATGATGGACGGCCGCGTCAAGACGCTGCACCCGATGGTCCACGGCGGCCTGCTGGCGGTGCGCGACAACCCCGAACACGCCGCCGCGATGGAAGCGCACGCCATCGGCGCGATCGACCTTGTCGTGGTCAATCTCTATCCGTTCGAAGCGACCGTGGCCAAGGGCGCCGACCGCGACGAAGTGATCGAGAACATCGACATCGGCGGCCCTTCGATGGTCCGTTCGGCGGCGAAGAACCACGCTTTCGTCACCATCGTGACCGACCCGGCCGATTACGCCACGCTGCTGGGCGAACTGGAACAGTCCGGCGGGGCCACCACGCTGGCGTTCCGCCGGGCGATGGCGGCCAAGGCCTTCGCCGCGACCGCCGCCTATGACGCCGCGATCTCGAGCTGGTTCGCCTTCGCCGACCAGGGGCAGCGCTTTCCCGACACGCTCAATCTTTCGAGCAAGCTGGTCACGACGCTGCGCTATGGCGAGAACCCGCACCAGAACGCGGCGCTCTACGTGCCGAACCGGCCCGCCACCACCGGCCTGCCCCAGGCGCAGCAGGTGCAGGGCAAGGAACTGTCCTACAACAATTACAACGATGCCAACGCCGCGCTGGAACTGGTGGCCGAATTCGCGGCGGACAAGCCAACCGTGGTGATCGTCAAGCACGCCAACCCCTGCGGCGTCGCCACCGCCGACACGCTGCTGGAAGCCTGGCACCAGGCGCTCGCCTGCGATTCCGTATCGGCGTTCGGCGGCATCGTCGCGGTCAACCAGCCGCTCGACGGCCCCACCGCCAACGCGATCTGCGAGATCTTCACCGAAGTGGTCGTGGCTCCTGGCGCCGACGAGGCCGCGAAGGACGCTTTCGCGCGCAAGAAGAACCTGCGCCTGCTGCTGGTGAACGACCTTCCCGACGCGCATCGTGCCGGCCTGACGCTGGTGCCGATCGCCGGCGGCCTGCTGGTGCAGGATCGCGACAACGGCGCGCTGGGCGACGACGCGCTGAAGGTGGTGACCAAGCGCCAGCCGACCGAACAGGAACTGAAGGACTGCCTGTTCGCGTGGACCGTGGCGAAGCACGTCAAGTCGAACGCCATCGTCTATGCCAGCAAGGGCGTGACCGCCGGCATCGGCGCGGGCCAGATGAACCGGCGTGATTCCTCGCGCATTGCCGCCGCCAAGGCCAGGGAAGCCGCCGAAACGCACGGCTGGGACGAGCCGCGCACGGTCGGCTCCGCGGTCGCGTCCGACGCGTTCTTCCCCTTTGCCGATGGCTTGCTGGCGGCGGTGGAGGCCGGCGCCACGGCGGTGATCCAGCCGGGCGGCTCGATCCGCGACGAGGACGTGATCAAGGCGGCCGACGAAGCCGGCCTCGCCATGATATTCACCGGAATGCGCCACTTCCGCCACTGATCCCCCCCCAGCCCGGCGCGCGAAGGGAGGGGGCGTCTTCCCTTCGCCATTTAATCGTGCAATTAAACCCCTTCAATGGAGGGGGAGAGCACGAAAGCCGTGCCGGAAAGCGTTTTCGAAACCGATGGCGATCTGTTCGTGCCGACCAGGCTCGGCCGGGGCTACTGGCAACCGGGCACGCTGAGCGGCGCCGCAATGGCATCGCTTCTGGGCTTCGTCATCGAACGCGACGTCATGGAGCCGGGGCTAATCCCCGTGCGCTTCGGCGTCGACATGCTGCGCATGGCCCCGGCGCAGCCGCTCGGCGTGGACTTGCGCGTGCTGCACGATGGCGGCCGGTTGAAGCTGGTGGAAGCCAGCCTTTCGGCCGACGGCAAGCTTTGCGCCCGGGCCACCTGCCAGCTGGCCCGGCAATCGCGGCAGCCGGACAATCCCGTCTGGCAAAGCCCGCCGTGGCCCGCGCCACCGCCGGAAGGGTTGGAGCCGCTGCGCCGTTTCGGCAACTGGGAGGTGCGCCCCGTCCCCGCGGACACGCACCCCCGCTTCCGGCGAGAAAGCCAGTGGACTGGCCAGGAGCGCGGTACCCCGGAGCAGGGCAATCCCACCGTGCTCGGCACGATGGGGCCGCCGCCCGCACGCCAGGCGTGGTTGCGGGCCGGGGTCGAGATCGTCGCCGGCCATCCGCTCACGCCGTTCGGCCATGTCGCGCTGACGGCGGACTTCGCCAGCCCGCTGGCGCACAGCAGCGAACACGGCATCGATTTCGTCAATACCGACTTCACCGTGCATCTGCACCGCCTGCCGGTGGGCGAATGGCTGGGCTATGAACTGACCGGGCACCTCTCGCAGCACGGAATCGCGGCGGGCCAGTGCGCGCTGCACGATCCGGCAGGCCCGCTGGGCACGATTTCCGTCAGCGCCATGAGCCTTTCGCGGAAAAGCTGAACCCGATACGGAAAGGGCCGCCCATGGCATCCCACGGGCGGCCCTTTCGCTATTCCGCGCGGCCCGGAAGCCGCTGGCGCGTCAGCGGTAGAAGATATGATTGTCCACGCGGGCGAGGCGAACCTTGCCCCAGCGCGGCGAAACGCGCGCGGCATGGAAATACATCGCGCCTTCGGCCGGGCTCTTCCACATGCCCTTGTCGGCGATCTGCGCGATCTTGACGGCTTCCGCCCAGTCGCGGCTGCCCTTGTTGATCGGCGGCATGGCATGACCGCGCACGAACGAGAACTGCGAGGGCTGGTAGACCACACCACAATAGCTCGCCGGGAACCGGCCCGACTTCGAACGCTGAACCACCACGCGGCCCACGGCAAGCTGGCCGTCCAACGTTTCGCTCTTGGCTTCGAAATAGATCGCGCCGGCGAGGCAGTTCAGCTCGCTGGACAGTTCGGTGGGAACAGCGGTTTCATCGACCAGCTCGGCCAGCGATTCCGCGGCGTCCGATTCCGGGACATCAGCGATGCTCGACGCGGAATGCGCGGCGGCCTGTTGCGCAGCAGCCTGCTGGACAGACGCGGCGGACCGGCTAGGGAAAATCACGGGAGAGGCGCCTTGGGCCTCGATCACAGGAACCTGCGGGTCCTGCACGGCCGCGCGGGAACCGGCGGCGGTAAAGATCGTTGTTGCCAGTGTCAGGCAGATGCTGATCGCGCTGGCAAACTTTAACTGCTTACTCATCCATCATCGTCATTCGGCGGTGAGCACCCGGGCATGGCGGAAGCAAGCCCCATCCGAGACTTTCATCTCGCGGGCCTGCTCCGGAGAGCCATGACGGTTGCCCCCCGTCTGCGTGCTAGCGCGTCCTGCCTCCCGCAGAACCACGCCGCCTTCGCATTGCGGTAGGGTGCCTTTATTTGGCGAAGCGGCAGAGTCAACCCCGCACAGGTCATCCCCGGATCAGGCGTTGCCCGTCTGCGACAGTCAGTTCGATAATCCACACGTCCGGGTCCTGGCGCTGGCGGCGGGTCAGGTAATCCTCAAATTCCTGTTTATTATCAGTATCTTGAACCTTTGACTTGGCCCAATCCCGCGTGCCGTCGCGCTGCGGCATCCGCTCATAGAGCGCTCCAAGTCCCTGATTATCCACCATAACAATCAGGATGGTGCCGGAGTCCGGCTCGCCCTTGTGCAGCACCATCGCGAAGCCGCCCTGCGCCTGCGCGCGGCGGATCAGTCCGCTGACTTCGAGATGGGCGGGAAGGCGCGTTGCCATGAGCCCGGCGGCCGATCCGCTCAGGCGGCCGTGCCGCGCAAGCCGGCATTATAGCCTTCCAGGCTGCCCAGCGCGATGCGCGACCGCTGAAACGTGCCGGTGCCCCGGCCCACTTCCTCGCCTTCCTCGTCCACCAGCCGCGATTCCGCCACCAGCACGCGGCGCCGGCCGGAAACCCAGCGCCCTTCGGCGATGACCCGGCCGCCGTGGATGGGCCGGCTGAAGAACAGGTTGAACGAGGTCGTCAGCAGGAAGCGATCCGTCACCAGCGTATTCGCGGCATAGAACGCGGCATCGTCCAGCATCTTGAAATAGATCGTGCCATGCGCCGCGCCCGCTGCGTGAAAGCAGCTCGGGTCGACATCGAAAACGATACGCGAGCGGCCTTCGCCCACGATTTCCAGACGCGACGAGAACAGATGGTTGACCGGCGCCGAGGTATAGAGACCTTCCAGCGCACGCCAGTGCAGCCGGGCGCCTTCGCTGGCCGCACCGGCCGCGCCGTCTTCAGGCGGCATCGCGGTCGATGACGTTGACGAGCAGGGCGTAGATCGCGTCGGCATCGGGCGCGGCGAGCAAGCGTTCGTGCATCCGCTCGTCCCGCATCAGCCGCGAGATCGCCGCCAGCGCCTGCAAATGCGTGGCCCCGGCCTGTTCGGGCGAAAGCAGGCCGAACACGCAATCCACCGGCATGCCGTCGGCCGCTTCGAATTCGACCGGATTTTCCAGGCGGAAGAACGTGGCCACGGGCCGCGGCAAATTGTCCAGCCGGGCATGCGGAATGGCAACGCCGCGGCCGAAGCCGGTGCTGCCCAGCCGTTCGCGCTCTTCCACCCGTTCGAGCACGGAGGCACGATCCAGCGCATAGACCGTGGCGAAGCAATCGGCGAGTTCGCTCAGAATCTGCTGCTTGGTTTCGGCGCGGACAATACGGACCGCCAGGGGATCAATGGTAAAAAGAGCCGTCATGGACTGGAAATGCCGTCAGCATGCCTCAGGGGCACGATCAATCGGGCGGGCCATGCGCCGGAAAGCCCCGGCATGCAAGTGCCGAATCATGGCTTCCCGCCTAAAATGGCGGGAAGCCATGACCGATAGCCTCTACTTGGCGGGTTCGACCCAGCCGATCGACCCATCGCCACGGCGATAGACCATGTTGTGAACGCCGGTGCCCGCGTTCTTGAACAGCAGCGCGTTGGTATTGCGCAGATCGAGCATCATCACCGCGTCGGAAACGGTTGCGGTGGGCACGTCAACGCGCGTTTCGGCGATCACCAGCGGCGCATCGGCGACTTCGGGCTCTTCCTCGGTCTCTTCGACCACGAACACGGTGTAGGCCGCTTCTTCCGCGCGCCGGGCGTGGTCGGCCTGGTCCTGCCGAGCGTTGATCCGCCGCTTGTAGCGGCGCAGCTGCTTGTCGATCTTTTCGGCCGACTGATCGACCGCCGCGTGGGCATCCTGGGCGATCGCGCTGCCCTTCAGGATCAGTCCCTGCGTCACATGCGTCACGATATCGCATCGGAAACCACCGTGCGGCCCCTTGCCAAGCGTGACTTGCGAGGAAAGCGCGCGGGAAAAGTACTTGCCGACGACGCCCGTCAGCCGCTCCTCGGCATGAGCCTGGAGCGCGGCGCCGGTCTCGACCTGATGGCCCGAAACGCGAATATCCATAAAAACCTTCTCCTCGCTTGAGGCGATCCCGCGCCGGCCGCTAGCGCGACCAGAGGGGATCGCTAAAACCCGCCATGAATTCGGCATGGCGGGCCAGTTCCGCCTCGCTCGCGGCATGGGGCCGGGGCGTGCGGAAGACGCGGGTGACAGCGGCGATGGCCAGTTCTTCCGTCTGCACGGAAGCGGCCGCCTCTGCGGCCAGTTCCAGGCCGATCTGCCGCCCACCCATGAGTTCGACGTAGAGCTGCGCCAGCAGTTCCGCGTCCAGCAAGGCGCCGTGCTTGGTGCGATGGCTCCGGTCGATGCCATAGCGCGTGCACAGCGCATCCAGTGAAAGCTTGGCGCCGGGATGCTTGCGCCGGGCGATGGCGACCGTATCGACCATGCGATCGCGGTCCACCGCTTCCAGCCCGCAGGCCGCCAGTTCGTGATTGAGGAAGCCGAAATCGAAACCGGCGTTGTGCGCCACCAGAGGACTGTCGCCCAGGAAGGCGATCAGTTCCTCCGCCCGTTCCCCGAACTTGGGCTTGTCGGACAGGAACGCCTCGGACAGGCCGTGGACGGCTTCCGCCTCGGCCGGCATGCCGCGCTCGGGATTGAAATAGGCATGAAACACGGCCCCGGTAGGCACCCGGTTGACCATTTCGATGCAGCCGATCTCCACCAGCCGATCACCGCTCCGGGGATCGAGACCGGTCGTTTCCGTGTCGAAGACGATCTCACGCATCACTAGAGCGGGATGACGTTTGGCTGAATCGAGTGGGATTCCCTTTGAGATGATTTTCTGATTCAAGATGCTGGCTGGGATTGGAGGCCAGCGAGCATGGCGAAACCCTATTCGATGGACCTGCGCGAGCGGGTGGTGGCGGCGGTGATTGAGGACGGGATGTCGCGCCACACGGCAGCGAAGCGCTTTGGGGTCGCGGCGAGTTCTGCGATCAAATGGGTTCAACGTGTCCGAGAGACGGGCAGCGCGGCGCCAGGTCAGATGGGGGGCCACAAGCCTAACATTCTGTCCGGGGCCAATCGCGACTGGTTGCTGGAGCGCGCCGCCAAGGACTTCACGCTACGCGGGCTGGTGGCCGAGCTGGCCGAACGCGGCGTGAAGGTCGATTATGTTCAGGTCTGGCGCTTTGTTCATGCCGAGGGGCTGAGCTTCAAAAAAAAGCGTGCTGCCCGCCGAGCAGCTCCGGCCCGCGATCGCAAGGCGGCGCGAGCAGTGGAAGAAGTATCAAGGCCTGCTTGATCCAGCTCGTCTCGTCTTCATCGACGAGACCTGGGCGAAGACCAACATGGCGCCGTTGCGCGGCTGGGCGCCCGTCGGTCAACGGCTCCATGCCAAGGTGCCCTATGGCCATTGGCGCACGATGACCTTCCTCGCGGCGCTCCGCTGTGACCGGATCGACGCCCCGTGCGTGCTCGACCAGCCGGTCAACGGCCAGAGCTTCACCGACTATGTCGAGCAGTTCCTGGTGCCGACGCTCTCGCCCGGCGACGTCGTCATCATGGACAATCTGAGCAGTCACAAACGCCCCGCCATCCGCAAGGCGATCCGGAGCGCTGGCGCCAAGCTCCTGTTCCTGCCGCCATACAGCCCCGATCTCAATCCGATCGAGCAGGTCTTCGCCAAACTCAAGCACCTGATGCGCAAGGCCGCAGAACGTACCCACGATGCAACCTGGCGCCGTATCGGCTCCTTGCTCGACGCCTTCAGCCCCGCCGAATGCCGCAATTACCTACTCAACTCAGGATATGGATCGAGCTGATGTCATCCGACTCTAGGTATATTGACCCGTCGCCGGGCACTGGCAAGGCTTCAACGCGGGTTTTTTTGCCACGCGCCGCTACGGATGCGCTCGATCAGCGCGGCAACCTGCGCGCGCGTTTCCTCCAGCGTCACGCCGGTATCGACGATGAAATCAGCGCGGGCGCGCTTTTCCGCATCCGGTACTTGCAGGTCGAGAATATGGGCGAACTTGTCTGGCGTCATGCCCGGTCGCGCCAGCACGCGCGCGCGTTGCGCCGCGGCGGGAGCCGACACGACCATCACCGCGTCGAGCCCGGCACCATGCTCCTTTTCGAACAGCAGCGGAATGTCGAACACCACGATCGGCTGCCCGGCATGTTCGATCAGGAACGCTTCGCGCATCCGGCCCACGGCGGGGTGGACGATCGCTTCCAGCCGGGCGAGCGCCCCGGGATTGCCGAACACACGCGCGCCCAGTTCCTGCCGCAACACCCCCTCGGGACCGGTAGTCCCGGGGAAGGCCGCCTCGATCGCCGGGACGAGCGCACCGCCCGGCCCTTGCAGCGCATGAACCGCCGCGTCCGCATCGAACACCGGCACGCCCAGTTCGCGCAACATCAGCGCCACGGCGGACTTGCCCATCCCGATCGAGCCGGTCAGGCCGAGAATGAAAGGCCGGCTCATCCTGCAATCTCCTGGCGCAACAGAGCATCGCCATCACGCGGCGGCCGCGTGCCGAAAAAATGGGCGAAGGCATGGTCCGCCTGCCCGATCAGCATCGACAGGCCGTCCACCGTGCGGAACCCGGCGGCCTTTGCTGCCTTGAGGAAGTCCGTTTCGAGCGGTGACGTAACGATATCGTAGAACACGCTGCCCGGCGGCGCGTGGCTCATGTCGAAAAGCAGGGGTGGTTGGCCGCTCATCCCCAGCGAAGAGGCGTTAACCACCAGATCGAGGCACCCGGCACGGTCGTCGAAGGCAAAATCCGTTACAGATTCGAAGTGCGCGATATCGACCGCGTGGTGTTCGCCGCCGGGGTCCAGTTCATCGAGTAACGCCCGCGCTTTTGCCGGATTTCTGCCGGCCAGCACGATTACCATGTGTTCGTCCGCCAATGCCGTAACGATCGCGCGCGCCGCTCCGCCGGTGCCCAGCACGCGCCCCATCCGGAAAAGGTGCGTTTTGTCGAGTAACGGGCGTAACGGTTCGAGGAATCCGGGTGCATCGGTGTTACGGCCAACCAGAATCCCGTTACGTTCACGCACGATCGTGTTGACCGCGCCGATCCTTTCGGCCCCGGAATCGAGCCGATCGAGTAACGGAATCACCGTTTGCTTGTGCGGCATCGTAACGTTACAGCCGCGCCAGGCCTCGTCGTTACGGCGATCGGCCAAATAGGCCGCCAAATCGCCCTCCGTTACGTGACAGGCGTTATACACAGCGTTGATTTTCAGCTGCTTCAGCCAGAAATTGTGAATAACGGGCGACTTCGATTGCGTTATGGGATCGCCAATTACCTCTGCATAGGGTCTGATCGCCACGTTACGGCCCTTTCTCAGGCTTCCAGCTCTCCCTGCGCGCGCAGCGCAGCCAGAACGGCCAATAGCGGCATTCCCAGCACGGTGAAGTGGCTTCCTTCGATCCGTTCGAACAGCTGCACGCCCAGCGCCTCGATCCGGAACACGCCGACACAGCCCGAAACGGCGGGCCATTCCCTGTTGAGATAGCTGTCGATAAAGCTGTCCGAAAGCTGTCGAACATCAAGCCGGGCGGTCTCGCAGTGACGCCACACCGTCATCCCGTCGCGCACCAGCACGGCGGCGCTGTGCAGGTTCATCCGCTGGCCGGAAAAGAACCGCAGGTGTTCGGCCGCCTGCTCGCGGCTCACTGGCTTGTCGAACTGCCGACCACCCACTTCGACCAGCGAATCGCCGCCGAGCACGAGCTTGCCGGGTACGCCGACGGAAACGGGCAGGGCCTTGGCTTCGGCCAGGATCGTCGCGACATCGCCGCCCGGCACCCCGATCAGCTCGCGCTTGATCGCGCCTTCGTCGACATCGGACGATCGCGCTTCGTAAGCGATACCGGCGGCATCGAGCATGGCCTTGCGCGAGGCGCTTTGCGAGGCGAGGACTATCATGGCAGGCTTCTCCTGTGCGGATCGGCGGGGATCCGCGTGCAATTCCCGGTCAGATCGGCTTGGATCCGGGCGTTTCCGAACCACCGGCAGCCTGGCGTTCGTTGTAGAGGTTGATCACCGCCGCCGCCGTCTCCTCGATCGAGCGGCGCGAAACGTCAATCACCGGCCAGCCGTTGTCCGCGAACATCCGCCGGGCGTATTGGACTTCACGCGCGACCTGATCGCTGTTCACATAGGCCGTTTCAGGCGACTGGTTGAGCGAGAGGAGCCGGTTGCGCCGGACCTGGATCAGCCGTTCGGGCGATGTCGTCAGCCCCACCACCAGCGGCCGGCGCAGATTGAACAGCGAAGAAGGGGGCGGGCTTTCCACGACAATCGGAATGTTCGCCACCTTGTATCCCCGGTTGGCGAGGTAAATTGACGTCGGCGTCTTGGACGAGCGCGAAACGCCGGCCAGAAGGATGTCGGCCTGTTCCCAGTTTTCCCAGCCCACCCCGTCATCATGCGCGATCGTGAACTGAATGGCATCGACCCGGGCGAAATAGGCTTCGTCCATCATGTGCTGACGGCCCGGCCGTGCCTTCGCTTCCTGGCCAAGCTGCTCCTCCAGCGCGTCGGTCACCGCATCAAGCGCGGCCACGCTGGGCAGACCGAGCGCGGCGCAGCGCTGCTCCAGCCGCTCGCGCGTTTCCGCGTTGACCAGCGTGAACAGGACAAGCCCCGGATTGGCGGCGATTTCCCCCATGATGCGGTCGAGATGCTGCTGCGAGCGGACCATCGGCCAGAAGTGGCGGACGATATCGGCATCGTCGAACTGCGCGAGCGCCGCCTTGGCGATCATCTCGAGCGTTTCGCCGGTGGAATCCGACAGGAGGTGCAGATGCAGCCGCGTCATCGTGGCCCGTTTCCCCGTCTTTTCCAGCGCCCCGGGATGAGGCTGTGGACAGCGCTAGGATAAACCACGGGAGGAATGCGACGACAAGTTCGGCCTGCCATTTCACCCCCGCAACCGGCCGATCCACAAGCGGTTTGCCGACAGGTGGAAAGCCTTCCCCACAGGCTGGGGACTGCGGGGATAACTTCGCCTTGACCACCGAGCGCGCAGAGTCGGGCCACGCTTTTTTGTGGAGGCCCCGGCACAAATCGGGCAGAGCGCGCTCATCCCCGCTATCCACAGCACAACAGATTCCATCATCCTTTTTAAAAGAATCTATTTTTTAGGATTGGACCGAACCGATGCCCGGCCCGCTGCTCCGCTCGCTCTCCGGCGAAAACCTTGATTCCCGCCCGGTCTGGCTGATGCGCCAGGCGGGCCGCTATCTGCCCGAATACCGGGCCTTGCGGGCTGCCAAGGGGGGATTTCTCGAGCTGGTGTACGATGCCGAGGCCGCGGCGGAAATCACGCTCCAGCCGATCCGGCGCTTCGGCTTCGATGGCGCGATCCTGTTCTCGGACATCCTGATCGTGCCCTATGCGATGGGGCAGAACCTGGAGTTTCTGGCGGGCGAGGGGCCACGCCTGTCGCCGCGCCTGATCGATGCCCAGCTTTCCGCGCTGCGGGCCGTGCCCGAACGCCTCACCCCGATCTACGATACCGTGCGCCGGGTGCGCAGCCAGCTGTCAGGCGACAAGACCCTGCTGGGCTTTGCCGGATCGCCGTGGACGATCGCCACGTACATGGTGGCGGGCGAGGGCAGCCGCGACCAGCACGACACGCGCGCCTACGCCTATCGCGATCCTGTGGCCTTCCAGGCGATCATAGACGCGATTGTGGACGTGACCGTGGAATATCTCGCCGGACAGGTCGAAGCGGGCGCAGAAGGGCTCCAGCTGTTCGACAGCTGGGCTGGCAGCCTTTCCCCGGCGCAGTTCGAACGCTGGGTGATCGAACCCAATGCCCGCATCGCCGCCGCGATCCGCAAACGCTACCGGCACGTGCCGCTGATCGGCTTTCCCAAGGGCGCAGGCGAAAAGCTCGTCGCCTATGCGCAGGGCACGAAAGTGGACGCCATCGGCATCGACGAAACGATCGATCCGCTGTGGGCGGCGAAGAACCTGCCGGCAAACCTGCCGGTGCAGGGCAATCTCGATCCGCTGCTGCTGCTGGCGGGCGGGGTCGAGCTGGAACGGCAGACGTTCCGCATTCTCGAAGCGTTCGCCGACCGGCCGCACGTGTTCAACCTGGGCCACGGTATCGGCCAGTTCACGCCGATCGAACATGTCGAGCACCTGCTGACCGTGGTGCGTGGCTGGCGGCGGGGGCAGTCACGGTAATGGCGCGATAGGGCGCGGTAAGGAGCATCGGGTAATGCCCGCACCGCTTGTCTTTGTGGGCGCGGCGTTGGCCGAAATCACGGGATGCTTCGCGTTCTGGGCGTGGCTCAGGCTGGGCAAGCCGGCGTGGTGGCTGGTGCCCGGCTGCGCGTCGCTGGTCCTGTTCGCGTGGTTGCTGACGCTGGTGGACAGCGATGCCGCCGGGCGCGCCTATGCGGCCTATGGCGGGATCTACATCACGTCCGCCTTGCTGTGGCTGTGGATCGTCGAAGGCGTGCGGCCGGATCGCTGGGACCTGGGCGGCGCCGCGCTGTGCCTTGCCGGTGCCGCGGTGATCCTGTTCGGTCCGCACCGCGCCTGAGCGCGGGATGCCGATCCCGGCCGGATAACGGTGCGGTTTTCGAGGCTTGCATTACCGACAAGCGGCGGCAAAAGGCTTTCCCGATCAATTCTCCCGTTCCGGGATGCGTGCTGACGCGCTATCCTTGATCGCATGGTGCAGGTGTTCGCGATGATCTATCTCTGGCTCAAGGCCGGCCACATCATCTTCGTGATATTCTGGATGGCCGGGCTGTTCATGCTGCCGCGCTACTTCGTCTATCATCAGGAAGCGGCGCCTGGATCGCCCGAGAACGCGGTGTGGATCGATCGCGAGCGCAAGCTGCTGAAAATCATCCTGTGGCCGTCGCTTGTCGTCGTGTGGGTGCTTGGTCTGGCGCTGGCGATGACGACCGGCGCATTCCAGCAGGGCTGGTTCCACGCCAAGCTGGCCCTTGTGCTGGCGCTGACGGCTTACCATTTCTGGCTGGCGGGCTACGCCCGCGCGCTGGCGGCGGGCGAACGCCGGCTTTCGGGCAGGCGCCTGCGGATGATCAACGAAGTGCCGGGCGTGACCGCCGCGCTGATCGTCATTCTGGTGATTCTCAAGCCGTTCTGAGCCTTGACGCATTGCGGTCCTGATTGACTTGCCGCGAGGCAAGGCATATCGCGCTGTGCGTCCGGCATCGGAGGTCGCGCCACCATGGCAGCGACCGGACCCGCTTTCTCCAAGCCCCAAGGTCCGCCGGCCATTCCCAGTATTCCATCCGGAACCCAAGAATATGCATCTCAAGGAACTCAAGAAGAAAACCCCCGCCGAGCTGGTCGAAATGGCCGAAGAGCTTGGCGTCGAAGGCGCATCGACCATGCGCCGCCAGGACCTGATGTTCGCCATCCTCAAGGAGATGGCGGAAGATGGCGAGGAAATCCTCGGCATTGGCACGATCGAGGTCCTGCCCGATGGCTTCGGCTTTCTCCGTTCGCCCGAAGCGAACTACCTGGCCGGCCCCGACGATATCTACGTTTCGCCCAACCAGGTCCGCAAATGGGGCCTGCGCACCGGCGATACCGTGGAAGGCGAAGTGCGCGCGCCCAAGGACGGCGAGCGCTATTTCGCGATCACCCGGCTGATCAAGGTCAACTTCGACGATCCCGAAGCGGTCCGCCATCGCGTGAACTTCGACAACCTGACGCCGCTCTATCCCAACGAGCGCCTGAAGCTCGATACGCTCGATCCCACGGTCAAGGACAAGTCGGCCCGCGTGATCGATCTCGTCAGCCCGCAGGGCAAGGGCCAGCGCGCGCTGATCGTGGCGCCGCCGCGCACCGGCAAGACCGTATTGCTGCAGAACATGGCCAAGGCCATCACCGACAACCATCCGGAAGTCTTCCTGATCGTGCTGCTCGTCGACGAACGGCCCGAGGAAGTGACCGACATGCAGCGTTCGGTGAACGGCGAGGTCATTTCCTCGACCTTCGACGAACCCGCCAGCCGCCACGTCCAGGTGGCCGAAATGGTGATCGAGAAGGCCAAGCGCCTGGTCGAGCACAAGCGCGACGTTGTGATCCTGCTGGATTCGATCACGCGCCTTGGCCGCGCCTACAACACCGTTGTCCCCAGCTCGGGCAAGGTGCTGACCGGCGGTGTCGACGCCAACGCGCTGCAGCGGCCGAAGCGCTTCTTCGGTGCCGCGCGCAACATCGAGGAAGGCGGCTCGCTGTCGATCATCGCCACCGCGCTGATCGATACCGGCAGCCGCATGGACGAAGTGATCTTCGAGGAATTCAAGGGCACCGGCAACTCGGAAATCGTGCTCGACCGCAAGGTGGCGGACAAGCGCATCTTCCCGGCGCTGGATGTCGGCAAGTCCGGCACGCGCAAGGAAGAGCTGCTGGTGGCGAAGGATCAGCTCACCAAGATGTGGGTGCTGCGCCGCATCCTCATGCAGATGGGCACGGTCGACGCGATGGAATTCCTCCTCGACAAGATGAAGGATTCCAAGACCAACGAAGACTTCTTCGCGACGATGAACCAGTAAAACGGTTCGCAACGCGGACAGGAAACGAAGGGGGCTTCGCCATCGGGCGCAGCCCCCTCTTTCGTATCACGTGTTCTCGAGCTGCTCGGCCATCTTCTGCCACACGGCGTTGATCGCCTTGAGCGGGCGGACCATGACCTTGAAATCGATGATCCGGCCTTCAAGATCGAAGCGGATCAGGTCGATGCCGTTGACCTTGATCCCGTCGATCTCCGCGGTGAATTCAAGACAGGCTTCCGGTCCGTCCACCAGTTCGCGGACATAGGCGAAGGTGCCGTTGCCGAAGACGCCGGCCGCCGCCGTCAGGTACATCAGCACTTTCTCGCGCCCTTCCTGGGGCGTGTGGACCACAGGGGAGTGGAATACCGCGTCGGGCGCGATCAGCTCTTCCAGCAGCGCAGGATCGCTGTCCAGCATGTAGCGGTGCCAGGCGGCCAGTCCCAGTTGCATTGGCTTCGTCTCCCCTTTTGATTGCCGATCCGATTTTGCCTCTTCCGGTTGCGCTCGCATTGATGGAGCGCAACCGGAGCGAAGTGTGGTTAGGCGAGGTGTTCCGCCAAGAACGCGCGGGTGCGGCCATCGGCGAGTTGCGCACCCTCCTCGTCGCGGCGGTTGCCCATTTCGGCGGCAAAACCGTGATCGAGCCCCTCGTAGTCGTAGAGCGTCACCTTGGGATGCGGATCGAGCCCGGCGTGGATCGTTGCCTGCACTTCGGGCGAGACGAGGTGATCCGCCGTGGGAATGTGCAGCAGCAGCGGATTGGCGATGGCATGGGCTTCGCCCAGCATCTGGTCGATCATCACGCCGTAATAGCCGACCGAAGCGTCGATATCGGTGCGCGCGGCGGCCATATAAGCCATGCGGCCACCCAGGCAGAACCCGACCAGCCCCACCTTGGCCACGCCGCGCTCCTTGCGCAGCCAGCGGATCGCCGCTTCGATGTCCTGCACGCCCAGATCGGCATCGTACTGGCCGAAATAGCCGAAGGCTTCCTGCAGCTGTTCCGGAACATCGGGATCGAGTTCGACGCCGGGCGCGAAACGCCAGAAGATGTCCGGCGCCAGCGCGACATAGCCGAGCGCGGCCCAGTCATCGCACTTCTTGCGGATGCCGGCGTTGATACCGAAGATTTCCGGAATAACGACGATGGCAGCCTTCGCCCCGGTCGCGGGCGTGGCGACATAGACGGGGATTGCGTCCTGGCCGTCATAAGCTGGAATTCTCGTCATCTCACCCATGGTGGTTCGTCCTGTTCACTGGTTTGTCATGCGGATATCATGCGTTGGTCGATACCGAGCTTGGCCCGCGAGTGGACTTTGCCAAGCTCCGGTGACACTCTGAAGCATCGTTGATCGGGAGAATTCCATGAAAGTTCAGGTCGAGATCGACTGCACGCCGGAAGAAGCGCGCCGCTTTCTGGGGTTGCCCGATGTCTCCAAGGCGAACGACGTCTATATCGATGCCATCGCCAAGGCGATGCAGGGCGTGTCGAATCTCGATCAGCTCCAGGGCTACGCCAAGCAGATCGCGCCAATGGGCGAGATGGGGCTCAAACTGTTCCAGCAGTTCGTGGAGCAGGGCGCGGGAGCGGCGATGGCCGGGTTCAAGGCCGGGGTTTCGGGTTCCAAGAAGAAGGACGACTGATCCTGCGCGTGCCGAATGTTCCACGTGGAACATTGCGGCGTTCGACAGCGCGCGCGTGGGTGTTTAGAGACGCCGGCATGTCCGATACGATCTTTGCCCTGTCTTCCGGTCAACCGCCCGCCGGCATCGCGGTTGTCCGGATCAGTGGACCGCACGCCGGGGAATGCTTGCGGGCGCTTGCCGGCAAACTCCCGGCACCGCGCCGCGCCGCGCTCGTGCGGTTGATCGATCCGCGCGGCGGTACCGAACTCGATCATACCATGGTGCTGTGGCTGCCCGGTCCCCGCACGGCGACGGGCGAGGACAGCGCGGAGCTTCATCTCCACGGCGGCCGCGCGGTGGTCGCCGCCGTTCTGGCCGCGCTGGCGGCACTGCCTGAATTACGCCAGGCGTTGCCCGGCGAATTCACCCGCCGCGCTTTCGCGAACGGCCGCATCGATCTGGCCGAGGCGGAAGGGCTTGCCGATCTGTTGACCGCCGAGACCGAGTTGCAGCGGCGGGCCGCGCTGGCCATGGCGGACGGTGCGTTGTCGCGTCTGGTCGCTGGATGGCGCGACAAGGTGCTGGCGCTCTCGGCCCGTCTGGAAGCCGCGCTCGATTTTTCGGACGAGGACGATGTTGGAGCCGATCTCCCGGCCGGCTTCGCGGCGGACGCGGGTGCCCTGGCCGACGATCTCGCGGCGTGGCTCGCCCGGCCGCGCGCGGAGCCTTTGCGCGAGGGCTACCGGGTTGTCCTGGCCGGCCCGCCAAACGCGGGAAAATCCACGTTGTTCAACGCCTTGGTCGACGACGAGGCAGCGATCACGGCGGCCGAGCCGGGGACCACGCGCGATGTTCTGGTTCGCGCGGTGGCGATTGAAGGCGTGCCCTTCACGTTCATCGATACGGCTGGCCTGCGCGAAGATGGCGCGGGCGAAATCGAACGGATCGGCATCGCCCGCGCGCTGGCGGAAGCCGAGCGCGCGGATCTGGTGCTGTGGCTGGGCCCGGAGGGCGCCGGGCCTGCCGGTCGTTCGCTGTGGGAAATCGAAACACGGATCGACCGTCCGGATCGGGAGGCCAAGCACGGCGCGCGGTTCGCGCTTTCGGCGCGGACGGGGGAGGGCGTGTCGGCGTTTCGCGCCGGGTTGGTGGATCATGCCCGCGCGGCGTTGCCGGCTCCGGGCGAAGCGGCGCTGAATGCGCGCCAGGCGGGGTTGCTGGGGGAGGTGATGACCGCTCTCGGTGCGGCGGCGGCCATGCCGGACCCCTTGCTGGCAGCGGAAGAGCTGCGCCTCGCCCGGCAGGCGCTCGACCGGCTCGTGGGGCGTGTCGGCACCGAGGACATGCTGGACGCGCTGTTTGGCCGGTTCTGCATCGGCAAATGAAGCGCAATGTTCCACGTGGAACATCGATGCACTTTGACGTGAGTCCCGCTCTCCTGTAACGGGCATCCCATGCAGCAATTCGATGTGATCGTGGTCGGCGGCGGTCATGCCGGCGTCGAGGCGGCCGCCGTTTCGGCGCGGATGGGCGCGCGCACGGCGCTGGTGAGTTTCGATCCCGCTACCATAGGCGCGATGAGCTGCAATCCGGCGATCGGCGGGCTGGGCAAGGGCCATCTGGTGCGCGAGGTCGATGCCTTTGACGGATTAATCGCGCGCGGGGCCGATGCGGCGGCGATTCACTACCGGATGCTCAACCGTTCCAAGGGCAGCGCGGTACAGGGGCCGCGTGTCCAGGCGGATCGCAAGCTGTTCCGCGCCGCGATCCAGCGCATGATCGCGGCTCAACCGAATCTCACCGTGGTGGCGGGCGAAGCGGCGGCCTTGCGGATGCAGGGTGGCCGCGTGGTGGGCATCGATCTGGGCAACGGCGATGCGCTTGCGGCCGATGCGGTCGTGCTGTGTACGGGCACCTTCCTCGGAGGGCGGCTGTTTCGTGGCGAGGAGCGGATGGATGGTGGCCGCATCGGCGAAAGCGCGGCGCACCGGCTGGCCACGCAGTTGCGCGATGCCGACCTGCCGATGGCGCGCCTGAAGACGGGCACGCCGCCCCGGCTGGACGGCCGCACGATCGACTGGGCGCGGTTGCCGGAGCAGCCGAGCGACGCCGAGCCGTGGACGATGTCTCCGTTGACGCCGGCGCGCACGGTGCCACAGGTGTTCTGCGCGATCGCGCGCACCAATGCGCGCACGCACGATATCATCCGCAGCGGACTGGACCGTTCGCCGCTGTTCACGGGCGCGATCGGCGCGCAGGGGCCGCGCTATTGCCCGTCGATCGAGGACAAGATCCACCGCTTCGGCGATCGCGACGGGCACCAGGTCTTTCTCGAACCGGAGGGGCTGGACGACCGCACGGTTTACCCGAACGGGGTCAGCACCTCGCTGCCGACGGATGTGCAGGTGGCGATGATGCGCAGCATCGAAGGGTTGGAGCGGGTGGAGATCACCGTGCCCGGCTATGCGGTGGAATACGATCACATCGATCCGCGCGCGCTGCGGCGCAGCCTGGAAGTGAAGGCCATTCCGGGGCTTTATTGCGCCGGGCAGATCAACGGGACGACCGGATACGAGGAGGCGGCGGCGCAGGGGCTGGTGGCGGGCATGCACGCGGCGGCGGCCGTGCTGGGCCGCGCGCCGGCGGCGCTGGACCGGGCATCGAGCTACATGGCCGTGATGATCGACGACCTCACGCTTCATGGCGTCAGCGAGCCCTATCGCATGTTGACCGCGCGGGCGGAGTATCGGCTGCGTTTGCGCGCCAACAACGCCTCCACCCGGCTGACCCCGCTGGCCCTTGCGGCCGGGTGTGTGGGGAAGGAACGCGCGGTCTGGTTCGAAGCGCGCAGTAAACAGCGGGAACGGCTGGAGTGCGCGCTGGCCGCCGACGTCACCCCGACGGAGCTGGTGCGCGCGGGGATCGCGGTACGGGCTGACGGCACCCGGCGATCCCTGATGGAGTGGCTGCGTTTCCCCGAAGTCACGCTCGCGGCGTTGGAGCCATGGGTGGGGGACGGGGCGTTCGATCCGCTGCTGGTGGAGGAAGTGGAGGAGGACGCGGCCTATGCGCCCTATCTCGCGCGGCAGGACGCGGAACTGCGCGAATTGCGGTCGAGCGACGCGGTCGCGCTCGGCGATGATTTTCCCTTCGCCGAGGTGCCCGGCCTTTCGAACGAGATGGTCGAACGCCTGCAGCGTGCCCGGCCGGATACGCTGGCGGCGGCGGGCCGGATCGCGGGGATCACCCCGGCCGCGCTTGCCAGCCTACTGGTCCACGCGCGGCGGCGCGCGGCATGACGATCACCAGCGAAGCGGATGCCCAAGCCTGGCTGCGCGACCGGCTGGGTGTCGATGCCGCCGGCATGGCCCGGCTGACCCGGCTGGCGGACCTGCTCGTCGCCGAGAACGAACGGCAGAATCTGGTTGCGCGCGGCACGCTGGCGCACGTCTGGCAGCGGCATATCGTTGACAGCGCGCAGCTGCTCGATGTTCCACGTGAAACATTGCCGGCGGGGCCGTGGCTCGATCTGGGGACCGGAGCTGGCTTTCCAGGGCTGGTCGTGGCGGCGTTGCAGCCTGAGCGGCACGTCACGCTGGTCGATTCCCGGCGCCTGCGCACCGAATGGCTCGAACGCGCGGCGGCGGCGCTTGATCTGGCCAATGTGGAAGTCATTCTGGCGCGGGTGGAAGATGTGCCGGCACTGATCGCCAGCGTGATTTCAGCCCGTGCGTTTGCGCCGCTGGACAAGCTGCTGCTTCTTTCTGCGCGCTTTTCCACACCAGACACGCTTTGGCTGTTGCCCAAAGGGGCCAAGGCGAAGCATGAATTGGACATGCTCCCGAAATCCTGGCGCCATATGTTCCACGTGGAACAATCGCTGACAGACCCCGACGCGGGCGTCATCGCTGGTCGCCTGCTTGGTGGCCAGCCCCCGGTTGTCCAAAAGGCCAAACGCCGGAAGGAAACTCGCCGATGATTACCATCGCTGTCGCCAACCAGAAGGGCGGAGTGGGCAAGACCACCACCGCGATCAACATCGCCACCGCGCTGGCCGCCACCGGCTGGAAAGTGCTGCTGGTCGATCTCGATCCGCAGGGAAACGCCTCGACCGGGATCGGCGTCGCTTCGCACGAGCGCGAACGTTCGTCGTATGATCTGCTGATCGATCAGGCGACCGTTGCCGAATGCCTGATGCCTACGCGCATTCCGGGGCTCGATCTGGTGCCCGCCACGGTCGATCTTTCGGGCGCGGAAGTGGAGCTGGTCAGCGTCGAGGACCGGACCGGAAAGTTGCGCGGCGCACTTTCCCAGGGCGGGGCGGGGCATGATATCTGCCTTATCGATTGCCCGCCGTCGCTCGGCCTGCTCACGCTCAATGCGCTCACCGCGGCGGATACGCTGCTGGTGCCGCTCCAGTGCGAATTCTTCGCGCTCGAAGGGCTGAGTCAGTTGCTGCAGACGGTCGAGCGCGTTCAGGAGCGCTTCAACGCCGATCTCGGCATCCTGGGCGTGGTCCTCACCATGTTCGATCGGCGCAATCGCCTGACCGATCAGGTGGCAGACGACGTGCGATCCTGCCTGCACGATCTGGTGTTCGAGGCGGTGATTCCGCGCAACGTCCGTTTGTCCGAGGCGCCGAGCCATGGCTTGCCCGCGCTGATCTACGATCATGCCTGCCCCGGATCGCAGGCTTACATGAAGCTGGCGCGTGAACTGATCGGCCGGCTGCCCGAACGGAGGAAGGCTGCATGAGCAGCGAAGACGGCATGACCGGTGATGGCGTGAAAGCGGCGCCGGTGCGGCGCGCGGCGCTGGGGCGGGGGCTGGGCGCGCTGCTCGGCGAAACCCGGCGCGAGGAATCGCTGATCCGCGTTTCGGCGGGCGCGCCGGAAGGGGCCGCACTGCCGCGCGAAGGCGGAGTTTCGCTGCTTTCCGTGTCGGACATCGAACCCGATCCCAATCAGCCGCGTCGCCATTTCGACGAAGACGCGCTGGAGGAACTGGCCCGCTCGATCGCGCAACGGGGTGTGATCCAGCCGGTGATCGTGCGGCCTGTGAGCGCGGGCCGCTACCAGCTCGTGGCTGGTGAGCGCCGCTGGCGCGCGGCGCAGCGCGCGCGCGTCCACGAGATTCCGGCGATCGTGCGCAAGCTCGATGAACGCGAAGTCGTCGCGCTGGCGCTGATCGAGAATTTGCAGCGCGAGGATCTCAATCCGGTGGAAGAGGCGCGCGCCTATCAGCGCCTGTCCGAGCAGGATGGACTGACGCAGCAGGAAATCGCGACCTTCGTCGACAAGTCGCGCAGCCATGTCGCCAATCTCATGCGCCTGCTCAGCTTGCCCGAGGAAGTGCTGGACATGGTCCAGCGCGACGAAATCTCGATGGGCCATGCGCGCGCGCTGGCAACCCTGCCCGATCCGCTGCCCATCGCGCGCGAGGTGGTGGCGAAGGGGCTTTCGGTGCGCGATGCGGAACGCATGGCCAAGCGCGCCGGGCGCCCGGAAAGCGCGCAGCGCAAGGCGCGCGCGGTGCGTGATCCGTCGCAAAGCGCCGATATTGCGGCGGTGCAGGCGCATCTGGAGGAGTTCCTGGGCCTCAAGGTCATGATCAACGCCGATGCCGACCCCAGCTCGGGTTCGGTGACGATCCGCTACAAGACGCTCGACCAGCTCGACCTGATCTGCCAGCGGCTTACCGGCGGCGGCATCTGACGCGGACTTGCCCGGGAGGGCAGTGCATAAAGTTTAACTGATCGATTAAATAGCGATTGACCCGGCTTGGCGGCGGCGCTTATCCCTGTGGGAAAGGCCACGACTAACCGGAGAGATGCCATGTCGCTCGATGCGCTTTCACGCACCGCGTACAACGAGGATCACGAAGCCTTCCGCCAGACCGTCCGCCGGTTTCTGGAGGACGAGATAGCGCCACACGCCGCCGAATGGGCGGAGGCCGGCATCGTGCCCAAGGAAGTCTGGCCCAAGGCCGGCGAACTGGGCATGCTGTGCCCCACCGTGCCCGAGGAATACGGTGGGCTGGGCCTCGATTTCGGCTACAACGCCATCGTCGACGAGGAAAGCGCCTACTATGGCCGCGTGACCACGGGCTTTTCGCTCCAGTCTGATATCGTCGCCAACTATCTCATTTCCTACGGCTCGGAAGAGCAGAAGAAGAAGTGGCTGCCGCGCATGGTCTCGGGCGAGACGATCACGGCGATCGCGATGACCGAACCCGGCACCGGGTCCGACCTTCAGGGCATGCGCACCACGGCCAAGAAGGACGGCAACCACTACGTCATCAACGGATCGAAGACCTACATCACCAACGGCCAGAACGCCGACCTTATCCTGGTCTGCTGCAAGACCGACACGGAGGTCCAGCCGGCGTGGAAGGGCGTGTCGATCGTGCTGGTCGAGGCCGATCGCGAAGGCTTCGAACGCGGCCGTAACCTCGACAAGATCGGGCAGGACGAAGCCGATACCTCGGAACTGTTCTTCAACGACGTGCGCGTGCCGATCACCAACTGCCTGGGCGAGGAAGGCAAGGGCTTCATCTACCTGATGAGCGAACTGCCGCAGGAGCGCCTGTCAATCGCGGTCAGCGCGCAGGCGTCGGCCCAGCGCGCCTTCGATGATACCGTGGAATTCACCCGCGATCGCAAGGCGTTCGGCAAGCCGATCCTCGATTTCCAGAACACCCGCTTCACTCTGGCCGACATCAAGGCCAAGCTGCAGGTAGGCTGGGCGCACCTCGACTGGGCGCTGGCGCGCCACCTCAAGCGCGAACTGACCCCGGAAGAGGGCGCGGCGGCCAAGCTGTGGCATACCGAGCTGCAGTGGGAAGTGATGGACAAGTGCCTGCAGCTCCACGGCGGCGCGGGCTACATGAACGAGTACGCGATTGCCCGCGCATGGCGCAGCGCGCGTGTGACGCGGATTTTCGGCGGCACCAACGAGATCATGAAGGAACTGATCGGCCGCAAGCTGTAGGATCAGGACCCTAGCACGTTCCACGTGGAACACGGCCCACGTCGCCCGTCATCCCAGCAAAAGCTGGGATCTCGTGGGGCTGGGCCGGTTCTGTCGAAAATGCGCTACAGCGGCCTGAGGTCCCAGCTTTCGCTGAGACGACGGGCACTGGGTACTCAGCTGCCGGTGTAGACCCGCTTTTCCTTGACGCGCTTGTCGCGCACGACCGGGCGGTGGTGCACCGCGCGGCGGCGGACCGGAACGTTGACCCATTCCTCGGTCACGGTCGTGGTCTCGACGCAGGGCTTCTGCTGGTTCTGGATCACCACCGGCACCATGACGTAGCCGTAGGGCGCGTATCCCGGATAGGCGCCGCCGTAGCCCGGGTATTCCGCGCCATAGCCGCCCGGATAGCCTGCGGCTTGCGGCGGGCCGTAGCGACGGAAGAATTCCTCGCATTCGCGGTCCCGCCCCTTGTCCTCGGCCTTGTCGATCACGTTGCCGGCCACCGCGCCAACCGCCGCGCCGGCCACGGTGCCGAGCACGCGATCGCCCGAGGCCACACGGTTGCCGATCAATCCGCCCACCGCGCCGCCGATCAGGGTGCCGCCGACGTGCTTATCCGGATTGTTGACGCGGCAGCGATCCAGCATCCGCTGGTATTCCGGGTCCACCGGCGGCGGGGCAGGCATCTGCGCTGCCGGATAGCCGCCCTGCCAGGCGGGCACGGCGCCGTAAGGCGCCGGAGCATACCAGCCGCCGGGCGGTGCGGGCGGCGGCGGGGGCGGCGCTTCGTGGGCCACGGCCGGCATGGCGCCTGCCAGTGCGAGCGAAACGGCAAGTGCTTGGTAGATTCGGGCCATCGTGATCCCCTGTTGCGGCGCGCCGGCGCGACTGGCCGGATTCCGGACGTTTCCGGAACCGTATCATCGCCGGGCAGGGGGCACCAAGGCCGCTCCCGGCGCTGTGCCGAAACGGGATAGATTGGCGGGTGGTTCTTTCTCTCAGATCCGTTCCGCGATCGCCTCTGCCAGCGCTTCTATGCCGGCGGCGTCCTCTGCGCTGAACCGTCCGGGCAGGGGGCTGTCGAGGTCGATCACGGCGATGACCGCGCCACCGCGAATCACGGGTACGACCAGTTCGGACCGGCTGGCGGCATCGCAGGCGATATGGCCGGGAAAGGCGTGGACGTCCTCCACCCGCTGCGTGGTTCCGGAGCGCGCGGCCGCGCCGCAGACGCCGCGATCCAGCGGGATGCGGATGCAGGCGGGCTTGCCGATGAACGGGCCGAGCACCAATTCGCCTTCCACCATGCGGTAGAAGCCGGCCCAGTTGAGATCGGGCAGGAATTCCGCCAGCAGCGCGGCGACATTGGCCATGTTGGCGATGCCGTCGGGCTCGTTATCGGTGATGGCCACCGCCGCTTCGCGCAGCTCGGCTTGGATCTCGGCGGTCGAAGCGCCGGCGTTGGGGGCAAAGGCGTACATACCCCTGATATAGGGCGGCCGGGGCGGAATGGAATGAGGGCAAGCTGTCAGGTGACAGGACGGCGTTTGCCGCCTAGATTCGTGCGCATGACTCTTTTGCGCAAGATCCTCATCGGCCTGCTCGTCGTTGTCGTCGCGGGCGGCCTTTTCATCGCCTGGGCCATGCGGGGTGATCCCGCACAGTACACGCTGGACCAGCTTTCCGGGCCGAAGCCCAAGCTGGCCGAGCCCAGCGCGCAGACCATACCCACGGTCGTGGTGGCGGAACCCGTGGGCTGGAAAGCCAACGAGGCGCCCGTGGCGGCGCAGGGGCTGGCGGTCGGCCGCTTCGCCGACGGGCTGGATCATCCCCGTGCGGTGACCGTGCTATCCAATGGCGATGTGCTGGTGGCGGAAACCAACGCGCCTCCCGGCCGCGGCCCCGGCGGGATCACGGGCCTGGTGATGAACTGGCTGTTCCGCAAGGTCGGCGCCGGCGGGCCTTCGCCCAACAAGATCGTGCTGCTGCGCGATACCAATGGCGATGGCAAGGCCGACCAGAAGTTCGTGATGGACAATCCCGCGCTCGATTCGCCGTTCGGCATGGTGTTCCGCGACGGCCGCCTGATCATCGCCAACCATAACGCGGTGCTGTCGTACCCCTATGCGCTGGGCCAGACCAACCTTGCCGGCAAGCCCGAGAAGCTGATGGACCTGCCCGGCGGCGGCAACCACTGGGCGCGCAACCTGCTGCTCAGCGCCGATGGCGGCAAGCTCTACGTGACCGTCGGCTCCTCGTCGAACATCGCGGAGAACGGCATCGACCAGGAAAAGGGCCGCGCCGCGATCCACGAGTACGATTTCGCCAAGCACCGCAGCCGCGAATTCGCCGGCGGCCTGCGCAATCCCAATGGCCTCGACTGGAATCCGCACAGCGGCGAGCTGTGGACCGTGGTCAACGAGCGCGACATGCTCGGGTCCGATCTCGTGCCCGATTACCTCACCAACGTGCCGCTGGGCGCGCAGTACGGCTGGCCGTGGGCCTACTGGAAAAAGAACATCGACTGGCGCGTGAAGGCGCCGATGCCCGAATACATGCTCGAATACACGCGCAAGCCGGAATACGCGCTGGGTTCGCACGTCGCCCCGCTGGGCCTTGCGTTTGCGCGCGGTGGCAACGTGATGGGAGAACGCTTCGCGCAGGGCGCATTCATCGCGCGCCACGGTTCGTGGAACCGCCGCCCGCTTTCGGGCTATGACGTCGTCTTCGTCGGCTTCGACGATCGCGGCAACGTGAAGCCCACCCCGCCGACCCCGATTCTCAGCGGGTTCCTCACGGCGGAAGGCCGCGCGCATGGCCGACCGACCTGGGTCGCCTTCGCGAAGGACGGCGCGCTGCTGGTCAGCGACGACGTGGGCGGCGTGATCTGGCGCGTGGTGGCCCCTGGCGCGAAGCCGGCGGCGGAGATCGTGCCGATCAAGGCCACGCCGATGCCGCCCCCGCCGCCGGCGGATGCCAAGTTCATCGCCAAGCCGAACGAAGATTCGGACCTGCTCAAGCCGCAGCCGTAAGGCGCGGGAAAGGCACCGGGCGTGTGGCTTACAGCGCGCGCCCGGTCCGCCCGGCCAGTTCGGTCACGTATTGCCAGGCCACGCGCCCGGAGCGGCCACCGCGCCGGCGTGACCACTCCAGCGCATCGGCCGGCTCCCATTCCAGCCCGTAATGCGCGGCATATCCGCCAATGATCGCCAGGAAATCGTCCTGCGAGCAATTGTGGAACCCCAGTGACAGCCCGAACCGGTCGGCCAGCGCCAGCCGGTCGTCGACCACGTCGCGCGGGTTGATCGGATCGTCCTGTTCGCTGAGATGGCGTTCCACGATGGCGCGGCGGTTGGAAGTGACGGCAAGGCGCACGTTGGCGGGGCGCGCTTCCACCCCACCTTCCAGCCAGCTGCGCAGCCGGCGCGCGCCATCGGCGTCGCCCGCGTCGAAGCCGAGGTCGTCGAGGAACACCAGGAAGCGGCGCTCGATCCCCCGCAGCAGCGCGAACAGGTCGGCCAGGCCGGCCTCGGGCGTGGCCTGCACCAGCGCGATGCTGCCCGGCCGTTCTGTCTGCGCGGCCAGCGTGGCGGCGCGCAGCAGCGCCGACTTGCCCATGCCGCGCGACCCCCACAGCAGCATGTCGTGCGCGGCCGCGCCTTGCGCCAGGCGCGCCACGTTTTCGACCACCGCACCCTTCTGGAAGTCGATGCCGTGCATCAGGTCCAGCGCGGGCGCTTCCAGCCGGGCGACCGGCCGGGCCGTACGCCCCAGCCAGACGTAGGCGGGGTGCGCCAGCCAGTCGACGGGCGGCGGCGGGGGCGGCGCAAGCCGTTCCAGCGCCTCGGCGATACGGGTCAGCAAGGGGGTATGGTCACTCATGCCAGCAGCGCGTCGGTATCCAGCTGATAGACCAGCGCCGCGCCCGCCATGGCCGCCGAGCCAAGGCCGCGCATTTCGGGCACGATGGTGCGGTTGAAGAACATCGTCACCGCCGTCTTGGCGTCATCGCCCGTGGCTCGCGCCTGGCGGGCAAGCTGCCAGCCGGCCACGGCCGCCGCGCACATCGTGGTGAACGGCACGCTGCCGGCCAGCCGGTCGTCCAGCGTGGCGCTGGTGGTCATCCAGGTGGCGATCGCGGCCACGTCTCTCGCCAGCGCGGCGACTTCGGGTACGTCTTCCATTTCCGCGATGATGTCGGCCATCAGCGCCTGCAGCACGCCGCCGTTGTCGTAACCCAGCTTGCGGGTGACGAGGTCGGCGGCCTGGATGCCGTTGGTGCCTTCGTAGATCGGCGCGATGCGCGCGTCGCGATAGTGCTGCGCGGCGCCGGTTTCCTCGATGAAGCCCATGCCGCCGTGGACCTGCACGCCCAGACTGGTCACCTCGCAGCCGACATCGGTGCCCCAGGCCTTGAGCATGGGCACCAGCACTTCCGCCCGCTTCTGCGCGGCCGCGTCGCCCAGCGTCCCGCGATCGATCTGGCCGGCGGTGTAATAGAGCAGCGCCCGCGCGCCTTCGGTCAGCGCGCGCATCCGCAGCAGCATCCGGCGCACGTCGGGGTGTTCGATGATCGCCACCGGCGTCTTGTCCGCCGCGCCTGCCCGCGCGGACTGGACGCGGTCGCGCGCATAGGCCCGTGCCTGCTGATAGGCGCGTTCGGCGATCTGCACACCCTGGCTGCCCACGTTGATGCGGGCGGAGTTCATCATCGTGAACATGGCCCTCAGGCCCTCGTTCTCGTGGCCTACCAGTTCGCCGATGCATTCGCCGTGGTCGCCATAGGACATGACGCAGGTGGGCGAGGCGTGGATGCCCAGCTTGTGCTCGATCGAGACGCTGCGCACGTCGTTGCGTGCGCCGGGGGTGCCGTCCGCGTTGACGTGGAACTTGGGCACGATGAACAGCGAGATGCCGCGCGTGCCGGCCGGGGCGCCGGGAGTGCGGGCGAGAACCAGGTGGATGATGTTCTCGGCCAGGTCATGCTCGCCGAAGGTGATGAAGATCTTGGTGCCGGCGATGCGGTACTTGCCGGCGTGCGGGCCTTCGGTGATCGGCACGGCGGTGCTGCGCAGCGCGCCCACGTCGGACCCGGCCTGCGGCTCGGTCAGGTTCATCGTGCCCGACCATTCGCCGCTGACCAGCTTGGGAAGATAGAGCGCCTTCTGGGCTTCGCTGCCGTGGTGATCCAGCGCCTCGATCGCGCCGACGGTGAGCATCGGCAGCAGGGCGAAGCCCATGTTGGCCGCGCCCAGCGTCTCGAGCACGCACGTCGCCAGCGCGAAGGGCAGACCCTGTCCGCCGTGATCGACCGGCCCGGCGATCGCGTTCCAGCCCTGCTCGACGAACGCGCGGTAGGCGTCGGCGAAGCCGGCGGGCAGCGTTACCGTGCCATCGTTCCATTTCGCGCCCTCGGTATCGCCCAGCCGGTTGAGCGGCGCCCATTCGCCGGCGGCCAGCGCTCCGATGCCTTCCACGATGGCTTCCACCAGATCGGGGCTGGCAGCCTCGAAGCGTTCGTGCGCCGCCAGTTCGTCGATCCCGGCGCTGACGCGCAGGGCAAGCACCTGGTCGGTGGTGGGTGGCGTGAAATCCATCGCAGTTCCCCTCGCTTGGTTTTCCTTGGCAGAGCGTGGCGCGCGCTATAGCGGCAAGGCATGGACGGTACAAAGATTTCCCACGGCGGACCGGGCAACCTGCGCGCCGCCGATGCCGCCGGCATTGCCGCGGCGGCGCGGCTGCTGGCCGCGGGGGGGACGGTCGCCGTGCCCACCGAAACCGTCTATGGCCTTGCTGCCCGAGCCGACGACGATGCCGCGGTGGCGGGCATCTACCGCGCCAAGGGCCGCCCCGATTTCAATCCGCTGATCGTCCATGTTCCCGATGCCGTAGCGGCAAGGGCACTCGCCGCGTTCGACGACCGGGCCGAGGCGCTCGCCGCCGCGTTCTGGCCGGGCGCGCTGACGATGGTGTTGCCGCGTCTGCCCGGTGCGCCGCTTGCCATGGCGGTCAGCGCGGGCCTGCCCACGGTGGCGCTGCGCTGCCCCGCGCATCCGGTGATGCAGGCGCTGCTGCGCGAAAGCGGGCTGCCGCTAGCCGCGCCCTCGGCGAATCGCAGCGGCGCGATCAGCCCCACCAGCGCTGCGCACGTGCGCGCGTCGCTGGGGGACAGTGTCGGCCTGATTCTCGATGGGGGAGAGACGGCGCAGGGGATCGAATCGACCATCGTCGGCCTGCGCGCGGATGGATCATGGGCGATCCTGCGGCCGGGTCCGATCGAGGAGGCGCGGATCGCCGCGGTGCTGGGGGAAGCCCACGCCGGCCGCGCGCAGGATCGCGGCGGGATCGAGGCGCCGGGGCAATTGGCCAGCCACTATGCGCCGGGAAAGCCCGTCCGCCTGGATGCGCGGGACGCGGAGCCGGACGAATTCCTGATCGGCTTCGGCGCGGTTGCCGGCGATGTCTCGCTGTCGCGTACGGGCGATCTCGCGGAAGCGGCGGCCCGGCTCTACGCCTGCCTGCATCTGGCGGCGGACGATGCGCGGCCCCGGATCGCCGTGGCGCCGATCCCGGACCGGGGCATCGGCGTCGCCGTCAACGACAGGTTGCGCCGCGCCGCCGCCTGAACGGCTTTAGGCGGGCCAGTTTCAGGCGGGTTGGCAAACCAGCTTGCCCGAGCCCAGCGTCTTGACCGTGCAGGTCGCGCGCCCGCGCACGTGGATGTCGCCGCTGCCCAGGATCGAGGCATCCACGGTACCGTCCGACGCGAACCGGCCGCTGCCCGACCCGGCGACGTCGGCCTTCGCCGCATCGACCGAGAGGCCGGAAAGATCGGCATTGCCCGATCCGCCGATGGTCAGCGCCAGGTTCCTGGCATGGCCGGCGGCCCGCACGGTTCCCGGACCCAGTACGTCGACCTTGAGCGTGCCGACATCGACGCGGGTGCTATCCACGCTTCCGGAGCCGGCGATCACCACCCTGGCGTCTTCTCCATGCAGCGCGTCGCTGTGGACAGTGCCCGAGCCCATCAGCACGATCCCCTGCAACGGCGGAACGACCACGTTGATGGTCACGGTGCCGCCTTGGCCGAACCCGTGCTTTTCGCGTGTGATGCCGAGGTTGCCGTCCTTCAGGGTGAAGCGGAGCTGGTCCTTGATCGCCGGATCGCCATCGACGGTAATCGCCAGCCGGTCCCCGCCGGTAACATGGACGGTATCGGGGCCGAGCAGGGTGATCGTGTCCGGCGCCTTGCCCGAGGTATCCAGCTGCGCCAGCGGCACGCCGCTGACACCGTCGATGGTGACGTGCGCGTCGGACGAACAGCCGGCCAGCGCGGCGCCGAGACCGACGGCGGCTACGCCCGCCAGGGCACGGGCAAGTTTGGCGAACATGCGATGGTCTCCACCGGGAGGGAATGTGTATTGCCCATATACTACAGCTTCGCCGCCCAGGGCCATGTCGCTCGTCGGCGCGCATCGGCATCTGGACGACGCGAGCGCGGCAACGCAAAAGGGGCCGCCGGCTTCCCGGCGACCCCTTTTGTGGAAACGGGCGTGAAACCCGGCCGGACCGTCTGGCCCGGCCTTGGCGTCAGGCGGTTTCGTAGTACTTCGGCGCGTATTCGTTCAGGATCGCGAGGATCTTCTTGAGCGCGGCCGGTTCGTCGGTCTTTTCCATCGCCGCCAGTTCGCGGGCGAGGCGTGAAGAGGCCGCTTCGAAGATCTGGCGTTCGGAATAGCTCTGTTCCGGCTGGTCGTCGGCGCGGAACAGGTCGCGCGTGACTTCCGCGATCGAAACGAGGTCGCCCGAATTGATCTTGGCTTCGTATTCCTGCGCGCGGCGCGACCACATGGTGCGCTTGACCTTGGGCTTGCCCTTCAGCGTATCCAGCGCTTCGCGCAGCGTCTTGTCCGAAGACAGCTTGCGCATGCCGATGGCTTCGACCTTGTTCACAGGAACGCGCAGCGTCATGCGTTCCTTCTCGAAACGGAGCACGTAAAGCTCCAGCGTCATTCCGGCGATTTCTTCGTTCTGCAATTCGACCACCCGGCCGACGCCGTGCTTCGGATAGACGACGTAATCCCCAACATCGAAGGCAAGAGCCTTGGCTGCCATTGGTTACCCTTTCGACACGGGCTAGGATGTGGCGGCGGAAGAGGCCCCGGTGCGCGTATTGCGCCCGATGCCCGCATTGCTTCGCGGGCGGCCCTCAACAAGCGGTCTGCGACCCCTTTTTTGTGCTGCCTTTGTGTCCTGCCTTATCTTCGTGAAATGCGACGCATGGCCGGGACCATGCCGCACGCGCGAGTATATAACGTTTTTGTGGAAAATTTCCAGTCCCGGCGGAGAATCTCCACGGTTCCTTGTTTTCGCGGGCGGCCGTCCGGCTTGACGCTACGTCAGCGAAGCGCGTGCAAGGTCGTTCTGGCGATTCCCGCGGCCGTGGTGCCGGACGGGGCGGAGCCCATCCGTTCGTCGCTCAAGGTGGCGATCTGGCCCATCGCCACCAGCAGGGCTTCGGCCCGCGCGGCGAGTCTTTCCACTTCCCGCTCGTTCAGCGAAATGCGGTTTTCCAGATAGGCGATCTTGGATGTCGCCATCAGCGCGCCGGCGAAGAAGCCGATCGTCGCCGACAGGAAAGCGATTCCCGCATATACTGCGATTTCAGGCACCTTGTTCCGACCCCGTCAGTTTTATCCTTTTCGGGGACGGATCGTAGTGTTTCCCGCGCGCGCTGGCGCGGGAATTTCAGTCTGTTTTGGACTAGTCCCGATCTGGGGCGGTTCCGGGGGCGGATCAATCGCCCCGGATCAATCGCCCCGATCAGTCACCTTCGCCAGGTTCCGCCGAGAAGTACTTGTCGAACTTGCCGTCTTCGCCCTTGTGCTCGTCGGCGTCCGCCGGAGCGTCCTTCTTGGCGGTGATGTTCGGCCATTCCGCCGAATACTTGGCGTTCAGCTCAAGCCACTGTTCCAGGCCGCTTTCGGTATCGGGCAAAATCGCTTCGGCGGGGCATTCCGGCTCGCACACGCCGCAGTCGATGCACTCGCTGGGGTTGATCACGAGCATGTTCTCGCCCTCGTAGAAGCAGTCCACCGGGCAGACCTCGACGCAGTCCATGAATTTGCAGCGGATGCAGGCGTCGGTCACAACATAAGTCATGGCGTGATTATCCCTCAGGTACGCGTTTCGGGCCGTGCTAGAGGCGAGGGGGGCGTATCGTCAAGCACCCGATAGCATGCTTGTGCTTCGGGAGCGGGGCCGCGCCGCTCCGAAAGTGCCAGAATCTCGATCACGCGCACCGCCGAACCCAGCGGAATGACGAGGATATCGCCGGTGGAAACGCCCTGGTGCGCGCGCTCCACGCGCCGCCCGTTGAGCCGGATATGCCCCGCCTGCGCCCAATCCTGCGCCAGCGCGCGCGTCCTGGCGAGCCGCAAATACCACAGCAGCTTGTCGATCCGCAGCCCCGCGGCCATCAGCGCCCCACCGGTTCGGCCGCCAACCATTCCGCCAGCGCGGCAAAGGCGCTGTCGGGCCGGGGGCTGGCGGCTTCGGGCCGGCGTTCGTCGCGCGGGCGCGGGGCGCGCCAGTCCCACAGCGGCGGCGCGGGCGGCCCCGCGGCGCCTTCGGCCAGCGGGCGCGGGGGCCACGCGCGGAATCCCGCCGCGCGCAGCAGTGCCGCGTAGCTGGCGGTGGTCAGCCCCATCGACCGCGCCAGCGCCGGATCAAGCGCGAAGCGGCGCGTCCTGCCGCCGATCGCGCCTTCCGTGCGCGTGCGGTGGGCGGCCTGGAGCAGCTTTTCGGCCAGATCCACGCGAATCGCCTGCGACCCGGCGGTGCGATAGCCGACTGGCGTTTTCTTCCCCGCCCTCACAACAGGGCGCGTGGCCTCAGCGGGGGCTCCATGGTCCAGATCCCACAGGCGCGCCAGCGCGCTCCACAGGATCATCGCGGCGGGCCGCAGAGCGCCCGGCACGTAAAGGTCCAGCGCGCCCACGCGGATGCCGAGCCCGCGCAGCGCGGCGCGCTGGCGATCGTCGAGCCGTTCCAGCCCGGCTTCCTCGCGCGCCAGCACGCCACCACCTTCCACCAGACGCAGCAACAGCGCGCGCAACGTCGGTCCCGAGGCCGGATCGCGCCCGGCTTCGGCAATCTTGCGCAAGGGTTCCAGCGGCTTCTCGCCATGGCGCGCCAGCCATTCGCCCAGCGCGGTTTCCACGCCCTGCCAGACCGGGGAAGTCAGCCGGTCGAGCGCCCCGTCGATCCGGATGTGTGGCTCCAGCAGCGTCCGGCCCTTTTCCAGCCGCGCCACCGTGATGCCGTTCCAGCACAGCGCGCCATTGGCGAGGGTGATTCCCTCCGCCGTTCCGGCATCGCGGACCAGCGCTTGCGCGCGGGCGGCCAGCAGGCCCGGCAAATGCCGCTCCGCCGCCGCCAGCAGTAGCTTGCGATCCGCCGCGCGCGCCAGCGGATCGACCACGAAGCGGAATCCCTCAAGGTGACCGATCGCCTCGTCATCGACCAGAACCGCGCCCGCATCGTCGAGCCGGACGGGCAGGAGCGCCGCATCGGCGCCGGTCTTGCGCATCAGCAGCGTGGTGCGGCGGTTGACGAAGCGTTCGGTCAGGCGCGCGTGCAAGGCATCCGAAAGCCGCGTTTCCACGGCGCGGGCGCGCGCCGCCATCTCGTCGCGCGACAGCACCCAGTCGGGCCGCTGCGCGATGTAGGACCAGCTGCGGATCGCCGCGATGCGCCCCTGCAGCGTGTCGATGTCGCCGGAGGGGCTGTCGAGCGCGGCTATCGCCTGCGCCACATAGTCCGCGCCCAGATAGCCGTGGCGCAGATCCTGCCACAGCCGGGCGACGAAGCGGGCGTGGGTTTCGGCGCCCTGCTGGCGGAAATCGGGCAGCGAACAGGCCGCCCAGAAGCGCTGGACCGAACCGCGCCCGCGCACCGTGGCGGCGGTATCCGGCTCCTCCGCCAGCCGTTTCAGCACGGCCAGGTCGATCGCTTGCGGCGGCGTGGCCAGTTCGGGCCGTGGCGGCGGGCTTTCCAGATCCGCGATCAGCGTGGCCAGCGAATCGAAGCGCGGCTCCGCTTCGCGCCAGAACAGGCGCGTCAGCGGCGGGAACCGGTGTTCCTCGATCGCGAAGACTTCCTCGGGCGTGAATTCGGGATCGCTTCCGCCCGTACCCGCCAGCGTGCCGGAAGTGCCGTCGCGCTGGTGGCGGCCGGCGCGGCCGGCGATCTGCGCCATTTCCGCCGTGGTCAGGCGCCGCTGGCGATGGCCGTCGAACTTGGACAGGCCGGCGAAGGCGACGTGGTGGACATCGAGGTTGAGGCCCATGCCGATCGCGTCGGTGGCGACGAGGTAATCGACCTCGCCCGCCTGGTACATCGCCACCTGGGCGTTGCGCGTCTGCGGGCTGAGCGCGCCCATGACCACCGCCGCGCCGCCCCGGAAGCGGCGCAGCATTTCCGCCATGGCATAGACCTGTTCGGCGGAGAAGGCGACGATCGCGCTGCGCGGGGGGATGCGTGAAAGCTTCTTCGCGCCGACGTGGCTCAGCGTGGAAAAGCGCGGCCGGCCGATGACTTCGGCTTCGGGCACAAGCGCGCGGACCATCGGTTGCAGCGTGGCCGAGCCCAGCAGCATCGTTTCCTCGCGCCCGCGCGTGTGCAGCAGCCGGTCGGTGAACACATGCCCGCGCTCCGGATCGGCGGAAAGCTGCGCTTCGTCGAGCGCGACGAAGGCGAGATCGGGGCGCGATGGCATCGCTTCGGCGGTGCAGAGCAGCCAGCGGGCGTTCTTCGGCTCGATCCGCTCCTCGCCGGTGATCAGCGCGACGCGGTCCGCGCCCTTGATCGCGCAGACCCGGTCATAGACTTCGCGCGCCAGCAGGCGCAGCGGAAAGCCGATCGCGCCGCTGGAATGCGCGCACAGCCGCTCGATTGCGAGATGGGTCTTGCCGGTGTTGGTCGGGCCAAGCACCGCTTTGACCACGCCTTCCCCGGCTGTCCCGTGTCGTCTTCCTGGCAGGGGACTGGCCATGCAGGGAATGTGGCGGCGGCCATCCCCCCACGCAAGAAGGCGCCGGGAATTTATCCCCGGCGCCTCCAAAAAGGATTTTCATTCAGAGCGTTGAAGCAGGCCAGTCGAAATTTAGGTCAGGCCGCGCCGAGAAAAGTGCCGTTCGCAGGCCGGCATGGGCTGAATTTCGGCTGCCTTAGCCGTCGTAGTCGGCGCCCAGCGAGGTATTCCGCACCGGTGCCGCGGCGGTGATGCGCAGGGCTTCGGCCGACTGCGACAGCGAGCCGATTTCATCGACTTCGTCATCATCATCGGGCAGCACGCGCTGGAGCGACTGGATCACGTTTTCCTTGAGCACCGTCGGGCGGACGGTCTCGTCCGCGATTTCGCGCAGGGCAACCACGGGGTTCTTGTCGCGGTCGCGGTCAACGGTCAGCTCGGCGCCGCCCGAGATCGCGCGGGCGCGCTCGGCGGCCAGCAGGACGAGATCGAAACGGTTGGGAACCTTGTCGACGCAATCTTCGACGGTAACGCGCGCCATTCGGGCACTCCGGAATATTGGAAAGGACGGAAAGAGCCGCAGCTAGGGGCGGGGTGTGGAAAAGTCAAGGAAATCGGGACAGCGGGAAATCGGGGCAGCGAGGTCGGGCTGCCCGCCACGCCCTCCTGTCATTCATCGTTGTAGCTGTGGCCGGCCAGCGCGTCGGGGGCGAGATCGCTGAACTTGGTGATGCGCGATTCGAAACGCAGGCGCACCTTGCCGGTCGAGCCGTGGCGCTGCTTGGCCACGATCAGTTCGGCCAGGCCATAGACGCGCTCCATTTCCGCCTGCCAGGCGGCGTGGGCTTCCTGGATCTTCATATCGTCGCTGCCTTGCGGTACCTTGGGTTCGCGCGCGGCGACGTAATAATCCTCGCGGAACACGAACCAGACCATGTCCGCGTCCTGTTCGATCGACCCCGATTCGCGCAGGTCCGACAGCATCGGCCGCTTGTCGTCGCGCTGTTCGACCGCGCGGCTGAGCTGCGACAGCGCGATCACCGGCACCGAGAGCTCCTTGGCCAGCGTCTTCAGGCCGCGGCTGATTTCCGAGATTTCGTTGACGCGGTTGTCGCTGCGGCCCGATCCCTGCAGGAGCTGGAGGTAATCGACGATGATCAGGCCGACATCGTGCCGGCGCTTCAGCCGCCGCGCCCGCGCGCGCAGGCTGCCGATGGTCAGCGCCGGGGTATCGTCGATATACAGCGGCAGTTCGGCCAGGCGCTGGCTGGCGAACGAAAGCTGCTGGAAATCCTCGCGGCTGATACGGCCCATGCGTAGCGCTTCGGAACTGATGCCCGATTGTTCGGCCAGGATACGCGTGGCGAGCTGGTCCGCGCTCATTTCCAGGCTGAAGAAGGCGACCGCCGCGCCGACCGAATCCTTGGTGGCGATGCCATCGGCCTGGTCGCGCCGCAGCCGGTCGGCCGAATTGAACGCGATGTTGGTGACAAGCGAGGTCTTGCCCATGCCCGGGCGGCCGGCGAGGATGATCAGGTCCGAATCGTGCAATCCGCCGATCTTCTCGTTCACCGAGGTAAGGCCGGTCGTCTTGCCCGAGATATGGCCGCCCGAAAGCAGCGCCTTCTCGATCATTTCCAGCGAGGCGCGCGTGGCCATGCCGAAGCTCTGCGCCTCGCTGCCGGTCTGTGCCCCTTCGGCCACGGCATAGAGCGCGGCTTCGGCGCGTTCGATCTGTTCGAGCGGGGCGACCGAATTGCTGGTGTCGCGCGCGCCTTCCACCAGGTTGCGGCCCACCGCCATCAGTTCGCGCAGCAGCGCGAGGTCATAGACCTGCTCGGCCAGTTCGCGCGGGGCGAGCAGGCCCTGCCCGTCCGCCGTCAGCCGGGCGAGATAGGCGGTGCCGCCCAGTTCCTTCAGCCCTTCGTCGCTTTCGAAATAGGGCTTGAGCGTGACCGGCGTGACCACCGCCTTGCGATCGACCAGTGCCAGGATGCGTTCATAGACGCGGCCGTGGACCGGCGCGAAGAAATGCTCGGGCTTCAGCGGGGTGGGGAGTTCCTCCAGAATCCGGTTGTCGATCAGCACCGCGCCCAGAAACGCGGCTTCCGCCTCGACGTTGGAGGGGAGAGTGCGAATCTCTTCAGGTTCGCGCAGGAGGATCGCTTCGCTTGCCGACATGACACACCAATGGCGCAGGGGGACCGGTCGCCGCAAGACGCGGTGTGGCCCGATTGCCGCCTGAATTTACCCACAGGCTGTGGACTGCGCAAATCTCTTGCCGCGCCTTGCGGCGTCTGCGAAATAGCCTGCCCCATGGCGGACCCGCGCATCTCGCATATCGAGCTCGACGAGGCGACGATCCTCTGGCGCAATGCCGATATCGAGCAGGAACGCCGGATCGCGATCTTCGACCTGATCGAGGAAAACACCTTCCGTCCGATCCGCGCGTTCGAGGCGGGGCATACCGGTCCCTATCGCCTGCGCCTGTCGGTGGAGGACGGGCGGCTGGCGCTGGTCATCGCCGACGAACGGGAAAACCTGCTCGAAACGATCATCCTCGGTCTCGGCCGTTTCCGCCGTCCGATCCGCGACTATTTCGCGATCTGCGATTCCTATTATCAAGCCATCCGCCGGGCGACCGCGCAGGAGATCGAGACGATCGACATGGCCCGGCGCGGCGTTCACAACGATGCGGCCGAAATGCTGCTGGAACGGCTCGACGGCAAGGTGGAGACGGACTTCGCCACGGCCCGCCGGCTCTTTACCTTGATCTGCGTCCTCCATATCAGGGGCTAGGGTCGCGGAATACGGGATTGGGCGCAGGTTCATGGCGAAGGCGAGGAAAACGGCGCTGCGGCGCTGGCTGGCGGCATTGCTGCTGGCGGTGATGATCGCCATCGGCCTGGGCTGGTGGAAGGCGCGCACCTGGATGCCCGATCGCGCGCACTATCCGGTACAAGGCGCCTGGATCGACGAGCATGACGCACCGGTCGACTGGCGCATTCTCCACGCCCGCGGAGCCGACTTCGTCTATCTCACCGCCAGCGAAGGCCCCGGCCGCCGCGATGCCGCGTTCGCTTCGGGGCTGGACGCGGCGCGCGCGCAGGGGATGCAGGTGGGCGCGGTGCATGTCTACGACCTGTGCGCCCCGGCCGATGCCCAGGCGGCCAATTTCGTCACCACCGTGCCGCGCGACGCCAAGCTGCTGCCGCCGGCGGTCGTGCTCGACATCGATTCGCGCAGCTGCCCCGATGCGCCGGGTGAAGCGGCCCTGCAGAGCGAACTGACGACGTTCCTCAACCAGATGGAAATGCACGCGGGCAAGCCGGCGATCCTGATGCTGTCGCGCGGGTTCGAAAGCCGCTATCACCTTGCCGCCATGATCGATCGCAACATCTGGGTCCGCCAGGATTTCCTCGTGCCGGGCTATGCCAAACGGCCGTGGGTGATGTGGACGGCCACGAGCCGGCTGCGCACCGACGCCGCGCCGGGGCCGCTGCGCTGGGTGGCGGTGCAGCCATGACGAATATTTCGCTGCCCGATCTTGCTCCCGGTGCGCGCGAGGCGTTGATCGCGGCCGCGCGCACGGCGGTAGACACCGCCTATGCGCCCTATTCGGGCTTCCACGTCGGCGCGGCGCTGCTGTTCGAGGATGGCGCGATCGTGACCGGCGCGAACGTGGAGAACGCCAGCTACGGCCTCTCGCTCTGCGCCGAGACGGTCGCCTGCGCGATCGCCAGCCACGCCGGGCGGCGCGGCGGGCTGGTCGCCGTGGCGGTCATGGGCGGCGCCGGCGGGGCGATCGACGCGGCGATCACGCCGTGCGGGCGCTGCCGGCAGGTGCTCAACGAACTGGCCGCGCTGGGCGGCACCGATCCGCTGGTGCTGTGCGTGGGCACGCGCGAGGTGATCGAGGTGCGGCTCTCGGCGCTCTTGCCGCATGCTTTCGGTCCGGCCAGTTTGGTATAAAGGCAGTTTGGCCTGAACAGGATTATCGGGGAAACAACGTGGCCATTCTTTCCGACAAGTGGATTCGCGACAAGGCGCAGCACGAGGGCATGATCGAGCCGTTCGTGGAAAGCCAGCGGCGGGAAGGCTGCATCAGCTATGGCCTGTCCTCCTACGGCTACGACGCGCGCGTGGCGGACGAATTCAAGATCTTCACCAACGTCGATTCGGCGGTGGTGGACCCCAAGGACTTTGCGTCCAATTCCTTCGTGGACCGCAAGACCGACGTCTGCGTGATCCCGCCCAACAGCTTCGCGCTGGCCCGCACGGTCGAATATTTCCGCGTGCCGCGCGATGTGCTGGTGATCTGCCTGGGCAAATCGACTTATGCCCGCTGCGGCATCATCGTGAACGTGACCCCGCTGGAGCCGGGCTGGGAAGGCCACGTCACGCTGGAATTCTCCAACACCACGCCGCTTCCCGCGAAAATCTACGCCAACGAGGGCGCGTGCCAGTTCCTGTTCCTGCAGGGCAACGAACCGTGCGAGGTCAGCTATGCCGACCGCGCCGGCAAATACATGGGCCAGCGCGGAGTGACCCTGCCCCGGCTGTAATCTCCGCACTTGCAATCGCTGCTGCAACTGCCCTGTTGCTTTCCGGAACGGGGCCGATCACCATCCCGCCCATAACGAACCAAAAAGGGGATGGGATGATGGGTGCCAGGGCGGATCGGCCGTTCGACATCGTGGTCTATGGCGCGACCGGGTTTACCGGGCGGCTCGTGGCGCAGTACCTCGCGCGGGCCTATGGACAGGAAGGGCCGCGCTGGGCGATGGCCGGGCGCAGTGCCAGCAAGCTGGCCGAGGTGCGCGATGCGATCGACGCGCCGATCAACACGCCGCTGATCGTGGCCGATGCCGGCGATCCCGCCAGCCTCACGGCCATGGCGGAGCAGACGCGGGTGGTGGTGACGACGGTCGGCCCCTACCAGCTCTATGGCGAACCGGTGCTGGCCGCCTGCATCGCGGCGGGAACCGACTATGCCGACTTGTGCGGTGAGCCGGTGTGGATGCGCCAGATGGTGGACAAGTACGACGCGGAAGCGAAGAGCACCGGCGCGCGGGTGAGCTTCTCCTCGGGCTTCGATTCGATCCCGTTCGATCTGGGCGTGCTGATGCTGCAAAAGGAGGCCGTGGCCCGCTTCGGGGCGCCCTCGCCACGCGTGAAAGGGCGAGTCCGGGGGATGAAGGGCGGCGCTTCGGGCGGAACCGCGGCCAGCCTCAAGGCCACGCTCGCCACGCTGGGCCAGCATCCCGAACTGATTCCCTGGATGACCAGCGCCTTCGGCCTGACGCCGGGTTTCGAAGGGCCGCCGCAGCCCGCTGGCGACAAGCCGCAATACGATGAGACGCTGGGATCGTGGGAAGCGCCATTCATCATGGCGACGATCAACACCAAGAACGTCCACCGCACCAACCGGTTGCTCGGGCACCCCTATGGCCAGGACTTCGTCTATGACGAAATGATCCTGACCGGCCCCGGCGACCAGGGGAAGGCCGTGGCCGAGCACATCGCCACCACGCCGATGATCGGCCGGCCCGATGATCCGCAGCCGGGCGAAGGTCCGTCGCAGGAAGAACGCGAAAACGGCTTCTACGACGTGCTGTTCGTGGGCGAGATGCCCGACGGGCGGACGATCCGTTATGGAGTCAAGGGGCGCTACGATCCGGGTTATGGCTCCACCAGCCGGATGCTGGCCGAAACCGGCATCGCGCTGCTGTCCTGCGCGGCGGAAGGCGGGATCGCCACGCCGGGCGCGCTGCTGGGCGAAGCACTGGTGGCGCGGTTGCGCGCGCACGCCGAGATCGCCTTCGCGGTGGAAGACTGAACGACACCGGCGATCAAGCCCGCCGTCCGCTGTTGAGGGGGATCGCGGGCGGCGGGCTCTCGCGCCGCGTCATGCGGCGGAGGCTTCCTCGTAGGCCTGGGCTTCGGCCGCGATCAGGATGTCGGCCAGCATCCAGTAGGCTTCGCCCCAGGCGGCCAGTACTTCGTCGGTGGCCACATCCGCGCCCACCACGTCGCGGATCGCCGGCAGCAGGGCTTCGGCCACCAGCGGATAGTGTTCCGCCTTGACGCCGGTTTCGACGTGCCTAGCCACCATGCGCTGCACGGCCGGGCCAAGGTTGCCCAGTTTGTCGATGTTCCGGGCATAGGCAAGGATCGCCCCGGCCAGCCGGCGCGGCTGTTCGCCGCTGTCCTGCGCGGCCTGGTCGAACATCGCGGCGACTTCCGCATTGCGGAACAGCCGCGCGTACATCGCGGTGGTGATGGCAAGGCCGTGCTTTTCGATGACGGGGGCCGTGGCCTTGACGATGGCCTTGGCCTGTTCGGAAGCGGTGCGCATGGCGGGATCTCCTTAAAACAAGTATTACAAATACCGGTATTAGAAATGCTTGATTCGGGCAAGCGAAAATCCGACATGATCGAACGATGCAACTGACCCAGCATACGGATTTCGGCCTGCGCCTGCTGATCGTGCTTGCCCGGCGAGAAGGCGAAGCCGTTTCGGTTCCGGCCTTTGCCGCCGAACAGGGGCTTTCGCCCCACCATGTCGCCAAGGTCGCGCAGGCGCTGGTCCACGAAGGCTTCGCCCGCAGCCTGCGCGGGCGCGGCGGCGGCATCGCGCTGGCGCGCCCGGCGGACGGGATCAACGTGGGCGCGGTGGTGCGCGCGCTGGAACGGGGCATGAAGCTGGCCGATTGCGCCCGCTGCGCGCTGCGCGCCGATTGCACGCTGAGCGGCGTTCTGGCCGAAGCGCTGGAGGCCTTCCTCGCGGTACTCGACCGCTATTCGCTGGCGGACATCGCCCGCCCCGGCGCTCCGGCTTTCGCGCCTTGGAGCGTGGCGGAGCCTGCCGCGCGCCCTTGTGGTTAGGGGCCTGCGTTCAGGACCCTGCGTTCAGGGCTTCTTCAGCGCGGCGATGCAGGCGGCGCGATCGACATCGCGGCCATCGCCGCGCCGCGCATCGACATAGGTCGCGGTCTGCCGCCCGCCCTGCGCGGGGGGATAGAGAAAGACGTCGAGAATGCAGGCCGATCCCGACCATTGCAGTTTGCGCGCGTCTTCCTCGCGAATGTCGAGCCGGGGCGGCCCGAACAGGCGCGATAGCTGCTGCGCGTCGGCGCCGATCACCGATTCGAGGCCGGGCGCGGTCTGGATCTGCGCGGCGGGGCGCGGCGGCGGGTGGCCGACGCTGCGGATGGTCGCGGCCTTGCCGGCCCCGCTGGTCTGCACGCCGGTTCCGCCGCCGCAGGCCGCGAGCAGCAGGGTCATCACAAGCACGGCCTGATTACGGCGCATCGGAAACTCCGCCAACATTGGAAACTTCGGCATGGCGGCGCAGCACCAGATGTGTCGCCGTCGCCGCGCCGATCACCGGCGCGACAAGGTTGATGAAAGGCACGGCCAGCAATCCGGCCACCGTCCCGCCCAGCAGCAGCCGCTGCCACGCGGGCGGCGCGGCGGCTGGCGTTCCGGCGGCGTCGCGGTGGCGCAGCCGGACCATCTCGGTCAGCTCCCGCCCCAGCAGCACGGCATTTACCAGAAAGAACACCAGCGCCGGGCCAAGGCCGGTGACCAGCAGCACCACGGCCACCGGCAGCGCGGCCAGGTTCCACAGCACGGATCGCACCAGCCCGCGCAGCGCCTGCCGCGCCTCGGCACGCCAGCCCAGCGGCCGCGCCGTGGCGGCGAACGCGGGGTAATGGCGCGCTTCCACGGCGGCGACGACCTCGTCCGCAAAGAACTGGACCACCGCGATCGCCACCAGCCGGAACAGCAGCCAGACGCCGATCAGCACGATCACGCCCGCGATCAGCACGCGCAGGGTCTGCGCGCCGCTGGCCAGATCGTCGCGCAGGCCCGATGCGATGAACGCCGCGTCGAGGCCCCACCAGCCCAGCGCGCCCAGCACCACGAACAGGGCGAGCGTGACGAGCGCGCTTTTCCCCAGCACCCGCAGGATGCGCCGGTCGGCAAGCTGGCCCAAGGAAAGCCCCAAAGCGGAAAGCATGGATGCCGGATCGCCCGGCGGCGCGCGGCTGTCAACCGGGAGACGGAGCCGCTCGTCCGCCGTGGTCGCCGGGTCAGCGCACTTGCGGCGCGGCAAACAGCCCGCTAGGGCCGCGCCGCCTGCCGTTCCCCGATCGGCCCCTCATTCATGGAGCTTGCGGATGACCGCTCCCGCTACCGACGTTATCGCCATCGGCAATGCCATCGTCGATGTCATGGCCCCCGCGCAGGATGCGGATATCGCGCGGCTGGGCCTCGCCAAGGGCGGGATGACGCTGGTCGATGCCGATCGCGCGCGCGAACTCTATGACGCGATGGGGCCGGCGCGCGAGATTTCGGGCGGTTCGGCGGCGAACACGCTGGCCGGGCTGGCGGCGCTGGGCGCGACGTGCGGCTTCATCGGCCAAGTGGCGCAGGACCAGCTGGGCGAGGTGTTCGCGCACGACATCCGCGCCGGCGGCATCGCCTTCGCCACGCCGGCGCGCGAAAGCGAGCCGCCGACGGCGCGCTGCCTGATCTTCGTGACGCCCGATGGCCAGCGCACGATGAACACGTTCCTTGGCGCGTCGCAGTTCCTGCCCGCCGAAGCGCTGGACGAAACGGTGATCGCCGATGCCGCGGTGCTCTATCTCGAAGGCTATCTGTGGGACCCGGAAGAGCCGCGCAAGGCCATGCGCCGCGCCATCGCCGCCGCGCGCACGGCCGGGCGCAAGGTGGCCTTCACGCTGTCCGACGCGTTCGTGATCGCGCGCCATGGCGACGATTTCCGCGCGCTGATCGAAGCGGGCCAGATCGACATCCTCTTCGCCAACGAACACGAGCTGGCGGCGCTGACCGGCATCGCGGATTTCCACGAAGGCATCGCTTCGCTCGCGGCGAAGGTGCCGACCGTGGTGGTCACGCGCAGCGAACAGGGCGCGCACGCGGTGAGTGGTGGCGAGCAGGCCCATGTTCCCGCCGAACCGATCGAGCAGGTCGTGGACACCACCGGCGCGGGCGACCTGTTCGCCGCCGGCTTCCTGTTCGGCCACGTGCGCGGGCGCTCGCTGGAGGATTGCCTGCGGCTGGGCGCGATCTGCGCCGCCGAAGTGATCTCGCACTACGGCGCGCGGCCCGAAGCGGACCTCAAGGCACTGGTCGCGGCGCGGATGGGCTGAATAGCCGGGCTATTCGCTCGGCCGGGTATAGCGGCCGCGCCCGAAGGCTTCGGGAAGCAGCGTCTTCCCGTCGATACGCAGGCGCAGCGTGGTGAACGCGGGCGGGATCACCTGGCGCGCGTCGAGCGCGATGCGGATCACGCCCTGTTCGGTCGGGGGCAGGGGCAGGCTCGCGGCGCGGCCCTCGGCAAACCCGGCGGAAAGGTCCAGCCGGATCGCGCGCGACCCCGCCTTGCGCGGCAGAAAGGCCCATCCCCGGCGTGTTGCGGCCTTCGCCACGGCGCCGTCCGCGTAAGTCAGCGTGGCCGTTACCCTGCTCACGCCCATGCGCTCGCCGTTCTGCTCGGCAAAGACCGCGATGGCGATGCCGCCCTGCCAGCGATCGGGCGGCAGGGTGGTCGCATCGGCGGGTTCGGCCGGCGCGTCTGATGGTGCGCAGCCGGGCAAGCGGGTGGGGGCGGGCGTCGGATCGGCCATGGGCGGAGACGCTTCGACCGGGGCGGTAGCGGGGGCGTCATCGACAAGCGGGGCCACCACCGCCGTCACCGCCTCCGCCGCGCTGCCGCACCGTTCCTCCCACGCGGCCATGGCATCGTCGTGCTGGCGGCCAAGCAGGCGGCTTTCCGCGTCGGCATCCCAGGCGTCCACGCCGGCGAGCGCGAACAGCGGGGCGGACCGGTCCGGCTGGCTGGCGGTCAGCACCACGGCATCGCCATCGCGAAGCCAGGTGCCCTCTGCGCTCTGATCCACCGCGCCATAGGATATGTACCACGCAAACGTGCCATCGGGCCGCAGCAGCAGCTCCGAACCTGTCTCCATGACGCCAGACAGGTAGTAGTGCCCGACAAACGCGGCACCGGCCGTGGCGGCGTGCGCGCCAACCGCCAGCGTCGATACCGGCAGGATCAGCGCTGCGAGAAGCGCGTCAGCCTTGCGCATTCCCCTCCCCGCTCTGGCGTTCAATCTCGCGCGCGATTTCCTTGCCGCCGATATCGCGACGGCAGAAGCCGTCGGGAAAGACCACGCGATCCACTGCCGCGTAGGCGGCATCGCGCGCCGCGCGCACCGAAGGCCCCCGCGCGGTGACGTTGAGCACGCGCCCGCCATTCGCCACCAGCGCGCCATCGGGGTTCAACGCGGTGCCGGCATGGAACACGCGCGCGCCATCGGCCTCGGCTTGCGCCAGTCCGGCGATCGTACCGCCCTTCTTCGGCGTGCCCGGATAGCCCGCGGCGGCCATCACCACCGTCATCGCCACGTCGGCGGAAAAGCGCGGCGGTTCCAGCGCGGCCAGCCGGCTGTCGGCGCAGGCGGACAGCAGATCGACCAGATCGGTTTCCAGCCGCATCATCAGCACCTGGCATTCCGGATCGCCGAAGCGGCAGTTGTATTCGATCAGCTTCGGCCCCTGCTTGGTCAGCATCAGCCCGGCATAGAGCACGCCCGAATAGGGCATGCCCTCGTCCGCCATGGCCTTGACCGTGGGCGCGATGATCTCGGTCAGCGCCTGCGCTTCCAGCGCCGGGGTCAGCACCCGCGCCGGGCTGTAGGCGCCCATGCCGCCGGTGTTGGGGCCGGTATCGCCATCGCCCACGCGCTTGTGATCCTGCGCCGAGCCGAAGGGAACGATCGTGGCGCCGTCGGTCAGCGCGAAGAAGCTGGCCTCCTCGCCCTCCAGGAATTCCTCGATCACCACTTCGGCGCCGGCCTCGCCGAAGCCGCCGTCGAACATGTCGGCGATCGCCGCTTCGGCATCCGCCACGGATTCGGCAATGACCACGCCCTTGCCGGCGGCCAGGCCATCGGCCTTGATCACCACCGGCACGGAGAAACGGGCCAGCGCCGCCAGCGCATCCTCGCGCGATCCTGCGCGGACGTATCCCGCCGTGGGGATGTTGGCGCGCGTGCAGAGATCCTTGGTGAAGCCCTTCGATCCTTCGAGCTGCGCCGCCGCCTTGCTCGGGCCGAAGACGGAGAAGCCGGCGCCGCGCAGGCTGTCGGCCAGGCCATCGACCAGCGGCGCTTCGGGGCCGACCACGACCAGGCCGATGTCCCGCGCCTCGCAAAGGGCGATCACGGCCGCGTGATCGGTCAGGTCGAGCGCGGCCAGTTCGGCGTATTCGGCGATGCCGGGATTGCCCGGCGCCGCATAGAGCTTGCCCAGACGCGGCGATTGGGCCAGTTTCCACGCGAGCGCATGTTCGCGACCACCCCCACCCAGCAGCAGGATATTCATGGCTTTCCCTTCTTCGCCTCATGACGCCGATCCGTCCGGCGGGCTGTTAGCGAGGGAAACGCCGGGCGACAACGCCGCCGCGCTTTCGGTGTCCGAGATTTCCGCGCAATTGAAGCGCACGGTCGAGGACCGGTTCGGCTTCGTGCGCGTGCGCGGCGAGCTTTCGGGGGTGAAGCGCGCGGCATCGGGCCACCTCTATTGCGCCCTGAAGGACGAGAACGCGCGGCTCGATGGCGTGATGTGGCGCGGCAACGCGCAGCGGCTGTCGTTCCTGCCCGAAGACGGCGTGGAAGTGATCGCCACCGGCAAGCTGACGACCTATCCGGGCCGGTCGAACTACCAGATCGTGATCGACCGGATGGAGATTGCCGGCGAAGGCGCGTTGCTGGCGCTGCTGGCGAAGCTCAAGGCGCGGCTGGAAGCGGAAGGGCTGTTCGATCCGCGCCGCAAGCGGCCCCTGCCCTATCTGCCGCGCGTGATCGGCGTGGTGACCTCGCCCACCGGCGCGGTGATCCGCGACATCCTGCACCGCCTGCGCGATCGTTTCCCCAGCCGCGTCGTGGTCTGGCCGGTGCTGGTGCAGGGGCAGGGCGCGGCGCAGCAGGTCGCGGCGGCGGTGCGCGGCTTTTCGGCGCTGGAGCCGGGCGGGCCGGTACCGCGCCCCGATCTGGTGATCGTCGCGCGCGGGGGCGGCTCGATCGAGGACCTGTGGAGCTTCAACGAGGAAGAGGTGGTTCGCGCCATCGCCGGCTCAACCATCCCCGTCATCAGCGCGGTGGGGCACGAGACGGATACCACGCTGGCCGATTTCGCGGCCGACCTGCGCGCGCCCACGCCCACCGCCGCCGCCGAGCTGGCGGTGCCGGTGCATGGCGAGCTGGCCGCGCTCGTCGCCGATCTCGATGCGCGGCGGCGGCGCGCCACGGTGCGCCTGCTCGCCCATGCGCGCGAACGGCTGGAACAGCGCGGCGGGCGCCTGCCGCCGCCGCAGGGGCTGTTGCAGGGCCAGGCGCAGCGGCTCGACGATCTGGGCGAGCGCCTGCGCCGCGCGCTGGGGCACCGCACCGAACTGGCGGGGGCCGCGCTTGCCCGCCACGCCGGGGCCTTGCGCCCCGCGTTGCTCACCCGCCGGCTCGATCGCGAGCGCGAACGGCTGGCCGTGCTCCGCTTCGCGCCGGAACGCCTGCTGCAGCGGATCGAGGTGGCGCGCGGCCGTGTCGACGCGCTGGAGCGGCTGCGGCTGCAACTGGATCCGAAGGCGCCGCTGCGCCGTGGCTATGTGCTGGTGACGGACGCGGCCGGCCACCTCGTCAATACGCGCGCGGCGGCGGCGGGCGAGCCCGTGCTGCGCCTGCAATTCGTGGACGGCGTGCTGGATGTGGCGACGGGCGAAGGGCCTGCCGCCTCCCCGCCGGCGGCGCCCCAGGCACGACCGGCCGCACGGACACGGCCTGCCGCCGACGCGGCGAACCAGCCCAAATTGCTTTGACGGCGGCATGGGGGTAGGATCGTGGCCATGCTGATGTCACCTTCCGGACGCGCCGCGCGCCTGCACTTCCTGCCCAACGGTTTCCGCCAGCTTTCGGCCGGCGATCATGTGGTCTGCGCCGTCAGCGGCGAACAGATCCCGCTCGACGTGCTGCGCTACTGGAGCGTCGAGCGCCAGGAAGCCTATGCCACGCCCGAAATCGCCACGCGCCGCTTGCTGGGCGAGGGCTGAGGCGGCGCATCCAATGCGGCGTTTGCGGGTAATGGCGCTGGCAATCGCGCGGCTGCGCGCGCTGGCTGGCGTGGGTACGCTCGGTGCGCTTGCGGTCTGCGGGGGTGCCGACGCGCAGGATCGCGCATCCCTCCTCCCCGCGACTTCCGCCGTTCCTCCTCCTGCTTCGGTCGGACCGGCCAGGTCTGCCGCGAACGGTCTCATGCTCAACGGCTTCACGCTGGCCGGCGAACTGACGCAGGGCGGCTGGCTGCGCGGCGTTGTTCCACGTGGAACGCGCGCGCTCGCGCTGGACGGGCAACCGCTGGCCTTAGCGCCCGACGGCCGCTTTCTGGCGGCGTTCGACCGCGATGCCGGGCCATCGGCAACCCTGACGGCAACGCTGGTGGATGGCCGGCAGGTTTCCGCGCCTCTGGCAATCGCGCCGCGCGCCTGGCAGATCGAGCATGTCGCGGTGGGCAAGCGGCCCGGCGCCGCGCCCAGCGCCGAGTTCGAGCGTCGTCGGCCGCTGGAGCTGGCGCAGATCAACACCGCGCGCGCGATGGACACGGGCGCGCAAGGGTGGACGCAGGATTTCATCTGGCCGGTGCGCGGGCGGATTTCCGGGCGGTTCGGCTCGCAGCGCATCTATCGCGGAGAACCGGGCGCCTACCATTCCGGATTGGACATCGCGCCGGGCGGCGGCGTGCCCTTCGTCGCCCCGGCCGATGGCGTGGTGATCCTGGCGGCGCAGGCGCCGTTCACGCTGGAAGGCAACCTGCTGATGATCGATCACGGCATGGGCCTCAACAGCGCCTTCCTCCACAGCGCCCGTCTGCTGGTGAAACAGGGCGACGTGGTGCGTCAGGGACAGGTGCTGGGCCTCGTCGGCATGACCGGCCGCGCCACGGGGCCGCACCTTCACTGGAGCATCAAGTGGAAAGACCGCCGGCTCGATCCGCTGCTGTTCGTGGCGGGGGGCGGCGCGCGCTGATCCTCGGGGACTACTGGACCCGGCGCATCCGGATACCCGGCTGGCCATTCACGCTGACAAAGAAGCTGCCGAGCGCACCTTTCAGAATGTAGGCTTTCTGACCGGCGCGGGGGGAAATGGCGAAGTTGCGGGTGTCGGTCTGTTCCCAGGCCCCGCCTTCGACGAAGGCGATTCTGAGAACGCCACCGCGTCCATAGCGGACCGAAGAGACTTCCGTATCGATGCGCTTGAGTTCGTCTTCAGGCGAATCAGCGCTGCCACCAAGTCCGAACAACCGCCCCACCGGCGCCGTGAAACCGAAAAGGCCTCGCTTGGCCTCCTGGATCGCGTTCTTGTCGGCGACCACGATTTCCTTGGTCTGTTCCGCCTGCTGCAGAATCGCGACCTGCCGGTCGAAGCAGGCGAGCCTGTTCGCGCTGTCCTCTATCGTGCGGCAGTCCATCAATTGCTGGAAAGCTGCCGGTTTCGCGCTTTCGGAGGGCTTTCCGTCGCGGGCCGTGACGGGCGAAATCGGACAAGCGAAAAGCGCGACCGTGGCCGCTGCCAGGGCGAGCCTTGATGAAAGCGGCATGGATTGCAAACCCCGATCCGTGGAGCAACCACCGTGAAGCGCACGGCTGCGTTGTGCAATCATATTATCATAAGGTGCTGAGATATAACAATATATGCTGTGAGGGGGTGTTGCAGAATGGTTACATCGGGTACAGATTTGAAACACTGAACGGCCACTTGGCTTTACTTCGCCATGCCTGTTGCGCCACGCATGCACCATCTGGCCGTGAATTTGGGCGATCACTGTGGGGATACGCTCGGGGTACCGGCTTTGAAACGCGACGGACGTGATCGACGTTCCGTCAACCTTGTTTAAGGGGCTGAACCGAATGAAAACATTTTCGATGCTGAAGGCCGGCGTTGCGCCGACCGCCTTGAGCCTTGCGCTTGTGGCCGCGCCGGCGCTGGCGCAGGACGCCGCAGCTGGCACTCCGCAAGCCGGAGCGGATGATACGGCGGCTGCCCAGCCGATCGTCGTCACCGGTTCGCGCATTGCTTCGCCGAACCTCACCTCCGTCGCGCCGATCACGGCGGTTTCGCAGGATGAATTCAAGGCGCTCGGCACGACCAAGACCGAAGACCTGCTGAACTCGCTGCCGCAGGTGTTCGCTTCGCAGTCGTCGACTCTCTCGAACGGCGCCACCGGCACCGCCACGGTCGACCTTCGCGGCCTCGGGCCGTCGCGCACCCTGGTGCTGGTGAACGGCCGCCGCCTCATGCCCGGCGATCCGAACGCGCGCAGCTCGGCCGCCGACCTTAACAACATTCCGTCGTCGCTGGTGAAGCGCGTCGACGTGCTGACCGGCGGTGCTTCGTCCACCTACGGTGCCGATGCTGTTTCGGGCGTCGTCAACTTCATCATCGATACGGATTTCGAAGGCTTCCGCGTCGACACGAACTACGGCCTCTACCAGCACAGCAACGGCAACCAGCTGATCTCGCCGCTGCTGGGCGCCCGCAACTTCCCTGATCCCAAGGGCAATGCGGCCGATGGCCAGCAATTCGATGCGACGGTTTCCTTCGGCACCAAGTTCGGTGACGATCAGGGCCACATGACGGCCTACTTCGGTTACCGCAAGGTCAACCCCGTTCTCCAGGCCAACCGTGACTACAGCGCCTGCACCATTCAGAACACCGGTGCGCGCCTGAGCTCGGGTGCTCTGAACCCGGCTGCGCCCCTGCAGTGCGGCGGTTCGGCAACCTCGAACAACGCGATTCTTTTCGCCGACCCGGGCGGCGGCCTCACCTCGACCCTGGCGTCGCTGGGCAACGGCACGGTCACGCCGGGCGCTGCCAACCGGTACAACTTCGCGCCGCTGAACTACTTCCAGCGCCCTGACGAGCGTTACACGGCCGGCGTCTTCGCCGACTACGAAATCAACCAGTCGATTCATCCGTACATGGAATTCATGTTCATGAACGACCGCACCGTGGCGCAGATCGCGCCGTCGGGCGATTTCGGCAACACCCTGACGATCAACTGCGACAACCCGCTGATGAGCGCGCAGCAGCGTTCTGTCATCTGCGCGCAAGACAACCTGATCGTTGGCAACGTCGGCACCTATCCGCTGACCGCGACCAGCTATCAGTCGGTGTACGGCACCACGCCTCCCGGAGCGGTCAACTATATCGATCCGACCACGGGCGCGACCTACAACAAGGGATTCTTCCAGCTTCTGCGTCGCAACGTCGAAGGCGGTCCGCGCATCAACGACCTGACCCACACGTCGTTCCGTGGCGTCATCGGCACCAAGGGCGATCTTGGCGAAGCGTGGTCCTATGACGTGTACTACCAGTACGGTCGCACCAACTATACGCAGGTCTACAGCAACGAGTTCTCGACCTCGCGTCTCGTCAGCGCGCTTGACGCGGTTGCCGGGCCTGGCGGTACGGCGGTCTGCCGTGCGGCGCAGACTGGCGCCGATCCGAACTGCGTCCCCTACAACGTGTTCTCGGGCACGCCTTCGGCCGCGTCGATCAACTACGTCAGCTCCACCGGCTTCCAGTCGGGCTACACGTCCGAACAGGTTGCCAGCGGCTATATCTCGGGCGATCTTGGCAAGTACAACATCAAGGCGCCGTGGGCTTCGCAGGGTGTGAGCATCGTTCTCGGTGCCGAATACCGCAAGGAATCGCTGGATCTGAAGACCGACAACGCCTTCAGCACCGGCGATCTCACCGGGCAGGGCGCGCCGACGCTGCCGGTTTCGGGTTCCTACAAGGTGTCCGAGTTCTTCACCGAAGCGGAAGTTCCGCTGGTTCAGGACAGCTTCTTCTACAACCTGAGCCTGAGCGCCGGTTACCGTTATTCGCACTACTCGGTGTCGAACGGGAACAAGTACAACACCAACACCTACAAGTTTGGTGTCGACTTCGCGCCGATTTCGGACATTCGCTTCCGTGGCGCCTACAACCGCGCGGTTCGCGCTCCGAACATCCAGGAGCTGTTCGGTCCGCAGATCGTGGCGCTTGACGGCGTGACCGATCCTTGCGCGGGCAAGGTGCTGACCGCTGCCGACGTGGGTTGCCTTCTGCAGGGCCTGCGCGTTGGCCAGCGCGTCACCGCCAACCCGGCGGCGCAGTACAACGGCTTCATCGGCGGCAACCCGAACCTGCGTCCGGAAATCGCCACCACGAAGACGGCCGGTGTGGTCATTCAGCCGCACTGGGTGCGCAACCTTTCGCTGAGCGTCGATTACTATGACATCAAGGTGAAGGGCGCGATCCAGGGCTTCGGTTCGGACGCCATCCTGGCTTCGTGCGTCAACGACGTGAACGCGTTTGCTTGCGGCCTTATCCACCGCAACGCCGCGGGTTCGCTGTGGCTGACCTCGGACGGCTTCGTCCAGAACCTGCCGACCAACATCGGTGGCGTTCAGACCAAGGGCTGGGACTTCAACTTCAACTACGCGCTTGAAGTGGGCAAGATGGGCCGCGTTTCGGCCAGCCTCGTGGGCACCGCGCTGACGAGCTACAAGGTCGATAACGGGCTCACCGCGCTGTATGATTGCGCGGGCTACTACGGACCGACCTGCGGCGTGCCGCAGCCCAAGTGGCGCCAAAAGGCTCGCCTCACCTGGGCGATGCCGAACGGCATCACGCTGTCGGGCCAGTGGCGCTTCTACGGCGGCGTCGACGTCGAGTACAAGAACCCGAGCGCGTCGTTGAACAGCAACTACTACAACTTCAACTCGCATATCGGTTCGCAGAGCTACTTCGATCTGTCGCTCACCGCCCGTATCGGCAACCACTACACGTGGCGCCTGGGTGCGACGAACCTGTTCGACAAGGAGCCGCCGCTGGTTACCTCGGGCTCGGGTGCGTTCGGCGCCAGCGCCTGCAGCGGTACGTACTGCAACGGCAACACCTATCCGGGCGTGTACGACTCGCTCGGACGCTACATCTACACCGGCATCACGCTGGACTTCTGATCGGTTTCCGATCCGAATGATGAGGGTGGCGGCTTCCATCGGGAAGCCGCCACCTTTTTTACGTTTATGGACAGCGTGTCCTGAAGACGGCAGGATTTGATTGATGGCAGTTTCCGCTTCGCCCCAGACCTTGCAGCAGATCGCGGCGCACGCGCGGGCGGGGCGCCTCGATGTCGCGGCTACGCTGGCGGCATCCGCGTGGGTTGCCCATGCGGGAGACCCGGTTCTGGCGGGATTGGCCGGCGCCGTCGAAATGCACCGTGGCCAATATGCACGGGCGGCGGACTATCTGACCGCGGCGTTGCGCGCGCGGCCGGATGATATCGCGGCGCGCGCAAACCTTGCGGAATGCCTTTTCCGTACCGGCCGGACCGCGGAAACGCTGCAGTTGTGCGATGCTCAATCCGCGCGGGCCGATCGCTCGCTGCGGCTTGCGCGTCTGGGTGGCGCGCTTGCCCAGGAAGCCGGCGATGCGCCGCGCGCGATCGAGCTGTACAGGATCGTCGTCGCCGAACAGCCCGAAGACTGGAGCACCTGGAACAACCTGGGCAATGCGCTGTCCGACGTCGGTGATCATCACGCGGCGACGGCGGCGTTGAAAAAGGCGCTGGCTCTTGCGCCGGATTCCCAGCCGATACGGGTGAACCTGGGCAATTCGTTGATGGAGGTGGGCGAGGTCAACGAGGCTGAAACCCTGTTGCGGGATGCCGCGCTGGCGGTGCCTGAGGATCCCGCGCCGCTGCTGGCGCTGCACGGCCTCTATCGGCGCGCCGGATATGACACCGCCGCGTTCGAGGCCTTGCGCGATGCCGCCGGTCGTGCGCCGCAGGATGCGGCGCTGCAAAGCGAATTCGGGCTGGAGGCCGCCCGGATCAATCTCTACGAGGATGCGGAACGCGCCTACGAAACGTCCATAGCAATCGATAACGGACACGCGCCGGCTTATGTAGGGCTTGCCTCGGTATACGAGCGCGTCAATCGCGAGGCCGATCTGGAACCGCTGCGCGCGCGCGCGATCGCGGTGGGGATCGACGGTCCGCCCATCGATTTCATCGACGCGCTGCGCCTGAAGCGCGCGGGCCGCAACGACGATGCGCTGGTTGCGCTGGAGCGTGCCGGCGATGTCGTTTCCGGCGCCTGGCGCGAGCATTTGCGCGGGCTGATGCTGGACCGCCTGGGCCGTTATGACGAGGCGTTCGAGGCGTTCGAGGCAATGAACGCCTTCTGGCGCGACGATCCCAGCGATCCCACCGGCCGTGCGGCGAAATACCGCGGCGGCGTTGCCGCCAACACGGCGATCCTGACGGCGGATTGGGTCCGCACCTGGACGCCGTTCGATCCCGAGCCCGGTGATTATCCCGCGCCGATCTTCCTTGGCGGATTCCCGCGTTCCGGCACCACGCTGCTTGATACGATGCTGATGACCGACCCCACGACAGTGGTGCTGGAAGAGCAGCCCTTCATTGTGGAAATCGAGCAGGAACTGGGCGGGCTTGCCGGTATGGCGCAGGCGGACGCCGCGGTACTGGCGGCGGCGCGCGCGCGCTACTTCGAACGCGTTGCCGCGCATACCAGGCTGACGCCGGGCATGGTCATCGTCGACAAGCAGCCGCTCCATACCAATCAGGCGGCGGCGATCCACCGGCTTTTTCCCGAGGCGCGGTTCGTGCTTGCAATGCGCCACCCGTGCGATGTGCTGTTGAGCTGCTTCCTCACGAACTTCCGAACCAACAACGCGATGTCGAGCTTTCTCGATCTGCGGGATGCCGCCAGCCTCTATGACCTCACCTTCTCGCACTGGGAGAGGACGCTTGCGCTGTTCGACCTGCCTGTGCGGACGGTGGTTTACGAACGGCTGGTAGAGGATACGGCGCGCGAACTGCGTCCGCTGTTCGACTGGCTGGGCCTGGCCTGGCCGGAAGAGGGGCTCGACCACCGGGAGGCCGCGCGCGCGCGGGGCATGGTGTCGACCGCCAGTTATGCGCAAGTGGTCGAACCGGTGTACCAGCGCTCAGCGGGGCGCTGGAAGCGTTACGAGCGGCATCTGGCGCCGATCTTCGATACGATCCGGCCGTGGGTCGACCGGTTCGGCTATTCGCTGGACGACGGGCGCATTCCCGAATGGCCGGCCTCGGCGGAGACGGCATCCGCATGATGCCTGCTGCGCCGGACCCCGGGCTTCTGGCGCAAGCCGATGCGCTTGTCCGGCAGGGCGATCTGCCTGGCGGGGCCGGCGTGCTGGAGCAAGCGTTGTCCGGTGGCGGGGGCGCGCCGGCGCATTGGCTGCAACTGGCCGGTCTGCGCCGGGCCATGCGTCAGCCGCGCCGTGCGCTGGACGCCGTCCAACAGGCGCTGGCGCTCGCGCCCCTGGATTTCCTGGCGCTGGTCCTGCGCGCCAGCCTGCTGGAGCAAATGGGCGATGACCACTGCGGGCAGGCCTGGGACGAAGCCTTGGCCCAGCGCCCCTCCGGCGATCTGGGAGCGACTCTGACGCCGGTCGTCACGGCCGGGGAAAAGGTCCGCGACGCATGGCTAAGGCAGCGCGAAGACATGATGCGCAACGCCATCCGGGCGCAGGAGACCGCCGCCGACGGCGATACCCTTTGGCGGATGAACCGGTTTCGCGACAACATCCTGCACAAGACGAAGGTGTTCCACAGCGAACCGACCCATTTCCATTATCCCGGGCTTGTGGAGCGGGAGTTTCATCCGCGCGAACATTTTCCGTGGCTTTCGGATCTGGAGGCGGCAACGGACGCAATCCGCGAGGAAATGCGGACGGCGATGGCATCGGAACGGTCCGAACTGCTGCCTTACATCCAGTATCAGGACCATGAAGCGCTGGCGCAATGGCGGCCCCTGAACCGGAACAGGGACTGGACGGCCATCCACCTGTTGCGCCAGGGACAGGCTGTCGCGCAAAACGCCGGCCAATGCCCCGTGACGATGGAACTGCTGGGGCGCCTGTCGCAGCCGGACATCGCCGGCGCTTCTCCCAACGCGATGTTTTCGTTGCTGGCGCCCAACACGGCCATTCCCCCGCATGTGGGCGTGAACAATGCGCGCCTCGTCTGCCATCTGCCGCTGGTCGTGCCGGACGGTTGCTGGTTCCGCGTGGGTGCGGAAACGCGGTTCTGGCGCGAAGGCGAAGCCTTCGTCTTCGACGACACGATCGAGCACGAAGCGATGAATCCGTCGGATCGGCTGCGCGTCGTGCTGATCTTCGACGTCTGGCATCCCGGTTTGACCGAGCTGGAGCAAAGTGCTGTCAGTGCCGTGATCGCGACGGAGGTGGTCGATGCTCCGCGGCGCTCCGATCTGTGAGGGCTGAGGCGATGAGCGGCGGTTCAAGGCACGAGGCCGATGATCTTCTGGCGCTGGCATCGCGCGCGCTCGACAACCGGCAGGAGGCGCAGGTGGAGCCTGTGCTGGCAGCCTATGCGCGCGAACATCCGCGCGATGCCCGCGTTTTGCATTTCCTGGGCTTGCTGCGACGGGAACTCGATCGGCGCGAGGAGGCGCTGGAAGCGCTGCAGGCCGCCCGCCGCATCGCGCCCTCGGACGCGCGGCTGGCGCACGCGCTCGCGCATGTCTCGCTGGAAGCGGGGGTGCCTGCCGTGGGCCTGTTCGAGCAGGCGATTGCGCTTGCGCCCTCCGATCCGGACCTGCGCCTGGGCCTCGCGTCGGCGCGTCTGGCGGAAGGAGAGGGCGACCGGGCGCTCGACGAGCTTGGCACTTTGCTTTCGGGCAATGCCGGCTGGGTGGACGGGCACCGCCAGTTCGCCCAGCTGGCCATGCTTGTCGGCCGGGCGGATTCGGCCCTGGCCAGCATCGACCGCGCGCTGACCGTTCACCCGCGGGCGGAAGTATTGCACGTGCTTGCCATCGACCTGCTTTCCGACGGGGAACGATATGCGGAGGGGCTTGGCGCGGTCGATCGGGCGCTGGCCCGGTGTGCCGCCACACCCACCTTGCTGTTGCGCCGGGCGGCGCTGCTGGACGATCTGGGTGACCACGGCTCCGCCGCGGCGGTATTTGAGCCGCTGGGGCAGGGCACGGAACCCGAACATGCCATCTGGCGCACGCGTCATCTCTTGCGGACAGGGCAGGTTGGGCAAGCCTGCGCGGAAATCGAACCATGGCTGGACAAGACCGGTGCGGAGGCCTTCTGGCCCTACGCGTCGCTCGCGTGGCGTCTGGCAGGCGATGCGAGGGCGGAATGGCTCGAAGGCCAGCCGGGCCTGATAACGGTGCATGACCTGCCGTGCGATGCCGCCGCGATGCATTCGCTGAAGCGCGAACTGGAAATGCTGCACGCGCGGGCGGGGCGCTTCATGAACCAGTCCGTGCGCAAGGGCACCCAGACGGACGGCCCCCTGTTCGCGCGGATCGATTCCGGGATCTCGGCCTTGCGGGAAAAGGTGCGCGCGGCGGTCGCCGATCACGTGCGGGGGCTGGGGGCTTCCGATCCCCGCCATCCCGTTCTGGCGCAATCACGCGAACATGACCCCCGCTTCGCCGGCAGCTGGTCCGTCCGCTTGCGCGACGCCGGGTTCCATGAAAGCCACCATCATCCGCAAGGCTGGATCAGCGGCGTGTTCTACGTCTCGCTGCCGGAAGCCTTGCCCGAGGACGATGGCTGCCTTGTTCTCGGCGAGGCTCCCGCATCTCTGAAGCTGGGTCTTTCGCCCATCAAGGTGATAAAGCCGGTGCCGGGCCGACTTATGCTGTTTCCGTCACAGATGTGGCATTCGACACGCCCCTTTCTCACCGGCGACCGGCTAACGGTGGCGTTCGACATAAAAAGGTGACATCATCGGGGCATAGCACTTCATCGCTGCCCGTGCCGGGTACGATGGATTTTGAACGGGTGTGAAATGCTGTTTACCATCATTGCCGGGACAGTTCTGACGATAACCGCACAAGCCGCCGCGGCCACACCAGCCAACGCGGACGCGGATACGGACCCGATGGTGTGTCAGAAGGTTCCGGAACTGGGCTCGCGCATACGAGCCAAGCGTATCTGCATGCGGAAGAGCGAATGGGAAGCCCAGCGCCGGTCCGACAAGATGATGATCGATCGGTCGCAGACGCAGCAGCGGCTGGATGGCGGCGGCTAAACCGGGCCGGCGTCTTCTTTCAAGCCACCGTCCGCGCGCAGTTCTCTGATCAATCCACCACGCGCCAGAACCGCAGGTGCGAACCCGGCGCGGGATCGATCGGTTGCAGCCACGCGGGCGGCTTGCCCTTCAGCAGGCGCGCGGCGAGCCCGTCCGGGGCGGCGTCGGCGTAATACTGCGGCTCGTTGATGTCGGGACAGAGCACAACCATCGTCGCATGGCGGCGCCGGACGATCGCGTGCGCCTGTTCGGGCCTGCCGATAAAGGCGTCGATCACGTCGCGCATGGCCGCCGATCCGCGATGGTGGCCGGTGGCGATCACGCGGTGGTGTGAATAGACCAGCAGATTGGGACCAATGTCGAGCGGCGCGAACAGGTCGGTCGGGGGCAGCCTGTCGAGCGCCCTGGCGGCCTGCGCGTATTGGCAGCGGGTGACGTGGAAGGCGGTGTCCGGCTTGTCGTGGCTGGCGGGGCTCCACGCGTTCCACAGGAACACGGGCAGCGCGGGCAGCAGCACCACGGCGGCCGCGGCATAGCCCGCGATGCGCGCGGAAACGCCGCGTGTACGCAAGGCCGTGATGCCATCGCGCACCAGCGCGGCGACCGGCACGGCCGCAAAGACGCAGGCGGTGCCCGAAGCGCGCGCGACCAGCAGGCCCACGCCATAGGCGCCCAGCAGCACGAGCAGGAGATCGAGCCACAGCAGCCGTTCCGGCGCGGAGGAGGCGCGGCGCCAGTACCATGCCGTCGCCAGCAGGCCGAACAGCGGGGTGAAGATCATCGTCACCGCGTTCAGCGGCGGCATGTTCCACACCGGCAGGCCTTCCTTGACCGCGCTGTACCAGTATTTACGGACGACAGGGTCCATTTCCGCGAACGCGCCGGTGCCGCATTGCGGGGCGACCAGCAGCAACAGGCCGAGCGCGCCCGCGCCGATCACCGCCAGCGCGCCGATCTGAAGCACCAGCGGGCGCGGCGCGGCCAGGCGCAGCGCGTTGGCGCCGATGGCGCCCCAGACAAACACCGCGAGATACACCGGCGATATCGCATCGCAATGGTTGATCGGGTCGAGCAGGCCGCGCGTGCCCAGGAACAGGGCGATCGAGCCGAGCGCCAGCGCGGTGGCGGCATGGGCCAGCCAGGCGTGGCGTTCGCCGGGATTGCGCAGGCCGCGCAGCGCGCACACGCCCAGGAACAGCGCGGCGACTGGCAACCCCTCGATCGAGATCGCCAGTTGCGCCGCCAGCGCGAGGCCGATCACCGTGCCCCCGCGCCGCGCATCGCGCGCGGTCAGGCCGTTGAAGGCCGCCAGCGCCAGCACGATCTGCCAGCCGTGGTGATCGATGCGCATCGGCATGAACTGGAACAGCACGGGGCTCGCGATCGCGCCGACCAGGCAGGCGATGCCGGCCACTTCCTGATCGAACAGCCGCACGGCGAGGCGCGCGATCAGCAGCAGCGCGCAGAGCAGCGTCAGCAACGGCACGGCGACCAGTGCGACCGTCTCTGCTCCAGCGGCGCCCACCAGCGGGCGCAGCAGCAGGATCAGGCCGGCAATCGGTATATCGACCAGCCGCGACCAGTGCATCGGCACGCCTTCGGGCGCGGCGACGCGATACTGGTGGACGTCGAACCAGTTTTGCCCGCCCAGCAGATCGCGCACTTCCAGCAGCCGCAGCGCATCGTCTGGATCGGCGAAGCGCGTCGTGGCGATCGCGGTGCGCGTGGCGGTGAACAGGATGACGCACAGCACGAGCCATACAAGCACGGCACGGACCACGGTGGGCCAGCCGAAGCCGGATATGCCGCCGGCCGTCGTCCCGCCACGGGTCGCGCCCGTGGTCGGTAACAGGCCCCGGCCGGGGATGGCGGCTTTGAAACCCGGTCCGTTCACCGGAAGACGACCCGCTTGCGCAGGAGCCACGTGGTGGCGAAGCTGGCGACGATGGCGGTAACCTTGGCGACGCGCGGATCGATCCCGACCGCCGTGAACGCGCCGACGATCACCGTCGTCAGCCCCAGCCCGATCAGGGCGGAAACGACGAACATGGCCTTTTGGCGCGTGCGGGCGGGACCAGCCATCGCCACCTGGTCCGCGAAAACCTTGCGGCTGGACAGCAGCCAGTGGGCCGCGATGCCGAAGGTATAGCCGATGGCCGAGGCCGCAATGGCGGGAAGGCCGGCTTCGAGCAGGGCCAGGAAACATCCCATATCCACCGCCAGCGCGCCGATGCTGGCCAGCAGGTAACGCACCAGCGTGGCCTGCCGCAGGCGATGGAACAGCGGAAGCACGACCTCGGTCATCGATGGCGATCCTTCAGGCGGGCGCGGCGAACAGGACGGGGCGGTCAGGACGGGGCGATCAGGCGGCGCGGCGGCCGGGCTTGCCCGAGACGGGTGCTTCCGCGGTGGCGGGGATGCGTTCCGGCACATCGCGCACCGAAGCGAGCGCGGCGGCCTGATCCTCGCTGAGCGGCGCGCGGCCGGCGGGCAGCGCCTGCTGTTCGCCTTCGTCGCCTGCCTCGTGGTATTCGGCGTCCTCGTTCACGCACCAGATGTCATAGACACGGCGTTCGGCGATGATGTTTTCGACCGTGAGCATCGCGGTCATCATCGCGTGATCCTGGTTGTTGTAACGGTGCATCCCGTTGCGGCCCACAAGGTGCAGCGTGGGATAGGCCGCTTCCAGTTCGGCCCGCATCGCGGCGACATTGGCGGCATATTCGTCGTCATAGACCGGATAGGCCTTTTCCTGGCGCACCACCACGCCGCCGATGACCTGTTCGGGGCGGACAAGGCCAAGAATGGCCATTTCCTTCGTCGCCAGTGCGATCAGCGCCTCGTCCGACGCGGCCCAGAGGTCGTCGCCTTCGAAGCAGAAGTATTCGAGGCCGACGCAGGCGACCGATTCGTCCGGCACCATCTCGGGCGACCACGAACGGAAGTTCTGGATGCGGCCGACCTTCACCTTGCTGTCGTGGATGTAGATCCAGTTGTCGGGGAACAGGTCTTCCGAACGGATCTTCAGGGCGACGGTGAGGAAATCGCGATAGCGCAGCCGGTTGGCTTCCAGCGTGGTGGCAGGCAGCGGATGCAGGCGCGTGGCCAGTTCGCGCATCGGCGCGGAACTGATCGCATGGCGGGCGCGGATCAGCGTTTCGCCCTGCACCGTGCCATCGGCGTCGATGCGGGTGGCGGAAAGGCGCCAGCCACCCTGGCCATCGCTGGCCAGCTGCTTCATCGCGTGGCCCATCAGCACATGGCTGCCGGCGGCGATCACCTTGTCGCGCGCGGCTTCCCACATCATGCCGGGGCCGAGGCGCGGATAGCGGAACGTTTCCAGCAGGGTCTTGGTCTGCATGCCGTCATTCGGCCGCTTGTTCAGCCCCAGGCTGCGCTTGAGGCCATCAAGCACCGCGGCGCCCAGCGACAGGCCCTTGATGCGCTGGGCGGCCCAGTCGGCGCTCATCTCGTCACAGGGCATGCCCCAGACCTTCTCGGTATAGGTCTTGAAGAAGATCGAATAGAGCTTCCAGCCGAACTGGTTGGTGGTCCAGTCCTCGAAGCTTTTGACCATCTTTTTCGGGAAGGCCTTGGCCTTGGCGAAGCTGGCCATGCACAGCGTGGAGCGCACGATGCCGAGGTTCCACAGCGCCTCGAACGCACGCAGCGGATAGCTGTAGAACTTGCCCTCGTAGTAGATGCGGCTCATGCGCGGGCGCTGGATGAAATCGTCGGGCAGGATCTCGTTCCACAGGTCGACGACCTGCTTGCTTTTCGAGAAGAAGCGGTGCCCGCCAATGTCGAAGCGATAGCCGTCGTGTTCGACGGTGCGGCTGATGCCGCCGACGTAGCGCGTGTCCTTTTCGATCACGGCCACGCTGTAGCCCTGCTTGGAAAGAAGATATCCGGCGGTGAGTCCGGCGGGTCCGGCACCGATGATCGCGACATCGACATCGTATTGCTGGCTGGAACCAACCGAAGGGCACCCTACGTTAACCATCATATTTCCCCGTCCACGCGGTTTCTCTGCCACAGGAAATGAAGGAAATTGGCTAAGGGGTGGTTAACGACCCCTCCGAAACGGGAGGGTTCACCGCGCGAATTTCTCAGCCCGCGCGGCTGGCCGAATCGCCGCTGTCCGGCGCCTGCTGCGCGTCCGGGGCCGGCTGCAGCGTGGCGGAAATGCGCGCCAGTTCATCGAGCTTGAAGGTCTGCTCGAACAGCAGGCCGTAATGCGGGTGATTGCGCCAGCGGACCTTGGCGTAGATCGGCGGCAGCGCGCTTGTTTCGATCCGCACCAGCTCGTTGATGAGCAGCCACTTCTCGCTTTCGATGCGCGCGCCCTGCTGCGAGATGTTGTCGAACGAAACCGGGACTGTTTCCCCGCCCGAATAGAGCAGACCCTCAAGCGCGATGCGCAGCCGCACCTGCCGCTTGGCGTGGTTGCCCTGGTTCTCGTGGAGCAGCCGCTCGACGTCGATGGTTTCCACAAAGCGCACGCCAACGTGGTCGTCGGCGGCCCATACCACTTCGATCGGATAGCGTTCGCCACTGCCCAGTTCGACCATCAGCGATTTGTGCTCGGGCAGCGGCGTGAACAGGCGAACCTTGAGGCCGGTGGCCGAAGCGTCGCGGATGATGCACAGGAATTCGCGGCCATCGGCGATCAGCTTGGCGGCACGGATCAGCAGCGTGAAGCGGGGGGCGGCGCGAAGTTCGGCGCCGACAGGCAGGGTCTGCATGTCCTGACGCGGAGGCGTCGGCAGATCGTGTTCCTGGGCCAAGCCCTGTCCCCTTGTACGCTATCTGTTGGTATTCGCGCCGGGCGCACAGGCGCCCTGACCGACGAGTTCAATAGCGGGCAAAGTCTTTCCGGGCGGTTACCATGACGCCGTTCGATCCCAGATTATTTCATCAGCACAATTACCTAGGCGGATGAAATATCTCGGAAATGGTGCGGACAGCGGGACTCGAACCCGCACGGGCTATGCCCAAGGGATTTTAAGTCCCCTGCGTCTACCATTCCGCCACGTCCGCCGAATGGGTGATGGAGCGATTGGCACAACGACACCACCGCCGCAATGCAGTCCGCCGATTATGTTCGGGAGGAGCGGGTTTGCTGGAAGCCGGTCCGGCGTCGCTGGATCGCGCGCCGGACCATGCTTCATCCGGTCCGGCCGGGTCAGTCCGCGTTAAGGCGCTGGCGCATTTCCTTGCCGGGCTTGAAATAGGGCACGCGCTTGTCCGGCACGTCCACCGCTTCGCCGGTGCGCGGATTGCGGCCCTTGCGGGCTTCCCGTTCCCGCGTGGAAAAGGCGCCGAACCCGCGCAGCTCCACCCGGCCGCCTTCGGCAAGGCGCTTGGCGATCTCGTCGAAGAACACGTCGACGACCCGCTCGATTTCCTCGGCACGCAGACCGGGGCTTTCCCGCCCCAGTTCCTGCAGCAATTCAGACCTGATCATACCTACCCTCCGCCGATGCCTGACGGCATCCCCAAGAAGAAAGCGAAACCGCTTTCCCGCGTCATATCGACCCCCATCGATGACGTGGTCGGGGATTTTGCCAGACAGCGCGTTGCTGCACAATCTATCGATTGTGAGGGAACCGTTGCGAAATGGTGCTATTTGACCGATTCAGGGGCGTTTTCATGCAATAAAGCGTCCGCATCCAGCCCCAACCGCCGGATTCGGCTGGCGATGTGGGGCCATTCGTCGCTCAGGAAGGCCTGCCGTTCGCGTTCGAGCAGGATTCGCGCCGCGCCCGGAGCGACGAACATGCCGATCCCGCGCTGCACATGAACGAGCCCTTCGTCCTGGAACTGCTGGTAGGCCTTGGCCACTGTCAGCGGGTTGGCGCCCTGCTCGGCGGCAAACGCGCGGACGGACGGCAGCATGGCCCCATCCGGGTAGCGGCCTTCGATAATGGCGGCGGCGATCTGGTCGCGCAACTTGAGGTAGACGGGGCGGCTGGCCATGCTCATGGTGATCTAGTGGCATAATACAGCTTGGCACGCAAACGGTATGCGGCGGGCGTTCTGTGCACTTTTCCAGCGCAATATTATGTCGCGCATCACCGGTTCGCGCGCGGCGCGTGCGGAGGCGGCCGGTTGCGGGCCGCATGATCGTGTCGAACTGGTTTCGCGTGCGATTAGTTTCTTCTCTTGCCGGCATTTGACGCTAGTTTGCGCGCCATGGACGACGCCGGCGCCGCGCCGCGGCCGGCGTCCCGACGGTTTGTGGAGAGCATTGCCCCGATGACAGTTTCACACGATGCGGCGCCGCCCGTTTCCGGTACGGCGGATGCCAGCTGGTTCGGCCATCCCCGCCAGCTCGCCCGCCTGTTCACGACCGAGGCGATGGAGCGGTTCGGCTACTACGGCATGCGCGCGCTGCTGACGCTCTATCTCGCGCAGCATTTCCTGTTCAGTGATACCACGACGACCGGCATCTATGGCGGCTTCACCGCGCTGGTCTATCTCACCCCGTTGATTGGCGGCTTGATGGCCGACCGCTTTCTCGGCTCCAAGCGCTCGGTCAAGTTCGGCGCGATCCTGATGAGCCTGGGTTATGTCGTGCTGTGCCTCTCCAGCAGCGGCGGCGCGGCGAAGCCCTTCGCGCTGATCGATGGGCAGCGCTATGAAGTAACGGTTTCCGGGACCGGCGATGCCCGCAAGCAGTATGTCAGCGATCAGGGCGCGGCGCTGCAGATCAAAGGCAACGAAGACAAGTCGATCTCGCTGTTGCGCGCCGACGGCAGCGAGGCGCGCCGCATCGCTCCCGGCAAGTTCGAACCGGGCGGCGAACGCTCCGCGCTCTTCACCTTCTTCCTGATCCTCGGTCTAGCGCTTGTCACGGTCGGCAATGGCTTCTTCAAGCCCAATATCGCCACCATCGTGGGGGAACTCTATGCGCAGGGCGACCTGCGGCGTGATGCCGGCTTCACCATCTTCTACATGGGCATCAACCTCGGCTCGCTGTTCTCGCAGATCCTGTGCCCGCTGCTGGCCGTCGGCATGGGCTCATGGGGTGGGCTGGGCTGGTGGGCGGGCTTTGCGCTCGCCGCGGCCGGCATGGGAGTCGCGTGGCTGCTGTTCCAGTTCGATGGCGGCAAGCTCGATGGCTTCGGCGAACGGCCGGCGGACGCCGACCCGTCGCGCGATGCCCTGGTCTATATCGGCGCGCTGGCGGCGGTGCCGCTGGCATATCTGCTGTTCGCCAATCTCATGGCCTATGTGAAGCCGCCCGAAAGCGCCGGCCTGCTGGGCTATATCGCCAGCCTGCCGATCATGGGCAAAATCATGTTCGGCACGTTTCTCGTCGCCGTGCCCGGCATCCTGTTCTGGTCGTGGCGCAACGGCGATGCGCGCGAGTTCCAGATGATGGTTGCGGCCATGGTGCTCATCACTTTCAACACGGTGTTCTGGACGCTGTTCGAGCAGGCGGGCTCCTCGCTCACGTTGTTTGCCGATCGCAACACTGACATGAGCGTATTCGGCCTGTTCTCGATCACCGCCGGGCAGACGCAGTTCTTCAATGCCTTCTTCATCGTGGCGCTCGCGCCGCTGTTCTCGATGATGTGGGGAGCCCTTTCCCGGCGCGGACTGGAACCGGGCATTCCGGTCAAGTTCGGCATAGCGCTGATCGGCGTGGGCCTGGGTTTTCTGGTCCTGGTCTGGGGCGCGCAGTTTGCCGATGGCAACTTCAAGGTCGGGCTGTGGTGGCTCGCCGGGCTCTACCTGATCCATTCGATGGCGGAACTGTGCATTTCGCCAGTGGGCCTATCGATGGTCACCAAGCTTTCGATCGCGCGTATCGTGGGCATGATGATGGGAACCTGGTATCTTTCCATCGCGGTCGCGCAGTATGTTGCGGGTGTTGTCGCGCAGTTCGCCAGTGTCGAGACGGTGGGCGGCGAGGTGACCAATCTCAAAGTCAGCCTTGAGACCTATGTCGGTGTGTTCCAGACCATCGGCGAAGTTTCGGCTGTCATCGGCGTGGTCCTGCTGCTGCTGGCCGTGCCGCTCAAGCGACTGATGCACGGGGTGCAGTAAGGGACAGTGGGGAAAACGGTGGGGAAACGCATGATGCGGCGAATGGGAAGAACGGCGGGGCACGCCCTGGCAGGCCTCGCGCTGGCGCTGGCATTGCCCTTGGGCACGAGCGCCGGGCTGGCGAAATCGAAGGACGAGAAGACCGCGCCCGCGCCCGCCTGGAATGAAAATCCCTACCCCTCCACCTATCGCGCCTATCCGGGCGAGCCGGTCGCCATCGTCGGCGCGACGGTGTTCGACGGCGCCGGCGGGCGGATCGACAACGGCACCGTGCTGGTCGCCGACGGCAAGGTCCAGGCGATCGGCGATGCCGCGCTGGCGGTGCCGGCCACCTATCGCCGGATCGATGGCACGGGCAAGTTCGTGACGCCGGGCGTGATCGACATTCACAGCCACCTGGGCGTCTATCCCAGCCCCGGGGTCGATGCCCACCAGGACGGCAACGAGATGACCAGCCCGACCACGCCGCAGGTCTGGGCCGAACACAGCGTCTGGCCGCAGGACCCCGGCTTTTCGCGCGCGCTGGCCAACGGCGGCGTCACCACGCTGCAGATCCTGCCGGGATCGGCCAACCTGATCGGCGGGCGTTCGGTCGTGCTCAAGAACGTGCCATCGCGCACGGTGCAGGGCATGAAGTTTCCCGATGCGCCCTATGGCATGAAGATGGCCTGCGGCGAGAATCCCAAGCGGGTCTATGGCGCGAAGGGGCAGATGCCCTCGACGCGCATGGGCAACTTCGCGGTCGATCGGCAGACATGGATCAAGGCCGCCGAATACAAGCGCAAGCGCGATGCCGGCAAGCTGGAGGAGCGCGATCTCGGCATGGAGACGCTGGCCGACGTGCTGGCCGGCAAGATCCTGGTGCAGAACCATTGCTACCGCGCGGACGAGATGGCCTTCGTGATCGATATGGCCCGGGAGTTCGGCTACAAGGTCAGCGCGTTCCACCACGCGGTGGAAGCCTACAAGATCGGCGATCTGCTGAAGCAGAACGATATCTGCGCGGCGGTCTGGGCGGACTGGTGGGGCTTCAAGATGGAAGCGTTCGACGGCATTCCCGAGAACGCCGCGCTGCTGCAGGATGCCGGCGTCTGCGTGATCATCCATTCGGACGACGATTACGGCATCCAGCGGCTGAATCAGGAAGCGGCCAAGGCGCAGGGCGATGGCCGGCGGATCGGCATCGCGATTCCCGACGAGCAGGTGGTCCGCTGGTTCACGCTCAATCCCGCCAAGGCGCTGGGCATCGATGCGAAGACCGGCAGCCTGGCCGCCGGCAAGATGGGTGACGTGGTGCTGTGGAACGGCAATCCGCTGTCGGTCTATGCCCGGCCGGAAAAGGTCTGGGTGGATGGGGCGCTGCTGTACGACGCGCTCGATCCCAAGCGCCGGCCGGTGTCCGATTTCGAACTGGGCCTGCCCGGCGAGGGAGACGTGAAATGATCGCGCGCAGGATCAGGCGCGGCGCGGTGGCGCTGCTGGCCGCGACGGTGGCCATGCCGGCATTGGCCCAGACGCAGGCCCGGATGCAGACATCGGCGGATTGGGCGATCGTCAACGCGCGGGTCGCGGTGGGCGACGGAAGCGCGCCGATCGAGAACGGCGTGGTCGTGGCGCGCGGCGGCAAGATCGTGGCGGCGGGCGCCGGCGTGGCCGTGCCCGCGGGCGTGCGGGTGATCGACGCCGGCGGCAAGTGGGTCACGCCGGGGCTGGTGATCGCGGTGACCGATCTGGGGCTGGTCGACGTCGGCGCGGTTTCGGAAAGCAACGACGACGATGCCGACAAGGCGGTGTTCAACGCCGCGCTCGATGTCTCGGTGGCGATCGACCCCGATGCACCGCCGGTGGCGGTATCGCGCACGGGCGGGGTGACCCGCGCGGCGGTGGCGCCGGTGGCCGGCAACGCGATCTTCGCGGGCCAGGGCGCGGTGATCGATCTGGCCGCGACCGCCGATCCGGTCACGCGCGCGCGGGCGTTCCAGTATGTCGAACTGGGCGAGCGCGGGGCCAGCCTGGCCGGCGGCAGCCGCGTGGCGGCGCAAGCGCTGCTGCGCAACGCGCTGCGCGAGGCGCGCGAGCTGGATCGGCGCGCCGGGCTGTCCGCCCCCGGCGTGGCGGGCGGCGATCCGCGCATGGTTTCGTCCGTGCAGGGGCAGGCGACCGACACGCTGCTGACGCGCTTCGATGCGGCGGCGCTGGTGCCGGTCGTCACCGGGCGGCAGCCGCTTTACGTGCATGTCGATCGCGCCGCCGACATTCGCGCCACGCTGGCGCTGAAGCGGGAATTTCCGGCGCTGCGCCTGGTCGTGGTCGGCGCGGCCGAAGGCTGGCGCGTGGCGGGCGAACTCGCTGCGGCGCAGGTGCCGGTGATCGCCACCGCGCTGACCGACCTGCCTGGCCGGTTCGAGACGCTGGCCGCCACCCAATCGAACGTCGGGCGGATGAAGAAGGCGGGGGTCAAGGTCGCCATCGGCAATTTCTACGATGGCGAGCAGCCGCGCTATGCGCCGCAATATGCCGGCAACCTCGTGGGCGTGGCGCGCGTGCCGGGCGCCACCGGGCTGACCTGGGGCGAGGCGCTGGCGGCGATCACCTCGGTCCCGGCCGAGATCATCGGGGAAGGCGATCACTTCGGCAGCCTGAAGCCCGGCCGGGCGGCGGACGTTGTGGTGTGGGATGGCGATCCGCTGGAGGTTACGTCCGGCGTGGTCGCGGTTTATGTGGACGGTGTGGCCCAATCGCTGGTCAATCACCAGACGCGGCTGCGCGACCGCTATCGGCACCCGCAGGAAGGGAGCTTGCCCAAGGCCTATCAATAGACGCGGCGGACCGCCGCGCGGGAGGGAGAACGAACATGGATGCTTCGGTCGTGATGCTCGTGGCGGCGTCGACAGCGTTTGTCGGCACCCATTTTCTCCTGTCGCACCCCTTGCGCGCGCCGCTGGTCGGGGCGCTGGGGGAACGGGGCTTTGCCGGGGTCTATTCGCTGGTCGCCTTCGCCACGCTGGGCTGGGTGATCGTGGCCTTTCGCGCCGCGACGCCGGGGCCGCTGCTGTGGAACGGATGGGCCGACGCGCCCTGGCTGGTGGCCAGCGTGCTGACCGTGCTGGCGATGGCGCTGCTGCTGGCCTCGCTCATCGGCAACCCGGCCATGCCCGAGGCGTCGATGGCAGGCTTGGCGACCCGCGAGGCGCGCGGCGTGTTCCGCGTAACGCGCCATCCGATGATGATGGGCTTTGCCCTGTGGGCCGTGGCCCACGTGATCGTGGCGCCCAGCGCGCGGGTTATCGTGCTGGCGGGGGCGATCGCGGTGCTGGCGCTGGTCGGCGCGCATATGCAGGATCGCAAGAAGCTGGCGCTGCACGCCGATGCCTGGCGCGCCTGGTGCGGCCGTACCGCGTACTGGCCGCATGTGGGGCGGCTGGCCGATCTGGGCTGGTTCTGGCTGGCAGGCCTTGCCGCGTGGATCGGGGTGACCTGGCTGCACCTGCGGCTGTCGGGCATTCCCGCCGGCCTGTGGCGCTGGTGGTAATGACCGGAACCGGCAGCACCGGCTCCGCGAAAAAGATCAGATCGTGAAGCTTTCGCCGCAGCCGCACGTGCCCTTGGCATTGGGGTTCTGGAACACGAAGCCCGCCTGGAAATCGTCTTCCACCCAGTCCATCGTGCTGCCGACGAGGTAGAGCACCGATGCACCATCGATGAAGAACGTGCCGCCGGGCGTTTCGATCCGTTCGTCGAAGCCGCTGGCCTCGTTGACGTAGTCCACCGAATAGGCAAGGCCCGAGCAGCCCCGGCGCGGGGTCGAAAGTTTCACCCCGATCGCGCCATCGGGCGCCGCCTGCATCAGCGTGGCGATCCGCGCTTCGGCCGACGGCGTCAGCAGGACGGCGGCGGGCCGGGGGCGGCGGGTGGTCGTGGTTGTCGTCATGTCAGCCTCTTCTGCCAGAACAGGGCATGTCCGGCCTGGGGATCGAGCGTGTAATCGCCATAGCCAAGCGCGGCATAGACCGCCTTGGCGCGTTCATTGCCGCTCAGCACTTCGAGCGTGACCTTGCATGCACCGATCGCGCGCGCCTCGTCCTCGATGGCGGCGAACATGGCGCGGGCGATGCCGTGGCCGCGATGGCCGGGCAGCACGACCATGTCGTGAATGTTGACCAGCGGGCGCGCCGCGAAGGTGGAATAGCCGGTGAAGCAGTTGCTGAGACCCACCGGCTGGCCATCGATCCGCGCGATCAGCGAAAAGGCGCCGGGATGGCCGGCGAGGCCATCGACCAGCCGCGCCTTCACGTCGTCGGCCAGCGGCGCGCCGCCGCCCATCGGATCGCGCGCATAGGCATCGAGCAGCGTGACCACGGCATCGGCGTCGGCCGCGTTGCCATAGTCGGCGCGCGTCACCGTCAGGCCGTCTGCAAGCGTGGTCGCCGCCGTGGCCATCACAGCATGCCCAGTTCGAGCTTGGCTTCGTCGCTCATCTTCTGCGGGTCCCACGGCGGGTCCCAGACGAGGTTCACCTCGGCGTCGCGCACGCCCGGCACCGCGCCCACGCGCAGTTCCACTTCGCCCGGCATCGATTCGGCGACCGGGCAATGCGGCGTGGTCAGCGTCATCGTCACGGTGGCATGGCCATCGGCGGTCACGTCCACGCCGTAGATCAGCCCCAGGTCATAGATGTTGACCGGGATTTCTGGGTCGAAGATTTCGCGCAGCGCGTCGATCACCGCTTCGTAGGTTTCGCCGCCCGGCTCGCCCGCGCTCACTCCCTGCGGCTTTTCCGCCAGGAAGCCTTCGAGATAGTCGCGCTTGCGCTCCAGCTTCTCGGCCGGCGTTTCAGGCGGTTCGGGAATGTCTTCCACGCGGGCGCGGCGCGGCGCGGCCACGTCTTCGACTTCTTCCACGGTGAACCTGGGTTCCTCACCGTTCGTCATCCGAAAATCCTCATCGTCCGTTCGATGCCGCGCACCAGCGCGGCGATATCGCTGTCATCGCTGTAGATGCCGAAGCTGGCGCGGGCCGTGGCGGGAACGCCAAGATGGTCCATCAGCGGCTGCGCGCAATGGTGCCCTGCGCGGATCGCCACGCCTTCCTCGTCGAGGATCGTACCAAGGTCGTGCGGGTGCACACCTTCCAGCGCGAAGCTGACGATGCCGGCGCTGTCCTCGGGGCCGAACAGGCGGACCGAATTGAGCCGCGAGAGTTCGCCACGCGCCCGCGCCACCAGCGCGGCTTCGTGGGCGTGGATCGCGTCCAGCCCGATGCCTTGCACGAAATCCACCGCCGCGCCGAAGCCGATCGCCTCGACGATCGCGGGCGTGCCCGCCTCGAAGCGTTGCGGCGCGGGGGCATAGGTCGTTTTCGCGAAGGTCACCCGGTCGATCATCGAGCCACCGCCCTGCCAGGGCGGCATGGCATCGAGGATGTCGGCCCTGGCCCACAGCGCGCCGATGCCCGTCGGCCCATAGAGCTTGTGTGCCGAGCAGACGTAGAAATCGCAGCCGAGCGCCTTCACGTCCACGGCGAGGCGGGCGACGGCCTGGCAGCCATCGAGCAGGATCTTGGCACCGACGGCATGGGCCAGCTTCACCGCCTGTTCCACGGGAAGCATCGAACCGAGCACGTTGGACACATGCGCGAAAGCCACGAGCTTGTGCGCGGGGGTGAGGATGCGTTCGGCCGCTTCCAGATCGATGCGCCCGTCCGGCGTCAGCGGGCAGACGTCAATTTCCACGCCGGTCCGTTCGCGCAGCAATTGCCAGGGCACGATGTTGGAATGGTGCTCCAGCACCGAAAGCAGGATGCGGTCGCCGGCCTTCAGATTGGCCTGCCCCCAGGTCTGCGCGACCAGGTTGATCCCCTCGGTCGCGCCTCGCGTGAACACGATCTCGCCCTCGTCCCCGCCCAGCAGACCGGCGACCTTGCGCCGCGCGGCTTCGAACGCCAGCGTCATGTCGGCCGAACGGGTATAGACCCCGCGGTGGACGGTAGCGTAGTCCGCGCCCATCGCGTGCGTCACCGCGTCGATCACCTCTTGCGGCTTCTGCGCGGTGGCGGCGGTATCGAGATAGTGCCAGCGGCTGCCGTCGGGATTGCGCAGGCCGGGCCAGATGTCCCCCTCCCGCTTGCGGGAGGGGCCAGGGGTGGGCTGATCCTGGGTGAGCGCCGCGACAGGCCCACCCCCAACCCCTCCCGCATGCGGGAGGGGAGAAAGATGAGTCTCGCCCGTCACAGCAGCCCCTCCAGCGCCTTGAGCGCGGCTTGCGTCAGCGCGTCCTCGTCGGCCGCGCCGACGAAGGCTTCGGCGATGAACGCCTGCAGCATCAGCTTCTTCGCGTCCGCCGGGGGAAGCCCGCGCGATTGCAGGTAGAACAGGCCCTGCGCGTCAAGCTCGCCCACCGCGCAGCCGTGCGCGCATTTCACGTCGTCGGCGAAGATTTCGAGTTCCGGGCGTGCGTTGGCGGTCGCCGTCCGGTCGAGCAGCATGGCGCGGACCGATTGCTCGGCATCGGTGCCAATCGCGCCGCGCGCCACGGCGACGCGGCCGAGATAGGTGCCGGTGGCATGGCCGCCCAGCACCGAACGCACGATCTGGCGGCTCTGCGCGTCGGGCTCGGCGTGTGTCACCTCGGTCACCACTTCAAGCGTCTGCGCGCCGCCGCCCAACTGCGCAGCGCCCAGCGTGAAGTCCGCGCCCTTGCCCAGCGTGACGGTCACGCCGATGCGGCCATAGGCAGCCCCGGCGTTGAGCAGGCGCAGGTCGAACACCGCGCCGTCTTCCAGTGTGATCGCGATCTCGCGCGCTTCCGGGCCGTTGCCGTCGGCGATGAGCGACAGGGCGGCGCTTTTCCCGGCGGGCACGCGGACGACTTGCACCGCCGCCGGCCACACCGTTTCCAGCGCGGCCAGATCGGCGTAGCGATAGCCCTCGTCCTTGCGGGTGGGCAGGGGCAGGGCAGCCGCGTTCACGCCGCCACCGCCTCGTAACCATGCTGTTCGAGTTCGAGCGCCAGTTCGGGGCCGCCCGACTTCACGATGCGGCCGCCGGCCAGCACGTGCACGAAGTCCGGCTTCACGTAATCGAGCAGGCGCTGGTAATGCGTGATCAGCAGCACCGCCTTGTCCGGCTTGCGCATGATCGCGTTGATGCCTTCGCCGCAGATGCGCAGGGCATCGATGTCGAGGCCCGAATCGGTTTCGTCCAGAATCGCCAGCCGGGGATCGAGAATCCCCATCTGCACCATCTCGGCGCGCTTCTTCTCGCCGCCCGAAAAGCCCACGTTCACCGGGCGCTTGAGCATGTCCATGTCCATGCGCAGCAGGCCGGCCTTTTCCTTGGCGAGCTTCAGGAATTCCCCGCCCGAAAGCGGCGCTTCGCCCCGGCCCTTGCGCTGCGCGTTCAGCGCCTCGCGCAGGAACTGGACGTTGGACACGCCGGGAATCTCGACCGGATACTGGAAGCCCAGGAACAGCCCCGCCGCGGCGCGCTCGTGCGGCTCCATGGCCAGCAGGTCGGCGCCTTCGAACGCGACCGAGCCGCCGGTGACCGCGTAGCCGGGTCGTCCGCCCAGCGTATAGGCCAGCGTGGACTTGCCCGCACCGTTTGGCCCCATGATCGCGTGGATTTCGCCCGCGTTCACGGTCAGCGACAGGCCCTTGAGAATGGCCTTGCCGGCGATTTCGTTGGAAAGGTTATCGATCTGGAGCATGCTTATCTCTGGTATCCGCGCGCGGCGCCTTGCCGGTGACGGTTCTGGTTCGGGCGGGACGAGGCGCGCTGTTCGTGCCAGCGGGCCTTCATTTCGGCGAGCACGGCGCGGGCGGCCCCTTCGGGATCGGCCAGCACGTCGGCGGCGGGATAGCGGATCACCTTGATGCCCACTTCGCCCAGGCTGCGGTCGCGCCGGCGCTCGATCTCGGGCGGGTTCGTGCCTTCGTCGAGCGCGACCACCAGCTTGAGCGGCTGGCAGGCGAAATCGACGATGGCCGATCCGATCACCGCATAGCGCTTGAAGCGGTACCGCCCGAGGTCGGCCTTGGCCAGCTCCGCCGCCAGCGCGGCCTGCGCCGGGGTGGGCGACCGGCGCATCTCGCGCGCGGCATCATGCAGCGTATCGAGCCGCGATTCGGCGATGTTCCAGCCACGCCCCTTTTTCTGGAGCTTGGGCGCGTCGGCCCGCTCCTCGACCGGCTTGAGGGTAAGCGTCTTCTTCAACCGACTGATCCTTCCAGGCTGATACCCAGCAGCTTCTGCGCTTCCACCGCGAATTCCATCGGCAGTTGCTGCAGCACCTCGCGCGCGAAGCCGTTGACGATCAGCGCCACGGCGCTTTCCTGGTCCAGCCCGCGCTGCATCGCGTAGAACAGCTGGTCGTCGCTGATCTTGCTGGTGGTCGCCTCGTGCTCGATCGTCGCGCCGGGGTTGCGCACCTCGATATAGGGCACGGTATGCGCGCCGCATTCACCACCGAGCAGCAGCGAATCGCACTGGGTGAAGTTGCGCACGCCATCGGCCTGCGGGGCCACGCGCACCAGACCGCGATAGGTGTTGTTGCTCTTTCCAGCAGAGATGCCCTTCGACACGATGGTCGAGCGCGATCCCTTGCCGTTGTGGATCATCTTGGTGCCGGTATCGGCCTGCTGGTAATTGTTGGTGACGGCGACCGAGTAGAACTCGCCGACCGAATCCTCGCCGTTGAGCACGCAGGACGGGTACTTCCACGTGATCGCCGATCCGGTTTCCACCTGCGTCCACGAAACCTTGGACCGCGCGCCCTGGCACAGCGCGCGCTTGGTCACGAAGTTGTAGATGCCGCCCTTGCCCTGGGCATCGCCGGGATACCAGTTCTGGACGGTGGAATACTTGATCTCGGCATCGTCGAGCGCGACCAGTTCGACCACGGCGGCGTGCAGCTGGTTCTCGTCGCGCTGGGGCGCGGTGCAGCCTTCGAGGTACGAGACGTAGGCGCCCTTGTCCGCCACGATCAGCGTGCGTTCGAACTGGCCGGTATTCTCCGCGTTGATGCGGAAATAGGTGGACAGCTCCATCGGGCAGCGCACGCCTTCGGGGATGTAGACGAAGGTGCCGTCGGAAAAGACCGCGCAGTTGAGCGCGGCGAAGTAGTTGTCGTGCATCGGCACGACCTTGCCCAGCCAGCGCTTGACCAGATCGGGGTATTCGCGGATCGCCTCGCTGATCGAGCGGAAGATCACGCCGGCCTCTTCCAGCTCCTTGCGGAATGTGGTGGCGACCGAAACGCTGTCGAACACAGCGTCGACCGCGATCTTGCGCGCACCTTCCACGCCGGCGAGCACTTTCTGCTCCTCCAGCGGAATGCCCAGCTTTTCATAGACGCGCAGGATTTCGGGATCGACCTCGTCCAGCGATTTCGGCCCATCCTTCTTCTTGGGCGCGGCGTAGTAATAGGCGTCCTGATAGTCGATCGGCGGCACGTTGAGCTTTGCCCAGTCCGGCGTCTCCATCGTCAGCCAGTGGCGATAGGCGCGCAGCCGCCATTCGAGCATCCATTCCGGCTCCTGCTTCTTGGCGGAGATGAAGCGGACGGTCTCTTCGGACAGGCCCTTGGGCGCGAATTCCTGCTCGATGTCGGACGTGAAGCCCCACTCGTAGGTTTCGAGCTTCTTCGCCGCGTCGCGCGCAGCCTGGTCCCTTTCTGGGGTGTCCTGTACCTGGGTTTCTTCGGTCATGCGGTAGCCTCCGCCGCGATCGGGCGGGCAAACTGGGTAAGGGGGACGGCCGACAGCGCGCCGCGCAGCGCCGCGTCGACGACGGGCCAGTGCGGGCGGACGGTACAATCCTTCTCGAGCGAGCAGGTGCAGTCCTGGCGGACCGGCGTGCTGCACGGGGCCAGCGCGATCGGGCCTTCCACCGCCTCGATGATATCGGCCAGCGTGATCGCGGCTGCGGGGCGGGCCAGCTTCAGCCCGCCGCGCGCGCCGCGCACCGACTTCAGCAAGCCGGCGGCCGAAAGCTTGCTGACCAGCTTCTGCACGGTAGGGGCGGGCAGGCCGGTTTCCTCGGCCAGTTGCTGCGCGCTGATCCGCGCCCCGCCGCAATGGCGTGCGGCGGCGGTCATCGTGACCACGGCATAGTCCGCCATGCTGGAAAGACGCATCGCCTGGGAGTCTCCGGGAACGCGGGCTGCAAATCAGACCGAATCGTTCCGGTTATCTAGGCGCGGCTCTCCACAAGCGCAAGGCGCGGAGGTGGCGGTTGCAAATCAGTGCGGTGCGTGACCGGGAAAGAGCGAAAAAAAGGCGGCCGAACCCCGAAGGGCATCGGCCGCCGTAAAGTCGAGAACCCGATACATCACTGCACCGAGCCCTTCGGGTCGCACGGTTTGTCTATGGGATTGGCCGAGTCGGTAATTGTACGGATTCGACAAAAACGGTTGCGGCGGCGCAACAGGTTGAAAAAATGCCGTTAGTTATATGAAATATCGATGCACGATGGCAGCAATCACACTTGGCTTGGGACACCGCAGACGCAATAGGACGGAACTTCTTCCCCGATCCGGATGCGGACTTCCCGTTTCATGCTCTATCGACTGCTGCGCCCCTTGCTGTTTCGCATACCGGCTGAACAGGCCCACCGGCTTACCCTGATGGCGCTTGGCGCCGCGCCGCTGGCGCGGCGGCTGGCGCCCGAACCCGCGCTGACGCAGCGCGTGGCGGGCATCGTCTTTCCCAACCCGGTGGGCATGGCGCCCGGTTTCGACAAGAACGCGCAAGTGCCCGACGCGGTGCTGCGCCTGGGTTTCGGCTTTACCGAGATCGGCACGGTAACGCCGCGTCCGCAGGCGGGGAACCCCGCGCCCCGGCTGTTCCGGCTGGTGGAGGACCGGGCGGTCATCAACCGCATGGGCTTCAACAACAACGGCGCGGATGCGGTGGCCGCGCGGTTGCGCGCCCGCCTGGGCAAGCCGGGGATCGTGGGCGTCAACATCGGCGCCAACAAGGATTCGGCCGACCGCATCGCCGACTATGCGGCGATGACACGGACGATGGCGCCGCTGGCGACCTATCTCACGGTCAACATCAGTTCGCCCAACACGCCCGGGCTGCGCGCGTTGCAGGACGAAGGCGCGCTGGCCGAATTGCTGGATGCGGTGATCGAGGCGCGCGGCGCGCTGGCAACGCCGGTGTTCCTGAAGCTTGCCCCCGATCTCCAGAGGGCCGATGTCGACGCGATCTGCCGCATTGCGCTGGACAGGCGGCTCGATGCGCTGATCGTGTCGAACACCACGATCGAGCGGCCCGCTTCGCTGCGATCGGTCCATGCCGGAGAAACGGGCGGGCTTTCGGGCGAGCCGCTGCGGCAGATGGCGCTGGAACGCCTGCGCGAATTCCGCAAGGCGAGCGGCGGCGCCATTCCGCTGATCGGCGTGGGCGGCATCGCCAGCGCCGACGATGCGTGGCAGCGCATCCGTGCGGGCGCCAGCCTGGTCCAGATCTACAGCGCGATGGTCTACGAAGGACCGGGCCTTGCGCGCGCGATCGTGACGGGCCTGGCGAAGCGTGTACGGCAAGAAGGCATGACGAGCATTGCGGAGGCCGTCGGGACCGAATAGCCTTGCGGCCATGCTATCGATGAAAATGCCCGGTCGCGCGCTGCTTGCAGCGCTTCTGCTCACGTCCGCCTGCGCCCCGATGGGCCAGATGGCCTCCACCACCCCGCAGGCCGCGCCGGCGCCCGCTCCCGCGGATGGCGTGCCGGTGGGCGAGAAGGGGCTGGTGTCCGCCGCCGATCCGCGCGCGGCCGAAGCGGGTGTGGACATGCTGCGGCTGGGCGGAACCGCCACCGACGCCGCGATCGCCACGATGCTGGCGCTGACCGTGGTCGAACCGCAAAGCTCGGGCATCGGGGGCGGCGGCTTCCTGGTGCTGGGCGATGCGGCGGGCAAGGTCGAGACGGTGGACGGCCGCGAAACCGCGCCCAAGGCCGCCGGCCCGCAGTGGTTCTACGTCAACGGCCAACCGCTGCCGATCATCGAGGCGATTCCGGGCGGGCGCAGCGTGGGCGTGCCGGGCAACCTGCGCCTGGCCGCGTTGGCGCACGCCCACCACGGCAAGCTGGCGTGGCGCGCGCTGTTCCAGCCGGCGATCCGGCTGGCCCGCGATGGCTTCGTCATGACGCCGCGCCTTTACGCGATGCTGAGCCGCTTCCCGCGGACCGGCGCGCTCGATCCGCAGGCGCGCGCCATCTACTACGGGGCGGATGGGCAGCCGCTGCCCGCGGGTACGGTGATCCGCAATCCGGCGCTGGCCGAAACGCTGGAGAAAATCGCGGCGCAGGGGGCCGACAGCTTCTATGCGGGCGACAATGCCGGGACCGTGGCCGCCAAGGTCGGCACCGCGCCGCGCAATCCCGCGCCGCTGACCACGGCGGACCTCGCCGGCTATCAGGCGAAGGGACGCGCGCCGGTATGCGGCGATTACCGTGGCTACCGCGTGTGCGGGATGGGGCCGCCGTCCTCGGGCGCGACCACGGTCTATGCCATTCTCAAGCAGCTCGAACGCTTCGATCTGAAGGCGCTGGGGCCGGACAACCCGGTATCCTGGCACCTGATCGCCGAATCCGAACGGCTGGCCTACGCCGATCGCGACCGCTACCTGGGGGACAGCGATTTTGTCAGCGTGCCGGTCGCCGGGCTGACCGATCCCGCCTATCTGGCGACACGATCCGCGCTGATTTCGGACAAGGGCACGCTGCCGTCGGTCGTGGCGGGGACGCCGCCCGGAGTCCGCACCGCTTTCGCCCCCGCACGCCCGCAGGAAGAGCACGGCACTACCCATTTCGTCGCGGTGGACCGCTGGGGCAACGCCGCCAGCTATACCTCCACGATCGAAAGCCCGTTCGGCTCGGGCCTGATGGTCGGCGGCTATTATCTCAACAACGAGCTGACCGACTTCAACATCGTGCCCGATCGCGATGGCGTGCCCACCGCGAACCGGGTGGAAGCGGGCAAGCGGCCGCGCAGTTCGATGGCGCCGACGCTGATCTACGGCCCCGACGGCCAGCTGCGGCTGGCGATCGGCGCGGCCGGCGGGGCGACGATCCCGGCGCAGGTCGCCAAGGCGATCATCGGCGTGCTCGACTGGGGCCTGCCCGCGCGCGAGGCGATCGCGCTGCCGGTGATCTTCGCGCCCGGCGGCGACGTGGTGTTCGTGGAAAAGGGCTCCGCGCAGGAAGCGATGATCCCGGCGCTGATGGCGCTGGGCCACCGGCAGGTCATCGCGCGCGAGGCTTCCTTCAAGGCTAACGCGATCGAACGCGTCGGCGATCGCTGGCGTGGCGCGGCCGATCCGCGCAGCGAAGGCGCGGCGGTGGCGCCCTGAACGCTTTCCGATAGGCGTGTCCGCCCGCGCAAGGTTGCCGTAGCGGCGCAGCTTCTTTAGGACTTTCCCCTGCGCGAACGGTGGAGCAAAAGCCGGCGTGCGGGTGGGGCAGAGGACCGGACGTGCAGCTCAGCGATTTCGAACAATTCCCGAACCTGGTCGCAATGTTCTTCGACCGCGCGCGCGCGCGGGGCGATGGGCCGTTCCTCTCGGCCAAGCACGATGGCGCGTGGCGGGCGATCACCTGGCGCGAGGCGGCGGACCGGGTCTGCCTGATGGCGGAGGCCCTGCGCGGGCTGGGCCTGAAGGATGGCGACCGGGTGGCGCTGGTGTCGGAAAACCGGCCCGAATGGTGCCTGGCCGATCTGGCGATCATGGCCGCCGGGCTGGTCACGGTGCCGACCTACATCACCAATACCGAGCGCGATCACCTGCACATCCTGGAGAATTCCGGCGCGCGCGCGATCATCGTTTCCAACGCCAAGCTGGCGCGGCCGCTGCTGGCGGCGGCGCTGCGCGCGCCCTGCGCCGAACACGTCATCGGCATCGAGCCGCTGCGGCAGGCGCAATCGGGCACGCTGACGTTCCACGACTGGGACGCGCTGCTGGCGGGGAACGCGGCGGCGGCCCGCGCGGCGGTGGAGGCGCGCATCGCCGGCATCGGGCGCGCGGACACTGCCTGCATCATCTATACCAGCGGCACCGGCGGCGCGCCGCGCGGGGTGGTGCAGCACCACGGCGCGATCCTGTGCAACGTGGATGGCGCGGCGCATATCCTGGCCAACGATTTCGGCTGGGACGAGGAAGTGTTCCTGTCGTTCCTGCCGCTAAGCCATGCTTACGAGCACACCGGTGGCCAGTACCTGCCGATCGGCATGGGCGCGCAGATATTCTATGCCGAAGGGCTGGAAAAGCTGGCGAGCAATATCGAGGAAGTGCGTCCCACGCTGATGGTCGTGGTGCCGCGCCTGTTCGAAGTGCTGCGCACGCGCATCATGAAGCAGGTGGAAAAGCAGGGCCGCGTGGCCAACTACCTGATGGGCCGGGCGCTGGCGATCGGCGAACGCCAGGCGCAGGGCCGCGGCCGGCTGCTGGACCGGCCGATGGATTTCCTGCTGGAAAAGAGCCTGCGCCCCAAGATCCGCCTGCGCTTCGGCGGCCGCATCAAGGCGATGGTGTCGGGCGGGGCGCCGCTCAATCCCGATGTCGGGGTGTTCTTCGAGGCGATGGGCCTGACCATGCTGCAGGGCTATGGCCAGACCGAAGCCGGCCCGGTGATATCGTGCAACCGCCCCGCGGCGGGCATCAAGATGGACACCGTCGGCCCGCCGATGAAGGGCGTGGAGGTCCGCATTGCCGAGGACGGCGAAATCCTCGTGCGCGGCGAATTGGTCATGCACGGCTACTGGCACAACCCGGCGGAAACCGCGCGGGCGATCCAGGATGGCTGGCTGCACACCGGCGATATCGGCCATCTCGATGCCAACGGCCGGATCGTCATCACCGACCGCAAGAAGGACATGATCGTCAACGACAAGGGCGACAACGTCTCTCCGCAGAAGGTGGAAGGGATGCTGACGCTCCAGCCCGAAATCGCGCAGGCGATGGTTTCGGGCGACAAGCGGCCCTATCTGGTCGGCCTGATCGTGCCCGATGCGGAATGGGCGGTGGAATGGGCGCGCGAACAGGACGAGAAGTTCGACGTGGCGACGCTGCAGGGCCTGCCCGCCTTCCGCAACGCGATTCGCGACGCGGTGGACCGGGTGAACCGGGATTTGTCGGTGATCGAGAAAGTCCGCCAGTTCACGTTCGCGGACGAGGCGTTCAGCATCGAGAACGGCGAGATGACGCCCAGCCTCAAGATCCGGCGGCACAAGATCCGCGAGCGGTACGGCACGCGGATCGATGCACTCTACAAGGCGTAAAGGGGCTGTTTTTCAGGCAGTCCGTTATCAGGCGGCTTCGAGTTCGACGAATTCTGGATAGAACTTCGGCGCGCGGGGCGACCAGCCCGGCGCGGTGGCGGCGGCTTCGCTGATCGACTGGAGCAGGCCCTTGCGCCGTTCCGGCCGGATCTGCGGCAGCGCTGCGGCGCCGCAGAACGCGCCCGGCAGCCATGGCCGCACTTCGGCGCCCAGCAGGCGTTCGTAGAGGAAGCGATAGGCCGAGAAGCAGCTGAGCCGTTCCTGCCCCAGATCGAACGCGGTCACGCGCATCAGCTTGCCCATGAAGCTTTCGAGGCCGTCGGGACCGGGCCCTTCGGGCAGGACCGTGCGCAGCGTCTTGAGATCCTGATAGATCACGTACTGCGCGCGGATCGAGGCGGTTTCCTCGCCGCTGCGCGCCCACAGGCGGAACGCGTCCTGCCGGCCGAGGCCGACATCCAGACTGCGCCGGATATAGCGTTGTTCGGCGGCCGAGAAGCTCGCGAATTCGCGCATCTCGGTCAGGATCAGCGTAGCGGTGTCGGCGTTCGACATGAACCAGCTCCTGCCTTGGTGTCCCCGCGACTCCGGGGGGACCGGCATGCTGGATCATGCGCCATGCTTGGTTATTTTGAGGTTAACCCTGTCGCCTCAGCCTTCCTGACGGCGGCGATAGCGGAAATACCAGACCTCGTGGCCGTAGACGTTGCGCGCCTTGGCCTCATAGCGCGTTTCCGGCCAGCCGCCGGGGCGCTTCTGGAACTGCGCCGGCTTTTCGCACAGCCATTCGAACGCATCGCGATGGCGGCGCATCACCATCAGGGCATGGCGCAGGTAGATGGCGTGGTCGGTGCCGAAGCGGAATTCGCCGCCCGGTTTCAGCTTGGCCGCGAACAGGCGCAGCGGGCCGTCGTTCATCATCCGCCGCTTGGCATGGCGCGCCTTGGGCCAAGGATCGGGATGGAGCAGGTAGAGAAACGAGAGCGAGCCGTCGGGAATGCGCGCCAGCACCTCCAGCGCATCGCCGTGATGGATGCGCACGTTGGGAATGGGTGGGTGCCGGCCGCCATCGCCGTCAAGGTGCGTCAGCGCCTGCGCCACGCCGTTGAGGAAGGGTTCGGCGCCGATGAAGCCGTGATCGGGCAGCATGTCGGCCCGTGCGGCCATGTGCTCGCCGCCGCCGAAGCCGATTTCGAAATGGAGCGGGCGATCGTGCCCGAACAGGCGTTCGGCAGTGACCGGGCCGTCCGTCGGCACGGCGATCTGCGGCAGCAGGGTATCGACCAGCGCCTGCTGGCCCTGGCGCAGGGGCTTGCCCTTGGCGCGTCCGTAGAGGCGGTTTAGCGTGGTGGGATCGCCGGACTTGTGCGCGGTCATGAAACGGGGCCTGCTGGTCGGTAAAGCGGCGCGCCTAGCAGACCGGCGATGCGTTGGGGAGGGGGGAGCAGGGAGGGGGGAGGGAGCGCCCGCAAACGAAAAGCGGCCCGCACCCCCCGGAGCGGACCGCTTTCGTCAGGAACAGACGCTGCGGGAAATGAGGGCGGGAAATCAGGCGGCCTCGACGTCCAGCTTGTCGTCCGGATCGCGCAGCACATAGCCGCGGCCCCAGACGGTTTCGATGTAGTTGTCGCCACCGCAGGCGTGCGCCAGCTTCTTGCGCAGCTTGCAGATGAACACGTCGATGATCTTGAGTTCGGGTTCGTCCATCCCGCCGTAAAGGTGGTTCAGGAACATTTCCTTGGTCAGCGTGGTGCCCTTGCGCAGCGAGAGCAGCTCGAGCATCGCGTATTCCTTGCCGGTCAGATGCACGCGCGCGTTATCGACCTCGACCGTCTTGGCATCGAGGTTGACCGAGAGCTTGCCGGTGCGGATGACCGATTGCGAATGGCCCTTGGAACGGCGCACGACCGCATGGATGCGGGCGATCAGTTCCTCGCGGTGGAAGGGCTTGGTCACGTAGTCGTCGGCGCCGAAGCCGAAGCTGCGCACCTTCGAATCCATTTCCGAAATGCCGGAGAGTATGAGAACCGGCGTCTGCACCTTGGCGACGCGCAGCTTCTTGAGGACATCGTAACCGTGCATGTCCGGCAGGTTGAGGTCCAGAAGGATGATATCGTAATCATAGAGCTTGCCGAGATCGAGGCCTTCTTCCCCGAGATCGGTTGAATAGACGTTGAAACCTTCGGCCGAAAGCATCAGCTCGATTGCCTTGGCCGTGGTCGGCTCGTCCTCGATCAGCAGCACACGCATACAACCGCCCCTTCTCGCCATAACAGGATGGCAGCGTTAATCCCTCGTCAAACGCTCTTGTCCGACATTAACCATAGGACCAATGAACATTAAAGGTTAATTTCGCGTAAATGCCGCAATCGCGGCGAGTCGCGCGGGTTTTCAACAGGCGCTGGAAACGATGGGGCCGGATGGCGGAAACCGCCGGCGGCGGTCAGGCGCCGGGAACGGCCAGAGTGGCGGCGGCCTCGCGCAGCCGGCGGCTGGCCGCCTGATCGTTGCGGAACGCGGCCAGGCCATCCTGCAGCGCCTTGCCGGCCTTGCCCGGCTCGCCCAGCTGCATGCGGCTGCGCATCAGCATGATCCACCCATCGGGATTGCCGGGGTTCTGGGCGAGCTTTGCCTCCAGCCCGTCGACCATGCCGCGCACCATCGCCTCCTGCTGGCCCTTGGGCAGACCGGCGGCGGCTTTCATTTCATCGCCCGTCGGGCCGGGAATGCCGGAGGCCGCCTTTTGCGCACCATCGGTAACCATGCCGGCGGCCGGCGCCGCGAAGCGCGCTTCGGCCAGCCGCTTGTCCACGTCGATCTTGTACTTCTGACCCACGTTGCGGATCACGTCGCGGATATCGTCGGCATAGGGCGCGTCGGACGGGGTGTCCGCCAGCAGGTCGAACCACATGTCGATCGCGCGGCGGTGCTGGCCTGAAAGGTCCATCGCCACCGCCTTGAAATACCGTGCGCGTGCATCCTTGGGATCGAGTTGCAGCGCGCGGTCGAACGCGGCCTGCGCATCGGGGGGGATCCGCCCCTCGCTGTCGCTTGCCAGCACCAGCGCCTCGCCCAGGAACGAGAAGGTTTCGGCGTGATCGGGATCGAGCCGGGTCGCCTTCTTCAGTGCGGTCGCGGCTTCGGCATAGCGTTCGGTCTGGAAATAGGACCAGCCCAGCATGCGCCAGCCTTCGGCGTTTTCCGGATCGGCCTTCAGCTTGGCCTCCAGCTTGGCGATCACATCGTCGACCGAAGGCGCCTGGCTGGCATCGGCCGTCGCCGGCGCGACTACCGCGGCTTCCTGCTTCTGCCCGCGATAGATGGCGACGCCCGCCGCGGCGATGGCCATGACCGCAGCGCCCGCCAGCAGCACCTTGCCCAACCAGCCCGCCCCGCCCGCGGCCTGCGGAGCCGGGCTTTCGAGGGCGGGACTTGCGGAAGGAGACTGCTCGGCCTCGGTCATCGAAATCTCCTTGCGGCGTTCTTGCGCTGCAACCGCATATCGCGCTCGCGCACCATGTTGCAAGGCGATGCGCGGCGGCCCTTGCTACGGCGGCCCGGAAGCGGCCGGCGCGTCCTTGCCCAAACCCACTCCACCCCGGTCCACCCCCCTTGTATGCGGCACCGCGAATTTGCGGGTGGCAAAGCCCGGTTCATCCGCTAATGTCCGCGCGAATTGGGGTCGCAAATCGGTTGATGGAAAGCAGGAACCCGCAGAGGTCCGCTTTCGTGTTGCGGGGGACGCACACCGGTGAGCGAAGTCTACAAAGTTGCGATCATCGGCTCCGGCCCGGCGGGCATGAGCGCGGCCAGCCGTGCGGCACAGCTCGGGCTGAGCCATGTGCTGCTCGAAAAATCGGGCCATCTCTCCGACACGATCTACAAATACCAGAAGGGCAAGCACGTGATGGCCACGCCATCGCAGCTGATCCTGCGGTCCGACCAGGAGTTCGACGCCGGCAAGAAGGAGGACATCCTCGACAAGTGGAACCGCCGCACCGCCGAGCTGGGCGTGAATGTGAAATACAACGCCGATGTGAAGGCGATTCGCGGCACGAGCGAAGCGATCCCCGGCTCGGTGCAGCAGATCGTTTCCCGCGCGCGGGACGGGTCCACGACCACCACCGAGCTGCAGCGCCATGCCCCGCCCTATGCGATCGAGCTGACCAGCGGCGAGACGGTGCTGGCCGAAAACGTGGTGCTGGCGATCGGCACGCAGGGCAATCCCAACCTGCTGCGCTGCCCCGGCGCGGACCTGCCGCACGTGACCTACCAGCTCGACGACCCTTACGCGATTCTCGACGAGCACGTCGTGGTGATCGGCACCGGCGACGCGGGGATCGAGAACGCGCGCGGCCTGGTCGAGGATGCGGCGCAGGGCAATGTCGTCACCGTGCTCAACCGCGCGCCCAAATCGACCAACGTGCGCGAAAGCTTCCCCACCGCCAAGGAGCCGAACGCCAAGGCGCTGGTCGAGGACGACGCGGCAGGCCGGCTGACGATCCGCTACGAAACCGAGACCAAGGCGGTCGAACCGGGCTGGATCACCCTGTCCACGCGCGATGGCGAGGAAAAGATCCGCTGCGACCGGATCATCGCGCGCATCGGTTCGGCGCCGCCGCGCGCCTTCGTCGAAGGCTGCGGCATCGCGTTCGCCAGCGCCGACCGGCTGGCCTTCCCCACGCTTTCGCCGCAGTTCGAATCGACCGCGCCCGGCATCTTCGTGATCGGCGCGCTGGCGGGCTATCCGCTGATCAAGCACTGCATGAACCAGGGCTATGACGTCATCGAGTTCATCAACGGCAACACCACGCTGAAGCCGGCGGACGAACCGCTGCTGGAAGCGCGGTTCCGCGATCTGCCGGGCAACCGGTCGGTCACCGAATGGCTGGAGTTCCTGCGCACGCGGATCACCATCCTCGAAGGCATGACCACGCTGCAGCTGCGCGAATTCATGCTCGATTCCGATGCCCGCGCCTATCGCAGGGGCGAGGTGATCTTCGAGAAGAACGATCCGGGGTCCTCGCTGTTCGCGATCGCTTCGGGATCGGTCCACGTCCGCATCGATCCGAACGATCCCTCGCGGGTCGTGCCCATTCCCGCAGGCACGATCTTCGGCGAGGTAGGCCTCATTTCCGGCCGTCGGCGCGGCGCGACGATCGTGGCGGCGGAGGATACGATCTGCGTCGAAATCAGCCGCAACGCCGCGCTCAAGCTGCAAAGCCAGGTGCCGACCGCGCGGCGGGCGATCGAGCGTATTTCCACCGAGCGGCAGGTCCTGCAGATGTTCGGATCGGGGCTGACGCCCGACGATATCCGCGAAGTGGTGGAAACCGCGCGGATCGAACAGGTGCCGGCGGGCAAGCCGATCATCAGCGAGGGCGACGAGGATCGCGATGTCTTCGTCATCCGCGTGGGATCGATGATCGTGGAGAAGGAAGTCGGCGGCAAGCCGGTGTTCCTGTCCTACCTTCCGGCCGGCTCCTACGTTGGCGAGATGGCGCTGATCGATGGCGGCCAGCGCACCGCGACGGTACGCGCGGCGATCAAGTCCGAAGTGATCCGCATCGATGGCGATGCCTTCGCCCGCGTGCTGGCGGCGAAGCCGACGCTGCTGGAGCGCGCGCGCAAGGACATGGAAGGCCGCCGCAAGACCAACGCCTTCATCGAATCGCGCAAGGACAGCTTTTCGGGCGTGGTCGATCTCTATTCGGAGCAGGCCAAGTTCCTCGTCAGCCAGGGGCTGGGCGAGGCGACCGACGTGCTGTTGATCGACGAGACGCTGTGCGTGGGCTGCGACAACTGCGAGAAGGCCTGCGCCGACAGTCACGACGGCCTGTCGCGGCTGGACCGCGAGGCGGGGCGCAGCTTTGCCCACCTGCACGTGCCGACCAGCTGCCGCCACTGCGAGCACCCGCACTGCATGGCCGATTGCCCGCCCAACGCGATCCAGCGCGGGCCGGATGGCGAGGTCTCGATCAACGATACCTGCATCGGTTGCGGCAACTGCCAGCGCAATTGCCCCTATGGGGTGATCCGCATGGAGAAAGTGCCGCCGAAGAAGCCTTCGCTATGGTCGTGGCTGTTCTTCGGCAGCGGCCCCGGGCCGGGCGAGCCTTCCTACAAGTGGTCGAAGAAGCACACCAAGTACACCGGCGATCCGGCGGTGGACGAACTGCTCGACCGCAAGAAGGCGATCAAGTGCGACATGTGCGCCGGGATCGACGGCGGCCCCAGCTGCGTGCGGGCCTGCCCCACCGGCGCGGCGATCCGCGTCTCGCCCGACGAGTTCCTGACCGTCGCCCGGCTCGAGAACGAGGAGGCCTGACCATGGCAAGCGTTGCCCAGGGGCCGGAAAAGGCCGGCAAGGTTCGCCGTCCGCGCACCAGCCGCGACCGGACCAGCACGCACGAAGGCTTCCTGCGTTATCGCAACGGACGGTGGCTCAAGATATCCGCGCTGCTCGCGGTGGTGCTGATCGCGCTGTACGTGTTCGTGCCGCTGCCGGGGCAGCATTTCGGATCGAGCTGGCTGGGCTACACGCTCGGCACGCTGGGCGCGCTGCTGATCCTGTGGCTGACGCTGCTGGGCGTGCGCAAGCGCGCGATCACGCCGGGCCGCTGGTCGCTGCGCGCATGGACCTCGGCGCATGTCTATCTCGGGCTGTGCCTGATCGTGGTGGGCACGCTGCATTCGGGTTTCCACTTCGGCTGGAACGTGCACACGCTGGCGTGGGCGCTGATGATGCTGGTGATCCTGTCCGGCCTGTTCGGCATCTGGGTCTATGCCACGCTGCCCAGCGCGCTGTCGGACAACCGCTATGACGAGGAAGGCGCGATCACCGAGAAGCAGATGGTGGAAGCGCTGCGGTCGCTCGACCGGCAGATTCACGATGCGGCGCAGCCGCTCGATCCGCAGGCGGCGGCGCTGGTCAACAGCAGCCTGGAGGAGAACCCCTTCGCGGGCTCCTTCTGGAACCGCGTGACTGGGCGCTACGCGCGCGACGCCACGCGCGCGGCGGCGGCGGAACTGCGCCGGATGCGGGCCTACCGCGCGCGCACCGCCGATGATCCGCTGGACAAGGTGGACGCGCTGCTTACGCGCAAGGAGGCCATGCTGGGGCGGCTGCGCAAGCACTTGCGCCTCAAGACCTGGCTGCAGGCCTGGCTCTACGTCCACGTCCCCGTCACCTTCGCGCTGCTCGCCGCGCTTTCCGCGCATATCGTCAGCGTCTTCTTCTACTGGTGAGCGCCTCCATGAGCTTCCTGATCCGCCAGATCGCGCTCAAGTCCAGCGGCGAGGAGATCGTTCGCGGCTCCCGCGTGGACGGCGATGAACTGACCATCGGCCGCGACGCGGCCTGCGGCATCCACTTGCCGGACCTTGCCGTCGATCCGCGCCATGCGCGAGTCACGCGGATCGATGACCAGCGGCTGCTGATCGAATCGATCGGCGACCAGCCGTTCGACGTCAACGGCCGCAGCGTCAACCGGCGCGAACTGGACATCGCCACCGGCGCCGAACTGGGCTTCGGCGGCCATCGCATCCAGCTTTCGCGCGACGCGGACACCGGATTACCGGTCTTTTCGGTGCGGCGGGTGGAAGCGGTTTCGGAATCGGCCGAGGATGTCGATCTCGGCAGTGCCTATACGCTGAAAGGTCTGCTGCCGGGCAAGCGGATGTCGGCCTGGAGCTTTGCCATTCTGATCCTGGTGGCGTTCCTGGCCTTTCCGATCTGGAGCTATGCCACGTACAAGCCGCTGGCGCTGCACAAGGACGATCGCCGCCCCGCGGGCTTCCACGCCGACAAGGCCTGGTCATCCGGCCATCTCAGCCTGGCGCACAAGAATCTCGAGAACGATTGCCAGGCCTGCCACGTCAAGGCGTTCGTGGCGGTGCGCGACAATGCCTGCCTCACCTGCCACACGCAGGATGCGCACCAGCATATCCCCGACGCGGCGCGGCTGGTGCGCGCGCGCGGCGAACCGCACGGCTTCGCCGCCTTCCAGCGCGCGGTGGCGACCGCTTTCAACCGTCCCGCCGGCCGTTGTGTGGATTGTCACACCGAACACGAGGGGGCCGGTGCTATGCCGGCCACCCGGCAGCAGTTCTGTACCGACTGCCATGATGGGCTGAAGACGCGCTTGACCGACACGAAGATCGCCGATGCCGCCGATTTCGGGACGGCGCACCCGCAGTTCAGGCCGACGGTGATCGTCGGCATGAACGGTGCGAAGCCGCTGCTGCAGCGCGCGGTGTGGAGCCCGACCCTGCGCGAGCCGAACGGTCTCAAGTTCACGCACGCCCAGCATCTGTCGAAGGTCAACGGCGTGGCGCAGATGGTGCGCCGCCGCCCCGGCCGCTTCGCCAGCGGCGAGGCGCTGGGCTGCCAGGATTGCCACAAGACCGATTCGGGCGGCGCGCGGTTCAAGCCAGTGGTGATGGAAGAAGCCTGCCAGAGCTGCCATTCGCTGAACTTCGACGAAGTGGGCGGCACGTTCCGGTCGCTGCGCCATGGCGAACCGGCGATGGTGGTGGCCGACCTGCGCGCGTTCTATCGCGGCACCGCGCCCGCGCGGCCGGCGAACCTTTCGGGCCTTGCCCGGCGGGTGCCCGGCGATGCGGCGCTGCGCGCCAGCGCGGCGGACTATGCCCGCGCGGTGCGGTTCTATCCCACCCGCGCCGACCAGGCGATCGCGCAGGTCTTCTCCAAGGGCGGCATGTGCTTTGACTGCCATACCGTGACGCGCGGTGGCACGGCGGCCACCGATGGCTTCGCGATCCAGCCGGTGGCGCAGAACGGGCGCTACTACAACACCGGCTGGTTCGATCACAAGGATCACCGCAAGACCGATTGCGTGGCGTGCCACACCCGCGCGCCGCAATCGAACGACGCTTCAGACCTGCTCGTCCCCGGCATGGACGGCCCCGGCGGCTGCCGCAGCTGCCATGTGGGCGAGGGGGGAGCACACCTGGCTTCGGCCAAGGTCAAGGACCCGGTCGATTCCGGCTGCGCGATGTGCCATTCCTATCACATGGACAGCGGCGCACCGTGGCAGCCGAAAGGCGAACGGGACAGGAAGCGTCCGCAGGATCCGATTCACACCGCCGTGGCCGACCGGCCCCGGCGGTGGGGGCCGGCATCCCTGAAGTAAGCGGGCTTGGGGGGGCGCGGGGCGATGCTGATCGCACAGATCACGGACATTCATCTGGGGTTCGAGCCGGATACGCCGGACGAATTCAACCGGCTGCGGCTGGACCGCACGGTCCAGGCCTTGCTGGAGATGGACCCGCGGCCCGATCTGCTGCTGGCCACCGGGGATCTGGTCGATCGTGGCGACCGGGAAAGCTACGAACGGCTGCGCGAGGCGTTGTCCGGGCTGCCGTTTCCCGTCCACTTCGCGCTGGGCAACCATGACGAGCGCGCGACGTTTCGCGAGGTCTTTCCCCAAGCGCCGTTTGCCGGGGATTACCTGCAATACGTGATCGACAGCCCGGTGCTGCGGCTGATCGTGCTCGATACGCTGGAAGAAGGGCGGCACGGCGGCGCGTTCTGCGAAGAGCGCGCGGCATGGCTTGCCGCGCGGCTGGACGAGGACACGGTCAAGCCCACGTTGATCGTCCAGCACCATCCCCCGATCGAGGCCGGCATTCCGTGGATGAACACCGACGCCGCCGAACCCTGGGTGGAGCGGCTGGCGACCTGCCTGCGCGGGCGCGACAACGTGACAGGGCTGGTCTGTGGCCACATCCATCGCGCCAGCGCGACGCGGTGGGAGCATGTGATCGTGGCGACCTGCCCGTCCACCGCGCCGCAGGTCGCGCTCGACTTGCGGCCGATCGATCCCGACGTGCCCGACCAGCGCAACCTGATCGTCGCCGATCCGCCAGCCTATGCGCTGCACTGGTGGAACGGGCGCGAACTGGTGACGCACTGGGATACGGCCGAGGACCGGCTGGTGCTGGCGCGCTATGACGCGGATCTTCAGCAGATGATCCAGCACATGCTGGCCGAGCGCCCGGACGCCGGATTGGCGGGAGCGGGGATGGCAGCGGCGGAATAGCCGCTCAGCGCACCCCGGCGAGCGCCTTCTGGCGGCGGCGCTGCACCGAACTGCCCAGCCCGATCGCCTCGCGATACTTGGCGACCGTGCGGCGGGCGAGATCGAAGCCGCGCTGCTTCAGCAGATCGACCAGCGCATCGTCGGACAGGATCGCCTTGGGATCCTCGGCGTCGATCAGTTGCCGGATCGCCGCCTTCACCGCCTCGGCCGATACCGCGCCTTCGCCATCGGCCGAAGCGACGCCCGAGGTGAAGAAGTACTTCAGCTCGAACGTGCCGCGATCGCAGTGCAGGTACTTGTTCGAGGTCACGCGGCTGACGGTCGATTCGTGCATCGCGATGGCTTCCGCCACCGCGCGCAGCGTCAGCGGGCGCAGGTGCGAGACGCCGTGGCGGAAGAACCCGTCCTGCTGCTTCACGATCTCGGCCGCCACTTTCAGGATCGTCTTCTGCCGCTGGTCCAGCGCTTTCAGCAGCCAGTTGGCGTCGGCCAGCTTTTCGCCCAGCCAGCCGCGCGCTTCCTTGCTGACGCAGGCGCCGCGCATTTCCACGTAATAGCTGCGGTTGACGATCAGGCGCGGCAGCGTGGCCTGGTTGAGCGCGATGTCCCAATCGACCGAGCCGTCCTTGCGTGGCACCGCGCGGATCAGGATGTCCGGCACCACGGCTTCCGCACCGCCGCCGCCGAAGCGCAAGCCGGGCTTGGGATCATAGCCGCGCAGCTCGGCCAGCATGTCGGCGAAGTCCTCGTCGTCCACGCCGCACATGCGCTTGATCCGGGAAAACTCCCCGCGCGCGACAAGGTCGAGGTTGTCGATCAGCCGCGCCATGCAGGGATCGTAGCGATCAGCCTCGCGCGCCTGCAGCGCCAGGCATTCGGCCAGCGACCGCGCGCCGACGCCCGTGGGATCGAGCGATTGCACCAGCGCCAGCGCCGCTTCCGCCGTGGCGGGGGGCACGCCGAGGTCGGCGGCGGCTTCGGCCAGGGTGATGGTGAGGTAGCCGGCCTCGTCGATCTGGTCGATCAGCCAGCGCGCGACGAACAGGAGCTGCGCGTCGGACGTCGCCGCGCCGATCTGGGCATGGAGGTGCTGCGCCAGCGTCTCGTCGAAATCGCCGCGTTCGTCGATGCCGGGGCCTTCGCCGCCCGCCGCCGCGCCGGCCGCCCCGCTTCCCGAGCCGTAATCCGGGAGATCGCCGGTATCGCGGTCCCGATCGAGCGCGGTGACGTCGATGTCCAGCGGGCGATCCTCTTCCACCCGGCCCTCGCTGACGAGCTGGTCGACCGGGGAGGTTTCAAGCTGGGTACGCCGGGCTTCCTCGGGCAGACCGTCCAAGGGATCGGGCGGCGCGGCCGCTTCGCCGATCTCGAGCAGGGGGTTGGCGTCCAGCGCCTCGCCGATGAAGGTTTCCACTTCGAGATTGGACAGCGCCAGCAGCTTGATCGCCTGCTGGAGCTGCGGCGTCATCACCAGCGACTGGGTTTGCCGTATGTCGAGGCGCGGACCCAGCGCCATCGTTCAGTGTTCCCCCGCCCCGCGCATCAGAGCGTAAAGCCCTCGCCCAGATAGAGGCGGCGCACGTTGGGATCGGCCACCAGCGCTTCGGGGCTGCCCGCGAACAGCACCTGCCCGCCATAGATGATGCAGGCGCGGTCCACGATGTCGAGCGTTTCGCGGACATTGTGGTCGGTGATGAGCACGCCGATGCCGCGCCGCTTGAGGTCCTTGACCAGATGGCGGATGTCGCTGATCGATAGCGGATCGATCCCGGCGAAGGGTTCGTCGAGCAGGATGATCGAGGGCTTGGCGGCCAGCGCGCGGGCGATTTCGCACCGGCGCCGTTCACCGCCCGAAAGCGCCATGGCCGGGCTGGTGCGCAGCCGCGTGAGGCCGAATTCGTCCAGCAGGCGATCGAGTTCGGCCATGCGTGTGGCCTTGTCCGGTTCGATCAGTTCCAGCACGGTGGCGATGTTCTGTTCCACCGTCATGCCCCGGAAGATCGAGGTTTCCTGCGGCAGATAGCCCAGGCCCAGGATCGCGCGGCGGTACATCGGCAGGCGGGTGATATCCACGCCATCCAGCAGGATGCGGCCCGAATCCGGGCGGACCAGCCCCATGATCGAATAGAAGCACGTGGTCTTGCCCGCGCCGTTCGGTCCGAGCAGGCCCAGCACTTCGCCCTTGCCAACGGACAGCGATATATCGGTCAGGACCGCGCGCTTGTCGTAGCTCTTGGCGATCGACACCACTTCCAGTCCGCCCTGCGGCAAGGGAGGCGAGGTGTCGTTCGATCCTGGGGCCGATCCCGGCGTATGCCCGCTGTCCGCGGGCGTGGTGTCGGCAAGGGCTGTCATCTGTATGCGGTTCCGCCTGAACTGTTTACGGTTCTGCCGTTTCCGGTCGCTGACCCGCCATAGCCGGGTCTGGCGCGCGATCAAACCCCTCGCGCGCAACTTGGGGGAGCTTCCGGCATAACTGGCAGGATTTGTGCATGGTCGCCGCTTCCGGCGGTATGCCCTGCGCGATAAATGCCCGTTTGGCCTTGAAACACGCAGGATTGCGTGATCTATTCCCGGAAACGGACCTAGAAGGAAGGATGTATGGGCAAGGCCTTCTCCGTCGGGCGCAGTCGGGGCCAACTGGATTGGCGCAAGCGGATGAGCGACACGGTCGCCTATGCGTTGTTGGTCTATACCGGCCTGCAGATTTTCGTGACCATGCAGGCGATCGAGGGGGACAGCGCTTCCGCATTGCCGATGCTGGCGCTGGTGGTGCTGGTAGGGGCGATCATTCCTATGTTCCGCCGCTTCGAACGGCGCTGGGAGCATATCGGCGATGCCGCAGCCGCCGATCCGGACCGGCGCGTGGCGTTCCGCAAGGATCAGGTTTCGATCTGGCTGCTGGCTATCGGGCTGCCGTTCCTGTTGACCGGCCTGTTCAAGCTGATCGCCGCGCTGTTCTGAAGAGAGCGTCCTTGCCCGGTCGGCAAGCCCGCGATTGCGGTCGTGAATCGGGCGGGCTAGACGCCGTGGCCTGATCGCTTGCGCGGCACCCCTCCGCGCCCCATCCGAGAGGCCGAACCATGTTGTCCCCCGCCGTAGCCCAGGAGCGCTGCCACGCGCTGATCGAACGCGCCGTGCGCGCCGGCGCGGAGGCGGGCGATGCGATCTATCTCGCCAACGCCAGCGAATCGGTGCAGGTCCGGCTCGGCGCGCTGGAGGATGTGGAGCGGTCGGAGTCCGAACATATCGGCCTGCGCGTGTTTGTCGGCGGCGCTTCTGCCTCGATCGGGTCGACCGACCTCGGCGATGCCGCGCTCGACGAACTGGCGACACGCGCGGTGGCGATGGCGCGGGCGGCTCCCGCGGACAAGTATGCGGGCCTCGCGCCGGGGGACCGGCTGGCGAAAGGCCCGTTCGCGGACCTCGATCTGGAAGACGCCGCCGAGCGTTCGCCGCAGGACCTGCGCGCCGCGGCCGAGGAGGCGGAAGACGCCGCCCGCGCGGTTGCGGGCGTGACCAACAGCGAAGGCGCGGGCGCCAGCGCTGGGCGCGGCGTGGTCGCGCTCGCTACCAGCCATGGCTTTTCCGGGGCCTATGCCGCGACCAGCCACGGGTTGTCGGCGTCCGTCGTGGCCGGCGAAGGCGGCGCGATGCAGCGCGATTACAGCTGGCGCAGCGGCCGCCATGCCGCCGACCTGCTGCCCCCCGCCGAAATCGGCCGCCGCGCCGGAGACCGCGCCGTGGCGCGGCTCAACCCCGGCAAGCTCAAGAGCGGAACGATGCCGGTGGTGTTCGATCCTCGCGTCGGGGGATCACTCGTCGGGCACCTGCTGGGCGCGATATCGGGCGCGGCGATCGCGCGGTGCGCCAGTTTTCTGCTTGATCGCGATGGCGCGCAGCTGTTCGACTCCGCCATCACCATTCTCGACGATCCGCTGCGGCCGCGCGGGTTGCGTTCGCGCCCGTTCGACGGCGAAGGTCTGCCGACCGCGCCGCGCGCGCTGGTGGAGGCCGGGCGGCTGACCGGATGGCTCATGGATTCGGCCTCGGCCCGTCAGCTTGGCGCGGAGCCGACCGGCCATGCGTCGCGCGGGGCTTCGGGGCCGCCGCACGTCACGGCCAGCAATGTGGTGCTCCAGCCCGGCACGGTCACGCCGCAGGCGCTGATGGCGGACATCGCCGACGGCGTCTATGTGACCGAGTTGATCGGGCAGGGGGTGAATGGCGTGACCGGCGACTACAGCCGGGGCGCTTCGGGCTTCCGCATCGTCAATGGCGAGATCGCCGGGGCGGTGGCCGAATTCACCGTGGCCGGCAACCTGATCGACATGTTCGCGGCGCTGGTTGCGGCGGACGATCTCGACATTCATCGCGGCATCGATGTGCCGACGCTGCGCATCGACGGCCTCAGCATTGCCGGGGATTGAGGCCAGCATTGAGGCCACCGGGGCCATGGGGCGGGGCCGGCGGGGAACTTTTGCCCGACCGGCGCGCTGTTGGGCGCATATGGCCGTTTCTAGCGTTTCACACCTTCGCCTGCCTTTCCTGATCCTGTCGCTGCTGGCCGCGTCGATGATGCCGGCCGGGCCGGTTGCCGCGCAGAGCGCATCGCCCTCCGCCAGCACGTCGTCCTCCGCATCCGGCGGCGCGATCGCCTCCACCGTTTCGGCCGATGCCGACGCGCAGATCGCCGCGCGCATCCGCGGCATCTTCGCCGAGATCGGAAGCCTCAACGGGATCGACGTGCGCGTGGCCTCCGGCGTCGTCACGCTCAGCGGGCAGGTGGCCGACGAAAACGCGATCGCCCAGGCGCAGGCGATCGCCGGGCGCGTGGCCGGCGTGGTGACCGTGCAGAACCGCGTGACCCGCAATCTGGCCGTGGACAGCAATCTCGACCCGGCGCTGAGCGGCGCGCGCGGCAAGTTCGCCGGGCTGGTCGCAGCGCTGCCGCTGATCGGCGTGTCGATCGCGGTGGCGGTGCTGATCGGGATGCTCGGTTACGCGATCGCTGCCCGCAAGAACCTGTGGCACCGCGTCGCGCCCAATCCGTTCCTGGCCGAACTGCTCGCCAGCGCGATCCGTTTCACGTTCGTGGTGGCGGGGATCGTGCTGGCGCTCGACATCGTGGGAGCCACGGCGCTGCTTGGCGCGGTGCTGGGCGGCGCGGGGGTGTTCGGCATCGCGGTGGGCTTTGCGGTCAAGGACACCATCGATAACTACATTTCGTCGCTGATGCTCTCGATCCGCCAGCCTTTCCGCGCCAACGACCATGTGAAGATCGATTCGTGGGAAGGCCGCGTGGTGCGCCTGACCAGCCGCGCCACCGTGCTGATGACGTTGGATGGCAACCACCTGCGCATTCCCAACAGCACCGTGTTCAAGGCGGTGATCGTCAATTTCACCACGAACCCGACGCGGCGCTTTGCGTTCGAGGTGGGGATCGATCCGGCCGCCGATCCGGCGACGGCGCGCGCGGTGGCGCTGGAGGCGATGCGCGGGCAGGATTTCGTGCTGCCGGCGCCGGAGCCGTCAACCGAAGTGGTCAGCATCGACGGCGCGACGCAGGTCCTGCGCTTCACCGGCTGGGTGGACCAGACGCAGACCGGTTTCGGCAAGGCGCGGACGCTGGTGATCGAGGCGGTGCGGCGCGCGCTGCGCGAGCAGGGCTTCGCGCTGCCGGACACGGTCTATCACGTGCGCATGGAGCAGGATGCCGGCGAAGCGGCGCCAAAGGCCGAGGCGCCGCCGGTCCAGGCCGCCGGCGCCGAGAGCGTGGCGCCCGAGCATCATATCGCAACGATGGTCGATCGCGAGCGCGCGGGCAATGCGCAGGGCCGCGATCTGCTTGACGCCAGCCGCCCCACCGAGTGAGGCGGCGGGTCGGTCCGCAAAGGGTCAGTCGACCTTGGCGGTCTTGGCAGCCTTGGCGCGTTCGATCGCCTCGATCGTGATGCGCTTGGCGTCGTCGGCGCCGCCCCAGGTGCCGATGCGCACCCACTTCTTCTTTTCCAGATCCTTGTAGTGGGTGAAGAAGTGCTCGATCTGCTCCATGACGATGCCGGGCAGGTCGTCCTTCTCGGCGACGTCGGAGTAGTAGGGGAAGGTCTTGTCGTCGGGCACGCAGACCAGCTTCTCGTCGCCGCCGGCTTCGTCTTCCAGGTTCAGCACCGCGATGGGACGGGCGCGCACGACGCAGCCGGGGATGAAGGGCGAACGCGAGATCACCAGCGCGTCCAGCGGATCGCCGTCGGGCGAAAGCGTGTGCGGCACGAAGCCGTAGTTTGCCGGATAGCGCATCGGCGTGTGCAGGATGCGATCGACGAACAGCGCGCCCGAAGCCTTGTCGAATTCGTACTTCACGGGTTCGCCGCCGGTGGGCACTTCGATGATGACGTTGAGAGTCTCGGGCGGGTTGTCGCCAGTCGGAATCAGGTCGATGCGCATGGTTTGCCTATGGTTTGGCCCCGAAACGGCGGCCGGTTCGAACACGATGGAGCCGCCTCTAGCGTCGCGCGTTGTGCGCCGCAACAATACTTATCGCCAGGAAATCGATCGGATCGGCCGGCTCAATGGCCGCCGCCCAGCGCGTTGATGGTGAAAGCGATCACCCCGATGTTGAACACGAACGCGGCGAACGAATGCAGCGTGACGATGCGCCGGATCGCCTGGCTGGTGATCGCGGTGTCCGATGTCTGGAACGTCATGCCCAGGGTAAAGGCGAAATAGGCGAAATCGAAGTAGTCCGGCGTGTCCGTGCCTGGAAAATCGAGGCCTCCGGTGTCCTTCCCGTCATCGCCGCCGCGCACGTAGTAGAGGTGCGCGTAGTGCAGCGCATAGACCATGTTGGCGAAGAGCCAAGTGAGCACGAGCGTGCCGACCAGCTTGACCAGCCCTATGTGGTTGCCCGCGCTGGCGCTGGGCAGTTCGGCGGCGATCGCCGCCATCACCACCAGCGTGAGCACCGTGGTGATGGCCAGCACCACCACCCTGTTGGCGTCGTTTTCCTCCGAATGGCGGCGCATTGCGGCGGCATCGCATTCGCGCAGCAGCGGCCACAGCGAGACTAGGAAGGCGGTGGCGCCGAAATCGAAGCCCATCGCCAGCGAATCGGCCATGCCGTGCCCGCCGAACAGATTGCGCCAGCCGGCGAAGCCCGCCACGCTCAGGATCAGGAACAGGACGAAGCGCGCCGGAGCGAACCGCTGGCCGAGCGCCCACCGTGTTCCCGTTCCCGAAACCATGGCGCTAGCGCGTCGTTCGCTTGGGCGAGAGCAGGATGTCCAGCCCGGTGGGCGCGGTGCCCGGCGCGGCGCGTTCCAGCCAGGGCCAGCGCAGCCCGTCATGGTAATCGATCGACACCGTGGTGACGCGGTCGTCGCGCCGGATCGTCAGGTCCAGCGGCTTGGCGCCGCCGGCGGCGTCGGTCTTGGCGGCGGTGATCGCCTGCTTCAGCGTATCCTGATCGTAGGTCAGCCCGTTGACCGCGACGATCTGCACGCCGCTGACCACGCCGGCCTTGAACGCGGCGCTATCCCAGCGGCAGGAGGTGACCTTGCCGTCCTTGTCGATCGTCACGCCGATCGAATGGTAGAGCGAAAGCGCCTTGCTGTCCGCCGCGCGGGCCTTGTCGAACGGGTTCGGTTCGGCCTTCCACACCAGCTTGTAGCCGCCGCGCTCGATCCCGCCGAGCGGCGCGGGCTGGCCGGGCGTCTGGATGCGGGTCTTGAGGAAGCTGGCCCAGTCATAGGGGAACACGCCGTTGAGCGTGGAAACCACGTCCTCGAACTCGTAGGGCACCACGCCCCAATCGCCATCGCGGATGCCGAAGAAGGCCCTGGCGAAATCGTCGAGCCCCTTCTTGCCGGCGGTGCCCTGCCGGATGATCTGGTCCGCTTCCAGCCAGACCAGCGCGCCTTCGGTGTAGTACTCCTCGTTGCGGGCCAGCGAACTGAACGGCTTGGGCTTGCGCGCGGCGAAGACGGGATCGTGCGTGGTGTCCTCCACCGAACGCCATTCGCGGCCCGGATACTGGGTGAACAGGCCGGCGTTGTTGGCCAGCATGCCCAGCACGGTATCCTTGGTCTGCACGCCCGACCGCGCGGCCAGCACATAGCCCCAGAACTGGTCCTGCCCTTCATAGACCCACAGCAGGTTGTCCTGCATCGGCTGGCGGTAATCGGGCGTCCACAGCTTGGCCGGGCGGCGGAACTTGCCGTCCCAGCTGTGCGAGAATTCGTGCGGGATGACGTTGCGGTCCCAGTCGTTCGCAGCCCAGTCGATCCAGGTGCGCGGCTCGTACTGGTTCTCGCTCGACCGGTGGTGCTCCAGCCCGATCCCGCCCATGCGGTCGGTCAGCGCCAGCAGCAGGTCGTAGTGATCGAAATGCTTCGCGCCGTAGAGCGCCAGCCCCTCGTCCACCAGCGCGCGGTAGGTGGCGAGGTTTTCGGGCTTTATCGCCAGCAGCTCGGGCTTGTCGGCAATGGCATCGAGCCAGACCGAATTGCCGAGGAAGAAGCGCTGGGCATGAAGGCCGGCGAAGATCGGGGAATCGACCAGCGTCTCGTAATCGGTGACGTCCCAGCTCACGCGGTTGCCGGCCTGCTTCTTGCCATCAAGCGCGGTGAACACCGTCCAGCCTTCGGGCACGGCGACGGTGGGCTGCACCCGGATCTGGCGGACATAGTGCCCGGCGGGATAGAGCGACATCTTCTCCCACTGCAGGTTCAGCATTTCGCGCGTCATGGTCACGCGGCCCTCGGAATCGCGCAAGGGCGAGGTGTGGACCATCCGCGCCTCGATCGCGGGCGTGCCGGCCGGCACGTCGACATGGAAGGCATAGACCTCGACCGGATCGCGCGTCCACGTCAGCACCTTGCCGCCGGCGGTGAAGCGCACGTCGGCGAGTTCGGACAGCGGCCCGCGCGGGCCGTGGTTGCCGGGCAGCCATTGCGGGTAGAGCAGCGTCAGCCGCGTCGCGCCGGGGGGAACCGGGATCGTCTCGGTCACGCGGTAGGCTCCGCGCGTCACGTCGGTGGCGTCGATGTCGAGCCGGATGGTGCCGGGAAACGGCTTGTCCTCGGGATCGGGCACCTGGCGCACGATGGGCACCGCCATCGGCTTCGTGTTGGTGGCCGGCTGGACCTGGGCATGGGCCGGAAGGGCGGAAGCGGTGACGAGAAGCGCGGCGAGAAGGGCCGGGGTCTTGAAGGATTTTGCCATGGCGCCTTCATGGCGCGAACCGGTTCCGTCCGCAACCATTGCCGAGTGCCCTTTTCGTGGGACCACAATGCGGCTAATCGCGCGGGCCATGAGCCAGATTCAGACGCCCCAGGCCATTCGCGGCACGCAGGACATTTTCGGTGCCGACGCCGAAGCCTTCGCCTTCGTGGTCGAGACCTTCGAACGCGTGCGCAAGCTGTACCGCTTCCGCCGCGCGGAAATGCCGGTGTTCGAAAAGACCGCCGTGTTCAGCCGCTCGCTGGGCGAGACGACCGATGTCGTGTCCAAGGAAATGTACAGCTTCGAGGATCGCGGCGGGGAATCGCTGACGCTGCGCCCGGAATTCACCGCCGGCCTCGCCCGCGCCTACCTGACCAACGGCTGGCAGCAATATGCCCCGGTCAAGGTGGCGACGCACGGGCCGCTGTTCCGTTACGAACGGCCGCAGAAGGGCCGCTACCGCCAGTTCCACCAGCTCGACGCCGAAGTGATCGGCGCGGCCGAGCCGCAGGCGGACGTGGAACTGCTGGTGATGGCGGACCAGCTGCTGAAGGAACTGGGCATCGCCGATGGGGTGACGCTGCAGCTCAACACGCTGGGCGATGCGGAAAGCCGCGAGGCGTGGCGCGCCGCGCTGATCGAATACTTCCGCGCCGTGAAGGGCGAGCTGAGCGAGGATTCGCAGGAGCGGCTGGAAAAGAACCCCCTGCGCATCCTCGACAGCAAGGACCCGCGCGACAAGGTCTTCGTCGCGGACGCGCCGAAGATCGATGCGTTCCTCGGGGCCGAAGCACAGGACTTCTTCGGCAAGGTGACCGCCGGGCTGGACGCGGCGGGCGTCGCCTGGACGCGCGCGCCGGCGCTGGTGCGCGGGCTGGACTATTACCGCCACACCGCGTTCGAATTCGTCACCGACCGGCTGGGCGCGCAGGGCACCGTGCTGGGCGGCGGCCGCTATGACGGGCTGATCGAGACGCTGGGCGGGCCGCACACCCCGGCCGTCGGCTGGGCGGCGGGCGTCGAGCGGCTGGCGATGCTGGTGGGGGATGCGGGCGGGATGGCTGCCGATTTGCCCGCGGTCGCGGTTGTATCGGAAAATGGAGATCGGGACATTGAAGCCGCCAGCCTGGCTGCGCACTTTCGTCGCGCTGGACTTGCTACTGAGCTGCTCGTGACAGGAAGCCCTCGCAAACGCTTTGACCGTGCGAAGAAGTTAAATCCGGCCGAAATCGTTTCGCTTGATATTCGCGATGGTGTCGCTGGACGAAGCCATCGCGTGCTCAATCCTGGGGTCGTCGAGCTGGGCAGGGTTCAAGCGCTGCTTGATGCCTTTGATTTCCCAACAACTGCAGAATGATGAAGTTGTTGGAAAATCATATCTTCGTCACCCCGGGCTTGACCCGGGGTCTCGATTGCATTCGCGTGGTTTGTGGCTGGGGACCGGGATCCCGGGTCAAGCCCGGGATGACGCTGGTGGCCACCGTGATTGCGAGGCGCGCCGCATGAGCATCTCCGACACCCGCCTTGCCCAGATCGGCGCGCGGTTCGCGGAGCTGGAGGCGCGGCTGGCTTCGGGGACACTTGAGGGCGCGGAGTTCATCGCCGCCAGCCGTGACTATGCCGAGCTGGAGCCGGTGGCGCGGGCCGCCGCTGCCGTCGGCGCGATGCGCGGCGAGCTGGCCAGCCTGTCGGCACTGGACGAGCCGGACCCCGACATGCGTGAGCTGGCGGAGGAAGAGCTGGCCCGGTTGCGCGCCGACCTGCCCGAGGCCGAGCATCGCCTGGCCATCGCCATGCTGCCGCGCGATGCGGCGGACAGCCGCCCCGCCATGCTCGAAATCCGCGCCGGCACCGGCGGGGACGAGGCCGCGCTTTTCGCCGCAGACCTGTTCCGCATGTACGAAAAGTACGCCGCCGAGCAGGGCTGGCGGGTGGAAGTCGTCTCGGTCAACGCCAACGATCTGGGCGGCTACAAGGAAGTCGTTGCCAACGTCACCGGCAGCGGCGTCTTCGCCAGGCTGAAGTTCGAAAGCGGCGTCCACCGCGTGCAGCGCGTGCCGGTAACCGAATCGGGCGGGCGCATCCATACTTCCGCCGCGACCGTTGCCGTCTTGCCCGAACCTGACGAGGTGGACATCCGCATCGAGGACAAGGATCTCAAGATCGATGTCTATCGCGCCAGCGGTGCGGGCGGGCAGCATGTGAACACCACCGATTCGGCGGTGCGCATCACCCACCTGCCCACCGGCACGGTCGTCACCTGTCAGGACGGGCGCAGCCAGCACAAGAACAAGGACAAGGCGATGCAGGTCCTGCGCGCCCGCCTGTTCGAGGCGCAGCGCGAAGCCGCGCAGGGCGAGGAGGCCGAAGCGCGCAAGGCCATGGTGGGATCGGGTGACCGCTCCGAACGCATCCGCACTTACAACTTCCCGCAAGGGCGCGTGACCGACCACCGCATCAACCTGACGCTGCACCGCCTGCCCGAGATTCTCGAAGGGCCGGGGCTGGGCGAGCTGATCGACGCGCTGACCGCCGAGGACCAGGCCAAGCGGCTGGCGGCGATGGACGCATGACCGTGGCCGAGCGGCTGCGCGATGCCGCCGCGGCGCTGGGGCCGGGCGCATCGACCGCGCGGCTCGACGTGGAACTGCTGATGGCCCACGCGCTGGGCGTATCGCGGTCGGACCTGCTGCTGCGCCACATGCGCGATCCCGCGCCGCCCGCGTTCGAGCCGCTGTTCGCGCGGCGACGGGCGAGCGAGCCGGTTGCCTACATCATGGGCCATGCGGAGTTCTGGAGCCTGGACCTAGCGGTGACGCCCGACGTGCTGATCCCGCGGGCGGATTCCGAAACGCTGGTGGAAGCGGCGCTTGCCGCCCGGCCCGCTGCGCACCGCGTGCTCGATTGCGGCACCGGTTCGGGCGCGCTGCTGCTGGCGGTGTTGAGCGCGCTGCCCGAGGCGCGGGGGGTGGGCATCGACCGTTCGCCCGGCGCGCTGGCCGTCGCTGCCGGCAATGCGGAGCGCACCGGGCTGGCGGCGCGGGCCATGTTCCACGAGCGCGACTGGGACGTGCCGGGCTGGGCATCCGGGCTCGACCGGTTCGACCTGATCCTCGCCAACCCGCCCTATGTGGAAGATGCGGCCGAGCTGGAAGCCGTGGTGCGCGATCACGAACCGGCCGGCGCGCTGTTCGCGGGGGCGGAGGGACTCGACGCCTACCGCGTGCTGGTGCCGCAACTGCCGGGGCTGCTGGCGCCCGGCGGCGTCGCGCTGGTCGAGATCGGCTGGCGGCAGGCCGAAGCGGTCGCCGCGATTGCCGCGGGGGCCGGTCTTTCGGCGCGGCTGCATCGCGATCTGGGCGGTCGTCCGCGCGCGCTCGAAATGGCGATTTTACCCAAGATTTCGCTTGGCAAGGCATCGTCCGCCGATTAGGAGGCTTGTCAGGCAGGGCGACGGATGAAGGCTTCCCGTCCCGGCCAGTTCCACCATTTGCAGGAAAGACCGGCCTTTCCGGGTCGGCCGAAAGCAGATGCTGGGTTCCACGTTCCGAAGGCCGGGACTGTGGCGGAGGGTTGTGCGGCATTCTGATTCAACGGACGTTGCAATGGGGCCGCCCCAAGCAAGGAAGTGCCTGAGTTGAATAACAATCGTGGTAACAACCGCCGGCGGGGTCGCGGTAACAACCGTGCTCAGGGTGGCGGTCAGCAGCTCAACCGCATTGACAGTCGCGCCAGGGGCAACGCCCCCCAGCTGCTTGAGAAGTATCGCAAGCTGGCGCAGGACGCGCACCTTAATGGCGACCGCGTTCAGGCCGAATACTATCTCCAGTTCGCCGATCACTACTTCCGTGTGATCGCCGATACCCGCGTCCGGCAGGAAGAACAGCGCCAGCGCGGCAACGGCGAACGCTGGCAGGAGCCGGAGGGCGACGACGATTCGCTCGATTTCAGCGTGGAAGGCGATTTCCCCGCGTTCGATCGCGCGCCTTCGCGCCGCGACGAGCAGCGCGAGTTCCGCGAACCGCGGGAACAGCGCGAGCCCCGTGACAGCCGGGAAGGCCGGGACAACCGCGAGAGCCGCGATAACCGGGACAGCCGGGACGGGCGCGACAATCGCGAACCGCGCCGCCGCTTTGAGCGCGAGACGGCGCAGCAGGACGAGGCCTCTTCCGCCGATGTGCAGCAGGCCGATCCGTTCCGCGTGGACGAGGGTGTTCGGGCCGATGAGGGCGAGCCGATGGCCGGCCCTTCCGACAACCCGTTCGTGCGCGATGCCCGCGCGGCGCGTGGCCTGCGCCCGCGTGGCGAACGCCGTGCCCAGCAGGAACAGCCCGCGGCGCAGCAGCCTGAGGAAGCGCCGGTGGCTGCCGAAGAACCGGCCGCCCGTCCGCGCGCCGAACGCCGTCCGCGCCGCGAACCGGCGGTGAAGAAGGCCGAGGCTGCGCCCACATTCGACGCGGCGATCCTGCCGCCGGCGATCGGTGCGCGCAGCGAACCCGAGCTGCCGATCGAGGCTCCAGCGGCCGAGGACGCCGCCCCTGCTCCGAAGCGCCGTGGCCGTCCGCGCAAGAACCCTGCGCCGGAAGTCTCCGAAGCCTGATTACCGCAATCCCCGTGATCGGAATCCTACCGGCGGGGTGATTGCTTGCGGTCGCGCGTCGCGCTCGCCATAGCGGGCGCGATGACGCGTCGCTCCCCGATTCATCGCCCCCTGCCGGAATGGCCGGGCATCTGGTCGCACAGTCCGGCAGGCGCAGTGCTTGCGGGCGCGATCGCCGCCACCGGTTTCCAGCCGCTGGCATTGTGGCCGCTGGCGCTGGCCGGGCTGGCCTGGCTGATGCACCTGCTCGCCGGCGCGCGCAGCGCGCGGCACGCGGCTCTGCTGGGCTGGGCCTTCGGCGTCGGCCATTTTACGCTCGGCAACAACTGGATCGCCACGGCGTTCACGTACCAGGCGGAAATGCCGGCGTGGCTGGGCTGGATCGCGGTCGTGCTGCTCGCGCTCTACCTCGCCGTGTTTCCCGCGCTGGGCGCGCTGGCCGCGTGGTGGCTGTCGCGACGCTGGTTGGGGCGGGGCGGGCGGGCGGCGCTGGTTCCGGCTTTCGCCGCGTGCTGGATCGTCAGCGAGTGGCTGCGCGGCTGGGCCTTCACCGGCTTTGCGTGGAATCCGCTGGGCATGATCGCGCTGGGCGGATTCACGCGGCCGGGCCTGGCCATGGCGGCGCCGTGGACCGGCACGTATGGGCTTTCCGCCCTGGTGATCCTGCTGGCCGCGCAGTGGCTGTTCGCGGGCCGTGCTGTCGCCGCGGGGCGCTGGGTAGCGGCGGGCCTGCACGCCGCGCTGCCGGTGGTGCTGTTCCTGCTGCCGCTGCACGGCGGGGCGGAACAGGGCACGCTGCCCTTCACGCTGGTCCAGCCCAACACGCGGCAGGAAGACCTTAACGATCCGCGCACCTTCGAGGACCAGTTCCGCGTGACCGCCGGCCTCTCGCTCGCGCCCGATCCGCGCCGGACGCGGCTGGTGCTGTGGCCGGAATCGGGCGTGCCGGACTATCTGCGGCCGGGCTATGCCCGCCGCTGGTACGAAGAGACGACCTATGCCGCCGACCCCGCGCTGGCGCGCGCGCGGATCGGGCGCGTGATCGGCGCGCGCGGCCTGCTCCTGACCGGCGCGGCCGATCTGGTCTTCACGCGGGGCAAGGTGACCGGTGCCTACAACGTGGTGACCGCGCTCGATGGCGCCGGCGCGATCCGGGGCAGCTATGCCAAGGCGCATCTGGTGCCCTATGGCGAATACCTGCCGATGCGGGAGCTGCTGGAGCCGATCGGCCTGTCGCGGCTGGTGGCGGGCAGTGTCGATTTCCTGGCCGGCCCCGGCCCGCGCACGGTCGATTTCGGCCCGGTGGCGGATGGCGGATGGGGCAAGGCGGGCTTCCAGATCTGCTACGAGATCATCTTTTCCGGCCACGTGATCGATCGCGGCAACCGCCCCGATTACCTGTTCAACCCCACCAACGACGGCTGGTTCGGAAGCTGGGGGCCGCCGCAGCATCTGGCGCAGGCGCGGATGCGCGCGATCGAGGAAGGCATGCCGGTGCTGCGCGCCACTACCACCGGCATCAGCGCGGTGATCGATGCCGACGGGGCGGTGCGCCAGTTCCTGCCATCGCACCATGCCGGGAGGCTCGACGGTTTTGTGCCGCCCGTCCACCCGCCCACTCTGTTCGCGCGGATGGGTAACCTGCTCCCGCTTTGCTGGGCCGGAGTTCTTCTTTGCATCGCGCTGGTTGCCAGCCGCCGCCGGTGGCGCTAGACGCACACACATAAAGAAACCTTTATATCGGATGGTGCAATGCGCGGCGATTACCTGTTTACTTCCGAAAGCGTCTCCGAAGGCCATCCCGACAAGGTGTCGGACCAGATCAGCGACGCCATCGTCGACCTGTTCCTGTCCAAGGACCCGGAAGCGCGCATCGCCTGCGAAACGCTGACCACCACACAGCTGGTCGTGCTGGCCGGCGAGATCCGCTGCAAGGGCGTCTATGAAAACGGCGCCTGGGCGCCGGGCGCGCAGGCGGAGATCGAGAAGACCGTGCGCGATACGGTGAAGCGGATCGGTTATGAGCAGGACGGCTTCCACTGGGAAAAGTTCGAGTTCATCAACCGCCTGCACGGCCAGTCCGCCCACATCGCGCAGGGCGTGGACGCCGCTGACAACAAGGACGAAGGCGCCGGCGACCAGGGCATCATGTTCGGCTATGCCACCGACGAGACGCCCGACCTGATGCCGGCGACGCTCTACTACAGCCACAAGATCTTGGAGCGCATGGCCGCCGACCGCCATTCGGGCGCGGCGCCGTTCCTGGAACCCGACGCCAAGAGCCAGGTCACGCTGCGCTACGAAGGCTCGCTGCCGGTCGCCGCGACGGCGGTCGTCGTCTCGACCCAGCACGCGCCGGGCTATGACGAGGGCGACAAGGAAGCCGAACTACACGCCTATGTGAAGCGGGTGATCGCCGAGGTGATCCCGCCGGTGCTGCTGCGCGAGACGGTGTACTACATCAACCCGACCGGCTCGTTCGAGATCGGTGGCCCCGATGGCGACGCCGGCCTGACCGGGCGCAAGATCATCGTCGATACCTATGGCGGCGCCAGCCCGCACGGCGGCGGCGCGTTCTCGGGCAAGGACCCGACCAAGGTCGACCGTTCGGCGGCCTACATCACCCGCTACCTTGCCAAGAACGTGGTTGCGGCGGGCCTTGCCACGCGCTGCACGATCCAGATCGCCTATGCTATCGGCGTGTCCGAACCGCTCTCGCTCTATGTCGATACGCACGACACGGGCACCGTGGGCGACGACCGGATCGAACAGGCGATCAAGGGCATCGCCAAGCTGGGCGGTCTGACTCCGCGCGCGATCCGCACGCATCTGGGTCTCAACAAGCCGATCTATCAGCCCACCGCCGCCTATGGCCACTTCGGGCGCAAGGCCGAGGGCGATTTCTTCCCGTGGGAACGGCTCGATCTGGTGGACGACCTGAAGGCCGCCTTCGCCTGAGCGGATAACGCCAGGGTACGGATAGCGGACGGCCCGCTCCCTTTCCGGGGGGCGGGCCGTTCCCGTTTTCCGGCGCCGCGTGATGGGTTGCAATTGCGCTGTCCTACATGGGCCGTCCTGCGCCATGAGCCTGGCTTTTGGCGGAGCGAGCCATGCGCGACCTGACCCCCCGGATTGTCCTTGAACTGATCGCCCACGAAGACGTGGCGCGCGAAGCCTATCGTGACAGTGTGGGCGTGTGGACCTGGAGCGTGGGGGTCACCCAGGCTTCGGGGCACGCGGTCTTTCCGCGCTACAAGGACAATCCGCAGCCGCTGGACCATTGCCTGGCGGTGTTCCTGTGGTTGCTGCGGACGAAATACCTGCCGGCGGTGCTGGCGGCGTTCGGCGCGCTGGAGCTGACCGAGCCGCAGCTGGGCGCCGCGCTTTCGTTCCACTGGAACACCGGGGCGATCGCGCGGGCTGGTTGGGTCCGCCGCTTCGTGGCCGGCGATGCGCCGGGCGCCCGCGCGGCGATGCTCGACTGGGCGCGCCCGGCCGCGCTGCTGCCGCGCCGCCAGCGCGAACAGGCGCTGTTCTTCGACGGCGCCTGGACCGCCGACGGCACCGCGCTGGTCTATGATGTGGCCAAGCCCGCCTACCGCCCGGCCGGGGCGAAACGCATCGCGATCGCGCCGGTGATCGCGCGGCTGTTCGCCGGAGAGCCGCGCGAGATCGCCACCCCGGCGTGATGGAGGGGCCTCAGGCGAACTGGCTCTTGCGCGGCCCCATGTAGCCGAACAGGTAGCCCCCCACCTTGCGCATCTGGATTTCCTCGGCCCCTTCGGTGATGCGATAGCGGCGGTGGTGGCGGAAGATGTGCTCGAACGGCTTGTGCCGCGAATAGCCGATGCCGCCATGGACCTGCATCGCGCGGTCCGCCGCTTCGCAGACCAGCCGGTTCGCCCAGTAGTTGCACATCGAGACCTTGTCGGACAGCTCGCGCTCGATCTGGCGGTGCTCCATCCGGTCCATCTGCCACGCGGTCTTGCGGATCAGCAGGCGCAGCATCTCGCACTGGGTGGCAAGCTCCACCAGCGGGAACTGGATGGCCTGGTTGCGGGCGAGATCCTCGCCGAACGGCTTGCGTTCGCGCGCGTAGCGGACCGCTTCCTCGACGCAGAACGTGGCCGCGCCCAATGAGGAGGCGGCCTGGCGGATGCGGTTCTGATGGACGAAGCTCTGCGCGATGGCGAGACCGCCGTCGACCGGCCCGAGCACCGCGCTATCGGGCACCCAGACGTTGGTGAACGACACGCGCGGATGATCCGTGGGCATGTTGAAGGTCCACAGGTATTCCTCGATCACCAGCCCGTCGGCGGGATTGGGCACGAGAAAGCAGGTGATGCCCTTGGCTTCCCCGTCCTGCCCGCTGGTGCGCGCGAACGTGGCGCAATGCGTGGCGACGTGCATCCCGGTGGTCCACATCTTCTCGCCATCGATGCGCCAGCCGGGCACGCCATCGCGCGTTTCGCGCACCGCGCGGGTTTCCATGTGGGTGGCGTCGGAACCGTGCTCCGGCTCGGTCAGGCCGAAAGCCACCCGGCGGCGGCGTTCGAACCCGCCGAAGATGAATTCCTGCTGCTGTTCGGGCGTGCCGAAGTGTTCGAACATGGCGACGAACGGGAAATTGCCGACGATCGAGTGTTCGTTCTGGAGATCGTTGTGCAGGCCCAGCCCCTTGGCGGCGAAGTGTTCGCGGATGACTGCCATCCACAGGTTGGAGCCGTCCTTGCCGCCGTACTTCTTCGGCGCGGAAAAGCGCCAGTGGCCGGCGGCGTCGGCGCGGCGGGTGGCCTCGGTCAGCAGCTCCTCCCATTCGTGGCGAGGCAAGCCGCCGTTCTCGAAATCGGTGCGCGCCCATTCGCGGCGATGGTCGAAGAAGCGGATATTGTCGTCCGCCTGCTCCAGCGGCGTGATCTCGGCCGCGATGAAGGCGTCGAGCTCGGCGAGGTAGGCGACCAGATCGGCCGGGAGATCGAAATCCATCAGCATTGCTCCCATTGCGCGCGGGCCGGGGCCAGCGCCGGATATTTCGGCATGTCGGCGGCGAGCCGGTCGAGTGCGGCGCGGCGCAGGCGCGCGAGCAGCCCCGGCGTGGCGAGCGTGGCGTCTCCCGCCAGCACATCGTCGGACAGCGCGCGGTCCGCCGGATCGGGGCGACCGGCCAGTTCGCGCTGGACGATGCCCAGCGCGTTGCGCGCGACGGCCAGATCGAACCGGTCGCGCCCGTCCAGCCTGGGCTTGACTGCTTCGCCCAGCCATTCGGAAATCGCGGTGAGGATTTCGGCCGCGCTCGCCTCGCCAGCGGAACCGGCGGCGGGCGGAGGGGGAGGTGGCAGCGCGCGCGCGCGTTCGGCTTCGGGCGCGCCTTCTTCGAGCAGCAGCAGCAAGTCGAGCTCCTGCTCGCTGGTGCGGCGTGATATGACGACACGCTCCAGCGAACGGTCGGTGCGCGCGCGCCAGGATTGCGCCATCGCCATGCAGCCGAGCGCCCACCACACGGTGCGATAGACCAGCCAGAAGCGGAAGCGCACGGGATCGACGCTTTCCCCACCGGCGGCGCGGTAGGCGGCGAAATAGTGCTCCAGCGCGGCCAGGCCGAAGGCGGGCCGGTCGAGCCGGCCGAAGCGCCACACCGTCATGCAGCCATAGGCAAGGTCCTCGTGGCTGTCGCCCAGATGCGCCAGCTCCCAGTCCAGCACCCCGGAGAGGTGGCCCTGATCGACCAGGATATTGCCCAGCCGCAGATCGCCGTGGACCACGCGCGGCGGGCATGGCGGCGGAAGGTTGGCGCGCAGCCAGGCAAGGCCGAGCGCGATCACCGGGCGGTCGCCGCCGGCTTCTTCGAACTGCGCGGCCAGTCCTTCCACGCCTTCGGCCGGATCGAGCCGGGGCAGGAAGCCAAGCGGCGCGGTATCGAGCCGGTGAATCGCGGCCAGCGCACCCGCGATCTCGTCTATCAACCCGTCCGCCGCCTGGGCGAGAATGTCCGGCGGGCTGGCGGTGCCGGGCAGGCAGCGCATGATGAAGCCGATGCCGAAACCGTCTTCCGGTGTCAGCTCGGCGACGATTTCCGGCGCGGGCACACCGCCGGCATGGGCATGGCGGACCAGCGCGGCCTCTCCGTCCATGTGCAGCGCGCGGGTGGCGAGCCATTCCGCCGAAGGCGCGCGGCGCAGCACGAATCGTTCTTCGCCCTGCGGCCCCGCGCAGCCGAACAGCCAGCTTTCCATATTGGCGCCGCCCGACAGGCGTTGCGGTGAAACGATCGTGCCGGCCAGCCCCGCCCGCGCCATGACGGCCCCGAGCCGCGCGACGAAATCGGCCGCGGCGCTTCCGGCTTCATCGTCGGAATCCGTGCCTGCCATTCGCCCTCTCCATCGCCCGGTTCGTGCCGGACGGGAGCATTATCTTAATCGATCGATTAAAGTCCAGCGGGAACCGCCGATTGCCAACTATTGCCGTTTTGCCGCGCCAAACGCCGACCAGCCGGGCGAGAGAGGCGACGGACCGTTTTGAAACGATCTTCGCCTAACATTTGCAATAAGTTAGATTCCAGTAACGATGGGTAAATCGGGTCGGGGTCATAACGGTCACATGAAGAGTCGCTTCACCAAGCTTCTGGCCGCCGCTGCGCTTGCCTTGCCGGCGCTGGGCGCCACGCCGGCGGTCCAGTCACGTCCGCCCGTCACGCTGCAGGATCAGCGTGACATCATCATCCAGCAGCAGATCGCCGCGATCGCCTCGCAAAGCCGGGGCCGGATCGGCGTGGCCGCGATGGACCTCGATGGTGGCGGGCAGATATTCCTCAATGGCGACATGCCGTTCCCCATGGCCAGCACCGCCAAGATCGCGGTGGCGGCCACGTTCCTCGAAGGCGTGGAGCAGGGGCGTTTCCGCCTCGATCAGCGTTTCCCGATGATGCTGTCGGTGGCCGAACGCGCCGGCGCGCGCAGCCCCATCGCTCCGGTGCGCGCCGGGCCGGTGATGACCGCGCAGGAACTCATGGAACTCATGATTACGCGCAGCAACAACCAGGCGACCGACGGGATCATCGCCGCGATCGGCGGCATCGCCCCGGTCAACCAGTGGTTGACGCGCAAGGGCATCGTCGGCCAGCGGCTCGACCACACGATGGCGACGCTGGTGCGCGACGATGGCAAGGTCAACCCGGCGACGGTGATCGATACCCGCACCAGCAGCACACCGCGCGCCATGCTGGCGCTGCTGGCCGCGATCGACCGCGGCGGTGCGCTCAATCCCGAAAGCCGCGCGGTCCTGCTCGATACGATGACGCGCACCAGCACCGGCCGCAACCGCATTCGCGCTGGCCTCCCCGAAGGGACGCTGGTGGCGCACAAGACCGGCACGCTGGCCGGCGTGACCGACGACGTCGGCATCGTGCGGCTGCCCGATGGGCGCCATCTGGCCATGGTGGTGTTCGTGGCCGGGCCGGAGGGTCATGCCCCGCAGTCGGCGCTGATCGCGCAGGTCGCGCGCGTTCTGTACGATGGCTATAGCCAGCCGCTGGGCCGTTCGCTGCAGGAAGTCGCGCGCCGCTGAGGCATCGCACCGCGAAACAAGGGAGGCGTCGCGCAAGCGGCGCCTTTTTTGTTGGCGGTCATGGCGTTTGCTGCCCACCCCCAGCCCCTCCCGCGAGCGGGAGGGGATAATAAGGGGCAGCCCGTCCGGCATGCGGGAGCGGAAGCGAGACTTGCGCTGCCGCGGGCGGCGTTAGTCGCAGCGGGGTGGGCTGTTCATGCTCCGCGTCCGCGCGCGATTCAGATCGCCAAAGAGAAAGGGGCGCGGCCGCAAGGCCACGCCCCTCTATCTGTATCCTGCCCTTGCGGGCGGGGATTACATCTTCGCGGCTTCGCTCGCTTCAGCCGAGGCGTCAGCAGCCGGAGCGCTGGCTTCAGCCGAGGCGTCAGCAGCGACGTCCGACGATTCAACAGCGGCTTCGGTGGCGGCTTCGGTAGCTTCCGGAGCCTTTTCGCCGCAGCCGGCGAGGGTGAAAGCGGTGCCGGCGACAGCGGCGAGGATGAGCTTGCGCATGCGTTACAATCCCTGGATTGAAGTGAACCGCGCCGGGCAAGCAGCCCGCCGCAAAGCCTACTCGTGGGGTAGACTTCGGGACCTCAATTAATCGGCAATTCATTCCCTTGCAAGCATAAGACGAACATGAAATGCCTTTCACCGTGCATCGCGCGGAGGAGGAAGGCTTTTTTCGTCGGTAGCGTGTGCGATAGTCCGCCCTGTACAAGCGGCGAGCCGTTCCCTCCGCAACCGGCCTCCTGCACCTTCCGTTCCGCCGCGCAAGCGGGTACACCGCCGCGATGGACGGCACCAACAGTTCCCGGCAGCACCTCTACCTGGTCGATGGCTCGGCCTACATCTTCCGCGCCTATCACCGCCTGCCCCCGCTCACCAACCCGCAGGGCGTGCCGGTCGGCGCGGTCTATGGCTACACCACGATGCTGTGGAAGCTGGCCGATGATCTCCACAAGGCGGACGGGCCGACCCACCTGGGCGTGATTCTCGACAAGGGCTCGGTCTCGTTCCGCAATGATCTGTACGAGGCCTACAAGGCCAACCGCCCGCCCCCGCCCGAGGATCTGGTGCCGCAGTTCCCGCTGATCCGCGATGCCACGCGCGCGTTCAGCCTGCCCTGCATCGAGGAGGCCGGGCTGGAAGCGGACGACCTGATCGCGTCCTATGCCCGCGCCGCGGCCGCGCGCGGGTGGGACGTGACGATCGTTTCCTCCGACAAGGACCTGATGCAGCTGGTCGGCACCGCCGCCAACGGCGCGCGGATCGACATGCTGGACACGATGAAGAACCAGCGGATCGACGTGCGCGAAGTGATCGAGAAATTCGGCGTGCCGCCGGAGAAGGTGGGCGATGTCCTCGCGCTGATGGGCGATGCGGTGGACAACGTGCCCGGCATTCGCGGCATCGGCCCCAAGACCGCGTCGAAGCTGATCCAGGAGCATGGCGATCTCGAATCCGCGCTGGCCGCCGCGCCGGCGATGAAAGCCGGCAAGCTGCGCGAAAGCCTGATCGAACAGGCGCCGATGGCGCGCCTTTCGCGCGAATTGGTGGCGCTGAAGGAAGATTGCGACCTGCCGCTGCCGCTCGACGATTTCACGCTGGGCGCGATCCCGCCCGATCCGCTGGCGGCGTTCTTGGGCGAACACGGTTTCACCAGCCTGTTGCGCAAGCTGGGCGTGGGCGCGCTGGCCCCCGTGTCCGCCGCGCCGACGACCGGCGAAGGCGCGGGGGCCGGAGGCGTGGCGCCGGTGCAGCCTGAAAGCGCGAACCGGCAGCCGCTGCCCGAATGGCCCGCGCCCGATCTGGGCCGCTATGCCTGCGTCCAGTCGATTGGCGAGCTGGAGCAATGGATCGCCCGCGCGTTCGAGGCGCGCGTGGTGGCGATCGACACCGAGACCAGCGCGCTCGATGCGATGGCGGCGGATCTGGTGGGGGTGAGCCTGGCGCTTGGCCCCAACGATGCCTGCTATATTCCGCTGGGCCATGGCGGCACCGACATGTTCGCGGAAAAGCCGGTGCAGGTGGACCGGAACGCGGCGCTGGCTGCGCTCAAGCCGCTGCTGGAAAGCGACGCGGTGCTGAAAGTGGGCCAGAACATCAAGTACGACCTCACCATCCTCGCGCGCGCGGGGGAAGCGGCCGGAGAAGCGGTCGGCGGCATCGCGGTCGCGCCGATCGACGATACCATGGTGATGAGCTTCTGCCTCGATGCCGGGCGCAGCGAAACCGGCCTGGCCGGGCACGGCATGGACGAGTTGTCGGAAAGGCACCTCGGCCACGCCACGATGAAGTTCAAGGACCTGTGCGGCACCGGCAAGAAGGCGATCTCGTTTTCCGAAGTGCCGCTGGCCGATGCCACGCGCTATGCCGCGGAAGACGCGGACGTCACCTGGCGGCTCCACCGCCTGTTCCAGCCTCGCCTGTCCGACGAGGGCGGCACGCGCATCTATCAGCGCGTGGACCGGCCGCTGATTCCGGTGGTGGCGATGATGGAGCGCAACGGTATCCGCGTCGACCGCGAGCGGCTGGCCGCGCTTTCAGCCGAGTTTGCCGCCCGCATCGCCGAACTGGAAACCGTGATTCACGCCAAGGCGGGCGGCCCGTTCACGATCGGCAGCCCCAAGCAGCTTGGCGAGGTGCTGTTCGACCGGCTGGGCTACAAGGGCGGCAAGAAGGGCAAGACCGGGCAGTATTCGACCGACCAGTCCGTGCTGGAAGGGCTGGCCGCGCAGGGCGCCGAAGTGGCGACGCTGGTGCTCGAATGGCGCCAGCTGTCCAAGCTCAAGTCGACCTACACCGAAGCGCTGCAGGCCGCGATCAATCCGGTGACCGGCCGCGTCCACACCAGCTACAGCCTGGTCGGCGCGCAGACCGGACGGCTCTCGTCGAACGAGCCGAATCTCCAGAACATCCCGATCCGCACCGAGATCGGCCGCCAGATCCGCGAGGCGTTCGTGGCAGAGCCGGGCAATGTGCTGCTGGCGGCCGACTATTCGCAGATCGAACTGCGGCTGGCCGCGCACATCGCCGACGTGCCGGCGCTCCGCGAAGCGTTCGCGGCGGGCGAAGACATCCACGCGCGCACCGCGACCGAGATGTTCGGCCATGTCGACCGCGACACGCGCGGGCGCGCCAAGACGATCAACTTCGCGATTCTCTATGGCATCAGCCGGTGGGGCCTGGCCGGCCGGCTCGGCACCTCGGCCGAAGAGGCGCAGGCGATGATCGATCGCTATTTCGAGCGCTTCCCCGGCATCCAGCGCTATATCCACGAGACGCTGGAGAGCGTGCGCGAGCGCGGCTATTCGGAAACCCTGTTCGGCCGCAAGACCTGGTTCCCGCGCATCAATTCCAAGAACCAGGCCGAGCGGCAGGGTAGCGAGCGCGCGGCGATCAACGCGCCGATCCAGGGCACCAGCGCCGACATCATCAAGCGGGCCATGGCGCGCATGATGCCCGCGCTGGAGGAGGCTGGGCTAGGTGGCGTCCGTATGCTGCTGCAGGTGCACGACGAACTGGTGTTCGAGGTGCCGGAAGGCGATGTCGAGGCGGCCAAGCCGGTGATCGAGCGGGTCATGGCGAGCGCTGCGGAACCCGCTGTAAAACTTTCGGTTCCGCTGGGCGTCGAGATCGGCACCGGCGCCAGTTGGGGCGCGGCGCACTGATCGCGGTAACGGTCTGCAAGTGCTTGTTGCAATGCGAAAATAATTAACCACTTCGGACTATTTTCCTGCTCCGGGCGCAACGGGCCGAAGGGGCGGCGAATGGACGCGATGGGTGGTTTCCCGGCAAACGACTGGGGTGACGGCGACGAGGGTGGCGGACAGGAGGTTTGGGAAGCCGGCCTCCTGCTTGATGCCACCCGCGCCGTTGCCGCCGCCGAGGAAGCCGCGCGACAGGCCGAGCAGCGGTTCCGCGAGGCGCTGGACGCGCTTCCGCAGGGCATCGTCTTTCTCGATGCCGAAGGGCGCTACATCCACTGGAACGAGGAATACGCGCGCATCTATCACCGGTCTGCCGACCTGTTCCGGCGCGGGGCGCGGCTGGTCGACACGCTGCGCGAAGGCATTGCCCGGGGTGACTATCCCGAAGCGCACGGGCGCGAGGAGGAATGGCTGGCCGACCGGCTCGACCGGCTGGAACACGCGGCCGACCGCCACGAACAATGGCTGTCCGACGGCCGCTGCATCATGATCGAGGAGCGCAAGACCAGCGATGGCGGCACCATCGGCCTGCGCGTGGACATCACCGAGATGAAGCAGCGCGAGGAATCGTTTCGCCTGCTGTTCGAAAGCAATCCGGTGCCGCTGCTGGTCTATGATCCGGCGGAGGACGCGATCGTTTCGGCCAACGCCGCCGCTGCCGACCACTTCGGCTATGACCTTGCCGAACTGGCGGGGCTGCCGGCGGAACGCCTGTTCGCGGCCGAGGAATGGAGCGAGGCGCAGCGCCTGCTGGCGACGACCGGATCGCAGAAGGATCGCTTCTGGCGTCAGCTGCGCAAGGACGGGCAGGAACTCGAATCGGTCCTGTTCACGCGGCAGTCGATGCTCGATGGCCGGCTGGCCACGATCGCCTCGGTCTTCGACGTGACCGAGCGGCGCAAGGTGGAGGCACGCATCGCGCACATGGCGCGGCATGACGAGCTGACCGGCCTTGCCAACCGCGCGCACTGCCGCGAGCGGCTGCGCGATCTGTTGACCGGGGTGCGCCAGAACGGCCGGTCGGTGACCGTCGCGCTGATCGATCTCGATCACTTCAAGCCGATCAACGACACGTTCGGCCATCTCGTCGGCGATGCTTTGTTGGCGGAGGCGGCGCGGCGCATGGCCAGCCTGGTGCCCGACGATGGCCTGCTGTGCCGGATCGGCGGCGACGAATTCGCGGTGATCTTCGAAAGGCAGTCGCGCACGACGGTCGATTACGTCGCCAAGGCGATCATCACCGCGATGAAGGAGACTTTCAGCGTCAGCGGCTGTTCGCTGCATATCGGCGCCACGATCGGCATGGCATCGGCACCCGACGATACCGCCAACCCGGAAACGCTGCTGCGCTACGCCGATCTGGCCCTCTATGCCGCCAAGGCCGACCGGCGGGGGCTTCGTGCGCGACATGGACGTCGCCGCGCAGGAAAAGAGCTTGCTGGAGGCCGATTTCCGCAAGGCGATCCGGCTGGGCGAACTGGCGGTCCACTATCAGCCGCTGATCGATCTCGCGACCGGCGAGGTCGAATGCTACGAGGCGCTGGTGCGCTGGCACCACCCCGTGCGCGGCATGGTGATGCCCGACGCGTTCATCGGCCTGGCCGAGGAAATCGGCCTGATCGACGTGGTCGGCCAGTTCGTGCTGCAGAGTGCCTGCCGCGAGGCGATGATGTGGCCCGCGCACGTCAAGCTGGCGGTCAATGTCTCGCCCATCCAGTTCCGTTCGCCCAACCTGCTGGGCATCGTGGTGCAGGCGCTGTCGTCGGCGGGCATGGACCCGCGGCGGCTGGAGCTGGAAATCACCGAAGCCGTCCTGATGGAAAAGGGGCCGCAGGTTTCCGGCATGATCGCATCGATCCGCGCGCTGGGCGTGGGCATATCGATGGACGATTTCGGCACCGGCTACAGCTCGCTCAGCTATCTGCTGAGCTACCCCTTCACCAAGATCAAGATCGACAAGTCCTTCGTGCGCGACTTGCATCAGGAGCCCAATTCGCAGGCGGTGGTGCGCGCGATCATCGGTCTGGGCCACAGCCTGGGCCTGACCGTCACCGCCGAAGGCATCGAGGAGGAAACGGTGCTGGATTACCTGCGTGGCGAAGGATGTGCGCAGGGGCAGGGCTACCTGATCGGCCGGGCGCGGCCCGCGAACGAACTGGGCATGACGCGCGCGATCGCGAAAGACGCGGGCTGACTCACCCGGCGGGGCGGACAGGCACAACTGGGTCCGATTTGGCGGTGTCGGCCGCTGGCGTCTTGGCATCGCCATGGCGCTCCGCAATGCTTCCCGCCCGGCCACGCGGTGCCGTTGGGAAGCGACGGGGGACCGATGGTCGCGCTGGTTTCGACAGTGGCCTATCTGGGGCTGGACGCCCGCGCGGTGGAAGTCCAGTGCCAGATCGCGCCGGGCCTGCCCGCGTTCCGGCTGGTCGGCCTGCCCGACAAGGCGGTGGGCGAAAGCCGCGAGCGGGTGCAGTCCGCGCTCGCCGCATTGGGGCTGGCGCTGCCGCCCAAGCGCATCACCATCAACCTTTCACCGGCCGACCTGCCCAAGGAAGGCTCGCATTACGACCTGCCGGTTGCGCTGGCGCTGCTGGCGGCGATGGGCGTGGTCGATCGCGAACAGATCGCGGACTATCTGGCCGTGGGCGAACTGGCGCTGGACGGGCGGATCATCGCCAGCCCCGGAGTACTTCTGGCGGCGCTTCATGCCAGCGGGGCGGACAAGGGCCTGATCTGCCCCGCCGCGCAAGGCACCGAGGCGCGCTGGGCCAGCGGGATCGACGTGATCGCCGCGCCCAACCTCGTCTCGCTCCTCAACCACCTGAAAGGCACGCAGCGCTTGCCCCCGCCTACGCCGGGCGAGGCCGATCCGCCGCGCCGCATGGCAGACCTGCGGCAGGTGAAAGGCCAGGAAACCGCCAAGCGCGCGCTGGAGATCGCGGCGGCGGGCGGGCACAACCTGCTGATGATCGGCCCGCCGGGCGCGGGCAAATCGCTGATGGCATCGTGCCTGCCCGGCATCCTGCCCGAACTGACGCCGGCCGAGGCGCTCGGCATTATGTAGCAAACGCACCAAGCCTGAGGCGAACGTCATCGCCGATGATGGCAGGTGTAATGCTCAACGATGCCGCTCCTAAGAAGGAGTAGCGCTTTGATCTTCAATTTCCTCAACGCCATCGTCGGCATTGTCATACAGGTCGGGCTCCATCTCGGCCCACCGCTTCCGGTTGGCATAAATGTTGTGAGGCCCCAAAAGGAGATAGAAGGTCTCGAGATCATCTCCCGAGAGGCGATACCCAGCAATTTCGGAAAACTTGCCACCCTTATCATCTTCGTAGGTGAATTTGAGGCGAATTACGTATTCCAGCCTGCCTTCGTTGAATTCCTCCAGGTCATCCTTGCCGATGTAAAAGCCGTCAAAGACACGGCGCTCATGGCCGGGCGCGCAGACAGGAGTATCCACATAACCCCGACGGAAGTGACTCAACTCTCCTCGGTAGAAGCGGGCCATGCAGAGACGTTTGGTAACGTGAATGTTGCGGGCAGGAACCTTGCCGTAGTTTCGAAGATGGATCGACACTCTCGCGGAAAAGCCGTTGGGGATCGTCTTGGATTCACCGTCTTCTTCGATCTCATCGGTAAAGCGCTTAATGTCGATCAACTTAAGATGATCGACAAAGAGATAAGGTCGCAGTTCAGCCTCAGCGATTCTATTGGAAATAGCATTAGCCTTCCGCATTTCATCGGTGGCATCGCCGGTGTCCTTGACGGCTTGCAAGGTAGCGTCGAGAGTGCGCTTGACATACCAAACGCCTATTCCGGACAGCAGAAGGCTAAAAAAACTCAATACAGACGAAGCGAGGGCGCTCGAAGCGGCGCGCTGTTGGGCGCTCAAATCTTGCTCGTCATGTGCTGTTTGATAGGCGGCTTCGGTCTTTTCATTCACACATTCGAAAACAGCACGAGGCTCAACCCCGACGCAGGCGCGCTCCGCGTCCTTCTTGGCTGCTTCAGCGTAGGCTGTGGGGGTATTCTCTCGCTTGTATTCTTCGCGGGCTTGTAGCCACCCGATACCCCAGGAAAGCGAAACGGCTAAGAAGACCCCAACAACAGGGGGAACCCAATTTAGAGCCTTACTGTTTCCGTTCCTATCGCCATCAGACATTGGACCAAGAACACCGCTGTAAATTTGCCTCGGCTGATCTTGTTCCGGATATTCGGCTCGGAGTCCATCACTCCAATGTCAGCCAGCTTGCCGACCAGATCGGCATAGGTCACACCCCGGCGCTTCAGTTCTGCTTTCAGGAGGCCCTTAACCCGGTCCTCCCATTCCTTTTCCTTGACCGGCACTGCTCGCTCCTATGATGTAAAACATCATCATACGCGATACATTTGCCGTTGACAACGATACGTAATGTCATCATATGAAGTGCATAAGCACTGGAAACGATGACAATGCAGCACTTCCTCCTCTCCGCCGCCGCCCGCACCCTGAGCCTCAAGAAGGTTTTCCGGATGGGCGAGGAAGCCGCTTACCGCACGTTCTGCGAACTCCGCTGGCCGGAGACGGACGGCGAAGCGATCTGCCCAAAGTGCGGCTGCACCGAAACCTACAACATTGCGACTCGCCGTAAGTTCAAGTGCGTCGCCTGCCATCACCAGTTCAGCGTCACCAGCGGAACCATCTTCGCATCGCGCAAAATGAGCTTCACCGATCTGCTCGCCGCGATCGTCATCTTCGTGAACGGCGCCAAGGGCGTTTCCGCCCTCCAGATGAGCCGCGACCTTGATTGCCAGTACAAGACGGCATTCGTCCTTGCCCACAAGCTGCGCGAGGCGATGGCGCTTGAGGACCAGCACCAGACCCTTGAGGGCGAGGTAGAGGTCGATGGTGCGTACTTCGGCGGTCACGTCCGCCCCGCCAACGAGAAGGCCAACCGCCGGGATCGTCGCCTTGCCGTCAATCAGTCTGGCAAGCGTCAGGTTGTTGTCGTCGGCCGCGAACGCGGCGGCGAATCACTGGTTGTCGTAGCCAAGTCGGAAGCCAAGGGTGGCGAAGCGGTTGCGGCTCGCATCCACCATATGTCCACCGTCCACGCGGACGAAGCGTCGCATTGGGATGACCTGCACGCCAAGTTCGATACGCGCCGCATCAATCACACGGTGGAATATTCGAACGAATGGGCCTGCACCAATCAGGCCGAATCATTCTTCTCGCGTCTCCGCCGTATGGAAGTCGGTACGCACCATCACATCGCTGGGCCGTACCTGCACCAGTATGCCGCTGAGGCGTCATGGCGCGAAGATAACCGCCGTGTGGACAACGGTTCGCAGGCTATGACGGTTGCCGCATCGGCGATGGCAGCGACGGTGTCGCGGTCGTGGGCGGGGTACTGGCAGAGATAACCAAGAACACCTGTGGAACATTAACCAACACATCTTGACTCGTACTTTTCCACACCGGGAAATATCCCCTATTTTCCCTTTTAAGGCTCTCTCAGGCGTATTTCGATGGCTGGGCAAGTCGTGACAACAAAATGCGCGAGATGCCCTGTGTGGGCATCCTAGGGCATTAAGCTTGATTTCGTTCAGGAACTGTGCCAGAAACAAATTGGGCCAGCGGAGATGGCGTCTCCAGCTGGCCCGTTTTGAAAAACAACGCACCCGAAGGTGTGTTGGTCGTGATCACGGTGAAGTTTCTAACACCTTCTATGTGTTTCGGTCAACACCCTTCGGGCTTCAAGGCTCGAAGGAGAAACGGCAGAAACAAGGCTGATTCCCGAGACGGGGGCTATCGACTTGCTGGTGAAATCAGGTTCCTGATCCAAGCAGCAAGCCCTGCGATTGGACCCATCACCCCTGGCACCGTTGCGATCACTTCGCCCTCAACTCGGCCAAAATGAATTTGGCTGAGGCGGCGTTCTGCATCCTCAAAAGACGTTGCTGGGATTTCGATGTTCCATTGAGCGCCGTCCAGACGATAGCTGACAAGAAAGTGTTTGAACTTCATGGAGATATTCCAATGTACTACAAGTTGTACAAGGACCGCCTCAACCAGTGGCGGTGGCGATACGTTTCCTCGAATGGCCGTACCATCTCGGACTCTGCAGAGGGCTATTATAACAAAGCAGATGCCATCAACGGCATCAGCATCATGAAAAATTCGGGCAATTCCCCGGTCATCGAGTAACTAGCATAGGGGTGGGTTGTTAGGAGAGTCCTACCTGCCCACCCTTATTTCCCGCACTTGCTACATTCACCGCACAACCTCCCACTGCAACCAAAGCCCCGTCTCCTCCAGCGACCGCACAAGCCCCGCAGAGCGCTTGTCGCGCAGTACGTTGGCAACCCGCCGCGTCATTACGTCCAGAATGCCCTTGTCGGCGTCTAGGCCGCGTTGCTGGACGATCATGGAGGCAATCTCCCGTGTGGACAGCGGCCCCTTGGCAACGCGCAGGATGGACAGCACGGCCCGGCTCATTTCCCCGCGCTTGCTCCACGACTTCGGGGGCGTGAATACCTTGGGGAGAATGCTCTCCTGTACGAAGTCAGGGGCGAACAAGCGTATCGTGGCGTCGATATGGTCGAGGCCGTCCGATAGCTGTTGCAGCCTTGCATGACAGCGGGCGATTTCCCCGGTCATCTCTGCGCGCTTCCGTTTGAGCGCTTCTAGGGCGTAGTCCGTCATACGATGATATTACGCATCGCGAGCGATTACATCTATCCTGATGCTGGTGCGTTTGCTACATAATGCCGGAGGCGCTGGAAGTCTCGATGGTCGCTTCGGTCGCCGGGCTGCTGGAGGACGGGCGGATCAGCCGCGCGCGCCCGTTCCGCTGCCCGCACCATTCCGCCTCGATGGCGGCGCTGACCGGCGGGGGCCTGCGCGTGCGGCCGGGCGAGGTCAGCCTGGCGCACCTGGGCGTGCTGTTCCTTGACGAACTGCCCGAATTCCAGCGCGCGGTGCTCGATTCGCTGCGGCAGCCGCTGGAAGCGGGCGAAGTCTCGGTGGCGCGGGCCAATGCCCATGTCACCTTCCCCGCGCGCGTGCAGCTGGTCGCGGCGATGAACCCGTGCCGCTGCGGCCATCTCGGCGATCCGGCGCTGGGCTGCAGCCGCGCGCCGAAATGCGCGGCGGACTACCAGTCCAAGGTGTCTGGCCCGCTGCTCGACCGGATCGACCTGCATGTCGAGGTCGATCCGGTGTCCGCGGCCGATCTCGCCTTGCCGCCGCCGGCGGAAGGATCGGACGAGGTGGCCGCCCGCGTGGCCGGCGCACGCGCGATCCAGACGGCACGACTGGCGGGCAGCGGACGGCGCAACAATGCCGAGCTCGATGGCGAGTTGCTCGATCGCCACGCCACCCCGGATGCGCCGGGCCGCACGTTGTTGCTGCAGGCGGCGGAAGCGATGCGGCTGTCGGCGCGGGGCTATACCCGGATGCTGCGCGTGGCGCGCACGATCGCCGATCTCGGCGGCTCGGAGACGGTCGGCCGCGTGCATGTGGCGGAGGCACTCAGTTATCGCCGCATGGCGCCGCGCGCGTGACGTCTTGAAGCTGGACGATCGTCCGAATTTGCGGCAACTCTCCTCTCGCTGGCGATTGTCCGGAGGAGCGGCAGGGTGCGCGGATTGGGACGAAACGGGATTCGGGCATCGCTGATGGCGGCTCTGGCGATCGCGCCGCTCGCCCTGTGGTCCGGCCCCGTCGGCGCGCAGGAGGACCATTCGGGCCTCACCCGCGAAACCTACCGCAAGACCTGCCTGCTCTGCCACAGCAAGGCCGCGCCCGAGGGCGTGGCGCCATGGATCCTCGAAGGGCTGCGCCCTGTACCGGGATTGAAGCCCGCCGATGCCATGCCGGGCGTCACCTGCTGGCGCCGCTGCGAGATTTGCAAGGGCCGGCATGTGCCGGAAGCGAAACGCTGAGAATCCCGGACGCCGGGGATCAGCGTCCTGCCATCGCCTTGGCCTTGGCCAGATAGGTGCGTCCGATCCGGAGCGGCGTGCCATCCGCCAGTTCCGCCGACCAGACGCCAAGGCCATCGTGTCGCAACCCGTTGATCCGGTCCCGTCGCACGATCGTCGAGCGGTGCAGGCGGATGAAGCGATCGGGATCGAGCCGATTTTCCAGGCCCTGGATCGTGTGCAGCATCAGGTAGCTGCGTGGCCCCACGTGCAGCCGCACATAGTCGCGCTCGGCATCGATGCGCTCGATGTCGGCGGCGGCGACGCGGACCAGTTCGGAGCGGTGCGGCACCCAGAATTCCTCGATCCAGTCACCCTTGGACGGAGCGGCGGCCGATGGTTCCGTGGTGGGGGTGGCGGCTCCATTGGCGATCCGGGCCAGCGCGCGCTCGATCGCGCGTTCCAGCCGGTCCTGCGCCACAGGCTTCAGCACATAGTCCACGGCATCAAGGTCGAAGGCTTCCACGGCGAAGTGATCGTGCGCGGTCACGAAGATCACCGCCGGCCGCTGCGCCTGGCCGGAAAGCTGGCGCGCCACCGAAAGGCCGTCCACTTCGGGCATCGTCATGTCGAGCAGGATCAGGTCGGGCGCTAGCGCCTCGACCAGCCGCAGTGCCGCCGCGCCATCGCTGGCGGTGCCGACCACGGTGATCGCGGGCAGGCGCGAACAGAGGATCTGCATCCGTTCCACCGCCAGCGGCTCGTCGTCCACGATCAGCGTTCGCATACCGTTTCCTCCCGTCTGTTCTTCCATGCCCGTTCAGCAGTTCCCGCCGTCCACGCGGGGGATGGTGAGCACCGTGGCATAGCCCCCCGCCGGCAGGGGGCCGCTATCGACATGCGCGAAATCGCCGAAGCGCGCGGCCAGCCGGTTGCGCACGTTGGCAAGGCCAATGCCGGTGCCACCGCTTCCGCTGGCCTTGCCCGGCCCGTCGTCGGCCACGGTCAGCACCAGCAGCCCGTCGGCCTCGCGCGCGCTGATGCGGATGGTGACCGGCCGCGTGGTGGCGGAGACGGCATATTTGATCGAGTTTTCGACCAGCGGCTGCAGGATCATGCCGGGCACGCAGGCTTGGGCAAGGTTTTCCGGCACGTCGAATTCGGTACGCAGCCGGTCGGGAAAGCGCACCGCCTCGATTTCGAGGTAGTGGCGCTGCAGCGCGATCTCGTCGGCCAGCGGCACGTCCGACGTGGGATCGGCGGCCAGGCTGTGGCGGTAGAAGCTGGAGATCGTCTGGATCATTCGTTCGGCCTGTTCGCCGCGCCCTGTCATGACCAGCGCGGACAGCGAATTGAGCGTGTTGAACAGGAAATGCGGGTTCACCTGATAGCGCAGCGAGCGCAGCTCCGCGGCCTTGGCGGCGCGGCGGTATTCGCCCTCGCGCCATTCGGCGGCGCGCGCCATCTCGCCATTGCCGAGCGCGAGGTAGAGCGCGGCCCAGGCGATCAGCAGGAAATAGCGGCCCAGCGCGACATCGGTGAGCTGCCGCCACAGTCCTTCCTCGTGCATCGCGTTGCGCACGATGGCGAATTCATAGGGTTCGGCGCTGGCGCTTGCGGAAGGCGGTGCCGACGGCTGTGGCGGAGGAGCGACAGCCGATGCGGCAGCGGCGGGAGAAGCAGACGCTGAGGGAGAAGGGCTGGTGGCAGGTGCTGTCCGCGTTGCAGCCGCATGGGGTTTGTGCGCGGGCGCTGCCGGGCGGTTCGTGGCGGCTGGCGTGGGCGATGGCTTGCTGGCGGGCGCGGATGCCGCCCGCGTGGGAGCCGGCGGCGCGGGCGGCGCCGGCATCGCGGCGGCCGGGGCCGGCGGAGGCGGAACGGTGATGCCCGCTTCCGCCAGTTCGCGGCGGACTTCCTCGAACGCCTTGCGCCGTTCCTCGGCGGCGATGCGGCGGCCTTCCTCCATGGCCTTGCGGCGTTCCATGGAAGCGATGCGGCGGGCTTCGGCGCCCTGCGCGCGGCCATCACCGACCTGGCGGCGCGCGTTCTCGATTGCGCGGGCGATGTCGTCAGCGTCGTCGCCATCGACATCCGCCGTCATCCGGCCGGCGCGGACCTGCGCGGTGCCGTCCGCGTTATGGCGCACGATTACGCCGCCCGGCGCGATCATCTCGGAGCTGCCATCCGCGTTGCGGCGCACGGTCAGCGGGAAATCGGGCGCCGGTGGCGGGGCGGGGGGAACCTGCGCGGCCGGTGGTTCCGGTGGCGACGGCGGCGGCGAGGATGCTTTCGGCGCGACCGGATCGGGCAGGTCGACCAGAACGTTGCCCGACAGGTCATGCCGCATCCTGATGCCGCCGGAAGGTGCGGCAGCGGTGGTCTGCCCCGGCGCGGGTAACGGGCTGCCCGCATCGGTTGGCGCCGTGGGGCGCGCGCTGCCGGGCTCCTTCGCCGCTTCCTCGTTGAGCTTGCGCTCCATGATGCGCTGTTCGATCGAGGCGAAGGCCTGCTGGTTGATGACCGCCAGCGCCAGCGCGGCGGGCAGCATGATGACCAGCGACGCGCCGATGCGCAGGCCGATGCCGCGCCCGTCGAAGCGGCGGAGCAGCGGCCAGGCCAGCAGCGTGACCACGATTCCGGCCAGCGTGACCAGCGCGCGCCGCCACAGCAGTTCCTGGAATTCGCCCAGTTCGACCACCATGCCGCGCACGGTAACGAGCAGGAAGTAGCACAGCCACAGCGCGGCCGCCGACAGCACGACCTGCCGGGCGGGAACATGGGGGCGGGCGGAGAGCGCGTCTGCTTCTCCGATGGGATAGGCGGAACTGGAAGCCATTGCCGCCTTCTACACCGCGTTCAAGCGCCAGCGCCAGCGCGGCTGGTCGGGGGGAGTCTGCGGTTGGTCGAGCATTCGGCGGCGCAGGGCCGGGCGTCCCGTGCGAACCCCCCGGCCCTGCGTTGCGTCAAACCGCGTCAGGCGGGCAGCAGGCCTTCCTCGGCGATCTTCTTCTTCCACACCAGCGGGGCGAGCTGGTGGACGTTCTGGCCTTCGCTGTCGACGGCCACGGTCACCGGCATGTCCTGCACGGTGAATTCGTAGATCGCTTCCATGCCGAGGTCCGCGAAGCCGACGACTTTCGCTTCCTTGATCGCGCGCGCGACAAGGTAGGCGGCGCCGCCGACCGCCATGAGGTAGGCGGACTTGTGGTTGGCGATCGATTGCGTGGCCGAAGGGCCGCGCTCCGCCTTGCCCACGCTGGCCAGCAGGCCCAGGTCCAGCATCTGGTCGGAGAAGCTGTCCATGCGCGTGGCGGTGGTGGGGCCGGCGGGGCCGACCACTTCGTCGCGCACCGGATCGACCGGGCCGACATAGTAGATCACGCGGCCGCGGAAATCGACGGGCAGTTCCTCGCCCTTGGCCAGCATGTCCTTGATCCGCTTGTGCGCGGCATCGCGGCCGGTCAGCATCCGGCCGTTGAGCAGCAGGCGGTCGCCCGCCTTCCAGCCCTGCACCTCTTCGGGCGTCAGGCTGTCGAGATCGACGCGCTTCGCCGCGCTGTCGGGCGCCCAGTGGACTTCGGGCCATTCATCGAGCTTGGGGCGTTCGAGGAAGCTGGGGCCGGAGCCGTCGAGCGTGAAGTGCGCGTGGCGCGTGGCGGCGCAGTTGGGGATCATCGCGATCGGCTTGCCGGCGGCGTGGCACGGCGCGTCCATGATCTTGACGTCGAGGATTGTCGACAGCCCGCCCAGGCCCTGCGCGCCGATGCCCAGCGCGTTGACCTTGTCGAAGATTTCGATGCGCAGCTTCTCGATATCGTTCTGCGGCCCGCGCTCCTTGAGCTGGGCCATGTCGATCGGCTCCATCAGCGCCTTCTTGGCCAGCAGCACGCAATGTTCCGCCGTGCCGCCGATGCCGATGCCGAGCATGCCCGGCGGACACCAGCCGGCGCCCATCTGGGGCAGCATCTCCACCACCCAGTCCACGATCGAATCGCTGGGGTTCATCATCTTGAACTTGGACTTGTTTTCCGACCCGCCGCCCTTCGCTGCGACATCGACCGAAACCTTGCCGCCCTTCACCATATCGACATGGAGCACGCAGGGCGTGTTGTCCTTGGTGTTGCGGCGGGTGAAGGCCGGGTCCGCCAGCACCGAGGCGCGCAGCTTGTTGTCCGGGTTCAGGTAGGCGCGGCGCACGCCTTCATCGACGACGTCCTGCAGCGAACGGTCGGATTCGAGGCGACAATCCTGCCCCCACTGGATGAAGACATTGACGATGCCGGTGTCCTGGCAGATCGGCCGGTGGCCTTCGGCGCACATGCGGCTGTTGGTCAGGATCTGGGCGATGGCGTCCTTCGCCGCCGGGCCTTGTTCCGCCTTGTAGGCTTCGCCCAGCGCACGGATGTAGTCCATCGGATGGAAGTAGCTGATGTATTGCAGCGCGTCGGCGACGCTTTCGATCAGGTCTTCTTCCCGGATTGTCACCATTTCCGCCATTGTCGCTGACTCCTTCGTCGCTGGCTGGCCGCTACCGGCCGATCGCTGCCCGATCGGCGCCGGCCGGACCGATTGGCCGGTTGAATCGATGGGCGCCCCTTACGCGCCGACGGGCGACGTGCAAAGCGCTTGGCGTGGGGAAAGCGATATTCTACAGGCGGTGCCCGGAAGCCCGGACTGGAATGCCCCGACACCGGCGTTGCACTGGTGTATTGATGGTGTAATACAGTGGCGGGTCGCTTTTGCAGGCCAGTTACGAGGGATAGCATGACAGTGGTGGAAGATCGGCCGATGGGCGCCGAGACCGGTGCGGACCTTGCCCCGGCGCGGCGCGCGATGATCGACAGCCAGCTCCGGGTGAGCGGCGTCAACGATCCGGCGATTCTCGCCGCTTTCGCCGCGATCCCGCGGGAGGATTTCGTGCCGGCGGAACGGCGCGCGGTGGCCTATGCCGATCGCGCGGTGCCACTGGGCGATGGCACGGTGCTGGCCCCCGCGCTGACGCATGGGCAGATGCTGACCGCCGCCGAACCGGTGCCTGCCGACACGGTGCTGGTGATCGGCAAGCCCGGCGCCTATCTCGCCGCCGTGGTGGGCAGGCTGGTGGGCAGCGTCACGCTGGCCGCGCCCGGTGCCACCGTGGAGGGCGGTCCCTATTCGCTGATCCTGATCGATGGCGCGATCGAAGTGGCGCCCGCGGCGCTCGTGGCGGCGCTCGCCGACGATGGCCGTGTCGTTACCGGCCTGATCGAACGCGGCGTGGCGCGGCTGGCCATCGGCCGCAAGGTGGCGGGCGAAATCGCGTTCGCCAGCCTGGGCGAAGCGGATTTCGCGGCGCTGGCCGACTATGCCGCGCCGAAGAAGTGGAGCTTCTGAACGTCATGACGAAAATGGGGAGGGACAGGGCCGGACGAGGAAGCGCTTGGCTGCGCGCGACCCTGCTGGGGTCGGCGTTCGGGTCGGCGCTGGCGCTTCCGGCCGCCCCTGCCCTGGCGGACGACCTGCGCGAGGCGCTGGTCGGGGCCTATAACACCAACCCCACGCTGCAGGCCGCGCGCGCCAACCAGCGCGCCACCGACGCGGGTGTCGCCGCCGCCAAGGCTCCGGGCCTGCCCAGCCTGGCAGGTACCGCGACCTATACCGAATTCGTCAAGAACAGCCCGGTCTCGTTCACCGCGCCGGCGCGCGTGCTGGTGGGCGAAGTCAACGCGGGTCTGCCGGTCTATTCGGGCGGGTCCGTGCGCAATTCGGTCCATGCCGCCGAAACCCGCGTGCTGGCCGGCCAGGCCAGCCTGCGCGGCACCGAATCGGGCGTCTTCAGCCAGACCGTGGCCGCCTACATGGACGTGATCCGCGATCAGGCGATCGTCGGCCTCAACCGCAGCAACGTGCAGGTTCTGGAAGTGAACCTGAAGGCGACGAGCGACCGCTTCGAGATCGGCGACGTGACCCGGACCGACGTGGCGCAATCGAACTCGCGCCTCGCGCTGGCGCGCGGGCAGTTGCGGCAGGCCGAGGCCAATCTCGTTACCAGCCGCGAAACCTACATCCAGGTGGTGGGCAAGGTGCCGGCCGATCTGGAAGCGCCGCCGCCGCTGCCCGGCCTGCCGGCCACGCCCGACGATGCGGTGCAGATTGCGCTGGCCAACAATCCCGATCTCCAGGCCGCGCAGGAACAGAGCAAGGCCGCCGGCTTCGACACCAAGGCGGCCGGCGCATCGCGCCTGCCCAAGCTCTCGCTGTTCGCGACGGGCGATTACTACAACTACGTCAACTCGCTGAAGTTTGCCGAAAATAACCAGGTCGTGTCGGTCCAGCCCTACACCACGGCGCAGGCCGGGGTGCGGGCCACGATCCCGCTGTTCCAGGGCGGTTTGCCTGCCGCGCAGATCCGCCAGGCGCAGGCGCGCGAAGGCGCGGCGCTGGAACAGGAGATCGGCGTCGAACGGCAAGTGATCGCCACCGTGCGCGCCGCCTATTCCTCGTGGAAGGCGGCGAACGACGTGATCACGATGAACCAGACGGCGGTGGACGCCGCGGCGCTCAGCCTGGAAGGCGTGCGCGCGGAAAACACCGTGGGCAACCGCACGATTCTCGACATCCTCAACGCCGAACAGGAACTGCTCAACGCGCAGGTCCAGCTCGTTACCGCGCGGCGCAATGCCTATGTCGCCGGTTTCAACCTGCTGTCCGCCATAGGCAAGGCGCAGGCCAAGGATCTGGGGCTGGACGGCGGCGTGCTCTACGATCCCGAAGTCAACTACGACCGGGTCCGGAACAACATATGGGACTGGGCACACGATCCCGCACCTGTCGCCCAATCCACACGCACCGTTGACACACCGGCCCAGGATGCGACAATTCCTGCTCAGACTGCTCCGTAACGGCGGGGATTCGGAGCGTCTGTTTCAGGGGTGCGAAAAGGCGATGCGGCAGGCTGGTGAACCTTCGGTCGAGGAAATACTCGAATCGATCAAGAAGGTGATCGCGCGGGATAACCGTGCTGAATCCGCGCAGGCGCGCGCGCGGCGCGAAGCGCCCGTACCGACACCCGCCGCTCTTGCCGCGCGCCCGGCCGATGTTCTGGATCTTGCCGAGGAGGACGCCGAGGTCCTGCTGGCGGGGGACGCGTGCGAAGACGAGGGCGATGCCATGACGGACGAGGACGACGCGCCGCTGCTTCCGGAAACCGCCGCGGTTTCCATGCGCGATTCGCTGGCGGCTCTGTCGATGCTGGCGCAACCAGGCGCCCAGCCGCAGATCGTCCGCTCGGGCGAGACCTCGCTGGAAGGCATGGTGCGCGACATGCTGCGCCCGATGCTGTCCGAATGGCTGGAAAAGAACCTGCCAGGCATGGTCGAACGGATGGTCGCCGCCGAAATCACGCGGATCGTCGGCAAGAAGAGCTGACCCGCCGTCCGGTTCGGAGGGACCGGAAGGGCAGGGACCCGATTCGCGTTCCTGCCGATTCGCTTTGCCTTCGATGGCGGAGCCGCTAACCCGGTTTCCATGAAAACCGTTTCGCTTCGCGCGGCGCTGCTGGCCGCCTGCCTCGTTTCGCCCCTTTTCGCCAACACGGCATCCGCTGCCGCCGGAGCCGCTCCGCCGCCAATGTCGGCGCAGGACCTCGTCACGCTGAACCGGCTGGGTTCGGCCACGGTTTCGCCCGACGGAGCATGGGCGGCCTATACCGTGACCACCACCGATCCCGTCACCTACAAGCGTACCACGGCAATCTGGCTGAGATCGCTGACCGACGCCAAGGCGCCGCCGGTGAAGCTGGCGTGGGAGGGATCGGTCAGCGATCCGGCCTTCGCGGCGGACGGCACGCTGTGGCTGCTGTCGGACCGCAAGCCCGCCGGTGCGGCCACGGACACAGCCGCGACCACGCAAGTCTGGTCGGTGCGGCCGGCCACGCCCGACAGCGCGCGGCAGGTGACGGCGTTCAAGGCCGATGTCGCCGGGTTCAAGCTTTCGCCCGATGGCCGGCGGCTGGCCGTGTGGGGCGATATCGCGCGCAGCTGTCCCACGTTCGGCGGGTGCGCCGGCGATGGCAACATCAGCCTGCCGGGGCCGGGCACGGGGCGGCTTTACAAGGACGGCGTGGGGTTCGTCCGGCACTGGGACGCATGGGAGACACCGGGCAACTACAGCCGCGTGTTCGCCTTCGCGCTGGGGGCCGACGGGCGGATCGATACCGACAGCGGCCGCGCGCTCGATGGCGATCCGGCGCAGGGCGGCCTTGTCGGCGATGCGCCGACCAAGCCGTTCGGCGATGGCGGAGAAATCGCGTGGAGCGCCGATGGACGCGCGGTGATCTATGCCGCGCGGCAGGCCGACCGGAACGAGCCGCATTCGACCAACATCGACCTGTGGTGGGCGCCGGTCGATGGTTCCGCGCCGAACAACCTGACCGCCGCCAACGCGGCGACCGACACGATGCCGGCGGTCTCACCCGACGGCAAATGGCTGGCCTATGCCGCGATGGCGCGGCCCGGCTATGAAAGCGACCGGCTGGTCGTTCACCTGCGCAACCTGGCCACTGGCGAGGATCGCGCGCTGACCGGGGGCTGGGACCGTTCGGTCGCGTCGCTGACCTGGACGCCCGACGGCAAGGCCCTGATCGCCACGGCCGAGGACGTGCTCGATACGCCCGCGTTCCGCATCGACGCGGCGAGCGGCAAGGTTGCGCGGCTGGCGCTGTCGCCCGACAAGGCGCGCGAAGGGCACATCAGCAACGTCCTGCCGCTCAAAGACGGGAGGGTGGTGTTCCTGCGCGATACGATCGACGCGCCTGCCGAGCTCTATGTGGCGAAGGCGGGCAAGCCGGGACTGCGCGTGACCGACGTGGCGGCCACGACCATGGCTGAACGCGCCCCGGTGGTGACCCGCCGCCTCAGCTTCACGGGCGCGAACGGCGATACCGTGTGGGGCTGGGTGACCAAGCCCGCCGGTACCACCGGCAAGCTGCCGGCGATCCTCTATGTCCATGGCGGACCGCAGGGTTCGTTCAACGACGGCTGGTCCAACCGCTGGAACGCGCGTGTCGTGGCGAGCCAGGGCTATGCCGTGGTCGCGATCGATTTCCACGGCTCCACCGGCTACGGCCAGGCCTTCGTCGATGCCATCAACCGCGACTGGGGCGGCAAGCCGCTGGAGGATCTGCAGAAGGGCCTGGCCGCGGCGGCGGCGGCCGATCCCCAGATCGACGATGGCAACGCCTGCGCGATGGGCGCGTCCTATGGCGGGTACATGATGAACTGGATCGAGGGCCAGTGGCCCGACAAGTTCAAGTGCATCGTCCAGCACGATGGCGTGTTCGACGCGCGTGCCATGGCCTACGAAACCGAGGAGCTGTGGTTCGACGAATGGGAACACGGCGGACACGCCTATCACGAGGCGCCCGAGGAGTTCGAGAAGTGGAACCCGGTGAACCACGTGGCCAAGTGGAAGACGCCGATGCTGGTGGTGACGAGCGAGAAGGACTTCCGCATTCCCTATACCCAGGGCCTTGCAGCCTTCACCGCGTTGCAGATGCGCAAGGTACCGTCCGAACTGCTGGTCTTCCCCGACGAGAACCATTGGGTGCTCAAGGCGAAGAATTCACTGCAATGGCATGAGACGGTGTTCGCCTGGCTGGATCGCTGGCTGCATCGTGGCGGCCGGGCGGGCGGCGAGACGGGCGGCGGAAAGGCAGACTGAGCCGTGGCGAAACCCGATCCGGCGCTGCTCGATGCCGCGCGCTATCCGTTCGACCTCGAAATCACGACCCGCTTCGCCGATCTCGATCCCAACGATCACATCAACAATGTGGCCATAGCGGCGGTGCTGGAAGATGCGCGCGTGCGCTTCAACGAGGCGCTGGGCTTCCGCACCGTAATCCGCCCGCTGCGCGCGATGGTGGCGAGCGTTTCGATCGATTATCTGGCTCAGGGGCATTACCCGCAGCCGCTGCGCTGCCACGTGGGCGCGGTCGCGATCGGGCGGACGAGCTGGACCGTGCAGCAATTGCTGGTGCAGGGCGATGCCGCCGTCGCCACCGCGCGGACCGTGATCGTCTGCGTCGACGGGGACAGGCCCCACCCGCTCCCCGATGCGGCGCGTGCCGCGATCGATCAATGGATGCTCCGCGCATGACCGTTTCACCCGAAGAACTGGCCCAGGCCGAAAGCGCGCTGGAAAAGCTGGGCGGCTTCGCGCCGCGCCGGCATATCTTCCTCTGCGTCGATCCGGAAAAGGACAAGTGCTGCCCGCGCGAAGTGGGGCAGCAAAGCTGGGCCTTCCTCAAGAAGCGGCTGGGCGAACTGAAGCTGGGCGGATCGTCGGGCGTGCTGCGCAACAAGGCGGGATGCCTGCGCGTGTGCCTCGCCGGGCCGGTGGCGGTCGTCTATCCGGAAGGCGTGTGGTATCATTCCTGCACGCCGCCGGTGCTGGAGCGGATCCTTCAGGAACACCTGATCGGCGGCGTGCCGGTGGAGGATTACCGGCTCAATCCGCCGGCAGGCTGAAGCCTATCCGCCCCACCCTTCGTCGTGCTCGAACGGGTCCTCGATCGCCTCGTCATGCCCGGTGCCGCTGGACAGGAAAACCAGCCCCATCAGCGCCGCCATCAGCATCATCGTCAGGCCGATGCCCAGGGTGATCGCGATGTAGAGATGGATCGAGACGAAGCCGACCACCTCGTAGAGATAGGTCGCGACCATCGCGATCACGCACAGCGTGACCAGCCCCATCCAGCGCATCAGCCGGAAATAGCGCGCCCAGGCGAAGCGGGCGTTCGCGGGGTCGTCGAGCGGGGATATTCTGGGCATATCGCGGCTCTCCATGCGCCGCGCGGCAGGGGCTGGCAATCGCTTTCGCCGTCAACGCTCTTTACTGTCACCGCGATGGTGGCATGATCGGTCGAACGGGCAGCGAACCGCGATGGCGCAAGCCGGGGCGGGGACCGGCAAGCCCGGATCAGGAAGAGGTTGCACCTAACGGGGAAGGATAGCGTCATGACCATTGCCAGGCTGATTGCCGGGCGCGGAGCGGAGGTGTGGCGGTGCCATGCCGAAGATACCGTGGCCGATGCGGTTGAAGTGCTCGCGAAGAAGCGCATCGGCGCGCTTCCCGTGCAGGATGGCGATGGGGACGGCGTGGCCGGCATCTTCTCCGAACGCGATGTGCTGTATTCGCTGCAGAACCACGGCGCCGATGCGTTGCGGATGAAAGTGCGCGACGTGATGACCGCGCCGGTGATCACGATCGCGCCGGACACGTCGGTCATGGAAGCGCTCGCGCTGATGACGCGGCGGCGGTTCCGCCACCTGCCGGTGGTCGAGAACGGACGGATGGTCGCCTTCGTCTCGATCGGTGATCTGGTGAAGTACCGCATCGACCGCATCGAGGCCGAGGCGGACGCCATGCGGGTCTATATCCAGCAGGCCTGAAGCGGAGTCTGAAATCCGGGAGTCTGACGGCGCCGCTTGAGTGACGGGCCGACCATGCCTATCTTGTCGGGCATGACCGAACCCGCCGTCTCGCTTGCACCCAGTGCAGCCACCCGCATCGCCGCGATCGCCGCGAAGCAGGGCAAGCCCGCCATTCTCCGGCTTTCGGTGGAAGGCGGCGGCTGTTCGGGCTTCCAGTACCGCTTCGGGCTGGACGAAGTGGCGCAGGACGACGATTCGATCGCGGAGACCGACGGCGTGCGGCTGGTCGTGGATCCGGTCAGCCTCGATCTGCTGGCGGGCAGCGTGGTCGAATATGTCGAATCGCTGGGCGGTTCGGCCTTCCGCGTGACCAATCCCAACGCGGCATCGGGCTGCGGTTGCGGCTCCTCTTTCGCGGTATGAACACGCTCAAGGTTGCCAGCTTCAACATCAACGGCATCAAGGCGCGCCTGCCGCGCCTGCTCGAATGGCTGGAGGAAACCCGCCCCGCGGTCGCCTGCCTGCAGGAGATCAAGACGCAGGACGAAGGTTTCCCCGCCGCGGAGTTCGAAAAGATCGGCTACCACGCCATCTGGCACGGCCAGAAGGGTTTCAACGGCGTGGCGATCCTGGCGGATGGCGAGAAGCCGGTGGAAGCGCACCGCGGGCTGCCCGGCGATCCGGACGACGAACATGCGCGCTATCTCGAAGCCGACGTGTTCGGGCTGCGCGTGGTGTGCATCTACCTGCCCAACGGCAATCCGCAGCCGGGGCCGAAGTTCGATTACAAGCTGCGCTGGATGGAGCGCCTCCGCGCCCGCATGGCCGAGATTGCCGCGCAGGAGCTCCCCGCGCTGGTGATCGGCGATTACAACGTGATTCCCGAGGACAAGGACACGTTCTCGGTCCGCGCAATGGCCACCGACGCGCTGATGCAGCCCGAATCGCGCGATGCCTATCGCCGCCTGATCAACGATGGCTGGACCGACGCGATCGACCTGCACAACCCGCGCGGCGGGGTGTGGACGTTCTGGGATTATCAGGCCGGCGCGTGGCAGCGCGACCACGGCTTCCGCATCGATCACGCGCTGCTCTCGCCCGAACTGGCCGACCGGCTGGTGGCGGCCGGAGTCGACAAGGCCTATCGCGGGCGCGAGAAGGCGAGCGACCACGCGCCCATATGGGTCAGCCTGCGCGCCTGAAAGGCCGCTTCCGGCATCCTCCGTTCGTCGCATTTGGACCGGATCGACCATGTCGATCGTCGAATGCCTCTTGTCCTGCCGACAAGGCTCCCTACGTGGGCCGCGCCGTGTTGCTCCGCAAAATGTCGCCGGCTGTGTAACGCTTCACAGCGCGGCGGCGAAGAACCGGGCATGATCGACATACGTTCCCAGGGCGCCCTGCCGCCATTGCCAAGAGATCCCCTCATGGGCCTGTTCACGCCTGACTTCTTCCGTGCTCTCCTCGTCGGCTTCCTGATCGGTACGGCCGGCATGGCGCTTTCGATCGGCTCGGACGTGCGCGCGGAAAGCGCCAAGGCGGGCGCGGCGGTGGGCGTCGCGGTAGGCGGGGCGCAGGCCGCCGCGCCCGCGTCCGGAGCGCGGTGATAATGCGGCGGGCACCGGGCCTGGCCGTTGCGCTCGCGCTCGTGCTGGCCGCCTGCCAGCAGCCCGCGCAGGCCGAAGGCGTGGTCGCCACGCCCGAAGCGGCGGTGAAGGCCAGCGAGGCGCCCGGACGGCGCACGGCGGTATTCGCCGGCGGCTGCTTCTGGGGCATGGAGGCGGTGTTCAGCCACGTGAAGGGCGTGACCAGCGTGGTATCGGGCTTCGAAGGCGGCGGCGCGCGCGAGGCGCGGTACGAAACCGTCAGCACCGGGCGCACCGGCCATGCGGAATCGGTGCGGATCACTTACGATCCGGCGCGCATCCGCTATGACGAGCTGCTGCGGATCTTCTTCGGCGTCGCCAGCGACCCCACCCAGCTCAACCGGCAGGGGCCGGACGTCGGCACGCAGTACCGCAACGCCATCGTGCCGCAAAGCCCGGAACAGGCGCGCGTGGCCGCCGCCTATGTCGCGCAGCTGCGGCGGACGAACCTGTGGCGCGCGCCGATCGTCACCGCGATCGAGCCCAACCGCGGGTTCTACGCGGCGGAGGCCTATCACCAGGATTTCATGCTGCGGAACCCCGATCACGGCTATATCCGCCGCTGGGACGTGCCCAAGGTCGATGCGCTGAAGCGCACGTTCCCGCAGTTCTGGAAAGCTTCGTTCACGGTGAACTGAGGCCGGCTGGCGCAATGGCTCCGGGGCGATTGCACCGGGCGTGCGGCGCTCCTATCTAGGGCACATGCCGGGGCATCATCATCACGAACATGTCGGAGACACGCTGGTCGGCGCCGCGCGTGACGTTCTCGTCGCCTCGGGCGAACAATGGACCGACATGCGCGCCGACGTGTTCGAAGCGCTGGCCGAACGGGAAAAGCCCGCCTCGGCCTATGACATCGCCGAAACCGTGGGCGCGCGGCGGGGCAAGCGTGTGGCCGCCAACAGCGTCTATCGCATCCTCGACCTGTTCGTGCGCACCAACCTGGCCCGGCGGGTGGAAAGCGCCAACGCCTATGTCGCGAACAGCCATCCCGGTTGCCGGCACGATTGCATCTTCCTGATCTGCGATTCGTGTGGGCATACGATCCATATCGATGACGATCGCCTGACCGGTGCCTTGCGCCAGGCGGCGCAGGATGCGGGCTTCGCCGATGTGCGGCCGGTGGTGGAAATCCGCGGCCGCTGCGGGGATTGCGGTTAAAGCACTTTCCCCATGCGCTTGAGCGGCACCGGGGCGCCGCCGCGATCGTCCACGATCTCCTCGATCACATCGTACCCGGCCACCCGGTAAAGCGGTTCGCCGGCCAGCGTCGCCATCAGTTCGCAGCGCGCGAAGCCTTCGGCGCGGGCCGCCGCCTCGCAATGGGCCAGCAGCGCCCGGCCGATGCCGCGCCGCGCGAACGCCGGATGCGTGTACATCGCGCGGACGCGGGCCGCCTCGGTGGCCGGATCGAGCAGGCGCGGTTCGCGCAGGCCCGCGCTGTGATCGCCGCCGTAGAGCGTCGCGCGCCGGCTCCACCCGCCACAGCCGGCCAGCGCGCCATCGGCTTCGGCGATGAAATAGGTGCCATCCGTCACCAGCTGCCGGTCCAGGCCCATCACCGCCCGGCTGGCCGCGATCTGGGCGGCGGCAAGAAACGCGGATTGCAGCGTGCCGATCGCCAGGTCCATCACGCTTTTCAGCGCGGCAAGATCGGTCAGGCGCGCGGGCCTGATGGTGGCGCCCGTGGCGGGTTTCGCGGTCATGGACGGGTCATTTATCGCATTTTTCCATCGGGCGTTGCCGGCTTGTCACAATCGACAGGCCGGGGGCAAGGGTGTAAGGCGCAGGGATGTCGTTAGAACGAGATCGTCCCTTGCTGGAGGGAGTAGAATCGCCATCGGATTTTCGGGGCTGGCCGTTGCCGCGTTTGCGGGCATTGGCGGACGAGGTCCGGGCGGAGATGATCGGGGCGGTGGGGCAGACGGGCGGTCACCTGGGGTCTGGCCTTGGCGTGGTGGAGCTGACGGTGGCGCTGCACTATGTGTTCGACACGCCGCGTGACCGGCTGGTGTGGGACGTGGGGCACCAGGCCTATCCGCACAAGATCCTGACCGGCCGGCGCGAACGGATGCACACGCTGCGCCAGGGCGGCGGCCTTTCGGGCTTCACCAAGCGGTCGGAGAGCGAATACGATCCGTTCGGCACGGCGCATTCGTCGACGTCGATTTCGGCGGCGCTGGGCTTTGCCGTGGCCAACAAGCTGTCGGGCGCGCCGGGCAAGGGCATCGCGGTGATCGGCGATGGCGCGATGTCGGCGGGCATGGCCTACGAGGCGATGAACAACGCGCAGGCCGCCGGCAACCGGCTGGTGGTGATCCTCAACGACAACGACATGTCGATCGCGCCGCCGGTGGGCGGGCTTTCGGCCTATCTCGCGCGGCTGGTGTCGTCGCGCCCGTTCCTGGAGCTGCGCGAGCTGGCCAAGCGGCTGTCGCGCAAGCTGCCGCGTCCGCTGCACGAGGCCGCGCGCAAGACCGACGAGTTCGCGCGCGGCATGGCGATGGGCGGCACGCTGTTCGAGGAGCTGGGGTTCTACTACGTCGGCCCGATCGACGGGCACAACCTCGACCAGCTGATCCCGGTGCTGGAGAACGTGCGCGATGCGGCCGAGGGGCCGTGCCTGGTGCATGTGGTGACGCAGAAGGGCAAGGGCTATGCCCCGGCCGAGGCGGCGGCGGACAAGTATCACGGGGTGCAGAAGTTCAACGTCGTCACCGGCGAACAGGCCAAGGCCCCGCCGGGACCGCCGAGCTATACCGGCGTGTTCGCGCAGGCCCTGCTGGCCGAGGCGCGGCGCGATCCCGCGATCTGCGCGATCACCGCGGCGATGCCATCGGGCACCGGCCTCGACAAGTTCCAGCAGGCGTTCCCCGAACGCAGCTTCGATGTGGGCATCGCCGAACAGCACGCGGTGACGTTCGCGGCGGGGCTTGCCGCGCAGGGGATGCGGCCGTTCTGCGCGATCTATTCGACGTTCCTGCAGCGCGCCTATGACCAGGTGGTGCACGACGTGGCGATCCAGAACCTGCCCGTCCGCTTCGCGATCGACCGCGCCGGGCTGGTGGGTGCCGATGGGGCGACGCACGCGGGCAGCTTCGACGTGACCTACCTTGCCACGCTGCCCAACATGGTGGTGATGGCGGCGGCGGACGAGGCGGAACTGGTGCACATGACGCACACGGCGGCGCTCCACGACACGGGTCCGATCGCGTTCCGCTATCCGCGCGGCAACGGCACCGGCGTGGCGCTGCCCGAGGTTCCGGAGAGGCTGGAGATCGGCAAGGGCCGGATCGTAAGGGGTGGCGAGCGCCCGCATGGCAAGGTCGCCCTGCTCTCGCTGGGCACGCGGCTGGCCGAGGCGCTGAAGGCGGCGGACCAGCTCGAAGCCAAGGGCCTCGCCACCACGGTTGCCGACCTGCGCTTCGCCAAGCCGCTCGACGAGGACCTGATCCGGCGGCTGATGGCGAGCCACGAAGTGGTGGTGACGATCGAGGAAGGCGCGATCGGCGGGTTCGGCGCGCACGTGCTGACCATGGCCAGCGACCAGGGCCTGACCGATGGCAATGGCGAATACCGGGGCCTCAAGATCCGCACCATGCGCCTGCCCGACGTGTTCCAGGACCAGGACAACCCCGACAAGCAGTACGACGAAGCCGGCCTCAACGCCCCCCAGATCGTCGATACCGTCCTCAACGCCCTCCGGCACAACTCCACAGGCGTCGAGCACGATACGCTCGAGGCTAGAGCCTGAGGCGGATTACCTAACGGGCGCTTGCAGCCTTTGCCGACAATAGGCGTCGCCCACCCCCAACCCCTCCCGCCAGCGGGAGGGGAGCGAGACTTGCGCTGCCGGAGGCGGCGTTAGTCGCAGCGGGGCGGGCTTTTTCACGCTTCGCGTTTGCAAGAGGATATAATCGCCAACCAAGGGGGCCGGAGATCAATGGCCCCCTAATCCTACCGCAAATCGGGCGGCGTTGCCTCGCCCTTCAGCAGCGCGATCGCCTCGGCCAGCGGCATCACCTTCTGCTGCTGTTCGCCCAGCGTGCGGATGGCGACGGTGCCTTCCTCCGCCTCGCGCTTGCCCACGACGAGCAGGTACGGGACCTTCTGCAGCGAGTGTTCGCGCACCTTGTAGTTGATCTTCTCGTTGCGCAGGTCGGTTTCGGCGCGGATGCCGGCGGCCTGCAACTGCGCCAGCGCATCGCGGGCATAGTCGTCGGCTTCCGACACGATCGTGGCGACCACCGCCTGCACCGGGGCAAGCCACGCCGGCAGGCGGCCGGCGAAGTGTTCGATCAGGATGCCGATGAAGCGTTCGTAGGAGCCGAAGATCGCACGGTGCAGCATGACCGGGCGGTGCTTCTCGCCATCCTCGGCGATGTAGCTCGCGTCCAGCCGTTCGGGCAGCACGCGGTCCGACTGGATCGTGCCGACCTGCCAGGTGCGGCCGATCGCGTCGGTCAGGTGCCATTCCAGCTTGGGCGCATAGAACGCGCCTTCGCCGGGCAATTCCTCCCAGCCGTATTCCGCGGTGGCAAGGCCCGCGCGCTCCACCGCGTCGCGCAGCTCGCTTTCGGCCTTGTCCCACATTGCCTCGGTGCCGAAGCGCTTTTCCGGGCGCAGCGCCAGCTTGATCGAATAGGTGAAGCCGAAGTCCTTGTAGATGCGGTCGGCCAGCGCGCAGAACGCACGGACTTCGTCGACGATCTGGTCTTCGCGGCAGAAGATGTGGGCATCGTCCTGCGTGAACTGGCGCACGCGCATCAGCCCGTGCAGCGCGCCGTGCGGTTCGTTGCGGTGGCAGCAGCCGTTCTCGTAGAGCCGCAGCGGCAGATCGCGGTACGACTTGATGCCCTGACGGAAGATCAGCACGTGCGCCGGGCAGTTCATCGGCTTGAGCGCCATCCAGTCGGCCTCGCCCGAGATCACCGGGCCATCGTCCTCGGTGTTGGGCACCTCGTCGGGGATCACGAACATGTTTTCGCGATACTTGCCCCAGTGGCCGGACTGCTCCCACTGGCGCGCGTCCATCACCTGCGGGGTCTTGACCTCGCGATAGCCGGCGGCGTCGATCGCGCGGCGCATGTAGGCCTCGAGCTCGCGCCACACGCGGAAGCCCTTGGGGTGCCAGAACACGCTGCCGTGCGCTTCCTGCTGGAGATGGAACAGGTCCATTTCTCCGCCCAGTTTGCGGTGATCGCGCTTGGCCGCTTCCTCCAGCCGGAGCAGGTGGGCATCGAGCTGCTTCTTGTTCAGCCAGCCGGTGCCGTAGACGCGGCTCAGCATCGCGTTCTTCTGGTCGCCGCGCCAGTAGGCGCCGGACACGCGCGTCAGCTTGAACGCCTGGGGATCGAGCTTGCCGGTGGAGGCGAGGTGCGGGCCGCGGCACATGTCGAGCCAGTCGTCGCCAGACCAGTAGACCGTCAGCGGTTCGTCGCCGGGCAGTTCGGCGGCCCATTCGGCCTTGAACGTCTCGCCCTGCTGCTTCCACCGGCTGATCAGCTGCTCGCGGCTCCAGACCTCCCGGCGCAGCGGCTTGTCGGCGGCGATCAGCGCGCGCATCTTCGCCTCGATCGCGGGCAGGTCCTCGTCGGTGAAGGGGCGGTCTTTTGGCGCGAAGTCGTAGTAGAACCCGTCGTCGGTCGCCGGGCCGAAGGTGATCTGCGTGCCCGGAAACAGCGCCTGTACCGCTTCCGCCAGCAGGTGCGCGTAATCGTGCCGGACGAGTTCGAGCGCGTCCGCCTCGTCCCTCGCGGTAACGAGCGCGAGCTGCGCGTCGGCTTCGAGCGGGCGCGTGATGTCGCGCAGCTCGCCATCGACGCGCGCGGCGAGGGCCGCCTTGGCCAGGCCCGGCCCGATCGCGGCGGCGATGTCCGCCGGGGTGGTGCCCGGCGCCACTTCGCGCACGGAACCGTCGGGCAGGGTGATCTTCAGAAGCTCGGACATGGGCACTCTCTGGCTGTCAGCGTCTGGCGCTTTGGCACAAGGCCGCGCGCGCCGGAAGGGGCGGCGTCAGGAACTTTAGGCCGGTCCGGGAGGAGACGCCATCCGCCCGAACCGGGCGGCGGCATCGCTGCGGCGTCAGGCGCGCAGGCGAAACCGCCCCCGGTTGCCCGGGGTGGTGGTAGTCGTGGTGATGGCGCGAAGCGTCGTCATGCGCCGCTTCTTAGCGGGCCACGGGCGCAAAGTCATGCGCGGAATTGACGGCGGGCGCGTTGGCGCGGCGCTCAAGCCAGCCCGTCAGCCAGCGGGCCAGCAACCACCCGGCGGTGACGCAGACGAACGGCATCACCGGATAGTGGAAGCGCGACTGGCCGGAGAACACCATCGCGATCGCGCTGGGATAGAGCGCGATGCCATAGGGCAGCACCCACCAGTCGATCGGGCGCAGCCCGGCGCGCACGCGCCGGCGCAGCTCGATCACGGCCCCGGCGGCGAACAGGCCGAGCAGGGCGAAATACCACAGCTGGTTGGCGGCACGGAGCGCGAGGAAGGCCAGCGGCGCGCGCGCCCAGGCCTTCGATCCGGTCTCGTAGGCCCACAGCCCTTCGCCGTCCGGCCCCCACAGCTTCGCCAGCTTGCGCGGCATCAGCGTGACGAAGGCGGCGGGATGGGCCTTGATCCACGCCACGCCCAGCCGCTTGGCTTCGGCGTCATAGGTGGTTTCGGTGAGGTCGGTGCGCGCGTCGAGCGCCTTGACCACCGGGTCTTCGGGCGTGAACCCGCCGCGCGCGGTATCGTTGTTGCCGGTCAGCAGGGTGATGCCGCCGTTGGTGGAGATCGCCACCCATTCGCCCAGCACGCGGTGGTTGCGCACCGTCCACGGCGCGACCACGGCGGCGGCCAGCGCGATCACCAGCGCGGCCTGCGCCACGGCGGCGGGCAGGCGCTTCCAGAAGCCCGGCGCGCGTCCCAGCGCGATGGCGAAGACCAGCGGCACGACGACCAGCGTCTGCGCCTTGACCAGCGTCGCCACGCCGAACACCAGCCCCGCCGCGATCAGCGCCATCGGCGTCCGCGCGATCAGCAGGCGGCAACCCGCGAGCAGCAGCATGGTGTAGAACACCTCGGTCAGCGCCAGCGGCACGTAGAACGCGCTGTTGGGATAGAGCGCCAGCAGGAGCAGCGCGGCGCGGCCCGCCAGTTCGGAACCCGAAAGGCGACGGCCAAGGTCGAGCGTGAGCCACGCGGTAACGCCGGCGCAGGCGAGGTTGAACAGGCCGACCGTCCAGATCGAGGTGCCGAACGCGCGGAACGCCAGCGCCAGCGTCAGCGGCCAGCCCACCGGCCAGTAGGCGGTCGGTTCGCCATGATCGCCGAGGTAGCCAAGCCCGTGCGCCAGCATGTCTGCGCGCGAATAGTACCAGGCCGCGTCCGATGTCGGCTCCACCGCCAGCAGGATCAGCAGCGCGCGCGGCACCAGGAACAGCGCGAGGAGCAGCACCAGCGCCGCGCGGCTTTCCGCGAAGCGCCGCAGCGCGATGGTCCGGGATTCGGTCATGATCCGGCGCTAGCAGGGCCGGGTTAAGATGGCGTTGTGTGGCCTTTCCGGCTAACCCTGCCGGCGATGATCGAGGATATCGCTCCGCTCGCCAGGGTCGATGGCCCGGAAGGCCGCCGCATCGCCTGTCGCTTCCTGCCCGGTGCCGAGCCGGCGCTGGTGTTCCTGCCGGGCTATATGTCGGACATGGCCGGCGGCAAGGCGCAGGCGGTGCTGGCCTGGGCGCGCGGGGCGGGGCGGGCCTGCCTGCTGCTCGACTATTCGGGCTGTGGCGAAAGCGAGGGCAATTTCGCCGACGGCACGCTGTCGCGCTGGCGGGACGAGGTGGTCGCGCTGGTCCGCGCGCACGCGATCGGCCGCGCGGTGGTGATCGGGTCCAGCATGGGCGGCTGGCTGATGCTGCTGGTGGCCCAGGCGCTGCCGGGCACGGTCGAGGCGCTGGTCGGCATCGCCGCCGCGCCGGACTTCACCGATTGGGGATACGATGCCGCGCAGAAGGCGGAACTGGCGGCGGGGCGGCCGGTGTTCGAGGACAATCCCTATGGCCCCGACCCCACGCCGACTCATCCGGCGTTCTGGGCCGATGGGCAGGCGCGGCGGATGCTGGACGGCACCATCGCCTTCGACGGCGCGGTGCGCCTGCTGCACGGCCAGCGCGATCCCGACGTACCGTGGGAGCTTTCGCTGAAGCTGGCAGCAGCCTTGCGTTCAGCCGACGTGCAGGTGCATCTGATCAAGGACGGCGACCACCGCCTGTCGCGCCCCGCAGACATCGCGATCCTGCTGGATACGCTGTCGGCACTGGGGGCGGGCGTGGCGGAAGCCCCCTGAAGGAAGCGTGATGCTGGTCCTGCCGATCCTGATGTTCACCCCGCAGATTGTTCCCGCTTCTGGCGGGTTTCATATGCCGGTCGCCGCGCTGATGCAGATCGGCCCCAACCCCTCGCCCCAGGAAGGCGCCGCCTTGCCGATTCCCCGCCGCCACCGTCCCGCCGATTCCGCGCCTTCGCCCGCGCCCGCCAGCCCGCCGCAACCGCGCGCGCCGGACCGGCTGTCGGTCTGCCTCGCCAAGGCGCTGCACGATCCGGCGATGGGGCTGGCCGAAGCGCGCGGCTGGCTGGCGGAAGGGCAGAATCCGGAACAGCGCGTGCGCGCCAACCAGTGCCTTGGCATCATCCTGACCCAGCAGGGGCAGTTCGATCCCGCAGAGCAGGCCTTCGCCGATGCCATCGCCGGCGTGCCCATGCTGCAGGAAGTGGCCGCGGTGCCGCTGATGGCGATGGCGGGCAATGCCGCGCTGGCGGGCGGCCATCCCGATCGCGCGCTGGTCTGGCTGGACAAGGCGGTGGCGGTGCGCGGCTATGCCGACAACGCCGCGCTGGGCGATATCCAGACCGATCGCGCGCGGGCGCTGGTGGCGCTCGATCGCCCGGCCGAAGCGGCGACCGCGCTGGACGAGGCACACCGGCTGGCCCCCGATCTGGCCGAAGGCTGGCTGCTGTCCGCCACGCTCGCCCGCCGCAACAAGGACATGCCGCGCGCGCAACGCGATATCGAAGTGGCCGCGCACCTCGACGCGACCGACCCGGCCATCGGCCTGGAGGCGGGCGTGATCGCGGTTCTCGACGGGCGCGACGAGGCCGCGCGCAAGAGCTGGGAATCGGTGGTGCGCACCGCGCCCGACAGCGACGAGGCGAAGACGGCTAAAGGCTATCTTGAACAACTGGGACCAGCGCCCACATCAGGGGCCACCCCTTCCGCCAGCCCTGCGTCCGGGGCGACGCAGCCGGAGAAGAAACCGTCATGAAACTGTCCGTCCTCGATCTCGTGCCCGTGGTCGAGGGCGGAACGGTAGGCCAGGCGCTCGCCGAGGCGGCCCTGCTCGCGCAAGTGGCCGAGCGCTGCGGCTATCAGCGCTACTGGGTGGCCGAACACCACGGCATGGAAGGGATCGCCGGCGCGGCCGTGGCGGTCACGCTTGCCCATGTGGGCCACCATACCTCCACGATCCGGCTGGGCGCGGGCGGGATCATGCTGCCCAACCACAACCCGCTGGTGATCGCCGAACAGTTCGGCACGCTGGATGCGCTCTATCCGGGGCGGATCGACCTGGGCCTGGGGCGCGCGCCAGGCGCGGACCAGCGCATCGTGCGCGCCTTGCGCAAGGAAGTGAATCGCGCGGCGGAGGACTTCCCGCAGGACGTCGTGGAATTGCAGGCCCAGTTCGCCGGCGACCGCCAGGTGCCCTTGCAGGCGACGCCCGGCGCGGGGGCGAAGCCGCAATTGTGGATCCTGGGCTCCAGCCTGTTCGGCGCGCAACTGGCGGCCGCGCTGGGGCTGCCCTATGCCTTCGCCTCGCACTTCGCGCCCGATCATCTCGACGCGGCCTTGTCGCTCTATCGCGATCGTTTCCAGCCTTCGGATGCACTTGCCAAGCCGTATGTCATGGCCGCGATCAACGCGATCGCCGCCGATACCGACGAGGAGGCCGCGCTGCTGGCATCCTCCATGGACCAGTCGTTCGTGCGGCTGCGCAGCGGCAATCCGGGCAAGCTGCCGCCGCCCGTGCCCGGCTACCGCGATACGCTGCCCGCCCCCGCGCTCGCCATGCTGGAGCACATGCGGCAGGTCAGCGCGATCGGCAGCGTCGCTACCGTGCGCGAGCGGCTGGCCGCGTTCCAGCGGCGGACGCGGGCGGACGAACTGATCGTGTCCGGCTCCACCTTCGATCCGGCCTTGCGCCGGCGCTCGCTCGAACTGACCATGCAGGCGGCGGAAAGTTTGGCAGAACCGGCCTGACCGGTATCAATCGAAACCATCGGCTTGCCCTGCGGCGTCGGCCGGAGTAGCATTGGTATTATTCGTTCAATAAACGGATATAAAATTATAATGCGGCATAATGATTTTACGCCGCCACTCGCGGGATGACAGCAATGGCCACCAAGTCCGCACCTGACGTTTCCTCTTCTACCGCTGCTACCGGCGGCCCGCTCGAAAGCGCGCTGGCCGCCCGTTTCATGGCCTCGCTGCTGCCGGGCGAGATTGGCGATTTCGATGGTGCGCGGCTGGCGGAAGCCGTCCGCTTCACGCTGGCCACGGCCAGCCGGCGCCCCGGCGCCGAACCGGCGGTGACGATCGAGAGCGTGGGTGGTACGTCGGGCGAACGGCATCTGCGCATTGCCGTGATCAACGACGACATGCCGTTCCTGGTCGATTCGATCAGCGCGACGATCACCGCGCAAGGGCTGACGATCGACCGGCTGGTCCATCCCGTGGTCGCGGTGCGCCGCGATCCCGAGGGAACGCTGCTGGCGCTGCCCGAAGGCGAGGCCGTGGGCGAACGGCGCGAATCGGTGATCTACCTCGAAACCGAACGCGCCGACGCGCGCCAGCGCCGCGAACTGGCCGAAGCGCTGAAGGCGACGCTGGCCGATGTCCACGCCGCCGTGGCCGACTGGCCGCTGATGCAGGCGGCGATGCAGCGCGATGCGCGCGGGCTGCCCGATCAGGAAGGCGCGGCGCTACTGCGCTGGCTGGCGGACGGGATGCTCACCCAGCTGGGCCATGTCGTGCGCCATCGCGATGGCACGCAGACCGCGCCGCTCGGCATCTGCCGTGCCAGCGCCGCCAAGCTGCTCGCCGATTCCTCCTATGACCGCGCCTTCGCGTGGTTCGATCGCGCCGGTCGCAAGGACGAGGACGCGGTGCGCGCGCCGCTGGTGGTCAAGGCCAACCGCATCGCCAACGTGCACCGCCGCGTGCCGCTGGACTTGTTCATCGTGCCGGAGGTCGAGGACGGCAAGGTTGTCGCGCTGTCGGTCCATGCGGGTGTCTGGACCAGCGCCGCGCTGGCGACGCCGCCCGATCGGGTGCCCCGGATGCGCAGCCAGCTGGCCGCGCTGACCGGGAAATTCGGCTTCGATCCCGGCGGCCATGCCGGCAAATCGCTGGTCCATGCGCTGACGGCGCTGCCGCACGACCTGCTCATCAGCTTTTCCGACACCGACATCGAGCGCATCGCCACCGCGATGATGAGCCTGGTCGATCGGCCGCGTCCGCGCCTGGCGCTGGTTCGCGCGCCGCTGGCCCGCCACCTCTATGCCTTCGTGTGGCTCCCGCGCGACGCGCAGTCGACCGCGATGCGGATGCAGGTGCAGGATCTGCTGGAAGCGGCCGCCGGCGCGCAAGTGTTGGACTGGAGCCTGCAGGTCGAAGGCAGCACGCTCGCCCTGATCCGCTTCGTGCTCGACATTCGCGATGGCGATGCCGATCCCGACGAGGCCGCGCTCGATGCCGCGGTGCAGGCGCTGGTGCGCGGGTGGGAAGGCGCGGTCGAGGCCGAGCTGGCCAAGGGCGAGGAGCCATCGCGCGCCGCGGCCATCGCCGCCCGGTTCGCCGATGCCTTTCCCGTCGGCTATCGCGGCGCCTATGGCGCGGGCGAGGCGGCGCGCGACATCCGCGTGCTGCGCACGCTGGGTGGCGAGAACGCGCCGCGCCGCGCCGCGCGCCTCTATCGCCAGCCGGGCGAAAGCGGGGTGCGGCTCAAGCTCTACCAGCGCGAGGGCGCGATCATCCTGTCGGATGCGGTGCCGGTGCTGGAGAACTTCGGCTTCCGCGTGCTGGAGGAAGTGCCGACGCCGCTCGACAAGGGCCGGCTGGGCTACATCCACGATTTCCTGGTCGCGCACCCGGCGGACGTGACGCCCGAGGCGTTGCTGGAGCGGGCCGAGGCCATCGAGACGTCGCTGGCCGGCGTGCTCAACGGCGCGGCCGAGGACGATGCGTTCAACCGGTTGATCGTCGCTACCGGGCTGTCCGCGCGCGAGGCGAACTGGCTGCGCGCCTGGTTCCGCTATCTGCGGCAGGGCGGCATGTCCTTCGGCATTGCCACCGTGGTCGATGCGCTGAAGAACGCGCCCGACGTGACGCACGGGCTGATCGCGGCGTTCGTCGCGCGGCACGATCCCGCCTTTGCCGGTGATCGCGCGGCGGCGGCGGACGCGGCGGCCGAGCGCATCCGCACCGGCCTTGCCGGCGTGGCCGCGATCAACGACGATCGCCTGCTGCGCCAGTTCCGCGCGCTGGTCGATGCCATGCTGCGGACCAATGCCTTCGCCCCGGCGGCGGCCGAGGCGCTGGCGTTCAAGCTCGATTCGGCGCTGGTGCCGGGCCTGCCCAGGCCCGTGCCATGGCGCGAGATATTCGTGTACAGCCCGCGCGTGGAAGGCATTCACTTGCGCGCCGGGCCGGTGGCGCGCGGTGGCCTGCGCTGGTCCGACCGGCGCGACGATTTCCGCATCGAAATCCTCGGGCTGATGAAGGCGCAGCGCGTGAAGAACGCGGTGATCGTGCCGACCGGGGCCAAGGGCGGGTTCTATCCCAAGCAGTTGCCCGATCCCGCGCGCGATCGCGATGGCTGGCTGGCGGAAGGCAAGGCCAGCTACCAGGTGTTCATCCGCACGCTGCTCTCGCTGACCGACAACATCGTCGGCGGCAAGGTGATCCATCCCAAGGGCGTGGTGATCCTCGACGGCGAAGACCCCTATTTCGTGGTCGCGGCGGACAAGGGCACGGCCACGTTCTCCGACGTCGCCAACGCCATCGCCGAATCCAGGGACTTCTGGCTCGACGACGCTTTCGCCAGCGGTGGGTCCAAGGGTTATGACCACAAGGCGATGGGCATCACCGCGCGCGGCGCGTGGCTTTCGGTGCAGCGCCATTTCCTGGAAATGGGCGTGGACGTGCAGGCCGATCCGGTCCGCGTGGTGGGTTGCGGCGACATGTCGGGCGACGTGTTCGGCAACGGCATGCTGCTGTCGAAGGCGCTCAAGCTGGTGGCCGCGTTCGACCATCGCCACGTGTTCCTCGATCCCGATCCCGATGCGGCGGCAAGCTGGGCCGAGCGGTCGCGCCTGTTCGCGCTGCCCCGGTCGAGCTGGGCGGACTATGACTCCGCGTTGATCTCCGAAGGCGGGGGCGTGTTCCCGCGCACGATGAAGGCGATCCCGCTTTCGCCCCAGGTGCGCGCGGTGCTGGGCGTGGAGGCCGAGGAACTCGATCCCGAGGCGCTGATCGCCGCAATCCTCAAGGCGCCGGCCGACCTGCTGTGGTTCGGCGGCATCGGCACTTATGTGAAGGCCGCGACCGAGAACAACGCCGATGTGGGCGATCACGCCAACGATGCGTTGCGCGTGAACGGCGCGGACTTGCGCGTGAAGGTGGTGGGCGAAGGCGCCAACCTGGGCACCACGCAGGCCGGGCGCATCGAGTTCGCGCTTCAGGGTGGCCGCATCAATACCGACTTCATCGACAATTCGGCCGGCGTCGATTGTTCGGACAACGAGGTCAACATCAAGATCGCGCTGGCTTCGGCCAAGCGCGCCGCGCGGCTGACCGAGGAGGAGCGCGTTGCGTTGCTCTCCTCGATGACCGACGAGGTCGCGCATCTGGTGCTGGAGGACAACCGCCTGCAGGCGCTGGCGCTGTCGATCGCGCAGCGCGCAGGCGCATCGGCCGTGCCTTCGTTCGCGCGGCTGATGGACGTGCTGGAGGAAGCCGGCGACCTGGATCGCAAGACCGAAGGGCTGGCCAGCGCCGAGGACTTCGCGCGGCGCGCCACCAGCGGGCAGGGGCTGACCCGGCCCGAACTCGCCGTGCTGCTGTCCAGCACCAAGCTGGTGCTGCAGCGCGCGCTGGAGGACAGCACGGTGGTGGATGATCCGGCGCTGGAAGACCAGCTTCTTGCCGCGTTCCCCACGCCGATGCGCGAGCGCTTCCGCGAGGACATCACCGGCCACCGCCTGCGGCGCGAGATCATCGCCACCAAGCTGGCCAACCGGCTGGTCAACCGGCTGGGTCCGGTCAATCCGTTCGAACTGGTCGAGGAGGAAGGCGTCACGCTGGCGCAGGTGGCCGCGGCTTTCGCCGCCGCCGAACGTCTGCTCGACCTGCCTGCCACCTGGGCGCTGCTGGACAGCGCGCCGATGGCGGAGGACGTGCGCCTGATGCTGTTCGAACGCGTGGCGCGGGCACTACGCGGCCATGTCGCGGACCTGCTGCGCGCGGGCAAGGGCGAGGAACGGCCCGGCGTGCTGGTGGCGCGGCTGGCGGGCGGGGTCGAAGCGCTGACGCGCGATATTGCCGATCTGCTCCACGCCGAGGCGCGCGCGCAATCGCAGCGCATCGCGGCGGAACTGGCCGAAGCGGGGGCGCCTGCCGACGCGGCGGAGCGCGTGCGCCATCTGACCGACATGGACGGCGGGATCGGGCTTGCCGAACTGGCGGCGGACAGCGGGATCGACGCAGCCGCGCTGACCCGCGCCTTCACCGACCTGGGCGAGCGGCTGGGGCTGGACTGGGCGCAGCAGGCGGCCAGCCGTCTCAACCCTTCCGATCCGTGGGAGCGCCTGCTTGCCGCCGGGCTGGCCCGCGATTTCCAGCAGATGCGCCTCGATTTCCTGGCGCGCGCGGGCACGGCCGGTCCGGGGGCGGCCGTTGCGGAATGGGCCGGGCGCAATGCCGCGCCGGTTGCCAGTTTCCGCGCGCTCGTCGCCCGTGCGCAGGCCGCTCCGCTGGTTGGCGCGGCCATGCTGGCGCAGATCGCGGGGCAGGCGCGGGGGCTGCTCGCGCGGTAGGCCTTCGGGGGACCACGGCGGCGGACCACTGCGACGGAAGACTGCGCAAATGGGGCCAAGTTTGCGCCGGAGTGGTTGACGCGGCCGGTCTTTTCCCCAAATCCCGCCGGGTAATCGGGAGGATTCGGATGGATCAGGCAGACGTCGTCATTGTTGGTGCGGGTCATGGCGGGGCGCAGGCCGCGATCGCGCTGCGCCAGAACGGGTTCGAAGGCACGATCCTGATGATCGGGCGCGAGCCCGAGCCGCCCTATGAGCGTCCGCCGCTGTCCAAGGAATACCTTGCCCGCGAAAAGACCTTCGAGCGTCTCTATATCCGGCCGGCGCAGTTCTGGGACGACAAGGCCGTCACGCTGATGCTGGGCCACGAAGTGACGGCGGTCGATCCCGCCGCGAAAGTCCTGAAGCTCGCCTCTGGCGACGCGGTCGGCTACGGCACGCTGATCTGGGCCGCCGGCGGCGATCCCCGCCGCCTGTCGTGCTCCGGTGCCGATCTGGCCGGCGTCCACGCGGTCCGCACGCGCGAGGACGTGGACCGGCTGATGGGCGAGCTCGATGCCGGTGCGCGCCGCGCGGTGGTGATCGGCGGCGGCTATATCGGGCTGGAAGCGGCGGCGGTGCTGACCAAGCTCGATTGCCATGTCACGCTGCTGGAAGCGCTGCCGCGCGTGCTGGCGCGCGTGGCGGGCGAGGCGCTCTCGGAATTCTACCAGAACGAGCACCGCGCGCACGGCGTGGACCTGCGCACGGGCGTGGCTGTCGATTGCCTGGAAGGCGACGGGACCAAGGTGACCGGCGTGAAGCTGGCCGATGGCACCGTGCTGCCGGCGGACCTCGTCATCGTCGGCATCGGCATCATCCCCTCGGTCGGTCCGCTGCTGGCGGCGGGCGCGGCCGGCGGCAACGGCGTGGACGTCGACGAATTCTGCCGCACCTCGCTGCCCGATGTCTATGCGATCGGCGATTGCGCGGCCCACGCCAACGGTTTCGCCGAAGGCGCGGTGATCCGCCTCGAATCCGTGCAGAACGCTAACGACATGGCGACGACGGCGGTGAAGTCGATTCTTGGCGATCCGCAGCCTTACAAGGCGACGCCGTGGTTCTGGTCGAATCAGTACGACCTGCGGCTCCAGACCGTGGGCCTTTCCGCCGGTCACGATGCTACCGTGCTGCGCGGCGATCCTGCCACGCGCAGCTTCTCGGTGATCTACCTCAAGCAGGGCCGCATCGTCGCGCTCGATTGCGTGAACATGGTCAAGGACTACGTGCAGGGCCGCAAGCTGGTCGAAGCCCGCGCCGAAATCGCGCCCGACCGGCTGGCTGACGCCGGCACGCCGCTCAAGGAACTGGCATAACCGATACGAGGCGGTCGAGCGCCCAGCTCGCCGCCTCGGCCACCACCGGGTCGGGATCGTTGACCAGCGCGGCCACCGGGCCGAACAGGGCCACGTCGCCGCTGTTGCCCGCCGCGATCAGGCAATTGCGCACGAAGCGGTCGCGCCCGATCCGCTTGATCGGCGATCCCGCGAACAGACGGCGGAATCCCGCGTCGTCCAGTGTCAGCAGATCGGTCAGGCGCGGCGCCGCGAGTTCGGCGCGCGGCAGGAACGCGCGGTTGGCGGAGGCGGCCTGCGCGAAGCTGTTCCACGGGCAGACGGCCAGGCAATCGTCGCAGCCGTAGATGCGGTTGCCGATGCCTGCGCGCAGGTCGTGCGGGATCGGCCCCTTGTGCTCGATCGTCAGGTAGGACACGCAGCGCCGCGCATCGAGCTGGTAGGGCGCGGGGAAGGCCTGCGTCGGGCAGGCGTCCTGGCAGGCACGGCACGATCCGCAGCGGTCGGCGTGCGGCGCATCGGGCGGCAGGTCCAGCGTGGTGTAGATCGCGCCCAGGAACAGCCACGAGCCGTGGCTGCGGCTGACGAGGTTGGTGTGCTTGCCCTGCCAGCCGATGCCGGCGGCCTCGCCCAGCGGCTTTTCCATGACCGGCGCGGTATCGACGAAGACTTTCACTTCCGCGCCGGGGGCTTCGGTCACCAGCCAGCGCGCCAGCGCCTTCAGCGCCTTCTTCACCGTATCGTGGTAATCGCCACCCTGCGCATAGACCGAAATGCGCGCGCGCTCCGGGTGGTCCGCCAGCGCCAGCGGATTGGCCGCCGGGGCATAGCTCATCCCCAGCGCGATCACGCTGCGCGCCGCCGGCCACAGCGATTGAGGGCCGCGCCGGTGATCGAGGCGGGTTTCCATCCACTCCATCGTGCCGTGGCAGCCATCGGCCAGCCATTGCTCCAGGCGGCGCGCGCGCAAGGGGTCATCGGTGGCCGGGGCGATGCCCGTGGCCGCGAAGCCGATCCGGGCGGCTTCGGCGCGCAGCCGTTGCACCAGCAGGATTGCATCGGTGTTAACCATGCTTGCTGTCCCGCTCGTTCATCGCTTAGCGTCTAGGCCACGTCGCATGCGGATGGAGCTAGGCGAATGGCCCGTGGCGGGCGATGAGGTTGGCGCCTCGGGCGTGGAACTGGCGATCGAGGCGCGCGGACTGGTCAAGCGGTTCGATGGCTTTACCGCCGTGGACGGCGTGGACATTTCCGTGCCGAAAGGTGCGATCTACGGCATTCTCGGGTCGAACGGCGCGGGCAAGACCACCACGCTGCGGATGCTGCTGGGCATCATCGATCCCGACGCCGGCTATCGCCGCGTGCTGGGCTGCGATCATCCCACCGATGCCGCGCGGCGAATCGGCTATCTGCCCGAGGAGCGCGGCCTCTATCCCGCGATGAAGGCGACCGAGGCGATCGCGTTCCTGGCCTCGCTGCGCGGCGTGCCGCTGAAGGAGGGGCGCCGGCGCGGGCGCGAACTGCTGGAAGCGCACGGCCTGGGCTATGCCGCCGATCGCACAATCCGCCAGCTGTCCAAGGGCATGGCGCAGCAGGTGCAACTGCTCGGCACGCTGGTCCACGATCCCGATCTGGTGGTGTTCGACGAGCCGTTCTCCGGCCTCGACGCGCTCAACCAGGGCAAGCTCGAACGCATGATGCGCGGGCTGGCGGAACGCGGCAAGACGGTGATCTTTTCCACTCACGTCATCGCCCATGCCGAACGCCTGTGCGATCAGGTGGCGATCATCGCCGGCGGCAAGGTGCCGTTCGCCGGCCCTGTCGATGTCGCGCGCGACCGGCTGGCGCCGCAGGTGCGGCTGGAAACCCGCGCGCAGGACGGGCCGTGGCGCGCCGCGCTGCCGGCCGATGCGCGGCACGAGGGCGCGTTCTGGTATTTCACGCTGCCGGCCAGCGGGGTCGAACCGCTGCTGCGCGCGTTGATCGAAGGCGATGCGGGCATTCTCAGCCTGTCGATCGAGCGGGCCGGCCTGCACGATGCCTTCGTCGCCATTGCCGGCGAAGCCGCCGCGCGGGCGCTGGAACAGGACAAGGAAGAGGAACGCCGCCGATGATGGCAGAAAAGGTGCGCGCGGCCTTCGTCGTCGCCCGTCGCGATTTCACCGCGGTGATCTTCTCCAAGACGTTCCTGCTGTTCCTGCTGGGGCCGCTGTTCCCGATCGTGATCGGCGTGATGGCCGGCAGCATCGGCGCGCAAGTGCAGAAGGATCTCGATCGTCCCGAAATCGGCGTGGCGATGGAAGGCGTGCAGGGGCAGGCGCTGATCGCCGCGCGCAACGCGATGGCCGATCGCATGGCCGGCGGCGTGCCCGATTTCGTGGAGCTGAAGCGGCTTGTGCCCGGCGAGCGCTTCGATGGCCGCGCCGCGCTGCGCCAGGGGCCAGACCGGCTCGCGGCCGTGGTGACCGGCACGCTGGAACACCCGGTGCTGACCGGCACGCCCGAGCGGGTGGACATGTGGCAGGGCATTGTCTCCACCTTCGCGGCGCGCGCGCGCGAAACGCATCCCGGCACGTTCCCGGCGGTGCAGGCCGAAGTCGTGGCGACCAGCGCCGACCAGACGCGCAACGGCCAGGTCGCGACCGCGCAGGCCGGGCAGACGCTGCTGTTCCTGCTGACGATGCTGCTGGCGGGCATGGTCCTGTCCAACCTGGTGGAAGAAAAGAGCAACAAGATCATCGAGGTGCTGGCGGCGGCCATCCCGATGGATTCGCTGTTCCTGGGCAAGCTGTTCGCGATGCTGGCGTTCAGCCTTGTCGGCATCGCGGTGTGGGGCATGGCCGGCGGTGTGCTGGTGCTGAGCGGGGCAAGGCATCTGCCGCTGCTGGCGACGCCGGCGGTCGGCTGGGCGGTGTTCCTGCTGCTGGGCTTCCTCTACTTCGCGATGGCCTATCTGCTGCTGGGATCGGTGTTTCTGACCATCGGCGGCATGGCCAGCACGGTGCGCGAGGTGCAGACGCTGTCGATGCCCGTCACGATGATGCAGCTGATGGTGTTCTTCTTCGCCAGCTATGCGCTGGCCCATCCCGGCAGCGCGATCGAATGGAGCGCGGTGGTCTTCCCGCTCAGTTCGCCTTTCGCCATGCTGGCGCGGGCGGCGCAAGGGCCGGCGCTGTGGCCGCATCTGGTGGCGCTGGCGTGGCAGGGCGCGTGGGTACTGGCGATCGTGCGCATGGGGGCACGGCTGTTCCGCCGCAACGTGATGAAATCGGGCGGCGCGCGCAAGGGCGGCAGGCTGTTTTCCAGGCTGTTCGCGCGGGTTGCGACGAAGCGTGATGCACCGGTGACGAACGCTTATTGACACGAGTGTAGGTTGCAGGGATAGTACCGTTGCGCAGAGTCCCGTTCGGAAGGGACCGCAACGGAGGATTGCCATGGCTACCCAGCTCGCGCCCGAAGCGCCGTTCACCTATCGCCGTTCGCCCACCGTGGAAGAAGCGCACCGCGCATGGCAGCGTGAACACCCGCTGGAACGGCCGGTGCATACCGATCCCTGGGACGTCAGCCGGTCCGACATCTATACCGAGGACCGCTGGCAGCCGATCTTCGCGGAGATGCGCGCCAAGGCCCCGGTCAACAAGGTAACCGGCACGCCCTATGGCGATTACTGGAACGTGGTGTCGCACAAGGCGATCAGCCACGTCGAATCGCTGCCGGAACTGTTCTCCTCGTCGTGGCAGCACGGCGGCATCACCATCGGCGATCCGCCGGCCGATATCGATCCGGCGAAGCTTGCCGAGCGGCAGATGCCGATGTTCATCGCGATGGACCGGCCGGAACACACCGGGCAGCGCCGCACGGTCGCGCCCGCGTTCACGCCGGCCGAAATGGTGCGGATGGAGACGGAGATCCGCCAGCGCACCGCCAGCGTGCTCGATGCGCTGCCGATCGGCGAAAAGTTCGACTGGGTGGACAAGGTCTCGATCGAGCTGACCACCGGGATGCTGGCGATCCTGTTCGGCTTCCCGTGGGACGACCGCCGCCTGCTGACGTTCTGGTCGGACTGGGCGGGCGATCTCGAAATCGCGCTGGCGAAGGGCATGGAGGACATGCGCTTCGATGTCCTGCGCGAGATGGCGCACTACTTCCAGCGCCTGTGGATGGAGCGCGTCAACGCCGAGCCGACGCCCGACCTGATCTCGATGATGATCCATTCCGAGGCGATGAAGCACATGAGCCCGCAGGAGTTCATGGGCAATCTGGTGCTGCTGATCGTGGGCGGCAACGATACCACGCGCAACACCATGTCGGGCATCGTCCACGCGCTCGACCAGTTTCCCGATCAGCGCGATATCCTGGAAAAGGACCCGTCGATCATCCCCAACGCGGTGCAGGAATGCATCCGCTTCGTCACCCCGCTGGCGCACATGCGCCGCACCGCCACCGCCGATGCCGAACTGTTCGGGCACGAGGTGAAGGCGGGTGACAAGGTGGTGATGTGGTACATCTCCGCCAACCGCGACGAGACGGTGTTCGAGAACCCGGACAAGCTGATCGTCACGCGCGAGAACGCCCGCCGCCACCTGGCGTTCGGCTATGGCATCCACCGCTGCGTGGGCGCGCGCCTGGCCGAACTGCAACTGCGCATCCTGCTGGAGGAAATGCACAAGCGCCGCCTGCGCGTTCATGTTGCCGGCGCGGTCGAACGCGTGCGCGCGAACTTCGTCCATGGCTTCCGCCGCATGGAAGTGGAAGTCGAACGCTGGTGAAAGTGTGATCGCGCTCACGCGCGGTTCATCTGGCGCGGGTTAGAAGGCGTGCGTTCCGCCGGGGCGCGCGCCTACCCTGCCCCCCCTCTGGTGCCCCCGGCGGAACGAGCTTTCCCAAAGCTGCGGAACCCAACCATGCCGCGTGATCCTGCCCGAGTCGCCCGCCGCCAGTTCCTGACCTTCCTGGGCGCGACGGCGGCGATGTCCGTCACCTCGGCCTGCAGCGCCGCTCCGGCGCGCTCCAAGGGCACCTTCCCGGTCCAGCACAGCGAAGCCGAATGGCGCCGGCTGCTGACGCCCGCACAGTTCTACATCCTGCGGCAGGAAGGGACGGAGCGTCCGTTTACCTCGCCGCTGCTGGGGGAACACCGCCGCGGCACGTTCGTCTGCGCCGCCGATGGCAACCCGCTGTTCGCTTCCACCACCAAGTTCGATAGCGGCACGGGCTGGCCCAGCTTCTGGCGCCCCCTGCCGCGCGCCGTCGGAACCTCGGTCGACCGGTCGTTCGGCACGGTGCGGACGGAAGTGCACTGCCTGCGCTGTGGCGGGCATCTCGGCCACGTGTTCGAGGATGGACCGCCGCCGACCGGCCTGCGCTACTGCATGAACGGCGACGCGCTGCAATTCCGGCCTGCCTGAAGCACGCTGCCCACCCTCAGCCCTCCCGCGTGCGGGAGGGGAGCGAGGCTTGCGCCGCCGCAGGCGGTGTTAGCCGCAGCGGGGTGGGCTTTTCACGCTCTGCGTTCGCAAATGGCCGCAATCGCCCCGAAAAACAGGGCCGGAACACGGGATCGCCGCGTTAACCATGATAAGCTGTGCATGGTTCGGCGGCGTGGCCCGCCGTCCCTTTCGCGGCGCCGGCCGGTGTGGCAATCGCCGCTGCGATGCGCTTCCTCAAGCCCTCCCTCATTGTCCCTCTCCTGCTGGCCTGCACGCTGTTGCCGTTGACATGGCTTCGCGGCCCGGCGCCGGTTCCGAACAACGATCCAAGGATCGCGATCACCGATCTCATGCCATCGCTGCGGGCGGAGGACCGGGGGCGGATCGCGCGGGAGCTGGGGCCGTTCGCGCTGGCCGGTGCCTGGCAGCTCGCCAGCGACAACGCGCTTTTCGGCAACTATTCCGCGCTGGGCCAGTTCGCGGATGGCACGCTGATCGCCTTTGGCGACCGCAACGACGCGCTCTATTTTACGCCGCCCGACCGGCCCGGCCCGTGGCGGGCGGAAATGTACCGGCCGATCGAGGGCAGCTCGCGGCGCGGCTATATCGATGTCGATGCCGAATCGCTGTACATCGATCCGGTGCGGCAGGACCTGTTCGTCGGCTACGAAGGGTCGCCCTACTACTATCACTTCAGCCGCACGCTTTCGTGGCGCGAGACGATTCCCGCGCCGGTGCTGGACCGGTGGAACGGGAATCAGGGGCCGGAAGCGATGGCGCGGCTTGCCGACGGGCGCGTGGTGGTGATCGGGGAGCTTTATGCGCGCTGGTTCAGCCGGCGGCTGCATCCGGCGCTGCTCTATCCGGGCATGCCCCGGCCGGATGAAATGCCTGCTCTGTTCGAGGTGGAGATGCCTGAGGGCTTCCGGCCCACCGAACTGGCACTGTTGCCCGATGGCCGGCTGCTGGTGCTGGGGCGCAAGCTGACGCTGGCGGGCTTCCGCACGACGATCTCGATCGCCGATCCCGCCGCGATTCGTCCCGGCGGCGTGCTGCCGACGCGCGAACTGGCGCGAATCACCGATCCGCGCCTGCGCGAGAACTACGAAGGAATGACCGTGACGCGGGATGCCGATGGCGCGGTGGCGGTCTGGCTGATCGCCGACAGCAACCTGATGGTCTGGGCGCAGTGGACGCTGCTGCTCAAGCTGCGCCTGCGGCCCGGCCAGCGCCTATCGGATTTGTGAGGTAAGCCGGGTACGGCAGCCGGACACGACAAGAGCCGGGCAAAAGCCCGGCCCGAGACGGAAGCATCGGCGGATTGCCCTTGCGGGCCGCCGTGATCAGGCGGCGACAGCCTTGACCAGCTCGCGCTTCACCTTGAGGGCGCGCGGGCTCAGCTTGGCGTCGGCCTGCTTCAGCAGCCAGTTGTCGAGGCCGCCGTTGTGCTCCACCGAACGCAGACCGTGCGTCGAGACGCGGAACTTGAAGCTGCGGTCCAGCTTCTCGCTCATCAGCGTCACGTTCTGCAGGTTGGGCAGGAACACGCGCTTGGTCTTGTTGTTGGCGTGGCTGACATTGTGGCCGATCTGGCGGCCCTTGCCGGTCAGTTCGCAGATACGCGACATGGATAAAACTCGCTTCAAAAGTCGATATGTCTATCGGGAAGGCGCGGCAATTATCCATTTGCGGCGCGAAGTCAAGGATTCGCACGGCGATTCGATTTGCGCGGCGTGCCGGGGCGGGTTAGCGCCGCCCGGATGACCCGCTGGCCGCTCCCCCCACCGATGCGCGAGGCGCTGGACGCCGCCCTGCGCGCCCGTGATGCGGGCGAGGTGCCGATCGGCGCGGTGGTCGTGCGCGATGGCGCGGTGATCGCCGCCGCGCACAACGCCCCGCGGACGCTGTGCGATCCCACCGCCCATGCCGAAGTGCTGGCGATTCGCGAAGCGGCGCGCGTGCTGGATCGCGAACGGCTCGATGGCTGTGACCTGTGGGTCACGCTGGAGCCCTGTGCGATGTGCGCGGGCGCCATCGTCCACGCGCGAATCGACCGGGTCTATTACGCCGCGCCCGATCCCAAGGGGGGCGCGGTGGAACATGGCGCGCGCGTGTTCGACCAGCCCGGCTGCCTGCACCGGCCGGAGGTCTATTCGGGCATGGGGGAAAGCGAAGCGGCCGACCTGCTGCGGGCGTTCTTCCGAGAGCGCCGCTAGCTGCCGCCGCGCCAGATTTTTAGGGGAGCGCGGTCGGGCAGCCCGGCATCGCGGCAGCGCACGGGGCGCAGCGCGCGCGAATAGCAGATGCGCACTTCCTGCAGCCAGCCCGCCCGATTCGCCTCCACCCGGATCGCCTGCGCAAACAGGCCCGGAGAGCGGGCGGCCAGCGCGCGGCGCAGATCTCCCGCGTTGAGGTCGCCCCGGCGCGAAAGCGCGGCCATGTCGGGGATGCGCACCGCGCCGTAGAGCCGCTGGGCGCTGGCGTAATAGGCGTCGGGGTCTGGCCAGGCGCAGGTGCCGTGCTTGGCCCATTCGTGCGCCAGCAGAGCGGGCGAGGGCGTCATGCACAGGTTGCGGCGGACGGTCTGCGCGGTAAGCGGCGCTGGGCGCGCGCTGCACCATTGCGGCGGCGTGGCACCATCGCTTTCGGGCCACAGGCCATGCACCACGAAGCCGAATCGCCCGAGTGATCCCCCGGCCGACCCGTTCCCACGCCCGCACTGCATCGCGTGGCGCGAATCGGACTGGCGGGTGCGGCAGAATTCGGGCGACCAGGTCAGCGCCAGCGAATAACCGGTGACGGGCACGGCATGGGCCGGCGCATCGGGCGCGGGAATCGTGGGCACGTCGACTTGCGCCGGCACGCTGCACTGGCCAGCCTGCGCCAATGCGGGCGTGGCGGCGCAGGCCACCAGCAGCGAAACCAGCAGGGCGGGACGGCGCGGCGCAATCATCGGGTCAGTCCAGCTGCGTGAAATCGAGGCCGATGTCGGCTGCCGGCGCGCTCTGCGTCAGGCGGCCGACCGACACGTAGTCCACGCCCGATGCGGCGATGGCGGCGATGGTATCGAGCCGGACGCCGCCCGAGGCTTCGGTGGGCACGCGCCCGTTCACCAGCGCCACGGCTTCGCGCAGCAGGTCCGGCCCCATGTTGTCGAACAGCAGGCGGGTGGCGCCGGCATCGAGCGCGGGGGCGATCTGGTCGATGCGGTCGACTTCGCAGATCACGTCCTTCACCCCGGCGGCCAGCGCGCGGCGCACCGCTTCGCCCACGCCGCCGGCGACGAGGACGTGGTTGTCCTTGATCATCGCCGCGTCCCACAGGCCCATGCGGTGGTTGCTCCCCCCGCCGCAGCGCACCGCGTATTTTTCGAGGTGCCGCAGGCCGGGGATGGTCTTGCGCGTATCGAGCAGCACCGCGCGGGTATCGCCCATCGCGTCCACATACGTCCGCGTCAGCGTGGCGACGCCGGACAAGTGCTGCACGGTGTTGAGCGCGCTGCGCTCCGCCGTCAGCATCGCCCGGGCGTTGCCTTCCAGCCGCATCAGCGCGCTGCCGGGCGCGACGCGCGCGCCTTCCTCGATGAGGATCTCCACCGCCATCGCCGGCTCGAGCGCGCGGAAGAACGCGGCGGCGATCGGCAGGCCGCAGACGGTGATGGCGTCGCGGCTTTCCATCACGCCTGCAAAGCGCGCCGTGGCCGGGATAACGCTTTCGCTGGTTACGTCATGCCCGCCACCGGGCAGGCCGACGCCGAAATCCTCGTCCAGCGTTGCGGAAACGAAGGCGGAAAGGTCGAAACCGGGGAGGGCGAAGTCTGTCATGCCCTGTCCCTTACCACTGCGTGCGACCGTGTCGAGCGCGGGTATGGGTCAATGCACGAAGCGCGCCACCACGTTGCGGTAGGACCGGCTGACCTTCACTTCCGCGCCGCTTTCGAGCACGAGGAAGCATTCGCCGTTGGTGTGCGGGCGGACCTGCCGGACCTGATCGAGGTTGACGATCTTGGAGCGGTGGACGCGCTGGAACACGCGCGGGTCCAGCCGGCGTTCGAGATCCTTCATCGTTTCGCGCAGGATCAGCGAATTGTCGCCGGTGTAGATGCACATGTAGTCGCCCGCCGCCTCGATCCGTTCGATCGTATCGACATCGACGCGGAAGATCTGGCCGCGATCCTTGATGTTGATCAGCTTCTCGAACCGGCCCGCCGTCGGCTCGGTTTCCTCGGGCATGTCCGGCATCGCATCGGGCGCGACTTCGGCAAGCACGTTCTTGAGCTTCTCGGCCTCTTCCAGCCCGCGCTTTTCGGCCAGGCGGGTGCGCGCGCGGTCCAGGGCGTCGGCCAGGCGGTCTTCCTCGACCGGCTTCAGCAGGTAATCGACCGCGTTGGCCTCGAACGCCCGGATCGCGTGTTCGGAATAGGCGGTCACGAACACGAACAGCGGCGGGTCGATCTCCATCACGCCCTGGACGACGCTGAACCCGTCGAAGCCGGGCATCTGGATGTCGCAGAACACCAGGTCCGGCTTCTCGGTCTTGATCTTGCGGATCGCCTCGCGGCCGTTGGAGCAGGTGTCGATCACTTCCACGTCGGGAAAGGCCTCCAGGCGCAGTTGCAGCCCCTGGATCGCCAGCTTTTCGTCATCGACGAGGATCGTGCGGATGGTCATGCGTAACCCTTGCTTGTCTTGGAGGAGCCGCGACAGGGGCGGTACGGCAGGGAGGGGATGTTCACCCGGCGGAAGCCAGGCTGGCGGCCAAACCCGTGCCTGAGCCGGCGATCGGGCGTGCCGGCCGCGCAGGCGTTTCCTTCGCCTCGTAGGGCAGCTCGATCACCACCGTCAGGCCGCCTTCGGGGCCGTTGGCGATATCGAACCGCTGGTTTTCGCCATAGGCCTGGGCAAGCCGGTCACGGATGTTGGCAAGGCCAACCCCCGTGGAAACGTGGCCGCCGTTCCATACCGATGTCGTGTCGCCGCTGTCGCTTGTCACGCCGAACAATTTCGTGGGGTCGGTGCCCGGTTGCAAGCCCGGCCCGGTGTCCGACACGGTGACGCGAAGCGTGGGGCCGACGAGTTGCGCCGCGATGGTGATCTGCGCGCCTTCCTCCAGCGGGGAGACGGCATACTTGATCGCGTTTTCCACCAGCGGTTGCAGCAGCAGCGAAGGCAGCAGCGCGTTGCGCGCCTCGTCCTCGATACGGAACTCGGTGCGCAGCCGTTCCTCGAACCGCATCCGTTCGATATCGAGGTAGAGCTTCAGCGTCTCCGCCTCCTGCGCCACGGTGACGCGGCCGGTCGGCTCGTTGACCAGGGTATAGCGCAGGAACGAGGACAGCCGGCTCAGCATCGCGTTGGCCGGCTCGGTCTGCTTGAGCAGGACCAGCGTGGAGATCGAATTCAGCGTGTTGAACAGGAAATGCGGGTTGAGCTGATAGCGCAGCATGGCGAGCTGCGCCGATGTCGCCTGGTTTTCCAGCCGCAGCAGCTGATCGTTCTGTTCCTCCACCTGCAGGAAGAAGTTGATCGCGTAATAGAGCGCCGACCAGGCCCCCAGCAGCGTGAGATCGAGGTAGAACACGCCCACGAAGCGCTGGGCGAAGCCGGCCTCGCTGTTCGGGCGGTAGAGGCTCAGCACCCACGAATCGATGAAGGCATAGATACCCACGGCGATGGCCAGCACCACGGCCGTCACGCCCCAGGTGATGATCGGGCGCCGGTTGATCAGCGCGCGGTAGATCACCGACAGGATCAGCGAGATCGAAAAGCCCGTGATCGTCACGATCAGCAGGATGACGAGATTGGACCATGGCTGCGCGTTGGCGATGATCGACATCGCGCGCAGCAGCATGGCGCCGCCCCAGCCAAGGAATTGCAGGCGCCAGAAGGCGCGGTTCTTGTTGCCGAAGAACGGCGTCGGTTGAAACGGCAGCACGGCCATGCCGGCACTCTAGCGCCAAGCGCACGGTTGCGCAAAGCCGCCGGATGCGTAAGCTGCGGGGCGGGAGAAGAAGCCTATGACCGCTACCACCGATACCGCCGAACGCGCCCGCTTCCGCGCCATGCGCGAAGGCACCCAGGAGGACTGGGACATCATCGGGCGCGATTACTACGCCTTTGCCGATCACCTGGCCGACCGCGTGCTGACCCACCTCCGGCTGCTCGACGGCGATTTCGGCGGGTTTCCGATCGATCGCCTCCAGCACAGCCTGCAGACCGCCACGCGCGCTCACCGCGACGGGCGCGGGGAACGCTATGTCGTCATGGCGCTGCTGCACGACATCGGCGACACGCTGGGCACCTACAACCACCCGGAAGTCGCCGCCGCGATCCTCAAGCCGTTCGTGACGGAAGAGGAACACTGGATCTGCCAGAATCACGGCGCGTTCCAGGGCTACTATTACTTCCACTACCTGGGGCTGGACCGGAACCTGCGCGAACGGTTCCGCGATCATCCGTGGTTCGATGCCTGCGCCGAATTCTGCGAAAAGTACGATCAGGCCGCGTTCGATCCGGACTACGACACGCTGCCGCTGTCGTTCTTCGAGCCGATGCTGCGCCGGGTGATGGCGAAGCCGCTGGCGAGCATGTACAAGAAGCCCGACTGACGGCGGAAGGGGAACGGGCGCGGTCTCAGCCCTTGCGCGCGGCGTCGATCGCCTGTTGCAGCCGTTCCTTGCCCACCGCGCCCGACAGCAGCTCGTTGCCGATTACCCACGCCGGGGTGCCGTTGATGCCAAGCTGCCGCGCCAGGCCCAGGTTGCGCTGGATTTCCTGATCGACCCCGGTATCGCGCGCGAAGCCGCGGGCCTTGGCCACATCGACCCCGGCGGCACCGGCGGCGGCGGCGATGCTGGCATCGCCGGGGGCGTCGCCCGCGAACATCGCCTTGTGGAAGGCCGCATACTTGCCCTGCGCGGCGGCGGCCAGCCCCATGCGCGCGGCCGGTTCGCTGGCGGGCGCGATGATCGGCAGTTCGCGCACCACCACTTTCAGGTCGGGGTTGGCGGCGATCAGCGCATCGACATCGCCCACGCTGCGCCGGCAATAGGTGCAGGCGAAATCGGTGAACTCGACCAGTGTCACCTTGCCGGCGGGATTGCCCATGATCGCGCCGGGGAACGGCGTTTCCAGCGCCCCGCGCATCGGCGCGATCCGGGCCTGCGCCTCGCGCTGCTGCAACCGGTCCATCGCCTCGGGCAGGATCTCGGGATGATCGAGGATATAGGCGCGCACCAGCTCTTCCATGGCGGCGCGCTGCTTCGCGCTGATTCCGGCGTTGGCGAGCGTGTCTTCAAGCTGGGCGTCTCTGCCGGCCTCCGCTTCGCTCGCGGTGCGGTGGCGCTCGTACCACCAGCCAAGGCCGGTGCCGGCCACCAGCAGGGCGATGGCGAGAAGCCAGAACGGGCGGATGCGGGATAACGGGGAAGCCATGAACCTGCGCTACTTCTTCTTGCCCTGCCGCTCAATCATCGCCCGCGCCGAATAGGCGATATCCTGCGCGCGCAGCCAGTCGGCGGAGCCCTTGGGCAGCGCCGCTTCGGCGGCTTCGGCGTTGCGCATGGCCTCGGGCAGTTCAAGGTACATCAATTGCTGTTCCGCGCTGGCCAGTCGCGCGCGGGCGGTATCGCCCTTCGCTTCATAGACCACGCCAAGCTGGTACCAGGCGAACGGGTTCTCGCGGTCGCGCGCGATGGAGGTGCGCAGGATCTTCTCCGCCTCGTCGAAATTGGCCTTGTTCTCGGTGGCGAGCAGGGCGTGGCCGAACGTCGTGGCGATCAGCGGTTCGTTGCCGGTCAGCGCGGTGGCGCGGCGCAGCGGTTCCAGCGCATCGGCGGGATGCCCGGATTCGAGCAGGATCTGCCCTTCCAGTTCCAGCGCATAGGGATCGTTCGGCTGCTGCTTCAGGATCGCCTGGGTTTCGGCCAGCGCTTTGTCCATGAACGCCTCCTTGTGGTAGGCATAGGCGCGGGCGTAGTGGGCCGGCACGTCGTTGAGGTATTCCGGATAGGCGTTCAGCGTCGCCTGCGGTTCGGCCAGATAGCCATAGAGCTTGGCCTTCACCCGCAGGAAGCGCGCCTGCAAGGCGGGGTCTTCGGGCTTGTTCCACGCCGGATCGTGTTCGTAGGTATCCTGCAGCGTGGTCAGGCGGTCCGCCGTCATCGGGTGCGAGGAATAGAACTCGCTGTCGGCGTTGCGGGTGAAGCCATAGCGGAACTCCTGGTTCTGCAGCTTCTTGAAGAAATCGATCGAGCCACGCCCGGAAATGCCGGCTTTCGAGAGGAATTGCGCGCCGGCCGCGTCGGCCGAGGATTCCTGCGCGCGGCTGAAGGCGAGGTACTTGCCCAGCGCCGCCTGCTGCCCGGCCATGAACACGCCCATCGCCGCCTCGCCCGCGCCGGCGGCGGCGGCGGCCGCGCCCAGCAGCAGGCTGAGGATGGTAATGCCCGTGGCCGGGCGCGCGCCCTCGTCGTTGCGGATGATGTGGCCGCCGGTGATGTGGCCCAGCTCGTGCGCGATCACGCCCTGCACTTCGCTGACGTGGTCGGCCGCGCCGATCAGCCCGCTGTGGACATAGACCGCCTGCCCGCCCGCGACGAAGGCGTTGATCGAGCCGTCGTTGAGCAGCACGATATCGACGTTGCGCGGTTCGAGGCCGGCGGCCTTGATCAGTGGCGCGGAGATGTCGCGGAACAGCGCCTCGGTTTCGGCATCGCGCAGCACCGATTGCGCCGCCGCCGGTTGCACCGTGAGCGAAAGCGCGGCGAAACCGGCAGCGATTCGCCCCGCCAGCGAGGTGGCGCGCGACGCTATCGTGCGAAGGGTAGCCATGCGCATCGTCACCCTCCAGCCTATTGCGCCGCCGCCTGAACCGCGCCTGAAGCGGGCGCGGTCACGCGTGCCAGAAACGGCAGGATCGCGTCCAGCACGCGCCGGTCGCGGTCGAACGGGCGGGCCAGCATCTTGATCGTGTCCTCGTGGCTGGCGCCCTTCAGCAGGATGGCGTGGAGCGGGACGCCGGCGGTGGCCATTGCGCGGGCAAGCGCGATCGAATTGCGCGGCTTGACCACGGTATCGGCATCGCCCGTCACCACCAGCAGCGGCGGCGCGTCGCCACGGACGTGGGCCACGGGCTGGGTATCCTGCGGGTCCGGCGCCTGCCCGAAGCTGTGAATCGCGGCGGGCGTATCGAACGGATAGAAGGCGTAGGGGCCGGAAACGCCGACCGCGCCGCGCAGCGCATCGGCGGACAGGCCGCGCGCCGCCAGCCAGCGCCGGTCCAGCGCCAGCATCAGCGCGTTGTAGGCGCCGGCCGAATGCCCCATCACCACCACGCGCGAGGAATCGCCGCCGTGGGCCGCCGCATGGTCCGCCACCCAGCGCAGGGCCAGCGCGCCATCTTCCAGCATGCCCGGATAGCGGACCCGCGGATAGAGCCGGTAGCCGGCAAGGACCACGGCATAGCCCTGTGGTGCGAGCGCGCGGGCGACGAAGCGGTAGTTCTGTGGATCGCCGCTGGCCCAGCTGCCGCCGTGAATGAATACGATGACGGGAAGCGGCCCGCGCGCGCCGCGCGGCACGAACATTTCGAGCTTCTGCGCGGGATCGGGGCCATAGCGTTCGCTGGCCGCCAGAACCACGTCGCCGCCGCCACGCAGCAGCCAGTCGGCATTGTCCAGCACGGCAACGGCGTTGGTCCGGAGCGCCAGGGCGAGTGCCGTGCCGCCGCCCGCGACGATCAACGCCAGCATGGCCAGGCTCCAGCCGAGCCAGCCCCATCCGGGAAATGCCACGCGCGTCCTTTCCTGCGTTCCACCCGCCATGGACGCGTGGCTAGGCGGCGTGGACAAATTCCGCAACACCACAGTTGCCCTGAAACAGGCCCTGGCAAGGCGCGAGGCCGCAGGAAGAGCGGGTCTCTTTCAAGGCCGAGCAACGTGGCCAGGGCCTGTTTCAGGGCAACCCCTTCGGGGCTGGACCAAAAGCCGCCATTTCAGCGTCGGCTCGGCTCGAAATATGGCCGATATTCCTTCGCCTCGCCTCCTCGAACTGGCGGCTTTTGCCTCCAGCTGTGGCGCTGTGGAATTTGTCCACGCCGCCTGGCAGGTCAGCGCGGCTTAACCAACCAGCCTGCGCGCGGCGCGTTCGAACAGAGGTTGGTCGCCGGTCACGTCGCCCAGCAGCGCCACGGTGCCATCGCCCTGGCGGCGCACCATCACCAGCGCGAATTCCGGGCCTTCGGCGGGGAGATCGGCCAACGGCCGGGCCGGCAGCGCGCGCAGGCCCTGTGCCAGCACTTCGGCGGCATCGGGCACGCGGGCCTTGCCGCTTTCCTCGCGCCGGAGCCGGCGTTCGGTGGAAACCACGCCCTTGAGGCCGCCCGGCGCGCTGGCCAGGAAGCCGCCCAGTTCGCCGCGCTGCAGCCCGATGCGTTCGGCATGGCCCAGCACCGTCGCGTATTCGGTCAGGCGCGTCTTGTCGTATTCCGCGCCGAACACCAGCTTGACCAGCGGGATCAGTGGCGCGCGTGCCTGCATGGAAAGGCCGGCGTCGGCGATCATGTCGGCATAGTCTTCCGGCGCATCGCGCGTGGCCAGCGCGAAATCCCAGGCGCGGCCGATCGCGGCATAGAGCGCGCCGCGCGTGCGATCCTCGCTGGTGTGCGCGGCATGGGCGAGTTCACGTGCCGAAGCCAGCCAGTCGGCCAGCCCGAAATCGTCGTTGATCGGGGTGGAGGGCGCGAGCACGGCCTCGTCGAAATCGGAGAGCACTTCCTCCAGCCCGGCAAGGTCCATGATGTCATCGTCGCCGGGAACGCCATTGGCGCCGAAACCGGGCATCGGCAGGTTCCCCGCCTCATCCTCGTCCATGGAACCGGGAAAGGGCAGGATTTCCGCACCGATCGCGGCAAGGTCGAGTTCCTCCTCGTCCGCGCCGTACGCCAGCGCGCGGGGGCCATCGGCCCATACCCCGGCCCGGTCCGCCGGTTCCGCCGCATTCAGCGCATCAAGCATGCCCATGCCGCTTGGCCTTTGCGCCGGCACCGCGGCCAGCGCCTGACCGATCTGCAGCAGGAGATCGTCGGTGGTCTGCTGGTCGGCCAGTTCCTTCCAGTTGATGACCCCGTAGATGTAGTCGATCTTTTCGCCGTCGGACGAGAACGGCAGGAGGATGCCGCGATAGAGGATGTTGCGGCTGTCCTGGTTGACGAATTCCGCCTCGAAGCCGATCGGAGCCTCGTTGGCGATGATCTGCATGTAGTGGTCGGTGATGCGCGAAAGCAGGGTGCGGCCGGGAACATCGCTGAGCCGTGCCGGCATCGCCCCGTCGCCGCACTCGCTGGCCAGCAACGCGCCCAGCTGGACGATCGCGGGATCTTCATAGCCTTCGTCGAAATGCAGCAGGACCGAGCGATCGGCGAAATCGGGCAGGTGGCCGGCAAGCAGCGGCGCGACCGGCGGGAAGGGGCCGCCATCGAGCAGGCCGGTCCAGAAATTGTAGGCGCGCACCTGCAGGCGCCGTTCGTCCTGTCCGACGACCGGCGGCGGCGCTTCGACGATCGCGTCGTCGTCCAGAGAAATATAGTCAGGCGCGTTCATGCCGAAACCGTCGCCGCCCAACTCTCGCAATCCATCCATGAAAGGCGCCCTTGCCATCCGTTTGTGACCGTTCTGGCGTAACATGGTAAAGGTTTGTTTAAGTTGCGCCGGTGCGATCCACGCACGATCCCGCCGCCGGGCGCGGGGCGGCCTTCACCGCGCGGCGATGGCGGCGGCTTTCTCCAGCAGGCGTTCGGCCTGCGTCCGGTGCAGCAATTCCGCCATTTTTCCGTTCACGCGCAGCGCGCCCCGGCCGGCGTTGGCGGGATCGGCGAAGGCGGCGACAATGGCCTGTGCCTCGGCGATAGCGTCTTCGGCGGGGGCGAACACGCGGTTGGCGACGGCAAGTTGCGCGGGGTGAATCAGCGTCTTGCCATCGAATCCGCCATCGCGCGCCTGCACGCATTCGGCTTCGAGCCGGGCCGAATCGTCGATCGCGTTGCACACGCTGTCGAGAATGGCGAGGCCATGCGCGCGCGCCGCGAGCACGGCCAGCGTCAGCACCGGCAGGAACACCGCACGGCCGGGCAGTTGCGCCATGCCGCTATCCTTGGCGAGATCGTTGAGCCCCAGCACGAAGGCGGCCAGCCGGGTGGTGGCGGCGCAGGCGGCGATGCGTTCGAGCGCCAGCACCGCGCGCGGCGTTTCGATCATCACCCACAGCTTCACGCCGGGCGCATAGCCGGCCGCGTCCATCGCGCGTGAAAGCGCGATCACGTCGTCCGCGTCGTCCACCTTGGGCACCAGCACCGCTTCCACCGGTGCGGCGGCCAGCGCGGCGAGATCGTCGTGCCCCCACGGCGTGTCCAGCGCGTTGATCCGCGCGATCAGGCGGCGGTGGCCGAAACCCCCGGCGGCCAGTTCCTCCAGCAGCGCGGCGCGCGCCTCGGCCTTCATCTCCGGCGCGACAGCGTCTTCCAGATCGAGCGCGACCGCGTCGGTATCGAGGCCGCGTGCCTTGTCGATCGCGCGGCGGTTGCTGGCCGGCATGTAGAGCAGCGAGCGCAGCGGACGAGCGTCGGGGGACGTTTCAGGGTTTGGCATTGGCGGGTTCCTGTACGATGTCGAGCCTTCCTTCCTCGCGCGTGGGCATCGGCGCCAGCACGCGTAGCACCAGCGAGGCCAGCAGCCACGCCGCGGCCGCGTGCAGCGCCACCTGCAGCCCGCCCAGATCGGCCACGCTGCCCCAGGCCCAGGCGCCCAGCGCCATGCCCCCGAACGTCACCGCCTGGTAGATCGACAGGCAGCGGCCGAGAATCGTTTCGGGCGACCGGAGTTGCATGGCGACGTTGAGGCTGGTCATCGCGGCCACCCAGCCGGACCCGCCGAGAAAGGCGGTGAGCATCGCGTGCGGCACCGAGGCGGTGAACGAGAGCGAGGCGAGCGCGGCGGCGAAGGCCAGCGTCGCGGCCGAGACCACCGCTTCCGCGCCATAGCGCCGCCGCGCCTTGCCCACCCACAGCGCGGTGACGATCGATCCCATGCCGAAGGCGCCCAGCATCAGGCCATAGTCCAGTTCGGTGCCGCGCAGCAGATCGCGCGCAACGGTGGGCATCAGCGCGGAAAAGCCGGCCGCGCCGAAGCCGAAGGCGAAGCCGCGCAGCAGCACCTTGCGGATCGGCGCGGAACGCGCGCAGAAATCGATGCCGACCTTGATCGAGGCGAACATCGGCTGGCGCTGCGGGGTGTGCGCGCGGTGCGGTCGCCACGTCCACAGCACCACGATCATGCCGACATAGCTGATCGCGTTGAGCGCGAAGGCCAGGTTCACGTTCCAGATCGAAATGAGCAACCCGCCCATGGCCGGGCCGACGCTGCGCGCGAGATTGAACGAGATGGCGTTGAGCGCGATCGCCTGCGGCAGATCGTCCTTGCCCACCTGGAGCCGCACCGAGGCCTGCCAAGCCGGGCCGTTGAGCGCGGTGCCCATGCCCACCATCAGCGTCAGCGCGAGCAGCGACCACGGGCCGACCATGCCGGCATAGCCCAGCGCGGCGAGCAGGGCGGACACCGCGAGCATCGCCGTCTGCGCCGCCAGCATCACGCGGCGGCGGTCGAAGTTGTCGGCGATGGCGCCGGCGATCATGCCCAGCAGCATGATCGGGATCGTGGCCGAAGCCTGCACCAGCGCGACCATCACGTGGCTGCTGGTCAGGTCGGTCATCAGCCAGGCGGCGGCGACCGACTGGATGGTGGAACCGACGTTGGAAAAGAGGTTGGCGGTCCAGATCGATCGGAAAGCGGGATAGCGGAACGGCGCCAGCGCGCCGCCGCGGTGCATCGCTTTCAGCATCGACAGCTCTCCGTCACAGCATATAGCGCATGCGGATTTCCGTCCGCACCTCGCCTTCGCCAAGGGTCAGGGCTGCCGCCGCGAAGCGCGGCGGGCCGAACCGCACCGGCGCATCGCGCGAGAAGCCGAAGCCTTCCTTAGGCACCATCAGCACCTTGTCCAGCCTGCCGTTGGCGTTTTCGTCATGGAACAGCGCCACCGCATAGCGGCCCGGCGCGACATTGGCGAACGTGATCGCGGGGTTGCGCGCCGGCACGGAAAGATGGCGGGCGTGGGGGTCCTTCTGGCAATCGGGAAATGTCGCCGGATCGGTGGTGATGCACACCTGCACCAGCCCCCTGGCCGAACGCAGTCCGGTGACGCCCACGGTGAGCGACGCGTGCTCCGGCGCCACCGCGCCGCCCAGCAGTGCCGCGGCCGGCAGCAGGATCAAGGCGGATTTCACAGCGTGCCCAGCCCTTTGTCGGTGCCGCACAGCCTGTCCCAGAAGCGGAAGTAGAGTCCGTAGTTGCACCGGTATTGCTCGTGATGCCGTTGATGATGGCTTGCGGTTATCAGCCATTGGCCGACCCGGGAATGAACGAGCCGGCGCGGAAACATTTCCCAGCCCATGTGGTTGGTGACGCCCATCACCGTCATGACGAGCAGCACCAGGCTCAGCACGCCCGCGTGGATCGGGATCACGAAGACCAGCGCGGGGGTCAGCAGGCCGACCAGCGCGGCTTCGGCCGGATGGAAGTTCATCGCCGCCCAGGCGGTCGGCGGGCGGCTGGCGTGGTGGATCGCGTGGACCGCGCGGAACACGCGCGGGCGGTGCATCCAGCGGTGGGTCCAGTAGAACCAGGTATCGTGCAGGAACAGGTAGAGCAGCAGCGAGACCGGCATCCACCACAGCGGCCAGACGCGCGGATCGGTGTAGATTCGCGTCCAGCCGTGCGCCTGCCAGCCCCAGGCGACGATGCCGGCGGGAATGCCGTAGATCGCCGACGAGGCGAGGCTCCAGGCGATTTCCTTGCGGATTTGCGGGGCCAGCCCGCGATAGAGACCTGGCCGCTTCCGCCCGGTGAGCGCGGCGAACAGGCCGCTGGTGAGGAGATAGCGCACCCCCACGATCAGCGTCATCGCCAGCGCGGAAAGCCCGATGCTGTTCATGAAGCTCCGCCTTTTGCGGACGAGGCCGGAACGATCCAGCGCATTCCCTCGCACACCGGCATTCCGTTCGCGGAAGGCACGGAAGCGGATGGGGGCGTGCGACGAGTCATGCCTCTCCTATGCCAAGCGCCGGCACTGTGGGACAGTGCCGGCGTCGCATTATTGTATTTCCGCAATGTGTCGCCGCTTATCCGGCGCGGCGCACCCGGTTGCGGTGCTGGCCGACATTGCCGGGGCCGCGCGGGCGGAACCGGCGCTGCTGGCCGTCGCGCTCCCCTGCGCGTTCGCCTTCGGGACGGTCTGCGCGCTCGGTGTGCAGCGGGTTGCGCACCGGACCCCGATCGTTGTGGCCGTCGCGGCGTTCCTGCCGCTGGCTCACGTCCCGCGGCTTGCCGTCGCGACCCTGCGCGCGGCCACCATGGGCCTGCTGGTCGCCACGGCCACCGCCAGTGCGCTGACCTCCGGCGCCCTGCCCCGCGCTGCGCTGCCCCCCGTTGCGCTGGCCCCCGTTGCGCTGGCCGCCCCCGCTGCGCTGGCCACCATCGCGGCGATTGCCCTGCTGGTGGCGCGGAGCGTCGTCTTCCTGCGGCCGGCGCGCGGGCGCGGGCAGCCGGGCGGCTTCCTGCATGAAGTTCTCCGGCAGCGCCTGTGGCATCAGCTTAACGCCGGTCAGCCGCTCGATATCGCGCAGATAGGGCTTCTCATCGGGCGCGCAGAAGCTGATCGCCACGCCATCGGCGCCGGCGCGCGCGGTGCGGCCGATGCGGTGGACGTACTGTTCGGGCACGTTGGGCAGTTCGAAGTTGAACACGTGGCTGACTCCGGAAACGTCGATCCCGCGCGCCGCGATGTCGGTGGCGACAAGGATCGGGCACGAGCCCTGGCGGAAGGCTTCAAGCGCGGCGGTGCGCTGCGCCTGCGACTTGTTGCCGTGGATCGCCCGCGCTTCCACGCCGGCGCCGGCAAGGTGCCGCGCCACGCGGTCCGCGCCGTGCTTGGTGCGGGTGAACACCAGCGCACGGTCGAGCGACTTGTCCGCCAGCATGGCGCGGATGCGCAGCGTCAGCAGCGCCTGCTTTTCGGCCTGGTTGATGAGCGTGACGAACTGGTCGACGCGTTCCGCCGTGGTCGATTGCGGCGCCACTTCCACGCGCACCGGATTGTTGATGAACTGCTTGCCCAGATCCTCGATCGACTTGGGCATCGTGGCCGAGAAGAACAGGCTCTGGCGCTGCTTGGGCAGCAGGTTGGCAACGCGGCGCAGCGCGTGAATGAAGCCGAGGTCCATCATCTGGTCGGCCTCGTCGAGCACGAAGATCTCGACCCGGCCCAGCGTGAGCGCGCGGTTGTCGATCAGGTCGAGCAGGCGGCCTGGCGTGGCGACGAGGATGTCGACGCCCGGCACCAGCCGGCGGGCTTGCTTGCCGATGGGCACGCCACCGAACACGCAATCGACCGAGAGATTCAGGTTCTTGGCGTAGCCCTTCATGTTGTCGGCGATCTGCGCGGCGAGTTCGCGGGTGGGCGAAAGCACGAGCATCCGGCACGAGGCGGGCTTGCGCGGCTTGGGATCGGCGGCAAGGCGGTGGAGCGAGGGCAACGCGAACGCGGCGGTCTTGCCGGTGCCGGTCTGGGCGATGCCCAGCAGGTCGCGGCCTTCGAGCAGCGCCGGAATCGACTGGCGCTGGATGGGAGTGGGATCGTTGTAGCCTTTGCTTTCGAGCGCGCGCAGAATGGGCTCGGCAAGGCCGAGATCGCTAAAATAGGACATGAAAAAACAATGCTTTCGTTGGCGCTCCGCGAAGAATCGCGGGCGCGGCAGGGGTCGTACCATGCGACCCATGCGTGAAAGGGGAAGCCGTGAGGCAAGAGACCGTGGGGCCGGGCCGGATCGCGCCTTTCGCAAATGCCCTCGGCAAATGGAGGCGGAATCTCACGCTGACGCGGCTTGCGGCACGGGGCCGCCGGTCTTGCTGCGGCGCACATAAGCGCGATTGGTTCGAAAAGCAAGGAAATTGCGCAAAGGGCCTTGCCCGCCGCCGGACCGGGCGGCAACGTGCGCCGCTGAACTGGACGGGGATTTCGATGCGGTATCATCAGTTTGCGGGTTCCATCATCGGCGCAGCGCTGGTTGTCGGCGCACTGGGGAGCGGGCCGGCGCTGGCCGCGCCCGCCACGCCGGCGGAGCAGCGCATGATCGCCACCGTCGATGCCGAACAGGCGCGCACGCTGGCGCTGCTCGAACGAATGGTGAACCAGAATTCGGGCAGCCGGAACCTCGAAGGCGTGCGCAAGGTGCGCGACATCGTCTCGCCCGAATTCACCGCGCTGGGCTTTGCCGCGCGCTGGGTGCCGATGGAGCAGACCGGGCGCGCCGGGCACCTGATCCTGACGCACCAGGGCGCGAAGGGCACGAAGCGCCTGCTGCTGATCGGCCATCTCGATACCGTGTTCGAACCGGATTCGCCGTTCCAGACGTTCGCGCTGAAGGGCGACAAAGCCACCGGCCCTGGCGTGGCCGACGACAAAGGCGGCATGGCGGTGATGATCGCCGCGCTGCGCGCGATGCAGGCGGCGGGCACGCTCAAGGACGCCAATATCGAGGTGGTGCTGACCGGCGACGAGGAGGACGCGGGCGAGCCGACCACGGTGGCGCGTGCCGATCTGGTCGCGGCCGGCCGGCGCGCCGACGCGGCGCTCGATTTCGAGGGGCTGTCGCGCGAAGACGGCAAGGACATGGGATCGATCGCGCGACGTTCGTCCAATTCGTGGACGCTGACCGTCACCGCCAAGTCGGGCCATTCGAGCGCGGTGTTCTCGCCCGCGATGGGCGATGGCGCGATCTATGCCGCCGCGCGCATCATCGCCGCGATCCGCGAGGAAGTGCCCGAACCGAACCTGACGCTGAACGTCGGCCTGATCGCGGGCGGGGCCGAGGCCACGCTCGCGCCCGACGCGGCGCACGTTGCGGCGGCGGGCAAGACCAATATCGTGCCGGCCAAGGCCATCGCGCGTGGAGACCTGCGCTCGCTCAGCCCCGAGCAGGACCGGCGGGCGATGGAGCGGATGCGCGCGATCGTGGCGCGCACCTGGCCGGGCGCGCAGGCGGCCATCACGTTCGAGGAAGGCTATCCGCCGATGGCGCCGACGCCCGGCAACCAGGCGCTGCTGGCGCGGCTCAACGGCGTGAACGAAACGCTGGGCCTGCCGGCGATGGCCCCGCTCGATCCGCTGAAGCGCGGCGCGGGTGACATCTCGTTCGTGGCGGCCGACGTCGACGGGCTGGTCGGCCTCGGCCCCGCCAGCACCGGCGATCATTCGCCCGCCGAAACCACCGATGTGCCCAGCATCTGGCGGCAGGCCAAGCGCGCGGCGCTGCTGATGACGCGGCTTTCGCGCGAGAAGGCGGTGAAGCCCGTCGGGAAGAAGTGAGCGCGTTGGGGCTTGCGTCCGCCGCGCGCGGGGCGTAACCGGCTCCCGTTACTTGGGGAGTAGCCACCGCGCCCGTCCTGCCATCAGGACATCGCGCGGTCCCATGCCGGAGACGGCGCGTCAACATGCTTGGCCGAGAGGCCATGGCGCAGGCGGAGCGGCCCTCGCGGGGGCCTTCCGGGCGAGACCAATGGCACCATGCTTTCCGCTCAGGCCGGGCGGGAGGGTACGGTGCCGTTGTGTCGAACCGCTGCCCGGCCCCGGAACCGTTCATGATCGAAGCTCTGACCACTTCCACCGCGATCGTCGCGCTCGCGGAAATCGGCGACAAGACCCAGTTGCTTGCCATCGTGCTCGCCACCCGCTTCCGCAAGCCCTGGCCGATCGTGCTGGGCATCCTCTGCGCCACGCTGGCCAACCACTTCCTCGCCGCGCTGGTCGGCGCCACGGCGGCCTCGCTGCTCGATGGCCTGTGGTTCCGCTATGCCGTGGCGGCGGGGTTCATCGCCATGGGCCTGTGGACGCTGATCCCCGACAAGTTCGATGACGCGGAGGAGAAGCCCGGCCGCTTCGGGCCGTTCCTGACCACGCTGGTGGCGTTTTTCCTCGTCGAGATGGGCGACAAGACGCAGGTGGCCACGATCGCGCTGGGCGCGCGCTTCCACGATGCGCTGGCGGTGACGGCGGGCACCACGCTGGGGATGATGATCGCCAACGTGCCCGCGGTGTTCCTGGGCAGCGAACTGATCCGCCGCGTGCCGCTGGGCGTGGTGCGGATGGTGGCGGCCGTGCTGTTCATCGCCATCGGCGGCTGGCTGCTGGCGCAGACCGCCGGTCTGGTTTGATGGGCGGTCTGGTTTGATGGGCGGTCTGGTCTGGAGAGCGGGCCGGTCTGACGGGATCGCGAAGGCGGCGGCTTAGCCTTCGCCCCAGCCGGCACAGTGCGGGTCCAGCCCCACCACCTGCCGGCGCAGCGCCGCGCGGGCCAGCCGTTCGACTTCCGCCTTGCGCCGCGCCGCCGCCAGCGGGTGCGAGGGCGCCGGGCGCAGGATCTCCGCGTCATAGCCATCGGCCACGATCACGCCGCAGCGCCCGGGCAGGAAATCCGGTCCTTCCAGGCAAGCGCGGTCAAGATGCGGCGCCAGCCCCCAGTAGAACCGGTCGCAATGGTCGAGATAGTCGGTCCACTTGCCGTCGCCCAGCAGGTCGGCGCGGCTGACCTTGATCTCCACGATCACCACGTGGCCCTTCGCGTCGATCCCCATCAGGTCGGCGCGCCGGCCCGAGCGCAGCGGCATTTCCGGCAGGCACCAGATGTCGTTGCGGGCGAACAGCCGCGCGATGCCACGGGCCACGGCCTGCGCCTCGCGCGGGCTGGCCGGCAGATCTGCGAGCGGGATGACGGACGAATCGATCATGCCCGGCACCGTAAGAACAAAAATGGAACAGGTAAAGTGGCCGCGCGGTCAGACCGGATGGCGGACCGGCTTGGGCGCCACCAGGGCGAGCAGACCCGCCCGCGCCGCGCGGAACTCGTCGTGCAAGGCTGCCGCGGCGCATGCCGGCGAGCGGCCGCGCGCCGAAACCGCCAGCAGCGCGGAAACCCCGGTCTCCAGGATCGCCGCCAGATCGTCCAGACCCTGCTGGGCCAGCGCCAGCCGCCAGCCGCCGGCGTGGAAGATCGTCTCGGGAAAGGCTTCGATCGCCGCGGGCGAAGCTCCGGCGTCCTCGGCAACGGACCGGCCGGCCAGCGCGCCGACGATCGCGGCGGCTTCGTGCAGGGCGTGCCACGTGTCGGTGAGGGAAGCGGCACCGGACGGCGAATCCGCGATCGCCGCGCCCATCACCGGCGCGCCATCGGGCGCCGCTGCGCCGCTGGCGGAATCCCATGCCATGCCGCGCGGGATACGCCCGCTGTCCCTACCAAATCGCTAAACCCGCCCGGGACGGGAAATCCTGAGAGCAAACCGCAGGGCAAAAACCGCTGGCCAGTCGTGCGCCTCGCTGCTAGGCACCGCCGCCGTTGCACCCGTAGCTCAGCTGGATAGAGCGCTGCCCTCCGAAGGCAGAGGTCACAGGTTCGAATCCTGTCGGGTGCGCCACTTTCCCACCCAACAAGCGCCATCTCCGCCCGGCTCGCCCCGCGGCGGGAGCCTAGGCCATCTCCCAGTAGGGCGGATCGCCGAAGCTGCGGCGCAGGCTGTCGCCCAGGGCGCGGATCTTGGGGGCGGCGCCGTGATCGCGGGGGTAGGTCAGGAACAGTTCCGCGCCTTCCGCCGGCCAGCCGATGTCGACCTCCACCAGCGCGCCGCTGCGGATTTCGGCGTGGACGAAGAACGTCGGCAGCAGGGCAAGGCCCAGCCCCGCCAGCGCGGCATCGCGCATCACCAGCCCGTTGTTCACACGCAAGGCGGTTGTGGGCCGGACCACCGACCAGGCCGACCCCACGGCAAAGCGCCAATCGCCAGACCGGTTGGCATAGAGCACGCCGCGATGGCGTTCGAGGTCGGTCAGCGAGGCGGGCGTGCCGTGCGCCGCGAGATAGGCGGGGGAGGCGACCAGCAGGCGGCGGCTTCGGGCCAGCCGGCGCGCGATCAGGCGTCCGTCCCCGATCGCGCCGTGCCGCAGCACGGCATCGAACCCGCCGGCGGCGGCATCGACGAAACCGTCGTCCAGTTCCAGCGCCATCTCGATGTCCGGATGGTCGCGCAGGAACCGCGCGATCGCCGGGCCAAGGTGCAGCACGCCGAACCCCACCGGCGCGGAGATCCGCAACGGCCCGGCCAGCTTGCCGCTGCTGGCGTCGACTTCGGCCGCAGCTTCCTCCAGCTCGCGCAGGATGCGCCGCGCGCGCGGCAGCAGCGATTCCCCCGCGCTGGTCAGGGTGAGGCGGCGCGTGGAGCGCTGGAGCAGGGTGACGCCCAGCGCCCGTTCCAGTTCCGCCAGCCGTTCGCTGACCACGGACTTCGCCAACCCCAGCCGCCGCGATGCCGCGCTGATCGAGGTTTCGTCCACCGTGGCGACAAAGGCGGCCAGGCCATCCAGCTTCATCATCGTTCGGATTTTCCGTCAGCCAGTTCCGGGATCGGCTGGCTAGCGCGAACGATGCATCATCGGCATCTTCGGGTCCAGAGAGCGAGACGGATCGGCCACCTTCCCGGCCTGCCCCGCTGGCTCCGGACCCAGAGGAGACAGACCATGAATGACTTTACCGGAAAGAACGTGCTTGTCCTTGGCGGCAGCCGCGGCATCGGCGCCGCGATCGTCCGCCGCTTCCGCGCGGCAGGCGCGGCGGTGGCGTTCACCTATGCCGGATCGCGCGACGCCGCCGCTGCGCTGGCCGACGAAACCGGCGCGCAGGCGATCCAGGCGAACAGTGCGGATCGCGATGCGCTCACTTCCGTCGTCGCCGGCCGCGGCGCGCTGGACGTCATCGTCGTCAACGCCGGCACGCTGGCGATGGGCAACCCGCTGGACCTCGATCCCGACGCGGTCGACCACATGATCGACGTCAACGTGCGCGCGCCCTATCACGCTGCGGTGGAAGCGGCGCGGCGGATGAACGCCGATGGCCGGATCATCGTGATCGGCTCGGTCAACGGCGATCGCATGCCCTTCGCCGGTGGCGCCGCCTATGCGCTGACCAAGTCCGCCGTGCAGGGCATGGTGCGCGGGCTGGCGCGCGATTTCGGGGATCGCGGGATCACGGTCAACGCCATCCAGCCGGGGCCGACGGACAGCGACATGAACCCGGCCGAAGGCCCCATGGCGGCGACGATGCACAGCTTCATGGCGATCAAGCGCCACGCCCGGCCGGAGGAAATCGCCGAACTCGCCGCCTATCTCGCCGGGCCGCACGCCGGCATGATCACCGGCTCGATGCAGACCATCGACGGCGGCTTCGGCGCGTAACCGGGGTTCAGGACGGAAGCGGAAACGGCCGGGGCGCTTTTGGGCGCTTCGGCTGTTTCTGGGAGCGAACAGGGTTGGCGTACATTCTCCATTTCGCGCGTACTTTTTCGGCAACGAAAGCTGTGTTATTAGCGAACTGCGTTTCCCGTAGAAGCTATGGGAAGGTCACATTAAAAGACTGCTGTACTGAAGCCGGAGGCTCAGTGTGGTGCGTGTGGACAGCGGGGTGGTGAGAACACCGTCCAGCGCAAGTTAGATCTCCCGACCAAGGGGCGGCCAATAGGTCGTTGCGCAACCGTTTTGATCGATATCGAAACGGAGATTCCATGTGTAAGATTGCAACTGTCCGGCGGCAAAAGTTTGATGCCCAAGACGGCCTCTGCTTTTACTGCAAGCAGCCGATGTGGGAGCACGACCCTCACCAGTTTTCCGAGCGCTTTGCTGTTTGCGATAAAAGGCTTGGTTGGCTGCGATCAACCGCAGAGCATCTGAGGGCACGATGCGAAGGAGGCAAGAACACTGGCGACAACATCGTTGCCGCCTGTCTCTTCTGCAATTCCCGTCGCCACCGCTCTCGCAACGCTCTGCCGCCCGAAACCTATGGGCGTCGCGTACGGAAGCGGTTAGCCAAGGGGCAATGGCATGGGCTTCAATTGCACCCATTCTGCTAACGGACTGACCGCACTGAGGGAAAAATTCATCCCTCGAACGGCGGCTTTTGGGGTGCTCCGCGGCAACCACCACTCTCCGCCTCTCAACGGGAGCGCGCCCATCGCGCTCCCGCCTGACGCACCCCCATCCAGCCCCCTTCCCCTTACCGCCCCACCGGCGGCGCCACGTCGGCCAGGTTGGCCTTGGTCCAGATCGACCGGTCGATGACATAGGCGCGGATCGCCTCGATGTCGGCCGGGGTCAGCACGCGGCCGAAGCTGACCATGCCCCGATCCTTCAGCGCGCCGTCGGCGATCACCGATTTCCACGCCTCCGCGTTGGCGAGCAGGGCCGAGACGCGCAGATCGGGCGTGAAGCCGTTGCCGATGGCGCTGTCGCCATGGCAGACTTGGCAATAGCGCCCGAAGTGCGCCTTGCCCGAAGCGACCTGCGCCGGGGTGCCGAACTGCGGCGGCGGGTTCCACGCGAGCGCGGTCGTGGCCGGGGGCGCGGGCAGTTTCACCGTGCCGCCGATCCGCAGGACGACGAGGCGGGGCAGGTTGGGCAGCTTGCGCGTGACGCCGCCCGCCACCCCGGCGACGAGCGGGAAGGCGCCGCCCTTGCCGGTCTGGAAAGCGATGTACTGCACCCCGCCCACGCGGAACGTCGCCGGCGCGCTGACGATGCCCGATTGCATGTCGAGATCGAGCAGTTGCCGGCCGGTATCGGCGGCATAGGCGCGGAAGCGGCCGGTGCTCGTCCCCTGGAACACGAGGTTGCCAGCGGTCGTCATCGTGCCGCCGTTCCACGCGGCGGGATAGTCCACGCCCCACGCGACCTTGCCGGTGCGCGGATCGAAGGCGACGAGGCGGCCGGTGGTGGCGGCGATGGCGGCCTTGAACGCCGCCTTGTCGTCCGGCAGCATCGTCTTGTCGAGCGAGGTACCGATGTTGAAGCCCAGCACCTTGCGCCGGTCCAGCTCGTCCATGTCCTGCAAGTAGCCCTGCGGGATCTGCTGCGCGGGAATATAGACGAGGCCGGTCGCCGGGTTGTAGCTCATCGGGTGCCAGTTGTGCGCGCCCAGCGCGCCGGGGATGGCGATGAACGGCTTGCCGGTCTTGTAGAAGCGCGCTTCCGGATTCTCGATCGGGCGGCCGGTGGAAAGGTCGTAGCCGGTGGCCCAGTTGATCCCGTCGACATAGGGCTTGGCGTCGATCAGCTTGCCCGTGGTGCGGTCGATGGTGAAGAAGAAGCCGTTCTTCGGCGCGTGGTACAGCACCTTGGTCGGCTTTCCGTTCACCGCCTGTTCGGCAAGGATGATCGGCTGGGTGGCGGTGTAGTCCCAGCTTTCCGCCGGGGTTTCCTGATAGTGCCACTTGTAGCGGCCGGTGGTGGCATCCAGCGCCACGACCGAGGAGAGGAACCAGTTGTCCCCTTCGCCGTTCGAGCGCAGCCCGTGGTTCCACGGGTTGCCGTTGCCCACGCCCAGGTAGATCTGGTCAAGATCCTTGTCGTAGACGATCGCGTCCCACACCGTGCCGCCGCCGCCCGATGCCTTCCATTCGCCCTTGTCGGACCAGGTGGCGTTGGCCTTGGTGGCGAAGATATCGTCCGAGACGGCGCCGTCCTTGGCCTTGTCCGGGTTGGGCGCGGTGTAGAAGCGCCAGCGCTGCTTGCCGGTATCGGCGTCATAGGCGGTGACATAACCGCGCACGCCGAACTCCGCGCCGCCGTTGCCGATCAGCACCATGTCCTTCACCACGCGCGGCGCGCCGGTGATGGTATAGGGCTTGGTGGTGTCGAAGGTCTGGGTCGACCACACCTGCTGGCCGGTCTTGCGGTCCAGCGCGATCAGGCGGCCGTCCAGCGTGCCGACGAAGACCTTGCCGCCCCACACCGCCACGCCGCGGTTGACCACGTCGCAACAGGCGCTGACGGCGCGTTCGCCGGACACCTTGGGGTCGAACGACCACAGCTTCTTGCCGCTCGCCGCGTCCCAGGCGTCCACCTTCGACCAGGCGTGGCTGACATAGAGCACGCCGTCCACGATCACCGGCGTCGCTTCCTGCCCGCGCGCGTCGTCCAGATCGGCGAACCACGCGATGCCAAGCTCGCCCACGTTGCGATCGTTGATGTCGGCCAGCGGGCTGTAGCGCTGCTCGTCATAGCCATAGCCGATGCCGGCCCAGTTATCGCCGTTGCCGCCGGTCTTGAGCAGCGCCTCGCTGGCCTTTTCGGCATCGTCGAGCGATCCGCCCGCGCTGCCGGTCCCGCCGCCCACGCCGCTCATCCCGCACGCCGCCAGCGCCAGCACCGCACCGCCCGCCAGGAAGCCTCCAAGCCACCGTTTCATGCCACTCTCCCGTGTTTTGTTTTTGCACGTTGCCTGCCGATACCGCATCCGGCGGGCGGGTGCCATCGTGCTGTTTGCGAAAGCGGGCAGCGGGATGGGAAAAGCCCACCCCCAACCCCTCCCGCCAGCGGGAGGGGAGAAGAAGGGGCTGCCCCGCCTGCATGCGGGAGGGGAGAATGAGGGAGAGCGGGGTGGGCCTTCCACGCCGCGCGCCAATCTGGTAAGTTCCGGAAATCGCGGCATGGGCCGCACAACCCGCAGGAGCATGAAATGGACCGGAAGACGCGCTGAAACCGCCCGTCCCTTCGTCAATTCCGGTGCCGTCATGTCCTCTTTTCTCACGCTCGATTCCGTGGCGCTGGCCACGCCGTCTGGCCGGTCGCTGTTTTCCGGCCTTTCGCTGAACCTGGGGCGCGAATGCGTCGCCGTGGTCGGCCGCAACGGCGCGGGCAAGTCCACGATGCTGCGCGCCGTGCTGGGTGAGATCGCGCCGCAGGCCGGCACGATCGCCGTCCACGGCACGGTCGGGATGCTGGAGCAAGTGGTGGAGCCGGGCGGGGAAACCGCGGCCAAGGCGCTGGGCGTCGCCGCCGCGCTGGCCCGGCTGGAGCGGATCGAGGCCGGCGCCGGCACCGAACGCGATTTCGCCGAGGCGGACTGGACGCTGCCCCACCGGCTGGAAGGCGCGCTGGCCGCGGCGGGCCTGCCTCCGCTCGATCTCGCCCGCCCGCTGGCCAGCTTCAGCGGCGGGGAGCGGACGCGGATCGCCATCGCCCGCCTGCTGATCGATCCGCCAGACCTGCTGCTGCTGGACGAGCCGACCAACAACCTGGATGACGCGGGCCGGGCGGCGATTGCCGGCCTGCTCGCGCAGTGGCGCGGCGGCGTGCTGCTGGTCAGCCACGATCGCGCGCTGCTGGAAGGGGTGGACCGGATCGTCGCGCTGTCGCCCGCCGGGGTCACGGTCCACGGCGGCGGCTGGTCGTCGTGGGTGGCGGAGCGCGACGCGGCGCGGATGCGGGCGCTGTCCGATGTGGAGGAGGCGCAGCGGCACGCGCGCGCGGCGCAGCGCGAGGCGCAGGCGGCGCGCGAACGGCAGGCGCGGCGCGATCGGGCGGGGCAGGCCCACGCCGCCAGCGGCAGCGCGCCGAAAATCCTGCTGGGCCGCCAGCGCGAACGCGCCGAGAACAGCGGGGGGCGCGGCCAGGCGCTGGGCGAACAGCGGATCGCGGCGCGCACGGCGGCGCTCGACGCGGCGCGGGCGCAAGTGGAGGTGACCACGCCGCTCGCCATCGCGCTGCCGCCCTGCGGCCTGCCCCCGCACCGGCTGGCGCTGGCCTTTCACGCGGTGAGCTGGCGCGCCGGGGAACGCGCGGTGATCGAGGGCCTGTCGTTCACCCTGCACGGCCCCGAGCGCGTGGCGCTGACCGGGCGCAACGGCGCGGGCAAGACCACCGTGCTGCGCCTTGCCGCCGGCCTTGCCGCGCCCACGGCGGGCCGCGTCGAACGCCCGGTGCTGCTCGCCCTGCTGGACCAGACGGTCAGCCTGCTCGATCGCGGCGCGACGCTGGTGGAGAACATGCGCCGGCGCAACCCGGACCTCACCGAAAACGCCGCCCGCGCCGCGCTCGCCCGCTTCGCCTTCCGCAACGTGGAGGGCGACCGGCCGGTGCGCGATCTCAGCGGCGGCGAATGCCTGCGCGCCGGCCTCGCCTGCGTGCTATCCGGCGCGCAAGTGCCGCAATTGCTGCTGCTCGACGAGCCGACCAACCATCTCGACCTCGAATCCATCGAAGTGATCGAACAGGCCCTGCGCGGCTACGACGGCGCGCTGCTGCTGGTGAGCCATGATGCGGCGTTCCGCGAGGCGGTTGGGGTGACGCGGGGGATTGGGTTGTGAGGGGTGTTTTGGTCAGAATGCGTCACTGTAGTATATAGCTGAACAGCGTTCCTCACAAAATATGAGGTTTAGAGCGCTTTTCGATCCTTCAGGATCGAGAAGTGCTCTAATATCAAACAAGCATAAACTTCGAAAATTCTGAATTTTTGCACAAAGAAAATACCCATTTTATCGCTAAAATTCAGTCAGATCGAATGATGAATCTGTTTAGCTAAGCGCTTTAGCGATTGCAGGATGTATACGAACTTCCCCTCTTTGATCTGGACTTCGGTTTCCGCGATGATACTGCTGGAAGAAAGGCTTCCCGTTTGCATCGATATATTTGAAGTAAAAAACACCCATCATGTAAAGAACGTCAATAAAATCATCTATATCATACTTGACGCCAGCTTTTTTCGCAGCCTGAAATGCCGAATTAACCGCATTTTTAAATTGCGTCAGTGTAAGTTGTGCGCTGCCGTCTAATTGAGTGGATACGATATTCTTGATACCCCGCTCCAGAAGGGGCATTGCTTCTGTCGGAATAAACGCAGCGAGCGCAGATTTGCACTCTCTCCATGATTGTTCAGAGTAGCTTCTTAAAATTGTATTGTATTTTTGTTTACTTATGACCACAGTATTTCCGTCTACAACCTGTGCGGCTTTAAAAAATCGAAATATGTCCCTTGGCTTTGCCCATGTGTAATTAAGAAGTTCAACAGGATCTATTTCTTTCAGGTAGGTATCCAGCAATTCAGTTTTTGAAAATTTCTTATCAATGGCAGCTTTGAATCGTAACGTGATAAAGTCAAAGATAGGGTGCGATTTGGTTGATGGATGGTGCTCCCAAGAAACTACCGCCCCATAGGATTCGACTGAATGCACAATGTCGGCTTGCGCAATTTCAGGCTGATCTAGAAACTCTCTACGAAGAGCAAGATAAATAATTACATCTATACCTTCTTCTGCAAATCTTTCGTTTATAGATTGTGCGGCAAGAATAGTATCTCTTACAAGAGCGGCGTCGGCCTGCAGCGTGTCTCTATCGCGAAACGCAAAGTGCATTTCGTCAAAAAAAATTCGTATTTTAGCACTTTGTGCTTTAGCTATGCGTGATGCCTGATTAAGAAAATCGTCGTTCGCTTTCTTTACAAGTTGGCTTGGGTCAACCTTTAATATACCCTTAGTTGCTTTTTCCAGATCAATATCTACAGATTGTACGACATTAAGAATGGAGTCAAAAGCAATCCGTAGCGCCTCTTTTCCTCCGACGCCAACTAGCCGTGTTATTAGGTCTTTTCCGCTGCCATTTTTTGCAGCAGAGGTATCGTTCGCCTTTAGCTTGGAGACAAGCAGCGACACCATAACCCTCTTTATGGCATGATAATAGAACTTAGTTGTTTTTAAATGATCTTCCTCAATAATAGACCCTGTTACTGATGAATTGTCAATTCTTAGAAGTTCTGCTTCGCGCAAAATTTCATTCTTGAATACAACAAACTCGGTTTCGTAGCCATTCTGCGTCGCAGCATAGTCCATGTGTCTCAATATTGCTGTCTTACCGGTCCCTTTTTGTCCAGTAATGATAAATTTTTGTCCATTGGTGAAATCTTCATAGTTCTGGATGTCGGGCCTACTCCATGCCCGAAGGTATAGTGGACTAGTGTTGGAGCGAAGTGAGTTCATATATTCAACATTTGCGTCCGGTTCACCAAATCGGATTTCCTTCAACAATTTTGTCATATGTACCCCCAATCCTGTGTACCTGCACCCCGCAATCGCGATTAAAGCTGCAAGCACCTACAATGACAACAGTGTGGCATTTTCTTTTCGTTGCCGCTAGAGCGCCTTCCAATAGAGTTGTCCTTCGTGCGTCAACGAATAATCGATGCAGCAAAGGCGGCTTTTGGCGAAGGCTGTCGTTGCCGCATGCCGATTGGAACGACGGCCTAGTCGAAGGGTTTCGGGCGCCGGCAGGCGTACGAAAGTCTTACAAGTACGACCCGCGGTGAGGCTCGCACAGGTCTATGGGTAAAAGGGCTTTGGCGTGGATTGGGGCGACTGAAGCAAGCCTATCAGCCAGTCCGTGATGGACGGAACAGCATGGAAGTCAGATGGCCATTGTGCTCGAAGCGCCACTGATCGTGTTGGCAATGAGCTCGATTCTGGCTGGGCTGGCGGCATCGACACACGTATCCCCATGGGCCGAGGCGTAACGTTCACGGCCATCATGCAGGATGGGCCATGCCGGATCATGGCGTGTTCTTTCGGATCGGTGGTGCCGATTGCGGCGGAGCGCGGGGCTGGCACCAGCGGGCGAACGTTTCGATGATGGTCATGTGCCCGCCGCAACATGGGCATGGCGGGCGATGATCGGTCGGTTCGTCGGGTTCGGTGTCGGTCTCTTCAATCTGCGCGGCGACGCCAAGCAGCCTGCGGGCCAGCGCCATGGCCTCCTTGTGGGTTGAACTGGCAAGTAGGCCGTAATGCCGGATGCGGTGGAAGCCGCGCGGCAGGACGTGGATCAGAAAGCGGCGGATGAACTCGTCGGTGGCCAGCGTCATGACCTGCTGGCGTTCGGCGCCATCGCGGCGGTAATCCTTGTAGCGGAACGTCACGCCGGTCTCGTCGAAGCCGATGAGCCGCCGGTTCGAGATGGCAACGCGGTGCGTGTAGCGCGAGAGATAGGCCAGCACCGCCTGCGGCCCGGCAAAGGGCGGCTTGGCATAGACCACCCAGCGCTTCTTCCGGATCGGGGACAGATGCCGCAGGAAGGCCTTGCGTATCGCTAGGCCCGCCAAGGTGCTGAAGAAGACGAGCTTGCCGGCATCGAACAATGCCAACAGGCGAGTGAGGAACAGGCGGCGGAATAACGCGCCCAGCACGCGCACCGGTAACAGGAAGGCGGGGCGTGACGAGATCCACCGCGTGCCGTCGAGCGCGATGCCGCCGCCAGGTACGATCATGTGCACATGCGGGTGGTGGGTCAGCGCCGATCCCCACGTGTGCAAGACAGCAGTGATCCCAACCCGCGTGCCGAGGTGCTTGGGATCGGCCGCGATGGTCAGCATCGTGTCCGCAGCGGCGCGGAACAGCAGGTCATAGACCACCGCCTTGTTCTGCCAGGCGATGTCGGCGATCTCGGCAGGCACCGTGAAGACGACGTGGAAGTAGCCGACCGGCAACAGATCGGCCTCACGCGCGGCCAGCCAGGTGCGCGCAGCAGCGCCTTGGCACTTGGGACAGTGCCGGTTGCGGCAGGAGTTGTAGGCGATCCGCCAGTGCCCGCAGTCGTCGCAGGCCTCGACGTGACCGCCTAGTGCAGCGGTGCGGCAATTCTCGATCGCCGTCATGACCTTGAGCTGGCCGAGGCTCAGATGCCCGGCATGGGCTGCACGATAGGCGGGCCCGGCGCTACGGAAGATATCGGCGACCTCGATCGAGGCGCGCACCGGCTCAGCCGGGAGGAGTCACCTGCGCCTCGAGTAGCGTCGTCAATTTGTCCAGCGGACTGATGACCGCGCGCACGGTTCGAGTTGCGACCGTGGTGTAGAAAGCGGTTGTCTCGAGGTTTGCATGCCCGAGCAGTGCCTGGATGATCCGGATATCGACGCCGTCTTCAAGCAGATGCGTGGCGAAGCTGTGCCGCAGAGTGTGTGGGCCGACCCGTTTTTTGATACCCGCAGCCTCGGCAGCATCGACAACGATCCGATGGAGCTGCCTGGTACTAAGCGGCTTGAGATAGTGCATGCCCGGGAACAGCCAGCCATCAGCGTGCATGACGCCCTGCTTGCGGCCAACCGTCCACCACTCACGCAAAAGGGCAAGAAGGTCAGCGGGCAGGAGCGCATTGCGATATCGCCCGCCTTTACCGCGCTCCACTCGCAGGAGCATGCGCTTGCTGTCGACATCACGGACCTTCAGCATCGTCACTTCGGCGGCGCGCAAGCCAGCGCCATACGCAACGGACAGTGCGGCCTTGTGCTTCAGGCAGTTGGTCGCGCCAAGCAGAAGCACGACTTCGTCGCGGCTGAGGACAACGGGCAAGGAGCGCGGATTCTTGACCGTATAGAGCTTGCGGGAGAGATCCGGGCGATCAATGGTGTGCGTGAAAAAGAACCGCAGCGCAGAAACGATGCTGTTCATGGTCGGGATGCCAATGCCCGCCTCGCGCTGTTCAACCTGGAATTGCCGGAGCTCTTCTACGGTCGCAGTATCGGGAGGGCGCCCAAGATATGTGGCGAACCGCGCGACGTGGCGCACATAGTCGAACTGGGTCTTCCGCGTGAACCTGCGCATGTTCATGTCTTCGATCATGCGCTGACGCAGCGAAGTGGCGGGGGCATCGGACAGAACGGTGGTCATAGTACGACTCCTTGGTTGAAAGGAGCCGCGATCGTCTGCCTACTTCGCCCAGACCTCAACTTACGCTCAGGCCACCGATCACTGGCCACACCTCAAAACAAGCGCCACTCCCGCGCCAGCGGGTTCGTACAAGTCCCGAAGATTACCACAGTCTGACGTGCGCCGAACCGGCTCTATCTCGAGAATATTTGGCGCCACGTTGACCGGTGCATTGTTACCCCGGCTTTCGAATCGGAATGACGTCGGCACGAATCGGGAAATTGCGCCGGGATGGCCTACGCACATGAAACGCACCGAAACGGATAGAATTGGCGTGTTTCCGCACCATCAGCCGCGTGTCGCTGTCGATGGGCGTCCCTGGCGCGCGGTCTAGAGCCGGTTCCCGTCGCACCGCCAAGTTCCGGTTTTCGTTCGACGCCGACGGTTAATATCCGGTTGACGAGCCTCGCGCATCCAACGGCGGCCAGCGCCAAGGCCTGACAACCCGCCCCCAATCGCCACAACACACCAAAACCGGCTGTTTTCCGGGGCGATTTGTGATACAATCCGCAACGGTGTTGTCCGGTCGACCTGTTCGGCACGGGGCATGTTCCGGGGCTGGCGGCGCGTCCGCCTTTCGCGGGCATGAGCCGGTCAGGAGCAACCGCAGGACTGAAAAGCTCCGGCCAGATGCCTCGGCGTCTGGCCGGGCGGTCCTTCCGCACCGCCCTTCCTTGCTGGCAGTTGTCTGGTTTTCCTGCTTCGTCATTGCGAGCGTAGCGAAGCAATCCAGCGCGTCACGCGGAACCCTGGATTGCTTCGCTGCGCTCGCAATGACGAGGGTGCGGGTTCAGTCCTCGGGCGCTTCGCTGTTGAGCTGGATGTAGTTTGGCAGGCCCATGCGCGCGATCATGTCGAACTGCTTTTCCAGCGTGTCGACATGCTCCTCCTCGCTTTCGAGGATGTGCTGGAACAGATCGCGGCTGACGTAATCGCGCACGCTTTCGCAATGGGCGATCGCGTCCTTGAGCAGCGGGATCGCCTCCATTTCCAGCGCGAGATCGGCCTTGAGGATTTCTTCCACGGATTCGCCCACGCGCAGCCGGCCCAGCGCCTGGAAATTGGGCAGGCCATCAAGGAACAGGATGCGGTCGGCCAGCTGGTCGGCGTGCTTCATCTCGTCGATGGATTCGTGCCGTTCGAACTGGGCGAGCTTCTTGATGCCCCAGTTGTCGAGCAGGCGGAAATGCAGCCAGTACTGGTTGATGGCGGTCAGTTCGTTGAACAGCGCCTTGTTGAGAAATTCGATGACCTTGGCGTCGCCCTTCATGGCGCGGCTCCTTCAAACGTCCGGGGTGGGCCGCAGCCTATGCGGCCCGCGCCCATCGGCCAAGCGCGAACGATTCGCGCGAGGGGCGGCGGTAAGGACAGGCGGTTGCGGTCAGGCGCCAGTGGTCAGGCGCCAGTGATCAGGCAAGCGCGCAGGCGCGCTCGTCCGCCACCACGTCCTCGGCATCGTCCAGGCACTGGCGGCACTGGGGCTGGCAGCCCAGCCGGGCGTAGAGCGCTTCGGCATCGCCCGAATGGCTCCGCGCGGCGCCCCGCAGGTCCTTTTCGCGAATGGCATTGCAGATGCAGACGTACATCAGGACACCCGATTCTCTCGACCGACGGAACATCTTTTAATGCGAGGCAGTCTCAATAGCAAGGGCGAGCTCGTGAATATCCTCTTGGCATCGCCCTCCGGGACAGTCCCGATTGCCAAGCGTTGCGTTCCGCGATAGAGCTACTCCCGCATCAAGAGTTGGGGTGGACGCCCCGACGCCAACCTGCCGATCCGGGCAAGGTGGCGCTCCGCAAGGAGGATGTGGCCGATCCGGCAACCAAACGGACACGGACACGCGCGGCGTCTTTCCCCACGGGACGAGAAGAAAGACGCCAGGACTGTGCCGATCCGGATTGCCGACAACCTGCCCGCCCGCCGCACGCTCGAATCCGAAGGTGTGATCGTGATGGGCGAAACCGAAGCCGCGCGGCAGGATATCCGCCCGCTGCGCATCGCGTTGCTGAACCTGATGCCCGACAAGATCACCACCGAAACCCAGATCGCGCGGGTGCTGGGCGCCACGCCGCTGCAGGTGGAACTGGAACTGCTGCGCATTTCCGACCACGTCAGCAAGAACACCTCCGCCGGGCACATCGCCGAATTCTACCGCCCCTGGGCGGACGTGCGCGGGGAACGCTTCGACGGGCTGATCGTGACCGGCGCGCCGGTGGAGCAGATCCCGTTCGAGGAAGTGACCTACTGGGACGAATTGCGGCGCATCTTCGATTGGTCGCAGGTCAACGTCCACCGCACGCTCAACGTCTGCTGGGGGGCGATGGCGGCGCTGCACCATTTCCATGGCGTGCCCAAGCACGGGCTGGCGTCCAAGGCCTCGGGCGTGTTCCGGCATGACAACCGCGCGCCGGCCAGCCCGTGGATGCGCGGGCTGCCCGACGTGTTCGACGTGCCCGTTTCGCGCTGGAGCGAAGTGCGCGCCACCGACCTGCCCGAAGGGCGCGGGCTGCGCGTGCTGGCCGATAGTGCCGAGACCGGGCTGTGCCTGATCGACGATCCCGCCCACCGCGCGCTGCACATGTTCAACCACCTGGAATACGATACGCTGACGCTGGCGGGCGAATACGCGCGCGACGAGGGCGGCTATATGCCGCAGCACTATTTCCCCGGCGACGATCCGCAGGCTGCGCCCGCCAACACCTGGCGCGGCCACGGGCACCTGCTCTACGGCAACTGGATCAACGAGACCTACCAGACCACGCCGTTCGATCTGGCCGACGTGGGCGGGCGCTGAGCAGGGGCGCCAGGAAGGGGCGCCAGGAAGGGGTAGGTGCGGCATCAAAGCCAGCGCCCGCTTGCCTTTCCGGGCGGACCTGACTATGGGCGCCTCCTTCAACCGACACACCATTCGGGATTCGCCTGGCTGAAAGGGCTGCCACGGCGAATCTGGCGCGTCGAATCTAGGAGACGAAAATGCCCAAGCTCAAGACCAAGAGCGGCGTGAAGAAGCGGTTCAAGATCACCGCTTCCGGCAAGGTGAAGCACGGCGTTGCCGGCAAGCGCCACCGCCTGATCAGCCACAACGCCAAGTACATCCGCCAGAACCGCGGCACGGAAGTGATTTCCGACGCCGACGCGAAGGTGATCAAGAAGTGGGCGCCCTACGGGCTGAACTGAGGAGCGCTGACTTATGAGCCGTATCAAGCGTGGTGTTACCACCCGTGCCAAGCACAAGCGGATTCTGGACCAGGCCAAGGGTTACCGCGGCCGTCGCAAGAACACGATTCGCGTCGCCCGTCAGGCCGTCGAAAAGGCCGGCCAGTACGCCTATCGCGACCGCAAGGTTAAGAAGCGCACCTTCCGCGCCCTGTGGATCCAGCGCATCAACGCCGCGGTCCGCGCCGAAGGCCTCACCTATTCGCAGTTCATCCACGGCGTGAAGCTCGCCGGGATCGAACTCGATCGCAAGGCGATGGCCGATCTGGCGATGAACGAAGGCGGCGTGTTCAACGCCGTGATCGCGCAGGCCAAGGCAGCGCTTCCCGCCGCCTGAGCCGTTCGCATCGCGAACCGCATCAAAGGGCATTGGTCCGTTCTGGACCAATGCCCTTTTTGCTGGAAAATCAGAAACTACCCCCGATTCTGCTAACCTGCGTGACAATATCGCCGATCTGGAGGCTTTTGCAGCGCGCAACAAACGATTATGGCGATTTGTAACGGATTGCTACTTAGCAACGATTCCGAAGGGTCGCGCGATTGCCAGCGGATTGCCGCGTAAAGGTTCGATTCCATCAGCCGCCCCTGGCGCTGCGCCCCTATTTCACGACGTTTTACCTCACCGAGATCGACATTCCCGAGGGGCAGCGGGTGCAGGATCACCTGCATCCCGAATGGGCCAACCTGCGGCTGTTCCAGGGTGTGACGCCCGAAGCGGAGATCGCGGGGATCAAGGGGCCGCCCGGCATTGCCGCGATCGGCACCGGGCCGACGAGCACGACCATCCGCTTCACCGCCGGCCGCTGCCGCATATGGGGCATCGGCCTGTTGCCGCTGGGCTGGGCCAAGTTCGCGCGGGCGCCGGCACACCTCTGGGCCGATCGCATCTTCGATCCCTGCGCGGAGCCTGACTTCGCCCAGTTCGGTCCGCTGATCGACGGCGTATTCGGCGCGTGCGTGGACGAAGCGGCGGAACTGGAACGGATCACCGCCTTTTTCGCGGCGCGCGCGGACATGCCGGCGCCCGATGAAGACCGGATCGTGGCCATCCATGGCGCGATCGTCGATCCGGAAACGGGCTCCGTGGCGGACGTGGCCGAAGCGACGGGGCTGGCTTCGTACACCATCGAGCGCATCTGCCGCCGCTACTTCGGCTTCGCCCCGCGCCTGCTGCTGCGGCGGCAGCGCTTCATGCGCAGTCTGTCGCAGTACATGCTCGATCCCGAACTCAAGTGGATCGGCGCGATCGACGGGCACTATCACGATCAGGCGCAGTTCGTTCGCGATTTCCGGCGGTTCATGGGGATGACGCCGCGCGCCTATGTGGCGCATCCGCGTCCGGTGCTGTCGGCCGTGATGCGCGCGCGCTTCGAGGCGGCCGGCGCGGCCGTGCAGGCGCTGCACCTGCCGGCGCGGACCGGGGACTGATGCAACGGGGGGCGCTGCGTTTCGCCCTTTGATTCCGCACCGTTTGGCGCTAGCGGCACCGGCGATGGAACAGCTTGAACAACAGCAGGCCGAAACGCTGGGCGCGATCGCGGACGCCGCAACGCCCGAAGCGGTCGAGGCGATCCGCGTAGCCGCGCTCGGCAAGCAGGGCTGGGTCAGCGCCCTGCTCAAGACGCTGGGCGGCATGTCCCCGGAACAGCGCCAGAGCGAAGGCCCGAAGATCCACGCCGCGCGCGAGGCGGTGACCGCCGCGCTGGCCGCGCGCAAGGGCGCGCTTGAGGCAGCGGCGCTCGATGCGCGGCTGGCGGCCGAGACGGTGGACCTTTCGCTCCCCGCGCCCGAAGCACCGAGGGGATCGGTCCATCCGGTCAGCCAGGTGATGGACGAGCTGGCGGAAATCTTCGCCGACATGGGCTTCGCGGTGGCGTCCGGTCCAGAGATCGAGGACGACTGGCACAACTTCACCGCGCTCAACATGCCCGAAACGCACCCGGCGCGGGCGATGCACGATACCTTCTATTTCCCCGACAAGGATGCGGAAGGGCGCGCCATGCTGCTGCGCACGCATACCTCGCCGGTGCAGATCCGCGCGATGCTGAAACAGGGCGCGCCGCTGCGCGTGATCGCGCCCGGCCGCGTCTATCGCAGCGACAGCGATGCCACGCACACGCCGATGTTTCACCAGATCGAAGGCCTGGTGATCGACAAGGGCATCCACCTTGGTCACCTGAAGTGGACGCTGGAAACCTTTCTCAAGGCGTTCTTCGAGCGCGACGACATCGTGCTGCGCCTGCGCCCGAGTTACTTCCCGTTCACCGAACCGTCGGTGGAAGTCGACGTGGGCTACACCGTGATCAACGGCAAGCGCGTGGTCGGCGGCGGCGGTGACGTCGCAAACGGCGGCTGGATGGAAGTGCTGGGCTCGGGCATGGTCAACCGCCGCGTCATCGAATTCGGCGGGCTCGATCCCGATCAATGGCAGGGCTTCGCCTTCGGCACCGGTGTCGACCGGCTGGCCATGCTGAAATACGGCATGGACGATCTGCGCGCGTTCTTCGATGGCGATGTGCGCTGGCTGCGGCATTACGGTTTCGGCGCGCTCGATGTGCCGACGCTTTCCGGCGGCGTGGGGGTGAAGGCATGAAGTTCTCGCTTTCGTGGTTGAAGGACCACCTCGATACTGGGTCCGACGCCGATGCCATCGCGCGCAAGCTGACCGCGCTGGGCCTTGAAATCGAAGGCGTGGAGGATGCCTCCGCCGCGCTGGGCGCGTTCCGCATCGCGCGCGTGCTGACGGCGGAAAAGCATCCGCAGGCGGACAAGCTGCAGGTGCTGTCGGTCGATGTGGGAGACGGCGCGCCGCTCCAGGTGGTCTGCGGCGCGCCCAATGCGCGCGCGGGGCTGGTCGGTGTGCTCGGCCTGCCTGGCGCGGTCGTGCCCGCGAATGGCATGGAACTGCGCAAGTCGGCCATTCGCGGCGTCGAATCCAACGGCATGATGTGTTCCACGCGCGAGCTGGGCCTTGGCGAGGAACACGATGGCATCATCGAACTGCCGGCCGACGCGCCGGTGGGCGCGACCTTTGCCGACTACCTGGGGTCGGACCCGGTGTTTGACGTGGCGATCACGCCCAACCGGCCCGATTGCATGGGCGTGTACGGCATCGCGCGCGATCTGGCCGCCGCGGGGCTGGGCACGCTGAAGCCCGTGAATGCTGCGCCCGTCGCTGGCGCGTTCGCGTGCCCGGTGGACATCCGCATCGAGGACGCCGAAGGCTGCCCCGCGTTTTACGGCCGCGTGATCCGGGGCGTGAAGAACGGCCCTTCGCCGCAGTGGTTGCAGGACCGGCTCAAGAGCGCCGGCCAGCGCCCGATCTCGGCGCTGGTGGACGTGACCAACTACGTCATGCTCGCCTATGGCCGCCCCGCGCACGCCTATGATCTGGCGAAGCTGAACGGTGCGGTCGTGGCGCGCCGGGCCACCGATGGCGAGAAGGTCGTCGCGCTCAATGGCAAGGAATACACGCTCGATTCGACGATGACGGTGATCGCCGACGCGGCGGGCGTGCACGACGTGGCCGGCATCATGGGCGGCGAGCATTCGGGCTGCGCCGACGATACCACCGATGTCCTGCTCGAAGTCGCCTATTTCGATCCGGCGCGCATCGCCCGCACCGGGCAGGCGCTGGCGCTAACCAGTGATGCGCGCGGCCGGTTCGAACGCGGGGTGGACCCGGCGTTCCTCGATGCCGGGATCGAGCTGCTGACGCGGCTGATCCTCGACATCTGTGGTGGCGAAGCGTCCGAGGTGCTGCGCGTGGGCGCGCCGCCGCTGGCGCGCAAGACCGTGGCCTACGATCCTGCGCTGGCTGGCCGGCTGGGCGGCGTGGCGGTTGCCGAGGATGAACAGCGCCGCATTCTTGCCGCGCTGGGCTTCGAGGCGGCGGCGGGAGAAGGGTCCGGCTGGACCGTGACCGTGCCCACCTGGCGCCCCGACGTGGATGGCGCGGCCGACATCGTGGAGGAAGTGATCCGCGTGCACGGGCTGGACGCGGTGCCTTCCACGCCGCTGCCGCGCGCGGACGGCGTGGCGAAGCCCACAGCCACGCCGGCGCAGATCGTGGAACGGCGCATGCGCCGCGCCGCCGCGGCGCGCGGGCTGAACGAGGCGGTCACCTGGTCGTTCCTGCCCGAAGGCGAGGCGGAGCATTTCACCGAAGGCGATGGCGGGCTGTGGGTGCTGGCCAATCCGATTTCGGAAGACCTCAAGGCGATGCGCCCGTCGCTGCTGCCGGGCCTGCTTTCGGCGACCCGGCGCAACCTCGATCGCGGTGCGGCGTCGGTCCGCCTGTTCGAGATCGGCCGCCGCTATCTGCGCGGTGAGGCCGGGGCGAGCGACGAGAAGCTGAGCCTCGTGGTGGTGCTGGCAGGGGAAAAGACCCCGCGCGGCTGGAAGACGGGCAAGGCGCAGGCCTTCGATGCCTTCGACGCCAAGGCCGAGGCGCTGGCGCTGCTGGCCGAAGCCGGCGCGCCGGTCGACAACCTGCAGGTCATGGGCGAGGCCGGGCCGCAGTTCCATCCGGGCCAGTCGGCCACGCTACGGCTGGGGCCGAAGACGGTGCTGGCACGCTTTGGCATCCTGCACCCGGCGACCGCCAAGGCCTTCGATCTCGACGGGCCGGTGGCCGCCGTGGAGTTGTTCCTCGATCGCATTCCCCCGAAGAAGGCCGCGTCCGGCTTCGCCCGGCCGCACTATGCGCCGCCCGCGCTGCAGGCGGTGACGCGCGATTTCGCCTTCCTGGTCGCTGCCGGCGTGCCGGCGGGCGACCTCGTCCGCGCGGTGAAGGGGGCCGACAAGGCCAACATCGTCGCGGCGCGGCTGTTCGACGATTTCCGCGGCCAGGGCGTGCCCGAGGGGCAGAAGTCGCTGGCGGTGGAAGTAACGCTCCAGCCGGGCGAGAAGAGCTACGACGATGCCGCGCTCAAGGCGATTGCCGACAAGGTGGTTGCGGCGGCGGGCAAACTGGGCGGCGTGCTGCGCGGATAGGTCGACAGATCACGCGCAAGCCGCCATGCTGCACCTGCGCAGGAGGACGGCTTGCCGTGAGGGACCATGCTTGAAAATCCCGTACCCGAAGACCTCGTCACCATCGCGTCTGGCGCGCTGACCGCGCGGGTCCATCCGCTGGGCGCGGAACTGTGGTCGCTGCGCGATGCCCAGGGCCGCGAGTTCATGACCGATGCCGATCCGGCGTTCTGGACCGGTCACGCGCCGCTGCTGTTCCCGATCGTGGGGGCGCTGGCGGGGGACCGCTATCGCATCGATGGGGATACCTTCACGCTGCCGCGCCACGGCTTCGCGCGGCGGATGCCGTTCGAGCTGGCGGCGCGGGACGACGATCGCGTCACCTTTCGCCTGACCGACAGCGCGGCGACTTGCGCGGTCTATCCCTTCGCCTTCGTGCTGGAGATGGCCTTCGTGGTGGACGGCGCGACACTGCGCATGACCGCCACCGTGTCCAACCCCGGCGCCCGGCCGCTGCCGTTTGCCTTCGGCTATCACCCCGCCTTCGCCTGGCCGCTGCCCGGCGGCGCGGCGAAGGCGGCGCACCGCGTGGTGTTCGAACGGGACGAGCCGGCCGCGCTGCGCGTGCTCGACGCGGCCAGCGGACTGGTCGCCCCCGAACCGCGCGCCACCCCGGTAAAGGGCCGGGAGCTGGCGCTTTCGCCCGATCTGTTCGCTGATGACGCGCTGATCTGGGACGACCTCGCCAGCCGGGCGCTGTGCTATGGCGCGGACGGCGGATCGTGGCTGGACATCGCGTTTCCGGACACGCCGATGCTGGGGCTGTGGCAGAAGCCGGGGGCGAACTACCTGTGCATCGAACCGTGGCAGGGCCATGCCGATGCGGTGGGCTTCGCCGGCGATTTCCGCGAGCGGCCGGGCATGGTGCTGCTGCCGCCGGGCGAGCGGCGCCATTTTCGCATGGACGTGACGGTGCGGGCGGCGTGAGCGAGGCCACCACCAAAACCGCGCCGCCGCGCTCGGCCAGACGGACGTGGATACTGCTGCTGGGCGTGCTGGCGGCGCTGCTGGTCTTCGCCGGCACCTACGGCCGGCATCGGCAGGAGACGGAGATCCGCAACGTCCTGTTCGCCAATTCGGCGCTGGCGGCGGCGCAGCTCGAAGGCTGCATGATGCAGCGCGTGCCGCTGGCTGGCGGCTGGAGCGCCGTACCGGAGACGGCAGGGCACCGCCGCGCGTGGAACGCGGCGCGGACCCTGCGCGTGGACGTGATCGATCAGGGCGCGCGGCGGCGCCTTGAAATCGCGGCGCAAGGCGGTCGCGCGCTCGATGCCGGGGAAGCGGCGGCGCTGAAAGCCTGTCTGGGCGGCCAGCGTTAGCGTCCTGGCCCGCTGGACGATGGACGCCGGGCGGCCCCTCGGCTAGGGGCGCATCCCATGTCCAATCGCCGCACCTTCGCCATCATTTCGCACCCTGACGCGGGCAAGACCACGCTGACTGAAAAGCTGCTGCTGCAAGGCGGCGCGATCCATCTCGCGGGCGAGGTCAAGGCGCGCGGGCAGGCGCGGCGCGCGCGGTCGGACTGGATGAAGATCGAGCAGCAGCGCGGCATCTCGGTCACGTCCTCGGTGATGACGTTCCAGAAGGACGGCATCGTCTTCAACCTGCTCGATACGCCGGGCCACGAGGACTTCTCGGAAGATACCTACCGCACGCTGACCGCGGTCGATTCGGCGATCATGGTGATCGACGCGGCCAAGGGCATCGAGCCGCAGACGCGCAAGCTGTTCGAAGTGTGCCGGATGCGTTCGGTGCCGATCATCACGTTCGTCAACAAGGTCGATCGCGAAGGCCGCTCGGTATTCGAGACGCTGGACGAAGTGGCCGATGCACTGGCGCTCGATGTGGTGCCGATGGCGTGGCCGATCGGCATGGGCGGCCTGTTCCAGGGCGTGCTGAACCTCGCCACCAACCAGATCAGCCGGCCCGAGGGCGACAGCCGCGAATTCCTGGGCAAGGTGGAGCCGGCCGCCGATATTCCCGACGACATCGCCGAGGAGATCGAGCTGGCGCAGGCGGGCTATCCCGAATTCGATCTCGAAGCCTATCGCCATGGCGACCTGACCCCGGTGTTTTTCGGATCGGCGCTCAAGAACTTCGGCGTGGCCGAACTGATCGACGCGATCGCGAAATACGCGCCGCCGCCGCGCCCGCAATCGTCGGAGCAGGGCACGATCACGCCGGAGCGGCCCGACGTGACCGGCTTCGTGTTCAAGGTGCAGGCCAACATGGACCCGCAGCACCGCGATCGCATCGCGTTCATGCGCATGGTTTCGGGCACGTTCAAGCGTGGGATGAAGCTGACTCCGTCGGGGCTCGGCAAGCCGATCGCGGTCCATTCCCCGATCCTGTTCTTCGCGCAGGACCGCGAGATTGCCGATACGGCGGAAGCCGGCGACATCATCGGCATTCCCAACCACGGCACATTGCGCGTGGGCGATACCCTGTCCGAACGCAACGACGTGCGCTTTACCGGCCTGCCCAACTTCGCGCCCGAGATCCTGCGGCGTGTGGCGCTGAAGGACCCGACCAAGACCAAGCAGTTGCGCAAGGCGCTGGACGACCTTTCCGAAGAAGGCGTGATCCAGGTGTTCTACCCGGAAATCGGCGCGCAGTGGATCGTCGGCGTGGTCGGCCAGCTCCAGCTAGATGTGCTGATTTCGCGGCTGGAGGCGGAATACAAGGTGGAAGCGGTGCTGGAACCCTCGCCGTTCGACACCGCCCGCTGGCTGAAAGGCTCGCCCGAGGCGCTGAAGGCCTTTGCCGATTTCAACCTGTCGAACCTCGCCAAGGACCGCGATGGCGATCCGGTGTTCCTGGCGCGCTCGGCCTGGGACGTGGGCTACCAGCAGGAGCGCAACCCCGAGCTGGCCTTTTCCGCGACCAAGGAAAGATAGCCGCCGGCAGCCGCCCATAAGGGTGGACTTCCGGCGCGTCTCCTGTTGCACTGCACCCAACGAAAAGGCAGGAGGGAAGGATGGACTTGCTGGGACCCACTTCGCAGAGCTTCGTCTCGCAGCGGCTGCGGCTGCACTATGTCGACTGGGGCAACACGGAAAAGCCGCCGCTGCTGCTGATCCACGGCGGGCGAGACCATTGCCGCAGCTGGGACTGGACGGCCGAGGCCCTGCGCGAGGACTGGCACGTCATCGCCATGGACCACCGCGGCCACGGCGACAGCGAATGGGTTTCCGACGGCAATTACCGCACCATGGACATGGTCTATGACGTGGCGCAGCTCGTCCACCAGCTCAACCTGGCGCCGGTGACGATCGTCTCGCATTCGTGGGGCGCCAACGTCTCGCTGCGCTATGCCGGTCTGTTTCCCGAAGACGTGCGCAAGCTGGTGGCGATCGAGGGCATCTTCCCCACGCCCGAATGGGAAATGCGGATGAAGGACGTGCCCTTCGCGCGGCGCATCCGCGAATACATCGCCGAAAAGCGCAAGGCCGCCGGCCGCCTGCCGCGCCGCTATCCCACGCTGGAAGACGCCTATGCGCGCATGAAGGCGGAAAACCCCTATCTGACCGACGAGCAGGCGCGGCACCTGACCAAGCACGGGATCAACCGCAACGAGGACGGGACGTTCACCTGGAAGTTCGATCCCTACGTCCATCTCGACCATCCGTTCGACATCAGCAACGAGCGCAAGCACGAGCTGTGGGAAGCGATCACCTGTCCCACGCTGCTGCTGAATGGTGCGGATTCGTGGGCGGGCAACCCCGAGCGCGACGGGCGCATCCGGCATTTCCGCGACGCCACGGTGATCGAGTTCGAGAACGCCGGGCACTGGCTGCACCACGACCAGTTCGGCCGCTTCATGAAGACGCTGAAGGACTTCCTGTGATCGCCGGTCCGGTCGTGCCGGCGCTCAACGCCTTGCGCTGACTGCGGCCCCGGCGGTGCGGCTTACGTTCGCCAGCTACAACATCCACAAGGGCGTGGGGCTGGACCGGCGCCGCGATCCCGATCGCATCCTGGGCATCCTGCGCGAGATCGACGCGGACGTGATCGCGCTGCAGGAAGCCGATCGCCGGTTCGGCACGCGCGAGGCGGTGCTTTCGCGCCAGGCAATCCTCGAGCACAGCCCCTGGCGCCCGATCGCCCCGAACGGGGCGATGACCGGACGCGGCGGTGGCGCCCGCCCGGCGAGCATCGGCTGGCACGGCAACGTCCTGCTGGTGCGCCGCGAGATCGCGGTGGACGCGGTGGGCGCGGTGCCGCTGCCGACGCTGGAACCGCGCGGTGCGATCTGCGCGGACCTGCGCGTGGGGCAGGCCCGCCTGCGGGTGGTGGGGATGCATCTGGATCTGTCGGGCTTGCGCCGGCGGCACCAGTTGCAGGCGATTTGCGATCATGTGGAGCGCTGCGCCGGCGCGGCGCCCACCGTGCTGATGGGTGACATGAACGAATGGTCGGCGGCGCGCGGCGCCTTTCGCGGGCTGGAGGAAGGCTGGCGCCTGCTTGCACCGGGACGCAGCTTTCCGGCGCGGCGGCCGGTGGCCCAGCTCGACCGGATCGTGGTGAGCGGCGAATGGCAGGTGGAAGACCTGGGCGTGCACCACAGCGCGCTGTCGGCGGTCGGTTCCGATCATCTGCCCGTTTGGGCGCGCCTGGCGCTGCGGTTTGCCTAAAAATTAGGCAAAAGGTCCGATTTGCACAAGATTCGGGCTGATCGTGGCCGCGCTATCGGATTTTGCGTCCAAAAATCCTCGGATTCCTGAACTTTCGGTAAATGGCACGCCCTTTGCTTTGAGAAATCTCGCCGGCGGGTCGCCCGGCGTAGAGGCCTGGAAAGGGGGGCGTGAATGAAGTTCATCATCGCCATCATCAAGCCGTTCAAGCTGGACGAAGTGCGTGAAGCACTGTCGGCTCTGGGCGTGGCAGGGATGACGGTGTCGGAAGTGAAAGGTTTCGGTCGGCAGAAGGGGCAAACCGAAATCTATCGCGGCGCCGAGTACTCCACCAACATGCTGCCCAAGGTGAAGATCGAGATTGCGGCCAGCGATGACCTCGCTCCGCAGATCGTCGAGACGATCCAGCAGACCGCCAGCACCGAAGCGATTGGCGACGGCAAGATCTTCGTTCTGGATCTCGCTTCCGCCACGCGCATCCGCACCGGTGAATCCGGGGACACCGCGCTTTGATTTCCGACACGAGGGGAACCCATATGATCCGTAAGATGATCAGTGGCGTTGCGGGCGTGGGCGTATCGCTCTTCGCTTCTACCGCCGCTTTCGCACAGGCCGGCCCGATCAAGGCGCCGACCGCCGAGCAGATGGCCACGATGGTCAACAAGGGTGACACTACCTGGATGCTGCTTTCGGCCACGCTCGTCCTCCTGATGAGCATTCCCGCACTCGCGCTGTTCTATGGCGGTCTCGTCCGCACCAAGAACATGCTCAGCGTGCTGATGCAGGTTTTCATGATCGTGTCGGTCGCCGCCCTGTGCTGGGTGAGCTGGGGCTATTCGATGGCCTTCACCGGCGGTTCGCCGTACTTCGGCGGCCTTTCCAAGATGTTCCTGGCCGGCGTTTCGGCCTCGACTTACGCCGCGACGTTCTCGAACAACGTCTACATTCCCGAATATGCCTACGTCATCTTCCAGATGACCTTCGCCTGCATCACGCCGGCGCTGATCGTCGGCGCGTTCGCGGAACGCGTGAAGTTCACGCCGCTGATGATCTTCACGGTGCTGTGGCTGACGCTGGTCTATTTCCCGATGGCCCACATGGTGTGGTACTTCGCCGGTCCTGACTTCCTGGCCGATGCGCCGACCGATGCCGGTCTGCTCTATGGCTGGGGCGCGCTGGACTTCGCGGGCGGCACCGTCGTTCACATCAACGCGGGCATCGCCGGCCTCGTCGGCTGCCTCGTGATCGGCAAGCGCGTGGGTTATGGCAAGGAAGCCACCCCGCCGCACTCGCTGACCATGACCATGATCGGCGCCTCGCTGCTGTGGGTGGGCTGGTTCGGCTTCAACGCCGGTTCGAACCTCGAAGCCAATGGCCTGGCCGCGCTCGCCTTCATCAACACCTTCGTCGCCACGGCCGCCGCCGCCGTTTCCTGGGCGATCGTCGAGCAGATCAAGCACGGCAAGCCTTCGATGCTGGGTGCCGCCTCGGGTGCCGTCGCCGGCCTCGTCGCGATCACTCCGGCCGCCGGCTTCGCGGCGCCGATGACCTCGATCATCCTGGGTCTCGTCGTCTCGCCGATCTGCTTCCTGTTCGTCTCGACCGTGAAGAACGCGCTCAAGTACGACGATACGCTCGACGTCTTCGGCGTGCACTGCATCGGCGGGATCGTCGGCGCGATCGGCACCGGCATCGTCGCCAACCCGGCGTTCGGCGGCCAGGGCTGGGTGGACTACACCGTGTTCCCCGCCGTTGCCGGCAAGTACGACATGGCGGCCCAGGTCTTCACCCAGATCAAGGCCGTGCTGCTGACGCTGGTCCTCTCGGGCGGTGTCTCCGCGATCCTCTTCTTCGCCCTCGACAAGACCATCGGTCTGCGTCCCAGCGAAGAAGCCGAACGCGAAGGCCTCGACATCACCGAGCACGGCGAACGCGCCTACAACTACTGAGTTACCGAGCTTGGCGGGGCGGGGGGTGTGATCCTCTCCCTCTCTCCCCCGACCCCGCCAGACGATGTTCCTCCTGCGAACAGACTAAGGCCGGAGTGCTAGCCCACTCCGGCCTCTTTTATTGTCTGGCGCAAAAGGAGAGCGCGACAGGCGCCCGGAAAGGTCCACCGTCGGAAAAATGCGCGGCGCTTAAGAGCTTTGCAACCGCTGGTCGATACTGAGGTCACTTCGGCTCAACACCCAGAGCATACGAAAGACTACGTAGTGGGCAGCAACAAGCTAAGAAGTCTGTTGGGGCGTCGGTCCGGTGCGGGGGAAGGAAACTCCCGGGCGCGGCGCATGTCGCAAGGGGATGCGGCGGCTCTCTGTTTCGCTTACGAGGATCTGGGCCTCGGCAGTTTCTGGACGACCGATGGCGAGGGGCGGCTGACTTACATGTCGTCCGCCGCGCAGGCCCTGCTCGGCGGCGGCGAGGACGGCCTCATTGGCCGGCCCTTCCTGGAGCTGTTCCTGCCGCCCGATCGCGAAGCCGAAGGAGACAGCCAGCGGGCGCTGTCCTTCGCGCTGGCCCGCCGGGGCCGCTTCGAGCGCGTGATCGCCCGGAGCGAGGCCGGGGGACGGGGCTGCTGGTGGTCGATCTCGGGCGAACCGCAGAGCGATGGCAATACCTTCACGGGTTTTCGCGGGCACTGCGCCGACATTACCGGCGAGCGCGAATCCGCCGAGGAAAGCTCGCGGCTGGCCATGCACGATCCGCTGACCGGGCTGCTCAACCGCCGGCGCATGACGCAAGTGCTCGAACGCACGCTGACCGCCTACGCGCTGCAGCGGCGCTCTTGTGCGATCATGCTGATCGACCTCGACCGCTTCAAGCAGGTCAACGATACGCTGGGCCACGCCGCCGGTGACGCGCTGCTCAAGCAGGTGGCCGATCGTCTGGTGAAGATCGTGGGCGACAAGGAAAAGGTCTGCCGCCTGGGCGGCGACGAGTTCCAGGTCATCCTGCCCGATCAGGAAGATCGCGGCGTGCTGGGAGACATGGCCACCTCGATCATCAGCAGCATCTCGCAGCCGTATTCGATCGAAGGCAGCCGTTGCACCATCGGCGCGTCGGTGGGCGTGGCGGTCGCGCCGTTCGACGGGCAGGCCAGCGAGGAACTGGTGCGCAACGCCGATCTCGCGCTCTATGCCGCCAAGGGCAGCGGGCGCGGCCGGTTCCGCTTCTTTTCGAACGATCTGCTGAAGGCGGCCGAAGATCGCCGCGTGCTGGAGGAAGACCTCATCGACGCGCTGCCGAAAGGCCAGCTCGAACTGCACTACCAGCCGATCGTGAAAGCCACGTCAAACCAGATCGTCGGGATGGAGGCGCTGTTGCGCTGGAATCATCCCGAGCAGGGCTGGATTTCGCCCGCGCGGTTCATCCCGATCGCCGAAGAATCACACCTGATCTGCCGCATCGGCGAATGGGTGCTGCGCAAGGCGTGTGAAGACGCGGCCTCATGGCCGGGCGACGCGCGCGTGGCGGTCAATGTCTCCCCCATCCAGTTCGCGGATTCGTCGCTGCCCGCGCTGGTGGCGAGTGCGCTGGCGTCGTCGGGGCTGGAGCCCGACCGGCTGGAGCTGGAAATCACCGAAGGCGTGTTCCTGCAGGAAGGCGGGACCACCGACGCGATGTTCCGGGCGCTGAAGGATCTGGGCGTTCGCCTGGCGCTCGACGATTTCGGCACCGGCTATTCCTCGCTCGCCTATCTGAAGACCGCGCCGTTCGACAAGATCAAGATCGACCAGAGCTTCGTGCGCGGCGCGACGGGGTCGGGATCGCGCAACCGCGCGATCATCGCCGCGATCGTGGCGCTGGCCAAGGCGCTGGACATGGAAACGACGGCGGAAGGCGTCGAATCGTTCGACCAGTTCGATCTGATGAAAAGCCTGGAAGTCAGCCATGTGCAGGGCTTCATCTACAGCCCCGCGATCACCAACGAGGATTTCCTGGCCCGGCTGGATGGCGATGGATGGATCATCGCCCCGTCCGGACCCGCGCGGCAGCGGCATGACCGGCAGGCGATGTTCCGCCGGATCGGCGCGATCCACGAAGATCACTACTATCCGATCGTGCTGCGCAACCTGTCGGTATCCGGCGCGCTGATCGAGGGCATGGTGGACGTGCCACTGGGCACGAAATTCGTGCTCGATCTGGGTGACGGCCAGCTGGTCATCGCCACGGTGCGCCGTTCGCGCAAGCACCAGCAGGGTGTTGAGTTCGAACAGGAAATGGTGGCGGATGGCAATGGCGGGCTGTGTACGCGCCATCGCGTTTCGCCCTATGCGCTGACGGCGGCGGGCCTGACCCAGACGCCGGGCCATGCCGGGCCCATGCTGATCACCCGCAGCGACGACGGCCGCGTCATGCTGCCCGCGTTCAGCCTGGCGAGCGAATGGAACGGAGCCGCCCTGCGCACCGAGGCGGCCTGAACGGCAGGCGCGGGCTACCCGTTGCGGAATTTGTCCACGCCGCCTAATGCCCGGCGCATCATGGCAGACGCGCAGACATCCCCGGACCGGCCGCAACCCAAGGAATGGATCAAGGCGATCCACGCCTATGTTCCCGGCAAGTCCACCGGGGCCGACGGGCGTCCGCTGATCAAGCTTTCGGCGAACGAGAACCCGCTGGGCACCAGCGCGGCCGTGCTCGCGGCGCGTGGTGGTGCAGGGCACGGCGCGGGGGAACCTTCGCGCTATCCCGATCCCGACAGCAAGGATCTGCGCGCCGCGCTGGGCGCGCTGCACGGCATTTCCGCCGATCGCATCGTCATGGGCACCGGTTCGGACGAACTGCTGCACATCGCGGCGCAGGCCTACGCCGGGCCGGGGGACGAGATCGTCTACGTCCGCTATGGCTTCTCGGTCTATGACATCGCCGCGCGCCGGTGCGGCGCGGTGCCGGTGGTGGCGCCGGACGCGGACTATGGCACCGACGTCGACGCGCTACTGGCCTGCGTGACCGAGCGGACGCGGGTGGTGTTCCTCGCCAATCCCAACAATCCCACGGGCAGCTTCCTGCCGCGCGAAGGGATCGCCCGGCTCCACGCCGCGCTGCGCCCGGACGTGCTGCTGGTGATCGACCAGGCCTATGCCGAATATGTCGCGCCGGAGGATGACGATGGCGCGCTTGCCCTGGCGGCCAGCGCGGCGAACGTGCTGGTGACGCGCACGTTCTCGAAGATCTATGGCCTGGCGGGCGAACGCATCGGCTGGGCGACGGGCGACGCCGCGATCGTCGACATGCTCAACCGCATTCGCGGCCCCTTCAACCTGTCGCTGACGGCGCAGGCAACCGGGCTGGCAGCGGTGGCGGACCAAAGCTTCGTGGAGGCATCGCGCCGGCACAATGCCGCGCAGCGCGCGAAGTTCGTGGCGGCGCTCAACGCGCTGGGCAACCACGGCATCCGTCCGTTGCCGAGCGAGGCGAACTTCGTGCTGATCCTGTTCGAAGGCGCGCTGAGCGCCGAGGCGGCCTATCTGGGGCTGATGGAGCACGGCTACATCACCCGCTGGCTGCCGGGGCAGGGGCTGCCGCAGGCGCTGCGCATCACCATCGGCACCGAAGCGCAGATGGACGAGATCGCGGCCGCGCTGCGGCAGATGTGCGAGACGGCGAAGTGACGACGTCCGCGCCCGCGCCGTTCCGCCACGTTGCGGTGATCGGGCTGGGCCTGCTGGGCGGATCGGTCGCCCGCGCGGTCAAGACCTACGCGCCCGATGCCACGGTAAGCGGCTTCGACGCCGATGCCGCCGTGCGCCGGCGCGCGCGGGAGATCGCGCTGTGCGATACGATCGCCGAAAGCGCGGGCGAGGCGGTGCGCGAAGCGGACCTTGTCGTACTGTGCGTGCCGGTGGGCGCGATGGGTGCTGCCGCACGGGCACTCGCGGCGGACCTGCCGCACGGCGCGCTGGTGACCGACGTGGGGTCGAGCAAGGCCAGCGTGGCGCGCGCGCTGGCGGACGCGCTGCCGGGCCATGCGGTGATCCCCGCGCACCCCGTTGCCGGGACCGAGCAGAGCGGGCCGGACGCGGGCTTCGCCACGCTGTTCCGCAACCGCTGGTGCATCCTGACGCCACCCGCCGATGCCGATCCGGCGCTGCTGGCGCGGCTGGCCGCATTCTGGGAAACGCTGGGCGCGCGCGTCGATATCATGGATGCCGAACACCACGATCTGGTGCTTGCCGTGACCAGCCACCTGCCGCACCTGATCGCCTATACGATCGTCGGCACCGCGTCGGATCTCGAGGCGGTGACGCAGAGCGAGGTCATCAAGTATTCGGCCGGCGGCTTCCGCGATTTCACCCGCATCGCCGCGTCGGACCCGACGATGTGGCGCGACGTGTTCCTGAACAACCGCGATGCCGTGCTCGACATGCTCCAGCGCTTCACCGAGGATCTGATGGGGCTGCAGAAAGCGATCCGGGTCGGCGATGGCGCGGCGCTGTTCGACCACTTCACCCACACCCGCGCGATCCGCCGCTCGATCATCGAGCAGGGCCAGGACGATGCGCGCCCCGATTTCGGCCGCGTTCACGACGAGGGCACGGACCGACGGTCAGGCCAGCAGGAATAGCAGGGCCACGGCCGCCATCACGGCGGTGGAAAGCCAGCCGCCGAGCGCCAGCGCCGGCGAGATGACGAAGGCGCCCATTACGCGCGGATTGCGCGCGATAAGCATGGTCACCACCATCAGCGGCGGCGCCAGCAGCCCGTTGACCACCGCGGCCCAGTACAGTGCGTGCATCGGATCGATCGCCAGAAGGTTGAGCGCGATGCCCGCCGCCGTGGCCAGCGCGATCACGGCATAGAACGCCTTGGCTTCGCGCAGGCGCCGATCCAGCCCCTCGCTCCAGTCGAAGGTTTCGGCGACGGCATAGGCGGCCGAGCCGGCCAGCACCGGAATGGCGAGCAGGCCGGTGCTGACAATGCCCAGCGCGAACAGCACGAAGGCGAAGTCTCCGGCCAGCGGCCGTAGCGCGGAGGCGGCCTGCACCGCGCTGTCGATTTCGGTGATGCCTGCCCGGTGCAGCGTTGCCGCCGTGGCGATGACGATGAAGATCGCGGTCAGGTTGGAAAAGACCATGCCCACCAGCGTGTCGATGCGGATGCGGCGCAGCTCCGCGCCGGCGGTGCGCGGCGCCACGCAGAGCGGCTTGGTGTGGCGGCGGCGCTGTTCTTCCACTTCCTGCCCGGCCTGCCAGAAGAACAGGTAAGGGCTGATCGTGGTGCCCAGCACCGCCACCAATGCCATCACGCTGGCCTTGTCGAAGGCCAGGTGCGGGATCAGCACGCCCCGGGCCGCATCGTCCCAGGAAACGTGCGCCACGGCCGCCACCGCGAAATACGACAGCAGCGACAGGGTGGTCCATTTGAGGATGCTGGCATAGCGGGCATAGCTGACGAACACTTCCAGCGCGATGCTGAGCAGCCCGAAGCCGATGATGAACGGCATGTCGGGGCCGGGCAGGATCAGGGTGAGCGCCGAGCCCATCGCGCCCAGGTCGGCACCCAGGTTGATGACGTTGGCGATCAGCAGGAGCATGACCACGCCGCGCAGCAGCGGCCGGGGGTAATGGTCACGCAGGTTGTGGGCTATGCCCCGCCCCGATACTGCGCCGATCCTGCCGCAAATCTCCTGGATCGCGGTCATCAACGGCAGGCTGAACAGCAGCGTCCACGCCATGCCATAGCCGAACTGCGCGCCGACCTGGCTGTAAGTGCCGATGCCGCTGGGGTCGTCGTCGGCCGCGCCGGTGACGAGACCCGGCCCCAGCACCGCGAGAGGGGAACGGCGGGGCGGCGCTTCTTCGCCGGCTTCTTCGGGCGGCTCGGGGGCGTCAGTCATGCAGCACGTTGAGCGCCGTCAGAACCCGGGCCTCCACCTCGTCGCGGGGAAGCCCGGCGGGAATCTCCTCGCCGAAGTGATAGCGGACGGTGCCCGATCGTTTCCACAGCCGATGGTAGAGCGGGCCGCTGTTCACCGCGACCGGAATCACCGGCAGGTTCAGCAGCTTGTAAAGGCCGGCGAAGCCCGATTGCAGCGGCGCGGCCGAACCGTGCGGCACGCGCGTTCCTTCGGGAAAGATCACCAGCGGACGGCCGTTGGCGATCAGCCGGCGCGCCTCCGTCAGCATCGTGCGCAGGGCCTTTGCCCCGGCATCGCGCTCCACCCCGATCAGGCCATAGCGGACCCCCGCCTTGCCCCACAGCGGCAGGCGCATAAGCTCCATCTTGGCGAAGACGACCGGCGTATCGAACGTGGCGGGCAGCTCGATGGCCTCGTAGAACGATTCGTGCCGGATCGCGTACAGCACGCCGCCGCGCGGGTGGGCGACGTTGCTTTCGCGCCGGATGCCCAGCAGATAGCGGCAGCAGGCGCGGTGATACTTGCCCCAGCTGCGGATGGCCGAGCGGAAACGATGTTCGGAGACGGACATCATCAGCGCCACCCAGATCACCAGGAACACCGTGCCCGTGTAGAACACCAGGTAGAACGCCAGGCTGCGCGGGATATCGAGGATGCTGCCGCGTGGTTGCGGCGGTGCCATCGGAGACGTCATGGTGGCGCTTGTCCTTGTTACCAGCCGGCGGCCCATGCGCCGATGCGGGCAAGCAGCTTGTTGTATTCTAGGAACAGGATGCGCAGCGAAGGGCGCGACGGCACGGCATCGCGCACGATCACGATATCGTCGGGCAATGCGGCGGCGAGGTCGAACGCGGCGCGGCGCATGTGCCAGTCGGTGGTGATGAGGCGGATCGAATGCAGGCGCTGCGCCGCCACCCAGCGCGCCGCTTCCAGCCCGTTGGAGCGGGTGTCGACCGAATCGTATCCTAGCGTGATGCAGCATTGCAGCAGGCGCGGCTCCACCCCGTATTCGGCCGCGAATTCGCCCGGCTTCACTTCGCGGTCCACCCCGGCGATCAGCAGTTTGCGCGCGTGGCCGGCGCGCAGTTCCGTCAGCGCGCGCGGGATGCGACCGCCGCCGCCGGTCACCACGACGATGCCGTCGGTGGTGCGGTCGTCGGCCGGCTGGGGCAGCAGCAGCGCGAACCACAGGAAGCCCAGCACCCAGGCGAGCATCGTCAGCGACGCGATGCGCCGGAACAGGCCGGGAGGCTTGCGCAGCCGCCTCACAGCATGCGCCTCAGGTTGCGCAGCACCGAAACACGCGCCGTCACCACCGCCAGCGCCACGCCAGCCAGCGGAATCGCGGCGATCACGATCCAGTCGCTCCACAGCAGCCCGGCGGACGTGGTCATGCCCGAGCCGAGCGCCGCGAACTGGCGGCCCAGCAGCACCACCACGATCAGGCCCACCAGCAGGCCGACAATGCCGCCCGCCGCCGCGTCCATCGCCATGCTGCGCTGGAAGATCCGCGCGATCTGGTTGTCGGTGCCGCCCAGCATGTGCACGATCTCTATCGTATCGCGATGATTGCCAAGCGCATTGCGCGAGGCCAGCAGAACGGCGGCCACGGTGGCCAGCGCCAGCAGCGCGATCAAGCCGCCCGCCAGCCATTGCAGCGCGTGGATCGCGGAAAAGACCGGGGTCAGCCAGCCCGCCTGCGCATCGACGCGCGCGGCCGGGGCGTTGCGCGCCACCCGCGCGCGCAGCGCGGCGATCCGGTCCGGCGTGGCATGGCCGGAAAGACGCACGTCGAGCAGCGCGGGGATGGGCAGGGCTTCCACGTCGTCGCCGGGGCGGGTGCCCAGCCACGGTTCGACCAGCGCGTTCAGTTCCTCCTGCGGCACGACCCGCGCCGAGACCACGCCCGGCGCGCCGCGCAGCGTGGCCAGCGCGGCCAGCGCCTGCCGGTTGCGCTCGGCCGGCGCGGCGGACACGACCTGGACCGTGACGCCGCCTTCGACGTCCGCGCTCGCGGTCTGCGCGGCGTTGCGCAGGGCCAGGCCGCTGGCCGCCGCCACCACCGTCAGCGCGATCATGATGGCGATCACCCAGGGCATCGGGCCGGACAGGCGTGCTTCGGGCAGCAGGCGCGCCTCGTTGTTGCCCGCACGATCGCGCCGGCCATCGGCCATCGCCGCGCCAAGCCAGGAAAAGACGTTCATGGTGCGACGCTTTCAGGCCCGCGCTGGCCCGCCGCCGCCACCACCCCCGCTGCAGCCGCCGGCGCGGACCGTCGGGGGGGATAGCGCAGCGCGCCCGTCGGATCGAGGAGCTTGCCCTTGTCGAGCCGCATGATCAGCGAATCCGGCACCTGACGGATCAGTTGCGGATCGTGGGTGGCGACCACCACGGTCGTTCCCAGCCCGTTCAGCGACTGGAACAGGCCGATCAGCTTGAACGCCATGTCCGCATCGACGTTGCCGGTCGGTTCGTCGGCGATGAGCAGTTCGGGCCGACCGATCACCGCGCGGGCAATCGCCACGCGCTGCTGCTCCCCGCCGGAAAGCGCGGCAGGCTGGGCGTGGCGCCGGTCGGCCAGGCCCACCCAGTCCAGCATGTCGTTCACCGGGCGGACGATGTCCTTCTCCACCATGCCCGCCACGCGCAGCGGCAGCGCCACGTTGTCGAAGGCGGAAAGGTGCGGCACCAGCCGGAAATCCTGGAACACCACCCCCAGCCGGCGGCGGAAGCCGGGCAGCCGGTCGCGCGGCAGAGTGATCGCATCGGTGCCGAACATGCGGATCAGCCCGCGCGAGGGGCGCTGGGCCAGATAGAGCAGGCGCAGCAGGCTGGTCTTGCCCGCGCCGCTGGCGCCGGTGAGGAAATAGAAATTGCCGGAAAAAAGCGTGAAGCTGACATCGGTCAGCACTTCCTTGCCGGTGCCGTAGCGCAGCCCGACATTGTCGAACTGGACGATCTCGGCGTCTGGCTGGGTCATGATGAAACAGGCGTCCCCGGATTGCTGTAATGCGCTCTTTTCGCAGCCTGAGCGGCTATACGCGTCAATCGATGTGGAAAAAAGGCTGTGGACGCCCTTCTCTAGGGTGCGCGCCTATTGTTTCAATCCGCTTCGCCATGCTTAACCGCAATTATGATCATCGCCTGTCCAGCCTGTTCGACGCGCTATGTCGTTCCCGACAGCGCGATCGGTGCGGAAGGTCGCACCGTGCGGTGCGCGCGCTGCCGCCATAGCTGGTTCCAGGAGGGGCCGGAGCTGCCCCCGCGCGACGATGCAATGCTGCGGCCCCCTGCTGCCCCAGCAGCGCCCGCCGCTCAACCGGCCGCCCCTCAGCCAGCCGCCCCTCAGGCAGCCGCTGCCCAGCCGCCCGTGGTGGAGGAGCCCCGGCCCGAACCGGCGGCGGCATCGCCCGCCGGCGATGGCGATCCGCAGGGCGACCAAAGCATCGCGGCGGAAGCGGAGGACGACGGGCTCGACGAAAGCGACGCGTCCGCGCCGCCGCCGGCCTTCGCCGCCCTGCGGGCCGAGCCGGAAGTCGAGGAATTCGTGTCGATGCTCTCGAGCTTCGAACACGAACCGCCGTTCCGCCCGCGCCGCAACCCCGCGCGGCTGTGGACGGCCGCTGCGGTCACGTTCGCGCTGGCGGTGGCCGCGCTGATCGGGGCGGTGAGCTATTTCGGCATGCCGGACTGGCTGCCCGTGGCGCACCCCACCTTCGGCGCCGCGCCATCGGACCTGGCGCTGTCGTTCCCGCCGGAACGGCAGGACCGGCGCACTCTGCCCAACGGCACCGAATATTTCGGCGCGAGCGGAACGGTGACGAACGTGGGCAAGGAAGTGCGCACGGTGCCGCCGATCCTGATCGTGCTGCGCGATGGCAAGGACCGCATCGTCTATACGTGGAACGTCACCCCGCCCAAGGAAACGCTCGCGCCTGGTGAAAGCGTGACGATCAACGAAGCGGTGACGGACGTGCCCAGGGACGCCAAGATCGCGGAAATCGGCTGGAAGCCCGATTGATTCCCCGCGCGGGCGCGGATGGGCGTGGATCGGAAGGCGATGGCCCGGAAGCTCCGGGAAAAAACCGCATCATGGCAGTTGCGCCCCGCAAACCCCTTTGCTAAGGGCCCGCTCCTACCCCCCACGGGACCCCCCTCGCAGAGGACCGGTTCCGTTGATTTTGCGGTCGTGGCGGAATTGGTAGACGCGCAACGTTGAGGTCGTTGTGGGTGAAAACCCGTGGAAGTTCGAGTCTTCTCGACCGCACCAGTCATCCTGAAAATCGTGAGTGAAGGCGGTTCCCCTTTGGGGAGGCTGTTGGCGTCTGTCTTGCCGGTCTGCGCAGCACCGCTTGTTACCTGCCTACGGCGTCGGCGCTCAAATACCCTGGCCGCTCCCTGTCAAAGCCCATGCCGCAACGCGTCGAAGGTGATGGCCTGGCCGTAGAACGTCGGAATTAGCGACGTATTTTCAATTAGATATTTTGTCACGCCGTTTGCCGCAGGGATAGAGGAAAGGACCGGCACAGGACCGGAGCGAAATCCGCTTGCCCAATCGATATTTCGGCGATAGTCGAAATATCGAACGAAGCGGAGAGGTTGGCATGAAGCGTTTGCACATGCACGTTAGCGTGCCCAACATCGAACAGGCCGTCGCATTCTATACGACGCTGTTCGACGCATCGCCGGTCGTCGTGAAGGACGACTATGCGAAATGGATGCTGGACGACCCGCGCGTCAATTTCGCCGTATCGTCGCGCGCCCATGAAACCGGCATAGATCATGTGGGCATTCAGGTTGACGCCCCCGACGAATTGGCCGCGCTCGCTACGCGCTTGAAGGCGGCGGGCAATACGACGTTCGATCAAGAGGCGACGACGTGTTGCTACGCCAATTCGGATAAGTCTTGGGTGACGGATACGGCGGGCGTTCGCTGGGAAACGTTCTTCACGCACGGCGAAGCTACGTCCTACGGCGAAGACGAAGTGTTGCCCGATCTGGCGGATAGCGCCTGCTGCGCGCCCAAGGCGGCTTGCTGCTGATGCTGCTGCCCGAAGCTGTCGATGCCCTGTCCGCGCTCGCTCACGGGCACCGCTTGGGCGTTTTCCGGCTGTTGGTGCGGGCGGGGGCGGACGGCCTGCCAGCCGGCGAAATCGCGCGCGAAGTTGGCGTGTTGCCCAACACGCTGTCCACGCATTTGACCATCCTTGGCCACGCCGGATTGATCCAATCGCGCCGCGAAGGTCGTTCCGTCATCTACTCCGCCGATTACGACGGAATGCGCGGCCTGCTAGGCTTTCTTGTGTCCGACTGCTGCGCCGGGCGACCGGAGATATGCGCGCCCCTCGCTGAAGTGGCGCAAAGCTGCTGCGACAAGTGAACCACGCCCGACGCTTCGCCGCTGAATGCGTCGGCACGGCCCTGTTGCTGTCCGACGTCGTCGGGTCCGGCATCATGGGCGAAAGCCTCGCTGGCGGAAATGTCGCCATTGCGCTGCTGGGCAACACCATTGCGACCGGCGCGGCCTTGGTCGTGTTGATCCACATATTCAACCAAGTGTCCGGCGCGCACTTCAACCCCGCCGTCACGATAATGGCCGTTCTTCGCCGCGAACTGCCTTTGCCGACGGCGGCGGTCCACATTGCGGCGCAATTCGTCGGCTCGATCATCGGCGTTTGGGTTGCCCACATGATGTTCGCCGAACCGCTCTTGCAGATTTCGACCAAGTTTCGCGACGGACCTTCACAGGGCTTTTCAGAGTTCATCGCGACCTTCGGCCTGATCGGGACCATACTTGGCACCGAACGTTCGCGGCCTGCCTTCACGCCGGTTGCGGTCGGCCTCTACATCACCGCCGCCTATTGGTTCACCGCGTCCACGGCGTTCGCCAACCCGGCGGTCACGGTCGCGCGCGCCCTATCCAACACCTTCGCCGGGATCGCGCCCGCATCGGCCCCGCTGTTCATCGTATCGCAGCTTGTGGGCACGGTCGCAGCGGTCGCGTTCTTCGGCTGGCTGTTCAAAGAGGAAACATCGAGATGACCGACGCTTTCCCCGTCACGATCTACCACAACCCCGATTGCGGCACGTCGCGTAATGCGCTGGCGATGATCGAAGCCGCCGGATACGCCCCGACGGTCGTCGAATATCGCGTCGTCGGCTGGACTCATTCGCAGCTTCAAGGGCTGTTCGCAGCGATGGACGCAACGCCCCGCGACGTCATGCGCGAGAAGGGAACGCCAGCCGCCGAACTGGGCTTGCTGGACGGCGCATCCGACGAATCAATCATCGAAGCGATGGTCGCGCATCCCATCCTTGTGAACCGGCCAATTGTCGTCACGCCGAAAGGCACGAAGTTATGCCGCCCGTCCGAAGTCGTGTTGGAATTGCTGGAAAGCAGACCCGCCAGCTTCACCAAGGAAGACGGGGAAGTCGTCCGCTGAACGTCCTTTGCCGGTCCTTGCTTTGGAACCGGGTCGCACGACAACGATGCCGCATAATGCGGTTAAGATATCGATTTTGTGTCGGAAAACTGGAGCGGGCGAAGGGATTCGAACCCTCGACCCCAACCTTGGCAAGGTTGTGCTCTACCCCTGAGCTACGCCCGCTCGTGCGTTTCGGACCGGAGGAAAAATCCCCTTCCGGCCGGGGTGAGGCGCGCCGTTAGCATCGACTCGGGAGAGCCGCAACACCAAAAATGCACTTTCTCGCCGCGCGCCCGCCGATGGCCTGTGGAAAGGGGACAAACCCCTTGCCGAACGGCGCCGCATTCCCACATGGTGGGCGGACGTAACGCATTGTACGCGCGCATCGGAGATCGACATTGGCAAGCCTTGGCCTGAACCTGGAAGAACAGAAGGCGGTGGACCGGTTCCGCAAGGACGTGGTCGAACCGTCGATGACCAAGCTGGTCATCCTTGATTTCTGGGCGGAATGGTGCGGCCCGTGCAAGCAGCTGACGCCGGTGCTGGAAAAGGTCGCCGCCGAATACGCGGACAAGGGCGTGGTGCTCGCCAAGGTCAACGTGGACGAGGAACAGTTCATCGCCGCGCAGTTCCAGGTGCGCTCGATCCCCACCGTCTATGCGATGTTCCAGGGCCAGCCCGTAGCCGACCTGACCGGCGCGCGCACCGAATCGCAGCTCAAGCAGTACCTCGACCAGATTCTCGCCAAGGTGCCGGTGCAGGCCGGTGACGAGCCGGCGCAGGACATCACCCCGCTGCTCGACATGGGCGAAGAGGTGCTGGCCGGCGGTGACGGCGATCGCGCGGCGGACATCTTCGCCCAGATCATCGAGATCGCGCCCGACAGCGTGCCCGCGCACGCGGGGTTTATCCGCGCGCTGCTGCTGGCCGGCCGCAAGGAGGAAGCCGCCGAGGTGCTGGCCGCGCTCGATCCCGGGCTGGCGGACGATCCGGCGCTGGCGCAGGCCCGCTCGGCGCTGGCGCTGGCGGAGGACGCGCCCGAGGCCGGCGAACTGGCCGGGCTGCGCGCCGCGGCGGAGGCCGATCCGGCGGACATGGCCGCGCAGCTCGCCTATGCCAACGCGCTCTATGCCGGTGGCGATCGCGATAGCGCCGCCGCCACGCTGCTGCGCATGATCGCCGCCGATCGTGAGTGGAGCGAAGGCGCGGCGCGTGCCCGCCTGCTCCAGATCTTCGAGGCGATCGGGCTGGAAGACCCGTGGGTCGCGGCGACGCGGCGCAAGCTGTCGACCGTGCTGTTCGGCTGACCATGGGCGGAACGATCGACACCACGCGGCTTTCGATCTTCCCGCTCCCCGGCGCCACGCTGTTTCCGGGGCTGCAGCTGCCGTTGCACATCTTCGAGCCGCGCTATCGCGCGCTGGTCTCCGATGCGCTGGCGCGCGACCGGCGCATCGCGATAATTCAGCCGCAGGCCCCGGCCGAAGGCGCGCCGCTGTTCAGCGTGGGCTGCGTCGGCAAGATCGGCGAGGTCGAAGCGCTGGAGGACGGCCGCTACAACATCGTGCTGCAGGGCCTTTCGCGCTTCCGCGTGCTGCGCGAACTGGATGTGACCACGCCGTTCCGGCAGGTCGAGGCCGAACTGATCGAGGACGATCCCGATGCGGTGCTGAGCGCGGTCGAGCGTGCCTCGTTCGAGCGCGAGGCGCGTATCTTCGCCGATGCGCAGGGCTATGCCGTGGACTGGGAATCGGTGACGCGGCTGGACGACATGGCGCTGATCAACGGCGTATCGCAGATCGTGCCGTTCGATATCGCCGCCAAGCAGGCGCTGCTGGAAGCGCCCGATCTCGCCACGCGCTGCGAACTGCTGGTGCAGTTGCTGCAATTCTTCGGCCGGCGCGACAGCGACGACAACCAGGTGACGCTGCAGTAAACGCGCTCAGAACTGCGCCTTGATCCCGTCGATCACGTATTGCGCGGCCAGCGCCGCGAGCAGCACGCCCAGCAGGCGCGTAACCACCGCTTCGGCCTGCTGGCCCACCAACCGCATCAGCGGGCCGGCGGCCAGCAGCGCGGCGAGGATCAGCACCATCACGCAGGCCAGCGCGCCCAGCACGACCATGGTCTGTTCGTTGCCCTGCGCGCGGCTGGTCAGCAGCATGACCGTGGCGATCGAGCCCGGCCCGGCGATCATTGGCATGGCCATGGGGAAGACGGAGACGTCGTCCACCTCGGTATGGCGGACCTTTTCCGCGCGCTGTTCGCGCCGTTCGGTGCGCTTTTCGAACACCATGTCGAGCGCGATCACGAACAGCATGATGCCGCCGGCGATGCGGAAGCTGGCCAGCTCGATGTGCAGGCCCGACAGCAGCTTTTCCCCGAACAGCGCGAAGACCAGCAGGATGCCGGTGGCGATCAGCGTGGCCCGGATCGCCATGTTGCGCGCCTGTGCGGGGCTGGCCCCGGCGGTAAGCCCGGCATAGATCGGCGCGCAGCCGGGCGGATCGATCACCACGAACAGCGTGACGAAGGCGGAGACGAACAGTTCCCACATCGCGCGCTTATCCTTGTCCCGGAGCGGTGGCGGGTGTCGTGGCGGGTGTCGTGGCAGGGGCCGCGGGAGCGGCTGCGGTTTCGTGCAGCACCTGGGCCATGTTGCCGTCCTTCCACATCCACACCGTGAATTCGCGCGCGCCATCGGGCAGCACGGTGCTGCGCCAGGCCAGCGTTCCATCGTCGGACTGGCCGTCCTTGCTGTCCGATCCGGCGGGCGCGGCCAGCGCTGGCAGCGGCCCGGCGAGCGGGCGCTGGACGGGCAGGTCCTTCGTCGCGGGCCGGTCGGCCGCGCCAGGTGGCGGTGGCCCCCCTGGCGCCACGAAATGCGTCCGGCGCGCGGGGCAATCGGCGACCTTGCCCTCGATCCAGTCGGGCGCGGCGAGCGGCCGGGCCAGCGACTCGCCCTGATCGAGCACCCACTTCAACGCGCCCTTCTTCTTCTGCCGCTGCCAGACCGTGCTGAACCAGCCGGCGTCCGCGCCGCCGGTCCAGCCGCCATAGGTCACGCCGAAGCTGCCGTCGCAACTGGCGTAGGCGCGGTGCGTTTCCCACTGCACCGCCTGCGCCGGGTCCTTGCGGCCCTTGAGCCAGTCCTTCGCCACCACGCGCCGGGGCGTGAACATTTCCGCATCGTCGGCGGCGGTATCGCGAAATGCGGTCCACTGGCCCTTTTCGCGCGCCAGCCGGGCAAAGGCGATTTCGGCGGCGATCAGCGCGCTGGGGTTCCCGGCCGGGGTGAGTCCGCCGCCCGGCATGCCACCACGCCCCGGGCGCTGGGCAAGCGCCGACGCGGACAGCAGCGAGAACGACAGGGCAAGGGCCAGGGCGGCACGAACGGGACGCGACATGCCCTTGAACCTAAAGCAAAGCCGCGCCCGGTCAAACCCGTGGTGGAGAAATCAGATCGTGCCGTCCGCCAGCGGAATGCCGGCGTTGCGATAGGCGGCGACCAGCGCGTTGCGCAGCAGCACCGCGATCGTCATCGGGCCGACGCCGCCCGGAACCGGAGTGATCGCGCCGGCCACTTCGGCTGCGCCGGCATAGTCCACGTCGCCCACCAGCCGGGTCTTGCCCTCGGCCCCGGCCACGCGGTTGATGCCCACGTCGATCACGGTCGCGCCGGGCTTGATCCATTCGCCCTTGACCATCTCCGGGCGGCCGACGGCGGCGACGACGATGTCCGCCCGCTTCACCACGTCCGGCAGATTGCGCGTGCGGCTGTGCGCGACGGTGACGGTGCAGCTTTCGGCGATCAGCAGTTGCGCCATCGGCTTGCCGACGATGTTCGAACGGCCGATGACCACGGCATCCAGCCCGGAAAGATCGCCGAGCCGGTCCTTGAGCAGCATCAGGCAGCCCAGCGGGGTGCAGGGCACGAAGCCCGGCTGCCCCACCGCGAGGCGCCCGGCGTTGGTGACGTGGAAGCCGTCCACGTCCTTGTCCGGGTTGATCGTGGCGATCACCTTCTGCTCGTCGATATGGCCGGGCAGGGGAAGCTGGACGAGAATGCCGTCGACGGCTGGATCGGCGTTGAGCCGTTCCACCACCGCCAGCAGGTCCGCCTCGGCGGTATCGGCGGGCAGCTTGTGCTCGAAGCTCGCCATGCCGGCCTCGAGCGTCGATTTGCCCTTGGAGCGGACATAGACCTGGCTCGCCGGGTCTTCGCCCACCAGCACCACGGCAAGGCCCGCCTTGCGGCCGGCCTGTTGCTCGAACGCGGCGGCCAGCTTGCCCACTTCGCCCCGCAGGTTCGCGGCAAAGGCCTTTCCGTCGATCACGGCAGCAGTCATCTCTGCAATTCCTTCAAGCCATTCCGTCCGGTGGCGGGAGGTCAATATCCCGATGCGGCAAGGCCGCTCAGCAGGATCATCAGCAGGTTGAGGCCGATGATCAGCGCCATCGGCGACAGGTCGATCGATCCGGTTTCGGGCATGATCCGGCGGATGGGGTTGAGCAGCGGATCGAGAATGGCGTTCAGCGCCCGCCAGATCGCGGCGACGCCATTGTTGTGCATGTTGACGACGTTGAACGAAATCAACAGGCCCAGCACGAACTGTACGATCACCACCACGGTGATGATCTGCACGAGGTAGCTGATCATGGCGACGAGCGTGTACAGGAACATGGGCGCTTTCTTCTTCCGACGGTCGATACGGCTGTTAGCCGAGAGACGGGCGGAAAGGCAACCGGAGCCTGTGGCGGACCCCTACGGAGTCAGCGTGGTGCTCTCGATATGCCAGCGCAGCTGCTCTTCTGTCGCGCCCGGCACGTCGTTCACGCGGCGCAGCACGACATCGCCTTTCAGCACCCGCGCGCCATCGCGCACGGTGACCGGGGCGGTGTAGTAGAGCGAACCGGCCGCGCCTTCGCTTTCGCCCTGGCCCACGGTCACGCGCGGGTCGAGCAGGGTGCTCCATTTCGCGGCGAAGGCGCGCTCGTTCAACCCGCTGCGCGCGCCCTTGTCGCCCCAATAGGCGCGGACGGTCTCCCAGTCGCGCATTTCCACGGCCTTGCCCCAGGCCGTCAGCACCTCGGCGGGATCACGCGAGGCCGATGGCACGCCGCGTTCGGTGATCTCGGCGGTGGGTGTCGGCGAGGGGGCCGGCACCGCTTCCGATGCCAGCTCGGCGATGGCATCGCTGTCCGTGTCGCTCGGTTCGGGCGCGGGCGGCGTGCCACCACAGGCGGCCAGCAGCAGGGCGAGGGAGGGGACTATGCGAGAGCGCACCATGGAAAAGGGACGCACGACCGCCGGTTCCGTTCCCGGCTTTCGCCCGGTCACGCCCGGATCAGCGTGCCGGCGCCGCGCGAGGTGAAGATTTCCAGCAGCATCGCGTGCGGCACGCGCCCGTCGAGCACGACCACCGCCTCGCATCCGGCCTCGACCGCGTGGACGCAGGTTTCCAGCTTGGGGATCATGCCGCCGCTGATCGTGCCGTCCTGCGCCAGTTCCGCGATGTCGGCGGGCGTCAGGTCGGTCAGCAGGTTCTTCTGCTTGTCCAGCACGCCGGGCACGTCGGTCAGCAGGAACAGGCGCGATGCCCCCAGCGCCGCGGCGATGCAGCCGGCCATGGTGTCGGCGTTGATGTTGTAGGTCGCGCCGTCCTCGCCCACGCCGATGGGCGCGATCACCGGGATCATGCCGGCGGCGCAGATGGTGTCGATCACCGTGGTGTCGATCCGGTCCGGCTCGCCCACGAAGCCCAGGTCGACCACCAGCGGCTCACCGTCGTCCTCGATCGCCTTGGGCGCCTTGGACTGGACCTTGCGGGCCACGACCATGCCGCCATCCTTGCCCGAAATGCCGATGGCCTTGCCGCCCGCGCGGGCGATCCAGCCGACCAGTTCCTTGTTGATCGCGCCGGCCAGGACCATTTCGGCCACTTCGGCGGTCTGCTTGTCGGTGACGCGCAGGCCGTTGACGAACTGCGATTCGATGCCCAGCGCCTTCAGCATCCGGCCGATCTGCGGTCCGCCGCCGTGGACCACCACGGGATTGATGCCCACCGCCTTCAGCAGCACGATGTCCTCGGCGAAATCGTGGGCCAGTTCGGGATCGCCCATGGCGTGCCCGCCATACTTCACCACGAAGGTCTTGCCGGCATAGCGCTGGAGATAGGGCAGCGCCTCGGTCAGCGTTTCCGCCTTGGCGAGCATCGCAGCGCGATAGGAATCGGAGATTTCGTGGTTCGTGGCCATAATGGCCGCGCCCTTACGCCCCTTGGCGCGAAATTAAAGCGTTTTCGTGCGCGCGGGTCAGCGTGGCGCGTCCAGCCAGCGCCCCAGCCGTACGAACAGCCAGACGCCCGGCGGCACCATGATCGTCGACAGCACCAGCTTGGAGATGATCTGCCCTTCCATGATCGCGCCGATCGGCAGGTCCTGCCCGTAGAACGAGATCGTGATGAACAGCACCGTATCGACGATCTGCGACAGCATGCTGGCGATCCACGCGCGCAGCATCAACAGCCGCCCCTGACCGCCGGCAATGCGCGAGAACAGATAGACGTTGAGCGTCTGCGAGGTGCCGTAGGAAATCAGCCCGGCGAACTGCATCCGCGCGCCTTGCCCCAGCAGGCGGGCAAAAGCCTCCTGATCCGACCAGAACGGCGCGGGCGGCACCACATGGATGACCAGCGAAAGCAGCACCATCGACACGATCAGCGGCACGAAACCGAAGCGCACCAGCCGGTTCGCCATGTCCTGCCCGAACAGCTCGGCCACGGCGCTGGCCAGGATCACCAGCAGCAGGAACGCGAAGATTCCGGATTCGACCGCCAGATCGCCCAGCAGCGGCCAGTGGCCCAGCGAGGCGAGCTTGGTGCCCAGCACGCCCGCCAGCACGGCCAGCCCGCCATAGAGCAGCGCGAACGCGAACAGGGAGCGGGGGATCGAAGAGGGGATCGGGGGATGTGGCGCCGGTGCGGCCCGGTGCGGGGCGGTTTCTTGCATGGACGGGCGATAGCGGGATTTTGACCGGCCGCCAAATCCCGTTTAGGAGCGGGAGAAACCAGTTCGTCTTTCCCTCCTTCATCGTCCGGAGCCGATAGCCCCCGATGCGCGTTGTCTTGAGCCTCGTCGGGATGGGGATCATCCTGCTGGTCGCCTTCCTGCTTTCCACCAACCGCCGCGCGATCCGCCCGCGCGTGGTGGGCGCAGCCTTTGCCCTGCAGGCCGGTTTCGCCGCGCTGGTGCTCTACCTGCCGTGGGGCAACGCCGCGCTGCAGGCCGCCGCGCACGGCGTGGAGCGCCTGCTCGGCTTTGCCAAGGCGGGCGTGACGTTCCTGTTCGGCCCGCTCGCCAAGCCCGAGATCGGCGGGACCAGCTTCGCCATTTCGGCGCTGCCGGTGATCATCTTCTTCGCCGCGCTGATCTCGATCCTCTACTACCTTGGCGTGATGCAGCTGGTGATCCGCTGGATCGGTGGCGGGCTGGAAAAGATCACCGGCATCAGCAAGGTCGAATCACTGTGCGCCGCGTCCAACATCTTCGTCGGGCAAAGCGAGGCGCCGCTGGTGATCCGCCCCTATCTCGCCGCGCTCAATCCGTCGCAGCTGTTCTGTGTGATGACCGTGGGCATGGCCGGCGTGGCGGGCACGATCCTGGCCGCCTATGCCAGCATGGGTATCCGCATCGACTATCTGGTCGCCGCCGCCTTCATGTCGGCGCCCGGCGGTATCCTCATGGCCAAGACGATGATGCCCGACGAGCCGCCGACGCCGGCCGACGTCGCGGCCGATCCGCTGCCCAACCCGCACGATCCGCCCACACTGGTGCCGCCCGCCGGCATGGCCGCGGCCGCGCTGAACCGCGATGACGTGACCAGCCAGCCCGGCGTCGCCGCCAGCGGCGAACCGGTGGCGGAAGAACACGAGGAACGCCCCGCCAACCTCATCATGGCGGCCAGCCAGGGCGCGCAGACCGGGGTCAAGCTGGCCGTGGCGGTGGGCGCGATGGTGCTGGCCTTCGTTGCGCTGGTGGCGCTCGCCAACGGCATCCTCGGCTGGCTGGGCGGGCTGGCTGGCTATCCCGACCTCTCGTTCCAGCAGATCCTCGGCACGATCTTCGCGCCTATGTTCTACCTGCTCGGCTCCCCCACCTGGGCGGAAGCGATGCAGGCGGGCGGCCTGTTCGGCACCAAGATCGTGCTCAACGAATTCGTCGCCTTCATCGAACTGGGGCAGGACACCGGCTTGTCCAAGGTCAGCGTCGCGTTGGTCACGTTCGCGCTGTGCGGCTTCGCCAATTTCAGCTCGATCGCGATCCAGATGGCGGTGACCGGCGGCCTTGCCCCCAACCAGCGCCCGATGATCGCCAAACTCGGCATTCGCGCGCTGCTGGCCGGCGCGCTGAGCAACCTGATGAGCGCGGCGCTGGCGGGATTGTTCCTGTCGTTGTGAGGTTTCACGAGGGGGGCTGAGATGCCCCCGGTGGTTTGAGATGTGGCCTGAGATGCCAGCGTGCGCTGGCATGACGTTTCTATTTTTATCCTCGTCGTCCCAGCGAAAGCTGGGACCTCGGGCGGCTACGCGCCCTGCAGTTCGTGCAGCAGGTCCACCGCCTTGGCCAGCTCGCCGTCGAGGTAGCCGAGCAGCTTGTGCCAGTCGTGTGCGCCGGCCAGTTCGCCGGGGCCGTCGCTGACGCCGCGCAGGCCGATCAGCGGCACGCCGAAGGTGCGCGCGGCGCGGGCGACGGCGTAGGTTTCCATGTCGACCATGTCGGCCGAGACGCGGTCCCAGTGGTCGCCGCTGACCACGTCGCCCCCGCTAGACAGCGTGGCGACAGGCAGGTCCAGCGGGGTTTCCAATGGAAGCTCTTTCGGCTCGTCGAGATAGGGCACCACGCCGGGCTCGATGCCGAGCGGCGAGGCATCCATGTCGCGCCACGAGACGCTGGCGATCTGGTGGACCGAGCCCAGCGCGCAGCGGCGCGATCCGGCCGAGCCGAGGCAGACGATCAGGTCCGGCAACTGCCCCGCCGCTTCCAGCCGGGCCAGCGCCACGCCGGTGTGCAGCGCGGCCTCTACCGGGCCGATGCCGGTGATCAGCGGCGTGAACCGGGCGCGCAAGTGCGGGCCGTATTCCGGTTCCGCCGCTATCACGAACAGCACGCGCCGGGAGCCGACCGTGGTAAGCTCAACCATTCGCCTGTGCCTTCAGTTCGTAGAGCAGGTCCAGCGCCTCGCGCGGGGACAGCGCGTCGATGTCGAGGCCGTTGAGCCGGGCGCGCAAGGCATCGACCTTTTCCTCCACCGCCTCGATCGCGGCGGCGAACAGCGGCAGGTCGTCCAGCCCGGCGGCGAGGCCCCCGGTGGAGGCGCGGCCTTTCTCCAGCTTGTCGAGCACGGCCTTCGCCCGCTGCACCACCGGCGCGGGCACCCCGGCGAGCCGGGCCACGGCCAGGCCATAGCTCTTGTCCGCCGGTCCTTCGGCCAGCTCGTGCAGCAGCACCAGATCGCCCTTCCATTCGCGCGCGCGCACGTGATGGAGCGACAGCGCGTCGCAGCTTTCGGCCAGCCGCGCGAGTTCGTGGTAATGCGTGGCGAACAGGCAGCGGCAGCGGTTTACCCCGTGCACCGCCTCCACCACCGCCCAGGCAAGCGCGAGGCCGTCGTACGTCGAGGTGCCGCGTCCCACTTCGTCAAGGATGACGAAGCTGCGCTCGCTGGCCTGCGCGAGAATGGCGGCGGTCTCGACCATCTCGACCATGAAGGTCGATCGCCCGCGCGCAAGGTTGTCCGATGCGCCGACGCGGCTGAACAGCCGGTCGACCATGCCGATCGTCGCGGCCTCGGCGGGCACGAACCCGCCCGCCTGCGCCAGCAGCACGATCAGCGCGTTCTGGCGCAGGAAGGTGGACTTGCCGCCCATGTTGGGGCCGCCGACCAGCCACAGCCGGTCCTCGGGCGCGAGCCGGCAACCGTTGGCGACGAAGCGTTCGCCCTTGGCCGCGAGCGCCGCCTCCACTACCGGATGCCGTCCGCCGGCGATGTCCAGCACCGGCTCCGCCACCACATGCGGCAGCGCCCAGCCGCCTTCGGCCGCGCGTTCGGCCTGCCCGCACGCGACGTCGATCCGGGCCAGCGCGGCGGCGGTGGCGGCGATGCCTTCGCGCGCGCTGACGGCGGCGACGACCAGCTCCTCGAAATGCGCTTCCTCGGCCGCCAGCGCATGCCCGCCCGCCTCGGCGATGCGGCTTGCCTCCTCGTGCAGTGCCAGCGCGTTGAAACGCACCGCGCCGGCCATCGTCTGGCGGTGGGTGAAGCCGCTGTCGGGCAGCATCAGCTTGTCGGCGTGGCGCGCGGGGACTTCGATGAAATAGCCGAGCACGCCGTTGTGGCGGATCTTCAGCGCGGAAACGCCGGTCTCGTCGCGGTATTTTGCTTCCAGGGCGGCGATGGCGCGGCGCGAATTGCCTGCGGCCCGGCGCAGTTCGTCGAGCGCGGCATCATAGCCTTCGGCGATGAACCCGCCCTGCGCGCGTTCGGTCGGCGGCGCGGGCACCAGCGCGCGGACATAGAGATCGATCAGCGCGCCGTGCCCGCCCAGCGCCGGCAGCAGCGCCTCGGCCAGCGCCGGCCTCTGCGCGCGCGCGCCCAGCACCTCGCGCAGCCGCCAGGCTTCGGACAGGCCATCGCGCAGCTGCCCCAGATCGCGCGGGCTGCCCCGCCCGGCGACGACCCGGCCCAGCGCACGGCCGATGTCGGGCGCGGCCTTCAGGATCGCGCGCAAGTCCCCGCGCAGCAGCGGATCGTCGTGCAGCCAGCTTACCAGTTCCAGCCGCGCGCGGATTGCCGGCGCGTCGGTCAGCGGCGCGGAAAGGTCCTCGGCCAGCAGGCGCGCGCCCGCGCCGGTCACGCAGCGGTCGATCGCCTCGAACAGGCTGCCCTTGCGCGTGCCGCCGGTGGACACGAGGATTTCCAGGCTGGCGCGCGTCGCCTCGTCCATCGCCATGTGCCCGCCCGCCGTGCGCGCCACGGGAGGCAGCAGCAGCGGCAGGCGGCCGCGCCCGACGTGGTCGAGGTAATCGACCAGCCCGTTTGCCGCCGCCAGCATCGGCCGGGTGAACGCACCGAAGCCATCGAGCGTGGACACGCCGTGCAGATCCTTGAGCCGTGCCTCGCCGGCGTTGCTGTCAAAGCCGCGCCCCGGCCGCCGCACCGCGTCGAACGGGGCATCGGCCCAGTCCTCGCTGGCGACGATCTCGCTCGCGCCCAGCCGGGCCAGCGCCGCACCCATCGCCGCCGGCTCGCATTCCTCCAGCTCCATGCGGCCGGTGGAGATGTCGCAGGCGGCAATGCCGATCAGCCCGCGCACCTCGCACACCGCCGCCAGCACGTTGGCGCGGCGCGGTTCCAGCAGCGCTTCCTCGGTCAGCGTGCCAGCGGTGACGAAGCGGACGATATCGCGCGCGACCAGCGCCTTCGATCCGCCGCGCTTCTTCGCTTCCTCGGGCGTTTCCACCTGCTCGGCGATGGCGACGCGGCAACCCGCCTTGATCAGCCGGGCCAGGTACGATTCGGCCGAATGCACGGGCACCCCGCACATCGGGATCGGCGCGCCGCCGTGTTCGCCCCGGCTGGTCAGCGCGATGTCCAGCACTTGCGCGGCGATTTTCGCGTCGTCGAAAAAAAGCTCGAAGAAATCGCCCATCCGGTAGAACAGCAGGCAGTCTCCCGCCTGCTGTTTAAGCGCTAGATATTGCGCCATCATCGGAGTTGGGGCATTTGGCGTCACGGCGCGAGTGGCTAGACGAAGCGCGGGGTTTTCACAAACCATCGAAGCCGGATATCGACAGGGGCTCATGCAAAGCCAGCAAAGAGGCCGTCCCAAGGCCTGGTCGTTCGATTGGCATGCCGCGGCGCTCCCGTGGCTCTCCGCGCCGGGCATCGTGCTCACGGTCCTGTTGGTGTGCCTGCCGTTCGCGCTGGTGGAAGTGCCGCCGCTGATCGACGTGCCGGGCCACATGGGCGCAGCCGCGATCGAGGCCGCCGGCCCCGGCAATCCGCTGGAACGCTACTTCACCTGGAAATGGGTGTTCACGCTGAATATCGGCGGCGGTGTGCTGATGAAGCTGCTGGGCGCGCAGTTCGGCATTCTGGCCGCCGGGTGGTGGAGCACGGTGCTGGCGACCGGCCTGTTCGCCGGCGGCGGCCTTGCCACGGCGCGCGTGCTCAATCCGCGCGGTGGTCATGCCACCGCCTGGGCGCTGATGTTCGTGTTCAGCTTTCCGCTGCTGACAGGTTTCCTCAACTACATCCTTGCCACCGGTCTTTCGCTGTCGGCTTTCGCCGCCTCGGTCTGGCTCGAAAACCAGCCGAAGAAGCGCGCCGCAATGCTGATCGTGGCGCAGCCGGTCGCCATGCTGTGCCATGCCATCGGCGGCGTGCTACTGGCGTTGCTGGTCGGCGGCGCGGCGCTGGGGCGCGAGATCGACCGGCTCCCCGCCGGAAGCTGGCGGCCTTCGCGCTGGCGCCCGCTGGCGCGCGAGCTGGACTGGAAGGCGATCGCCAAGCGCCTGTTCGTCACCTGCTGGCCGCTGCTGACCACGGTGCTGGTGGTGGTACTGTGGAAGACGTTCTCGCCCGAACCGGTCGCCAGCATGAACCGCTGGCGCTGGGACCAGAAGGCATGGTCGTTCGTGCTGACGCTGCGCGACCAGTCGCTGGTGCTCGACGCGGCGACGACGATCGCCTGCTTCGGGCTGATCCTGTGCGGCTGGCTGGCCGGCGCGCGGTGGAGCTGGCGGCAGGGCTTGCCCGGCCTGCTGGTGCTGCTGCTGTTCGTGGCCATTCCCAGCGATATCAACGGCAGCGCCTTCGTGGATATCCGCCTGCTGCCGGTGGCGGCGATGCTGCTGCTGGCGTTGCAGGACTGGAGCCGGGCGAAGCCTTCCTATGCCCGCGCCGTGGCCTATATCGGTATGGCGCTGCTGGGCGTGCGCCTGGTGGTCACCGGGGCCAGCTTCGCGGACTACGCGCAGGACTACAAGCGCCAGCTTGCCGCGCTGCATCACGTGCAGCCCGGCAGCCGCGTGCTGGCTTTCGTCGAACATACCTGCATCGAGGAAAGCTGGCGCAGCACGCGGCGCGATCACCTGGCCAGTCTTGCCAGCCTCTACCGGCAGGCGTGGGTCAACGACAACTGGGCGGTGCCGGGGCTGCACATGGTGGTGCCCCGCTTCCGCCCCGGCCGCAACTTCACCGCCGATCCATCCGAATTCGTGTGGTCGCCCAATTGCCAGAGCGGCCGCCTGCGCAGCGTGGATTCCGCGCTCAAGTACGCGCCGATCGAGCGGGTGGACTATGTCTGGCTGATCGATACCGGCCTGCCGCGCCGCCCCGATCCGCGCCTCCAGCTGGTATGGCAGGATGGGCGCAGTCTGCTTTTTGCCGTCAGACCCTTGGGTTTTCCGAACTGGAAGCCTAGGGACTTCTGACACCGCCCGGCCGGCCCTGTCCGGTCCACCCAGCGTGGGAGCATTTGCATGTCAGAGGAAAGCAACGTCCGTTTCACCGAACGCGAGGCGTTGTTCTACCACAACACGATCAGGCCCGGCAAAATCGAGATCATCGCCAGCAAGCCCATGGCGACGCAGCGCGATCTGAGCCTTGCCTATTCGCCTGGCGTGGCCGTTCCCGTGCGCGCCATCGCGGACGATCCCGCGACGGCCTATGACTATACCGCCAAGGGCAATCTCGTTGCGGTGATCTCCAACGGCACCGCCATCCTGGGCCTCGGCAATCTGGGCGCGCTCGCCTCGAAGCCGGTGATGGAAGGCAAGGCGGTGCTGTTCAAGCGCTTCGCCGACGTCGATTCGATCGACATCGAAGTCGCCACCGAAGACCCGGAAGCCTTCATCAACGCGGTGGCGCTGCTCGAACCCAGCTTCGGCGGCATCAACCTCGAAGACATCAAGGCGCCCGAATGCTTCATCATCGAACAGGCGCTGCGCGAACGCCTGAAGATTCCGGTGATGCACGATGACCAGCACGGCACCGCGATCATCACCGCCGCCGGCCTCGTCAACGCCTGCCACCTGACCGGGCGCGATCTCAAGGACGTGAATGTCGTGGTCAACGGCGCGGGCGCGGCGGCGATCGCCTGCACCGCGCTGATCAAGGCGATGGGCGTGCGCCACGACAACGTCATCATGTGCGACCGTTCGGGCACGATCTGGCGCGGCCGGTCCGATGGCATGGACCAGTGGAAAAGCGCGCACGCGGTCGATACGCCGGCGCGCACGCTGGAAGAGGCGCTGGTGGGCGCGGACATCTTCCTGGGCCTGTCGGCCGCCGGTGCGCTGAAGCCGGAATACGTCAAGGCCATGGCCCCGCAGCCGATCATTTTCGCGATGGCCAACCCCGATCCGGAAATCACTCCGCCCGAAGCTAAGGCGGCCCGGCCGGACTGCATCATCGCCACGGGCCGTTCGGACTATCCGAACCAGGTCAACAATGTGCTGGGCTTCCCCTTCATCTTCCGCGGCGCGCTGGACGTTCGGGCGACCGCGATCAACGAGGAGATGAAGATCGCCGCCGCGGAAGCGATCGCGGAGCTGGCCCGCCGGCCGGTGCCGGAGGAAGTCGCCGCCGCCTATGGAGGGCAGTCGATGCAGTTCGGGCATGACTACATCATCCCCGCGCCGTTCGATCCGCGCCTGATGGAAGTGGTCTCCTCCGCGGTGGCGAAGGCGGCGATGGATTCGGGCGTGGCGATGAAGCCGATCGAGGATTTCGACGTCTATCGCCACGATCTGAAGGCACGGCTCAACCCGACGACCTCGGTACTGACCAACGTTTATGCGCAGGTGAAGCGCAACCCCAAGCGGGTGGTCTTCGCCGAGGCGGAGAACGAGGTGGTGCTGCGCGCCGCCGTGCAGTTCCGCGATTTCGGGTATGGCGAACCGGTGCTGGTGGGCCGCGACCAGGTGGTGCGCGAAAAGCTCGTCGAACTCGGCATCGGCAATCCGGACAGCTACGAGATCCACAATTCGGCGATCAGCCCGCACGTGCCGGCGATGGTGGAGATGCTCTACGAACGGCTGCAGCGGCGGGGCTTCCTGGAGCGCGACGTGCGCCGCATGGTCAACCAGGACCGCAACGTCTTCGCCTCGGCGCTGGTCAAGCTTGGCCATGCCGATGCGCTGATCACCGGCATGACGCGCACCTTCTCGCAGACCCTGAAGGAAGTGCGGCAGGTGCTCGATCCCGCGCCGGGCAAGGTGCCCTTCGGCATTCACCTGATGGTGGCCAAGAACTACACCGTGTTCCTGGCCGATACGACCGTCAACGAGCGGCCGAGCGCCGAAGACCTGGCCCATATCGCCGTCGAAACGGCGGACGTCGCCCGCCGCATGGGCCACGAACCGCGCGTGGCGTTCCTGTCGTTCTCCACGTTCGGCAACCCGATGGGGCGCTGGGTGGAGCCGATCCGTGGAGCGGTTTCGATCCTGGACGAGGCGAACCCCGGCTTCGAATACGAAGGCGAAGTGGCGCCCGACGCCGCGCTCAACCCCAAGGTCATGGCGAACTACCCGTTCAGCCGCCTGTCGGGGCCGGCCAACGTGCTCATCATGCCGGGGCTGCAATCGGCCAACATCTCGGCCAAGCTGCTGCGCGAACTGGCGGGTAACGCGGTGATCGGCCCGATGCTGCTGGGCATGGAAAAGCCGGTGCAGATCGCGCCGATGACCGCGATCGCGCCGGACATCCTCACGCTGGCCGTGCTCGCGGCGGCGGGCGTGGCGCAATAGCGCCGGGGCGGGATCAGGACGAAGCGGGGACGGCCTCGGCAACGAGGCCGTCCACCAGCACCCGCAGGCCGCGCTCGAAACTTTCCTCCAGATCGAACATTCCGGTCAGGAACGCGTGCATCGCGGCGTTTTCGCGATAGATCGACCAGCCCAGCGACAGCGACAGGACGGCGGCTTGCGCTTCCAGCGCCTGTTCGCGGCTGAACCCGCGCTGCACCAGCGGCGCGGCCATGCCCGCGGCCGTTTCGTCGCTGGCCTGCGCGAGCGGTCGCGCCGAAGCCAGCAACCGGGCGGAATCGCGATGGCGCGCCAGGCTGCGGCATAGCCCCCGGCCCAGTGCCAGCAGCCATGCGCGCGCGTCGAGGCCGTCGTGCAGGCCGGCGCGCGCTTCGGCGTAGAGCGCTTCGGCCATCAGCCCGCCCAGCGCGGCCTTGTCGCGCACGTGCCAGTACAGCGCCGGCGCCTGCACCGACAGCCGCGCCGCCAGCGCCCGCATCGTCACGCCATCCAGCCCCGCTTCGTCGAGCAGGGCAAAGGCGGCGGCAACGATGCCGGAGCGATCGAGTGCAATGTCGCGGTGACGGGCCATCGTTCCCGTTTGACAATTTAACGACGTTAAGTAAACTCGGGCCATCGGTTTTTGGGAGAGAAGCCCGATGATTCATGTGCGCAACGCCTGGCACGTGGCCTGCTGGTCGATGGACCTGGAAGCGGGCAGGCCCTTCGCGATCACCATGGCCAACGACCCCGTGGTGATCTTCCGCGCCGAGAGCGGGCGCATCGTGGCGCTGGAGGACCGCTGCGTTCACCGGCTGGCGCCGCTGTCGCTGGGCCGGTGCGAGGGCGAGGCGCTGCGCTGCCTGTACCACGGCCTGAGGTTCGAGGCGGACGGCCGGTGCAGCGAGATCCCCGGGCAGGATACGATCCCCGCCACGGCGCGCGTGCGCAGCTATCCCGCGGTCGATCGGCACAGCTGGATCTGGGTCTGGCTGGGCGATCCCGCGCGGGCCGATCCGGCGCTGATCCCGCCGGCCGTAGGGTTCGACGATCCGGACTACATTCTCGGCCGGGGCCAGCTCGACTATGATGCGCAGGCCCGGCTGATCCACGACAACCTGTGCGATTTCACGCATCTGGCCTTCGTTCACGCCAACAGCTTCGGCGCGGACGAGGAATGGGCGCGCACCCGGCCCAAGGTCACCCAGCTTCCGCGCGGGGTGCGATTCGAACGCTGGGTGCGCGGGCAGAACCGCAGCACGATCAACGGTGGCCTGGAGCCGGTCGATCTGTGGAGTTGCTACGAATACCACGTGCCGGGCATCCTGCTGATGCCCAGCGCCAGCTATCCCGCCGGAACCGCCGACCGGCTGCGCGATGCGCCGCCGCCGCCCGATCTGCCCAGGACCGGGGTCACCTTCACCAGCCAGGCCGTGACCGCGCTGACCGACCGCACCAGCCGCTATTTCTTCAGCTGGGGGCCGCACCGCGATCATGGCGATGAAGCGCTGCGCGACCGGCTGATGGGGGTGGCGGCCATGGCCTTCGCCGAGGACAAGACCATGATCGAGGCGCAGCATAAGGTGATCGACCGCGATCCCGCCCGCCCGGTCCTGCCGGTGACGTTCGACAAGGGCGTGGTGCTGTACAACCGCCTGGTCGAACGGCTGGCGCGCGACGAACGCGAGGCCGTTTCCGCCGCCGCCTAGGCTCCGGACCCGGGGTCGTTAGAGGCTCCTGGCCCTAGATCAGGCCGGCGAGCGGGCTGGAGGGATCGGCGTATTTGCGGGTGCCCATCCGCCCGGCGCGATAGGCTTCGCGGCCGGCCTCGGTGGCCAGCTTCATCGCCCGCGCCATGCGCACCGGGTCCTTCGCTTCGGCGATCGCGGTGTTCATCAGCACGCCGTCGCAGCCTAGCTCCATCGCCACCGCCGCGTCCGATGCGGTGCCCACGCCGGCATCGACCAGCACGGGCACGCTGGCGCCTTCCACGATCAGGCGGATCATCACCCGGTTCTGGATGCCAAGGCCCGAACCGATCGGCGCGCCCAGCGGCATCACCGCCACCGCGCCGGCGCTTTCCAGCTGCTTCGCCGCGATTGGATCGTCCGAACAATAGACCATCGGCAGGAAGCCTTCGTTGGCCAGGATTTCCGTCGCGCGCAGCGTTTCGCGCATGTCGGGATAGAGCGTCTTTGCTTCGCCCAGCACTTCCAGCTTCACCAGATCCCAGCCGCCCGCCTCGCGCGCCAGGCGCAGCGTGCGGATCGCGTCCTCGGCGGTGAAGCAGCCGGCGGTATTGGGCAGGTAGGTGATCGTCTTGGGATCGATGAAGTCCGTCAGCATCGGCGCCTTGGGATCGGAAATGTTCACGCGGCGGACGGCGACGGTGACGATCTCCGCGCCCGAGGCGGCGACCGCGGCGGCGTTCTGCGCGAAGTCCTTGTACTTGCCAGTGCCCACGATCAGGCGCGAGCGGAAGGTGCGGCCTGCCACGGTCCAGCTGTCGTCGTCGTTCACGGCCTGTGTTCCTTCCTCTTGCCCGCCGCCCACGAAGTGGACGATTTCCAGCACGTCGCCATCCGCCAGCGCGACATCGGCCAGGGTCGAACGCGGCGCGATCTCGCCGTTGCGCTCGACCGCGACCTTGGCCGGATCGAGCCCGATTGCACGCACCAGATCGGCGATCGAACCCGGCGCGGCGCGGTGCGGTTCACCATTGACGGTGATAGAAAGCGAAGCGGGGGAAGGGCTGGCATCCATGCCCGCCGCTTTAGCGTGCGGGGCGCGGCGCGCAAGCGTGCGCTCAGGGGCAGGAACAGCAGTAGCCGCTCAGCAGCCGCGCCGCATGTTGATGAGGTGCGCCGTCGCCACCAGCACCACGCCGCCGATGGTCAGCACCGCTTCCTGCGTGCCGTGCCCGGTCACGACCGCCGCCGCCATCAGCGCCAGGCCGGTTCCGCCCACGGCCAGCGGCAGGACATGGCCGTGCCGCAGCGCGCCAAGGCCGATCGTGGTGGCGCCGACCGTCAGCGCCAGCACCAGCCCGATGCGGTGGATCGCCGGGTCGAGCAGCACGCCGCCGCCCACGCCCAGCAGGCCAACCAGGAATACGCCAGCCAGGCAATGCAGCAGGCACAGCCCCGAAAGGAGCACGCCGAACCGGTCGAGCCGGGAACGCAGGGCCTGCAGCGCGTGATTCATGACAGCGCATATATGTTACATTGTATCATTGCACAAGAGGGCATCACGTTTCCGGTGCGGGATTCCCGCTTGCGCTGGAGCGATGTCGGTGGGACAGGCTGAGGCCCATGGAATCCGCGATCCCCTCTCCGTTCGCTGCCCCGCGCGAAGTACGCGCCGCGCCGCTGGCCATTGCCCGCTGGCTGTTGATCGTGGCGGCGATGGTGGCGATGATCGTGGTGGTCGGCGGGATCACCCGGCTGACCGAATCGGGGGTCTCGATCACCGAATGGAAGCCGGTAACCGGCGCCCTGCCGCCGTTGACCGATGCGCAGTGGCAGGCCGAGTTCGACGCCTATCGCCAGACGCCGCAATATCTGCTGGTCAACGGCCCGGCGGGCATGACGCTGGCGGACTACAAGTTCATCTTCTTCTGGGAATGGGTCCACCGCCTGCTGGCACGCACGATCGGCATGGTCTTCGCGCTGCCGCTGGCGTGGTTCTGGGTGAAGGGGCGCATTCCGGCAGGCTACAAGCCGCGCCTGCTGGCGCTGCTGGCGCTGGGCGGGCTGCAGGGCGCGGTGGGCTGGTGGATGGTGAAGTCCGGCATCGTCCACGACGTCAAGGTCAGCCACTTCCGCCTGGCCGCGCATCTCCTGGTGGCGCTGGTGACGCTGGCCGGCCTCGTATGGACCGCGCTGGACCTGCGCGCGCTGGCGCGGGGCCGGGCGCGCTCGCGGCTGACTGGCTTTTCAGGGCTGGCGCTGGCGATGCTGGTGCTGCAACTGTTCTACGGCGCGCTGCTCGCGGGCCTGCGCGCGGGCACGGCCGCAGGCGGCGGCTGGTTCAACTGGGACGCCTGGCCGCTGATGCAGGGCAGTTTCTTTCCCGCGGGCATCGACTGGTCGCATGGCGGGGCGCATGCCTTCCTGTCCGATCCGTTCCTCGTCCATTTCGTCCACCGCTGGTGGGCCTGGGCGGTGGTGGCGGTGCTGGTGGTGATGGGGCGCAAGCTGCGCAAGGCACAGGCGCGGCCCGCCGCGATCGCCATCCACAGCGCTTTCGGCACGCAGATCCTGCTCGGCATCGCCACGGTGATGAGCGGTGTGGCGGTCTGGATCGCGGTGGCGCACCAGCTGGTCGGCGCACTGCTGGTAGCCGCGACGACGTGGGGCGCGCACGCGCTCGGCCAGAAGCGCTGATTCGCGATGGCGGACGGCGCGGCGATGATCTGGTGCCCGTTCGCCAGCCGCGCCGACGCGGAAGCGGCCGCCGGTGCGCTGCTCGATGCCGGGCTGATCGCCTGCGCCAACATTCTGCCTGGCATGATCTCGCTTTATACCTGGCAGGGCGAGCGCGGCGCTGGCGAGGAAGTGGCGATGCTGGGCAAGACGACCGCTGCCGCGCTTGAAGCTGCCGTGGCGAAACTGGCGGAAATCCATCCTTACGATTGCCCCGCGATCGTCGGTTGGCGCGCCGATGCGGCGGCACCGGCCACGCTCGCCTGGCTGGTCGCGGAGACCGGTAAAAACGCTCAAAACACCGCGCAAGAGCAGGGTTGAAGCGGAAAGGTATTATTTTACCTCCTCGAAAACCCGCACGAATGCTTGACTCGGCAGGGCTCTTGCAACAAAGGCGCGCTTCCTCACTGCGATGCGGGCCTTTTGTCTGCGTGCGGTGCACAGATTAGGGAACCGTTCCAGCCATGAAGGCTCTCAGCAAGGTCACCCGGTCGATTAAGCCGGCCGAGGTTGAAAAGAAGTGGCATCTGATCGATGCCGATGGGTTGGTGCTTGGCCGTCTCGCCGTCATCATCGCCAACATCCTGCGCGGCAAGCACAAGCCGAGCTTCACCCCGCACGTCGATTGCGGCGATCACGTCGTCGTCATCAACGCGGACAAGGTGCGCCTCACGGGCAACAAGCTCAAGGCGAAGACCTATTACAAGCACACCGGCTATGCCGGCGGCATCAAGGCGGTCACCGCCGACAAGGTGCTGGGCGGCCGCTTCCCCGAGCGCGTGCTCGAAAAGGCGGTTGAACGCATGATCCCGCGCGGCCCGCTCGGCCGTGACCAGATGCGCGCGCTCCACCTCTATGCCGGTACCGAGCATCCGCACGGCGGCAACCAGCCCGAAGCGTTCGATGTCGCTTCGCTCAACCGCAAGAACAAGGTGGGCGCATAATGTCGGATACCCCCAACTCCACCGATTCCGTTTCGAGCCTGGCGGATCTCAAGAACCTGACCGCTGCCGCTCCGGCCGCAGAGGCTCCGGCAGCTTCGGATGATGCCGCTCCGGTCGTTCCCGCCGCTCCGCCCGCGCCGCTGCGCGATCGCGAAGTGGACGCCTATGGCCGTTCCTACGCCACCGGCCGCCGCAAGGACGCCGTGGCCCGCGTGTGGCTGAAGCCCGGTTCGGGCAAGATCGTGGTCAACGGCCGCGATCAGGAAGTCTACTTCGCCCGCCCGACGCTGCGCCTCGTCATCAACCAGCCCTTCCAGGTCGCTGGTCGCGAAGGCCAGTACGATATCATCGCTACGGTCAAGGGCGGCGGTCTCTCGGGTCAGGCCGGTGCGGTGAAGCACGGCATAGCCCAGGCGCTGTCGAAGTTCGAGCCGGCGCTGCGTGGCGCCGTCAAGGCCGCCGGCTTCCTCACCCGCGACAGCCGCGTGGTCGAGCGCAAGAAGTACGGCCGGGCCAAGGCTCGCCGCAGCTTCCAGTTCTCGAAGCGCTGACGCGAGCCTTGCTTTGGCCTTGCAAAAAGGCCAGCAATATCAAGAGAAAAGCGGGGGAAGCCCCGCTTTTTTCATGTGCAACAGATCTGCGACAGGGGATTTGAAACCGCGCTTTTCTGCGGCTCTTAACTCGACTTCAATTTTTGACTGCAACAGATGGTGCAACAGATCGCACGGAACGTGCAACAGGTCTGGAGCGCACATAAATGAAGAGAATCAATGCTTTAAAGCTTGAGGCCGGCAAAGTTACAGTCTTCCAGCGGGATGACGTCATCAGCGGCCTCTGGTATGCTAACTTCCAGCTTGGCCATGGCAAGCGCACCATGAAGTCGCTGGAAACCACGGACCGCACCGTGGCAGAATACAAGGCCAAAGAGCTTTACCGCAAACTGCTCGTCCGCGTTGACCAAGACCTGCCGCTTCGCACGATCAAATTCACAGATTTCTGGGACAGCAAGTGGTTGCCCTACGCGAAAAAGCGGCTCTCTGAACACCGCTACCGCCTGCACGAGAGCACAGGCCGCCTCTATCTCAAGCCCTACATGGGCAATCGCAACCTCGATCAAATCACCACACTAGTGGCGGAAGGATACGTGGATTGGCGTCGCGACTTTTGGCTGAAACGCGATGATCGCCCGAAAAATTGCGCGGTCAGGCCGTCCAAGAAAACCCTGCAAATCGAATTTGGCCTGTTCGTTCAATCGCTGACATGGGCGGCCCGTGAAAGTCTTATGCGCCCCTTGGGCAAATTGAAGGCACATACGGTGAAAACCGACCCAGACCGTCAACGGCGCTACGGCTTCACGCCACATGAATGGCTGGATTTGGCTGCGCATATGGAGGGTTGGCAACATGACGGTCGCCACCGCCTGCACAACACGCAACGCGCCCTGCTTCGCCGCCTCATCTGGTGCTACTATCTGACGGGCCTTCGCCGCCGTGAGATGGAAACCTTGAAGTGGAAGGGCGTGAAGCCTCACGGCAATGGCTCTCGTGCAGAAATCACCGTCGCGGCTGACACAAAAACGGGCACCCGCACCGTCATCAGCCAGCCAGACATCTATAACTATCTGCCTCCTCGTGGTGCAGATGATGATTTCGTTTGGCCAGAAGGCTGGGAACCTCATGTCAGCTTGCGTAAATTGCTCGATGACATTGGGTTGCTCAAAGGGCCAGATGGCGAGAACCGCACCATCTACAGCTTCCGTCACACCTATGCCACGGAACGGCTCCTCGCTGGCGTCACCTATGAGGATTTGGCCCTGAATATGGGCACGTCTTATGAGCAAATCCGCAAGCATTACAGCCATGTAGTGCCGCAGGAACGCGCAGACGCAATTACCAAGCTTGACGGCTACTCTGCATCTGAGATCGTGCGGGCAACGGCTTGGCTGCATAAGGAAGCGCAAGCAAACAATCTGGATTGGGACGCCCTCGTGGAACAGGCGATTGCTGCACAGGCAAAGTCGGACGCTGCTTGAATTGCGTTTTCCAGCTCGACGAAGGCAATTTGCCCCCTCCAAGCAATTTGGCAGCATGCAATGAGCCGTCAGTGCTCAGAAGCTCTGACAGGGCAGTCCCACTAGTCGTGGGGCATAAGTCCCTATCGCAGATCGACGCGACACAAAGGTGCTGCTTGATCGACGGCCTCGGATTGGAGGCTGAAAATGAGGCAAGATTTGCGGGACAGCGCAGGCAAGCTGCTGGGATGGCGGCAGCAAACGGGGCGATTGGTAAAGGGATTTGTGGCAACGGGATCGCCTGTCGGCTGGTATGATCCGCTGGTGAATGCCACCTATGATCGCAACGGCCACCGCATTGGCATCGGCGATCTGCTCACCTCACTAATAGTGAGCAAGCGGTAGGGCGGACACGCGGCCCGCCCTACATGGCATTGGAAATCATGCAGCGGGCTGCTTGGCCTTGCGCTGCGCCTTGCGGCTGGCAATCGCTGCCTTGGCCTGTGCATCCAATTCGCCAGCCTGGACGGCATCAATGATCGACGCGATGACCGTGGGCAGGCCCGCGAGGCCCTCAACCTCCACGGCATTCATGCCCTTGGCCAGTTCCAGCGGCTTGCTGCCGTAGCGGATCTGGAAGAACATTTTGCCAGCCGCATCCGTGAACCAGCCCTTGCGGACATGGCGCGGAGCATCGACGCGGACCTTCTCGCCCGCTTCGTTGGTACGGGTCACGCGCTTGGTGGCGCTGAACGCCGTGCCGCCGATTTCCGCTTCCGCGAGCGCTTTCTGCTCGTTGAGGTAGCTTACCAGCTTTCCGCGCAGCACCTGCTCGGGCGTCAGGGTCACGTGGCGGTTGGCAGCGGTCAGCTTGAGGGTCTTGAGGATCGACATTTTCCATTACTCCTTGGCCGTTATGGTCAAGGTCAGTCGATGGCATCGTCGTTCAGATGGTCGATCAGAAAAGCCGCTCCAAAACCTTTGATGGCGCCAGCCGCTATGCTGCAACCATTGCGGCTTCAATCCGGGTGCGTAGATCACTGATCTCGTCTTGGTCGAACGAACTATATGCCTGCATAGACGTCGAAGAAGTCATTAGGAAAAGTTGAAATTCAACTATCTTAGACCTGCGCCATACCCAATGTGATATGCTGGCAAAGACAAGGCAAAGGATCACGGAAATGGCAGGCGATTTTCCGTCCTTAATGAGATTGTATGCGCCGTAGGCAAAAAGCACCGACAGTATCGCGCAAACCCATGCCCAACCGTTTCCATAAGGATGCACGGTGCGCACCTCGACGGTGTTAATTTTGTTTATTGCATAGCTTTTTTCGCCAAAGCGAGCGAAATTTCCATCAACTGAGACCTGCATCTTCCAAGGTTCCTGTTAATAGGGCCGGAAGGCGCTGAGGTCGGCAACGGCCTTCTTTTTATCTTCCAGGGCCTTTTGCTCCGCCAATCTCTGGCGCTCTGCCATGGCCTGCTGCTGTGCCAGCTTTGCTCTCTGCGCTTCCATCTCGCGCGCCCTTTGCTCCACTTGCAGGCGGCTGGATCGGGCTGCGGGGATCTCCAAGGTCGCAATCTGTACCGCTCCACCAGAGGCGGCGAGGCGGATGAAGGCATCCCTGTCCAGCGGGCGAACTTCCCCATTGCCGGTGGATACGAATTGCTCATAGCAGAGCGTTTCCACATTCTGCCCGGCACCATTCGGCGTGTTGCACGGGAAATTGTTCCTGAGTTGCCTGCTCATCACGGCTTGGCAAAAATTCATAAGTTCCGACAGTCGTGGATCGTTCGCTTTGACGCCTGAACGGATCAGCCCTTCAACATTGGCATTTTTCGGAGAGAATGCGGTGTCGAGGCATGAACGGGTTTCATCAGGCACAGCGTTCCAACTGCTTCGAACATCTGCCTGAGCAATACCTTTAGCCAGCACGCCGAAAAAACCGACTACGGCATCTGTAGAAGCACGCCTGTCCTGCGCAGTTGCAGACGAGAAACCGCCAAGCAGAAGCGCAAGGCAAAACATGAATTTAGCCATGTCCAGGGACCTCGTTTCATAACACCCGAAAAATGCGAAACATTTATGCAGTGCGGGTCAGGCATGCCTGTCACCGAGGGAGATATTGCTTTAGCCATTCGATCCTTGATCGGTTGGCCTCCGTATCGCACTTCAACCTCGCAGTTTCCTGCTCGGTTTGATCTAAAGAAGCGGACGCAGCCTCCACGCTGCAATTCGCGTCCTTCGATTTAATCCATGCACGTTGCTGCGGCAGAATGTCCGCCCGTGTGGAAGTTTCGATCGCATTCCATGCTGCCGTGATGCCCTGCGTGGAGAGTTTGTTGTCAGCAGCGGCTTTGTCATGCGCAGCCTGCTTTTGGGCCGAAGTCTGGGTTTGCGCCGATCCGTTCTCATCGACTGACGCATTTTCCGCAACAGAATCAGCACCGTTATCGGTTGATGAGATCGATTCAGAGGGCTCGTCCGCCTTCGGAGCAGAGCCATATTCCTGAGGAATATCGACAACACCGGCCTGGTTCATCACCGCGCCGATAGTTGCGCTATCTTCCGAGGCGCAGGACAGGGCCATTGCGTTCCTCTCGATATTGAACTCATTGTCAATGATGGAAAATTTCCGAACACAAACTTGCCCACGAAATCCATCCGTCGGATTGACGATATTCAGCTTGGCTTCGAGAAGAACAGCCGGGAGATTGCGGCCTTTGCTTTTCGCCTCGCCTTGCCAAAGTGGTTCGATAGAAATGTCTCCGTCGATGTCGGCCCCGATAACCGCATTCCGCTCATCCTTGCCTAGCGCTCGAGCAGCCATGGCCCAGATCGAACAAGCCTCGCGCTGTTCGCCGGACATCTCCGACAGAAAAAGCCCACCACCCGGCTTATCCGACATGTCGCAAGCAATCAGTATCATCGACCTGCCAGCATCTCCCAATCCACCTGATGATTTGAGCATTTCTTGGGATATCTCTTGGGAAAAAGCGCGCGACAAGGAATTCTTGAAGGATTCGGTCGCTTTCTCCTGCTCCGCGGAAACGGTCTCGCCACTATCATTGCGGACGGGCGAGTTGCACGCGGATACGAAAAGAACTGCGGCTAATGCCCAAGCTTTGTCGCGTATCACGGCGCCCTCATGGAATTAATAACATTTCGGGAACATAATATATTGCAATCACTAAGAATTCGTTATCCGATACACAGACTGCCTATGACAACGAAGTTCGCTGGCGATCGCACTGGCCGTCATATCCTGAGCAAGCATCGCCTTGACCTGATCAGCATCAATACAAGCCCTGCGCCCCTTGTAGACGCCGTTGGCCTTGGCCTTCGCGATCCCCGCGCGTTGCCGCTCCCTGCGAATGTCATTCTCGAATTCCGCCACCGCGCCCAAAATCGCGAGGGTCAGTTTGCCTGTGCTGCTGCTGGTGTCGATGGACTGGTGGACGCATTGGAACGCAACGCCTTTGCGGTTGAGTTCGTCCAGTAGCTGGAACAGGTCGGTCAACGAGCGTGCAAATCGGTCAAGCCTGCTGACCACGATGGTGTCGCCGTCGCGGACAAACTGCATCATTTCCACTAGCCCTGCGCGTGCCCTGCTGGTGCCGCTGGCCTGATCCTGAAAGATGCGCTCGCAGCCGTGGGCCGCGAGTTCGTCCATTTGGACATCAAGGCTCTGGTCCGTGGTGCTGACACGCGCATAGCCGACAATCATATTTGCTCCTGTCACTTTTGGGTCTGGAGCCTGACCATCTGATGTCATTTTTGGCGGAAATCGACCTAAATGTGACAGGCGCAGCGCGGAATGCGACTGTCACGCGGGGGTACACCTGAAAGCGGCGCTCACTAGTAGTGAGCGACCATCAACCCCATACCCTTGCGGTAGCTGCTTCATAGAATGCGACCTCCAGCGGCGATTTTTCATGCCGATGTGCGGCAAGTTCATTCGCACGGTTCATGATCCGCTGATTGTCCTGAGTCGCGGGATCACCGTAAATCCCCACATAAAGCTTCTGAAACTTGCCCCGTGCCATACGTGTGAGAATACGATCGTCGTTCTCTGTGAACCGCCCCGAGATTGCCGGAGGCCATTTGGCTTGAGTTATGCTGCGATGGGTGTGTCGTCCAGCATGGTGTAGTATCGTTCTTCGGCTTCTGCGGGCGGGATATTGCCGATCGGCTCGAGCAACCGCCTGTTGTTGAACCAGTCCACCCATTCGAGCGTAGCGTATTCGACGGCTTCGAACGACCGCCATGGTCCGCGCCGGTGGATGACCTCGGCCTTGTAGAGTCCGTTGATCGTCTCGGCCAAGGCGTTGTCGTAGCTGTCGCCGACGCTGCCCACCGATGGTTCTATCCCGGCCTCGGCAAGGCGCTCGGTGTACTTGATCGAGACGTACTGGCTGCCGCGGTCGCTGTGATGGATGAGGCCACCACGATGGACCGGGCGACGATCGTGGATGGCTTGCTCGAGGGCATCCAGAACGAAGCTGGCATGCGCTGTCCTGCTGACCCGCCAGCCCACGATGTAGCGGGCATAGACGTCGATCACGAAGGCGACATAGACGAACCCCGCCCAGGTCGCGACGTAGGTAAAGTCCGAGACCCACAGCATGTTCGGTGCCGGCGCATGGAACTGTCGGTTGACCTGGTCGAGCGGGCAAGGCGCCGCCTTGTCGCTGATGGTCGTTCGCACCGGCTTGCCGCGGATCACGCCCTGCAAGCCCAGGTCGCGCATGAGCCGTTCCACGGTGCATCGGGCGACGCCCAAGCCTTCGCGGTTCATCTGTCGCCAGACCTTGCGCACCCCGTAGACGCCGAAGTTCTCGGCGAATACGCGCAGGACCTCGGGCTTCAACGCCTGGTCGCGCTGGGCACGCGCCGACATCCGCGAGGGATCGCGCCGCTGCGCGACGCGCTCGTGGTAGGTGGATGGGGCGATCGGCAGAACCCGGCAGATCGGCTCGACCCCATACTCCTCGCGGTGCTCGTCGATAAACGCCGTCATCGCTTCAGTGGGCGGTCGAGCTCCGCCTGGGCAAAATATGCGGAAGCCTTGCGCAGGATCTCGTTGGCCTGGCGCAGCTCGCGGTTCTCGCGTTCCAGCGCCTTCAGCTTGTCAGCCAGCTCGGTCGGCACCCCGGCTCGCATGCCCTTGTCGACCTCTGACTTCTTCACCCACTCGAGCAGCGTATAGCCCGAACAGCCGAACTTGCCGGCTATCGATGTGACCGCCGCCCAGCGCGACGGATGATCCTTCTCGCTCTCCAGCACCATCCGCACTGCACGCTCGCGAACCTCGGGTGAGAACTTGTTCGTCGTCTTGCTCATTGACCCTTCCTCTCAGGAGTTGGGGCCTCCGGCAATCTCGGGGCGGTTCACTGCGAGTGAATGACCGAAGATAAAGAAGCAGTGCTTGGCAGTCTTCACATTTGCCGTGAACTGCTTGAAGCCTTGGTAAAGGTACGCATTGTGCCGGATTTTCGCCTTCTTCTGCGCGCTAGCCCGGCCTATTCATGAGACTGAGGTTCCGGGCTTGTTGGGTGGCGATGCGTTTTCGGTGATGTGATCCGGACGAGCGCCTCTGGCGGTGTTTTTCACCGCGGTGGGATCGATGGGCTTTTCGGGGTTAATGGAGGGGGGCTTGCGGTTCGGCGGCACGGCCGCGCGGGCTATGTAGGAGCAGGCCGAAGGTTGGTGGCGACGGCCTTGAACGTGGCGGCATCGGGGCATGCTGACGCGAAGGCGATGCGGATGCGCGTTGCGGATTCAATGACGCGGGCGGCGACCTTGAGCAACCGGAGGCGGATCGTTGCGAACTCGGCGACGGCAAGCGCGGCAGATTTTGGGATTTCTTGCTGGATCCGCCACAGGAGCCAGTAGGCGGCGGTGTGCAGAATGAGGCGCATCTGGTTGGCATTGGCCGAGCGGCACGAGGTGCGATCGCTGGCGAGCTGGGTCTTGTGCCGCTTGATCAGGTTTTCGGCCTGGCCGCGGGCACAGTAGAGCGTGTCGTAGATGTGCTCGGCCGAGCCTTGGGTCAGCGAAGTGACGACATAGCGGATGTCCATGCCCAGCGTGCTGGCCTCGATCCGGGCGACGACGCGGCGCTGGCCCTTCCAGCTTTTGGCGCCGTAGCGGGTCTCGGCATAGTTTCGCAGGATCACACGCTGCTCCTCGGCCCGCTTGACCGCGCAGGTATCGGCGACGGCGACGATGGCGGGATCGGCCCGCAGCGCAGCGTTGGTTGGCAGGCCGAACACGTAATCGATGCCGTACGCCTCGCAGAACGCCATGACCTCGGGGCGGCCATAGTGCCCGTCACCGCGGATGGTGAGGTGGGTATCGGGCCAGTGCCGGCGGATGTGACGCACCAGACGCCGGATGTGGCCAGCAGCTTCGGCGCCAGATGGCGTCTTGCCGGTGCGAAGCAGCATCGCCACCGGCCGGCCACTGGCGGTGTCGTAGACGTGGATCGGCAGGAAGCAGCGCTCGCCATGGTGCCCGTTCCAGAACGAGAGCTGCTGATAGCCGTGGACGACATCGCAGGTGTCATCGATATCCAACGTCACCGCCGCCGGCGAAGTGGGATAGCTGGCGCAGTAGATATCGATCATGGCGGCCATCAACTTCGCCAGTTCGCGCGTGGTCGGCGCGTTCTCCCAGCGGCTCATCGTGGGTTGGCTCGCAAGCCCGGCACCGGAGCCCGGCAGCTTGCCCAGCGCCAGGCGGAAGCCGGGATCGTCGCGAAGGGCGTCGAGATCGTCGGCATCCTCGTATCCGCAAGCGATCGCGAACACCCGGGCGCGCAGGATGTCGGGCAGCGCATGGATCACCCGGCCAGGGTCACGCGGGTCGGCTATGCAAGCGGCAAGCCGACGGCAGATGCCCATCGCGCGCTCAGCCTGTGCCAGTAGCAGGACGCCGCCGTCCGAGGTCAGCCGACCACCATCAAAGGCGGCTGTGACTTTCCGGCTGCGCACTGCTGGGAATCGGAATGGGTTTGCAGTATCGTCGGTCATGGCGGGGTGGCCTGTGGCATCTTCTGCCCTGCGGCAGGTTCGGCTTAGACACCCAGTTCCTAATTCAGATCAGAGGCTTATGCCACTCCCGCCAACCCTCTCGGCCCAACGCGGTGAATAAGCCGGGCTAGTCCCTTCTGCAACGAACAGTGGATAGGCGTTCGCGTCTATTGCTGCGCGAGCTTGCTCAACAAGCGGAACGCCTTTTCTCACCCATGTGTACTTTTTTAATTCCGAACCCGAATCGAAGAGGTGTAAGGCGCCGTGGAGGAAATGGACCCGCGCGTCGTGGGCGCCCACTTCCCCCTGCCATACGACATAGTCCGCATCTGGATCGTCTTCATCGTTCCCGAACCCGTCATTCTTTGCGAGTTCGATTGGAGCGCCGAACGGATTGTCGTCATGCATTAATGTCCAGTAGAGTAGCAGGTCATAGTTGAGCGTGAAGACTTGCCCCCCTGTTGCGAGGAAGTGTGAGAGGAAGGTGCGGCACGCCCAGAACTTCGCATCGTCAATTTCAGGAGGGACCCCAGGATGGTTACCTGCGATCGTCTGTATAAGGATTTCCTTTAACGCTGAGGCATGTTCTTGCATTTTGGCGATTGCGCCAGCACCATCCGCTACATACGCAGGGAGGATAAGAGCGGCGTTCTCAAGTGCGCGGATTGCAGCCTCGAAATCTTGTGTACCGAGCGACGCAAAAACCTGCTCTGCCTCTGGGCAGCCGCTGAAATCTGCTTGGGCGAACAAGGAACCATAATGGAAGATGTCGGCACGGCACGCGATGCTGAAGCCGTTACCCAACAACAAATGGCGTTTATTGAAAGCTGCAGAGTCAGCGATTGCTGCCTCAAATGTCATCAACGGCATGCGGCCCCCTGATTAAGTTTCCCTTGCCTCCCGTTACACCATTGCTTTCCCCACTAGTAGTGAGCTTGCCGTGGCCTTCTTCACGCGGCACTTTCTGGCCCGCTCCGTCGCCGTCATTGCGCGGCCAGGTAGCGGACGGCCTACCTGAAAGCGGCTTCTCCCTGAGTGGTTAGGAATTCACGAAGCTATTGCGCCTTGATGCCTTTCCTATCGTTACGCGAGTATGCGCTGGATGTCAGGGAGATGGTGCTGATGGCAGCATGCAAAGGTTCTTGAAAAACCGAGTTCAAGCATGGCGCTGACCCTGTGATTCCCTCCGACAATCCTAACAATGTCCAATTCGCTGTCATACGCGAGGTAGGGAATCTCGGCTTCGTTGCGGCCCACCAGCGCAAGCGCGCGATCAATTCTGCGTTGATCGTGCAATGGATGGACTAACAAGTGCAGTTTCGAGAGGTCCACGTCGCACCTACAGACAGAGTGAGCGAGATTGGCAACGGCGTCGGCGTCCAGATTACCATTATATGTAAGTGGCCTTGCTTTGGCCAAGTTCGCGCTTCGAATCGAGGTCAATTGATGGGGTGTCAGCAACGCGACGGGAGGCCGCTGCTTGCCTTTTGCCGCCAAATCTTTAATCTGCTTTATCAATTGGGGATCAATCATAGGCTTGCCAGCTTTTTACGCTCTCGCATTTCCCGCATCCGCTGCTTTGCGGTTTTCGGTGCCTTGGCCGCCGCTGGTCTTCCAGCTTTACCCAGCTCCCAATCCAGTCCCGTTTCCAGCTTTGCCACCGTGCAGCCGTCGAACTTGCTGGCAAGCCACGCAGCGCTTGCACGGCTAGGAACGATTACGGTCACAGGCGCAGTCGCCGTGGGCTGGCGCAACGAGCAGCGCATGACCGCCTGATATTCCGATTGGTAGCAAATCACCGTGCGGACCTGCGCATCGGTCAATCCCAACATGCCCAGGAATTTGGCACTGGCATGATTGTGGACGAGCGCGATCAGGCTGACCACGGCGTTACAGCTTTGGAAATGGGTCTTGTTCAGGCCGTGGCTCACAGCGGGCAAACGATCGTTCTGGTCGAACATGGGCATGTCCGCAGCCTTGTTGGCTACCCACAGGAAGCGCTGGCCAGCGAAGTGATCCTGAACGAACTGCCCCACGTCGTCTAGGAGCGTGCGTCCTGTTTGCGAGTTCACTCTTCGTGAGCGCGAAATCGACCACTCATGCTCGAACAGGAAATTGACCGTCAGGCGCTGGCCATTGCCGTGCTGCTTGAACCGCAACCCCTTGGACAGGTGCGGATGCTCTTGGAATTGCACTTCATCAAGCGATTCCCAGAGGATGAAAAGCTCAGTTTCCGTGGCATTCGCGCCCATAAACGTGACGGATTTGTAGCCCGCAACCACTTCTGCGCGCAGGATTGAGAAGAAGTTTAGTTCGCCCTTGGGGCGCTTGCCGTTGAGCAGTGCATTGTATTCCGCCGTCTCCACCATGACAGTGCGATTGTCGTCGAGCAGATGGGTTGCAATCTCGCCAAATAGGCCAAGAAGCTGATCGCCGGTCTTGTTAACCCGCATCGCCTCCATCTGGGATTTCAGCCCTTCGCGGATTTTCGCCGCAGCCACCTTGTCCGTGATCTCCTCCAAAGCGAGGAGGTCCGTCAGATGGCTGTGGGTTTTGGCCACTCTGAGTGAGACGTTTTCGAAGACGGCGGGAATTTCATCGACGAACAAATCCCAATGCACGCGGTAAGCGTTGGGCAGCCGTTTCAGCGCCTCGTGCGTGATGAGCAGGATTTGCCCGCCGTGCGGGTCTGCCTGCTTCATATACTCCACGATCTCTGGGGTAACGGCTTTGCCATCGCCCGCATTGTAGATGGCACGCGCAGGAACGTCTGGAAACTGCGACTGAATGTCTGCAAGCGTTTGAATAATGAGCGCTTTGGTGGGCTGGGCGAACAGGACCTTCGCCTTTTGCGTTTTCACTAAAGTGGCCGCATGCCCAATAAGCTGATGAGTTTTCCCAGAACCTGCGCCTGCACTTACATAATATACTGTCGCAAAGGTCATATCTTATAATCGCCTGTTGAAATAATATAGAGGTGTTACGACGGCATTATGATACACCTTTGGGTTTGTTACGATAATTATCTAAGATATAGGGTTTCGTAACGCCATAAGTTAAGGATTTGATTAAAAACGAGGCAGGAGAAGGCGCGAAATGCCTGCGAAAGCGAGGCGTTTGCGCGTTCCCGCCGCGTTTTTATGGGTTTGCGAACTGACTGGCGCAGCAAGGCAGTTGAGCAAAGCCATTGGTAACTCGCGAAACCAGCCCCAAATCGCGGGATTTCCCTGTACTTCTAGCCGCGATCTCCCCCAATCCCCTGCACCTTCACATGTTTTCCGCTGCGCTGCGCTTGCAGAAAACAGCTTCCCGCGCGCTGGCATGATGTTAGGCAAGCCCAACATCACGCGCAGGCGCTTGCGGTCAGCAAATTCAAGGCTTCAATGAGGGACTGCGGAGCAGTAAAAATAGGGCTGCGCTACAGCGCATTACCGTTGAGTGCCGCCGTAACGGTGAAACTCCTTTTTAACGGTGGCCGCATAATCTGTCCGTCTGCGCTGGTCACTATAGTGGCCGTCGCGGTAGCTCTTTGAAATCTCAGGAACTCCAACGCGAGAGCGAGCAGCGCGTTCGCAAATGCGATGCCCATCTACAGGCCTCACGCCGTGACGATGGGCCGCAGGAAGAACAGGCGTTGCCACACCGCAGGGTCAAACCTGCATTCGCCAGTGGCAGCGCTGCAACGCTCAAACACAGGAGGACCCTATGAGCATTGAAAACGTAAAGAGTACCTTGTTGAATCTCGTCTCTCAATTCACCACGCGAGTGGATGATGATGAGCAGGCGATCAGAACCCTTGAAAATCAGAAGCATAAGGTGACTTGGGCACAAATTCAGGAGGCGTATGGCATTGCCCAGCGCATCTTGGATCCAAGCAACCAGACTGCCTATGAGGCGATCCTCGCGGATTGCAAAATTCCCAAGGCGACCGAAAAAAGCAATCGTTGGTTGCCCGTCGTGAAGCTGCTGTATGGCCGTTGGAACTCCGCAAGGACGGAATTCGTGCTGAACCGCAGCGCTGAAAAGTATGCCTGTGCATTCAGGTATTTCGAGACCAACGGTATTCCCGCGAGCAGCGTTGCCGCGCACATTGAGGGGTTCAACGACCCTGTGCACGGCGCACATCTCAAAGGAATTGAAGCTTTGGACCGTGCGAAAAACGGCAGGACCAAGGACAATGCGGAGATTGACCGCCTCAAGCGGGCTGGTCTGAGCCGCGTCAACCCTGACGTTGTCCGCATTAAGCGGCCTGAATGCGTGCCCACTGGCAAGCAGAATGGCTACTTGTGGTTTGAGGTGGAAGGCGACGAGATTGTCGTGCTGGGTTACGATGACATCAAGCCCCAGCAACTCGATCAACTCGCGCTCCGCAAGGGGCGTGCAATCGAGGCCAAGGAACTTGCAAAGGCAAAGGCCAAGGTCAATGCCATCGCAAGCGGAGACAGCGCCAATGAGGTATCTCAGGACGCGTAAGAGCGCAAAGGGGGTGGGGGCAGCAATGTCGCCACCCCTTTTTTCGTGCCCTCACTCTTCGTGAAATCGGCTGTCGTCGCGCCTGTCACTCAGGAATTATCTACATAGTAAACTGGCCAGCGCGGTCACGATGCCGCGTGATAGTCACTGCCGTCACGGTTCTGGTTCTGATCGACATTGATGGAATATGCCGTAGCCATAAAGAATGGAGGTCTGACCTCAAGACGGCGGGCTGATCGAAGCTCAATTAGATTGCTGCAAGGTGCCAGCGTAGGAAATATGGCGGGCACGTTCAGCTTCTTTCCGCTCCTTTTGATGGTCCTTGACCGATTGCAGCGCTTGCTTGGCCACGTCCACGTCCCGTTTATATGCTGCCACAACGGCTTGGTCTGGCGTCATGGGCTTGGTAGGTTTTCGCGGCTTTTTGGGCTTGCGCGGCTTGGTCGTGGCGAACTCGAAAAATCTCATGCTGTATTTATGCCGTCATGGCTGGACAGAGGTGCGTGGAAAGCCCACTATTGCATTAAGCCATTGATATACCTAAAAATGATCTGCAACAGATCTGCAACAAGTCCAAGTAAGGTTGCAATTTACACATTAATATCAATGCGGTATGTCTAGATTTAAATTAGCGAAGCGCTAAGTCTTTCGGCCTTACGGTCGATTTCGAAAAAGGGGCTGGCGCTTGCCGGCCCCTTTTTTGTTGTCCTGTCTCAAGCGGAGTAACCCATGGCCTTCCTTCCCGCCGCCGGCGGCAGACTGGGCTGGGCGCGTGGCGCCATCGGTGCGCTGATCGGGATCGCCGTGGCGGGTGTGCTGACGCGCCTTGTCGAACAGTCCATCGCGCAGGCGGGCGTGTTCGGGCCAAGCCTGTTCGGGCCAAGCCTGTTCGGGACGGAGGTGGCCGGCCTGCCCTGGCTGGTCGCGCCGCTGGGGGCGGCCGCCGTGCTGGTCTTCGCGGTGCCGGCCAGCCCGCTGGCGCAGCCCTGGCCGGTAATCGGAGGCAACATGATCTCCGCCGCCGTGGGTCTCGCGGCCGGCCACTGGATCGCCGAGCCATGGCTCGCCGCAAGCCTTGGCGTGGGCTGCGCGATCGCGCTGATGGCGCTGGCGCGCTGCCTGCACCCGCCGGGCGGGGCCTGCGCGCTGCTCTGCGCGCTGGGCGCGGGCGCGAACGGCTGGGGCTGGTCTTTCCTGCTGATGCCCCTGGCGCCGAACGTGCTGGCACTGGCCGCTTCCGGGTGGCTCTACAACAAGCTGACCGGCCACCCCTGGCCGCATCATTCCGCGCCCGCGCGCGCCCTGCCACGGGATACCTGGGCCGGCACGTACGACATCGCCGATCTCGATGCGGTGCTCGCGGAGTGGGACGAAGTGCTCGACATCGACCGCGAGGACCTCGATGCCCTGTTCCGCGCGCTGGAGCGGCGCGTACAGGCGCGCTGGGAAAGCGCGCGCCGCTAGGCGGGGCAGGCCTGCAACAGCGCGACGGCGCGCACGGTGGCGTCGAACAGGCGTTCGTGCCGGTCGCTTCGCACGAAGCCGGCGATCGTGGCGTCGAAACGCGCGCGGTCACCGAGGCCGGTGGAGCGCACCAATTCGGCCAGCGTCGCCTCGTCGGGCGACATGGCAAGGCAGCACGGCCGGTTGACCATGAAGGCCTCCGGCCAGGTCGCCACGATCGCGCGAACCAGATCGTGCACGCCCACGGCGGCCTCGACGCTGCGGTAGCGCTGGGCAAGGTCCGGCACCGGATCGCGCGCGGCCCGTTCGAACAAGGCGCAAAGCCGCATCGCCATCACCACGTGCAGGCCGATCAGCGACAGGGCGCGGATGTCCTGCGGGCGGGCCAGCGCGCGTACCGTTTCAGCGAAGCGTTGGGGCAACGCGCCCGGCGCTCCGGCGCCGGTACCGTGGGTCTGGGCAGGCATCGAAATTCCCTTCTTGCGATCAATTCGCAACAAAGGGTATGCGCACTCACCGCATCAGTCAATGCGAATCGTTCGCAATAATCGTCAGGCCGTGCGAAAGCCGTGCGAGATCGGGTAGCGCCGGTCGCGTCCGAAGTTGCGCATTCCCAGCTTCACGCCGGGGGGCGCCTGCCGCCGCTTGTATTCGGCCACGTGCAGCAGCCGCTCGATCCGCACCACCACATCGCGGTCGAAACCTTCGGCAACCAGCTGCTCCACGCTTTGTTCGTGCTCCACCAGCCCGAACAGGATTGCATCGAGCACGTCGTAGGGCGGCAGCGAATCCGAATCCTTCTGGTCGGGCCGCAGTTCGGCGCTGGGCGGCTTGATGATCACCCGATCGGGCATGACCGCACCCTCCGGCCCCAGCCCGATCTTGGGCTTGCGCGTGTTGCGCCAGCGCGAAACCGCGAAGACCGTGGTCTTGTAGGCATCCTTGAGCGGATTGTAGCCGCCGTTCATGTCGCCGTAGATCGTGGCGTAGCCCACGCTCATCTCGCTCTTGTTGCCAGTCGTCACCAGCATCGGTCCAAACTTGTTCGACAGCGCCATCAGCGTGACGCCGCGAATGCGCGACTGGATGTTTTCCTCGGTCAGATCGGGCTGGCGGCCGGCGAAGGCGGGCGCCAGCATCTCGGCAAAGCCCGCCACCGCCGGTTCGATCGGGATCGTGTCGATCCGGCATCCCAGCAACCGCGCGCATTCGGCCGCGTCCTCAAGGCTTTCGGCGCTGGTGTAGCGGCTGGGCAGCATCACGCACCACACCCGGTCCGCGCCCAGCGCGTCGACCGCGATCGCCGCGCACAACGCCGAATCGATCCCGCCGGACAGCCCCAGCACCACACCGGGGAAGCGGTTCTTCTCCACGTAGTCGCGCAGCGCCATCACCATCGCGCAATAGATGTCCTCGGGATGTTCGGTCGGTTCGTTGACCTCGGCCGGCTCGCACCGCCAGCGATAGCCGGCGCCCACCGGCACGCGGTTCCAGCGGGTATGGACAATCGCCTCTTCCCAGTCGGGCAGCTGCGCCCACAGCGCGCCTTCGGGGCCGACCACGAAGCTCGCCCCGTCGAACACGATCTCGTCCTGCCCGCCCACGCGGTTCAGGTAGGCCAGCGGAATGCCGGTATCGATCGCGCGGCGCTTGGCCACGCCATCGATCCGCAACACATCCTTGTCGATCTCGTAGGGGCTGCCGTTGACGCAGATGAAGATGTCCGCGCCCAGTTCGGCCAGATGGCGGCAGACGTCGGGGTGCCAGATGTCTTCGCAGATCGGCAGGCCCAGCATCGCGCCCTTGAACAGCACCGGCTCGGGCAACGGGCCCGGCAGGAAATAGCGCTTCTCGTCAAATGTGCCGTAGTTCGGCAGTTCGTACTTGAAGCGCGTGGCGACGACCTTGCCTCCATCCAGCAGCGCCACCCCGTTGTGCAGCGCACCGTCGCGCAAGAAGACAGAGCCGACCAGCATGGCGGGGCCGCTGTCCGCCGTGGCTTCGGCCAGCCGGGTGAGCTCGAGCGCGGCGCGCTCGATCAGCGCCGGCTTCTGGATCAGATCCTCGGGCGGATAGCCGACAAGCTGCATTTCCGGGAACACGATCAGATCGCAGGCGCCGTCCGTCTCCGCGATGGCGCGGCGGCGCGCGGCCAGCATCGTGTCGGCATTGCCGGCAAGATCGCCAACGGTCTGGTTCAACTGGGCAAGGGTGATCGTGAGAGTATCGGCCATGCCCCGTTCCTAGGCGGCAACGCCCTGCGCGGGCAAGTCACCATGCGTCCGTATGCGTTCGTTCGAGGGCAAAGCCCGGAATGACGTGCGGGTGGCGGCCCGACAGGGGCCGAGGGTGGGGACGAATGTGTCTCTGCCGTTGCAAAGCTGTCATCTTGGGCTAAGGGCGCGGGAAAGACCATCAGTCCGTCTGGTTCATTCTGTCAGTCCACGCTTTCTGGCTCATTGGGGAACGACGCATGAAGATCATGTCCGGCAACGGCAACCTGCCTTTGGCGCGCGCCATCGCGGCTTATCTCGAACTGCCGTTGACCGACGCCTCGGTGCGCCGTTTCGCCGACGAGGAAGTCTTCGTCGAAATCCACGAGAATGTGCGGGGCGAGGACGTGTTCATCGTCCAGTCGACCAGCTACCCCGCCAACGACAACCTGATGGAACTGCTGATCTGCATCGACGCGCTGCGCCGCGCCTCGGCCCGCCGGATCACCGCTGTTGTCCCCTATTTCGGCTATGCCCGCCAGGACCGCAAGCCGGGGCCGCGCACGCCGATCTCGGCCAAGCTCGTCGCCAACCTGATTACCGAGGCGGGCGCGGACCGCGTGCTGTCGGTCGATCTCCACGCCGGTCAGATCCAGGGTTTCTTCGATATCCCGACCGACAACCTCTATGCGGCCCCCGTCATGGCGGCGGACATTCAGACGCGCTACGGCGGGCAGCCGCTGATGGTCGTTTCGCCCGACGTGGGCGGCGTGGTGCGCGCCCGCGCGCTGGCCAAGCGGCTGGACAACGCACCGCTGGCCATCGTCGACAAGCGGCGCGACCGCCCCGGCCAGTCCGAGGTGATGAACATCATCGGCGACGTGAAGGGGCGGATGTGCATCCTGATCGACGACATCATCGATTCGGGCGGCACGCTGTGCAACGCCGCGCAGGCGTTGATGGACGCGGGCGCCGTCGGCGTTTCGGCCTACATCACCCACGGCGTGCTGTCGGGTGGCGCGGTCGCGCGCGTGGCGGGGTCCGCGCTCAAGGAACTGGTCATCACCGACACCATCCTGCCGACCGATGCGACGAAGGAATGCAACCGCATCCGCGTGCTGACCATCGCGCCGCTGATCGGCGAGGCGGTGCGCCGCATTGCCGATGAAAGCTCGGTCTCCAGCCTGTTCGACTGATCTGGTCCCGCGCCGTCCGCCGGCGTGGCGCCGCGCGGTTTACTGCCAGGGGCGGATTTGCCCGGGCTGAATGCGTTCGATCATTTCCAGCCGCCGCGATTGGCGCGTTTCCAGCGCCAGGGTCATCAGCGGTTGCGGCCGCGCCACGAACTGGCGCGGCGACATGCCGAACAGGTCGGTGAACTCGCGGATCAGGTGGCTCTGGTCGTAGTACCGCAGCGACAGCGCCTCGGCTTCGTCGTGGTCGGCCACGCCGCGAAGGTGGCTTGCCATGTCGAGCGCGCGGGCGCGGCGCAGCACCTGTTTGGGCGGCATTCCGAAATCCCGGCGCACGCACCGTTCCAGCCGGCGCTGCTCCACGCCCATTTCCCGCGCAAAGCGCGTGACGGTGATCGAAGGATCGACGAAAGCTTCGGCCTCGAAGCGCGCGGTCAGCAATTCGGGAATTTCGCCACCGCGCCCCGCGATGATCTGGCGCATTTCGTCTTCCATCGCGCGACACCAGTCCTCCGGCGTCCCGTCGGGATCGAACAGGTCCAGCCAGCGCCTGCTGGAAAGGCCCATGTCGTCCAGCGGGCAGATGCGGTCGAGATGGTCGCGCGCGCCCGGACCGCGCAGCGCATGGCAGGCGCCCGGACGCAGGGTAAGGCCTACGCTGGTGAAGCTGCCGCGCACCGAAACCGGCATACGGCGGGTGTGCGGGCCGAAGAACAGCGCATCGCCTTCGGAATGCAGGCGCCCGTCGGCGGTATCGGCGGTCCATTGACCACGCAACTGGATGCGAATGAACGGGGTATCGTTGAACAGGCCGCAATCGAGGAGATAATCGTCCGGCATCTCCACGACGGTCACATAGAGACGCCCGATCCACGGCGCGAGATCCGCCGCGGGCGCGCGGTTGTATGACAATGGCTGGCCGTCGCGCGACATCCCCGCCGCGGACGCGATCGACCGATCGATCGCCGGCCTCGAATTGCGTGACATTGTTGCTCCCCGAATGACGAACAGCTCGCCGTCCGCCACCTACCCCTCCACCATAGCCGCGTCTGTGGCACCGGTCACGCCCATGGTAAAAGTTTGCTTGCGCCGTCAATAGCTTCCCGGTCGACATGGGTGATCCAGCGCACTGCCTGCCGGTGCGTTTGCGCACAGGGGGCACGTCCTTTCGATGACGTTCGCCGCGTTGTCCTTGACCGGCGCGCCGGCGCCGGGCCAAAGCAGAGCCCATGAAACTGGACGACGATATCGCCCTCGCCCTGCGCCTTGCTGATGCCGCCGGCGCAGCCATCCGCCCCTATTTCCGCTCTGTCGAAGCCGAACGCAAGGGGGATGCCACCCCGGTGACGCTGGCGGACCGCGCGGCGGAAGAAGCGATGCGCCGCATCCTGACCGCCGAAGTACCGCGCGATACCGTGATCGGCGAGGAGTTCGGCGCGACCACCGGATCTTCCGGCCGGAGCTGGGTGCTCGACCCGATCGATGGAACCACTGGCTTCCTCGCCGGCCGCGCGCTGTTCGGCACGCTGATCGCGCTGGTGGTGGAAGGCTTTCCGGTGCTGGGCGTGATCGACCAGCCGATTTCCGGCGAACGCTGGGTGGGCGCGACCGGCCGTCCGACCACGCTGAACGGCAAACCGGTGCGCACCCGCGCCTGCCGCAGCCTGGCCGATGCCACGCTGGCCACCACCGGCCCGCACTATTTCGACGATCATGATGGCGCGCATTTCATGGGCCTTGCCGCCAAGACCGACCACAAGCGCATGGTCATGGGCGGCGATTGCTACAACTACGCCATGCTCGCGACCGGGCACATCGATGTCGTCTGCGAGGCCAACCTCAAACTGCACGACTGGGCCGCGCTGGTGCCCGTGGTCGAAGGCGCGGGTGGCACCATGGCGGACTGGAACGGCAACCCGCTGCACGCCGGGTCGGACGGCCATGTCATCGCGCTGGGCGATCCGGCGCGGCTCGACGACGTGGTCGAGGCGCTGGCCTGCGGGCACTGAGCGCGGCGGCCATGAACCAGCGACCTTGAACCGGTGGCATTGAACGGGCGGGCGCGGTGAAGAAGCGGTTCTTCTTCTACGGCACGCTGACCCATGCCCACGACAATCCGGTGACGCGCGCCGTGCTGCCGCTGCTCGGCCCGGCGCGGCGGGGCTGGGTACGCGGCCGGCTGCACGCGGTGCGCCACGGCGAAGGCTGGTATCCGGTGCTGACGCCCGTGAGCGCCGGCAGGGTATCCGGCCGCGTGTTCGGCTATGTCTATGACAGCGGGTCGCGCTTCACCCGCGCCACGCTGCGGCTGCTGGATTCCTACGAGAACTGCGATCCGCGCCGGCCCGCGCGGTCGGAATATCGCCGGCGCACGGTGACCGTTCATGTGCCGGGACAGGGCACCGTCCGCGCCGATGCCTATCTGTTCAACCGGCCGCTGCACCCGGGCCTTTGCCCCATACCGGGCGGGGATTTCGCCGCCTTCATCGCCGCCCGTGGCCTGTCCGCGCTGGGGTCGGGCCGCGCGGGCGCGCGGCGGCGCTGACGGCGGGTCTTTTCACCGTCACAGTCCTGTCGCATGGGCGGGTCGGGGATTCGCCGGCGGATAGCCACGGAAAAGGCGGTGCGGGATGCGCTTTGAGGAAACCTTTCATCTGACGCCCTACCTCGATTCGCTGGTGAGCTACGCGGCGGCGCTGCTGTTCGGCGCGCTGATCGGGGCGGAACGGCAGTATCGCCAGCGCACGGCGGGCCTCAGGACCAACGCGCTGGTGGCGCTGGGCGCGGCGGCGTTCGTCGATCTGGGCCAGCGCCTGGCCGGCGATGCCGAAGCGGTGCGCGTGATCTCCTATGTCGTTTCGGGCGTCGGTTTCCTGGGCGCCGGGGTGATCATGAAGGAGGGCAAGAACGTGCGCGGCCTGAACACGGCCGCCACGCTCTGGTGCTCGGCCGCCGTGGGCACCTGTGCGGGCACCGACATGCTGGCCGAAGCCGCGACGCTGACCGTGTTCGTGGTGGCCGGCAACACGCTGCTGCGTTTTGTCGTGAACGCGATCAACCGCATCCCGCTGGCCGCCGCATCGCTGGAAGCGACATACTGGGTGACGGTCACCACGGACGCGGCCAGCGCCGACAGGCTGCGCGACCTGCTGGTCGATCACCTTGAACTGATGCGCTATCCGGTCGCCGATACAGAACTGGTCGAACGCGCCGAGGACACGGTCGAAGTCCGTGCCCGCCTGGTCAGCACGGCGGCCGCCGAGAAGGATCTCGATGCGATCGCCGCGCATCTGGAACGGACGCACGCAGTGGCCCACGCCACCTGGGAAGTGCAGACGCACGACTGAGCGCGCGCGTTATTTCGCGAACGGGTTCTTCGGGCTGCGCAGCGTCAGGCGGATCGGCACGGCATCGAACCCCAGCTCGCGCCGGATGCCGTTGATCAGGTAGCGCCGGTAACTTTCGGGCAGCATGTCCAGCCGAGTGCCGAACAGCACGAAGCCGGGCGGGCGCGTCTTGGCCTGCGTGATGTAGCGCAGCTTGATCCGCTTGCCCCCGGGGGCTGGCGGCGGATTGGCGGATAGCGCATCGTCGAACCAGCGGTTGAGCGCGGCGGTCGGCACGCGGCGGCTCCAGGAATCGCGGATGTCGAAGGCCACGGACAGCAAGGTGTCCAGCCCCTTGCCCGTGCGCGCCGATACGGCCACCAGCGGCACGCCGCGCACTTGCGCCAGCCCTTCGTCCAGCGCGGCGCGCACGCCGTTGAAAAGGCCGCTGGCGTCCTCGGCCACGTCCCACTTGTTGATCGCGATGACGAGCGCGCGGCCTTCCTCCAGCACCATCGAGGCGATCTTGAGGTCCTGATGCTCCAGCCCGCGCGTGGCATCGAGCAGCAGGACGACGACTTCGGCGAAATCGATCGCGCGCCGCGCGTCGGCGACGGAGAGTTTTTCGAGCTTCTCCACGACCTGCGATTTCTTGCGCATGCCGGCCGTGTCGATCAGGCGGATCGGGCGCGCCTTGCCGCTCTTGGGATCGTTCCAGTCCCAATCGATCGCGATCGAATCGCGGGTGATGCCCGCTTCCGGCCCGGTGAGCAGGCGATCCTCGCCCAGCAGGCGGTTGATCAGCGTGGACTTGCCCGCGTTGGGCCGCCCGACCACCGCCAGTTTCAGGATCGATTCGGGATCGTATTCAGGTTCTTCACCGTCTTCCTCGCCGTCGTCGGCATCGGCTTCGGGTTCGCCGATCAGCGGGTAGAGCGCTTCGAACAGATCGCCCATGCCCTCGCCATGTTCGGCCGAAACGCCCACGGGATCGCCGAAGCCCAGTGAATAGGCTTCCAGCAACCCCGCTTCGCCAGCGCGCCCTTCGGCCTTGTTGGCCAGGAGAATCACCGGCAGCGTATGTTCGCGCAGATAGCGGCCGATCTCTTCGTCGAGCGGGGTGATGCCGGCGCGCGCGTCCACCACGAACAGCGCCACATCGGCGCCCGTCAACGAAGCCTCGGTCTGCTGGCGCATCCGGCCGGGCAGGCTGGAAGGATCTTCGTCTTCCCAGCCGGCGGTATCGACGATGGTGAATTCGAGGCCGAGCAGCGTCGCTTCGCCGAAGCGGCGATCGCGCGTGACGCCTGGCTGATCGTCCACCAGCGCCAGCTTTTTCCCCACAAGCCTGTTGAAAAGCGTGGACTTGCCGACGTTGGGGCGGCCGATGATGATAACTTGCGGATGCATCGCCCACCGTTGGCCCGCGCGCGCGGCGATGGCAAGGACGGTTTGGCGCGAACCGCCCGTAAACCGGCCTTTCCGCACCTCCGTAATCGCCGTTCATTGCCTTAAACGCATGTTAACTACATCGGTGAGGGTGATTCTTACCTTACCGGCAGAAAATTGCCGGCATGAAGGGATTGACCGGCAAAATCGCGGCACTGGCCGTATCAGGGGCCGTATGGGGCTCAGCGAACGTGGCGCAAGCCGCGCCCGCGGCGTTGCAGGCAGCGGGCGCGGCCGCGATGACGCGCCAGCAGGATGCGGATGCTGATTCGGACGCGCTGCCCTATCTCCAGTGCGTGCCCTATGCGCGGCAGGTTTCCGGCATCGGCATCTATGGCGATGCGCTGACCTGGTGGGATCAGGCGGCGGGGCGCTATGCCCGTGGCCGCCAGCCGCGCGTGGGCGCGGTGATGAGCTTCCGCCCCTATGGCGGCATGGAACTGGGCCATGTCGCGGCAGTCAGCCGGATTATCGATTCGCGCACGGTACTGCTGCGCCATGCCAACTGGTCGCCGATCAACGGCCGGCGCGGGCAGATCGAGAAAGACGTGCGCGCGGTCGACGTTTCGCCCGAAAACGATTGGAGCGAAGTGCGCGTGTGGTATGCCCCGATCGCCGATCTCGGGACCACGCGCTGGCCGGTCAACGGCTTCATCTATAACGAAAAGCCGCGCAAGAACGAGCGGTTGACGGTGCTCGCGTCGGCAGAAACGGCCACCCCGGCGCGCGCGCCGCTGATGGCGCGCACCGAGCCCGCGCGGAGCGCGCCTGGCCGCGGTATCGGTGCGGACTTCCTCAAGGGTGTCATACCCGAATCGCGCGCCGCGCAGACTCCGGCGTCGCGGCGCCCGGCCCGGCAGAGCCTTGCCACCAGCGCTCCGCGAACGGCTCCGGCCCGCGCCACCTCTACGCGCCTGGCGGGAAGCGACAGCGACCCGATCGGCCGGATCATCGCCGCGCGAATGCGCTGATCCGCGCGGCGCTTCCGGTCCAGGTTGCCGGAATCAGAGCGTGCGGATGATCGCCGAGAAATCGAGCCCGCCGTTGCCGGCGGCGGCGAAGGCTTCGTAGAGTTCTTCCGCCCGCGTGCCCATCGGCACCTGCGATCCCGCATCGCGCGCCGCGGCAACCGCCAGCTTGAGGTCCTTGAGCATCAGCGCGGTGGCGAAACCGCCCTGGTAGTCGTTGTCCGCCGGGCTCTGCGGCCCCACGCCGGGCAGCGGGCAATAGCTGGTCATCGACCACGACTGGCCCGAAGCCTTCGACGAGATATCGTAGAATACCTGCGGATCAAGGCCGAGCTTCTGCGCCATGGCAAAGGCTTCGCAGGTGGCGATCATCGTCGCGCCCAGGATCATGTTGTTGCAGATCTTGGCAGCCTGTCCGGCGCCGCTGCCGCCGGCATGGATCACCGCCTTGCCCATCGCCGCCAGGATCGGCTCTGCCCGCGCGAAAGCCGCGTTATCGCCGCCCACCATGAACGTCAGCGTGCCTCCGTTCGCGGCGGCGATCCCGCCCGAGACGGGGGCGTCGACCATGGCATAGCCGGCGGTCGAGGCCGCTGCCGCGACCTTGCGCGCGGTGGCGACGTCGATCGTCGAGCAATCGAGCAGCAGCGCTGTTTGCGGGGCCTGTCCGATCACGTCGGCGCCATAGACGCTGTCCACGATCGCGCCGTTGGGCAGCATCGAGACCACGGCCTCCGCGCCCTGCACCGCCTCGCGCACCGAGGTATAGGTCGCGCAGCCGTTGTCCCTGGCCCGCGCCAGCGCATCGGGGGAAAGGTCGAAGGCATGAACCTCGTGCCCGGCCTTGACCAGATTCGCGGCCATGCCGCCGCCCATGTTGCCGAGACCGATGAACGCGATTTTCATGCTTCTCCCCTCCTGCCGGCAATTCAGGCCTTACCGCCCCGTCCAGACGCCGGGGCGCTTTTCGATGAACGCGGCCATGCCTTCGGCCTTGTCCTCGGTGGCGGTCAGGATCTGGAACAGGCGGCGTTCGTAGAGCAGGCCCTGATCGAGCGTGGTCTCGAACGCGGCGTTGACCATTTCCTTGTTGGCGATGGCGGCGACCGGCGGCATCGCGGCGATCGTCTCGGCCGTCTTCAGCGCGTCGGCCAGCAGGTCCGCCAGCGGCACGATCCGCGCGACGAGGCCCGAGCGTTCGGCTTCCTCGGCGCCCATCATCCGCCCGGTCAGGCACATTTCCATGGCCTTGGCCTTGCCCACCGCGCGCGTCAGGCGCTGCGATCCGCCCATGCCCGGCGCCACGCCCAGCTTGATCTCCGGCTGGCCGAACTTCGCCGTGTCGGCCGCGATGATGAAGTCCGCCATCATCGCCAGTTCACAGCCGCCGCCCAGCGCAAAGCCGTTCACCGCCGCGATCCACGGCTTGCGCGTGGTCTTGACGAGGTGGCTGGTCCAGCGCGCGAAGAAATCCTGGTTGTAGAAATCGACCGCCGGCTTTTCCGCCATTTCCTTGATGTCCGCGCCGGCCGCGAAGGCCTTCTCGCCCGATCCGGTCAGCACCGCGCAGCGCTGCGCGGGATCGGCTTCGAACGCCGCGAAAGCGCCGATCAGGTCTTCCAGCACCTGCGAATTCAGCGCGTTCAGCGCCTGCGGGCGGTTGAGCGTGATGAGCGTGACGGCGCCCTTCTGTTCGACCAGGATCGTTTCGTATTCGGCCATCTCAGCAGTCTCCAGATGTGTCGCCCGGGCGGGCAGCCACCCGCTCTCGCGGGAAGCGGCGCTCAAGGCAATGGCGTCCATTCCTCGTCCGCCGGCAGCGGGGCGAAGATCGCCTCGATCAGGTCGTCGGTCACGCCTTCGGGCGTTGCCGGATTCCAGCGCGGCGTGTGGTCCTTGTCGACGATCACCGCGCGCACGCCCTCGGCGAAATCGGGGCGGACCAGCACGCGGCTGGCCACGCGATATTCCATCGCCATGTTGTCTGCGAAATCGGTCAGCGAAAGGCTGTCGTGCAATTGCCGCAGCGCCACCTTGCAGGTCTGCGGGCTCTTGTGGCCCAGCGTTTCCAGCGTCGCGCGCGCCCAGTCGCCGTCCTCGGCCGCCAGCGCGGCCAGGATGTCCTCGTACCGGTCCGACGCGAACGTCCGCGCGATCGTTTCGGCCACGGCGGCAATCTTCGGCTCAGGCGGCACGGCGGCCAGCGCGTGGAGCGTCGCAGCGACAGCGGAAGGATCGGCGGCGATGCGCGCCTTGGCCGCCGCCGTGGCGGCGGACGGCAGATAGTGCGTGGCAAGGTCGGCCCAAAGGCATTCCGCGCCGTCCAGCCGCGCCCCGGTCAGCGCCAGATACTGGCCCAGCCGGCCGTGCAGGCGCGAAAGATACCAGCCGCCGCCAACGTCCGGAAACAGGCCGATCCCGGTTTCGGGCATGGCGAGCCTGGTCGCCTCGGTCGCCACGCGGTATTGCGAAGGCCCGGCAAGGCCCACGCCGCCGCCCATGGTGATCCCGTCCATGAAGGTCACCACCGGCTTGGGATAAGTGAAGATCAGGTGGTTGAGCCGGTATTCGTCGAAGAAGAACTGGCGGCCCGATGCGCCACCATCGTTCAGCGCGGAATTGCGCAGGAAGGCGATGTCGCCGCCGGCGCAGAACCCGCGCGACAGTTTGGGATCACCATCGGGCGCAACTGCGTGGTCCAGGATCACCACCTGTACCGCCGGATCGTCGCGCCAGGCCAGCAGCGCTGCGGTCATGGCGTGGACCATCGGCAGCGTCAGCGCGTGAATTGCCTTGGGGCGGTTGAGCGAGAGGAAGCCGGCGGCGCCTTCGGTGCGGATCAGAACGTCATCGGTCACTTCAACAGGTCCCTTCCCACGATCAGGCGCATCACTTCGTTTGTCCCCTCCAGGATGCGATGCACGCGAAGGTCGCGCCAGAAGCGTTCGATCGGGTAATCGCGCAGATAGCCATAGCCGCCGAACAGCTGGAGCGCGCGGTCGACCACTGACGAGCCGTTGTCGGTTGCCAGCTTCTTGGCCATCGCCGAAAAGCGCGTGCGGTCGGGCGCGCCGGCGGTCACCTTGGCGGCGGCGAGGTAGAGGAGGGCGCGTGCCGCTTCCAGATCGGTGGCCATGTCGGCCAGCGTGAACTGGGTGTTCTGGAACTCGGCGATCGCCTTGCCGAACTGCGCGCGGTCCTTGACGTAGCTGACCGCCTCGTCGAGGCAGCGCTGCGCGCCGCCCAGCGAACAGGCGCCGATGTTCAGCCGCCCGCCGTCCAGCCCCGCCATGGCGATGGCGAAGCCCTGTCCTTCCGCGCCGACGCGGTTGGCGACCGGCACCTTCACGTTGTCGAGGATGACCTGTGCGGTGGGTGAGGCGTTCCAGCCCAGCTTCTTCTCGGGCGCGCCAAAGCTGACGCCCGGCATGTCCTTCTCGATCACCAGGCAGGTGATGCCCTTCGGCCCATCGTCGCCGGTGCGCACCATCGTCACGTAGAGATCGTTCACCCCGCCGCCCGAGATGAACTGCTTGGTGCCGGTAACGACGTAGTGATCGCCTTCGAGGCGGGCGGTGGTCTTGAGCGCCGCCGCGTCCGAACCGGAACCCGGCTCGGTCAGGCAGTAGCTGGCCATCAGGTCCATGGTGACGAGGCCCGGCAGCGTGCGCGCCTTGATCGCGTCGCCACCGAACTTGTCGATCATCCACGCCGCCATGTTGTGGATCGAGATGAACGCGCTGGTCGCCGGGCAGCCATAGGCCATGGCTTCCATGATCAGCGCCGCTTCCAGCCGCCCGAGGCCGATGCCGCCCGCTTCCTCGCTGACATAGATCGCGCCGAAGCCGAGTTCGGCGGCGGCCTTGATCGTTTCGCGTGGAAACAGGTGTTCCTCGTCCCACTGCGCGGCGAAGGGCGTGATCGCGTCGGCGGTGAACCGCCGCGCCATCTCCTGAATCGCGAGCTGGTCCTCGGTAAGCTGGAACTGGTCGGTCATCTGGCGCCTTACCCCATCGTCGGAATGACGAAGGCGTTGCCCCCGTCCGGCGAACCGTCGGGCCAGCGCTGGGTCACGGTCTTGACCTTGGTCCAGAACTTTACGCCTTCCATGCCGTGCTGGTTGGTATCGCCGAATGCCGAACGCTTCCAGCCGCCAAAGGTGTGATAGGCCACCGGCACCGGGATCGGCACGTTGATGCCGACCATGCCGACATTGACCCGCGCCGCGAACTCGCGCGCGGCATGGCCGTTGCGGGTGAACAGGGCGACGCCGTTGCCGTACTGGTGCTTCGAGGGCAGCGCGAGCGCTTCCTCGAAGTCCTTCGCGCGCACGATCTGCAGCACCGGGCCGAAGATCTCGTTGTGGTAGCTGTCCATCTCCGCGGTGACGTGATCGATCAGCGTCGGGCCGACGAAGAAGCCGTTCTCGTGGCCCTGCAGCGTGAAGCCGCGCCCGTCGACGACCAGTTCGCCGCCTTCCTCCACGCACTTCGCGATCCAGCCCTCGATCTTCTCCTTGTGCGCCTGCGTCACCACCGGGCCGTAGTGCGCGTCGGGATCGGTCGAGACGCCAACCTTGAGCGCCTCGATCGCCGGGATCAGCTTGGCCTTCAGGCGCTCGGCGGTGTCTTCGCCCACCGGCACCACCACCGGCAGCGCCATGCAGCGTTCGCCCGCCGAACCGAATGCGGCGCCGGCCAGATCGTTCACCACCTGGTCGAGATCGGCGTCGGGCATGACGATGCCGTGGTTCTTGGCCCCGCCCATCGCCTGCACGCGCTTTCCGGCGGCCACGCCCCGGTTATAGACGTAGTGCGCGATGTCGGACGAGCCGACGAAGCTGACCGCGCCGATCGCGGGATGATCGAGAATCGCGTCGACCATCTCCTTATCGCCCTGCACCACCTGGCAGATGCCTTCGGGCAGCCCGGCCTCCAGGAACAGTTCGGCCAGGCGCACCGGCACCGACGGATCGCGTTCCGAAGGCTTGATGATGAAGGCGTTGCCGCAGGCGATGGCCACGGCCGACATCCACAGCGGGATCATCGCCGGGAAGTTGAACGGGGTGATGCCCGCACCGATGCCGATCGGCTGGCGCATCGAATAGACGTCGATGCCCGGCCCGGCGCCTTGCGTGTATTCGCCCTTCAGCACGTGCGGGATGCCGCAGGCGAATTCCACCACTTCCAGGCCGCGCTGGATGTCGCCCTTCGAATCCGCGATGACCTTGCCGTGCTCGGACGAGAGCAGGCGGGCCAGTTCGTCCATGTTCGCTTCGACCAGTTCCTTGAAGCGGAACATCACGCGGGCGCGGCGCTGCGGGTTGGTGGCGGCCCAGGCGGGCTGCGCGGCCTGCGCGGCGGCGACGGCGCGATCGAGCACCGCCTGGTCGCCCAGCGCGACCTGCGCCTGCACGCCGCCGCTGTTGGGGTCGAAGACGTCGCTCTTGCGAGCGGGGGTGCTGCCGGGACCACCGACGATGAAATGATCGATCAGGCGCATTGCGCGAATCCTCTTCCTGACGGGATCGAAGTGACCTCGGCGCTGTCCTGCACCCCGGACCCAGTTGCAGGCAACTGGCGATTATGCGAGTGCTACCTGCAATCATGCAGCCATCCGACTGGAACGACTATCAGGCCTTCCTCGCCATCGCCCGCGCCGGGCAGCTGGCGCGCGCGGCATCGGCCATGGGGGTGGACGCCACCACCATGGGCCGCCGCCTGCGCCGGCTGGAAGCGCGCGTCGGCGCCACGCTGTTCGAACAGACGCGCGAAGGGCAGGTGCTGACCGAGGCGGGCGAGGCGATGCTCGTCGATGTTGAGGCGATGGAGCAGGCCGCCAGCCGCATCGCCGAAAGCGCGGCGGTATCGGGCGGGCTTTCGGGCCTGCTGCGGGTGAGCCTGTCCGAAGGCTTCGGCACCTGGTTCGTGGCGCCACGCGTCCACGGCTTCACCGAAGCGCACCCGCGCCTGATGGTGGACCTCGTCGCTTCCACCGGCTTCCTCAGCCCGTCCAAGCGCGAGGCGGACCTTGCCGTCACGCTCTCGCGTCCGCGCGCCGGGCCGGTGATCGCGGGCAAGCTCTCGGACTATGCGCTGCGGCTCTATGGCTCGTCCGCCTACCTTGCGGCGCACGGCGCGCCCGAACGCCCGGCGGATCTGACCGCCCGGCACCGGCTGGTCGGCTACGTGCCTGATCTGCTGTTTGCGCCGGAACTGCGCTATCTGGCGGAGATCGAACCCGATCTGTCCGCCGCGCTGCGCAGTTCGTCGATCATCACGCAATACCGCATGATCGCTGCCGGGGCCGGCATCGGGGTGCTGCCCTGCTTCATCGGCGATGGCGATCCCGCGCTGGTGCCGATCCTGCCTGAACGGCGCATCACCCGCTCGTTCTGGGTCGTGACGCACAAGGACACGCACAACCTTGCCCGCGTGCGCGCGTTCAAGGACTGGCTGACCGGAGTCGTGGCGGCGGAGCGGGGCCGGCTCCTGCCGGGGTAGAGGATGATCGGGTTCGCGCAAGCGAACCCGGAAAATCAGGCTTTCGCGACCGGCGCGTCCTCGCCCAGATCCTCGTACCAGGCTTCGACCGGGCCGCTGAGCTTGAGCGTCAGCGGATTGCCCTTGCGGTCCATCGTCTTGCCCGCCTGCACGCGTACCCAGCCTTCGGAAATGCAGTATTCCTCGACATTGGTGCGCACCGTGCCCTTGAAGCGGATGCCCACGCCGCGCCGCAGCTTGTCGGCATCGAAATGCGCGCTGCGCGGGTTGATGGCCAGCCGGTCCGGCGGCACGTCCGCGCCAGTGGTCGGGGTGCCGGTTGCGGTTTCGGGCGTCTGGTCGGAAGCGTGGTCGTTCATGGGAAAACGCCTCTATCCCGCTTTCCCCGCTTGTCAATTGACGCGCGGATGTCTAAGGGCGCGCTTCCGCAACGGAAGTGGGCGCGTAGCTCAGCGGTAGAGCACACCCTTCACACGGGTGGGGTCACAGGTTCAATCCCTGTCGCGCCCACCACTTCCCCGGTCCTCACGACATTTCGGCTTTGACGGGCATCAATGCCCGCGCTTCTCCCTGCGTCCAGAACGGCGCCGCAACTGGAGGAGAGGTTTCATGCTGAACTTCAACGTGGGCGGCATCGATCGCGTGCTGCGGGTCGTGCTGGGGCTGGTGCTGATCGCGATGGTCTTCGTTGGGCCGAAAACCGGCTGGGGCTGGATCGGCCTTGTGCCGCTGCTGACCGGGCTGTTCCGTGTTTGCCCGCTCTATTCGCTGATCGGCGTGAACACCTGCCCCCGGCGATAGGCGTCCGCGTTTCCGTGATAGGCCCGTTTCTCCGACCGGCCTTTTCCCGATCGGCCTGTTCCTGATCGGGTTGCAAGGGCCGCGCCGAGACGGCATAGCCCCGGACCATGCACGATATCCGCCTGATCCGCGAAAACCCCGCCGCTTTTGACGCCGCCCTTGCCCGCCGGGGCGTGGAGCCGGTGGCGCAGTCCATCCTCGCGCTCGACAGCGCGCGGCGCGATGTGGCGACGCGGATGCAGGAATCGCAGGCCCGCCGCAACGAGGCGTCGAAGGCGATCGGCGCGGCCATGGGCAAGGGCGACAAGGACACGGCCGAGGCGCTGAAGGCCGAAGTTGCCGCGCTGAAGACCGAACTGCCCGCGCTGGAGGATGAGGAGCGCCGGCTGACCGCGCAGCTCGCCGATGCGCTGGCGGCATGGCCCAACCGCCCGGCCGACGACGTGCCGCCGGGCGAGGACGAGGCGCAGAACGTCGAGGTCAGCCGCTGGGGCACGCCGCGCACGTTCGATTTTACCCCGCGCGAACATGCCGATCTCGGCCCCGCGCTGGGCCTCGATTTCGAAACCGGCGCGCTGATTTCGGGCGCGCGCTTCACGTTCCTGAAGGGCGGGATGGCGCGGCTGCACCGCGCGCTGGCGCAGTTCATGCTGGACCGGCAGACCGGCGAGAACGGCTATCTGGAATGCATCCCGCCGCTGCTGGTGAAGGACGAGGCGGTGTTCGGCACCGGTCAGCTGCCCAAGTTCGCCGAAGACCTGTTCCGCACCACCGACGGCCGCTGGCTGATCCCCACCGCCGAAGTCAGCCTGACCAACGCGGTGCGTGAGCAGATCCTGGCCGAGGCCGCGCTGCCGATCCGCATGACCGCGCTGACCCCGTGCTTCCGTTCGGAAGCCGGCGCGGCCGGGCGCGATACGCGCGGGTTCATCCGCCAGCACCAGTTCGAGAAGGTGGAGCTGGTCTCGATCACCCGGCCCGAGGATTCGGAGGCCGAGCACGAGCGCATGACCGCCTGCGCCGAGGGTGTGCTGCAGGCGCTGGAACTGCCCTATCGCAAGGTGCTGCTGTGCACCGGCGACATGGGCTTCACCGCGCGCAAGACCTATGACCTCGAAGTCTGGCTGCCGGGGCAGGGCGCCTATCGCGAGATTTCCTCGTGCTCCAACTGCGGCGATTTCCAAGCGCGGCGGATGAACGCGCGCTATCGCCCGGAAGGGCAGAAGGGCACCGAATTCGTCCATACGCTCAACGGGTCGGGCCTCGCGGTCGGGCGCACGCTGGTGGCGGTGCTGGAGAACGGCCAGCAGGCCGATGGATCGGTGGACCTGCCCGCCGCGCTGCACCCCTACCTTGGCGGGCTGACGCGGCTGGTGCCGCAGGGCTGATGCGCGCGCGGCGAACGGCCGCCGGATTCGCGGCGCTGCTGCTGGCGGCGGCGCCGGCCGCGCCATCGTTCGCCCAGAACGCCGCCGGCTCCGGGGCTGGCGCGCCGATCATCGCCTGGACCTACGAAGTCCAGCCGGGCGATACCTTCCGCGCCATCGCGCAGCGCATGGGCGTGACGATGGAAGCGCTGGGGCGGGCCAACGGCATTCCTTCGCCCTATATCATCCGCGTGGGGCAGGTGCTGAAACGGCCCGATCCGGTGCCGGTGCCGTCGCGCCCGGCCCCCGTGCCGACGCCGGCTCCGCAGACGTCGACGCCACCCAAGGCGCCGCCCCGGCCCGCGCCAGCGCCGCGGCCGGCGCCGCCCTTGCGCCCCACGCCGGCCCCGCATGTGCGCGAGGCGGGCGCGCCTGCGCTGTCCTGGCCGGTATCGGGCGCGGTGCTGAGCCGCTTCGGCACGCCGGTTCCATCGGGGTCGGTCGCTTCCGGCCAGCGCAACCGGGGCATCGATCTGGCCGCCTACGCCGGGCTGACGGTGCGCGCCGCCGGTGCCGGCACCGTGATCTTCGCCGGCAACGAGCCCGAACGCTTCGGTCAGTTGATCGTCATCGATCACGGGCAGGGCTGGGCCACCGCCTATGCCTATCTCGGCCAGGTGCGGGTGAAGGAGGGCGATGTGGTGAAGGCGCGGCAAGCGATCGCCAGCATCGGCAAGAGTGGCGAGGCGAAGCGGCCGACGCTGCACTTCGAGCTGCGCCGCGACAACGATCCGCGCGATCCGGTCGTGTACCTGCCAGTCCGGTTGTGAGGCCCGTCGGGCACCAGGCACTGCGCCGGCTCATCCGGGTTCCGGTGTGGGCCGATATCGCGTTGCGGCTATCGGCCGCCTTCGCGCTGCTGGCGCTGGTGGTGCTGATCCACTGGATCGACCGCGAAGGGCTGGCCGACAACCATGACGGACACGTCAGTTTCCTCGACGTGGTCTATTTCACCATGATTTCCATCACCACGACCGGGTTCGGCGACATTGCGCCGGTCAGCGATCGGGCACGACTGATCGAAACGGTGATCGTCACGCCGATCCGCCTGGCGGTGATCTTCATCTTCGTGGGCACAGCCTACAACTTCATCATCAAGCGCAGCTGGGAGAGGTGGCGCATGGCGCAGATCCAGAATGCCCTGTCGGGTCACGTCGTGGTGCTGGGCTTTGGCATATCGGGTTCCGAGGCGGTCGCCGAACTGATCGCGCGCGGCACCGATCCCGCGACGATCGTGGTGGTCGACGGGGCGGAAGGGCGGCTGGCGGAAGCAGAACGCATGGGGTGCAACGTGCTGCCCGGCGATGCCACCCGCGACACCACGCTGATCGACGTGCGCATCGCCAGAGCCAGCGCGGTCCTGATTTCCGCCGGGCGCGACGATACCTCGATCCTCATCACGCTGACGGCGCGGCATCTGGCGCCCGGTGTGCCGATCAGCACTGTGGTTCGCGCCGCCGACAACGAAGTGCTGGCGCAGCAGGCGGGGGCCACCAATGTTATCAATCCGGTGCGCTTCACCGGGCAACTGCTGGCCGGCACCGCGCACGGGCAGCACACGGCCGGCTATCTTTCCGATCTCGCGTCCATTTCCGGGCGCGTCCACCTTGTCGAACGGCCGGTGCGCGACGAGGAAGTGGGCCAGCCGCTGACCCGCCTGGCATCCGGCGGGCAGGGCTTGCGCATTTATCGCGGGGGCAAGGCCCATGGCTTCTGGGAAGCGGAAAGCAGGCAACTGGCGCGTGGCGACATGATCGTGGAAATCGTGCCGACCGCGCCTACTGATGGTGCCGTCGGCGGGGCCGCCGCCTGACGGTCGCGGGCGATCAGCGGATCACGAAGAACACCAGCCCCATCGCCAGGTAGGCGACCATCCAGAATCCGGCATCAATCAGCGCGAGGCGGGTGGAAATCCGCTGCTGGGTATAGCTGATCCACAGCGACGGGATCACGAAGGCACCGGCAAGGCCGCCCGACATCATGAAATAGAGCCAGGGCTTCACCGCCAGCGTTTCGGGGCCGACGCGCGCGAACATGTGCCCCATCATCGATGCCGTCACCAGCAGCAGCGCGGCCGTGATCGCCAGCGTGCGCGCGGGTGCGGTGCGGGTGCCGAGGCCGCCAGGGCCGACCTCCTCCAGCTTGGCGCGGCCGAACAGCGGCCCATACCACACTGCGGTCACCGTCAGCGCGGCGAGCATAGCGAGAAACACCGCCAGCCAGTTCACCGGACCCATTCTGCTCTTTCCTCGCTTCCCGCCTCGCGAGACGGTAGCGAGATGACGTCACATTGGCAATTCGCGGGCGCTGCGATGATGGCTGATGACGCCGAATGATGATGCCGCATGATGACGGGCGGCGCGAATCCGCGTAAGGCGCGGTCGCCATGACATCCCAGGATTCCCCGCTCACGCTTCCCGAACCGCCGCGCGTCGGCATGATCAGCCTTGGCTGCCCCAAGGCGCTGGTCGATTCCGAACGCATTCTCACGCGCCTGCGCGCCGATGGCTATGCCATGAGCGCGGTCTATGCCGGGGCCGACGTGGTGCTGGTCAATACGTGCGGCTTCCTCGATTCGGCCAAGGAGGAAAGCCTGGCCGCGATCGGTGAGGCGATCGCCGAGAACGGCCGCGTGATCGTGACCGGGTGCATGGGCAACGAGGCGGAGCTGATCCGGGCGAAGTTCCCCGACGTGCTGGCCGTGACCGGCGCGCACCAGTACGAGGCGGTGGTGGAAGCGGTGCACGAAGCCGCGCCGCCCAGCATGGGGCCGTATATCGACCTGATCCCGCAGGCGCTGGACGACCAGGGCGGGATCAAGCTGACCCCGCGGCATTACAGCTATCTCAAGATTTCCGAAGGCTGCAACCACGCCTGCGCATTCTGCATCATCCCGTCGCTGCGCGGCAAGCTGGCCAGCCGGCGCATCGATGCCGTGCTGCGCGAGGCGGAGAAGCTGGTGGCGGCGGGGACCAAGGAACTGCTGGTCATCAGTCAGGATACCTCGGCCTACGGCGTGGACGTGCGGCACGAGGAGCGCGCGTGGAAGGGGCATCCCGTGCGCACCCACATGACCGACCTGGCGCGCGAGCTGGGCCAGTTGCGCACGCCGCAGGGCGAGGTGCCGTGGGTGCGGCTGCACTACGTGTACCCCTATCCCCACGTCGACGCGGTGATTCCGCTGATGGCCGAAGGGCTGGTGACGCCCTATCTCGACATTCCGTTCCAGCATGCCGCGCCCAGTGTGCTCAAGGCGATGAAGCGCCCCGCCAACGAAGCGAAGGTGCTCGAGCGCATCAGGGCATGGCGTGACATCGCGCCCGATCTTGCCATCCGCTCGAGCTTCGTGGTCGGCTTCCCCGGCGAGACCGAGGCGGACTTCCAGTACCTGCTCGATTGGCTGGACGAGGCGCAGCTCGACCGCGTGGGGGGCTTCCGCTTCGAACCGGTGGATGGCGCCAGCGCCAACCACCTGCCTGATCCGGTGCCGGAGGAGGTCAAGGAAGAACGCTACGCCCGGCTGATGGAAAAGACCGAGGCGATCAGCGCGGCCAGGCTCGCCGCCAAGGTCGGCCGCACGATCCAGGTGATCGTGGACGAGGTGGGCGAGCCGGATGAGGACGGCGATCTGGGCGCGACCGCGCGCAGCCAGGCGGATGCCCCGGAAATCGACGGCGCGGTCTATCTGCGCAACGTGCCCGCCACGCTGAAGCCGGGCGATTTCGCGCAGGTGCGGATCGAGGATGCCGACGCGCACGACCTCTATGGTGTGATCGCCTGAAGCGATCTCCCGCTCCTACTGGTTCGGGTCCGCCACCTTGAACGGATCGGTCGGCGCGGGCTGCGTGGGCAGCGGGCTGCGCGGCAGTTCCTTGTCGCTGTTGGCCGCCTGCCACAGCATCCCTGCCAGGATCACCGAGGCTTGCCGCATGTCGTCCGCGCGCATGTGGTCCAGCGTGTCGATGCTGGAATGGTGGACGCGGCTGTCGTAGTCGAGCGGGTCCTGGATGAACTGATAGCCGGGCAGGCCGATCGACTGGAGATAGACGTGGTCGGTTCCGCCGGTCTTCTCCGCGACAACGCGGCCCGCGCCCATCGCCTTGAACGGGGCCAGCCAGTCGCCCAGGATCGCGCCCGCGCCCAGGTTGCCCTCGGCATAGATGCCGCGGAACCGGCCCGATCCGTTGTCCATGTTGAAATAGGCTTTCAGCGCCGTGTATTCGGCCTTCGGCGTGATCGGGAAGGCGTTGCGCCACGCCACGTAGGATTCAATGCCCGTCAGCGCGGGATCGACCGGGCGCGAGGCAAGGTGCTGTTCGATATAGGCGCGCGAGCCGAGCAGGCCCTGCTCCTCCCCGCTCCACAGCGCGAAGCGGATCGTGCGCCGGGGCCGGATGCCCAGCTTGGCGATCAGCCGCGCGGCCTCGATCACCGCCACGCTGCCGGCACCGTTGTCGTTGGCGCCATCGCCCGCGATCCAGCTGTCGAAATGCGCGCCGGCCATGACATAGCCCGCCTTGGGATCGGTGCCCGGGATTTCGGCGATGACGTTCTCCGCCATCAGGTTCTTGTCGTCGAAGCGCGCCTCGATGTTCAGTTCGATTTCGGGCGCGGCCCCGGTCTTCGCCAGGCGGACGAGGCGGCGGTAATCCTCCTGCGCCAGTTCCATCGCCGGTACGGCCAGCGTCTTGCCGGGCACGAAGTCATAGCCTTCGCCATGGACCAGCTTGCCATCGCGATAGCTCATGCGCACCAGCGCGAGCGCGCCTTCGGCCTTGAGGAATTCCGTCAGCTTGCGCAGGAAGCTGCGGTTGCGGATCTGCAGCGCGGCGGCTTCGGGATCGAAGCGCGGCTGGTCGAACTTGTCGAATTCGCCGATCTCGGCATCGCTGTAGCGCTTGAACACCGGGTCCTTGGATTCGCTGGTCGCGCCCGGCAGCGAGACGAGCACGATGCGGCCGGCGAGCTTGCCCTTCCATTCGGCGAAGTTCTCTTCCCGGCTCATCGGCGCGACGATCACCGGCGCGCGCACCGCGCCCGTGGTCGGCGGCGACCACGCCACCGGAATTGCGGTGAGCGCGAGCGGGCGGGGCGAGACCATCGCGGCGGACCAGCCGTCGGCGTTCCAGCCCAGCCCGAAGTTGAACGGTTCGGCATGGATATTGGCCAGGCCATAGCCGCGCAGCACGTCCATCGCCCAGCGTTCCGCCTTGCGGTGGTTTTCCGAATTGGTGAGGCGCGGGCCGATGCCGTCCATCAGATGGCTGGCGGTGGTCATCACCGCGCTGCGGTTCATGCCTTCGTCGATGATCCGCGCGACGGCGGCGTCCTCCGCCGGCCCGGCCAGCGCGGGCAGGGGCGTGGCGAGGAGCGCGCAGAGCGCGGTGGCGCCGAACAGGGCGGGACGACGGAGCATGGAACAGGTTCTCCCCTAAAACAGATCAGGCCGAAATGGACAAGGCTGCATCCTGCCATCGCGGCAGGCTTTGCCAAGGGGCAATGCCCGGAAATCCCACGCCCTTTTTATGCCTCCCCCCCGGGGGCGCGAACTTTCGGTGTCAGCGCCGCGCCGGCCGCAGGTCTTCCGGAAGATCGCGGCCGGCGCGATCGTAGGCCGCGCGCAGATCGGCGTCGGTCTCCATCAGCGCGCGCGCGTGGGGCGCGGTGTTGGCCGGATCGCTCACGATATCCACGCCTTCCGGCTGGAGCAGCGCGAGCACGTCGGAACGCATCTTCGCATCGGCGAGGCCGTCCTTCAGGAACTGCCGTCCCGCCGCATCATCGCCCAGGCACTGCGCCGCCTGTACCGCCGCATCAACCGAGTCCTGCCAATGGGCGTAGATCGCCTCGCGCAGAAGGCGCTGGTCCTGACCGGGCTGCGCGTGGTGCGTCGCGCAGAGGCGTTGCGCCGATGCGGACAGCCGGGCATAGGGCGAACCCTGCGCGTTGGCGACTTCGGTGGCGAGCGCGGACGCCAGCACCGCCCGGTCCCACGCCCCGTGGCGCACCAGCCGTTCGGCGCGGTTGATGGCGAAATTGACCATCCAGCCGCGCTCGCGCCAGGGCAGGGCGGTCAGCCGGTCAAACAGCGCGTCCGCCTCGGCCGTGCGGCCCAGCGCGTCGAGCGCCTGGACCTCGGCATTGATGATCCAGCCGTCGTACTCGCCCGCCTTGCGCAGCCCCTTGTCGGTGTGATCGATCCGCTGCGCCGCCGCAATCGCCTCGTCGAACCGGCCGGCATCGACCAGCGCACCGACCAGGCGCGACAGCACCGTGCGGTCTTCCGGCGCCTTGGCGAGATCGGCGGTGGCGGTCTCCACGCCTTGCTGCAGCATCGTCTGCGCATGAGGGCCGACGCGAAGGGCCAGCATGGGCCAGCCGCTTTCGTAATCGCGATCCACCAGCATACCGAGGGCGGTCTTCGGGAAGCGCAGCTCGCCCACCAGCATGTCCGCAACGGCGCGATCGTCCGCCGCCAGTGCCGGCCGCAGCGCCTTGGCCGCCACGGAGCCGCGCATCTCGGGGGTGAGAGACGGAAACGCCGGCGACCGGGCCAGCGCCAGCACCGCGCGATCCTCGTTGCCGATGGCGGCCGTGCGCAGGCCGACGAAGACGGCGGGCCGCTGCAGGCCGGCGAACTCCGCGGCGTTGCCGCGCGCCGCGACATGGCCAAGGTGCTCGGCATAGGCATCGCCGTTGCCCGCGCGCAGGGCGGCCTGCATGGTGAGGAAATCGACCAGCACGCGCAACTCGTCCCCGTCGCGGCCGAACCCCAGCCCTTCGGCCTCCTCCCCCTCGCGCAGCGCATCGGGATAGCGGTCCTGGAACAGCGCGCAGTTGGAACGGAGCAGCGCGGCAATGGCCATCAGCCGCTGCGCCGGACGCCGCCGCGCCATCTCGTCGGTATAGGGCACGGCCTCGCAGACCGAAGGCTTGCCGAGCTTGACCACTTCCTTGCCGAACCGGTCGAACAGCGCGGCGTCGTCCATCGCCGCGATCTTTTCCGCCGGGGTCGCGGCGCGGGCGGGGGTGGCAAGCGGGGAAAGGGCCGTGGCCGCCAGCCCCGCGCCTGCCATCAGTGCGCGAAAACCTGCGCGAACCGCCATATGCTCCGTGCCCCTGTTGCCGCGCGCCAAACCGCGCACCGACGCAGAGTGTCGCGCGGGAAGCCGGCTGTCAAAGCCCGAACGGGCCTATGCTCAGAACAGCCCGCCGTTCAGAACAGGCGGGTGAGCAGGTAGAACGCGGCGCCCACGGCGGCGCTGGCGGGAATGGTGATGAACCACGCCACGACCACGCGCGTCGCCACGCCCCAGCGCACCGCGCTGGCGCGGCGGGCCGCGCCGGTGCCGACGACGGAGCCGGTGATGGCGTGCGTGGTCGAGACCGGAATGCCCATGGCACTGGCGCCGAACACCACGATCGAGCCGGCGGTGGAGGCGCAGAAGCCGGTGTGATGATTGAGCTGGGTCAGTTTGCTGCCCATCGTCTGGATGATCTTCCAGCCGCCCGAGAGCGTGCCCAGCGAAATCGCGGCGTAGCAGGCGATCACGACCCATTCGGGCACGTGGAATTCGCCTTTCAGCGTGCCCGTGGAATAGAGCAGCACCGCGATGATCCCCATCGTCTTCTGCGCGTCGTTGCCGCCGTGGCTGATCGAATAGGCCGCGCTGCTGACCAGGTGGAGCGACTTGAACACGCGCTCCGCCCGGCGCGGCTGGTATCCGCGGAACAGCCAGCTGGTGATCAGCACCATCAGCATGGCCAGCGCGAAGCCGATCATCGGCGACAGGAAGATCGCGACGATCGTCTTGCTGGTGCCCGAGCTTTCCACTGCGCCGAACCCGCCATGCATGATGCCCGCGCCCAGCAGGCCGCCGATCAGCGCGTGGCTGGACGAGGAGGGAATGCCCTTCACCCAGGTCAGCACGTTCCAGAACATCGCGCCGATCAGCGCGCCGAACACCACCGCCGGCGTCACCACGTCCTTGTCGATGATGCCCTTGCCCACCGTTTCGGCGACGTGCAGGCCCACCATCCAGTAGGCCACGAAATTGCCGACGGCGGCGAACAGAACCGCCTGTACCGGCGAAAGCAGCCGCGTGGAAACCACCGTGGCGATGGAGTTGGCCGCGTCATGCAACCCGTTGAGGAAATCGAAGGCCAGCGCCAGCGCGATGAGGCCGACCAGCAGCGGAAAGGCGATTTCGTGCATGGTGCGCGTTCCCGGCCGGCCGATCAGGCGTGGTCGATGACGAGGGCGTCGATCTCGTTCGCGACATCCTCGAACGCGTCGGCGATCTTTTCGAGGTGCTTGTATATTTCGCGCGAGACGATGAAGGCGACCAGATCGCCATCGCCGCGCCGGGTGATGAAGTTGGCCTTCAGCCCCGCCTGGTGAACAAGGTCCACTGCGCCTTCCAGCTTGACGATGCGCTCCGTCAACTGGTGCAGGCGCGCGCCGTTGCGTTCCACGTCGCGCAGCAGCGGCATCGCTTCCGCGATGAGGTCGCAGGCTTCGACGATCTTGTCGGCCATGGCCTGCATTTCCGGCTCGAACTTCGCGACTTCGTAAAGCTCGATGGCCGATGCGGCGGCCTGCATTTCGTCGATCGTATCGTCCATGGCGGCGATCAGCGAGGTGATCGCGCCGCGATCGAACGGCGTCAGGAACGTGCGGCGCACGGTGTAGAGCACTTCGCGGATGATATCGTCCGCCTCGTGCTCGCGCTTGCGGATCGTGGCGATGTATTCCGCCGCATTGCCTTCCGAACGGGTCAGGCGCGAGAGCGCCTCGGCGGCGGCCACGAGCGTTGCGGCGTGGCGTTCGAACATGTCGAAGAAATCGCCGGACTTGGGCAGGAGGCGCTGGAACCAGCCGAACATCGCTATCGCTTCCGTAAAAAGTTCTGTCCCTGGAGCGAATCGCGGTCTGCGCGCGGTGCTCGTCGCGCGCACTAGGAGAGTTGCCCGCCTCTCTCAATATGAACGTGCCATATTGTCCACCGGCGCGGCGGCGCGCGAGCCAGCAATGTTTCCTTACACGAAGGCAAAATGGGGGCAAAAATGGCTGCCTATCCCAACGTTTCCGGCGTGAAGCGGCCCCACACCAGACAGAGTGGCAGCGCGCGGCGGACGCAGGCGGAACGTTCCCAAGACAAGTCCAGGGAGGACGTTCCAATGTTCTATCGTGTCGCGGCGGCGGTTGCCGCGCTTGCTTTCTCGGTCCCCGCGCTGGCCCAGGAAGCCCCCAAGCCCATTACCGTTTCCGGGTCTGCCGCCATCGTTTCGGACTATCGCTTCCGTGGCGTGTCGCAGAGTGACCGCGCGCTGGCCGTGCAGGCCGGTCTGACCGTGTCGCACGAAAGCGGCCTCTATGTCGGCACTTGGGCCTCCAACCTTTCGGGCTGGGGCACCTTCGGCGGTTCCAACACCGAACTGGACATCTACGGCGGCTACAAGATGCCGATCGGTGGCGTCACGGTGGACGTGGGCCTGACCTGGTACATGTATCCGGGCGGCGCGGACAAGACCGACTTCGCCGAGCCTTACGTCAAGCTTTCGGGCACCGTCGGCCCGGTCAGCCTGCTGGCGGGCGTTGCCTATGCGCCCAAGCAGGAATCGCTGGGCCGCTGGTATCTGAGCGGGGCGTCCTACGCCACCGGCGTGCCCGATGCGCCGGGCGCCAAGTCGGACAACCTCTACGTCTGGACCGACGCCAGCGCGGCGATCCCCAACACCCCGGTCACGCTGAAGGCGCATGTCGGCTATTCGGACGGCAACGCCGGCCTTGGTCCCAACGGCACCTCGGTCGCGCCCACGGGCAAGTATGCCGACTGGATGCTGGGCGCCGATGTGGCGGTCGGCCCGGTGGTGCTGGGCGTGGCCTATGTCGATACCGACATCAGCAACAAGGAAGCGCTCTACCTCCAGCCGAACTTCTCGCAGACCAAGAACGGCTCCTCGATCGCCGGCGCGGCGGTGGTGGTTTCGGGCACCGTTGCCTTCTGACCGCCTGACGATCGGACTTTTTCCGCATGCATGAGCCTGCCGCCTGCCCCCTCATCGGGGCGGCGGCCTTTTTTTGGTACGTCAGCAAATGCGGCGCGTGGGAAGCCCACCCCGCTGCGACTAACGCCTCCTGCGGCGGCGCAAGTCTCGCTCCCCTCCCGCTTGCGGGAGGGGCTGGGGGTGGGACCACCCTCTCGGTAGCAGCGCGCAGATCGTCTTTTCCTGATCGATATTTTCAGCATAGTGAAAAAGAATGCAGCATTCTGAAAATCACAGCCAGCCGATCCGCTTGAAACGATACCAGAGCCCGCCGCAGACCGAGAGGATCACGCTCCAGACCAGGAAATAGCCGAAGCGCCATTTCAGCTCGGGGATATATTCGAAGTTCATGCCATAGATGCCGGCAATCGCGGTGGGCACCGCCAGGATCGCGGCCCAGGCGGCGAGCTGGCGGGTCATCTCGCCCTGGCGGTGCTGTTCCAGCAGGCTGGCGGTCTCGACGATCGCCGCCAGCGTTTCCTTGACGCCGCGCACCCGCGTCAGCGCACGGTGCACATGGTCCAGCACATCGCGGAACCAGATGCGCGCCGCCGGATCGATCGTCGGCAGGTCCGCCTCGACCAGCCGCGCGCACATTTCCTGCATCGGCCCGATCACCCGTTCGAACCGGCGCAACTGGCGGCGCAGGCGGAAAATGCGGCGGATCGTGGCCGGGCCGGGGAAGGTTTCGATCGCCGCCTCCTCCATGTCCTGCGCCACGTCTTCCAGCCCATCGGTGATCGGCTGGTAGCCATCGACGATAAAATCGAGAATGGCGTGCAGCACGTAGTCCGGCCCTTCGGCGAGCCGTTCGGCGCTGGCCTCCAGTTCCTGGCGCAGCGTCAGGTGCGCGCGCGTGCTGCCGAAGCGCACCGAGATGATGAAGTCGGCCCCCAGGAAGAACGCGGTCTGGCCATAGGAGATGATCTCGCCATCGTGCAGGCTTGCCGTGCGCGCCACTGCGAACAGCTGCTTTCCGTAGGCCTCCACCTTGGGCAGCTGGCGCGGATTGAGCGCATCTTCCACCGCCAGCGGATGCAGCCCGTATTGCCGGCGCACCCGCTCCATCTCCTCCACGGTCGGTTCGCACAGGCCGATCCAGTCGAACGTCTGGGGCGGCAGCGGCGCGCGTGGCACGCCATCGAGCACGATGTCGACTTCGTGGGCCTGGCCCTGGCTGTAGCGGCGGGACGCAATGATCGGCATGGGCCTGCTTGTGGCAAAGCCCGCAGTCGCGCGCAATCGCCCCGGGCTGGTCCATCGCGGCGGGCCGAGTCGGCAAGCCGCTGAAGGCGCGAATCGGGCTGGCAATTCGCGGGGATTGCGATAGGTTCGGTTGCAATCAGAAACTGGAGGGGTTTGGAATCATGGGTGCAGCCGCGTTGAAGCCGGAAGGGCAGACGGAAAGACCGGCGACCAGCGCGACGCCGGACGTCGACGTGGCGATCGTCGGTGCCGGCCTTTCGGGCATCGGCATGGCCGCGCACATGCAGATGATGTGCCCCGGCAGCAGCTATGCCATCCTCGAGCGGCGCGAACAGATCGGCGGCACCTGGGATCTGTTCCGCTACCCCGGCATCCGTTCCGACAGCGACATGCACACGCTGGGCTTCATCTTCGAACCGTGGAAGCACGAGAAATCGATCGCGGATGGCCCGGCCATCCTCGACTACCTGAACCGCATCGCCGACGAGCGCGGCATCCGCCGGCATATCCGCTTCGGCACCAAGGTGCTGTCCGCCGACTGGGACAGCGCGCGGGCGCTGTGGACGGTGAAGACCGAGGACGAGGCGGGCACCCGCCGGAGCGTGACCGCCCGGCTGCTGTACCTGGGTTCGGGCTATTACGATTACGACACCCCGCATGATGCGCAGTTCGCCGGCCGCGAGGACTTCAGGGGCACGATCATCCATCCGCAGTTCTGGCCGCGCGATCTCGATTACGCGGGCAAGCGCGTGGTGGTGATCGGTTCGGGCGCGACGGCGGTGACGATCGTGCCGTCGATGACGCACAAGGCCGCGCACGTCACCATGCTGCAGCGCACGCCGACGTGGTACGCGATCCGCCCTGCGCGCGATGCCCTGGCCAACGCGTTGCGCCGCATCCTGCCGGAAAAGGTCGCCTATGCGATCACCCGCTTCAAGAACGTGCGGCTGCAGAACCTGGTGTTCAAGCGCGCCCGCAGCCAGCCGGAAAAGGTCAAGGACTACCTGACCAAGAAGATCAAGGCGGCGCTCGGCGACAAGTACGATGCCAAGACCTTCACCCCGCCCTACGATCCGTGGGACCAGCGCCTGTGCCTGGTGCCCGATGCCGACATGTTCGAGGCGATCAAGGCGGGCAAGGCCGATATCGTGACCGATCACATCGACCGCTTCGACGCCACCGGCATCCAGCTCAAGTCCGGCCGCCATCTCGATGCCGACGTGATCATCACGGCCACCGGCCTGCGCCTGACCATGGGCGGCAAGATCGCGCTGAGCCTTGATGGCGTGCCGATGAACTTCGCCGACCATTTCTACTACAAGGGCTGCATGTTCTCGAATGTGCCCAACCTGGTGGCGGTGTTCGGCTATCTCAACGCCTCGTGGACGCTGCGCGCGGACCTCATTTCCGATTACGCCTGCCGTTTGCTCAACACGATGAAGGCAAAGAGCGCGCACGTGGCGACGCCGGTGCTGGCGGCCGATCACGGGCTGGTCGAGGACAACGTGTTCGATTTCTCGTCGGGCTATCTCCAGCGCGCGCTGACTATCATGCCCAAGAGCGCGGCCGCGCTGCCCTGGCGGCTCAACCAGGATTACGTTTACGACAAGGCGTGGATGAAGGCCTCGCCGATCGAGGACGGCATCCTGGCGCTCGGCCGCGCGCAGCCGGCGGCGCAGGCGCAGCCCCAGCTCGAAGCGGCCGAATAGCGATCGTCGGCTCCGGACCCGCGCGGCCTTTGGGGCATCGCGGCCGGGGCACGCTTGCACTGGCGCGGGTTTGCGGTATCGGTTCTTCCCGATGACCAACGAAACCCGCATCTGGACCGCCGCGCTGATCGTGATCGGCGACGAAATCCTGTCTGGCCGCACGCAGGACAAGAACATCGCGCAGATCGCCACCTGGCTGGGCGTGCAGGGCATTCGCCTGCGCGAAGTGCGCGTGGTGCCCGATGTGATGGATGCGATCGTGGAGGCGGTGAACACGCTGCGCGCGCGCAACGACTATCTGTTCACCACCGGCGGCATCGGCCCCACGCACGACGACATCACCGTGGACGCGGTGGCGCAGGCGCTGGGCGTGGACGTGGAAATCCACCCCGATGCGCGCAAGGTGCTGGAGGATTATTACGCCACCCGCGGCGGGCTGAACGAGGGCCGGCTGCGCATGGCGCGCGTGCCGGCGGGGGCGAACCTGATCGAGAACCGCATGTCGGGCGCGCCGGGCATCCGCATCGGCAACGTGTTCCTGATGGCCGGGGTGCCGCACATCACCGCGCAGATGCTCGACGGGCTGACGGGCACGCTGGAAGGCGGGCTGCCGCTGCAATCGGCAACGATCGGCTGCTGGGTTCCCGAAAGCGAGATCGCCGAGCTTCTCAGCAAGACCGATAGAGCGTTCGACGGGTGCCAGATCGGCAGCTATCCGTTCTTCCGCGAAGGCCGGGTGGGCGCGAACTTCGTGATCCGGTCGACCGATACCGCGCAGCTCGAAGCCTGCGCGGCGGCGCTGATCGCCGGGCTGGAAGCGACCGGGCGGGAAGCGGTGGCAGGCGGCATTTGACCGTTCGCCGCGCGGGCGCCGTGGCCGTGCTGGCGGCGGCGTCGATGGCGGGATGCTCCCCCACGCTGCACCGTTTCGAAGCCACGCTGGCCGCGCGCGACAGCGCGACGCAGGCGCTGGGCGAATGGTGCGCGGCGCGCGGTATCGCGCAACCGGCGACGATCCGCGCCATGGCGGACCGGGATGCGCGCGATGCGCCATCGCCCGCCGTGCGCAAGGCGCTGGGGGTGACGGCGGACGAGCCGGTCGCCTATCGCCATGTCCGCCTGGCCTGTGGTGGAACCGTGCTGTCCGATGCGCGCAACTGGTACGTGCCGGCGCGGCTGACGCCCGCGATGAACCGCACGCTGGAGACGACCGACATGCCGTTCGGCAAAGTCGTCATGCCGCTCGGGTTCCGGCGCGAACGGCTGGAGGCGCGGCGTGGGCGGGCGGCGGAATGCCCTGCCGGTACGGTCCTGTCGCACCGCGCGGTCTTGCGTCTGGGTGGGGGAACCGCGATCAGCCTGGTCGTGGAATGCTACACCCGCGCCAATCTGGCGCCGGTCAGAACAGCGCGCTGAGGTTGAACGAGACGTAGCGCGTGGTCCGCCCCGGCGGCGCGTTGGGCGCGTCGGTCAGAAAGCGGCCCTTGGCCAGCAGCACGCCATCCAGTTCCAGCCGCAGATGGCGCGGCAGCAGCCAGTAGCGCAGCCGCGCGTCGAACTGGTGCCCGGCGAAGGAGCCCGACCGGCCGCTGGCATCGCGCACGCCAGTGGTGGCGAAACTGTCGCGCGAGTCGGCCAGCCACATCGGATGATAGGTCGCCAGCAGGTCCAGCCGCCGGTCGGACGCGGTTTCCAGCCGGATTCCGGGCGTCATTATATTGGCGCGCGTGACCGCGTTGTAGATGCCTGAAGGCGCGAAATCGCCGCGCCGCATCCCGAACAGCGTATCGAAACGGCCATAGCGGCCACCACTGCCCGCGCCGCTGGCATAGTCGAACTCGATCGACAGGCGCGGGCGCCACGGGCCGGCGAACGTGTAACCCGCATCGGCATGGAAGAACGTGGCGCGCACCGGCAATTCGGGCGCGGTGGCGGCCAGCGAGGTGCGGGTGTGCCCCCACTGGACCATCACCTCCGCCTCGCCATCGGCATGGCCGGGGCGCGGATCGGCGATCGCGCGCGCGCTCGCCGTGCTCAGCGACCGGTCGCGGGTAGGACGGCCGGGGGCGTCGCGTTCGCCGAAATGGAAGAAGCCCAGCTCAGCCGTGACCGGGACCGCCGCGCCCGCGCGCGAGACGGAGCGGCTGACGATCCCGCCCCACAGCACCGCGTCGAAGCTTTCGCGGTCCAGCTCCACCTTGCCGCTGCGCAGCGATGCCGCATCGTCGGGCAGGCGCATCGCCGGCAGGGCATAGATCAGCGTGGCCTGCAAGCCGCGCCGCCCGGCGATGTCCACGCGCACGCCGGTATTGCTGTTGACCGTGTTGCGGTATTCGTCGGCCGCGATCAGTCGGCGCGATCCCAGCGCCAGGGTGAAGCGCCCGCCCTGCACCGAAACCTTGGTGCCCGGCCCCAGTACAGGCCCCAGATCGTAGCCGACGAAGGCCTGCACCGGTTCCAGCGTGTTCACTTCGCTGGTGGTCACGGGGGTGCCCGGATCGGCGTTCCACACGCGGCTGTCGTGGATTTCGGTGACCACGCGAAACGACCCGCTGCGATATTGCGCCAGCACCTGCGTGCGCAGGTTGACCAGCGTATCGCTGCTGTCGAAGCCGGGGCGCGCCTGACCGTCGATCGCCTCCACGCGCAAGCGCACGTTGCCGGTTACGCGCAGACCGTCATCCGCTTCCGCCGCGCGTGCGGGTGCCGTCACGGACGCCGTCATCGCGATAGCCATGGAGGCGGTGGACGCTCGCCGCCACAGCGGCCTGGTCCTTCCGGACAGTGTGATCCCCAACGCGCGGCCCCTCCCGCATCGCGCGATTCGCGATAGCGCGCGTTAGAGCGGGGGCGGTCAGCCGGTCAATCTGCCGAAAGATCAATCGTCCCGGGCGAACGGATCTTCCCCGGCGCCGGTCCAGACGCCCGCCTGCGCCTCGACATAGGCTTCCAGTTCGCGCCAGTGCCGGTCCCAGCCGGGGCCGCGCCGGGCAGGGGGTACTTCAGCCTCCACCATGGCGCGGGCGCGCCGCACGGGATTGCCGGCCGGGTCGGAAGGCGGATTGCTGCGAAGCGGATCGTCGGCCATGCGCGCCTCCTGCACCAGCGCCGCCGGCAAGGATAGCGCGCTTGCGAAAAAAGCCGTGGCGTCGTTTGCCAATGTAACGCGCAGGCGGCCCACCCCGCTGCGACTAACGCCGTCTGCGGCGACGCAAGTCTCGCTCCCCTCCCGCTTGCGGGAGGGGTTGGGGGTGGGCAGCGCGCCATCGGTGGCGGATACTATGATCGCCACGAAAAAAGGCCGGGGAGACGTGCCCCCCGGCCTTTTTCGCGATTGGTCAGGATCGGCCGGAAATCAGCCGCCGTGCACCTGCGCGACGTCGATCTTGAGGCCCGGGCCCATCGACGAGGACAGGCCGACCTTGCGGACGTACTTGCCCTTGGCGCCAGCCGGCTTCGCCTTGACGATCGCATCGACGAACGCGTCGAAGTTGGCGCGCAGCGCTTCGTTCGAGAACGAGAGCTTGCCGATGCCGCCGTGGATGATGCCGGCCTTTTCGACGCGGAATTCGATCTGGCCGCCCTTGGCAGCCTTGACCGCTTCGGCAACGTTCGGCGTGACGGTGCCGAGCTTCGGGTTCGGCATCAGGCCCTTGGGGCCGAGCACCTTGCCGAGGCGGCCGACGATGCCCATCATGTCGGGCGTGGCGATGACGCGACCGTAGTCGAGGTTGCCGGCCTGCATGTCTTCGAGCAGGTCTTCCGCACCCACCTTGTCGGCGCCGGCGGCGAGAGCGGCTTCGGCCTTGTCGCCACGGGCGAACACGGCGACCTTCACGTCCTTGCCGGTGCCCGAGGGCAGCGTGACCATGCCACGAACCATCTGGTCGGCGTGGCGCGGATCGACGCCGAGGTTCAGCGCGACTTCGAGCGTCTGGTCGAACTTGGCGCTCTGGAGGTCCTTGAGAAGCTGGATCGCTTCGTCAACGCCATAGAGCTTCTGGTTGTCGCCCAGCTTTTCCGTGAGCGACTTCTGCTTCTTGGTCAGGTTCACCATGGGATCAGCCCTCCACAACCTGCAGGCCCATCGCGCGCGCGGAGCCTTCAATGATCTTCGTCGCCGCGTCGATGTCGTTCGCGTTCAGGTCCTGCATCTTGGCCTGGGCGATTTCGGCGAGCTGCGAGCGCTTGATCGTGCCGGCCGATTCCTTGCCCGGCGTCTTCGAGCCGGACTTGAGACCGATGGCCTTCTTGATCAGGTAGGTTGCCGGCGGCGTCTTGGTGACGAACGTGAACGAGCGATCCGCATAGACCGTGATGATGGTCGGAAGCGGCATGCCCTTTTCGAGTTCCTGCGTGGCAGCGTTGAACTGCTTGCAGAATTCCATGATGTTCACGCCGCGCTGGCCCAGGGCCGGGCCGATCGGCGGTGCAGGCTTGGCATCGCCGGCGGCGACCTGCAGCTTGATGTAACCTTCGATTTTCTTGGCCATTGCTGGCCTCCTTTCTTCCTGTCGGAGACCGGAAGTTCCGGCTCCTCAGAGTGAGCGGTCAGACGAGGGCGAACCCTCTTCCGCACGGATTTCCGGATGCCCGGAAGCGCGCGCACCTAGCGCAAATGGCGCGAAATGCAAGGGGATTCGGGGTGGGGACGCGGCATGCCGCGCTTCACGGCAGCGCGTTGGCGGCCCCCAGCACCGTCGCCATGGCAGCCGCCGCGCCGCGCACGCTGGCGTCTTCGGCCACGTCGATCCATTCGCTCGGCGCGTGCGCACCGCCGCCATCACCGCCCGCGCCAATGGCGATGGCCGGAATCCCGAGGTTCATCGGCACGTTGGCATCGGTCGACAGGGGCTCGAAGTGCGGCGCGAACCCCTCCGCCCGCGCCGCCGTTGCCGCGATCACCGCAAGCGGCGCGGTTTCGGGCGTGGTGCCGGCGGGGCGATTGCCGATCGGCTTGAAGGTCACGGCGATCCGGCCGCCGTCGGTCGATCGGGCGCGGTTCTCCTCGTCCACCGCCGCCGTGGCGATGGCATGGAGCGCGGTATCGATGCGGTCGATTTCCGCCGGCGATTCGGAGCGGATGTCGACATCGAGGAAGACTTGCGCCGGGATCGTGTTGACCGAGGTGCCGCCACCCACGACGCTGGCGGAATAAGTGGTGCGCGGCTGCGCGGGCACAGGGATGCCGTAAAGCCCGGTCACGGTGCGCGCCAGCGCCGCCAGCGGGTTGACGATGCCGAACTTGTCGAAGCTGTGCCCGCCCGGTCCGTCGAACACCAGGCGCCAGCGCCGCGATCCCACTCCGCGCGTGGTGATCCAGCCCGCGCCCGCGCCATCGATGGTGATGAACCCGGCCGCCTGTTTCGCGCGCGGGTCCTGCGCGAAGAAATGGCGCATCCCGCGCAGATCGCCCGGCCCTTCCTCGCCCACGTTGGCGATGAACACGATATCGCGTTCGGTGCGGATGCCGGCCTTGTCCATGGCGCGGACCATCGCCAGCATCACCGCCAGGCCCAGAGTATCGTCGCCGATGCCGGGCGCCATCAGGCGGGTGCCTTCGCGGCGGACTTTCACGTCGGTGCCGGCCGGGAACACGGTATCGAGATGCGCGGCCACGATCAGCGGCGCAAGCGCGGGCGTCGTGCCCCGGCGCGTGGCGATGACGTTGCCGATGCCGTCGATTGCCGCATCGGGCAGGCCGCCCGCGCGCATCATCGCGGCCATGGCGTGGCCGCGCGCCTCCTCGCCGAACGGCGGCGCGGGAATTTCGGTCAGGGTGACGATATCGTCGACCAGCCGGGCATGATCCGCGCGCAACGCCTCCCGCGCGGCGGCGAACCGGGGCGAGACCAGCAGGCGTTCAAGTTCTCTGGCCAGTTCCCCGGGCGCTTTGGCGGCGGAAGCGGGAACGGGGGCAGGCCGGCGTGGTGCGGCGCTTTCCGCGACCGGCGCGGATGCTGCCGCCAGCGCGAGGATCAGGGTGGTCAGCAACGGACTCTCCGGTCAGCGGCCAGCGCGCGGCGAAAGCGCGCCGGTCCGGCCTGCCGGCGCGTCCGTGGAATTACTTGACCAGTTCGACTTCCTCAAACGCCAGTTCGACCGGCGTGGCGCGGCCGAAGATCGACACGGCCACCTTCACGCGCTGCTTTTCGAAATCGAGTTCTTCCACCGTGCCGTTGAACGAGGCGAACGGGCCGGCGTTGACCTTGACCGAATCGCCGATCTCGTAATCGACTGCCACGTTCTTGCGCGGTTCGGCGGCGGCCTGTTCGCGCGCGCCGAAGTAGCGGGCGGCTTCCTTGTCGGAAATCGGCTGCGGCTTGTTGTTGGTGCCGAGGAAACCGGTGACCTTGGGCGTGTTCTTGACGAGGTGGTAGATGTCGTCGTTCATCGCCAGCTTGGCCAGCACGTAGCCGGGCATGAACTTACGTTCGACCTGCACCTTCTTGCCGCGCTTCACCTCGGTCACGGTTTCGGTCGGCACTTCCACCGCCTCGACCAGTTGCGACAGGCCGATCCGTTCCGCTTCGGCGAGGATCGAATCGCGCACCTTGTTTTCGAAACCGGAATAGGCGTGGATGATGTACCAGCGAGCCATGGAAAATCCTTGAAGTCTTGTCAGGTGCCGAAGGGAGGCGGCAGGCTTCAGGCCTGCGAGAGCAGCCAGCGCACGACGAAGCCGAACAGGCTGTCGATACCGAGGAAGAACACCGCCAGGATCAGCATCATGATGCCGACGAAGATCGCGGTGGTGGTGGTTTCCTGCCGCGTCGGCCAGACCACCTTGCGCGCTTCCGCGCGTACCTGGTTGATGAATTCGCCGGGGCTGGTCTTCGCCATGATCCTTGCCGCTTTCGCTACCTGATGAAATCCTGTCTTCCGCCTAGGGGACATCGCCGCCCCGGACAGGTCCGGGAGGGGCAGGCGATGTTTCCGATGTCGGAAGATGGCCGATATCTAGGCGCAAGCCGGCGGATTGGCAAGAGCGGCGAGAGCGGTGGCGGATCGCGACGATTCGCGGGGCGGCGGGCGGCGGTTTGCCGGCGGCGCGATTGCATCCGGTCCGGCCCCTTCGCCGCCGTGCCGCGGGACCGGTAGGGAACGGGTCGCGCGCGTCGCCCATGCGGACGCATAAGCCTGAAAGGAAACGAAAACCTCTCTACGCCGGGGCGGAGAGGATGGCAGGAGTGGCAGGATTCGAACCCGCGGCCCTCGGTTTTGGAGACCGATGCTCTACCAACTGAGCTACACTCCTGTGCTCGGAAAAGCGCCCTTAGTGGGTTGACGGCGCGAGTGCAACCGACTCAAAGACATTTCGACGACGATGACGCCGCCCGACGAACCGATCATCCCGCCCGAGCTGCTGCTCAAGGCCTATCGCGCGGGAATTTTCCCGATGGCGGACAGTCGCGACGATCCCGAGGTGTTCTGGGTGGAGCCGCGCATGCGGGCGATCCTGCCGCTCGACGGGTTCCACCTGTCCCGCTCGCTGGCGCGCACGCTGCGGCGCGGGCGGTTCACGGTGACGTGCAACGCCGCGTTCGATTCGGTGATCGACGCCTGCGCCGCGCCGCGCCCGGATGCGGAGGAAAGCTGGATCAGCCGGCGTATCCGCGAAAGCTACCGCAAGCTGCACGCGGTCGGACACGCCCATTCGATCGAGACCTGGGCCGACGGACGGCTGGTTGGCGGGCTCTATGGCGTGGGCTTCGCCCGCGTGTTCTGCGGCGAAAGCATGTTCAGCCGGATGAACGACGCGTCCAAGGTGGCGCTGGCCTGGCTGGTGGCGGCCCTGCGGCGATCGGGCGCGGAATTGCTCGATTGCCAGTTCACCACGCCGCACCTGGCCTCGCTGGGCGCGGTCGAAATTCCGCAGGAACGATACCTCGACATGCTGCGCCACGCGCAGCGGCCTCACTCGTCGGTGCTGGCGCCAGACGGTTTCGGAGTGGCCGGCTTCGGGGTGGCGGGCTTGGGGGCGGCAGGCTTGGGAGCGGCGGGCGTTGCGGCCGGGGATGGTGCCGTGGCCGGCGCCGGCGCGGTGCTCGGCTTGCCCGCGGGCTTTGCCGCGCTGCTGGCGGAGGCGGGATCGTCTTCCTCGCCGGGGAACTTCATCGCGCAGTCCTTGACCCACACGTCATAGGCCGGGTGCTCGACGACGTTGAGCGAGGGCGAGTTCTTGAACAGCCAGCCCGAAAAGATCTTGTGCCACGCCAGCTTTTCCTGGGTGGTCGCGCGCTCTTCCACGAACAGCTGGACGAAGGCGCCGGTTTCCTGCGGGTCTTCCCACGGCGCGGTGCGCTCGCAGGTGGCCAGCTTGACGATCGCGTTGCCGATGCGGCGCGATTCGCCCGTCTTCATCACCAGCACCTGCGTGATGTTGTTGCGCTTGTTGAGGAAGCCCAGCGTGGCGACGCGGTCCTTGACCGGCGTGCCGTATTCGCTTTCGACCACACCGCCCGATCCAGCCGCCGCCGGCGCGCCGGTTTCGGTCGCTTCGGGCGGGGGCGCGGCTTCGGGCTGGCGCTGGCACCCGCCAAGACCCGCCAGCGCCGCGCAGGCGGCAAGCGGAAGCAGCGGCCGGGAAAGACGGTTCATCGGGGCCGGACGGCGCTTATTCCGGAGACCAGGCTTCGTAGTCGCCGGTCGCGGGCGCGCGCTTGCCGCCGCGTTCCAGCGCGCCCTGCGGCCGATAGGCCAGCGCGGTGCCGGTGGCGTTGGGCGTGTAGTCCGCTTCCCAGATGCGCGGCGGCGGCAGATTGCTTTCGGGCACGCCGTCGAAGCCGCCGTGGAGCCAGCCATGCCATTCGGCGGGCACGCGGCTGGCATCGTTGGCGCCATCGTAGATCACCCAGCGGCGTTCCTCGCCCGCGCGCGGATGGCCGGCGGGATAGGGCTTGCGCGAGCGGTAGTACTTGTTGCCCTGCGCGTCGGTGCCCACCAGCTCGCCCTTCAGCGAACTGTCGAGCAGGGAGCCGATGGTGGCGCCGTCCCACCAGGTGAAGATCTTGCCGAGAAAGCTCATGGTGCCGTCATCTTTCGCGAGGGTGGGGGCCGCTTAGCCCCTGAGGGGGGGATTCCGCAAGCCGGGATAGGCCCCTTTTCACGGCTTGCCCCCACGGCAAATGGTCGAAACGGCCATCGTCGGAACCGGGCGGCGGCCTGACCCTACCACTCCACCTTGTCGCCCGGTTTGATTCCCAGTTCCGCCGCGCGGCCGCCGTTCAGTTCGAGCACGCCCGCGGCGATGCCGTCCGAGGGCAGCGAGGTCAGGTCATAAGGCACCGCATTGGCGGCGATGTTGAGAATGCGCCGGTCCGGGCCGATGAAGATGATGTCGAGCGGGATGACCGTGTTCTTCATCCAGAACGCGGCGTCGCGCGGCGGGTCCATCGGGAAGATCATGCCTTCGTCCGCGCCCATCGCGGTGCGGAACATCAGGCCCTGCGCCTGCTCCTCACTGGTGCGGGCCACTTCGACGCGGAAGGTGTGCGGTCCTTTGGCCCCGTTGACCGTGAGCGTGACGACCGGCAGGCCCGAAACCGGATGCGTCGCCGGCGCCGTGGCAGCGGGCCGCGCGGCGCTTTTTCCGCCCGTATCGGCCGCAACGGGGGAGCAGCCGATCACGGCCACGGTGCACGCCAGTGCGGCGGTCTTAATCCAGAATTTCATCGACCCATTCTTCCGCTGCCTCGATGCTAGGCTCATCGACCAGTCGGCGCGCGTATGCAAGGGGGTGCCCGGCGCGCAGCAGCGCGGCGACCTGCCGTTCGCGCCGGGCCGGATCGATCTTCGGTCCATCCGTTCCCCGATCTTCGCCCCACGGGCCGAAGCGCCGCTTGCGCGCCATGACCAGCGCGGCGTGGCGGCGATCGCGCTCCGATCCGCGCGCCTCCGCGCGCATGTCCTCGGCAATGCCCGCGTGCCCCAGCGCCTGGTCGATCCGCCGCGCGCCATAGCCGCGCCGCAGCAGGCCCTGCGCCTTCGCCCGCGCATAGCCGGCATCGTCGACATAGCCCGCGCGCACGAACCGCGCGACCAGCCCGTCCACGTCGGGCGGGCTGGCGCCATCCCAGCCGCGTTCGCGCAGCTTGCGCGCCAGATAGGCGGCGAGCTTGCCCGCGCTGGTGGCGAAGCGCGCGACATAGGCGAGCGCCATCTCCTCCATCCGCGCCGGATCGAGCGGTTTGGGCGGCCGTTTGCGCCGGTCTGGAACACCTTGCGGATTCATCGCGCCACATTCGTGCCACAGTCAGGATTAAATGAGAACGTCCGCACCCGTACCCCGCGCAGGGGAACCGGGACACAGTCATGGGCCGTTCACCTGCCGGAGCAGAAACGCCCGGCAGGAAAAAGACAGAGAAACCGGGGTATCGCATGACCGTTACGGACGCCGTTGTGGAGAAGGCGGCTCTCGTTCCCACGCCGAACGACGATGCATTGCCGCGCCGCTATTCCGATTTCGACACCTTCTGCGATGCGCTGGACTATGTCGCGCAGGGCGAGAAGGGCCTCAATTTCCACGATCCGCGTGGCACGCTGACCCGCCCCTACCCTTACGCCGAACTGCGCGCCGACGCGCTGGCGGCGGCCGGCCGGCTGCTGGCCATGGGCGTGAAGCCGGGCGACCGGATCGCGCTGGTCGCCGAAACCGGCCCCGATTTCGCGGCGCTGTTCTGCGGCACGATCTATGCCGGCGCCTGGCCGGTGCCGCTGCCGCTGCCGACCAGCTTCGGCGGCAAGGACAGCTATATCGACCAGCTCGCGGTCCAGCTCGCCAGCTCGGACCCGCTGATGCTGCTGTTCCCGGGCGAAATCGCGGCCATGGCCGGCGAGGCCGCCGCGCGGCAGGGCTGCAAGGGCCTGTCGTGGGACGAATTCCACGCCGGCCCGGTTTCGGACCAGCCGCTGCCGCCGGCCGATCCCGACGCGATCTGCTATCTCCAGTATTCGAGCGGCTCGACGCGTTTCCCGCACGGCGTGGCGGTGACGCACCGCGCGCTGCTGGCGAACCTGGCCGGCCACGCACACGGCATGGGCATCACCACGCCCGACCGCTGCATCTCGTGGCTGCCGTGGTATCACGACATGGGGCTGGTCGGCTGCTTCCTGTCGCCGATCGCCAACCAGGTTTCGGTGGACTACCTCAAGACCGAGGACTTCGCGCGGCGCCCGCTTGCGTGGCTCGATCTCATCAGCCGCAATCCGGGCACCACGCTCTCCTATTCGCCCACCTTCGGCTATGACATCTGCGCCCGCCGCATTTCCAGCCAGAGCCACGTGTCCGAACGCTTCGACCTGTCGCGCTGGCGCGTGGCGGGCAACGGCGCGGACATGATCCGGCCCGACGTGATGCAGAACTTCGTCAACGCCTTCGCCGAGGCCGGGTTCAAGGCCAGCGCCTTCCTGCCCAGCTACGGCCTCGCCGAAGCGACGCTGGCGGTGACGATCATGCCGCCGGGCGAAGGCATCCGCGTGGAACTGGTCGAGGAAGAGCGCCTGTCCGGCTGCCCGCGCGACTTGTCGCGCCCCGCGCGCTACCGCGCCATCGTCAATTGCGGCGTGCCGGTGAAGGGCATGGACATCGCGATTCGCGGCGAAAACGGCGGTGCGCTGGCGCACCATCACATCGGCAAGGTGTGGTGCCGCGGCTCGTCGGTGATGCACAGCTATTTCCGCGATCCCGAATCGACCGATGCCTGCCTGGTCGATGGCTGGCTCGATACCGGTGACATGGGCTACCTCAATGCCGAGGGCTACCTGTTCATCGTTGGCCGCGCCAAGGACATGATCATCATCAACGGCAAGAACCACTGGCCGCAGGACATCGAATGGGCGGTGGAGCAGCTGCCGGGCTTCCACCAGGGCGATATCGCCGCCTTCTCGGTGGAAACCGAGAATGGTGAGGAAGCGCCGGCGGTGCTGGTCCACTGCCGCGTCTCCGACCCGGTGGAGCGGGTGAAGCTGCGCGACCAGATCCGCGAGAAGGTCCGCTCGATCACCGGCATGAACTGCGTGGTGGAACTCGTCCCCCCGCGCACCCTGCCGCGCACCAGCTCCGGCAAGCTCAGCCGCGCCAAGGCCAAGAAGCTCTATCTGGCGGGCGAGATCGAACCTTACCGGTTGGCGGCCTGAGGGCTGGAAGCGAGGGGTTCCCACCCCCAACCCCTCCCGCAAGCGGGAGGGGAGCGAGGCTTGCGCCGCCGCACGCGGTGTTAGCCGCAGCGGGGAGGGCTTTCCGCGCTCCGGGTCTGCAAGCGATACGTTCCTATTCCTCCACCCCCGCGAACCCAGGTAAATACGCCGCCTCGTGCGCGCGCACCGCGTCCAGCGCCTTGGCCAGAGCGCGGGGGTAGTGGCGGGCGATCTGCCTGGTCGACACGCGGCCGCGCAGGAAATCGGCCCAGAGGAATTCGGCATAGGGCGTGGGCGACTTGGCGTAGCCGCCGGCGCGGCGGACTTCGCCGGCCAGCGAGCGGTAAGGGTCGTCGGCCAGATCGTCGAGCCGCTTGGGCAGGGCCTTCAGCGGCTGCCGCTGCCCCTTGGCGTCATAGGGATGCAGCCAGTTGCGGTTGTCGAGGAAGGTCAGGAACCGGTCGCGCGGGAGGTGATCGAGCTTGGCGACGACGCTGACCAGCACGTGCTCCACCCCTTCGCGCAGCAGCGCGAGCGCCAGGTGATGGTGATCGATCAGCCACGGCACCTGCTTCGGCCCGATCACCACCGGGATCATGTGCCGGCCCAGGTATTCGCCGCCCGCTTCCGCCACCTGCCGCCGCCAGGCGTGCTGCTTGCGTTCGACCTCGATGAAGCCGACCGTCATCTGCGTGGGCCGCAGCCGCCGCAGTTCGACCGGATGCAGCAGCGGCTCTATCCTCTGGGCCATCGCCATCGTCATTGCTCCCGCATTGCTTGCGCCACCGCATCGGCGACGCTGAACGTACCCGTGGCGGCCACGCCGTCCAGCCCGCTGGCCGTCAGCACGGCGCGGGCGCGATCGTGCAGCCGGGCGAGGATCACGCGGCGGCCCGCCTTGCCCTCGGCGCCCACGAATTCACCCAGCGCCTCGACCGCGGTGCTGTCGAGGTCGGCGCTTTGTTCCAGGCTGAGTACGACGGTATGGGCGCCGTCGCGCGCGGCCATCCGCGCCACTTCCGCCAGCGCACCTTCGGCGTTGGCGAAGAACAGCGGCGCGTTGGGGCGGTAGATGCCCACGCCGGGCAGGCCGCGCGCATCGGCGTGCTGGCGCATGTCGACGAAATCGTGCCCGTCACCCACGCGCCCCAGCGCGCTGATGCGCGGGCGCGCATACGTGTGGAGCAGCGCGGCGACCGAGAGCGCCACCGCCGCCAGCATCCCGTTGAGCACGCCCAGCGTCAGCACGCCCAGCGCCGCGCCCACCGCGATCCACTGGTCGCGGTCCAGCCGGAACAGGCGCACGAGCGGCCCCGGCGACAGCGCGTGGGCCAGCGCGGCGATGACCACGGCGGCCAGCACCGGTTCGGGAATCGCCGCGATCAGGCCGGTGGCGAACAGCGCCAGCAGCAGCACCGCCAGCGCCGCCGTCAGCGCGGTGAGGCGCGAGTGCGCGCCCGCCGCCTCGCTCGCCGCGCCGGCGGAAAAGCCCGCGCCCACGGGCATCCCGCGCACCAGCGCCGAGGCCATGTTGGCCACCCCCAGCGCGACGAGTTCGCGGTTTGATTCGATCGCATCGCCGTGGCGCAGGGCCATGGTGCGGATCGTGCCCCAGCTTTCGGCGAAGAGGATCAGCGCGATCGGGACCGCCAGCTGCGCCATCCGCGCCCAGTCGCCCGGCGCCAGCACGGGCACGTCGAAGGCGGGCGCGCTCAGCCGGATCGTGCCCGCCAGCGCGACGCCGTGCGCCGAGAGGTCCAGCCCCACGCTGACGAGAATGCCCGCCGCCAGCACCGCCAGCGTCACCGGCACGCGCGGCCAGCGCGCCCGCACCAGGACCAGCAGCGTCAGCGCGGCCAGGCCGATCAAGGCGCTGGCGGGATTGGCCCGGCGCAGCCCGCCCGCGATCTCCGCCGCCATGGCCGCGATGTTGTCCGCCGCGATACCGGCGATGCCCAGCAGCTTGGGCAATTGCCGGATGACGATGGTGATGGCGAGGCCGAAGGCGAAGCCGCGCAGCACCGCGCGCGAGACGAAGGCGGACAGGCTGCCCAGCCGGAACAGCGCCGCGCCCAGGAAGATCAGCCCGGTCATGCCTACCAGCACCGTCGCCAGCACCGCGCGCGTCGCGGCATCGCCCGGCAGGCTGGCCAGCGCGGCGGCCAGGATCGCGGCGGACGAGGACGTGGGCGAAACGATCGCGAAGCGGCTGCGCCCGACCAGCGCATAGGCGAACCCGCCGGCGATTCCGGCGGCCAGCGCCCGCGCCGGGTCCAGCCCGGCGATGCCGGCATAGGCCACGCCTTCGGGAATCATCAGCCCCGCCACGGCCAGCCCGGCGACAAGGTCTTTCGGATCGAACCTGATCGCTGTTCCCTCCTTGGCCCCCGGTGCGCTTCATCGCTACGCCCGTTCGGGCGCAAGGTCGATACGGCTTCGCAGCCGGTGAGGCTGTGTTATTTGCATAATACAGCTTGCGTGACGGAACGGCTTTCCCCATCTATCGTGGCATAACCGCCCTCAACGAGCGAAACGACCATGGCCACGACACCCACCGAAACCATCAGCCCGATCACCCTGACCCCGCCCGATCCGGTGCCGGTCGTCGCGCCCGCGCAGGCGGCGGGCCTGGTGCCCGTGTCCGACGAGAACCGCGGCAAGCTGGAAGCCAAGGTCGATGCCTTCGTCGCCGATCTGGTCGCGCAGGACGCGGCCAGCCCCGAATTCGGCAAGCGGGTGGATCAGCTTACCAACATGGGCCGCAAGGAAATCGTGGCGGCCGCGGGCATGTCGAACCGCTTTCTCGACCGGCCGATTCGGGCGATGGACAAGGACAGCGGCGTCGGCGCCGATCTCGCCCAGTTGCGCCGGACGGTGGAGGACCTCGATCCGGGCCGGCAGGGCAATCTCTCCTCGCCGCGCAAGTTCCTTGGCATCATCCCGTTCGGCAACAAGCTGAAGAACTACTTCGACGGCTACACCTCGGCGCAGGGGCACATCAAGTCGATCCTCGACCGGCTCGCCTCGGGCAAGGACGAGCTGCTGATGGACAATGCCGCGATCGACGTGGAGCGGCAGAAGCTGTGGGAAGCCATGGGCAACCTGGAGCAGATGATCCACATCTCGAAGACGCTCGACCAGAAGCTGGAGGACGCCGCCAACGACCTCGACGCGACCGATCCGGCCAAGGCCAAGGCGATCCGCGAATCCGCGCTGTTCTATACCCGCCAGCGCACGCAGGACTTGCTGACACAGATGGCGGTGACGGTGCAGGGCTATCTCGCGCTCGATCTGGTCAAGAAGAACAACGTCGAACTGGTCAAGGGCGTCGACCGCGCCAGCACCACCACGGTCGCCGCGCTGCGCACCGCCGTCACCGTGGCGCAGGCGATGACCAACCAGCGGCTGGTGCTGCAGCAGATCACCGCGCTGAACACGACGACCGCCAACATCATCGATTCCACCGGCAAGCTGCTGCGCGAACAGACCGGCAAGATTCACGAGATGGCGGCCTCCAGCACGATCCCGCTGGAAACGCTGCAGCGTGCGTTCCAGAACATCTACGACACGATGGACACCATCGACACGTTCAAGCTGAAAGCGCTCGACGCGATGAAGCAGACGGTGACGACGCTTTCGGGCGAGGTCGAGAAATCCAAGGGCTATATCGCGCGGGCCGAAGGCGCTTCGCAGGCCAAGCTCGCCGGCCCCGAAACCTCGCCGCTGCTGAGCCTTGAAGGCTGATGGACCGGACGATGGCCGGCGAATCGCATGACAGTCAGCGCATTCTGACCGAAGCACGGGCTTCGCTAGTCCGCCAGCAGGCCGGCGGGCGGCGCGTGGGCGGGCGCTCGATCGGGCAGCGTTCGGCCGAGATGAAGCGCCAGCATGTCGCGCGCAAGGCGGCGCGCATGGCCATGGCGGTGGGCGTGATCCTGGTCGCGGCGATGGGCGTGGGCCTGGCCATCGACGGGATCGGCGTGACCGGCCTGATGCTGATGGTGCTGACGATCGCGGCGGCGCTGTTCTTCTTCGGCCGCTATCCGCGCCTGAAAGTGCCCGATCTCGCCGCGCTGAACACCGGCAACGTCCGATCCATGGTGGGGCGCACCGAATTGTGGCTGGAAGCGCAGCGCCCGGCCCTGCCCGCGCCGGCCGTGCTGCTTGTCGACCAGATCGGCGTGCAGCTGGACGGGCTGGGGGTGCAACTGGAAGGGATCGACCCGGCCGAACCCGCCGTCGCCGAAGTGCGCAAGCTGGTGGGCGAACACCTGCCGGGCATGGTCGAAAGCTATCGCCGCATTCCCGCGCACCTGAAGCGGGAGGAACGCGGCGGGCGCAACGCCGATCAGCAGCTGGCCGATGGTCTGGGCAAGATCAGCCGCGAGATCGACGAGATCACGCGCAAGCTGGCCGCCGGCGACATCGACGATCTGGCCGTGCGGGGGCGCTACCTTGACTACCGCTATGGCGAAGGGCTGGGAGAGGCCGATGCGTCGCCCCAATTGGCCGCGCCTGTTACCCCCGCCGCCCCGCCGGAGAACACCTGATGCGCGTCGCCATTCCCCATTCGCTCGGCAAGGACGAAGTGCGGCGCCGGATGCAGGAAAAGGCCGGCAAGGCTTCGGCCAAGGCCAGCGATCTGCTGGGCAGCCTGGCCTCGGTCGACATGGCCTGGCGCGACGAGGACCATCTGGCGATGGACGTCTCGGCCATGGGCTTCACCGTCCCCTGCGCGGTCACGCTGGAAGAGGCGGAACTGGTGATCGACGTGACCATGCCCGATGGCCTCGGCTTCGCGCGGCGGATGATCGAGGGCGTGATCCGCGAAAAGGGCGAGAAGCTGCTGGCGTAGAAAGACCGCGATCAGGCCGCGTCATGGCCGCTCACAGATCGCGGCGTTCCAGTTCCAGCAGTTCCTGCGGCAGCCGCAGCGTCTGCGCCACCAGCCGGGTTTCGAGCAGCAGGTAGATCAGCGCCACCATCAGCAGGGCGATGGCAAGGAAGAACGTGACGCTGGTAACGTGGCGCAGCTCGAACCCGTTGATATCGCCGATGAACAGCGTGCCGACCGTGACCCCGATGGCCAGCCCCGAGCAGACCAGCAGCAGCAGGGCGTGGCCGATCAGCTGGATGCGCCGGTCGACATAGCGCAGTTCCACCACGACGCGATCGTGCTCCGCCCCGTGCGTTTCGGCGTGCAGCTTCTGCAGCGCGCGCGAACGGTCGACGATCCGGCCCAGCCGCGTGGTCAGGATGTTCATGATGTTGCCGATCGCCACCAGCACGAAGACCGGGGCGAGCGCGAGCTGGATGGTCTGGGCGATCATGGACCCAGTTTCGCGGCAAGCGCGCCGCGCCGCAAGGGGTGGGGATACGAATTACCGGGCCCCCGCCCCGCCCGGCGCCGGGATAATCCGGGGATCAGGGCGCGAAGAAGCGCTGCTCCCAGCCGTAGACCGATTCCAGCGGATCGCCATTCTGGTCCAGCGCCGGGCGGAACCGGAAGCGGTCGATGGCAAGGCGGCAGGTGATGCCATCCGCCTCGGGATCGCCGCTGCGCTTGCGCACCGTGCAGCCTTTCACCCGGCCATCGGTTCCGACGACCAGCGCGACGATCACGCTGGTGCCCAGCCGGCTGGCGCGCGAGGCGGCGGGGTAATCGCGCGTGGAGGTGATGTCACCGGCGATCTTGACCGCCTTCTGCGCCACAAAGCGCCCGCCCGCGCCGTCGCCGTTGCCACCGCTGCCCGTGCCGCCGCCCGCCGTTCCCCCGCCGGTGCCAGCGCCCGCCGCGGTGGCGCCGGAGCGGGTATCGTTGCCCGTCGACGCGGCCGGCGCGGCCGGCGGCGCCGTGTTGGGGATTCTGGCGGGGGCGGCCACGATCTCGCGCGGTTTCGCCTTGCGGCCCGATGCCCCTTCCGCCCCTTCGGGCTCGGTGGTCGTGGCGGTCGCCGATGGTGGCGGGTTGTCGAGAGGAACGTCGTAAGCGGCCACGACAGATTCGAGCCCCGCCTCGCGCAGCACGGCGGGAAGGCCGCCGAACGCCCGCACCACCGCCCAGATCGCCACCGCGTGCAGCACGGCCACGCCCAGAGCCACGCCCAGCCGCGCCCGGCCATCCAGCCCCGGTGCCGTGTCGAAACGGGCCGGAGCGGAAGGGGCCGAGGCCGTCGGCGGGGTTGCGGGCGGACTCATGTTAATGCTGTGGACCCTCATATGTTAGTCACCCAATGGGATTGTATCCGTTTTCATCGCAATGCAGTATCCCTCCTGAACGGGGACGCGGCGACGACCGCCAGGGGAACAGACATGCGCGTGCTGGTGGTCGAAGATGAGCCGTTGCTCGCCATGATGCTGGAAGAAAGCCTGATCGATCTGGGGCATCAGGTGGTCGGGCCGGCCGCCAGCGCCGAACACGCGCTGAGGCTGCTGACGAACAACCCGGTGGAGGCGGCGCTGCTGGACTTCTCGCTGGGCAGCGACGGCAATTCGGTTCCCGTCGCGCTGCAGTTGCGCGACGCCGGCATTCCGTTCTGCTATCTCAGCGGCCATGCCACGCTGGATGCCGGCACGGGCGCGCCCGATGCGCCGCTGCTGTCCAAGCCGGTTTCGATGGCGGCTCTGGAAGACGCGCTGGCGCGCATGGCCTGAAGAGGCGGCCGGCCAGGATGTGGCCGGTCAGGATTCGAGCAGGCTGTCTCCGCGCGCAAGGCTGTACAGCCGCAGCCCGTGCGACGCGGCGCGCTCCGCCGCCATGGTCGATGCGGCCGAGACGGTGACCAGCAGCGGAACATTGGCGATCACCGCCTTCTGCACCAGTTCATAGCTGCACCGCGCGGTCAGCACGACGAAGCCCGTGGCGGGGGATAGCCCCTGGCGCGCCAGCGCGCCGATCAGCTTGTCGAAGGCGTTGTGGCGGCCGACATCCTCGCGTGCGGCCAGGATCGTGCCATCGGGCGCGCAGAACGCGGCGGCGTGGGCGGCGCGCGTCGCCTGGCCCAGCGGCTGATGGTCCGGCAGCGCGGCCAGCGCGGCGAACAGCGCCGTGTCCGCCACGTCGAGCCGGGCCGTAACCTGCGGCAGCGGGCGCAGCACCTGTTCCAGGCTTTCGATCCCGCACAGGCCGCAACTGCCCTCGGCCAGCCGCAGCCGTGCGCGATCGAGCAGAGGTGCGGCGCGGGTCGGCGCGATCTGCACGCGCAGCATCCAGCCGCCACCGTCGATGGCGTGCGCGTCCGCCGACTCGAACTCGTCCGGCGAAGCAATGAGCTGTTCGGACAGGCAGAAGCCCAGCGCATAGTCTTCCAGATCGGTGGGCGTGGCCATCATCACCGCATAGCCGATGCCGTTGATCTCGATCGCGACCGGCGCTTCCACCGCCAGCGCGCGCTCGATGGCGCGCGGCGGCCGACCATCGGCGAAATGTTCGCGAAACGGAAACGCGCGTGCGCCGTCCGGGCTGGACATCAGGACGCGGCGGCGGCGGCGTACTGCCCGGCCAGCCGGGCGAGCGCTTCGCGGGCGACCGGGTCCAGCTCCGCGCCATCAAGGGCGAAGGCCATGTGCTTCATGCGCGGCGTCCAGAAGTCCTGGATGTGCTGCGCCACCATGCCGACGGGATCGGGATCGAGCGCGAGGTTGCGGGCGATCTGGTTGACCATGTAGGCGAGCTTTTCCGGCGTGTGGCTGCTCATTCGGCAGCCTCCATCGCGCCGCCCTCGATCCGGCGCGAGCGGCGGGTCAGCTCCTCGTAGCCCTCCTGCCAGTCGGTGGGGCCGTTGCTGGGGGTGACCTGCACCGCGGTCACCTTGTATTCGGGGCAGTTGGTGGCCCAGTCGGAATAGTCGGTGGTGACGACGTTGGCCTGCGTCGCCGGGTGGTGGAACGTGGTATAGACAACGCCGGGCGCGACGCGGTCGGTCACCGTCACGCGCAGCGTAGTCTCGCCCGCGCGGCTGGCAAGGCGGACCCAGTCGCCCGACTTGACGCCCCGGTTCTCGGCGTCGGTCGGGTGCATTTCCAAGAGGTCCTCGGGATGCCAGGCGACGTTGGCGGTGCGCCGCGTCTGCGCGCCGACGTTGTAGTGCGAGAGGATGCGGCCGGTGGTCAGCAGCAGCGGAAAGCGCGGGCCGGTGCGCTCGTCGGTGGGCACGTAGTCGGTCACCACGAACTTGCCCTTGCCGCGCACGAAGCCATCGACGTGCATGATCGGCGATCCATCGGGCGCGGCGGCGTTGACCGGCCATTGCAGCGATCCCTCGGCATCGAGCCGGGCATAGTTCACGCCGGAGAACGTGGGAGTCAGCCGCGCGATCTCGTCCATGATCTCGGACGGGTGGGTGTAGTTCCAGTCCAGCCCGATCGCGCGCGCCAGTTCCTGCGTGACCTGCCAGTCCTCGTATCCGTTAAGGGGTTCCATCACCTTGCGCACCGGCTGGATGCGGCGTTCGGCGTTGGTGAAGGTGCCGTTCTTTTCGAGGAAGCTCGATCCCGGCAGGAACACGTGGGCGTAGTTGGCGGTCTCGTTGAGGAACAGGTCGTGGACGATCACGCATTCCATCGCGGCGAGGCCGGCGGACACGTGCTTCGTGTCCGGGTCCGACTGGAGGATGTCCTCGCCCTGGATATAGAGCGCCTTGAACACGCCGTCGGTGGCGGCATCGAGCATGTTGGGGATGCGCAGGCCCGGTTCGGGATCGATCTTCACGCCCCATTCGGCCTCGAACAGCGCGCGTGCGCCGGCATCGGAGACATGGCGATAGCCGGACAGTTCGTGCGGGAAGCTGCCCATGTCGCAGGCACCCTGCACGTTGTTCTGCCCGCGCAGTGGGTTCACGCCCACGCCGCGACGGCCGATGTTGCCCGTCGCCATGGCGAGGTTGGCGATGGCCATGACGGTGGACGAACCCTGCGAATGCTCGGTCACGCCCAGGCCGTAATAAATGGCCCCGTTGCCGCCCGTGGCGAAAAGCCGCGCCGCGCCGCGCAAGGCTTCGGCGGGAACGCCGGTGACGGGTTCGAGGAATTCGGGGCTGTGCCGCGCGTCGGACACGAAATCGGCCCAGTGGCGGTATTCGTCCCAATCGCAGCGTTCGCGCACGAAGGCTTCGTCAGCGAGGCCTTCGGTGACGATCACGTGAGCCAGCGCGGTCAGCACGGCCACGTTGGTGCCGGGGCGCAGCGGCAGGTGGTAGTCCGCCGCGACATGGGGGCTGCGCACCAGATCAGTGCGGCGCGGATCGATCACGATCAGCTTCGCGCCCTGGCGCAGCCGCTTTTTCATGCGGCTGCCGAACACGGGGTGCCCGTCGGTGGGGTTGGCGCCGATCACCAGGATCACGTCCGAATCCTCGACCGAATCGAAGTCCTGCGTGCCGGCCGAGGTGCCGAACGTGGTCTTCAGGCCGTAGCCGGTGGGCGAATGGCAGACGCGCGCGCAGGTATCGACGTTGTTGTTGCCGAAGCCGGCGCGGATCAGCTTCTGGACGAGGAACGTCTCCTCGTTGGTGCAGCGGCTGGAAGTGATGCCGCCCAGCGCCTGCCGGCCGTACTTTTCCGCAATCCGCTTCAGTTCGCGCGCGGTGTGGCACAGCGCCTCTTCCCAGCTCACTTCCCGCCAGGGTTCGTCGATGCTGGAGCGGATCATCGGCTTGAGAATGCGGTCCTGGTGCTGGGCATAGCCCCAGGCGAAGCGGCCTTTGACGCAGGAGTGGCCGCGGTTGGCCTTGCCGTCCTTCCACGGCACCATGCGCACGAGCTGTTCGCCGCGCATCTCGGCGCGGAAGGTGCAGCCCACCCCGCAATAGGCGCAGGTAGTGACGACGGCGCGTTCCGGCTTGCCGATCTCCTTCACCGCCTTTTCCTGCAGGGTGGCGGTGGGGCAGGCCTGGACGCAGGCCCCGCACGAGACGCATTCGGACGAGAGGAAGCTGTCCGAGGCGAGGCCGGCCGAGACTTTCGAGCCGAAGCCGCGCCCGTCGATGGTCAGCGCGAACGTGCCCTGCACTTCCTCGCACGCGCGCACGCAGCGTGAACAGACGATGCACTTCGACGGATCGAAATCGAAATAGGGGTTCGAGGTATCGGCCGGCTGGTCGAGGTGGTTCTCGCCCGCATAGCCATAGCGCACGTCGCGCAGGCCGACTTGCGCGGCGGTATCCTGCAACTCGCAATCGTTGTTGGCGCTGCAGGTCAGGCAATCGAGCGGGTGGTCGGAAATATAAAGTTCCATCACCCCCTTGCGCAGCTTCTGCAGGCGCGGCGTCTGGGTGTGGACGGCCATCCCCTCGGCCACGGGCGTGGTGCACGAGGCGGGCGTGCCGCGTATCCCGTCGATCTCCACCAGGCACATCCGGCACGAACCGAACTGCTTGACGTTGTCGGTGGCGCAGAGCTTGGGAATCGCGCCGCCGGTCAGCGCCGCCGCGCGCATCACGGTGGTGCCGGCGGGAACCGTGACCGCGCGCCCGTCTATGGTGCAGGTGACCTGCGTGTCGGAACGGACTTCCGGGGTGCCGAAATCGGCCTGACGCTCATAACTCATGGGATCGCCTCTCCGCGGACTCGAGGTCCGCCGGTGTATTGATATTAGCAGGAAGGACAGGGAGTTGCACGGCCCGCGCGCCGATCCGCCCGGCAAAGGCGCGCATCGAATGCGTGCCGGTGCCCGCCAGCATCGCATCGAGCGGCGCGCGGGCGCTGACCGGCCACAGTCCGATCACCGGCTGGTCCGCGCAATAGGCGGGCGAAGGAGCAAGATCGGCGGCCACGGTGCCGGCCAGCCCCACCGCATCGACCGGGCAGGTCAGCACGGCGTCGTAGCCCGCCTCCGCCGCGTGGTGCAGCGCCGCCGCGATCCCGCCGAGCGGCCCCATGCCGGGGCGCGGGCGGTCGGGCAGGGTCGGCACCGGGGCATCCTCGCGCCCCACCACCACCACCGCGTCGCACTGCGCCTGCAGCGCTTCCACCGCGCGGGCCAGCAGGGTGCGGCCATCGAGTTCGGCCAGCGCCTTGTCGCTGCCGAAGCGCGAGGACTGCCCGCCGGCCAGGACGGCGCCCAGGATCATGGCGTGCGAGACCGGGGTTGGCGCGCATGCTTCGACAAGCTCAGCATGAGTGGAGTTGGGAATGAAATTATACCCCAAACCCGTTCGCCCTGAGCCTGTCGAAGGGCGCGCGCGACGTCGCCGCTCATTCCGCAGCGTCCGCCGGAACCGCCGCCCCAAAATCCGCTCCAAAGTCTTCCGGCCAGTGCCGTAGCGCGGACAGCACGGGATAGGGCGTGAACCCGCCCAGCGCGCAGAGCGAGCCGAACTTCATCGTTTCGCACAGGTCTTCGAGCAGAGTGATCTCCTCGGCCAGCGTGCGGGTGCCCTTGCGCGCGTTGTGCGTCTGGGGCAGCCGTTCCACCGCGTCGGCGGTGCGCGGGGCGCGGGCGCGGATGCGGTCGATCAGTTCCACGCCGCGCGTGCTGCCGATGCGGCAGGGCGTGCACTTGCCGCAGCTTTCCGCCGCGCAGAACGCCATGGCGAAGCGGGCCTGCGCGCTCATGTCCGCCGTGTCGTCGAACACGGTCAGGCCGGCGTGGCCGATCAGCCCGTCGGCGGCGGCGAAGCTTTCGTAATCGAACGGCAGGTGGAAATCCGAAGGCGGGTGATAGGCGCCCAGCGGGCCACCCACCTGCACCGCGCGCACCGGCCGGCCGCTGGCGGTGCCGCCGCCGACAGCGTTGACCAGTTCGCCCAGGGTGATGCCGAAGCCCACTTCGAACAGGCCGCCGTGCTTCACATTGCCGGCCAGCTGGATCGGCATCGTGCCTTTCGACCGGCCGAAGCCGACCGCCGCATAGGCCGTGCCGCCGTGCGCCAGGATCCATGGCACCGCCGCCAGCGTCAGCACGTTGTTGACCACGGTCGGCTTGCCGAACAGCCCTTCCAGCGCGGGCAGCGGCGGCTTGGCGCGCACTTCGCCGCGCTTGCCTTCCAGGCTGTTGAGCAGCGAGGTCTCCTCGCCGCAGACATAGGCGCCGGCGCCCGTGCGCACTTCCAGCACGAAGGGCGCGATAATATGCGCGCAGGCGCGCACCGCCGCTTCCATCTTGGCGATGGCGTGCGGATATTCGCTGCGGATATAGACGTAGCCCTTCGTCGCGCCGACGGCATAGGCGGCGATCGCCATGCCCTCGATCAGCATGAAGGGATCGCCTTCCATCACCATGCGGTCGGCAAAGGTCGCGCTGTCGCCCTCGTCGGCGTTGCAGACCACGTACTTCTGCGCCGCCTTCGCCTTGGCCACGGTGGTCCACTTGATCCCCGCCGGAAAGCCCGCGCCGCCGCGCCCGCGCAGGCCCGATGCGGTGACTTCGGCGATGGTCGCCTCGGCGCCGATGTCGTGCGCCTTGCGCAGGCCCGCCCAGCCGCCGCTGGCGGCGTAGTCGCCCAGGTTCAGCGGCCGGGTCTTGCCGGCGCGCGCGAAGGTGAAGCGCTGCTGGCGGGCGATGAAGGGATGGTCGGCGATCGGTCCGATCCCCAGCGGGCTGGTGCCTGTGAGCACGGCCGGCACGTCGTCCACCGTCAACGGGCCGAAGCCTTCCCCGTCGATCTCGGCGAGCGGCTCCAGCCAGTGCATGCCCCAGCTCGACACCCGTTCGACGGTGCAGCCGGCCTTCGCGAACGCGGCGGCGACCTCGTCGGCCCCGCAGGCCAGCGCCAGCGCGTCATCGGAAATGCGGACCGTAACCGTCATGCCAGCGACTCCACCAGCGCGGCGAGCTTCGCGCCATCGAGCCGCGCGTGGACCTTGTCGCCCACCATCGCGTTCGGCCCCACGCTGCACAGGCCCAGGCAATAGACCGTTTCGACCTTCACGCGGTTCTGCTCGGGCAGCGCCGCCGCCAGCGCTTCCACACCGCGCGCCTGGCAGGCCTCGGCCCGGCACAGCTTCAGCACCGGCCGCGCATCCGCCTCGGCATGGAAATCATGATAGAAGCTCACCACCCCGTGCACCTCGGCGCGGCTCAGGTTCAGCGCCGCCGCAATCGCGCGCTCCGCTTCTTCCGGAACGTGCCCGAACGCCGCCTGCACATCGTGCAGTATCGGCAGCAACGCCCCCTCACGCCCCGCGTGCGCCGCGATGATCTCTGCGAACCTCTCCATACGTCCTACCCTAATGCGCGGCGTTATTGTATGCAACACATACAAATGGGGGCAAGCGTGTCGCTCGCTGGCGGTCGCCTTAGCGCGATTTTCGCCATTTTGCACAGCCGATCGGAACGATACGATCTTCGAGCCATTTCGAAATGGTAACCGGTCTGCGGCATTGCGATAGCCGGCAAGCCGGTCCATGCGGACCTGCCGCAAGTCCTTCTTTCCAGTATCAGGGCACGATGAACCAGCCAGCATCTCCTTCCGTCCAGGATCTCATGACGCAATCGGGCGTCGCCTTCGGCACCAGCGGCGCGCGCGGGCTGGTCTCCGCGATGACCGACCGGGTCTGCTACGGCTATACCCAGGGCTTCCTGCTCTATCTGGCCGGGCTGGGCGAATTCGCGCCCGGCACGCAAGTGGCGCTGGCGGGCGACCTGCGCCCCAGCACGCCGCGCATCCTGGCCGCCTGCGCCGAAGCGGTGCGCGATCTGGGGGCGGAGCCGGTGTTTTGCGGCTATGTGCCGACGCCCGCGCTGGCGCTCCACGCCTTTGCCGAGGGCATCCCCTCGCTGATGGTGACGGGCAGCCACATCCCGGCCGACCGCAACGGCATCAAGTTCTACCGCCCCGCCGGCGAAGTGCTGAAGGACGACGAGGCCGGGATGAAGGAGCAGGCGGTGACGCTGCCCGATGGCAAGTTCACCGACGAGGGGATGCTCGCCGTGCCCGCGCCGCTGCCGGAGCCGGTCGATGTCGAGACCGCCTATCTCGCGCGTTATCGCGATTTCTTCGGCGCCGACGCGCTCGCCGGCCTGCGCATCGGGGTCTATCAGCATTCCGCCGTGGGGCGCGATATCGTGACCCGGATCGTCGAGGCGCTGGGCGCGGAAGCCGTGCCGCTGGGCCGCGCCGACAGCTTCATCCCGGTCGATACCGAGGCCGTGCGCCCCGAGGATATCGCGCTGGCGAAGGCCTGGGCCGCCGAACAGCCGCTCGACGCGATCGTGTCCACCGACGGCGATTCGGACCGGCCGCTGCTGGCCGACCATACCGGCACCTGGCTGCGCGGCGACGTGCTGGGCGTGCTCTGCGCGCGGGCGCTGGGGGCGGACCGCGTGGTCACCCCCGTCAGCAGCAACACCGTGCTGGAACGGTCGGGCAGCTTCGCCCACACGCTGCGCACGCGCATCGGATCGCCCTATGTGATCGCGGCGATGAACCAGGCGCGCGCGGACGGCGGCACACGCGTCTGCGGGTACGAGGCGAACGGCGGATTCCTGCTGGGCGATGCCATCGCGAAAGACGGCGCAACGCTGACCGCGCTGCCCACGCGCGATGCGGTGCTGCCGATGCTGGCGGTGATCCACGCGGCGCGGCCGGGCACGCTGACCGACCTGCTTGCCACCCTGCCGCCGCGCGTGACTTATTCGGACCGGTTGCAGGACTTCCCGGTCGAACACAGTAAGGCGCTGATCGCCATGCTGACCGCGGGCGACGATGCCGCGCAGAAGGCGCGGGCCGAAGCCCTGTTCGGCCCCATTGCCGGACCGATCGCCACGATCGACCGGACCGACGGGTTCCGCATGACCTTTACCGGCGGCGCGGTGATCCACCTGCGCCCTTCGGGCAACGCGCCGGAACTGCGCTGCTATACCGAGGCCGACAGCGAGGCCGAGGCTACGGCGCTCAACCGCGCCGCGCTGGCGCTCCTGCTCGAACGGCGACCCTGGGAGACGACAGGAGCGCCGGCAGGCGCCTGAAAATCCGCGCGCTTTCCACGCTGGACAACGCCCCGCTTTTTTTGAGGGCACCCCGGCCGCTTTTGGGTTAAGGGCGCGGGAATCAATCGCGTAAGGGAACCGCAGTATGCAGGACACCGCCATTCGCCCCGCAACCCGGCCGGCACCGCGCACCGACTGGACGCGCGAGGAGATCGCGGCGCTGTTCGACCTGCCGTTCACCGAACTGCTGTTCCGCGCGGCGGAAGCGCACCGGGCGCACCACCGGGCGGACGAGGTGCAGCTCTGCACGCTGCTGTCGATCAAGACTGGCGGATGCCCCGAGGACTGCGGCTACTGCTCGCAATCGGCCTCCGCCGAAAGCGGCGTGAAGGCGACCAAGTTGATGGACGTGCAGGCCGTGCTGCAATCGGCGGCGCAGGCCAAGGATGCGGGATCGCAGCGCTTCTGCATGGGCGCGGCCTGGCGCAACCCCAAGGACCGCGACATGCCGGCGATCATCGAGATGATCAAGGGCGTGCGCCAGATGGGCATGGAAACCTGCATGACGCTGGGGATGCTCACCCCGGCGCAGACCGCGCAGCTGGCGGACGCCGGCCTCGATTACTACAACCACAACATCGATACCTCGCCCGAACGGTACGAGGAGATCACCACCACCCGCACTTTCGCCGACCGTATCGATACGCTGGCGAACGTGCGCAACGCCGGGATCAACGTCTGTTCGGGCGGTATCGTGGGCATGGGCGAGACCCGCGCCGACCGCGTGGGCTTCATCCACGCGCTGGCCACGCTGCCCGCGCATCCGGAAAGCGTGCCGGTGAACGCGCTGGTGCCGATCAAGGGCACCGTGCTGGGCGACATGCTGGCCGATACGCCGCTGGCCAAGATCGACGACATCGAGTTCGTGCGCACCGTGGCGGTGGCGCGGATCACCATGCCGCTGAGCATGGTGCGCCTGTCCGCCGGGCGCGAAAGCATGTCCGACGCGACGCAGGCGCTGTGCTTCCTGGCCGGGGCCAATTCTATCTTCACCGGCGATCGCCTGCTGACCGCCGCCAACGCCGGCGACGATGCCGACGCGGCGCTGTTCGCGCGGCTGGGCCTGAAGCCGATGGAAGGTGAGGAACCGGCCCGCGCCGCCAAAGCCGAGCGCTCCTGCGCCGGAGCCTGCGCCGCCTGAACCGGAGCGCGGGATGGAGAGGGAAGCCAGGATCGATGCGGAGGGCGGCGGCACGTTGAGCGCGGCGTCGCTGTGGCGCGTGCATTCGGCGGACCTTGCCGCGCTGGGCGAACGCGCCCGGCTGCGCGCGCTGGCGCCGCGCCGGGGCGTGGACTTCGCCTCGAACGATTACCTCGGCATGGCGCGCGCGCCACGCCTGGCGCAGGCGGTGGAACGCGCCGTCGCGCGCGGGGTGCCGCTGGGATCGGGCGGATCGCGCCTGCTGCGCGGCAACGATCCCGAGCACGAGGCGCTGGAGGCCGAAGCCGCCGCCTTCTTCGGCAGCGAAGCCGCGCTGTTCTTCTCCGCCGGCTATGCCGCCAACGCCGCGCTGCTGTCCACGCTGCCCCAGCGCGGCGATCTGATCGTCCATGACGAACTGGTCCACGCCTCGATGCACGAAGGCCTGCGGCTGACGCGCGCGACGGCCGTGGCGGCGGCGCACAACGATCCGCAGGCGTTCGACGACGCGGCGCGCGAATGGCGCGCGCGGGGCCACACCGGGCGCATCTGGCTCGCCTTCGAAACGCTCTATTCGATGGACGGCGATATCGCCCCGGTCGATGCCTTCGCCGCGGTGGCGCGGCGGCACGAGGCGATCATGTTCATTGACGAGGCCCACGCCACCGGCGTGTTCGGCCCCGACGGGCGCGGCCTGGCCGCCCATCTCGAAGGCCGGCCCGATACGATCGTGCTGCGCACTTGCGGCAAGGCCATGGGCTGCGAGGGCGCGCTGGTGCTGGGACCGCGGATCGTGCGCGAATTCCTGGTCAACCGGGGCCGCGCCTTCATCTTCTCCACCGCGCCATCGCCGCTGGTCTGCGCCGCCGTGCGCGAGGCGATCCGGATGCTGGCGGACGAACCGCGCCGGCGCGACGACCTGACCGCGCTGGTCCGCCATGCCGAGCGCGCGCTGGCGCCGTTCGGCGTGGAACCCACCGGATCGCAGATCCTGCCGCTGATCCTGCACGAGGATGCGCGGACCATGCGCGTGGCGGAAGCCTTGCAGCAGGCCGGCTTCGACGTGCGCGGCATCCGCCCGCCCACCGTGCCGCAGGGCACCAGCCGCCTGCGCATCTCGCTGACGCTCAACGTCACCTGCGCGGACATCGACGCGCTCGCGCAGACACTAGGACGCGTGCTGGCATGACCCGCATCGTCGTCACCGGCACCGATACCGGCATCGGCAAGACGGTGTTTTCCGCCGCGCTCGCCGGGGCGCTGGGCGCGCATTACTGGAAGCCGGTGCAGTCCGGCCTGGAGGATGGCGCCGACCGCGATCACGTGGCCCGGCTGGGGGGGCTGCCCGCCGACCGGGTGCTGCCCGAAGCCTATCGCCTGACCACGCCCTGTTCCCCCCACCGCGCGGCCGAGATCGACGGGGTGGTGATCGATCCCGCGCGGCTGGCGGTGCCCGCCGTGGACCCGCTGGTGATCGAGGGCGCGGGCGGCGCGCTGGTGCCAGTCACGCGCGGCACGACTTATGCCGATGTGTTCGCGTGGTGGAACCTGCCGACGGTGATCGTCGCGCGGACGGAGCTGGGCACGATCAACCACAGCCTGATGACGATCGAGGTGCTGCGCGGGCGGGGCGTGCCGGTGCTGGGCGTGGCCTTCGTGGGCGATGGCAACGAGGACAGCGAGGCGACGATCGCGGCGATGGGGCAAGTGCGGCGGCTGGGGCGGCTGCCGCGCCTGGCCGAACTGACGGCGCAGACGGTGGGCGCGGCCTTCGCCACGCATTTCCGCATCGAGGACTTCCGGTGAGCGAATCGCCCGTCTGGCATCCGTTCTGGCAACACGGGCTGGGCCAACCGGTCACCCGCGTCACCCGCGCGGAAGGCGCGGCGCTTTATACCGCCGAGGGCCGCCGCGTGATCGACGCGGTATCGAGCTGGTGGGTGACCACGCACGGCCACTGCCACCCGCGCATCGTCGAGGCGATCCGCGATCAGGCGGGGCAGATCGACCAGCTGATCTTCGCCGGCTGGACGCACGATCCGGCCGAAGACGTGGCGCGGGGCCTCACCGAAATCCTGCCGCCCGAACTGACCCGCGTGTTCTTTTCCGACAGCGGCTCCACCTCGGTCGAAGTCGCGCTGAAGATGGCGCTGGGCTTCTGGGCGCACAGTGGCGAACCGCGCCACCGCATCCTGGTAATGGAGCACAGCTACCACGGCGACACCATCGGCGCGATGTCGGTGGGGGAGCGCGGGGTCTATAACGCGCCTTACGATCCGCTGCTGTTCGACGTGGGCCGCATTCCGTTCCCGGTGGGCGACGGGGCGAACACGGTCGAAGCGCTGGAAGCCGCCTGCCGCGAAAGGCCGGCCGCCTTCATCGTCGAACCGCTGGTGCTCGGCGCCGGGGGCATGATGATGTACGGCGCGGGCGTGCTGACGGCGATGGCCGATGTCTGCCGCCGCCAAGGCGTGCTGTTCATCGCCGACGAGGTGATGACCGGCTGGGGCCGCACCGGCACGCTGCTGGCCTGCGAACAGGCGGGCGTGGTGCCCGACATCCTGTGCCTCGCCAAGGGCCTGACCGGCGGATCGATGCCGCTGGCGGTGACGCTGGCGCGCGAGCCGATCTTCCAGGCGCACTGGTCCACCGACCGTGCGAAGACGTTCTACCATTCGTCGAGCTATACCGCCAACCCGATCGCCTGCGCCGCCGCGCGCGCCAATCTGGCGATCTGGCGCGAGGAGCCGGTGCTGGAGCGCATCGCCACGCTGGGCGCGCGCCAGCAGGCGGGGCTGGACCGGCTGGCCGTGCTGTCCGGCATTCGCAACCCGCGCCGCTGCGGCACGATCATCGCGCTGGACGTGGAAGACCCCGCCGGCGGCTATCTCTCCGCACTGGCGCCGCGCCTGATGGCGCTGTTCCGCGAAGCCGGCGTGCTGCTGCGCCCGCTGGGCAACACGATCTACGTGATGCCGCCCTACTGCATCTCCGCCGAAGACCTGACGCGGGTCCACAATGCGATCGCCGACGCGGTGGCGGTGGTGCTGCGGGCTGAACGGTTCGGCGCCGCCGAGCGAGGCAGGCCCACCCCGCTGCGGCTAAGCCGGCCTGTGGGCCGGCAAGTCTCGCTCCCCTCCCGCTCGCGGGAGGGGTCGGAGGTGGGCAATCCGTGCGCCGCGCGTGCCGCCGCCAAGAAGGCCATTGCATTGTGCGCCGCACACGGCACTCTGGCGGCTCGAGCCACGGGGGCACAGGGGAAAGCCATGACCGACGATCTTGCAGGCACCGTTTCGCGCCGGATGCTGATGCGCGGCGCGCTGGGCGCGGCGGCCGCGCTGCCGCTTTCGGCGCACCTTGCCCCCGCGCGGGCGCAACCGGCGATGCCGCTGCCGCCGCAGGACCCGGCGGGGATGATCGCCTCGCTGACCGACGGCGTGTTCATCAACGCCAACGAGAACCCGCTCGGCCCCGGCGAAAGCGCGTTGCGGGCGCTGGCCGGGCTGGAAAAGCTGGGCGGGCGCTATGGCTTTCCGCTGTCCGCGCGGCTGGCCACGCTGTTCGCCGCGCAGAACGGGCTCAAGGCTGAGAATATTGCCATCCACCCCGGATCGTTCGCGCCGCTGCGCAACGCGATGCTGGCGTTTTCCAGCAAAGACCGGCCGATCGCCTATGCCGAGCCGACCTTTTCGGACGGGTTCTACGGCGCCAATGGCCAGCCGGTGACGCGCGCCGTCACCGTGCCGCTGGCCGGCGATTTCGCGCTCGATGTGCGCGCGCTGCTGGCCGCCGCCCCCGATGCCGGGCTGTTCTACATCTGCAATCCCAACAACCCCACCGGCCTCGTCACTCCGCGCGCGGATATCGAATGGCTGCTGGCCCACAAGCCCGCCGGATCGCTGCTGCTGATCGACGAGGCCTATATCCATTACAGCGATAGCGCCCAGTCGTGCCTCGATCTGGTGGCCAAGGGCGCGGACGTGCTGGTGCTGCGCACGTTCTCGAAGATCTACGGCCTCGCCGGTCTGCGCCTGGGCCTCGTCGCCGCGCGGCGCGATCTGCTCGACCGGCTGATGGACTATGGCGTGAACATCCCGCCGATGCCTGCCGTGGTCGCGGCGGAAGCGAGCCTGCTCGATCCCGCGCTGGTCCCCGCGCGCAAGGCCTATACCGCCGCCGTGCGCAACGACGTGTTCGCCTGGCTGAAGGAACGCGGCATCCGCACCCTGCCGTCGGAAACCAGCTTCGCCATGCTCCACGTCGGCCGGCCGGGCGAGGAAGTGCAGGCGGCACTGGCGCGCGAGCGCGTGTTCACCTCGGGATCGCGCAAGCACATGCCCGACTGGATGCGGATCAGCTTCGGCACGCCGGCGGAAATGGCCGCGTTCAAGACGGCCTTTGCGAAGGTTATGGGGCTGAAGGCGTAGGGTGGGTGGATAGGTTTGGCGGTTGCGGAGGTGTCCGCTGCGGGCCGTGAGCACGCAAAACCCCGCTCGTCCTGAGCTTGTCGAAGGACTCGCGCGGCGCTGGCCCTCGCGCTGTAAGCCACCTATATCCAACCGTATCGCGCGTCCTTCGACAGGCTCAGGACGAGCGGGTGTGGGGATTGGGGGTAGCCTACTGCGCCGGGATCGCCGGCGCCGGCAGGGGCACGCGCCGCACGGTGAGGATCTTCACCGGCTTTTCCAGCATCTGCCCGCGCATCGCGCCTTCGCCCAGCGTTTGCGAGAGCGGCGCATCCCAGATCTTGCGCACCACGTCCATGCCCGAAACGACGTTGCCGAACGCGGCATAGCCCGCCTGCGCTTCGGGGTTGGCGGAGGCGGGATCGGCGTCCAGCCCGGCGATGTCGGAAAGCATGATCGAGAAATCGCCCGTCGCCGTGCCCGGCGCGCCGCGCGCCATGGAGATCGCGCCGGCCTTGTGCAGGATGCCGGTAACGTTCGTCGGCTCGTGCGCGATCGGCTTCAGCACGCGCTTGGGATCGCCGCGCACGCCGGCCTGGATCAGCCCGTTGGGCTGTTCACCCCAGGCAAGGTGCATCGCGCGGTAGAACACCACGCCATCGAACCGCTTCTGATCGACATAGCGCAGGAAATTGGCGGTGGTGACGGGCGCGTGCTTGCCATCCAGATCGAGCACGATCGCGCCGAGTTCGGTGTTGATCGCCACGCGCACCGTATCGGCCAGCGGGATTTCCGCCGGCGGGCGGGCCGGGCGCGCGGGCGCCCTGGCGCGGTGCGGCGCGGCGGCGGTAAGCGCGAGGAACACGGGCAGGGCGGCAAGCACGAATCGGCGGTTCATGAACCGAACCTAACGCCATGGCGGGCAGCGACGCCAGTCTCCCCGTTGCCTGCACCGCCCGTCTGGCGCTAGGGTGGACGCATGGTGCCAGACGCGATGATAGAAAACAGTGCGACCGCCGCGGTGCTGACCGATCCACGCCAGCCGGACAACCCGATCGTTTCCTGCAACGCGGCGTTCATCCGCCTGACGGGCTATGCGCGCGAGGAGATCATCGGCCGCAATTGCCGGTTCCTGCGCGGCGCGGGAACGGAAGTGGAGCTGACCGACACGCTGCGCGCGGCGGTCGTCGCCCGTCAGCCCGCGCTCGTGGAAATCCGCAACTACCGCAAGGACGGCACGCCGTTCCGCAACGCCGTGATGATCGCGCCGATCTTCAACGCGGATGGCGAGGTCGAATACTTCCTCGGCTCGCAGATGGAAGTGCCGGACGATGGCGCGAAAGCCGCTCCGCGCGAGGTTGCCCTCACCGCCGCGCGCCAGCGGATCGACGCGCTGACCGATCGCCAGCGCGAAATCCTGCTGGAAATGGCGCGGGGCAAGCTCAACAAGCAGATCGCGTGGGACCTTGGCCTGTCGGAACGCACGATCAAGATGCACCGCGCCGCCATGTTCCGCGCGCTGGGCGTGAAGACCAGCGCCGACGCCATCCGCGTGGCGGTGGAGGCGGGGTACTAGGCGGCGCCCGCGTCGCCTGGAGCGGGAGCACATCGCCCTCCCTCGTCATTGCGAGGGGCACCGCCCCGAAGCAATCCAGAGCGGCTAGCGGGGCACTGGATTGCTTCGCTGCGCTCGCAATGACGAAAGCGGGCTAAACGGAAGTCCGGCTGCCCGCTTGGCCCGCGTCCTTCTCCGCCGCGGCGGCGAGGCGCGGGGCGATCATGGCGCAGGCGATCAGCTGGAACTGGTGGAACAGCATCACCGGCAGCAGCACGATGCCGACTTGCGCCGGCGCGAACAGCACGCCAGCCATCGGCACGCCGCTGGCGAGGCTCTTCTTGGAGCCGCAGAACAGCAGCACCGCCGCATCCGCGCGTGAGAGCTTCATCGCGCGGCCGAGCAGCGTGGTGAGCAGCAGCGCGATCCCCAGCAGCACGACGCACAGTATCGACAGCACCACGAGGCTTTCCGGCGAGACGCGCTGCCACAGCCCTTCGACCACCGCCGCGCCGAACGCCGAATAGACCACCAGCAGGATGGAGCCGCGATCGACCCGGCCCACCAGCGCCTTGTGCCGGGCAACGAAGGCGCCGACCCACGGGCGCAGCAGATGCCCGACCACGAAGGGCAGCAGCAGTTGCAACAGGATCGTTTCGACCGACTGCCACGAAATGCCACCGGTGGTTCCCCCCATCAGCAGCGCGACCAGCGCCGGGGTGGCGAAGATGCCCACGAAGTTCGAGAACGAGGCGGCGCAGACCGCCGCCGCCACGTTGCCGCGCGCGATCGCGGTGAAGGCGATCGAGGACTGCACCGTGGAGGGCAGCAGCGTCAGGAACAGCAGGCCCGTGGCAAAGGCGGGCGGCACGAAGGGCAGCTTGCCGAAGGCCAGCCCCAGCGCGGGAAACAGCGCGAACGTTACCCCCAGCGTGGCGAGGTGCAGCTTCCAGTTGCGCATCCCGTCCCAGATCGCCTCGCGCGAGAGCTTGGCCCCGTGGAGGAAGAACAGCAGCACGATGCCGGCATCGGCCGCCTTTTCCGCGACCGTGGCCCACTGCCCCCGCGCCGGCAGCACGCTGGCGAGAAGCACGGTGCCAAGAAGCGCGAGGATGAACGGTTCGACAAGGGCGGCGAGCTTGCGGATCATGGCGGTCAGATGCGCGCGGGCGCGGTCCCTGTCCAGTCCCAACCGGCGGCCAGTCCGTGCCTGCTTGCTGTCACGCCCGTTTCAAACTTCGCGCCTAGCGCGGCATTCCGGCGTAGCATGCGAATCGGGACTGGAGACAAGGCATGAAAATCAACCGTCGTTCCGCGCTGGGCATGTTTGGGTCCGGCGCGATTCTGCCCGCGTTCGCCGCCGAAGCCGCCGCGCCGAAAGCGGCGTTCCTGCACGGTGTGGCCAGCGGCGATCCCACGACCTCAGGCGCGATCCTGTGGACGCGCGTCACCCCGGACGATGCCGGCACCGGAGCGTCCATCCCGGTGCGCTGGCACGTGGCGGCGAGCGAGGGCGGCACGCCGGTGGAAAGCGGCGCGGCCGACGCGCGAGGGGCGCGCGATTTCACGGTCAAGGTGGAGCCGGCCACGCTGCAGGCGGGCACCGATTACTGGTACTGGTTCGAACTGGCCGATGGCACCCGCTCGCCCACCGGTCGCTTCCGCACACTGCCCCGCGGCGCGACGGCGGACGTGGTCTTCGCGGTGGTGACTTGCCAACTCTATCCCGGCGGGTTCTTCAACGCCTATGACGCGCTGGCCCGGCGCGACCGGCTCGACGCGGTGATCCACCTGGGCGATTACATCTACGAATACGGCGCGGACGGCTATGGCGCGGCGATCGGGCGGAAAATCGGCCGGATCGTGGAGCCGGCGCACGAAGTGGTGACGCTGGCCGACTACCGCGCGCGCCACGCCTTCTACAAGCGCGATCCGATGCTGCAGGCCGCCCACGCCCGCGCCGCGTTCATCTGCGTGTGGGACGATCACGAAACCGCGAACGACAGCTGGATCGGCGGCGCGGAAAACCACCAGCCGGCCACCGAGGGCGACTGGGGCAAGCGCAAGGCGGCGGCGATGCAGGCCTATTTCGAATGGCTGCCGATCCGCGATCCCCGGCCGGGCCAGCCGTGGGAAGCGATCAACCGCAGCTTCGCCTTCGGCGATCTGGCTACGCTGCTGATGGTGGAAACGCGGCTGCTGGCGCGCAGCCATCAGGCGGAACATAAGGACGGGGTGCCGGCCGCCGAGGACATCGCCGCCGTGCTGGCCGAGCGCAACCGCCCGGACCGCGAGATGCTGGGCGAACCGCAGCGCGCCTGGGTGGAGCGCGAGCTGGCCGGGTCGGTCAAGGCGGGCACGCCGTGGCAGGTGATCGGCAACCAGGTGAACATGGGCCGGATCAACGGCCCCGATCTGAACAAGCAGTTCGGGCCGGAGAAGGCGGCGGCGATGCTGGCGGCGATGTCGCCCCGCGCGCGGCGGCGGGCGGAAGCCGCGCAGGCCGGCTACCGCGCCGGGGTGCCGTTCAACCTCGATGCGTGGGACGGCTATCCGGCGGCGCGCGAGCGGCTCTATGCCAGCTTCCGCCGCGCCGGCAGCGAACCGCTGGTGCTGGCGGGCGACAGCCACGCCTTCTGGGCCACCAATCTGGCGGACGACGCCGGCAACGCGGTGGCCGTGGAATTCGGCACCTCGTCGATCACCAGCCCCTCGATCGGCGACGAGATGCCGGCGGTGCCGCTGGCCGAGATGCTGCGCGAAGCCAGCCCCGAAGTGGTGTTCTGCGACCAGCGCGCCAAGGGCTATGTCCTGCTGACGCTGACGCCCGCGCAGGCCGTGGCCGATTACCTGGCCGTCTCCACCGTGCTGGAGCCGCGCTATACCGAAAGCCGGCTGGCGCGCTTCACCGTGGCGGCCGGGGCGAAAGGGCGCAAGCTGGCGGCAGGGTAGGCGGCGGACGGCATCCGCATCGTCATTGCGAGCGTAAGCGAAGCAATCCAGTGCCCCGCGTGCCGCTTTGGCCCGCATACCGCTCTGGATTGCCGCGGGGCTTCGCCCCTCGCAATGACGAAAGGCGGGAGAGCTAAAGCCGGGCCGGGCCGCTCACGCCAGCCGCGTGTCGATCCCGATGCCGCCCTTCAGCGTGAGCGTGACGGGGGTGCGTTCGGCCACGTCGGCCAGGCGCGCCTGCTGGTCCGCGTCCAGCCCGGCGATGGTCAGGACGCGTTCGATCCGGCGGTCGTCCTTGCCGCCGGTGAGGCGCAGCGCCACGTCGAGCGATTCGAGTGGCCACTGTTTGCGATCGGCATACATGCGCAGCGTGATCGCGGTGCAGGCGCCCAGCCCCGCCAGGATCAGGTCATAGGGTGCGGGGCCGGCGTTGGCGCCGCCGAGCGCGGGCGGTTCGTCGGCCACGATGCGGTGGCCGTCGACCTCGATCTCGGTGCGGTAGCGGTCCTTGCCGATATGGGCGGTGCCGTGAACCATCGGGATTCTCCTGAAAACGGGCGGGCGGTCAGGCCGGCAGGGGGATGAATTCGCTTTCGCCGGGAACGCGGGCGAAGCGGCCGGCCTTCCAGTCTTCCTTGGCCTGCTCGATCCGTTCGGCCGAGGACGAGACGAAGTTCCAGAAGATGTTGCGCTTTTCGGGCAGCGGTTCGCCGCCCAGCAGCATGATGCGGGTCTGCCCCCGGGCGCGCAGGATCACTTCGGCACCGGGCTTGAACACCACCAGTTCGTCCTTGGCGAAAGTGCCGGTCTGGCCGATCACTTCCACTTCGCCGCCGACCACGTAGATCGCGCGCTCGATGTGTTCGGCCTTCACCTGATAGCGGGCGCCATCGGTCAGGGCGATATCGGCATAGACCATGTCGGAGAAGGTCTTCACCGGCGAAACCAGCCCGTCCGACGTGCCGGCGATCAGCGTCAGGCGCGTGCCGGCGTCCTCGATCACCGGAATCTCCGTGGCCTTGTGGTGGACGAAGGCGGGATCGACTTCCTCGGCCTGGGTGGGCAGCGCCACCCAGGTCTGCAGGCCGAACAGCGCGTTGGCGTGGCTGCGCTGCTCCTGAGCGGTGCGTTCGGAATGGACGATGCCGCTGCCGGCGGTCATCCAGTTGACCTCGCCGGGGCGGATCGGCTGGACCGAGCCCAGCGAATCCCGGTGCAGGATCTCGCCTTCGAGCAGGTAGGTGATCGTGGCGAGGCCGATGTGCGGGTGCGGGCGCACGTCCAGCCCTTCGCCGGCGCCGAACGTGGCCGGCCCCATCTCGTCGAAGAAGATGAACGGCCCGACCATGCGGCGGTGCGCCGAAGGCAGCGCGCGGCGAACCTGGAAGCCGTCTCCCAGATCGCGGACGGGCGGAAGGATGACGAGATCGACGCCGTCGACGGTGGAAGTGCGGGTGGTCATGGCGGGATTCCTTGGTGTGGGGAGGGAGCGGTGTGCGGGGAAATCAGGCGCCGAGCAGCGCCATGGCTTCGATCTGGGCTGGCGAATAGCCTTGCGCGGCGAGCGCCGGGATATGCTGGCGGGCCAGGGCGCGGGTGCGGTGGCTTTCGCACAGGAAATCGCGCACCGGGCGCAGGTGGGCGGGAATGGTGTCGGCCGCGGCGCGCGGACGCGGCTTGACGACGTGACCGGTGATCGCGCCAACTGCACGGCCCACGCGGTCGCGCAGCGATCCGGCGAGCGGGGGCTGGCCGCAGGGGCAATCGGCCACGGCGTTGAGCGCGGCCTTCACATCCTGCCATTCGGCCGGGCTGAGGCGCGGGGTGGCGGTGTCGAGCAGGGCTTTGAGCATGGCGTCGTCTCCATCGTGCGATGTGGTCACTATGCCGCAAAGCCCGAGTCGGAATGATCCGGATAATGTGGGCCAAAGTGTTCGAGATTATCGAAAGGTGGTGCGGGGCCTTCCTTACCGGACCTTAATTTGACGGTCACTTTGCAGTCGATAGCCCGCATCTATTGCTGGAAAATCGCGGATTGTATCGGCATGGCGCCCCGCTCCGGCGGAGCGCGTCATGCGGGGCACCCCGCGGGCCGCTTCGGGCCGGAAGCAGGGGACCATATGAATTTCGAGGACAGCGCAATTCTGGCGCGCGGCGCGGCGGACGAGACCGGCCGCCTGCTGCACGCCTTTCTGGCGGATACCGTCGCGCGCGTGCCGGGGCAGATGGCGCTGGACATCCCGCCGGGCCGCGACCGCGCCGTGCGCGCGACGATGACCTATGCCGAACTGGCGGACGCTTCGGAACGGCTGGCGCGACACCTTGCGCCGATGATCGCCGGGGAAGCGATCGTCGCGCTGCTGCTGCCGCGCACCTCGCCACTGCTCTATGTCGCGCAACTGGCGGTGCTGAAGGCCGGGGCGGCGTTCACCTGCCTGGACCCGTCGTTCCCCGAGGAACGGATGCGCGAAATCCTGGAGGACGCGGAGCCTGTGGCCGTGCTGGCCGACGCCGAGGGCCTGGCGCGGCTGGCGCCGCTGGTGGCCGATCCCGCGCGCCTGTTCAATGCGGACGCGCTGCTGGCGCGCGACCCCCCGGCGGGCGATCTGCCGGAGGGCTTCGCCGCCGACCGGCTGGCCTATGTGATCTACACCTCGGGCACCACCGGCCGCCCCAAGGGGGTGATGATCGAGCATCGCAACATCGCCAGCCTCGTCGCGTCCGACATCGCCGAATTCGGCCTGACCACGGCGGACCGCGTGGTGCAGGGATCGTCTTCCGCCTACGATTCCTCGCTGGAGGAAACCTGGCTCGCCTTCGCCACCGGCGCCACGTTGCTGGTGATGGACGATGCGGCGGCGCGGCTGGGGCCGGACATCGTCGGCTGGCTGCGCGACGAGCGCGCCACCGTGTTCTGCCCGCCGCCGACGCTGCTGCGTTCCAGCGGCTGCGCCGATCCCGAACGCGCGCTGCCCGACCTCAAGCTGCTCTACGTGGGTGGCGAGGCGCTGCCGCGCGACATCGCCGACCTGTGGCAGAAGGGCCGGCGGCTGGTGAACGGCTATGGCCCCACCGAATGCGCGGTGACGTGCCTGCGCGGCGATATCGTGCCGGGCAAGCCGATCACCATCGGCGCGCCGGTGCCGGGAATGCACGCCTGGGTGCTGGATGAGGCGCTGGATGAAGTGGCCGAGGGAATGCGCGGTGAACTGTGCATGGGCGGCGCGGGCGTGGCGCGCGGATACCGCAACCGGCCGGACCTGACCGCCGAGAAGTTCTGCGATCATCCCCGGCTGGGCCGCATCTACCGCACCGGCGATCTGGTGCACCGCGAGTCGGACGGGAACTTCTATTACCACGGGCGCATCGACGCGCAGGTCAAGCTGCGCGGATACCGCGTGGAACTGGGCGAGATCGAGGCGCGCCTGGCCGAACTGCCGGGCGTGCGCGCGGCGGGCTGCCGGATGCAGGACCATCGCGGCGTGCCCGAACTCGTCGCCTTCGTGGTGGCCGACGATCCGCGCCGGCCGCCCGACCTCGACGCGCTGCGCGGCGATCTGCTCGCCACCCTGCCGCGCTACATGGTCCCGCGCGAGATCGCGCTGATCGATGACCTGCCGACGGCCGTGGGCGGCAAGCTCAACCGTGCGGCGCTGCCCCTGATCGACATCGCCGCGCCCGCCACCGCCGCCACCACGGGCGCCGCGCGCCGGGCGGAACCCGCCAGCGAGATGGAGCGCCTGCTCGCCGCCGGGATGGCCGACATCCTCAAGCGCGGCGACGGCGTTTCGGTGGAGGACGATTTCTTCGAGGAACTGGGCGGCGATTCGCTGAGCGCGGCGCTGCTGGTAACGCTGCTGCGCGACGATCCGCGCACCGACTGGATCACCGTGTCCGACATCTACGAGGCGCGGACGGTGCGCGCGCTGGCGCGGCTGGCCGACCGGGCGATGCCGGCGGCGGACGCGGCCGACGAGGCGCCGCTGGTGCGCGAAGGCGTGGCGCGGCCACGGCTGGCGCAGGCGGTGCAGACCGGCTGGCTGCTGGGCGAACTGGCGGCGGGCGGCTGGCTGACGTGGTTCGCGGCGTTCCAGGTCATCCCCCGCCTGTTCGGCCACATGAGCATGACCGCCTTTGTCCTGCTGGCCCCGCTGGCGGCGGTGGGCGCGCTGGCGCTCTATGTGCCGGCGGCGATCCTGTTCGCGGTGCTGGTCAAGCGGCTGGCGGTGGGCCGCTATCGCGCGGTGCGCGCGCCGGTGTGGAGCACGCTCTACCTGCGCCACTGGGTGGTGTTCCAGGCGGTGCGGCTGATTCCCTGGCCGCTGATCCAGGGCACGGTGGTGCAACAGGCGGCGCTGCGCGCGCTGGGCGCGCGGATCGGCCGCAACGTCCACATCGCGCGCGGGGTGGACCTGCGGCGCGGCGGATGGGACTTGCTGACGATCGGCGACAACGCCGCGCTGGGGCAGGACGCGCATATCGGCCTGTCCGAACTGGACCGGGGCGACATCGTGTTCGGCGCGGTGACGATCGGCGAAGGCGCCACGCTGGGCGTGCGCGCGGGCGTGGAAGGCGATTGCCACGTGGGCGCGGGCAGCGTGCTGACGGCGCTGTCGATCCTCAACGCCGGGGGCACGATCCCGCCGGGCGAGCTGTGGGACGGCGTACCGGCGAGCCGCGTCGGCCCCGCGCCGCAAGCGCCGGCACCGGCCCAAGGCACGGCGCTTTCGCCCGCGCTGCACAGCGCGCTGCTGCTGGCGGCGGAAGGGCTGGCGGCGCTGGTCGCGGCGCTGCCCGCCGAACTGCTGTCGCTGGCGGTGATGCGCCGGGCCGGCGTGACCTATGACGCGATGTGGGCGTGGATGGCGCATCCCGCGCCGCTTTCGCGCACCGGGCTGGTGCTGATCGGCCTGACCGTGGCGGCGGTGCCGCTGACGCTGGTGTGGAGCGCGCTGATGCTGCGCGCGATGGGCCGCGTGAGGCCGGGCACGATCGGGCGGTTCAGCCCGGCCTATGTGCGGGTGTGGATCAAGACCGGGATGCTCCACGCCGCCGGCGAATGGCTGAGCGGCACGGTGTTCTGGTCCAGGTGGCTGCGCCTGGCCGGAATGCGCGTGGGCGCCAGCTGCGAGATCAGCACGATCATCGACGTGGTGCCCGAACTGGTGGAGATCGGCGCGGAGACGTTCTTCGCCGATGGCATCTACCTCGGCGGCGCGGACGTGCGCGCGGGCACGGTCACGCTCGGCACGGTGGAACTGGGGCGCAACACGTTCCTGGGCAACCACGCGGTGATCCCGGCGAACACGCGCCTGCCCGACGATATCCTGATCGGCATCGCCACCGTGGCGCGGCCCGACCTTATCGCCGCCGGCCAATCGCGCTTTGGCCACCCCTGCTTCGACCTGCCCCGGCGCGAGGTGGTGGACATGGACCGCAGCCTCACCCACGATCCCTCGCCGGTGCGCTACTGGAACCGCGTGTTCTGGGAAGTGGCGCGCTTCGCCCTGCCGGTGCTGCCGCTGCTGCTCTCCGCGCTGTGGTACGCGATGGTGGCGCGCGGCCGGGGCATGACGGGCGATGCCGCCTTCGCGCTGCTGGTGCTGCCGGGGGCCATGCTCGCGCCGGTCGTGGCGCTGCTGGCGGCGGTCTGGGTGCTGAAATGGACGCTGATCGGGCGGGTGAAGCCGGGCCAGCACGCGCTGTGGTCGTGCTGGTGCAGCCGGTGGGACTATGTCTATGTCGCCTGGGCCAAGTATGCCAACCTGATCCTGCAGCGGCTGGAAGGCACGTTCCTGCTGCTCGGCTTCCTGCGTGCGATGGGCCTCACCATCGGCAAGCGCGCGGTGCTGGGGCCGCAGTTCGCGCAAGTGGTGGACCCGGACATGATCCACATCGGCGATGGCGCGACGGTGACCGCGATGTTCCAGGCGCACACCTTCGAGGACCGCGTGCTGAAAGTGGACAAGGTGTTCATCGGCAAGGGCGCGACGATCGGCGCGGGCACGGTGCCGCTCTATGGCGCGGACGTGGGCGATGGCGCGCGCGTGGGCGGGCACAGCGTGATCATGAAGCAGGAACGCCTGCTGCCGGGCCTGCGCTATCAGGGCGTGCCGACGCGGGTGATGGGGCGCGAGCGGGCCTGAACCGCCGATAAGCGCCCGCATCCGGCGGCGAACCCGGACCCTGGCCTGAAAGGACGATACGGAAACGCGCGACCGGTGCGGCACCCGGAAGGTGCGCGGGAAGGGCGTGTCGAAGGCTGCGGTCGCGAACGGCCGGCGGGGCAGCAGGCCCGGTCCGGCTCGGCCATGAGGGAAGGGGCTTCGGCAGGGGCGGCGGCTCGCAGGTACGGCCCCGTGCCGGCAGCGGCTGAACCACCGCGCCACATCCACGCTTCCCGTCCGGTGCTGGTGTGCCTGGGCCAGGGACTTGGCAAACGCCCCGCCTTGAACCCGCGCCCCACACCGGCCGCGCCGGGCCGGAACGCGCGTGGCGCCAGGCCCGAAGGAGCGCGGGCAAGGCCGGCCAAGCCCTGCTCCCGATCCGTGGGGAGGGCGTTTAACCTATTTGGTTCATTTTGTCAAGGGGAGGGCGGGCAGGCCCACCCCCGGCCCCTCCTGCAGGCGGGAGGGGAGGATAAATGCCAAATCGGTCGTATCTTCTTCTCCCCTCCCGCTTGCGGGAGGGGTTGGGGGTGGGTCATTTTCCAGCGATGGCCTTCCAGCCGCGCGATACTCCAAGGGCGCGTGAACTGCGCCATGCGGCTTCCCCCGCCGAACGGCTGCTCTGGCGCTACCTTTCGCGGGCGCAGACGGGCGCGAAGTTCAGCCGGCAAATGCCGGTCGGGCCGTTCTTCGCCGATTTCCTGTGCCGGGAGATGCGGCTGGTGGTGGAACTCGACGGCTTCAGCCACGAGGCGCGGCTGGAGCAAGACGCCGCGCGGGACCGCTGGTTCGCGGCGAATGGCTATCGCGTGCTGCGCTTTACCAATGCCGACGTGCTGGGGAATGTCGACGGCGTGGTTACGGCCATTCGCAGCGCGGTGATGGAGGGGAGGGAGCAGACCCACCCCTGACCCCTCCCGCAAGCGGGAGGGGGATGTCCTTGCGCTGCTTACTCCGCCGCGATTCCCGCGGCCTTGAACATGTCTTCCTCGCTTTCCAGGCTCACGTCGGCGTTGGCGGCCGACTTGGCCTTGCGGCGGGCGTCGAAGCTGGACCAGACATCGTTCCAGTTGCCGCGCGTGGCGGCCTTGGAATATTCGGTGGCGCGCGCTTCGAAGAAGTTGGCGTGCTCCACGCCGTTGAGCAGCGGGGCGAGCCAGGGCAGCGGGTGATCGTCGATCATGTAGATCGGCTGGAAGCCGAGCTGGCCCAGCCGCCAGTCCGCGATATAGCGGATGTACTTCTTGATTTCCTTGGCGCTCATGCCCGGTACCGGGCCTTGTTCGAAGGCCAGGTCGATGAAGGCGTCTTCCAGCCGCACCGTCTTCTGGCAGCAATCGATGATGTCTTCCTTCACCGCCTTGGTCAGGCAGCCGCGTTCGGCGACGAAGGCGTGGAACAGGCGGGTGATGCCTTCGCAGTGCAGGCTTTCGTCGCGCACCGACCAGCTCACGATCTGGCCCATGCCCTTCATCTTGTTGAAGCGCGGGAAGTTCATCAGCATGGCGAAGCTGGCGAACAGCTGCAGCCCTTCGGTGAAACCGCCGAACATGGCGAGCGTGCGCGCGATGTCCTCGTCCGTCTCCACGCCGAAGGTCGAGAGGTAATCGTGCTTGGCCTTCATTTCCTCGTATTCGAGGAACATGCCGTATTCGGTCTCGGGCATGCCGATGGTGTCGAGCAGGTGCGAATAGGCGGCGATGTGGATCGTCTCCATGTTGGAGAACGCGGCCAGCATCATCTTGACCTCGGTGGGCTTGAACACGCGGCCGTACTTTTCGTGGTAGCAATCCTGCACTTCCACGTCGGCCTGGGTGAAGAAGCGGAAGATCTGCGTGAGCAGGTTGCGCTCGTGATCGCTGATCTTCTGCGCCCAATCGCGGCAGTCCTCGCCCAGCGGCACTTCTTCCGGCAGCCAGTGGACCTGCTGCTGGCGCTTCCAGTATTCGTAGGCCCACGGATACTCGAAGGGCTTGTAGGTCTTGCGGGCTTCAAGAAGCGGCATGGGCGTGAGTCCTGTCAGTGAGTCTGCGAGAGATAGGCATGATGAAGCGCGCGCGAAAGCGAGGCTGCCGCGCGCGCCGGGTAGGAAGGGCGGTTATCCCCCGCCCGAAGCGTTACTGCCAGAACCAGCCGGGCTTGAGGCCGCGCTGCTTCCGGTTGCGCCACATCTGGAGGTACATCCACAGGCCCGAGATACTGAAGAACAGCAGCGCGCAGCCGGTCAGCAGCGAGATCGCGGTGCCGAGCGGCCCGAACGTCTCGCCCGAATGCAGGTGATGGAACATGCCCACCCAGGCGCGCATCCCGCCCTTGGGCGCCTTGGGCTTGCACGTCATGGTTTCGGGGCAGTGGAAGCCGGCGGGCGCGGCCATTTGCGCGGAGGCTGGCGGCGCTTCGCCCGCCGGCCACAGCGCGGTGACGTGGCTGGCGATGCCCGTCACCGCCATCCACAGCATGAAAATCCCGAAGAACACCGTGGTCCAGCGGTGCCACTTGCGCATTGCCCGATACTCCCGAATGCAAACGATCCGGGGCCTCCAGACACGCCGCCGCGCTTGCGGGCAAGCCGCAAAATGTCGCGGAATGTAAGGAGGATGGGGCGGTCATCGATCCGGTGCTGGCGGGAGGAGAAACGGGGCCGCCCGGTACGGCCGGACCCATGCGCCCCGCCGCGCCCCGGGGGGCGGGAAGCGTGGCGATGGCAGGTCCGGTGCCCATGGCGGCGGTTTCCTGAAATGCGGGGTGCCGGCTGGGGAAAGTCCGTTACCGGCAGGCCCCTATTGGCAGGCCTTTACTGGCAGGCGAGGCATTCCTCGTAGTCGGTCTGGTCGCCGGCGCTGAGTTCGATCTTCGGCGCTTCGGCGGTGTTGTCCGCCTCCACCCCGCCGGCGAACCCGGCGCGCTGCACCGACTTCGAGCGCAGGTAGTAGAGCGACTTGATGCCCTTCTCCCACGCCTGGAAGTGGAGCATCATCAGGTCCCACTTGTCGACGTCCGCCGGGATATAGAGGTTGAGCGACTGCGCCTGATCGATGAACGGGGTGCGGTCCGCCGCGAATTCGAGCAGCCAGCGCTGGTCGATCTCGAAGCTGGTCTTGTACACCGCCTTTTCCTCGGGGCTGAGGAAATCGAGGTGCTGGACCGATCCGCCGTTCTCGAGGATCGAATTCCACACGTTGGCGGAATCCTTGCTCTTCTGCTGGAGCAGCGCCTTGAGATAGGGGTTTTCAACCACGAACGAGCCGGACAGCGTCTTGTGCGTGTAGATATTGGCCGGGATCGGCTCGATGCAGGCGGAGGTGCCGCCGCAGATGATCGAGATCGACGCGGTCGGCGCGATCGCCATCTTGCACGAGAAGCGCTGCATCACGCCCATGTCCGCCGCATCGGGGCAGGGGCCGCGTTCCTGCGCCAGTAGCAGGCTGGCCTCGTCCGCCTTGGCGGCGATGTGGCGGAACATCTTGAGGTTCCACGCCTTGGCCATCGCGGATTCGAAGGCGATGCCCTTCTGCTGCAGGAACGAGTGGAAGCCCATCACGCCCATGCCGACCGAGCGTTCGCGCATCGCCGAATACTTGGCGCGGGCCATTTCGGTGGGGGCGCGATCGATATAGTCCTGCAGCACATTGTCGAGGAAGCGCAGCACGTCTTCGACGAAGTGCTTGTCGCCGTGCCACTGGTCCCAGGTCTCGAGGTTGAGCGAGGACAGGCAGCAGACGGCGGTGCGATCGTTGCCGAGGTGATCGCGGCCGGTTGGCAGGGTGATTTCCGAGCAGAGGTTCGAGGTCGAGACCTTGAGGCCGAGATCGCGGTGATGCTTGGGCATCATGCGGTTCACGGTGTCGGAGAACACCAGATAGGGCTCGCCCGTGGCGAGGCGCACTTCGACCAGCTTCTGGAACAGGCTGCGCGCGTCCACCTTGCCGCGCACCGAACCGTCCTTGGGGCTGCGCAGCGGGAATTCGGCGCCATCGCGCACGGCTTCCATGAAATCGTCGGTCAGCAGCACGCCGTGGTGCAGGTTCAGCGCCTTGCGGTTGAAATCGCCGCTGGTCTTGCGGATTTCGAGGAACTCCTCGATTTCCGGGTGCGAGACGTCGAGATAGGCGGCGGCCGAACCGCGCCGCAGCGAGCCTTGCGAGATCGCGAGCGTGAGGCTGTCCATCACCCGCACGAACGGAATGATGCCGCTGGTCTTGCCGTTCAGGCCCACGCTTTCGCCGATGCCGCGCACCTGGCCCCAGTAAGTGCCGATGCCACCGCCCCGGCTGGCGAGCCAGACGTTCTCGTTCCAGGTGGCGACGATGCCTTCCAGGCTGTCGTCCACCGAATTGAGATAGCACGAGATCGGCAACCCGCGCCCGGTGCCGCCGTTCGAGAGGACCGGCGTGGCGGGCATGAACCACAGCTTCGAGATGTAGTCGTAGAGCCGCTGGGCGTGCGCCTCGTCATCGGCATAGGCATCGGCCACGCGGGCGAACAGGTCCTGGTACTTTTCGCCGGGCAGCAGGTAGCGGTCGTCGAGCGTGTCCTTGCCGAACGCGGTGAGCAGCGCATCGCGCGATTCATCGGTGACGATGCCGAAGCGGCGGGCGCGGACGGTGCGCGAGTTTTCCTTCTCGGGCGCGGGAACGCTGGCGGCCGCGGCCGCCGCCACGGCGGCGACCAGCGCCTCGGTCCCGGAATCCTGCGTATTCAAACTCATCGCCGTTCTGCCTTCTGCCGGCGACGCGCCTTCGAGAGTCGCGCCATCAAGGCCCAATTCGTCCTGCGCCGCCACGGAGCCGTCCCCAGTCCTGAAATCCACGTCTAACCCCCGGTTTCACCACCGCCCGACCGAAACCCGGCCGGTCGTCCAAATCTGCTGGCCGGACACCCGCCGGCCTGTTCCGGCCGGTCCGAATGTTCCGCTTCCGTTCGAATCGGGAGCAAGACCCCGATCCTACCACAAGATGGCCCGCGCGGGTCATGAAATCGGGTCTCGCGCCCCTTGCGCAGGCACGGAAGCGGGCGCCGGCACGAAGCCGGCAGCCGCCACGCGCCCAAGGGCGCGCTTCCGTTCTCAACAAGGTCTAGAGGCCCCCACACGGTCCGACCACTATCCATAGTGCCTCAACGGGATTCAGACACAAGAGGGTAAACCATCAGTTGACGATTCGGTTCGTCGTAATCCCGATTCGCTTCGTCGCAGCGAAAGTCATTGTGCAGTGCAGCGACGCGCGGGGAAAACGGCACTTCAAGACCAAATCGTGACGGGTCCAAAAATTTTCGCTCCGAACCACCATCCTGTGGACAATCGCGCCGGATCGGGCACACCCCGCGAAGCAGGAAAAAAGCTGTGGAAGGCGGAGGCGAAAAGCGTGTTCAACCTGATCTCGATCGTGATCACCGGCTTCTTCGTGGGGCTGCTGGCGGAAATCCTCTATCCCGGCCCGGTGGACCTGGGGTTCGTGAAGACGGTGCTGCTGGGAATCGGCGGATCGATCGTGGCCGGGGTGTTCGCCAGCTGGCGTTCGGGCAGCACGTTCGGCGAAGGGGTGAATCGCGCCGGCTGCCTCGCCTCGGTGCTGGGCGCGCTGCTGCTGATCTGGCTGGGGCGGCACTGGTAGGGCGGAGTCAGCCCACCCCCACCCCCAACCCCTCCCGCAAGCGGGAGGGGAGCGCGACTGCCAAAAAAAGACGGTTATGTCGCTTGCAAACTCTTGCCCTACGCTCGCAATGACGATGGTGAGTTTGCAAAAAACATAAACGCCAAAAAAGAGGCCACGGCGCTCGGGGGGGAGGCACCGTGGCCTGGACGGCCCGGTCGTCGACGTGAGGCGCCGCGGGGGCGCGGGACGGGCCTTCGGGTATCGGGCGAAGCCCCGGGGCGGTCCGCGTGCAATCCGCGCCCGGAGACCGTTCTCGCCGGTTCCGTCGGGGCACTATTGCCGCTGTCCGCGCTTGCGCAAAGCGGGGAACGGCCCGTTCCGGACTGTCCCGCCGCGCGCGCCTGATTCCGCTAGAGAAAGTTGTTGGGCCAGATCATCGTGCGCCACATGTGCGCGGTGGGGCTGGCGTCGAAGCCGAGGCCTTCCTCCGGCTCGCGGAAATGGCGGCCGATCACGTCGGTCAGTTCGTCGGGATCGACCGGCGGGAAATCGTCGAAGAAATAGGTGTCGTAAAGCGTGACCTGCCGCGCGGTGCCGTACCATTTGTGGTCGCGCGCGTAATCGGCATCGCGCTGGAGGTATTCGGGCATCGCGTAATCCGGGCCGAAGAAGCGATCGTAGCTTTCGGGGTAGGTATAGCCCACGCTTTCGTCCGACACGTAGCGCAGCGCCTGGTGGTACTTCACGGCAAAGGCCACTTCCTCGCTGACATAGGGCGCGACGAGCTGCGCGCTCCAGTATCCGTGATCGGCGCGGATCAGGCAGCCGTTGGAAATGTCGTGCAGCAGGCAGGCGATCACGACCTTTTCGTCCTGCCCGTCGTCCAGCGCGCGCTTGGCGCTGACCAGCAGGTGCCGCACGGTGATGTCGCCGAAGCGGCAGCGGAAGAAATCGAGCAGGCGCGGGCGTTCGGGCATCCGCGGCAGCGCGGGGTTGTCGCCCATCATGAACACCGTCTTCGGGTTGAGCCGCTTGAGCAGTTCGGCCTCGTTGTCGACGAAGTCGGTGCCTTTCCAGCCCACCGGCGAGGGATAGATCATCCGTTCGCGCCCTTCCTGCGGCCAGGGACGGGGATCGGTGAAATCGGCATCGGCCATCGCGGCAATCTCCTGCTGGAACTCGGGCGCTTGGTTCCTCTATGCTGGCCTCTAAGCTGGTTCGCCATCCATGGCGATGCCGAAGGACACGCGATGCTGACGATCATCCCCCACGTTCTGCCCCGTGACGAGGCGCTGGCGCTGGGCCGGACGATCGCCGCGGCCGACTGGGTGGACGGCAGCATGACCAGCGGCCCGGCGGCGGCGCGGGTCAAACGCAACCGCCAGTTGCCCGAGGACGGCGAGGCGGCCCGAACCGCGCGCCAGCGCGTGCAGCAGGCGCTGTCGGCCTCCGCGCTGTTCCTGTCGGCGGCCTTGCCCAAGGCGATCTACCCGCCGCTGTTCAACCGCTATGGCCCCGGCGAGCAGTATGGCGACCATGTCGACAACGCGCTGCGGATCGATCCCGCCACTGGCGCGCGGCTGCGCACCGACCTTTCGGCGACGCTGTTCCTGTCCGAGGACTACGACGGCGGCGAGCTGGCCATCGCCGGCGATTTCGGCCGCATGGCCTACAAGCTCGCCGCCGGCGACATGGTGCTCTACCCCGCGACCAGCCTGCATCGGGTGAACGAAGTGACGCGCGGCGAGCGCCTCTGCGCCTTCTTCTGGGTGGAATCGCTGGTGCGCGATGGCGCCGCGCGCGAGGTGCTGTTCGATCTCGACCAGACCATCCAGGCGCTCAACGCGCGCCAGGGCGGGAGTGGGGGCGGGGGTGGCGGCGATCCGCAGGCGCTGCGGCTGACCAGGGTCTATCACAACCTGGTGCGCCGCTGGGCGGGGTAGGGCGGGATGACGTCAGGTTGACCCGCCCCTCGTCATTGCGAGCGTAGCGAAGCAATCCAGAGCCTCGCGTGCCGCCCTGGATTGCTTCGCTACGCTCGCAATGACGGTGCAAGGGGATGTTATTCGGCGCCCGTGGAGCGCCTCTACAGCCCCGCCTTGATCAGCCAGTCGTGGAACAGCCGCACGGGCCGCGATTGCAGCGCGCGGGGGCGGCAGACGAACCAGTAGCTGTAGGGGCTGTCCACCTCGATGTTGTAGAGCTGCGCGAGGCGCGGATCGTGCGACCGGTTGTAGTGGTCGTCGTGCATGATCGCGATGCCAAGGCCCTGCGCAGCGGCTTCGAGGATCAGCTGGCCCGAATCGAAGTGATCCACCGCCGCCGGCTCCAGCCGTTCGAGATGGAGCGCGCGCTTCCACGCCTCGAAGCTGGCGGGCAGATCGTTGTGGACCAGGAAGGTCTGCTTCGAAAGCTTGGCGATGTCGGGCCGTTCGCCCAGCTCCGCCGCCAGTTCCTTCGAGGTGATGGCGTGGACGCGGTTGTGATCGAGCCGCACCGAATGGAGCGTGCCGTCCGGTCCTTCGCTCAGCACGATCGCCGCGTCGATGGTATCGCCCAGCTTGGTTTCGGCGGCGTGCGAGCTGTCGATGTCGATATGCAGCTGCGGGTGCAGCTTGCGCAATTCGCCCAGGCGCGGGAACAGGCGCTGGCTGCCGAACAGGGGTAGCACGCCCAGCCGCAGGCGCATGACCTTGCCGGTATCGACCAGCCGGTCGATGCGGTCGGTCATCTCGTCCATCAGCGGGGCGACCGCGTCGTAGAGATGCTGGCCTTCTTCGGTCAGCTTGAGCATCTGGTGCTTGCGTTCGAACAGCGCCTTGCCGACGAAATCCTCCAGCGCGCCCAGCCGGCGCGAGAGGGCCGACGGGCTGAGCGCCAGTTCGGCGGCGGCGGTCTTGGCCGAGCCGGCGCGCACGACGCGAATGAACGCTTCGAGCGAACGCAGCGGAGGCAGGCGGCGGATCATCGGTATCTTCGTTCCCGGACTTCAGTTGCGTTGCATTCCGTGCGGGCCGGACGCGATCCGCATCCTCCCACAGTGCCATTCCCGTCAGAGCGGAGCAATCCGCCGGGTGGCGTATTCCCTTCCGGACAGGTGCCGGCCCGTGCCGGACCCGATCCGACCTAGTCCTCTTCCCCGTCCTCTTGCGTGCGCGGCGCGTGGAGCCGCAGGCGCGTGAGGCGGCGCTCGTCTCCGCCGGTCACCTCGATCCGCCAGCCGCTGCCGTGTTCCAGCACGCGCCCGACGGGCGGGACTTCCCCGGCGAGGACGACCGCGAGGCCGCCCAGCGTATCGACGTCTTCTTCCACTTCGGCAAGCCGGGGATCGACGATTTCCGCTACGTCATCCAGTTCCGCGCGAGCATCGGCGTCCCAGGTATCGGGATCGAGCCGCTTGAGCAGTTCCTCCGGCGCATCGTCATGCTCGTCCTCGATCTCGCCGACGATTTCCTCGACCAGATCCTCGATCGTGATGATGCCGTCGGTGCCGGAATATTCGTCGATCACCACGGCCAGGTGCGTGCGGCTGGCGCGCATGTCGGCCAGCACGTCGAGCGCGCCGCGCGCCTGGGGCACGAACAGCGGCTGGCGCATCAGGCCGGCCCAGTCCTTGGGCGCGGGCTTGCCGGAAAGGGCGATGCCGGCGACGATGCCGAACACGTCCTTCACGTGGACCATGCCCACGATTTCGTCGAGCGAATCGCCATAGACCGGCAGGCGGCTGTGGCCGTGTTCGGCGAAGGCGCCGACCAGCTCCTCGAACGTGGCAGAGGCGGGCACGGCGATGATCTGGCCGCGCGGAATGGCGACGTCATCGGCATCGTGTTCGCTGAAATGGAGCAGGTTCTTCAGCATCTGGCGTTCGAGCGCCACCAGATCCCCGTCCGAACCGCCGGGCGAGCCATGTTCGCCCTCGTGCTCCTCGATCGCTTCCTCGATCTGCGCACGCAGCGACTGGTCCTGGTCCGGCCCCTTGAAGAAAGCCCTGATCGCGCGCCACAGCGCGCCGTTACTGTCCCCTTCGCCCGAGCGACTGTCGCCGCCGGACCCGTTGCCCTCGGGCACTGGTCTGCACTCCCCTGTTACGCGAACCGTTCGCTGTCAGCGGTCCGCATATGGGTCCGCGATACCCAGCATGGCAAGCGCCTTCCGTTCCAGATTCTCCATTTCCTCCGCCTCGCCCTCGCCCAGCTCGTGATCGTGGCCCGCCAGATGGAGCAGGCCGTGGATGACGAGGTGGGTGGCGTGGTGCTCCACCGGCACGCCCTTTTCCGCCGCTTCGCGTCGGCACACGCCATGCGCCAGGATCAGATCGCCCAGCATTTCGGGCGCGTCGGCGCTGGCCGCCAGCACTTCGGCGCGGGCGAGCATCGGGAACGACAGGACGTTGGTGGGCTTGTCCTTGGCGCGCCATTGCTTGTTGAGCGCATGGACCTCGTCGTCGTCCGCCAGGACCAGGCTGACGATCAGGTTGTCGCGCGCGAGCTCCGGCGCGGCGCGCGCCGCGGCCTCGGCCGCGCGGTTGGCCAGCGCTTCCCAGTCGGTTTCCTGCCCCCAGACCGGATCGATATCGATTTCGAGCGTGGGGGCGCTCACGCGTCCTTTCCTTCGTAGGCCTCGACGATGCGGCCCACGATCGGGTGGCGGACCACGTCGGCGCTGCTGAAGCGGACCACGCCGATGCCGTCCACGCCTTCGAGCCGCTGCACCGCGTCCGCCAGCCCGCTTGCGCTGGTGCCGCCGGGCAGGTCGACCTGCTTCGGATCGCCGCAGATCACCATGCGGCTGTTCTGGCCGAAGCGGGTGAGGAACATCTTCATCTGCGCCGGCGTAGTATTCTGCGCCTCGTCCAGGATGACAAAGGCATCGGCCAGCGTGCGGCCGCGCATGAAGGCGATCGGCGCGATCTCGATCTCGCCCGAGGCCATGCGGCGTTCGACCTGTTCGGGCGGCATGCAGTCATAGAGCGCGTCGTAGAGCGGGCGGAGATAGGGATCGACCTTCTCCTTCATGTCGCCGGGCAGGAAGCCCAGCCGTTCGCCCGCCTCGACCGCCGGGCGCGACAGGATCAGCCGCTGGACGCTGCCCGAAATGAGCTGCGCCACCGCCTGCGCCACGGCAAGGTAGGTCTTGCCGGTGCCCGCCGGGCCGAGCGCGAAGATCACGTCGTCGCGCACCAGCGCCTTCATGTATTCGATCTGGGTGACCGAGCGCGGCGCGATGGTTTTCTTGCGGGTGCGGATCAGGATCGGCGGCGGCGCGCCGGGCGTGCCGGTGATGATCCCGTCCAGCGTCGGCTCGTTGCTCATCGCGATCAGCGCCTCGACCGCGCCGGCGTCCATGTCCTGCCCGGTGAGCAGGCGCTGGTGCATCGCCTTCAGCACATCGCGTGCGCGGGCCACCGCATCTTCCGGCCCTTCGATCAGCACGCGGTTGCCGCGCGCCGAAATATAGACGCCGAGCCGGTTTTCGATCTGGACGAGATTGGTGTCGAACTGGCCGAACAGGGCGCCAAGCACGGTCTGTTCGTCGAATTCGACTTCCACCCGGGCGCGCCTGTTGTGGTCGGGCCGGCTGGCTTCGGGGCGATGCTGCGCCTCATCATGGGCACGATGCAGTTTGCGGGCCATGCGCTCCTTTCATGCGGGCCGCGTCTGCGGCCGTGGATTCAAGATAGATCGCCCGGGGCGCGGCGCAAGCGGGACGGGGCGCTATCACACGGCTTTTGTCGGGGAAAACCGGGCGCTCGTCGCAGGGTGCTGAAACAAAGGGATTCCTTTCGCGTTGCTGACAGCAGGGTTCCGCACCGGTTCACCCGAATCGGACAATAAGCGGTGCAGATGTCCGGCCCGGTCCTTCGCGGAAATCCCGGCCGGACCATCCGTTGAAGGAGACGAACGATGCGCAAGATCATGATGGCCGCGCTGGCCGCCAGCGCCCTGGCTTCCGCCGTGGCCCCCACCGCCGCCAGCGCGCAGAGCGCGCGCGAACTGCATCACGATCGCCGCGAAATGCAGCGCGACCGCGCCGAGATCCGCCACGACATGCGCCGGGGCGATCACCGCGAGGCGCGCGAGGATCGCCGCGAATATCGCGAAGACCGCCGCGAATACCGCGAGGACTGGCGCGATTATCGCCGCGCCCATGGCGACGTCTATCGCCGGGGCGGGTACTACGGTCCGCGCGGCTATGCCTATCGCCCGGTCCGTCCCGGCTACCGCTTCGCCGCGCCCTATTACGCGCAGCGCTACTGGATCAACGACCCCTGGGCCTATCGCCTGACCCCGCCGCGCTACGGCTACCAGCGCTGGGTGCGTTACGGTAACGACGTGGTGCTGATCGACACGCGCAGCGGTGTAACGTTACAGGTGATCGGCAGCTTCTTCCTGTAAGAAAAACAGTGGTTTCCGGGGGTTGTCCTTTAGAGGGCGGCCCCCGGAAGGCCATTGGCGCCTACGCAACCCCGTTCGTCCTGAGCCTGTCGAAGGACGAACGGGTATGGGTTTGGCGCTCCCCTTTTACCCTGCCGGCTGCCCCGCCAGCGAGTTCGGCCCCGCCTCCACCAGATCGACCTCCACCAGATCGCCGATCGCGGCATCGCCGGTGAAGTGGACCGACTGGAGCCAGGGCGACTTGCCCAGCCATTGCCCCGGATGCTTGCCCCGGCGTTCGACCAGCACCGTGCAGCGCCGGCCGACGCTGGCCCGGTTGAACGCGAGTTGATCGCGGTTGAGCGCGGCCTGGAGGCGCTGGAGCCTCTCGTCCATTACCTCGGCCGGCACATGATCCTCCATCGTCGCGGCGGGCGTGCCGGGGCGGGGGGAATACTTGAAGCTGAACGCCTGGGCATAGCCGACGGCATCGACGATGCGCAGCGTGTCTTCGAACTCGGCGTCGGTTTCGCCGGGGAAACCGACGATGAAATCGCCCGACAGCGCGATGTCCGGCCGCGCCGCGCGCACGCGTTCGAGCAAGCGCAGGTAGCTTTCGGCGGTGTGGCTGCGATTCATCGCCTTCAGCACGCGATCGTTGCCCGATTGCACGGGCAGGTGCAGGAACGGCATCAGCTTGGCGTTGGTGCCGTGCGCCGCGATCAGCGCCTCGTCCATGTCGGCCGGGTGGCTGGTGGTGTAGCGGATGCGCGCCAGATCGGGGATCGCGGCGAGTTCGGCGGCAAGGCCCGCCAGCCCCGTGGCGCGGCCCTTCGCGTCCTCGCCCGCCCAGGCGTTGACGTTCTGGCCCAGCAGCGTGATTTCGCGCGCGCCGCCTTCGACCAGCAGCTTCGCTTCCTCGACCAGATCGGCGAAGGGCCGGCTGATTTCCGCGCCGCGCGTATAGGGCACCACGCAATAGGTGCAGAACTTGTCGCAGCCTTCCTGCACGGTCAGGAACGCGCTGGGGCCGGAGCGGCGGCGGCGCGGCAGCGCGGCGAACTTGGCTTCGGCCGGCATGTCGGTTTCGGTGGCGCGCTTGCCCGCGGCGGCTTCGGCGACCATCTCGGGCAGGCGGTGGTAGGCTTGCGGGCCGACCACGACCCGGACCGAGGGCGCGCGCGCCATGATCTCCTCGCCCTCCGCCTGGGCGACGCAGCCGGCCACCGCGATCAGCGGCGAGGAACCGTCCTCGCGCCGCAGGCGGCCGATGTCCGAATAGACCTTTTCCGTGGCCTTTTCGCGGATGTGGCAGGTGTTGAGCACGACGAGATCGGCATCGTCGCGCGCGTCGGCGGGCGTCATGCCCTGCGCCGCGAGCAGTTCGGCCATGCGTTCGCCGTCATAGACGTTCATCTGGCAGCCGAAGCTCTTGACGTGGAAGGTCCGGGGGGAGGTGAGGGAAGCCATGGCGCCGGCCGATACGGGAATTTCGGGCTTTTGGAAACCGTGCCGCGTCTATTCAGCGGGCCATGGCCGCGGCGATGGCTGTGGCGATGCGCGCGCGTGCCTGCGCCGCGATGGTCTTGCGCGAGGCGGTTTCGGCTTCGGTCAGCACCGGCAGGAAATGCAGCGTGACCGGGATCGGCCGCCGCCGCGCAAGGATCTTCAGGAAATTGTCGACGCCATGTTCGTCGCCCACCCAGGCGATCGCGGCGGCTTCGGGGCCGTAATCGATCCACACCGGCTGGACCACGATGCCCGGCGGCACCGGATCGATCGCGGAGAGCAGCGAGGACTTGAACGGCAGCATCCCGGTGCCGTCGCTGGTGGTGCCTTCGGGAAAGATCGCCAGCGCGCCGGTATCGCTCAGCGCCGCGCGCACGTGCGCGACCTGCGCCTGCACGCTGGTGCGGTCATGCCGGGCGACGAAGACCGTATCGTTCATCTCGCACAGCCACTTGAGCAGCCCGTGCCCGGCCAGCCCGCTGTGCGCGACGAAGGCGGTGCCGGTGGCGCCCGACAGCACCGGAATGTCGAGCCAGCTGACGTGGTTGGCGACGAGGAACGCGCCGCGCCGCGCCGGCGTTCCCGCCAGCCGCCGCCGCACCCCGGCGATCCGCGCGATTCCGCCCAGGAACCGGCGCGGCCAGGGATTGTCGCGCCGCCGCGCGATGCGCCAGGCATAGTAGAGCGGCACGCAGGCGAGCAGCAGCGCCACCATGGCGAGCAGGCGCGCGAGGATGCGCAGACGGCCGCCCAGCGGAATGCCCGCCGGGTGCGGCAGTTCAAGCGTCGCGTTCAAGCCGCACGCCGTAAAGCTCCATGCGGTGATCGACCAGGCGATAGCCCAGCTTTTCGGCGATCTGCCGCTGGAGCGCTTCGAGTTCGGGATCGACGAATTCGATGACCTTGCCGGTCTCCACGTCGATCAGGTGATCGTGGTGCGCTTCGGGCGTGGCCTCGTAGCGCGCGCGGCCGTCGCCGAAATCGTGCCGGTCGAGAATGCCGGCCTCCTCGAACAGCCGCACGGTGCGATAGACCGTGGCGATCGAGATGCGGGAATCGATGGCGGCGGCGCGTTCGTGCAGTTTCTCGACGTCGGGGTGATCCTCGCTTTCCGACAGGACGCGCGCGATCACGCGCCGCTGGTCGGTGATGCGCAGGCCCCGTTCCGCGCAGAGAGCTTCGATGTCGATCGGTTGGTGCACGTGTTACCCGGATAAGAATGCAATTGGCCCGCCGATCATAGACCGGCGGGCCAATTCTTCAACCTGCGAAGACGCGGCGGGTTCAGGACGCCGCGGCGGCCTTCGCGCGGCCACGCTTGGGCGCGGCAGGGGCCGGCGTGGCGGGCTTGCGGCCCAGGCCGATCTTCTTGGCCAGTTCGCGGCGCTTTTCGGCATAGGCCGGCGCGACCATGGGATAGTCGGCGGGCAGGTTCCAGCGCGCGCGGTACTGTTCCGGCGTCATGTTGTAGCGCGTGGCGAGGTGGCGCTTGAGCATTTTCAGCTTCTTGCCGTCTTCCAGGCAGACGATGTGATCGTTCTTGACCGACGCGCGGATCGAAACCGCCGGCTCGGGCGCGGGTTCGGGGGCGGGTTCGCCGGGGTTCAGGCCCGCGAGCGCCGAATAGACGTTCGAGATCAGCGTGGGCAGATCGCCAACCGAAACACTGTTGTTGCTGACGTGCGCGGCAACAATGTCCGATGTGAGCGTGATCAGCGTTTCACGCATGTCGTTTTCGATTTCACTCATTTCTATGTCGACCTTCTGAGTTTTATGGCTTTGCGTATTTTGATATGGTTGTCCCAGGGACCATATAGGATCAATTCCTATAGAACCATTCGTTTTCAAGACAACGCATTGTTACATGAAAGGCCGCAATATGAATGATTTTTCATGCCGGCCGTATTGCCTCAGTCCAATACGAGTTCCTGACTGATCGCATCGAGCCGTTCGCCGCCCGGCGTCCGGTAATAGGCGCGCCGGATGCCCACCGGGGTAAATCCATGCGCGGTGTAGAGATGCATCGCGGGATTGCCATGCCGCATCTCGAGAAAAACGCGTTTGATCCCGTTCGCGCGCGCTTCGTCGATGAACCGCGACAAAAGGCGGTGGCCAAGTCCCTGTCGGCGGTATTCGGGAGCGATCGCGAAAAGCAGAAGTTCTTCTTCGTCCAGAATACTGCGGCCGAGGAAGAAGCCGGCGGTTTCGTCACCCGGTTCGACGGCGGAACCGCCGTCGGCTCCGATCAGGCCGTAGCGGCAGCGGCCGAGCAGCAGCGCGTCGGCCACCTGCCGGCGGTTCCAGGCTTCGCCGTATTCGGGCGGAAACGCCCGCTCCATGACGCTGATGATCCGGTCGAGATCGTCTTCGGGCGCGATCATCGCGGTTGGGGCAGCTTCGCGTCGGGCGCGCGGCCATAGCGGGGGGCGGGATCGGCGGCGATCGCCTGTTCGGGGAGCAGCGCGAAGGCGCGCGCATCCGGCCGCAGCACCAGGGCGAGAGGCGCCGCGCCGGTTTCCCCACGCCGCGCCGCCACCGCTTCGGCCTGGCTGCCCGCGACCAGCGGCGCGGCCGAGCGGGCCACGGCGTCCTCGGGCGCGAGCGAGAGCACCGGTTCGGTCGGCCGGCCCGCCGCGTCGAAGGACTGGAAGAACCATTCGCCGTGCCCGCCGGTCATGACTACATCGATGGCCGCGTGCGGGTGATCGCGCCGCGCCATGGCGGCGACCAGCGCCAGGCTTTCGAAGCCTTCGATCCGCGCGCCCCACGCCAGCGCCAGCGCGCGCGCGGCGGCAAGACCGACGCGGATGCCGGTGAAGCTGCCGGGGCCGCAATCCACCGCGATCGCATCGGCGCGGCCCTTCCCGGGCAGGGCGGCGATCATCGGCACCAGCCGTTCGGCGTGGCCGCGCCCCAGCGCGAGGCATTCGCCCGCGATCAGGTCATCCCCGTCGAACAGCGCGACCGAGCAGTCTTCCGTCGCGCTGTCGATGACGAGACGTCTCATAGGGTTGGTCCGCCGGTCAGGCGCCGGTCAGGCGATCGTGTTGAACGTCCCGAAATCCGGGCGCGGGCTGCGCTCGAAGATCGTGGCGGGATCGCCATAGCCCAGCGTGGAGATGAAGTTGGACTTCACGCGCGGCGTATCGGCGAAGAACGCGGCATCGACGGCGGCGTTGTCGAAGCCCGACATCGGCCCGGTATCCAGCCCCAGCGCGCGCGCGGCGAGGATGAAGTAGCCGCCCTGCAGCGTGGAATTGCGCATGGCGGAAATCTCGCGCAGCGGCGCGTTGCCGTCGAACCAGCTTTTGGCGTCGGTGTGCGGGAACAGCCAGGGCAACTGTTCATGGAAATCGAGGTCCATGCCGATGATCACGGTGGCCGGGGCCTGCCGGATCTTGTCGGGATTGGCGCCGCCGGCCAGCGCCGCGAGCTTTTCCTTGGCTTCCGGCGTGACGCACCAGACCAGCCGCGCGGGCATCTGGTTGGCCGAGGTCGGCCCCATCTTCATCAGGTCCCAGATCGCGTGAAGCTGCGCTTCGGTCACCGGCTTGTCGAGATACCCGTTATAGGTGCGCGCGGTACGGAAAAGCTGATCGAGCGCGGCATCGGCAAGCGGCTGGGACATGAGGACTCCTGGGCGTTGTTCGGGCAGTGGGGGCCAGCCCTGGGGCCGGCAGCCCCCGGAATCAGGCGGCGCGGACTTCGCTGACTTCGGGCACGTAGTGCTTCAGCAGGCTTTCGATGCCGTGCTTGAGCGTGGCCGTGGACGACGGACAGCCCGAGCACGCGCCCTGCATCTGCAAAAAGACCACGCCCTCGCGGAAACCGCGATAGACGATGTCGCCCCCGTCGTTCGCCACCGCCGGGCGGATGCGGGTTTCGATCAGTTCGCGGATCTGCGCCACGACATCGGCGTCGGCCGGATCGTCACCCACGTCCTCGTCAGCCTCCTCGCCGGGAACGACGATGCCGGCGGCGGTGCCGGGCGCGAACAGCGGGGCCTGGCTGACGAAGTGATCGAGCAGCACCGAAAGCACCTGCGGCTTGGCATCCGACCACTGCGATCCCGGCGCGATCGTGACCGAGACGAAATCGCGGCCGAAGAACACCCCGGTCACATCGCCCAGCGTGAACAGCGCCTCGGCCAGCGGCGAAGCGGCGGCTTCCTCTTCGGAGAGGAATTCGCGCGTGCCCGATGGCATCACCTGCTCGCCGGGCAGGAACTTCAGCGTGGCCGGGTTAGGCGTGGTTTCGGTTTCGATGAACATACTTGTGCATGTAGGCGCGCGGCGGAGGGGGTCAAGCCCCGGGCGTGAGGCCGGTGTCCGGTTGGCGGCGGGGTTCCGGCCCTGCGTTCAGGCCGTGACGTTGACGAACTGCCCCGGCGCGACCGTGGCCACGCCGCTGTAGGCCGCGCTGATCGACGACCCTTGCGAGGCCTGAAGCTCGTAATGGATGGACTTCATGCGATCATGCTGCGCCGGATCGGCCGACAGAACGTTGCGATCGGCCTTCTTCGGATCGTTGACGCCGAACGGCCCCGCCGTGGGATTCGCGGGGTCGACGTTCTTCTGGGCCAGCGCCACTTCCGAACAATTGCGGCAGGAAAAGCCATTGACCCAGACCGGAGAACTATAATCGCTGCTGATCGTCATCCGGTCGACTCGCTCCTGCCTTCGCTGTGGGCCTCATGGTTTTCCCATGACGTGGTTAAGCCTTTCTGGCGGGCCATGGTTAAGCAGGTCTTAATCCCGATCCCGATGGTCGATATGCGACAAATCGCGACTGTTCGACGCCAGCCCGTGCCCTTATAGCGACGGCATGAGCACCTTCTCCCGCGCGCCGCGCCCCTCCGCCATTCCTGCTATCGCCGGCCGCGCTTCCGCTGCGCTGGCGGCCCTTGCCCTTGCCGTCGCGCCGGGATTCGCCATGGCGGCGGCCCCCGCCGCGCCGGCGGCCGCGGGGCAGATCATCCCGCTGCCGCTGAACCCCGTGATCCCGGCCAGCCAGCGCGCCTGCGCGCTGAAGACGGCGTCGGGCCTCGGCTATACCGTGCTCAAGCCCGCCGACGGCGCGAAGCCGACCAAGGACGATTTCGTGCTGGTCAACTACATCGGCTACATCGCCGCCACCGGCGCGGTGTTCGATCAGGGGATGCAGGCCGCGTTCCCCGTGGGCGGCGTGATCCCGGGCTTTTCCGAAGGGCTGCAGCTGCTGCCGCAGGGCGCGATCTACCGCCTGTGCGTGCCGTCGGCGCAAGGCTACGGTGCGCAGGGCGCGGGCGACATCCCGGCGAACGCCGATCTGGTGTTCCAGGTGGAACTGGTGGACCACAAGTCCGCCGCCGAAGTGGAAGCCATGCGCAAGGCGGCGCAGGCCCAGCAGGGCGCGCCGGGCGCCGCCGCCGCGCCGCAGCCCTGACCGATCCGCCGGAAACGGGGCCGGTCCTATTCACTGGCCCTTCATCCGCGCGCTTCCTATAGAGGCGGGATGACGTCCTTCTCCCGGCGCGCCCGCCATCTCTGCCTGATCCTTCCCGTCCTGCTGCTGACAGGCACCGTCGCCGAGGCAAGGGCTCCGGCCCGCCGCGCGGCCACAGCGGCAAAGCCCGCGCCGAAAGCATCGGTGCCGTGGCTCTATCGCGGCAGCGACGTGCCGCAGGACAAGGAATGGATCTTCGGCGAACTGCCCAACGGGCTGCGCTATGCCGTGCGTCGCAACGGGGTGCCGCCGGGGCAGGTTTCGATCCGCGTGCTGGTCGATGCCGGCTCGCTTTACGAGACCGACAGCCAGCGCGGTTTCGCGCACCTGATCGAGCACCTGACCTTCCGCGATTCGAAGTACCTGAAATCGGGCGAGGCGGTGCCGACCTGGCAGCGGCTGGGCGCGACGTTCGGCAGCGACACCAATGCCGAGACCACCGCGACGCAGACGGTGTACAAGCTCGACATTCCCGATGCCACGCCGCCCAAGCTGGACGAAACGTTCCGCCTGCTGTCGGGCATGATCACCGCGCCGATCTTCACGCCGCAGGGGGTCAAGACCGAAGTGCCGATCGTGCTCGCCGAAATGCGCGAACGGTCCGGCGCGCAGGCCCGCGCGCTGGACGGCACGCGCGAGCTGTTCTTCAAGGGGCAGCTGCTGGCGGCGCGGTCCCCCATCGGCACGGTGGAGACGCTGCAGGCGGCGACATCGGAAAGCGTCAAGGCGTTCCACGACAAGTGGTACCGGCCCGACAACGCGGTGATCGTGGTGGCCGGCGATGCCGATCCCCAGGCGCTGATCGCGGAGATCACCCAGTGGTTCGGTCCGTGGCAGGGCACCGGCCCCAAGCCGGCGCAGCCCGATTTCGGCAAGCCGGCGGCGCCGGCCGGAGGCGATCCGAAGAACCCGGTGGGCGATGCGCGCGTGCTGGTGGAGCCGGACCTGCCGCGCATCTTCAACTACGCGATCCTGCGCCCGTGGGTGAAAGTCAACGACACCATCCCCTATAACCAGGGCCTGATGGTCGACCGGCTGGCGATGGCGCTGATCAACCGCCGGCTGGAGGCGAAAGCGCGCGCGGGCGGCAGTTTCCTGGCGGCCTCGGTCGAACAGCAGGACATCTCCCGCTCCACCGACGCCACGATCGTCAACGTCACCCCGCTGGGTGACGACTGGAAGGCGGCGGTGCGCGACGTGCGCGCGGTGATCGCCGATGCGCTGACCACGCCGCCGAGCAAGGAAGAGATCGCGCGCGAGGTCGCCGAGTTCGACGTGGCCTTCAAGGTGCCGGTGGAAACGCAGGAAACGCTCGCCGGATCGAAGCTCGCCGACGATATCGTCAACGCCGTCGACATCCGCGAGACGGTGGCATCGCCCGAAACGGTCTACAACGTGTTCAAGAGCAGCATTCCGCTGTTCACGCCGGCCGCCGTGCTCCAGCACACGCGCACGCTGTTCACCGGCACGGTGGTGCGGCCGGTGCTGATCACGCCATCGGCCAGCGATGCGACCGCCGCCGACTTGCGCACCGCGCTGCTGGCGCCGGTCGATGCCGCCAAGGGCAGCCGCCTGGCCGCCTCCACCATCAAGTTCGCCGACCTGCCGCCGATCGGCACGCCGGGCACGGTGGCTTCGGCGCAGAAGACCGGGATTCTCGAAATCGAGCAGCTCGAACTCTCGAACGGGGTCAAGGTGCTGCTGTGGCCCAACGATGCCGAACCGGGCCGGATCATCATGAAAGTGCGCTTCGGCGGCGGCTATGCCGCGATCGATCCGAAGGATGCGGTCTATGGTCCGCTGGCCGAGGCGGCGCTGATGGACAGCGGCTTCGGCAACCTGAGCCGTGAGGATCTGGACCGGCTGGCGACGGGCCGCAAGCTGAGCCTGAACTTCGATATCGACGATACCGATTTCACGATGACGGCCGATACGCGCCCGGCGGACATGGCCGACCAGCTCTACCTGATGGCGGGCAAGCTGGCCATGCCGCGCTGGGACGCGAATCCGGTGCTGCGCGCCCGCGCGGCGGCGCGGTTGCAGTATGAAAGCTATGCCGCTTCGCCCCAGTCGGTGCTGACGCGCGATGCCAACTGGCTGCTCAAGAACCGCGATCCGCGCTATGCCGTGCCGACCCCCGCCGAGCTTGACAAGGCGACGCCCGAGGGCTTCCGCCAGGTGTGGGAGCCGCTGCTGAAGCAGGGGCCGATCGAGATTGACATGTTCGGCGATTTCAAGCGCGAGGACGCGATCACCGCGCTGGAAAAGACCTTCGGCGCGCTGCCGAAGCGCGATCCGGCGCCCGCGTCCACGCTGGCCCCGCACATCCCCGCGCACAACGAGGAACCGCTGGTGCTGACGCACCGCGGCGATGCCAACACCGCCGCCGCGCTGGTCGCCTGGCCGACCGGCGGCGGGCGCGCCGGCGTCCACGAATCGCGCCAGCTCGAACTCCTGGCGCAGATCATCAACAACCGCCTGTTCGACGAGATGCGCGAGAAGATCGGGGCGAGCTATGCGCCGCAGGTGGCCTCGACCTGGCCGCTGGACCTGCCCACCGGCGGATACCTCGCCGCCACGGTGCAGTTGCGCCCGCAGGACCTGCCGGCGTTCTTCGCCGCCGCCGACAAGATCGCCGCCGATCTGGCCGCGACGCCGCCCACCGCCGACGAGATCGCGCGCGTGACCGAGCCGCTCAAGCAGCTGATCACGCGGGCCAGCACGGGCAACGGCTTCTACATGTTCCAGCTGGAAGGCGGGGCGACCGAGCCGCAGAAGTTCGCCGACCTGCGCTCGATCCTGTCCGATTACAGCCAGACCACGCCCGAACGGATGCAGGCCATGGCCGCGCGCTATCTGCGCAAGGACCAGAGCTGGCGGCTGGAAGTGGTGCCGGAAAAGAAGGGGCAATAGCGCGCGTCCGCAACGGTGCGGAAAGCGATCACGGTGATCGCAACGGTTCCTTTGCAATTGTCCACAGGGAGGCGTATGGCCCCGCCCCTTGAAAGGAAGGAAACGTGGCAAGCAACTGGACTGCGGATTCATGGCGGGGACAAGAAGCGCGGCACATGCCGGCTTATCCCGATGCCGAAAAGCTGGGCGAGGTCGAGACGACCCTGACGAGCTTTCCGCCGCTGGTCTTTGCGGGCGAAGCACGCGCGCTGAAGGCCGAGCTGGCGAAAGTGGGCGCGGGCAAGGGTTTCCTGCTCCAGGGCGGGGACTGCGCCGAAAGCTTTGCCGAGTTCCATCCGAACACGATTCGCGACACGTTCCGCGTGCTGCTGCAGATGGCGGTGGTGCTGACCTTCGCCAGCAAGCAGCCGGTGGTGAAGGTCGGCCGCATGGCCGGGCAGTTCGCCAAGCCGCGCTCTTCGCCGGTGGAAGCGCAGGGCGGCGTGGAACTGCCCAGCTACCTCGGCGACAACATCAACGGCATTGATTTCACACCCGAATCGCGGATTCCCGATCCCGACCGGATGCTGCGCGCCTATAGCCAGTCGGCGGCGACGCTGAACCTGCTGCGCGCCTTCGCCGGCGGCGGCTATGCCAATTTGCGGCAGGTCCACCAGTGGACGCTCGATTTCGTCGGCCGCAGCCCGTGGGCGGCGAAGTTCACCGAAATGGCCGACAAGATCGGCGAGGCGCTGGACTTCATGCAGGCCTGCGGCGTCGATCCGTCGAGCGTGCCGCAGCTGCAGGGCACCAGCTTCTACACCAGCCACGAAGCGCTGCTGCTGCAGTACGAGCAGGCGATGACGCGGCAGGATTCGCTGACCGGCGACTGGTATGACACCAGCGCGCACATGCTGTGGATAGGCGACCGCACGCGGTTCGACGGCTCCGCGCACGTGGAATTCCTGCGCGGCGTCGGCAATCCGATCGGCATGAAGTGCGGGCCGAGCCTGGCGCCCGACGCGCTGCTGCGCCTGCTCGACACGCTGAATCCGGCGCGCGAGGCGGGCCGCATCACGCTGATCAGCCGCTTCGGGCACGACAAGGTCGAAGCCGGCCTGCCGGCGCTGGTGCGCGCGGTGAAGCGCGAAGGGCATCCCGTGGTGTGGAGCTGCGATCCGATGCACGGCAACGTGATCAAGGCGGACAACGGCTACAAGACCCGTCCGTTCGACCGTATCCTCTCGGAAGTGAAGGGCTTTTTCGCCGTCCACCGCGCGGAAGGCACCCATGCCGGCGGTATCCACATCGAGATGACCGGCAAGGACGTGACCGAATGCACCGGCGGCGCGATCGCGATCACCCAGGAAGGGCTGGCGGACCGCTATCACACGCATTGCGATCCGCGCCTCAACGCCGGGCAATCGCTGGAACTGGCGTTCCTGCTGGCGGAAATGCTCAACCTGGAACTGGCGGGCAGCAAGGCCGAGGCGGCCTGACCGCCGGATTCGCGGCATGACGCTGGCGCCGGACAGACTGGACCGCTTCGCCCGCCATATCGTGCTGCCCGACGTGGGCGGCGCGGGGCAGGCGAAGCTGGTGCGTTCGCACGTGGTGCTGGTGGGGCTGGGCGGAATCGGCTCGCCCGCGCTGCAATACCTGGCGGGTGCGGGGATCGAGCGGTTCACGCTGATCGACGATGACGTGATCGAGGCGTCGAACCTCCAGCGCCAGACGATCTTTACCCCCGCCGCGATCGGGCGACCGAAGGCAGAGGTTGCGGGCGAATGGTTGCAAGCCTTTGATCCCGCAATCAATTTTGACGTGCGCGTGGCGCGGATCGACCGGGGCAACGCGGCGGAGCTGATCGCCGGCGCGGACCTCGTGCTCGATGGCTGCGACAACTTTGCCACGCGGCTGGCGGTGTCGGACGCCTGCGTGGCGGCTGGCATTCCGCTGACCAGCGCCGCGCTCGGCCGCTTCCAGGGACAGGTGGCGAACTTCGCCGGCCATCGCGCAGGGCATTCCTGCTACCGCTGCTTCGTGGGCGATGCCTTCGATGCCGAGGACTGCGATTCCTGCGCCGATCTGGGCGTGCTGGGGGCGATGGTGGGCATGATCGGCGCGTTCGGGGCGATGCACGCCCTGCGCGCGCTGCTGGAAGGCGTGGCCTCGCTCGGCGATCCGCAGTGGGGCCAGTTGCACGTGTTCGACGGCCTCAAGCCCTCGCTGCGGGCGATGCGCATCGCGAAAGACCCCGAATGCCGGGGGTGTGGCGGCGGTCAGTAGAGCGGGTTCGCGCTGGAATCGCGGAAAGCGCGTCGTCGAAGCCGACCACTCCTCCGCGCCCTCTGCGATCCCTGCGCGACCTATAATCTGATGACATAGCCTTCAATCGTCATTGCGAGGGGCAAAGCCCCGCGGCAATCCAGGGTTGCGCGGGGGGCTCTGGATTGCTTCGCTACGCTCGCAATGACGAAGCGGATCAAACTTGAGTCATCATGCTCTCCACAGTCAGCCTAGCAGTTCGTCCACCCAGGCCGGGACCAGTTCGGTCGCCGGGCCGAGCCGGCTTGCGTCGAACCAGCCGGACCCCTGCGAGCGTTCGAGATTGAGTTCCAGCGTGGCCGCGCCCAGATCGCGCGCGTTGCGGACGAAGCCGGCGGCGGGATAGACCGCGCCCGACGTCCCGATCGAGACGAACAGGTCCGCCGCGCGCAGCGCGTCGTAAATCTCTTCCATGCGATAGGGCATCTCGCCGAACCACACGATGTCCGGCCGCAGCGCCGGGGCGCCGCATACCGGGCAGGGCGGGCGGTCGATCAGCGGCCCGGTCCAGCGCGAACGCGCGTCGCAGGCGGTGCACCAGGCGTTGAGATGCTCGCCGTGCATGTGGAGCACTCTTCTTGCGCCCCCGCGCTCATGCAGGTCATCCACATTTTGCGTCACGATCAGCAGGTTGCCCCGCCATTCCCGGTCCAGCCGCGCGAGCGCGGTGTGGGCGGCATTGGGTTCGCGCGTCTGGATCGCCGCGCGGCGCATGTCGTAGAAGCGCAGCACCAGATCGGGATCGCGCTCGAAGGCTTCGGGCGTGGCAACGTCCTCCACCCGGTGGTTCTCCCACAACCCGCCCGCTCCGCGAAACGTATCGATGCCGCTTTCCGCACTGATGCCCGCACCGGTGAGGATCACGATGTTGCGAATGGCTGCCATCTGGGAGTTATGCCCTCCGAATTATGAACGCGCGCGCCCCCAAAAATCCTGATGCAGGCAAGCACGATCGTTCGCGACTAATGGCTATTGTCTTTCATCGATGTGATTGTGAAGCCGTCTTGCAGGGCAAGCACCTCACCATACCGAGCAAACGCTTCCGCAAGGTCGAGCGTCACTCTCGATAAGCCAAACCGCATCGGGAGGCATTTGGCTGAATTGCGTGTGGAACGAGACCAATACCTTCACAAGGTCATCCTGCCCCACAAAGGTCTAACCCGGCCTATTCATGAGACTGAGGTTCCGGGCTTGTTGGGTGGCGATGCGTTTTCGGTGATGTGATCCGGACGAGCGCCTCTGGCGGTGTTTTTCACCGCGGTGGGATCGATGGGCTTTTCGGGGTTAATGGAGGGGGGCTTGCGGTTCGGCGGCACGGCCGCGCGGGCTATGTAGGAGCAGGCCGAAGGTTGGTGGCGACGGCCTTGAACGTGGCGGCATCGGGGCATGCTGACGCGAAGGCGATGCGGATGCGCGTTGCGGATTCAATGACGCGGGCGGCGACCTTGAGCAACCGGAGGCGGATCGTTGCGAACTCGGCGACGGCAAGCGCGGCAGATTTTGGGATTTCTTGCTGGATCCGCCACAGGAGCCAGTAGGCGGCGGTGTGCAGAATGAGGCGCATCTGGTTGGCATTGGCCGAGCGGCACGAGGTGCGATCGCTGGCGAGCTGGGTCTTGTGCCGCTTGATCAGGTTTTCGGCCTGGCCGCGGGCACAGTAGAGCGTGTCGTAGATGTGCTCGGCCGAGCCTTGGGTCAGCGAAGTGACGACATAGCGGATGTCCATGCCCAGCGTGCTGGCCTCGATCCGGGCGACGACGCGGCGCTGGCCCTTCCAGCTTTTGGCGCCGTAGCGGGTCTCGGCATAGTTTCGCAGGATCACACGCTGCTCCTCGGCCCGCTTGACCGCGCAGGTATCGGCGACGGCGACGATGGCGGGATCGGCCCGCAGCGCAGCGTTGGTTGGCAGGCCGAACACGTAATCGATGCCGTACGCCTCGCAGAACGCCATGACCTCGGGGCGGCCATAGTGCCCGTCACCGCGGATGGTGAGGTGGGTATCGGGCCAGTGCCGGCGGATGTGACGCACCAGACGCCGGATGTGGCCAGCAGCTTCGGCGCCAGATGGCGTCTTGCCGGTGCGAAGCAGCATCGCCACCGGCCGGCCACTGGCGGTGTCGTAGACGTGGATCGGCAGGAAGCAGCGCTCGCCATGGTGCCCGTTCCAGAACGAGAGCTGCTGATAGCCGTGGACGACATCGCAGGTGTCATCGATATCCAACGTCACCGCCGCCGGCGAAGTGGGATAGCTGGCGCAGTAGATATCGATCATGGCGGCCATCAACTTCGCCAGTTCGCGCGTGGTCGGCGCGTTCTCCCAGCGGCTCATCGTGGGTTGGCTCGCAAGCCCGGCACCGGAGCCCGGCAGCTTGCCCAGCGCCAGGCGGAAGCCGGGATCGTCGCGAAGGGCGTCGAGATCGTCGGCATCCTCGTATCCGCAAGCGATCGCGAACACCCGGGCGCGCAGGATGTCGGGCAGCGCATGGATCACCCGGCCAGGGTCACGCGGGTCGGCTATGCAAGCGGCAAGCCGACGGCAGATGCCCATCGCGCGCTCAGCCTGTGCCAGTAGCAGGACGCCGCCGTCCGAGGTCAGCCGACCACCATCAAAGGCGGCTGTGACTTTCCGGCTGCGCACTGCTGGGAATCGGAATGGGTTTGCAGTATCGTCGGTCATGGCGGGGTGGCCTGTGGCATCTTCTGCCCTGCGGCAGGTTCGGCTTAGACACCCAGTTCCTAATTCAGATCAGAGGCTTATGCCACTCCCGCCAACCCTCTCGGCCCAACGCGGTGAATAAGCCGGGCTAACATCCAAGTCTCGCCACGCTCAATCAAAGCGGTAGGCAAAAATCGACCCGCTTGGATCGATGAAACGAATAAATGACGTGATTCGATAAGTGCGATGAGCGTTTTATAGATTGGCGTGGTTAACAAACCGTCTTCAACTTTGCCGTGGGTGCGACGACCCTTCCGTGGCGGTGGCTTCGGACAAAACTAAACCTTTGATTTAATATCTTTTCTAGAAGTCACCAGCTCATCCCCGGGTTTCGCAGGTTTGCCGTCCAGATGCCCGCGCCGGTGCGGACGACGATATTGCGCAGTGCGCGCATCGCGCCCATGAAGCTCCGCGCAAACGGGGTGAGCCATGGCCAGAATCGGAATTATCGGCAGTGAAGGACGCATGGGGCAGGCGCTGTGCGCGGCGGTTGCGGCGGCGGGGCATGATCTGGCGGGCGGAATCGACCGGGGCGGCGATGTGCTGGCGCTGGCGCGGGCGAGCGACGTGCTGGTCGATTTCTCGGCTCCGGCGGCGCTCGAAGGCAATCTCGATGCGGCGGTGTCGGCGGGCGTGCCGATCGTGATCGGCACCACGGGGCTGGAGGAACGCCACCATTTCCTGTGCGATGCGGCGGCGGATGCGGTGGCCGTGCTCCAGACCGGCAACACCTCGCTGGGGGTGACGCTGCTCGCCCATCTGGTGCGCGAGGCGGCGAGCCGGCTGGGCGAGGACTGGGACATCGAGATCGTCGAGACGCACCACCGCATGAAAGTGGACGCGCCTTCGGGCACCGCGCTGCTGCTGGGCGAGGCGGCGGCGAAGGGCCGCGCCGTGTCGCTGGCCGAGGAAGCGGTGCGCGGGCGCGATGGCATCACCGGCGCGCGGAAAGCGGGCACGATCGGCTTCGCTTCGCTGCGCGGCGGCACCGTGGCGGGCGACCACACCGTGCATTTCCTGGCCGACAACGAGCGTGTTTCGCTGTCGCATCTCGCGGAAAACAGGGCGATTTTCGCGCGGGGCGCGGTGCGCGCGGCGGAATGGCTGATCGGGCGCGCGGCCGGGCGCTATACCATGCCGGAGGTGCTGGGGCTTTGAAGAAGGACGCGATCTTCGAGTTCTTCCGGCGGCTGGCGGAAACCAACCCCGATCCGCAGACCGAGCTGGAGTTCGGCAATACCTATCAGCTGCTGGTGGCGGTGGTGCTTTCGGCGCAGGCGACCGACGTGGGCGTCAACAAGGCCACGCGCGCGCTGTTTCGCGACGTGAAGACGCCGCAGGCGATGATCGATCTGGGCGAAGAAGGGCTGAAGCAGCACGTCAAGACGATCGGCCTGTTCAACGCCAAGGCCAGGAACGTGATCGCGCTGTCCGAAATCCTGGTGCGCGATTACGGCGGCGAGGTTCCGGCCGACCGCGACAAGCTGACCGAACTGCCCGGCGTGGGCCGCAAGACCGCCAATGTCGTGATGAACTGCGCGTTCGGCGCGGAGACGTTCGCGGTCGACACGCATATCTTCCGCGTGGGCAACCGCACCGGGCTGGCGAAGGGCAAGACGCCGCTGGCGGTGGAGAAGCAGCTCGAAAAGAAGGTGCCGCAGCCGTTCCGCGTAGGCGCGCACCACTGGCTGATCCTGCACGGCCGCTATATCTGCAAGGCGCGCACGCCCGAATGCTGGCGTTGCCCGGTGATTGACCTTTGCGCCTACAAGGCGAAAACTCCGGCCAAGGGCGTGAAGCCCGACTCCGCGAAGGCGCCCGCCGCGCGCACGAAAACGCGGGGAAGCAAGGAGAGCACGCCATGAAACGCACGGGATACGCCGCCGGCCTGATTCTGGCCACCGCTGCCGCCACCGCGATCGGCGGTTCGATGGGGATGGCCGCCGGGACCAACTCCCCGGACGGACATCGGCGCGACGTGCCCGCCGCCACGCCCACCGGCCCGGCGGTAAGCTGCATTCCGCTGGTCGGGATTCGCGAAAGCCAGGTGCGCGACGACTGGACGATCGATTTCCGCACGGCGGGCAACAAGTGGTACCGCAACACGCTGCCCTATCGCTGCAGTTCGCTGGGCTTCGAGCGGGCGTTCAGCTACGCGACCTCGCTGTCGCAGCTGTGCAACACCGACATCATCACCGTGATTGCCACGGGCGGTGGCGGCGGCCCGCGCGGATCGTGCGGGCTGGGCAGTTTCCAGCCGGTGGAACTGGCGAAGAAGCTGAAAAAGTAGGGTTTTTCTGGCGGCGGGGCGGGGGCGAGGCCTGGCGCCAGACCCTTCCTGTAACGTCACCTCGGGCACTTCGTTACGTTACGTTTTGCGCGGTTTGGGGCCTCATTTCGGGGAGTCCGGGTGCTTTGGCGTTGCGCCGAACCCCTCCTGATCGGGCCTATTGATCCGGATCGAGATTGAGCCCCTTCCGGCCGTGTTCGGGTGTGCCGTGCGGGGGCATCGGCGGTTCGGCATCGGGATCGAGCGGGGGCTGCAACATGCCTTCCCACTTGGTGATGACCGACGTCGCCACCGCGTTGCCGACGACGTTGGTGGCGGTGCGGCCCATGTCGAGGAACGTATCCACGCCGAGCAGCAGCGCCACGCCCTCCACCGGCAGGCCGAACTGCGTCAGCGTGGCCGCGATCACGACGAGGCTGGCGCGCGGCACGCCGGCGATGCCCTTCGAGGTGACCATCAGCGTCAACAGCATGGCGATCTGCTGCCCGGCGGACAGCGGGATGTTGTAAGCCTGCGCGATGAACATCGTGGCGAAGCTGGTGTACATCATCGACCCGTCGAGGTTGAAGCTGTAGCCCAGCGGCAGCACGAAGCCCGATATACGGCGCGGCACGCCGAAGCGATCAAGCTGTTCGAACAGCTTGGGCAGCGCGCTTTCCGAACTGGCGGTGGAAAAGGCGAGCAGCACCGGCTGGCGGATATAGCGCGCGAGCAACAGCGCGCGTTTGCCCAGGAACGCGGTGCCCATCGTGAACAGCAGCGTCCACAGCAGCAGCAGGCCGAAATAGAATTCGCTGACGAACACGCCGTAGGTAATGATAATGCCAAGGCCCTTGGTGGCGATCACGGCGGCGAGCGCACCGAACACCGCAAGCGGGGCAAGGCGCATAACGTAGTCGGTGATCGTGAGCATGACTTGCGCCAGCGCATCGCACCCTTCGACGATCATCGTGCCCTTCTTGCCCAGCGCCGACAGCGCGACGCCGAAGAACAACGAGAAGACAAGCACTTGCAGCACATCGTTGCGCGCCATCGCGTCGATGATGCTGGTGGGGAACACGGCCAGGATGAAGTGACGCAGTGTGAAGTCCGCCGTCGCCAGATCCTTGACCGGCCCCGCCGCCTCGAACGCGAGGCCGACGCCGGGCTGGAACAGGTTGACCAGCACCAGCCCCAGCCCGATCGAGATGAGGCTGGCGGTGATGAACCAGCCCAGCGCCCGCCCGCCGATCCGCCCGAGCGCGGCGCTATCGCCCATGCCGGCGATGCCGCTGACCAGCGTGGCGAAGACCAGCGGCGCGATGATCATCTTGATAAGATGAAGGAAAATCTCCGGCAGCAGCTTCAACAGATCGGCATAGAAGGCGAGCGAGGGATCGCTGGCGGGGTAGGCGCGGTTGAGCGCATAGCCGACGAGAATGCCGGCGATCATGCCGATCACGATGTAGAGGGTAAGGCGCTTGGCCAAGGCACGATCGCTCCCGCTGAAATGTCGCTGCAGTTGTTGCGGCTGAGACTAACGGCCGTATCCGCCCCCCGCAACGCCATCGGCGGGTGTTCATCCACGACAAAGGTGCATAGGTTGCGCCGCGAAAATCAGGAAAGAGGGATGGGATGCAGCATATCAGGGTGGAGCGGCGCGGACGGGTGACGCGGATCGAACTGGCGCGGCCGGAGGTGCTGAACGCCATCAACGCGGCGATGCACGACGAACTGGAGCAGGCGTTCAACGCCTTCGCCGCCGATCCGGAACAGTGGATCTGCGTGGTAACGGGCGCGGGCCGGGCCTTCTGCGCCGGCACCGATCTGAAATCCGTGGTGGCGGAAGGGCGCAAGCCCTATCCGGCGCACGGCTATGCCGGCCTGATCCAGCGGTTCGATTGCGACAAGCCGATCATCGCGGCGGTCAACGGCCTGGCGCTGGGCGGCGGATTCGAGCTGGCGCTGGCCTGCGACATCATCATCGCGGTAGAAAGCGCGGGATTCGGCCTGCCCGAACCGCTGGTGGGCGCGGTGGCGCTGGGCGGTGGCGTGCACCGCCTTGCCCGCCAGATCGGCCTGAAGCAGGCGATGGGCATGATCCTCGCCTCGCGCCGGGTCGACGCGCGCGAGGGCGAGCGGCTGGGCTTCGTGACCGAGGTGGTGCCCGATGGGGACCTGGACGCGGCGGTGGAGCGCTGGACGGCGGCGATCCTGAAAGGCGCGCCGCTTTCCGTCCGCGCGTCCAAGCAGGCGGTGATGCGCGGGCTGGACGAACCCGATCTGGCTTCCGCGCTCGCCAACCAGGCGCGCTATCCCGCGTTCGGGACGTGGTTCAACAGCGCCGATGCCGCCGAAGGGCCGCGCGCCTTCGCCGAAAAGCGCGCGCCGGAATGGCAGGGGCGGTAGGCTTCCTGTGACCGTCTCGTAACGGATTGCACGGCCGTTATCCCGGACGTGATCGGGTATCCCGATTTTTCCGCTATTCCAGTGGGATACCAGGTCAAGCCCGGGATAACGGGGAGGGGGTGAAGCGGGTCTCTGCCGCCTCAGCGCCCGGTCTGCGCGCGGTGCAGCAGCTTCTGGTCGGCCAGCACCAGCGCCATCATCGCTTCCACCACCGGCACGCCGCGAATGCCCACGCACGGATCGTGGCGGCCCTTGGTGAACAGCTCGGTCGCCTCGCCCTCGCGCGTGATCGTGGGCATCGGCGTGAGAATCGACGATGTGGGCTTGAACGCCACGCGCACCACCACCGGCTGGCCGGTGGAAATGCCGCCGGCCACGCCGCCGGCATGGTTGGCGAGGAACGCCGGGCCGTCGTTGCCCTCGTCCGGCCGCTTGGGCCGCATCGGATCGGCGTTGCCTTCGCCGGTGTTGCGCGCGGCGGCGAAGCCATCGCCGATTTCCACGCCTTTCACCGCGTTGATTCCCATCATCGCGTGGGCAAGTTCGGCATCGAGCTTGGCATAGAGCGGCGCGCCCCAGCCGGCGGGGACGCCGGTGGCCACGCATTCGACCACCGCGCCCAGCGATGAGCCGGCCTTGCGCGCCTCGTCCACCCGCTTTTCCCAGCGCGCGGCGGCTTCGGCATCGGGGCAGAAGAACGGATTTCGGCCGATTTCCGCCGCATCGAACCGGGCGGGATCGATCGCGTCGCCGCCGATTTCGCTGACCCAGCCGGTGATCGCCACGCCGTCCAGCACTTTGCGTGCCACCGCGCCCGCCGCCACGCGCGCGGCGGTTTCGCGCGCGGAAGACCGCCCGCCGCCGCGATAATCGCGAAAACCGTACTTGGCGTCATAGGCATAGTCAGCATGGCCGGGGCGATAGGCCTTGGCCACGTCGCCATAGTCCTTCGAACGCTGGTCCACGTTCTCGATCATCAGGCTGATCGGGGTGCCGGTGGTGCGCCGCACGCCGTCGGCCGTCTCGAACACGCCGGAAAGGATGCGGACCTGGTCCGGTTCCTGCCGCTGCGTGGTGAAGCGCGACTGGCCGGGGCGGCGCGCGTCGAGGAACGGCTGGATGTCCGCTTCGGTCAGCGGGATGCCGGGCGGGCACCCGTCGACGACCGCGCCAAGCGCGGGGCCATGGCTTTCCCCCCAGGTGGTGAAGCGGAAGACGTGTCCGAAGCTGTTCAGGCTCATGGGCTGCGGCTTTGTCGGGATTCGCCGGAAATGTCCATGCCGGCATGCTTGTCTGCGATATTCATCGCCGCACTTTGCGCCTATCGCAGAAAATGCGCCCATTTTGGTAACATTCTGTTAGAAAGCGCGCATGTTCATCGTCGTTTTCCGCAACCGCAAGCGCGCCGACATCGATGCCGATGCCTATTCCGTCGATGCCGCGCGCATGGAGCGCCTGGCGCGCACGCAGCCCGGCTTCGTCTCGTTCAAGAGCTACCACGCCGACGATGGCGAGGTGCTGGCGCTGTCCGAATGGGAAAGCGAGGAGGCCGCGCTGGGCTGGCGGCGGCAGGTGGCGCACATCGAGGTGCAGGGGCGTTCGCGCGATGCCTACTACCAGGATTACACGCTTTATGCCGGCAACCCCACGCGGACGCGCCGCTTCTGCCGGGACGGGGCATAGCGCCGCCCGATCGCCGGCGCGCATCCTGCGACAGGCTTAGGATGAGCGGGCGTGGAGCGCCGCATCCGTAATCGCGCCGTTTGCCGCCCATGCCGATCGACGCTAAGGGACTGGAAAGTCTGACGCAAAGGATCGGCGCGTGGCCCTGACCGTTTACGGCATTCCCAACTGCGAGCAATCGAAAGCGGTTGCCGTACAAAATCGTTGCGCGTGAACTCGAGCTTGACTGAGCGCAATATCGACAGGGGCTCCGCCGCCTCGCTTTCCGCGTTCGTTCTCGTGCTTTTGGTGGCGAGCAACTGGAGTGCGGCGGTTTCCAAAAGCGAACTGGCTACAAACGCATTCCTAGCCTTCGCTGGCGCCAGTATGCTGGGGTGCGGCTATTTCCTGCCTCGCTCAGTCAGGCTTTGGTTTCGCAGGAGGCGGAAGTGACGTTAACCATATTCGGAATTGCGAATTGCGAGCAGTTTGCAAGGGTTGTAGGCAAAATTCCCAGAGCGAGGAAGCGGTCATGAACGCTTCTTCTTCTTCCCTAAAGAGATTGCACCTTTATGTGGCCCCGGCGGTGGCTGCTGCTTCCTATTTCTCGGTCCTTCTTCAGGCCAAGTATGATGAAGGGTGGGCAGACGCCATGGGTTGCCATCGGGATAAAGGGTGCCGTTTGGGCGAGTTCAGCCATTTGGAATACGGTATCCTTGGGGCATTGGTGATTTCGAGCTTCGTTCTTGTCTCCGGCGGACGGGGGCGTTGGGGAATCTCCCTCGCCGTCGCGCTAACCCTCTTGAATGGGGCTTTATGGATCGGGATGACCCGCTGATTTCTGAGTGCGGATAGCTGGGACTTAATTGATGGCATTGACCATGTTTGGAATCGCGAACTGCGATACCGTGAAGAAAGCGCGCGTCTGGCTGGAGGCGCGGGGCATCGCCTATACCTTCCACGACTACAAGAAGCAGGGCGCGGACCCGGCGCGGATCGCGGGCTGGGTGGCGCAGGCGGGGCTGGACAAGGTGCTCAACAAGGCGGGCACCACCTTCCGCAAGCTGGACGACGCGGCCAAGTCCGATCTCGACGCGGACAAGGCGGTGGCGCTGATGGCGGAGCATACCTCCACCATCAAGCGGCCGATCGTGGAATATCCCGGTGGGCTGCTGGTGGGGTTCAAGGACGCCGAATGGGCGGCGGCGCTGGGCTGAGCGGCGCGCGCCGGTGAACCCCGTCGAGGCCCTGGCCGCCGTTCTGGGCCTGATCAACATCGCCCTGCTGGTGCGGCGGTCGGTGTGGAACTTCCCCGCCGCCATGGCGATGGTGACGGCCACGGCCTTCGTGCTGTTCCGCGCGCGGCTCTATGGCGAAACCGGGCTGCAGGCGTTCTTTTTCGTGGTCAACGGCTGGGGCTGGTGGCTGTGGAGCCGGGCGAAAGGCGGCGAGGAAGCTGGCGTGCCGGTGGGCTGGATGAGCGCGCGGCAGCGGATCGCGTGGGCCGGGGTGACGGCGGCGCTCAGCCTGTCGCTGGGCTGGGCGATGCACCGCTTCACCAATGCCGCGCTGCCCTTTGCGGATTCGGCGGTGACGGGGGCGAGCATCGCCGCGCAGTTCCTGCTGTCGTTTCGCCGGATCGAGAACTGGGTGCTGTGGATCGCGATCGACGTGGTTTCGATCGCGCTCTATCTGGCGCGGGGGTTGCCGCTGCTGGCGGCGCTGTACGGCGCGTTTCTGGTGATGTCGGCGGTGGGCCTGCGCGCGTGGATCGGCGCGGCGCGGCGGCCGGCGGGGAATGAGGTGTTTGCGTGATCCAGGTCTGTTTTCATGGCGCCGAAAGCACCGGCAAATCGGTGCTGGCCGACCGGTTGCGCAAGCGGTTCGGCTGGCCGTGGGTGCCCGAATACGGGCGTTCGTTCTGCGAAACCATGGGGCTGGAACTGACCATGGGCGACCTGCTGGAGATCGCCGAGGGGCACGACCGGGCAGTGCGGGGGGCGGCGCTGCTCCAGCCGCAGGTGCTGGTGCTGGATACCGATCCGCTGATGACGGCGGCCTGGGCGCAGATGCTGTTCGACGACGTGCCCGAGGCGCTGCTGGCCTATCCCAAGGCGGATCTGTACCTGCTGTTCGAGCCGGACGTGCCGTGGGTGGCCGACGGCACGCGCTTTTTCGGCACCGAAGAGAAGCGCGCGCGCTTCGCCGCGATCGCCGAGGACATGCTGGTGCGCACGGGCGTGACCTATCGCCGGATCGCGGGCGACTGGCCGTTCCGCGAGGCGCAGACGGTGGCGGCGATCGAGGAAGCGTTGCGCCGCGCCGGGTCGAAGCCGCCGGCGCGATAAAGAGTGGCGCGCGGCCCTGTTGGCCCCGCGCGATTCGTGTTATCTACATTCTTGTGAATAACGCGAATCCCCATCTCTATCCCATCAATGTCGATCCGGCGGACATCGACTTCATGGGCCATGTCAACAACGCCAGCTACCTGAAATGGGTGCAGGAGGCGGTGATCGACCACTGGCAGGCGCTGGCCCCGGCGGAAGCGGTGGCGCGGCACCTGTGGGTCGCGCTCAAGCACGAAATCACCTATCGCCGGCCAACTTTTCTGGACGATACGGTGATCGCGCATGTCGTGCTGGAAAAGGTGCAGGGCGCCAAGGCCTTCTACGAAACCGTGATCAAGCGCGGCGAGGACGTGCTGGCCGAAGTCCGTTCCAGCTGGTGCTGCGTGGACGCGGTGACACACCGCCCCGCCCGGCTGGCGCGCGATCTGGTGGAAAAGTTCCTGCCTTCGGGCGAGTGACGCGGCGCCCCGAAATCCGGTAAAACCGATTGTTAACCATATGCGGTTACCATGCCGCTTATGACTACTGCAATCATCGCGCTGCTGCTGACGCCAGCCTTCCTCGCGAAGGCGCTCGTAGCGTTGTCCATGCTGGCCGTGGCCTTGTTCGGCATCCTGAAATGGAAAGCCCGCGCAAGGCGCTCGCGCATCAGCGAGGGCACCTTGCTGCATCTGGCGTTCCTTCGTGGAACGCTGGGGGCGTCGCTCTGGAGCAGCCTGTTTCGCCACAAGACCCACACGGAACTGCTCCCGCGCGTCTTGCACGTCAACCCGTTCCCGCCCGTCACGGCTCTTGCCGGCTGGAAGGTCTGGGCTCTCGCCAAACCGCTGCCGCCCTGAGCGTCTAGCGCAGTTTCACAATACCCAGGCCATCGTTCTTGGCCCGAATTTTCACCGATTCCTCACTGCGGGTGAGCGCCTTGGCAATAGCCTTCAGCGCCATGCCCTTCTTTGCGAGTGTGTGTAGCTTATGTATTTCATCAGCAGTCCAGGGTTGTTTGTGCCGTTCAAAGCGTTCGGCCATGGAATCAGCCCTTTCTTGCCGTGACTATGTAATTGAGTGCGAGATTATCCGACAGGTGCAAACCCTTGGTCGGACTGTAAGCGATACCGATTGGATTACCCATGACCAGGCCTGCTTCGGAGAGCAGGTCATGCAATTCCACCGGGGTGACGAAATCGTCCCAGTGGTGCGTACCGCGGGGCACCATGCCCAGCGTTTCCGCCCCTTCCACCAGCAGCAGGCGAGCAGCTGCCGTGCGGTTGGGGGTGGAAAGGACCATCAGCCCGTCTTCGCCCAGCGCTGCCGCTAGCGCCGCGACGAAGGCAGGTTTGTCGGCCACGTGCTCGATCACCTCCATGGCGGTGACGAGGTCGAAACCGGCAAGGTCCAGTGCGCCGATCTCTCCCAGGCGATAGGTGATGGCCAAGCCACCGCCCGCCGCATGGGTCTGCGCCGCCGCGACGTTCTCTGCCGCCGCGTCGACGCCAGTAACCGCCGCGCCCATCCGGGCAAGCGGTTCGCACAGCAGACCGGCGCCGCAGCCTACATCCAGCGCGCGCCGGCCTGCCAGTGGCTTAAGCGAGCGGGGATTGGTACCGAAATGCGAATCGATGGCGTTTCGGATGAAGCCCAGCCGCACCGGGTTGAGACGGTGCAGCATGGCCGAGGAGCCCTTCGGGTTCCACCAGTCCTGCGCGAGCTTGCCGAAATGCGCCGCCTCCTCCGGGCGAATGGTGGGCGCGAGTGCCGAGGGTGTTGCATTGCTCATGACGCATCCCTAACAGGACGCCCGCCGCACGGCGAGGGGCTGTGCGGGCAAGATTGTTGCGCAGTGCGTTGCGCCCACAGGCAGGAGTACCCCCTTGGCCCGGATCGTGATGAAATTCGGCGGCACATCAATGGCCGGCACCGAGCGCATCCGCCGTGTCGCGCGGATCGTGCAGCGCCAGCAGGCGGCCGGGCACGAAGTGGCGGTGGTGGTTTCGGCGATGGCCGGGGAGACCGACCGCCTCGTCAATTTCTGCCGCGAAGCCAATCCCCTTTATGATCCCGCCGAATACGACGTTGTCGTGGCCAGCGGCGAACAGGTCACGTCGGGGCTGCTCGCGATGCATCTCCAGGCGCTGGGCTGCAAGGCGCGTTCGTGGCTGGGCTGGCAATTGCCCGTCCGCACCGATGACGCCCATGCCAAGGCTCGCATCGAGACGATCGATTCCGACGCCCTGCTGGCCTCGATGGCCGCGGGCGAGATCGCCGTTATTCCCGGTTTTCAGGGACTTACCGCGGACAACCGCGTGACCACGCTGGGCCGGGGCGGTTCCGACACCTCGGCGGTGGCCGTGGCAGCGGCGGTGAAAGCCGACCGCTGCGACATCTATACCGACGTCGACGGCGTCTATACCACCGACCCCCGCATCGTCGCCAAGGCGCGCAAGCTCAAGAACGTGACGTTCGAGGAAATGCTCGAGCTGGCCTCGGTCGGCTCGAAGGTCCTGCAGACCCGCTCGGTCAGCCTTGCCATGAAGGAAGGCGTGCGGGTGCAGGTGTTGTCATCCTTCATCGACGACGACGCGCCGCCGGCGGACAGCATCCCCGGCACGATGATCGTCAGCGAGGATGAACTGATCGGGGAACTGGAAGGATTGGAAATGGAACGTCAGTTGATCACCGGCATCGCCGCCGACAAGAACGACGCCAAGGTCACCCTGACGCGCATTGCCGACCGGCCGGGCGCGGTGGCGACCATTTTCGGCCCGCTGGCCGAAGCCAACATCAACGTCGACATGATCATCCAGAACGTCGCCAAGGACAAGGGCGAGACCGACGTGACCTTCACCGTGCCGCAGGCGGACCTGGCGCGCACGCAGGCGCTGCTGGAAGAGCAGAAGGACACGATCGGCTATTACCGGATCATCGCCGACAGCAAGGTCGCCAAGATCAGCGTCGTGGGCGTGGGCATGCGCAGCCACGCGGGCGTGGCCGGCACGATGTTCAAGGCGCTGGCCGATCGCGGGATCAACATCCAGGCGATTTCTACCAGCGAAATCAAGGTTTCCGTGCTGATCGACGAGGACGAGACCGAACTCGCGGTGCGCGTGCTCCACACCGCCTATGGGCTGGACGCCGCGTAAAAGACTGTTTCTGAAAGCGAAACCCCGCCTCCGGATAGGGGGGTAAACCGGAGGCGGGGCGCGACCCGACTGGCTCTGGGGGAGGGGATGGTGCCAGTCCGGAACGGGGAAGCGGGTTCGCTTCGTGTTGAAACCGGTATAGGCTCTGCCCTCTGATTGGTAAAACGGGATAAAGCGGTCACAGTCATCGCTTGCGCCGATCATTGTCCGCAGCGCACCCTGCTCTTGCCGCCCCGCTCTTGTCGGCGCACGCCGCGCGGCCTAAGGGGCTGCCGCTCTGGCACGGACGATGGGAACCCTGATGACGGCACCTGTGAAGACTTCAGCGCTGATGGCGCGCGGCGCGGCGTTCCTCGGCACCGAACATGCCATCCTGTGCGGCGCGATGAGCTGGGTTTCCGAACGCAATCTGGTGGCCGCGATCAGCAACGCCGGCGGCTTCGGCGTGATCGCCTGCGGCGCGATGACGCCCGAACTGCTCGATGCCGAAATCGCGGGGACCAAGGCGCTGACGGCCCGCCCGTTCGGCGTGAACCTCATCACCATGCACCCCCAGCTGTTCGACCTGATCGCGGTCTGCGCCCGGCACGGCGTGGGCCACGTGGTGCTGGCGGGCGGCATTCCGCCCAAGGGCAGCGTGGAAGCGATCAAGGATTTCGGCGCGAAAGTGCTGGTTTTCGCGCCCACGCTGGCGCTGGCGAAGAAGTTGCTGCGCTCGGGCGCGGACGCGCTGGTGATCGAAGGCAGCGAGGCCGGCGGCCATATCGGCCCGGTGTCCACCAGCGTGCTGGCGCAGGAATTCCTGCCGGCGCTGGCGGAAGAGCACGTGGTGTTCGTGGCCGGCGGCATCGGCCGGGGCGAGATGATCGCCTCCTACCTCGAAATGGGCGCCAGCGGCGTGCAGCTGGGCACGCGCTTTGCCTGCGCCAGCGAATCCATCGCGCATCCCGCGTTCAAGCAGGCGTTCTTCCGCGCCAACGCGCGCGATGCGATCGCCTCGGTCCAGGTCGATCCGCGCCTGCCGGTGATCCCGGTGCGCGCGCTGAAGAACAAGGGCACCGAGGAATTCACCGCCAAGCAGGTGGAAGTGGCGCGGCTGCTGGACCAGGGCACGGTGGACATGGCGGCGGCGCAGCTCGAAATCGAGCATTTCTGGGCCGGCGCGCTGCGCCGCGCGGTGATCGACGGCGATGTCGAGCGCGGATCGATCATGGCCGGGCAATCGGTGGGCATGGTGACGAAGGAGGAACCCGTCACCGCGATCATCGCGCAATTGCTGGCGGAAAGCGAAGCCGCGCTGAACGCGCGCGGCTGAAGCCGGAAAAACCGTCCTGAAATCGTCCCCTAAGTCGTCCCCTAGCTCGTCATTGCGAGGGGCGAAGCCCCGCGGCAATCCAGAGCGCTGGATTGCTTCGCTTGCGCTCGCAATGACGAAATGCCCCGGTCCCGGTGCGCCCTGCCCTAACCGCTGAAGGCAACGACCCCGCCGGTCGATCCGAAGCCGCCTTCGCCGCGCGCGGTTTCGTCCAGTTCGTCCACTTCCAGCCAGCTGGCCTGCGTGACCGGGGCGAGCACCAGCTGCGCCACGCGATCGCCGCGCCGGATGGCGAAGGGTTCGGCGCCCAGGTTGATCAGGATGACCTTCAATTCGCCGCGATAATCCGAATCGATCGTGCCGGGCGTGTTGGGCACGGTGACGCCGTGCTTGAGCGCGAGGCCCGAACGCGGACGGACCTGGATCTCGAACCCTTGCGGAATCGCCACGGCAAGGCCGGTGGCGACGGCATGGCGCGCGCCGGGGGCTAGGGTCACGTCCTCGGCCGAAACCACGTCCATGCCCGCCGCGCCGGCGGTGGCATAGGCGGGCAGCGGCAGGTCCCCGGCGCCGGGGAGGCGCTTGACGCGGACGGGAACGGCGGCGGTTTCAGGCGAGTGCATCGGCAATCCTTTCGACCAGCGCGGAGGCGACCTGGTCCTTGGGCATTTCGGGCAGGCTTTCGACCCCTGCGGCGGTGACGATATGGACCGCGTTCAACGCGCCGCCCATCACGTCGCCCGACACGTCGTTGGCGACGATCCAGTCGGCGCCCTTGCGCGCCAGCTTGGCCTGCGCGTGGGCGATCACGGTCTCGGTCTCCGCCGCGAAGCCGACGACCAGCGGCGGGCGGGCGGGCGAACGGCAGAGCGTGGCGAGAATATCGGGATTTTCGGCAAGGCGCAGCGACGGAATTTCGCCCGAGCCGTCCTTCTTGAGCTTCTGCGGCGCTTCGTCCGCCGCGCGCCAGTCGGCCACGGCGGCGACCATCACGGCGGCGTCGGCGGGCAGCGCGGCCTCGACCGCGGCGGCCATCGCGCGCGCGGTTTCCACGTCCACCCGGTCCACGCCCGGTGGCGTCGGCAACTGGACCGGGCCGGCCACCAGCGTCACCCGCGCACCGGCCCGCGCGGCGGCGGCGGCGATGGCGAAGCCCTGCTTCCCGCTGGAGCGGTTGGCGATGTAGCGCACCGGATCGATCGGTTCGTGGGTGGGGCCGGCGGTGACGACGATGTGCTTGCCGGCGAGCGGGCGCGCGTCGGGGCCGCACATGCCGGCGATCGCCTGCCAGATCGCGGGCGGTTCGGGCAGGCGGCCGGGGCCGTATTCGCCACAGGCCATCGGGCCTTCGTCCGGCTCCAGCACGGTCACGCCATCGGCGCGCAGCGTGGCCACGTTGCGCCGCGTGGCGGGATGGCCCCACATGCGCACGTTCATCGCCGGCACGGCCAGCACCGGCTTGTCGGTGGCCAGCAGCAGCGTGGTGGCCAGATCGTCGGCCACGCCCGCCGCCATGCGGGCGAGCAGATCGGCCGTCGCCGGGCAGACGACGACGAGATCGGCCTGCCGTGACAGCTGGATGTGCCCCATCTCGACCTCGTTCTTGAGGTCCCACAGCGTGGTGTGCACGGGGTTCTCGCTGAGCGCGGCGAGCGTGAGCGGGGTGACGAAGTGCGATCCGCCTTCGGTCAGGACGCACGTGACCGAGCCGCCCTCCTTGCGGATCAGCCGCACCAGTTCGGCGGCCTTGTAGGCGGCGATTCCGCCACCGACGATCAGGAGAATGCGCGGTCCGTTCATCGCCGGCGCTTGTGCAATGCGGTTCGCCCGCGCGCAATCCTTTTGCGCGAAAGGCGAACTTGCGGCACACCGGCCCGAAACGGAGGGACCGATATGCGTCTTGTAGTGACCGCGCTGATTTTCCTGACGGGCCTGTTCGACCTGTTCATGGCGGTTTCGTTCCTGCTCGATCCCGGCAGTGCCGGCGCGGGGCTGGGCGTGGCGGCGATCGGCATGGCCGGTGGGCCGCAGGGCGCGGCGGCGGGGCTTTCGACGATCCGCGCGGACTTCACCTCGTTCTTCGGCGTCGGCGCGTTCTGCATGATGTGGGGCGCCTGGCGCCGCAACGCGGACCTGCTGCTGGTGCCGGCGCTGCTGTTCGGCGTGTCGTTCGTGGGCCGCGCGGTGAACGTGGCGATGGTCGGTCCCTATCCGCAATGGCCCCTGCCGATGGGCGTGGAGGCCTTCCACGTCGCTCTGGCGCTTGCGGCGTGGCGACTGCTGCCGCACACCGGATCAGCGACATCGCCGCTTAGAAGCCGCCCAGGGGCATTTTAGGGCTATCCAGGCGTGGCTCAGGCGTGCGCCGGGTGGTGGTCGCGCAGCCGCTTGGCCATGCGGAACACCCAGCGCTGCGCCGGCCGTTCGAACCAGCGGTGCGAGGCGAAGCCCGCCAGGATGGCGAGGCCCAGGAAAAAGACGAGGAACGCGGGCTGGCTGGCGATGCGGCGCGTGCCCACCGTCTCGTCGATCAGCAACACCAGCATGAGCTGCAAGGGGAAGTGCCACAGGTAGATGCCATAGGAGGCATCGCCCAGCTGCCGGCCGATGGCGAAGCGATCGTGGCGGTCGGCCAGATCGAGCGCGAGCGTGAGGCAGAGCGCGGCGAAGGTGCCGGCAAGGATCACCATGTCGCGCGATTGCCAGCCGTTCCAGGCCCAGAACGCCCCCGCCACCAGCAGCGCGCCCAGCGGCAGCAGCGTGGCCGGGCGCAACCAGCCGCGCAGCGCCATGCCATAGACGGCCACTCCGCCGAAGAAATAGCCGATGCAGGCCATCACGTCCCGGTCGGGCAGCTTGGCGAACACCGCCCAGACGAAGCCCGCCGCGATCGGCAGCCCCAGCGCCAGCGGCGCGCGGCGCAAAGCGGGCAGCGTCAGCCAGAACACCGCATAGGCGAGCATTTCGGTGGAGAGCGACCACGACGGGCCGTTGAACGACTGGTTATCCTGCCATCCCCAGTACTGCATCAGCGGCAGGCTGAGCAGGAAGTGCTTGAGGTTGTTCTGGTGGTAGATGAAATCGGTGCCGTTGAGGCCCGCATAGGCCGCCTGCAGCACCGCCACGAGCATCAGCGTCAGCAGGTGCAGCGGCCACAGCCGGGCCACGCGCGCCAGCCAGAAGCGCCCGCGCCTCTGCGTGTCGGCCAGATAGACGTGCGCGAAGACGAAGCCCGAGACCGCCCAGAAATACTGCACGGCGGTGTGGCCGTAGTCGTAGAGCCAGGCGAGCGCGTGGTAGAGCGGCACCACCGCCGAGCGCCGGACGTGGAAGCCGTATTCGACCGGCGGCACGAAGAAGTGCTGGTAATGCCAGAACAGCACGGCCACCGCCGCGAGCAGGCGCGAGAAATCGAGCGCGTTGAAGTGCCTCTTGGAAAGCCGCAGGCGGCCTTTCGCCGAAGGAGGCGCGGCGTTCATCCCCACCAGCCCAGCAGGCTGCCGGCGAGCGTGAGGCCCGCGCCCGCCGCGAAGGCCAGCGCATAGCCGGCCCAGCCGCCGGACGAGGTGCCCCGCTTGCGTTCCCACATCAGTTCCACGGCGGGCAGTGGCGGCGGTTCGGGCGCGCCGCCCTTGGCGGGGAAGCGGTCCTCGATCCGGCGGACCAGCGCGGGCAGGCGCAGCAGCGTTTCGGCATCCTCGCGGATGCGATCGGCAATCGCGGATTCGGGGCCGAGTTCGTCGCGGATCCAGCTGCGCACGAACGGCGCGGCGGTATCCCACATGTTGATGTCGGGATCGAGCTGGGTGGCGATCCCTTCGACCATGACCATCGATTTCTGCAGCAGCAGCAGGTGCGGCTGGGTCTGCATGTCGAAATCGCGGGTGATCGCGAACAGCCCGTCGAGCATCTGGCCCACCGAAAGCTCGCTGACCGGCTTGCCGCGCATCGGTTCGCCCACGGCGCGCAGCGCGGTCGCGAATTCGTCGACCGAATGGTAGCTCGGCACGTATTGCGCCTCGAAATGGATCTCGGCCACGCGGCGGTAGTTGCCGGTGGTGAGGCCATAGAGGATTTCGGCGAGCCACGCGCGGGCGCGCCGGTCGATGCGGCCCATGATGCCGAAATCGATCGCGGCGATGGTGCCGTCGGCTTCGACGAACAGGTTGCCCTGGTGCATGTCGGCATGGAAGAAGCCGCCGCTGATCGCCTGGTTCAGGAAGGCGAGCACCAGCCGGCTGGCCAGCGCCTTGCGATCGTGCCCGGCGGCGTCGAGCGCGGCGTTGTCGCTGATCTTGATGCCGTCGATCCAGTCGAGCGTCATCACCCGGCCGTTGGTGCGGTCCCAGTCGATCGCGGGGATGCGATAGCCGGGGAAGGCGTGCATCTGTTCGGCGAGTTCGGAGGCGGAGGCGGCCTCGCGCCGCAGGTCCAGCTCGCGCACGGTCCAGCGCTTGAAGTTGGCGATGACAAGGCGCGGGCGCAGGCGGCTCGCCTCGCCGCCCAGCGCTTCCAGGTGCGCGGCGGCCCATTCGTAGGTCTCGATATCGCGCGTGAACTTCTCGCGCACGCCGGGGCGCAGCACCTTGACCGCCACCTCGCGCCCTTCGGTGGTGGTGGCGCGGTGGACCTGCGCGACCGAGGCGGCGCCGACCGGTTCGGGATCGAATTCCGCGAACATCGCTTCCAGCGGGCGCTCGAACGTGGTCTCGATCTCGTGCCGGATGTGCTTGAACGCCACCGGGGGCAGGCGGTCCTGCAGGCTCAGCAGGTTGCGCGCGGCTTCCTCGCCCACCAGATCGGGCCGGGTGGCCAGCGTCTGCCCCAGCTTGATCGCCGCCGGGCCGATCGCGCGGAAGGCGCCGGCGTAGTCGGGCTCCGCCGGCTGGCGCGTGCCGAACCGGGCGATGCGGCACAGGCGGCGCACCGGCGCGGGCGTGTTGGGGCTCTGTTCGAGCAGGCGCAGCGCGCCGTGCCGCGCCAGCACGCGGCCCCAGCCCAGCAGGCGGCGGATATGGGTGGCGGGCAGGGTCAAGGCCGGCGTTCCCTCAGACCTTCCAGCCCGAATGGATGGCGACAAGGCCGCCCAGGATCGGTTCGACCTTGGTGTGCCGGAAGCCCGCCGCGCGGATCATCCCCTCGAATTGCGGCATCGGCGGAAAGCGGCGGATCGATTCGATCAGGTAGCGATAGCTGTCGGCATCGCCGGCGATGGCCTGCCCGATCTTCGGCACCAGCTTGTGCGAATAGGCGTCATAGACCTCGGAGAAGCCCGGCCATTCGGTGGTCGAGAATTCCAGGCAGAAGAACCGCCCGCCGAACTTGAGCACGCGGAAAGCCTCGGCCAGCGCCCGGTCGATATGCGTAACGTTACGGATTCCGAAGGCGATCGTGTAGGCATCGAAGAAGCGATCGCCGAAGCTCAGTTCCTCGGCGTTCTGGCGCGACCAGACGAGGCCGTCGATGCCGCGCTTCATCGCCCGTTCGATGCCCACGTCGAGCATGTCCTGGTTGATGTCGGACACGGTGATCGCCGCGCCCGAAGCCGCCATGCGGAAGGCGATGTCGCCGGTGCCGCCGGCCATGTCGAGAATCGATTCGCCCTCGCGCGGCTTCACCCGCTTGACGAACCGGTCCTTCCACAGCCGGTGCATCCCCACCGACATGGCATCATTCATCACGTCGTATTTGCGCGCGACGCTGGAAAAGACCGCGCCGACGCGGGCGATCTTCTCCTCGGCGGGAACGTCCTCGTAGCCGAAGGACGCGGTTTCGCCCTGCGTGTTGCCCGTTCCGGCGGTGTCCGTTGCGGTGCCCGATGTGCCAGTGTTCATGCCAAGCGCCTTTAGTGGGGAATTGTCCGGACGGCAAAGCCTGTTAGGGGAGTGGGCCGGCACCGCGCGCATCAACGCAAAAAAGAAACATCATGCCCGAACTACCCGAAGTCGAAACCACCGTTCGCGGGCTGGCCACCGTGCTGGAAGGGCAGGCCATCGCGCGCGTGCGCGTCAACCGGCCCGATCTGCGCCGCCCGTTCCCCGCCGATCTGGCGCAGGCGCTGACCGGCGCGCGCGTGACCGGGATGGGGCGGCGCGCCAAGTACGGGCTGGTCCACACCGACCGCGACCGGACGATGGTGTTCCACTTGGGCATGTCCGGCCGCTGGCGCATCGATCCAACGGACATCGGCAAGCACGATCATCTGGTGCTGGAAACCGGCAACGGGCACGTGCTGGCGCTGAACGACGCGCGGCGGTTCGGCTCGGTCGATCTCGTCGATACCCGGTTGCTGGAAGCCTGGCCGGCCTTCGCCGCGCTGGGGCCGGAGCCGCTGGGCGCGGGCCTGACGGCCGCGCACCTCGCCGCTGCCTTTCGCGATCGCACCGCGGCGGCCAAGCTGCTGCTGCTGGACCAGCGCATCGTGGCGGGCCTTGGCAACATCTACGTCTGCGAGGCGCTGAACCGCGCCGGCATCCATCCGGAGCGCGCGGGCGGCAAGGTCACCCGCAAGGCGCTGGAGCGGCTGGTGCCGATGATCCGCGCGGTGCTGGAGGAATCGATCGCGGCGGGGGGATCGACCCTGCGCGACTATGCCCGGCCCGACGGTGAACTGGGCTATTTCGCCAAGGACTGGCGCGTCTATGGCCGCGAGGGCGAGCCATGCCCCTGCGGCGGCACCGTGGAGCGCGTGGTGCAGGGCGGCCGCTCCACGTTCTTCTGCCGCACATGCCAGACGTGACGGGATTCGTCCCGACCCTAGGGGGTGACGAAGTTCACCACTTCGCTCTGGGCCGCACAGGCGGAACCGCCCGAGGGACGATAGCTGGCGGCATAACGAAAATCGCGCGCCATGCCTGAAGCCGCGTCGACGAAGACGAACGGCGGATAGGCGAGGAGCGCGCGGGTATTGGCGGTTTTGCCGTCCGCGCTGATGTCGAATTCCAGTTTCACCCAACCTTCAAAGCCCATGTACAGGGCTTCCATGGGATAATCGCTGCTGTCCGCACGCGAACTGCGCAGCGCCGGCGTTGCACCGATCACCGAACACTGTTGTTCGGTCAGGCCGGTGCGCTGGAAGAAGCCTTGCGCGTCCTGCAGGTGGCCTTGGGCGGCCGCGATGTTGGCCAGATAGAGCAGCGCGACCTGCCGCAACGGATGCCCTTCCCCCAGCCGCGCATCGTCTGCGACGCGCTGGTAAAGTTCCGCCTTTTGCTCCGCGCCGGCCTTGCTGCTCAGGCGTTCGGCCGCCAACAAGCGAACCGTGGCCTGCGCAAGGGCATCCCTGGCGATGTCCGGCATGTCGGCAAGCGAAAGGAACCGGTTGGCCGCGGACGAGCGAGGGTCCTTCGTCTTGCTCGCCGATATTGCCAAGGCAATCATCTCGCGCATCACGCGCAGGCTGTTCAATGCCTGCGGATCGCCTTTCGCGCCTTCGAGAAGCGCCATGGCATGGTCGATTTCGTCGACACGCGACTGGATGGCACGGCCATCGGCAAGGGCGGCCAGCGCGAAGGCGGCGGCCGCGCCGCGCGCGTCGCCGGCAGTTTCACGGCTGGCTCCGAACTGGTGAAGCTGTTCCCTGCTGCGATAGAGCCGGCTGTTTTCCATATTGGGGAAGCCGCTCGACTGGATGATCGGAGACGCCCATTCATCCATGCGGTTGAACAGCGGCGCCACGATGCCGGGCATCCCCGCGCCGCTGTTGGAGCAACGCATTTCCACCCGGGTCAGCGCGCGGAAGAAGGCGGGAACCTTGGCGATCTGTTCGGGTTGCCAGGACCAGTCCAAGGCCGCACGGGCAAACGTCGCCGCTGTCCGGTAATTGCCGCGCGAATAGATCGTCTGGGCGGAAAGAACGTGGCCGTCATCGTCGATCGAGAACTCGACAATGGCCAAATCCTCGGGTCGCAAGCCGAATTCCTGCCCGCATTCGGGTACCGGCATCGCTCTGCCCGGGGTAAACCGGGATTTCTCGATACGCCCGGCACCGGTGTAGGCCAGTGTCAAGCGTGCCTCGTCCCGCTTGCCGGCAAGCAACTGCGCTTGCGCCAGATCGGAGCGTATCGCCACGTCGTTGATCGAAACCTTGCTTAGGGTCATTCCCCCGGCAAGGTCGACCGCCTTGCGGAAATCGGCGGTCGCTTCCTTGATCTGGCCTTGATTGAGATAGATGCGTCCGCGCGTGGTGTAGGCGATCGCCAGCGATTCCTTGCTCGCCTTGGGGATCGACTGCACGACGCCGAGGGCCTCGTTTGCATAGTCGAGCGGTACGGTGCCCCCGTCGAACGCCGTGACCTGGGCAAGGTGGACGAGGATCTGCGCGCGCGGCGCGCCCTGGACGAGCGCGAGCGCCTTGCGGTAATGGATGATCGCCGCATCGTGATCGAAGGCCTGCGCGGCGGCACGGCCGAGTGAATCCTCCGCCCGCATGACGTCGAATGTGAAATCGGGTCCGGCCGCGACCAGGATGGGCAGGCCTTTGTGGATCTGTTCGCTGCCTTCCTCGAATTCTCCATCCGATACCAGGCAATTGCCCCGGCGCACCGCGATCGCCGCGTAGGAAAGGGTGCCAGGCTTTACGCGGGGGTCGATGGCCAGACGATTGAAGATTTCAAGCGCGGTTCCGCATTGGCCGTTTTCAGCCGCTTCGGATGCCTTGTTGAATTCCTCCTGCAAGCTCGGTTTCGCGGCTGGCGCGGCGTCCGCCGCCCAAGCGGTTGCGGCTGGCAAGATCGCCAAGGCAATGGAAAGACAGGCGGATTTCAAGCGCATCCAAGAACCTTTGCGGCGTTGGCAATGTCAGATAATCTAGCCGCCATGAGACGGCTGTCCATTGCAGTTGCGTTTATTCTTGCGGCACTTTTCGTGCCGGCCGCGCTGGCGCAACCGGCCGCCGACGATACCGGGCGACGGATCGTGCTGGTCGGTGCGCGTTGGTGCGCGCCCTGCCAGCTCGAATTGCGGATCCTGCCGGCGCTGGAGGCGGCAAGCGCGCCGGACCAACTCGAACTCGCCTGGGTCGATCGTCCGCCCAGTCTGCCCGACGTTCCCGACAGGCGCGCGCGGATATTGCCCTTGTCGGCGGCGCGGGCGCTGGCCGAAGCGCATGGCGGTGAGGGCAGAGGGTTGCCTTTCGCCATCCTGATAGCGCGCTCGGGTCGCGTTTGCGCCATCTGGCGCGGGCCGTTGCGACCGGCGGATGTCCCGGCGTTCCGACAGCGCTGCGATAACCGCCAATCCCCTTCCGCGACGGATTGATTATGCCGCGCGCAGGCGTAGCATGGTCAAGGGTCAGGACCCATTACTGGCGCGGTCGAGGTTTGAGGCAAAATGGCCCGGCGCAAGGAGGAGGGGCGCAGGAATATGTCGATATTTCAATTCCCTCCGACGCCGCGCTGGGCCATTTTGGTCAAATCCCTGCGGGACGCCCAAATGGCTTCCATCTCGAACCGAAAGGCGCTGGCAAAGGCAACCAGCCTTCGCGGCGCGCCTTTCGGCCCGATATGTTCGCCATTTGGACGCCTCGACCGCGCCAGTAAGGGATCCTGACCCTAATGGAGAGGATGGCTTATCTGCTGTTTCTCGCGGCGCTGGCCTTGGGTGGCCCCGCGCCCGCGCAGGCCGATCAACCGCCCCGGCTGCGCAATCCCGCCGGGATGATCGGGCGTGACGATTACCCCAAGGATTCGCTGAAACGCGAGGAATTCGGCGTGGTCTCGGTGGCGCTGGAGGTTTCGCCGCAGGGGCGCGTGACGGCGTGCGCGGTGACCGAAAGCAGCGGCTTCGTGGCGCTGGACACGGCGACCTGCGCGCTGTTGCAGAGCCGCGCGCGGTTCGAGGCGGCGAAGGACGCCGCCGGGCAGCCGGTGGCCGGGCGGTTCGCGCTCTCGACATCGTGGGGCATGGGCGAACACATGGCATCCTCGAACATGCGCCTGACCCTGCAGGCGGCGAAGCTGCCCGACGATTACCGCCAGTCCGTGCGCGCGCAGGTGGCGTTCGACGAGACGGGCCACATCCATGCCTGCGACATCCTGCAATCGAGCGGCAGCGCCGCGGTCGATCGCGATGCCTGCGCGTTCATGACGCGCAAGCTGACCGTGCCGCCGCCGAAAAGCCTGGCGCCCGGCGTGCGCCCGGAAGCGATCCGCTATGTGCTGGCGCAAGTGATGACCCGCGCCGAAGCGGAAAAGGTCGCCGCGCAGTAAGCGTGAACTTTTCCAAAATATAGAACGTTCAAATCCAGATTATGCCTCTGCATTGAAAGGTCGAGTCGCCGTATTCCTTCACTCACCCCAGCGACCCGGGGCGAACGAACGCACTTTCCAGAGCTTTCCCAGAAGGATACCGCCATGACCGTCACCGCAACGCCCACCCCCGCCAAGGCCCTGCTCGATCCGGCCAACCACGCGCTTGTCCTGATCGACTTCCAGTCGCAGATGGCCTTCGCCACCAAGTCGATCGCGCCCGAACTGCTGCGCAACAACGCCGCGCTGGTGGCCAATGCCGCCGCCGGCTTCAAGGTGCCCACGATCCTGACCACGGTGGCCGAAAAGAGCTTTTCCGGCCCGATGTTCAGCGAAATCACCGATGCCTTCCCCGGCCAGCCCCTGCTCGACCGCACGTCGATGAACACCTGGGAAGACGCCGCAGTGATCGACGAGGTCAACCGCATCGGCAAGGAACGGCTGGTCTTCGCCGGCCTGTGGACCTCGGTCTGCATCGTCGGCCCGGTGCTGTCGGCGCTGGAACAGGGCTTCGAGACCTATGTCATCACCGACGCCAGCGGCGATATTTCCGACGAAGCGCACGAGCGTGCGGTGGAGCGGATGGTCCAGGCCGGCGCGAAGCCGATCACCTCGCTGCAATACCTGCTCGAACTCCAGCGCGACTGGGCGCGGGCGGAAACCTATGACCTGACCACCGGCATCGCCCGCAAGTGGGGCGGCGGCTACGGTCTGGGCATCACCTATGCCCGCGCGATGTTCAACGCCTCGGAAGGCGCGCACTGAACCCCTTGTTTCCCCTGCGGCCGGGCGGCTCTCCCTGATCCCTCCCGCCCGGCCGTTCCTGCCAACCTCCTGTGATCCCAAGGAGAATTCCCATGAGCTTTGTTACCACCGCAGACGGTACCCGCATTTTCTACAAGGACTGGGGCAGCAAGGACGCCCAGCCCGTGGTCTTTTCGCACGGCTGGCCGCTTTCGGCCGACGCCTGGGACGGCCAGATGCTGTTCCTGCTCCAGCAGGGCTATCGCGTGGTCGCCCATGACCGGCGCGGCCACGGCCGTTCGGATCAGCCCGACACCGGCAACGACATGGACACCTATGCCGACGATCTGGCGGCGGTGATCGCGGCGCTGGACCTGCGCAACGTGGTGCTGGTCGGTCATTCGACCGGCGGTGGCGAGATCGCCCACTATGTCGGCCGGCATGGCACGGCGCGCGTGGCGAAGATGGTGCTGGTAGGCGCGGTGCCGCCGCGCATGGCCGTGAGCGATATCTATCCCGGCGGCCTGCCGCTCTCGGTGTTCGATGGCATCCGCAAGGGCGTGGCCGACAACCGTTCGCAGTTCTACCTTGATCTTTCGACCCCGTTCTTCGGCTTCAACCGCGAAGGCGCGCAGGTCAGCGACGGGCTGCGCCAGTCGTTCTGGCGGCAGGGCATGCAGGGTTCGATCGTGGGCCAGTACCTGTGCGTCCACGAATTCTCGGAAGTCGACTACGCCCCGGACCTGAAGGCGATCGACGTGCCCACGCTGTTCATCCACGGCAACGACGACCAGATCGTGCCGATCGGCAACGCCGCCGAACTGGCGGTCAAGATGGTGCCCGGCGCGGAACTGAAGGTCTATGAAGGCGCGCCGCACGGGTTGACCGCGACGCACCAGGACCGGTTCGGGTCTGACTCAAATTCCGTGCAATCCAGGTCACGCTGGCGCCATAACTCTGGCTTTGAGAAGGTCGATTTTGGCGCGCCCGTACATCTGGCGCTTGATGGCCTTGAGGCGGTTGACTTTGCCCTCGACTTGACCGCTGGACCACGGCGTCGAGATCGCGGCGGCAACGGCGTCCTTGTCGGCTTCGACGCCGGCAGCGAACCCAGCAAGCTTGGTCTCGGCCGCCATGGCGATCCAAGGATCGAGCCGGGCCTTGTCCTTTGAGCGCATCATGGCGTGGAAGCAATCGAGAGCCTCGCGTGCGCTGATTAGCGCTGGCACGGCCTTTTCGATCACCGCGTTTATCAGGGCGGTCTGCGCTGATCCGGTGTCGCGCTCGGTGGTCATGCTGCGCGCGATGGTCCGTGCACTCAGCCCCGCACCGCCGGTGTGGCCAAGTTTTTCGTCGCGACGACGACGGGTCGCCCATTCGCTGACTACGCGCAGCGAACCGCCAAAACCGGAAGCCTTCAGCCGCCGCCACAGTTCAGCCCCAATCCGGCAGCCTGCATTCCACTCCGCCTCGAGGGTCAGCGACCAGACATCGAGCGAACTCTGGCGCGTGCGGAAGGTGTCGTGACGCTGGCCGCGCAGGACCTTGCGGATGGTCTTGCGCGACACGCCGGTCGTGCGTGCCATGACCCTGATCGGCACGCCTTGCCCGGCCAGATCGATAATCTGGCGGTTGAGGGCCTCGCGCAATTGGTAGCCATCCCACTGGATGCGCTCGGCACGGGTCAGGGTCGCCGGATCGACCGGCCCCGTCGGCGCCAGCGCGCGCCGCAAACATGGCATTTCCGAACGCACTGCCGCCAGAAATGCTGCCGAGGCGTTCTCGAACAGGTGCCAGCGGTCGGCCACCTGCTGTGCCTGCGGCGCCGCCTCGCTTGCGGCCGCACCATAACCCGGACCACGGTCGCGACAGATGATTTCGACTTGCGGGTTCTGGCGCAGCCAGGCGATGACCGTGTCGCGCTGACGATCGGGAAGCAGGTCGATCACCTCGCGTCGTTCGAGATCGACCACGATGCTCCCGTAGCTGTGGCCGCGGCGCCAAGCGAAGTCGTCGATGCCAACCACCCGCGCAGGTGGCGGCGGCACGGAGGCAGGATCGCTGCGTCTCAGAACTCGAAGCATCGTGTCGCGCGACCAAGGCGCCGACAGACGCGCCATCATGCGCGAGCCCGGCCTACCACCCAGCGCGACCGCCACCGCGCGCACTAGCGCGTCGCAACGACCCACCCTGCGGCCATATCGCCGGCCAACCGGCGGCGCCAGCGGCTCGCTGAACGTGCGCCTTGGACAAAGGGTATGCGTGCACCGAAACCGTCGAACCGACAGTCTCAGCCTGACGATGCTGCCGCTGACCGGCAAATCCGAAAGCATGCGGTCATATCGACTGTGGAGAGACGTCGATGGCATCGCGCAATCCGGGCAATCCGCTCCCACGGCCGCCAATCGGCCCGACATCTCGACGATTCCGTCGATCACAGTCCGGCTTTCCACGATTAATCCCGGTAACTGCAGGCTACTGTCCCATGCTTTCGAGGCCATCGACGTGTGCTCCTTGCTGACCCCCAATCCAGTTGGCCGCACACAGCGCAGAAATGTCAAATCTGCACGGAATTTGAGTCAGACCCCCGGTTCAACGCCGACCTGCTGGCCTTCATCAAGGCCTGAGGAGGAGAGACCGCCATGCAGGCCATGCTCCTTTCGCTCGGCGCCGGAACGCTGGCCGGCATGGTCTATGGCCTGCTGGGGGTCAAATCCCCCGCCCCGCCGGTGATCGCGCTGGTCGGGCTGGCGGGAATCCTGCTCGGTGAACAGGCGCTGCGGGCGGCCAGAGCGGTGCTTGATCCGCCCACCGTGACCCAACCGGCCGGGCGCTGAACGCCCCGCCCTCCGAAGCGCCCGCCGGTCCCAAAGATCCGGCGGGCGTTTTCGCGCCGGGCATGATGGCATTTGTTTCGTCATTGCGAGCGTAGCGAAGCAATCCAGAGCCTCACGTGGTGCCCTGGATTGCTTCGCTACGCTCGCAATGACGATGGGGAAGGGCGATGTCGTGCTGGCGAGATTGCCCGGCGCTAGATGTCGCCCAGCCCTTCGAGCTCGCGGTCCTGCGCGCCGAGTTCCACGAACTGGTCGAGCAGCCACGAGGCGGCCGGGCCGGGCGGGGTATCGCGCCGCCACACGCCGTTGAAGCGATAGGTGCCGCCGACGTGATCGGGCATGTGCAGGCGTACCAGCGTGCCCGCCACAAGGTCTCCGTCGATCATCGGCAGCGGCATGTTGCCCCAGCCGATCCCTTCGCGCAGCAGGGCGTGCTTGGCCGAAAGGTCGGCGAGGCGCCAGGTCTGCGGGCTCGTGACCGAATAATCGCGCCCTTCGGTGAAGCGCGAACGGTCGGTCAGCACGAGCTGGGTATATTCGCGGCCCATGCCGGGCAGGATTTCCTTGGCGCGGCCCAGCGGGTGATCGGGCGCGGCGACGGGCACCATCGCCACCGACCCCGCCATGCGCGATTCCAGCCCTTCCACGCCGGCGGAAAGCGGGCCGGAAATGCCGACGATGGCCTTGCGGTCCAGCACCATCGCCGCGATGGCGCCCAGCGCTTCCATGTGCAGCTTGAGCTGGACGGTGGGGAACTCCTGCTTGAACGCGCGCAGCACGCGGCCCAACCGGTCGGGCGGCAGCATCACGTCGATGGCGAGGTCCACTTCGGCCTCCAGCCCGTCGAGCAGGCCTTTCACCTTGGCGCGCAGCCCGTCGATCCCCTGCGAGATCGTGCGCACTTCGGCCAGCAGGGCGCGGCCGGCGACGGTCAGCTGCGGCTTGCGCGTGCCTTCGCGGTCGAACAGTTCGAGGCCCAGCTGCGCTTCGAGATTGGCGATGCCATAGCTGATGACCGAAACCGCGCGGTTCAGCTTGCGCCCGGCGGCGGCGAAGCTGCCGGTATCGACGATGGCGAGGAAGATGCGCAGCTGATCGAAAGTGGGGGTGCCGGGATTGCTCACTTTTCCGATTCCTCGAATGAATTGCCGCATTTTATCTGACTGAGCGGAAAGGATGGCAACGCCTAAATGGAAGCCTGACGGCGCGGCCTTTTCCGGCGCGCCAGCGGAGACATACCATGATCGAACTGCGTCCCTTCGACAGCCTTGGCGGCGCCAACCACGGCTGGCTCGATGCCAAGCACCACTTCTCGTTCGCGAGCTATCACGATCCCGCGCGTGTCCACTGGGGCAACCTGCGCGTGTGGAACGACGATACCATCGCGCCCAAGAGCGGCTTTCCCCCGCACCCCCACCGCGACATGGAAATCATCACCTATGTCCGCGAAGGGGCGATCACGCACCAGGACGACCTTGGCAACAAGGGCCGGACCGAAGCGGGCGACGTGCAGGTGATGAGCGCCGGCACCGGCATCCGCCACGCCGAATACAACCTGGAGGACGTGACGACCCGGATCTTCCAGATCTGGATCATCCCGACGCGCGATGGCGGCGCGCCGAGCTGGGGTTCGCGCCCGTTCCCCAAGGACGACCGTTCCGGCCACTTCGTCACGCTCGCCTCGGGCTATGACAACGACAACGACGCGCTGCCGATCCGCACCGACGCGCGGGTGGTGGGCGCGACGCTGAAGGCCGGCGAAACCGCGGAATACCCGCTGGGCCGCGATCGCAAGGCCTACCTCGTGCCCGCCAGCGGCGCGGTGCAGGTGGGCGACGTGCGCGTCAACGCCCGCGACGGCGCGGCGATCAGCGATCTTGACGTGGTGCGCATCACCGCGATCGAGGACAGCGAGATCGTGATGGTCGACGCCGCCTGACCATTCCCTGCCGATCCCCGGAACCCCGCGCCGCCCCGGCGCGGGGTTTTCCGTGTCCGCCGCAATAGCGCCTTTTGGTTTCACTCCATGAAACCATGCCGCAAGGGGAGCGGCGCGGCGCGCGCGGCTGCCCCAAAGTGCCGCAAATTTTCACGCGATGGCTCTTGACCGACTCTCGGTCCAAATTAGTATGTAACACTAACAAAATCGGGATGGCCCGATCGGGAGAGAGTCGATGGTGCAGCAAGGCGGCGTGGAGCCGCTCCCTCGGGCAGGCGGCACGGCATGAGCGGGATCGCGCTCTACCACTGGGAACCCAACGCCAATTCGGGCAAGCCGATGCTGGCGCTGATGGAAAAGGGCGTGTCGTTCGACAGCCATTACATCGACATGCTCCAGTTCGACCAGTACAAGCCCGGCTACCTCGCGATCAACCCGCAGGGCACGATCCCGGCGATGACGCACAGCGGGGCGTGGGGCACGCGCGTGCTGACCGAAAGCACCGCGATCATGGAATACGTGAACGAGGAATTCGCCGGGCCGGCCCTGATGCCCGCCGATCCGCGCGACCGCTGGCGCATCCGCTGGTGGATGAAGTTCATGGACCAGTGGCTTGGCCCCAGCTTCTCGATGATCGGCTGGAGCGTGTTCGTCGGCCCGATGGTGCGCCAGCGCGATCCCGCTGAACTGGACGCGGCGATCGAGCGCATCCCGCTGCCCGAACGCCGCGTGGCCTGGCGCAAGGCGATCAGCGGCCAGTTCGGCGAAGCGGAAATGGCGGAAAGCCGCCGCCGCGTGGCGCTGGGCATCGGCCTGCTCGAACAGGAGCTGGGCAAGCGCGCCTATGTCGGGTCGGACCAATACAGCCTGGCCGACATCAACATCTTCAACAGCACCTATTCGCTGCCGCTGTCGCAGCCGGACCTCGCCGGCAAGGACCGCACGCCCAACATCATGCGCTGGCTCAAGCGGGTGTACCAGCGCGAGGCGGTGCAGAAGACCTGGGCGATGGGGCGCACCGATCTCGCCCACCGCTACAGCCTGATCATGGAAGGCATCGACTGATGGGCGCGGTTCTCTATCACGGCGAGCCGAACGGCGCCTCGCTGACGGTGCTGGCGGCGCTTGCTGAAGCTGGGGCAGAAACGGGCGGCGAAGCGGCGCTGGGCATTACCTGCCGGCCGATCGACCTGCTGGCCGGCGAACGGCACCGCATCCCCGGCCTTTCCGAACGTGTCGCGCTCGACATGGGGATCGAGGGCGAAGGCCCGGTGCTGGTGATCGATGGCGAGGCGATGACCGAGTCGGTGTTCCTGGCGCAATACATCGACGAACTGGCGGGCGGCGCAGGGCTTCAGCCGGCGGATTCGCACGCGCACTGGGAAATGATGATGTGGTGCCGCCAGATCACCGAACGGCTTTCGCCGGCGGCGGCGCTGCTCGGCAACCTTGCCTCCTCGCAGGCGGAAATCGCCGCCATTGGCGCGGCGGATTTCGCGGGAATCACGGCCAGCATCCCGTCCGACGATCTGCGCCAGCGCTGGCAGGCGCTGCACGATGGCACGATCGACGCGGCGCAGGTGGCCGACAGCGAGACCAAGGTGGCGCAGGCGGTCGCGCGCTGCGAAGGCCAGCTGGCCGACGGGCGCGACTGGCTGATGGGCGTCTATTCGATCGCGGACATCGTCACCTTCTCCTGGCTCGCGGGCATGGAACTGCTGCGCCCCGAAGCCTTCGCCGCCGCGCCGAAAACGACCGCGTGGCTGGCGCGCGTGCAGGCGCGGCCCGCCGTGGCCGCCGCGCTGGCGCGCGCCACCGTATCCGAACCGCTCCGCGCCTGGGCGCCGGGGCCTGAAATCAATCGCTGGGGGTAAGCCGACGATGCGTGCAATCGACTATTTCGACCGGGGCCATGATCGCGATCCGCAGCGGTTGGCGGTGGTGGACACCGAAACCGGCCTGAAGCTGACCTTCGCCGAGACCAAGGAACTGTCCGAACGGATCGCGGCGGCGCTGCAGCGCGGCGGGTTCGAGAACCAGGACCTGTTGGGCCTGTACGGCCCCAACGACGGAATGCTGCTGGTGGTGCTGCTGGCCATGTGGCGCGCCAACGGCAAGTGGATCCCGGTCAACACGCGCAACGCCATCGATGCCAACGCCGGCTACATCAACTACGTGCGCTGCAAGTGGCTGGTCTACCATTCGTCGAAGGCGGACGAGGTCCAGCAGCTCAAGGACCGCTGCCCGGTGATGCAGCACTTCGTCTGCCTGGACCAGCGGATGGGCGACGATCCCAGCCTCGAGGAGTTCATGGCCGGCGTGACCGCCGCCGATTTCGTCGAGCCGGAGGTCGATGCCTTCGGCAACCTGTCCGATCTGGTCGGCATCTTCCCCACCGGCGGCACCACCGGCCCGTCGAAGGGCGCGAACGTCACCAACCTGGGCTGGGGCACGATGATCGAGACGGCGGCCGACGGCATGGGCGGGCGCACCGACAGCCCGGTGGCGCTGGTTTCCGCGCCGATCACGCACGCGGCAGGGCCGATCGCGCTGTCCACGTTGAGCCTGGGCGCGACGCAGGTGATCCTGCCCGGATTCGATGCCGAGCGCGTGCTGCAGACCATCGCGGAGTACAAGGTCACCCACATGTACCTGCCGCCGACGGCGTTGTACCAGCTGATGGCATCGCCCGAGATCGGCGACCACGACTATTCCAGCCTGCGCATCTTCATCCTGGTCGGTTCGCCGTGCAGCCCGGAAAAGCTGCGCCAGGCGGTGGAGATCTTCGGGCCGTGCATGTGCCAGTCCTATGGCCAGGTGGAATGCCCGATGATCGTGGCGTGGTTCCCGCCCGAGGACGTGGCGCGGTTCGCGAAGGAAGCGCCCGAAAAGCTGGCCGCCTGTGGCCGGCCCACGCGCTCGATCCGGGTCGCGCTGCTCGATGACGACGGCCGCGAGGTGCCGCGGGGCGAGGCGGGCGAGATCTGCGCGCGCGGGGCGCTGGTCAGCCATTCCTATTTCGAGAAGCCCGAGGAAACCGCCGAAGTCCGCAAGTTCGGTTGGCACCACACCGGCGATGTCGGCAAGTTCGACGAGGACGGCTACCTCTATATCGTCGACCGCAAGAAGGACATGGTCGTCTCCGGCGGGTTCAACGTGTTCACCGCCGAGGTCGAGGCGGCCGTCACCGAGCTGGCGCACGTGCGCGAGGCCTGCGTGTTCGGCATCCCGCACGAGAAGTGGGGCGAACAGGTCCACGCCGTGGTGGTGGCCGAGGGCATCACCGGCGCGGAGATCATCGCCTATGCCAAGGATCGCCTGGGCGGGGTGAAGGCGCCCAAGTCGGTCGAGTTCGTGGACGCCATTCCCCGCACCGCCGCCGGCAAGATGGACAAGAAGGCGCTGCGCGTGAAGTATTGGGGTGACGCCCAGCGGATGGTTAACTAACCCTTTAAACGGGACGCGAATCCGAGCCGGAAGCCGGCCGAAGGGAGAGGATGCGAGATGCGAATGATGCGTGGAATCCGGTGGGTGCTGGCATCGGGCGCGGTGCTGCTGGCAACGCTGACCGCCAGCGACATGGTGACGGCGGCAAACGGTGGCGCCCGCAGCGTGGTGGACGCCGCGCGCATCCAGGCCGCCAGCGCGGTGGACTGGCTCTCCTATGGCCGCACCTATGACGAGCAGCGCTTCAGTCCGCTCGACCGCATCAACCAGGGCAACATCGGCTCGCTGGGGCTGGCCTGGTCCGCCGACATGGATACCGCGCGCGGGCAGGAAGCCACGCCGCTGGTGATCGACGGCAAGATCTACATCACCACGGCGTGGTCGAAGGCCAAGGCCTATGACGCGGTATCGGGCAAGCTGCTGTGGGAGTTCGATCCCAAGGTGCCCGGCGAAACCGCGGTGAAGGCGTGCTGCGACGTGGTCAACCGCGGCCTGGCGGCATGGGGCGACAAGCTCTATCTCGGCACGCTGGACGGCCGGCTGATCGCGCTGGACCGCGCCACGGGCCGGCAGGTGTGGTCCACGGTGACGGTCGACCAGACCAAGGCCTATACCATCACCGGCGCGCCGCGCGTGATCAACGGGCTGGTGCTGATCGGCAACGGCGGCGCCGAAATGGGCGTGCGCGGCTATATCACCGCCTATGACGCGCAGACCGGCAAGCAGGTCTGGCGGTTCTATACCGTGCCCGATCAGCCGGGGAAGAACACCGAGGAATACCTCAAGAAGGCCGAATCCACCTGGCACGGCGAATGGTGGAAGCTGGGCGGGGGCGGCACCGTCTGGGATTCGATGGCCTATGACCCGGCCACCGATCTGCTCTACATCGGCGTGGGCAACGGCAGCCCGTGGAACCAGTCGTACCGTTCGCCGGGCGGCGGGGACAACCTCTACCTGTCCTCGGTCGTCGCGATCCGCGCGAAGACGGGCCAGTACGTCTGGCACTTCCAGGAAACCCCGGGCGAAACCTGGGACTTCACCGCATCCCAGCACATCATGCTGGCCGATCTCGAAATCGGCGGGAAAGTGCGCAAGGTGCTGATGCACGCGCCGAAGAACGGCTTCTTCTATGTGATTGACCGCGAGACGGGCAAGTTCATCTCGGGCAACAACTATGCGCCGGTGAACTGGGCTACCGGGCTGGACCCGGTGACGGGCCGGCCGATCGAAAACCCGGATTCGCGCTACGACAAGACAGGCAAGCCCTTCATCAGCACGCCGGGCGCGGCGGGCGCGCATTCGTGGCACCCGATGGCCTACGATCCCGCGCAGAAGCTGGTGTTCATCCCCGCGCAGTTCGCCGCGTTCCCCTATTTTCCGGACAAGAACTGGAAGCCTTCGCCCGTCGGCTTCAACGTGGGCATCGACCAGGCGGCGAGCGCGATGCCGGCCGACGCCAAGGTCCGCGCCGAGGCGCGCGCCGCCACCACCGGGGCGATCATCGCCTGGGACCCGGTGGCGCAGAAGGAACGCTGGCGGATCAGCTTCCCCGGCCCGTGGAACGGTGGGCTGCTGGCCACCGGCGGCGGCCTGCTGTTCCAGGGCAACGCCAAGGGCACGTTCGCGGCCTATTCGATCAAGGACGGCAAGGAGCTGTGGTCGTTCCCCGCGCAGACCGGCGTGGTCGCGGCGCCGGTCACGTTCATGGCGGGCGGCGAACAATACGTCGCGGTGCTGGCCGGCTGGGGCGGCGTGTGGCCGCTGGCGACCGGCATCCTCGCCGAGAAATCCGGCCCGGTGCGCAACGTCAGCCGCCTGCTGGTGTTCAAGATCGGCGGCAAGGCCAGCCTGCCGCCGGCTCCGGCGCTGAACGAACTGCCGCTCGATCCGCCGGCGCTGACCGGCACACCGGCGCAAGTGGCGGAAGGCGCACAGCACTTCGGCCGCTATTGCAACGTCTGCCACGGCGATGCCGCGATCGGCGGGGGCGTGGTGCCCGACTTGCGCCGCAGCGGCTTCCTGGCCGATCCCAAATCGTGGCAGATGATCGTGCACGACGGCGCGCTGAAGGACAACGGCATGATCGCCTGGTCGCCGGTGCTGACGCCGGCGCAGATCGAGACGATCCGGCTCTACGTGATCAAGCGCGCGAACGAGGACAAGGCGCTGGCCGCGCAAGGTGGCTGACAAGACGGCGGACGGGGGCGATCCGGCGTCGTCCCCGTACCGAGTCGGTTTGCGCTGGAAAAAGGGATAGGTCTCGCTTACCACGCATTTTTCACGGACTTGAATATTTCATGGAGTGGAAGCGTGATGGACGACCGGGCCACCGGGGCATCAAGGTCCTATCCCAAGACGAAGACGGTGATGATCCCGTCGTGACGAACGGGGCGCAATGCCCACCCCGCTGCGACTAGCCGGCCCTGCGGCCCGGCAAGTCGCGCTCCCCTCCCGCTTGCGGGAGGGGTTGGGGGTGGGCCGTCCAGATCCACATTTTTCAGGAGTAGCCCCATGCCCATCGACCTAACCAAGATCAAGGCGATCGACGTCCACGTCCATGCCGAGGTTTCGTGCCACGATCCCGAAGACCCGATCATGGGCAAGTTCTTCGATGCGGCCTCGGCCTATTTCAAGGCGCCGCGCGAACGGCCCAAGATGCCCGAGATCGTCGAGATCTACCGCGAACAGCAGATCGCCTTCTGCCTGTTCACGGTCGATTGCGAGAGCGGCATCGGTGCGAAGCGCCTGTCGAACTACGAGATCGCCGAATTCGCCGCGAAGCATGACGATATCTGCATCCCCTTCGCTTCGATCGATCCGCACAAGGGCAAGCTGGGCGCGCGCGAGGCGCGGGATCTGATCGAGAACCACGGCGTGCGGGGCTTCAAGTTCCACCACATCATGCAGAACATCCACCCGGCCGAGCAGGTTGGCTACGCGATCTACGAGGTCATCAACGAATACAAGCTGCCCGCGATCTTCCACACCGGCCATTCGGGCATGGGCACGGGGATGCGCGGCGGTGGCGGGGTGCGGCTGAAGTACGGCCAGCCCATGCTGGTCGACGATGTGGCGGTCGATTTTCCCGACATGAAGATCATCCTGGCCCATCCGAGCTGGCCGTGGGTGGACGAAAGCCTGTCGATGGCGCTGCACAAGGACAACGTGTTCATCGACCTTTCGGGCTGGTCGCCCAAATATTTCGCGCCGCAGATCATCCAGTACGCGAACACGCAGCTGCGCAAGAAGATGCTGTTCGGCAGCGATTTTCCGCTGATCCATCCGCAGAAGTGGATCGAGGCGGCCCTGAAGGTCGGCTTCAAGGAGGAGGTCCTGCCCGGAATCATGAAGGACAACGCCACCCGCGTGCTCGGGCTGGCCTGACGGAGGGGGCCATGGCTGGCGATCCCGAAGACATCCGCGCCTGGCAGCGGCTCGACGCGGAGATCACCACCTCCGGCCGGATCGAGGACAAGGATGTGGCGCGGCTGGCGGCGCTGGGCGTGCGCCACGTCGTCAACCTCGCGCTGGAAACCCATCCCGAGGCGCTGGCGGACGAAGGCGCCAAGCTGACCGGGCAGGGGATCGCCTATACCCACATCCCGGTGCCGTTCGACGCGCCGGGCGAGGATCACTTCGCCGCCTTTCGCAAGGCGGTGGAGGAGGGCCCGCGCCCGGTCCACGTCCACTGCATCATGAACTGGCGCGTTTCCGCGTTCCTCTACCGGCTGAATCGCGACCATCGCGGTATGGCCGAACCGGAGGCGCGTGCGATCATGGAACGCCAGTGGTCGCCCGACGGCAGCGACCGGCCCGAGGCGAAAGTCTGGGCCGCCTTCATCGCCGGGACCGCGCGATGACCGACCTTGCGGGCAAGCATGTCGTCATCACCGGGGCATCGACCGGGATCGGCCGCGCCAGCGCCACGCGCTGCGCGCAGGCCGGCGCGGCGGTGACGCTGATCGCGCGCCGCGCGGACCTGCTGGAACAGGCGGCGGCCGCGCTGCGGGCCGAAACCGGCGCGCGCGCGGCCTTCGCCGTCGCCGATGTGGCCGACAAGGCCGCGCTCACCGCCGCGCTGGACGCCGCCGTCGCGGCGCATGGCCCGATCGACGGCCTGTTCCTCAACGCCGGGATCGGCGGCACGTTCGCGCCGGTGGAAGACTATCTGGACGATGCCTTCGACGCGGTGCTGGCGGTGAACCTCAAGGGCGTGCTCTGGGCGATTCAGCATGTGCTGCCGGCGATGAAGCAGCGCCGCGCGGGCGCGATCCTGGTGACCGGCAGCCTGGCCAGCGAGCGCGGCTTGCCGATGAACGTGGGCTATGTCGCCAGCAAGCACGCGGTGCTGGGCCTGTCGCGTGCCGTCGCCAGCGAGGCGGCCGCGTTCGGCGTGCGCTGCAACTGCATCATCCCCGGCCTGATCGATACGCCGATGCTGGAAGGGCTTCCGCCCGAAGCCGTCTCGCAGATGGGGCAGGCGGTGCCGCAGGGGCGCACCGGCGCGGCGGCGGAACTGGCCGAGGTGGCCGCGTTCCTGCTGTCGGACGCGGCCAGCCACGTCACGGCGCAGGCCTGGGCGGTGGATGGCGGGATGCTGGGGACGATGCGCGTCTGAACGCGCCCACGGGAGAAGTCTATGGCCCTGAAATACTACCACGCCGAGCCGGTGGCGAACTCGCTCAAGTCGATGATTCCGCTGAAGGAAAAGGGCCTCGCCTACGAAAGCGTCTATGTCGATCTGCACAAGTTCGAACAGCATCAGCCGTGGTTCGTGGCGATCAATCCCGAAGGGCAGGTGCCGGTGCTCGACCACGATGGCACGGTGATTACCCACACCACGGTCATCAACGAATATCTGGAGGATGCCTTCCCCGATGCGCAGCCCGCCTCCGGCCCGCTGCGCCCGCGCGATCCGCTGGGTGCGGCGCGGATGCGTTACTGGAACAAGTTCGTCGACGAGCATGTGATGAACTTCGTCTCGATGCACGGCTGGCATCGCATGATCGGCGTGATCGCGCGCAATATCGAGAACGGGGAGTTCGAGAAGCTGCTGGAGAACATTCCGCTGCCCGACCAGCGCAAGAAATGGGCCACGGCGCGATCGGGCTTTTCCGAGGCCGATCTGGCCAACGCCACGGCCAAGATCGAATACGCGGTCGACAAGGTGGAAAGGCAGCTGGGCGAAACGGCGTGGCTGGCGGGCGATGCCTACACCCTGGCCGACATCAATTTCTACGCGCATTGCGGCATGATGGTGGAGCGCATGTTCCCCGAACTGGAGATCGCGAAGCGCGCGCCGCGCCTGGTCGACTGGCGCGAGCGGATGACCGCGCGCCCCGGCGTGGCCGAAGCGCTGCGCGGCGAGGACCGCACCGCGCCGGGCCTGCGCACCTGGACCGGGCATGTCCGCTAAGGCGCGGCGAAAGGGAGAAATGGGAACGACATGGCCGGTTTTGTCCTGATTCATGGGTCCTGGCACGGCGGCTGGTGCTTCGATCCGGTCGCCGAGATCCTGCGCGCGCGGGGTCATGCCGTGCTGGCGCCGACGCTGCCTGGCATGGGCGGCACGGCGGAGGAACTGGCGGCGGTCACGCTCGCTGGCTGGGCGGATTTCGCGCTGGAACACTGCCGCCGGCTGCGCGCCGAAACCGGCGGGCCGGTGGTGCTGGCCGGGCACAGCCGGGGCGGGCTGGTGGTCAGCACGGCGGCGGAGCGCGATCCGCGGGCGATGGACGCGCTGGTCTATATCTGCGCGATGATGCTGCCTGACGGCCTCTCGCGCGCCGAGTTCAAGAAGCTGGAAGGCCCCAACCCGGCGTTCGACGCCGTCATCAGCCCGGTCCACGGCGGCGTGGGCACGGTGGTCGATCCGGCGGCGGCGGGCGCGGTCTTCGCGCAGGTTTCCCCGCCCGATCGGGTGGCGGCGGTGCTGCCGCGCCTGATCGCCGAACCGCACGGCCCGCGCTCGGAAAAGCTGGCGTTAACGCCGGAACGGTGGGGCAGCCTGCCGCGCACCTATGTGGAATGCACGCAGGACCGCACGATCCCGATCGACAGCCAGCGCAAGATGCAGCAGTTTTCGCCGGGCGCGCGGGTGGTGACGCTGGATGCGGACCATAGCCCCTATCTGTCGCGCCCGGTCGAGCTGGCCGATGCGCTGGAGAGCAGCATTCCGGCCTGAGACGGGCGGCTCCGCGCGGCAGGCGGGGTTCAATCGCCGAAGAAATTGAGTTCCAGCAGCACGTTGTTGGGATCGGCGGTGAAGATCTGGCGCAGGCCGATCGCGGCGACGGTATTGACCTGATAGGCTAGGCCGCGCGCCTCGATCCGGGCGATCATTTCGTCATAGCCGGCGCAGTTGAGCGCGACGTGGTGGATCGCGCCGGTCAGGTCGCCGGGGTGCACGGTGCGGTCGAACGCGCGGGGGCAGTCTTCCGAATTGATGTGGATGATCGCCCGGCCGGCCTCGTCGTACATCCATTGCGCGTTCCGCGGCGTGAGCGGGGCGGGCGCGTCGCGCCGTTCGAGGCCTAGCAGGGAACGGTAGAATTCGGCGGTTTCGTCGAGCCGGTCGGTAATGATGTTGACGTGATCGAGCGCGTTGACGCGCATGGCCTTCTCCTCTCGCAAACCGGACCGGAGGCGGCCCCGGGCGGGGAGCTGGTGACCCCGCCGCCCGGCGACCGCATCAGCCCTTGAACACCACGGTCTTGTTGCCGTTCAGCAGCGCGCGGTCCTCCAGGTGCAGGCGCACCGCTTCGGCCAGCACGCGGCGTTCGATGTCGCGGCCCTTGCGCACCAGATCCTCGGGCGTGTCGGCATGGCTGACCGTTTCCACGTCCTGGTGGATGATCGGGCCTTCGTCGAGATCCGCCGTTACGTAATGCCCGGTGGCGCCGATCATCTTCACGCCGCGCGCGTGCGCCTGGTGATAGGGCTTGGCGCCCTTGAAGCTGGGCAGGAACGAATGGTGGATGTTGATGCAGCGGCCCGACAGGAACCGCGCCAGATCGTCCGAGAGGATCTGCATGTAGCGCGCCAGCACCACGAATTCGGCGCCCGTTTCGTTGACGATGCGCTTCACTTCGGCTTCCTGCTGCGGCTTGGTATCGCGCGTGATCGGCAGGTGGTGATAGGGCACGTCGCCGATCAGCGAGATGTTCAGCGCTTCCTTGGGGTGGTTGCCGATGATCGCCACCACGTCCATCGGCAGCTCGCCCAGCCGCGTGCGGTAGAGCAGATCGCCCAGGCAGTGATCGAACTTCGAGACCATCAGGATGGTGCGGCGCTTGGCCGCGGTATCGCGCATGGTCCAGTCCATGGCGAACTGCTGCGCCACGGGCGCGAAGGCGGAACGGAGCGCGTCGGCGCCCGCTTCGCCGGGATCGAACACCACGCGCATGAAGAAGCGGCCCGATTCGGTATCGTCGAACTGCTGCGCTTCGAGAATGTTGGCGCCCGATTCGAACAGGTTGCCGGTGACGCGGGCGACGATGCCCGGCTTGTCCTCGCACGAAAGCGTCAAAATCAGCGGTGCACTCATCAAAAGTCTCTCCCGTCTGCGTGGGCCTCATAGGGCGCACGATTTCCGATTGCGAATCTCGTTTGATATTGTATGTGTTGCATACAAATTTTCAACCAGCCATTTTTTGTCGGGAGAGAAGGCATGGCAGCCAAGAATCTTGAAGAAGTCCTCAACGCGGGCGGCAACATCGTCGAAATGCTGCGCAATTCGCAGCTCGGCGCGTATGTCTATCCGGTGGTCGCGCCGGAATTTTCGAACTGGCGTTCGGAACAGTGGGCCTGGCAGCACAGCGCGGTGCTGTTCGACCAGTCGCACCACATGGTGAACCTCTATATCCGTGGCAAGGATGCGCTGAAGCTGCTGTCCGACACCATGATCAACACCCCCAAGGGCTGGACGGTCAACAAGGCCAAGCAGTACGTGCCGACCACGCCTTATGGCCATGTCATCGGCGACGGCATCATCTTCTGGGAAGAAGAGGAATCGTTCACCTATGTCGGCCGCGCGCCGGCCTCGAACTGGCTGCGCTATCACGCGGCGACCGGCGGCTATGACTGCGAGATCGAGCTGGACGACCGTTCGCCGATGCGCCCGATGGGCAAGCCCGTAACCCGCAAGGAATGGCGCTTCCAGATCCAGGGGCCCAACGCCTGGGCGGTGATCGAAAAGCTGCACGGCGGCCCGCTGGAACAGCTCAAGTTCTTCAACATGAGCACGATGAACATCGCCGGCAAGACCGTGCGCACGCTGCGCCACGGCATGTCGGGCGCGCCGGGCCTGGAAATCTGGGGTCCCTATGCCGAGCAGGAAGAAATCCGCGCCGCGATCCTCGAAGCCGGCAAGGAATTCGGCCTGATCGCCTGCGGCAGCCGCGCTTACCCGTCGAACACGCTCGAATCCGGCTGGATCCCCTCGCCGCTGCCCGCCATCTACACCGGCGAAAAGCTCAAGGGTTTCCGCGAATGGCTGGGCGCCGACAGCTACGAAGCGACCGGTTCGATCGGCGGTTCGTTCGTTTCGGACAACATCGAGGATTACTACCTCAACCCGTGGGAACTGGGTTACGGCAACTTCGTCAAGTTCGACCATGACTTCCACGGCCGCGAGGCGCTGGAAGCCCTGAACCCCGCCGACCAGCGCAAGAAGGTGACGCTGGCCTGGCACCCCGAGGACATGACCAAGATCGTGGCCTCGCTGTTCAACCCCGATGGCGAACAGTACAAGTTCTTCGACACCCCGCTCGCCAACTATGCCTCGTCGAACTATGACCGCGTCGTCGATGCGGGCGGGAAGACCGTCGGTTTCTCGATGTTCACGGGCTATTCCTACAACGAGAAGCAGGCGCTTTCGCTCGCCACGATCGATCCGGAAATCCCGGTCGGCACCGAACTGCGCGTGGTGTGGGGCGAAGAGAACGGCGGCACCCGCAAGACCACTGTCGAGCCGCACAAGCAGATCGAGGTCCGCGCGATCGTCTCGCCGGTCCCGTACAGCCGTGTCGCTCGTGAAGCCTATGCTGAAGGCTGGCGTACCGCCCGCTGACGCGATGAAGACTGGCCCCGCCCGGATCGCCGCAAAGGCGGCCGGGCGGATGGCCTTCCACCAAAAGAGGATCCCGCTATGGCAACACCCCTGATCCATCCCAACTGGGACAAGGCGCCCGACGGGATCACCGACGGCTTCAGCCTGGAGATGACCGCGAAGGACGAGGCTTCGCTGCGCGATGCCGCCCCGCTCATCCCCGCCGATACGCCGATCGCCGTTACCTTCCTGCCGGGCGAGGACGTGGCCGCCCGTGTCGCCGCGACCGTGGCGGTGCGCGAGCTGGGCTTCGAGCCGATGCCGCACTTCTCGGCCCGCCGCATCCTGTCCGAAGACGATTTCGAAGGCTATCTGAAGGCCGTGGTCGAACAGGCCGGGGTGGAGCGCTGCTTCATCGTGGCCGGCGACCCGCCCGAGCCGCAAGGCCCCTATTTCGATACCTCCGCGCTGATCGCGACCGGCGCGTTCGAGCGCGCCGGGATCAAGGCGATCGGCGTGGGCGGGCATCCTGAAGGCCACCCCAACATGACCGTGGCCGAATGCTGGGCCGTGCTGGAAAAGAAGGTGGCGGAAATCGAGCGGCGCGACATGGCCCCGCTGATCGTCACCCAGTTCGGCTTCGATCCCGATGCGTTCCTGGCCTGGCTGAAGGAGCTGCGCGCGCGCGGCATCGACGCGCCGGTGCGCATCGGCGTGCCTGGGCCGGCGGGGATCAAGCGCCTGCTCGCGTTCGCCGCGCGCTGCGGCGTGGGCGCGTCCACGTCGGTCCTCAAGAAGTACGGCATCTCGGTCACCAACCTGCTCGGCTCGGCCGGACCGGACAAGCTGGTGAACGCCTTCGCCCAGGGGCTGGGGCCGGAGCACGGCCGGGTACGCCTGCACTTCTATCCGTTCGGCGGCCTGGTGAAGACGCTCGAATGGATTCACGAGTACAACCGCAAGCACGGCATCTGACCGTGTGGAGTTGAGAGGGGCTCCTTGAGCGCCCACCCCTCTCCCAACCCTCTCCCCTAAAGGGGAGAGGGCTATTTGTTTCAGAAATCGGCGGCGCGCGATTTGCGCCGGGCCTCGGCGAAGGCATCGTGGCGGAACTTCTCGAAGGCCACGCGCTGATCGAAGCCGGGGTCCTTGGGGTAGTCCTGATATTCGGCGATGATCTCGTCGAAGATGGTGCGCAGCTCGTCCTTGTGATCGGGGTGGGAGAAGATGTGCAGGCGGTTGTGGCGCATCGCGTCGATCACCCGCGCGCCGATCACGTCCGGCTCCATGCCGAACTCGTGGACCCCGGCAAGGCGCTCCACCGCTGCCTTGTCCACCGCCTTCATCTGGCTTTTCAGCGCATCGGGGCGGATGTCGTCGCTGGCGTAGATGTAGCTCTTCACCAGGCCCGGGCAGAGCACCGACACGCCGATCTCGTATTGCAGCAGCGAATAGTGCAGCGATTCCGACAGGCCGCGCACCGCGAACTTGGTGGTGTTGTAGATGCCCGGCGTGCCCGCCGCGAGGAACGCGGCCATCGAGGCGGTGTTGACGACGTGGCCGCCCTTCTGCTCGCCCGCCTTCACCCGTTCGACCATGCGCGGCACGAAGGTCATCACGCCGTTGATCACGCCGTGCAGATTCACGCCCAGCAGCCAGTCCCAATCGTCGAACGAGCTTTCCTCGATCGGCTGGAACAGGTTGACCCCGGCGTTGTTGCACAGGATCGAAACCGGTCCCATTTCCGCCTCGACCCGGTCGGCGGCCTCGCGGAAGCCTTCGCGGCTGGCGACGTCCAGTTGCACGCCCATGACCTCGCGGTTGTCCAGCGCGGCCAGGGCCTTGTCGATCGAATCCTGGCGGATGTCGGCAATGGCGACCTTGCAGCCTTCGTTGAGCAGCTGGCGCACGAGGCCGATGCCGACGCCGTTGGCGCCGCCGGTGACGAAGGCGGTGCGGCCTGCGAAATCCTTCATATGTCTCCCCTCCGGTTTGCGGGAGGGGCCGGGGGTGGGCCTCTCCCTGAAATGTGATGTGCGTGGGATTGCCCACCCCAAACCCCTCCCGCCCGCGGGAGGGGTTTTATGGTCAGGCGCCGGCGCGCAGCCGGTTCTGCCGTTCGATCTCGGCGGTGATCGCCGGGTTGCGGAACAGCATGGCGAAGGTTTCCTTGTATTCCGGGTTTTCCGGAAGGTGGGTCTGCACCGCCGCCGTGGTCGCTTCGCCGCGTTCGCGCACGCCGGCCAGGAACTCGCTGTGGGTGAGGATGTAGAGCTCGTCGTTGAGGATGCCGCGCAGCACGCGTTCGCCCACCTCCTCCTTGGTCTGGTAGAGGTGCATGAAGCTGCCGCCCGCCTGCCGGCGCTTGTCCGCCTCGGCATAGCCGGTTTCGGCAAGGTCGGCCGGGCGGGTCTTGCCGGCGTCGGCGATGTTGGACTGGACGGCGCCGGGGCAGAAGGCCGAACAGATCACGCCGCGCGGCTCCAGTTCGGGGCGCATGCATTCCATCATCGCGGTGACCGCGGCCTTGCCCGTCGAATAGATCGTGGTCCCGCCCACCGGCACCAGCGCCGACATCGAGGCGGTGTTGACGATGTGCCCGCCTTCGCCATGCGCCAGAATGCGCGGCAGGATCGTGACCACGCCGTTGATGGTGCCGCCCAGGTTGACGTTCATCACCCAGTCCCAGTCGGCGAAGGTGGCGAGATCGGTGGGGCCGACCACCGCGACCCCGGCGTTGTTGCACAGGATGTGGATCTTGCCGAACCTGGCTTCGGCGGCGTCGGCGGCGTCGGCGAAGTTGGCGCGATTCGTCACGTCGAGCGGCACCGCCAGCACGCGGTCGCCCCCGTCCAGCTCGGCGACGGCCGAATCGAGGTGATCCTGGCGGATGTCGGCGATGGTCACGTTCATCCCCGCGCCGAGCAGCGCCTTGGCGATGCCGAGGCCGATGCCGCTGGCCCCGCCCGTGATGAAAGCCGTCTTGCCCGGAAGATTCTGCATCCTTGCCTCTCTCCATGCTGCGCCGCCCGCCCGGTTGTCACGGTCCGTTTCAGGGGCGGAGCCGGGTGCCGGGGCCATGCGACCATTCGTTATCGTCTTTTCTATTCACCAGCGCGAGATTGTATGCAAGACTAACAATTATCCGGTGCGAAAAACAGGTCGGAGAATCGACTGGCCGGGAGAGGAGAGCAGATGGCGGGAGCAGCATCCCCGGCGATGACCGGTGCGCCGGAAGTATCTGAAAGCAAGGCGGAAGAAGGGGGCGCCGAGCGGCGCTGGCCGTCAACCGCATCGGCCTATTTCGCGCTGTTCGCGATCATCGCGGCGACGTTCCTGAACTTTTTCGACCAGACCGTGTTCGGCATGCTGGCGCAGCGGATCAAGATCGATTTCGGGCTGACCGACGAACAGCTGGGCTTTCTGGGCGGCCCCGCCAGCGTGATCTTCTTCGTGTTCGTGGGCATTCCGCTGGCCCGGCTGGCGGACATCTATCCGCGCAAGCTGGTGCTGGCCGGCGGCATGGCGGCGACCGGCGTGATCATGGGGCTGGGCGGCATCGCGCAGGGGTTCGGCCAGTTCATCGGCAGCCGCATGTTCCTGGGCGCGGGCGGTTCGGCGCACGCGCCGGCCGCCTATTCGATGATCGCGGACTATTTCCCGCCGAAGAAGATCACCCGCGCCTTCGCGCTGCTGCAACTGGGCTTCATCGGCGGGACGACCGCGGGCGTGCTGGCCGGCGGCAAGCTGATCGTCGCGCTGGCGGGCTGGAGCGAGGCGCACGTGCTGGGGCTGCGTGTCCACAGCTGGCAGCTCATCCTGGTGGGCCAGGCGGGGCTGGGGCTGCTGGCGGCCGGCCTGCTGCTGCTGGTCAAGGAACCGCCGCGCCTCGTCCGTGCGCCGGCGGAAGGGCGCGTGCCGGTGCCGGAGCGGCAGGGGCTGGGCCGGCGCGTGCTGGCCTTCACCGGGCTGGACGCGGCCAAGGCGATCCATGCGCGCGGGCGGGTCTATTACCCGCTGTTCGGCGGGCTGGCGTTGAGCGCGATCGAAACGTTCGGCCTGATGTTCTGGCGCGTGCCATTCATGATCCGCACCTATGGCTGGGACGAGGGGCGGATCGGCTTGGTCATGGCGCCGATGCTGCTTGTCTCGCAGCTGGCCGGCGTGTTTCTGGGCGGCGTGTTCGTGGAATGGATGGCCAAGCGCCATGCCGATGCCAACGTGCGCTGCGCGGCGATCCTGTTCGCGCTCGTCACGATCTGCTCGATCACCGCGCCGCTGATGCCCACGGGCGAGATGGCGCTGGCGGTGTTCGCGCTGAGCGGCGTGTTCGGCCTGGCCGGCGCGGTGCCGCAGAACGCCGCGATCCAGCGCATCGCCCCCAACGAAATGCGCGGGCAGGTGACCGCGATCTACCTGTTCATGTTCACGTTCTTCGGCGCGCTCGGCAGCTTCGTGGTCGGCGTGGTCGCGCAGCGGATCGTGGGCGTGGAGGCGGAGCTGTGGAAGGCGCTGGTGATCACCGCCGGCACGCTGCTGCCGATCGCCACGCTGTGCATGGTGCTGGCCATCCGCCCCTATCGCGCCGAAGTGGCGCGGCTGGAAGCGGAAGGTCGTTGACAGTTCAATGAAGTTGCCGCAGTTTGTTTGCAACACGTACAATTCGGGAGAGTTTCCACATGTCCGATTCCGATCGTATCGCCACGCTTGAAGCGCAGGTCGCCGAGCTTGGCCGCCGCCTGACCGTGCGCGAGGACGAGCTTGATATCCGCAAGCTCCAGCACCTCTACGGCTATCTCATCGACAAGTGCCTGTACAACGAGACGGCCGACCTGTTCACCGACGATGGCGAAGTGCGCTTCTTCGGCGGCATCTGGAAAGGCAAGGAAGGCGTGCGTCGCCTCTATGTCGAACGATTCCAGAAGCGCTTCACCTATGGCAACAACGGCCCGATCGACGGCTTCCTGCTCGAACACCCGCAGTTGCAGGACATCATCAACGTGCAGCCCGATGGCGTGACCGCGCTGGCCCGCGCGCGCTCCATGATGCAGGCGGGGCGCCACAAGGACTTCGAAGGCGACCAGCCCTGGCTCAAGAGCCGCCAATGGTGGGAAGGCGGCATCTACGAGAACACCTACAAGAAGGTGGACGGCACCTGGCGCATCCACATCCTGAACTACATGCCGATCTGGCATGCCGATTTCGAAACCGGCTGGGCCAACACCAAGCCCGAATACGTGCCGTTCCCCAAGGAAACCTATCCCACCGACCCGACCGGGCCGGACGAGCTGATCGAGGGCCACTGGCTGTGGCCGACCCACAAGCTGACGCCGTTCCACTTCCCCCACCCGGTGACCGGCGAGGAAATCGTGGCGCAGCGCTGGGAAGGCGATGAAGCCCGCGCAAAGGCGAAAGGCTGATCCGATGACGGCCTATCCTGCCCTCCACATGGTGATCGATGGCGAGCGCGTTGCCGGCGGCGGGCGCCGCACGCACGCGGTCGTCAATCCCGCGACCGGCGAGACCATCGGCGAACTGCCGCTGGCCGAGCCGGCCGATCTCGACCGCGCGCTGGAAACCGCGCGCAAGGGGTTCCGCATCTGGCGTGATTCGACGCCGCAGCAGCGCGCGGCGGTGCTGCAGGGTGCGGCGCGGCTCATGCTGGAGCGGCAGGACGACCTGGCCCGCATCGCCACGCTGGAAGAGGGCAAGACGCTGCCCGAGGCCCGCATCGAAGTGATGATGAACGTGGGGCTGTTCAACTTCTACGCGGGCGAGGTGTTCCGGCTCTATGGCCGCACGCTGGTGCGCCCGGCGGGCATGCGCTCCACCGTCACGCACGAGCCGGTCGGCCCGGTCGCCGCCTTCGCCCCGTGGAACTTCCCGCTGGGCAATCCGGGCCGCAAGCTGGGCGCGCCGATCGCGGCGGGCTGTTCGGTGATCCTCAAGGCGGCGGAAGAGACGCCGGCCTCGGCGCTGGGCGTGCTGCAATGCCTGCTCGACGCGGGCTTGCCCAAGGAAGTGGCGCAGGCGGTGTTCGGCGTGCCCGACGAGGTCAGCCGGCACCTGCTGGCCAGCCCGGTGATCCGCAAGCTGAGCTTCACCGGATCGACCGTGATCGGCAAGCACCTGAGCAAGCTGGCCGCCGACAACTGCATCCGCACGACGATGGAACTGGGCGGGCATGGCCCGGTGCTGGTGTTCGGCGATGCCGACATCGACCGCGCGCTCGATACCATGGTGACCTCGAAGTACCGCAACGCCGGGCAGGTCTGCGTCAGCCCCACGCGCTTCATCGTTGAGGAAAGCGTGTTCGACCGCTTCCGCGACGGCTTTGTCGAACGGGTCAAGGCGATCCGCGTCGGCAACGGGCTGGACGAGGGCGCGCAGATGGGGCCGATGGCCAACGCGCGCCGGCCCGAGGCGATGGACCGCCTGATCGGCGATGCCACGGCGCGCGGCGCGAAGCTGCTCGCGGGCGGCGAGCGCGTGGGCAATGCCGGGTTCTTCTATGCGCCGTCGGTCCTGTCCGAAATCCCGCTCGATGCCGCGGTTCTCAACGAGGAGCCGTTCGGCCCGGTGGCGCTGCTCAACCCGTTCCGGGGCGAAGAGGCGATGATCGAGGAGGCGAACCGCCTGCCCTATGGCCTGGCCGCCTATGCCTGGACGCAGGACGCCAAGCGCCAGCAGCGCGTGGCGCGCGAGATCGAAAGCGGCATGGTGGGCATTAACACGACCATGATCGGTGGCGCGGATGCGCCGTTCGGCGGGGTCAAGTGGTCGGGCCACGGGGCGGAGGACGGCCCGGAAGGCGTGATGGCCTGCCTTGTCACCAAGGCGGTCCACGAAGGCTGACCGGGCAGCGCAACGTCATGGCCGGGCAATCCTTTGGAAACATGGGCAATCTAGCTGAACGGACCGTTTTCCGGTTCCCTCAGCGAGAATGCCATGCCGCGATTGCCCCGCCGTGCCCTGTTCCTGCCCGTGCCGTGGCTGATTCTGTCTCTGCCCGCGCTGCCGGCCCACGCCGCGCAGAACGATCACCAGGTCTGGGGCGTGGTGCAGGGCACCGTCGATCTGGGCGGCCGGGCGACATCGGCGTTCGACGTCCAGTACCGCGTGACCGACGGCGCCTCGCGCCAGGGGCAGGTGCTGATCCGGCCGGCGATCGGCGTCTACCTGAACAAGACCACGGCGGCCTATCTCGGCTATGCCTTCGTCACCACCGATCCGCTGGGCGGTACGCCGACCGACGAACATCGCGTGTTCGAGCAACTGACGTTCCGCATCGCCGGAGACGGCAAGGGGCCGACGCTGACCGCGCGCACGCGGCTGGAGCAGCGCTTCGTCGAGGGCTGGACCGGCCACACCGGCTGGCGGCTGCGCCAGCAGGTGCGCGGCACGCTGCCGCTGGGGGACCGGGGCGTGGCGCTGGTGTCCACGCTCGAACCCTTCGTCAGCTTCAACACCACCGGCTGGGGCCAGCGCGCGGGCTTCGATCAGGTGCGCGCCTTTGCCGGCGTCTCCCTGCCGGTGGCCAGGGGAATCGCCATCGAACCCGGCTACATGGGGCAATACATCGCCCGTTATCGGCAGCCGGACCGCATGAACCACGTTATCAGCCTTTCGCTGTCGCTGCGCAGGTGACCGTCGCCGGGCTGCTTCGGAAAAGGAACAGCCCATGACCAGTGACCACCCCCTCAGGACCGGCGGCGACCGCGGCTATCTGCGCATCGCCACCGAGGAAGCCTTCGCCACGCGCGAACAGGTCGACGTCTATCTGCGCATGGTGCGCGATGGCACGGCCGACAAGGGCATGCTCTCGCTGTGGGGCTTCTATGCCCAATCGCCCTCCGAACGCGCCACGCAGATCATGGATCGCCTGCTCGACCTCGGCGAGCGGCGGCTGGCCGACATGGACGCCTATGGCATCGACAAGGCGGTGCTCGCGCTGACCTCGCCCGGCGTGCAGCCGATGCTCGACCTTGCCGAGGCCAAGGGCATTGCCACGCGCGCCAACGACTATCTGGCCGAACGCTGCGCCGCGCATCCCGATCGCTTCATCGGCCTGACCGCCGTGGCGCCGCAGGACCCGGCATGGTCGGCCGCCGAAATCCGCCGCGGCGCGGGCGAGCTGGGCTTCAAGGGCGTGCAGATCAACAGCCACACCCAGGGCGAATACCTCGACGATCCCAAGTTCGACCCGATCTTCCGCGCGCTCGCCGATACCGGGCAGCCGCTGTACATCCATCCCGCCACGCCGCCGGACGCGATGATCGACCCGCTGCTCGAATCGGGCCTCGACGGCGCAATCTTCGGCTTCGGGGTGGAGACGGGGATGCACCTGCTGCGGCTGATCACCATCGGCATCTTCGACCGCTATCCCGATCTGCAGATCATGGTCGGCCACATGGGCGAGGCGCTGCCCTACTGGCTTTATCGGCTGGATTACATGCACCAGGCGGGCGTGCGGTCGAAGCGCTACGAACGAATGAAGCCGCTGAACAAGACCATCGCCGAATACATGCGCTCGAACGTGCTCATCACCAATTCGGGCATGGCGTGGGAACCGGCGATCCGCTTCGCGCAGCAGGTGGTGGGCGAGGACCGCGTGATGTACGCGATGGACTATCCCTATCAGGTGGAGGCGCGCGAGGTGCGCGACATGGACACCATGGACATCTCCCCCGAACTCAAGAAGAAGTTCTTCCAGACCAACGCCGAACGCTGGTTCGGTATCTGAACCGGCGCATGGGCGCCGCAGGTGGAAAGTGAGAGCCGGTGAACGCAGTCGCCAAGGGCGGATGGTACGCGCTCGCGCTGGTGGCGCTGACCAACGCGATGAGCCTGCTCGACCGCCAGATCCTGGCGATCCTGGCGCCCGCCATCAAGAAGGACCTGGCAATCGGCGATGCCGAGATGGGGCTGCTCTATGGCACCGTCTTCGCGCTGTTCTACGCGCTGTTCTCGCTGCCCGTGGGGCGGCTGGCGGACGGCTGGGTGCGCACGCGCCTGCTGGGCATCAGCATCGCCTTCTGGTCCGCCGCCACCGCGCTGGGTGGCCTGGCCGGCAGTTTCGCAACGCTGGCGCTGTCGCGGCTGGGCGTGGGCATCGGCGAGGCGGCGACGCAGCCGGCTGGCACCTCGCTGATCTACGACTACTGGCCCAAGCCGCGCCGGGGCTTCGTGATGGCGGTGCTGGCCTCTGCCATCGCGCTGGGCCTTGGCGGATCGCTGGTGCTGGGCGGCGTGGCGGCGCAGGCATGGACCGAGCGCTACGCCGGCACGGTGGCGCCGTTCGGGCTGAAGGGGTGGCAGTTCGCCTTCCTCGTCGCCTCGGCCCCCGGCTTCGTGCTGGCGCTGTTCCTGCTGCGCCTGCGCGAACCGGAACGCGGCGTGATGGACGGATTGCCGACCGCGCCCGATCCGCGCCCTTTCGCGGCCAGCCTGGAACTGCTGGGTTCGGTGCTGCCCGGCCTGCACTGGATCGGCATGATCCGGCGCGGCGGCGATCGGGGCATGGTGCTGCGCAATCTGGCGGGGCTGGCGGCGATCGTGGCGCTGATGGTGGTGCTGACGCGGGTGAGCATGGCGGTTTCGCCACGCCCGCCGTTCGTCATCGCCGGGCTGGCGATCAACCCGCACGCGCTGCAATGGACCGTGATCGGCTTCGGCGTGTTCGTGATCGTCAATCTGGTGCAAGGGATGCGGCTGTCCGATCCGCAGGCGCACCGCGTCATCACGCGATCGCCCACGCTGATCATGGCGATCGCGGTCGGCACGCTCCAGTCGGCGATCAACTATGGCATGATGGCGTTCAACCCCACGTTCCTGATCCAGAGCTATGGCCTGTCTATGCGCGAGACGGCGCTGCAGTTCGGCATGGTTTCGGCCGGAATGGGCATCGTCGGCCCGATGCTGTGGGGGCCGCTGTCGGACCGGCTCCACCGCCGCTATCCGGGCGGCGGGCGCGCAGGCGTGGCGCTGTTCGCCATGGCGGTTTCGCCGCTGCTGTCGTTCTGGGTCTATACCGCGCCGGCGGCCGGCACGTTCTATGGGCGGTTCGTGCTCTACGGCCTGGTGCTGACCGGCTGGATGCCGCCGCTCTACGCCATCCTCTACGATCAGGTGCTGCCGCGGATGCGCGGGCTGACCGCGAGCCTCTACCTGCTGGCGATGACGATCCTGGGCATGGGCATCGGCCCCTATCTGGTCGGGCTGCTGTCCGATGCAACCGGCAACCTGCGCGCATCGATGCTCAGCATCAACGCGGTGGCCGTGCCGATCGTGGTGCTGATGCTGCTGATCGCCCGCCGCGCCGCGCGCGACGAGGCGGCGCTGCTGGAGCGTGCGGGTTCCGCATAAAGTCGGATGACATGGCCTCTCGTCATGGCGAGGGGCAAAGCCCCGTGGCCATCCAGAGCGGCGCGCGGGGCACTGGATTGCTTCGCTGCGCTCGCAATGACGAAGCGGATCAAAACGCAGCCATCGTGCGCCAGCCGCGTGAAATCGGGGAAACGGTAGGGGGTTTCTGTTGCCCGGCACCCCCCAAGCCGCTGGAATCCGCTTCTGTTGACCGGTGGGTCCAACCGCGTTCTGGCTTTGTAACTTCAGGGCGTTAGCCCCTAGAATTACGCCGCGAGAGCAAGTGCTTCGTTGTCGTTGGCACTTGTTGGTTTTGAGCCTTGAACGGGTTACTCAGCCCGGGCGAAAACAGCGCTTTTCAACACACGTCGATCCTAGTTCGGCCCCGTCATCTGCCCCGCCTGCCGCCAAAGGAGGCCGGACGGGAAAGGTGGTGGAGCCGCCGGGTACCGCCCCCGGGTCCGCTGCGCCTATTGCACGCCGCAGTTTATCACCATAGCCGGCAAGCCGGCACCTCCCCATATAGGGATCGCCCGCCAAATGAAAAGGGGCGCCGAAGCGCCCCTTGCCGTCCCGGATGCCCGCGCGCGGAGAAAGACCGGTCAGACGCGGTTCTTCAGCGCATCGCGGATTTCGGCGAGCAGTTCCACTTCGCTCGGCCCCGCGGGCGCGGCCGGAGCGGCCGGTTCCTCGGGCTTGGCGAACGCCTTGTTCGCGGCTTTCACGATCAGGAAGATCACGAAGGCCAGGATCACGAAGTTGACGATCTGGGTGACGAAATCGCCATAGCCGATCATCGCCACGCCCGCTTCCTTGAGCGCGGCGTAATCGTCCGGCTTGCCCTTGTAGGTTTCCGGAATCGGTCCGAGGCGGATGAAATACTTGGAGAAATCGGCGCCGCCGGTGAAATAGCCGACCGCCGGCATGATGACGTTTTCGGTCAGCGAGGTGACGATCTTGCCGAACGCCGCGCCGATGATCACGCCAACGGCCAGGTCCAGCACGTTGCCGCGCGCGATGAACGTCTTGAATTCCTGCAACATGCCCATGAGCTTCCCCGTAGTTCTGACGGCCCTGTTCCCGGTTGCTTGCCACCCGCCGCCGGGCGCGACAAGCGGCAAACGTGCTGCGGGTTTCTCCAGAATGGTGCAGGTTGCCGCAACCCGGTCCTGCCCTTGAACGGTCACCGGCTATCGCTATGTTCCTGGACAGCAACGCCGGAGCGGCCCTGCCGGGGCCGCGCGCCCGGCAGGATGACATAAGGGTATTCCGACCGATGGCCGCTTCCCTGTTCCGCCGCCTTTCCCGCCCCCTGGCGCGTTTCGCGTTCGTGGCCGCCGCCGCGGCGACGCTGGCCGGCTGCGGCGTCAATTCGATCCCCACCGCCGAGGAAAACGCCAAGGCCAAGTGGGCTGACGTGCAGAACCAGTACCAGCGCCGGGCCGACCTGATCCCCAACCTGGTGGCCACGGTGAAGGGCTATGCCAAGCAGGAGCAGGACACGCTGACCAAGGTGACCGAGGCGCGCGCCAAGGCCACGAGCGTGCAGGTTTCCGCCGACGACCTGACCGATCCCGCCAAGATGGCCGCGTTCCAGCAGGCGCAGGGCGCGCTGTCGCAGGGGCTGGGCCGCCTGATGGCGAACGTGGAAGCCTATCCCGACCTCAAGTCCAACGAGAACTTCCTGGCGCTGCAAAGCCAGCTGGAAGGCACCGAGAACCGCATTTCCGTGGCGCGGCGCGATTACAACGAGGCTGTGCGCGAATACAACACCACGATCCGCACCTTCCCGGCGGTGATCGGCGCCAAGGTGATCTATGGCGCGAAGCCGCTGGTGCCGTTCGAGGCGACCACGCCGGGGGCGCAGGAGGCGCCCAAGGTCAACTTCAACTGATCGCCGCGCGATGCGGCGCTTCCTGATCGCGCTGATGGCCGTGCTGGCGCTTGTTGCCGGCCCGGCCTTCGCGCAGACCTTTCCGCCGCTGACCGGCCGCGTGGTCGATGACGCGCATCTGCTCAATCCGCAGCAGGTCGCCGCGCTCGATGCCAAGCTGGCCGCGCTGGAGCAGCAGTCGCAGCGCCAGCTGGTCGTGGCGACGATCCCCGATCTGCAGGGCATGCCGATCGAGGACTATGGCTACCAGCTCGGCCGCGCCTGGGGGCTGGGTGACAAGCAGCGCAACGATGGCGCCCTGCTGATCGTCGCACCCAACGAACGCAAGGTGCGGATCGAGGTCGGCTATGGCCTGGAAGGCATTCTCACCGATGCGCTGTCGCAGGTGATCATCCAGCGCGAGATCGTGCCGCGCTTCAAGCAGAACGATTATGCCGGCGGGATCGACGCGGCGGTGGACCAGCTCATCGCGCAACTGAAGCTGCCCGATGACGAGGCGCGCAAGGTGGCCGAACAGGCCCAGGCGGGGGCCGGCAAGGGCAGCGCGCCGCGGTTCGACATCGGCACCGTGGTGTTCCTGGTGATTTTTTTCCTGTTCTTCGTGCTGCCGTTCATCCGCGCCATGCGCGGAGGCGGGCGGCGCTATGGCAGCAGCCCCGGCGTGATGATCTTCCCCGGCGGCGGCTGGGGCAGCGGTGGCGGTGGAAGCAGCTGGGGCGGCAGCGACTGGGGCGGCGGCGGCGGAGGCGGTGGCTTCTCCGGCGGTGGCGGCAGCTTCGGTGGCGGCGGCGCTTCGGGGGACTGGTAGGATGGCGGCTGTGCACCTGACCGACAGCGACCGGACGCGCATCGCGCAGGCGGTCACCGCCGCCGAGTTGCGCAGCGCGGGCGAGATCGTGACGATCGTGACCGCGCGGTCCGATCCCTATCGCGACGTGGCGCTGGCCTGGGCGGCGGCGGTGGCGTTTCTCGCGCTCGCCGCGCTCGAATTCGCGCCGCATTTCTATCTGGCGCTGATCGACCGCGTATTGGGCCTGTGGGCGACCGAATGGAGCCCGCGCGCGGTGCTGGGGGTGGCGCTGAGCGTGGCACTGGTCAAATTCCTGGCCATGCTGCTGCTGCAGGCCTGGGAGCCGCTGCGGCTGTGGCTGGTGCCGCGGCCGATCAAGCGCGCGCGCGTTCACGCCCGTGCGCTGACCTGCTTCCGCATCGGCGCCGAAAGCCGCACCACCGGGCGCACCGGCATCCTCATCTACCTGTCGATGGCGGAACGCCGGGCCGAGATCATTGCCGACGAGGCCATCGCTGCGCGCGTCGCGCCCGAGGTGTGGGGTGACGCCATGCACGCGCTGCTGGCCGAAATCCGGCAGGGCCGCGTGGCCGACGGGATGATCGCGGCCGTGGAAGGCGTGGGCGCGGTGCTTGCGCAACACCTGCCGCGCGCCGATGATGACGTGAACGAATTGCCGGACCGGTTGATCGAAGTATGAGCCCGGAAGACGAGTATCGCGACGAGCCAGAACAGGTGCGCTGGGAAGGGCGCTTCATCGTCGCCAAGACGCGCGGGCGCTGGGAGTACGTCAGCCGCACGCGCAACATCCGCGCGGCGGTGATCCTCGCCATCGACAGCGCGGACCGGGTGATCCTGGTCGAACAGTTCCGCGTGCCGCTGGGCAGGCCGGCGATCGAACTGCCGGCGGGGCTGATCGGCGATCACGACGACAGCGCGGACGAGGATGCCGCCGTCGCCGCCGCGCGCGAGCTGGAGGAGGAAACGGGCTATCGCCCCGGCCGCATGGAGGCGGTGGGCGAGTTCTATTCCTCCCCCGGCATGGTCTCCGAAAGTTTTACGCTGTTTCGCGCGCACGATCTGGAGCGCGTGTCCGATGGCGGCGGGGTGGAAGGCGAAGGCATCACCGTCCACCACGTGCCGCTGGCGGAGATCGAAGGGTTCATCGCCGCGCGCCGGGCCGAAGGCTATGGCATAGACGTGCGCATACTCATGCTGCTGGGGCCGCGCCTGCTGGGCGGCGCCTGAAAACTATAACGGAGAGGATGAAATGGGCAGGGTTCAGGGGAAGAAGGCGCTGGTGACCGGCGCGGCGCAGGGCTTGGGCGCGGCGCAGGCACGGATGCTGGCGCGCGAGGGCGCGAAGGTGCTGCTGACCGACATCAACGGCGCGGGAGCGGCGGCGCAGGCCGAGGCGATCAACGCCGAGCTGGGTGCGGGCACCGCCTTCGCGATCCGCCACGACGTGACCAGCCCCGACGACTGGGACGCCGCGATCGCGCTGGCGGGCGAAGCGCTGGGCGGGCTTTCGGTGCTGGTCAACAACGCCGGCGTGGGCGTGCGCGGCAATATCGAGACCTGCACGCTGGAAGACTGGCGGCGCGGCTTCGCCATCAACGTCGACAGCGTGTTCCTGGGCTGCCAGAAGGCCCTGCCGCTGCTGAAGGACAACCAGCCCGGATCGATCGTCAACATCAGCTCGATCGCCGGCCTGATCGCCTCGGACACCATGCCCGGCTACAACGCCAGCAAGGCAGCGGTGTGGATGCTGTCCAAGTCGGTCGCGCTCTATTGCGCCAAGCGCGGCTGGGACGTGCGCTGCAACTCGGTCCACCCGACGTTCATCGACACGCCGATCCTCGATGGCATCGCCACCAACGCCAATCTCGACAAGGATGTGGTGATGGGCAAGCTGGCGCGGCAGATCCCGCTGGGCCGCGTGGGCCAGCCCGACGATATCGCGGCGGGCGTACTCTATCTCGCGAGCGACGAAAGCCGCTTCATGACCGGCGCCGAACTGAAGCTGGACGGCGGCATTTCCGCGATGTGAGCGCCGGGCCTGCCCGCGGCCGCGATCAGTGCTGGTCGCGCCGCAGCGGCAGGAACAGCATCAGCGCGAGCGCGAGCAGCGAACCGGTGGCCATGATCACCGAAACCGTCATCAGCCCCAGCTGGGCCTTGAACAGCGTGCCCGCGAGATAAGGCGAAAGCGCTGCCCCCGCGCGGCCGATGCTGAGCGCGAAGCCGGTGCCGGTGGCCTTGACGTGGGTGGGATAGACGGCGGCGAAAGCGGTATAGAAGCCGACGATCGCCGAATTGGTGAACAGGCCGACCGAGACCACGGCCAGGGTCCAGCCCATCAGACTGTTGGCGCCGAAGCCGAAGCGCGCGACCAGCAGCACCGACAGCGCCAGCGCCACCAGCGTCGCCTGCTTGATCCCGAAACGGTGCATGAACCAGCCGAACGCCGCCCCGCCGATCGCGCCGCCAAGGTTGGCATAGGCCAGCACCCCTGCGCCTTGCGCCTGGGTGAAGTTCTGTCCGGCGAACTGGGGATCGGACATGATCGAGGGCGTCATCTTGAGGATGTAGTAGAACGTCAGCGCGTGCGCGGCATAGCCGAGCGAGAGGATCAGCGTAGCCTTGCGCAGCGCGGGGCTGAAGATGTCGGCCAGGCTGGCCTTCTGTTCGTGCGGCGCCGGCGGCGGCAGCGCGCCGATCGCCGGCTGGCGCAGCGCGGCCAACGCGCGGTTGATCTTCTCCAGCGCGCCGGCGGGCCGGGCGCGCATCAGCCACGCCGGCGTTTCGGGCACGAGGAACCACACCAGCGGCAGGCAGATGGCCGTCATCGTCCCGCCGAACAGGAACACCGAACGCCAGTCGTGCGCTTTCAGCAATTGCGCCGCGACCAGACCGCCCAGGAACGCGCCCAGCGGATAGCCGATCACCATCAGCGACATCGCCATGCTGCGCGCCTTGCGGCTGGACAGTTCGAAGGCGATGGCGTTGATCGCGGCCAGCATCCCGCCGATGCCGAGGCCGGTGATGATGCGCCAGATCGAAAGGCCGACCGGCGACGTGGCGGTGGTCGCCATGAACATGCCCACTACCATCAGCAGCAGGCAGGCCAGCGTGGTCCGGCGCCGGCCGAAGCGGTCGGCCGCGCCGCCGAGCAGCAGCGAGCCGAGGCCCATGCCGATCAGTTCCATCGACAGCACCGCGCCCAGCCCGTCGGGCGCGAGGTGCCATTCCTTCTTTATGCCGGGGCCGGCGAAGGCGCTCGAGAGCACGTCGAAGCCGTCCAGCGCGTTGAGGAAGATCGTGATGATCACCGCGATCCATTGCCGCGCGGTCATCGGGGCATCGTCGAGGATGCTGCGTGGATCGGTGCTCGAATCGGCCATCACTCTCCCCTTCGCGCCAGATCGGTCCCTGCCGGCGGCGAAACTGTTATTTCCTATAACTCATTCATGAATGCGCGCCAGCAATTCCAGCAGGATCTTCACTTCGCGATCGCTAAAGCGGCTTTTGACCCAGGCTTCGTGCTCACCGATCGCGCGCTTGGCGCTGGCCAGCATCTCGTTGCCGGCCGGCTCCAGATAGAGCGCCTGCTTGCGCCCGTCCTTCGGCGAACGGTCGCGGCGCAGGAGGTGCTTGGCCTGAAGCCGGTTGATGATCGCCATTGTCGTGGCGCGGTCCATGCGCAGGCGCTGCGCCAGATCGGTCTGGGCGATGCCGGGGTGGTCATCGACCAGCCACAACACGGAAACCTGCTTCTGCGTCAGATCGAGATCGGTGAACGTCTCGGTAAAGTGGCGCAGGCAGGCGCCGTGGGCCAGGCGGATGTGGAACCCCAGGATATCGTTGATCGCGCCGATATCACCGGATTCCGGGTCGGCCGGCGCAATCGCGTCCTCGAATTTGTCCTTGATCAATGATCCACCCCCGATGCCCCTTGCTTATTTGTTAGTGTCGCATACAAATATCACAAGGAGGATGTCATGGCCGAATTTCCAAAAACCCCGAGTTTCACGGGCTTCAACACGCCGTCGCGGGTGGAGGCGGATATCGCCGATCTGGCCCACGATGGCACGATCCCGCAGGAGTTAAACGGCGCTTTCTACCGCGTCCAGCCCGACCCGCAATTTCCGCCGCGGCTGGGCGACGACATCGCCTTCAACGGCGACGGCATGATCACCCGGTTCCACATCCATGACGGGCAGTGCGATTTCCGCCAGCGCTGGGCGAAGACGGACAAGTGGAAGCTGGAGAACGAGGCCGGAAAGGCGTTGTTCGGCGCCTATCGCAACCCGCTGACCGATGACGAGAGCGTGAAGGGCGAGATCCGCTCCACCGCCAACACCAACGCCTTCATCTTCGGCGGCAAGCTGTGGGCGATGAAGGAGGACAGCCCCGCGCTGGTCATGGACCCGGCGACGATGGAAAGCTTCGGCTTCGAGAAGTTCGGCGGCAAGATGACCGGGCAGACCTTCACCGCGCATCCCAAGGTGGACCCGGCGAGCGGCAACATGGTGGCGATCGGCTATGCCGCATCGGGCCTGTGCGCCGACGACGTGACCTACATGGAAGTCAACCCGACGGGCGAACTGGTGCGTGAGATCTGGTTCAAGGTGCCCTATTACTGCATGATGCACGACTTCGGCATTACCGAGGACTATCTGGTGCTGCACATCGTGCCCTCGATCGGCAGCTGGGAACGGCTGGAACAGGGCAAGCCGCACTTCGGATTCGATACGACGCTGCCGGTCTATCTGGGAATCATCCCCCGCCGCGATGGCGTGACCGACGCCGACATCCGCTGGTTCAAGCGCGATAACTGCTTCGCCAGCCACGTGCTGAACGCCTGGCAGGAAGGCACGAAGATCCACTTCATCGTGCCCGAGGCCAAGAACAACATGTTCCCGTTCTTCCCCGATGTCCACGGCGCGCCGTTCAACGGGATGGAGGCGATGAGCCGTCTGACCGACTGGGTGGTCGATATGGCTTCTAACAGCGAGGATTTCGACGAAATCCGTCCGCTGACCGATACCGCCAGCGAGTTTCCGCGCATCGACGACCGCTTCACCGGCCGCAAGACGCGCTATGGCTGGGGGCTGGAAATGGACATGAAGCGACCGGTCGAGCTGCGCGGCGGCAGTGCCGGCGGGTTGCTGATGAACTGCCTGTTCCTCAAGGACTTCGAGACCGGTGCCGAACAGCACTGGTGGTGCGGCCCGGTCAGCAGCCTGCAGGAGCCAGCGTTCGTCCCGCGCGCCAAAAACGCGCCCGAAGGCGATGGCTGGATCGTGCAGGTCTGCAACCGGCTGGAGGAACAGCGCAGCGATCTGCTGATCTTCGACGCGCTCGATATCGAGAAGGGGCCGGTCGCCACGATCCACGTCCCCATCCGCCTGCGCTTCGGCCTGCACGGCAACTGGGCCAATGCCGAGGAGATCGGCCTGCTGGAAGCGGAGGCCGCGTGAATCCGCCGGTAAGCCCGCCCGGCCTCGAATTCGTCTACGAGGCCACGGGCGATCTCGAACCGCCGCGCCCGATCGGCGAAACCTATGACGGGACGCGGCGGATCATTCCGATCGTGGGCGGCGGACGCGTGGAAGGGCCGCTGATCAGCGGAAAGCTGGTCGGCAACGCGGCGGACTGGCAACTGACCCGCCCCGACGGAGTGACGGTGGCCGATGCGATCTATGCACTGGAGACCGACGACGGCGTGGTCATCCAGATCCGCAACCGTGGCCTGCGCCACGGCCCGCCCGAGGTGATGCAGCGGCTCGCCGCCGGAGACGCGGTCGATCCGGCGGAGTACTATTTCCGCACGGTGCCGGAATTCATCGCGCCCAAGGGCCGGTATGAATGGATGAACCGCTCGATCTTCATCTGTTCGGGCGCGCGCTTCCCGCTGGGCATCAAGCTGTGGGTCTGGCGCGTGCTGTAGCAGCGAATGCGTTGGTTACATCGTCATGGCGAGGGGCGCAGCCCCGCGGCAATCCCGAGCGGCACGTGGAACTCTGGATTGCTTCGCTACGCTCGCACTGACGATGCCGGGGTGGAACCGCCTGGTTCTACATCCGGAGCCGGTCGGCCTGTTCGTGGCGCAGGCAGTCGAAAATCTTCGACCCTGCCATGAACACGGCGACGGTGCAGGCCAGGAACAGCAGCTTGCCGCCGAAGCCGGGATAGACCGACAGGTAAACCTGCCCGCGCTCGACCGCGCCCAGCGCCAGCGCATAGATGATGGCGCAGGCCTCAAAGCGAGTCTTGATGACGAAAAGGCGACCGAGCTTTCCGAACATTGTTATCCCCTGCGCCGCTGCGTCCTTCTCTGCCGGGACGGCCGGCGCCATTTTGCAACCACCAGTCAGCAATCATCGTGCCAGCCCCGGATTTCCGGGAAAGGGCAAGGTTAACCGGATGGTAACTGTAAAACGCGGCGACAGTTAAGGAAATCTGCGGGTCCCGATGTTCCAATGTGGGAGTGATCCCGCTGTGGCGTCAGGCCAGCGCACCAAGGTCCAGCGCATCGAGCAGGCCTGCGCGCGCCGCACGCACCGTGGTGGCAAGCGTTTCGGAGCCGAGATCGGCCGGATCGATCTGTTCGGGCCAGAGCCGGGCGATCGTGGCCTCGATCCGATCGGCCTTCGCCTCGTCCAGCAGGAAGCGCGGATCGACCGTGGCGGGATCGGCCACCACGCGCAGCCGCAGGCAGGCGGGACCGCCGCCGTTGGCCATCGATTGCCGCACGTCCACCGGCCGCACGCGGCGGATCGGGCCGTTGCCGGCCAGCATCCCGTCCAACCAGCCGCGCACGGCGGGATTTTCCCAGGCTTCCAGCGGGATTACCAGGCCCATGTCGCCATCGGGCAGCGTCAGCAACTGCGCGTTGAACAGATAGCTGCGGATCGCGTCGGCCAGGCTCACGGCGGCGGCCGGCACGATCACGATCTCCGCCTCGGGCAGCTTGTCGCGGATCGCGGCATAGGCGCCCTCGGGGTCGGCGAAGGCCTGTTCGTGGGTGAACAGCACGCGTTCGTTGGCGACGGCGACCACGTCGTTGTGGAAGGCGCCGGCGGCGATCGCCTCGGGCGCCTGTTCGATGAACAGCGCGCGTTCGGGATCGAGGCCGTGCAGCCGGGCGACGGCGCGGCTCGCCTGTTCGTGCTGGCGCGCCGGAAACGCGCCGCCGGTGCGGCCATAGACGAAGATCTCGATGCCGGGCGCGTCGTGCCGCGCGGCCATGCGCATGTGGTTGGCCGCGCCTTCATCGCCGAAGCACGACGGAACCGCACCATGGAGCGCGAAATGCGCCTTGTCGGCAAAGGCGAGCGCGAGCTGGCGGGCGGTGTCCGGCCATTCCTGCGAGCGGTGGAGCATCGTCACGAGGTTGGCGGGGGTCAGGTGGCAGCGGCCGTCGGCGGTATCGGGGCCGGGGCTGACGGTGGCGGCGTTGGCGGTCCACATCGACGAGGCCGACCAGGCCGCCGCGCGCAGCCGGCGCTGCACCGGATCGCCTTCGTCGATCGCGGTCAGGCCCATGGCCTCCACCAGCGTGGAATTGGGCCGGGGCAGCGGCGCGAAAAAGCCCTGCGCCAGCCCCAGCGCCAGGTTGTGCCGCATCTTGGCCACGCCCTGCAGCGCGGCGGCGCGCGGATAGGAGACATCGCCGGCATGGCTGGCCGAGGCGAGGTTGCCGAGGCTCAGCCCCGCGTAGTTGTGGCTCGGGCCGACGATGCCGTCGAAGTTGATTTCCACCAGTTTCACAGGAGACTCCGTCCGGTTCGCGCGGCCTTAGCGTTCCACATGCCAGATCATGTCGCCCTCGCGCACGTCCAGCGCGGCGGCGGCCATGGGATCGAGCGTCACCCCGTCACCATCCTCCCCGATTTCCGCGAAGGTGCAACGGAAGGTGGAAAGGTGGCCGGTGGCGGCGAGCGCCTTCTTCGGATTGTCGGGCGGGCAGACCCGCGCCACTTTCACATGGCGCGCCTCGGCGATCGACTTCACCCGGTCGGTGCGCGCGGTCATCGTCGGGCCGCCATCGAAGATGTCGAAATAGCCTTCGTTGGCAAAGCCTTCGCCTTCCAGCATGCGCATCGCGGCGCGGCCCGAAGGGTGGGGCAGGCCGATCGCGCTGCGCGCCGAATCGGGCAGCATCGCGATATAGACCGGGTGCTTGGGCATCAGATCGGCGATGAACTGGTTGCCGTTGATGGCGTTGAAGTAATCGGCTTCCTGGAAGCTCATGCCGAAGAAGCGCCCGGCCACGCCATCCCAGAAAGGCGATCCGCCGCGTTCGTCGATGATGCCGCGCAATTCGGCCAGGATGCGGTCGGAAAAGCGCGTGCGGTGCATGGCGATGAACAGGTAGCGGCTGCGCGCCAGCAACATGCCGAGGCCGCCCGCGCGCTCGGACGGGTGCAGGAACAGCCCGCCGACCTCGCTCGACCCTTCGAGATCGGTGACGAGGTTGAGCATTTCGGCGCGGAAGGTGCGGCCCAGTTCCTTGGAATGCTGGGTCAGCGTGGCCATGCGATAGGAATAGAACGGCCACTGCAGACCGACGCGCGTGAAGAGCTGCGCGGTGCCGCGCACTTCGCCGGTCTCGATGTCCTCCAGCACCAGCACGAACAGCTCGTCGCCGCCCGTTTCCTCGGTGCCATAGGCTTCGGCCGAGCGGTCGAGCTTGGCCTGCAGCGCCTTGCGGTCGGGCGGCAGGTTGGTGAAGCCGCCGCCGGTCAGCTTGGCCATCTCGTACAAGTGCTGGAGGTCCTGCGCGCTGGCGGCGCGGATACGGTGCGTCATGACGGTCAGTTGCCTCCGGAAAGCCGGTGAAGGACCAGCGCGGACAAGGCCGCGCGTTCCGCCAGCGAGGATACGATCAGGAATTCGTCGGGCGAATGGATCGCGCCGCCGCGCACGCCCATCGTGTCGACCACGGGCACGCCCAGCGCGGCGATGTTGTTGCCATCGCAGACCCCACCCGAACTCTGCCAGCGGATCGGTTGCCCCAGCGCCGCGCCGCAATCGCGGACCAGCCCGAACAGCGCCTCGGCCGGGGGATCGAGCGGCTTGGGCGGGCGCGAGAGGCCGCCGTGGAGGTGGATGGAGACTTCATGCTCGCGCTCGATCTCGGCGATCAGGCCGCGCAGCGCCACGGCGAAGCGATCGGCATCGGTCACCGCGCGCGGGCGAATGTTGAAGCGCAGCACCGCGTGATCGGGCACCACGTTGTTGGCCGAACCGCCGTCGATCCGCGCGGGATTGACCGAAAGCGTGGCCGTTTCCATGTGCTTGAGCCGCAAGGCGAGATCGGCGGCTGCGACGATCGCGTTGCGCCCGTCCTGCGGATTGCGCCCGGCGTGGGCGGAGCGGCCGGTGACGATCAGCGAAAAGTTGCCGCTGCCCGCGCGCGCGCCGGCCAGCGTGCCATCGGGCAGGGCGGACGGTTCATAGGTCAGCGCCGCCGCCTTGCCGCGCGCCAGTTCCGCGATGAGCGCGGCGGAGGCGAGGCTGCCGGTCTCCTCGTCCGAATTGATCATCACATCGTAGCCGACGTTGCCGGCCGCCACGCTGGTTTCGAACGCGGCGAGCGCGGCCAGGATCACCGCGATCCCGCCTTTCATGTCGGCGACGCCGGGGCCGTTGAGCGTCTCGTCGTCCAGCCAGCGCTGTTGCTGGAAGGCGTGTGTGGCCGGAAACACCGTGTCCATGTGCCCGGTCAGCAGATAGCGCCGCGCGGCCTGCGGGCGGACCGAGAGCACGAAATGCGCGCCGTGGCCCACTTCTTCCTCGCGCCCGTCCGCCGCGATGGCGGTCACGCGCGCGGGTTCAACCTTGCGGATTTCTCCCGGCAGGTCGGAAAAGGCATCGGCCAGCAGGTCCCACTGCCGCGCCAGACCATCCAGATTGCGCGTGCCGGTGTTGACCGCGCTCCACGCCTGTACCTGCGAAAGCATGGCGCCGGCATTGAAGCGGCCGACAAGATCGCGTTCTGTCGCTGAAAGCTGTTGCATATGTAACCGGTGTAGCCGCTGCCGTGGGCGGGGTGAACCCCCGTTGGCAGAGGACCGTGCCGGTTACAATGGGCGCCGCGTGAGGCGGCCTGTTGCCGCCAGTCTGCCCCCTCTAGGCTCTGCGACCGGTGAACAGCTGGAACAGACCCACGACGATCGCCACCACCAGCACCAGGTGGATCAGGCCGGCGGTGATCTTGAACACGAATACGCCCAGCAGCCACAGCACGAGCAGCACGACGGCGATGGTCATCAGCATGGTTGGCATCCTTTTTCGGGTGCTGCCGGGTCGTCTGCTGAGAGCCGCCCGGCGCTTTCCTGTTTCGATGCCCATCTACGCCGAAGCGCCGCTTTGGTTCCTGGTTACGTAACGTTCAGGCGCCGGCCTTGACCGCGAAGGACCACGCCGTTTCGGCGAGCGGCGTGACCCGTTCCGACATCTGCCGGGCATGGGCGCTGGAAGCGGTGCCATCGATCACGCGCTTCTTGATGCCCTGGATGATCCCGGCCAGGCGGAAGAAGTTGTAGGCGAAGTACCAGTTCAGATCGGGCACGCCATCGCGCCCGGTGGCGGCGCAATAGCGTTCGACGATCTCGTCCAGTTCGGGAATGCCCAGCGCCTTGCGATCAAGGTCCATCACGCCCGACCGGCCGCCGTTCTCGGTCACCCAGGCGAGCGCGACATAGGTGAAATCGGCCAGTGGATCGCCCAGCGTGGACAGTTCCCAGTCCAGCACGGCGGCGACGCGGGCCTCGGTGGGCGCGAAGATCATGTTGTCGATGCGGTAATCGCCGTGGACCACCGACGTGCGCGTCTGTTCGGGCAGCGTGGCGGGGAGCCACGCGATCAGCCGCTCCATCACGTCCATGTGTTCGGTTTCGGCCAGCTTGTACTGCTTGGTCCAGCGATCGACCTGCCGGCCGAAGTAGTTGCCGGGCTTGCCGAAATCCGAAAGCCCCGCCGCCTCGATGTCCGCGCTGTGCAGCGCCGCCAGCGTGTCGATCATGGCATGATAGGTCTGGCGGCGGAAATCGGGCGTGGCGCCGGGCATGGCGCCATCCCAGATCGTGCGGCCTTCGACCATGCCCATGACGTAGAACATCGATCCGACCACCGAATCGTCGGTGCACAGGCCATATTGCGGCGCCACGGGAAAGCCCGTCTTCGCCAGCCCGGCCTGGACGCGGTGTTCGCGATCGACCGCGTGCGCGGAGGGCAGCAGCTTGCCGAACGGCTTGCGCCGCAGCACGTAGCTGCCCGAAGGCGCGTCGATGCGGTAGGTCGGGTTGGATTGCCCGCCCTTGAACTTGCGCACCGTCAGCGGCCCCCGGAAGCCCGCCACGTTGGCCGCGAACCATTCGGTCAGGCGCGCTTCGTCGAGCCGGTCGGCCCCTTCGGGCACGACCGTTCCGGTAAAGGCGGCCTGGGCGTCGATCGGGGCCGGTTCGCTCATTGGTCGAACACGATCACCGAACGGGCGGAATGGCCCTGCTTCATCTTCTCGAAGCCTTCGTTGATCCCTTCCAGCGGAATGCGCTCGGCAATGATCGTGTCGAGATCGAGCAGGCCGCGCATGTAGAAATCGACCAGCCGCGGCAGGTCCACCGGGAAGCGGTTCATGCCCATGATCGCGCCTTGCAGCTTCTTGCCCGAAAGCAGGTCCATCGCCGGCAGGGCGACCGCGTGGTTCAGCGGCATCATGCCCAGGATCGTGGCGGTGCCACCCCGGCGCAGCGACTTGACCGCGAGTTCGCCCGAAGCCGGCCGCCCCACCGCCTCGATCGCGTGATCGACGCCGCCCTTGGTCAGTTCGAGGATCTGCTTGGCCGCATCGGGGGCCAGCGCATCGACCACGTCGGTCGCGCCCAGCTTCTTCGCCAGTTCGCGCTTTTCCGGCATCGGATCGGCGGCGATGATCCGCCCCGCGCCGGCGATCTTCGCGGCGTTGACGGTGGCAAGGCCCACGCCGCCGCAGCCGACCACGGCCACGGTTTCGCCCGGCGTCACCTTGCAGGCGTTGAACACCGCGCCGGCGCCGGTGGTCACCGCGCAGCCGATCACCGCCGCGCGATCGAGCGGCATCTCCGGATTGATCGCGACGCAGGCATGTTCGTGCACCAGCATCATTTCCGCGAAGGCGGACAGGTTGAGCATCTGGTTGACCGCGCTGCCGTCGCTGGCCCGCGTCAGGCGCGGCGCTTCGCCGGCGCCCCGCCGCGTGTCGCCGCCCAGGCACAGCGCCATGCGGCCGGTCACGCAGAATTCGCAGTGCCCGCAGAAGGCGGACAGGCAGGTGACGACCGCGTCGCCCTTCTTCACGGTGCGGACTTCGCTGCCCACCGCTTCGACGATGCCGGCCGCTTCATGGCCCGGCACGGCGGGCAGCGGGTGGGGATAGGTGCCTTCGATGAAATGGAGGTCCGAATGGCACAGGCCGCAGGCCGCCGTGCGGATCAGCACCTCATGCGGGCCGGGCTTGGCAATGGCGAGCCGGTCGATTTCCAGCGGCTGGCCGGGCTTTTCGAGAATGGCGGCTTTCATGTGTGCTTTTCCTTTGTGGTCCCCATCGGGACGGAGCAGGGCGAGCGTTAGCGGCGGAGTGCCCGACCGGCCCACCCCCAACCCCTCCCGCGTGTGGGAGGGGGGAGTTGGCGCCAGAGAGGCCTAGCGCGCGACGCCCAGATCGCCCGAGCTGAAGCCGCGATCGCCCTGCGGGCCTTCCGCGTGGCGGGCGAACTCGATGCGCGCGATGGCGCGGTTGTGGACTTCGTCGGGGCCGTCCGCCAGCCGCAGCGTGCGCATGTGGGCATAGCTTTCGGCCAGGCCGAAGTCTTCGGACACGCCGCCGCCGCCGTGCGCCTGGATCGCGTCGTCGATGATGCGCAGCGCCATGTTGGGGGCCTGCACCTTGATCATCGCGATTTCCAGCGCGGCCGCCTTGTTGCCCACCTTGTCCATCATGTCCGCCGCTTTCAGGCAGAGCAGGCGGGTCATGTCGATGTCGATGCGGGCCTGCGCGATGCGCTGTTCCCAGATCGAATGTTCGGACACGCGCTTGCCGAAGGCGACGCGCGATTGCAGGCGCTTGGCCATCTTGGCGATGGCTTCTTCCGCCACGCCGATCGTGCGCATGCAGTGGTGGATGCGGCCCGGCCCGAGGCGGCCTTGCGCGATTTCGAAGCCGCGCCCTTCGCCCAGCAGGATGTTCGACGCCGGGATGCGCACGTTGTCGAGCCGGATTTCCATGTGGCCGTGCGGCGCGTCGTCATAGCCGAACACCGGCAGGAAGCGCTCGATCGTCACGCCCGGCGCATCCAGCGGCATCAGCACCATCGACTGTTGCTGGTGGCGCTTCGCCTCGAAATCGGTCTTGCCCATGACGATGGCGATCTTGCAGCGCGGATCGCCCGCGCCCGAGGACCACCACTTGCGCCCGTTGATGACGTATTCATCGCCTTCGCGGCGGATCGAGGTTTCGATGTTGGTGGCGTCGGACGAGGCGACCTGCGGTTCGGTCATCAGGAAGGCGGAACGGATTTCGCCGTTCATCAGCGGCTTGAGCCATTCGTCCTTCTGGTCGCGCGTGCCGTAGCGGTGCAGCACTTCCATGTTGCCGGTATCGGGCGCGGAGCAGTTGAAGGTTTCGCTGGCCCAGCCCACGCGGCCCATTTCCTCGGCGCAGAGCGCGTATTCGAGGTTGGTAAGGCCGGGGCCTTCGAAGGCGAAGCTGTCGTCCACATGGGCACGGCCGGACTGCGGCGGCATGAACAGGTTCCAGATGCCCTGCGCCTTGGCGCGGGCCTTCTCCTCTTCAAGGACCTGGATCACTTTCCAGCGTTCGCCGCTGTTCTTCTCGGCCTTGAATTCGGCATTGCGCGGGCGGACACGGTCCTCGATGAACTGGCGTACGCGGTCACGCCAATAGACCTGGCGTTCTGTGGGGTCGAAATCCATCTGTCCTCTCCTTGCGTCCGGGAAGAATTCACCGGGCATCGGGCGAATTCAAGCGAAAACTAACTGTGCGGTTAAAGCGGGCCTTGATCCGGAGCAAAACCGGTCCCGGGGGCTTCAGACCCCGGCGTCAGGGGTGCAGCCCTCCCGCGTCGGGATCGCTGTGCGCCAGCTTGTCGAGCAGGGCGAGCCGCGCTTCGTGGGCGGCGCGATCGATCGGAAACCGGCGCGCGATCAGGGCGGTGGCCACGGCGAGAAGGGCGGTGCAGACGGCATAGGCCAGGCTCAGCCGGTCTATCACCGTCGCGGGCACCGCGTCCGGTCGCGCGTTGGGCTGCAACTGCGCATAGCTGAGCAGCAGCCCGGCGGCGAAGATACCCAGCCCGGTGGCGCACTTGGACGCAAGGAACGCCCCGGCCGACAGCGTGCCTTCCGACCGGCGCCCGGTCTGTTCCTCCGACGCTTCCACCACGTCGGCCACCATCGACCACAGCGCGATCGACGAGGTCACGGTGAAGGTGTTGGCCAGCAGCGTGCAGACGAACATCGCCACCAGCGCCGGCGTGCTGCCGTCCGCCGCCCAGAGATCGCCATAGCGCAGCAGCAGCGGGCCGACCCAGAACAGCATGCCCAGCGGCGCGGTGGCCGCCACCGCGCCCGCCTTGCCCCAGCGCCGCTGTGCCGGCCCGGCGAGCAGCGAGGCGCCGATGACGCTGCCGAACAGCACGACCGGAAATATCTGCAAGGCCGTGGGCGTGAAGCGCCAGACGTAGAGGTACAGGTAGTTCGACAGCGCGAAGGTGATGCCCTGGCTGGTCATGGCGCAGGCGATGCCCGCCATCACCACCAGGCAGGCGGGGTGCGAGAAGCTTTCGCGGATTTCGCCCAGCGAACCGAGCAGTCCCTTGCCGGATGAGGCCTGTTGCGGCGGCCAGCCGGCGATGGTGCGGTGGAGGCCGATCGCCGAGCCGAGCACGCAACCCGCCATCAGGATCGCGCCGGCGATGCCGAACGCGCGATAGCCTTCGCGCGCCAGCATCGCGTTGGGCAGGAACACGCCATAGGCCAGCAGCAGCATCAGCAGCCCGCCGCCCCAGGCGAATACGAAGCGGAAGCGGGTGAGGCGGGTGCGCTCGTCGTAATCGCGGCTGATTTCGGCCACCAGCGCGGCCGAGGGCACCTCGCAGGCCGCGACCAGCCCGCGCACGAGAATGGCCGAGACCAGCAGCGTGGCGAAGCTGGGCGCGCCGGTGGGCGACCACAGCAGCACCCACGCGATCCCCAGCGGAATCGGGGCAAGGTAGAGGAACGGCAGGCGCCGGCCGAAACGCGTGCGCGTGCGATCGCTGACATGGCCGACCAGCGGATCGACGAGCCCGTCGAAGACCAGCGCGATCAGCAGCGCCAGGCTGACGAGCCGGGCGTCCATGCCCAGCACCTGGTTGTAAAACAGCAGCAGGAACGTGGAGAAGCCGTTGTCCTTGATCCCGTAGGCCACGCTGCCAAGCCCGGCAAACGCCGCGGTCCGCGTCGGAACGCGGCCTTCTATCGGGATCACGCCGGCTGCCCGGCGTCTGCCATCTGCTGCAGGGCATCGAACATCCCCGGCATCGCGGGATCCCAGCTGTGGCGCGGGCCGATGGTGATGCCGCCATCGACGATCAGCGAGGTGCCGGTGACGAAGCCGGCCGCGTCGCTGGCCAGGAACAGCACGGCGTCCGCGATGTCGTCCGGCTGGCCGCCGCGCGCCACCGGCTGTGCGCTTTGTGACATCATCGCGATCGCGCCCTTGGCCTGCGCTTCCAGTTCGGCCGGCATGTCCAGCGAACGGGTGAAGATGTTGGTGTTGATGAAGCCCGGCTGCACCGCGTTGACGCGGATCTGGTGTTTGGCGAGGTCCGCCGCCGCGCACTTGGTCAGGTGCAGCACCCCGGCCTTGGCGACGGCATAGGCGGTGGGCGAATAGCCCGGCCCGACCGCCGCGACCGAGGAAGTGTTGACGATCGCCGCGCCCGGGCGGCCGATCATGTGCGGGACGGCATAGCGGATGCCGAACGCCACCGATCGCAGCAACAGGTCCATCGTGCGGTCCCAGCCGGCCGGCTCGATCTCGTCGATCGTGGCGCGATCGCCGCCCGCGCCGGCATTGTTGAACACCACGTCGATTCCACCGGTTTCGGCGGCAGCGCGGTCCATCAGCGCCTTGATGTCCTCGGTCCGGGTCACGTCGCACCGCGCGGTGGCGATGCTGCCGTTGGTGGTCGCCGCCAGCGCGGCAAGGCCCTGTTCGTCGATGTCCGCCGCATAGACGCGCGCGCCTTCCGCGGCGAACTTGAGCGCGGTGGCGCGGCCGATTCCCGAGGCGGCACCCGTTACGACAACGGTCTTTCCTTCGAAGCGCATGGTTCTCTCCCGGCCCGGTCGGGCCTGTGTTCTGGACCGTGTTCCGGTCTGTCTGTTTGGCCGGGAGCTTAGGCGCGAATGGGTCTTCGTCAATGCCTTGGCGCTTGACGCTACGGCATCCTTGCATCGCGCAAACCCTTGGAAATCCGCGCTTGCGCAAGCGCGGCGACTCGCCTTAACCTTGCGATTAAGAGAGGAGCCCGAACATGTCTGATCTCGACAGTTTCCGACAGGAAATCCGTGCGTGGCTGGAAGCCAACTGCCCGCCGGAAATGCGCGAGCCCGTGCGCGACGAAGGGGATATATGCTGGGGCGGGCGGCGCTTCCAGTTCAAGAACGCGGCGCAGAAGACCTGGCTCGAACGCTGCGTGGCCAAGGGCTATACCGTGCCCGATTGGCCCAAGGCCTATGGCGGCGCGGGCCTGTCGCCGGCCGAAGCCAAGATCTGGCGCGAGGAGTGCGCCCGCATCGGCGCCCGGCCGCCGCTGTCGAGCTTCGGCATCTGGATGCTGGGGCCGGCGCTGCTGAAGTTCGGCACCGAGGAGCAGAAGGTTCACTACCTGGGCCAGATCGCGCGTGGCGAAATCCGCTGGTGCCAGGGCTATTCCGAGCCCGGATCGGGCTCCGACCTCGTCTCGCTGCAGACCTTCGGCGAGGATAAGGGCGATCACTGGGTGGTCAACGGCCAGAAGATCTGGACCTCCTATGCCGACAAGGCCGACTGGATCTTCTGCCTCGTCCGCACGGACAAGACCAACAAGTACCAGGGCATTTCCTTCCTGCTGTTCGACATGGAGAGCCCCGGCGTCACCACCAAGCCGATCAAGCTGATTTCGGGCAGTTCGCCGTTCTGCGAGACGTTCTTCGACAACGTGCAGGTGCCCAAGGCGCAGATCGTCGGCCAGCTCAACCGCGGCTGGGACGTGGCGAAATATCTGCTGGGCCACGAGCGCGAGATGATCTCCGGCGCGGGCGGCAGCGACCGGCTGACCACGATCGGCGCGGTGATCGCGCGGAACGGGCTGGAAGACCCGATCCTGCGCGCCGAACTGGCGCAGTTCGATGTCGATGCGCTGGCCTATACCGCGATGGGTGAGAAGTTCCTCGACGAGATCAAGGTGGGCAAGGCGCATCCGGCGCAGCCCAACATGATGAAGTATGCCGGGACCGAGCTGAACAAGCGCCGGCACGAATTGCTGATGGCCGCCGGCGGCAGCACCGCGCTGGAATGGGAAAGCGAAGCGACCAGCGGCGGCACGCCCGCGCGATCGTGGCTGCGGACCAAGGCCAACTCGATCGAGGGCGGCACCAGCGAGGTGATGCTCAACGTGATCGCCAAGCGCATCCTGGATCTTCCGGGGGCCTGACGCTTCGATCCCCCCTCCCGCTTGCGGGAGGGGCCGGGGGTGGGCCGAACGAGGCGCCCCCCAAGCCATGCCCACCCCTGACCCCTCCCGCAAGCGGGAGGGGAAACGGAGCAAACGACATGCCGCTCTACCATACCGAAGACCAGGCGATGCTCGCCGAAACCGTCACCGGCTTCATGGCCGACGAAGGCGCGATCAAGCAGCAGCTGCGCCACTGGCGCGACACCAACTGCCCGGACGGGTTCGGCCATGCGCTGTGGAAGCAGTTCGCCGAGCTGGGCCTGACCGGCATTCTCGCCGCCGAAGCCGATGGCGGGCTGGCGATGGGCCATGTCGAGGCGGGTATCGTGCTGACGGAAATCGGGCGCAACCTCACCCCTTCGCCGTTCCTGACCACGGCGGTCATGGGCGTGACCGCGCTGTCCGCCGGATCGGACGAATTGCGCGGCCGCTGGCTGCCGGGCGTGATCGCGGGCGAGACGGTGCTGGCCGTGGCGATCGACGAAGGCCCCAAACACCGGCCTGAACGCATCGCCTGCCGCGCCGAGAAGGCGGGCAACGGCTTCCGCCTTTCGGGCCGCAAGGACTTCGTGGTCCACGGCGCCTCGGCCGATGCCCTGATCGTGGCCGCGCGCACCGCGGGCAGCGACGGCGATGCCGATGGTGTCACCCTGTTCGCGGTGCCGAAGGATGCGGCGGGCGTGCGGCATGACGTGGTGCGGCTGGTCGACAGCGCCATGGCCAGCCACGTCACGTTCGACAACGTGGAGCTGGATGGCGATTGCGTGATCGGCGAGGTCGATGGCGGCCGCGCGCTGCTGAACCGCGTGCTCGATGCTGGCCGCGTCGGCGCGGCGGCGGAGCAGATCGGCGTCGCTTCCGGCGCGTTCGACATCACCACCGCCTATCTCAAGACGCGCAAGCAGTTCGGCCAGCTGATCGGGGAGTTCCAGGCGCTGCAGCACCGCGCCGCGCATCTCTATTCGGAAATCGAGATTGCCGAGGCCGCCGTGATCAAGGCGCAGCAACTGCTCGATGCCGGCTCGGACAAGGCGGAACTGATGGTGGCCGTGGCCAAGGCCAAGGCGGGCAAGGTCTGCAACCTGGCCGTGCGCGAAGGCGTGCAGATGCACGGCGGCGTGGGCATGACCGACGAGTTCGACATCGGCCTCTACATGAAGCGTGACCGCGCGCTGTCCGAATTCACCGGCGATCCGTTCTACCATGCCGAGCGCGTGGCGAAGCTGAGCGGATATTGACCCTGATTGTCCTTCCCGTGCGGAAGGAAAGCGAAAGGCACTGACATGGATTTCAGCAAGCTGTTCAGCCTTGAAGGCCGCGTGGCGGTGATTACCGGCGGATCGCGCGGGATCGGCCGGATGCTGGCCGAGGGGTTCCTCGCCGCCGGTTGCGCGAAGGTCTACATCACCGCGCGCAAGGCGGCGGTGGTAGAGGAAACCGCGCGCGAACTGGGTGATCGCGTGATCGCGCTGCCGGGCGACATTTCCACGCTCGCCGGGATCGAGGCGCTGGCCGAGGATCTGGCGAAGCTGGAGCCCAAGATCGACATCCTGGTCAACAACGCCGGCGTGGCGTGGGGCGCGGACTTCGAGGACTTCCCCGAAGGCGGCTGGGACAAGGTGATGAACCTCAACGTCAAGACGCCGTTCTTCCTCACGCAGAAGCTGCACGGTCTGCTCAAGGCGGCCGCGTCGGCGGGTCAACCGGCCAAGGTCATCAACATCGCCTCGATCGACGGGATGCGGGTCAACCCGTGGGAAACCTACAGCTATCAGGCGTCCAAGGCGGCGGTGATCCACCTGACCCGGCGCATGGCGGCGCGGCTGATCAAGGACAACATCGTCGTCACCTGCATCGCGCCCGGCGCCTACCCTTCGGAAATGAACAAGGTGGCGGCGCGCAAGCCGGAGGAATCGGCACGCGGCATCCCGTCGGGGCGGATCGGTGGCGTCGAGGATATCGCCGGCGGTGCGATCTACCTGGCCAGCCGCGCGGGCGACTATGTCGTCGGCACGACGATCCCGATCGACGGCGGCATCGTCAACGCCTGGATCCCGAGCGACTTCGTCGATCCTTCGGCGCATTGAGCCGGCCTTCGGGGCACTGAGGCCGATCGCCGGCAGGTTGCCCGCCTGCCGGCGCGCCCGTTTTATCCCCGCGTCAGTTCGCGGACGAAGCCGATCAGCCCGGTCTGGCGCGCGCGCTTCATGCGTTCGGCGGCGAGGATCTGCTTCACCTTGTCGAAGCAGCTCTGGATGTCATCGTTGACCACGACATAGTCGTAGCCGTCCCAGTGGCTGATTTCGGCCTGCGCGCGGGCCATGCGGCTGGCGATCACTTCGGCGCTGTCGGTGCCGCGCCCGGTCAGGCGGCGGTGCAGTTCGTCCAGGCTGGGCGGCAGGATGAACACGCGCACCACATCGGTTTCCGCCTTCTGGTAAAGCTGCTGCGTGCCCTGCCAGTCGATATCGAACAGGAAATCGCGCCCTTCCTTCAGGCCCGCGCGGATCTGCGCCTTGGGCGTGCCATAGCTGTTGCCGAAGACATGCGCCCATTCGTAGAACGCGCTTTCCTCCACCATGCGGTCGAATTCCGCCTGGCTGACGAAGTAGTAGTCCTTGCCGTCGACCTCGCCCGGCCGCATCGGGCGGGTGGTGACCGACACCGACATCGCGATCTCGTCGTCCTCGTCCAGCAGCTTGCGCGCGATCGTCGTCTTGCCCGCGCCCGATGGCGATGACAGGATGAACATCAGCCCCCTGCGATGGAGCGTATCCGTGGTATGCGTGGTGTTATCGGCCATGCGTGCTAGTGGCGCATGGACAAGGCGGTGGTCAAGGCCGTGGTCAGGGTCGTGGTCAGGGTCGTTACTGGGCGGCGAGCCGCTGGCGGGAGCAAGGGATGGACATTCAGAGGCTCGATCACGTGCAACTGGCCATGCCACCGGGCGGAGAGGACCGCGCGCGGGCGTTCTACCGCGACGTGCTGGGCATTCGTGAAGTGCCCAAGCCGCCGCATCTGGCGAAGCTGGGCGGCTGCTGGTTCGAACGCGATGCCGTCAAGGTCCACCTCGGCGTCGATCCCGACTTCCGCCCGGTGCATAAAGCCCACGTCGCGTTCATCGTGGCGCATCTTGGCGATCTGGTGCGGAAGCTGGAACATGCCGGCTGCTACGTGATCCGCGACGAGGCGTCGCGCGATGGCTACCAGCACGCCTATGTCGACGACCCGTTCGGCAACCGGCTGGAACTGATGGAGCTTTCGGCCCGGCTTCGCTGACGGCTGCAGGCGGACCGCCGGGCTATTCCTTCGCGCCCTTTTTCGCCTTCGCATCCACGGCTGCCTCGCCTTCCGCCTTCGCGGATTTGCCGTGCCGGCGATCGTACAGCGTCTTGGCCAGCAGGCCGCCGCCGACCATGATCGCGCCCGGTACCGACCGGGTGGCCACGCGGGCCAGCGCGGTGCCGATCAGCGTTTCGCCCATGGTGCGGCCGCGGATGATCTTTTTCGCCTTGGCCGTGCCGGTCTTGTTGCCCAGCAGCCCGCGTTCCACCCCGCGCCGCAGCAGCGCGCCGCCGGCGCGCAGCGCGATGTCGGCCAGGATCAGGTTGGTCATGGCGTTGGTGCTGGGGCCGGGGATGCTTGGGCCGGCATTCTTGGTATCGCTGGCGGTTTCATCGCGCGCCGCCCCGGCGACCTTTCCCGCCGCTTTCCGCGCGATACGCGCGGGTTTGATCTTCGCCAGCTTGTCCCTGATCGTCATGCCTTGCCCTTCGGTATTCCCGCCGGGGCCGACAACCTGCGGCAGGCCCCGCCGCTATTTCTTGCGGCCGAAATCCACCGTCACCACGTTGGAACCGTCCTCGTTGCGTTCAACGGCCGGGTGCTCCGCCTGTTCCGGCGAATCGTTCTCGGCGCTTTCGTGCGGTTCGTCGTCGCTGTCGGCGATCGCCTGGAACTGCAGGCCGAAATCCACCGCCGGATCGACGAAGGCGGTGATCGCGCTGAACGGAATATCCAGCATGGCGGGCACCTGGTTGAAGCTGAGCCCCACGCTGAACCGGTCGCTCTCCACCTTCAGATCCCAGAACTTGTTCTGGAGCACGATCGTCATCTCGTCGGGGAAGCGCTCTTTCAGGCGCGCCGGGATCGAGACGCCGGGCGCCTGGGTCTTGAAGGTGATATAGAAATGGTGGTTGCCGGGCAGCGAGCCGCCAGAGGCTTCCACTTCGCCCAGCACGCGGCCGACGACGGCGCGCAGGGCCTCCTGCACGATCTCGTCATAGGGGATCAGGCTGTCGGGCGTATCGTTCATCGTCGCCACAACTGGCCTTGGCCGCCCGCGCGGTCAAGAGGGCATGTCTCCACATGGCCTTGTTGCGCGCAAAGATTGATTCTCGTTCGCACCCGCCTATAGGCGGCGCAGTTGAGTCCGCCTCGGATACGCAGGCCCAGACAGCACAGGACCAAACCATGCAGCAGTCCCGTACCGGATCGGTCGCGCGCAAGACGGCGGAAACCGACATCGCGGTCTCGGTCAACCTCGACGGCACGGGCGCCTATGACGTGTCCACCGGCATCGGCTTTCTCGATCACATGGTCGAACAGTTTTCGCGCCATTCGCTGATCGACGTGACGATGCGCGTGGTGGGCGACCTGCACGTGGACCAGCACCACACCACCGAGGACAGCGCCATCGCGCTGGGCCAGGCGATCACCCAGGCGCTGGGCGACAAGAAGGGCATCGCCCGCTACGGCACCGCTTATTCGCCGATGGACGAGGCGCTGTGCCGCGTCGCGCTCGATATTTCGGGCCGCCCGGTGCTGGTGTGGAAGGCCGCGTTCACCCAGCCGCGCCTGGGCGAGATGGACACCGAGCTGTTCGAGCACTGGTTCCAGTCGGTGAGCCAGGCGGCCGGCATCACCCTGCACATCGAATCGCTCTATGGTTCGAACAACCACCACATCATCGAAGGCATCTACAAGGGCTTCGCCCGCGCCATGCGGCAGGCGGTGGAGATCGATCCGCGCAAGGGCGATGCGGTGCCGTCCACCAAGGGCATCCTCGGTGGCTGAAGTCCTCGCGCTGGTCGATTACGGCGCCGGCAACCTGCGTTCGGTGGCCAACGCGCTGAAGGCGGCGGGGGCGGAAGGCGTTGCGGTGACCGCCGATCCCGACGTGGTGCGGGCGGCGGACCGCATCGTGCTGCCCGGCGTGGGCGCGTTCAAGGCCTGCATCGATGCGCTGGAGGCGGTGCCGGGGCTGGTCGCGGCGATGCGCGAGCGCGTGCTGGTGGGCGGCGCGCCGTTCCTGGGCATCTGCGTGGGGATGCAGCTGCTGGCCGATCGCGGCGTGGAGCACGGCGTGACGCCAGGGCTGGGCTGGATCGGCGGCGAGGTCCGCCTGATCGAGCCGACCGATCCCGCGATCAAGGTGCCGCACATGGGCTGGAACGATGTGGCCCCCGCGCACCATGCCGGGGTGCCAGCGGCGGGCCTGATCGAGCCGGGCGAGGCCTATTTCCTGCATTCGTACCACTTCGTGCCCGAAGCGGGCGCGGACGTGGCGGCGATGACCGACCACGGCGGCGGAATCGTCGCCGCCGTCGCGCGCGAGAACATCCTGGGGGTGCAGTTCCACCCCGAAAAGAGCCAGTCCTACGGGCTGGAGCTGCTGGCCCGTTTTCTGGAATGGAAGCCCTGACATGATCGTCTTTCCCGCCATCGACCTGAAAGCAGGGCAGGTCGTCCGCCTCGCCGAAGGCGATATGGACCGGGCGACCGTCTATGGCGACGACCCGGCGGCCCAGGCGCTGCTGTTCGCCGAAGCGGGCGCGATGCACCTGCATGTCGTCGATCTCGACGGTTCGTTCGCCGGCCGCGCGGAAAACCGCGAGGCGGTGGAAGGCATTCTCGAAGCCTTTCCCGGCCACGTCCAGCTGGGCGGCGGCATCCGCACGCGCGAAGCGGTGGCGGGCTGGTTCGACCTCGGCGTAAGCCGCGTGGTCATGGGCACCGCCGCGCTGAAGGACCCGGAATTCGTCAAGGACATGGCGAAGGAATTTCCCGGCGGCATCGTGGTGGCGGTGGACGCGCGCGACGGCATGGTCGCGACCGAGGGCTGGGCCGACGTGTCCGACGTTTCGGTGGTCGATCTCGCCCGCCGGTTCGAGGACGCGGGCGTCGCCAGCCTGCTGTTCACCGACATCGGCCGCGACGGGCTGCTCAAGGGCGTGAACATCGAGGCGACGGTGGACCTGGCCCGGCGCGTGGACATCCCCGTGATCGCCAGCGGCGGGGTGAAGGGGCTGGACGACATCCATGTCCTGACGCTCCACGCCGAGGACGGGATCGAGGGCGTCATCACCGGCCGCGCGCTCTATGACGGGCGGCTGGACCTGCGCGCCGCGCTGCAGATGGCGGCGAGGGGCTGATCGATGACCGTCCGCGTCCGCGTGATCCCCTGCCTCGATGTCCGCGACGGGCGCGTGGTCAAGGGCGTCAACTTCGTCGACCTGCGCGATGCCGGCGATCCGGTGGAGCAGGCGCGCGCCTATGACAAGGCCGGGGCGGACGAGCTGTGCTTCCTCGACATTTCGGCCAGCCACGAAGGGCGCGGCACGCTGCTCGACGTGGTCGCGCGCACGGCCGAGGTCTGCTTCATGCCGCTGACCGTGGGCGGGGGCGTGCGCAGCGCCGAGGACGCGCGCGCGCTGCTGCTGGCGGGGGCGGACAAGGTCGCGGTCAATTCCGCCGCCGTTGCCCGGCCCGAACTGGTGGCGGACATCGCCCAGCGCTTCGGCGCGCAATGCGTGGTCGGCTCGGTCGACGCGCGGCGGGTGGCGCCGGGGAAGTGGGAAATCTTCACCCACGGCGGCCGCAAGCCGACCGGGATCGACGCGCTGGACCATGCCGTGCGCCTGGCCGACCTGGGCGCGGGCGAACTGCTCGTCACCTCGATGGACGGGGATGGCACCCAGCAGGGCTATGACCTGGAACTGACGCGGACGATCGCCGATGCGGTCAGCGTGCCGGTGGTGGCGAGCGGCGGCGTGGGCGCGCTCGACCACCTGGTCGCCGGGGTGACCCAGGGCCACGCCAGCGCGGTGCTGGCGGCGTCGATCTTCCACTTCGGCACGCATTCCATCGCCGAGGCGCACGCCGCACTGCGGGCGGCGGGCCTTCCTGCGCGGGCCTGACCGGGATTCGGGCCTCTTGACCCGGAGGCCCGGCCGCTCCATCCCCCGCGCCATGGACCACGCCACCACTCTCGCGCGCCTGGAAGCGACCATCGCGGCGCGGCGCAACGCCGATCCCGCGACCAGCTATGTCGCCAAGCTCCACGCGCGCGGGCTGGGTAAGATCGCGCAGAAGGTGGGCGAGGAAGCGACCGAGACGGTGATCGCCGCGCTTTCGGGCAGCGCCGACGAGCTGACCGGCGAAGCGGCGGACCTGCTGTTCCACCTGCTCGTCCTGCTGGGCGCGCGGGACGTGCCGCTGGCCGCCGTGCTGGCGGAACTGGACCGGCGCGAAGGCGTTTCCGGCATCGCCGAAAAGGCCAGTCGGCCGACGGAGTAAGCGACCTCGAAAGACCCGCCATTCCGACAAGAAACGCCAAGAGGAGAGCCGGCCATGGCCGTTGACGCCACCCTGCCTTACGACGACCAGAACGTGTTCGCGAAGATCCTGCGGGGCGAGATCCCCGCGCGCAAGGTCTATGAGGACGAATGGGCGCTGGCGTTCCACGACATCAACCCGCAGGCGCCGCTGCACATCCTGGTCATCCCCAAGGGCGCCTATGTGAGCTGGGACGATTTCTCGGCCCAGGCGTCCGATGCAGAAATCGGCGGCTTCGTGCGCGCGGTGGGCACGGTGGCGCGCGAGGCGGGGGTGATCGAGCCGGGCTATCGCCTGCTCGCCAACGTCGGGCCGGACAGCCACCAGGAAGTGCCGCACCTGCACGTCCACGTCTTCGCGGGCCGTCCGCTGGGGCCGATGCTGGTGACGCGCTGAGCGAGCGAGGGCGTAGCGGCGGCGTTTTCGGGTTCTGTCCTTCGGTTCGCCTGATGCTTAACAAAGTTCGCCGCACGACCTTGCCCTTCGACTCGTCGCACGGCTAGAAACGGAACGCCCATGCTCCCGCCCGCGCCGCCTTCCGGCCGTTTCGACGGCGCCGTCCATCTTTTCCCGGTCCGCGTCTATTTCGAGGACACGGACCTTTCCGGCGTGGTCTATCATGCCAACTACCTGCGCTGGTTCGAACGCGCCCGTTCCGACATGCTGCGCTGCCTGGGCATCGACCAGCGCGGCGCGCATGACGCGGGCGAGGGCGCCTATGCCGTGACCGACCTGGCGATCCGCTATCTCCGGCCCGCCCGGCTGGACGATGCGGTGCTGGTGCGCAGCGAGGTTTCCGATATTTCCCCCGCGACTTGCCGGATCGTCCAGCGTGCGTTCAGGGAAGACGCGCTCTTGTCCCAAGCGACCGTGCGTGTCGCCTTCGTTGCGCCCACTGGCCGGCCCCGCCGCCAGCCGCGCGCGTGGGTCGATGCGTTCCACACTGTCCTCGTTGCTCCATCCGAAGCGACCTCATCCGAACAGGAAGGCCCGATTTCCGCATGATGCTCGAAGTTCTCGCCAGCGGCGCCGCCGGCGCGCCGACCCAGCTCAATCCGGTGGAGCTTTTCCTTCACGCCGACATCGTGGTGAAGGCGGTGATGGGTGGGCTGGTGCTCGCCAGCGTCTGGGTCTGGACGATCATCGTCGGCTTCCGGATCAAGATGGGCCGCGTCCAGCGCCAGTGCGACAAGTACGAGCGCGAGTTCTGGGACGCGCACGACATTGACGCGTTCCAGAAGGAGAACGGCAAGCGCGACGTGGCCTCCGCCCGCGTCGTCAACGCCGCGCTGGGCGAATGGCGCCGGTCCACCTCGGGCCGCACGATTGACCGCGAGGGCACGCGCCAGCGGCTCAGCCTTGCGCTGGAAGGCGCGGTGACGGCGGAAAGCGACGCGCTGGCCGGGCGGTTGAACTTCCTGGCCACGGTCGGCTCGGTGGCGCCGTTCGTGGGTCTGTTCGGCACCGTGTGGGGCGTGATGGACAGCTTCTTCAACATCGGCGCGCAGCAGAATTCGTCGCTGGCGGTGGTCGCGCCCGGCATTTCCGAAGCGCTGCTGGCCACCGCGATCGGCCTGTTCGCGGCGATTCCGGCGGTCGTCGCCTACAACCGCTTCTCGCACCGGGTGAACCGGTTCGAAGCGCGGCTGTTCCGCTTCGCCGATCGCTTCCAGGCGTCGCTGAGCCGCGAGCTGGAGCAATAGGCGATGGCGATGAACCTTTCGGCGGGCGGCGGCGGGCGGCGCGGCCGGCGCGGGCGGGGCCGGGGCGGCCCGATGTCCGAGATCAACGTTACCCCGCTGGTCGACGTGATGCTGGTGCTGCTGATCATCTTCATGGTGACCGCGCCGATGCTGACCGCTGGCGTGCCGATCGACCTGCCCGACAGCAAGGCCGAAGCGCTGAAGGAAGAGCAGGACGAAATCACCGTGTCGATGGATGCGGACGGGCGCATCTTCCTGGGCGATCAGGAACTGGCCCCCGGCGAACTGGGCGACCGGCTGATGACCATGCGCCCGGCCGAAGGCGTGGGCAAGCCGCCGCTGGTCACGCTGCGCGCCGACCGCGGGCTTGACTACGGCCGCGTGATGGCGGTGATGGGCGAACTGAACAACGCCGGGTTCAAGTCGATCTCGCTGGTCACCAACGGTTCAGCGGCCACGCCATAGGCGCTATCGACGATGCGCGATCCCTCCGCTCCGGGCCTCTCGAAGGAAGAAGGCGTCGCCCTGGCGATTGCGGTGGCGGCGCATGCCGCGCTGATCCTGGCGCTGACGCTGTCACCTCCGGGCAAGAAGCTGCAGCCGCCGCCCGAACGCATGACCGTGACGTTCTCGGACGAGATCGCCGACAAGTCGACCTCGCCCGATCCCAACGCGCAGGCCGCGCCCGATGTCGCGCCCGCGCTGGGAGAGCCGCAGCCCGCGCAGGAAGCGCAGCCGGAACCCCAGCCGCAGCCGGCGCCGCAACCCCAGCCGCAGCCCAAGCCGCAACCTGAGCCAAAGCCCCAGCCGCAACCGAAGCCCGTGGCGCTGCAGCCACGCCCCGCGCCGCCAAGGCCGGTTCCCCGGCCTGCACCGCCGAAGCCCGCGCCCCCGAAACCTGCGCCACAGGCTCGCCCCGCACCGGCGCGCCCGCAGGCGACGGCCGCGCGCGCCGGTGACGACCGTCCGCGCCGCCGGCCCGATGCGCCAGCGGGGGGCAGCTTCGTCGGCAGCGATTTCCTCAAGGGCGTGGCCGGCGCGACCACCCCCGGCACCGCGCACACGCCGCCCGCCGCTACGCTTGGGCCGGAGGTGCGCTCGTCGCTCGCCAGTTCGATCTCGCGCCAGATCAAGCCGCACTGGACCGCGCCGCAGGGGGCCGATGCCGACCTGCTGGTGACGATCCTGGCCTGGGATCTCAATCCCGATGGTTCGCTGGCCGGGCGGCCGCGCGTCGTCCAGCAATCCGGCATCACCGATGCCAACCGCCCGCAGGCGCAGCGCCATGCCGAAATGGCGATCCGCGCGGTGCAGCTTGCCGCGCCTTTCAACCTCCCCGCACAATACTACAATGGCTGGAAGCGCATCGCGCAGTTCCGCTTCGACAGGAAGTTGTCCCAATGACCTCGCGCCAGACCGTCCTTCTGTTCAGCCTCGCCCTGCTGCCGCTCGGCATCGCCGCGCCGGCTTTCGCGCAGGCGCAGTTGCTGCCGCCCTCGGCCGCTCCCACACCCGCCCCCAATTCCTCTGGCGCACCGCATGACGATGGCGGCCTGACCGGCTCGGTCACCGACGACAATGCCTGGCAGGACCTGGGCATCGCCATTCCCACCTTCGCCACCGACCAGGCGGTGCCGACGTCGGCCGATGGCGGCAACACCGCCGCGCTGGGCAAGAACCTGGCGCGGGTGATCTACAACGATCTCAAGAACAACGGCCTGTTCAAGCCGGTGGGGCCGGACGCGCTGCCCGCGATCGATTTCGCGCAAGTGACCGCGCCCGCGTTCGACGGCTGGCGCGGGCGTTCGGCCGAAATGCTGGTGCAGGGCTTCGTCAAGGGCAACCCGGATGGCCGCCTGACCGTGGGCTGCTATCTCTATGACGTGCAGCTGGGCAGCGAGCTGGGCCGGCAGGGCTATATCGTGAAGCCCGAGGAATGGCGTCGCGCCGCGCACAAGTGCGCCGACATGGTCTATTCACGGCTGTCCGGCGAAAGCCCGTTCTTCGACAGCAAGATCGCCTATATCGCCGAAACCGGCCCGAAGGACCATCGTCGCAAGCAGCTGGCGATCATGGATTCGGACGGGGCGAACCACCGCTTCATCACCAACGGGCAGGCCACCGCGCTGACCCCGCGCTATTCGCCCGATTACCGCCAGATCGTCTATCTCAGCTACCTGAACGGCGCGCCGCGCATCTACATCTACGATATCGGCACCGGGCAGCAGCGGCTGGTGACGCAGAGCACCAACCCCACCTTCGCGCCGCGCTGGTCGCCCGACGGCAAGTGGATCCTCTATTCCATGGCCACCGGCGGCAACACCAACATCTATCGCGTCTCGGCCAACGGCGGCGCATCGCAGCAGCTGACCAACACGCCGGGCATCAACGTGGGCGGCAGCTATTCGCCCGATGGCAGCAAGATCGTGTTCGAAAGCGACCGTTCGGGCGGCCAGCAGGTCTATGTGATGGACGCGGACGGATCCAACCAGAAGCGCATCAGCTTCTTCGGCGGCCGGGCGGCGACGCCCGAATGGAGCCCGCGCGGCGACCAGATCGCCTTCACGCACATCGCGGGGAATTTCCGCATCGCGGTGATGAGCCCCAACGGCACCGGCCTGCGCGACCTGACCGACAGCTGGCAGGACGAGGCGCCGACCTGGTCGCCCAACGGCCGCATCATCCAGTTCTTCCGCACCGAACGGAACAGCGGGCGGACTGGCATCTGGCAGGTCGACCTGACCGGCCGCAACGAGCGCAAGCTCAACACCCCTGTTGACGGATCGGACCCGGCCTGGGGGCCGGTGCTGCCGTAACGGAACGCAACGGGCCGCAGGGGGTTGTATCAAGGCGCTTTCCGTCGCACTTTTCTCTCGCTCCATCGTACCTATTGCCAAACATCTGCGTTCGTCCCGCTTTTCCTCCCCCGTACCCTCTCTTGCACAAGGAGAATGCTGTGCATCGCAAGATCCTGATCACCAGTGCCCTGGTCACCAGCCTGACGCTCGCCGCCTGCGCGCCCAAGGCGCCGAAGGAACTGCCGCCGGCCCCGACCACGACGACGACCACCACCACGCCCCCGGTAACGACCCCGGCTGGCCCGATGCCCGGCAGCCAGGAGGATTTCGTGGCTTCGGTGACATCCGACACGATCCATTTCGACACGGACCGCTACAACGTCGACGTGCAGTCGCAGGCCATCCTGCAAAGCCAGGCGCAGTGGCTGGCGCGCTATCCCGACAAGAAGATCACCCTCGAAGGGCATTGCGACGAACGCGGCACGCGCGATTACAACATCGCGCTGGGCGAACGCCGCGCCAATGCCGCCAAGAACTACCTGACCAGCGTGGGCATCGATGCCTCGCGCATCACCACGGTCAGCTATGGCAAGGAACGCCCGATCGCGCTGGGGTCTGACGAGGAAAGCTGGGCCAAGAACCGCCGCGCGGTGACGGTGACGGTGCAGTAAGCCGTTTCCTGCGTTTGCCGCCGCGACCCATCGCGGCGGCGGCATAAAATGGCTTCCCAACTAAGGCTGTCCCGGGGCATGGCTTGACAAGCCTTGCCCCGGGACGTTGCTTTTGGAGGGGGCGCGGCAAGCGGGAGGCCGTGGCGTGCATGGAGATGCAGGAATGATCCGGAAGGTTCTGGCATTTGCCCTGTTCCTGCTGGCGCAGGCGCTGGCCGGTCCGGCCATGGCGGCCGCGCCGCCGTCGCCGCGGTGCGATGCCGACATCGCCAGCGATCGGGTGGCGCTCGTTGTCGGCAATCGTCGCTACCTCGATCAGCACTGGGACCAGCTCGACAACGCCCGATCGGATTCGCGGCAGGTCTGCGCGGCCTTCGCCGCCAGCGGCTTCCGCGTGATCCTGCTGGAGGATGCCTCGCGCGATGACCTGGCGGCGGCCGTCGCGCTGTTCGGTGATCTGGCGGCGAAGGCCGAAACGGCGGTGTTCTATTTCGCCGGGCACGGCTTTGAATATGCGGGCGACAACTACCTCGTGCCGTCCGATGCGCCCACCGAGACCAGCCGCGCCAACTTGCGCGGCCTGTTCGTCAATCTGGCGGAGCCGCTGGCCGCCGCCAACCGCGCGAAGCATCCCGTCGCCTTCCTTGATGCCTGTCGCAGCCGCGCCGCGATCGTGCGCATCGTCGATGCCGACGAAAAAGGGCCGGATGGCCCGCCCGGCTTCATCGGCCTGCCGGACCGGTTCAGCGGGGTCGTGTTCTATTCCACCGCGCGCGGCAGCGTGGCCTATGATGCGCGGCCGTTCCCCACCGGGACCAACAGCCCCTTTGCCAGCGCCGTGGTCGACTGGCTCGCCACGCCAGGCGTGAACCTGACGGACTACATCGGCTTCGTGATGGAAGACGTGAAGTCGGGCACGCAGCGGTTTCCCTACGGGGTGCAGAGCCCGATTCCCTATGGCCAGTTGCCGGACCAGAACCGGTTCTACCTGCGCCGCGCCGCGGCGGTCGCGCCCGCGCCGCCCGTCGCCCTGCCCGCCGCCCCGTCCGCGATGGCCGAAGCCCGCGCGGCGATCGCGGTCATTACGCCCGACGATCTGGCGCGCGAGGACGGCCCGATCCTGGCCGCCCGCGTGCTCAAGCGGGCGCGGCCTGAACAGATTGCCGCGCTTGCCGGCAGCGGCGACGAGATGGCGCAGTATGTCTATGGCACGATGCTCTACCTCGGCCTCGGCGTGCCGCGCGATCTCGCCGGCGCGCGGGGCTTTCTGGCCGATGCGGCGCGGGGCGGAAACCCGGCGGTGCTGACCGTCTATGCCTATTTCCTGCAATTCCTGGGCGATCGTCCCGGCGACCGCGCGGAAGCCCTGCGCGTCTATGCCCAGGCGGCGGAGGCCGGCTATGCCAAGGCGCAGTCGAACCTCGCCTACATGCTCTATACCGCTTCTCCGCCCGAGCAGGACCGGGCGCGGGCGTTGGCCCTGTGGCGCGCCGCGGCCGGGGCGGACTATCCCTATGCGGCCTATGCGCTGGGGTACTATGGCGGTGAACGCGATGCGGCGCGGACGCGGCTGGCGGCGCTGGCTGCTGCCGGCAGCCGTTCGGCCGACAACTGGCTCTGCCAGCTCGAAGCCGGCACCGCGCCCGAGCAGAAGCCCGAAACGGTCTTCGCCAACTGCCTGCGCGCGGCTCAGGACAACCGGCCGGTGGCCATGGCCGCCACGGCCTGGCTCTATGCCACCGGGAAGGGGGTTGCCGTATCGGCAAAGGAAGCCAAATACTGGGCGCGGCTGGCGCGCAATGCGCTGAGCCCTTCCGATGCCCAGCTGGGCACTTATCTGGACTGGTACGAAAAGAAGAAGTGATGGCCCGTCAACGACGATCGGTGGATTGGGGTTTCCCGCGCTGGCGCGGGTATGGCGCTGCGAGCGAGGCGGCGACCGTGCGCCTGTGCGATCGCGCCGGGTGCGAGGAGAAGGGCGATTGCCCCGCGCCCAAATCGCCCAACAGCCCGGATCGCTGGTACTTCTGCGAAAAGCACGCGGCCGAATACAACGCCGGCTGGAACTATTTCGAAGGGCTGGACAAGGAAGAGGCCGAACAGCGCGAGCAGTCCGAGCGCGCGACGGGCGAGGCCTATCGCCAGTCGGCGTGGAGCCAGTGGGGCGGATCGGGCGACGGCACGCGCAGCCGCGACGAATTGCGCGCGCTGGAAGTGCTGGGGCTGGACCCGGACGCCGATTTCGAAGCGGTGAAGAAGGCCTGGCGCGCCAAGGCCAAGGAAGTCCACCCCGACGTGCGGCCGGGCGATGCCGAAGCCGCCAAGGCGTTTCATGCCCTGCAACTCTCCTACGAAGTGCTGCGCGCCGCCGAGGAGCGGCGGGAGTGGCGGGGGTAGTGCGTCTCGGTTCGCGCGGGGGCGCAGAGGCGTGATGACCGGCTTGTAGCCTTTCTACCTGCTTCGTCATTGCGAGCGTCAGCGAAGCAATCCAGAGCCCGGCGTGCATGCCACTCTGGATTGCCGCGGGGCTGCGCCCCTCGCAATGACGATGGAGGGCGATGTTGTCCCCTTAGGCCGCTCTGCAGGCGCTCAAGCCACCTTCACGCCTCCGCGCGAACCCGAAAGGTCCGCTCTCAGCCCAGTTCCGCGTCCAGCAGAGCGCCCACGCGCGCCGCGTCGGGAAAGCCTTCCGCGATCCAGCGCGCTTCCACGGCCCGCAGGATGCGCGCCACGTCCGGCCCCTTGCCGATCCCGCGCGCCACGATTTCGCCGCCCTTGAGCGGGAAACGGGGCACATCCCAGCCGGTGAGCGGCGTGGTGGAGGCGCCCGCCAGCAGCAGCCGGTCCAGCGCTTCTTCGCGCCCCAGGCGGTAGGCAAGGCCGCGCGGGTCGGACACCACACCATCGCGCCCCGCCGCCGTGGCCAGCCGCTTGCGCTGGGCGATCGACAGGCGCAGCCGCGCCGCCACCTGTTCGGCCATGGGCGGATCGGCGGGCAGCAGCGCGGCCAGACGGCGCAGGGCGTCGGGCGCCAGCCCTTCGCGCCGTTCGCTGGCGATCAGCGTTGCGAGGCTGTCGAGGCCCGCTGCTGTCGCTTCCGGCAGCACTTGCGCCAGCACGCCCAGCTCCGCCATGCGCCGCACCGTGGGCGCGGGATCGGGCAGGCCGAGCAGGGTGAGCAGTTCCCAGCCGATGCGTTCGCGCGAAAGGCCCTTCATCCCCGCCGCCAGCGCCGCGCAGGCGCGTTCGGCCTCGGCATCGGCGGGCAGCGTGCCGAACCGCGCCTGGAAGCGGAAATAGCGCAGGATGCGCAGGTAATCCTCGCGGATGCGCTGCTCCGCCTCGCCGATGAAGCGGACATGGCGCCCCGCCAGATCGTCCAGCCCGCCGAAGAAATCGGTGACCGCCAGCGTGCGCGGATCGGCATAGAGCGCGTTGATCGTGAAATCGCGCCGCGCCGCGTCATCGCGCCATGCGGTGGAGAAGGCGACCGTGGCGTGGCGGCCGTCGGTGGACACGTCGCGCCGCAGCGTGGTGATCTCCACCCCGCCTTCGGGCAGCAGCGCGGTGACGGTGCCGTGGACGATGCCGGTGGGAATGGTGCGGATGCCGGCCGCTTCCAGCCGCGCCATGGTTTCCTGCGGCACCAGCTGGGTCGCCATGTCGATGTCCTTGACCGGGGCGTCCAGCAGCGTGTCGCGCACCGCGCCGCCGACATAGCGGCAATTGCCTTGCGCCAGCGGATCGAGCGCGGAGACGAGCGCGGCGAGGTCCGCGCGCTGCGTCCACGGGGCGGCGGGCAGATGGCTGGTCATGCGCCCCACGCGATCCGGCGCGAAAGGTTGGCGATGATCCCGGCGGTCACGCCCCAGATGCGATGCTGATGCCACATGATTTCGAGGTAGGCGCGCTCGATGCCGTTGTGAAAGCCGGTCTTGCGGGTGTGGTTGGCGGGGTCGAGCACGAAGCCGAACGGCGGCTCGAACCATTCGGCCACTTCGTTGGGATTGGGTTCCAGCGCCAGCCCTTCGGGCACGACCGCGAGGACGGGGGTGATGTGGTATCCGGTGCCGGTGCGGAAGGAATCGGTGGCGCCGATCACGGTCACATGGCGGCGGTGAAGGCCCAGTTCCTCCTCCGCCTCGCGCAGCGCCGCCTCGATCGGGGTTTCGCCGGGTTCCAGCTTGCCACCCGGAAACGCCGCCTGCCCCGGATGCGCGCGCATGTGCGAGGGGCGGTGGGTGACGAGCACGCCCGGCCCATCGGGATGGTCCCGCCGGTCGGTCACCGCTATCAGCACGGCGGCATCGCGCAGCGCGCCTTCGCTGGGCGCGCGCCAGTCGCTGTACAGGTCGTCGAGCGTGCGGCTGTGCCCGTCGGCGTAGAGCGCGGTCAGCCGGTCGAGCAGCGATGCGTTCATGCGGCGGGCACCAGCGGAAAGCGCGCACCCAGGCTTTCCACCGCGAGCGCGCCTTCTCCCGACACGTCCAGCGCGTGGTCGATCAGCTGGCCATAGGTGCTGCGGTTGAGCCGCGCTTCCGCGCCGTGGCGCACCGCCAGGTAGAACGCGGGGACTTCGGCGGTGCCGGCCACGCGCAACGGGTGCTCCGGCCCGGCCAGAACCACGTCGTCGGTGTTGAGCCGGAAGGCCAGCACCGGCCGGTTCCGCGCGTCCTCGTGCCGCACCTGCATATCGGTGGCGACGAACGCCGCGTCCTCCACCGCGATCGACAGCTTCTCGAACGGGGTGACCAGCCAGTGCCCGCCGTCCGCTTCCCGCCGCAGCAGACCGGAAAAGGCGCGGACCATGGCCGGGCGGCGGATCGGCGATCCTTCGTGGAACCACGTGCCGTCCGCCGCGATCCGCATGTGGCTGTCGCCCGTGCGTGCGGGCGCCCACTGGTCGAGCGGGGGCAACCGGCGGTCGGCATGGGCCTCGGCCAGTTCCGCGAGCGACATGGCCGCGAGTTCGGGGGGCGGGGTATAGGGCATCGCGATTCCGATGCCAGATCGGATCAGCCGCGCCAAGGCCCCAGCATGCCTTCCGCCGGCAACACCGCCGGATTGGCGGTGCGGCACAGCAGGCGGTGCTGCTCATAGGGACCAGGCAGGCGCCAGCCGCTGGTGTGGGCGTTGGCGAAGCCGAAGAACCGGCCGTAGTATTCCGGATCGCCGATCATCACCTGCGGCAGCGGCGCGCGGGGATCGATCGCGGTCAGGCTGGCGGTGACGAGCGCCTGGCCATAGCCCTTGCCCTGCAGCGCGGGCATCACCGCCACCGGGCCGACCATGATCATCGGATGCGCGCGGCCGGCGCCATCGTTCAGCGCCACCGGCCAGCACTGGATCGTGCCCGCCAGCATGTCGTCATCGTCCAGCGCGGCGAACGAAAGGCCCTGCAGCCATTCGGTGCCCTCGCGCACCTTGTACGCGGTGCGCTGGCGGCGTTCCGGCTCGAAGGCGGTATCGAGCAACTGCTCGACCAGCGCGGGATCGACGTCGGCAAGGGGAATGATCTTGGACACGGGATGGGGGTGCCTTTGCGGCGGAACGGACAGGGAAGCGGCCGATAGCCCCCCGCTGCCCCCGCTGCAAGCGCTGGCGGGGTTGGCCATACCGCGCAGCCGGTCCCGGCTCTCAGCTTTCCGCGAACGCGAAGGGCTCGGCCGCGCGGCGGTAGTCATCCGGCAGGATCTCGCGGCCGATCGGCGGTTCGGCGCGCGCGGTGCACTGCGCCCGGTGGCACAGGCGGCAGGTAACTCCGATGGGTGTGGCGGATACGCTCTGGGCATCGGCGCCGGCGGCATAGGCCAGCTTCCCGGCGTGTTCGGCGGCGCAGGCGAGCGCGATGGCGCGGGTGGTCCGGGGCCGCTCGTGCCCGCCGCCGCCCGAAACCACCGTCCGCGCGATCGAGAAGAAGCGTTGGCCGTCGGGCAGTTCCAGCCATTGCGTGACGATCTCGCCCGGCGTGCGGAACACGGTGTGGACGTTCCACAGCGGGCAGCCGCCGCCATGCGCAGCGAAGGGAAAGCCCGCACCGTCCAGCCGCTTGGACACGTTGCCCGCCGCGTCCACGCGCAGGAAGAAGAACGGCACGCGCTCCTGCCCCGGTCGGCCCAGCGTGGTCAGGCGGTGCGCGACCTGTTCGAAGCTGGTGCCAAACAGGCCCGACAGCGCCTCGATGTCATAGTGCCGCGCTTCCACCGCGCGGGCGAACCGGTCATAGGGCATGACCAGCGCGGCGGCGGCATAGCCCGCCAGCGCGCGCCGCACGAGGTTGGCGGCGGTCGGGCTGGCGAAGCTTTCCCCCCGGATGATCGTCGAAATTTCGGGCCGCAGCGCGGTATAGGCGATGTGCAACGCGATGTTGTAGGCGCGGCTGGCCGGCGGCAGCGTATCGTCGAGCAGCAACTGTTCGTTGTGCCGGTCATAGCGGCGGATCGCATCCATCATCACGTCGGGCGGCAGGAAGCGCACGCGCACGCCCTGCTTGCGCAGCCATTCCGCGCCACCGCCGGCGCGCTCGATCTCCGCGGCGAGTTCCTCGGCCTTGGAATCGAGCGTGGGGAAATAGTTGCGCCGCGCCGCCACGAAGCGCCGCGCCTCGCCCACCGGGTCCGCCGCCGGATCGCCGCTGCCCTGGCCGCGCTGCGCCGCCAGCGCCTGCTGTTCGCGCAGGTAGGCGCCGTGCAGGCGCAGCATGGCCTCGGTCACGCCGGGGAAGTTGGTGGCGACATCGGCGACTTCCAGCGCGGGCAGGTCGATATCGGCGAAGATCGGATCGCGCAGCGCATCGCCCAGCCGCCGCGCGTAATCGTCGCGCTCGTCGGCGGCGAGGTCCGCCATGTCGAGCTTGTAGGCGCGGGCCAGGCGCAGCAGCAGGTCGGCGGTCAGCGGGCGCTGGTTGCGTTCCAGCAGGGCGATGTAGCTGGGGGAAATGCCCAGTTCCTCTGCCATGGCCTGCTGGGTGAGGCCCAGCTCGCGGCGCAGGCGCTTGATGCGTGGCCCCAGGTAGAGCGGGCGGGCGGGGGACTTGGCGGAAGGGGGCGTGCTGGCCATGGGGGGCATCCTGTCATGCCTGTACAACTTTACAACGAAAATCTGTAAAGTTTGACAACAGCACCGCGCGCCCGGTTCCGCGCGCGGATTCGACCCCTTATCCCGGCCTCAAGCACAGACGCATGACGCGGAAGGGAATCGGATACCATGACCTACCACCAGACCATCGTCGAAGCCGGCAAGGCGATCGGCCCGTTCCAGCAGACCTGGGATGGCATCGAACCGGAATCGGTCGCGCGGATGCGCCTCCAGAACCGCTTCCACACCGGTCTCGACATCGCCCGCTACACTGCCAAGATCATGCGCCGCGACATGGCTGCCTATGACGCCGATCCCGCGAACTACACGCAGTCGCTGGGCTGCTGGCACGGCTTCATCGGCCAGCAGAAGATGATCTCCATCAAGAAGCACTTCGGCACCACCAAGGGGCGCTACCTCTACCTCTCGGGCTGGATGGTTGCCGCGTTGCGCAGCGAGTTCGGCCCGCTCCCGGATCAGTCGATGCACGAAAAGACCAGCGTTCCCGCGCTGATCGAGGAACTCTACACGTTCCTGAAGCAGGCCGACGCGCGCGAGCTGGGCATGCTGTTCCGCGATCTGGATGCGGCGAAGGCCGCGGGCGACGCGGTCAACACCCACCGCCTGCTGCACAAGATCGACGAGTTCGAAACCCACGTGGTGCCGATCATCGCCGACATCGACGCCGGCTTCGGCAATGCCGAGGCGACCTACCTGCTGGCCAAGAAGTTCATCGAGGCGGGCGCTTGCTGCATCCAGATCGAGAACCAGGTCTCGGACGAGAAGCAGTGCGGCCACCAGGACGGCAAGGTCACCGTTCCGCACGAGGACTTCCTCGCGAAGATCCGCGCCGTCCGCTATGCCTTCATGGAACTGGGCGTCGATGACGGGATCATCGTGGCGCGCACCGATTCGCTGGGCGCGGGCCTGACCAAGCAGATCGCCTTCGTCCGCGAGCCGGGCGACATCGCCGACCAGTACAACAGCTTCCTCGATTGCGAGGACGTCGATACCGCCAACCTCGGCCACGGCGATGTGCTCATCACCCGCGACGGGAAGCTGGTGAAGCCCAAGCGCCTGCCTTCGAACCTCTACCAGTTCCGTCCGGGAACCGGCGAGGACCGCTGCGTGCTCGATTGCATCACCTCGCTCCAGAACGGCGCGGACCTGCTGTGGATCGAAACCGAAAAGCCGCACATCGGCCAGATCGGCGGCATGGTCAGCCGCATCCGCGAGGTGATCCCCAACGCCAAGCTGGTCTACAACAACTCGCCCAGCTTCAACTGGACGCTGAACTTCCGCCAGCAGGTGTTCGACGCCTGGGAAGCGGCCGGCAAGGACGTTTCCGCCTATGACCGGGCGCGCCTGATGAGCGTGGACTACGACGGCACCGAGCTTGGCGTCGAGGCCGACGAGCGCATCCGCACCTTCCAGAAGGACGCGGCGCGCGAGGCGGGCATCTTCCACCACCTCATCACGCTGCCGACCTATCACACGGCCGCGCTCAGCACCGACAACCTCGCCAAGCGCTATTTCGGCGAAGAGGGGATGCTGGGCTACGTGAAGCAGGTCCAGCGCGAGGAAATCCGCCAGGGCATCGCCTGCGTGAAGCACCAGAACATGGCCGGCTCCGACATCGGCGACGACCACAAGGAATACTTCGCCGGGGAAGCCGCGCTCAAGGCCGGCGGCGCCCACAACACGATGAACCAGTTCGCCGCCTAAGCCCCGGCGGACTGGCAAAGCAATCCTCGCGGCAATCAAGCCCCGAAGATCCAAGAAGGAGACCCACCATGGCTGAACCTGCACGTGCCCGCGCGGTCCTCTCGACCGAGGACTTCAAGCTGATCCGCGAAGCCGTACTGCACTACCTGAAGGCGATCGAGGACCAGCCGGAATCGGTGAAGTTCTCGAACCTCTACCACCGGCTCGGCAGCGCGATGGGGCGCTGATCCCGCACGGAACTTTCCTGGGGAGGAAAGCTGGCCCGCCACGCCGCCCGCGTGGCGGGCCTTCGCGTTTTGGCACGTTTTCCGGCCGTTCGCGGCGATCGCCATGCAAAAACCCCTCCGGACGGTGATCCGGAGGGGTCTCGGGAGGAAGCTCGGGAAGGTCGGACGTCAATGCGCGTGGGCGCGACCCTGAGGGAGGATGCCGAAAACGGCTTCCAGCAGGTCCTCGGCGATGGGTTTGAGGAACTGGCAACCGGAAACATAGCCGTTCGTCCAGACCACCTTGGCATCGACCAGGATGTTCGGCGGAATGCGCAGGCAGATGTCGGCGTTGGGGCTGAGTTCGGAATAGGTTTCGATCCGCGATCCGTGCGTGGAAATGTCCACGATCTTGCACAGCGCGCTGCCCAGCATGTCGCCGCTCACCTTGGCGTCGGCAGCCACCTGTGTGCGGCGCGCCTTGCGGCGCTGGCTCAAATCAACCTGTTGATATTCGGCAGAGACCATCGGTGTTGTTCCGCAGGATTGTGTTTAATGGGGATACACCAGGTCTGGCTAAAAAGTGGTTAAGAGCGGGCCGCGCGATGTCCTTGAAAAAGACCTTTGTTTACCATTGCTTGCCCCGCCAGAGCGCCGCGAAGCCCTGCTGTTTGCGGTGGCACCTGAACCATGTTCCGCAGGAATCGGCTTGGGCAAAGCCAGACTTTGCCCGGCCCAAGCAAGCCTGTTCTTGATAAACTCAACTGATTAAGTAGATATAAGGCGTCCGGGCGACGCTTCCCTCTCCCTTCGCCGTCCGGACCGCGGCTTTTGATGGATGTCAGCTTGCTCCGCGTCACCAACGGCTAAAGCGCACGAACCCGGGCGACCTCGCCAGCTTCGTGTTCCGTGAACAGGAGAATGCGAATGTCGAGAGCAGCCCAGTCGTCACCATCCCCGTCCCGGTCCGCGCCCCTGGCGCGCATTCCGCGCCGCCGCGCCGTGCCGCCATTGCCCCATCCCTCATGGGCGCGTGGCGACAGCGGCGAAGGGCGCCCCCGGCCGGCGGCGGTCACGGCGACCGACTTCTGGGACCGGCTCGGCCTGTAAGCCGTCCGGTCCCGGAAACGGGGTTTTGACACCAGATTGCGGATGGGTGACCAAAGGCAAGATGAAGACAGCGCTGATCATTCGCCACGTTCCCCACGAGGGGGTGGCGGGCTATCGAGACCCGATCGAGCAGGCGGGATACGCGGTCGACCGTATCGACGTGTCGGACCCGGCCTTTGGTTCACTCGATCTGCGCGAACCCGACCTGCTCATCATGATGGGCGGCCCGATGGGGGTCTATGAACACGAGGACCACCCGTGGATCCGCTGCCAGATGCGCCGGCTGGCGCTGCGGCTGGAAGCGGACCGGCCCACGCTGGGCGTCTGCTTCGGCGCGCAGATGATCGCCGCCGCCATGGGCTCTGCTGTCTATCCCGGCGGCGCCAGGGAGCTGGGCTTCCATCCGGTCAGCGTCCATGCCGGGGACAGCCCGTTGCGCCATGTCGAAGGCGTGCCGGTGCTGCACTGGCATGGCGATACGTTCGATCTGCCCGAAGGCGTGGAACTGCTGGCGTCGAGCCACGTCTATCGCCACCAGGCGTTCCGGCGCGGGCGCAATCTGCTGGCGCTGCAATTCCACGCGGAGATGGGCGAGGACCCCCGCTTCGATGCCTGGATCGAACAGTCGCCGGACGATGTCGCGGCGGCCGGCCACAGCCCGGAAACGCTGCGCGCTGCGCACGAGGCGCACGGGCCGGGCGCGGTTTCCGCCGGGCGCCGCATGATCGCGGAATGGCTGGACGCGCTCGGTTGAGCGCTGCCCTGGCCCTGGGAAGCATATCAGAAGATCGGATCGTATCCCGGCGGCACGTCGTCGATGCCGGAACTGCTGTCGGTCGATCCCGGCACATGGATGCCGCATTCGGTCTTGTCCCAGCCCTTCCAGCGGCCCGACCGCGGGTCTTCGCCGGGGGCGACCTTGCTGGTGCAGGGCGCGCAGCCGATCGAGGGGTAGCCCAGCGCCACCAGCGGATGGCGCGGCAGCCCATGCCGGTCCATCCAGCCTTCGAGGTCGTCCTTGGTCCAGCTCGCCAGCGGATTGATCTTCAGGCGGCCCTGCGCGTCGGAATGATCGATCTCGAAGCGGGGCAGCCCCGCGCGCGTGGCGGACTGGAAGCCCTTGCGGCCGGTGATCGAGGCATCGAAGTGCAGCAGCGCCTGCGCCAGAGGCTGCACCTTGCGGATTTCGCAGCAGCCGTCCGGGTCCCACGACCAGCGCAGGCCGTTGTCGTCCTTCTTCGCGAGCACCTCGGCGTCCGGCTCCACGATCTGCAGCCCGGTCAGCCCCAGGTGCGCCACCAGTTCGTCGCGATAGGCGACCGTTTCCGGGAAATGCTTGTGCGTTTCGAGGAACAGCACCGGGGTGGCCGGATCGATCTGCGCGATCAGGTGGAGCAGCACCGCGCTTTCCGCGCCGAAGCTGGACACGACGGCAAGATCGCCGGCCAGCCGGTCGCGCAGCACGCCGCGCAGCATGTCCTGCGTGTCGCTGCCGCGGAACAGGTTGTTCAGCCGGATCGCGTCGGTTTCGGTGAAGCGCGGCGCGGTGTCGATCCGATCGACGCGCCGGCCCTGCGCCCGGGCATCCTGCTTGCGCGCCGCCGTTTCCGCCATGTCAGGCCAGCCCGTGCCGCTTGGCCCAGATCGCCGCACGGCCATCGACCGTCTTCTGGTAGACCTCGGGCCAGGTAGCCAGCGCCTTGTCCGCCGCCGCGCGATCGATCGCCTGATTGGGCGCGAAGCTGTCGAAGCCGCAGCGGCGCATGTGCGAAAGCTGGTCCAGCAGGACGTCGCCCACCGCACGCAGTTCGCCGTCATAGCCGTGTTCGCGCAGGATGCGCGCCGCCGAATAGCCGCGCCCGTCGGTGTAGGCGGGGAAATTCACCTCGACGAGGCTCAACCGGCCAAGATGCGGCAGCAGGATGCGCGCATCGTCGCCCGGTTCGATCCGCACGGCCGAGGCGTTGGTCTGTTCGGCGAAGGCGTCCACGGTCACGGCCGGATCGGCCACAGGTTCGTCATCGCGATAACGCAGCGCGTTCTCAACCATAGATCGCCTCCTTGAACGGGGCCATGCCGATGCGGCGGTAGGTATCGAGGAAGCGCTCCCCGTCGGTGCGCTGGGCCAGATAGACGTCGGTAGCCTTCTCCACCGCATCGACGATGCCGTCCTCGTTGAAGCCGGGGCCGGTGATCGTGCCGAGCGAAGTGTCCGCGCCTTCCGATCCGCCAAGCAGGAGCTGGTAGTTCTCCACGCCCTTGCGGTCCACGCCCAGGATGCCGATGTGGCCGGCGTGGTGATGCCCGCAGGCGTTGATGCAGCCCGAAATCTTCAGTTTCAGCTCGCCCAGTTCGCGCTGGCGGCCCAGATCGGCGAAGCGTTCGCTGATCTTCTGCGCCACCGGAATCGAGCGGGCGTTGGCGAGGCTGCAATAATCGAGGCCGGGGCAGGCGATGATGTCGCTGATCAGGTCCAGGTTGGCGCTGGCGAGGCCCGCCGCGTCCAGCTTCTGCCACAGCGCGTAAAGATCGGCCTTCTTCACATGGGGCAGCACGATGTTCTGCGCATGGGTCACGCGCAGTTCGTCGAACGAATGCGCCTTGGCGAGATCGGCCATCAGGCGGATCTGGTCGGCGCTGGCATCGCCCGGAATGCCGCCGGTGGGCTTCAGGCTGATGGTGACGATGGCATAGCCCGGCTGCTTGTGCGCATGGACGTTCTGGTCCAGCCACAACGCGAAATCGGGATCGCTGCGGTCGATGTCCCCGGACAGGCCGGTCTCGAAGCCCGGATCGGCGAAATAGCCCTTGATCCGCTCCAGCTCGGCCGGCGGCGGTTCCAGCCCCAGCGTCAGGATATGGGCGAATTCCTCTTCCACCTGGCGGCGGTATTCGTCCGCGCCGATCTCGTGGACCAGGATCTTGATCCGCGCCTTGTACTTGTTGTCGCGCCGGCCATAGCGGTTGTACACGCGCAGGCACGCTTCCAGGTAGCTGATCATCTGCAGCGGCGGCACGAAATCGCCGATCACCGGGGCGATCATCGGCGTGCGGCCCATGCCCCCGCCGACGTAGAACCGGCAGCCGATCTCGCCCGCCTCGTTCTTCACGATCTGGATGCCGATGTCGTGCAGCTTCATCGCCGCGCGATCGGTGTCGGACCCGATGATGGCGACCTTGAACTTGCGCGGCAGGTAATCGAATTCCGGATGGAACGTCGACCACTGGCGTAGCAGTTCGGCATAGGGGCGCGGGTCTGCGACCTCGTCGGCGGCGGCGCCGGCGAACTGGTCGGCGGTGGTGTTGCGGATGCAGTTGCCGCTGGTCTGGATCGCGTGCATTTCCACGCTGGCAAGGTCGGCCAGGATGTCGCCCGCGTCTTCCAGCTTGATCCAGTTGTACTGGATGTTCTGGCGCGTGGTGAAGTGGCCATAGCCGCGGTCGTACTTGTCGGCGATATCGCCCAGCATCCGCATCTGCGCGGAATTGAGCGTGCCATAGGGTATCGCCACGCGCAGCATGTAGGCGTGCAGCTGGAGGTAAAGGCCGTTCTTCAGGCGCAGCGGCTTGAACTGGTCCTCGGTCATTTCCCCGGCCAGGCGGCGGCTCACCTGGTCGCGGAACTCCGCGACGCGGGCATCGACCATGGCCTGGTCGTACTGGTCATACTGGTACATGTCAGATCACCCAGTTGCCGGCGGCGGGGTCGGCGGGCTTGAGGGAAAGGTCGAGCCGGACGGTGGGGCCAAGCGCGCGGATGCGTTCCTTGATATGCGCGGGGCGCACGCCTTCGCCGGTCACCGATGCGTCGATGGCGTAGGAGCCGACCACGCGCTGCGCGGCTTCCTCGCGCGCGAGGATCGCTTCGGGGTGTTCCCCCGCGTCCACCGCATCGTTGACGTGGCGCGACCAGCCTTCGCCGGTCCACCAGATCACGTCCCCGGTCTTGAGATCGTTGCCGGTCAGGACTTTCACAGCACCGTCTCCCCGGCCGCCCGGGCCATCTTCGCAAGTTCCATCGTTTCTCCCCGCGCCGCGACCTCACCGATGATGATGAGCGCCGGGCTCTTGACCTTTTCGCGCGCGACCAGATCGCCCAGGCCGGCGAGCGGCCCGCGCAGCACGCGCATGTCTGGCCGCGCCGCGTTCTCGACCACGGCCAGCGGCATGGTGGGCGCAAGCCCGTCCGCGATCAGCTTCTCCGCGATTGCCTCGCTGGTGGCGACGCCCATGTAGATCACCAGCGTGCGGCCCACGCCGGCAAGGCCCGCCCAGTTCTGGTCGGATAACCCTTTGCACTGGCCGGCCACGAAGCTGACGATGCTGGCGTTCTCGCGATGGGTCAGCGGGATGCGCGCCGCCGCCGCCGCGCCCAGCGCCGCGCTGACGCCGGGGACCACTTCCACCGGCACGCCGGCGGCCTCGCAGGCTTCCATTTCCTCGCCGCCGCGCCCGAACACGAACGGATCGCCGCCTTTCAGCCGCACCACGTCGTGCCCTTGCCGCGCCTCGCGCACCAGCAGGGCGTTGATGTCGCTCTGCTTCATCGTGTGGCGGGAGCGCTGCTTGGCCACCGAGACGAACCGCGCGCCGCGCGGCGCCATGGCCAGCACGGCAGGATCGACCAGCCCGTCATGCACCACCACTTTGGCGCGCATCAGCAACCGCGCGGCGCGCAGCGTCAGCAGGTCGGGATCGCCGGGGCCGGCACCGACCAGATAGACCGTTCCGGGAGTGGGGGCGGGATTCTTCATGAGGGCCAGATGGGCGCCCCCGCCCTTTCGCACCAGCGAGAATGGTTTGGGGGCGGCCTAGGCGAACTTTAGGGGCGAACTTTAGGGGCGAACTATCCCGCCCTGCCGCTTCACTGCGCGGGGCCGGTTTGGGGCGGATCGCACGCCTCATGCCGCGCCGCCAGCGCATCGGCCAGCCGGCGCAGGCCTGGCGAATCCTTGAGCGAGACGTCCTGCTGGGGATAGGGGATCTCGATGCCGTTCTCGCGGAACAGGTGCCACACCCGCTTGAGCACTTCGGAGCGGACGTTGCCCACGCCCTCTTCCGGATCACCGATCCAGCACACGATGACCATGTCGATCGAATTGGGGCCGAAGGCGCTGAGCAGTACGCCGGGCGGTCGGTCGGCCAGCACCCGGTTCGCCCCGCGCGCGGCTTCCAGCATCAGCCGTTCGGCCAGATCGATGTCGCTGCCATAGGCGATGCCCACCGGGATCTGGATCGAGACCTCGCGCGAGGAATAGGACCAGTTCTCGACCTGGCTGGTCATCAGGTTTTCGTTCGGAATCAGGTATTCGCGGTTGTCGCGCGTGGCGACGGAGACCGCGCGGATGCCGATCTTGCGGACCTGCCCGAAGCTGCTGCCCTTGCCGTCGTTCACCGCGATCACGTCACCCGGCTTGATCGAGCGGTCCATCAGCAGGATGATCCCGGCGATTAGGTTGCCGAAGGTCTTCTGCAGGCCGAAGCCGATGGCAAGGCCGAACGCGCCGGAAAAGACCGTCAGCGCGGTCAGGCTGATGCCCAGCAGGTCGATGCCGAGCAGGAAGGCGAAGACCCACACCGCCAGCGAAACCAGCTTTTCGCCCAGCACCTGCTGCGCGCTGTCGAGGCTTGTCATGCGCGAGAACAGATGCCGCGCGATCCGGCTGCCCAGCCGCGCGATCATGAACATCGCCACGACCACCAGCACCATCTTCGCGGCGTTGAACACCGAGATGTGATAGTGCCCGATGTCGAAGCCGTAATCGTCGAGCACGTCCATGAACGCGCGCGCATCGCGGCGGAACTTGGCCCAGCCGTGCACGACCTGCCCGTGGACGGCGGAATCGGACATGACCGTGGCGAGCATGGCGGAATTGAGCATCACAGCGCCGCCGCCCAGGCCGCCAGCCCGGCTTCCAGGTCGGCGATAAGGTCGCCGGCGTCTTCCAGCCCGATCGACAGGCGCACGCCGAAGCGGTCGGCGGCGTCCATGCCCGGCAGCGGCCAGGCGGAGGCGGTGCGGATGCTGGCGGGATCGACCGGCGTTGCCAGGCTTTCGAAGCCACCCCAGCTATAGCCGATGCCGAACAGCGCCAGCGCATCGATCAGCGCGTCGCGCGCCGCGCTGGTGCCGCCTTTCAGCACGAAGCTGAACAGGCCGCAGCCCCCGGTGAAATCGCGCGTCCACAGATCATGCCCCGGCGATCCCGGCAGCATCGGGCACAGCACCCGCGCCACTTCGGGCCGCGTTTCCAGCCATTGCGCGATGGCCAGCGCGCTTGCGGTCTCGCGGTCGAGCCGCACGTTCATGCTGCGCAGGCCCCGCAGCACCAGCGCCGCGTCGTCGGGCGAGACGACCTGCCCCAGCCCCTGCGCGCGCAGCCGCAGCTTGCGGTACCACTCCGCCCCGGCCGCAGCGCTGCCCATCATCACGTCGGAATGGCCGCCGACGTGCTTGGTCAGCGACATCACCGTGATGTCCACGCCTCGTTCCAGCGCCGGAAAACCAAGCGGCCCGGCCCAGGTGTTGTCGAACACGGTGACGATCCCGCGCGCACGGGCGATCGCGGCCATGGCGGGCACGTCCTGCACGTCCATGGTCAGGCTGCCGGGCGATTCGAGCAGCACGGCGCGCGTCCGTTCGCAGATCGCCGCCTCGAACGCGACGGTGTCGCACGGATCGAACCAGCGCGTTTCCACGCCGAAATCGCGCAGCAGTCCGCGCGCCATCGCGCGGCTGGGCTCGTAGGCGTTGTCGGTCAGCAGCAGCACGTCGCCGGGGCGCAGCACCGTCAGCAGCGCGCCGGCAATGGCGGCCACGCCCGAGGGATAGAGCACCGTGCCGGCCGCGCCCGGCTCCAGTTCGGTCAGCGCCTCGCACAGCGCCCATTGCGTCGGCGCGCCGCGGCGTCCGTAATAGAACCGCCCGTCCTCGTTGCGCGCGCCGCCCTGCCGCAGCGCGGCCATGTCGGGGTAGAGATGGGTGCTGGCGCGCCATACCGGCGGGCTGACCACCGCGCCCGGCTGGTCGGCGGTGCCGGTCCATTCGGGCCGCCGGCCGGCGGCGGCGAGGCGGGTGGCGGGCTTCAGGGGACGATCGTCGCGCGTGCTGCTCATCGCTGGCCCCTAGCAAACCTTGCGCGGGCTTTCGAGGCGCCAGTTCAGGCGGCCAAGATCAGGCAGGCAAGATCAGGCGGGCAGGTTCAGGCCGGCTGCACGGCGGGCTGCGGCCCGGTTTCCTTCGGCGTCGCCGGATCGGCGCCCCATTCGGACCAGCTGCCGTCGTAGAGCGAGACGTCGTCCTTGCCGATCAGGTGCAGCGCGAAGATCAGGACGTTGGCGGTCATGCCCGATCCGCACGAGCTGATCAGCGGGCGCGACAGGTCCACTCCGGCCGCGTCGAACAGCGCGCGAATCTCGTCGGGGCTTTTCCAGGTGCCGTCGGGCCGGAACAGGCTGGCATAGGGCACGTTGCGCGAGGCGGGGATGTGCCCGCTGGCCAGCGCCGGGTTGGTTTCCTTCTGTTCGCCGGTAAAGCGCCCGGCGCCGCGCGCGTCGACCACCTGTTCGCGCCGGTCCTTCAGGTTGCGCAGCACGTCGGCCTTGGAGCGGACGTGGCTTTCGTCGCTCCACACCGTGAAGTGGCGGTGCCGCAGCGTTTCTCGCCCTTGCGCGCAGGGGCGGCTCTCGGCCTTCCACTTGGCGATGCCGCCATCGAGCAGCGCGACGTTCTGCGCCCCGAACATGGTCAGCATGAACCAGGCGCGCGTGGCGCTTTTCACCGGGCTGTCATCGTAGAGCACGATGCGGCTGCCGTCGCCCAGCCCCAGGCTCTGCATCCGGCTGGCGAACTTTTCGGCCGATGGCAGGGTGTTGGGCACCGGCGCAGTGGTGTCGACCAGATTGGCCAGGTCCATGAAGACCGCGCCGGGAATATGGCAGGCTTCGTATTCCAGCGCGGGATTGCGTTTCTGCTCGGGAAGAAACGCGCTCGCGTCGACGATGCGCAAATCGCTCGCGCCAATTTCGTCCGCGAGCCACTGGGTCGAGACCAAGGGATCCATCGTGGTTGTTCCTGCCTGCATGGGTGATCCGTCTATCGCGGATTCCCCTTATACTTAGGCAGGCGGCCAAGACGCGTCGAGACTGAAAAACGAACGATTCAGAGCGTTTCGGGTATTTCGAGCGCGCGCTGCCCGATCGCGTCCCACACGCGCGGACCAAGGTCGAGCCGGAACGGCTGGAGACGGTCGGATGCCGTAGCGTTATCCTGCCCGACCAGGAACGCGGCCCGCGCCGAAACGGCGCGGTGCGCGCTGTCGCTGGCCCAGGCATCGAACCGCGCCACCGGCACGAAAAGCTGCGCCTGGCCATGGCGAATCGGCGTGACCGCGGCCAGCGGCAGGCGGAATTCGCCTTCCAGAACGGCGCTTTCGCCCGGCCCCAGCCGTTCGATGCGGCCGATCGGCGGCAGTTCCGGCCCGGCGATGCCGAGTTGTTCTTCCATCGAGCGCGAGGCGTGCGCCGCGATCATGTCGCCGCTGATCGCGATGTCGCTCAGCGCGTCCGGCCCGGCGTTGGTCGCGGTCAGGCGATAGGCAAGCGTGGTGTTGACCAGCGTCGCGCCCAGCCGCACCGCTTCAAGTGTCAGCACGAGGCCACGAGCGGCTGCGGGCGCCACGGGGGAAGGTGCGGGCGCAGGCGGCGGCGGAAGGGGCGTTGGCGCGGGGCGGGGGACCGGCATCGCTGCAACCGAAGGCGCGCTCTCCGCCTCTGCCTCCTGCACTTCCGCCGGCTCGTCCGGAGCGGCTGGCCGCCGCCGTCGCGCCCAGGCAGCCAGCGCCAGCACCGCGAGCGCCAGCGCGCCGCCGCCGATCCACCACAGCCATCCGCCGGCCGTTCTGCCGGTATCCGGCGTGCTGGCCACGGGCGCCCCGGAAGGCGCGGTTTCGGGTTCGGGCACGGCGGAGGCCGCAGCTTCGGGCAGCGGCTCCGGTGTTGCCGAAGCGGCCGGGGAGGGCGTGAGGGAGGGGGTGGGAGAAGGCGTTGCCGATCGCGTTTCCGGCGCGCGCGCCTCGGGTGGGGCGCGCCGGTCTGCTGCGGGGGATGGGGATGCGGCGGGCCTGGGCGTAGCGCGCGGTGTCGGTAGCACGATGATGGGCGGCGTTCCGGTTGGCGAGGCGACCGGCGTGGGCGGCGGCGCGCCTTCCGCCACCGGTCCGGCGGCGCGGGGCGGCGGGGTGGGCGTTGGCGTGGCGCTGGGCAACTGGTAGTCCTGCTGCGCCCGCGCGGCCGGGCCGTGCGCCAGCAGCGCCGCCACGATCGCCGGCGCCATCGCCGCCCCGGCCACCGCGCGTTTCCACCGTCTACCGCCCTTGAACCCTGCCGTCATTCGTCCCATCCGTATGGTCTTGCCGTGTGTCCGCCGCTTCGTGCGCCAGCGGAACGCAAGCGCGCCTGAATAGCGCCTTGCCCGCGCGAGGCAATCCGCCGGCTTGCCCTTGTTCGACGGCGGGTGCATGGGCTGCGGCCATAGACCTAGTTCCCAAGGAAGGCCCCATGGCTGCAAACGGACCCCTCCACCTCGGCCAGACGAGCACGCTGCCAGCCTCGCCCGAACAGGCGGTGCTGGACTATGTGCCCAACCCGCGCCCCGGCGCGCTCTATCTCGTGCGCTTCGCCGCGCCCGAGTTCACTTCGCTCTGCCCGGTCACCGGCCAGCCCGATTTCGCGCATCTGGTGATCGATTACGCCCCCGGCGAAACCATCGTGGAATCGAAGGCGCTCAAGCTGTTTCTCGGATCGTTCCGCAATCACAACGGCTTCCACGAGGATGTCACCGTCGGCATCGGCCAGCGCCTGTTCGACGAGATGCGCCCCCGCTGGCTGCGCATCGGCGGCTACTGGTATCCGCGCGGCGGCATCCCGATCGACGTGTTCTGGCAGTCCGGCGCGCCGCCGGAAGGGCTGTGGCTGCCCGACCAGGGCGTCCCCGCCTATCGCGGCCGGTAATGGGTCTTGACCCTAACCGCCGTTCGCCTGCGCCAGCATGTCCATGAAATCGCGGGCGATATCCTGGTCCGCCGGGTCCTTGAACGCGACATCGAGATCAGGCGCGTTGCCCAGGATGTGCATCAGCGCCCATATCGCGAAGCGCCGGCCCCGGTCCGTCTCCAGCCCGAACTCGACCGCCAGCCGCTCCTTCCCGCTTTCCAGCGCGGCCGGCGTCAGCGCCTCCAGCTCGGTGGTGCCGAAATAGCGGCGCATCTGGTCGTCGAAATCCATGGGTCACCTGTGAAAGGGGGTAGCATCGTCATTGCGAGGGGCGAAGCCCCGCGGCAATCCAGAGCCGCACGCGGGACTCTGGATTGCTTCACGTGCGTTCGCAATGACGAACGGATGTCATGCCCTAAAGCTCGCGCAAGGCTTGTGCCGGGCGCGTGCGGAGCAGGCTCAGCGAACCGGCCAGCGCCAGCACCAGCACCAGCGCGACCCCGGCCCCCAGCACGGCCAGAATGCGCGTCCAGCCAGGCATCCACGCGAAATCGAACAGGCGCACGATCACCAGCCAGCCAGCGCCGCAGCCCAGCGCCAGCGCGATCACGGCCAGCACCGCGCAGAGCAGCGCGTATTCGGCGAGGATCAGCGTGAGCAATTGCCGCCGGCTGGCGCCCAGCACGCGCAGGATCACGTTGTCGTACTGCCGCCTCTCGCGCGCGGCGGCGATTGCGCCGGCCAGCACCGCCATGCCGGCCAGGATGGCGACGCTCGCGGCGGCGAGGATCGCCGTGCCCATCTGCGAGAGGATGTCGCGCGCCTGGTTCAGCACGGGGCCGATCTCGACTACCGAACTCGATGGCAGCGCGCGGACGAGGCCCGACAGGATCGCACGGCGCACGCCCGCCGATTTCGCAGCGTGGGGCAGTTCGATCGTGGCGGCCAGGTTGTGCGGGGCATCGGCAATGGCGTTGGGGCTGAACACCAGCACGTAGTTGAAGCCCATGTTTTCCCAGTCGATTTGCCGGAACGAGGCGATCGTGGCGGTGCGCTCCACGCCCAGCAGGCCCACCGTGATCCGGTCGCCCAGCTTCAGGTTCAGCGCCTTGCCGAGGTCCGCGTCGACCGAGACCAGCGGTTCGCCGGCATAGTCCTTCGGCCACCACTGCCCGGCGGTGAGGGTGTTCCCCTCCGGCACTGTCTCGGCATAGGTCAGCCCCCGGTCGCCGCGCAGCGCCCAGGCGTTCTCGGGCAGGTCCTTGAGATCGGCCACGCGCACCATCCGGTCTTGCGGGCCATAGGCGACGATCGTGCCGCGCAGCGCGGGCACGGTGCGGATCGTCGCGCCGGGCGCGGCGCGGCGCACCACCGTTTCGAACCGGGCAAGGCCATCGCGCGGCACGTCGAGCACGAAGTAATCGGGCGCGCGATCGGGCACGCGCCGCGCGATATTGGCATCGAGGCTGGTTTCCACCGCCGCCAGCAGCACGAAGGCGGAAAGGCCGAAACCCAGCGCCACCACCAGCGCGCCGGTCTGCGCGCCGGGGCGGTGCAGGTTGGCCAGCGCCATGCGCGCGATCGCCCCGCGCGGACGGGGCAGCCGCGCGGCGAGCCGCGCCAGGCCCAACCCCAGCGCCGCCAGCAGCCCGAACAGCGCCGCCGCGCCGCCAAGAAAGCCCGCCGCCAGTTCCTTCTGCGGCGCGGTCGCGATCGCCAGCGTGGCGATACCGGCCAGCCCCAGCCCGACCGGCAGGCCCATCGTGCGCAGCGCCGCGCGCCACCGCGTCCGCAGCGGACTGACCCGCGCGCGCATCAGCGCCATCGCCGGGAATTCGCGCGCGCGGACCAGCGGCGGCGCGGCGAAGGTCAGCGCGATCAGCGCGCCATAGGCGGCGGCGAGCAGCAGTGCCTTCGCGTCGATCACCACCCCCGCTTCCACCGGCAGCAGGCCGGAAAGCGCGCGGCCCAGCAGCGGCGTGGTGGCCACGCCGATCAGCAGGCCCGCCGCTATGGCGATGGCCGAGGCGACGGCCATCTGCAGCAGGTAAATTCTTGCAATATCGCGGCTTTCCGCGCCGAGAATCTTGAGCGTGGCGATGCTGCCGCGTCGCGCTTCGAGATAGGAGGACACGCCGTTGCCGATGCCGATCCCGGCGATCGACAGCGCCGCCAGCGCCACCAGCACCAGGAACTGCCCCATGCGCCCGACGAAGCGGTCCAGCCCCGGCGATGCCTTGTCGCGCGTGCGCGCCTCGAACCCGGCCACGGGGAAGCGCGCGGTGAAAGCATCGGCCAGCGCTTGCGGATCGGCGGCCGCGCCACCGGCGGGCAGGCGGACGCGGTATTTCGCGCGGATCATCGATCCGGGCTGGACCAGCCCCGAAGCGGCCAGCGCCTCCGGGCTGACGATCACGGTGGGGCCAAGCGAGAACCCTTCGGAAAGCCGGTCTGGCTCGTCCGCGATCACCCCGCCGATGGTCAGCAGGGCATCGCCGATCCGCAGTTTTCCGCCGGCTGTCACGCCCAGCCGGTCGGCCACGCCGGGGGCGATCCACGCGGTCATGCCGGTGGGGGCGCCGGCCCGGCGGCCGCCTTCCAGCGTGAGCGCGCCATAGAGCGGCCAGCGCGCGTCCACCGCTTTCAGCTCCACCGGAACGGCCACGTCGTCGCCCTGCGGCAGCCGGGCCATCGCCTGCAGTCGCGTGCCGGCCGAAACCGTGCCCAGCGCGCGCATCGCCGCCATTTCGGCGTCCGACGCCCCGCGTTGCGCCAGCGTGAATTGCAGGTCGCCTCCCAGCAGCACGCGGCCCCGGCTGGTCAATTCGCGCTCGATCGCGCCGGTCAGCGTGCCGATCGCGGCCAGCGCGGCGGTGCCCAGCACCAGGCAGACGAGCAGCAGCCGCAGGCCACGAAAGCGCCAGTCGAGCCCGCGCCGGGCCAGCCGCCAGGCGGTGCCCCAGCCCATCCGGCCTGCCGTCATCGTGTTGAATCCGAAGCGATTTCGCCATCGGCGAGCCGCACCACGCGGCCGCAGCGGGCGGCCAGCGCCTCGTCGTGCGTGACCATGATCAGCGTCGCCCCGGCTTCCCGCGCGCGCTGGAACAGCAGGTCCGCCACCGCCGCGCCGGTCGCCGCGTCAAGATTGCCGGTCGGCTCGTCCGCGAACAGGATCGCCGGGCGCGGCGCCAGCGCGCGGGCGATGGCGACGCGCTGCTGCTCCCCTCCGGAAAGCTGCGCCGGATAGTGATTCAGGCGGTGGCCCAGCCCCACGGCGGCGAGTTCGGCCTCCGCCCGCGCTTCGGCCCCGGCCATGCCCGCCAGTTCCATCGGCGTTTCGACGTTTTCGCGCGCGGTCATCGTCGGCAGGAGGTGAAACGCCTGCAGGACGATGCCGATTCGCCCGCGGCGCGCGGCAGCAAGGCCGTCCTCGTCGAGCGCGGTGAAATCGGCGCCGGCCACCTCCAGCGCGCCGCCGCTGGCGCGTTCCAGCCCCGCGAGCACGGCCAGAAGCGAGCTTTTGCCCGATCCGGAGGGGCCGAGCAGCGCCAGCATCTCGCCCGCACCGACGGTGAGGTCGATGCCGCGCAGGATGTCGACGCGGCCCTCGCCGGAGCCGAGATGGAGGGTCAGGTTGCGGGCGGAGATGATCGGAGAGGTGCTTGTCACCGCGCAGGAGTGGCATAGATTGGTTGCGCTTCGCAACCTGTGCCGTCCGATCCAGAAAGCCCCCATGCGCCGTTTCCCGCTCGTTATCGCCCTTGTCCTGTCGCTGGCCGCCTGTTCGGGCGAAAAGACTGCGGATTCAGAGCCTTCTGCGTCCCCAACGACGGCGGTTTCGGCCGCGCCCGTTCCCGCCAACGCCCCGGTGATCCTGGCGTTCGGCGACAGCCTCTACGCCGGATACCAGCTCCGGCAGGACGAGAGCTATCCGGCGAAGCTGCAGGTGGCGCTCAACGCGGCGGGAACGCCGGTGAAAGTGGTGGGCGCGGGCGTCTCCGGCGATACCACGGCGGCCGGCTTGCAACGGCTGGCGTTCACGCTCGACAACCAGCCCGTAAAGCCCGCGCTGGTGCTGGTGGGGCTGGGCGGCAACGACATGCTGCGCGGGCTGCCACCGGCCGAAACCCGCGCCAATCTCGATGCGATCCTGGCCGAATTGAAGAAGCGCGGGTTGCCCGCGATGCTCACCGGAATGCTCGCCGCGCCCAACATGGGGGCGGACTACACACGGGCGTTCAACCCGATCTGGCCGGCGCTGGCGAAGAAGTACGACGTGCCGCTGGTGCCGTTCTTCCTGCAACCCGTGATCGGGAACAAGGCGTTGTTATTGAGCGATAATATCCACCCCAACGCGCAAGGAATCGATCGCATCGTGGTGGCCACGCAGGGCGATGTGGCGAAGGCGCTGAAGGCGGCGGAGGACAGGCACGGGGCCTGATCAGGCGCGCGTGGCCACGCCGTCCGCCACGCGCCACACCGCGCTGCCGCCTGCGATTTCCTCGAACGGGGCGAGTTCGGTGCCGGTCATCCACACTTGCGCGCCCGATGCCGCCAACCGCTCGAACAGTGCCGCGCGGCGCAGCGGATCGAGATGCGCGGCGATCTCGTCCAGCAGCAGCAGGCGGGGCCGTTCGCCGGCAGTGAGCTGTGCGTGGGCCAGCACAATCGCAATGAGCATGGCCTTTTGCTCGCCCGTGGAGCAGTCCGCGGCGGGCGATTGCTTGGCGGCGAGGGTCACGGCCAGGTCATCGCGGTGCGGACCGGTCAAACTGCGCCCCGCCGCACGGTCTCGGCGGCGATTGTTACGTAACAAAATGCGCAATTCTTCGCCGTCCGAAGGCGTTTCGGAGGCATATTCGAGCGCCGGACGGGCGAAAGGCTGCTCCGGCAGCACCGCGATGGCGCGCGTCAGGTCCGCCACCAGATCGCGCCGGGCCGCAGCAACTAATGCTCCGTTTTCAGCCATTTGGCTCTCGAGCGCGTCCAGCCACAGCGGATCGGGATCGTCCGGATCGGCCAGCAGGCGGTTGCGTTCGCGCAACGCCGTCTCGTAACGGCCGGCATTTCGGGCGTGTCCGGGCAGGCGCGCCAGCACCAGCCGATCGAGGAAGCGGCGCCGTCCGCCCGCGCTTTCGGCGAAGAGGCGGTCCATGGCCGGGGTCAGCCAGGTGATGGAGAGCCATTCGGCCAGCCGCGCGGCCGGCCCTTCCGCGCCATTTATCCTTACATTCCGGCGGTTTGGAGCATCCGCCGTGCTGGCCGTGCCGAGCGCGACCGCGCCATCTTCCAGTTCCGCCGCCACGGCGAAGCCTCCATCGCCGCTGCGCCCGGCCATTTCGGCGGGCTGCGCCCGGCGCAAACCGCGTCCGGGCGCCAGCAGCGAGACCGCTTCGAGCACGTTGGTCTTGCCGGCGCCATTCTCGCCGACCAAGATATTGAAATCGCGTGTTTCTTCCAGGCGCGTCGCCACGTGGTTGCGAAAATGACGCAAGGTGAGGCGGGTGAGCGACATGGCGGCGGCTTAGAACATCGTACAGGCAGGGGGGAACCGATTTCGCCGCTGGCGGGTCTGGCAGCGCGCGTTACGTGATGAAATGGCCTATTGTTACGTAACAAAATCCATTTCGTTACGTAACTAATCGCCCTTTTCGAGCAGACCGTGCTTCTTCAGGCAGTGCCGGAGCTGATCGTAGCTCAGGCCCAGCGCTTTTGCGGTCTGGCGCTGGTTGTAGCGGTGCCGTCCGAGCGCGTGTTCCAGGATCGCGCGCTCATGCGCGTCCACGGCGCCGCGAAGATCGTCAATAAAATCAAAATCTTGTGCCGTTCTTGGCGAGGCTGCCGGCGCGGGCGACGGGGCCTTCGCGATGCGCGGCAGTGACGCCGGCTTCCACGGACTTTCGAACGGATCGAACTGAATATGCGCGATCGGGGCGCCAGAATCGTCCCAGCGATAGACCGCGCGCTCGATTACGTTACGTAACTCGCGGACGTTTCCGGGCCACGCATAGTCTTCCAGCTGCCGCGCCGCGTGGGGGGCAAAGCCGGGCCAGGAATCCCAGTGCAGCTCGGCGGCCATGCGCCGTCCGAAGTAATCGGCCAGAACCGCGATATCGCCCTCGCGCACGCGCAGCGGGGGCAGGGTAATGACCTCGAAACTCAGCCGATCGAGCAAATCGGCGCGAAAACGGCCTTCTTCCGCGGCTTTTGGGAGGTCTTCGTTGGTCGCGGCGACGATTCTGACGTCCACGCGCACCGGACGCGAGGCGCCGATCCGCGTGATTTCGCCATATTCGACCGCGCGCAGCAGCCTTTCCTGCGCGCTCATCGATAAAGTCGCCAGTTCGTCGAGAAAAAGCGTGCCTTTGTCCGCTTCCTCGAAACGGCCGGCGCGGGCGCGCGTCGCGCCGGTGAAGGCACCGGCTTCGTGGCCAAAAAGTTCAGCTTCTATAAGGGTTTCTGGCAGTGCAGCACAGTTCAGGGTGATCAGCGGCTCCTGCCAGCGGGTCGACAGGCGGTGCAATCTTTCGGCGATCAGTTCCTTGCCGGTGCCGCGCTCGCCGATCACCAGCACGGGACGGCGCATGGGCGCGGCGCGGCTGGCGCGTTCGACGGCGTCAAGAAACGCGCCGGACTGGCCGATGAACTGAACTTCCCGATCCATGGCCAAGTTTTAGCATATTTCACCAAATCAAGGCAACGGATGCCATGTCATAGGTGCGGCGCGGGTGTGAAAATGGCGGATTTCCGGGATTCCCGCGGTTTGGCACGCGGCTTGCTGAAAGGTGAACAAACGCACTGGCCCGGTATCTTCGGCCACGCTTTCACGGAGAATGCAGATGTACACCGCCCGCTTCTTTTCGACCAAGCTCGGCCGCGCAGCGCTCGCCAGCATTGGCGCGATGCTGGCTCTCAACTGCTTCGCACTGACCCAGCAGATTCAGGCCGCGCCGCAGGTGCTGGCCTCCAGCGCCGCGATTACCGGCGAACTGGCGTGACCGAAGACCTGACCCCGGTACGACCGGAAGGGTCGCGCGCGTCCCGCTTCGATGCGGAGCTGGATGCGCTGCGCGCCAACACCCGTTTCCAGGACGCGAATGGCCAATCGCGTCCCATCTTCACCAACGGAGTCAACCTGATGGGCATTTTTTCGCGGACGCGCGATATTATTGCTGCCAATTTCAACGACTTGCTGGACAAGGCGGACGATCCTGCCAAGATGATCCGGATGATCATCATGGAGATGGAGGAGACGCTTGTCGAAGTGCGGGCCTCCGCCGCGCGCACCATCGCCGATCAGAAGGAGATGCAGCGGCACGTCGGGAAGCTGGAACGGCTCCAGGCCGACTGGTCGGAAAAGGCCCAGCTCGCGCTCAGCAAGGATCGCGAGGATCTGGCCCGCGCCGCCCTGGTCGAGAAGAACAAGGCGACCGACATGGCCGAACAGCTCAAGGCCGAGATCGGCGTCCTCGACGACGCGATGCGCGCCTACGAGCAGGACATCGAGAAGCTCCAGACCCGTTTGCGCGAAGCGCGCAGCCGCCAGACGGCGATCGCCGCGCGGCTGGAAAGCGCCGAGAACCGCGTCCGCCTGCGCAGCCTGCTCACCAACGAGCGCGTCGATGAGGCGCTTGCCCGGTTCGACCAGCTCGAACGCCGCGTCGACTATGCCGAAGGCCGTGCCGATGCGCTGAACCTGGCCGATGGCAAGGCGCCGAGCCTTGCGGACGAGATCGCCGCGCTGGCCGGGCAGGACAAGGTGGATGAGGAACTCGAAGCGATGAAGCGCGCGTTGGCGAAAGGCAACTGATCCATGGAAGAGGTGCTCATCCCGCTTGTTGCGATCCTGGGAATCTTCGTCGGGTTACCCTGGATCATCCTTCACTACATAACCCGCTGGAAGACCGCCGCCACGCTGACCACGGGCGACGAGGCGCTGCTGGACGAACTGTACCAGCTGGCGCGCCGCCTGGACGAGCGGATGGATACGGTGGAGCGGCTGGTAGCGTCCGACAATCCGGAATTCCGCCCCGCGCGCATTCAGCACGATCGCGAAACAGACAACCAGCAGCTGCGAGAGCTTGATCGCATGCTCGCCGAAAAGAAGGGGATGTCGAAGTGAATAGTCCACGAACCCGCTTCTACCGGGATAAGGTTAACGGGAAGTTCATGGGTGTTTGCGCAGGCATCGCGGATTACACCGGCGTGGACGTGCTGTGGGTCCGGCTGGGCTTCGTGGTGCTGACGTTCTGCGGCCTCGGTTTCCTGCCCTTCGTTTACCTGGCGCTCGGCTTCCTGTCCGAAAAGAAGCCCGGCTACCTTTACGGCGACCGGCAGGAGCAGAAGTTCTGGCAGGGTGTCCGCCAGTCGCCGGCGCGCACCGCCCGCGAAGTCCGCGCCCAGTTCCGCGATATCGACCGCCGGCTGGCCGAAGTGGAAAGCTTCTATGTCAGCAGCAATCCGCGCCTTTCGGCCGAGATCGAGAAATTGCGCTGAAATCCGGTCATTCCGGGGCAGCGTTGAGGGGAAAATGACCGATGTTCGATCCGATTTCGATACCGATCGTGGCGCTTAGCATCCCGATCGTGGCCATCGTCACGCGCCACAAGCGCCGCATGGCCGAACTGCGCATCCGTGAAGTGGAAGCGGGCGCGGTGCAGGGCGACGGCGCCACCGCGGCGCAGGTCAAGGCGCTGGAGGAGCGGGTTCGCGTGCTGGAACGCATCGTCACCGACAAGAGCTATGACGTGGCCGCGCAGATCGAGGCGCTTCGTTCCGACGGCGCCGGCATCCTGGCCGCCGAAGCCCTGGCCCGGCCGGAGTTGCGGCCATGATGCCATCGGTCTTTCTCGCCGCGCTGGGCATCGTTATCGGCCTGCCCGTCACGCTCGGCATCGTCTCGGACCTCTACAAGCGCCGCCTGGCGTTCAAGGAACGGGAAATGGAACTGCTTTCGCGCCAGACGGCGGAAAAGACCGCGCAATACATCGCGCACAACGAGCGGCTGGAACAGCGCGTGCGCGTGCTGGAGCGGCTCGTCACCGATTCCGGCACAGACCTCGCGCTGCGGATCGAGGCGTTGCGCGAAACCGAAGTCCACTGAGGTATTCAACCGCAGGTACAAGGAAATACGCCCATGAGTTTCGGGACCGCCTTGGTCGCCACCGTCGCCATCATCATGTTTGCCCGGATGTGGATGCATCGCCACGGCTATGATCATCGCGCGCGTGACGGCGAAGAGTTTCGCGCCGGCCCGCCCGCCGATGCCGCCTATACCGCCGAACTGGAGCGCGAGGTGGAAACCCTGCGCAAGCGGCTGGAAGTGGTGGAGCGGATCGTGACCGACGCCAGCACCAGCCAGGCGCACGATACGCGCCGTCTGGCCAGCGAGATCGAGGCGCTGCGCGACCGCTGAGGCGCCCGCCCTACCGGAGAACCAAGATGCCGGACACGACTCTGTTCACCGATCCCACCCTGATCGCAGCCGCCGCGCTGGTGGGCCTTGTCATTGTCGCCGCCGCGCTGCTGCGCGCCTGGAACGGCTGGCTGGCGTTCAAGCGGCTGGAGCTGCAGCATCGCCACGGCGAGATTCCGGCGGTCGGCCTGATCGAAGTGGCCGATCTCAAGGAGCGCATCCGCAAGCTGGAAGCAATCGCAAGCGGGGTGGACCTGTAACGGTCCTGCGCCTATCCCGGCGCGCAAGACGGACCGTGGACGGCAAGACAGTTGATGCGCAGCCTTGAAGACATTCTGGAAGAATACGAGTTTCTCGATGGCGACGAACGCTATCGCCTGCTGATCGAACTGGGGCGCGAACTGGAGCCGATGCCCGACGCGCTCAAGACCGACGCCACGCTGGTGCGCGGCTGCTCGGCCAGCGTCTGGGTCTATCCCATCGAGAATGAAGGGGCCGGAAAGCTGCATTTCCTGGCGGATAGCAACGCGGCGATCACCAAGGGCATCGTTGCGCTGGTGCTGGCCGCGGTGCAGGACCAGCCGGCGCAGGACGTCGCCGGGACCGACATCGCCGGCAGGCTGGCGCCATTCGACCTGAAGAACCAGCTTTCCTCCAACCGGACGCAGGGCGTGCCCAACATGATCGCGCTGGTGCGCGAACACGCCGCGCGGATCGCGGCCGGATAGCGCCGTGCTGGGCCGGCATCTCTGGACGGGGGCCGGCCTTGCCTTCGTCGCGATCGGGGCGGTGGGAGCATTCCTGCCGCTGCTGCCGACCGTGCCGTTCCTGCTGCTGGCCGCGTTCTGCTTCGCCAAGGGCAATCCGGCGTGGGAACAGCGCCTGCTCGATCACCCGAAATACGGCCCCGCGCTGCGCCAGTGGCGTGAACGCCGCGCCATTTCGCGCCGGGCCAAGCAGGCGGCGCTGCTTGCCATGGCGATTAGCGTGGGCATCACAGCGTTGACCGCCGGCTGGCCCTGGGTGCTGATCCCGGCGGCAGTCATGGCGATTTCGGGCACCTGGATATGGACGCGCGCGGAATGAAAGTGGTTTCCCTGCATCGCTACCCGGTCAAGTCGATGGGCGGAGAGGCCATGACGCGGGCCATGGTCACGTCGCGCGGGCTGGAAGGCGACCGGCGCTGGATGATGGTGCGCGAGGACGGCCGCTTCCTTACCCGCCGCGAATTGCCGGCGATGGCGCTGGTTTCGGCACAGCCGACCGAGCACGGGCTGCGCCTGCGCCATCGCGCGCCCGGCGTCGATGCCGCAAGCGAACTGGACGTGCCGGTGCCGCTGTCGGGCGCTCCCGAACGGCCGGTGCGCGTGTGGGGAGACGAGGTGATCGGCCAGGATGCCGGCCCCGCCGCCGCAGCATGGCTGTCCGCGCTGTTCGGGCGTCCGGTGCGGCTGGTCCACATGGCCGAGCAAACGGTGCGCCCGGTCCACCCGGATTATGGCGCGGCGGGCGACCGGGTCAGCTTCGCCGATGGCTTTCCGCTGCTGGTCACCACGGTCGAATCGCTCGCGGCGCTCAACGCGCGGCTCGATGCGCCGCTGGACATGGGCCGCTTCCGGCCGAACATCGTGCTGGAAGGCGCGGGTGCGGCCTTTGCCGAGGACGGCTGGCAGCGCCTGCGCATCGGCGGCCTGACGCTGCGCGTGGTCAAGCCCTGCACGCGCTGCGTCATCACCACGCAGGACGTGGAGACCGGCGAAAGCACCGGCCCCGAACCGCTGCGCACGCTGAAGGCGATGGGCCGCGTCTGGCAGAAGATGCCGGTCTTCGGCCATAATGCCATTCCCGATGGCCCCGGCGCGATCGCGGTCGGGGACACGGTGGACGTGCTTTAGGCGAAGACGTCCGCCTGGTTGGGATTCTTGGGATCGGGGCCGAAGCGGTTGGGGCCGCGCGTGCCTTCGATGCACATGAAGACCAGCACGATCAAACCGCCGACGTAAGGCACGAAGGCCAGCAGCACGAACCAGCCGGACTTGTCCTGATCGTGAAAGCGACGGACCTGCACGGCTATCGATGGGATAAAGCTGCCGAGTACGAATAACCCCAGAAGCAGCGCGCCCAGCCAGAACAGTGGCCCGCGCGAGGGTGTTCCATCGGGCGAAAAGCTGAAGCCGCCAGCCATCATGAGTGAAAAAACGACTGCGTAGACGATGGCCGTGAACAGGATAAACATCCAGTATTCCTTGCGCCGCGAACGGCCGGAAAAATCGGCATAGCGCCGGTACGGCATCAACATCCATTCCATCGGACAATCCCCTGCTTCGGCCGCTCTGACAAGCTGGCGGCGTGTAATGCGGAGGAAGGCACGATTTTCTGCGGTCCGCAAGAAAAAGGGAGGCCGCAGCCTCCCTTTCCTCCTCCGCTTCGGCGCGATTGTGGAGCGGTCTTTCAGAACCGGTAGCGCACCGTGCCGCCCCAGGTGCGCGGCTGGTTGACGTAGCCCGAGATCGAGCCTGGCTGCGCCACCGAATCGAAGATGTTGAGCAGCCAGCGGTGGTTGAGGATGTTGCGGCCCCAGACCGAGAACTCGATGCCGTTGTGCATCGCCCAGGTGAGCGAGCCGTTGAGTTCGCTGACCTCGCGCGTGAACGGCTGCGCCGCCGCGATCGCCGCGTCGGTGCCCCCCGAAAGGAAGCCGGGCAGGCCTTCCTGGATCTGCACTTGCGCTTCGTAATGGAAATCGCCGCGCAGGATCAGGTGATCGTCGTTGGGGAAGGCGTGGTCGATCTGCGCGCCCCAGGTGGCCGAGATCGAGGGGATGCCCGCCGGCCGCGTGCCCGAAAGATCGCCCACCGCCGAAAGGCCGAAGCTGTCGTACTTGGGATCGAGGTAGGTCACCGCCATCGACAGCTGCACGCCCCGCGCCGGGCGCGCGGTGCCTTCGAACTCGAAGCCCTGCACCGTCTCCTTGCCGGCGTTCGACAGGTAGAAGCCGGTGCCGGTGAAGATGTTGGACTGGAAACCCTTGATCGACTGGCGGAAGGCGGCGACGTTCATCGTCACCAGCCCCCAGTTGGCCTTGAGCCCCAATTCCAGCACCGTCGAGCTTTCCGGCCCGGCGAAGCGGCTGCCGTAGGTCTGGTTGACCTGAGTCAGCCCGGCGGCGGCCAGCGCCACCGCGTCGGAGGCGGCGGGCCGGCTATCGCGCGAAAGGTTGATCGAACTGGCTTTGAAGCCGGTGGCGAAGCTGGCGTAGAAGTTGATCCGCCGCGTCAGATCGTAGGCGATCCGCGCGGTATAGGTGAACTTGCTGTCGCTGGTGCGGCCAGGCTCCACCCCGTTGGGCACGCCCAGGAACGGGGGCAGGAACTGAAGGCTCTTGAGCGCGAGCAGCGGGTTGCCGACCAGTCCGGGATTGCCGCTGGCCGCCGCCTGCGCGGGCGTGATGTTGGCATTGGCCGCGCCGAAGGCGGCCGCCTGCGTGCGCAGCGCGCCGAAAACGCCGGGCTGGGCCGTGGCGAAGCCCTGGATCTGGGCGGCATTGGCCGCCGCGCCAAGGCCCAGCGCGGTGCCCACCGCCGTGGCGAGGTACTGCTGTGTCAGCCCGGTCTGGCCGATGCCCGCCAGCGAAAGGCCCGAGAACACGTCGCTCGACGAAACCTGCGCGGAGAAATTCTTGGTATCGCGGGTGAAGTTGATGCCGCCGGTGATGGTCAGGCGATCGTGCACCTTGAAATCGGCCTGCGCGAAGATCGAGAACGCCTCGTTCTTCAGGCGATAGCGTTCGTCCAGCCCCTGCCCTGCGCCGAAGAACCGGCCGGCGTAGTTCTGGCCGGTCAGCCCGCTGATCGTCGCTTCGAGGGAGGACGCGTTGAGCGCGCCGCCGGTGCCCGAGCGGATCAGCAGATCGGCATAGGGGCGATACTGCGAGCCATAGGCGACGCGGTTGGACTGGTCGATCTTCTCGTTGAAATAGAACCCGCCCAGCATGAAGTTCAGCGGACCTTCGATATTGGTCGCGATGCGGAATTCCTGGGTGAAGGTCTTGATCCGCAGGTCCTGCGAATTCTCGCCGAGGAGATCGGCGCTGGTGAAGTCCGAATCCTGGTTGGTCAGCGCGTCCGTGCGGCGATAGGCGGTGATCGAGGTGAAGGTCAGCGGGCCGAGGTCATAGTCGGCCTGCGCCGAAAGGCCCCAGTTGCGGATGTCGTTGGACGAATCGAAATTGCTGTAGGTCACGTCGGCATAGCGGTCCGCCGCGTTGTTGACCTTGCCGCCCAGCGCGCGGATCGCCGTGGTGGCGGCCGAAGGCTGGAGATTGATCGCGGCGCAGCAGTTCTCGTTGATGCGGCTGTAATCGCCGATGATCCGCACGCGCAGGGCGGGGCTCGCTTCCCACAGCGTCTGCCCGCGCACGAACCAGCGGTTGCGGTCGTTCACGGTGTGTCCGGTGCCCAGATCGTGGATGTAGCCATCGCGCTTGTTGTAGCCGCCGGCCAGGCTGACCGCGACGTTATCGGCCACCGGGCCGGTGACCACGCCCTTGAGCACCACGGCATCGTAATTGCCGTAGGTTGCCTCCAGATTGCCGCCGAACTTGAACTGCGGCGCCTGCGTGACCACCGAGACGACGCCCGCCGAAGCGTTCTTGCCGAAAAGCGTGGATTGCGGGCCGCGCAGCACCTCGATCCGCTGCACATCGGGAAAATCGCCGATCTGCGCGGCCGAGCGCGAGCGATAGACGCCATCGACGAAAACGCCGACCGACGGTTCGATCCCGGCGTTGTTGGCGCCGTTGCCGAAGCCGCGGATGATGAAGTTGGTATTGGCCGAGCTTTGCTGCTGGTTGACGCGCAGCGAGGGCACCACGCTGGCGAGATCCTTGAGATCGCGGATCTGCGCGCGCTCGAGCGTCTGCGCGCTGGTGACCGTGACGGCGACGGGCACGTCCTGCAGCGTCTGTTCGCGCTTGGTCGCGGTGACGACGATCTCGTTGCCCTGCGTGGTGTCTTCTCCACGATCGGTGGCGGGCTTCGCCTCTTCCTCGGGCGCGGGCAGGGCTTCTTCCCCGTCGGCGGCGGGGGCGGCGGCCTGTTCCGGCATCGCCTGGGTTTGCGCGAAAGCGACGGCGGGCACCGTCACCGTGAAACCGCAGACCCCCACGAGCAGGCCCGCGCGGGCGAGTTCGGCAAATTTCATGTAGCAACCAATCCTGTAGCTGAGCTGGTAACGGGAGAAGGCGCGGTGGAGGCCCGTGGCCGAAGCCGGAACCGGATGGCGGTAAAAACGCCCCGGAACAAAGCCTTCCGTCCATTCCGACGGGAAATCGACACCCCTCATCCCTTCTGGGAAGGACCAATATGAGCCTGAACGGCGCGAGACAATCGGCATTTTCATGTTTTTCCCGCCCCGCTACGGCTCTTGCCGGGCCTGTGGCACACCGGTAACAACTGGGGTGACCGGGGGCGCGAAGCGGGGCTGCGGGCCGGCCCGATGCCAGACTGTCCTTGCCGCAACGCACAATTCCGGCTAAGCGCGCGCCCGAACCGGCCCGCGCCTTTGCGGCGCGCGGGTCCGAGCCCAGAACATCCGCCTTACCGAAAGCGCCATCATGTCCGCCCTGCGCAATATCGCGATCATCGCCCACGTCGACCACGGCAAGACCACTCTGGTCGACCAGCTTTTCCGCCAGTCCGGCACGTTCCGCGACAACCAGCGCGTGGAAGAGCGCGCGATGGATTCCAACGATCTCGAAAAGGAACGCGGGATCACCATTCTGGCCAAGTGCACCTCGGTCGAATGGACGTCGCCCCAGTCGGGCGAAACGATCCGCATCAACATCGTCGATACCCCCGGCCACGCCGACTTCGGCGGCGAGGTGGAACGCATCCTGTCGATGGTCGATGGCGTGATCCTGCTGGTCGACAGCTCGGAAGGCGCGATGCCGCAGACCAAGTTCGTCACCGGCAAGGCGCTGGCGCTCGGCCTCAAGCCGATCGTGGTGGTCAACAAGATCGACCGTCCCGACGGCCGCGCGCAGGAAGTGCTGGACGAGGTGTTCGACCTGTTCGTCAGCCTCGACGCCAACGACGAACAGCTCGAATTCCCGGTGCTCTACGCCTCGGGCCGCAACGGTTACGCCAGCGAGGACGAAGCCGCCCGCGAAGGCACGCTGGAGCCGCTGTTCGAAAAGATCGTGTCCCACGTGCCGGCGCCGAACCTGGACGTGGACGGCCCGTTCTCGTTCCTGGCGACGCTGCTCGATCGCGATAACTTCATGGGCCGCGTGCTGACCGGCCGCGTCCAGTCGGGCACGATCAAGGTCAACCAGCCGATCCACGCGCTGGATGCCGAAGGCAAGGTGATCGAAGTCGGCCGCGCCTCCAAGCTGCTGTCGTTCAACGGGCTGGACCGCGTGCCGGTGGACGAAGCCCGCGCGGGCGACATCATTGCGCTGGCAGGGCTGGAAAAGGCCACCGTGGCCAACACCATCGCCGATCCTTCGGTGAGCACGCCGATCACCGCGCAGCCGATCGATCCGCCGACGCTGGCGATGCGCTTCGCCGTCAACGACAGCCCATTCGCGGGCCGTGAGGGCGACAAGGTGACCAGCCGCATGATCCGCGACCGCCTGCTGCGCGAAGCGGAAACCAACGTCGCCATCCGCGTGACCGAAAGCGCCGACAAGGACAGCTTCGAAGTGGCCGGGCGCGGCGAACTCCAGCTGGGCGTGCTGATCGAGACGATGCGCCGCGAAGGCTTCGAGCTGGGCATCAGCCGCCCGCGCGTGCTGTTCGATACCGACGAGACGGGCGCGCGCACCGAGCCTTACGAAACGGTCGTGATCGACGTGGACGACGAATTCTCGGGCACGGTCGTCGAGAAGATGCAGCGCCGCAAGGCCGAACTGACCGAGATGAAGCCTTCGGGCGTGGGCAAGACCCGCATCATCTTCTCGGCCCCGTCGCGCGGCCTGATCGGCTATCACGGCGAATTCCTGTCCGACACGCGCGGCACCGGTATCATGAACCGGCTGTTCGAGAAGTACGGCCCGCACAAGGGGCCGATCGAGGGGCGGCTCAACGGCGTGCTGATCTCCAACGGTACCGGCGAGGCGGTGGGCTATGCGCTCAACAGCCTTGAGGATCGCGGCATCCTGTTCGTGCGGCCGCAGGACAAGATCTACGAAGGCATGATCATCGGCGAGAACGCCAAGCCGGAAGATCTCGAAGTCAACCCGATGAAGTCCAAGCAGCTCACCAACTTCCGCTCGACCGGCAAGGACGACGCGATCCGCCTGACCCCGCCGAAGATCATGACGCTGGAACAGGCCATCGCCTATATCGACGACGACGAAATGGTCGAAGTGACGCCGAAGACGATCCGCCTGCGCAAGGCGATCCTCGATCCGAACGAGCGCAAGAAGGCCAGCCGGAAGAAGGAAGCGGCGTAAGCCTCGGCTTCCCGGCCATCGGAACACGAAAAAGGCGGCGGGGCATCGGTCCCGCCGCCTTTTTCATGGGCTATTGGGCGCTCCCCTACAGCGCGTAGCGGTGGTATTCCTTTTCGACCATGGGCAGGATGCGCAGGGCCTGTTCGCGTTCGCTGTCGGCTTCGGCGCCGCGGTCCAGATGCCGCAGGATCAGGCTGCGGATGTAGCGGCTCTGCGCCAGGCCGGGTGACTGGACCAGCGCGGCGTCGATATCCGCCAGCGCCTCGGTGAACTTGCCAAGCCGCAGCCAGACGACCGCGCGGCTGTCGAGGATTTCGGAGGTGTCGTCGCTCAGCTCGATGGCGCTGGTGCAATCCTTCAGCGCGGTGTCGATCTGCACCTGCCGCAGCGCCTTGGTCCAGCAGCGCCCGTTCAGCAGGCTGGGCTTGCCCGGTTTCTGCGTGATCAGCGCATCATATTGCCCGATCGCTGCCGCCGGATCGCCGAACTCGCCGAGAATCTGCGCGCGCGAGAGCTGGTAATCGAAGCGCGTCTGCCCGCCGAGCGCGATCTTTTCATCGAGCAGGGCCAGCGCGCTGTCCACCTTGCCCTGCTTCGCCGCATAGTAGGCGAGCCGGCCGATCGCCGGGAGCGATGACGGATCGATCGCCCGTGCCGCATCGGCATCCTTCTCGGCGGAGGCATAATCGCCGATGGTGTCGTAGAGGTCGGCGCGCACGAGGTACTCGTCCACCGACGGGTGCGTGGCGATCACGTGCGAAAGATCGGCGATGGCGCCCTTCCGGTCGCCGATGCCCTTGCGATAGTTCGCGCGGTTGCTCCACGGCAGCGTATCGTCCGCCTCGGCGGTTGCGATCGCGCGTTCATAGATGGCGTTGATACCGGTGATCTGGGACGAGGCGCGGGTTGCCGCTTCGGTCAGTTGCCAGCGCCGCCGTGTATCGAGCGGCGCGATCAGCCTTGGCGCCTGCGCGTTGACCGCGGCCGCCCGATCCCGTTCGCCGGCGACGGCGGAGGGCGCCACTTCGGTGCCGGCCATGGTCATCGTTTCGTCCAGGGTCAGCACGGCGCCCTCCAGCGAGAGGCTGCGCTGCAGGTGTCGCCCGGCTACCTCGGTATCGAGATGGCGTGCGCCTTCGACCGTCAGGCCCCGGCCATCTTCCGGTAGACGGATGCGGGCCTTGTAGTGCATGCGATCAGGGGTGCCAGTCGTTACGGGGATATTCGCCCAGGACGTGCGGGCGCGGTCCGGGCTGAATTCCTGGTCACCGGTCAGGCGCGCAACCTGCCGCTTGCGCAAGTGGTCCTCGGTGGTCCACGGCGTGGTGAACACGGCCCTGCCGGACACGGCGACCGTTCCGAGGTCTGGATCGGGCTTTGCCACCAGATCGGCGAACTGGCCCTCTCCGAGCAGCCGCTGCAGCATCGTTGCGAGGAACTGTTCGTGTTCCTTCTCGGCCAATTGTTCCCTGGCCGTATTCATCAGCGTGGCCGCGCCGCCTCGGAAGACGGCGTTGATCTGCGTCAGCGAGGGCAAATCGGTGCTGGTGCTTTCATCGATGTCCAGCGTGATATCGACCGTAGGACGCGCGGGCGCGGTTCGCTGGATCGCTTCCAGCTCCGCCCCGTCGGCGCGCAGCGGCAACACCTGCCGCATCGTGGGCGTATCGCCGAGATCGGGCAGGCGCGTGCCCGTGTCGGTCCCATCCAGCCAGACCGACCGTCCGCCGATGCGCGCGCGCACGAACACATGGTCGAACGCCCCCGCCGAAGGCAGGTGCTGCGGCACCAGATCGTCCATCGTCGCGCTGGCCAGTACCGGTTCGGCATCGATCTGCAGCGCGCGCAGCATGGCCAGCAGCAGCAGCGTCTTGGCCTTGCAATCGCCATACCGGATCGACCAGGTGCGCTCCGGTGTCTGCGGAACGTAGTTGCCGCCGTTCATCTGGACGGCGACATAGCGGATCTTGTCCTGCACGCTGCGCAGCGCCAGGGCGGCCTGCGTCAGCGGGTTGGCGCTCGCCTTGCGGATCGTTTCGATTTCCGCCGCCAGCGCGCCGTCCTTCTCGATCGTGCCTTCGGTGGCGAACAGCGGGCTCATCACTTTCGAGACTTCGCGCCAGGACGCGAAATCGGACGCTTCGATGAAGGCCGGCTGGCGGAAGCGCAGGGGCGCGTCTCCGGGCATTTCCGGCTTCTTCGGCGTGGGCAGCGCCACGGATACGGTGGTGAAGCCATCGCGCGTGACCGTGGTGGTTTGCGGGGTGGCGCCCACGATCTGCCAGTGCGGCGGCCGTTTGGACGGGAAGCTCAACGCCATCGTCGCGCCGCTGGTTTTGGCGGGCAGCGCGATCAGCGGCGCCTGCCACTGCGCACGATCGCCCAGCGCCTTGTCCAGCGTGGTAACGGACGCGCGCACGTGCAGGGTATCGCCGATCTGGAGGCCCTCAGGCTCCATCGTGGCGGTCAGGAGACCGGTGATCTGGCGCTGTTCCAGCTGCTGTTCACGCCGCAGGACGTCGAACCGCTTGCCGTCCTTGAGCAGATCGATCGTCGCGCCGTTGCGGATGATCGCTACTTCGTGAACGATGAGATCGCCCTTGTCCGGCAGCCACGGCAGCGCGAGCGTGGAGTTGCTGGCGATCGTTTCGGCGTTGGTCATCTTGACCGTGATGTCGAAATAGCTCCACACCCGGCCATCGGCGATCCGCACTTGCCAATCGTAAAGCGGCGCGAACGCACTGTCGCTGGCCAGCGTGCCGGGTAGCGAAACCGGGTGAATCCAGGCGGGCGAAGGTTGATACAGCGGCGTTTCGCCGGCTGCGGCGGGTTGCGCCAGCAGCACGGCCGCCATGGCCGAAACACCCGCCAAATCGATTCTGCCCATGCGTCTTTGCCCCCGTATCAGCGAGCGTGCGCCATTGGCGGACCCGCGTCAGCGTGTTGAAGTAGGGCGAATTATTTGCGGCAACGCAACCCGTACCGCCAAAACGCACACAGTTTCCGCCGCTCCCCGAGGTCGCATATTTGTTCATCAAACCCGGAGTGAACCTGAACAAAAGCTGCCAGTTCCTTTCCGGTTTCGTTCAGCGCGAATCGCCTAGACCGCTTCTCACGGCGGCACATCGGGGAAGGCACGGGGCTTTCCAGGGACCGTTCCGGGAGAACGCTCATGATGCAATTCGCGAAGAAGGCGATCCTCGCCACCGCGCTGGCCGCCACCACGTTTGCCAGCGTCGCGCCGGCCTCGGCCCGGCCCTATTACGGCGGTGGCTATGGCGGCGGTTATCATCGCGGTGGTGGGGACGCCACCGGCGCCGCGATCGTCGGCGGGATCGTCGGCATCGCCATCGGCGCGCTGATCGCCTCGAGCGCCAACAGCAACAAGCACGACCGCTACCGCGATCGCGGCTGGACTTGGCGCGACGGATACTACTGGGACCGTGACGGTCGTCGCTATGACCAGAACGGCCGGCCCTGCGATGACGAGGGCTATTACGCCCGCCGCGGGTACAACAACCAGGGTTACAACAACGGCTACGGCGGCGACTACCGGGACGGCTATCGCGGCGATCCGCGTGGCTATCCCTACGGCAACTGATCCGGGGGGACGGGACGGGGGCGACCCCGTCCCGTTTTGCGACGGATCGTGCCCTGATAACGCCGTGTGACGGGATTTTTCAGGCTCCGTTCAGCGCGAGCCGGGCAGATGAAAAGGCAACAGTCCGTGCCAGGGACCGACACGGCGGATGAGGAGAACAGTCGTGAACCATCTCAAGAAAGGCATCGTTGCGATGACGCTGGCGGCCACCGCGCTGGCGGCCGCGGCTCCGGCGCAGGCACGCCCCTACTACGGCGGCCCCTATTACGGCCATCGTGGTGGCGACAGCACGGGCGCGGCGATCGCGGGCGGCATCGTCGGCCTGGCGGTCGGCGCGGCCATCGCGTCGAACCACCGCGACCGCTACTATGATCGCGGCTATTATGCCGACTACCCGGCGTATCCGGCCTATCCGGCGCCGGTCTATCCCGCCTATCCGGTCTATCCGCGCAGCTACTATTACGCGCCGCCGCCCCCGCCGCCCGTGGTGGTCTATCGCGGCGGCTGGGGCTGGCACGGCGGCTGGCACCACGGATACCGCCGCGGCTGGTAAAGGCACCGCGGTTTGCCTCGGCCGCTACCTTTCGTGTACTCGCCAAGCACGAAAGGGGCGGCTAAGGGGACGCGATGGTCGACTCCACCGATACTGGGTCCTTGCCCGCCACGACCCAAGGGCTGCGCGTGGCGCTGTTCAGCGGCAACTACAACTATGTCCGCGATGGCGCCAACCAGGCGCTGAACCGGCTGGTCGGCTATCTCCAGCGCCAGGGCGCGCAAGTGCGCGTCTATGCGCCCAAGGTGGCCAACCCCGCGTTCCCGTCCAAGGGTAAGCTGGTCGGGGTGCCTTCCATCGCCATTCCCGGCCGCGCGGAATACCGCCTGCCAATCGCGCTCAGCCCGCGTGTGCGGCGCGATCTGGCCACGTTCGCGCCGCATGTGGTCCACGTTTCCTCGCCCGACATCGCCGGCCACCGCGCGGTGAGCTGGGCGCGCCGGCAGCGCCTGCCGATCCTCGCCTCGGTCCACACCCGGTTCGAGACCTACCCCCGCTATTACAACATGGCGTTCCTGGAACCGGTGCTCGAGGCCGTGCTGCGCCGTTTCTATCGCCGGTGCGATGCGCTGGTCGCGCCGTCCGAATCGATGGCGCAAGTGCTGCGCGCGCAGCGCATGAACTACGACATCGACATCTGGTCGCGCGGGGTGGACCGCGATGTCTTCCATCCCGGCCGCCGCGATACCGCCTGGCGGCAAAGCCTGGGCATCGCCGATGACGAGGTGGTGATCGGCTTCCTCGGCCGCCTGGTCATGGAAAAGGGGCTGGACGTCTTTTCGGATTCGATCGACCAGCTTGCCCGGCGCGGCGTGGCGCACCGGGTGATGGTGGTGGGAGAAGGGCCGGCGCACGACTGGTTCACCGAACGGTTGCCGCAAGCGGTGTTCACCGGCTTCCAGGGCGGCGCGGACCTTGGCCGCGCGGTCGCCAGCATGGACGTGCTGTTCAACCCGTCCATCACCGAGACATTCGGCAACGTCACGCTGGAGGCGATGGCCTGCGGCGTGCCGGTGGTCGCTGCGGCGGCCACGGGCAGCCAGAGCCTGGTCGACGACGGCGTTTCCGGCCGGCTGATCGCCCCCGGCGCGGTGCGCCAGTTCGCCGAGGCGCTGCGCGCCTATGTCGAGGACGCCGACCTGCGCGCGCGCCACGGCGCGGCGGGCGAGGCGCGCAGCCTGGAATTCAGCTGGGACCGCATCAACCAGGCGGTGGCCGACACCTACCTGCGGCTGATCCGGCAGAAGGGCAAGGCGAAGCGGCGGTAGAGGTATTGGGGGAGGGACGCGGTTCGCGAGCAATCCCCCATGTCCGCTCGTCCTGAGCCTGTCGAAGGACGCGCGCCCTGCTGACCGCGCGCGGTAAACCGCCTCAAGATCAACCGTAGCGCGGGTCCTTCGACGGGCTCAGGACGAACGGGGGTTTTGCGTGCCCAAACTCCGCAACCTCGTCGCGTCCGCACCGGCAGCCTGCCAGGCGTTTACCGGTGGCTGCCCAGCATGTTGGCGTGGGTGATTGCCACGGCGAGCGCGTCCGCCGCGTCCTCGCCGGCCAGTTTCACGCCGGGGAGCAGCACTTTCAGCATCGCCTGAACCTGCAGCTTTTCCGCGCCGCCGGTGCCGACCAGCGCTTTCTTGATGACCTTGGTGGGGTATTCCGCCACCGGAATGCCCGCGCGCGCCACCGAAAGCATGGCGACGCCGCGTGCTTGCCCCAGCTTCAGCGTCGACTGCGGGTTCACGTTGACGAAGACTTCCTCGACCGCGCCGGTATCGGGGCGGTGGGCCAGGATCACGTCGGTCAGCGCGGCGTCCAGCTCCACCAGCCGTTCGGCCATGCTGGCCTTGGCGTCGGTGCGGATCTGGCCGTTGGCGATGTGGCTCAGCCGGCTGCCCGCCTTGGCCACCACGCCCCAGCCGGTGCAGGTGAGGCCGGGATCGATGCCGAGGATGATCATTCCTGCCCCTTCCGCAGACGGGAGGCCAATGGGTGGGAAGGTCCGGCGCCGCGCCCCGCAACGCCCACCCCCGACCCCTCCCGCAGGCGGGAGGGGAGATGCATCAGGCCAGCTTTTCCATCACCCAAGCTTTTCCATTACTTCGTCGGGGATTTCGTAGTTGCCCCACACGGTCTGTACGTCGTCGTCGTCGTCCAGCACGTCGATCAGCTTCAGCAGCGTGGCGGCGTCGTCGGCGGAAACCTCGGTCTTGAGGTTGGGCCGCCATGCCAGCTTCACGCCTTCGGCTTCGCCCAGCGTCTTTTCCAGCTCGCGCGCCACTTCGTGGAGGTTTTCCACCGCCACCCAGATCGAATGCGATTCCTCGTCGCTCTCGACATCGTCGGCGCCGGCCTCGATCGCGGCTTCGAGCACCTTTTCCTCGTCACCGGCCTTGCCGGGGTATTCGATCAGGCCCAGCCGCTCGAAGCCGTGGCTGACCGCGCCGCTGGCGCCCAGGTTGCCGCCGTTCTTGGCGAAGGCGGTGCGGACGTTGGTGGCGGTGCGGTTGCGGTTGTCGGTCAGCGCCTCGACGATCAGCGCGACGCCGCCGGGGCCGTAGCCCTCATAGCGGATTTCCTCGTAGTTCTCCGCATCGCCCTTGCTGGCCTTGTCGATCGCGCGCTGGATGTTGTCCTTGGGCATCGACTGCGCCTTGGCGGCGTTGACCGCGGCGCGCAGGCGCGGGTTCATGTCCGGATCGGGCATGCCCATCTTGGCCGCGACGGTGATTTCGCGGCTGAGCTTGGAGAACTGGGCAGAGCGCTTCTTGTCCTGCGCGCCCTTGCGGTGCATGATGTTCTTGAATTTGGAATGGCCAGCCATGGGAACCTTCGGAAGTCTGCGAGTTGCGGAGCTTCCGGCATCCTCGGCGCCCCGGTTGCGCGCGCCTTACACCGCGCGGGGGGGCGATAGCAACCGCCCCCGGAATTCCCGCTGTTGTCGGTGTTTGCGCGCGCGGTGGTTCCGCGTCGGTTCGGGGTCAGCCCAGGCCCAGCGCGGTCTTGTAGGTTTCGAGAACCATTTCCATCTCGCGGCGGTCGTCGGGCTTCATCTTCCGCAGGCGGACGATCTGGCGCATGATCTTGGCGTCGTAACCCACGGCCTTGGCTTCGTTGTAGACATCCTTGATGTCGTCGCCGATGCCCTTCTTTTCTTCTTCAAGGCGTTCGATGCGCTCGATCAGGAGGCGCAGGCGATCATCGGCGGCTTCGGCCATCGGGAAACTCCGCAAGGGTTATGGTGAATCGGTCGGCCGCGCTGATAGCGGGCGCGCCGGTTCGCGCAAAGCGGCGGCTGTGGAAATCCTCTCCGCTGGCGGCGGAACTATCGGCGGATCGTCAGTGTCCGGCGTTCTTCTTCATGCTTTCCTCCATGCGCGCCAGCTGTTCGGGCGTCGCCGCGGTCTGGAAGCGGGCCTTCCATTCGGCGGCGGGCAGGCCGTGGATCGCTTCGCGCGCGGCGGTCTTGTCCAGCCCGGCGCCGGCTTCGTTGATCCAGTCGGCCAGGCAGTTGCGGCAGAAGCCCGCCAGGCCCATCAGATCGATGTTCTGCGCATCGTGGCGGTGGCGCAGATGGCGCACCAGGCGGCGGAACGCGGCGGCGGCCACCGCATCGGGCAGGGTATCGAGCGCGTCGGCGGGGGTATCGCCGGCACCGGGTGTCGCATTCGTATCCATGGCAATCATTCCCTTGGGTTTTCCCGTCGCATAGGCCATAGGCCGGGGCCGTTGAAGAGGCGCTTTCCGTAAGGGCCGCAAAAACTAGGGAGCCACGCGTGGCGAAACATGATCCCCGGGGCCGCAAGGTGAAGATTCTGGCGACGGTAGGCCCGGCCAGCCGCGCGCCCGAGATGCTCGAAAAGCTGTTCCGTGCCGGCGCCGACGCCTTCCGCGTCAACATGAGCCATGGCGATCACGCCACCCACGCCGAAACGATCGCCTCGATCCGCGCGCTGGAAAAGAAGGTCAACCGGCCGATCACGATCCTGTGCGACCTGCAGGGGCCGAAGCTGCGCGTGGGCACGTTCCGCGAAGGCCGCGCGGTGATCCGCCATTCGGGCCACTTCACGCTGGACCGCAATCCCGAACCGGGCGACGAGACGCGCGTCTGCCTGCCGCATCCCGAACTGTTCGGCATCCTCGAAAAAGGCCAGCGCCTGCTGATCGACGACGGCAAGCTGAGGTTGCGCGTGATCCGCGCGGACAAGGACGCGATCCTGTGTTCGGCCGAGGTCGGCGGGGTGATTTCCGACCGCAAGGGCGTGAACGTACCCGATGCGGTGGTGCCGGTGCCGGCGCTGACCGACAAGGACCGCCGCGATCTGGCCTTCGCGGTGGAGCATGGCGCGGACTGGATCGCGCTGTCGTTCGTGCAGCGGCCCGAGGACGTGGCCGAGGCGCGCCGCCTGATGGGCGGATACGGTTCGCTGATGGCCAAGATCGAGAAGCCGGCGGCGATTTCGCGGCTGGAGGAGATCATCGAGCTTTCCGACGGCATCATGGTGGCGCGCGGCGATCTGGGCGTGGAGCTGAACCCCGAGGAAGTGCCGCCGCTGCAGAAGCGCATCGTCGAATTCGCGCGGCGGCAGGGCAAGCCGGTGGTTGTCGCCACGCAGATGCTCGAATCGATGATCGAAACCCGACGCCGACGCGCGCCGAAGTTTCCGACGTGGCCAACGCGGTTTATGACGGCGCGGACGCGGTGATGCTCTCGGCCGAAACCGCCGCCGGCGCCTGGCCGGAGGAGGCGGTGACGATCATGCACCGCATCGCCGCGCAAGTGGAAGCCGATCGCGGCTATGCCGCGCGCGTCCATTTCATCGAGACCCTGCCCGATCCGACGACGGCAGACGCCCTGTCGCAAGCCTGCGCCAGCATTGCCGATACGCTGCCGATCTCGGGCATCATCGTGTTCACCGGATCGGGATCCACCGCGCGCCGCGTCGCGCGCGAGCGGCCGGCGGTGCCGATGCTGGTGCTGACGCCGTCGGTGAAGACCGCGCGCAAGCTGGGCCTGCTGTGGGGCGCGCACGCCGTGACCACGCGCGACATCGGCAGCTTTGAGGAGATGATCGCCAAGGGCAAGCGCATGGCGCTGCGCCACGGCTTCGGCACGGCCGGTGCCAGGCTGGTGACGCTGGCCGGCGTTCCCTTCGGCACGCCGGGCGCGACCAACCTGCTGCACGTGGTCACGCTGGCGGGCGACGAACTGACGCGGCACGGCGAGCAGCCCGACACCTGACCGGTGACGATGGGGGCTCCGCGCGGCGGGGGCGCTGTAACATTGAAACAAAAGTGTCATGTGGCGCGCCTACGGCAAGTCTGAGCAAGAATGCTCAGGGCCACAGATTCGGGTTTCATGAACGCATCGATTACCATGTCCGGCGCCGCTTCCGGCGTCGGCGGTTCCAAGCCGGCCGGGCGGCCCGATCTTGACCGCGGCCTGGGCCGGGTGGGGATGATCGCCTTCGTCGGCGCGATCGCTGCGGCCGTCGTCTATGTCGCCTGGAGCATCTATTCCGACGCCGCGGCCTCGGGCGTGCAGCCGACGACCTACCTGCCGTTCGTGCTGCTGTTCGTGGCCCTGCTGATCGCGCTGGGCTTCGAATTCGTGAACGGCTTCCACGATACCGCGAACGCGGTGGCGACGGTGATCTACACCAACGCCATGCCCGCGCACGCGGCGGTGGTGTGGTCTGGCTTCTTCAATTTCCTGGGCGTGCTGCTGTCTTCCGGCGCGGTCGCCTTCGGCATCGTTTCGCTCCTGCCGGTGGAACTGATCCTCAAGGTGGGGTCCAACGCCGGTTTCGCGATGGTGTTCGCGCTGCTGATCGCGGCGATCGTGTGGAACCTCGCGACGTGGTGGTTCGGCCTGCCTTCGTCCAGCTCGCACACGCTGATCGGTTCGATCATCGGCGTCGGCGTCGCCAATGCGCTGCTGCATGGCAAGAGCGGCACCTCGGGCGTGGATTGGGGCAAGGCGACCGAGATCGGTCAGGCGCTGCTGCTGTCTCCGCTGATCGGCTTCGGCGTGGCCGCGCTGCTGCTGCTGGCGATGAAAGTGCTGGTGCGCAACCGCGCGCTCTATGCCGAACCGAAGGACGGCGTGCCGCCGCCGTGGTGGATTCGCGGGCTGCTGATCTTCACCTGCACCGGCGTCAGTTTCGCGCACGGGTCGAACGACGGGCAGAAGGGCATGGGCCTGATCATGCTGATCCTGATCGGCACGGTGCCCACCGCCTATGCGCTGAACCGCGCCGTGCCCGATCGCTACATGGCGGAGTTCCATGCCAATACCGCGGCCGCCGCCGGCGTGCTGGGTGCGCCCGCCGCTTCCGGCACCACGCCCGCACAGGCCCGCGAGGCCATCACGCGTTACATCGCCGACCGCAAGTTCACGCCCGCCACGCTGCCGGCGCTGGGCGTGCTGATCCGCGATGTCGACACGCAGGTCAGCGAATACGGTTCGCTGGCCAAGGTGCCGGCCGCCGCCGTGGGCAACATCCGCAACGACATGTACCTCGCTTCGGAGGCGATCCGCTGGCTGGGCAAGGACAAGAAGGCCGCCCTGCCCGAAGCGAGCGCCAAGGCGCTGTCCGCCTACAAGGGCTCGCTCGACGCTGGCACCCGCTTCATCCCGACCTGGGTGAAAGTGGCTGTCGCCGTGGCGCTGGGGCTGGGCACCATGGTCGGCTGGAAGCGCATCGTGGTGACGGTGGGCGAAAAGATCGGCAAATCGCACCTGACCTATGCGCAGGGCGCTTCGGCCGAACTCGTGGCCATGGGCACGATCGCCGGCGCGGACATGCTGGGCCTGCCGGTTTCGACCACGCACGTCCTCTCCTCCGGCGTGGCGGGCACGATGGCGGCCAACCGGTCGGGCCTGCAGATGGGCACGATCCGCAACCTGCTGATGGCCTGGGTACTGACGCTGCCAGCCTCGATCCTGCTCTCGGGCGGGCTTTACCTGCTGTTCCACGCGCTCGTCGGATAGCGCGGCGGCGCGGGAGAGAAGCCCCGCGCCACCTTTGGCTTCAGAACCGCTCGCCGACCATTTCCTCGCTCTTCGCCCAGAGCGCGCGGGCATTGTCCGGATCGAGCGCGTAGGAACGCACGCCTTCGGACACCGGGCTGATGAGTCCGTCGGTCACTTCGGAAACGTGGCAGTTCTCGCAATAGCGCCCGCCGACCTCGTCCGCACTGGCGACCACGCCGGCCCAGACCGAGGTCGCCGCGCCCTGCGGAATGGTCTTCCAGGCGAACGGCGGCTTTCCTTCCGTCGCCAGATCGGCGTTGATCTGTTCCACCAGCGCATCGAGCGCGTCCTGGCCCATATGGCGGCCCAGTTCGGTGTTGATGCCGCCCGGATGCAGCGCGGTGGCGCGCACGCCGCGATCCCGGTGGCGGCGGTCGAATTCCACCGCGAACAGCACGTTCGCGGTCTTCGAGCGGCCATAGGCTTCGAAGGGCGTATACGGCGTGCGATCGAAGTTGGGATCGTCCAGATCGACGTCGGAGAAGCGGTGGCCCGACGAGGCGACGGCGACGAACCGGCCACCCGGCGCGATCAGCCCGGCGATGCGGTTGACGAAGACGAAATGGCCAAGGTGGTTGGTGCCGAACTGGGTCTCGAAGCCATCTGCCGTCTTGCCCAACGGCGTGGCCATGACGCCGGCGTTGGCGATGACGAGGTCGAACGGCCGTCCATCGGCGACGAGCGCGTCGGCCGCGGCGCGGACGCTGGCGAGCGAGGCCAGATCGAGCTCGATCAGGTCGAGCCCGCCACCGTTGGCGGCCTGTTCGCGCACCACGGCGGTCGCGGCTTCGGCCTTGGCGAGATCGCGCGCGGCGCCCACCACCTGAGCGCCATGCGCGGCCAGCGCGCGCGCGGTTTCGACGCCGAGGCCGGCGGAAACGCCGGTGACCAGCACGCGCTTGCCGGAAAGATCGATGCCGGCCAGCACGTCGTCGGTGGTGGATGTGGCTCCGAAGGTCTGGGACATGAAAGGGACTCCTGTCTGGGGCGCACCGCTCCCGCCGCCAGAAGGCCCATTGCCTGCCGCCGGTTGAGGGTATATGAAAGGGAGGGTTCCTCCGCTTTAATACGGAGGCATCCTCCGTTTATCAAGGGGCGTCGTGTGGCGACGGTCGAAAAAGTTTCCGGTGCCGAAGCCGGCCGGCGGCCGCGTGCCGATGCGGCCCGCAATCGCGCGCGGTTGCTGGATGCGGCCAAGGCGGTCTTCGCGGCGAAGGGCGCCGACGCGAGCCTGGAGGCCATCGCCCGCACGGCGGGGGTGGGAATCGGCACGCTCTATCGCCATTTCCCCACCCGCGATGCGTTGATCGAGGCGGTCTATCGCAACGAGACCGACCAGCTTGGCGAAGCGGCGCGGCGCTTGGCCGCCGAACTGCCACCGCTGCCGGCGCTGCGCGCGTGGATGCTGGCCTTCGTGGACTACATGGCGACCAAGCAAGGCATGACCGACCTGCTCAACGCGATGCCGGCCGGCCCAGGCCAGCTCTATGCGGCATCGGGCGCCGTGATGCGCGAGGCGATGTTCGCGCTGATCGGCCGGGCGGTGAACGCGGGCGAGATGCGGTTCGATGGCGATCCGTTCGATCTGCTGCGCGCGCTGGGCGGGGTCGCCAGCCTCGGCCGCGATGACGACTGCGATAATGAGGGCGATAACGGTGGCGGGGCGGCGGCACGCGCTATGGTTGATATCCTGATCGCGGGCCTGCGCGCGCCGCGCGCCTGAGGCTCAGCCGAGCGGAACGGTCTGCTCCGCCAGTGCGGCCATCGCCGGGCGGTGGCTGACGAGGATCAGGCCGCTGCCGCTCGTATCGAGCCAGTCGCGCAGGCGCACGACGAGCAGCGCCTCGGTTTCCGCATCCAGTCCCTCGCTCGGTTCGTCGAGCACCAGCCAGGGCCGGCCGGCCAGCAGCGCGCGGGCGAGCGCGATGCGGCGGCGCTGGCCGCCCGAAAGCCGCGCGCCATCGCCGCCCAGCCACTGGTCCAGCCCTTCGGGCAGCGCGCGCACCACGTCGTCGGCACAGGCGACGCGCAGCGCGTCCCACATGCGCGCTTCGTCGAGGCCCGGCGCGGCAAGGCGCAGATTGTCGGCAATGGAGCCGGCGATCAGCGGCGCGTCCTGCGCGGCGAGCGCGAACAGCGGGCGGCGGCTTTCGGGGGCGATGGCGGTCAACGGTATGCCGTCGATTGCCATGGTCTGCGGGGCATCGTCGCGCAGGCCGGCGAGCGTTTCGACCAGCCGCGTCTTGCCCGCGCCCGATCGTCCGGCGATGCGCAGCCGCGCGCCGCTCGCGCAGGCCGCACCGGCGATGGTCAGCGCTTTCCCCTTGATGTCCGGGCCGGTCGGCGCGGGTCCGTGTTGGGCCAGGCTGGCGAGGCGGTGACGCGCGAGATCGACGCGCGGGGCTTGCATGTCGGTCTGCGCCAGCGCGGTCCAGCCTTCCAGCCCGCCCAGCGCGGCGAGCGCACCCAATGCGAGCAGCGGCGCGCCGGCCGGGCTGAGCGCGATCATGGCCGCCACGGTCACGGTGGCGATCAGGGCCTGCACCGCGCCGATGCGCGCTTCGGCGCGAACGGTGGCGAGCCGCGCCGCGTCGTAACCGGCGGCGGCATCGGCGGTCAGCGTGGCGATGCGCGGGGCCAGGCCATAGATGGCGATGTCGGCGCAAGGGGTGGCGCGGTCGGCATAGTCGCGCTTCATCCGCGCGAGCGCTTCCGCGCTGGCGGCGAGCGGTTCTGCCAACAGGCGCGCGGCCATGCGCCGGGCGGCGAGCCGCATCGCCACCATGCCCAGCACCAGCGCCAGCGCGGACGGCCGCCCCATCGCCAGCGCGGCCACCAGCGCGACCGTAGCCGAAGCCAGCGCGGCGGGCAGGGTGGTGCGGCGGATCACGCTGTCTTCCAGCGCATCGACATCGTTGCCGAGCCGCGCCGCGAGATCGCCGGTGCTGGTCTCCAGCGCTTCAGCGGGGCGGGCGGCGGCGAGCCGGGCGAACAGGCGCGGGCGCAGGCCGGCAAGGGTGAGCAGCGCGGCCTTGTGGCCCAGCAGCCGCTCGCCATAGCGCGTGGCGGTGCGGGTGATCGCCAAGCCCCGAATTGCCGCGCTGGGCAGCAGGTAGTTGAACGCCTGCACCGCCGCGATGCCACCCAGCCCGGCGATCGCCGCGCCCGCCAGGAACCAGCCCGACAGCGCCAGCAGTGTTACGCCGGCAGCCGCGGCCAGCACGGCGCAAAGCATGGCCAGGCGCAGCGTGGCGCGCTGGGGCCGGGCGGCTTCGGCCAGCAAGGTGTCGATCAGGAGAGGCGGCATGTGGACCCCGCAATGGCGATGAGGTCGGCGTCGTGCGTGGCGGCGATGACAAGGCGGCGCGCGGCCTGATCGGCCAGGATCGCGCGGATCGCGCGCGCGGTGTCGGCATCGAGATCGGCGGTCGGTTCGTCCAGCAGCAGGATGGGGCGGCCGCTGAGGATGGCACGGGCGAGCCCCATGCGGCGGCGTTCCCCGCCCGAAAGCCCGCTGCCGCGATGATCGAGCGGCGCGTCCAGCCCGCCGCGCGATCCAATCATCGTGCCGAGCCCCAGCCGCCCCAGCAGGATCAGCGTGGCGGCTTCGTCGAGCGGCGTGTCGGTCATCACCAGATTGTCGCGCAGGGTGCCGGGCACGAGCGCGACGCTTTGCCCCGCCCAGCCGATGGCCGGATTGAGCGCGCCGGGCACGAAGGGCGTTCCGTCGCGCGTGAGGGTACCTTGTTCGACCGGGACATGGCCGATCAGCGCCAGCAGCAGCGAGGACTTGCCCGCGCCGGTGGGGCCGGTGATCGCGTGGAAGCCGGGGCCGCGCCAGTCCGCGTCGGGCACCGTGATGGCCGCGCCTTCGGGATGACGCAGCACCAGCCCGCGCGTGGCCAGCACGGTCCCTGCGGAGGGGATGGCCTGCGTCGCCACCGGGGCCGGCATCCGCGCGCGCTCTGCGGCGATCGCGGCCAGCGCGGCTTCGCCGGTCTGCTTGTCGTGATAGGCGGCGGCAAGGCGGCGCATCCCCAGGTAGAACTCGGGTGCGAGCGCGAGGACGAAGAAGGCGCGCGTCAGCGTGAGGTGTTCGGGCGCGGGAAAGGGCAGCAGGCCCAGCAGCGAAAAGCCGCAATAGACCGCCACCAGCGCGACCGAGAGCGCCGCGAAGAATTCCAGCACCGCGCTCGACAGGAAAGCGATGCGCAGCACGGCCAGCGTGCGCCGCGCGACATCGGCGGACGCCGTGCCCAAGTGCGCGGCCACGCGCGCCTCCGCCCCGAACGCCAGAATCGCCGGCAGCGTGCGGACGCGGTCGACGAACAGGCCCGAAAGCCGGGACAGCGCCTGGTGCTGGGCATCGGCGGCGCGGCGCGCGGCCGATCCGGCGAGCGCCATGGCCAGGCCGAACGGCGCCAGTGTTATCAGCATGATGCCGGCGGCGATCATGCTTGCAGGCGCGGCCGCAAGCGCGATAAGAAAGGGCGAAATGGCTGCCGCCAGACGCAAGGGGGAGAAGCGCGCGGTGAGACCTTCTGTCACATCGACCGCGTCCACGGCGAGGTGTAGGTCCTCGCCGGCAAGGCGTGCGCGTTGCAGCCTTGTCGGAAGGAGCGCGCGGTGGAGATCCTGTCGCACCATTCGTTTTTCCGCATTGGCGGCGATTTGCCCGCTGATGCGGGCGCGGGCGACTGCGAAGGCGCGCAACGCTCCACCCGCCAGCAGGAGCAAGACCCATACCAAAGCATGATGTCCTTCCGCCCGCCGGCCCACGATGATGGCCAGCGCAAGGGCAACGGCCACTGCGCCCGCGCTGTCCAGAAGCCACCAGGCGCCGGCGCGGCCCGCGCCGCGGCGTTTTCTTTCAGGCATTTGGGAAATTGCGCTGCTTGACATATTCGTAAAGTCTTATATTAGTAAATATTGTAATTGATCAAGGGTTTGAGTCAAACCTCCGGCGCCGGCCCAGTGGCACCAACCATGCCGCCCCGCAATCTGCCGGCCAATTAACGGGGAACATGCCAGATGGATATGGCAGTCGTAGAGCTTTCCCGCCTTCAGTTCGCGCTGACGGCCATGTACCACTTCCTTTTCGTGCCGCTTACGCTTGGCCTTTCGTTCATGCTCGTCATCATGGAGAGCATCTACGTGATGACCGGGCGGGAGATCTGGCGCGTTGTCACGCGCTTCTGGGGCAAGCTGTTCGGAATCAATTTCGTGCTGGGTGTGGCCACGGGCCTTACCATGGAATTCGAGTTCGGCACGAACTGGTCGTACTATTCCCACTACGTTGGAGACATCTTCGGCGCGCCGCTGGCGATCGAGGGGCTGATGGCCTTCTTCCTCGAAGCGACGTTCGTGGGCCTGATGTTCTTCGGCTGGGACCGGCTGTCGAAGATCGGGCACCTGCTGGTGACCTTCCTGACCGCGCTGGGCACCAACCTTTCCGCGCTGTGGATCCTGATCGCCAACGGCTGGATGCAGAACCCGGTGGGCGCGACGTTCAATCCCGACACGATGCGCATGGAAGTGACCGACTTCTATACGGTGCTGTTCAATCCGGTGGCGCAGGCCAAGTTCGTCCACACCGTCAGCGCGGGCTATGTCTGCGCCTCGGTCTTCGTGATGGGCATTTCGGCGTGGTACCTGCTCAAGGGCAAGTGGACCAACGTCGCCCGCCGGTCGATGATGGTGGCGGCCGCGTTCGGCCTTGCCTCGTCGCTGTCGGTCGTGGTGCTGGGCGACGAATCGGGTTACGCCCTTACCGACAACCAGAAGATGAAGCTCGCCGCGATCGAATCGATGTGGCACACCGAACCGGCGCCGGCCGGGCTCTCGCTGTTCGGCATCCCTGACATGCAGGCGCAGGAAACGCGGTTCGACATCAAGGTCCCCTATGTCCTCGGCCTGATCTCCACGCGCAGCCTCACGGGCGAGGTGACCGGCATCAACGAACTGGTGCTGCGCGCCGACCAGCGCATCCACAGCGGGTTGATCGCCTATGACGCGGTGGAGAAGCTGAAGGCCGACCGGAACGACATCGCCGCGCGCGCAACGTTCGAGAATCACAAGGCTGATCTCGGCTATGCCCTGCTGCTCAAGCGGCATCTGGCCGATCCGCGCCAGGCGAGTGACGCGCAGATCCTCAAGGCCGCGTGGGACACCGTGCCCAACGTGCCGGTGATGTTCTGGCTGTTCCGCTTCATGGCGGGGCTGGGCTTCTTCTTCATCGCCTTCTTCGCGGCGGCCTTCTGGTGCGCATCGGTCTGCCAGTTCAACCGCACATGGTTCCTGCGCGTGGCGGTGGCGATCATTCCGCTGCCGTGGCTGGCGATCGAGTTCGGCTGGGTGCTGGCGGAAATCGGCCGTCAGCCGTGGGCGGTGGACGGCGTGCTGCCGACCTTCCTTGGCGCATCCTCGCTGACGGTCGCGCAGGTCTGGGCGACGATCGCCGGCTTCACGCTGCTCTACGGCACGCTGGCGGTGATCGAGGTGCGGCTGATGCTGGCGTCGATCCGCAAGGGACCGGTCGAACATCACGCGCCGGCTGCGCAGCACGGCATGAACGGCGGCTTCGCGCCGCTGCCGGCGGAATAAGGAGACAGGCGCATGGGTATCCCGCTCGACTATGAAACGCTGCGCCTGATCTGGTGGGTGCTGCTGGGCACGCTGCTGATCGGCTTCGCGCTGACCGACGGTTACGACCTTGGCGTGGCGGCGCTGCTGCCGTTCGTCGGCAAGGACGACGAGGAGCGCCGGCTGGTCATCAACGCGGTGGCGCCGCACTGGGAAGGCCATCAGGTATGGCTGATCCTGGGCGGTGGCGCGATCTTCGCCGCCTGGCCGTTCGTCTACGCCGTGAGCTTCTCCGGCTTATACCTCGCCATGTTCCTGGTGCTGGCGTCGCTGATCCTGCGACCGGTGGCGTTCAAGTACCGCTCCAAGAAGCCCGATGCGGGCTGGCGCGCGCGGTGGGACTGGGCGCTGTTCATCGGCGGCTTCGTGCCCGCGCTGGTATTCGGCGTGGCCGTTGGCAACGTCCTGGCCGGCGCGCCGTTTCGGCTGGATAGCGACTTGCGCGTAACCTACGAAGGCACGTTGCTGGGCCTGTTCACGCCCTTCACGCTGCTCACCGGCCTGCTGTCGGTGACGATGGTCGTGCTCCACGGCGCGGGTTGGCTGGCGGTGAAGATCGAGGACGGCCCGGTGATGGAACGCGCGCGGCGGATCGGCACCTGGGCGGCAATCGGCTCGATCGTGTTGTTCGCGGCGGGTGGGTTGATCGTGGCCAAGGGCGGACTGGGTTTCCGCCTGGACGGGTTGATCGACGCCGCCGGGCCTTCCAATCCGCGCTTTTCCAGCGCGGCGGCGGCGCCCGGCGCATGGCTGGCCAATTACGGTGCGCATCCCTGGATGCTGGTCGCGCCGCTGCTGGGCCTTGGTGGTCCGGCGATCGCGCTGGCGGGCATCCGCGGGCGCAGTTCCGTGCTGAACCTGATCGGGTCCGCGCTGGCGACGGTGGGCATCATCGCCACCGTCGGCCTGTCGATGTTCCCGTTCATCCTGCCCAGTTCGATCGATCCGCGATCGAGCCTGACGGTGTGGAACGCCTCGTCGAGCCACCTCACGCTGTTCGTCATGCTGCTGGTGACGGTGATTCTCCTGCCGATCGTGCTGGCCTATACAAGCTGGGTCATGAGCGTGCTGTTCGGCCGCGTGACGATCGAGGATGTCCGCACCAACCCCGATTTCTACTGAGGATACGGACCGATGTGGTATTTTTCGTGGATTCTCGGCCTGGGCCTGGCGCTGGCCTTTGGCATCATCAACGGCATGTGGCACGAATTCAACTCGCCGATCGACGACGATCCCGCGATCTGACGCGATCAACCGATCCGGACCCTGCCGGGACTGTCATGGTCCTGCGCGCTGGGGGCGGGGGGCCTGTGCGGCTTCCCGCCCCTTCTTTTGACCGATCAGGCGGATTTTGGTGTGTTTGTGCCGATGGCGGGGCTTGTGTGGCGTCGCGAAACACTTACGTCACGGAAGTCATGAAGCCAGCAGACCTCTCCGACCTGAAGGCCAACGCCAACCGCATGGCCCAGCGGCTCAAGATCATGAGCCATCCCGAACGGCTGCTCATGCTGTGCCGGATGGACGAGGGCGAGGTATCGGTGAACGAGCTGGTCGCGCTGACCGGCCTGTCGCAATCGGCCGTGTCGCAGCATCTCGCCATGCTGCGCGAGGAAGGCGTGGTGGCAATCCGTGGCGAGGCGCAGACCCGGTTTTACAGCCTGAAGGACCCGGTGGTCCGCGCGATCATCCATGCCTTGTGCATCATCTGCGATCAGCAGGGCGACAGCGGGCGGGATGCGGGGCAGGCGGCGGCCTGAACCTTCAGCTTTCCAGTTCAACGTCCCAGTACAGCCAGTCGCGCCAGCTCGCGTGCAGGTAGTTGGGCGGGAACGCCCGGCCCTTTTCCTGCAATTGCCAGGTGGTGGGCCGGATCGGTTCCTCCATCAGCCGCATGTGGGCCTGCTTCGGCGTCCGCCCGCCCTTGCGCAGATTGCACGGCGCACAGGCGGTCGACACGTTTTCCCAGGTGGTGCGGCCGCCCAGGCGGCGGGGTACCACGTGATCGAACGTCAGCTGGTCCGGGCTGCCGCAATACTGGCACACGAACCGGTCGCGCAGGAACAGGTTGAAGCGGGTGAAGGCCGGAAACTCGCTGGGCCGCACGTACTGGCGCAGCGCGATCACGGAAGGGATCTTCATGTCCAGCGAAGGGCTGTGCACCTCGCGGTCATACGTGGCGATGATGTCCACCCGCTCCAGGAACACGGCCTTGATCGCGGTCTGCCATGGCCACAGGCTGAGCGGATAGTAGCTCAAGGGGGTGTAATCGGCATTGAGGACAAGCGCGGGGCAACCCGACAGGTTCCGCGCGGCATCGCCGCTATGGGGCCTGGCCGCAGCCGCCCGCTCTATCAACGCGGTATGAAGCATGCTCCGGCGCGTCTCCCGCAAACCTGCCTTGCCGGCGCCGGTTCGGCGAACCAGGGCCTGCCAGAGCGGGCAGCGGCAGCAGGAGGAATGCCCGCCTGCGTGGCTATGTGGTAAATCTGCGTGACCGCTTCGTGACGCATGCCAGCCAAGGAACACGGCAGGGCGGGATGCGTCAAGAGCCTTGTCCCCGCGCTATCCACAGCTTGTCCTGCAGGTAGGGCGCCGGGCAGCGTCGGGTCGCGCTGCCTTCAGCCGGCATAGGCCTTGATCAGATCGAACAGGAAATCGCGGCCGACGAACAGCGAGCGCACCTCGATCCTTTCGTTCAAGCCATGGGCGCCGTTGCCGTCGGGATCACCCCACATGCCGGGAACGCCATAGGTCGGGATGCCCACGGCGCCCAGGAATGTGGAATCGGTATAGCCGTTGGCCATCACCGGCACGAGCGGGACGCCGGGGAAATACTTCGCCACCAGCTTGCGCGCCGGATCGATCACCTTGGGCGATAAGGGCGGCGGGGGTGGCGAGGGGCGCAGCGGCGCCAGCGCGGTGACGGTCACGCCCGGATCGCCGATGATCGCGGCCAGTTCGCCCCGGATCGCTTCGACCGAATGGCCGGGAAAGATACGGCAGTTGATGTTGGCGCCGGCGCGCTGGGGCAGCGCGTTGCGGGCATGGCCGCCATCCAGCATCGTGGCGACGCAGGTCGTGCGCAGGTTCGAATGCAGGAACGGGTCGGTATTGACCACCGCTTCCGCCGCCTTGTCCGCCGGGTTGGCCGCGAGCGCGACCATCGCCTTGCCGATGGCATCGTTGCGCGCCGTGCCCGCCGCGCGGAAATAGGCGCGGGTGGTATCGGTGAATTCCACCGGAAATTCATGCGCTTCCACCCGGTCGAGCGCGTGGGCGAGCTGGTAGATCGCGTTGTCCGGCCGGGGCACCGAACTGTGGCCGCCGGGATTGCGCGTTTCCAGCCGGTAGTTGCCGAAGGTCTTTTCGCCGACCTGGATGGTCTGCTCCACCACCTTGCCCCCGGCGGCCACGGCGCGTCCGTCGGTGGTGCCACCGCCGCCCTCGTTCAGCGCGAATTCGGCATCGATCAGGTCCCGCCGGTTGGCGGCGAGCCATTCCGCGCCGTTGAACGCGCCGTTGGTCTCCTCGCCGCAGGTGAGCGCGATCTTGACCGTGCGGGCGGGCTTGTAGCCGCTTTCCCGGAAGCGGATCAGCGTATCGACCAGCATCGCCGCCATCGATTTCACATCGCCCGTGCCGCGCCCGTAGAAGTAGCCGTCTTCCTCGACCAGCTTGAACGGATCGCGCTCCCAGTCCTCGCGCTTGGCCTCCACCACGTCGATATGGGCGATCGCGAGCAGCGGCTTCAGCGTCTTCGACGTGCCGGGATAGACCGCGACGAGACCGCCGTCCTTGGGGTGTTCGGGCGTGCTGAACAGCGTGATCTGGCTTTCGGGCAGCCCGGCCGCGCGCAAGTGGGCGGCCATGCGCTCGGCCGCGAGCGTGCAGCTGCCCGCCGAAAGCGTGGTATTGGTTTCGATCAATTCGCGGAACAGGTCGCGGAACTGGGCCTGGTCCGGCCGCAGCGGCGCTTCCGCCGCCTGCGCGCCGGTCGATGCCATCAGCAGCCCCGCCAGGGCCAGCCCGGCCACCCTGGAGCGCCATCCGGATCGCTTCGTCATCGTTCCTCCCCCTGCTTGCCCGCTCATGTCCGCGTCGCCCTCAGCCGGCGTAGGCCTTGACCAGATCGGTCAGGAAATCGCGGCCGGTATAGACGGCCTTGGCGCGCATCCGCTCGTTGAGGCCGTGCGCGCCGTTGCCGTCGGGATCGCCATAGAGGCCCGGCGGGCCATAGGATGGAATCCCCACCGCTTCGAGGTAGATGCCGTCGGTGGCGCCGGTGGACATCACCGGGACCAGCGGTACGCCCGGATAGTACTTCGCCACCAGCTTCTCGGCCGGACCCAGGATCTGCGGAGTCAGCGGCGGCGCCTTGGGCAGCGGGCCGCGATCGTCGATCTTGGTCACCGTCATCCGCGGATCGGCGATCACGTCGGTCAGCGTCTTCTGCACGGCTTCGAACGAGACGCCGGGGAAGATGCGGCAGTTGACCGTGGCCGCCGCGCGCTGCGGCAGCGCGTTGTTGGCGTGGCCCCCTTCGAGCAGCGTGGCGACGCAGGTCGTGCGCAGCATCGAATGGAACGAGCGGTCGGTGTTGAGCGTGGCTTCGGCCTGCTTGTCGGCCGGGTTGGCCACGATCGCCAGCATGGCCTTGCCGATCGCGTCGTTCCGCGTGGCGCCCAGCTTCGCGAAATAGCCGCGCGTGGTGTCGTTCAGCATCAGCGGGAATTCGTAGTCGCGCAGCTTCACCAGTGCGTCCGACAGTTCGTAGATCGCGTTGTCGCGGATCGGGATCGAACTGTGGCCGCCGGGATTGGTCGCCTCGATCTTGAAGTTGGCGACGACCTTTTCGCCGACGTGCAGGTTCTGCTGGATCACCTTGCCTTCCGGCGATCCGTCGGTGCGGCCGCCGCCGCCTTCGTTCAGCGCGAATTCGGCGTCGATCAGGTCGCGCCGGTTCTCCGCCAGCCAGCGCACCCCGTTGAACGCCCAGCTCGTCTCCTCGCCGCAGGTCAGCGCCAGCTTGAGCGTGCGCTTGGGGCGATAGCCTTCGGACTTGAAGCGCATCAGCATGTCGACCCAGATGGCGTCCATCGCCTTCATGTCGGCCACGCCGCGGCCATAGAAATAGCCGCTTTCCTCGATGAACTGGTAGGGATCGCGGGTCCAGTCCTCGCGCTTGGCGACGACGACGTCGAGATGGCCAAGCAGGAGGATGGGCTTCAGCGTCTTCGAACTGCCCGGCAGCACCACGACCAGCCCGCCTTCCTTGGGATGATCGGGCACGGCGAAGCGGGTGATCTGCGTGTCGGCGAAGCCGGCGGCCTTGAGATGGCCTTCGATCTTGTCGGCCAACGCGGTGCAGCTGCCGGTGGTGATCGACGTGTCGGTCTCCACGAACTCCTTGTAGAGTTCGCGGAACTTCGCCTGATCGGCGCGCAGCGGTGCGGGCGCGTCGGCGGCGTGGGCGGCTGGTGTCATGAGTGTGGCGGCAAGCAGGCTGGCGGCCAGGGCGCCAAAGCGGAACGAACGCATTCCTATCCCCTGAAAAAGCGTTTCCATGGCGCCCGTTTCAGCATCATTCCCGGCCCTTGGGAAGCGGCCCGGCAATGCCTTTTTCGCGCGCGCGCGGCCGATCGCGGCAAACCGTGCGGATTTGTGACCATTCCTTGTGGAAAATCCCCCGCATCAGGGCTCTTTCGCTTGGGCTTGGGCGCGGCTCTGCCTATATGCTCGGTATGGCCAGCTCTTCAGAAAACACCCCGAACACCAATTCCTACGGCGCGGATTCGATCAAGGTCCTCAAGGGTCTTGACGCGGTCCGCAAGCGGCCGGGGATGTACATCGGCGATACCGACGACGGGTCGGGCCTGCACCACATGGTGTTCGAGGTTTCCGACAACGCGATCGACGAGGCGCTGGCCGGGCATTGCGACCTGGTGCTGATCGAGCTGAACCCGGACGGATCGGTTTCGGTCGAGGACAACGGGCGCGGCATCCCCACCGGCATTCACGCCGAAGAGGGCGTGTCGGCGGCCGAGGTCATCATGACCCAGCTGCACGCCGGCGGAAAGTTCGAGAACACCAGCGACGACAACGCCTACAAGGTTTCGGGCGGCCTCCATGGCGTCGGCGTCTCGGTGGTCAACGCGCTGTCGGAATGGCTGGAACTCACCATCTGGCGCGACGGCGAGGAACACTGGATGAAGTTCGCGCATGGCGATGCGGTCGCGCCGCTGGCGGTGCGCGGGCCGGCGCCCGAAGGCAAAAAGGGCACGCGCGTGACCTTCCTCGCCTCGGACGAGACGTTCAAGAACGTCACCGTCTATGATTTCGAAAAGCTCGAACACCGCTACCGCGAACTGGCGTTCCTCAATTCGGGCGTGCGCATCCTGCTGCGCGACAAGCGCGGCGAGGAGGTCAAGGAGCACGACCTTTTCTACGAGGGCGGCATCGCGGCCTTCGTGCGCTATCTCGATCGCAACAAGGTGGCCCTGCTTCCCGATCCGATCGCGATCTCCGCGCAGCGCGACGGCATCGGCATCGACGTCGCGCTCGAATGGAACGACAGCTACTACGAAAACGTGCTGTGCTTCACCAACAACATCCCGCAGCGCGATGGCGGCACGCACCTGGCGGCGTTCCGCGCGGCGCTGACGCGCACGCTCAACGGCTATGCCGAAAAATCGGGCATGCTGAAGAAGGAAAAGGTCAGCCTGACCGGCGACGACATGCGCGAAGGGCTGACGGCGATCGTGTCGGTCAAGCTGCCCGACCCCAAGTTTTCCTCGCAGACCAAGGACAAGCTGGTCAGCTCGGAAGTGCGCCAGCCGCTCGAAAGCCTGATGGGCGACAAGATGAGCGAGTGGCTGGAGGAAAACCCGGCCCACGCCAAGGCGGTGATCCAGAAGATCATCGACGCCGCCGCCGCGCGCGAAGCGGCCAAGCGCGCCCGCGAACTGACGCGGCGCAAGGGCGCGATGGACATCGCCAGCCTGCCCGGCAAGCTCGCCGACTGTCAGGAGCGCGATCCCAGCAAGTGCGAACTGTTCCTGGTCGAGGGTGACTCGGCAGGCGGAAGCGCCAAGCAGGGCCGCGACCGCCATTACCAGGCGATCCTGCCGCTGAAGGGCAAGATCCTGAACGTGGAGCGCGCGCGGTTCGACCGGATCATCTCGTCCAAGGAAGTCGGCACCCTGATCCAGGCGATGGGCACCGGCATCCGCGACGAGTTCAATCTCGAAAAGCTGCGCTACCACAAGATCGTCATCATGACCGACGCCGACGTCGACGGTGCCCATATCCGCACGCTATTGCTGACGTTCTTCCACCGGCAGATGCCCGACATCATCCGCGCCGGGCACCTCTTCATCGCCCAGCCGCCGCTCTACAAGGTCGCCAAGGGCCGGTCGGAAGTCTATCTCAAGGACAATGCCGCGCTCGATCGCTACCTGATCGAGGCGGGCCTTGCCGGGCGCGTGCTGGAAACGGCCGGCGGCGCGCGGGGCGGCGTGGAACTCGATGCACTGGTCGAACACGCGTTGCGGATGCGCAACCTGATGGCCTTCGTGCCGCGCCGCTACGATCCGGCGATCATCGAGGCGCTGGCGCTGGCCGGAGCGCTCGATCCCGATTTGTCTGCCGATGCTCGCGTCGAAGCGCTGGCGCGCACGGCCCGCTGGCTGGACCGGGGCGATACCGAAGCACGCTGGAGCGCGGGGCTTTCCGAAGAGGGCGGTTATCACATCCAGCGCCAGTGGCGCGGGGTGACCGACCACCACATCATCGAGCCGGGCTTCCTGACCAGCGCCGAAGCGCGCAAGCTGGCGCGGCTGACGGCCGAAACCGCCGAGGTCTATTCCGCCACCGCGCGGCTGGTGCGCGCCTCCGCCGCCGCGGTTGAACCCGAACCGGCCGTCACCGCCGACGAGAGCGAGCAGGAAGTGGCCAAGCCGCGCGCCGAGCCGAAGGACGCGATCACGCGCCCGTCCGAACTGCTCGATGCGGTGCTGGCCGGCGGCCGCAAGGGCCTGTCGATCCAGCGCTACAAGGGGCTGGGCGAAATGAACGCCGAGCAGCTCTGGGAAACCACGCTCGATCCGGACAACCGCTCGCTGCTGCAGGTCAAGGTGGAAGACGCCGACGTGACCGACGAGATATTCACCCGCCTGATGGGCGACATCGTCGAGCCGCGCCGCGATTTCATCCAGGAAAACGCGCTCAACGTCGCCAATCTGGACGTCTGATCCGATGCTGACAGCCAGCATTCCGTGGGATCAGGCGGCCACGATGATCGATCTGGAAGGGCGCGCGCCGATCATCGGCACGATCCGCGACTGCGCGATGCACTACACGCTCTACAAGCCCCATGCCCGCACCCAGGCGCGCGTGCTGCTAACCGTGCCGGTGCACCGCGAAGGCCGCGCCACGCGGACCTGGGTGCTCGATCCGGACGAGATCGCGCAGCTGGCGGACTGGCTGGCGGCGGAACAGTAATCCTGCGGCGGTCGCGCCGTCGTTTTCCCATGGCGGGCGGCCGCGCGCAGGTTCCCTGCGGCCCCTTCCTCTGCCATAGCGGCGGGCGTGACCTTGCCTGACGAACCCTATACCTATTCCTACTACGCCGAAGAGGACGAGCGGGACTTCACCGACCCCGGCCTGTTCTTTCCCGAAGCCGCGTCCGCTGCGTCAGCCCCGCCTGCCCCCGCCTGGACCGATCCGGCCGAGGCGCTGCACGCGGTGTTCGGGTTTTCGGCGTTCCGGGGCGTGCAGGAACAGGTTGTGGCGCGCGTGCTGGCGGGGCAATCGACGCTGGCGGTGATGCCCACCGGCGCGGGCAAGTCGCTGACCTACCAGTTGCCGGCCGTGATGATGGCGGGCACGTGCGTTGTCGTGTCGCCGCTGATCGCGCTGATGCACGATCAGTTGCGCTCGGCCACGGCCAACGGCATCCGCGCGGCGGCGTTGACCAGCGTCGATACCGACCGGGGGCAGACCATCGACCGCTTCCTCTCGGGCGATCTCGATCTGCTCTACGTGGCGCCTGAACGCGCCAGCCAGCCGCATTTCCGCGAATTGCTGACCCAGGGCCGCGTGGCGTTGTTCGCCATCGACGAGGCGCATTGCGTATCCGAATGGGGGCACGATTTCCGCCCCGATTATCGGCTGCTGCGGCCGATGATGGACATGTTCCCGGCAGTGCCGCGCCTGGCGCTGACCGCCACGGCCGACCGGCACACGCGCGCCGACATCCTCGAACAGCTCGGCATCGCCGAAGACGGGCTGATCGTGGCGGGGTTCGACCGGCCGAACATCCGCTATGCCATTACCCCGCGCGAAAATCCGCTGCGCCAGCTTACCCGCCTGATGGCGGAGCAGCCGGGGCCGGGCATCGTCTATGCCCCCACCCGCGCCGGGGTGGAGCGGCTGGCGGAACAGCTTTCGGGGCAGGGGCGGCCGGTGCTGCCCTATCACGCCGGCCTGCCGCCCGAAGTGCGCGCCGCCAACCAGGCCGCCTTCGTCGCCAGCGAGGACATGGTGATGGTGGCGACAGTGGCCTTCGGCATGGGCATCGACAAGCCGGACGTGCGCTTCGTGGCCCATGCCGCCCTGCCCAAGTCGATCGAGGGCTATTACCAGGAGACCGGCCGCGCCGGGCGCGATGGCGATCCGTCGGTGGCGCTGCTGCTGTGGGGCGCCGACGATTTCCTGCGCGCGCGCCAGCGCATCGGCGAGGTCGAGGAACATCGCCGCGCCAGCGAACGCCAGCGGCTGGATGCCATGGCCGGGCTGGTCGAGGCCGGCGGGTGCCGCCGCGCGGTGCTGCTGCGCCACTTCGGCGAGGACCCGCCGCCGACCTGCGGCAATTGCGACAACTGCCTGTCTCCGCCCGCGCAGACCGATGCCACCGAGCTGGCGCGCAAGTTCCTGTCCGCCGTCTATCGCACGGGGCAGAGCTTCGGCTTTGGTCATATCGAGAAAGTGCTGACCGGCCGCGCCGATGAACGCGTGACGGCGCGGGGGCACGATCAGCTGTCGGTCTTCGGCATCGTGCCGGCGGAGGACGCGCCGCTGCTGCGTGTGCTGTCGCGGGCCTTGCAGGCGCGCGGCAGCCTTGTCGCCACCGAGCATGGCGGGCTGGCGCTGGGCGGCGATGCGCGCGAAATCCTGAAGGGCGATGTGCGCGTCGACCTGATCCTGCCGCCGCGTCAGGAAGGCGGCGGCAGGCGGCGCAAGGGGGCGGCCGGTGCCGCGCTCAACCCGGTGGGCGATCCGCTGTTCGACGCGCTGCGCGCGCTGCGCCGCGATCTGGCGCAGGAACAGGGCGTGCCGCCCTATGTGATTTTCCACGATTCGGTGCTGCGCGAGATGGCGGCAACCCGCCCCGCCAACCGCGCCGAACTGGGCGGGATCGGCGGGGTGGGCGCGCGCAAGCTCGACGCCTATGGCGAGCAGTTCCTCGAGGTCATTCGGCAGCATTGAGCGCAGGTTGCGCGCTGCGCGTCTTCCAAAGCGAATAGAGGACGCCCGCCGCGATCAGGCCGAAGGTCACGCCCAGGCTGGCCAGCGGCGGAAACTTCGCGCCGCCCAGCAGGAAGTCGGACACGAAGATCTTGGCGCCGATGAACACCAGCACCGCCGCCAGCGAGACCTTGAGGTACTGGAAGCGGTCGACCATCGCCGAAAGCGCGAAATAGAGCGCGCGTAGGCCCAGCACCGCCATGATGTTCGAGGTATAGACGATGAAGGGGTCGGTGGTGATCGCGAAGATCGCCGGCACGCTGTCCACCGCGAACACCAGATCGGCGACGTTGATGACCACCAGCGCCAGGAACAGCGGCGTCGCGGCCAGCACCAGCCGGCCGGTGCGGCGATCGGGCACGCGCACGAAGAAGCGCTGGCCGTGGAGCGCGGGTGTCACGCGCATGTGGCGGCTGATCCAGCGCACGGCGGGGTTGTTGGCCACGTCGGGTTCGTGATCGCCGCCCAGCAGCATCTTCACGCCGGTGAAGATCAGGAAGGCGGCGAAAAGATAGAGCACCCAATAGGCTTCGGAGACCAGCGCCGCCCCTGCCGCGATCATCGCGCCGCGCAGCACGATCACGCCGATGATGCCCCACAGCAGCGCGCGGTACTGGTACTTCGCCGGAATCGCGAAGGTGCCGAAGATCAGGCCGATGACGAAGACATTGTCGATCGACAGCGCCTTTTCGATGAAGAACCCGGTGTACCAGGCCATGCCGGAATCGGCGCCCTTTTCGGCCCAGACCCAGGCGCCGAAGAGCAGGGCGATGGTGATGTAGAAGGCGGTCAGCCGCAGCGATTCGCCGATGCCCATGGCCCGGTCGTCCTTGTGCAGCACGCCAAGGTCGAAAGCGGTGAGCGCGACGACCAGGCCGACGAAGACCAGCCACAACCAGGCCGGAGTGCCCAGCCAGTCCGCGAACAGAATTTCCATGGTCGCTCTCCGCCTTAGCCGTGCAGGGCGATGCGGCGGCGCATCAGGCGGCCAAGGCGCTGGCGCAGCGCCAGCTTGGCGCGCGTCAGGCGCAGGATTGCCAGCGGATCGGGCCAGCGGCGGCGGCGCTCGGCGCGCAGCGCCTCGTCGATCTGCTGGTGGCGCTCCATCAGGCGGAAGGTAATGTCGGACATCGTTTGCTCCTCGATCGAAACGGTTGGTTCGATCGGGCGCACCGAAGCCCTGCGGTCCATGGGCGGGAAATGGGAAGGAACCCGGACCGGCAGGCATCGGTGTCACCCGATGCGGTCCGACATCGCAAGGCGCCTGCCCGAATGGGCCAGCGCGCCAAGCCAGAGGGGCCCGGTCCCGCGATCCCTTTGTGGACCGAATCGCTCCGAATTTCAAGTCCCCGGCCGGGCAAGGGTGAGGGCGGGGCGCCGAAACCGGCCCGCGCGCTTGCCGTTCGCGCGCCCAATCCCTACGTTGGCCGGGTGCTGAGCCGGCTTCCTTCACGGCTGGCGGCGCGGTTCTGGGCCGCGCTGCTGGTCCTGACCGTGGCGTTCCACGCAGTCACGCCTTTCGAGGCGCCGCTTGTGGTGCGCAGCGGGTCGGCGTTCAGCGCGGCCACGGCGGAAGTCGCCATCGCGCCCGCGCGCAAGACCGCGGTCGAGCGTTACGTCGTGCAGATGGCGCCGGTGCTGCCGACGGTGTCGGCCGTCGTCTTGCCGACGATGCCGCTGGTTGCGGCGATTCCCCATGCCTGGCCCGACCAGACCGGCCCGCCGCTTCCCGCGCCGCTGGCGCGCAAGATCGCGCCACGAGGTCCGCCCACCCCCTGATGTGCCACCGCGCCCCACGTTCGGGCGCAGACTTCACGCATATCAGGAATACCGACATGACCATTCAGGAAAGCAGCCCCGCTGCTCTCGCCCGTAGCGCGCATATCGAGGCGCTGCTGGCGGCCTACCCCGACGTATCCACCGAGGAGCACGGCGTGCTCGTCAATTACTTCCGGCGCGAGGCCAACGCGCTCGACATCGGCATGATCGCCAGCAATCCCGCCATCGCCAGCGGCTATGCCCGGTTCCGCGGCGATCATATCGACCGGTTCACGCTGAAGGACGTGATGAAGGGCGTTGCCGGCGCGGCCGTGCTGGTGCTGTGCGTCGGCCTGATCATGTTCCGGGCGCTGTAGAGCCGGACGGCGGCGCCTTTATTCGTCATTGCGAGGGGCGAAGCCCCGCGGCAATCCAGGGCGTGGCGCGCGGGGCTCTGGATTGCTTCGCGGGTCGCTCGCAATGACGAAGCGGGGACGAAGCGGGCGATGCACCGCCTGCCTTACCGCAGCAGGTGGCCGGTGCGGTCGCGCTTGGTGGCGAGGTAGCGTTCGTTGTGCGGGTTGGCGGGCAACTGGTGCGCCACGCGCTCCTCCACGTCCACGCCCAGTTCCTGCAGCGCGGCCACCTTGCCGGGATTGTTGGTCATCAGCCGGATCGTGGTGACGCCCAGCAGATCGAGCATCCGCGCCGCCACGGGAAAGTCGCGCGCCTCGCTGGGCAGGCCAAGCCGCTCGTTGGCGTCCACGGTGTCGAAGCCCTGGTCCTGCAGTTCGTAGGCGCGCAGCTTGTTGATCAGGCCGATGCCGCGCCCTTCCTGGCGCAGATAGAGCAGCACGCCCCAGCCGCCGGCGTTGGCTTCCTCCGCCATGCGCGCCAGCGCGGCGTCAAGCTGTGGGCCGCAATCGCACTTCAGGCTGCCCAGCACGTCGCCGGTCAGGCATTCGCTGTGCAGGCGGACCAGCGGCACGCGCTCGCCGCTCTGCGTGCCGAGAATCAGCGCGACGTGTTCGCGCAGGTCGTCGCGCGCGCGGAACGCCACGATCTCGGCGTGTTCGCAGGCGTGAACCGGCAGGCGTGCGCGCGCCTGGATGGTCAGGTTGAGCGGGTCCTTGAACGCCGCGAGGTCGGCGGCGGAGACCGTGACCGCCGGTTCCACTCCCGTCGCCACCAGAAAGGCGGGGAGGATGCCGGCCAGCCGCGCCAGTTCCATCGCGGTGACGGCGGCTTCGTGTGCCGCGATCGGCAGGGCGCGGAACGGGCCGCGCAGCGGGCGGTCCAGATCGAGCGAGGGATCGGCCAGCTCGCGCGCACTGAGCTGGGTGAACGGGTCGGCGCCGTGGATCAGCACCGGCGCCTCGGGCACGGCCGCCTCGCGCTGATTGGCGAGCTTCAGCGTGGCCGCGCGGGCGGCGGATATCAGCAGGTTCGCGGCATAGACGCCGGGCTGGGCAAAGCCGGTTTCCGCCGGAAGCAGGTCCAGCGCGCCATCATCGGCGGTGACGCGCACGGCCCAGCCATGGCGCAGCGCGTCCAGCGCGCGCGCAACCGTGCGCGTATCGCTCACAGGTCGAACCCGGTCACCAGCGGAATGTGGTCCGAAGGCTGGTCCCACTTGCGCGTTTCCTCGACGAAGCGGTGGCTCGTCGATTGCGCGGCAAGATCGGGCGAGGCCCACATATGGTCGAGCCGCCGGCCCTGGTCCTTGTTGCGCCAGTATGAGCGATAGCTCCACCAGCTGTAGTTCCGCTCTGGCGCGGGGATATGCTTGCGGCCCAGGTCGATCCAGCCGTGCGCGTCGCGGAAGCGGCCCAGCGTTTCGACCTCGATCGGCGTGTGGCTGACCACCTTGAGCAGCGCCTTGTGGCTGTAGACGTCCGATTCGAGCGGGGCGATGTTGAAATCGCCGACGATCAGCGTGGGCCGGTCCACCTTGTCCGCCCAGCGCGTCATCCGTTCGAGGAAATCGAGCTTCTGCCCGAACTTGGGGTTGAGTTCACGGTCGGGAATGTCACCGCCCGCCGGGATATAGACGTTTTCCAGCAACATCCCCTGGCCGGGGCCGAGCAGTTCCACGCCCACATGGCGCGCCTCGCCATTGTCCTGCCAATCGTGCCGGCCGATCTCGCGGAAGGGAACGCGGCTGACCGTGGCGACGCCGTGGTAGCCCTTCTGCCCATGCACCGCGCGGTGGGTATAGCCCAGCCGTTCGAACATTTCGTGCGGGAACAGTTCCTCGGCGGTCTTGATTTCCTGGAGGCACAGGACGTCGGGCGCCTGTTCGGCCAGGAAGCGCTCGACCTGATCGATGCGCAGGCGGACGGAATTGATGTTCCAGGTAGCGATAGAGACCATGGCCAAGGCTTTAGGTGCAGGCCGGTAGCCGGTGCAAGCCCGAAGCGCTGTCTCGTGATCGCTGCCTGAACGGGCAAGGAAAAACCCTCGCCCCGGGGGCATTGGGGGCGAGGGTTCCATCTGCGTTCGTCACGCTTAGACGCGGCGGCTTTTCGAAGGCCGGGCAACAGGGGGGAAACCCGCCTCGACCGCCTCGTCTGAACCCGTTCTAGGACCGCCGCGCTTGCTGGCGGATGAACGGAAACGACAAGTTTGTCGCAGCTTGTCGCGTGCCGCGCACAGGTTGTTGCCGAAGCGTCGCGTGCCGGCGACGAACGGCCGGAAGGCCCGTCCGGTAAAGAACGGGTCGCCGGGATCGCGGGCAGACCGCGTCAGTGCTTGGGCGAGTTGGGACGCGGATCGTTCCAGCGGAACGTGTTTTCTGGCACATCGATGCCGTATTGCTGGCCCGACAGGCGCACGGTGGTTCGCTTGTTCTGCGAATCGAGCGCAACCCAGCTGTCGAGTTCGAGTCCGCCCGGCGCGGAAGCCTTGCGAATGAAGATCAGCGTGATCGTGCCGTATTCGGGGTGGCGCGTGTCGCGCACCTCGATGCTGACCACGCTGGAATGGTTGGTCGGTATCAGCCGCGCAAAGCGGGCGACGTCCTTGCTGGGATCAAGCAACGCGCCCAGCGGGCTGTTGCGGATCGGCCAGCGCTGGACCTGCCGCACCTCGTAGTCGATCAGCGTCAGCGCGCGCCCGTCCGAGACGATCAGCAACGGTACGCCACGTTCATACTGGAAGCGGATCTTGCCCGGGCGCTTCATCGTCATCACGCCGGACAGCGATTGGCCGGACCGGTCGGTCTGGACGAAGTTGGCGCGCATCGTGGTGATCGCGCGCAGCGCATCCACCGCGCGGTCGACGTCGTTGGCGGGAGCCGGCGCGGGCGCGTTCTGCGCCGCGAGCGGGGCCGGGGACATCACGGCGCCAAGGCCAGCGGACGCCATCGCGGAAACCGCGACGGCGTGCATCAGGCGGGATCGGCCGGGAAGGCGGAAGAGATCAAGTATCATGTTCATCGCCGTTTGTTGCAGGACCGGCGTTGAACTCGCCGTGAACCGGGAAGGTTCCGGCGAACGGTAGGCGGAACGCCTTACTTGATCTTGGCTTCCTTGAATTCGACGTGCTTGCGCGCCACCGGATCGTACTTGCGGAAGCTGAACTTCTCGGTGCTGTTGCGGGGATTCTTCTTGGTGACATAGAAGAAGCCGGTGTCGGCGGTCGAGACCAGACGAATCTTGACGGTGGTGGGCTTTGCCATGGCTCTAACAATCCTGAACTAGCTTGCGCGCGCGTGCTGAAAACTATTGCGGCGGCGCGTTGCCACGCCGCCTTCGCAGGGCGCGGGCGTTGGGGGAGAATCACGCGAAAGTCAAGCCTTGGGATAAGGGTGCAGCGGTTCCACCAGACCGAAGCGTTCCTTGAGCGGCTTGTCCTTCAGCGGCGGCAGATCGAGCGGTGGCACATCCACGCGGGTATCGGGCATGCGGTCCAGCAGGTTGCGGATCACGGTCAGCCGGCCCCGGCGCTGGTCGTTGAAGTCCACAAGCGTCCACGGCGATTCGGGCGTGTGGGTGGCGGCCAGCATCGCCTCGCGCGCTTCGGTGTAGGCCGCGTACTTGCCGCGCGCCTCCAGATCGACCGGGGAGAGCTTCCAGCGTTTCATCGGATCGTCGCGGCGCTCGGCAAAGCGGCGTTCCTGTTCCTCCTGATCGCAGGTCAGCCAGTATTTGAACAGCAGCAGGCCGTCCGTCACCAGCAGCTTCTCGAACGTGGGCGCCTGCGCCAGGAAGGCGCGGACCTGATCCTCGCTGGCATAGCCCATCACGCGCTCCACACCGGCACGGTTATACCAGCTGCGGTCGAACAGCACGATCTCCCCGGCGGCGGGGAGGTTGGCGATATAGCGCTGGAAGTACCACTGGCCCTGTTCGCGCTCGGTTGGCTTGGGCAGCGCCACGGCGCGACACTGGCGGGGGTTGAGCCGCTGGAGGATGGCGTGGATCACGCCGGTCTTGCCCGCGGTGTCGCGCCCTTCGAAGATCACCAGCACGCGCGCGCCGGTCTTTGCTACCCAGCGCGCCATGCAGGTCAGTTCCTCCTGCATGGGTTCCAGCAGGTCTTCGTAGTCCTTCTTCTTCAGTTCACCCATGGAGCCCCGTGCCTGTGCGATTCGAACGGAGGGTGAGCGTGCACGAAAAAGGGGCATACAAGAAAGGGGCAGCCCGCGAGTGGCCGCCCCTTTCCCTCGGGATTCCAATTCGTGCGATCAGCGAACCGAACCGCGCCGCACCAGATTGACGATCGCCAGCAGGATCACCGCGCCGAGGAACGACACGATAAGGCTGCCTGCCGAAATGCCCTGGGTGATGCTGCCGCCGCCGATGAAGGGCGTGAGCAGAAACCCGCCGAGCATCGCGCCGACGATGCCGACCACGATATTGAGGAAGATACCCTGCTGTGCGTCGGTGCGCATCACGATGCTGGCCAGCCAGCCCAGAATGCCACCCACGATGAGAAGGACGATGATACCCATTTTCCGGACATCCCCATTGTTGCCTTGATGCCTTTCACAATCCGGCGGCGGGGATTTGGTTCCGGAAACCCCGCCGTTATGGCGCGATTGATCGGCGGCTGGGAGAATCGGTGGGGCGGGGACCGGTGGGGCGGTCAGGTGCGCAGTAGCCAGAACATCGCCGCCGCGCCCGCCACGATGCGGTACCAGGCGAACGGCGTGAAGCCGTGCCGGCTGACATAGGCGACGAAGAAGCGGATCACCGCCAGCGCCACCACGAACGAGACGAAGAAGCCCACCGCGATCTCCGCCCAGCCCACGCCCAGCGTGCCGGCGGCCAGTTCGTGCCGCTTGTCGAGCAGTTCCAGCGTGGTCGCCCCCAGCATCGTCGGGATGGCCAGGAAGAAGCTGAATTCGGCGGCGGTGCGGCGCTCGATGCCCATGGCCAGCGCGCCCATGATGGTCGCGCCCGAACGGCTGACGCCAGGGATCATGGCCAGGCACTGCACGAAGCCCACGCCCACGGCCTGTCGCAGCGGCAACTGGCCGATCCCGGTCGGTTCACCGCCCTTGGCGAAGCGTTCCACCACGAGAATGCCGATGCCGCCCACGATCAGCGCCCAGCACACCACCAGCGGGCTGCCGAGCAGACCCTCGATCTGGTGCTTGAGCAGCAGGCCGATGACCGCGGCGGGCATGAACGCGGCCAGCAGGTTGCGCAGGAAGCGCAGCGACAGCGGCTCCAGCCGGAGCAGGCCCATGCCGACGGCCCAGAACGTGCGCCAGTATTGCACGACCACCGCCAGGATCGCGCCCAGCTGGATGACCACGTTGAACATGGCCCATTGCGCGGCGTCATAGCCGAACAGTTCGGTGGCAAGGATGAGGTGCCCTGTCGAGGAGACCGGAAGGAACTCGGTGAGGCCCTCGACGATGCCGAGCAGTACGGCGGTAACGATCGTGCTGTCCATGCGCAGGGCGTTGCCGCAGCGCAGCACGGTGTCAAGGGCGGTCGGCGTTCGGCAACCTTAAATTTCGGCAATGCCTTGCGGCGCACACGCGATCAGGCGGCGGCGTCCTGGAATTGCAACCGCGCAAGCCGCGCGTAGAGCCCGTTGGCGGCGGTCAGGCTGGCGTGGTTGCCCTGTTCGACGATCTTGCCGCCATCCATCACGATGATCCGGTCGGCCGCGCGGATCGTCGCCAGCCGGTGCGCGATGACCAGCGTGGTGCGGTCCTTCATCAGCCGGTCGAGCGCGGCCTGCACCAGCTGTTCGCTTTCGGCGTCCAGCGCGCTGGTCGCTTCGTCAAGCAGCAGGATCGGGGCGTTGCGCAGCACCGCGCGGGCGATGGCGATGCGCTGGCGCTGACCACCGGAAAGGCGTGCGCCGTCCTCGCCCAGGAAGGTATCGAGCCCTTCGGGCAGCGCGCGCAGGAAGCTTTCGGCGTTGGCGGCGCGCGCCGCTTCCCAGATGTCCTCGTCGCTGGCGGCCCAGTTGCCATAGCGCAGATTGTCGCGCGCGCTGGCGGCGAACAGCGTGCCGTCCTGCGGCACCAGCGCCATCCTCGCGCGAATCTCGGCCGGATCGGCCGACGGCAGCGGCACGCCGTCGATGCGCACGGTGCCTGCCTGCGGATCGTAGAACCGCTGCGCCAGCAGGAACAGCGTGGACTTGCCCGCGCCGGAAGGCCCGACGATCGCCACCGTCTCGCCCGGTTCGACGGTCAGCGAGAAGTCCTCCAGCGCCGCCACTTCCGGGCGGCTGGGATAGCGGAAGCCGACGTTCTGGAACGCCAGCTGGCCGCGCGGCGGCACGGGCAGCGCGGTCGGCCGCGCGGGCGGGGCGATGTCGGGCTGTTCCAGCAGCAGTTCGTTGAGGCGGCTGGCCGCGCCGGCGCCGCGCAACAGGTCGCCATAGACTTCGGTCAGCGCACCCAGCGCGCCGGCGACGAGGCCCGCCGTCACCACGATCGCGAAGATCGTGCCACCGCTGATAGTGCCTTCGGCCACACCCACCGCGCCTTCCCACACGAGCAGGACGATGCCGCCAAACACCAGCAGAATGACGATCGCCGTCATCACCGCGCGCAGGATGATGCGGCGGCGGGCCACGTCAAACGTGCGTTCGACGCGCTCGCCGAACCGCTCCAGCTCGCGCTCTTCCTGCCCGAAGGCCTGGACGATCTTCATCGCGCCCAGCGTTTCCGACACGATCACGCCGATCGCGGCGACGCGGTCCTGGCTCGACCGCGAAACGGAGCGCACGCGCCGGCCGAACCACACGATCGGCAGGACCACGAGCGGGATGCCGATGATCACCGCGCCGGTCAGCTTCGGCGCCAGCACGAACAGGTAGATCATGCCGCCCAGCGCCATGATCGCGTTGCGCAGCGCCACCGAAACCGTGGTACCGACCACCTGTTCGATGATCGCCGTGTCGGAGGTCATGCGCGAGGAGATTTCCCGGGGGCTGTTGGTTTCGAAGAAGCTGGGCGGCAGGCGCAGCAGGTTGGCCTGCACTTTCAGGCGGATGTCGGCGACCACGCGCTCGCCCAGCCACGACACGAAATAGAACCGGCAGGCGGTGCCGACGGCCAGCACCAGCACGACCAGCAGCAGATAGCGGAACCAGCGGCCGATCTCGGTGATGTCCGCCCCTTGCGAGAAGCCCTTGTCGACGATCAGCTTGAGGCCGGAGGGGATCGCCAGCGTGGCGCTGGCGGTGACGAGCAGCGCGGCAGCGGCGGCGGCGACCCGTCCCGGATAGTCGAGCGCCTGGCGCCATACCATGCGCAAGGGGGTCAGGGTGCGCGCGGGGCGCGGGGCTTCGACAGGCTGGGTTCCCTCGTCCATTCCGCTCGCCTAGCCGAAGCGCGCCCGCGCAGGAAGGGGGCGCATGCCGGTAAGGCGTGGCAATGCTTTTTCCGCAGTCCGTCCCGCGCGATCGGGGCGAGGATTAGGGTCCGGTTTGGTCCGGTCGTAGCGCGATCTTCAATGTTGCGTTGCACAAGGCAACGAATCGCGGCAATCTGGGGGCAAGCGAGTCCCGGTGTTGCCGGGCAACAGAACAAGGACAACGGCCGTGCTCTACAAGGCCTATGAAATCCAGCGCTCCCTGCTCAGCGCCAGCAGCGCGATGGCGTCGATGACGGCGGATCTGCTGGGCGATCCCCGGCTTCCGTTCAGCGGCTTCGGCCCCAGCCAGATGATGGCATCGGCGCTGGAAGTGTTCGCCCACGCGGCGGCCCCGCGCGGCAAGCCGGCGTTCGGCATCCGCACGATCCATGTCGATGGCACGACCCACGCGGTCCGGGAATCGACGGAAATCCATCGCCCGTTCGGCGATCTCAAGAAGTTCACGCACGAAGGGCTTCCGCCCGACGCGCCGCGCCTGCTGATCGTGGCGCCGATGAGCGGCCATTACGCCACGCTGCTGCGCGGCACGGTGGAACGGATGCTGGAACGCTGCGTGGTCTACATAACGGACTGGGCCGACGCGAAATACGTGCCGCTGGCCGAAGGGCGCTTCGACCTGGACGATTACATCGACTATCTGGTCGGCTTCCTCGAATATATCGGCCCCGGCGCGCACATGATGGCGGTATGCCAGCCTTCGGTACCGGCCTTTGCCGCCACCGCGATCATGGCGGCCAAAGACCATCCGTGCCGACCTGTGACGCTGACGATGATGGGCGGGCCGATCGATACCCGCGAATCGCCCACGGCGGTGAACGATCACGCGATCACCAAGCCCTATGTGTGGTTCAAGCACAACGTCATCACCACGGTGCCGGTGAACTATCCGGGCGAGGGGCGGCAGGTCTATCCGGGCTTCGTCCAGCTCGCGAGCTTCATGTCGATGAACCTCGGCAGCCACATGATGAGCCACTATTCGCTGTTCAAGCACCTGGTGCAGGGCGATGGCGAAGGCGCCGAGGCGACCAAGACGTTCTATGACGAATACCGCGCCGTCTGCGATCTGCCGGCGGAGTTCTATCTGCAGACCGTGGATGTCGTGTTCCAGCGCCACGCGCTGCCCAAGGGCGAATTCGTCCATCGCGGGCACGCGGTCGATCTGGGCGCGATCCACGACACCGCGATCCTGTGCATCGAGGGCGAGCGGGACGACATTTCGGGCATCGGCCAGACCAAGGCCGCGCTCAAGGTGACGCCGAACGTGCCGGAGGAAATGAAGCAGTACCTCCTCGCCGCCGAGGCGGGGCACTACGGCATCTTCAACGGATCGCGCTGGCGGACCAAGATCGCGCCGGTGGTCGATGCGTGGATCGTGCGCCACGAAGGCCGGGGCAAGGGCCGCAAGCTGACGGCCGTCGCCTGAAGACAGGCGGTGCGGAAAGAAGACTTCCCGCACCGTCCCGAAACGCCGCTTCTCAGACGAAGAACTGGGTCAGCCACTCGCAGATCAGGGCGGGCTTCGACTCGCCTTCGATCTCCACCGTGATTTCCATGGACTGCTGCCACTGGCCGGGGCGCTTTTCCTCGATCTCCAGCAGCTTGAACACGCCGCGCACGCGCTTGCCCGAACGGACGGGGGTGAGGAAGCGGGTGCGGTTGCCGCCATAGTTCACGCCCATCTTGATGCCTTCGGGGCGCGGACAATCGCTGAGCTGTGTCAGCAGCGGGATCAGCGACAGCGTGAGGAAGCCGTGCGCGATCGTGCCGCCGAACGGCGTCAGCTTGGCCTTTTCCTCGTCGACGTGGATGAACTGGAAGTCACCGGTCGCTTCGGCGAACTGGTTGATTCGTTCCTGGCTGACCTCAACCCATTCCGATGTGCCCACGATCGTGCCTGCCAGCGCCTTGATTTCTGTCGCGGGAATGATCCTCGCCATACCGTTGCTCTCCTGCATTCTCTTGTTCCGCCATCATGGACGGACCCTTGCAAAGGTGCAACCGGGCGCAATCCGGTCAGGACGGACGGGCTATTCGGCGGGCGACGCGGGCAAGGGGCGGGTCCAGCCCGGCGTTCGCGCATTGAGCCAGCGCTGGGCCGGCTTTTCGATCAGGCGATAAAGCGTCCACGACGCGATCAGCAGCAGCAGGAGATAGGCAGCCAGTCCCGCCCAGCCGATTTGCAGCGAGGCATCAACGAACAGCAGCTTGAACACCAGGAACAGAAAGGCGTGCGCGAGGTAGGTGGAATAGCTCACCTCTCCCAGCCACACCGCCGCGTGGCTGGAGAGAAAGCGTGCCAGCGGTCCCTTATCATAAATCAGCGCCAGCATCGCGGTGACGATCGCGGGCGGGACGATCGCGGTTTCGGGCCAGCCGGCCACGCTCCCCAGCGCGATCCAGCCCGCCGCGAACAGCGCCCAGGGCCAGGCGCGCGGTGATCGTGCCGCTTGCCAGATCACGCAGGCCAGCGTGCCCAACATGAAGCCGATCAGGCAGCGCCACAGCCCCATGGCGGGGATGTCCGCGCCCAGCGTGCGCAGGCCCCGGTGCGTGAACAGCGCATATTCTCCCGCCAGCAGCAGCGCCGCGATCGCGATCGCCAGGCGACGGCGGCCCATGATCGGCTGGCCCGCCGCGACAATCGCGGGAAACACCAGATAGGCGGCGAATTCGGTGCTGATCGACCAGGCCGGGTGGTTCCAGGCCAGTTCGTGCGTAAAGCCCCAGTTCTGGATCAGCAGCACCTGCAGCGGCAATTCGGCCAGTGGTAGCCCCTCCACGGGGCGCCCGGAAACGGTCAGCGCCGCTCGGAACAACACGAAGCCGCCGAGTATCAACAGGTGCAACGGCCAGATTCGCGCCATCCTTCGCCACAGGAAACGGGCGGCGGCGCGTGGCCCGCCCGACGCCAGTGGAACGGCATAATTGTACCACATGACGAAGCCGGACAGGACGAAGAACAGATCCACCGCCAGATAGCCGCGCGCCAGGACCGCGATGACGCCTGGGGGCAGTATGGACACCAGCGACAAGCGGATATGATAGAGGACCACCAGCCACGCCGCTATCCCGCGCAGGCCGGTCAGCGCGTCGAGATGGCGTGGTCTGCGTTCGCTCGGTTTGTGGAGATGGGGCTCGCTCATCTGGGGGCGCTCAGCGGGGGCTGCCCCGAACTGCCCTGTGTCGCCGCGCGTGCCGGCGCGTTAACCCGTCGAAGCGGACGGAACGTCTCCCGGCTCGGGTCGATCCGCATGGCATAGGCGCGCAGGCCGATCTGCAGCCCGATCAGCATGTACATAAAGGGCTGGAAGGCGATGCCGACGAAGCTGCCGCCGACCATATAGACCAACTGCCCCTGTTGCAGCGCATTGGCCAGAGGCCCGATCCATCGCGCATCGGGCAGGCTCTCCTGCGGGCCACCCCGCTTGGTCCAGCGTGCGCGCACCCGCTCCATCTGCCACAGCCCCAGAAGGTGCAGCGTCAGCCAAAGGCCCAGTCCGGGATAGCCCTGCTCGCCCAGCATCTCGAAGTAGGCCGAATGATAGGCGCGGCCCTTTTCCACGATATCGTTGGTTTCGAGCGCGGCGTTGTTCTTGCCGGCATAGTCGGTGTTGACGGTCTTGTAGCTCACCTCGTTCTGGCGATAGGCTTCGAAGCCTCCGCCGAAGGGGTTGTGCTTGGCGAATTCCCACGTCCATTTCCACACCGCCACGCGGGTGGAGGCGGACTGATCCGATTGGTGATTTTCGATCGTGCTCATGCGATCGGTATAGCTCTTGGGCAGGAATGGCATCGCCACCACGGCCAGTACCCCCGCTGCCGCGAGATAGGTGAAGCGCCGCTTGGTGGTGCGCAGCACGAGCACGCCCAGCAACAGCACGCACAGCAGGCCGGTGCGCGTCTGCGTGCCCACCGGGATCAGCAGGCAGGCAAAGCCGAGCCCCAGGGCATACAGCGTGACCAGCTTTCCCGGTTTGAAGATAGTGCCGTACCGCGCCAGCCAGTAGATCAGCGGCATGATCGCAACCGCCACCATCGACAGCGTGCTGCCTTCGTAAAGGCCGGTGTTATCGTTCACCAGCAGCTTCAGTTCGCCATAGCCGCCGCCGGAGGACAGCGTCTTGATCCCGCCGCCGATCACGATCACGCTGATGGACAGCACCATCACCAATGCCAGCGCCTCGATGCGCAGGCGCGTGCGCAGGGTGAGCGGCAGGAACATCGCGAAGACCAGCGCCTTCCACACCCAGCCCCACTTTTCCGCCGCTTCCACCGGGAAATCGGCGGTGCGGGTGGTCAGCCCGCAATAGACCAGCAGCAGCAGGAGCAGGAACTGGCGGAACGAGAAGCGGATGCCCTGCTTGTTTTCGGCCACCATCCAGGCGCCGAACGCGCAGACGAACGCTATCAGCGAGATCGGGATGTGGGCGAGGAAACCCCAGGTGACCTTCTGCGGCGCGACGATGTCGATATAGGTATAGGCCAGCACCAGCAGGAACGGCCGGCGCATCCCGGCGCCCAGGAAAGCCAGCACGAAGGCGGTAAGGAACAGGTTAAGCACGGCGGCCCCGCTGGCGGCGCAACGTTCCGGGCAGGCGCGGCAAACGGCAGTGCGACAGGGGGGAGGGCGTCAGGGTCATGTCCGCGCGATGATCGTTGCCGGGACCGCGGGCTTAGCGGAACGGGGTTGACGGCGCGTTAAGGCTTGCGTGGCAGGAAAGGGGCATGACCCGCGTTCTGCACGTTCTCGACCACAGCCTGCCGCTGCACAGCGGCTACACCTTTCGCACGCGCGCGATCCTCAAGGCCCAGCAGGCGCAAGGGATCGAGGTGCGCGCGATCACCGGGCAGCGTCACCGCTTGCCGGATGGGCCGCTGGTGGCGGAAGACGGCGCGCCCGAACAGATCGACGGGCTGGAATTCCATCGCACGCCGGGGGAAGCCGAAGGCATCGTGGGGGTGCGCGAATGGCGCGAGGTGGTCGCTCTGGCCAGCCGCATCGAAGCGGTGGCCCGCGCGTGGCGGCCGGACGTGCTGCACGCCCATTCGCCGGCGCTGTGCGGCCTTGCCGCCGTGCGCGCCGGGCGGCGGCTCGGCATTCCGGTGGTCTATGAAATCCGCGCGTTCTGGGAAGACGCCGCCGTGGGCAATGGCACCGGCCGCGAGGGTTCGCCGCGCTACTGGCTGACCCGCCAGCTTGAGAACCGCGTGGTTGCCGGCGCCGATGCGGTGGTGACGATCTGCCGCGGCCTGCTGGAGGATCTGGCGGCGCGGGGCGTTGCGCGCGATCGCCTGTCGATCATGCCCAACGGCGTGGATCTTACCATGTTCGGGCAGGCACAGCCGCGCGATCCGGCGCTGGCCGAAGCGCTGGGGCTGGGCGACGGGCCGGTGATCGGCTTTCTCGGCAGCTTCTATCCCTATGAAGGGCTGGACGATCTGATCGCGGCCATGCCGGCGATCGTCGCGGGGGTGCCGGGAGCCAGGCTGCTGCTGGTCGGCGGCGGCCCGGCGGGCGATGCCTTGCGCGCGCAGGCGGAGGCTTCGTCGGTTGCGGACGCGATCCGCTTCGTCGGCCGCGTGCCGCACGCCGAGGTCGACCGCTATTACGCGCTGGCCGATGTGGTGTGCTATCCGCGCAAGGCGATGCGGCTGACGGACCTTGTCACGCCGCTCAAGCCGCTGGAAGCGATGGCGCAAGGCAAACTGGTTGCCGCGAGCGACGTGGGCGGGCACAGGGAACTGATCGAGGACGGGGTGACCGGCACGCTGTTTCCCGCCGATGATCCCGCCGGGCTGGCGAAGGCAATGATCGCGCAGTTGGGCGACCGGAGCGCATGGCCGGAACGGCGCGCGGTGGCGCGGCGGTTCGTCGAGCGCGAGCACGACTGGGCCGGCAATGTTCGTCGTTATCAAGCTGTTTACCAAAAGGTGATAGCCGGGAAAGGTACAATTGCGGGTGTCGCCGCCTGATGGCGTGGGGCACTTGCCAGGTTTGAACGGATCGATACGCACGTGACCATTCCGCAGGGCAAGCAGGCGAAACGCAAGCAGGCCGCATCGATTTCGGCGCACCGCCTGTTCCCGGTGGTGATGATAGTGTGGTTCGCCGCCTTGCTGGGGCTGACGAGCTTCGTCGTGCCGCCCCGGATGCTGGCGAGCCTGGTCGTGGCGAGCGGACTGCCCAAGGTCCTGCCGGCCGCCGCGCCGCCGCTGGGTTTCACCGCCCGCGTGCTGGTGGCTTTCGCGCTGGCCGTGGTCGGCGGGCTGATCGGCCTCGTCATCGCCGCGCGGTTGCGCAGGGGCAAGGCGGCCAAGCTCGACATGCCGGCGATGCCCGATCGCGACGAGGCGATGGAATCCGGAGCACCCGCCGTGGCGGTCTCCCAACGTGCCGTGAAAATCCGCGCGCGCGACGCGCACCCCGATGCCCCGCCGCGCCGGCCGCTGGTGCTGAGCGAGGAATTGGCGACGGTGCCGGCGCTCGAGGACCCGGAGCCGGGTGGCGAGCTTGAACAGCCCGTGATCGCGGAAGATCGGGGTGCGGAGGTGCCCGTCGACGGTGCGGACTTGTCCCGAACGGCGCTTGAAGCGGCGGACCCGGACGAAGCGGCCGGGCAAGACGACGTGCTTGCGGACGAAGTTGGCGCTCCCGCGCGCCTTGCCGCGCCGATGATCGACGACGGACCGTTTGCGCCGCCGCTGCTTGCGCTGCCTGCCGCGCTGGCGGACGGGCCATCGGCCGATGCGGACCTTGATCTGGCAGGGCTTGAGGCCCCGCCCTGCGAAGGTGATGCGCGGCTGCCGCTGGCCTCCGACACGCAACGTCCCTTTGCGCAGCCCTATCCGACGTTGCCCGCGCCCGGCATTTTCAACGATGCGGCGGAAGCACGCGCGGATGCGCCCGCGATGGATGCCGCGCCGCTGGAATCGCTGGGCCTCGTGCAGCTCATCGAGCGGCTGGCGATGGCGATCGCGGTCCGGCGCGATGAACTGGCCCGACACGCGGAACAGGATCCCCGGGCCGAGGCGGAAGTCGACGCCACGCTGCCGCCTGGTATAGCCACGCACGCCGCGGACGCGGCCGAACAGGGCGTGGAGGACGCGGAAGCAGGCGGGGAGGCGGATGCGCCGCCTTTCCTGGCGATCGTGCCCGGCGAGGCACCGTTGCCCGAACACCGCTATCCCTCGCTGGTCGATATGCCGTCCCCTGCGCCGCGCCGCCATGACGACGCGCCGGTGGATCCGCCGTTTGCCCGCCCCGATACGCCGTTGGCCAGCCGTGGACGGGCCATACCATCGTCTGTGATGGAACCCGCGCCGCCGGCCTTCGCGCCGCCCGCCGGGGCCGTTCCCGCGTTCAGCGATCCCGAAGAGGCCGACCGGGCCTTGCGCGCGGCCCTCGCCACGCTCCAGAGAATGACCGCCAAGGGCTAACCACGTCCGTAATCGGTCCTGAATGTAGCCATTTCGACGGAATCCTGCCCGTTTTGAAGGGTGCAACCGTATTTCCCGCGCGGATCGGCGCGGGAAATGACGCTCGCGGTTGCAAAATAACTTTCCTGCAGTCATGGGGGATATTCGCGCAACTTTCGTCGCCAAGGGGGGCGGCGCGATTCGTGCGATATTTCCAATTCTGGATGTAGGGACGACCTTCGATATGGGATTTCCGCCGGTTCAGGGCCTGTACGATCCGCGTAATGAGCATGACGCCTGTGGTGTGGGCTTTGTTGCCCATATCAAAGGGGCGAAAAGCCACGCGATTATCGAGCAGGCGCTGGAAATTCTGCGAAATCTCGACCATCGCGGCGCGGTGGGCGCCGACCCGTTGCTGGGCGATGGCGCCGGCATCCTGATCCAGTTGCCCGATCAGCTTTTCCGCAAGTGGGCGGCCGCGCAGGGCAAGGAACTGCCCGCGCCGGGCGATTACGCCGTGGCGATGTGCTTCCTGCCGCAGGACGAACCTTCGCGGAACTTCGTGACCGAGTTCTTCGAGAAGTTCATCGCCAAGGAAGGCCAGGAACTGATCGGCTGGCGCGACGTGCCCGTCACGCTCGACGGCCTCGGCAAGACCGTGATCGAATCGATGCCGGTGGTGCGCCAGTGCTTCATCAAGCGCGGCGAGGGCACGCCCGACCAGGACGCGTTCGAGCGCAAGCTGCTGGCGATCCGCAAGCAGACGCAGAACCCGCTTGCCGCCATGGCCGAAAAGCACGGGCTTCCGGGCGTGACGCAACTCTACATGCCGAGCTTTTCGACGCGCACGATCGTCTACAAGGGGCTGCTGCTGGCGAACCAGGTTGGCTCGTTCTATGACGACCTGCGCGATCCGGACTGCGTCTCCGCGCTGGGCCTTGTCCACCAGCGCTTCTCGACCAACACCTTCCCGAGCTGGAAGCTGGCGCATCCCTTCCGCTTCATCGCCCACAATGGCGAGATCAACACGGTTCGCGGCAACGTGAACTGGATGAATGCGCGCCGTCGCACGATGGAATCCGAGCTGCTGGGGCCGGATCTCGACAAGATGTGGCCGCTGATCCCGCACGGGCAGTCCGATACCGCGAGCCTCGACAACGCGCTCGAACTGCTGCTGGCGGGCGGATACAGCCTGGCGCACGCGGTGATGATGCTGGTGCCCGAGGCCTGGGCGGGCAATCCGCTGATGGATTCCAAGCGCCGCGCCTTCTACGAATACCACGCCGCGCTGATGGAGCCGTGGGACGGCCCGGCCGCCGTTGCCTTTACCGACGGCCGCCAGATCGGCGCCACGCTCGACCGCAACGGGCTGCGCCCCGCGCGGTTCTCGATCACCCGCGACGACCTGATCTGCATGGCTTCGGAAAGCGGCGTGCTGCCGTTCCGCGAGGAAGACATCGTGCGCAAGTGGCGGCTCCAGCCCGGTCGCATGTTGTTGATCGACCTGGAAAAGGGCGCGATCATCGAGGACGAGCAGATCAAGGCCGAACTCGCCGGGGCGGAGCCTTACGAGGACTGGCTGGAATCGGCGCAGTACAAGCTCAAGGAGCTTGAAGTGGTCGAACCCGAACTGGCGGCGCTGCCGGTCGAGACGACCAGCCTGCTCGATCGCCAGCAGGCGTTCGGCTACACGCAGGAGGACGTGACCAAGTTCCTCGAACCGATGGCCGTCTATGGCGACGACCCGATCGGTTCGATGGGCACGGACACGCCGATCGCCGTGCTGTCCAGCCGCTCGCGGCTGCTCTACGACTATTTCAAGCAGAACTTCGCGCAAGTCACCAACCCGCCGATCGATCCGATCCGCGAGGAACTGGTGATGAGCCTGGTTTCGATGATCGGCCCGCGCCCGAACCTGCTGGGCCGCGACGCCGGCAGCCACAAGCGGCTCGAAGTCGACCAGCCGATCCTGACCAACGACGATATCGCCAAGATCCGCTCGGTCGAGGCCGCGCTCGACGGCGCGTTCCGCACCGCCACGATCGACACCACCTGGGATGCCGCTGCCGGTGCGCAGGGGCTGGAACTGGCGATCAAGGAAATGTGCTGGGCGGCGACCGAAGCCGTGCTGGCGGACAAGAACATCCTGATCCTGTCCGATCGCGCCCAGTGCGACAGCCGCATCCCGATGCCGGCGCTGCTCGCCACGGCGGCGGTGCACCACCACCTCGTCCGGCAGGGCCTGCGTATGCAGACCGGGCTTGTCGTCGAAACCGGCGAAGCGCGCGAAGTCCACCACTTCTGCGTGCTGGCGGGTTATGGCGCGGAAGCGATCAACCCGTACCTGGCGTTCGAGACGCTGGAAGCGATCCGGGTGGACAAGGAGCTGCCGCTCACCACCAAGGACGTGCAGAAGAACTACATCAAGGCGATCGGCAAGGGCATCCTCAAGGTCATGTCCAAGATGGGCATCTCGACCTATCAGTCCTATTGCGGCGCGCAGATCTTCGACGCGGTGGGCCTCAGCTCCGCCTTCGTGGACAAGTATTTCACCGGTACCGCCACGACGATCGAGGGCGTGGGCATCGAGCAGATCGCCGAGGAAACCGTGCGGCGCCACGCGGCGGCCTATGGCGACAACCCGATCTACCGCAAGATGCTGGACGTGGGCGGCATGTACCAGCTGCGCCTGCGCGGCGAGGAACACGCTTGGACGGCCTCGAACATCGCCAATCTGCAGCACGCCGTGCGCGGCAACATTCCGGACAAGTACAAGGAATTCGCCCAGTCGATCAACGACCAGTCCGAACGGATGCTTACGATCCGCGGGCTGATGGATCTGAAGAAGGCCGATGAGGCTATCGACATTGCCGAGGTCGAGCCGGCGAGCGAGATCGTCAAGCGCTTCGCCACCGGCGCGATGAGCTATGGCTCGATCAGCTGGGAAGCGCACACCACGCTGGCCGTGGCGATGAACCGCATCGGCGGCAAGTCGAACACCGGCGAAGGCGGCGAGGACCCGGCGCGCTTCAAGCCGCTGGCCAACGGCGATTCGATGCGTTCGGCGATCAAGCAGGTCGCGTCGGGCCGCTTCGGCGTGACGGCGGAATACCTCGTCAATGCCGATGACATCCAGATCAAGATGGCGCAGGGCGCGAAGCCCGGCGAAGGCGGCCAGCTGCCCGGCGACAAGGTGGACAAGACCATCGGCAAGACGCGGCACTCCACGCCGGGCGTCGGCCTGATCTCGCCGCCGCCGCACCACGACATCTATTCGATCGAGGATCTGGCGCAGCTGATCCACGATCTCAAGAACGCCAACCAGCGCGCGCGCATTTCGGTCAAGCTCGTGTCCGAAGTGGGCGTGGGCACCGTGGCGGCGGGCGTTTCCAAGGCGCGCGCGGATCACGTGACGATCTCGGGCTACGAAGGCGGCACCGGCGCCTCGCCGCTGACCTCGCTGACCCACGCCGGGTCGCCGTGGGAAATCGGGCTGGCTGAAACGCAACAGACGCTGCTGCTCAACAACCTGCGTTCGCGCATCTGCGTGCAGGCGGACGGCGGCATCCGTACCGGACGCGACGTGGCCATTGCCGCGCTGCTCGGCGCCGACGAGTTCGGCTTCGCTACCGCCCCGCTGATCGCGGCCGGCTGCATCATGATGCGCAAGTGCCACCTCAACACCTGCCCGGTGGGCGTGGCCACGCAGGACCCGGTGCTGCGCGCGCGCTTCACCGGCCAGCCGGAACACGTCATCAACTACTTCTTCTTCGTCGCGGAAGAACTGCGCGCGATCATGGCCGAGATGGGCTTCCGCACCGTCGCGGAAATGGTCGGCCGGGTCGACCGGCTTGATACCAAGAAGGCGGTGGCGCACTGGAAGGCGCAGGGCGTCGACCTGTCGAAGCTGCTGCACCAGGTCGATCCGGTGCCCGGCACCACGCTCAACTGGAGCGGCACGCAGGATCACGGCCTCGAGGCCGCGCTCGACAACGATCTGATCGCCGCCAGCGCGCCCGCGCTGGACACGGGCGAGCCGGTCCGGCTCGAACGCAAGGTGATCAACGTCAACCGCACGGTGGGCGCGATGCTTTCGGGCGAAGTAGCGCGGAAGTATGGCCACAAGGGGCTGCCGGACAACACGATCCAGGTCAGCTTCACGGGCGTTGCCGGCCAGTCCTTCGGCGCGTTCCTGGCCCATGGCGTCACGCTCGATCTCGTGGGCGATGCCAACGACTACGTGGGCAAGGGCCTTTCGGGCGGCCGCGTGATCGTGCGTCAGCCCGCGCACGTCGATCGCGAGCCGACCGAGAACATCATCGTCGGCAACACCGTGCTCTATGGCGCGATCGCGGGCGAGGCCTACTTCAACGGCGTCGCCGGCGAACGCTTCGCCGTGCGCAATTCGGGCGCGATCGCGGTTGTCGAGGGCACCGGGGACCATGGCTGCGAATACATGACCGGTGGCGTGGTGGCCGTGCTTGGCCGGACCGGCCGGAATTTCGCGGCGGGCATGTCGGGCGGCATCGCCTATGTCTATGATCCGGATGGCCAGTTCGAAAAGCTGTGCAACCCGGCGATGGTGGACCTGATCCCCGTTTCGGCCGATCGCGACGAGGACGAGGGGGCCGGTCGTCCGCAGCAGCGCGGGCATGATGTCTATGACTACGGCATGGGCGACATGCTGCGCCACGACGCGGAACGCCTGAAGGTGCTGGTCGAACGCCACCACCTCTACACGGGCAGCAAGCGGGCGCGCGCGATTCTCGACAACTGGGCCGACGAGGTGAAGCGCTTCGTCAAGGTGATGCCGCGCGACTATGCGCGCGCGCTCCGCCAGATGGAGGCCGAGCGCCTCGCCGCCGCCAACGTCGCGGCCGAATAAGAACTAGGGATCAGGGAAACATCATGGGCAAGGCAACCGGCTTTCTCGAGGTCGACCGCAAGGACCGTACCTACGATTCCCCCGCGGAACGGCTGAAGCACTATCGCGAATTCGTGATCCCGCACGATGCGGCGGGGCTGCAGGGGCAGGCTTCGCGCTGCATGAACTGCGGCATTCCGTATTGTCACAACGGCTGTCCGGTGAACAACCAGATCCCGGACTGGAACCACCTGGTCTACGAGAATGACTGGCGCGAGGCGCTCGATAATCTCCATTCGACCAACAACTTCCCGGAATTCACCGGCCGCATCTGCCCCGCCCCGTGCGAGGCGGCCTGCACGCTGAACATCGTGGACCAGCCGGTAACGATCAAGTCGATCGAATGCGCGATCGTCGACAAGGGCTGGAAGGAAGGCTGGATCGAGCCGCAGGTGCCCGCGAAGAAGACGGGCAAGTCGGTCGCCGTCGTCGGCTCCGGCCCGGCTGGCCTCGCCTGCGCGCAGCAGCTGGCCCGCGCCGGCCATTCGGTGACGGTGTTCGAGAAGTCGGACCGCGTCGGCGGGCTGCTCCGCTACGGCATTCCGGACTTCAAGCTGGAAAAGCACGTCATCAACCGCCGCATGGTGCAGATGGAGGCCGAAGGCGTCCAGTTCCGCACCTCGGTCGAAGTGGGCGTGACCGTCTCGGTCGCCTCGCTGAAGGAAAACTTCGACGCGATCGTGATGGCGGGCGGCGCGGAAGACCCGCGCCCGCTCGACATTCCGGGCTTCGAACTGCCCGGCGTGCGCTTCGCCATGGAATTCCTGACGCAGCAGAACAAGCGCAACGCGGGCGACGATGAAATCCGCGCCGCGCCGCGCGGTTCGCTGCTCGCCACCGGCAAGCACGTGGTGGTGATCGGCGGCGGCGATACCGGTTCGGACTGCGTCGGCACGTCGAACCGCCAGGGCGCGCTGTCGGTCACGCAGCTGGAAATCATGCCCCGGCCGCCCGAAAAGGAAGAGAAGGCGCTGAGCTGGCCCAACTGGCCGCTCAAGCTGCGCACCTCGTCCAGCCACGAGGAAGGCTGCGAGCGCGAATTCGCGGTGCTGACCAAGCGGGCGGTGGGCGAAAACGACGTGACCGGGCTGGAATGCGTCCGCGTCGAATGGGTGAACGGCAAGATGCAGGAAGTGCCGGGCAGCGAATTCACGCTGAAGGCGGACCTGATCCTGCTGGCGATGGGCTTCCTCGTCCCGCGCAAGCAGGGCTTGCTGGAACAGGCCGGCGTCGAGCTGGACCCGCGCGGCAACGTCAAGGGCAACGTGGTCGACTACAAGACCAGCGTCGAGAACGTGTTCGCCTGCGGCGATATGCGGCGCGGACAGAGCCTCGTCGTCTGGGCGATTCGCGAAGGCCGCCAGTGCGCGCGTTCGGTGGACGAAGCGCTGATGGGGGTTTCCGAACTGCCGCGCTGATCGGGCCGGTTCTGCGGGACAAGACAGGAAGGGCGCTCCGTGCGGGGCGCCCTTTTCCGTTTCGGCCTCGTCATTGCGAGGGGCGAAGCCCCGCGGCAATCCAGGGGAAGGCCAGAGCAGCATGTGGGGCTCTGGATTGCTTCGCGTACCGCTCGCAATGACGATTCAAGATAACGCTGGCATGCCCCCGGGCGCGCCGCGTCAGCGGAAGGCGCAGGACAGGCCGGCCCACAGGTCGGTCACGCGCGCGCGGGCGCTGGTGCCGTTTACGATGCCGCTGATCGCGCCCACGGTGAACTCGTGGCCCAGTGTGGTGCGTTCCAGCCGGAAGCCGCGCTTTTTGCGCAGCTCGGCGAGGGTCGTGCCGATGCGGATGCCGTCGGTCGTGCCGATGGTTGTGTTCCGGCCGCTCAGCACCCAGCCGCCGAACCGGTCATGCTGGAACAGCAGGCTCACGCCATCCTGCCACTGCGCGAAATCAACAGGCCCGGCGCCGCATTCGCCGTTCGTGCTGGTCCGTGGGGCCGGGCGGAAGCGCAGCGCTTCCAGCACCCGCGCGCGGGGTATGCCGAAGGAGAGGACGATCGGCGCCGCCCCGGCGCGGCGCACCTGCAGCCCGTTCCGGGCAAGGCGCAGGCTGGCCGCCACCTGTGGCGCGGCGGCTGCCAGCCGCGTCGATTCGCTCAGGCGCATCTGGCCCGACAGCATCCGGTACACCGTCACCGCCCAGCGGCTGCCATCGGCGAGCGTCAGCTCGATGCGGTAGTTCATGCCGGCAACGACTTGCTGGCTGGCCGAATCGACGCTTCTGACCGTGCCCCCGCCCGGCAATTGCGATGCCGCGAAATCGGCGGCCTGGCGCACCTGCGGATCGTTGACGCCGGCGGGTGCCCAGCCGCCCGGGATCGCCGGTCCCGGCGGGGGCACCTGTGCGGCGGCAGGCGTCAGCACGGCCGCGCAGAGCGCCGCGTACAGCGCTCCGTACTGCACCAACGACAGTGTCTTGGTCATGATTCAGGCTCCCTCCCGCATCGCGCGGACGGGAAGAGTGACCGGCTGCCGGGGATGCGGCAACCGGATTTGCGTCTGCTTCGGAGGCGATTGCGCGCCCACGTCGGCGGCTCAGGGCTGCCAGTCGATCGCGCCCCGGCCGTGTTGTTCGAGAAAGGCGTTGGCCTGGCTGAAATGGCGGCATCCGAAGAAGCCGGCATGGGCGGACAGCGGGCTGGGGTGGGGCGCTTTGAGGACGAGGTGCGGTCCATTGGCCAGGCCTGGCACGCGCGCCGCCTTCTTCTGCGCATGGCTGCCCCACAGCAGAAACACGGTGGGCACGTCACGCTGCGCGACGGCGGCCACCGCCGCGTCGGTGAAATCCTCCCAGCCTTTGCCGGCGTGCGATCCGGCCTGCCCGGCTTCTACCGTCAGCGCGTTGTTCAGCAGCAGCACGCCCCGCCGCGCCCAGTTTTCGAGATTGCCGTGGGAAGGTCGTGGCAGGCCGAGATCGGCTTCCAGTTCCTTGTAGATGTTCACCAGCGATGGCGGCGGCTTGACGCCCTGCGGCACCGAGAACGACAGGCCGTGCGCCTGGCCGGGGCCGTGGTAGGGGTCCTGCCCCAGAATCACGACCTTCACGTCCTCCAGCTGGGTAAGTTCCAGCGCCCGCAGCCGGGATCCGCGTGGCGGAAAGATCGCCTTTCCGGCCGCCTCTTCGGCGTTGAGGAAGCCGCCCAGCGCCCGCAGCGGGCGGGTGGCGAGAACAGGGGCCAGCGCCGGCTGCCAGCTTTCGGGAAGGGGAGTTGCCATAGGAAAGGCGTTCCTACCGCAACTCGAAACGGGCGCACAAGCCTGCCGGGCGCCAAAGCCAAGGTTGCCGTTTCCCGGCATTCCCAAGGTTGCCGTTTCCCGGCATTCATCGTAGGCGGGGTCCATGGCCGTCTACCTGCATGAAGAAGATTTGCCCGAAGGCGCGCTGGCGCCGGGCATCGTCGCCGTCGATACCGAAACGATGGGGCTGATCACCCCGCGCGATCGGCTGTGCGTGGTCCAGATTTCCGACGGGCAGGGCTACGAGCACCTTGTCCGCTTCCAGGTGGACAGCGCCTACGCCGCGCCGAACCTGAAGGCGGTGCTGGCCGATCCCGCGCGGCTGAAGCTGTTTCACTTCGCCCGGTTCGATCTGGCCGCGATCGAACACTATCTGGGCATTACCGCCGCGCCGGTGTTCTGCACCAAGATCGCGTCCAAGCTGGTCCGGACTTATACCGACCGCCACGGCCTGAAGGATCTGGTGCGCGAATTGCTGGGCAAGGAGATTTCCAAGCAGCAGCAATCGAGCGACTGGGGCGGGGCGGTCCTGTCCGACGCGCAGCAGGAATATGCCGCGTCCGACGTGCGCCACCTCCACGCCATGCACACCATCCTGGCCGAGCGGCTGGCGCGGGAGAAGCGGACCGAGATGGCGCAGGCCTGTTTCGATTTCCTGCCCGCGCGGGCGCGCCTCGATCTGGCCGGCTGGGCCGAGCGGGACATCTTCAGTCACGAATGAGGCTGCGGGGATGACCGTCCAAGCCGAGAAGATTCGCTCGCGCCGCCAACATTTCGCGGCGCCGGGCGGCTTTCATGACCGTCTGGTGCGGTTCCTGGCGGTGGCGCTGCCGGCCGCGATTGGCGTGCTGGCGGCGGTGATGGTGCTGACCCCGCTTTCCCCGCGCGGCGAGATCAGCTTCCTGCTCGATCGCAACAAGGTTTCCATCCTGGAAGATCGTCTGCGTGCCGCCAGCGCGATGTATCGCGGCTTGGACGACGACGGGCGCACGTTCTCGATCACCGCCGGGTCCGCCGTCCAGCATTCGGCGCGGGTTCCCGTGGTGATGATGAACGACCTGACCGCGCGGATGCTGATGGACGACGGGCCGGCGATCCTTTCGGCCAATGCCGGCAACTATGATTTCAGCCGCGAACAGGTGGACGTGGCCGGGCCGGTCAATTTCCAGACGTCGGACGGCTATCGCATGACCGCGAACAACGTGGTGTTCGATGTGCGGGGCAAGAACCTGCACAGCAAGGGGCCGGCGGAAGGCCGCATTCCGGCTGGCACTTTCTCGGCCGACAGGATATTCGCCGACCTCTCCGCGCATACCGTCACGCTGGACGGCCATGCACGTCTTCACATGGAACCGGGCAAGATGCGCAAGCCATGACTGCACCTCGGCAAATGACGTCCCTTCGCGAAACGATCCGTTCCGCCCGGCCTTTCCGGGCGTTCCTGCTGGGCTTTGCCGGGGCCGGCGCCGTCGTCGCGGCCCTTTCCGCGCACGCGGCCTCGCGGGTGAACAGCGATGCGCCCGTCAACTTCGCGGCGGACCGCATCGAACTGCAGGACAAGCAGAACCGCGTGATCCTGACGGGGAACGTCGACATCACGCAAGACGACATGCGGATGCGCTCGGCCCGCACGGTCATGGCCTATACGAATACCGGCGGCGACACCGAGATCCAGCGGATCGACGCGACCGGCGGCGTGGTGGTGACGCAGCGCGACGAAACCGCGCGCGGCGACGTGGCGGTCTATGACGTGAACCGCCGCCTGATCACGATGGTCGGCAACGTGGCGCTGCGGCGTGGCACCGACACGCTCAACGGCGGCCGGCTGGTGATCGACCTCGACAGCGGCCTGTCCAGCGTGGATGGCCGTTCGGGCGGTTCCTCCGTTCCCGGCGTCAACGGTTCCGGCAACGGCGGCGGGCGTATTTCGGGCACGTTCAAGGTGCCCAAGCGCAACGACAGCAAGCAGTAGGGCGTCTACCCGCCGGTTATTCGGGCGGAAGCGGCATTCCCTCGAACCGCGCGATGGCGTGCCGTACGACCTTGTCGAGCGCTTCCTTTGAGAAGAAGCCGCCGGGAATCAGGCAGCGTTCGATAAGCACGCGCCGGAACGCGGCGAAGGTTTCCGGATCGGGCGGTACCGGGTTCTGCCAGAAGGCGTCCAGCCCGCCCCGCGCGGTGAGGTCCGGGATGTCATAGACCGCGTGGCCCAGCGCGACGACGGGGACGCCCATCGCCAGCGCGAAGGTTCCGCTGGTGCTGTTGATGGTCACCATGCCCCGTGCACCGCGCGTGATGGCCACGATGTCTCCGGCGGCCAGGTAATCGATCCGCGCGGCCACGCCATAGCGGTCGCCTAGGTCGTGTGCGGTCTGCTCCCAATCGCGCACTCCGTTGTCCAGCGGATGCTCCTTGATGACCAGGCGCGTATCGGCCGGCGCGTGCCGGGCGAACGAGGCGATGATCAGGTTCAGCGCCTCGGCAATGCCCGCGAAGGGCGAATGCAGCCGGATCTGCGCGTCCGAATCGAGCTGGAGCGGGAACAGGAAATAGGGCTCGGGCGACGCTTCCATGCGTGCGAACAACCGGGCGGCCTGCGCCTCGCGCAGTTTCCGCGCGCGCAGCTTGCGCAGCCAGCCCATGCCTTCCACCAGCGGCGGCCAGGGACGATGGTTGTTCCAGTTGGAATAGTGCCAGCGCGTGAACACGTCTGCGACGTTGTACAGCAAGCCTTCCAGCGCGCGGCGGCGGAACGAGGAGGGCACCTGGCTGTGCTGCGGGACCGGTGGCAGCGCGGCGGCAGTATCGCGATACCACTGCGGATCGCGCGGGAGCGAGGAATGGCCATTGACCCCGCCCAGTTCCAGCGTGACCCAGTCGGGCCGGATATAGCCTTCCTCGAAAACGTGGACCGGCACGTCCAGCGCACGACAGACCCGCGTGGCCGCCATGTGGTGATCGCGGCAATCGCCGAACAGCACCACGTCGGTGATTCGCCTGTCGCGCAGGATGGCTTCCAGCGCGGCGGGCCAGTCCTGCAGGGTGCCGCGATAGTCGATGCCGCCGGGCAGGCGCCAGAACGCGCGGTCGCCGCCGTTGAAATTGACCTTGCAAACCGTATGGCCGGCGCGAAGCAGCCCCTGGCCCAGATGGCGAAACAATGGACCCATCAGGCCTTGCAGCAACAGCACCCGGCGCCGTTCCCCGGTACGCACTATTTCATCGGGCATCGGCAAGTGTTCCGGAACCTCATCCAGACGTCCCTAGCCTGTCTTATTCACCGCGGCGGGTGAGAGGGTTGGCGGGAGTGGCGTAAGCGATTGCTTTGCAGTAGGAAAATGGGTGTCTAGACCAGTCCTTCAGCGAGGCAATTTATGCCACGGACCACACCCGCCGGGAGCGATGATAGCGCACCGGGATTTTCGTTTCCAGCGGTTGGCGGCAAGAAGGTCACAACCGCGTTCGACGGTGGCCGGCTGACCTCTGACGGCGGCGTTCTGCTGCTGGCGCAGGCCGAGCGCGCGATGGGGATCTGCCGGCAGCTTGCTGCGTGCATCGCCGATCCGCGTGACCCGACGCGGGTGATCCATCGCCTCGATGACATTCTGCGTGCCCGTGTGTTCGCGATCACGTGTGGCTATGAGGACGCCGATGATCTCGATGCCCTGCGCGACGATCCGGGCTTCCGCCTGGCGCTGGGCAAGTTGCCGGGATCGGGCGCGGGGCTGGCCAGCCAACCGACGATGAGCCGCTGGGAGAATGCACCGACCACGCGTGAACTGGCCCGGATGATGGTCGCGATGATCGGCGTTTACTGTGCCAGCTATCCGGCCCCACCGGCGGCGGTGACGCTGGATATCGATGACACGTGTGATGTCGTGCACGGCTATCAGCAGCTCTCGTTCTGGAACGGACATCACGGTGAGCGCTGCTTCCTGCCGATCCATGTGTACGATACCGCGAGCGGGCGGCCGGTGGCGATGCTGCTGCGCACTGGCAAGACGCCGTCGGGTGCCGAAGGTGCCGGCCACATCCGGCGCCTGGTGCGTCATATCCGCCAGCACTGGCCCGATACCCACATCACCATCCGCGGCGATGGGCACTACGCCCGTCCCGAGATCATGGCGTTCTGCGAGGCGGCCGGGGTCGATTACGTGTTCGGCTTGCCGACCAACGCCGCGCTGCGGGCCGATCCGGCCATCGTTGCCGTCGCCGATGCCTGCGCGGTCAAGCGGGCCCAGGCCCAACATCCGGTCCTGCGCAACTATGTCGAGACCCGCTACGGCGCCAAAAGCTGGAAGAGCCAACGCCGCGTCGTCGCCCGGATTGAGGCCAGCACGCTGGGCATGGACATCCGCTATGTCGTCACCTCGCTGACAGAAGGCTCGCCCGAGCACATTTACGACACGCTCTATTGCGCGCGCGGCCAAGCCGAAAACCTGATCAAGCGCCACAAGACCCAGTTGGCCAGCGATCGCACCTCGTGCCGCTCGGCCAATGCCAACCAGATGCGCCTCATCCTGCATACCGCCGCCTACTGGCTGATGTGGCGCGTCCAGCAGGCCATCCCCAAGGCCACCTCTCTGGCCACTGCCGAGTTCGCAACGCTGCGCCTGCGGCTGCTCAAGGTCGCCGCCCGCGTCATCGAGACCGCCTCGCGCATCCGTGTCGCCTTCGCGTCAGCATGCCCCGACGCCGGCGTGTTCAAAGCCATCGCCACCAGTCTCCGGCCAGCGCCGACATAGCCAGCGCGGCTGTGCCGCACAAAGCCCGAGCCATCGCCCATCAACCTCGAAAAGCCATCGGTTTTGCTGCGGCGAAAAACGCCGCCGAAACCGCGCGCCCGGATCACGCGGCCACCGACACATCAAACCCGGCACGCCCCAGTGCAGCGGGCTCATGAATAAGCCGGGCTAGGGCGAAGCGCACGAAGCGTCGATGAGCCATGTTCAGGTTTCCACCAATCAATTTCATCCACTTGCGCACGAGCCGCCCATGACATTGCCTTCGGGGATGGCTAAGGCATTCACGCAGCGGCCACCCTGCCCGCGCGGATGTTCTATCGAGGGGCTGTGACAGGCACGTTTCTGCTGTTTCCGGGGCTTGTCGCCGCGTCGTTGGTGCTGGACGGGCTGGTTCGCCCCCGGCGGGGCGGCGATGCGCGTTGGCCTTTGCGCAGCGCGGCCGGCATGGTGTTGCACATGCTGCTGGTCGCCAGCGGCTTCGGGCTGTTCCTTGCCGTCTGCGGCAATCCGCTGGCCTCCGCGATCCTGACGCTGGCGCTGGTGGCGCTGTTCACGGTTGTTTCCAACGCCAAGCACACCATGCTGGGCGAACCGCTGGTGTTCTCCGACCTCGTGCTTGTCGGCGCGGTGTTGCGCCATCCGCAGTTCTATCTGTCGGCGTTGAGCCCGGTGCAAAAGGGTGTGCTGATCGCCAGCGGACCGGTGCTGCTGGCGCTGTTCGCGTGGCTATTCGTCGGCGACATCGGTGCCCATCTGGCCGGCGCGGTGCTGCTGGCGGGCAGTCTGGTGCTGTTGCGATGGGTCATGGCGATTCCGCCATGGCGCGATCTTGCATCGGCGCCTGATCTGGACGGGGACGTGCGCCGCCATGGCTTGCTGGCAACTCTGCTGCTTTATTGGCTGCGCTGGCGCGCGACGGCCAATCCCGCGCCGCGTGCTCACCCCGAGGTGGCGATTGGAAGGACGGCAGCCGAACCTCCGCTGGCGGTGATCGTGCAATGCGAATCCTTCGCCGATCCCGTGGAGCTGTTCGGCGATCCGGCGCTGGAATTGCCGGGCCTGGCCCGCGCTCGTTCGGTCGCCTGGCAATGGGGAGATCTCAACGTCAGCGGGTTCGGCGCCTATACCATGCGCACCGAATATGGCCTGATCTTCGGTCGCGATGAAGAGGAACTGGGCTTCCGCCGGTACGATCCGTTCCTGACCGCGGTGGGCGAAGCCTCGCACGCCTTGCCGGCCCGCCTGGCCGGGCGCGGCTGGCGGAGTCTGTTCCTCCACCCGCATGACCTGCGCTTCTACAACCGGCACCGCATCATGCCCGCCGCCGGGTTCGCGGAGATGGTGGGCGAAGAGCATTTTACGCAACCTTTGGCAGGAGAGGGGCGCTACGTAACCGACGCGGCCATGGCTGGAACGATTGGCGATCTGGCACGAAAGGCCACGGAAGCAACGGTGCTTTACGCCGTGACGATCGAGAATCATGGCCCCTGGGCACCCGAGGATGGATCGGGGCCGCGCGATCTCGTTTCCTCCTATCTGCGCCTTGTGCGCAACAGCGATGCGATGCTGACGGCGTTGCTCGATTCGCTCGGCGGGCTTGGCCGGCCGGCGGTCCTCGTGTTCTTCGGCGATCACCGCCCGAGCATTCCTGGCGTTACCACACCCGGGCCAGTGCGCCACACGCCTTACGTGATCGTCCGTCTCGATGCCTCCGGCGCGGTGGTGGAGGGGGAGCGGCGGCGCGTGGATCTGACCCCGGCGCAGCTCCATCACGCGGTCCACGATCTTCTGGCTACACTCCCGGCGGCGTAAGCGCGCGCAGTAACCGATCGCGCAGGAAACGCGGCAGGATCGCCGAGATGAGCCGGAGCAGCCCAAACGGCCAGGGCAGTATAAGGTGGGCCTTTCCGCGCGCCGCTGCCTTCGCGATCAGGGCGGCGGCTCTGTCAGGTTGCAGAATCAGCGGCTTGGGGCCGGGAACCCGCCGAGCCGCTGCCGTATCGATGAAGCCGGGGGATACGAGCGTCACGGATACGCCGTAAGGCTGCACACCGATGCGCAGCGCGTCGGTGAAGCGGGCCAGACCCGCCTTCGATCCGGCATAGGCTGCCGCGAAAGGCAGTGCGTGATCGGCGGCGGCCGAACCGATCACGACGATCGCGCCGTGCCCGCGAGCGGCCATCGCTTGGGCGCAACGGGCGGCCATGGCCGCTTGCGCCACGAAATTGACCTGCCCCAGACGGGCGACCTGCGCGGCGTCTTCCACCATGGCGCCCTCGGCGCGGACATCGCCACAGCCAGCCGCGAACAGGGCGAGGCTGAACGGCTCCTCGGCCTCTTCGCGCGCCAGAGCGTCCAGCGCGGCATCGGTGTCGGTCAGATCAAGCGATTGGGTACCCAAGGCGCCCGCGCCGAGCTCCAGGCAAGCTGCGGCGACGGCATCGAGCCGGCCACTGTTGCGCCCCCACAGCGAGAGCCGGGCGCCCGCGCGGGCATAATGCCTCGCGAGGGCGCCACCCAGTTCGCCCGATGCGCCCACGACAAGAACCCGGCCTGTCTGGGGGGCAGGAACAAAACTGACATCAAACCGTATAGGGCTGGCCATATAGGGGTGTAATCCTGAGTCCTAACCAAGGGCGAACCCGTGGATTTATGCAATTTCTACTGCACTGCACACGCGCCAATACCGCATTTTCAGTGGGATGGCGGTTTGGGCATCCTGTCGTCCGGAGGGGTGCATTCGCCTATTTTGGGGACTTTAGACTCTTGACACTTGGAGGCCTGTCCTGTCCAGAGTCAAGGTTATGACAGCCCGGAGTTCGCATCTGCAACCGATCAGATTGTTTCGGAACGCGTGGCTTGAAAAGCTGACCGTGGTTTCCCCCGTCGCTTTCGGCGTGATCTGGGGGATGTTTCTCCCCTTCCTGGTTTGGATGGGCTGGGGCACCGTCAGCGTGGCTGCCGCGTTCAGCCTGGTCGTGGGCGGGCTGTGGCTGTGGACGCTGTTCGAATATGCCATGCATCGCTTCCTGTTCCACCTGCAGCTGAAGTGGAAGCCGCTGCAGGCTTTCACCTTCATCATGCACGGCAATCATCACGCGAGCCCCAATGACCGGTTGCGCAACATGATGCCACCGATCGTGAGCGTGCCGATCGCCGCGGCGGTGTGGTATGCCTGCGTCTCGATGGTCGGACCGGGTGGGGACTGGCTGTTCCTGGGCTTCATCTCGGGCTACGTGGTTTACGATTTCACCCATTTCGCGTGCCATCAGTGGCCGATGCGCGGGCGCATGGCACGGGCGATCAAGCAGCACCACATGCGCCACCACCACATCAGCGAACATGGCAACTACGCGATCACGACACCGCTGTGGGATCGTCTGTTCGGAACCGCGATCACCTCGACCAAGACGGGGAATTGACGCTCAGGCGGTCGGCTGGCGGAGGCTGGCGATCGCCTGTTCGACAATATCCATATGCTCGCTCCACAGCGGCTTGTGCCATTGCCCAAGCCGTGCCTTCTGCGCGGCGTGGGCCGGGCCGGAGCGGGTGTGGTCAAGGATCATCGCCTTCCAGCCGGAGCCATCGAGCGGATCGAGGTAGTCGGGCGTGTTGCCGCCCACCTCGCGCAAGGCGGGAAGATCGCTGCAGATCGCCGGCACGCCCAGCGACAGCGCTTCGGCAACGGGCATCCCGAATCCTTCGGCGAACGAGGGCATGAGCAGCGCGCGGGCGCTTGCCAGCAGCGCGGCCATCCGCTGGTCGGAACAGCCGTTGATTTCCTCGACATGGCCCTTCAGCGCTGGGCAGCGCTCCAGCAGGTCCACCACCTGTTCGTTTTCCCAGCCGCGGCGGCCGATGATCACCAGGCGCGGCACGTCCGGCGCCGGCATCGTTTCCGCCAGGTGGCGCCACAGGTGCAGCAGCAGCAGGTGATTCTTGCGCGGCTCGATCGTGCCGAGGCACACAAACGCGGGCCGCTCCGCCGAGGTCGCTGGAGTGGCTGGGGCGGTGAGGTCTTCGGTGCCCAGCAAGGCGACATGCGTGGCGATCGCCCGGCCGCTCCGTTCGATCCACGGGCGCAGCGACCGGCCGGTGGCAGCCGAATTTACGATTACCGCATCGGCACAGGCGACCACCGTTTCCATGCGCTGCCGATGCAGCGCCGCGCCCGAAGGACGCGCATATTCGGGAAATTCGATCGGGATCAGATCGTGCACCATGCACAGGAAGCGCGCCCGTTCCCGCCGTAGAATGCGGCGCACCTGCGTCTGGCGGGTGAGGTGATGGGGTGAGACCTGGATATAGACAGGCGGCACCGGGCCGGACGGGGCCGGCGGGCGATGCGGCCACAGCGCCGCCATCTGCGGCAGGACAGAGGGCAGGGAGCGCTGGTGCGGATCGTCGGCTTCCTGCGTCCAGCGACGTTCCAGTTCGTCGAGATAGGCGATGGCCTGTGCCCGCCGCAGCCGGCCGTAGAGGCCGGAGGGATGGACGGCGGCGAAGGCCAGCCTATCACCATAGCGCTGCAACAGGCCGCGCGCGTAGGCGATCTCCACCCGGTCCACGCCCGACGGCGTATTGTGGCGTACGCGCGAGATCAGGCGCGAGATGTCGAGAATGACGGCGGTCATCGCCACATCGCCATGAACCGCCCCTGCCAGCGGCGCAAGGGCGCCACCCAGCCCAGCCGGTTGGGCGCGTGGTTTTCCGCCATGCGCCGCACCAGCACTTCGGGCGGACAGGGGAGGCTAGTGACGGGATCGAGATAGCGGGGGTAGAGGATCAGCACCCCGGCGACGAGTTCGTCGAGCGTCAGCGCGCGCCCGCGCCGGTCCGGCACCGTGCCCAGATCGCGGGTCAGCCCCCAACCGGCGTAGAACGGCGTGCCATGGCATGTCACCGCGCGCCCGCGCATCAGCGCCTCGAACCCAGTCAGCGAGGTCAGCACATGCACGGCATCGACCACGTCGAGCAGCGGGGCCATGCCGCCTTCGCGCACGATACGGTCGGCCAGTTGCAGCACCTCCCCATCGGGCACCGCGCCCTTGCGGTGCCCGGCATCGACATCGGGATGTGGCCGGAACCAGATTTCCGCATCCGGCTCCAGCGCGCGGACGCGGCGCAGCAGCTCCAGATTGGAATGCAGCCCGCCGCCGCCGGCCAGCACCGACATGTCGTCCTCGACTTGCGCAGGCACCAGCACAAGCCGCCGCCCTGGCTGGCGGGGCGGCGCGGATGAGGCGCCGCCGGTGGAATACTTGCTGATCCCGGCGGCCACGATCGTCTCGCGCAAGCCGCGCGCGCGTTCGATCAGGTCGGGCGCGAAGCGGGTGGTGGCGAGAATCGTTTCAAGGTCGCTGGGGCTCGAAGGATCGAAATGAATGCCCTGGCGGTCCACCACGATCGAGGAGGGGGGCACCAGATTGCTGCCGAGGCCCACCGAGCGGACGAACCCGTCCTCCACGCGCACGAGCGGCACGCCCTTGTCTGCGGCTGCGGCCAGCAGCGCAGGCGATACACGCGATGGCCAGATGGCTACCTGACCGTCCTGCCGTTGCGCCAGACCCAGCGCGCGGGCGGGGCGCGAGACGATCCGCAACGGTTGGCCGGGGCACCAAAGGAAGCGACGGATTTCCTCCCGCTTCCACCACGCCATGCCGCAGGCCGCGACGATGCCCCGGTTGCCGTCGATGATCCGGCGCCATTCGGCCAGGGTCATGATCGTCGCGAAGAGGGTCGTGGCATCGCCGGTAAACGGATCGCGAAAGCAAGGTGTGGTCAGCGCGCGCAGGGCGGCCGTTTCCAGCTCGGCCTGCCCGTCGCCCGGTGCGCCGAAGGGGCCGGGCGACAGAACGCGCACGGGTACGCCGGCGATGCACGCCAGGGCGACCCATTCGTCATCGCCGTGCGCGACGAGCAAGCCCGCGCCGTCGAGTGCGGACCACGGATCGGTTGCATCCGCGCGAGCGGGTGTGATCCACAGCGCCTCTGCCGCTTCCTGCTGGTTAAGACCGCTGGCCAGCGTTGCGGCTTCACCGGGCGAGCGGGGGCGCAGGACGACCGTGGCAGGGCGCGAAAGCGCGGCGGGCCTTTCCCAGAACGCGCCGCCGACTCGCGCCGCGCGGATACGGGCGAACAGAGCCGCCGGATCGCTGTTTTCCGGCGACGCGGAGGCAATGCCGGCGATCGTGACTCCTGCATCAAGGCCCGGAAACGGCGGCGCGCGCAGCAAGGGCTGGGGGGCGGTCGCGCTCAAGGGCGCTGGCCCCACACGGGAACTTCAAGCCTACCGTCCGAACTGCGGCGGATCATGCCATAGCCGCCAGTGGGCAGCTTCAGCGAAGGCAGCGCTGCGGCAGCCTCGCGCAAGGCCGGATCGGCGAGCAGCGCAAAGCGGGCGGCGCCGTTGCTGGTCACCAGCAGCACCGGGGTATCAGGATCGGCGGGTGGGCGCGCAAACAGATCCGCCCAGGCCGCGATGCGCGCGGGCGCATTCACGATCCATCCGGACGGCGGTTCGGCGGCGTGGTCCCATGCGTGCAGTGCAGCGTGGCCGATTCGCGCCAGCACGGCGTCCTCGGTCTTGTTCTCGTCCGGTCCGTGGTCGATCTCGGCAAGGAAATCGGCGGGCTCGGGCGTGATGGCCGTGCCTTGCGCCGCCAGGACGGGCGCTGCAGTCTGATGGGCGCGGAGCAGCGGAGAAACCAGCGCGCGGCCGAAACGCCAGCCCAGTTCGGCGAAGTGGTCGCCCAGCCGGCGGGCCTCCTGTTCGCCTTCGTCAGTCAGCGGAAGATCGGTGCGCGCGCCGATGCGGCGCGGCGCTTCCCCGGCGGCAAAGGTTTTGCCGTGGCGGACGATGACGAACACGGGGCGTTTACGCGGGATAGGGATCGCCGAACCGGGCGATGGCCTCTTCGGCCAGCGTCAGGTCTGCGGGCGTGTCGATTCCGGAAAGGACATGCGGAGGGACGTCCACGGCGATCGTGTCGATCGCCCATCCATGTTCGAGGAAGCGCAACTGTTCCAGACCTTCCAGTTTTTCGTACTGGCTGGCCCGCGCCGATGCGAACCATTCCAGGGCCGGGAAGCTATATCCGTAAAGGCCAAGATGTTGCCAGACCGGAGAAAGCGGTTGTGCCCGCAAACCGTCTTCGCCGCGCAGGGCCGGCAGGATCGTCTTGGAAAACCACAGCGCCCGGCCATCGGGCGCTCTCACACAGGTCGTGCCGCTGAAAGGCGCCGTCTGCTTGTGCGCGCGCAGGCGGTCGAGCCGGGGCCAGTCGAGCTGGAATACCGGGGTGACGACCGCGGCCGTCCGCTGGCGCAGGACGTCCAGCAGCCCGGCCACGATCGCGGCGGGGGTGAACGGGGCATCTCCTTGAAGATTGACGACGAATGCGGGCGGCGACTGGCGCGCACGTGCCGCCGCGAAGGCGCGGACGGAGCCGGAATCGAGATCGGTCGGGGTCATGGCGACATCGACGCCAAGGTCGCGGCCATGCGCGGCGATCCGTTCGTCATCGGTCGCCACCACGACCTCGCAATCGCCGGCCTGTGCCGCCGCCGTCCGCGCGATGGCCACGACCCGGTCCAGCAGCGTTCGGCCGGCGATGGGCAGCAAAGGCTTGCCGGGCAGGCGGGTGGACCCGAAACGGGCAGGGATGACGATGATGTCCGGACCGAAATCCTTTCCGGAAACGGCTCCTAAGTCAGGCAATGCCGGCCCTGACGATATCGTGCATGTGCACCACGCCCACCAGCCGTTCGCCTTCGATCACGAACAGCACGGACACCGCGTTTTCGTTGAGGATGCGCAGGGCGTCGGAGCAGAGCATGTCGGGCGATACCGTTACCGGATCGGGCGACATGTGCAGGCCGATCGCATCGTTCAGGTCATGCACCGCGATGCAGCGGCGCAGGTCCCCATCGGTGAAGACGCCGATCAGCCGCTCGGCATCGTCGACGACCGCCGTCGCGCCATAGCGCTTGCGGCTCATTTCCAGCGTGGCGCCCGACAGCGTCGCGTGCCGGGTGACCTTAGGGATCGCGCTGCCGGTGCCCATGACGTGTGCCACGGTGGAAAGCTGCGCACCCAGCCGGCCGCCCGGGTGGAACACCCGGAAGTCGGAAGGGGTGAAGCCGCGCGCTTCGATCAGCGCCACCGCCAGCACATCGCCCAGCACAAGCTGCAGCGTGGTGGACGATGTGGGTGCCAGATCGTTGGGGCAGGCTTCGCGCACCTGGGGCAGTTCCAGACAGATGTCTGCGGCCCGCGCCGCCGAACTGTCGGGATGCGCCGTCGCCACGATCAGCTTGGAGCCGAGGCGGTGGCAATAATCGAAGATGTCGCGCAGTTCGGCGGTTTCGCCCGACCAGGTGATGGCCAGCACGACATCGCCTTGCGTGATGACACCCAGATCGCCGTGGCTGGCTTCGCCCGGGTGGAGAAACACCGACGAGGTGCCGGTCGACCGCAGAGTCGCGGCGATCTTGCGGCCGATATGTCCGCTCTTGCCCATGCCGCTGACGATGACACGGCCCTTGGTCTGCACCATGGCATCGATCGCCATGTCGAGCGAGTGCCCGAATCGCTGCGTCTGCAGCACGCCTTTCAGGGTCTTCAGCGCCTGAAGCTCGATCTCCAGCGTTTTCAATGCGGAAGCCGTGTAAACCGGCCGGAAATTCTCGATCTTCATTTCCACCTTGGTTCTCTACACTTTTCCCGAAGGCATTTGCCAAGTGCCGTGTGTAGCGGGCGTTTTGCATGTATTTCAGGTATTTGTAACAAGAGAAATTGCCAAAATGTTCCCGCTTATCCATGAGGGCAAGAACGCTGAAATCAAGTTAATTTATGTCTGAAACGGGCGGCTCTGTCCCGGCTTTCGAAAGGTGGCGGAATTCCTCATGCGGCTTTGTGAACGCGACATCGGTGCTGATTCGAAGCTTTTCGCAATCGCCGGCCCCTGTGTGATCGAGAACGAACATCTTACCCTGAGCGTGGCCGAGCGCCTGGCCGCCATCGCCGACAAGCTGGACCTGTTCCTGATTTTCAAGAGTTCCTTCGACAAGGCGAACCGCACTTCGGACCAGTCGTTTCGCGGGCTCGGCATAGACGAAGGCTTGCGCATCCTGGAAAAGGTCCGCGAACGGACCGGGTTGCCCGTGCTGACCGACGTGCACGAAGCAGGCCAGGTCGCCGCGGTGGCGCAGGCGGTGGACGTGCTCCAGACGCCGGCGTTCCTGGCGCGGCAAACCGATTTCATCGCCGCCGTTGCCGCATCGGGCAAGCCGGTCAACATCAAGAAGGCCCAGTTCATGGCGCCCGGCGACATGCGCCAGGTGGTGGCCAAGGCCCGCAACGCGGCGCGCGCGGCGGGGCACGAGACCGATGCCTTCCTGCTATGCGATCGTGGCACCTCGTTCGGCTACAACACGCTGGTGTCCGACATGCGCGGCCTCGCCATCATGGCGGAAACCGGCTGCCCGGTGGTGTTCGACGCCACCCATTCGGTCCAGCAGCCCGGCGGCCTCGGCGAACGATCGGGCGGGCAGCGCGAATTCGTCCCCCTGCTCGCCCGCGCGGCCGTGGCGGCGGGAATCGCCGGCCTGTTCATGGAAACGCACCCCGATCCGGACCAGGCCCTGTCGGACGGTCCCAACGCCCTGCCGCTCGACGCGTTCGAGCCGCTGATGCGGCAGCTGCTGGCGATTGATGAGGTGGTGAAGGGGTGAGTGCTGCAGCGCTATTTGGCTGGTGCGCTGGTGACTGGCCGACTCGCTACGCCGCTGTGTCGAAGCACACGGATTAACCGCTCTGCAGTGCATCCAGTATGGTCTGCGTTGCGTCCTGCCAGCTGGAAGAAGGCGCGGTGACCGCAATACCGCCGGCCCGGATATCTTCGATCCATGAAGCAATTGCAGCCGCAACTGCCGTCGGCCCTCCGTTGGCGGGAAAGTATCGGACACCGAGCTTTTCGTGCTGGCGAAAGATTGGTAAGTCCCGCGCCAGAACAGGCTTCCGGTATCCCAGCGCTTCGATCAGCGGTAGGCCGAAACCCTCCGCGAGCGATGCGATGATCACGCCTTGGCTGCCTTGGTAGATCAACTCGAGTTCGTCATCGTCTACGTCATCCAGCCACAGCAGCTTTTTGCCGAATTCCGGATGCGACAGGATCTGTTCGCGCAGGTCGCCCACGCGCCAACCCATGCGGCCGACTAGCACGAGTCGATCACTCGCCCCCTTTCGCCACAATTCGCTGTAAGCTGCCAGGATATCGGCATGACCTTTCCTTGGCTCCAGCGTCCCGACGATCAGCGTGAAGGGGGCGTTGAGTTCTGGTCTGCCATGCAGGTCTCGGTGCTCGATACGACCGGATGGCACGGATTGCATGATGTCGTGCCCCATAGGGATAACGACCGAATGATAGCCCGATGATAAACCGAACCGATCTTTCATGACGGTTGCAAGCTCCGCCTGCGTCTGCGGGGAAATGCAGAAAAAGCCGTCCGCTATTCCGGCAATAACCTCCAACCATGCCTTGTAGCGGATAACATTGTTAGGAGAAAACCATTCTGGCCGCTGTACTGGCAGCAGGTCACAGACCAGAAACCACAGGGCGCCTCCGTCCTGCTTGAATTGCGCCAATTGTTGGCGGTGCCTGCGAACGGCGTCGAGCGAAAAATCGAGCCCCAAGAAAACATCGCCAGGACGCCCCCGGATTTCAGCCTTCTTCAGCATGGCACCGTTGGGCCACGAGATCAGGTGATAGGCGCTGCGGCGGAATGCCGAGACGAAGCGGACGTCCCATTGCGAACCGGTCTCGTTCAACAAGGCAAGAGCCAGTCCCCGCACCACGCGCTGTATGCCTGTGCCGGCGTCGTCGCGACTTATTACGGCAAGGTCAATATATAGGTGGCGAGCGCCGGAACCGTTGCCGCGCGGGGCCGCGTGCCCGCTCAGTTTCGAACGACGCCGTCGCACCCGCCAACCGCGAAGCCCTTGCCCAATCAGGGCTTGATCAATCCGGTACGGCAGCAGATCGATAAACGGGCGCAAGGCAATCCGGGCCATGCGACCTGCGCCTAGTTCCGGGATATGACCGCAGCAGTGGTTGCTGCCGGTAATACCGTGGAGAAGATCACGTTCAGGAATTTCTGGATATCCGCCAACGGCGCATTGGACACGTACAGGACATCCTTGTCGCGGATGGGAAAACTCTGTGCCGTGAAGAACGTTGCCGGATCCTTCAGGTTGACCCGGTAAATGACCGGCACCTTTCCATCGGGCGTGGTCTTGGCTGACGCGCGCTCTTCTGGCGAAAGCGCAGCTGGATCTTCCATTCGAAAGATAAATAACCCCTTCACATCAGCCCGCGCGTCCTGGAGACCGGCGATGCGTCCCAAGGCTTGGGCCAAAGTAAGCCCTGTCGCTTCGAACGGCACTTCTTCATTGCGCCCAACCGCACCCAGCGCGGTAAAGCTATAGGGCTGGTATCTTACGGTAAGAACGTCTTCCGGACGAAGCCGTACGTTTTGTCGCGGATCGCTGATCACGGTGTCCAGGGGCAACGAAGATACTTTGGCGTCGCGCGATATCTGAATAGTGATCTTGCTGACCGGCTGCTTGACGCCTCCCGCGACCGCCAGCACATCAAGCACGCGTTCGCCCCTTGCCGTCAGGGGGACTCGGGTGCTGCCAACGCCATCGCCGATGACCGTAACATTCGCTGCTGCATTGCGCACCAGGCGCACGATCGCCTGCGGTTCGTGGGCCTTGCCAATCAGCCGACGTGTTATCTCGCGTGCAATCTCCTGAGGCGTGCGCCCGTCCGCGGCCACTCGTCCCACGAAGGGGATAGTGATCTGACCATCACTATCCACCATCTGTTCAGGCAGCGACGTTCCGCGCGCGGTCGAGCCCGATGAGGTCAGTTGTGCGTTCCCCCCTGCAGCACCAAAAAGCGCGGCAGGCGGTGCTTCCCATATGCCAATATCCAGCACGTCTCCCTTGCCCACTACGGCGCCGATCGGCTGCCCCTCGCCAAGCGTCTCGGAAAACAGCGCTTCACGCTTTTGGGCGAGGATATTGCGCGTTACAGCGTCCGTTACATCGACAATTTTGATTCCGGCGCCTGCAGCCGAAGGCGCTCCTGCTGCGCGGCTCACACCTCGGCTCGACGGCCCGGCAGCGGGCAGTGTCGCGCAACCAGAAAGGGCAAGCGAAAGAGTTGCCGCCACTACGGTACGAGATGAAAGCTTGGAAAGCGCGATCATGAAACAGCCCGAAATATGAGATTATGCGATGACAGGAATTTGGAGAGCCCTATGGCGCAAGCGGATGGCTTGATCAAGGAAGGCGATCCGTACCCCCGTTTGCGCCAGGTGCCGCTGCTCTCCAGACTGGACGTGCATTGCACCAAAGGCTAGTAGCAGGCTTCCAAGCGCCGGGGCATCCGGAGCGTTCGTTTAACGTGTGATCGTTTCGTGAAGTTTGGTGGAATCGCGATAAGTTGATTGCGTGCAGTCAGGATGCTCTGGAGCCATTTTCCAGAACTGAATCATAATCGGCGGAATGAAATTATTTATTTATGAGAAATTTCAAGATTAGACCACTGTTTTTAATCACAGTTGTCGTGCCAACATTTCTGGCAACTCTATATTTTGGAATTTTTGCATCAGACGTTTTTATATCTGAATCAAAGTTTCTGGTCCGCAGTCCCGATAAGCCAGCCCAGACCGGGTTAGGCGTGCTCCTAAAGAGCACAGGTTTTGCAAATGCGGGTGACGAGATCTATGCGGCGCATGATTATGTCCTGTCGCGCGACGCTCTTGAAGCGCTGAATCATAACAAGGCCTATGTGAACGCTTACAGTGCCCCATCGATTTCCGTCTTCGATCGGTTTTATTCGTTCGGAAATTCGACTTTTGAGGATTTGTACAAATATTACCAGAAGAAGGTGGACGTAAAGCAGGATACTACGTCTTCGATCGTCACGCTGACGGTTCGAGCCTACACCGCGAAGGATGCGCAGCGCTTCAACGAGCAGTTGCTCGAAATGGCTGAAGCGACGGTCAACAAGCTCAACGAGCGCGGCCGGAGCGATCTGGTTCGGTTCGCTGAGCGGGAAGTTTCCGAAGCGAAGGAAAAATCGCAAGCCGCGGCTCTCGCGCTTTCAGCCTATCGCAACCAGGCTGGGGTAATTGATCCTGAAAAGCAGGCAACCGTCCAGATACAGATGGTCAGCAAACTTCAGGATGAGTTGATCGCCACACGCACCCAGTTACGTGAACTGCGGACGATCGCGCCGAAAAATCCCCAGATTGAAGTTCTTCAAGCGCGCGCTAGCGAAATATCTTCGGAAATTGACGAGCAACTCGGCGTGATAACCGGGAGCAGCAAATCGCTTTCGTCACGCGCGGCGCGCTATCAGCGCCTCCTGCTGGAAAGTCAGTTCGCCGATAAGCAGTTGGCTGGCGCGATGGCTTCTCTGGAAGAGGCGCGGAATGAGGCTCGCCGCAAGCAGGCCTATGTGGAGCGCATCGTCCAGCCCAATACGCCCGATGATCCGCTGGAGCCGCGCCGGCTGCGCGGTATATTTTCGACTTTCATCCTCGGCCTGGCCGCTTGGGGCATCATCAGCATGCTACTCGCAGGGATGCGGGAACATCAGGACTGAGGTCTTCGTGAGATGAATTCTTTGCCAACGTCCTCGCTAGCCAACAGCGCCGCAATCCAGGGGCGCGTTATTTATGCGTTGTTGATGCGCGAGATTCTGACGCGTTATGGTCGGCATAACATCGGATTTCTCTGGCTGTTCGTGGAGCCGATGATCTTCACCACGGGCGTCACGATCCTGTGGACGCTTTCCAAGGCAGTTCATGGCTCGACGTTGCCGATCGTGGCGTTCGCGCTTACCGGCTATTCCAGCGTGCTTCTGTGGCGCAACATGCCTTCCAGGTGCATAGGCTCGGTGGAGCCCAACCTTGCCTTGATGTACCATCGTAACGTGCGTGTTATCGACATTTTCCTCGCGCGCCTGCTTCTGGAAGCGGGGGGCGCGACGATCTCGTTCGTCACGCTTAGCATATTCTACATCTATATCGGTTGGCTTGATCCGCCGATCGACGTTCTGGCAGTGATCAGAGGCTGGCTTATGATTGCCTGGTTCGGGGCGAGCCTGGCAATGTTGCTCGGCGCGCTTGCTGAGAAGACAGAGCTTGTCGAGCGCCTCTGGCATCCGGTTTCCTACATTGCCTTCCCCCTTTCCGGAGCGGCTTTCATGGTCGATGCACTACCGCAAGCCGCGCAGAAGTATATTCTCTACGTTCCCATGGTGAACGGCGTGGAAATGGTGCGCGAAGGCTATTTTGGAAACGCGATCAAAGTGCACTATGATTTTCCCTACATGATGGCGTGCTGCCTGGTACTGACTCTCCTCGCGCTGTCCCAAATCGCCGTGATCAACAGGGAGATCACGCCGGAATGATTTCGGTCGAACACGTACACAAGGTTTACCCCACCCGAGCGGGTGACAGGGTTGTGCTGAAGGATGTCTCTTTCACGCTGGATCGCGGAGAGAAGCTAGGTATTCTGGGCCGTAATGGCGCCGGCAAATCTACACTGATCCGTCTTGTTAGCGGCGCTGAGCGTCCGACTTCCGGCACCGTTACGCAGACGATGTCGGTGTCATGGCCGCTTGCCTTCGGCGGTGCGTTTCAAGGTTCGCTGACCGGGCTAGACAATATTCGCTTTATCAGCCGGATTTACCGGCAGGACTATCGTAAGAACATCGATTTTGTCGCCGATTTTACCGACTTGGGCATCTATCTACGCGAACCAGTACGCTCCTACTCGCAGGGCATGCGCGCCAGACTCGCATTCGCAATCTCGATGATCATTGAATTTGATTGCTACTTGATCGACGAAATCACAGCAGTGGGCGACGCCAGTTTCCACGAACGATGTGAAACCGAGCTGTTCCAAAAACGAAACGACCGCGCCATGTTGATCATCTCGCATGATGTCAACTATGTTCAACACCATTGCCAGCGCTTCGCCGTGCTGAACGACGGCGACTTGATATTTTATGACGAGTTTGAGCACGCGTATGAAGCGCACAGTCGAAACCTTCATCTGCACGGTCGTGAAGAAGCTTGAATCGCTTGATTTCCTTGGAGTGTTTTAATGAAAAAAACTGCCCTAATCACCGGGGTAACCGGGCAGGATGGTAGCTATCTCGCTGAACTCCTTCTCGAGAAGGGCTATCAGGTTCATGGCATGATCCGTCGATCTAGTACGGTCAATACGTGGCGCATTGATCACTTGCTCGAAGAACAGAGCGAAGACCGCTTCTCGCTGCACTATGGCGACTTGTCGGATGCCAATTCGCTACGGCGGTTGATCGACCTGACGCAGCCGGATGAGATTTACAATCTCGCTGCCCAAAGCCATGTGCGCGTGAGTTTCGATCAACCCGAATACACCTGTGATGCCACCGGCACCGGTGTGCTTCGGCTCTTGGAAGCAATTCGTGCGTCAACGCAGTACGCTCCGCAAACTATTCGCTTCTACCAGGCGGGTTCGAGCGAGATGTTTGGCTCAGCCAAGCCCCCGCAAAGCGAAGATACCCGTTTCGAACCGCGTAGCCCTTATGCGTGCGCCAAGGTTTATGGCCACTATCAAACCGTGAACTACCGTGAAAGCTACGGAATGTTCGCCAGCAACGGTATTCTGTTCAACCACGAGAGCCCGCGCCGCGGCGAAATGTTCGTCACGCGCAAGATCACGCTCGCGGCCGCTCGCATCAAGCTGGGCCTGCAAAAGAAGCTGTCGTTGGGCAATCTCGATGCCAAACGAGACTGGGGCTTTGCGGGCGATTACGTCGAGGCGATGTGGCGCATGCTCCAGCACGATCGGCCCGGCGACTATGTGGTTGCGACGAACAAAGCCATTTCGATCCGCGAATTTTTGGCCCTGTCTTTCGAACCGCTAGATCTGGACTGGCAGGATTTCGTCGAGATCGACGAGCGCTTTTATCGTCCAGCCGAAGTTGACTACCTGCTCGGCGACTATAGCAAGACAGAGCGTGACCTCGGTTGGAAGCCGACACACGATGTGGCGTCGCTGGCGCGGATGATGGTGGAAAGCGATCTGCAACTCGCCAAGCGCGAAAAACATCACCGCAACTTCGATGAGCTTGAGGCGACGATTGGCCAGTAAGCCCGGCCTTCTGGTCACGGGGGCGTCCGGCTTCGTCGGACGCCACGTCATTGCGCAAGGTCGTACACGGTTCTCTGTTGTCGCAACAGGGCGCGGTGGCCGGCCTGATTGGCTGCCCTCCGAAGTTGATTGGTGTTCGGCCGATCTGCTCGATCGCGCCTCCGTGGCACGGCTTCCCGGCGATCTGCCTTATGTGCTCCATCTGGCGAGCGAGACAGTACCGTCGCAGTTCTCCAGCTACGCCCCGTTGCTGGACTCGGTCGAGATGACGCTGAATCTCTGTCGGCATTTGCGCTCCGGCCGAATACTTTTCGCCAGTTCCTGCCTTGTTTACGCGGCCAGCCGCGAGCCAATGACCGAGTTTAGCCCAGTCGATCCGCGCGGCGGATATGGTATGGCGAAGGCGCTATGTGAGGAGATTGTCGTTCGTTCCGCCCGCTCCCACGGTCGGGGCGGCGCGGTGGAAACGCTTATCGCGCGGCCCTTCAATCACATCGGTGCCGGGATGAGACCCGACCTTGTTATCCCCGCGATCGTGCGCCGCGTTCGCGAGGCACCGCGTGGTGGCACGATCGCAATGGCCGGGCTGGACAGTGTACGAGACTTTCTTGACGTAGAGGACATTGTTGAGGCTTACTTCTCACTGCTCGGCCTGCCTGCGCCAGCGGAGCGCACCTTCAACGTGGCAAGCGGACGGGCAACTTCCATCGGCGATGTGGTGCGGGCCGTCGCTCGGGTGTTGGACAAGCCGATCGGCGGCGTAAGCTTTGCTGCGAGCACCAACTCGGCGGACGACACGATTGCGGTGGTGGGCAATGCTGATCGCCTTCGCAAGTTAACCGGCTGGGCGCCTCTTAGCAGCCTTGATGACAGCTTGCGCAAGGTGGTTGCCGCGATGGCTGAGAGCTGATCGACGACTTTGGCCAACCGCAAACAGTTAGACGCTGCAACAAGGGCAACAGAGAGGACGTGTACCGTGCCCGCTGACAATATCTCTTCGGTTCTCGACCTGCTTGCCCTACCGTTGCCCGATTTCGTCGACGCCGCCTACCAACTCATGCTCGACCGCGCGCCCGACTCCTCCGAAAAGAAGTCGCAGTGCGGATCGCTTCGCGCCGGGTTGGGAAGGACGCGGTTCCTGGGCGACCTCGCGCTTTCCGCCGAATTCCGGCAGCGGCGCGATGGTGAGCTGCGGGGGCAAAGCGACAGTGCGTTTCTTGAACAGGTCTATCTTCGATACCTTGGCCGGCAGATCGATCCGCAGGGGATGGACGCGTATCTACGCTTTCTCGCCCGTGGGAAAAGCCGCAAGCGCGTCATTCGGCAGGTTGCACGCTCGCGAGAGGCGCAAACACGGCGCACGACATGGTTCGAACTGGAGCAACTGTTGGCCGACGAACTGGCGCAACGACATTGGCTGCGCCGTTGGATAGGCCAGTATCGCCGCGCGGAGCGGTTGCGCAACCGCATGGTCGAAGTCGCACTACTCCAGGGTTCGCTGAAGACGGTGCCTAATGATGGGGCCGCGCGCTCCGGCATCACATCGCCGGTCGACGTGCCCCTGGACACTTTCGCCACGCTTGGCTTGGGCGCGCGACGCGTGATCGGCCGCGCACGCCAGATATCCCGGATGGCATGATGCGTATCGTCATCGATCTTCAGGCCGCGCAGGGCCCTAGTCGCCAACGCGGGATAGGGCGTTATGCCATGGCGCTCACCCGGGCGCTCGCACGGCAACGGGGCGAACACGAGGTATTTGTCGCGCTGGGAGACCTGCTTCCCGAAACCATCGCGCCGGTTCGCGCGGTGCTTGCTGATCTCGTGCCAGCGGAGAACATCGTCGTATGGTCCGCGCCGGGCCCCGTCAACGCTGCCGACCCGCTCAACCAGGCGCGTCGCGAAAACGCCGAACTCCTGCGCGAAAGCGCGCTGGCACGCGTTGATCCCGATTTCGTGATCGCGAGCTCGCTGTTTGAAGGGTTCAGCGAAGACATCGTTACCAGCATCGGCCGGCTGAGCACCGCCATACCGACAGCCGCCATCCTCTATGACCTAATTCCGTTGATCCATCGGCAGGTCTATCTTGCCAACCCGCTGATCGAACGCTGGTACGAGAACAAGCTGGCGCACTTGCGCAACGCGGACCTGCTTCTTGCGATCTCGGAATCCTCTCGACAGGAGGCGATTGCCTGGCTTGCCTCCGGGGCTGACGAGGTGGTGAACATCTCGACTGCGGCCGACGATCATTTCACGCCGGCCCCTGTAAGCGCGGATATTCGCGCAAGTCTGGCCAGCACCTACGGCCTCGATCGGGCCTTCGTGATGTACACGGGCGGGATCGATCATCGCAAGAATATCGAACGGTTGATTCAGGCCTTTGCGCTCCTGCCGGAAGGCGTTCGAACGGAACACCAATTGGCGATCGTATGCGCGGTGCAGGAAAGCGAACGTGTCCGACTGTTGAAACTGGCCCGGGACGAGGGCCTCGCAGACGGCGATGTCATCCTTACCGGCTTCATCCCCGAAGAGGACTTGCTGGCCTGCTATCGCAGCTGCCAGCTGTTCGTGTTCCCTTCATGGCATGAAGGTTTCGGCCTGCCTGCCTTGGAGGCGATGAAGTGCGGCCGGGCGGTAATTGCTGCTGATCGGTCGGGACTGCCGGAAGTCGTGGGTTTGGAAAGCGCCCTGTTCGACCCGTTTGATGTTGGCGCTATAAGCGCTAAGATGCTTCAGGTGCTGACAGACACCGACTTGAGAGAGAATCTGGAACGTCATGGGCTGAAGCAAGCGCGGAAGTTTAGCTGGGATCGAACTGCCCTCCGCGCTTGGGACGCGCTTGAGCGGGCCCATGCACAGCGCACACAAGCACAAGCTTACCGTGCCGTGATCAACCGCCCTCGCTTGGCCTTCGTGTCGCCGGTAGCACCGCAAGCCAGCGGCATAAGCGACTACAGCGCTGAACTTCTACCTGAACTGGCCCGTCATTACAGGATCGACGTCGTCACGCCCCAGGGGATGTCCGACAACGCATGGATCCGGGGAAACTGTGGCATTCTCGATATCGAACAGTTCCGCCGCCGTGCGAACGAATTCGATCGCGTGCTGTACCACTTTGGCAACTCGCAGTTCCATGCGCACATGTTCGACCTTCTGCACGACATACCTGGCGTGGTTGTGCTGCATGACTTCTTCCTTTCCGGCATCATCGCCCATCTCGATAATGCCGGTGATCTGCCGGGTGTTTGGCCTCGCGCGCTGCTGGCATCCCATGGCTGGCCGGCGGTGGTGGAGCGTTTCAAGGCTGCGGATCCCGATCAGGTCATCTGGAACTATCCGTGCAACCTGCAGGTGCTGCAGGATGCGCTGGGCGTCATCGTTCATGCCGATTATTCCAGGCAACTAGCCCGCGCATGGTACGGTGATCGCGCAGCGAAAGACTGGCGCCTGATCCCGCACCTGCGCCAGCCGATCGCCGTGGACCGCACCGCCGCGCGCCAAGACCTCGGGATCGCTCCCGACGATTTCGTCGTGTGCAGCTTTGGTCACATAGCCCAAACCAAAATGAATCACGTTCTGCTGGAGGCATGGCTGGCCAGCCCCCTGGCGCGCGACCCACACTGCCGCCTTGTCTTCGTCGGGCAAAGCGACGGAAACCGCTACACAGCCGATCTCGAACGGCTTGCCCGATCGCCAGCGGCGGGCGGCCGCGTCGAGATCACAGGCTGGGCCGACCAGAGCAAGTTCCGGCGCTGGCTGCATGCCACTGACCTTGCGGTGCAACTCCGCACTTTATCTCGCGGAGAAACCTCCGGTACTGTGCTCGATTGCATGAACGCCGGTGTGGCCACGATCGTCAACGCCCACGGCGCAATGACGGAACTGCCCCGTGATACGGTCTGCATGCTGGATGATGGCTTTACCGCAATAGATCTTTCCGTCGCGCTGGAAGCCTTGTGGCGGGACGTTGATCAGCGGGCCGCCATCGCCCGGCAGGGCAAGGCGTATATCGCGGAAAATCACCAGCCACGCGCGTGCGCGCGCCGCTACCACGAGGCTATCGAGCATTTCTATGCGCGCGCCGGCGCCGGCGAGCACGGATTGCTACGCGAACTGGCAAAAAAATGCTGCTGCCGATTCACAGCGCGATTGGGCTGCGCTGGGAGCAGCGATCGCGCGAAACTTGCCCGCTCACCCGCGGCCCCGACGGCTGTTCGTAGACGTGACGTCCCTGCGGGACGCCGAGAAAGACAGCGAAAGTGATCTCGTCTCGCTTAGGCAGCTATTGCTGGAACCGCCTGCAGGATGGATGGTGGAGCCGATCCATCTGGACGACTCCGTCCGGCGCTTCCGCCACTCGCGAAAGTTCGCATGCGGGCTGGCGGGGGTGCCGTCGGGCTGGTGCGAGGACGACGTTGTGGAGCCAGCGGCTGGCGATGCTTACGTGAGCATGGATGCGCTGGAGGAATGCGATGAACGGTTGGCTGTCGCGCAGAGTTGGTATCAGCGTGGGGTTATGGAAACTTCTTGCGCAGCAACTCAGTTCTCGGCTGCGATAGAACATTTCTAGAGCATCTTCCGGTGTGGGGAAATTTAATTGAGGAACCACCTAAAGCAGAGGTGTAATTATTTCGGAGGATATTTTAATTTTCATATAATGCCGAATTCATAATATTTTCATTTGAGTATTCTTAATATCCAAGTTGCGCCGCCACTCTAAGCGCCCTTTCCTGAGATCTGTATAATTTTTTTAGTATGTCACGACGATTCATGGCGCCTTGATCGAGCCAGCTAACTTCCAGGCTTAAAAACGGTTCCTGAGGCGCTCTACCTAGCCCGGCCTATTCATGAGACTGAGGTTCCGGGCTTGTTGGGTGGCGATGCGTTTTCGGTGATGTGATCCGGACGAGCGCCTCTGGCGGTGTTTTTCACCGCGGTGGGATCGATGGGCTTTTCGGGGTTAATGGAGGGGGGCTTGCGGTTCGGCGGCACGGCCGCGCGGGCTATGTAGGAGCAGGCCGAAGGTTGGTGGCGACGGCCTTGAACGTGGCGGCATCGGGGCATGCTGACGCGAAGGCGATGCGGATGCGCGTTGCGGATTCAATGACGCGGGCGGCGACCTTGAGCAACCGGAGGCGGATCGTTGCGAACTCGGCGACGGCAAGCGCGGCAGATTTTGGGATTTCTTGCTGGATCCGCCACAGGAGCCAGTAGGCGGCGGTGTGCAGAATGAGGCGCATCTGGTTGGCATTGGCCGAGCGGCACGAGGTGCGATCGCTGGCGAGCTGGGTCTTGTGCCGCTTGATCAGGTTTTCGGCCTGGCCGCGGGCACAGTAGAGCGTGTCGTAGATGTGCTCGGCCGAGCCTTGGGTCAGCGAAGTGACGACATAGCGGATGTCCATGCCCAGCGTGCTGGCCTCGATCCGGGCGACGACGCGGCGCTGGCCCTTCCAGCTTTTGGCGCCGTAGCGGGTCTCGGCATAGTTTCGCAGGATCACACGCTGCTCCTCGGCCCGCTTGACCGCGCAGGTATCGGCGACGGCGACGATGGCGGGATCGGCCCGCAGCGCAGCGTTGGTTGGCAGGCCGAACACGTAATCGATGCCGTACGCCTCGCAGAACGCCATGACCTCGGGGCGGCCATAGTGCCCGTCACCGCGGATGGTGAGGTGGGTATCGGGCCAGTGCCGGCGGATGTGACGCACCAGACGCCGGATGTGGCCAGCAGCTTCGGCGCCAGATGGCGTCTTGCCGGTGCGAAGCAGCATCGCCACCGGCCGGCCACTGGCGGTGTCGTAGACGTGGATCGGCAGGAAGCAGCGCTCGCCATGGTGCCCGTTCCAGAACGAGAGCTGCTGATAGCCGTGGACGACATCGCAGGTGTCATCGATATCCAACGTCACCGCCGCCGGCGAAGTGGGATAGCTGGCGCAGTAGATATCGATCATGGCGGCCATCAACTTCGCCAGTTCGCGCGTGGTCGGCGCGTTCTCCCAGCGGCTCATCGTGGGTTGGCTCGCAAGCCCGGCACCGGAGCCCGGCAGCTTGCCCAGCGCCAGGCGGAAGCCGGGATCGTCGCGAAGGGCGTCGAGATCGTCGGCATCCTCGTATCCGCAAGCGATCGCGAACACCCGGGCGCGCAGGATGTCGGGCAGCGCATGGATCACCCGGCCAGGGTCACGCGGGTCGGCTATGCAAGCGGCAAGCCGACGGCAGATGCCCATCGCGCGCTCAGCCTGTGCCAGTAGCAGGACGCCGCCGTCCGAGGTCAGCCGACCACCATCAAAGGCGGCTGTGACTTTCCGGCTGCGCACTGCTGGGAATCGGAATGGGTTTGCAGTATCGTCGGTCATGGCGGGGTGGCCTGTGGCATCTTCTGCCCTGCGGCAGGTTCGGCTTAGACACCCAGTTCCTAATTCAGATCAGAGGCTTATGCCACTCCCGCCAACCCTCTCGGCCCAACGCGGTGAATAAGCCGGGCTAGGGCCTGTTCATATGCTGCTACAACAAAATCGTGATCGGAAATATCCGACGACTGATCCGCTAGCGCACTCCAATCCTCAACCTTTCTGCCGTGCACGAGAATGATCCAGTCAAGATGATGAATCAATTCGTCAACCTGAAATCCGGCTGCGGCTAAATATGTACGCAAAGTTACTTCAGTGAAGCCAGTGTGATGATAGTCGCCATCGTGAGCTTGATTGCCATACATGAATATCGAGCATTTCCAATGGTTTAAAAAACTTTGATCTTCGCGCATCAAATCAACGATAGCCAATACGTTGGACGTTTCGACCTCAATATGCGCTCCTATGGTCATAAGATCCGACCACTCAAGCAGCGCATTTACAGTCTCGCTTCGGTGAATATGTTCCAGAACATCATAGGCAATGAGGTGATTGAAAAACTTTCTCGGAAGTTGGCTGAAATTATTATCTGTTATTAGGAGGTCAGGTTTACAATTCGGATCCATGTCGACATTTAAAAAGCCAGGTCTCTTATCAAAGCCGCATCCAATGTTTATTTTCTTCGGAAGGTCATTGATCACAGCAGAAAATCCTTTAGCGAACGATAATTCTACAATTTCATCGAATTACGCCAGTACTGCCCACCATCGCGCGTAGTCCAGCCTACCGCGTCAGGGCGCTCTCGCACATAACTGAACTTAGTGGGTCGCTCTCTCTCTAATATCCATCCATGGGCGTGAAGCAGGTCAATCAACTGACCTTCTATTTTTCGGGAGTGCGTTCCTATGAAAATAGCTCTAACATTGCGGTTCAACGTGTCAATCCCCGCAGAAAGCACATCGTACTCAACGCCTTGCACATCAATGAGCACAAGATCCCAGATGTCATCCCCCAGAATATCGATCAATGGGTGAGAGATTACTTCCTCATGCTCAATCTCACGCCCCAGATAGTCCACCGTCAAGTTTGCATCGGCAGCCTGTCCGCCATTTTCCATAGGATTTCTAACCTTTGGAAAATATAAAACGCCTTTTTGAGTCCCCACGGCGCCCTTTATAAGCTGCACATTGGCACTCGCTACATCCACAGCGTTTTCAGCCAGATGCAGCGGTATCAATTCATAAAGATAGCTGCTGGCTTCCACGGCCACGAATCGCGTATTGGTTCGACCGGATCGTCTGGCTAGCACGGCGCCAAGGCAGGTCCAGGGAGCGTAGGACGCGCCCAGTTCGGCCATCTTGAACGTATCCGCAGCGGCCAGTTCGAGGCTATGCAGCGTTGCGTAGTATTCTATGGCCTCCGCCCGCAATGAATCGTCAGGGAGGGGAATCTGGCCAAGCACGACATTGTCGTAGTGCTGCGCCCAGGGATGCAAAAACGAACTTGTCCTTATACCCAGAAAGTCCGTGATTTTCCCAGGTGCTGGTGATGAATGCTGCACATAGCGTTCGAAAAGCCCGATATCGGAAGGCTCCCACCCTCCAAAAAAATCTTCACCTAGAACACTTCGAGCTTCAACTGCAGCATTTGCCCGAGCCGATACAGTCGTATTCATCATCGTTACCTTATGAAATGCGATAAAATTCAAGCATATTGACGATCGCTGGAGGAAATGCCCTGAGCCTTATCCTCCAACTCAACCACGCGGATCGCATTGATGGATACCAGTAATCCCTCGGTAATTTCCGTAACGATCTCAAAATCCTTCAATCTCTCTTTTATATTGATCGACAGGCTGATTGCGCCATCAAAAAGCTCACCCCGGTCAAAACTCAGCCGCGAAGCCGCTATCTCCTTGGTGCCTTGCTGATGACAGACTCTCACGGACAAATCGCCCGCAGCGCCACCAATCTTTACGACATCGATTTCAATGTCATACTTTCCTGGAGATAACGGCCAATAGGGGCCGAACGTCAAGACTCCCTTTTGCCCGAGCGACCGCATGGCGCCAGCGCACGGCGCGCCAACCAGCGTCCGCATGTCATAGCCGGGAAGAAGATCTAGCGAACACCGTGGCGCTGGGCCAAGAGCATCTACCGCAGCCATCACTGCTTTCGCGGTATCAGCCCACACTCTCGGTTTGTACCCGGACGATATGGCATTCTCCAGGGCCTCCAACTGTTCGGGATGCTCTACCAGCCGCAGGATTTCATCCGCCCATGCCTGCGCATTCCACGGATCCACATAGACAACAAGATCGCCACCCACTTCAGGTATTGAGCCCCGCGCCGACGCTACAACGGCTTTGCCGCATGCTAGCGCCTCGCCCACAGGCAAGCCCCATCCTTCGTAAAGCGAAGGATAAACCATGAATTTTGCATTGCGATAAAGGAAACTCAGCTCTGCATCGGTTACGTGGTTCAGTTGTACGATACGACCTTCTATCAAAGGGTCGAGTTCAATGTCTTTCAGCAAATCGCCCACGCCCCACCCAGGCATGCCGACAAAGACTAGCTTCGGCAGATTTTTCCCGTGCCCGTCCTTGGCAAGAAGATGGTATGCACGATACAGAACTTCGTGATTTTTACGCCGCTCGATAGTGGATACGAATAGGATATAAGGCTTTTCCTTTAAGCGCTGGATTTCCGGCCCAACAATGCCTTTTGCATCTGGAACGTTGTCTCCCAATGGTATGACCACGCTTGGGATCTCGGGCGCACCAATTTGCCTTACAAGTTTGCGGTAATCGCTACGACTTTGCTGCGATATACATAACATTGTCGAAGATGACCACGATAATTTTCCAAAATATTCCTTAAATCCTGCGGCAACATGTCCGACACAATACTGTGGATACAAAATTGGTATAAGGTCATAGCAGCAAGATATGACCCTTATACCTAGTGATTTTTTTAATTCGTAAAACTTATCTAAATATGGATAATCCCAATCAAGACCCAAAGAAATGAGAACGTCGCCATGTTTCATAAAATCGTGACTGACTGCATCTTTTTGTTCTGAAGCAATCAAAATATTGCTAGCGCGAGAGTCAGAACCTGAAGAGGAAAATCGTTTCCGGTTTCCGAAAACAGTATCAAAGGATGATGTGCGAGGAAAAATTCGGGACGAATCCGGCCAAACTAGCCCCTTCGGGGCGCTGAAGGAATCTGAACTGCCGTGAGGAACGAACTCACCGTTTTCAAAGATGCATTTCTGAAATCGGGAACCGTAAAACCTTTCCAGTTCGCGGCAAATTTCCTGTTCCACGCGCACGATCCCAACCGCCGGACGGGTCCAGGTTGCGCTGGTTGTTACATTCATCCAAATAGTAGGGAGACGCCCGACGTTTGTTTCAATCATACCGGCTCCCCCCCCCCCCGATGCTGCCCACAAGGCTTGCCAACGCCTTCTCCCACAACACCCCACGTCGCGCATCTCGCTCCTCGGTCGACAGGTGCATTCTAGGCCGCAAAAAATTCTCCCTTATTGCGGCGCAAAACCCTTCCGGGCTGTCCGAGATCACCATGCCCCGCACGTTTGAGAACTCTTCAAACCCCTGCATGGCCTTTGTTGTTGCAACGACATGACACCCTGCCCATATCGCCTCTGCCGCTTTCAAATTTGTCCCACCTCCATAGGTGATCGGCAGAACTATTTGATGGGCGGTTGCCAGTAAGCCGCGCAAAACACTTTCGCTTACACGTCCAGCATCGGCGTAGACTTTATGCATGCCGCCAACATGCGCAAATTTGGGGTCATGAAGAATGTTTTGCCCGGCACCGCCAGCTACCACCATAAGGGAGTTCGGCGGAAAGCAACCTACGCCGTAGCCAAACATCTCAAAGAAGCCGTCCATATTCGGCGGATGTGCGCTGGCGCAGTACAAAGCAAATTGGCGCCCTTGCGTGATGGTGTTTGCGGCCATAATATCAGTCATACCGGCAATGCGATCTATCACACCATTTGGTGCCAATATTGGTTCTCTCTTAGAAAACTCAGATAGCCAAATTATATCGCTTTTAGATACGGAAAATACCAAATCGGCATTTTTTGATGCATACACTTCACAATTTCTAACCATCTCAGAGCAATAAATTGCTCTATCTTCCCCAAAATAGGAATTTATTATTCCGTATTTCAGATTATGCTCTATATTTGCAGATCCATAAATTAAGGAAGGTGGGGTATGTGAAAATTTTTGAGCATATTTCTTTGCAAAGGAAAACAACCATGGTTGCTCACAATAAATTACGTCAGGAGTTTTGGGGATTAAATTTGCAAGTCTTTTAAAAAAGGTATCATTCTTAGAAAATAATTCGCTTATGGCGAAATCTTCCATCAAATCTAAATACTCTACCATAGATGATAAAGTCTCTCGCCCAGGATATTCCAAAAAATAAGGCGAAGATGGATAAGTAGGGCTGCCAAGAACGCCCACCGAATAAACTTCGTGCCCAACTTCAGCCAGCAAGTCGATGATGTTGCGTAAACGGTGCTGTCCACCGTGCATGGGCTCTTCAACCGGGTACGTGCTCAGGCACAATATCTTCACGATTTCCTCATCAAAATTTAATTTTTGAATAAAGGCCTTATAGACCTGACTTTTTTGAGACACGGTAGACATGGTTTTCAAGCGCACGCAGATCCCGCAACATATCTTGCGCATTCCAGAACAGCATGAAGCCCGCCGTCAATCGCCCGATAATTGGGATTCTGCTAATCTTGCGCATCCGGCGATAGGACTTCATGCCAAAAACCCGGACGCCTTTCTCGCCCGCTTCGGGCGAACGCGAAATGGCCTCGATCACGCGATAGCGCGTCTCGCCAGAGCGGATCATTGGCAAATACGTCGCCAAACCAGATGGATCGGGCTGTCGGCCAAGAAGCTTGGCGTAAACTTCGTTCAGGAATTCCTCGTCGTGGAAATCAAAGAAATGCGAAACATGAATGCAATCCGCGTTGGCAGATTGCGTTGCAACGCGGCCCTGTTCACTCACCATTCGCTTGGAATTCCCACTTGATGACCCCAGGTTGGAATTTTCCTACTACGTACATGCGGCAATCGCAAACGTCATGGGCAATTGGCCGTCGGATGGATGAGATCCCAATCGAGAAGGGGGCGCGATCGACCGCGACGAAGATCGCAACGCGTTGGTTGGAAGGGGATTAAAGCGCAGAATTTCAGAGAAGCAACTGATTAAAAACTAGTTTCTTGTCGCGTCGGGCATTTCATGCCTTTTGCCCCTACCGCCCCGCCGCTCGGGCGATCTCCGCCAGGCCCTGGGCCAGCGCCAGTTCGCTGTTCTGGCTGTCGCCCAGCAGGGTGCGGTGCAGGGCGATCAGGCGGGCGAGGAGGCGTTCGAGCTTGCGGCCGCGCCAGCGGCGGAGCTGGTTGGCGAGGTCCTGGCGGTCGCGGAAGAACACGCGGCGCGAGGTCACTTCGTCTTCCATGAAGGCGCTCATGTCGCTGCGGGGACCGAGCCTGCCGGCGAGGTCTGCCAGTTGCACCGCGCGCCGTTCGAAGGCGAGCAGCAGGCCGACCGGATTGAGCGCCAGTTCGCGCATCCGCGCCAGTTCGCCCGGCAGGCGCGCGGCATCGCCGCCCAGCACGGCGTTGACCAGCGGCATGAAGCCATCGTCCTCGTTCACCGCGCCGATCGCGTCGAACGCGGCGGCGTCGGAGGTGCGCGGGGCCTGGGGGCTGGCGTCGAGGTAGAGCGCGAGCTTTTCGATCTCGCTGCGCGCCATGCGCGTGTCGAGCCCCGTGCCACGCGCGATGCGTTCGGCCAGTTCCCCGGTCAGGCGCACGCCGGCGGCGTCGGCCATGACGCGGACGGCCTCGGTCACCGATTTGACGTCGGGCGGATGGAACATCGCCACCAGCGCATCGGGCCGGTCGCCCAGCAGCTTGGCCACGCGCGACTTGTCGGTGGCGGAGCTGGCGACGATCAGCACCGGCCAGCCGTCCACCGGGCTGGCGAGGAGCGTTTCCACCGCGTCGAACGCCTCGTCTCCGGCGGTCCGCACATGAATCTGCCGCTTGTCGCCGAACAGCGAGACCGAACGCGCCTCGTCAGCCAGTTTCACCGGATCGCGCTTCAGCTCCGATCCGGAAATTTCCACGCGCTCGGCCTCGCCCAGCAATCCGGCGATCTTCTGCGCGGCATCGCCCGCGCCGGCTTCGTCGGGGCCGCAGAAATAGAATACGCGGCATTCGCGCGCGGCGCGGGCGGCGGTGCCGGCGAAGTTCTTCTGCGTGGCTTTCACGGCCGGCAGCCCGGTCCGGCGGCCTGCGCGGCGCGGATCATTGCGGCTTACGCAGCTTGACCGCGACGCGGGTGACGATCTGGTCGGCCACCTCGCGCGAAAGGTTTTCGAGCGCGGTCTGTTCCGCCGCGATCACCGCGTATTCGCTGGAGACCACGTCCAGCCCAGCATCGGCGCCGGCGGTCGCGTCCAGCACGACATCGCCGCTGGCGAGATCGACCAGCTGGAAGCGCGCGCGCAGCGTGCGGCGTTCGCGGGTGACGGTGTCGTCGGAAAGGATGCCGAGGCCCTGCAGGCGCTCGTCCAGCCTTACGTCGAGCCGGTAGCGCGCGCCGTCCTTGCCGCCGCCCGCGCCCAGCCGGTCGACCAGCGCGTTGCGCACCAGCCAGCCGGACTGGCCCTGGATCGAGGGCACTTCCACCCCGCTCAGCGCGCGCGCCACGGTGCCGTTGCCGCCCCCGGCGTACATCGGGCTGAGCCCGCCGCACCCGGCCAGCATCGCCGTCAGCAGCACGCTGGCCAGCAGCCGGGGGAGGGGAGGCATGTTACGCGACAAGGTTCACCAGCCGATCGGGCACCACGATCACCTTCTTCACTTCCGCCCCGTCCAGCGCACGCTGCACCTTGTCGCTGGCCAGGGCAAGGCGTTCCAGCTCCTCGCGCGCGGTGCCCTTGGCCACGGTCAGCGTATCGCGCAGCTTGCCCTTGACCTGCACCGCCACGGTCACCTCGTCATCGACCAGCAGCGCCGGATCGACGGCGGGCCAGGCTGCATCGGCCACCAGCCCTTCGCCGAAGCGCGCGAAGGCTTCCTCGGCCAGGTGGGGCATCATCGGCGCCACCAGCAGCAGCAGCGCGCGGATCGCGGCGGAGCGGCTGGCGGAAGGCGCGGCCTTCTCGATCGCGCCGGTCAGTTCGTAGATGCGCGCCACGGCCTTGTTGAAGCCCAGCGCCTCGATGTCTTGCGCCACGGCCTGCACGGTCTGGTGCGCCTTGCGGTCGACGGCCTTGTCCTCGCCGGTGGCCGAAGTGTCGTATTGCGCGAACAGGCGCCACAGCCGCTGGACGAAGCGCGCGCAGCCCTCGATGCCGGCTTCGGACCACGGCAGGTCACGCTCGGGCGGGCTGTCGGACAGCATGAACCAGCGAATCGCGTCGGCGCCGTACTGGCTGACGATCTCATCGGGATCGACGACGTTCTTCTTCGACTTCGACATTTTTTCAACACGGCCAATCTCTACGCGAACGTCCATTCCCTTTAGATAAAGGCCATCTTCCCGTCGTTCTACTTCCTGTGGGGACAACCAGATCTTTCGATCCTCAGAGTGCCATGATGGAAAAATGTAATAGGTCTCGTGCGTCACCATGCCCTGCGTGAACAGGCTGGCGAAGGGCTCCTTCACGTCCAGCTTGCCGATCCGCGCCAGCGCGCGCGTCCAGAAGCGGGCGTAGAGCAGGTGCAGGATCGCGTGCTCGATCCCGCCGATATACTGTTCCACCGGCATCCACTGGCGGATCTGTTCGGGATCGAACGGACGATCGGCCGGCTGGCTGGCGAAGCGCAGGAAGTACCACGACGAATCGACGAAGGTATCGAGCGTATCGGTCTCGCGCCGGGCGGGCTTGCCGCATTGCGGGCAATCGACGTGCTTCCAGGTGGGATGGCGGACCAGCGGGTTGCCCGGCGTCTGGAAATCGACGTCCTCGGGCAGCGTGACGGGCAGGTGCTTCTTGGGCACCGGCACCACGCCGCAGACCTCGCAGTGGATGAATGGGATCGGCGTGCCCCAGTAGCGCTGGCGGCTGACGCCCCAGTCGCGCAGGCGCCACACTGTCTTGCCTTCCCCCCACCCTTCGCTTTCGGCGCGGGCGATCACGGCGGCCTTGGCGTCGGCCACGGCCATGCCATCGAGGAAGCCGGAGTTCACCAGCACGCCGTCGCCGGCTTCGGCCTCGCCCGCGAAGGGCTTGCCGGCATCGGCCGCGTCCGCCGCGACGACGCGCAGGATCGGCAGGCCATACTTGGTGGCGAAATCGAAGTCGCGCTGGTCATGCCCCGGCACGGCCATGATCGCACCGGTGCCGTAGTCCATCAGCACGAAGTTGGCGATGAAGACCGGCAGGTCCGCGCCGGTGAACGGGTGCTTCGCGGTGATGCCGGTGTCGAAGCCCAGCTTCTCCGCCGTTTCCAGTTCGGCGGCGGTGGTGCCGCCCTGCTTGCACAGCGCGATGAAGTCCTGCGCGGCGGTGTTGCCGGCGGCGATGAACTGCGCCACGGGGTGATCGGCGGCGACCGCGACGAAGCTCGCGCCGAAGATCGTGTCCGGGCGCGTGGTATAGACGTCCAGCTTTTCGCCGGTGGAAAGCGTGAAGGCGAATTGCAGGCCCTGGCTCTTGCCGATCCAGTTTTCCTGCATCAGCCGGACCTTTTCCGGCCAGTTTTCCAGCGTGCCCAAGCCTTCCAGCAGTTCCTCGGCGAAATCGGTGATCTTGAGGAACCACTGGTTCAGCTTGCGCTTTTCCACCAGCGCGCCCGAACGCCAGCCGCGCCCGTCGATTACCTGTTCGTTGGCCAGCACGGTCTGGTCGACCGGGTCCCAGTTGACCGCCGATTCCTTGCGATAGACCAGCCCGCCTTCGTATAGGTCGAGGAACAGGGCCTGTTCGTGGCCGTAATATTCCGGCTCGCAGGTCGCGATCTCGCGGCTCCAGTCGAGCGCGAAGCCCAGGCGCTTCAGCTGCGCCTTCATGTTGGCGATGTTGTCGCGCGTCCAGCCGCCGGGGTGGACGCCCTTTTCCATGGCGGCGTTTTCGGCCGGCATCCCGAAGGCGTCCCAGCCCATCGGGTGCAGCACCTCGAAGCCCTTCATCCGCTTGTAGCGGGCCAGCACGTCGCCCATCGTGTAATTGCGGACGTGGCCGATATGGATGCGCCCCGAAGGATAGGGGAACATTTCCAGCACGTAGCTGCGCGGCTTGGCGCTCGCGTCGTCGGCGCGGAAGCTCTCGCGCTCGTCCCAGACGCGCTGCCAGCGGATATCGGCGGAAGAAGGATCGAAACGGTCTGCAGTCATGCCCGCTCCTCTAGGGAGCGCGGCGCGCGCGTGCAAGGCGGTCTCTGCCTGCGGGAGGGCTCCGCCGGCCCTCTATTCGCCGGTTCAGCCCTTGATCGTCTGGCGGCGCAGGTCGCGCGCCTTGGTCAGGATCACGTCTTCTAGCTTCTGCACGGTGGCGGCCTGCACCGGCGCATCGACCCACTGGCCGTTCTGCGAGACCTGGCGGCTGGCGGCGACGCGCAGCGCATCGGCGCGCAGGTCCTGATCGAGGATCGACACGGTGACTTTGACGCGCTCACCCGGGTTCTTCGGATTGGCGTACCAGTCGGTGACGATCACACCGCCGTTGCTGTCGGTCTGCAGCAGCGGCATGAACGAGAGCGTTTCAAGGCTGGCGCGCCACAGATAGGCGTTGACGCCGATCGTCGTCACCTTGCTGGCGGCCAGGTCCAGCCGGGGGCGCTGCTTCTTGTGACCGCAGGCGGACAGCCCCAGCGCCAGCGTGCCGAGCACGGCGCATGTGACAAGGACGCGACCGGACGCGAGGTGTTTGGCACGGCGGAATCCAGAGGCGCTGACGGTCACTACACTTCGTCCTTGCTGGCGGGAAGGAGGCGGCTGGCGCATCCTTCCGGTCCTGATATGAAGCGCGCTTGCGGCACGCCGGTCCGGGGCCTCTATCACCCCGGCGCCGCGGGCCGCAAGCGCGATGAAACAAGAGTCCACATAGCAGGCGCGCGGCGTGAACCGGTCCTGAATGCCATGGGGGTTGTGGACATCGTGCAACAGCTTGCCAACAAGCGGTGCCGCACCCACATGGAGACTCGCCTTCCGGCCATAATGGTTATAAGGACAAACAAAGAGATCGCCTTTGTCACGAGAATCACATATTCCGCGTGAAAGGGGGCTCTACAACAGGGCTGAGGGACCGTTTCGAGATGACTGGCAGGGTTGATGGCAAAGGCAGAAATGGCGGCTTGCGCCGTATTTTGCGTGCGCCCCTGCTGATCGGCGCAGCGGCTTCCGCTGGCCTTCTGATCGCTCCCACTGTCAGCAGCGCTTTCGCGAGCCATTTCGATGCCTCGCCGGTCAGCCTTGCCGCGCGCGGCGGGATTGGTTCCTTCACGCCGGCTTCGATCGATCCGCGCCTTGCCGCGCAGATCACCGTGCGGGCGTTGTCGAATGGCAAGCTGTTCCGCTTCACGCCCGCCGGCACCGAAACGCGGCCGGACCGCGCGGTGACCGTGGCGGTTCGCGTGAACGACGATACGTCGCGTGTCGTGTCCGTCCGCCAGGCCTTTGCCGCCGCTGCGACCGCGCCGGGTGCCGCTACCGTGCGGATCGCGCCCACGGCCTACAATCTCGGTCTTGCGCGCGGATACCAGAGCTTCGCGATCGATGGATCGCAGCCCCGCGAAGTCGCGCGGCTGGAAATGCCCGATTTCCAGGCATTCAAGCTGTCCGGTCCTGCGCCGACGGCGCCGGGCCGCCTTTCGCCGCGGCTGGAGCTTGACCAGAAGGAACGCGCCGGGCGCGCGCCGCGCACGCTTGAGAACCAGGGCGACTACCAGGTCGATCTGGGCGGCAGCTATCGCCTGACCGGCAATCTCAACGTAATGGCCGGCATCCGCTATTCGTCGGAGCGTGACCGTCTGCGTCCGCTGACGGATGGCAAGCAGGACAGCCAGGCCGTTTACGTCGGAACGCAGTTCCACTTCTGATTCCCCTACATCGCAGGTTTCCCGGGGTGCCGCGTTATTTGCGCGTTTCTTCGCGCGTGCAGTATTAAAGGCAGTATTATACTGCGATGCAGCAATATATCGCGCTGCAATAATTGGATTTTGATCCGTAAAGCGCTTGTAGCTCCGCGCCCATATCCTTACGCTTGATGCCGATAGGGGTGAATACTGGAGTTTTGACATGGCGCGTGTTGCAATTGTTACCGGCGGTACTCGGGGTATTGGCGAAGCGATCAGTCTTGCACTCCGGGACCTCGGTTTTACGGTCGCCGCCAACTATGCCGGCAATGCCGAGAAGGCCAAGGCCTTCACCGACGCCACCGGCATCAAGGCCTATCGCTGGGACGTCGGCGATCATCAGGCCTGCCTTGACGGGTGCGCGCAGGTGGCGGCGGATTTCGGCTCTGTCGATGTCGTGGTGAACAACGCCGGCGTGACGCGGGACGGTGTGCTGCACAAGATGACGTTCGATGACTGGAACGAGGTCATGCGCATCAACCTGGGCGGGTGCTTCAATATGGCCAAGGCGACCTTCCCGGGCATGCGCGAACGGGGCTGGGGGCGCATCGTCAACATCGGCTCGATCAACGGGCAGGCCGGCCAATATGGCCAGGTCAACTATGCCGCGGCCAAGTCCGGCATCCACGGCTTCACCAAGGCGCTGGCGCAGGAAGGCGCGAAGTATGGCGTGACCGTCAACGCGATCGCGCCGGGCTACATCGATACCGACATGGTCGCAGCCGTGCCGCCCGCCGTGCTGGAAAAGATCGTCGCCAAGATCCCGGTCGGCCGGCTGGGCCAAGCCTGCGAAATCGCGCGCGGCGTGGCGTTCCTCTGTTCGGAAGAAGCGGGCTTCGTTACCGGATCGACGCTGTCGATCAATGGCGGCCAGCATATGTACTGATCGCCGCGCGGGCGGCTTTGCGGCCGCCCGTGGCGCTGGTAGAGCGGGGGCGTGACCTCGCTCTACCATCCTCCCGTCAAGCGCTCGGTGGAGATCGCCGGGCACAAGACCTCGATCAGCCTGGAACCGCTGTTCTGGGAGATGCTCCGCGCTGCCGCCGAGGCGGAAGCGCTGCCGATCAACGCGCTGGTGGCGCGCATCGATGCCCAACGCATCGCCAGCCCCACGCCCCCCGGCCTCGCCAGCGCGATCCGGCTGTGGCTGGTGGCGAGAGTGGGGATCGGCCTTGCGCATGACGGATAGACGCGATCCCCTGGTGAGCCTCGATTTTGAAGCGCTTCTGATCGAATGGCGCGGCCCGGCGCCCTTTGTGTTCGCGCCGATCCCCGATCACCATTGTGGCGAGATCGCCCATGCGGCCCGCCAAGCCAGTTACGGCTGGGGCGTTGTGCCGGTGGCGGCGATCATCGGGAAAACGCGCTTCACCACGTCGCTTTTCCCGCGAAACGGCGGTTATCTGCTGCCGGTCAAAGTTGCTGTGCAACGGGCGGAGAGCATCGGCCCGGGCGCGCGCGTATCCGCGCATATCGAGATCGGCTGAGGCGCCGCGCTCAATCCCCGCCGACGCGTTCCACATCGGCGCCGAGCAGCGCGAACTTTTCTTCCAGCCGCTCGTAGCCGCGATCGAGGTGGTACAGCCGGTGCACCTGCGTCTCGCCTTCGGCGGCGAGGCCGGCAATAACGAGGCTCATCGATGCGCGCAGGTCGGTCGCCATCACTTCGGCGCCGGTCAGCTTGTCGACGCCGTGGACGATCGCGGTGCGGCCCTTGGTCTCGATCCGCGCGCCCATGCGGTTCAGTTCGGGAACGTGCATGTAGCGGTTTTCGAAGATCGTCTCGGTCAGCACGCTGGAGCCCTGCGCCAGGCACAGCATGGCCATGAGCTGCGCCTGCATGTCGGTGGCGAAGCCGGGGTAGGGGGCGGTGGAGATGGTGACGGGGCGCAGCGGGCCGTCGGCGGCGACGTGGATGCCGCCCTTGACCGGCTCCACGCGCACGCCCGCGTCGCGCAGCACCTGCACGGTCGCTTCCATGTCCTCGATCCGCGCGCCGGCCAGCGTCACTTCGCCGCCGGTGATCGCCGCCGCGCAGGCATAGCTGCCCGCCTCGATCCGGTCCGGCATGACCATGTAGGTCGCGCCGTGCAGGCGATCGACGCCGTGGATCGTGAGGTCGGACGTGCCGATGCCTTCGATCTGCGCGCCCATGGCGACGAGCAGGTTGCACAGGTCCACGATTTCCGGTTCGCGCGCGGCGTTGTGCAGCGTGCTTTTGCCCTTGGCGAGCACGGCGGCCATGACCGCGTTCTCGGTCGCGCCGACGGAGACCACGGGGAAGCTGTAGCGCCCGCCGGGCAGGCCGCCATCGGGCGCGATGGCGCGGACGTAGCCGGCGGCGAGTTCGATCTGTGCGCCGAACGCTTCGAGCGCCTTCAGGTGCAGGTCGATCGGGCGGTTGCCGATGGCACAGCCGCCGGGCAGCGAAACGGTGGCTTCGCCGGCGCGGGCAAGCAGCGGGCCGAGCACGAGGATCGACGCGCGCATCTTGCGCACGAGATCGTAAGGGGCGACGGTGGACGTCAGCCGCGTGGCCTGCAGCGTCATCACCCGGCCGAAATCCTCGGGCCGCGCCCCCGCGATCGACGTCGACGTCCCGAACTGGTTCATCAGGTGCTGGAAGCCGTCGATGTCGGCCAGGCGCGGCAGGTTGCGCAGGGTGACCGGCTCATCCGTCAGCAGCGCGCAAGGCAGCAGCGTCAGCGCCGCGTTCTTCGCGCCGGAGACCGGAACCGTACCCGAAAGGCGCTTGCCGCCGCGAATGATGATCTTGTCCATCGCGGTCGTTTAGCCGGTTTGCCATGGCACGCAAGAGGACGCCCGCGCGATGCCGTGCGTCAGCCTGCGAACCGGTGCCGTTGTGGCGGTTTCGACGGGTTCAGGCGGCCTTCCAGCGCAGCGGCAGCGCCTTCAGTCCGCCCACGAAGGTGGAACTTGCGCGGCGCGGTTCGCCGGCCAGTTCGATGCTGTCGAGTCGGTCCAGCAGCGCTTCGAACAGGATGCGCATTTCCAGCCGGGCAAGGTGCAGGCCCAGGCACTGGTGCGCGCCCGCGCCAAAGGCGATGTGGCGGTTGGCCTGGCGCGAGGCGTCGAACCGGCGCGGGTCCTCGAACCGTTCGGGATCGTGGTTCGCCGCGACGTAGTTGACCATCAGCCAGTCGCCCTTGGCGATGGCCTGCCCGCCGACTTCGGTGTCTTCCGCCGCCGTGCGCATGAAGTGCTGGACCGGCGAGGTCCAGCGGATCGCCTCCTCGACGATGCCCGCCAGCAGGCCGCGATCGGCCTTCACCCGCGCGAACTGTTCCGGATCGCGCGCCAGCGCCAGCATCGCGCCCGCCGTGGAGGCCGATGTCGTATCGTGCCCCGCGCTGGCGGTGATGATATAGTAACCGGCGGTGTCCCGGTCGCTCATCGGTTCGCCATCGATCACCGCATTGGCGATCACGGTGGCGAGATCGTCGGTGGGATTCGCCCGGCGATGGCGGGCCAACCCCGCGAAATAGGCCTCGAAATCCTTAACCGCGCCGGCCACGATCTGGGAAATCTGTTCGGGCGTCAGGTTCTTGAGGCCGGACTGGCTGAGGTCCTCGTCCTGCCCGCCGAACATCTGCTGGGTCAGCACCAGCATCCGCCCCTCGTCCTCCTCGGGCACGCCGAGAATCTGCATGACGACGTGCAGCGGATAGGGCGAGGAGACCAGCTTGGTGAAGTCCCCCTCGTTGCCGTGCGCCAGCAGGCGGTCGACCGTCGCGTTGGCGATCTTGCGGATCTCGCCCTCCAGCTTGACCAGGTTCTTGGGCATGAACCAGTCCTGCGTCAGCCGGCGCAGCTTGGGATGCTTGGGAGCATCGATCTGCACCAGCGATTCGACAAGGTGCGGGCTGCCGCCGGTGATCTCCTTGACCAGGGCTTCGCTGGACCGGAGCGCGAACACGCTGGCGCGCGGATGGTTGAGGAAGGTCGCGTTGGCCTTGCTCACTTTCATCGCATCGTCGAAGCGGGTCAGCAGCCAGAACGGATCGTGCGAATCGTCCGGTGCCTCGATGCGCGCCACCGGCATGTTCGTGCGCAGCCAGTCGAACTTGTCGAGCAGCGGGTCCCACGCGGCATAGGCGTGCGGATCGATCACGGCGCGCGCATAGTCGGCGGGGGCTACGGGCGTTGCGGTGGAAGCCATGAGACGTGTTCCTCGCTTCGTGTCGGTCTGCGGGCGATCAGGCGCCGGTGTTCAGGCGCCAGTGTTCAGGCGGCCGGCGATTTCGCGGCTTCGGCGGCGGCGCGGTATTCGTCGCGCAGCAGCCGCTTGAACAGCTTGCCCGTGGGCTCGCGCGGAAGCTCCTCGCGGAAATCGATCGTGCGCGGCATCTTCACCCGCGAAAGCTGCGGGGCGAGCCATTCGGTCAGCTCGGCGGCAAGCTCCGGCCCCGCATCGGCCATGTTCGCGGGCTGGACCACGGCGATCACGCGTTCGCCCATGTCGGGATCGGGCGCGCCGATCACGGCGGCATCGGCAACCTTGGGGTGATGCACCAGCAGGTTCTCGATCTCCTGCGGATAGATGTTCACGCCGCCGGAGATGATCATGAAGCTCTTGCGGTCAGTGAGGAACAGATAGCCTTCCTCGTCCTGCACGCCCACATCGCCCAGGCTGGTCCAGCCATGCTTGTTGGTGGCATCGCGCGTCTTGTCAGGATCGTTGTGATAGCTGAACACGCTGCCGCCTTCGAAGAAAACCTGTCCTTCGGTGCCGCGCGGCACCTCGTCGCCGTTCTCGTCGCATACGCGGATCGTGCCCAGCAGCGCGCGTCCGACCGAGCCCGGCCGTTGCAACCATTCCTCGCTGGAAATGAACGTGAAGCCGTTGCCTTCGGTGCCGGCATAGTATTCGCGCAGCACCGGGCCCCACCATTCGATCATCGCCTTCTTTACCGGCACGGGGCACGGCGCTGCGGCGTGGATCGCGTTCTTCAGCGAGGACACATCGTAGCGGGCGCGGACGTCTTCCGGCAGCTTGAGCATCCGGACGAAATGGGTCGGCACCCACTGGCTGTCGGTCACCTTGAGCGTCTGGATCAGTTCCAGCGCCTTTTCCGGATCGAATTTCTCCATGACGACGACGGTGCCGCCAAGGCGATGCACCGTCATCGACCAACGCAACGGCGCGGCATGATAGAGCGGGGCAGGGGAGAGATAGACGGCGTCCGGCCGGATGCCGAACGCCTGCGAGGCGAGCGCCAGCAGCGAATTCGGCGCGCCGATTGCCGGGTCTTCCGGCAGTGGCACGCGCACGCCCTTGGGCTTGCCCGTGGTGCCGGAGGAATAGAGCATGTCACAGCCCGCGCGCTCGTCGGCGATGGGCGTGGCGGGCATGGCCGCGAACGCCGCTTCGGCGCTGCGATCGCCTTCTCCGCCGAACCGCAATTGGGACAGGCCCGGATCAAGCGCGGCGACTTCATCGAGAACGGGGGCGAGATAGTCCGAACCGATCAGCAGCTTCGCCCCGCTGTCCTTGGCAATATAGGCGATCTCCGGCGCGGTAAGGCGGCTGGAGACCGCGACATAGACCAGCCCGGCCCGCTGGGCGCCCCAGGCGACGGAGAAGAAATCGGGATGGTTCTCCAGGCAGATCGCGATCGTATCGCCGATCTTCAGTCCGCGCGACCGGAACAGTTGCGCTGCCCGGTTGCTGGCTTCGTCCAGCTCGCGATAGGTGATGGTCCGTCCGCTTCCGCCCATGATCACCGCCGGTCGATCGGGATTGGTCCGGGCATGGAACGTCGGATGGTATTGCATCGTATCGGCATCCTTCTTCGCGCGGAGTCTTCGGGGACTCCTTTGCGAAACACTTTAACCGATCGATTAAATTGCGCAATGGCTGACGATCAGAATCCGAACGCGGAAAGGCTCTCATAATCGTCGGGCCGCCGTCCTTGCGGCCAGTGGAAGCGCCTGTCGGCTTCGGCAATCGGCGCGTCGTTGATGCTGGCGATGCGCCGCCGCATCAGCCCATGTTCGTCGAACTCCCAGTTCTCGTTTCCATAGGACCGGAACCATTGCCCCGCCTGGTCGCGCCATTCGTAAGCGAAGCGCACGGCGATCCGGTTTTCCCGAAAGGCCCATAGTTCCTTGATAAGCCGATAATCCTGCTCGCGCTGCCACTTGGCGGTCAGGAACGCCACAATGGCCGGGCGCCCTTGCAGGAAGGTGTCGCGGTTGCGCCAGAGACTGTCCGGCGTATAGGCCAGCGCCACCCGTGCGGGATCGCGGCTGTTCCAGGCGTCCTCCGCGAGCCGTACCTTGGTGATGGCGGTCTCTTCGGAGAACGGGGGCAGCGGAGGGCGGTGTTCAGTCATCGTGGTGTCCTTCCTGGGTGGCAATGCGGGCGCGGAGTGCCGCGTTTTCCGCTTCGAGCGTGGCAAGCTGATCGCGCAGCGGCTGGATGGCCAGTGCCACTTCGTGGTCGGTGTAGCGTGGCGTGATATGCTGCGGGCAGTTCCAGTCGAAGGCGCGCAGCCGCAGAACGAAAATCCGTTCCGGCTTCACCTTGTCGCGCGGTTCGATCACTTTGGCTGTCAGTTCCGGATCGGCGTCGAGCGCCACCACCTCTGCGTGGGCATAGATTTTCATGCGCCGCCGACGGGGATAGTCCATGAGGATCAGGGCAACCCGGTCATCGGCCGACAGATTGCCCAGGCTGATGTACTGCCGATTGCCGCGATAGTCCGCGAAGGCAAGCGTGCGATCGTCGATCATCCGCAGGAAGCCGGGTGCTCCGCCCCGGTGCTGAACATAGGGCCAGCCGGCTTCCGAGGTGCTGGCCATGTAGAAGCTGTCGCGCGCGGCGATGAAGGCGGCTTCCGCTTCGGTGAAGCGATCGAAACTGCGATCCGTGCGGATATCGGTCCACATGTCGGCGCTGCCCATGGCGCGCTGCGCCGCGCGCACACTGGGCGTGATCGCGATGTCGAGAAAGCCGTAAGCCATGGGAACCCCCGTTCGCCGGCCCTGTCGCCGGCGTCGGGAGTCGTTGTACGCTCCGAAGACCTCTTTGATAATCAGCCGGGAAAGGAATGTATTCTTCCGATTTATGGAAGAATATCTCGGTGACCTCGGGTGTAGCGCCGGTGGATGGCTGTCAGAAGGAACAGGTTCAAGGCAAGTACATACAAACGCCAAAGAAAAAGGCGACGTCACCGCCGCCTTTTTCCGCACCCTCTCCAAGATGCTTCTTTAAAACCGGGACGGCTTGTTATTCGGGTCCGCCGCGTCCTTCGGCTGGGTCGTTGGTGACAAGCAGGCCGCTCGCGGGCGTCTGCATGTAAGGCAGCGGGTTCACGGCTTCGCCGGCAACCCGGACTTCATAGTGCAGGTGCGGGCCGGTGGAACGGCCGGTCGAACCGACATAGCCGATCACGTCGCCCTTGTGGACGATCTGGCCTTCGGCAACGGCAATGCGCGACATGTGGCCATAGCGCGTTTCCATGTTGCCGCCATGTTCGAGCTGAACATAGAGGCCGTAGCCGCTGAACCAGTCGGCGCGGCCGACGACGCCATCGGCGGTCGCATGGATCGGCGTGCCAGTGGGCGCGGGAAGATCGATGCCCTTGTGGGCGCGCAGACCGCCGAGAACCGGATGGACGCGCAGGCCAAAGCCGCTGCTCATCGAGCGGCTGCTGGTGACCGGGATCAGCGAGGGGATGGAAACCGGGCCGGAGCGGCGCACGGGCGCTGCGGTCGACGAACCGGTATCGAGAGCCTGCCAGCTGGCGAAAAGCTGGTGAAATTCCTCGTCGCCGTTGTCCGAAGCGCCGGTCTTGGCGGCTTCCGCGGCGCGGAGTGGAGCGGCGATATCGGCGGCAGCGGCGCTGTTGGCAAGAGCCGGAGCGGCCGAGAAAGCGAAGGTTACGGCAGCGAGAGCACCGAAGACCGACTGGAAGGTTTTGTTTTGCGACATTACGACCCGAACAACCCTTTTATCCGATCCGCAGGAAGGCGTAGCGCCTCTGTCCGGATCACGATTTTCCCCAGTACAATTCTGCCCTCAGGCCGCAGACAGGCATTGCCCGCTGCCATCGGTTCTTGTGTCAGAGTTGGTCGGAAGCCCCCCCGCCATCTCGTGGACCAAGGGGTAGAGGGGGGTGTTGCGGTTAGGCAACCCCTTCCAGGAAATCATACGATAAACCGGCTAATCGACGCGCCGAGTCGTTGAACGGTGGCTTAACAGTGCCGCGGAAATGCCGCGCAACCAGCGTTCGCCAAAGGTCTGGCGGCGATTCAGCCCGTTCTTCGCAGACTTGCGCGAAATGCGATGTGCCGAAGCGCACATGGCGAATTTCATCGGCCAGGATGCGGGACAGGATGCGCGCGCTGCGTTCATCGCCCGCGGCGGTGAAGCGTTCGATCGTCGTCGGCGTCACATCCAGCCCGCGCGCTTCCAGCACCATGGGCACCACGGCCAGGCGCGCGGCGATATCGTGCGCCGTCTCGCGCGCGGCGTCCCACAGGCCGTCGTGGGCGGGCATCGCGCCATAGAAGCTGCCCAGCGTGCGCAGCCGCCGGGCGAGCAGGGCGTGGTGCATCGCTTCGTCGGCGGCCACCGACAGCCAATCCGCGACAAACTGCGGACCCCGCTCCGCGCCGAACCGCCCGGCGGCGTCCAGCGCCAGATCGATCGCGACGAATTCGATATGCGCCAGCGCGTGGAGCAGGGCGATGCGGCCGCGCTCCGATCCGCCGCGTCCGCGCTTGGGCATGGCGTTGGGCAGCAGCAGGACGGGTGCGGCGGGCCGGGCCGGCATATCGGGCATCGCGGCCTCGAAGCGGAACGCCAGCCGCCCCGCCGCCCAGTCGCGGGCCACGGCCCGGGTGGCCATGACCTTGGCGTCGGGCGCGGCGGTCAGCATGGCCGCGCGGATCGCGGCGGAAACGCTCGGGCGATCGGCCATCAGAGCGCCTTGGCGGCGGCGAGCACCTCCTCGGCGTGTCCCTTGACCTTCACCTTGTTCCAGACCCGCGCGATCCGGCCGTCCGCACCGACCAGGTAGGTCGTGCGCTCCATGCCCATGTAGGTGCGGCCGTACATCGACTTTTCGGTCCAGATTCCCAGGGCATCGGAGAGGCCGCCTTCCTCGGCATCGGAGGCGAGCCGCGCGGCGAGGCCGTGCTTCTCGATAAACTTCGCGTGCTTCTTGGGCGGGTCCTTGCTCACGCCCAGCAGCGCCACGCCGGCGGCTTCGAATTCGCCGGCCAACGCGGAGAAATCCTTGTTCTCGGTGGTGCAGCCGGGGGTATCGTCCTTGGGGTAGAAGAACAGCACCAGCTTGCGGCCCGTGAAATCGGACGTGCGCACCGTGCCGCCATCGGGCGTGGTCAGGGCCATGTCGGGCAGGGCATCGCCCGGGCCGGGTCTCTCGCTCATTCCTCGATCTCCAGTTCTTCGTCGAACATCTGCTGCCACGCGGCGGCGATGCGCTGCCGCGCCTGCCGCACCGCGTCAAGCAGCGCGTTCCAGTCACCGCCGCCACTTTCCAGGCAGCAAGCATTGGCGACGATACAGCGGCTCGCCTCGGGCGGGAACATGCCATCGGGGGCAACCAGCCGCACCACGATCAGCAGGCGCACCAGCAGATCGTAGGCCGCGCGCAGATCGGGTGGCAGCAGGCCGGCGGCGGAAAGCGCCTCGATCGCGCGGCCCAGATCCGGGTCCAGCCCCGCGTGCTCGCGCAGTTGCAGGTAGTGGACGATGAACTCCAGGTCGACCAGACCGCCACGCGCCAGCTTGACGTCGAGCGGCCCCTTGGGCGGCTTGTGCTTCGCCATCTCGCCCCGCATGTGCAGCACGTCCTCGCGCAGCTTTGCGGCATCGCGCGGGGCGTGCAGCACCGTGTCGATGATCGCGTGCAGTTCCGCCCGGTCGTCCGCGGTGCCGAACAGCGGGCGGGCGCGGCACAGGGCCATGTGTTCCCACGTCCAGGCGTCTTCGCGCTGGTAGCGTTCGAAGCTGTCGAGGCTGACCGCGATCGGCCCTTGCGCGCCCGACGGCCGCAGCCGCGTATCGACTTCGTAGAGCGCGCCCGCCGCCGTCGGCACGGACAGCGCGGCGATCACGCGCTGCGCCAGCCGGTTGTAGTACAACGTGCCGCCCAGCGGCCGCCGTCCGTCGCTTTCGCGCATGTGATCGCCGCTGAACAGGAACACCAGGTCCAGATCCGAGGCGTGCGTCAGCGCGGCGCCGCCGAGCCGGCCAAGGCCGAGGATCACCAGCCGGCTGTCCGGAACCACGCCGTGATTCGTCGTGAATTCGCTGACGGCGGCCGCGCCCAGCACTTCGATCGCGGCTTCGGCCACGCGCGAAAGCGCGGCGGCCACCTCCAGCGGATCGTGCTGCCCCTCGATCAGTTGCACGCCCAGCGCGAAGCGCAGCTCGCTGACCTTCACGCGCACCGCGTCGAGCAGGCGCTGGTAATCGTCGCCCGCCTCGCCGCGCGCCAGCTCGGCCATGATCTCCTCCACGCTGCCGGGCAGGTCGAAGGCGGAGCGGTCGATCAGCGTATCGAGCAAGTCGCTGCGGCGGGCGAGTTCGTCGGCCAGCGTCGGCGCGTGGGCCAGGATGCGCATGACCACGGCCAGCAGGCCGGGGCGCGCTTCGAGCAGGCGGAACACGTTGATCGCCGAAGGCAGGCCGCCCAGCAACTGTTCCCAGCGCAGCAGCGCGCGTTCCGGATCGGGCGCTTCGGCCAGCGCGCGCAGCAGCTGCGGGCGCAGCCGGGCATAGGCGTTGCGCGCTTCGGCGCCGCGCAGGGCGCGGAACTGGCCGCCTTCCCACCCTTCGATGCGGGTGGCCAGCGCTTCGGCATCGGCAAAGCCCAGTTGTTCCAGCTCGCCCACCAGCGGCCGGGCTTCGACCGCGACCGCGCCGGTCGGGGCATAGATGCGGATCAGCGCGTCGAACCGGGTGCCGACCGCTTCCGAAATCGTGGCCAGTTCATCGACCAGCGTCTTGCCGTCCGGCAGCCCGTCGAGGCGGGCCACGCTGTCGAGCGCGGCGGCATCGGTCGGCAGGCTGTGGGTCTGCTGATCGGCCACCATCTGCAGGCGATGCTCCAGCACGCGCAGGCGGTCATAGCTGTCGCCGAGCACGCGGGCATCGCGGGCATCGATGATGCCGGCCTGCGCCAGCGCGTCGAGCGAGGCGCGGGTGCCGCGCAGGCGCAAGGACGGATTGCGCCCGCCATGGATCAACTGATGCGTCTGGGCGAAGAATTCCACCTCGCGAATGCCCCCGCGCCCGCGCTTCAGGTCATAACCGGGGCCGATCGCCTGCCCGCCGGCGTAGTGATCGCGGATGCGGGTGGTCAGGCGGCCGATCTCGGCGATCGCGCCGAAATCGAGGCTGCGACGCCAGACGAAGGGGCGGATCGTGTCGAGGAAGGCCTGCCCCGCGGCGACATCGCCGGCGGCGGCGCGCGCGCGGATGAAGGCGGCGCGTTCCCACGCCAGCGCGCTCGATTCGTAATGCGTGATCGCGGCTTCGAAGGGCAGGGCGAGCGGGCTGACTTCCGACGCCGGGCGCAGGCGCAAGTCGATCCGGAACACATAGCCATCGGCGTTCACGGTGGAGAGGATTTCGACGATCGCCCGCGCCACGCGTTGCGCGGCTTCGCCCGGCTCGTCGCGATCGCGGCGGGGCAGGGTGAGCGGATCGTAGAGCAGGATGGGATCGATGTCGGACGAATAGTTGAGTTCGCCCGCGCCGTGCTTGCCCAGCGCGATCGCGGAAAAGCCGCGCGGCTCGGCATCGGGCGCACGGCGCCGGATCGAGGCCGCGATGGCGGCGTCCAGCGCGCGGTCGGCAAACGAGGAAAGCTCGCCCACCACCCGCTCCAGCGGCAGGGCGCCGGCAAGATCGCCGATCGCCAGCGCCAGCGCCAGCGCTAGCCGCTCGCGCCGGAGCGCGACCCCGGTATCGTCGATGCCCTCGCCCATGGCCGTGGCGGCGGCTATGGCATCCTCGATCCGGCCGGCGGCGAGCAGGGCTTCGATGTCCGGCAAGCGGTCCAGCGCGCGGCACAGGAACGGGGCATGATCGCGTGCGCGCCCGATCGCATCTTGCCAGTCCGTCATCGTCTCTGCGCCCCCTCGTCGCGGTGTCTCCCCGCGATGCCCCGTGATGGCGACGCGATCAAGCGAGCGCGTGCCTTGCGCGCCTTTCCGCGCTCTGCCAAGGTCCGCGCATTACGCGCCGGAGGGGCTCTGGCGCAGGATCGATTTTCGAAAGGTTGCTCAATGACATATCGCAAGGTTCGCGGTTCGTCCGCGCGATTTGCGGCGCGCTTCGCCGGCTGTGTGATGGCCTCCGTTCTGGTTGCTTCCGCCGCGATGGCCGCCCCCGCGCCCAAGGTGCCGCCGGTCGACCAGGCGCTGATGCGCGACATGGTGAAGACGCTGGCGTCCGACGCGCTGGAAGGGCGCGGCCCCAGCACCGCCGTCGAGCCCAAGGTGCTCGATGCGATCATCGCGCGCTTCAAGCAAGCGGGCCTGCAACCCGGCAACAAGGGCGGCTGGCTGCAGGACGTGCCCACCGTGGAAGTCACCGCAAGCAACGTCAGCCCGCTGGTGGTGACGGGGGCCGCGCAGCCGCTGACGTTCACGCGCGGCAAGGATTTCGTCGCCGGCAGCTACCGCATCACCCCGAAGACCGACGTGCGCGACAGCGAACTGGTGTTCGTGGGCTATGGCGTCAACGCGCCGGAGCTGGGCTGGAACGATTATGCTGGCGTTGACGTGAAGGGAAAGACGGTGGTCATCCTCGTCAACGATCCCGACTATGAAACCGCGACCGAGGAGGGGCCGTTCAAGGGGCGCCGGATGACCTATTATGGCCGCTGGACCTACAAGTTCGAGGAAGCGGCCCGGCAGGGCGCGAAAGCGGCGCTGATCGTCCACGACACCTTCCCCGCCGCCTACGGCTGGAACGTGGTGGAATCGAGCTGGGCCGGCGCGCAGTATTTCGTCCAGACGCCGAACGACGGCATGGACCAGACCGAAGCCAACGGCTGGGTGCAGAAGCCGGTGGCCGAAGCGATCTTCGCGGCGGCCGGCCAGAACCTTACGCAGCTCACCGCCGCGGCCAAGCAGAAGGGCTTCAAGGCGGTTCCGCTGGGGCTCAAGGTCAGCTTCGCGTTCGACAACGCGATCCGGCGTTCGGTTTCGCACAACGTGATTGGCATCCTGCCCGGCAAGACGCGCCCGGACGAATACGTGCTCTATACCGCGCACTGGGATCACCTTGGCCATTGCCAGGCCGATGCCAAGGGGGACGACATCTGCAACGGCGCGGTCGACAACGCCACTGGCGTGGCTGCCTTGGCGGCGCTCGCCAAGATGAACCGGGCGGCGGGGCCGGCGCAGCGCAGCGAAGTGTTCCTGGCGGTGACGCTGGAGGAATCCGGCCTGCTTGGATCGGAATACTACGCGCGCAACCCGATCTATCCGCTGGCAAAGACGGTGGGCGGCGTGAACATGGATGCGCTGTCCCCCTATGGCCCGACGCGCGACGTGCAGGTGACGGGTGGCGACAAGTCCGAACTGACCGCGATCCTCCAGCGCGTGGAACGCGAGATGGGTCTGGTCGAAACGCCAGAGGATCACGCCGAGCGCGGCCACTATTACCGTTCGGACCACTTCAGCATGGCCAAGCGCGGCGTGCCGATGTTCGCGGTGGGCCGGGGCACCGACCTTGTCGTCGGCGGCAAGGCCGCGGGCGATGCCGCGTCGGAGGACTACACCAACAACCGTTATCACCAGCCCCGCGACGAATATTCGGATAGCTGGGACTTTTCCGGCATGGCGCAGGAAGTGGAACTCTACTACCGGCTCGGCCGCGCGCTGGCCGACAGCACGGTCTGGCCGAACTGGCATCCGGGCGATGAATTCCGGGCCATTCGGGATCGGAGCCTGGCCGAAGCGGGCGTGAAGACGAAGTAACGGGACAAGACGGACGATGAGCGGGAATGAAATGCGGATGCCGCCGGAATGGCATCCGCAGGACTGGCTGTGGATCGGCTTTCCGCATCTGGCGGAAGAATGGTCCGGCGTGATCGATACGGCGCAGGCGCAGATCGCCGCCTTCGCCAGCGCGGTCGCGGAAAGCGGCCAGGAAGTGCGCCTCATCGTCCGCGACGAAGCCAACGCCGCGCGCGCGCGGCAGCTCGTCAGCGGCTCTGTGCGGCTGGAACAGCGCGTCTATGGCGATGTCTGGCTGCGCGATACCGGGCCGCTGGTGGTGCGCGATGCGGCGGGGAACCGCCGGGCGCGGCTGTTCGGCTTCAACGGCTGGGGCGGCAAGTACCTGATGGACGGAGACACGCTGATCGGCGCGGATCTGGCCGAAAGCGCGGGGCTGGCCGCCGATCGTTGCGACTGGATTCTCGAAGGCGGTGCGCTGGATGGGGACGGCACCGGGCTGGTCGCCACCACGGGGCAATGCCTGCTCAATCCCAATCGCAATCCGCATCTCTCACAGGCCGATCTCGAAATGCGGCTGGCGCGCGATCTCGGGTTCGACAGGGTGCTGTGGCTGGGCGATGGCCTGATCAACGATCATACCGACGGGCACGTCGACAATCTCGGCCGTTTCGTCGCGCCCAACCGTATCGCCCTGCCGTGCGCGACCGGGGCGGACGATCCCAATGCCGCGATCTATGCCGATGCCGCGGCGCGTGCGCGGGCGATGGGCGTGGAGGTGGCCGAAGTGCCGTCTCCCGGCCGGATCGAATGGGACGGCATGGTCCAGCCGGCAAGCTACATGAACTTCGTCGTCACGACGAAGCTGGTGGCGGTTCCGGTCTTCGGTTCGCCCCATGACGACGAAGGCGTGGCCGCCATCGCGGCGCTGTTCCCGGGGCGCGACACCGTGGGGCTGATGGCCGACGCGGTGCTGGCGGGTGGCGGCGGCTTCCACTGCTCCAGCCAGCAGATGCCGTCCGCCTGAAGCGTTCTCCTACCCTTCGCCCTGGTGCTGGCGGTTCAGCGCGCGCCACGCGATGAACAGCGCGGCGAAGGCGATCGGAACCACGGCCAGCACCCCCACCAGCCCGACCTTGAGGCTGCCGAAATCGGTCGACAGGCGGCCGGCGGCGTAGGGGCCGAGCGCCAGCCCCAGCATCGTCGCGCCGAGCAGGAACGCCGCCGTCGCCGTGGCGCGTACCTGTGGCGGCACGATGTTGACGATCGTCCCCGAAGCCCCGCCCAGCGCGGCGCTCAAGAGGAACCAGGTCGGGAAGACCATGGCATAGAACACCGCCTTGCTGTCGGTGGTCAGCATCACGGCATAGGGCAGCAGACCGGCCGCCAGCCCGCCGATGACCACCAGCACGCGCCGCGCGTTGTCATGGCCCCGGCTCAGGCGGTCCGCCATCGCGCCACCGGCGATCACGCCCGCCGCGCCGCCTGCCGCCGCCAGCCCGCCGACCATGATCGCCACTTCGTCGGTGCTGGCGTGGAAGGTGCGGATCGCATAAAGCGGGCCGAACGCCGAATTGGCATAGGATACGAAGCTGATCAGGCCGTACCCGATGGTGACGCCCAGCACCGAAGGCGATTTCCAGATCGCGGCGAAAGCGGCCGGGTCCTGCGCGCGCAGGCTCGCCGCCCACGAGAAGATGGCATAGCTGCCCACGCCTAGCGCGATCCACTGCACCGGATCGCCCAGCACCGCGGTGATGCCGGCCGCCAGCGCCGCGATGATCGCCGCGGCCGCGATATTGGCCGTCAGCGCCCCGCCGCCCCGCCGCGCGGCGGCGATCAGGGTGAAGGGCGGCACGATCGTGCCCAGGTCCGCCAGGAATGCCTTGAACGGCGAGCCTTCCGGCGGCGCGCGGCGGTGCGCCGGCGGATCGTAGCGACCACGCGCCGGCTCGCGCAGGCTGTTGACCCATCCCGCCAGCAACAGGCCGGGAAGGCCCACCGCCAGAAACGCGACCTGCCAGCCGGCCAGCCCGAACGGATGCGCGCCCGGCGCGAAGCCGCTGTTCCAGGCATTGGCGATGGAACTGCCGATGAACAGCGAAACGCCGCCACCCAGGTAGATGCCGGCGGAATAGATCGCGATCGCGGTGGCGCGGCGCCGCGGCGGGAAATAGTCGGACAGCAGCGAATAGGCCGACGGGCCGGCCGAGGCTTCGCCCACGCCCACGCCGATCCGGGCAAGGCCCAGTTGCGTGAAGTTGCGGGAAAGGCCGGAAAGCGCGGTCATCGCCGACCACACCGCCAGGCCAATCGCCAGCAGCCGGGTGCGCGTCCAGCGGTCCGCCAGCTTGCCCAGCGGAATGCCGAACAGCGCATAGAACACGCCGAACGCGGTGCCATAGAGGAAGCCGAATTCGCTGTCGGAAATGCCCAGATCGCGCTTCAGGTCCACCGCAAGGATGGTCAGCAACTGGCGATCGATGAAGTTGAGTATGTAAACGATGACCAGTACGCCCAGCGCGTACCAGCTATAGGGTTCGATCCGGGGGGCTTTTTCGCCTCTCGCCGGGGTTTCAGGATCCTCCATACCGCGTGCCGTCCTCCAGTCCCGCTTCGGCAAATCCAGCCTGCCGCAAGCGACAGCTGTCGCACAGGCCGCAGGCGGTTCCATCGGGCAGGGGATCGTAGCAGGACCAGCTTTCGCTCGTATCCAGCCCGAGCCGCACGGCTTCGCGCGCGATCCCCGCCTTGGTCAGGTACTGGAGTGGCGCGTGGACGCGCACGGTGCCCCCTTCCGATCCGAACTTGGTGGCGATGCGCGCCAGTCCCTCGAACCCCGCCACGAATTCCGGGCGGCAATCCGGATAGCCGGAATAATCGAGCGCGTTGACGCCGATGAACAGATCCTTCGATCCCGCCGCTTCCGCCCAGGCGAGCGCGAGGGAGAGAAAAACAAGGTTGCGCGCGGGCACGTAAGTGACCGGAATGTCCGGCCCCACGCCGTCCTTGGGCACGTCGATGGCGTCGGTCAGCGCCGAGCCGCCGAACTGGCGCAGATCGAGCGGCAGCACGACGTGGCGATCCACCCGGAGCCTGGCAGCGATCTTGCGCGCGGCGTCGAGTTCGATGCGGTGGCGCTGGTTGTAGTCGATCGTCAGCGCCAGCACGCGGAAGCCCTGTTCCAGCGCCAGCCCCGCGCAGACCATCGAATCCAGCCCGCCGGACAGCAGCACCACGGCCAGGGGAGCCGCGTCGGTATTCTTCACTTGCACGTCAACGTGTTCGACCATCCCCTTGGGCTAGCGGGGCATCGCCGCGCTGGCAATGGCAAGGACGCACAGGATCGGGATGGGGGATAGAGTCAGCGTGGCGTGCAGCTGCCCACGCGGCGCGCCTCTGCCGAGTAGTCGAAAGGCAGCCCCTGCGCGATGCCCTGCGTTTCGATCTGCGCCAGCCGCGCGTTCTCCATGCGGATGCGCGTGCGGCCATAGCCGTTGCCGGGGCAGGTGTATTGAATGGTGACGGCACTGGGCGTGTCCTCGACCACCACGCTGCGGCAGGCGGCGCCGGCGTGGCGCAACTGGACCAGATCGCGCCCGTTGTCGATGCACAGCGAGCTGCGCGCCATCGTGGTATCGCGCACGCGGACATCCCATTGGCCGGCTTCGAAGCGATCGAGCATCATCAGGCCCGAACGCTGCGCGAGCAGCGACGGCGCGGCGAAAGCCAGCGTCGCGATTCCCGCAAGGACCGCACCGCGCCCGAGGCGCGCAATGATTCGCTCGTTCCAGATCATGGCCATTAACAATGACATCCCCACGTCCGTTGTCAGTGCGGGATTTCACAATATTTCATGACAAAAATAGGGCGGACCGGACCAGATTCAATGGCCGATGTGAGCGCGGCATGATCTCAATCCAGGTCGATTGCGAAATCGCGCGAACAGAACGCGCAATCGACCACGATCACGCCATCTTCGTTGCGCATTTCGGCGCGCTCACTTTCGGGGAAGCGCGACAGTATCGATCGGTAGTGCTCGACGGTGCAGCGACAACCGCGTTCCAGCGCCGGTCCGCGTTCGACGCGCACTTCCCGCTCCTCGTGAAACAGGCGCCACGCGATGCTTTCCATGCTCAACGCGGGATCGAGCAGCTCTTCGGCCTTCACGCTGCCGCCCATGGTTGCGATATGCTCCCATTGCGGATGGTCCAGCCGCGCGTGCAGCCGCTCGCGGCCTTCCTCGCCTTCGGGCAGATGCTGCAGCAGCAGGCCGCCGCCGACGCAGCCCGAGGCATCGTGGCGCACGGCGGACCGGATCAGCGTGGGCACCTGCTCCGACTGGAGGAAATAGGCTTCGCAGGCTTCGGCCAGGCACGAACCTTCCAGCGGCACGATGCCCTGATAGCGCTGATCGGTGGAGGGAAGGTCAAAGGTCACCGCCAGATAGCCATCGCCGAACAGGGCGTGCAGCGTGGGGGCCGGCCCCAGCTCGTCGAGCCGGGCCTTGTCGAACCGCGCATAGCCGCGCAGTTCGCCACCCCGGTAATCGCAGACCAGCAGGTCGATCACGCCCTCCCGCGTCTGCGCCTGCATGGTCAGCTGGCCTTGCTCGTCCTTGAGCAGCGAGCCAAGCAGCGCGGTCAGCACCAGCGCTTCGGCCAGCAGATGCTTTACCGGTGCGGGATAGGCGTGCGCCGAAAGGATGCGATCCAGCACCGGGCCAAGCCGCACGACCCGGCCGCGCGCGTCGCGATCGGGCACGGTGAACAGCAGCGTCCGGTCGAAGCCGGTTTCGCCATCGTGAATGTCAGGAGCGCTCATCAGCCGTGTTCACCGTTGCCTTCAGATCTGGCCGAAAACCCAGCGCAGCACCGATTTCTGGGCATGGATGCGGTTTTCCGCTTCATCCCATACCACCGATCGCGCGCCGTCGATCACCGAATCGGTAACCTCTTCGCCGCGGTGCGCGGGCAGGCAGTGCAGGAACAGCGCGTCCGCTTTCGCCTGCGCCATCAGCGCATCGTTGACCTGGTAGGGCGCCATGGCCTGCAGCTTGGCTTCGGCGTGCTCCTGCCCCATCGAAATCCAGGTGTCGGTCACCACCACGTCCGCACCGCGCGCGGCTTCGGCCGCGTCGCGGTGAAGCGAGACGCGCGCGCCACCGGCCTGCGCGCGGGCTATGAACCCAGCATCGGATTCATAGCCTGCGGGCACGCCGATGCGAACGTTGAACTTCATCAGCCCCGCCGCTTCGACGATCGAGTTGAGCACGTTGTTGCCATCGCCCAGCCAGGCGACTTCCAGGCCCGGCAGGGCCTTGCCATGCTCGATCACGGTCAGCAGGTCGGCCATGATCTGGCAGGGGTGGGACAGGTCGGTCAGCCCGTTGATCACCGGCACGGTGGCATGGTGGGCCAGTTCCTCGACCTTGGCGTGATCGTCGGTGCGCAGCATGATCGCGTCGGCCATGCGGCTCAGCACGCGCGCGGTATCGGCGATCGTCTCGCCCCGGCCAAGCTGGGTGGTGCCGGCGTCGAGAACCAGCGCGCTGCCGCCAAGCTGGCGCATCGCCACGTCGAACGAAACACGTGTGCGGGTGGAGTTCTTCTCGAACACCATGGCCAGGACATGCCCGGCGAGCGGGGCGTCGCCATCGGCACGCCCCTTGGCGAAGCCCTTGCGCGCCGCCTTCCGGTCGATCGCGTCGTTGAGCATCGCGGCGAGGGCATCGCCGCCCGCGTCGGTCAGGTTCAGGAAATGCCGGGTCATGATGGCGTGGCCTCGACCTTGTAGCTCGCGGCGCCGGCCGAGAGCTTGTCCATGAATTCATCGATGTGCGAATCGTCGATCACCAGCGGTGGCAGCACGCGCAGGGTGTTGTCGCCGGCCGAAACCGTCAGCAGTTGGTGGTTGTCGCGCAGATGCGCCACGAACGCGCGCGGCTCGATCTTCATCTTGACGCCCAGCATCAGCCCGCGTCCGCGCACCAGTTCGAACAGATCCGGATAGTTGCCGATGAACTGTTCCAGGCGGCCGCGCAGGCGTTCGCCGGTGGCGCGCACATTGGACAGAAATTCGGGGGTGGCGACGATGTCCAGCACCGCTTCGCCGGCGGCCATGGCCAGCGGATTGCCGCCATAGGTGCTGCCGTGCGTGCCGAAGACCATGCCGCGCGCGGCCTTTTCGGTCGCGAGGCAGGCGCCCATCGGAAACCCGCCGCCGATGCCCTTGGCCGTCGCCATGATATCCGGTAGCACGCCATACTGTTCATAGGCATAGAGCGTGCCGGTGCGGGCGACGCCGCACTGCACCTCGTCGAACACAAGCATCAGGTCGTGTTCGTCCGACAGGGCGCGCAGGCCCTTGATGAACGCGTCCGAACCATCGCGGATGCCGCCTTCGCCCTGGATCGGCTCGACCAGGAAGCCGGCCGTGTTGGGGCCGATCGCGGCTTTCGCGCCTTCCAGATCGTCGAACTCGACGTACTTGAAGCCGGGCAGCAGGGGCAGGAAGCCCTTGTGCATCTTGTCCTGATTCGACGCGCTGATCGTGGCCATCGTGCGGCCGTGGAATGCGTTCTTGAACGTGATCAGCTCGAACTTGTGATCGTCGCCGGCATGCTGGTGATAGGCACGCGCGGTCTTGATCGCGCATTCCACCGCCTCGGCGCCCGAATTGGTGAAGAACACGGTATCGGCGAACGTCAGATCGACCAGCCGCTGCGCAAGATGCTCGCCCTGCGGGCTGCCGTAGAGGTTCGACACGTGCATCAGCGTCGCCGCCTGCTGCTGGATCGCGCCAATCAGGTGCGCGTTCGAATGGCCGAGCAGGTTGACGGCGATGCCGCTGGCGAAATCGAGATAACGGGTGCCGTTCTCGTCAATGAGATGGCAGTGCTCGCCTCGCACAGGTCGCACGCCGCACCGGGGATAGACGGGCATGAGCGGTGTGATCGACATGGGCAGCTCCTGTTTCATTCACGCAAATCGGAAGACGGGAATCGCAAACGACAAATGGCGGCCGACTGGCCGCCATTTGCGCGCGTTTATTGTGTTGCAGGCCCCCGGTCAAATGCCGGGGGCGGTGCGGACCGGATCAATCCTGACGCGGCACCAGGTTGACCGCCGAGTACTTGCCTCGTCGATCGACCTCGAGATCGAATTCCAGCTTGTCGCCTTCATTCAGCTCGCGCATGCCCGAACGCTCCACAGCGCTGATGTGCACGAACGCATCCGGCTGGCCGTCATCACGCGTGATGAAGCCGAAGCCCTTCATCGCGTTGAAGAACTTGACCGTGCCGGTCGCCTTTTCGCCCGTCAGTTCGCGCTGCGGCGCGGCCGGCTTGGAGGCAACCTCGATCACGTCGCCGACGACCTGAAGGTCCGCCGCCGAAATCTTGCCGCCGCGATCGACCAGGTTGAATTCGAGTTCCTGACCTTCGGCCAGGCCTTCCAGCCCGGCGCGTTCAACCGCGCTGATGTGCACGAAAACGTCTTCGCCGCCTTCGTCGCGCTGGATGAAGCCAAAGCCCTTCTGGGCATTGAAGAACTTCACCTTGCCCTTGCCGGTGCCGACGACCTGCGCGGGCATGCCGCCGCCACGGGGGCCGCCGAAGCCGCCACCACCGCCGCCGCCGCCGAAGCCGCCGCCACGGTTGCCACCGCCGCCGAAGCCACCGCGATCACCGCCGCCGAAGCCGCCGCCACGGTTGCCGCCGCCGAATCCGCCGCGGTCACCACCGCCGAATCCGCCACGATCGTAACCGCCGCCGAAGCCGCCGCCACCGCCGCTGTAGGGATCGAAATTGTCTTCGCCGAATCCGTCGCGCTTATCCCGTCCGCGACCCCGCCGCCCTCTGTCAAAACCCATAAACTTCAATAGACCTTCGTTCCGCCCCTGCTTTCCCCGGCGCCGCGGGCCGGATGCGGAGACCGGCGGCACGACAAGGAATCCGCGCCGGACAAAAGGCCGACCTTCTTCATTGCACTCATCTCTATAGCGAAGAAAAAGCCATAGCGCGAATGGAATCGGCAAAAGAGACCGGATTTCCGGGAACTTTCGTTGATCCGCCGTTTCGGAGGCAATTTTTCCGATCCCGGAGGCGGCTGCGAATGCTTGCTCTTGGCCAGTGGTTTGGGCAGAAGCACTGTCAATTGCGTGCCGTTTCGGAGGGCGAGCCGGCGCGATCACCTGCACGAGTCCTGCCACGACCGGCATTCGCCGTCGTCAGCCTCAATCCGGGAGTAGGCACCGTTGTTCCGCAAGATCGATGATCGCACTTATGCCAGTCCGCAGATCACGGTGGCGGACGTGGCCGAGGCGAAAGCGCTGGGAATCGCCGTGATCATCAACAACCGTCCCGAGGACGAATCCGACGATCAGACGCCGGGTGCCGCGATCGAGGCAGCGGCGCGCGAGGCCGGGATCGCCTATCACGCGATCCCCGTGACGCACGCGGGCTTCGCCGCCTGGCAGGTGGAAGCGATGCGCAAGGCGCTGGACGAGGCGGGCGACCAGCCAGTGCTCGCCTACTGCCGATCCGGTACGCGCTCCACGCTGCTCTGGGCGCTGGCCGAGGCGGCGGCTGGCCGCAATCCGTCGCGGATCGCGGCGGGTGCGGCCGGCGCGGGGTATGACATCACGCCGGTTCGCGCGCAGGTCGATATGCTCGCGGCGCAGGCCGGCTGAGCCGGGACAGCGATCGTGAAAGTGGTGCAGGCGTTTCTTGCCCAGCCCGGCGTGCTTCTCGTGCTCAAGACGCTGGCTTCCCTGGTCGGGGTGCTGTTCGTGGTGCAACTCGCGCGCTGGATGAATCTGGGCGGCGACGTGCGGATTCGCGACGAGGATCACGCGGGCGCGCTGGCCGACGAGGCGATGTGCGGCTTCGTGCCGGTGGCGGTCGGGCTCGACAAGGCGCGGATTGGCGCGCTGGTGCGCGATGCGCAGGGCAGGGTCATGCTGATTCGCCGCCATGGCAGCCACTTCGCCGCGCGCCTTCTGGAAAGCCACGCCGGCGTCCGGCTCGACCAGCAGTTCCTGACCGTTTCGACCGGGGACAACCGCTTCGGCACGATCACGCTCAACCTTGGTCCCGATGCGCAGGCCTGGGCGGCAAGCCTCCGCCGGCTGGAAGGATAGGGCCATGACGCCGGACATCCATCCTTTCGATATCGTGACTTACGCGGTGCCGTTCTTCATCCTGGCGATGATCGCGGAAATGGCGTGGGCGCGCCGCCGCGCGCCGGAAGCCTATGAACCGCGCGATACCTGGACCTCGCTGGCGCTGGGGCTGGGCAGCACGGTTGCCGGCGCGCTGACCGCCGGGGTGGTCTATGCCGCCGCGATGGCGTTTTACCAGCACCGCGTGGCAACGGTGCCGTTCGCCTGGTGGGCCTGGATCGCGTGCTTCGTGCTCGACGATTTCAACTATTACTGGGCGCATCGCACCGGGCATCGCATCCGCTGGTTCTGGGCCAGCCACGTCAACCACCATTCGAGCCAGCATTACAACCTGTCCACCGCGCTGCGGCAGACCTGGACCGGCTTTTTCGCGCTCTCGTTCGTGTTCCGCATCTGGCCGGCGCTGCTCGGCTTTCACCCGGCGATGCTGGTGACGGTCGGGGCCGTGAACCTGGTTTACCAGTTCTGGATTCACACCGAGGCGATCGGCCGGATGCCGCGCTGGTTCGAGGCAGTGTGCAACACGCCGTCGCATCACCGGGTCCACCATGCGACCAACCCGGTCTATCTCGATCGCAACTATGCCGGGGCGCTGATCGTTTGGGATCGCCTGTTCCGGACGTTCCAGCCCGAACTGGAGGACGAACGCATCCGCTACGGCATCGTCCGCCAGCTCGGCACGTTCGGCGTGATGTGGTCGGTGTTCCACGAATGGGCGGGCATGTTGAAGGACTTCGCGGTCGCGCCGCTGCGCTACAAGCTGGCCTACCTCGTGCGCGAGCCGGGATGGAGCCATGATGGCAGCCGGGACACGTCCGACCGCATCCGGGAGCGCTGGCGTGAACGGCAGGACGGGGCGGTCTAGGGTTGTGCGCTTGGATTGAGGCCCCATGCGGCGTGGACAAATGCGGGGCGAGTGGGGCGGCCGAGAATGGGCGACAACCGTCAAGACCCCTTCAAGCCTCTCCATCTTCCCCCGTCATGCCAGCGTAGGCTGGCATCTCTGGCCTCAGGCAATCCGGCATGAGATCCCGGCCTTCGCCGGGATGACGGGATTTGAATTTGGGCGAAGGGCTCTAGATTGAAAGCCCGTCGCGCAGCAGGTCCGCGGCCACCCCGGCGATGTCCTCCACTGGGCGGCTGGCGTCCCACACGCCGAAGCGCAGGCCCAGGAATACGTTCATGCCCATCAGCGCCCAGGCCCGCACTTCCTGATCGCCTGCGCGCAGCGTGCCCTGGGCGACGCCATCGTCCAGGCGCGCGGCGATGCGCTGTGCGGTGCCTTCGTAGTGCGCGCGGTAGCTTTGCGGATCGGCGAACTCCGCCTCGTCGATGATGCGGTAGATTTCCTTGTGCTCGCGCGCGAAGCGCAGGAAGCCTTCCAGCGCCTCCCGCTCGCGCACCAGCCCTGTTGCTCCCGCGCTGACGGCCGCGGCCGCGGTGGTGGCGACACGGGCGGACATGTCGCGCACCAGCGCGGTGAAGATCGCGTCCTTCGAATCGAAATAGGTATAGAAGCTGCCGAGCGCCGTTCCCGCGCGGCGGGTGATCCCGCTGATCGAGGCTTCGTGGAAGCCGCGTTCGCCGAACTCGGCCGCCGCGGCATCGAGCAGGCGCCGCAGCGTTTCCCGTCCGCGCGCGGTACGCGGAGCCTTGCCGGGGCTCGCCTTTTCCGGATCTACCGACACCCTGCTCTCCCATCCGTGGCCGATCGCCCGAGCCCGGTCCTTAGTGCCGGGGCTGTTGCGCTTTCGCCACGTCCTATCGATGGATTCGATCCGCCTCAAATGAAAAGTTGAAACATGGTTCAACTTTCAATATCGGTTCGGGCAGACGGGCCTTTCATCGGTCCGTGAGAGGGAGCCTGATCCATGAACCGTTTTCGCGTGCGCGCCCTTGCGGCCGCTACCACCGCGCTTGTTGCGCTGCCCGCCATGCCCGCTTTCGCGCAGGAAGCCGCTGCATCCGAAGCTTCGGCGAATGATTCGGGCGAAATCGTCGTCGTTGCCCGCAAGCGCGAGGAACGCCTGGTCGACGTGCCCATCGCCATCACCGCCCTGTCCACCGAAGGGCTGGAAAAGGCCGGCGCCAAGGATCTTTCCGGCGTGCAGGGCGCGATCCCCAACGTGAACATCGTGCAGGGGCGCGGCTCGGCCTCGTCCGCCAATTTCTACATCCGCGGCATCGGCCAGCCCGATGCGCTGCAGACCTTCGACCCTGCCGTCGGCGTCTATGTCGATGGCGTCTATCTCAGCCGCATCCAGGGCGCGCTGCTCAACCTGTTCGACGTGCAGCGCGTGGAAGTGCTGCGCGGGCCGCAGGGCTCGCTTTACGGCAAGAACACCATCGGTGGCGCGGTCAACGTGGTGTCGAAGAAGCCTGATCTGGACACGATCCGGGGCGAGGGCGCCTTCACTTATGGCCGCTTCAACGAAGTGACCGCCAAGGGCTATGTCACCGCGCCGCTGGTGACCGACAAGCTCGCGCTGTCGCTGGCCGGGGTCTATGACAAGCGCGACGGCATCGTCACCGATCCCGCCACCGGCAAGAAGTACAACGATCGCGACAACCTGTCGGGCCGCGCGATTCTGCGCGCCAAGCCGTCCGACCGGGTCGAGGTGCTGATCTCGGGCGACTACACCCGCCAGCGCAACGCGCTCACGCTGGGGCAGGCCACGGCCAACCTTATCGGCTTCAATTACAATTCCACGTTCACCAGCGTCACGCCGTTCGTCATCGCCACGGCGCCGACCGGCCGCTACAACTACACGGCATCCACCAGCTTCAAGAACGGCGAAGGCCAGCGGCTCGATCACTGGGGTCTTTCGGGCACGATCAATGTCGATCTGACCGACAACCTCCAGCTCACCTCGATCACCGCTTATCGCAAGCTGAAGACGAACTTCTACGTCGATATCGATGCCACGGCGGCGGAAGTGGGCGATGTGTTCGTGGGCACGCGCCAGCACCAGTTCAGCCAGGAACTGCAGCTCAAGCTGGATACCGAAAAGCTGAAGGGCGTGGTCGGGCTCTACTTCCTCGACGAACAGGTCAATTCGCACCAGGAAGCCTATGCCGACAGCTACCTCCAGTATGTCGGCACGCCGCTGAACTTCCTGCGCACAATCGATGACCGGCAGAACACCAAGAGCTATGCCGCGTTCGGCCAGCTGACCTACAACTTCACCGAGAAGCTCGCGCTGACGGCGGGCCTGCGCTACACGCACGAGAAGAAGAAGTACTTCCGCACCACGACGGCAACGACCACCAGCCCGGTGTTCCCGGCGATCCGCATCGTCAGCACGTTCGCGTTCCCCACCAGCCTGCCGGCGCCGTACAACACGCTCGACGAAGTCAGCTATGATGCGTGGACGCCATCGGCCACGCTCAGCTACAAGCCGACCACCAACACACTGGTCTATGCCTCGGCCAGCCGGGGCTTCAAGTCGGGCGGTTTCAACGGCCGCGTCAACAGCCTGGCCGATGTGACGCTGGCGGTGAACGGCACCACGCAGATCGTGCCGACGTTCAAGCCGGAAACGGTGTGGACCTACGAAGCCGGCGCCAAGGGCACGTTCCTGGACGGGCGCGTCTCGCTGTCGGCGGCGGCGTTCTATTCCGATTACAAGGACTTCCAGGCGCGCGTTGGCGGCGGCAACACCGGCATCAACGGCGGCAGCTTCCCCGTCATCAACGCCGGCAAGCTGCGCATCCAGGGCTTCGAGTTCGAAGCGGCGGTGCGCCCGTCTACACCGCTGACGCTGACCGCGTCGGTCGGCTATCTCGATGCCAAGTACAAGGAGTTCAACGACGGCCGTCGCGCGCCTTCGTTCAGCTGCAACCCCACCGGCACGAAGATCACCTGCAAGCCGGCCTTCGCGCCGCCGCTCACCATGCGCATCGGCGCGGACTACCGCATTCCGCTGGGCGAAGCCTCGCTCAGCTTCGGCGGTGATGTCCGTTTCGTCGACAAGCAGTACCTTTCGGTCGACAACCGTCCCGGCCTGACCGAGGACGGCTATCTGCTGGGCAACGTCTATGCCCAGCTCGATTACGACCGGTTCTACCTGCGTGGCATGGTCAAGAACGTGGGCAACGCGCTCTACAAGACCGACGGGCAGGAGTTCAGCTCGGTCGGCAACATCCAGACCGTGTACTACGGCGATCCGCGCACCTGGAATCTCACGCTCGGCGTGCGCTTCTGACGCACGCGATCCCCGGCGCCCCTTTCCCCCTCCTCTCCTCCCTCGGCGGAAGGGGCGCCAACGGGCTCAATACGCAAAGGCCGGAAGCAGGTGACCCTGCTTCCGGCCTTTCCTCTCGGGGAACTGTAGGGCGGTTCTAGCTGGCGAGGCGCAGCGATCCGGCTGCCGGCGCTTCCGCTACCGGCTGATCGGGCCAGATGCCGCGCGTATCGTACACCGCCTTGCCGCTGCGTTCGGCCAGCGGCACCACGCGGAACACGTCGTGATCGACCAGCACGATCAGCACGCCGCAATCCTCCAGCGCGGTGTCGAGGTCGATCAGCGCGGCGCCGGTGTCGGTGAACTCGATCGGCAGGGCGGAGGCATAGGGTTCGACCACGCTGATGCGATCGCCGAACCGGCGCGCCAGCGTCGCCGCGACATAGCGCGCCGGGCTTTCGCGGAAATCGTCGATGTTGGCCTTGAAGGCGAGGCCGAGGCAGGCGACCTTCTCGCCCGGATGCGCTTCCAGCAGCGCGGTGGCCTTGGCGATCACGTGGTGCATCTTGCCGTCGTTCACTTCGCGCGCGGTGCGGATCAGCGGCGTCTGTTCGGGCGCGCCGTGCACGATAAACCATGGGTCCACCGCGATGCAGTGCCCGCCCACGCCCGGACCGGGCTGCAGGATGTTGACGCGCGGATGGCGGTTGGCCAGCCGGATCACTTCCCACACGTCCAGCCCCATCTTGTCCGCCACCACCGACAGTTCGTTGGCGAAGGCGATGTTGACGTCGCGGTAGGCGTTCTCGACCAGCTTGGTCATCTCGGCCGAACGGGCGTCGGTGGTCACGCAGGTGCCGCGCACGAAGCGCTTGTAGAAGGCCAGCGCCTTGCGCGCGCAGCGTGGGGTGATGCCGCCGATCGAACGGTCGTTGTTGGTCAGTTCTTCCAGAATGCGGCCCGGCAGCACGCGTTCGGGGCAGTAGGAGATCGAGACGTCGGGCGTTTCGCGCGTCAGGCCCGGAAACTTCAGGTCCGGGCGTAGGCCGGCCATCAGATCGCGCATCTTCTCGGTCGTGCCCACCGGAGAGGTGGATTCGAGGATGACCGCATCGCCCGCCTTCAGCACGGCGGCCACTTCGGTCGCCGCCGCCAGCACATAGGAGATGTCGGGCGTGTGGTGCTCGTCCTTTTCGAAGGGCGTGGGCACCGCGATCACGAAGACGTCGGCAGGCTCGATCCGCGTGGCAGCGCGCAGCAGGCCGCGCTGGACCACGCCATGCACCAGCCCGTCGAGATCGACTTCCTCGATATGGATTTCGCCGCGGTTGATCGTTTCGACCACGCGTTCCGACACGTCGAGGCCCAGCACCCGGCAGCCCGCGCGCGCGATGATCGCGGCGGTGGGAAGGCCGATATAGCCCAGTCCGACAACACAGACGTCCGGCTTCACTTCACCGGCTTTGAGGTTACCGGGCTGGTTCGACATGTCCCAAAAGCTCCACGATGCGGCGCGATGTCTGCCCATCCCCGAACGGGTTGTGGGCGCGCGCCATGGCCGAATAGGCAGCCTTATCGTCGAGCAGGGTGAAGATTTCGGAAACGATACGGTCCGCATCGGTTCCAACCAGCCTGGCCGTGCCGGCGGCCACGCCTTCGGGCCGCTCGGTCGTCTCGCGCATCACCAGCACCGGCTTGCCCAGTGCGGGCGCTTCCTCCTGCACGCCGCCGCTGTCGGTCAGCATGATCTCGCTGATCGCCAGCAGACGCGCGAAGTGCGGGTAGTCGAGCGGTTCGATCATGGCCACGTTGGCCAGGCCGGCCAGCGCCGCGTCCATCACCTTGCGCACATTGGGGTTGGGATGGACGGGGAAGATCAGCGCCACGTCCTCGCGCGCGGCGATGCGGCGGATCGCTTCGGCGATGTTTTCCAGGCCGCCGCCGAAGTTTTCGCGCCGGTGGCTGGTCACGCCGATGATCCGCTTGCCGGCAAAGCGTGCTTCCAGTTCGCCGAGGCCTGCCGCCAGCGCCGGTTCGGCGCCGATCCGCGCGGTGATCCACTGCAGCGCGTCGATCACGGTATTGCCGGTCACATGGACCGTGTCGGCGGGGACGTTCTCGGCATGGAGCGCCGCGGCGGAGGTTTCCGTGGGGGCGAAATGGAGCGCCGCGATCGAGCCGATGATCTTGCGGTTCACCTCTTCCGGCCAGGGATGGTAGATGTTGTGGCTGCGCAGTCCGGCCTCGATATGCGCCACCGGCAGCTTGCGGTAATAGGCCGCCAGCGCGCCGGCCATGGCCGTGGCGGGTATCGCCCTGGACCACCACCCAGTCCGGCTGTTCGGCGTCCATCACCCGGCCAAGCCCGGTCAGCAGCGCGGCGGTCAGCCCGTCGAGCGTTTGATCCGGGCGCATCAGGTCCAGATCGTGATCGGGCACGATCCCCGCGATTTCCAGCACCTGGTCCAGCATGCCCCGGTGCTGCGCCGAAACGCAGGTCACCACGCGAAAGCGCGCGTCCGCGCGCAGGGCGTGGATTACGGGAAACACCTTGATGGCTTCGGGGCGGGTGCCGAATACGACGAGGACGGTCTTGGTCATCGGCACGCTCTTATCACCCAGTCGTTAAACCCGTGTTATGGGGCCGTCGGTGCGGCAACCGTCTTGCGGTATGAATTGGCACCGATCCGCCGGCAAATCGCGCCAGGCCATTAACTACGAAATAAGAGCCTTGGCCTAAAGCGGGCACACAGCGGCGTGCGCGCCGCGCGAAGGAAAGGCTTGCCTGTGACTGCCATGTACCCGCCGATTGCCGCCACGCCACAGCCCCGGTCCGATGGTTCCGTCTCTGCGGCGACAAGGGTGACCGTGGTGGGGCTGGGCTATGTGGGGCTGCCGCTGGCGGTGGCGCTGGCGCGGCAGTTCTTCGTTACCGGCCTCGATATCGATCGCCGCCGCATCGCCGAACTTTCCGAAGGGCACGACCGCACGGGCGAGATCGAGGCCGGGCAGCTTTCGCTCTCGGGTCTCGGGGTCACCAGCGATGCGCAGGTCTGCCCGCCCAGCGACTTCTACATCGTGACCGTACCGACCCCCATCGACGCGGCGAATCGCCCGGACCTGCGCCTTGTCGAGGCCGCCTCGCGCACGGTCGGCGCGCTGCTGCCAGCCGCCGTGCAGGAAGGGCGCGCACCGGTGGTGGTGTTCGAAAGTACGGTCTATCCGGGGGTAACGGAGGAGATTTGCGGACCATTGCTGGAAGAGGCGTCGGGGCTCGTCTGCGGCCGGGATTTCTTTCTCGGCTACAGCCCCGAACGGATCAATCCGGGCGATCGCGAACATACCATCGACCGGATCACCAAGGTGGTATCGGGGCAGACGCCAGAGGTGCTCGACCGGGTTGCCGATCTCTATGGCGCGATCACCAGCGGCGGCGTGTTCCGCGCCGCCTCGATCAAGGCGGCCGAAGCGGCCAAGGTGATCGAGAACGCTCAGCGCGACATCAACATCGCGTTCATGAACGAGATTGCGCAAATCTTCTCGAAAATGGATATTTCCGTGTGGGACGTGCTCGAAGCGGCGCGCACCAAGTGGAATTTCCTGCCGTTCACGCCCGGGCTCGTCGGCGGGCACTGCATCGGCGTTGACCCGTACTATCTCTCGCACCGGGCCGAGGCGCTGGGGCACGATCCGCAGGTCATCCTTGCCGGGCGCGGCGTCAACGATACCATGGCGCAATGGGTGGCGGACGAACTGCACGCGAAGCGCGGCGGGGCTGCTGGCAGCGTGCTGGTGCTGGGGCTGACCTTCAAGGAAAACGTGCCCGATCTGCGCAATTCCAAGGTCGCCGATGTCGTGCACGCCCTGGCGGGCATGGGGCACGCGGTCACGGTGCATGATCCGATGGCCGATGCCGGCGAGGCGCGGCACGAATACGGGCTGGACCTCTCCGCTGATGCGCTGGAACGGACTTACGATCTTGTCCTCCTCGCCGTGCCGCATCAGGCCTATCTGGCCATGGGCGAAGATGCCATCGCGGCGCTCGTTGCGCCCGGAGGCACGCTGGCGGATCTCAAGGGCATTCTGAACGGCAAGGCGGACTGGAAGCTCTGACCGTGCGGAACGCGGCAGACTTTGCCTGTCCGCCAGCGTTGTCCCCAACCTGTTTTGACTGACATATGGATCGGCCCCGGTTCGGGGTCTGGAGAACACGATGCGCGTACTGGTTACCGGCGTTGCCGGCTTCATCGGCTTTTCGCTGACGCAGAAACTGCTCGCTCGCGGCGATACGGTCATCGGGATCGATTGCGTGAACGATTACTACGACCTGCGGCTCAAGGAAGCACGACTGGCGCGGCTCAAGGAACTGGGCGGGAATCGTTTCACGTTCCTGAAGGCGGATTTCGCGGACATGGCAGGGGTGACCATCGCCCTGGATGGCCTGGAGTTCGAACGGATCGTCCATCTCGGCGCGCAGGCCGGGGTGCGTTACTCGATCGAAAATCCGCATGCCTATGTGCAGTCGAACCTCGTCGGCCATCTCAACTTGCTGGAAATCGGCCGCCACCGTGGGGTCGAGCATATGGTCTATGCCAGCTCCAGTTCGGTCTACGGCGGCAACGAGAAGCTGCCGTTCTCGGTCGATGATCGCGTCGATCATCCGCTGTCGCTCTACGCCGCCACCAAGAAGGCGGACGAACTGATGAGCGAGACTTACGCGCATCTCTATCGCCTGCCGCTCACGGGTTTGCGGTTCTTCACCGTCTATGGTCCGTGGGGGCGCCCGGACATGATGATGTGGATCTTCACGCGCAAAATTCTCGCCGGCGAACCGATTCCGGTGTTCAACCATGGCGATATGTACCGCGATTTCACGTATATCGACGATATCATCGCCGGCGTCATGGCGTGCCTCGACAACCCGCCGCCCGATGATGGCGCGCCCAAGGCTGGGGGCAGCCTCAAGCCTCACCGGCTCTACAACATCGGCAACCACCGCTCGGAACACCTGATGAAGGTGGTCGAGATTCTGGAGGCGGAATGCGGCCGCAAGGCGCAGGTCGAACTGCTACCGATGCAGCCTGGCGACGTTCGCCAGAGCTTTGCCGATATCGACGCCATCGCGAACGACCTGGGTTACCAGCCCACCACCAGCATCGACATTGGCGTGCCGAACTTCGTCGCGTGGTACAAGCAGTACCACGGCCTCTGAAGGTGCGCCTCTAGGGTCAGGACCCTAGGGGTGTGCAAACACGCCGCAGGCGATACGGCCGCCGCTGTTGCCGCTGGGGTCGGTCTTGTAGTCGTCCGGCCCCGCGTGGATGACGATGGCGGTGCCGTCCGGGTCGAACACGCGGGCATCGAAATCGGCGCGCGCCACGCTGACCGGCACGGTCAGTTCGCCGGTGCCGTCGTCCTTCACGATCAGGTTGGGCAGATCGCCGAGATGGGGGCCGGCGGGGTTTTCGGTGCCATGCTGATGCCCGGCCGGATTGAGATGACCGCCAGCGGTCGTGAAGCCGGGGGCTTCGCAACGCCCTGTCGTATGCAGGTGGGCGCCATGTGTGCCGGCCGGTAGGCCCGATGCGGTTAGATGCAACAGGATATGATCGCCGCTGGTCACCAGTTCCGCACGCCCCGCGGGATGACCGTCCGCGGTCGCCAGCGGCGCGGTTGCAAGAACCGTGGATGTAGCCGCCTGTCCTGTCGTGGCGCAGGCGGTCAGCGCTATCAGCGAAACGGCGGTCAATGACAGCGGCGTAAGGGAACGAGTCAAGCGGATCATCTCTGGCCTCCTCGGCATGGTGCCTTGTCAGCCATAACGAAAAAGGGGCCGGATTGCTCCGACCCCTCGTTCGATTTCGGCAAAAAGCCTGAAATTACATGCCCGAACCCGGACCGTAGGTGATTTCCACGCGACGGTTCTGGAGTTCACGGACGCCGTCCGCGGTCGGAACGCGCGGGTTGGCTTCACCGAAGGCCTGGCTGGTGATCGAACCATCCGGGATACCGTGCGAGGTGAGGTACGCACGGACCGAGGTGTTACGACGAGCCGAGAGGCCGAGGTTGTACTTCGGCGTGCCCGAACGGTCGGTGTAACCGGCCAGCATGATCGGCACGCTGTTGCAGTTGCCATACGCGGTGATCGCGTTGTCGAGGATGGTCGCTGCTTCCGGCGTGATGTCCGACTTATCCCAGTCGAAGAACACGATGTACGGACCCTTGTTGCACACGGCCACCGGCGGAGGCGGCGGAGGCGGCGGGGGAGGCGGCGGCGGGGGCGGCGGCGGCGGCGGGGGCGGCGGCGGAGCAACCGGTTCTGCGCCACCGAAGTTGTAGGCCAGCGTCGCCATCAGCGAGTGCGAACGGAAGCGCGTGCGCACGTTGGCGCCAGCGTTGTTCACCAGATCGTTGTGGTCCTGGTTGTAGAAGCGATACTTCAGACCCACGTCGACGTGCTTGCTGATCGGCGCGCGGATACCCGCGAGAGCCTGCCAGGCGAAGCCGGTGTCCGAATCGACAACGTTCACCGAGGTCGGGCCGGTCACGGGCGTGATCACCGCGTTCTTGACGCGGCCAACGCCAACACCGCCGCCGACGAAGCCCTGCAGGCCGTCATCGGGACCGAAGTCGAGCAGGCCGTTGGCCATGAAGCTCAGCGCGCTGGCGCCGCCACCCAGCTGGGCGTCATTGTAGTTCTGGGTCGAGCTGCGATAGCCCTTTTCCTCGGCGCGACGATAGCTGGCTTCGGCTTCGAGGCGGAACGGACCGAAGTCGTAGCCGACGATGCCGCCGAAGTCGTAGCCGGCCTTGGTGTCCAGCGTGCCGTCGTTGTTCTTGCCGGTGAAATTGTAGATGTCTTCCACAATCATGGCACCCGCGTCACCCTCGACGTACCAGGACTTATCCCGGGCGAGAGCTGGCGTAGCCAGGGCGCTCGATGCCATGGCCAGGCCTAGGACCAGTTTCCGCATTATTGATTCCCCTTTTAGCGATAATCTTGCCACGTCGTGGCGGTTGTCTACCGGTTCTCAAGTGCTCATGCAAGCGGGCACGCTTGCCAGGTGTTGCGAAAATACAACGCTGTTGCGCTGTGCATCTTCGTAAACCGCGGCAGAAATACCCTCATGTTCCGCCGAAATGATTAAAGCGGGCGTTTGTTCCCGCGATTTCAGCGGAGCAAACCGCAATCCCGCAAACTTTGAACCAGATCGGCGATGAAGGCACGTGCTTCCACGTCGATCATGCTGCCGCCCGTGGGCAGCGCCGGTGCGTCGAACCCGCTCCATATGTCCGCAAACAGGCGGAAGCATCGCTGTTCGCGATCGAACACCCGCATGCCTTCGCGCGGAGGAAGAAAGCGCCAGCCGCCTTCGCTCCAGATCGCAAGACTATGGTCATGCCCGCCGAAAGCGTCCGTTGCATCCGTCGCCACGAGCCAAACCTGTCCGTTTTCCGGCGTTTCCGGCGGCGTCGCGGTTTCTCCCTCAACCGCCGTGTGCGCCAGGGCGTCCAGCAGGAGCAGGCTTTCGTTGACCGTCACTTCCTTCTGCGCCTGCCCCGCAGGCATGGCTGTGCTGCGGGCCGCGCAGCGATTCCGGCTCGCCCGCCGAATAGAGCATCGCCTGCGCGCCGTTGGGCCAGATCACGCGCCGCAGCGAGGGTTCGAAGCGCGGGCGGCGGTGCGGCGGGCAGACCGCCATCACCCCGCTTTCGCCCTCGACCATCACCGCCCGCGCCTCGTGCAAGGAAGCGCCCACCAGCGCGATGCGGGCCTCGTGATCGGCTTCGGCGATCGTCCGCACCCATTCCGCGCCGGCACGGGTCTTGCCGAAGCCGCGCCCCGCCATGACCAGCCAGACGCGCCAGTCGCCCTCGGGCGGCAGTTGCGCGGCGCGTGCCCACAGCGGCCAGTTCCAGTGCCATTCGTCCCTTTCGCTCTGGTCGAAGGTCTCGCCGATGTCCGCGCCAAGGCCGTCATGGTCGTCGCGCAGGAAATCCAGCCGGTCAGCCGGCATCGCGCGGCCGTTCGGAAAGCGCCTTCGCGGCCATCACGCGCTGGCGCAGTTCCTCGACCTTGCGGTCGATCGAAGCGCGGATGTCGGCGGCGCTCACCTGATCGCGGATGGCGCGCTGGCGCGCCGCGCTTTCGCGGTGGGCGGCCAGCAGACGGAACGCGGTGGCGTTGTCGAACGACCGGGCCGCCCGCTTCGCGCCGGGGGGCGGCTTCACTTCGCCGGTGCGCAGCCGGTGCAGCAGTTCCATTTCCAGGTTGTCGTATCCCTCGCACAGCGCGATCTGCCACTGGCGGTTGAACGCGGCATCGTTGCGGCGGCGCTGGTAGGCGGCCGAGGTATCGATCTTGGCCTTGCGCGCGGCGGCGGCGACGTTGGATGTGTCGGCCAGTGCGGCCAGGAACGGCTTGACCCAGCGCGGCGGCGCGGAGGCGCGGCGCGCGGACGTTTCGCCCGCACGCGCTTTTGCGGCACGCGTCAGCGACGCGCCCGGTGATCTGGCTGCCATGAAATATCCGTATCTGGGGAAGGTTTCGCACCGGTCGCGACGGGAGGCGGGCGACTCGGTCTTTCGCGATGTTCCTGTTATGTACTCATTCAGCGTCACGTTGTCAAGGCCGAACTGCGGGCCGGATATTCCGCCTATGGCACTTTGCCGCCCGCTGCCCTAAGCACCCGCGCGATACTCAGCCGCGTTAACGGATGCCTTGCCCATGCTTCGCCGCCTCTATGACTGGACCATGGCCAAGGCCGCGCACCCGCGCGCGGAATGGTGGCTTGCCCTGTTCGCTTTCGTCGAGGCGAGCTTCTTCCCGATCCCGCCGCATCCGCTGCTGGGGCTGATGTGCCTGGCCGAACCGAAGAAGGCGGTCCGCTTCGCCGCGATCACCGTGATCGCCTCGGTCATCGGCGGGATGCTGGGCTATGCGATCGGCCATTTCCTGTTCGCCAGCGTGGGCGAACAGCTGCTGTCCGCGCTGCACCTGACGCAGAGCTTCCCCTACGCCGCGTGCAAGCTGCGGGGTGAGGCGGGCTTTCTCGCGATCATCGCCAAGGGCGCCACGCCGATCCCGTTCAAGCTGATCACCATCACCGCCGGCTTCATCGGCATGCCGATCGGCAAGTTTCTGCTCGCCAGCCTGATCTCGCGCAGCATCGGCTTCATGATCGTGGGCGTGCTGTTCCGCCTGTTCGGCGCGCCGATCAAGGCGTGGATCGATCGCTACCTCGGCCTCGCCGTGGTCGGGTTCATCGCGCTGATCCTGGCCGGCTTCGTCGCCGCCGCGATGCTGGGCGGGCACGGGCAGAAGGGCGCCGACGAATGCAGCGGCGCCACGATGCAGTCGGTCACCGCCAGCGCCTGAGCCGCGCGCGTTCCTGATTGCTGCAATGCACAAAAAAGGGCGGCGGACCCCGTTGACGGTCCGTTAACCATGAAGGAGCATGCTGCTTCCCGGTATTTCTTCACCAGCGAGGGGGAAGGAGGACTATGGAAGACAGCGACTTTCGGCTTCAGTTGGCCGGTTACGGGCTGGCCACCTGGCAGATCCATTACTACATGCCCGATCATCCCAGCCTGCTGCAGGAATTCGTCCTGCAGCGCTACGACGTCGCACCCCGGTTCCCGGAACTGAAACGGTTCCTCGATTTCTGGCGGCGCGATATCGAGGCGGTGATCCATTCGGTCCGCGTGGCGCACAATCACCTGATCCGCCCCAGCGAATGGCGGGCGGTGGACGGCGAGATCCGGCTGCACTGACGGAATGGCACCAACCGGCCGGCCGGAATATCCTCCGGCCAGCCATCACTGTCAGATGATTCCGGCTTTCCTGCCGGCGCGCTCGAACATGCCGATGATCGTCTGCACCTGTTCGGCGGTGTGTTCCGCGCACAGCGAACAGCGCAGCAGCGTCATCCCGGCGGGCGTCGCCGGCGGACGCGCCAGGTTCACGTACAGCCCTTCGTGGAGCAGCGCTTCCCACATGCCCGCGCCGCGCTCCAGATCGGGCATGATGACCGAGATGATCGCGCTCTGCGGTTCCTCGGTGCCAAGCTGGAAGCCCCGGTCGCGCAGGCCCTTGTGCAGCGTGCGCGAATTTTCCCACAGGTGGGCGCGCTTGTTGCCCGCGTGCATCAGCTTGCGGATCGATGTCGCGGCGGTGTGGACCACGCTCGGCGGCAGGCTGGCGGTGAAGACATAGGGGCGGCAGACCAGCCGCAGGATCTCGAACTTGGGGTGGTTGGACACGCAGAAGCCGCCGACGGTGCCGACCGACTTGGAGAACGTGCCGATCACGAAGTCCACGTCGTCCAGCACGCCCTGCTCTTCGGCCACGCCGCGTCCGTTGGGGCCGATGAAGCCCATCGAATGCGCCTCGTCCACCAACACCATCGCGCCATTTTCCTTGGCGATGGCGATCATTTCCTTCAGCGGCGCGATGTCCGCCCAGCATCGAATAGACGCCTTCCAGCACCACCAGCTTGCCCGCGCCTTCGGGAATGCGCTTCAGGCGCTTTTCCATGGCCACGATGTCGTTGTGCTTGAACGGCACCACTTCGGCATCGCCCATCTTGCAGCCGTCCCAGATGGAGGCGTGGCTGTCGATATCGAGCACGATGTAGTCGCCCTTGCCGGCGACAGTGCTGATGATGCCCAGGTTGGCCTGGTATCCGGTGGAGAACACCATGGCGTGCTCCATCCCGTAGAAGTCCTTGAGCGCGTCCTCCACGGCGCGGTGCCCGGCATAGGTGCCGTTCAGCACGCGGCTGCCGGTGGTGCCCGAACCGAAATCGTCCAGCGCCTGCTTGCCCGCCAGGATCACGTCGGGATCGAACGTCATGCCCATGTAGTTGTAGGTGCCCAGCAGGATCGTTTCGCGCCCGTTGCACACGGCCACGGTGGGCGAGAGCACGCGCTGCATCACCAGGTTGAACGGGTCTTCCACGCCACCGGCGAGAAGGGCGCGGCGCTGTTCGATCAGCGGGTCGAACTTGCTGAACAGATCGGTCATCGTGGGCGTCAGCCTTGCAGTTTGGTCACGGCGTCGATCAGCTGGCCGTAGGTTTCGATCTCGGCCTGCTGGTTCATGGTGATGATGATGTCGAATTCGTCCTCGATCGCCGCCACGAAATCCATCACCGTCAGGCTGTCCCATTCAAGGTCACCGGCAAAGGTCGTATCCTCGGCGATCGCGATGCCCTTCTTGTTGAACGGCTCGATCAGCTCGGCGATCCGGTTTGCGGTTGCGGCGCGGTCCATCGGTATTCTCCACTGTGGGGCAAGCCCCCTGCCAGACGATTGCGGCTGAAAAGCGGCCACGCGGTCCGCTTGTCAAGCCGGACCGTCCTGTGTCATCCCCAGCCGCGATGCCGCATCAAGGGGAAATGCGTTGAACCAGCCGTCGCCGTTGCCGCCGCCACCGTCATCGGGCGCTTCAGCGGAAACCGGGGATACGGGCGGAGCGCAGCCGGTCCGCGCCACGCCCTCGCCGCTCTCGCCGTCGGGTTTCTCCAACCACGCCATCCATCTCGTGCGCACCTCGCAGCAGATGAACCTTACGCTCAGCCAGATGGCCGATGCCAAGGCTTCGCTGCTGATGGGGGCCACCTTCCTGGTGTTCACCATCGCGGTCGGGCAGGCGAAAAGCGGAACGATGCCGTGGTCGCTGGGCGTGCTGGCGCTGTCGGCGTTCATTTCCGCGATGTGCGCGGTGTTCGCGGTGCTGCCCTCGATCGGCGGGCCAGACCGAGGCAAGACGGGCAGGGGGCAGGCTGGCCCGTCGTCGCCCAACAAGCTGTTCTTCGGCTATTTCACCCACGTCGCGGAAGAGGAATGGATCGACAGCGTGCTCGATGAACTCCACGCCGATGAAACCGTGTTCCGCACGATGCTGCGCGACATCTACCAGAACGGCCAGGTGCTCCAGCGCAAGAAGTACCGCTTCCTCGGCTATGCCTACCGCGTGTTCATGGTCGGCCTGTGCCTGACAGTCGTGACGTTCGCGATCGAGCACCTGCGCGCCTACATGCCCTCCTGACAGGGCCGGCTCACACCAGCTTGTTCACCGCCGCCATGAACGGGCCGATCGATACCGGCTTGGCCAGATAGCCTTCGGCACCGGCTTCGCGGATGCGTTCCTCGTCGCCCTTGCCGGCATAGGCGGTCACGGCCAGCACCGGGATCGTGCGCAGTTCGGTGTCGCCTTTCAGCGCCTCGATCAGTTCCAGGCCCGACACGTTGGGCAACTGGATGTCCATGATGACGAGGTTGGGGACGAACAGGCGGGTCCGCTCGATCGCCTCGCGCCCGTCGGCAACGGGTTCGACGGTGAAGCCGTTGGCCTTCAGCAGGTCGCAGAACAGCTTGCGATTGAGGTCGTTATCCTCGACAACCAGAATTCTTTTTGCCACTGAGCCCTCGGGTGCGAGCGCCGGAAGCCGGCTGCGCCGTTGACCCTCTATTGACCCGGAAAGGCCCTGACAATCATTCGTGAACCCGCCCCGGTTTCTGATGCGCGCACCGTGGCCTTGCAGGCGCTCGGCTGGGTGCTGGCGGATAGTGGCCGGGCCGACCGGTTCCTGGCGCTGACGGGGCTGACGCCCGAAGCCCTGCGCGCCGGCCTTGGCGATCCGGGCGTGCTGGGTGCGGTGCTGGATTTTCTCGCCAACCATGAATCGGACCTTGTCGCGGCGGCGGAAGCACTCGACATTGCACCCGAAGCCCTTGCTGCCATCCGGGAGAAATTGAGATGAGCCGCCCGCTGATCATCAGCGATTGCGATGAAGTGCTGCTGCACATGGTCGCGCCCTACAAGGAATGGCTGGCCGAACGGCACGGCATCGATTTTGCCATGCAGAGCAACGATTTCGGCAAGGCCATGCGCTATGCCGATGGCGGGTATGTCGAACCGGCAGAAATCTGGCGCCTGCTCAACCTGTTCTTCGATACCGAGATGTACCGGCAGCAGCCGATCGCCGGCGCGGTGGAGGGCGTCAACGCGCTGGCGGAACATGCCGATGTGGTGATCCTCACCAACCTGGGCGATCACCGGCGCGAGGATCGCGCGCGGCAGTTGCGCGATGTCGGCATCCACGCGCGGGTCTTCACCAACACCGGGCCCAAGGGGCCGGCGCTCAAGGCGATTCTCGATGAATACCGCCCGGAACGCGCGGTGTTCATCGACGATCTGCCGCAGCACCATGGATCGGTTGCCGAACTGGCACCCCATGTCACGCGGTTGCACTTGTGCGGAGAGCCGATGCTGGCCCCCCATATCGACTGCGCGCATCAGCAGGGGCACGCGCACGCTCGGATCGACGAATGGTCCGCCGCGCTGCCCTGGCTGATGGCGCAAATTCATGGAGCGAATGATGACTGATGCCGTTGCCGCGAAGATTGCCGAACTGGGCTTCGCGCTTCCCCAGGCCGCCGCGCCGGTCGCGGCCTATGTGCCGACGGTCGAGGTCGGGGGGCTGCTGCACGTGTCGGGCCAGTTGCCGTTCGTCGATGGCAAGCTGGTGACCGGGCGGCTGGGCGAGGATGTCTCGCTCGAACAGGGCGTCGCCGCTGCGCAGGCCTGCGGTCTGATGCTGCTGGCGCAGGTCAAGGCGGCGCTGGGTTCGCTCGATCGCGTGGAGCGCGTCGTCAAGCTGGGCGCGTTCATCAACTCCGCCGGGACGTTCACCGATCAGCCGAAGGTCGCCAATGGCGCGTCGGAACTGATGGTTGCCGTGTTCGGAGACATTGGCCGCCACGCGCGCAGCGCCGTTGGCGTTCCTGTCCTGCCGCTGGGCGCGGCCGTGGAAGTCGATGCTGTATTTGCTGTTCGCCCTGCTTGACCGGTGGCTCGTCCCCGTTCCGCCAGCGGAACGGGTCGGTTGGCTGCGCGGGCGCGTCTATGCCCATCGTGGTCTGCACCGCGCGGGCGTGCCGGAAAACTCGCTCGCCGCCTTCGCGCTCGCTATCGAGCGCGGGCTGGGGATTGAATGCGATGTGCAGCGCACCAGCGATGGCCAGGCGATGGTGTTCCATGACTGGGACCTCGATCGCCTGACCGACGCTGCCGGCGCGATTATCGACCACAGTTCCACCCAGCTTGGCGCGATCGCGCTGAGCGGTGCCGAAGGGGAGCACATTCCTACCTTGCGCCAGATGCTCGATCTGGTCGCCGGGCGCGCGCCGCTGCTGATCGAGATAAAGTCGCGCCGCGATCTGCGCGTGGCGCCGTTGTGCCTGGCGGTGCGCCGGGTGCTGGAAGGTTATCGCGGCGATGTCGCGGTCATGAGCTTCGACCCGCGCGTGCCGGCGTGGTTCCGCCGCTATTCGCCGCACATCGTCCACGGCCTTGTCGTGACCGAGGAAGGGCGCCGCACGCTGTTCGCGCGCGCGCGGCGGCATCTGGCGCTGTGGCACGGCAAGCCGCAGTTCCTTGCCTACGACGTGCGCGATCTGCCCAGCCGTTTCGCTGCGCTCCAGCGCCGTCGGGGTCTGCCGGTGCTGACCTGGACGGTGCGCTCGCCCGAACTGGCGGAAAAGGCGTCTGCCCACGCCGACGCCCCGATTGCCGAGGGCGCCGGCCTGCCGTGAGCGTCACCGCGCGTATCCGTCATTCCATCAGCGAGATCGCGGCCGAAGACTGGGATCGGCTGGCGGGCGGCGGCAATCCGTTCACCGCGCACACCTTCCTGTCGCTGCTGGAGGAATCGGGCAGCGTCGGCGGGCGCAGCGGATGGTCCCCGCTGCCGGTGGTGATCGAGGACGAGGCCGGCCGCCCGGCGGCGGCCCTGCCCGCCTATCTCAAGGCGCACAGCCAGGGCGAATACGTGTTCGATCACAGCTGGGCCGATGCCTGGCAGCGCGCGGGCGGCAGCTATTACCCCAAGCTTCAGATCAGCGTGCCGTTCACGCCCGCCACCGGGCCGCGCCTGTTGCTGGGGGACCGGCCCGACCTTGCGCCGTCGTTGCTGCGCGTGGCCGAGCGCCTGTGCGAAGGCAACGAACTGTCATCCGCCCACGCCACGTTCATCGAACCGGCCCAGTTGCCGCTGTTCGAGGAGGCGGGCTGGCTGTTGCGCTCCGACATCCAGTTCCATTGGGAAAACCGGGGCTATGCCTCGTTCGATGATTTCCTGGCCGCGCTGTCGTCGCGCAAGCGCAAGGACATCCGCAAGGAACGCGCGGCGGCGCAGCAGGGCGTGGAGATCCGGGCGCTGACCGGCGACGCGCTGCGGCCCGAACACTGGGATGCCTTCTGGCAGTTCTATCAGGATACCGGCGCGCGCAAGTGGGGGCGGCCCTATCTGACCCGGCAGGCGTTCGATCTGCTGGGCGATCGCATGGCCGATCGGGTGCTGCTGGTGCTGGCCTTCCTGGATGGGCAGGCCGTGGCCGGGGCGCTCAATTTCATCGGCGCGGACGCGCTCTATGGCCGGTACTGGGGCGCGATCGTCGACAGGCCGTTCCTGCATTTCGAGCTGTGCTACTATCAGGCGATCGACGCGGCGATCGCGCTGGGCCTCGGCAGGGTGGAGGCGGGGGCGCAGGGCCAGCACAAGCTGGCGCGTGGCTACGAGCCGGTGCGCACGTGGTCGGCCCACTACATCGTGGACCCGGGATTTCGGGCCGCCGTCGCCGATTTTCTCGAGCGGGAAAGGCAGGGTGTGGCGCAGGACCAGCTGACGCTGGGCGAGCATACGCCTTTCAGAAAAGGATAGCCGTCCGGCGCGTGCCGGCCGATAGACCAGACAACAGGTCGATCAGGCGGCGCGGCGGCTGGAGGCGCGGATCCATTCGCGCGCACGGCGTTGCGCTTCGGCGATTTCGCGCGCGGTCATTTCCTCGGAGATGTCGGCGCGGCACTGCGCGGCATCGTCATGGCCACCCACGGCGGCAAGGTTGAACCACTTGTGCGCTTCGATCAGATCGCATTCCACCCCGTGGCTGCCCGTCGAAAAGGCCACGCCCAGGTCGAACAGCGCGTTGGTGTCCCCTTGCGCGGCGGCGGCCAGGCAGGTTGCCACCAGAAGGTCGGCGCCTTCGTGCAGACCGGCATTTTCGGCGTATGTCATGGCCGCGTCATCGGCGACCAGCTTGATCCAGGCTTGTCCCATTTACCAATACCCCCGGTTGAAAACCAAGTTATCCGGGCCTTTCACGGGTCCCGGCGTGTCAGACAGTCACCAAGTTTGCTCAACAAATGGTTAACGCCGGGGTGGGGCGGCTCCGGAAAACCCGCCAAAACGGCGATTTCTGACGCTTTGGCGTTCCGCCGGGCTTCAACTTCCTTGTGTCATCACCCGCATGGAATGGCTTGTGCCGGTTCCGGGCGGCTCCTATAGGGCGCCACAAACCGGGAACGCGCGATGCGTCGCGGCGATTGCCGGTCGGGTCGGAAGGCGTTTATCTGGAGGGCCGGATGGCTGGCGTTTTGAGTGACGAGATTGACGTTCTGGCCAAGGCTCGCCGGGCCATGCCGGGTGATTACGTTCCCAGTGATGACGAACCCTACATGGGCGAGGCGCAGCTCGATTATTTCCGCCGCCTTCTGCTCGAATGGAAGAAATCGATCCTGTCCGCGTCGGCTGGCACGCTTTCCGCATTGCAGGACGGACCGTTGCGCGAACCCGATCTCAACGATCGCGCCTCGAGCGAGACCGACTGGGGCATCGAATTGCGCACGCGCGATCGCCAGCGCAAGCTGATCGCCAAGATCGATTCCGCGATGCGCAGGATCGACGAAGGCGAATACGGTTTCTGCGAGGTGACCGGAGAGCCGATCGGCCTGGGCCGTCTGATCGCCCGCCCGATCGCGACGATGACCGTCGAAGCGCAGGAAGCGCATGAACGCCGGGAAAAAATCTCGCGCGATATGTGAGTCAAACCTTTCCGACCCGGACCATGCGGACTGTCCGGAAATGGCACGTTTGCTTGGTTAATCGGGGTGCGTTTAACGATTTCTTTGCCACATCCGTATAGGACGTGGAGAGGGAATCATGCGATTTGTCCAAGGTGCCGGCTCGGTATCCATTGCGGAGCATTTTCGGCGGTTTGCAGGAGTGGTCGGTTTCGCCGTGACAGAGCTTGAGCATCGTCAGATCGGGCGCGACAGCCTGTTCCTTATGGCGGATCTGCGTCTTGATGGCGTGGATGGCGAACACAAGGTCAAGGTGCGCAACCTTTCGGCTGGCGGGATGATGGCCGAAGGCAACGTCCGCGTGGTTGTCGGGAAACGGCTGGAAGTGAACCTGCGCAATCTGGGCTGGGTCGAAGGCGTCGTCGCCTGGATTCAGGAAAACCGCTTCGGCATCGCCTTCATCGAGGACATCGATCCCAAGGTGGTGCGCGCCACCGCCTCAGGGCCCACGGCGGACGAACTGACTCCCCGCTTCGTGCGACCGCCGCTGCCGACGCATGAGCGCGGCCGGATGCGCAAGATCTGAGTGGTATCGGCGTCCCGCGCCATTTGGCGTTCTCGGCCATGCGCACATTTCTCGGCTTTCACCGCTGACCACCTGATTGCCTTCTGCTAGGTCGGTATTGAAATGCCGCGTCTTTCCCGCCTTGCCCTGGCCATTGCCCTTGCCGCTTCGGCATCGGGGTGCGGCTGGCGCGGTGACGGTGCGCTCCAACTCGGCCTGGTGGGCGATTCGGATGCGTTCAAGGCGCAAGGCGTGCGGCTTTCTCCCGCCGGGCAGACATTGCGCGCCGCCACGGTGGAAGGGCTGGTGGGGTTTGACGCCGAAGGGCGGGTGGTGCCGGGGCTGGCCGATCGCTGGATCGTGACCGACGATGGCCAGAGCTATATCTTCCGCCTGCGCGACGGCACCTGGCCTGGTGGCGCCAGGATCGATGCCGAAGATGTCGCCGCTTCGCTGCGGCGCGCGCTGGCCGCCTTGCGCGGATCGCCACTGGGCCTCGACCTTGCCTCGATCGACGAGATCCGGGTGATGACCGATCGCGTGATCGAGGTTGATCTGCAAAGCCCGCTGCCCGATCTGCTGACCTTGCTGGCGCAGCCCGAACTCGGCCTTCCCCATGCGCGACAGGGCGGCGGCCCTATGGCGATGCAGCGCACCCCGCAGGGCGCGGTGCTGTCGCTTATTCCGCCCGGCAAGCGCGGGCTGCCGGCGCAGGAGGATTTCGCCCGCCGCGCTCGCTCTGTAATCGTCGAAGTGGCGCCCGCCGAAAAGGCGGTGGCCCGCTTCAACGACGGCTATATCGACGTTCTGCTGGGCGGCCGGATCGATTCTCTCCCGCTGGCGGGCGTCGGCGGACTGGTCCGCGGCAACGTGCAGATAGACCCCGTCAGCGGCCTGTTCGGACTGATGGTCGAAAACGCGCAGGGCTATCTGGGCGAGGCAGCCAATCGCGAGGCGCTGGCCATGGCGATCGATCGCGATGCGTTGCTGGGCGCGTTCAATGTCAGCGGCTGGTCGGGGACCACGCGGATCGTGGCCCCGGAAACGCCCGGCGATCTGGGTACCATCGGCGAACGCTGGGCCGGAATGGGAATCGAGCAGCGCCGGGCGGCGGCGGCGGAGCGCGTGGCGCGCTGGAAGGCGGCGGGCAACCCGCTGCCGGTGCTGCGCATCGCCATCGGCGGCGGTCCCGGTTCGCAGGTCGTTTTTGACCGGTTGCGCGCGGATTTCGTCGCCATCGGCCTTCAGGTGCAGCGGGTGGACGAATCCGCGCCAGCCGACTTGCGCCTGATCGATTCCGTCGCCCGCTATGGTCGCGCCACATGGTTCCTGAACCAGTTGGCCTGCGCCGCACGGCGGCCGGTGTGCAGCCCGGCGGGTGATGCCCGGCTGGATGACGCGCGCGCGGCGAAAGATCCGCAGCAGCGCGCCGCCCTGCTGGCGGAGGCCGAAGCGGAAATAACCGCCGTCAACGGCTATATTCCCATCGCCCGTCCGCTGCGCTGGTCATTGGTGCGCAGCCGCGTGACGGGCTTCGCGCCCAACCCCTGGGGATGGCATCCCTTGCCGCCGCTGGCCCTGCTTCCCAAATAGGGGGCATGGCACAGGCATCCCGATCCCGCGCCCGTCCCGTGCGGATGGGCATCGAACTGCCCGGCACCGGTCGTGATCCGGCGTCGGTGCGTCAGCGCATCGAACTGATGGAGCATCTGCTCGAACGCAGCTTCGTGATCCCCGGCATCAATCGGCCGGTGGGCCTCGATGCGCTTGCCGGCCTGATCCCGGTGGTGGGGGATTTCGTGACGGCGGCGATGGGGGCGTGGATCGTGTGGGAAGCGCGCAATCTCGGCCTGCCCAAATGGAAGCTGCTGCGGATGGGTGCGAATGTCGCGTTCGACGCATTGCTGGGTGCGGTGCCGGTTGCGGGCGACGCCTTCGATTTCCTGTTCCGCTCGAACACGCGCAACCTGCGCATCATCCGCAAGCATCTCGACCGCCATCATCCGCAGACGCGGATCATCGAAGGCTGATCGCGTCAGTAGTCAAACGCCAGCCATCAGAAGTCGATCGCGATTCCGTTCTTTTCCCAGTCGCCGAAGCGCGTGGGATCGAGCCCGTCGGGGTCGTCCGTCGGAACGGCCGCTTTCGGTTCCGGCACGGGCGGATTGGTCCAGTAGTCGGGCGGCGTGAAACCGGCCGGTCGCTTGGTCGCGCGGGGGGTGGGCTTGTCCATACGCTCCATATCGACCTTCCCGGCGCCGAGTTCAATTGCCAAGCGCGGCCGGACGCGCGATAGGCGCGCGATGTCGCGTCCCCCCGTTCAAGACGATACGCCCGGCCTGCCGGTTCGCCGCGCCGCCCTGCGCCTGCTCGATGCCGTGCTGCGCCGGGGCGATCCACTGGACCAGATCGCCCCCCCTGTCCTGCGCGGGATAGAGCGTGGGGATGATCGCGCGCTGGTTATGGCGATCACGCAGGAAACGCTGCGCTGGATGCAGGACCTCGACCGCCTGATCGATGGGGCCACGCGCCAGCGCTTGCCGGACGATTCCAAGGCGCGCACCGTGCTGCGGCTGATGCTAGCGCAAGCCCTGCGGCTGGAGCTTCCACCCCATGCCGTGGTGGCCACCGGCCTGCCGCTGCTGGCGGGTGGGCCGCGCCGGCTGGCCCATGGCGTGTTCTCGGCGGTGATCCGCGGTCCGGCAAAGCTGCCCGCGGCGCCAACTCTGCCCGCGCTGGTGGACGAACGCTGGCAAGCCGCCTGGCACAGCCGAGTGGGAGCGATCGCCACGGGCCTGGCCGATCCGCCGCCGATCGACCTGACCCTGCGCGATCCGGATGCCACCGCCGAGTGGGTCGAGCGGCTGGGCGGCGTCTCGCTGATGGCCGGCCATGTTCGCCTGCCGCGCGCGGGCGCGGTGGAAGCGCTACCGGGGTTCGGCGAAGGCGCGTGGTGGGTGCAGGACCTTGCCGCTACCGCGCCGGCAAGGCTGCTGGGGCAGGGGGCAGGGCGGCGCGCGCTCGATCTCTGCGCCGCGCCGGGCGGCAAGACCATGCAACTCGCGGCTGCCGGCTGGCAGGTGACCGCGCTCGACAAATCTGCCCGCCGGCTTGATCGCCTGCGCGAAAACCTGAAACGCACCGGCCTGGAGGCACAGGTCGTTGCGGCCGACGCGCTCGCCTGGCAGCCGGAGGAACCGTTTGACGCGATCCTGCTCGATGCGCCCTGTACCGCCACCGGTACTTGCCGCCGGCATCCCGATGTGCTGCACCGCTTGCCGGCAATCGAGGAACTGGCCGTGCTTCAGCGCTCGATGCTGGCGCGCGCGGCAGAATGGCTGCGCCCCGGCGGCGTGCTGGTCTATGCGGTCTGCTCGCTGGAGCCGGAAGAAGGCGAGGCGCAGGCCCGCGCCTTCACCGCGCTGGCGCCCGATCCCATCGCCGCAGCGGAGCTTCCCGCCGGCATCGCGCCGACGCCGGAAGGCTGGTTGCGCAGCGATCCGGGGATGCTGGCTGATGCGGGCGGCATCGATGGCTTCTTCGCCGCCCGCTGGCGCAAGGTCTGATGCTTACGCCTTGACCTTGTTGGCGAAGCTCTTGCGCAGCTTCATCAGCTTGGGCGGGATCACGGCCAGGCAATAGGGATTGCGCTGCCCTTCGCCTTCCCAGTATTCCTGGTGGTAGTCCTCCGCCGGATACCATTCCGCCGGCCCTTCGATGGTGGTGACGACCGGCTCCGCGCGATCGGCCTGCGCGCGGGCGATGCCGGCTTCGGTTTCGGCTTGCTGCTCCTCGTCCAGCGGGAACACGGCGGAGCGGTACTGCGTGCCGATGTCGTTGCCCTGCCGGTTGAGCTGCGTCGGATCGTGCGTGGCGAAGAAGATATCGAGCAATTGCCCGTAGGAAATTGCATCGGGATCGAAGGTCACCCGGATGGCTTCGGCATGGCCGGTGTTGCCCGAACAGACCTGCTTGTAGGTCGGGTTCGGCGTCACCCCGCCGATATAGCCGCTTTCCACGTTGCTGACGCCGATCACGTCCCGAAATACCGCTTCAGTGCACCAGAAACACCCGCCTGCGAAAATGGCCTGGGCCATCGCTTGTCCTTTCCTGTTTGTATGCAGGCTAGATAGGAAGGCGACCGGCGCTTGTCATCGCTTCCCACTCGGCTACCTTGCGCGCGATCCCAACCGAGAGAGGAATTTGCGCGTGCGCACTGTCCTGACAGCCCTTGCCGCCAGCCTGACCATGGCGGTCGCCGGCCTGGTTCCCCAGACCTCCGTCCAGGCCGAAACGCTGGCCCCCGCCGCAACATCGCCGGCAATGGCGGCGGTGCTGGCCGATCCGCGCCGCGATGGTGACCGTGCCCGCGATATCTGGCGTCACCCCGCCGAAACGCTGGGTTTCTTCCGCGTGCAGCCGGGCATGACGGTGGTGGACTACCTGCCGTCGGGCGGATGGTACACGCGCGTCCTGGTGCCCTACCTCGGGCCGCAGGGCCAGTATATTGGCCTCAATCCCGGTGTCGCCAACGCGCCCGAACGGACGAAGCAGGCCTTCGGCAACCTCGGCGCGACCTTCCCGGCTAAGGCGGCGCAGTGGACCGGCGTCCCCGCCGAGCGCATCCTTGCCTTCAATACCGACAGCCTGCCGGCCGATCTCGACGGCAAGGTCGATCGCGCGCTGATCTTCCGCGAAGTGCACAACATGTGGCGCGGGGGCTGGCTCTATCCCGATCTGCTGGCGATCCGCCGCCTGCTCAAGCCCGACGGCCTGCTTGGCATCGTCCAGCATCGCGCCCGGCCCGATGCCCCGGCCTCCTACACCGATGGCAGCAAGGGCTATCTGCGCGAAAAGGACGTGATCGCCATGGTCGAGGCGCACGGTTTCGAACTCGTCGGCAAGAGCGAGATCAACGCCAACCCCAAGGACCCGGCGAATCACCCCGCCGGCGTCTGGTCGCTTCCGCCCACTTTCTCGCAAGGGGATGCCGATCGCATGCGCTTCGCCGGCGTGGGGGAAAGCGACCGGATGACGCTGCTGTTCCGCAAGCGGCCCTGACCCCAGGTCCTGACCGTGGCGGCGCTTTGTCACAGTCTTGCCGTTGAATTGCCGGGCCGGGGGCAATAAGTCCCCGGCCATGAGCAAGATCACCGTCGCCGCCCTGCAACTCGCCCTCAACGCCGGCGAAGCGCAGAACATCGCCGCTGTCGCCGCGCTGGTGGAACAGGCCGCCGCGCGCGGGGCGCAGGTCGTGCTGCCGCCGGAACTGTTCGCCGGCCCCTATTTCTGCACGACGGAGGACGAAGCCCGCTTCGCGCTGGCCTATCCGCTCGATCAGGACCCTTCGGTGCGCGCGATGCGCCAGCTGGCGAAAGCGCTGGGCATCGCCATCCCCACCTCGTTCTTCGAGCGCGATGGCCATCATTACTACAACACGCTGGCGATGATCGGCCCCGACGGGGAGATCATGGGCATCTACCGCAAGAGCCACATTCCCGACGGTCCGGGGTACGAGGAAAAGTTCTATTTCCGCCCCGGCAACACCGGCTTCAAGGTGTGGGACGTGTTCGGCACGCGCATCGGCGTGGGCGTGTGCTGGGACCAGTGGTATCCCGAATGCGCGCGCGCGATGGCGCTGATGGGGGCGGAACTCCTGTTCTACCCCACCGCGATCGGCTCCGAACCCTATGATGCCAGCTTCGATACCAGCCGCATCTGGCGCCGGGCCATGCTGGGCCACGCCGCGTCGAACTGCATGCCGGTGATCGCCGCCAACCGCATCGGCAGCGAAGAGAACGAACAGCGCTTCTACGGGCACAGCTTCATCAGCGACCAGTGGGGCGATTTTCTCGCCGAATACGGGGCGGAGGAAACCGGTGTGCTGGTGGCGGACATCGATCTGACCGAAGCCGCGAAGCACCGCGCCGGCATGGGCTTCTTCCGCGATCGCCGCCCGCAGCTTTACGCGCGGCTGGCGCAGGACGTGTGACCGCTTCGCCGCCGCAGCGTTACCTGGTCGCGCTGGGCTCCAACGTCCGCCACGCGCGGCATGGCGCGCCGGCTGCCGTCCTGCGCGCGGCGATCCGGGCGCTCGAGACCCACGGGCTGGCGGTGGAGGCGGTCTCGCCCACGATTTCCAGCGCCCCGCTCGGGCCTTCGCGCCGGCGCTATGCCAACGCGGCGGCGATCGTGGCTGGCGATCTGATGCCGCCCGCGCTGCTCCTGCTGCTCCAGCGGATCGAGCACGATTTCGGCCGCGTGCGGCGCGGTCAGCGCTGGCGCGCGCGCACGCTCGATCTCGATGTGATCCTGTGGAGCGGCGGCGTCTGGCGCCAGGCGCCGGGTGCCACGCCCGCGCTACGCATCCCCCATCCGGAATACCGCAAGCGGACGTTCGTCCTCACCCCGGCCGCCGCCATCGCGCCCCACTGGCGCGATCCCGAAACCGGCCGGCGCATAAAACACCTCAACGCCCGCTTGACCCGCAGCACCCCGCGCCCTAGGTGACCGGCCTTGGTCGGGCCCTTAGCTCAGTCGGTAGAGCAACTGACTTTTAATCAGTAGGTCGCTGGTTCGAATCCAGCAGGGCTCACCATTCCAGCATCGACGGTTTTGCACGCAGCGCCCCATCCGGACGGGGCGCCAACGCACCATATGCGCGCCGATCGGAGGGAGCGCGGCTGCGCCCCCTCCGCGTGGTTCACAGCACTTCGAACAGGCCGGCCGCGCCCATGCCGCCGCCGACACACATCGTTACCACGACGTACTTGGCGCCCCGGCGCTTGCCTTCGATCAGGGCGTGCATGGTGCAACGCGCCCCGGTCATGCCATAGGGGTGGCCGATCGAGATCGAGCCGCCGTTGACGTTGAGCAGATCGTTGGGGATGCCCAGCTTGTCACGGCAGTACAGCACCTGCACGGCGAAGGCCTCATTCAGTTCCCACAGGCCGATATCGTCCATCTTGAGGCCGAAGCGGCTGAGCAGCTTGGGGATGGCGAAGACCGGGCCGATGCCCATCTCGTCCGGCTCGGTGCCGGCGACCGCCATGCCGACATAGCGGCCCAGCGGCGTCAGGCCCTTTTGCGCGGCCACGGCGGCTTCCATGATCACCACGGCGGCGGAGCCGTCGGACAGCTGGCTGGCGTTGCCGGCGGTGACGATGCCGCCTTCGATCACCGGCTTCAGCGCGGTCAGGTTTTCCAGCGTGGTCGAGGGCCGGTTGCCTTCGTCCTTGGCGAGGTGGACGTCCTGATAGGTGACTTCCCCGGTTTCCTTGTTGACCACGGCCATCGAGGCATCGGCGGCGACGATCTCGTCATCGAACTTGCCGGCCGCCTGCCCCGCAGCGGTGCGCTGCTGCGACTGGAGCGCGTACTCGTCGCAGGCTTCGCGGCCGATGCCATAGCGTTGGCCGACAATTTCCGCCGTCTGCAGCATCGGCATGTAGATTGCCTTGTGCATTTCCACCAGCGAACGGTCGGGCATGACGCGCATGTCCTTGGTCTGGACAAGGCTGATCGATTCCTGTCCGCCCGCGGCGACCACGTCCATGCGGTCGATGATCACCTGCTTGGAAGCGGTGGCGATGGTCATCAGGCCCGACGAGCACTGGCGGTCCATGCTCATGCCCGATGTGGTGACCGGCAGGCCGGCCCGCAGCGCAACCTGGCGGGCGATGTTGCCGGCCTGCGCGCCCTGTTGCAGCGCCGCGCCCCACACCACGTCATCGACTTCGCCCGGCTCGATCCCGGCGCGCGCGACGGCGGCCTGCAGCGAAAGCGCGCCCAGCGTGGCGCCGGGGGTGGCATTGAACGCGCCCTTGTAGGCGCGCCCGATCGGGGTGCGCGCGGCGGCGACGATAACGGCATCACGCATGGTCGTTCTCCTTGATGTTCCGGGTCATTGATGTGGCTTGGGTAATGGGATTTCCGCCGAAGCGGTCGCGCAGCTCGCGCTTGAGCACCTTGCCGATCGGGCTGCGCGGCAGTTCGTCGACCACCTCGATGGCGGCGATGCGCTGAGTCTTGCCGAGGCGGCTGTTGGCTTCGGCCAGGATCGCCTGCGGATCGGCGGCGGTATCGGCCAGCACGACCACCGCGAGCGGGGTTTCGCCCCACTTTTCGCTGGGCACGCCGACGACCGCCGCTTCGCGCACGGCGGGCTGGCGGGTGAGTTCGGCTTCGAGATCGGTCGGGAAGATGTTGAAACCGCCCGAAATGATCATGTCCTTAGCGCGGTCCATCAGGATCAGGAAGCCGTCCTCATCAAACTTGCCGATATCGCCGTGGCGGATGTAGCGGCGGCCTTCGCCGTCGAACCATTCGACTTCGCGCGTCTTCTCGTCCTGACCGTGGTAGCCGTTCATCATGATCGGGGAATGGCCGACGATTTCACCGACTTCGCCCTGCGGCAGCTCGTTGCCTGCCTCGTCGATGATCTTGATGATGTGGCCGGGGCTGGGTTGGCCGACGGTGTGGAGCTTGTCCGGGTGGAGGTGCGCCACCAGGATCGCCGTCGCGCCGCCTTCGGTCATGCCGTAGCCGTCGGTAAGGCCGCCGGGCCAGCGCCGCAAGACATCGGCCTTGAGCCAGGCGGGGAAGGGCGCCGAGGTCGAGGACTTGAGCCGGTAGGACGAGAGATCGAAGCGGTCGAAATCGGGCACTTCCATGATGCGGCGGTACTGCACCGGCACCAGCATGGCGTGCGTGACGCGTTCGCGCTGGGAAAGTTCGAGGAAGCCGCGCGCGTCGAACTTCTTCATCAGCACCACCTTGCCGCCGGCGGTAAGCGTCGGCAGGAAGCTGACCAGCGTGGTGTTGGAATAGAGCGGCGTGGAGCAGATCACGCAGGTATCGTCGTCATAGCCGCCGACGATCGTGCGCCGCGCGTATTCGTGGCGCATCTTGTGGCTTTGCACGATGCCCTTGGGTGATCCGGTGGTTCCCGACGAATAGATGATGTTGAACGGATCGCCGGGCGCGGGCAGGCGTTCCTCGGGCTGTGCGCCTTCCGCGGCAATCCACCGCGAGAAGGGTTCCCCGGCGGCGCTGTCGTCCAGCGCGATGCGCGGGACGCCGGTGGGGAACGGCAGCCCCGCCAGCCGATCCGCCATCTCGGCATCGAGCAGCAGCACGCGGCTGCCACTGTCGGCCAGCATCGCCAGCACCGTTTCGGGCGCGGCGGTGGACGTCAGCGGCGCGGCCACGGCGCCGGCCCGGATCGCGCCGAGGAAGGCAAGGCCCGTGCGCACCGAATTGAGCGCGGCAATGGCGACGGGTTCGTCCTTGCCCACGCCTTCGCGCTGGAGCGCGGCGGCGACACGGTCCAGCAGCGCGTCCAGCTCCGCCCAGCTCACGCTGCTATGTTCGTCGGCAATGGCGGTGGCATCCCCCCTGCGCGCGGCGTGCGCGCGCAGGATGGTGGTGAGCGGCACGAACTCCGCTTCGGCGATGTCTTCGATCCGCAAGGCTTCTCTCCCGCCGCCGTGGTGGATCAGGCGTTGAACGTTTCGCCGGCGGCGGCCTTGCGCGCCAGCAGCGGTGCGACCGGCAGGCCGTACTTTTCCAGGCCGGCGGCGACCGTATCCAGCCCGATGTGGTCGGCCCAGAACATCGGGCCGCCGGTCCAGGCTGGCCAGCCATAGCCGTTCAGCCAGACCGTATCGATGTCCGACGCGCGCTGGGAAATGCCTTCCTCCAGGATAAGCGCACCTTCGCTGACCATCGGATAGAGCAGGCGTTCGCGGATCTCGTCCTTGCCGATCGTGCGCTGGGGCTTGCCTTCGCGCGCGGCCCATTCGGCGATGATCGTCTTCACTTCTTCCGACGGCGTGCGCTGACGGTTCTCGTCGTAATCGTAGAAGCCCTTCTTGGTCTTCTGGCCCCAGCGGCCGACCGCGCAGAGCGAATCCCGCAGCGTTTCGATGCGGTTGGGATCGCGGTGCCAGCCGATGTCGACGCCGGCGAGGTCCGACATCTGGTACGGTCCCATCGGGAAGCCGAATTCGAGCAGAGCCTCGTCCACTTCCCAGTAGTTCGCACCTTCCATGATCAGCGCGTGCGCCTGGGCCTGGCGCGGTGAGAGCATGCGGTTGCCGATGAAGCCGTGGCACACGCCCGAAACCACCGGCACCTTGCCGATCTTGACCGACAGAGCCATGACCGTGGCGAGCTGCTGCTTGCCGGTCTTCGCGCCACGCACCACTTCGAGCAGCTTCATCACGTTGGCGGGCGAGAAGAAGTGCATGCCCAGCACCGCTTCGGGACGCGACGTGGCGCCGGCGATTTCGTTGACGTCGAGATAGCTGGTGTTGCTGGCCAGGATCGCGCCGGGCTTGGCGATGCCGTCGATCCGGCCGAAGACCTCCTTCTTGACGTCCATGTTCTCATAGACCGCCTCGATGATGAGGTCGGCTTCGGCCAGCGCGCCGAAGTCCAGCGTCGGCGTGAGGCGGCCCATGGCCGCTTCGGCCAGCGCGGCGTCCATCTTGCCGCGCTTCACCGTGTTCTCGTAGTTCTTCCGCATCGTGGCCACACCGCGATCGAGCGCTTCCTGCGTCATTTCCACGATCGTCACGGGAATGCCGGCGGTCAGGAAGTTCATGGTGATGCCGCCGCCCATGGTGCCCGCGCCGATCACGCCTACGCGGTTGACGGGCAGCAGCGGGGTGTCGGCCGGAATGTCGTCAACGCGCGCGGCGGCGATGCGGGCCGCGTCGATGTGTTCCTTGGCGCCGGGAATGGGGTCGGACATGATGTACCTCTCCTGAGTATGGGGTCTGGTTGCGGGTTCAGGCGCGGCTTTGCGCCATCGCGCCGTAGATCAGGGTCTTGAGCTGCCGCCGGATCGGATAGGCGGAGGAGGGCAGAAGCTGCGTCATGAAGACCATGTGCAGCTTCTCCACCGGATCGATGAAGAAGGCGGTCGAGAAGATGCCGCCCCAGAAGAATTCGCCGGCGCTGCCGGGCACCAGCGCCTTGGCCGGATCGAGCAGCACGCCGAAGCCGAGCCCGAAGCCGGTGCCGGCGTTGTTCGCTTCGCTGAACAGCGAGGTGGAGACCTGGGTGAGATCGACGCCGCCCGGCAGGTAGTTGCACGCCATCAGCTGCAGCGTCTTGGGAGAAACGATGCGCGCGCCGTTGGCCGCGCCGCCCCCGGCCAGCATCGCGCAGAAACGGTGATAGTCGGCCGTGGTGGACAGCAGGCCGCCACCGCCGCTTTCGAAGCGGGGTTCGCGGGTGAGATTGGTCTTCGCCGCTTCGTCGAGCAGTTCGGGCGGCTTGCCGGGCACGTAGTTCCAGGCGTCGGTCAGCCTGTCCTGTTTTTCGGGCGGGCAATGGAACGCGGTATCGACCATGCCCAGCGGTTCGAAAATCCGCGTGCGGAAGAATTCACCCAGGCTCAGGTCCGAAACGCGCGCCACGATCACGCCCAGCACATCGGTGGATACCGAATAGTTCCAGCCCGTGCCCGGCGCGTATTCCAGCGGGATCTTGGCGAGTTCGGTCACGAAATGGTCGTTGCCCGGCAGGCTGGCGTGCCCGTCCAGCTTGCCCTTGCGATAGGCCGCGTCGACGTTCGTGCGGTTCTGGATGCCATAGGTGAGGCCCGACATATGCGTCAGCAGATCGACGATCCGCATCCCCGTGGCGGGCTTGCCCGGCACGAACGGCGCTTCGCCCCCGCCGCCCGCATAGACCGTCAGGTTCGCGAACTCCGGAACGAAGCGGGTGACAGGATCGTCGAGGGCGATCAGCCCTTCCTCGACCAGCATCATCAGCGCGATGGAGGTGACCGGCTTGGTCATAGAAGCGATGCGGAAAATGGCATCCTCGCGCAGCGGCGTTCCATCGGCACGGGCCTTGCCCAGCGTGGCGCGGAAGAACGGCAGGCCGTTGCGCGCCACCAGGACGTCGGTTCCGGCCAGCTTGCCGGGGGCAAGGTAGCGTTCTTCGAGAAAGGCCGGGATGCGCGCGAGGCGGGTGGCGTCGAAACCGGCGTCTTCGGGGCGGATCAGGTCCATCGCTTGCTTGTTCTCCATCAGCCGAAAATGGCCACGCTTTGCAGGCCGCGCATCACTTCCACGCCATCGGCGTTCCACATGCGCAGGGTTTCGCTGCTGAAGCCGTCGGCCATGTAGTTGGACGCGGTTTCCAGCAGCCACCAACCGTCGCGCGTCTGCGGAGCGTCACCCAGCAGCGTCAGCGACCAGTTGATCGAACTGATCGGGCCGCGCCGTTCCATGGCCCGGACCGCGCCGGGCGGCAGGGCATCGCCGATGCCCACCAGTTCCGCGATGGGATCGAGCCCCTTGCGATCGCGCAGGCGCACCCAGCGGCGGATGGCACCCGGTCGCGCCCCGCCCCGGGGTTCCGCGCGGCGCATTTCGAAATTGTGGATGAACTGCGGCGCATCGCCGGTCGCGGTTACGGGAGCGGCCTCTTCGACGGGGATGGTTTCGTCGGCTCGCATGGCAGGCACGCCGCCGTTGGTCGGCCGCGCGGCCCCGAACAGCCACAGCGCGCGCAGCACCGGCGCGCCTTCGCAGAACAGGTCGGTAGTCACCTGCGCCACGCTGCGCCCTTCGCGCAGGACGCCAACGCGCGCTTCCACATCGCTGCCGACCGGCGCGACGAAGCCGATTTGCGCGCCGCGTAGCGGTGGCAGGTCCGGTCGCTGCCTGCGCGCGGCCGCATAGGCGATCAGGGCGGATGCGCCGCCATACATCGTGCGTCCCTGCATCCAGCCGTCCGCGTCGGACAGGACCAGCCTGTCAGTGCCATCCGGCTGCAGCCGCGCGATCAGTGCGCCCATGCTCATGGCAGCAGGCTCATGCGGCGGAGGTTTCCAGGCTTGGTTTCATGATGACGCAATCTCTCCCGCGGGCACGTTAAGCCCGAATCCCATCCCGTGGCTAGTCCATACCGTCTTTTCAGAAAAGGGGATTCGCACGGTGATGCAGGCGGCATTTTCATGCAAAAAACAGATAATTTCATGCTTTACGTTACGGAATCCGGTGCTTCGCGCAGGCCATACCCTATTCATGAAAATTTGCTTAGATGGGTTGCCGGAACGGGGGTGGCGCAGATAGTCTGCGCGGCGAACGACAATGCCGGGCAGGATGGCCCGATCGGGACGGGATCACCATGACAGAGCAACGCCATGCCACCGACCATGCGGCCAGAGACGAACGCTTGCCCGCCATCCCCGCCGGCTGGCCGGCGATGTCGCTGGAGGAGGTGCGGGCGAAGCTTTGCGCTCCGGGCATGCCGTTCGAGATGGAGACGGTGACGATCCGGGGCGTGCGGACGCGCGTGTGGAAGAACGCCCTGCCGCATCTCGGCGCTCTGGCCGCCTTGGCCCGCCAGCACGGGGACAGCACGTTCCTTGTGTATGGTACGGAGCGGGTTTCGTTCGATGCCTGGCATCGCGCGGTCGCCACGCTAGCCGCCCATCTGGCGGAACTGGGCGTGGGCAAGGGCGACCGCGTCGCGATGGCCATGCGCAACCTGCCCGAATGGACGGTGGCCTTGTTCGCCGCCACGGTTCTCGGCGCGATCGCGGTGCCGCTCAACGCCTGGTGGAAGGGCGACGAACTGGCCTTTGCTTTGTCGGATAGCGGTGCGCATGTCCTGATCGCGGATGCCGAACGGTGGCAGCGCATCGCTCCCCATCGTGCGGAACTGCCTGGCCTGGCGCATGTGCTGGTGTGCCGCGCGGACAAGGACACCACGGCGCCGGAAGGCACCCGTTTGCTGGAGGACGTGATCGGCGGTCCGGATGGCTATGCGGCGCTTCCCGACCGTCCCTTGCCCGACGCCGGAATCGCCCTGGACGATCCTGCCACGATCTTCTACACCAGCGGCACCACCGGGCGGCCGAAAGGCGCGCTGGGCACGCACCGCAATCTCACCACCAACATCCTGTCCAGTGCCTTCAGCGGCGCGCAATCCGCGTTGCGCCGGGGCGAGATGCCGCCCGCGCCCCAGCCGCGCACCATCCTGATGGTGATCCCGCTGTTCCACGTCACCGCGTGCAGCGCCACGCTGATGGGTTCGCTGGCCAGCGGCAGCAAGCTGGTGCTGATGCACAAGTGGGATACGGTCGAGGCGTTCCGGCTGATCGAGCGCGAGAAGGTCACGGCCACCGGCGGCGTGCCCTTCATCGCCTGGCAACTGATCGAGCATCCCGACCGCGCGAAGTACGATCTCTCCTCGCTGGAAGCGATCGCCTATGGCGGCGCGCCATCCGCGCCGGAACTGGTGCAGGCGATCTGGCAGACCTTCGGCGCCTTGCCCGGCAACGGCTGGGGCATGACCGAGACGATGGCAACGCTGACGCACCATGCGGCCGAGGACTATATCAACCGTCCGTCGAGCTGCGGTCCGGCGGTCGCCGTCGCCGATATCGAGGTGCGCGCCGACGATGGCGTGACCGTGCTGCCGGCGGGCGAGATCGGCGAATTGTGGGCGCGCGGGCCGATGATCGTGGCGGGATACTGGAACCGGCCGGAGGCGACCGCGCAGACGTTCGTGGACGGCTGGGTGCGCACCGGTGATCTTGCCCGGATCGACGAGGAAGGCTTCTGCACGATCGCCGATCGCGCCAAGGATGTGATCATCCGGGGTGGCGAGAACATCTATTCGATCGAGGTGGAGAACGTGCTCTACGAACACCCGGCGGTGACCGACGCGGCGCTGGTGGGCATGCCGCACCGCACGCTGGGCGAGGAACCGGCGGCGGTGGTTCACCTTGCGCCGGGCTCGCAGGCGAGCGAGGAGGAACTGCGTGCCTTTGTGGCGGCGCGGCTGGCAGCGTTCAAGGTGCCGGTGCGCGTAGTGTTCAGCGCCGAGACGCTGCCGCGCAACGCCAACGGCAAGATCCTCAAGTCCGAACTGCGGCGGCACTTCGCCTGAACGGCATGGCGAGCGAGGCGCATCCCGACAACGACGCCGGGCGGTTCGAGCGACGCCGCCGCGATATCGTGCGCGCGGCGACCGACCTCATCAACGAAAAGGGCGTGAAGGGCACCACGTTCAGCGAAGTTGCGGCGCGCGTCGGGCTCAACACCAGCAGCGTTGCCTACTACTTCGGGCGCAAGGAGAACCTTGTCCACGCGGTGTTCGAGGCCACGATCGATCGCCTGATCGCGTTGGCGCGGATCGCGGCGCAGGCGCTCACCCCGCGCGCGCGGCTGGCCTGCTGGATCGACGGACATGTCGATCTGCGCGCGATGATCCGGCGGGGCGAGGAAGGGCGTATCGCCGTCCTGTCGGAAATGCGCACGCTGCCCGAAGCGCTGCACCGTCCGTTGCAGGAACGGTACATCGAACTGTTCCGCGTGGTGCGCGATCTGCTGCCGGCCGGGGCGGGGGAGCGCGATCATGCCGTGCGCACCGCACGGGCGCACATCCTGTTGCAGGTGATGTTCTGGCTGCCGGCGTGGACGCCGCTCTATTCCGAGCAGGATTTCCCGCGCCTCAAACAGCGGCTGCTGGCCGTGCTGGCGGACGGCATCGCGCCGCGCGATGCAGCATGGCAGCCGCAAACGCTCGGCGGCGGTGAGGCGCCATGGCGGACCCCACCGGCGGGGCTGCGCAATCCCCACGGCGAATTCCTGCGCATGGCTACGCTCACGATCAACCAGCGCGGGTACAAAGGCGCCTCGGTCCATCGCATCGCCAGCGGGCTGAACGTGACCAAGGGCAGCTTCTACCACCACAACGAGGCCAAGGACGATCTGGTGCTGGCCTGCTTCGAACACGGCAACGAAAGGATCGCGGCGGTGCAGTTCGCCGCTGCCACGCTGCCGCGGAACGGCTGGGGGCGGATTTCGAGCGCGGTGGCCGAACTGGTGGCGTTGCAGCTTTCCGATCCCACGCCCCTGCTGCGCACCACGGCGTTGCAGGCCCTGCCGCAGGAGCGGCGCGGCGCGGTGCTGAACAGCGCGCAGCGCATCGCGCGGCGGTTCGCTGGGATGCTGTCGGACGGGATCGCGGACGGTTCGTTGTTGCCGGTCGATCCGCTGGTCGCCGCCGAAGTGCTGGCGGCGACGATCAATCCCGCCAACGAATTGCGGAGCTGGGCGGCGGGTTTCGACGATCCGGCGCAGGCGGTGGAATGCTATGCCGCCTGCTTTTGCTATGGCTTGCTGTCGGGCGTGGAAACCGTTTGACGCCAACGGCCTGGTTTGCGGTCCTGCGCATCCGGCGATCCGCCTTTGCCTTCGACCAGCGGATCGCGATCGAGATCGGGCCGGTGCAGCAGGCGCCAGATCATCAGAGCCATCAGGAAATGTGGCACAAGGACGGTGATCTTGTCGATCATGGCCCGCTTTTTACCGTGCCCGGGTTAACACCGGGTATGCACGTCTTTGACGGTGCGATCGGATGACAAGCGGCGCGGACTGCGTAATGGTCCGCGCCCATGAAACTCCACGACGAAACGCTGGTCGATGCGCCCGCCGCGCCGCGCCGCTGGTATGGGCACCTCTATCTGCAAGTGCTGATCGCGATCGCCGCCGGCGTGCTGATCGGCCATTTCGCGCCGGCCACGGGCGAAGCGCTGAAGCCGCTCGGCGATGCCTTCATCAAGCTGGTGAAGATGGTGATCGCCCCGGTGATCTTCCTGACGATCGTGACCGGTATTGCCGGGATGCGCGACCTTGCCTCGGTCGGCCGGGTGGCCGCCAAGGCGTTCGCCTATTTCCTGTTCTTCTCCACGCTGGCGTTGATCGTGGGGCTGATCGTGGGCAACATCGTGCGGCCGGGCGCGGGCCTGAATATCGATCCCGCCTCGCTCGATGCCGGCAAGGTCGCCGCCTACGCCGCCAAGGCGCACGAAGCGAGCGTGACCGGCTTCCTCATGGCGATGATCCCGGAAACCTTCCTGTCGTCGCTGAGCGAGGGCAACATCCTCCAAGTCCTCGTCGTGGCGATCCTGTTCGGCATCGCGCTCGCCACCACGGGCGCGCGGGGCGAGCGCGTGGTGGCGCTGCTGGAAGACGTGTCGGTCGCGTTCTTCCGGCTGGTGGCGATCGTGATGAAGGCGGCGCCCGTCGGCGCGTTCGGCGCGATGGCCTTCACCATCGGCAAGTATGGCATCGACAGCCTGGCGAACCTCTTCCACCTCGTGCTCACGTTCTACCTTACCTCGGCGCTGTTCGTGCTGGTGGTGCTGGGCGTTGTCGCGCGGCTGGCGGGCTTTTCGATCCTGCGGCTGATCGCCTATCTCAAGGAGGAACTGCTGCTGGTGCTGGGCACGTCCTCGTCGGAAAGCGCGCTGCCCGCGCTGATCGACAAGATGGAGCGCGCCGGCTGCCCCAAGGCCGTGGTCGGCCTGGTTGTGCCCACCGGCTACAGCTTCAACCTCGATGGCACCAACATCTACATGACGCTGGCGGCGCTGTTCATCGCGCAGGCCTGCAACGTGGAACTGACGCTGGGGCAACAGGTGCTGCTGCTCGGTGTCGCCATGCTTTCGTCCAAGGGCGCGGCGGGGGTGACCGGCGCCGGTTTCATCACGCTGGCGGCGACGTTGTCGATCGTGCCCTCATTGCCAGTGGCGGGCATGGCGCTGATCCTGGGCGTCGACCGCTTCATGTCCGAATGCCGCAGCCTGACCAACTTCATCGGCAACGCCGTGGCGACGGTGGTCGTCTCGCGCTGGGAGGGCAAGCTGGATGAAGCCGCGCTGCGGGAGGTGTTGGGCAGGACCTGAGCTACCCCTCGCCGATCCGGTAGGGCACCAGATCGCGCTGGCTGGGATCGACCATGATCGCCTTGTCGCTGGGGGGAAAGGCGCGCTGGTCGCACGTATCGCGCGGGCAGATGCGGCAGGAGGCTCCGATCCGCGCAACCGCCTCATCGCGCTCCAGATTGAGGCCGTCGGCATAGACGAACTCGCTGGCGAGCGCCGCTTCGCAGCCCAGTGCCACGGCATAGCGGCGCGGCGGGCGGTAGAAGCTGGCCGATGGCTTCACCAGCCCCTTGGCGATCGAGACATAGCGCACGCCATCGGGCATCTCGGCCACCTGCACGTGGATGCGGTCGGGGATCGCCACCGCCTCGTGCACGATCCACAGCGGGCAGGCGCCGCCGAACCGGCCGAACTGGAGGCGCGTGGCCGAATGGCGCTTGGTGATGTTGCCGGCCATGTCGACGCGGCAGAAGAACACCGGGATGCCGCGCGCCTGCGGGCGTTGCAGCGTGGACAGGCGGTGGCAGGTCTGTTCGAAGCTGGTGCCGAACACCTGCCGCAGCCGGTCCACGTCGTGCCGCAGCGCGCGCGCGGCCGTGCGGAACTGTTCGTAGGGCATCAGCAGCGCGCCGGCGGCGTAGTTGCCCAGACCCACGGTCAGCAGTTCGCGCGCGGCATCGCTGGCCAGCAACGTGTCCTCGACGATCGCGGCGATGTCCTGCTCCAGCGCCATGGCGGTCAACTGGTAGGCCATCTGGAACCGGCTGCTTTCGACCGGCTGGCTGGAATCGATCACCAGCCGCCGCTGCACCGGATCGAACAGGCGCAACGGGCCGCCGGGACGGTAGTCGATGGTCACGCCGCGCGCCGCGAACCACGCTTCCATCCGGTCGATTGAGGGCGACGCCTGATCGGGGGCGAGTTCCCGCGCCAGGATTTCGGCGTGGCGGTCGACCAGATCGACGTAGTTGTTGGCAAGGTGGAACCAGTCGCGCACTTCCTCCCACGGCAGGCGGCCACCGGTGATCCCTGCCGCCACGCTGTCCGATCCCAGCGCCTCGTCCAGCATTTCCAGCCGCTGCCGGTCGCGGCGGTGGATGGCGTGCATCCGCACGAACTGTTCGGCGAAGGCGGGGAACTGTTCGGCCACGCGCTCGATCTGTTCGCTGGGCAACGCCGCGGGCAGCAGCGGATCGGCCACCGCCTGTCGCAGCGCATCGGCCAGCAGATCCTGCCGGTCCGGAGCAAGATCTTCCCAATCCACGGGAAATTGCGCGCGCAGCCGGTCGGCCAGCGCGGGGGTGAGGTGGCGCTCGTCGTTTTCAAGCTGGCACAGGTAGGAAGCGCTGATGCCCAGCGCGCGCGCCATCGCGGTCTGCAACAAACCGCGCCGCGTTCGCAATGTACGCAGCTGGTTTCCGGCAAAGACGCGGCGTTTGCTCATACTTTGGTCGATAATTTGCAAATTCGTGCTTTGCAAGTTTGCAACTTAACATTGGACTCTGCCGCTCCCTTGCGCCATCGCGGCCGATTATCAGGTCAGTTTGGGGCGAGGATATGTCTGCGAATATCGCCGAAATGGAAAAGCGTCGGGAAGCCGCACGGATGGGCGGCGGGCAGAGGCGCATCGACGCGCAGCACGCCAAGGGCAAACTGACCGCGCGCGAAAGGCTCGAAGTGCTGCTGGACGAAGGCAGCTTCGAGGAAGTCGACATGTACGTCGAGCACAATTGCGTCGATTTCGGCATGCCGGACACGGTGATCCCCGGCGATGGTGTGGTCACGGGTTCGGGCACGATCAACGGCCGGCTGGTGTTCGTGTTCAGCCAGGACTTCACCGTGTTCGGCGGCGCGGTGTCCGAACGGCACGCCATGAAGATCTGCAAGATCATGGACATGGCGATGAAAGTCGGCGCGCCGGTGATCGGCCTCAACGATTCCGGCGGCGCGCGCATCCAGGAAGGCGTCGCCTCGCTGGGTGGCTATGCCGAAATCTTCCAGCGCAACGTGCTGGCTTCGGGCGTGGTGCCGCAGCTCAGCCTGATCATGGGGCCGTGCGCGGGCGGGGCGGTCTATTCCCCGGCGATGACCGACTTCATCTTCATGGTGAAGGACAGCTCGTACATGTTCGTGACCGGGCCGGACGTGGTCAAGACGGTGACGAACGAGATCGTTACGCAGGAGGAACTGGGCGGCGCGGTGACGCACACCACCAAGACTTCGGTGGCCGACCTTGCCTGCGAAAACGACATCGAAGCCCTGCTGCAGGCGCGCGAATTCTTCGATTTCCTGCCGCTGTCGAACAAGGAAGCGGTGCCGGAACGGCCGACGTCCGACCCTTACGACCGGCTGGAAACCAGCCTCGACACGCTGATCCCGGCGTCCGCCGCGCAGCCCTATGACATGCACGAGGTGATCCGCAAGACGGTGGACGAGGGCGAGTTCTTCGAAATCCAGCCCAGGCACGCCGCCAACATCATCTGCGGTTTCGGCCGGATCGAGGGCAAGACGGTGGGCGTGGTCGCCAACCAGCCGATGGTGCTGGCTGGTGTGCTGGATATCAACTCGTCGAAGAAGGCCGCGCGTTTCGTGCGCTTCTGCGATGCGTTCAACATCCCGATCCTGACCTTCGTCGACGTGCCGGGCTTCCTGCCGGGCACCAGCCAGGAACACAACGGCATCATCAAGCACGGCGCCAAGCTGTTGTTCGCCTATGCCGAGGCGACCGTGCCCAAGATCACCGTGATCACCCGCAAGGCCTATGGCGGCGCCTACGACGTGATGGCTTCCAAGCACTTGCGCGGCGACCTCAACTACGCCTGGCCCACCGCCGAAATCGCGGTGATGGGGGCCAAGGGCGCGGTGGAGATCATCTTCCGCGGCCTTTCGACCGAGGAACAGGCGGTCAAGACCAAGGAATACGAGGACCGCTTCGCCAACCCGTTCGTCGCGGCCAGCAAGGGCTTCGTGGACGAGGTGATCCACCCGCATTCCACGCGCCGCCGCATCGCGCTGGGCCTGCGCAAGCTGCGCAACAAGGCGCTCGAGAACCCCTGGAAGAAGCACGACAACATTCCGCTGTAAGCGCGGATCTGGGCTGAGGACCGACCATGACCGACATCTTCATCGTTTCCGGCGCGCGCACGGCCATCGGCACGTTTGGCGGCAGTCTCGCCTCGTTCCGCCCGGCGGATCTGGGTACTATCGTGATCAAGGAGGCGATTGCCCGCGCGGGGCTGGCGCCGGACACGATCGAGAACGTGGTGATCGGCACGGTGGTGCCGACGCAGCCCAAGGATGCCTATGTCAGCCGTGTCGCGGCGGTGAACGCGGGCGTGCCGATCGAAAGTCCGGCGATGAACGTCAACCGCCTGTGCGGCTCGGGCTTGCAGGCCATCGTTTCGGCGGCGCAGGGCATCGCGCTGGGCGAGCACAGGATTGCCATCGGTGGCGGCGCGGAAGTCATGTCGAACGCGCCGCACATGGTGCTGACCGCGCGCAACGGGCAGAAGATGGGCGATCAGGTGATGATGGACGCCATGCTCGGCGCGCTCCACGATCCGTTCGAGAACATCCACATGGGCGTGACGGCGGAGAACGTGGCCGAACGCCACCAGATCACGCGCGAGGCGCAGGACGCGCTGGCGGTGGAAAGCCACAAGCGGGCTGCGGCGGCAACGGCGGCGGGCTACTTCAAGGAGCAGATCGTTCCGGTCGAAGTGAAGACGCGCAAGGGCGTGACCGTATTCGATACCGACGAGCATTTCCGCGCCGACGCCAGCGTCGAGGCGATGGCCGCGCTGCGCCCGGTGTTCAAGAAGGACGGCACTGTCACCGCCGGCAACGCCAGCGGCATCAACGACGGCGCGGGCGCGGTGGTGCTGGCCAGCGGCGAGGCGGTGGCCGAGCATGGGTTGAAGCCGCTGGCCAAGATCCTCGCCTGGGGTCATGCGGGCGTGGAGCCGAACGTCATGGGCCTTGGCCCGGTCAAGGCGGTGCCCGTGGCGCTGAAGCGCGCGGGGCTGACGCTCGACCAGATCGACGTGATCGAAAGCAACGAGGCGTTCGCGGCGCAGGCCTGCGGCGTGGCCAAGGAGCTGGGCTTCGATCCCGCCAAGACCAATCCCAACGGATCGGGCATCAGCCTGGGCCATCCGATCGGTGCCACCGGCGCGATCCTGACGGTCAAGACGATCTACGAACTGGCCCGCACCGGCGGGAAGTACGGCCTGATTACGATGTGCATCGGCGGCGGGCAGGGCATCGCCATGGTTGTGGAGCGCGTGTGACATGAAGCTGGGACGCCTGAACCACGTGGGCGTGGCAACGCCCGACATCGACGCCTCGATTGCGTTCTATCGCGACGTGATGGGGGCGGCGGACATCACAGAGCCGTTCGTGCTGGAAAGCCAGCAGGTGCGCGTGTGCTTCGTCAACACGCCGGGCGAGGACGGAACCGCCGGCACGCAGATCGAGCTGATCCAGCCGACCAGCCCGGACAGCGCGGTGGGCAAGTGGCTCGCCGCCAACCCGCTCGGCGGCCAGCACCACCTCTGTTACGAAGTGCCGGATATCCACGCGGCCAAGGCCTGGTTCGAAAGCAAGGGCAAGCGCGTGCTGGGCGAACCCCGCATCGGCGCGCACGGCACGCTGATCTTCTTCGTGCATCCGCGCGACATGGGCGGGCAACTGACCGAGATCATGGAAACGCCCAAGGGGGCGCACTGACCACACACCGTTCGTGTCGAGCGAAGTCGAGACACGGGCGCGCAGGGTTCTCGACTTCGCTCGAACCGAACGGGCCTAGGGACAAGATCATGGCGAATATCGAAGACTGGCAGGCCGCTGCCGCCAAGGAAGTGAAGGGGAAGGACCTCACCTGGCAGACGCCGGAAGGCATTGCCGTGAAGCCGCTCTACACGGCCGATGACGCGACCGTCGATCCGGGCCTGCCGGGCTTCGCCCCGTTCACGCGCGGCGTGCGCGCCAGCATGTACGCTGGCCGGCCCTGGACGATCCGGCAGTACGCCGGCTTCTCCACCGCCGAGGAATCGAACGCGTTTTATCGCCGCAACCTCGCCGCCGGGCAGAAGGGCCTGTCGGTGGCCTTCGACCTCGCCACGCACCGCGGCTATGACAGCGACCACCCGCGCGTGGTGGGCGATGTGGGCAAGGCGGGCGTCGCCATCGACAGTGTCGAGGACATGAAGATCCTGTTCGACGGCATCCCGCTCGACCAGATGTCGGTCTCGATGACCATGAACGGCGCGGTGATCCCGATCCTGGCCTTCTTCATCGTGGCGGGCGAAGAACAGGGCGTCGACCGCAAGCTGCTCGACGGGACCATCCAGAACGACATCCTCAAGGAGTTCATGGTCCGCAATACCTATATCTACCCGCCCGAACCGAGCATGCGGATCATCTCGGACATCTTCGGCTACACCAGCCGCGAGATGCCGAAGTTCAACTCGATCTCGATCTCCGGCTACCACATGCAGGAAGCCGGCGCGACGCAGGTGCAGGAACTGGCCTTCACCATCGCCGATGGCATGGAATACGTGAAGTACGGCGTTGCCTCGGGGCTCGACATTGACAAGTTCGCCGGCCGCCTGAGCTTCTTCTTCGCCATCGGCATGAACTTCTTCATGGAAGTGGCCAAGCTGCGCGCCGCGCGCGTGCTGTGGCACCGGGTGATGACGCAACTGGGCGCGAAGGACGAACGCAGCAAGATGCTGCGCACCCACTGCCAGACCAGCGGTGTCTCTCTCCAGGAGCAGGACCCCTACAACAACGTCATCCGCACCACGATCGAGGCGATGGCCGCGATGCTGGGCGGCACCCAGTCGCTCCACACCAACGCGCTGGACGAAGCGATCGCGCTGCCCACCGACTTCTCCGCCCGCATTGCCCGGAACACGCAGATCGTGATCCAGGAAGAAACGGGGATGACCAAGGTGGTCGATCCGCTGGGCGGTTCTTACTATATCGAGGCGCTGACGCAGGAACTGGTCGACAAGGCCTGGGAGATCATCGAGCGCGTCGATAGCGAGGGCGGCATGGCCAAGGCGGTTGCCGCCGGCTGGCCCAAGGCGATGATCGAGGAAGCCGCCGCCGGCCGCCAGGCACGCGTTGACCGTGGCGAGGACGTGATCGTCGGCGTCAACAAGTATCGCCTTGCCAGCGAAGACCAGATCGAAACGCTCGAAGTCGACAACCACGCCGTGCGCGACGCGCAGATCGCGCGGTTGAAGGCGGTGCGCGCCGGGCGTGACGAAACGCGGTGCCGGGCCGCGCTCAATGCGTTGACCGAAGGCGCGAAGACGGGCGGCAACCTGCTCGAACTCGCGGTGGAGGCCGCGCGCCACCGTGCCACGCTGGGCGAGATTTCGGACGCGATGGAAATCGTCTTCGGTCGCCATGGCACCGTGCCGACCCCGGTGAAGGGTATCTACGGCGCGGCCTATGCCGGCGACAGCCGCTACCGGCAGGTGCTCAACGGCGTCGAGGCCGTGACTCGCCGCCTGGGTCGCAAGCCCCGGATGCTCGTCGCCAAGATGGGCCAGGACGGGCACGATCGCGGCGCCAACGTGATCGCGTCGGCATTCAGCGACATGGGCTTCGACGTGACCAGCGGCCCCCTGTTCCAGACCCCGCAGGAAGCCTGCGCGCTGGCGCTGGAAAAGGACGTCGACGCGGTGGGGGCATCGAGCCTTGCCGCCGGGCACAAGACGCTGATCCCCGAACTGATCGGGCACCTGAAGGCCGCCGGTCGGGCGGACATCAAGGTCGTCGCCGGCGGCGTAATCCCGCCGCAGGACTATGAATTCCTGCGTGAAGCGGGGGTGCAGGGCATCTACGGCCCCGGCTCCAACGTGGTGGAATGCGCGGCCGACATGCTGCGGCTGCTGGGCCACAACATGCCGCCGCAGGGTAGCGAGATCGAAGCGGCGTGATAGGGTCCTGTGCCCTATGCCAAGGAGGATGCCATGACGCAGAAGCTTGAGACGCTGACGGTCCATGCCGGATGCGAGCCCGATCCGACGACCAAGGCGCGGATCACGCCGATCTACCAGACGGCGAGCTACGTGTTCGACAGTGCCGAACACGCGGCGAACCTCTTCGCCCTGGCCGAATTCGGCAATATCTACACCCGCATCATGAACCCGACCAATGCCGCGCTCGAAGCGAAGATCGCGGCGCTGGAAGGGGGCGTGGGCGCGCTGGGCGTGGCATCGGGCCATGCCGCGCAGTTCATCGTGTTCCACACCCTGATGGAGCCGGGCTGCGAGATCGTGGCCGCCAAGAAGCTCTACGGCGGCACGCTCAACCAGTTCGCGCACAGCTTCGCCAAGTTCGGCTGGAAGGCGGTGTTCGTCGATGCCGACGATCCCGCTGCGGTCGCCGCCGCGATCACCGACAAGACGCGCGGCGTGTTCATCGAAAGCCTCGCCAACCCCGGTGGCGTGGTGCAGGACATCGCGGCGATTGCCGACGTGGCCCATGCGGCGGGCGTGCCGCTGATCGTGGACAACACCATGGCCAGCCCGGCGCTGTGTCGCCCGATCGAACACGGCGCGGACATTGTCGTCCATTCCTGCACCAAGTTCCTCAACGGCCACGGCAATTCCATCGGCGGTCTGATCGTGGATTCGGGCAAGTTCGATTGGGCGGCCAGCGACAAGTTCCCCTCGCTCACCCAGCCCAACCCCAGCTACCACGGCGCAGTGCTGACCGAGGCGTTGAAGCCCGTCGGCCCGATCGCCTTCATCATCGGCTGCCGCGTGCTGGGCCTGCGCGATCTTGGCCCTGCCATGGCGCCGATGAATGCCTTCCTCACGCTGACCGGCATGGAAACGCTGGCCCTGCGCATGGAGCGGCATTGCGCCAATGCGCTGCACCTCGCACAGTGGCTGCAGAACCATCCCAAGGTGGCGTGGGTGAGCTATGCGGGCCTGCCGGAAGACCCCTATCACCAGCTGGCCCGGCAATACCTCGGCGGCAAGGGCGGCGCGGTGTTCACCTTCGGGGTGAAGGGCGGGTACGAGGCGGGGGTGAAGCTGGTCCAGTCGGCCAAGCTGTTCAGCCACCTCGCCAACATCGGCGATACCCGCTCGCTCATCATCCACCCCGCCTCGACCACGCACAGCCAGCTGGGCGAGGAAGAACTGGTCGCCGCCGGCGCCGGGCCGGACACGGTGCGCGTCTCGGTGGGCATTGAACACATCGACGACATCGTGGCCGATTTGGCGCAGGCCCTCGAACAGGTCTGAATTACAGTAATTCCAGCGACGGAAAGATAGGCATGTTCAAGAAAATCCTCATCGCCAACCGCGGCGAAATCGCCTGCCGCGTCATCAAGACCGCGCGCCGGATGGGTATCCAGACGGTGGCCGTCTATTCGGATGCCGATGCGCGGGCGCCGTTCGTGCAGATGGCGGACGAGGCGGTGCATATCGGTCCGTCGCCGGCCGCGCAGTCGTACCTGATCGCGGACAAGATCATCGCGGCGTGCAAGCAGACCGGCGCGGAAGCGGTCCATCCGGGCTATGGTTTCCTGTCCGAGCGCACCTCGTTCGCCGAGGCGCTGGCGGCGGAGAACATCGCGTTCATCGGCCCGCCGGTGGGCGCGATCGCGGCGATGGGCGACAAGATCGAATCCAAGAAGCTGGCCAAGCAGGCGGGCGTCAACGTCGTGCCCGGCTTCGTGGGCGAGATCGAGGATACCGAGCACGCGGTGCGCATCTCCGACGAGATCGGCTATCCGGTGATGATGAAGGCCTCGGCCGGCGGTGGCGGCAAGGGCATGCGCCTGGCCTACAGCGAGAAGGACGTGCGCGAAGGCTTTGAAAGCGTGAAGCGCGAGGGCCTCAATTCGTTCGGCGACGATCGCGTGTTCATCGAGAAGTTCATCCTCGATCCGCGCCACATCGAGATCCAGATCCTCGGCGACAAGCACGGCAACATCCTTTACCTCAACGAGCGGGAATGCTCGATCCAGCGCCGCCATCAGAAGGTGGTGGAGGAAGCGCCTTCGCCGTTCGTCACGCCCAGCATGCGCAAGGCGATGGGCGAACAGTGCGTCGCGCTGGCGCGCGCGGTGGGCTATTATTCGGCCGGCACCGTCGAACTTATCGTCTCGGGTGCGGACAAGACGGGCGAAAGCTTCTACTTCCTCGAAATGAACACCCGCCTGCAGGTGGAGCATCCCGTCACCGAAGCGATCACCGGCATCGATCTGGTCGAACAGATGATCCGCGTCGCCTATGGCGAGAAGCTGGCGATGACGCAGGACGACGTGAAGATCGACGGCTGGGCCATCGAGAACCGCGTCTATGCCGAAGACCCCTATCGCGGCTTCCTCCCCTCGACCGGACGCCTGGTCCGCTACAACCCGCCGCTGGCCGGCTGGACCGACGATGGCGAGGCCAACGGACGGCGCGGCGTGGACGGCGTGCGCGTGGACGATGGCGTCTACGAGGGCGGCGAAGTCTCGATGTTCTATGACCCGATGATCGCCAAGCTGATCACCTGGGGGCGGACGCGCGACGAGGCGGCGGACCGGCAGATCGCCGCGCTGGACGCCTTCGAGATCGAGGGGCTGGGCCACAACATCGATTTCGTCAGCGCGATCATGCAGCACCCGCGCTTCCGGTCGGGCGAGCTCACCACGGGCTTCATTGCCGAGGAATATCCCGAAGGCTTCCACGGCGCGGCGACGTCGGATGCGCTGAAGCGCACGCTGGCGGGGCTGGCGGGCTTCCTCGCCACCGCGCGGGCCGACCGCTCGCGTCAGATCGACGGCCAGTTGGGCGACGAACTCGATCCCCCGTCGGCGTGGGCGGTGACGATCGCCGGTGAAACCCATGCGGTGGAAGTGGGCGGCGATACGATTACGGTCGACGGCGCCGAGATTGACCTCGCGCTCGAATACACGCCGGGCGATCGCATCATCCATGCCGAAGCCGATGGCGAGGCGCTGATCGTCAAGGTGGAGGCGAAGGCTTCGGGCCTGCGCCTGACCACGCGTGGCGCGATCCACGATGTCCAGGTCCTGCCCGGGCACATCGCGCATCTGGCGCGGCACATGATCGAAAAGGTGCCGCCGGATATGTCCAAGTACCTCGTCTGCCCGATGCCGGGCCTGCTCGTGGCGCTGAACGTGGGCGAAGGCGATGCGGTGGAAGCGGGGCAGCCGCTCGCCGTGATCGAGGCGATGAAGATGGAAAACATCCTGCGCGCGGAAAAGGCTGGCAAGGTCAAGGCCGTCAATGCCAAGGCCGGCGACAGTCTGGCCGTGGACGCCATCATTCTGGAACTTGAATAAATCATCCGGGGCCGCGCCTGCCGCCCGTCGAAGAGAGGAAAGCTGCGATGAAAGCCCTGGTCTGCGTGAAGCGGGTGATTGATTACAACGTGAAGCCGCGAGTGAAGGGTGATGGAACGGGTGTTGATCTTGCGAACGTGAAGATGAGCATGAACCCGTTTGACGAGATAGCGGTTGAGGAAGCGATCCGCCTGAAGGAGAAGGGCGTGGTATCGGAGATCGTGGCGGTGTCGGTGGGGCCTGCGAAGGCGCAGGAGACGCTGCGCACGGCCTTGGCGATGGGCGCGGACCGGGCGATCCTGGTGCAGTCGGACGACGAGGTGGAGCCGCTGGCGGTGGCGAAGATCGTCAAGGGGATCGCGGACGAGGAAGCGCCGGGTCTGATCATCACGGGCAAGCAGGCGATCGACGACGATTCGAACCAGGTGGGCCAGATGGTGGCGGCGCTGCTGGGCCGTCCGCAGGGCACCTTCGCCAACGAGGTGACGGTCGAGGGCGACGCCGTGGTGGTGAAGCGCGAGATCGACGGCGGTCTGGAGACGGTGCGCCTGGCGCTGCCGGCGGTGGTGACGACGGACCTGCGGCTGAACGAGCCGCGCTATGCCAGCCTGCCGAACATCATGAAGGCGAAGAGCAAGCCGCTCGCGAACAAGACGCCGGCGGACTACGGCGTGGACACGAGCCCGCGCCTGAAGACGCTGAAGGTATCGGAGCCGCCGGTGCGGTCGGCGGGGATCAAGGTGGCCGATGTGGACGCGCTGGTGGCCAAGCTCAAGGAACTGGGAGTAGCCTGAGATGACCAAGGCACTGGTATGGGTCGAACACGATGGTTCGGCGGTGAAGGATGCGACGCTGTCGGCGGTGAGCGCGGCGGCGCAGCTGGGCGAGGTGACGCTGCTGGTGGCGGGCGCGGGCGTGGACGGCGTGGCCCAGGCGGCGGCGCGGATCGCGGGCGTGGCCAAGGTGGTCACGGCCGATGACGCGAGCCTGGCCCACGCGCTGGCGGAGAACGTGGCGCCGCTGGTGGCGGGTCTGATGGCGGACTACGACGCGTTCGTGGCGCCGGCGACGACGACGGGCAAGAACGTGGCGCCGCGCGTGGCGGCGCTGCTCGACGTGATGCAGATCTCGGACATTCTCTCGGTGGAAGGGCCGAAGACGTTCACGCGGCCGATCTACGCGGGCAACGCCATTGCCACGGTGGAGAGCGGCGACGCCAAGCTGGTGATCACGGTGCGCGGCACGGCCTTTGCCAAGGCGGCGGCGGACGGCGGCAGCGCGGCCATCGCGGCCGTGGGCGGCGCGGCCGATGCCGGGACGAGCAGCTTCGTGGGCTCGGAGATCGCCAAGAGCGAACGGCCCGAACTGACCTCGGCCAAGATCATCGTCTCGGGCGGGCGCGCGCTGAAGGACGCAGAGACGTTCGCGGCGACGATCGTGCCGCTGGCGGACAAGCTGGGCGCGGGCGTGGGCGCGAGCCGCGCGGCGGTGGACGCGGGCTATGTGCCCAACGACTACCAGGTGGGCCAGACGGGCAAGATCGTCGCCCCCGAAGTCTACATCGCCGTCGGCATCTCCGGCGCCATCCAGCACCTGGCCGGCATGAAGGATTCCAAGACCATCATCGCCATCAACAAGGATGAGGACGCCCCCATCTTCCAGGTCGCCGATATCGGCCTCGTGGGCGACCTCTTTTCCATCGTCCCGGAGTTGACGAGCAAGCTCTAAGGCCCGAGAGGGCTTCCGATTCGCAGTTTCCATTCCACCCCAGGAGGGATCATGAACGTCCACGAATACCAGGCCAAGGAGCTGTTGGCGAAGTTCGGAGTCGGCATTCCCGCCGGCATCGCCGCGCTCACGGTCGAAGAGGCCGTCGCTGCCGCCAAGCAGCTTCCCGGACCGCTGTATGTGGTCAAGGCGCAGATCCACGCTGGTGGTCGCGGCAAGGGCAAGTTCAAGGAACTGCCGGCCGACGCCAAGGGCGGCGTGCGCCTGGCCAAGAGCGTCGAGGAAGTAGAGGCTTTCGCCAAGGAAATGCTCGGCAACACGCTCGTCACCGTGCAGACCGGGGAAGCCGGCAAGCAGGTGAACCGCCTCTACGTGACCGATGGCGTGGACATCGCCAAGGAATACTACCTGTCGATGGTCGTCGATCGCGCCACCGGCCGTGTCGCCATGATCGTCTCGACCGAAGGTGGCATGGACATCGAGGAAGTCGCCCATTCGACCCCCGAGAAGATCGCCACGATCACCATCGATCCGGCGCAGGGCTTCATGCCGCACCACGGCCGCGCCGTGGGCTATGCGCTGAAGCTGACGGGTGATCTCAACAAGCAGGCCGCGAAGATCGCGCAGCAGCTTTACAACGCCTTCATGGCGCTGGACTGCGACATGCTCGAAATCAACCCGCTGGTGGAAACCAAGGACGGCAACCTGCTCGTCCTCGACACCAAGATGAGCTTCGATTCGAACGCGCTCTACCGTCACCCCGACGTTGTCGCGCTGCGCGACGAGACCGAGGAAGATCCGGCGGAAATCGAAGCCAGCAAGTACGACCTCGCCTACATCAAGCTCGATGGCAACATCGGCTGCATGGTGAACGGCGCGGGCCTTGCCATGGCGACGATGGACATCATCAAGCTGAACGGCGAGTTCCCGGCCAACTTCCTCGACGTGGGCGGCGGCGCCACCACGGAAAAGGTGACGGCGGCGTTCAAGATCATTCTCCGCGATCCCGCGGTGAAGGGCATCCTGGTGAACATCTTCGGCGGCATCATGAAGTGCGACATCATCGCCGACGGCATCGTGGCCGCGGCGAAGGAAGTGAACCTGCAGGTTCCGCTGGTCGTGCGCCTCGAAGGCACCAACGTGCAGCAGGGCAAGGACATCCTCGCCAACTCGGGTCTCCCCATCGTTCCCGCCAACGACCTTGGCGATGCCGCGCAGAAGATCGTGGCAGAAGTCCGGAAGGTTTCCTGAACCATGAGCATTCTCGTCAACAAGAACACCAAGGTCATCACCCAGGGGATGACCGGCAAGACCGGCGCGTTCCACACCCAGGCGGCGCTGGACTACGGCACGCAGATGGTTGCGGGCGTGACCCCGGGCAAGGGCGGCACCACCCACATCGGCCTGCCGCAGTATGATACCGTGGCCGAGGCGAAGGCCGCCACCGGCGCCACCGCTTCGTGCATCTATGTGCCGCCTCCGGGTGCCGCCGACGCCATTCTCGAGGCGATCGACGCGCAGATGGAACTGATCGTCTGCATCACCGAAGGCATCCCGGTGCTGGACATGGTGCGCGTGAAGCGCGCGCTTTCGGGCAGCAAGTCGCGCCTTATCGGCCCGAACTGCCCCGGCGTGCTGACGCCGGACGAATGCAAGATCGGCATCATGCCCGGCTCCATCTTCAAGAAGGGTTCGGTCGGCGTGGTCTCGCGCTCGGGCACGCTGACCTATGAGGCGGTGTTCCAGACCTCGAACATCGGCCTGGGCCAGACCACCGCGGTCGGCATCGGCGGTGACCCGGTCAACGGCACCAACTTCATCGATGTGCTGGAACTGTTCCTGGCGGACGAAGACACCAAGTCGATCATCATGATCGGCGAAATCGGCGGCGACGCCGAGGAGCAGGCCGCGCAGTTCCTGATCGACGAGGCCAAGCGTGGCCGCAAAAAGCCGATGGCCGGCTTCATCGCGGGCCGCTCGGCGCCTCCGGGACGCCGCATGGGCCACGCCGGCGCGATCGTGTCGGGCGGCAAGGGCGATGCGGAAAGCAAGATCGCGGCAATGGAAGCGGCGGGCATCCGCGTGTCCCCCTCGCCCAGCCTGCTGGGCGAAACGCTGGCCGAAGCGCTCAAGTAAGGCGCTCTATCCCGGGGGCTGGCGCAAGCCGGGCAGGGCGGGATTGCTATGGAAACGGGAAAGGGAGCCTTGCGGCTCCCTTTTTCGTTCCGGCGGGCGGTAACGCTATGTCAAAGCTTCTTCTGCGATAGGCGGCCAACGGAATATCGCAGCGCTTTCAGCCGGCTAAGAAAAGACGTTTCATTTTATTGCAATGCAACATTCGTTGTGCCTTATGTCACGGCCGTGTCGCATAAGCAGGGTGTAGCGGAGCCATTCCGCGTCTGGTGCCCCTGGTGGAACCGGCGGGCGCAAAGCCTTGGCGCAGCAAGCGCGGGGTGTACAAAAGAGTGCGGGTCGTATGGCAATGTCGGGCCAATTCCGGGTGATGCCCCGGCCATAACGCTATCGAGGAGTGAGCATGAAGGGTTCGACCGAACGCAAGCCGATCCGCAAGGCGGTGTTTCCCGTCGCGGGGCTGGGCACGCGGTTCTTGCCGGCGACCAAGGCGATCCCGAAGGAAATGCTGCCGATCATCGACCGGCCCCTGATCCAGTACGCGGTCGATGAGGCGCGCGAAGCTGGCATCGAGCAGATGATTTTCGTGACCGGGCGCGGCAAGACCTCGATCGTCGAGCACTTTGATACCGCGTTCGAACTCGAACGCACGATGGCCGATCGCGGCAAGAATCTCGAAGTGCTGGAACCCACGCGCATCCCGCCGGGCAATCTGGTCACGGTGCGGCAGCAGGTGCCGATGGGGCTGGGCCATGCGGTGTGGTGCGCGCGCGCGATCGTGGGCGACGAACCGTTCGCGATCTTCCTGCCCGATGAACTGATGATCGGCGCGCCGGGCTGCATGAAGCAGATGGTCGATGCCTATCATGAAGTGGGCGGCAACCTCATCAGCGTGCTGGAAGTGCCGGAAGAGGAAGTTTCGAGCTATGGCGTAATCGCGCCGGGCGCGCGCCAGGGCACGCTGACCGAGGTCAAGGGACTGGTCGAGAAGCCGAAGCGCGAGGATGCGCCGTCGAACCTCATCATCTCGGGGCGCTATATCCTCCAGCCCGAAGTGATGCGCACGCTGGAAGGGCAGGAAAAGGGCGCGGGCGGCGAGATCCAGTTGACCGACGCCATGGCGGCCATGATCGGGCAACAACCGTTCCATGCCGTAACCTTCGCCGGACGCCGCTTCGACTGCGGCAGCAAGACCGGCTTCGTCGAGGCCACGCTGGCGCTGTCGCTGGAACGGCCCGACATGGCGGACGAGGTGCGCGCCGTCGCCCGGAGGCTGCTGGGGCTTTGACCCCGGCCCCTTCGTTGTTGGCGCCCATCTGACCGAATTTTGAAAGCGCGGGAGGCGGGAATGGCCTCCCGCTGTCGTCTCATGCACGGACGGGGAGTTCTGTGCATGAGAGACGCGACGGGCATCACGGCAGGCATGAACGCATCGGGCGATCCCGCTGCGATGGGCGGCATTTCGCAAGGGCCGGGCGGCATCCACGCCTGGCACGCCGAGCGCTGGACCGTGATCGTGCCGTTCTTCAACGAACGCGCACATCTGCCATCCTGCATCGCCAGCCTGGCACGGCAGGACGTTCCGTTTCACCTGGTGCTGGTGGACAACGCCTCGACCGATGGCAGCGGGGCGGTGGCGCTGGCGGCGTGCGCGGCGGCGGGGGTATCGGCAGAATTGCTGGTCGAACAGGAGCCCGGCAAGGTTGCCGCGCTGCGGACCGGCCTCGCGGTGGCGGGCACCGAATTCGTCGCCACGTGCGATGCCGATACGCTCTATCCGCCCGACTATCTTGCGCGCGCCGCCAGTCTGCTGGACCGGGGCGCGGTCGCTGCTGTCGCGGCCACGCAACCGCCCGGCGCTTCGCGCTGGCAACGGCGGCTCGCGGGATGGAAGCTGGAGCTGACGTCGAAGCTGCTGCCGCAGCAGTGCCTGAACGGCGGCGCGGGGCAGGTGTTCCGCACGTCGGCACTGCGGGCGGTGGGCGGCTTCGACCCGCAGATCTGGAACTGGGTGCTGGAAGATCACGAGATCATGGCACGGATCGAGCAGCAGGGCCGCATCGCCTATCACCGGCACTTCGAATGCGCGCCGCTCGAGCGGTCCGGCTCCGGCCCGGCACCGGGATGGCGCTTCCACGAACGCATCCTGTACCATTGCTCGCGCGCGGCGAATCGCAAGGCGTTCTTCCACGCATACCTTGCCGCAAAGCTGCGCGCGCGTGCCCTCAGCAGTGAGAGGTTGAGACGCCATGAAAGCCAGCTGTCCCATGCCTGAGCGCTTCATCCTGTGCGCCGACGATTTCGCGCTCTCGCGCGGGATCAGCGAAACGATCGCCTCGCTGGCGGCATCGGGCAGCATCAACGCCGTCAGTTGCATGGTGCCCTTCGCGAACTGGGAGAAGGATGCACCCCTGCTGGTGGAGGCCGCGCGCGTGCGCGATCCGCGCCATGGGCCGCTGCACGTGGGGCTGCACCTTACGCTTTCCAGCGAGCGCCCGATCACGCGGATGTCCTGCACCGATGCCGATGGCCGCCTGCCGGGCGCGGATGCGCTGATGGTGATGGCGCACCGGCGCAAGCTGGACCTGACGGAATTCCGTGCGGAAATCGACGCGCAGATCGCGGCCTTCGTGGCCGTGCGGGGCGCGGCGCCGGATTTCGTCGACGCGCACCAGCATGTCCATGTCTATCCGGGCCTGCGCGAAGTCGTGGTCGATGCCGTGCTCGAACATGCGCCGCACGCCTGGGTGCGCAACCCCGGTGACCGGCTGGGGGCGATGAGCCGCCGGCCGTTCATTGACAAGGCGATCGGATCGAGCCTCCACGCGGCCGGTTTCCGCCGGTTGCTGTCCCGGCGCGGCGTGGCGAGCAACCGCAGTTTTGGCGGGCATTACGACTTCACCACCGACTATGCCGCGCTTTTGCCGCGCTTTTTTGCCGCGCCTTCGGATATGCATGTGGTCATGTGTCATCCCGGTGCCGGTCATCTCGACGGCGATACGATCGCGGACGCGCGCATTCGCGAAGCCAGCGTGCTGGCCGCCGCGGCGCTGCCCGAACGGCTGGCCCGGATAGAGCGGGTGGTGCCTCTGTGAGTGAAGCCGGGCTGGAGCGCGTATTCATGGAACAGCGTCCGATGATCCTGCGATTGCTGTCTGCCCGTCTCGGTAGCCGGGACGAGGCGGAGGAGACCGCGCAGGAGCTTTGGCTGCGGCTTCAGGATGCGCGTCCCGGCCCGATTTCCGATCCAGCCGCCTACTTGTTCCGCATGGCCTGCAACCTGGCCACCGACCGCCGCATCGCCGCGGGCCGCCGCGGCGTGCGCGAGAAGGCGTGGCAGGCGGTGCAGCCCGAAAGCGGGGAGTATCCGGACGCCGAACGCGGTCTGATCGCGCGCGGCGAGTTGCAACGGGTCGGAAGCCTGCTGGATGCGATGCCCGAACGGATGCGCGACGCGCTGGTGATGTTCCGCCTGGAACAAAGGCCGCAAAAGGCGATCGCGCAAGAGTTGGGGATGAGCCTGTCGGGTGTCGAGAAACTGCTGGGAAGGGCTTACCGCCAGTTGGTGGCCGGTCTTGCCGATCCCGTGATGGAACCTGCCGCGCAAGGGGAGCGCGGCCAGCATGAGGTTGATTGCCATGAGCGCTGAAACGCACGAGGCCCAGGGCGGGGCAATGGAGGCGGCGATTGCGTGGCATGTGCAGATGCCCGCGATGGACGCCGCGCGCTGGGCGGATCTGGTCGCCTGGCTGGAAGCAGCACCGGAGCATCAGGCCGCGTTCGACCGCGTGGCGGCGGCGGATCGGTTGCTGGCCGAAGCGCCGGTTCTGCGCCAACGGTCTGGCGAAAAGGTGCCGGCGCCGCCGATGCTGGTGAGACGCGGATGGTGGCGCGCGGGCGCTGGAGTGGCGCTGGCGGCCTCGCTGGCCGGCGTGGCGCTGTGGACGGTCGCGCCGCGTGATCGCCAGCCGACGACTTTCGCCACGGCCGCCGGCAAGATGCAGACCGTGCGCCTCGCCGAAGGCACCGCGATCGTGCTCAATGGCGATACGCGGCTGGCCCGGGGGGATGGTGAACGCTCTGTCCGGCTGGATGGCGGCGAAGCGCTGTTCGCGGTCCGCCATCGCGCCGATGCTCCTTTCACGGTGGAGGCGGGCCGTTACCGCATTGTCGATGTCGGAACCGTGTTCAACGTCCGGCGCGATGCCGGGCGGCTGATGGTTTCGGTCAGCGAAGGCAGCGTCATGGTCGATCCGGATGGCGCCCGCCTCGCCCTCCACGCTGGCGAGGGTTTGACGATCGACGAAGCAAGCGGTCTTGCCACGCGGTGGAAGGCGGCGTCGGTCGGTGGCTGGCAGAGGGGCGAACTGGATTTCGATCGAGCGACGCTGGCGGATGTCGTGGCGGCTTTCCACCGGCGCAATGGTGCGGAAATCCGGCTGGAGGGCGGCTTGTCCGCCTTGCCGTTTACTGGCAATGTCAGGCTTTCGGGTGAGACAGCGCGCGACGTTGAACATCTCGCGCGTCTGGTCGGAGTTGATTGCCGTCGTGAAGGCGAAATCTGGGTGCTTTCGCCGTCCAAGGTTCGTAGCTAGCGCCCTGCTGGCGCTGGGCTGCTGCTTGCCGCTCACGCCGGTTTTCGCCGCCGATCGTGCCGCCATTTCCTTGCCGGCCGGATCGCTTTCCGTCGCCCTGCGTCACCTGGCCGAAAGCACCGGCAGCGAGATTGTTTCGGTCGATCCCGCGGTGGCGGCGGTGCGCGTGCCGGCGCTCAGGGTAGGGTCTGATCCCGCGCGCGCGTTGGCGCAACTGCTCAAGGGAACCGGCTATCGCGCGGTCAGGATCGGTGCGCGTGGTTTCCGGATCGAACGGGCGCCGCTTGCGCGCGTGCGTCCGCGCGCGGCGCCTGCCAGTTTCTCTCCCCCGGCCACGGTATTGCAGCCACCGATCGTGGTGGTGGGAGGCAAGTTTCCCACACCGATCATGCTCTATCCGGGAAGCGTGGGGCGGATGCCCGGCGAAGAAAGCTCCCGACTGGGCGACCCGTCCTCGCTGGACAGCATGGCGCGTGCGCAACCTATCCTGCAGACCACGGCTTTCGGGGAAGGGCGCAACAAGATCTTCATCCGTGGCATTGCCGACAGCAGCTTCAACAGTTGGACGCAGCCCACGACGAGCATCTACTTCGGCGACGCGCTGTTGGGCTTTGGTAGCCCCACGCCCAACCTCAAGCTGCATGATATCGCATCGGTGGAAGTGCTGGAGGGACCGCAAGGCACGCTCTATGGCTCCGGCTCGATTGGCGGCGTCATCCGCATCATGCCGAACGCGGTCGATCTCGATCGCTATGCGGGATCGGTCACGGGAGGTGTCAGTGTTTCCCCGGATGCCACCACGGGCTGGGATGGCTCGGCCATGCTCAACCTGCCCCTGCTCCGTTCGGAAGCGGGCGTGCGGCTGGTGGCCTATCGCGAACGGGATGGTGGCTACATCGATGTGCCGGGGCTGGGGCACAACCGCAACGTGGTCGATGTGGCGGGAGGGCGCGGCGCGCTTGCGGCCCGGCTGGGCGATGGCTTCCGCGTCGAGGGCAGCGGGCTGTATCAGCGCACCGATGCGCGGGATGCCCCTTATGCCGATGCATCCGGCGCGCTTTCGCATCGTGCGGCGATCGCGCAACCCTATTCCAGCGAATTGGGGCTTGGCCGCCTCTATGTGGAATACAGCGCGCCGAACGGGATGCGGCTGACATCCACCGCCAGCCTCGGGGCGCGGACGGCGCTCGATACGTTTGACGCCACCACGCCGGGCTCCCCCCGGCGCGCGTATCAGACACAGCGGTCAACCCGCACGTTTTCTTCGGAAACGCGCTTGTCAGGACCGCTTGATCGGCCGGTTACGTGGGTGCTGGGGCTTGCCTATGAACGGGTGCGCGATGGCCAGTCGCGCTCGCTGGGCATGCCCGAGGCGCCGCCCGAACTGGACGAGCTGACTAATGTTACCCGCAGCGGATCGCTGTTCGGACAGGTGACCTTCCCCTTGCTGGGCGCGATCAAGGCGACGCTGGGCGCGCGTGCCACCACCGCGCGCACCGACAGCGAACCATCGCGCGGCGGCGTTTCCTCACCGATCAAGGGCAAAGGCGCCTCGCGTATCGACCCCACGGTGGCGCTGCTCTGGCCGGTCCTGCACGATCTTTCGCTCTTTGCCCGGTTCCAGACCAGCTACCGCAACGGCGGCGTTTCCGTGGCGCGCGGGGTCGGCAAGGTGTCGGAGTTCCAGGCGGATTCGATCGTGATGGGGGAGGTGGGGCTTCGCCGTTCGCGATCAGGGCCGACCGGGCTCTCGTTCTCCGCTGCGGCATCCTATGCCCGGTGGCAGAACGTCCTGGCCGAACTGGTGAGCGCGAAGGGGTTGCCCTATACCACCAACGTTGGCGACGCGAAGATCTTCGCGCTGGAAGCGATCGGAAACTGGGTGATCGTGCCGGGGCTGGAAGCGGAAAGCTCGGTGTTCTTCACCTCGAACCGCACGACTGGCGCGCTGCCCGCCCAGTCCGTCGGCCGCGACCGGCGGTTGCCGGATACGCCACCGTTTTCAGCCGCCGCCAGCCTGCGTTACGGCTGGGGACGTGGCATCACCACCTATCGGGCTGGATTGGACATGCGCTACGTCGGGCGATCGGTGCTCGGGCCGGGGGCCTTGTTCGATGTCTCGCAGGGCAATTATGCCGTGGCGGACCTCCATGCCGGGCTGCGCCGGGGGCCGGTCGATTTCTCTGTGGCGGCGACCAACCTCTTCAACACCCGTGCCAGCCGCTTCGCGCTGGGCAACCCCCTGCTGCTGTACAGGCGCGATCAGTCGGTGCCCGTGGAGCCGCTGACCGTGCGGTTCGGCGTGTCGGTGGCCTGGTAGGGGCGAAGCCGCGAAGGCGTTGGCTTTCGCGCGGTGCGGATTACCGCCATCGTGGCGCCATCTCTGGAAATTAACCGCAATTCTTCGCGGCTCCTCAATCGCTATTCCCCATGATTTTCCTGACACTTGGGGGATTTCACCATGCGCTCTACCATCGTGGCGGCGTGTGCCGCGTTCGCTGTTCTTCTGCCGGCTGCCGCCTCGGCGGAACCTGTGTTGCAGCCGATCCAGATCGGCGCGGAAACGCTGCGTTTCGACCAGGGCGTGCCGACGCTCGATCTGCAACGGCAGCAAGGCAGCGTCCAGATCCGGCCGCTGCCACTGGATCACGGCAGCCCGGCCTTCAGTGTCGCGGTGTTCAACGCTAGCCCGCGTTCGGCAAATTTCGGGATCGAGAACCTGACCGTGCAGGCCGGCGACAAGCCGGTCAGCGTATTCTCCGTCGACCAGCTTGTCAGAAAAGCGAAGTCCCGCGCGCGGTGGACGCAGATCGGCATCGCCATGCTGGGCGGAATCGCCGCCGGCGTGGCAGCGAGCCAGACCGATACTTATCACGGCTACATCCGCACGCCACGCGGGTCCTATGTCAGTTCCTACAGTGGCCCCAGCGCATTCGGGCAGCTTCAGGCAACTGCGCTCACCGCCGGCGCCGCGCATGGCATCGCGGCCGTACAATACAATCTGGACCGGACGCGTGATGTCCTGGGCGATTCGATCGTGCAGACCACCACGCTCTATCCCCAGCAGAGCTATGCCGGAAAGATCGTGCTCGAGAAGATTCCGCTGGATGAGCGGCCCGTGCGAATTTCCATCGTGGTGATGTGGAACGGCGAACAATATCCATTCGCTTTCCAGTTCGCCAAGGCGGGAACCGCTGCGCCCGTATTCCATGCCGTCGATTCGGCACCTGCCCAAGCATCCGCAGAGCCTTCCATGGCGGCAGCCGCCTACCCGGCCCGTCAGCCCCGGCCCGCACCCGCACCCGCATCCGCAACGGGCGGCGCCCGTTCGCAGGACATCAACGCGTTAATCACCAAGACAGCGCTCTACATGGAACGCCCCACCGAATTGGATGACGGCACCGTCATTTCGGAATTCGCCGTATCCGGAAGCGAGCTGCGTCTGACGGCCGCGCTGCCAAAGGGCATGGCCGAATTTTCCGATGGCACCCGCATGTCCGCAAGCCGGGCCATCTGCGGACGCCGCGCGTTCGTTCCGCTGTTGCAAGGCGGCGCCACGATACGGGCGACCTATTCTGCCAGCAGCAAACGGCGCGCCGAAGAAATCATCGTGACATCGAGCGATTGCGTCAGCTGAGGTGTCGGGGCCGGAATATGGTAGGCGGTGTCGGCTCGAATAAATTACATAACGTGCGGAAATAACATCGTTTTTGGACAACTGCTTTTGAGTGAGCCCCCATCGACCCACCCTAAAATTGTTGAAATGCGAAGGTGGAACAGAGGGCTCACATTTCCGCCGAGGCTGGCCAGCGGCCCAGATTTGTGGCCGTTGCTGATCTGATGCCGGCGCGCCGCGCCTTTACCTCGGTCAGGGCATGACGGGTTCGGGTGGCTGCGCAAGCCGCCAGTCATTGCCATGCCGGACCATGCCTTCGAAGGTGAAGAGATCGCTGTTGCGATAGCCACGCGCGGGCGGTTCGGCATCGGCGTTCATGGCCAGGCCGAGCATGACCTTGCGGAATTCGAAGATGGCCCGGTCGCTCGATCCCAGCCTGTCGTGGCTGCGGTCCGCGATCGGCCCCATCGATTCCCACATCGCCATGTCCTGCGTGGGGATGCCCTTGATGCCGGTGAAATCCCCGGCCTTCATCGCCGCGCGATCCTGCAGGTAGCCGTTCTGCGCGTTCCGGAACTTACGGAAGGTGACCGGATCGACGTCCACCCCGGGCACCGCGTCGCAGAACCGGCGCCAGTCTTCGGACGAGATGCCTTTCGTCTCGTGCCAGGCGATCCAGTAGAACATGCAGTTCACGTCATCGATCGGCACCAGCATTTGCGCCAGCTTGTAGCGGTCGGTCGGCGGGATCATCACCGTGAACGGCGCGACGAACAGCGTGGTGCGGACGTAGTCCTGCTGCTCGGGATCGTGGATCGGCGTGCGGATCGCGGCGTAGCGGAAGCCGAACGGCGCGCGCTCCACCTGCAGGCGTGGGGACTTGTCGGCCGAAGGGCGCAGCCACTGGCTGGCGGTGGCGGTCGATCCGCTGACGTCGGTTGCGGTCGGCATGTTGGAGGAATGCAGGCTGCTGCTGTGCGCGGAATCGATCGATCCTTCCAGCACTTGCGCCCAGTTGCATTCGGCGTGGATCTTCACGATGGCGATCCGGTCGTCCGGTGCCTTGGTCCACACCGGCGGGTCGAACGGCGCGGGGTTCTCCGGATCGCCCATCCAGGCCCAGACGAACCCGCCGGCCTCGCGCGCGGGATAGGCGCGTGTGCGTACCGCCGTGCGCAGGCGCGCATCGGCCGGCTCGGAAGCCATGTCGGTGACCTTGCCGTCCACGTCGAACTTCCAGCCGTGGTAAAGGCAGCGCAGCCCGCATTCCTCGTTGCGGCCATAGACCAGCGAGGCGCGCCGGTGCGGGCAGCGCTCGTCGAGCACGCCAATGCGCCCTTCGGTATCGCGGAACACCACCATGTCCTCGCCCAGCAGGCGGGCGCGGCGCGGGGTGCCGTCCGGCTCGGCCACTTCCTCGCTCATGCAGACCGGCATCCAGTGGCGGCGCATGACCTTGCCCATCGGCGCGTCGCCCTCGACGCGGCAGAGCAGGTCGTTCTGTTGTGGAGTCATGGCAATTCCCGGCAGGCATTGAGGCGCGCGGCGGCGCGAAAGGAGATATACTTTTAATACTAAGTAATTTGCAATTCAAGAGCGTGCCGGATATGATCCGCGCCGGGAGAGCGGCATGGGCTTGCGGGTGGCGGTGATAGGGTTGGGGCGCGGCGCGGTGTTAACCGTGCCCGCACTGGCCGCGCAGGCGCGGATCGAACTGGTGGCCGGCTGCGATCCCGACTCGGCGGCGCGGGCGGGGTTTGCCGCCCGCCACGGCGTGCCCGCCTGCGAGACGGTCGAGGCGCTGCTGGCGAATGCCGATTTCGACGCCGCCTATATCGCGTCGCCGCACGAGTTCCACGCCGCGCATACCCTCGCAATGGCTGGTGCGGGAAAGCACGTGCTGGTGGAAAAGCCCATGGCGGTGACGCTGGTCGAGGCGGCATCGATGATCCGCGCGGCCGAAACCGCCGGCACCGTGCTGATGGTCGGGCCGAGCCATGGCTATGATCCCCCAGTGGAGGCGGCAGCGGCGCTGGTAGCGTCCGGCGCGGTGGGGGGCGTCAGGCTGATCCATGCCTTCAACTACACGGATTTCCTCTATCGTCCCCGGCGCCCGGCCGAGCTGGATACCGAGCGGGGCGGCGGCGTGATTCTCAGCCAGGCGACGCACCAGATCGACATGGTGCGGCGGATCGCGGCCAGCCCGGTCACGTCGGTGCGGGCGTGGACAGGCGGCTGGGGCGCGCGCGCGACGGAAGGGGCGTTCACTGCGCTGCTGTTCTTCGCCAACGGCGCGGTCGCGAACCTGACCTATTCGGGCTATGCGCGGTATGACAGCGATGCGCTGGCTGGCTGGGTGGGCGAAATGGGCAGCGCGAAAAGCCCGGCGGCGCATGGGCAGGCGCGCGCGCTGTTGGCGGCGATCGACGAGCGGCAGGCCAAGGCTGCCCGCACGTTCGCGGCGGGCGCGGTATCGTCAGGCGCGTCGAAACATCACGAGCGGTTCGGCTCGGTGTTGATAACCTGCGAACAGGCCGACCTTGCCCTGACGCCATCAGGCCTCGACATCCACGCCGACGACGGCGTGCGCCGCGTGGCGGTTCCCTTGCCATCCATCCCGCGCGCCGGCGTGGCCGAAGCGTTCGCACACGCCGTGCTGGATGGCTGGCCGGTGCCGTTCGATGGCCGCTGGGGGCTGGAAAGCCTGGCGATATGCCACGCCATTCTCCTGTCCGCGCGCGAGGGCAGGGATGTCACGCCGTCCGAACTTCTTCCGAAAGTATCTGAAAGAACGCTATGAGCCGTCTATCGATCTCGCTCGCCTGCTGGAACTACGATCGTACCCAGGCGCTGGCCGACGGCACGATCCGCCCCGATGGTATCGATCTGAACATGCAGACGCTGGATGTGGAAGAGACGTTCTTCCGCATGCTGCGGCACCGCGAATTCGATGCGGCGGAAATGTCGCTGTCATCCTATTGCGTGTCGCTCGGCCGCGCCGATCCGGGGTTCGTGGCGATCCCGGTGTTCCCGTCGCGCCTGTTCCGGCACAGTTGTATCTTCGTCTCGGCGAAAAGCGGGATCGAGCGCCCGGAGGACCTGGCGGGCAAGCGCATCGGCGTGCCGGAATACCAGATGACCGCGCCGGTGTGGATTCGCGGCATCCTGGCGGACGAGTACGGGGTCGATCCTGCCAGCGTGACCTATCACACCGGGGGCGAGGAGCAGCCGGGGCGCGACGAGAAGCTGAAGCTCGATCTGCCGGAGCGCTTCCATCTGCGGCCGATCGGTCCCGGCCAGACGCTGTCGCGGATGCTGGCCGATGGCGAGATCGACGCGCTGCACACCGCGCGCACGCCCAGCACGTTCTACAGCGAACCGGACAAGGTCCGCCGCCTGTTTCCCGATTTCGTGCCGTTGGAGCAGGACTATTACCGCCGCACCGGTATTTTCCCGATCATGCATGTCATCGCGATCCGGCGGGACGTGTACGAAAAGAACCGCTGGATCGCGCGGTCGTTGCAAACGGCGTTCGAGGCGGCACAGGCGAAAGTATATGAGGAACTGCTGGTCACCGCCTCGCTCAAGACGATGCTGCCCTGGCAGATCGCGGCGGTCGAGGAAGCGGTGGCCCTGCTGGGGCGCGACTGGTGGCCTTATGGCTTCAAGGCCAACCGTGCCGTGATCGATACGTTCCTTCGCTATCACCACGAACAGGGCCTTTCGCCGCGCCGGTTGCAGCCGGAGGACCTGTTTGCGGAGGAATGCTTCGAAGCCTTCCGGATATGAAAAGTCGTGCCCTCGCGTGGCGTCGTCATCCGAAACGGACTTGTCCCGGTTTGCCGGCATTCCTATAAAGTTAGTAATCGAAGTATTTCAGCCGTTCCATGCGGGCGTTTCGGGGAGCTTGCGTTTGCGTATTGGAATCAGGGCTATGCGGCGGATTGGTGACATCCGATGACCAGTGCGCGCACGCTCTATGACAAGATATGGGACGCGCACGCGGTTGCGGCGGACGACGGCGATACGCTGCTCTACGTCGATCTGCACCTGCTGCACGAGGTCACTTCGCCCCAGGCCTTTGCCGGATTGCGCCGGGAAGGGCGGGCGGTGCGCCGGCCGGAGCGGGCGCTGGCGCTGTCCGATCACAATGTGCCGACCGAAGGGCAGTCCGCCGGGGTTGCCGCCGTCACCGACGTGCAGGCGCGCGCGCAGCTTGCGGCGCTGGCGGAAAACGCGGGAAGGCATGGAATCGAGCAGTTCCCGATGGGCGATCCGCGCAACGGCATCGTCCATGTGGTTGCGCCCGAACAGGGCCGCTCGCAGCCTGGCATTACGATCGTCTGCGGAGACAGCCATACCTCCACGCACGGCGCGTTCGGCGCGCTGGCGTTCGGCATCGGGACGTCCGAGGTCGAGCACGTGCTGGCGACCCAGACCGTGCGCCAGCGCCGATCGCGCAACATGCGGATCACGATCGATGGCCGGCTTGCCCCTGATGTCCAGGCAAAGGACATGGTGCTGTTCCTGCTCTCGCGGCTGGGGGTGGACGCGGCGTCCGGCCATGTCATCGAATATGCTGGGCCGGCCGTGCGCGCGCTGTCGATGGAAGGGCGCATGACGCTGTGCAACCTCAGCATCGAGATGGGCGCCCGGGCCGGTCTGGTCGCGCCCGACGAGACGACGTTCGCCTATCTGCAGGGGCGGCCGGCGGCTCCTGCAGGTGCCGCGTGGGACGCGGCAGTGGCGCGCTGGCGCGCCCTGGCGAGCGACGCGGAAGCGCGGTTCGATCGCGAGATACGATTCGACGCGGCGGAGATCAGGCCGATGGTCAGCTGGGGCACCAACCCCGCGCAGACCGTGGCGGTCGATGGGCACGTGCCCGATCCGGCGGGAATGGGCTCGCCGGCGGACGCGGCGGCGGCTGCCCGCGCGCTGGCCTATATGGACCTCGCGCCGGGCCAGCCGATCCGGGGTCTGCGCCTGGACCGCGTGTTCATCGGCAGCTGCACCAACAGCCGGATCGAGGACTTGCGTATGGTCGCCGCGATCGTGCGCGGCCGCAAGGTTGCTCCGCATGTGCGAGCGATGGTCGTTCCCGGCTCCGGGCTGGTCAAGCGGCAGGCCGAGGGCGAAGGGCTAGACGCGATCCTGCGCGAAGCCGGCTTCGACTGGCGCGAACCGGGCTGCTCGATGTGCGTGGGCATGAACGCGGACCGGTTGCAGGCCGGCGAGCGGTGCGGCGCCACATCGAACCGCAATTTCGAGAACCGGCAGGGCAGGGGTGGCCGCACCCACCTGATGAGCCCGGCCACCGCCGCCGCCAGTGCCATTGCCGGCTGCATCACCGATCCCGCAAGCCTGCCGTAGCAGCGGGGGGCGGGGTCAGGCGCCCGCTTCGAACCGGGTGATCGCGCGTTCGTGCCGCAGCGTGCGGGCAATGTCGTCCAGCCCTTCCAGCAGGGTGCGGCGGTCGTCCGGATCGACGTCGAACGGGATTGTCTCGCCCGAGGCCAGCGTGATCCGCTGTTCGCCAAGATCGACGGTGACCGGCGCGAGTTGCGACAGCGCGATCTCTTCGCGCAGGCGTTCGCAGGTGCTTTCAGGCAGGCGGATCAGCAGCAGCCCGTTCTTGCGCGCGTTGCCGGCGAAGATATCGCCGAAGCTGGGAGCGATCACGCAGCGGATGCCGAAATCGGTAAGCGCCCAGACGGCATGTTCGCGCGAGGAGCCGCAGCCGAAGTTGCTGCCGCCGACGATGATGCGCGCCTTGCGCCCTTCGCCGCGGTTGAGGATGAAGTCCGGCCGCTCGGCACCGTCGGGGCTGTAGCGCAGCTCGCGGAACAGATGGGTGCCCAGCCCGGCCCGGTCGAGCGCCTTCATGTAGCGCGCCGGGATGATCATGTCGGTATCGAGGTTGGCGAGAGGCAGCGGGATGGCAACGGCGGTCAGCCGGTCGAACTTTTCCATGGAGCCTTCCAGATAATTAGTATGCTAATTATAAGGCAAGGCGCGCATTGTCCATGGATAATGCGGCAGTGAAGCATTGCGGCGGGATTCCTGCCCCCTTAAGGACAGGCGTTCGCCGGAGTGCGTGCAACCCTGCAGGCTTGGGCTTTCGGGTTTGGCGAAGAGGAAGACGGCATTGGCCAGGAAGAACCAGACCTATCGGTATCCCGCGGAACATTACACCGTGCCGGAAAACAGCATCGGCTATCTGGCGCGCATCGTGTTCCGTTCGTTTTCGCGCCTGCTCGAGCGCAAGACGTTGATGCACGATGTTTCGGCAGGTCAGTGGCGGTTCCTGCGCCAGCTGTGGCGTGAGGACGGCATCACCCAGCGCGAGTTGAGCGAGCGCGTGGGCATGCGTGAGCCGACCACGGTGGTTGCCTTGAAGGGGTTGGAGAAAGCCGGGTTCATCACCCGCAAGAAGACCGCAGACGATCGCCGCAAGACCTTCATCCACCTGACGCCGCACGCCAAGGAACTGGAACTGATCCTCGCGCCGATGAACGCGGAAGTGCATGACGTGGCGACGCGCGGGATGACCGACGAGGAAGTGGAAACGCTGCGCGCGCTGATGCGCCGGGTGATCGACAATCTGGCCGAGGAAACATCCAAGCTTTCGGTCCTGACCGACGTGAAGGCCTGACTCGCGCGGCGATCAGCTCCCGTTTGCGACGTTGCTTCCCCAATCGGCCTCAAGCGCGGCCAGCATGTTCTCGAACCGGTCCTGGCCCAGCGCGCCGGCAATCTGTTCGGAAAGCGCATCCATAGCCTGTTGCGCGTCCTGCCGCATACGCTTGCCGGTTTCGGTGAGCGACACGACCATGTGGCGGCGATCGTCGGGATCGGGCTCCAGCGTGACGATGCCCAGATCGATCATCTGGCTCAGCGTGCGGTGAATCGCCTGCCGGGAAATGCCCAGGTTGCGGGCTATGTCGGAAGGGCGCACGATCCCGCTGACGATATTGGTCATGACCATCGATTGCGGGCGATTGACGTCTGGCCAGCCGCGTTCGTGAAGGCGCGCCTGAAGACCTTCATCGAGCCAGCAAAAGCGCTGGAACAGGGCGATGATAAGCTGGTTCGTGAGCATGGAGAGTGGTGGAAATCCCGAAAATTCGCCGTTTTGGCAGCGGCCGCACGCTAGGCGGCGTGGACAAATTCCGCAACGCCACAGTTGCCCTGAGACAGGCCCTGGCAAGGCGCGAGGCCGCAGGAAGAGGGGCCTCTTTCAAGGCCGCGCAACGCGGCCGGGGCCTGTCTCAGGGCAACCCCTTCGGGGCTGGACCAAAAGCCGCCATTTCAGCGTCGGCTCGGCTCGAAATATAGCCGATATTCCTTCGCCTCGCCTCCTCGAACTGGCGGCTTTTGCCTCCAGCTGTGGCGATGTGGAATTTGTCCACGCTGCCTAGAAGAACGATCCTGTGCAGGCAAGGCACGGTACTGTTGCATTCGCAATGTACTTAGGATACTAACTTTCTTGCGAAACAGCCCCGCTAGCATGGCGGGAACGATCGAGGGAGAGGCAGGGCCGGCATGGACGGGCTGATGCAGAATGTACCGCTGACGGTGGATCGCATCATCGATCACGCGGCGATGTGGCACGGCACGCGCGAAGTGGTGTCGCGCGATGCCGATGGGCATGTCAGCCGATCCAGCTATGCCGCGATCCATGCTGATGCGCGCCGCGTGTCGAACGCGCTGGCAGCGGCCGGGATCGCGCCGGGCGATCGCATCGCGACGATGGGCTGGAACAGCGGCCGCCACCTTGCCGCCTGGTATGGTGCCGCCGGGATGGGGGTGGTCCTGCATACGCTCAATCCCCGGCTGTTCCTGGAACAGATCGCCTATATCGCCAACCATGCGGGCGACCGGCTGCTGATCGCCGACCCGTCCACCGCCGATCTGGTGGCGCAACTGCTGCCGCAGGTGCCGTCGATCGAGCGGGTGATCTTCTTCTGCGATCGCGCGACCCTGCCGCAAACCGACTATCCGGCCATCGCCTTCGATGACTGGATCGCGGACCAGCCGGCCGAATTCGCGTGGGGCGGGTTCGACGAAAACGCGGCCTGCGGCTTGTGCTACACCTCGGGCACCACCGGCAATCCCAAGGGCGTGCTCTATTCGCACCGGTCGAACTACCTTCACGCCCTGATGACGCTGCAGCGCGACGCGCTGGCGCTGTCCGCGCGCGATACCGTGTTGCTGGTGGTGCCGATGTACCACGCCAACGCCTGGGGCGTGGTCTATTCCGCCCCGGCCGTGGGGGCGAAACTGGTCCTGCCCGGGCAGCGGATGGACGGCGAATCCATCTACAACCTGATCGAACAGGAAGGCGTGACCTATTCCGCCGCCGTGCCCACGGTATGGCAGATGCTGCTGCAATACGTGCAGGAGAACGGCAAGCGGTTCACCACGCTGGAACGCGTGACGATCGGCGGCTCGGCCTGCCCGGAATCGATCATCCGCACCTTCCGCGACGAATACGGCGTCGACGTGATCCAGGGCTGGGGCATGACCGAAACCTCCCCGCTCGGCACGGTTTCGGTGCCCAACGCCGCGGTCGCGGCGAAGCCGGCGGACGAACAGATGGCCTACAAGCTCAAGCAGGGCCGCCTGCTGTGCGGGCTGGAGATGAAGCTGGTGGATGATGCCGGCGTCCGCCTGCCGCACGATGGGCGCACGCCGGGCCGGCTGATGGTGAAGGGGCCGACGATCGCGTCCGCGTACTTCGGGGGCGATGGCGGGGATGTGCTGGACGGGGAGGGCTTCTTCGACACCGGCGATGTCGCCACGATCGACGGCGAAGGCTACATGCGCATCACCGATCGCGCCAAGGATGTGGTGAAATCCGGGGGCGAATGGATCAGTTCGATCGAGATCGAGAACATCGCCATGGGGCATCCGGCGGTCGCCAATGCGGCGGTGGTGGGCATCGCCCATCCCAAGTGGGACGAACGGCCCATCCTGCTGTGCCAGCTCCTGCCCGGTGCCCGCGCCGACGGGGACGATCTGCGCGCCTGGCTCGACGGGCGCATCGCGCGCTGGTGGATGCCGGACGATGTGCTGTTCGTGGACGAGATACCGCTCGGCCCCACTGGCAAGATCGACAAGAAGGCGATCCGCGCCGGCCTGACTGGCTATACCCTGCCGTTCGAGGTCACACGCTGAAAGCGCTGCACAACAAGACAACCGGGAGAGAAAACGATGGACCCCAACGGGATCGAGGGACTGGACGCTCACTTCATCGGCCTTGCATCGCCGACCGCCCCGCGCATCCAGGCGGGCGGGCATCCCTGCCAGGGCATCTACTGGACCGAGGCGGGCAAGCGGCCGAAGGTGGCGATCATCGCCACACACTACAACGTGGATTTCTCCGAGCACTACATCGCGCCCTATTTCGCGCGGCAGGGGTTCGGTTTTCTCGGCTGGAACACTCGGTATCGCGGGTTCGAGGATCAGTTCCTGCTGGAACATGCGGTGCTCGACATCGGTGTGGGGATGCGCTGGCTGAAGGAGGAGGCCGGGGTCGAGGCGATCGTCATCCTCGGCAATTCGGGCGGCGGTTCGCTGATGGGTGCCTATCAGGCCGAAGCCATCGCGCCGACCCTGACCGACCGGCTGCCCACTGTGGGGCAGGATGCGCTGGCGCAACTGGTGAAGGGCGATCTCTACATCTCGTTCAACGCGCATCAGGGGCGCCCCGAAGTGCTGACCGACTGGATGGATGCCTCGGTGATCGACGAGAACGATCCTGTCGCCACCGATCCGGAACTCGATCCGTTCAATCCCGATAACGGGCCGCCCTATTCCGAGGAGTTCGTCGCGAAGTACCGGGCGGGCCAGCGCGCGCGCAACCAGCGGATCACGGACTGGGCCAAGGCGGAACTGGCGCGGCTCAACGCTGCCGGCATTCCTGACCGCATTTTCCCGATGTTCCGCTGCTGGGGCGATATCCGTTGCGTCGATCCCGCGCTCGATCCCTCCGAGCGCAAGCCCAACTGGTGTTACCGGGGCGATCCCGCTGTGGCCAACCGCACGCCCAGCATCGGCCGGGCGAACACGCTCAAGACGTGGCTCAACATGTGGAGCCTAGAAACCTCGCCCTGCCAAGGCGCGCCGCACCTTGCCAAGCACGATACGCCCGCGCTGGTGGTGCAGGGGCTGGCCGATACCGGGGTGTTCCCCAGCGATGCGCGCAAGATCTTCGATTTCCTGGGAAGCAAGGACAAGACGATCGAACTGATCCCGGGCGCGCACTATTTCGAGGATTCGATAGCCGAGCGCCAGAACGCGGCCGATCTCGTCGGCGCATGGATTCGCGAAAAGCTGTGATGGAACCGGCGGTCGCGAACATCGTCGACGGGTTGCAGGCCGCCGGGTTGATCGGAGGCGCTGAGACGCCGGTGTTCCAGCCGCTTGCCGGTGGCGTCTCGTGCGATGTGTGGAAGGTCGATACGCGGGACGGGCCGATAGTGGTCAAGCGGCCGCTGCCGCAATTGCGCGTGGCGGCCGAATGGCTTGCCCCGGTCGAGCGCGGGACGAGCGAGGTGCGCTGGCTGAAGCGGGCGGCGTCGGTCGATCCCCGGATCGTGCCCGAGGTTCTGGCGGAAATGCCTGCCGATCACGCCTTCGCCATGCGGTTCCTGCCGGATTGCCCGGTGTGGAAGGACGAGCTTGTCGCTGGACGCGTGGATGCCGGGTTCGCGGCAGCGGTGGGGCAGAGCATCGCCGCCGTCCACGCCGCGACTGCCGGCAGCGCCTCGGACCAGGCCATGTTCGCTACCGACGCCATGTTCCGCGCGCTGCGGATCGATCCGTTCCTGCTGCATGTCGCGGCGAAGGAGCCGGCGCTGGCCGGGGCGCTGGAAGCCATGGCCGCCGATCTTGCGGCCAGCAAGGTGGCGCTGGTCCATGGCGATGTCAGCCCCAAGAACATTCTGGTCGGGCCGGATGGACCGGTGTTCCTCGACGCGGAATGCGCCGTATTCGGCGATCCCGCGTTTGACCTGGCCTTTTGCGTCACGCACCTGCTGCTCAAGACCGTATGGCGGGACGACGAGCGGATGCGGCAGGCGGCGGCCGCGCTGGTCGATGCCTATCACGCCGGCGTGAACTGGGAAGACCCCGCCGGTCTTGCGGCGCGGGTGGGGCGGCTGACGGCCGCGCTTTTGCTGGCGCGAGTCGAGGGCAAGTCGCCCGCTGCTTATCTCACTGACCCCAAACATATTGCCGCCGTGCGGGAACAGGCGAGGGCGCTGGTTGCCGCGCCCCGGCCCGTTGGCGCGCTGGTGGCCGACTGGAAAAGGACTGTTGCATGATTTCGCGTATCGTCTCCGTCACCGGTCGCCAGCTCTGGGATTCGCGCGGCCGCCCCACCGTGGAGGCGGAAGTCGCGCTCGCTTCGGGCGCGGTCGGCCGGGCGATCGCGCCCGCCGGAGCCTCGCGCGGGGCGCATGAGGCGATCGATCTGCGCGACGGTGGCAGCGCGTTCGGGGGCTTCGGCGTGAATCGCGCCGTTGCCGGAATCGGGGCCGAGATCGCGGGCGCCATGATCGGCATGGATGCGCGCGATCAGGCTGCGGTAGACCGCGTGCTGTGCGAACTGGACGGCACGCCAGCCAAGGCGCGGCTGGGCGCCAATGCCATCGTCGCGGTTTCGATGGCGGTGCTTCACGCGGCGGCGGCCGATGCGGGCGTGCCGCTGTGGCGCTACCTTGCGGACGGAAGCACGGTGCGCGTGCCCTTGCCGGAAATCCAGATATTCGGTGGCGGCGCCCATGCCGGGAGGCGGACCGACGTGCAGGACTTCATGATCATGTGCCCCCGCGCCGGATCGTTCCGTCGCGCGCTGGAAATCACCGACGAGGTCTATCGCGCAGCGGGCCGGCTGATGGAAGCGAAAGGACCGCTGACGGGCGTGGCGGACGAAGGCGGCTGGTGGCCGAACTTCGCCTCGAACGAGGATGCGCTGGATACGCTGACGAAAGCGATCGAGGCCAGCGGTCATCGCGCCGGCGAAGACGTTTTCATCTCGCTCGATATTGCCGCCAACGAACTGGGCGACGCTTCCGGCTACACGCTGGCGCTCGACGACCGGCGGCTTTCGGGCGAGGAGATGGGCGCGCGCATCGTGGAATGGACCGGGCGCTATCCGATCCTTTCCGTGGAAGACCCCGCCGGGCAGGACGACTGGGCCACGATGGCCGCCGTGACTGCCGCGATCGGAGACAGGGTGCAGGTTATCGGCGATGACGTGCTGGTGACCAATGCTGACCGCGTCGCGCGGGCGGGAGAGGCGGGCGTGTGCAACGCGGCGCTGATCAAGGTGAACCAGGTAGGCACCGTGACGGAGGCGAAAGCGGCGCTGGACGCGGCGCAGGCGCGGGGCTGGGGCGCGCTCGTCTCCGCGCGGTCGGGCGAGACCGAGGACGTGACGATCGCGCACCTGGCGACGGGTTGGAATGCCGGGCAGCTCAAGGTCGGCAGCTTCACCCGGTCCGAACGCATGGCCAAGTGGAACGAGGTGCTGCGGATCGAGGAGGCGATGGGCGGCGATGCGGTTTTCGCCGGCGCGTCCGCTTTCGCCGCGCCGATCGCGGCGGCGCTCGCATGATTGTCCTGCACGCCCGGCCCAGCCCCGGCTTCCGCGCGGCGGTGGATGCGGTGTTCGGTGCCGGCGTGGTGGTGCACGTCGACGAGGCCGAGGCGCTGGATGGCGTGGCCGATGCCATCACCGTGCTGTTGCATGTGCTGACGCCGGTGACGCCGCCGTTCATCGCCTCCGCGCCGAAGCTGCGGCTGATCCAGAAACTGGGCGTGGGCGTGAACACTATCGCGCTCGATGCGGCGCGCGAACACGGCGTGGCGGTGTGCAACATGCCCGGCACCAACAGCCAGGCGGTGGCGGAAATGGCGCTGTCGCTGATGCTGGCGGTGCTACGCCGGACCTGCTTCTTCGACGCACGCACCCGCGCGGGGGAAGGGTGGACGGCCGATCCCGCGGAACTCGACAGCGTGGGCGAGATTGCCGGGCGCAAGGTGGGCCTCGCCGGTTTCGGCAATTCGGCGCAGCGGTTGGCACCGGTGCTGGCAGCCCTGGGGGCGGAGGTGGTTTATGCCGCGCGCGCCCCGCGCGATGTGCCCTATGCCTTCTGGCCGCTGGAGCGGGTGATCGCGGAGTGCGACATCGTGTCGTTGCACATGCCGCTGACCGAGGAGACGCGCGGCGCGATCGATCCGCTGGCGATGAAGGCCGGGGCGGTGCTGGTGAACACCGCGCGCGGCGAACTGGTGGACGAGGCGCGGCTGGTGGAGGCGCTGCGATCGGGCCATCTGCGCGGCGCGGGGCTGGACGTCTTCGCGCAGGAACCGGTCGCGCCCGATACTCCCCTGCTGGCGCTGCCGAACGTGGTGCTGGCGCCGCACATTGCCTGGCTGACGCCGGAAACGCTCGTGCGCTGCCTTGAAGTCGCCCGGGAAAACTGCCGCCGGCTCGCCACCGGCGAGGCCCTGCTGCACAAGGTGGCGTGATGCCGGTTCCCGTCGTTCTCATCACTGGCCAGTTGCTGACCGAGGCGGTCTGGCAACCGCTGCTGGAGGCATGGCCCGATCGCGCGGTGATCGTGGCGGACAATCGCCGCGACGATACGATAGAAGGCTTCGCGCAGCGGCTGCTCGATACGGCGCCGCCGCGTTTCGCGCTGGTCGCGCACGCGATGGGCGGCTTCGTCGCCTTCGAGGTCATGCGCCGCGCGCCGCAGCGGGTGGAGCGGCTGGCGCTGCTCGCCACGCTGGCTTCGGCCGATGGCCCGGCGCAGACCGCACGGCGGCAGGGTTATATCGATCTCGTGGAAAGCGGCCGCTTTGCCGATGTGGTCGAGGAACGCATCCCGATCCTGTTCCCGGAAGGCCGTCGCGACGACGCGCGACTGCTTGGCATCGCTAGACGGATGGCGGCCGATACCGGCGCGGAAACCTTCCTGCGCCAGCAGCGCGCGATCATGGCGCGGATCGATAGCCGGCCGCGCCTGCACGAGATCGCGGTGCCGACGCTGCTGGTGTGGGGCGATGGCGACGGGATTACCAGCCGGGCGCAGCAGGACGAGATGCTGGCGGCAATCCTCGGGGCGAGGCTGGCGGTGGTGCCCGGCGCTGGGCACCTTGCCACGATCGAGGCGCCGGACGTGGTGGTGCCGCTGCTGACCGGCTTTCTTGACGGCACGGCTGGGTGATCGCAGACCGGATGCGAAACAAGGGGAGAGCGGAATGATCGATCTGGAAGCGATCCGGACGCTGGCGGATATTCCGACGGCGCAGGCGCGCCGGCGTGGCGAGGCCATCGCGGTGAAGTTCGGCGAGCGGGAGACCAGCTATGCCGCGCTCGATGCCCGCTCCAACCGCATCGCCAATGCCCTGATCGCTTCGGGTATCCGCGCCGGTGACCGGGTGGCCGTGCTGACCCGGAACCACGATTCATGGTATCCCCTGTTCTTTGGTGCGGCCAAGGCGCGGGCCTGTCTCGTGCCGGTCAACTGCCGTCTGGCGACGGCGGAGATCGCGTTCATTCTGGAAGACGCCGCGCCCCGCATCCTGTTCGTGGGTGAGGATTTCTGCGATGCGGCGCGGGCCGCCATCGGCGATCTGGAAAACCCGCCCACCGTGGTGGCGCTTTACGGCGCGGGCGCTGGTCTGGTCGCGCTGGAAGAATGGCTTGGCGCGGCGACCGACAGCCGGCCGGGCGATGCGCCGCAGCTCGATGACGACGTGCTCCAGCTTTACACCAGCGGCACTACCGGGCGGCCCAAGGGCGTCGTGCTGGCCAATCGGAACTATCGCAGTTTCCTGGAGATGGCGGCGGAGGTCGATGGTTTCGCCTATGGCGAAGACGAGACGGTGATGATCGTCATGCCGCTGTTCCACGTCGCGGGCACCAATATCGGGTTTTCCGGGCTGGCGCAGGGGGCGCGGCTGGTGCTGGTGCGCGATTTCGATGCGGCCGGGATCATCGGCCTGATGCAGCAAGAACGGGTGGCCCACGCCTTCCTGGCCCCAGCGATGATCCTGATGATGCTGCAGCGGCCGGAGGCGGCGGCGGCAGACTATGCGGCGCTGCGTACCATTGCCTATGGCGCGTCGCCCATCGCCGAGGACGTGCTGCGCCGCGCGCGCGCCACGTTCGGATGCGGTTTCGTGCAGTTCTACGGATCGACCGAATCGACCGGGGCCGGTTCCTGCCTCTCCCCGTCCGCGCACGATCTGCCGGGCAAGCTCACCTCGTGCGGGCGGCCGTGGCCCGGCATCGAGATGGCCATTCTCGACGCGGAAGGCCAGGCGCTGGCGGATGGCGAGATCGGTGAAATCGTGATCCGGGGCGGCATCGTGATGCAGCGCTACTGGAACCGCGAAAGCGCTTCGGCGGAAACGCTGGCGGGCGGCTGGCTGCATACCGGCGATGCCGGCTTCCGCGATGCCGATGGCTTCTATTTCGTGCACGACCGGATCAAGGACATGATCGTTTCGGGCGGCGAGAACGTCTATCCCGCCGAAGTGGAAAGCGCGATCATGGGTTGCCCCGGCGTGGCCGATGTGGCGGTGATCGGCGTGCCCGACGACAAGTGGGGCGAGGCGGTGAAAGCGCTGGTGGTTCCGGCGCCGGGTGCCGAGCCAGACCCCGCCGCGATCGTCGCCTGGGTGCGCGATCGCATCGCCGCCTACAAGGCGCCCAAGAGCATCGATTTCATCGCGGCGCTGCCGCGCAACCCTTCGGGCAAAGTGCTGCGGCGCGAGTTGCGCCAGCCGTTCTGGGAAGGCCGCGCCCGCGCCGTGGGGTAGCAAGGGCGATTGGCTTGAAAACTTGAGCGCGTGGAAGGCCCACCCCCAGCCCCTCCCGCAAGCGGGAGGGGAGAATATGGGGCAGCCCCTCCCGCAAGCGGGAGGGGAGTGAGACTTGCGCCGCCTCGGGCGGCGTTAGTCGCAGCGGGGTGGGCTTCCTGCGCTCAGTTCACCGGCACCGGCGTCCGCCCCACGATCATGCCTTCGCGCTTGGTGCCATCGGCCTGCACCGGATCATGCGCCACGTCGCTTTCGTCGAGCTGCTTGGTCCAGGCCGCGAATTCGAGGCAGACGCCGTCGGGGTCGAAGAAATAGACCGAGCGGACGAAGACATCGTCGTGCATTTCCGCCGAGGCCTGCATTGGCGAATTGTCGTGGTTCAGGATCGGCGTCACTTCCACGCCCTTGGCGATCAGGCGCTGGTAGTATTCGTCGAACTTTTCCGCGCGCACATTGAACGCGATGTGGTTCATCGATCCGTGCGCGGAAACGAAGCTGCCGCGCGTGGGCAGCGCGGCCGGGGCGGACACGCCGGGCGCGGCTTCGGGCGCATCGGGGAACCAGAAGAAGGCCAGGCTATCGCCATTGCCGATATCGAAGAAGAAGTGCTGGCCCCGGCCCATCGGCAGGTCGATGGTCTTGGTAAGCGGCATGCCCAGCACGTCGCGGTAGAATTCCACCGTTCGCGCCATGTCCTTGCACACCAGGGCAAGGTGGTTGACGCCCATGAAATCGAATTCCGAATTGGTCGAGGCCATCATCCTTCTCCTTTGGTTTTCTAGCCGGCACTGGCGCTGGGGCGGGCCTTCACCCGTTCGAACCAGCGCAGGATATTGGCGTTGGCGGGATCGAGCGGCTGCCCCACCGACACGCCGAAATCGAGGAAAGCGAACAGCACGATATCGGCCAGCGTAAGCGTGTCGCCGGCGATGAAATCACGGTCGGCGATCAGCGCGTCGAGCCATTTGAGGCCGTCCTGCGCAAGGGCCTTCAGGCCGGCGGCGGCTTCGGGCAGCACGCGCATGCGGGGTTCGAAGAACGCCAGACCCTCGGCATAGCGGAAGCCATTGGTCAGCGGCTCGCAGATCTTGAGATCGACCCGGCGCGTCCACATGCGGGTATTGGCGCGTTCTTCCGCCGTGGCACCGATCAGCACCGGATCGGGGAAGCGCTCTTCCAGATATTCGCAGATCGCGGTGATTTCGGCGATGGTCGCGCCGTTGTCGAGTTCCAGCGCGGGCGTCTGCCCCGCCGGATTGACGTCCGCGTTATAGGGCGCGCGCCGGTTCTCGCCCCCACGCAGGTCCACCGTGACCGTGGGGATCTCGATGCCCTTTTCCGCCATGAACATCGTCACGACGCGGGGGTTGGGGCCAATGGAATTGTAGAACTTCATGGGCTTCCTCTCGTCCGAATATATGCAATTAGCATTCTAAATGTCAACTATGTTGACGAATATGCCAGCTTCAGGCCCGGTCGCGGCCAGCGGACGCGGATGAGCGTTCCACTGGTCGAGGCCGTGATGAAGGCGTCGCGCAAGTCGGCGCCTCCAAAGGCGATGTTGGTTATGCCCACATCCGGCAAAGGGAGGAACTCGGAACCGCCCTGCGTTCCAAATATGGTGATGCCGCCTTCGATCATCGTGCCCACGCAGATGCGGCCGTCCTGTTCGATCGCCATGCTGTCGAGCAGCCGGAAGGCGGGGGGTGTTCCCACGAAGTGGCCGGGTGCCCATGGCGGCGGCGGCGCGAGCACGCCGGGGGCGATGACGTCCATCGCCCAGACGCGCGCCGTCATCGTTTCGCTGACGTAAAGCGTGCGGCCATCCGGAGACAGGCCGATCCCGTTCGGCCCCATCATGTCGGCGCGCTGGCGGGTGATTCTCGATCCGTCCGCAAGCGCGTGATAGATCGCGCCGTGATCGCGGCCTGTCGGACGCACATGCCCGTGGTCGGTGAACCAGAAACCGCCGTGCGCATCGAAGACGATGTCGTTGGGGCCTTTCAGGGGCTCGCCTTCGAAACTGTCGTAAAGCGTGCTGACGCGCCCGGTGGCGAGGTTCACCTTCTGGATCGAGCCGCAGGCCCGCGCATGGGCGGCATGGCCGGGGAACAGCAGCGGTCCGGCCTCGGTCCATTCGAAACCGCCGTTGTTGCAGACATAGGCGGCGCCGTCCGGCCCGATGGCCAGGCCGTTGGGGCCGCCACCCAGCTCCGCGACCGTGGTGGCGTGGCCGTCCGGTGCGATCCGCGTCAGCGTGCCGCGCGCGATTTCCACCAGCAGCACCGAACCGTCGGCCATGACCAACGGGCCTTCCGGGAAACGGAGGCCCGTGGCGACGGTTTCAGGTTCGCCGTAAGCGCTCATTCCCCGTTCGGGCGGGGCGCGCTGAGGAAGTCCGCCGCGCTGAAGCCTTCGGGCGCGGCCACTTCCACGATCGGGTCTTCGCGCGCATCAAATTCCATGCGCAGCGCACGGGTGATCACCGCGTGCATGTCGTAAAGGCACGTAATGTATGTGAATTCGAAGATCTGCTCGTCGTCCCAGAAGGTCTTGAGCTTGGCGAACACTTCCAGCGGCACGCGCCCGCCCGCCTGGCTGAGGCAATCGGCATAGGCGAGCACGGCGCGCTCCTGCTCGTCGTAGCAGTCCGCGACCGTCCAGAAGGCGATGGAGGCGATCTTCTCCTCGCTCACGCCCAGGCCGCGCAGCGATTTGCAATGCTGCGAGAACACGAACTGGCTGCCCTTGACCCATCCCGCGCGCGTCTGTCCCAGTTCGCGCAGGACCGGGTCGATCCTGCGGGACGGATGGCGATAGACAGCAAAGCCATCCACCGCGTGCTTGAAGATGTCCGGTGCCAGGGCATAGACCGTCCACCAGTCGCCCGGCGTGCCGGTGGCCGTGCCGGGTTCCGCAACGGGATCGCGATCGCCGAACAGGCGGTTGTAATAGGCGATGACGGTTTCGTCGTTCACTTCGGAACGGGGAACCTGGCGCAGCACGGGCATCGGGCTTCTCTCCTCAGGCGTTCGCGAACTTGCGGAAGGCGGCGACGTGGGCGGAATCGAAATATTCGTCCAGCCGGGTGATCTTGCCGTTTTCGACTTTGCACACGATGGCGCAGGGCAGGCGGACTTCGCCATCGTCGTGGGTGCGGCGGCCCTTCAGGACGTGCTGCTGCACGAAGCCGCCGGGAAAGGTCGTCAGCCGCCGTTCGGCATATTCGCGATCCTTGATCCGCGCGACCATGCCGGTCAGCGTCTGCGCGGTCTGGTCGCGCGTGACGATCAGTTCGTCAGTATTGTGCCAGATTTCCGCGTCCGGCGTGAAGCTGTCGCGCATCGTCTCGATGTCACCCGCCTCGATCGCGTCGAAAAAGCGCTGCGCCATGGCGCGGATGTCGTCCTGTTCAGCCATCGTTCTCTCCTGGTTTTCCGGCGCCGAACATGCGGCCGCCGTTCGCGGCGATCAGGCCGTCTATATCGTCGCCCTTGTAAGCCGGATCGGCGGATTCGCCGAAGGCGGACAGCATGTCGCGCGTGACGAGTTCGGCCATCGCCTTCCATTCCGGATGCGTGAATATCCAGAACTCGCCCGCTTCCACGGCGCGGACCACGCGCTCCCCTATGCGATCGGGCGGCATGCCGCCGGCCAGCACCCCCTGCATCGCCTGGCTGGTCGCCGCGGCCTTGCCCACCTCGCCCACCGCCGGGCGCAGATCGCGCGTGGTCTCGACGATGCGCGTGGCCGCCATGCCGGGCATCAGCACCGAGGTGCCGACGCAGCTATCGGCCAGTTCGTTGCGCAGCGCCATGGCGATGCCGAGCGTGGCATACTTGGAGCTGATGTAGGCGACCGAGATCGGCGGCGGCACGATCGCCACCATCGATGCGGTGATGACGAGGTGGGACGCCTCGCCCGAAGCCTTCATCTCGCCCAGGAACGTCCGGCAGGCATAGAGATGCGCGTGCGCGTTGACGGCATAGTTCCAGCGCCAGACATCGGTATCGTATTGCTCGAACGGACCCGAGCCACCGCCCACGCCCGCGTTGCTGAACAGGATGCGCACCGGACCGAAGGCGCGTGCCTTGTGGCCGGCTTCGGCCCAGCTTGCCTCGTCGGTAACGTCGAGCTGCAGGCCCATGGCGCGGGCGCCTGCGCGGGACAGCGCTTCGGCGGCGGTGGCAACGCGATCGGCATCGATGTCGGCCAGCACCACCGAGGCGCCCTTTGCCGCCAGCGCGCGGGCGGTCGCCAGCCCCAGGCCGCTGGCGCCGCCGGTGATGAAGGCCGTCTTGCCGGCTATGCTGGTCATGCGCGGAAATCCCGTTCGAGGTGGCGTGTCATCGCCAGTTGGGCGAAGCCGGCGGCGAGCGCGAAGGGCAGCAGCGCCATGAGCGCCCAGCGCAGGCTGTCCGCGCCGTGCAGCGTCTTCAGCCCGTCGCTGGCGATGCCGACGAACAGCGGACCAAGGCCGAGGCCGACGATGTTGAACATCAGCATCAGCACGGCGGCCGCCGTGGCGCGGGCGCGGGGCGGGGCAAGGTTCTGCACCAGCGCCAGCGCGGGCGCGACATAGGCGGTGCAGGCGGCCATCGGCAGCAGCAGCAGCGCCAGCGAAACCTGCCAGCTTCCCGCCAGCAACGCGGCGGCGAAGCTGGGCACGGTGACAAGACTCGCCAGCGCCGGAACGATGCCATAGGCGCGGGGCGAACGCCGCGCCGCCTGGCTGACGAGCCATCCGCCGCCGAGAATGCCGATGGCGAAAGTCACGCCGGCGGCCGGGGCGAACCATGTGGCCATGGCGGCAAGGGGCATGCCCTGCGTGCGCATCAGGAACGCGGGAATCCAGTTGAGCATGCCATAGCTGACGAAGGCCGCGAGACCGCTGCCGATCATCACCATCCGCAGCGATCGCCGGTGGACGAACAGCGCCAGCGTCTGGCGGACGGGCAGGGCGGCGCTGGGCATGTCGCCCTCCGCTCCATCCATCCTGCCGCGTGCGGGTTCGGGGACGGTCCAGATCAGCAGCGGCGCCACCACGATGCCAACCAGGCCGATCAGCAGAAAGGCATTGCGCCAGCCGATATGCGCTGCCGCCCAGGCGCCGAACGCCGCACCCACGAACACGCCGAACGGTCCATTGCAAGTGAACAGGCCGATCGCCAGAGGGCGCCTGTCGGGCGGGTAGAGATCGGCGATGACCGACAGCGAGGGGGCGGTTCCGCCGGCCTCGCCCGATCCCACCCCGAACCGCATCAGCGCAAGCTGCCAGAAGTTGCCGACCAGGCCGCAGGCCGCGGTGAACGCGCTCCATACCACGCAGGCGATGCCGATCAGTTTCACGCGCTGCCAGCGGTCGGCGATCATCGCCACGGGAACGCCCATCGCGGCATAGAACAGGGCGAAGGCAAGCCCGGTCAGCAGCCCGAATTGCGTATCGGTGAAATGGAGATCGGCCCGGATCGGCTCAACCAGCACCGACAGCAGCTGCCGGTCGACGAAGTTCACCGTGCCGATCAGGAACAGCATGGCCAGCGCCGTATTCCGGCGCAGGGCGGAAGGCTGCCCCAGCGGCGCGGCGCGCGCATCAAGAGCGGCGGCTTTCGTCAATGGCTCTCCCCAGCGGGCCGAGATTCTTCTCTTGCGAAAATACTTAGATATGTAAGTTTAACTGTCAATACGCTTTACGGTAAGTGGAGCCACTTGGGAGAAAAGGCATGGAGATCAAGGGTAAGTCCGCCATTGTGACGGGTGCTGCCAGTGGCATTGGCCGAGCCACCGCGGTCCTGCTGGCGCAGCACGGAGTCGCGCATGTCGCGCTGGCCGATGTCAACGGGGCCGGGCTGGAGGAAACCGCGCGGCAGGTGCGCGCTCTGGGGACGCAGGCCGGAGTCCACCGGCTCGATCTGGCCGACATGGCGGCCGTGGAGGCCTGGTTCCGGAACCATGGTGATGTCGATATCCTCCACAACAACGCCGGCGTGGTTTCGGGCGAGCCGCAGTTTCCGGAGGTCGACGTGGACCGGCTGCGCTGGATCGTCGATGTCAACCTGACCTCGCTGATCACGGCGACCCAGATCGTGGCGCAGGCCATGCGCGAGCGCGGCGGCGGGGTGATCGTCAACACGGTGTCGACGGTCGCATTGGGCACGGGCTTCCACGACGTGATGTACGCCACAACCAAGGCGGGCGTGCTGATGTTCACGACGGCCTGCGCCATGCTCAAGGACAAATGGAATGTGCGCGTGGCCGGGGTGCTGCCGGGGCTGACCGAGACGCCGATCCACGACACCACCGGAGCGAACGGGAAATCGGACTGGATGAAAGCGGTGCTCGCCAGCAACGAAAGCTGCCGACCGGAGGATATTGCCGAAGGCGTGATCGATCTGATCGCGGACGATGGTCTGCCGGGCGGGGACTGGGTGGCGATACGCCGGATCGACGGCCGCATCGAACGCGAATGGGCGCACGACCGGCCCGCCTGACCGGCCCGCCTGACCGGCCCCCCTGACCGGCCCCACCAACCGGTCTTCGCGTCAGCGCGCGGGGGCGTTCAGCATGTTGCGGCCGAACAGGTTGGACCACTGCTCCTCGTTCAGCACCGGTCGTGCGCTGGAAAGGTTGGCGGGATTCTCGACGCTGGTTCCGGCGATGACACCGGGCCGGGCCGCGATCCGGTCGAACCAGTCCTGCACCGCCGGATAGTCTTCCAGCGCAAGCCCGATCGCCCGGACCGCGCGCGCCCAGGGCCAGGTGGCGATGTCCGCCACGGAATATTCGCCGGCCAGGTATTCGGCCTCGGCCAGCCGCCCGTTGAGCACGTGCAGCAGGCGGACCGTTTCGTTGCGATAGCGTTCGACCGGGTAGGTCTGCCCTTCGGGCGCATAGCGGATGAAATGGTGCGCCTGCCCCTGCATCGGGCCGAAGCTGGCCATCTGCCACATCAGCCATTGCTGCGCCTGGCTGCGTCGGCGCGGGTCGGCGGGGAGCAACTGGCCGCTCTTTTCGGCGAGATAGAGCAGGATGGCCCCGGATTCGAACACGGGCAGCGGCGCGCCTCCGCCGATCGGGTCATGATCGACGATCGCGGGCAGCCGGCCGTTCGGGTTAATGCGGCGGAACTCGGAAGTCAGGTGATCGCCCGCCAGCACGTTCATCCGGAGCAACTGGTGCGGCAGGCCCGTTTCGGCCAGCATGATCGATACCTTGTGCCCGTTGGGCGTGGGGGTGAAGTAGACCTCGATCATCAGGATGCCCTTTCTTGATGCGACAGGGGTTCTTGATGTGACAGGGGCCGCCGCGCCCCAAGGAGAAACGCGGCGGCCCCTGTCAGCTGTGCCGGATCGTCAGAACTTGATGCCAGCCTCGACCGCGATGTTCCGGGGCGGTTCGAGATAGAGGATAGCGCGCGGTACGGCGGTGATCGGCGCCGGCAGGTTGAACGCGCTGCCGGTGGTGAGCTGGTTGGTCAGGTTCTTGCCGATGAAGGCAATGTGCCAGCGGTTTTCCTGATCGGCCAGTTGTACGCGCAGGTCGAGCTTGGCGTAACCCTTCTGCACGCCGAAGATCGGGCTCTGGTTGTCGGAGTCGAAGTATTTGGAACGGCCCGCGACCACTCCGGTCACGTCGAGCCGCAGTGCGTCCGATAGATCGAAGCGGGCATGGGCGGTCACGCTGCCGGTGAACTTGGAGGAATAGGCCACCGGATACCCCTTGAGGTTGTTGGTGGCGGGGGTGCAGGTCGTCGGTTGCGATGCCAGGCAGGCCGCGCCCGGATAGTCGTCGTACTTGATATCCTGGTAGGCGGCCGACGCGTTGATGTCGAAGTTGTCGATCGGGTAGAACGTGAACGATCCTTCCACACCCTTCGACGTGGCACTGGCGGCGTTGCCGGTCAGGTAGCTGGACGTTGCCGGCTGATAGACCGAGACCTGCAGGTTCTTGAACTGCGTGTGGTAGCGCGAGACGTTCGCTACCACCTTGCCGTCCAGCATCGTCGATTTCACGCCAGCCTCGAAATTCTCCGAGCGTTCCGGCTTGAACTGGAAGGTGGCGTTGGTGGTGCCCAGCGTGTTCGACACGAATCCGCCGGACTTCGAGCCACGGCCCCAGGTGCCATAGACCATGACGTGGGGCGCCACATCGTACTGCACGGTGATCGACGGATCGACGTTGCCTTCGCTGCGCTTTCCGGCCGCGCTGGAAATCGGGCGGATGGCGAAAGGACCATAGACGAGCCTGGACGCGAAATCGGCGTCCTTGCTGACATGGGTATAGCGCAGGCTGCCAATCACGCGCAGCGCCTTGGTCACGTTCACCGTGCCCTGGCCGAAGACCGAGAACGAGTCCGCCTTCTGGTTGAAGCGGCTGTCGATCCGGCCGAAGTAGGGGCTGCCGAACAGGTTGGCGATGTTGAAGCCCTGCAACTGATCCAGCCGGTAGGTCGAGTGGTCATAATAGGCGCCGACGATGAAATCGAGGAAGCGCCCGGTCGGCGAAAGCAGGCGCACTTCCTGCGAGACCTGATCGAAGCGTTCGGGGAAGCTGTTGTACACCGAATTGTTGGTGAACGCGCCGCCGCTGTTCGGGATCGTCTGGTCGAAGCCGTTGACGATGTTGGCCTTGAACCAGCTGTAGCCGGTGACCGAGGTCAGCGTGTAATCGCCGAGCTTGAGGTTGCCGGTGCCCGAGATCATGACCGACTTGGTCTTGGTCCCTTCATCGCCCAGCGCCGAACGATCGAGGTAGCGCGTGAGATGGGGCGCCTGCGCGCTTGTCAGCGGGCTGGAAACGGTGATCCCGCCGATCACGTCGCGGTTGGCGTATTCGGCCTTCACCGTGTAGTCGAAATTGCTGCTCGGTTCCCACTTCAGCGTCAGGCGGGCGACCTGCTGCTTGATCTGCGGATCATCGTGGTTGGTCGCCAGGTTGCGGATATAGCCATCCTGGTTGATGAACTTGTAGGCAAGGCGCGCGCTGAGCGTGCTGGTGATCGGCCCGGACACGTAGCCGGAAACGTCAGGTCCCTTGAAATCGAAGTTGTAGCTGGCGGTCAGGCTCGTTTCGAAGTGGCTGGTCGGCCCGGCCGAAACCACGCTCACCGCGCCGGCGGCGGTGTTCTTGCCGAACAGCGCACCCTGCGGGCCGCGCAGCACTTCGACGCGGGCAAGGTCGAAGAACGGAGCCTGTGCCTGCCGCGAACGGCCGGCATAGACGCCATCGACATAGAGCGAGACGGACTGGTCGAACGCGAAGTTGGCCGGCGGCGAACCGAAGCCGCGGATGTAGATCACGTCGTTGCCGGCCGTGGACTGCACGAACACGTTCGGCGTGTAGTTCATCACCGACTTGATGTCGTTGGAGTTGAATTCGGCCAGGCGCTGGCCGCTGACCACTTCCATGGAAATCGGCACGTCCTGCAGGTTCTGGGCGCGTTTCTGCGCCGTGACGATGATTTCCTTGGCGTCGGTCACGTCGCCCGAAGCGGTTCCTTCCGCTTCCGCCATCGCGGGCGTGGCGGCAGCGAGCATCGCCGTCACGGCGACCCCAGAAAACAGGAACTGTTTTTGAGCCTTCATGTTCACCCTCTCCCATTGAGGTTGTTCCGATCCGTGTCGTCTGGACCGTGAATCTGATTGACCCTTAGCATACTAATGTTTTATCGGTGTCCACCACATTTGAAAGAGAGGATTCGCGGCGTGACGCGGGAAACACAGACGGAAGTTCGCGGAATTCTGGCCAGCAAACCGCTTTGCACGGCGGAGTTCGAGGTTGCCGGCGGGTTGATCGCGATCGGTGCTTCGCCGTTCGGCGATCAACGCATGGGCTATGTGACCGGGGGAAGATTCTTCGGTCCGCGAATCGCGGGGACGATCCTTCCGGGCGGCGGCAACTGGTCTCGCGCCGGACGCCTGGGAGAAGACGCGTCCGTCGGCACGTTCGATGCGCGCGCGGTATGGCGCACGGACGAGGATGAGCTGATCTACCTGACCTACACCGGCGCAGCGTCATTCCCGATCCGGTGCGCGCCGCCTTCGCCGATCCGGCCGCGCCCGATGTCGATCCGGCGCGCTACTACCTGCGCATCGCCATGGTGTTCGAAACCGCGAGCAAGCGCCTGGAATGGTTGAACGGGGTGCTCGCGGTCGGCGTGGGGGAACGCACCGCCTTCGGGGTGCGGCACGTCATTCACGAAATCGGGTAGGAGGAAGCGACCGCCGCGTCAGGCTTCGCGGCCGAGCCAGCGCCGCAGGACGTCGGCGGTATCCTGGCCGACGGCGAGCGGTGCCGGGCGGCGAATGCTGCCGGGCGTGTCGGACAGCTTGGGGAACACGCCCTGCATGGTGACTTCGCCGAATTCGGCATCGTCCACTTTCACCAGCGCGTCACGCGCGGCAAAATGCGGGTCCGCCATCATGTCCTCGGCATCGTAAACGCGGCCGGCGGGCACCCCCGCCTCGATCATTCTCGCTTCCAGCTCCGCGATCGTCAGCGTTTTCGTCCATTCGCCGATCAGGCCATCTAGCTCGTCTTGCCGCGCGCCGCGCGCCCGGTGCGTGGCATAGCGTTCGTCGCTGGCCAGTTCGGGGCGGCCCATGGCGGCGGCCAGCCGGGCGAACACGCCATCCTGATTGGCGCCGATCAGATATTCCCCGTCGCGGCAGGGATAGACATTGGACGGCGCGATGCCGGGCAGCGCCGATCCGGTGCGCTGACGCTTGGTGCCGCTGACCGAATAGTCCGACACCGTCGATTCCATCACTTGCAGCACCGCTTCGTACAGCGCGGAATCGACGATCTGCCCTTGGCCGGTCTGGTTGCGATGGTGCAGGGCGGCCAGTGCGCCCAGGCAGCCATAGGTGGCGGCCAGCGTATCGCCGATCGACACACCCATGCGGGCGGGCGCGCGATCCGGATAACCGACGATCCCGCGCCAGCCGCCCATCGCCTCGCCAATGCCGCCGAAACCGGCGCGTGTCGAATAGGGGCCGGTCTGGCCATAACCCGAAACGCGCACGATGATCAGGCCCGGATTCGCCGCGCGCAGATCCGCGGGGGCGAGGTTCCATTTTTCGAGCGTGCCCGGCCGGAAGTTCTCGATCAGGATGTCCGCCCGCGCGATCAGGTCGCGGGCCAGATCCTGCCCCTCCGCCGATCTCAGGTCGGCGCCCACGGAATACTTGTTGCGGGCGATGACGCGCCACCAGCTCGGCTTGTCCCCCTGGCCCCAATGGCGCATCTGGTCACCGGTTTCGGGCGGTTCCAGCTTCACGATTTCGGCGCCCATATCGCCCAGCAACTGTCCGCAGAACGGCCCGGCGATGAGCTGGCCCATTTCGACCACCCGGATTCCCTCCAGTGCGCCAGCGCCGATGATCATGCTTATTCAATCCTTCCGTCCGATCCGACTGGTAGTGCAACCTGATCTGTGCTGAATATACTTAGAATACTATGTATTTATCAACCGTTTTTTGAAGGCGTTCCGGTCCGTCCAGTTCGGACATGTGAAAGCGATCGCTCCGCCATGATTGCTGCGGGAAAGCGCTGCTCCTGGGGGCAGGACGCATTGCTGGTGCGGTCGAGGCGTCCAAATCGCTAAGCCGAAAGCTGCTCGCGCAACGCGCCGCAACTACGGAATTTGTCCACGCCGCCTAGGAAGCAAGCAGGCCCCGTCAACCCTCGGCACATATCCCGGGAAAGGCCGGCGCCTGCGCGACCATGCTCGGCAGCTTGCGCCCCATCAACGTGGTAAGCCACGCGTTGGCCTCGACCATCTTCGCCAAATCCATGCCGGTGCGGATGCCCGCGCGCTTGAGCATGTAAATCACATCCTCGCTGGCCACGTTGCCCGCCGCGCCCGGCGCGAACGGGCAGCCACCCAGGCCGCCTAGCGCGGCGTCGACCACGCTGGCTCCCGCCTCGATCGCCGCCCAGACGTTGGCAAGCCCGGTCCCGCGCGTGTTGTGAAAATGCACGCGGACCGGCAAGGGCGCGATCGCCGCCGCCACCCGGCGGACGAGCCGTGCGACATGGGCCGGATCCGCCACGCCGATGGTATCGGCCAGCGCCACCTCGGCAGGGCTGGCTTCGGCCAGTGTGGCAGCCATGGCGACGACACGGTCCTCAGCGACCTCGCCTTCGAACGGGCAACCGAACGAGGCGGCGATGGTAACCTGTCCCTTGAGGCCCGCCGCCTGCGCCATGGCGACGATCGCGCGGGCGGCGTCCAGCGATTCCGCGCTGGTCTGCCCCTGGTTGGCGATGGCAAAGCGTTCCGAGGCGACGCAGACCGCGCCGAGTTCATGCAGTCGGCCGGTTGCGATGGCGCGCTCCGCCCCGCGCGCGTTGAGGACAAGGCCGATATAACTGGCACCCTCCACTTGGGGTAGGCCGGCGCAGACCTCTTCGGCATCGGCCATCTGCGGCACCCGCTTGGGATTGACGAAACTGGTCACTTCTATCCGGCGTGCGCCGGCATGCAGGCTGCGGCGGATCAATTCGAGCTTGTCCGCGGTGGTGACGAGCGCCTTTTCGTTCTGCAGGCCGTCGCGCGGACCGACTTCGACAAAATCAATCGCTGCGGTTGTCACGCCTTTCTCCCAACTTGTCTCGGCAAGGCCGTCTTCTTGGCCTCCGCAATTGTCAAGGCGTCGGCCTCTTCGTTGTCAAGCGCGCGGCGGTGAAGCCATTTCTCAGCCCCGCCGAGGGCGCGGAACACGTCCACCTGTTCGTCGACATTCCGCCGCATGTCTCGGTCAGCGAGTTCGTCCAGCGGGCCTGGCTAGGCCGAGTGTAGCTCGAATTTGCTGGATTTTCAGGGATGGTGGGAGGCGCTGTGGAGCGTGGTTCTGGTGGGCGGTGACGGGCTCGAACCGCCGACCCTCTCGGTGTAAACGAGATGCTCTACCAACTGAGCTAACCGCCCTATTTGACCGAATTCCTTGAAAACTAACGACAATCACTACGTTTCGTAAGTGCTATCGGGTGCCCTCGGATCGGGGTGGTCCGCAGATGGTCCGCAGACCATCTCGACGCGCCGTCCTCTACACTACGGAACAGCTTGGTCAACACCCGTTTTGCCTTTGGACAGTTACGCGGGTTGTAGTGAAGATAATTGCGGCTCGTCGTCCGAGCGAGTCCCCGGTGGCTGGGTAAGTGACCGGCGATTGCTGACAATTGCGAACCGGGGACGCCTTCGTCGTCCATGTAGGTCGCAACTGTGTGACGGATGGTATAAGGATTCACATCGTCACCGAGGCCGAGAACTCGACGCATATTCCTCCACCATGTTTTTCTGGATTTGACCGCTTCGTGGGGATTGCGGACCCAGTCTTCCAAGATTGGCACCAAGGGCTCAATCACGGGCACGACCGCGTTGCGTTTGTCGGTCCTGGCAGCTCCGTCCGGATGCAGGTCGATTATATCGGACAGCCATTGCTTTGCCGGGTCAAATGCCAAAGCTGGCCCCGGGCGCGACGCTGTCGCGATCATGAGCGCGATCCAGCGATAGGCTCCGAGATCTTCCGCCGCGTAGCCAAGCATGGCGCCAAGTTCCTTCGCTGTTAGCACCCGACTCCGCGGCGCGGAACGCAAGTTCCTATGGACCGAATGAATCTTAGGGACCGTGATTCGGCCCGCGTCTTCAGCATGATGGAGGGCGGCTCGCAGATCCTCGATATTCCTCTGAACGGCTTCGCCGCTCACACCCTTGGGATTGCGGTTGTGGTAGGCCTTGCCTCCCCAGTGCACCGTGTACTCGTGGACACCCATGCGCCAGCGCCGAAATCGATCGATCACGAGCTTGTTGAGGTCTGCAACCCTCACACCGGTCGTCAGTTCGTCCTGCTGAAAGAAGCCGATCCATGCCCGGAAGCTGCTTTTGATGGTATCCAAACGCTTCACGTCTGGTCCACGCTCCAAGATATAGTGACGGAAATGGGGTAGAAGTTCCGCATCGGCGCTATCCTGCTTCTGCATTGAGCGTGATTCGGCTTCAAATGACCGCAATACCGCCTTGGCTTTTTCTAGATCCCTGCACTTAGTGCTTCGATAGACAACGGAGCGCGCCTTCGTGGAGTAGCTGGCAATCTGCCAGACATCTGGCGATTTTCCATCTCGCCGCTTGGTGAGCCAATAGTCGCCGATGGTGTAGGCGCGATCCTCGGTTGCCATAGTTCTTGGTTCTCGATCTTTGCCAGTATGTCCAGTATGCCGAACTCAGCAAGTTGTTGTATTTGCTCGACTGAGATCGTTGCTCCTGTTTGGTTGCGAAGGGCACGCCTGAATTTCTGGGCGATGCTGTGCGCACTCACGCTGCATCTCCTTCCACTTCAGAGCGGGGGTTGGATTGGCTTTGAATTTCGCGACCGCCCCTGGGTTCGGAAGCGGGTGACACGATGTTCTTGGCTACGAAATCGTCGATGGCGTTCGCCGGCAGCAGCAGGCGCCCGTTGACGCGAATGTGCGGCAACTCGCGATTGGCGACCATGCGCCGCACGCGCGTCACCGACCAACCGCTTTGCTCAGCCAATTTTGGAAGGGTGAGGAATTGCATATGCTGCACCTCTGTAGTAGTTTTCAGATGTTGATATGATTTGATTCACGATTGTTGGAGTAACTCATGTTTGTGAGTTTCGTCAAGCCGGATTCTTGCGCAGGTGACGCTTGAGCATCGGCGGACGCTTTCTAGAGATCCGAAAAGCCCGCGGGCTGAACCAGGTAGACGTGGCCGCGGCCATCGATGTGTCGCACGGTGCCTTGGTGAACTATGAAAAAGGCCTACGTGAGCCGCCAGCTACCGCGATCATCGCCTTCAGCAGGACTTACAATGTCAATCCGAGCTGGCTGTTACTGGGCGAAGGCCGCCCAGAACAGAGCAGTCTGGATGACCTTCACAGCCGCTCGATCAACATCGCCTGGGCGTATCTGACGCGCGGAGGGGATACGGTCGAACGGGAGCATCTGATCAAACTGAGCAGCGCCCTATTCCAATACCTGATGGAACATGGCGATATCAGCGACACCATGTCCGAGAAGCTCCTATCGTTGAGTGCATGATATGAACAACGACAGTCGATTGCCCATTGCTGACGCCCGGGTGTTAGCCGCGATGCGCGCCGTCAATCCGCCGATCGAAAAATTGATGACCGATCGGCTATCGCTGCGCATCGAGGTTAGACGGACACAGCAGGAATTGGAAGCGGTTGATCGCCAGATAACCGAATTGCGGTACTTTCGAGAAGTGCAAATCCCGCGGTACATCGCCGTCGCGAAGCTTGTCTCTCTCGCTGCCGCCAGCATCCTGCTCGTTGCGCTGATCAATGCACTCTTTTTTGGCCTCATCGAGGTCAAAATCACCGGCTTCCTCCTTGCCTCTCTTATCTTACCGCTATGGATAACTGACCAAGCAGAACGGGCATTTGGGCGCTGGCGCTTGTTTCTTGGCCGCCCTCCTATGTTTTTTCCGGCGTCGGCAAATATCTGACTGTAGCTACGCCTTGCCGACTGGCGAAGGTGACGACTTGCCCCGTGGGAAATATTGACGCAGGTTGACTCAGCGATAACCGGACCTAGCCCGATCGAAAGATAGGGACCGTGTCTAAAACACTTTTGCTGCTTGCTACCGCCATTGTTGCGTCGGCTTTCCCGTCGCTGCTTGCCGCGCAGAGCATAACTTTCGAAGATTCCGGCGGTTCAAATGGCAAAGCCCAGCCATTTGCCCTCCGCATTCCTCTCCCTGAGCGAAAGCCCATACAGGATGGTCTCCCTAAGGAGGTGTCATTGCTGCCCGACTTCACCAGCATGGCAGACAGCATGCCTCAAGCGACCACCGCATTCGCAGCGGCCGGCCAAGCCATATGGACACCATGCTGATTCCGACGATCCCGGCCGCCCATTCCGATCTGATCCCGGTCACTGTTCCGATATGATGCCGGCCGGGTGAAGCCAGATCGTGGGTAATTATTGGCATGCAGGTTTTGAGTGGGTCAAGCGGCTTGAGCGTGGAGATTTCGGCGCATGGATTCGCCGGAGAGTTCTAGGCGATGGGCGTTGTGAACGAGGCGATCGAGGATGGCATCGGCGTAGGTCGGGTCGCCGATCAGATTGAACCAGCTGGCTACTGGGAGCTGGCTGGTCACCAACGTTGATCGACGGCCGTAACGGTCTTCGAGGATTTCGAGCAGGTGATGACGGGCATTGCCGTCGAGCGGCTCAAGCCCCCAGTCGTCAAGGATGAGCAGGTCGACGCGCGCCAGGCTCTTCATTCGGGCCGCGATGCGGCCGTCACCCTTGGCCAGCGACAAGTCATCGATCAGGCGCGGTAGGCGGGTGTAGAGCACCGAGCGATTGTCCCGGCAAGCCTGGTGGCCGATTGCACAGGCAAGCCAACTTTTGCCGACGCCTGCTGGCCCGATAATCGCGCAGTTCTCGTGGGCGGCGATCCAGTTGCCCTTGAGCAGCATTTCGAACAACCGGCGGTCGAGCCCGCGCGCAGCGCGGTAATCGACGTCCTCGGGAACAGCGTGGTGCCGTAGCTTGGCGTGTCGCAGGCGCAGCGCGAGGCGCCGGTCGTTACGCCAGGTAGCCTCGTGATCGAGCAGCAACGCCAGCCATTCGGCGTGGTTCAGGCTGGCGGCATCGCCGTTGTTGTCGAGGTCGGCGAAGGCGTGCGCCATGCCGGTCAGGCCGAGCTGGTTCAATTGATCAAGGGTTGGGTGTCTGAGCATCATTGTTCCTCTCAATGGTAGTATTGGGAGCCCCGGATGTTGTCGTGCAGGATCGGCTCGCGCTCCGGGGCTTTGGACACGGGCACCTTGTCGAGCCCCTTTTCGAGGATCGATTTGACGGAAGGATAATTGCGCGCCTGGATCTCCAGAGCGCGGACCGCGGCGGCTTCAAGCCGATCGGCGCCGAAGCGCTTGGCCAAGCCGATGATGCCAAGGCACGAGCGGTATCCCTGTTCGGGATGCGGCCGATCGTTGATGATGCGCTCGACCAACAGCGACAGCATCGGCCCGATCCGGGCCGCCTCGTCGCGGATCTTCGCGGGCGTCCATTCCAGATAGCGCCGGTGGCTCGAGGGCATATGCTCGGGCACAGTCGTGTGCCGGCCATTTCCGCTGCCACGCATGTGAACGGCAATGCGCTCGCCGCCCAGGAAGATCTCGACAGTGCGTGCGGTAAAGCGGGCTTCTACCTCACGGCGGGCGAAGCGATGCGGCACCGAGTAGTGATGCTGCTCGAGCGCGATATGGTAGTCGAGCCCGACCCGGCAGCGCTTCCACTGGGCATGGACCCAGGGCTCGGCAGGCAGCGGTTTGAGGTTGGGCGCGTCAACCTCATCGAACAGTTCGCGCCGGGTCTTCTGGAACTGGCGTAGCACGCGCCGGTCGTTGAGATCGGCAAGGCACTCGGCAATGCCCGCATTGACCTCGGCCAGACTGTAGAAGATCCGGTTGCGCAGCCGGCCCAGCACCCATCTTTCGACGATGCCGACGCAAGCCTCCACTTTCGCCTTGTCTCTCGGCTTCCGGCTTCGTGTCGGGAGCACCGCCGTACCGTAATGGCGGGCGAGGTCGGTGTAGCTGCGGTTGACCATTGGATCGAAGTTGCAGGCCTTGATCACCGCGACCTTGGCATCGTCGGGCACCAGCAACCGCGGCACGCCGCCGAAGAACGCGAACGCGGCGTTGTGGGCCTCGGCCCAGTCAGCAAACTGCTCCGTCCAGGTCGCGCACGCGAACGACAGGCTCGAGCCGCCCAGCACCGCCACGAACAGATGCGCGGCGCGGATCTCGCCGGTCCGGCGGTTGATCACGACCGGGACAGTGTCGCCCGCGTAGTCGACGAACAGCTTCTCGCCGCCGGCATGGCTCTGGCGCATCACCAGCGACAACCGGCCTTCCCAGTTGCGGAACAGCTCGCACCAGCGACTGTACCGATAACCGTCGGGATGAGCGGCGATGTATTCTTCCCACAGGACCTGCAGCGTCACGTGCTTGCGCTTCAGCTCGCGTGCCACCACCGACCAGTCGGGCTCGGATTGCTTGCGTCTGCCCGGCTTTACCCCGGCAGGCCCATAAAGCCGGGCTTCCAGTTCCGCGTCGCTGATCTCGGCCGGAACCGGCCAGGAAAGCCCCGAGCGCTCGAAGCGGACCACCATGTCTCGCACCGTCGAGCGTGCAATGCCCATCATACGGGCCACCTCGCGCATCGGGACACAGCCTTCCCGGTGCAATCTCAATACTTCGCGCACATCGCGCATCTTCGGCCTCCTCGTCGGCATCCAGTCCTCCCGGCTCACACGCAGCCGCAAGGATGGCCCAACGATCAGGCTTCTCATCCCCCGGCAGGTGGCCGGGAATTAATCGGAATGCCGGCCGGGATCAGGTCGGAATGCCGGCCGGGATCAAATCGGAATGGTGGCCGGCATGACCTCGGAATCCGCAGACACCACGATGGATGAAGAACTCCACTGCTGACGCAAACGCTGAAGCGCTATCTTGCCGGGCAGAGCCTTATGCCCCGAGCCCTCAACTAACTGAGCAAGCGGAACGCCGCAGGGCCACATGGTATTCCACCATGGTGCTCGCCGCATGCGAAGCGGGAGTGCCCACTCGCCTTTTCGATGCGCTCGTCATTCAGGAAAGCCGATACAACCCGGTGGCCGTCAGCCCCAAAGGCGCGGCTGGCCTTGCACAACTCATGCCCGCAAGCGCCCGTATTCTCGGCGTGCGCAACATTTGGGACCCGCGTGAGAACATGCGCGGTGGCGCACACTATCTACGGTCTTTGCTCGATGAATTCGGCCGCTTCGATCTGGCCCTCGCCGCCTATAACGCAGGCGCTGGCCGGGTCCGTGTCAAGCACCAGGTGCCGCGCATCGCCGAGACGGTCCATTATGTCTCGAACATTTTGGTGACGATGCAGCGCCAGATTTCAAGGTCGATGGAGGACCAAGGCTGGGGCCAGCACGAGTGAATTTGGATGGACTGTTGCGACCCGAAGGATGCAGTCCTGTCGTCGATTATGGTTTGATGACGGTCGATCAGAGCGTCGGCAGCTTCACGAAGTCATCCCGGCGCTTTCTGATCTGCTCTTGGTTGGCGACGAGTATATCAGCGAGCCAGTTCGCGAATTTCTCCTCGGCCGCCGCCGTGAGCGGTTCGATCGGAAAATCGGCCCCGGCGTCGACCTTGGAGCAAACCGGCGCGAACAGCCGCATGAGGATGCACAGGACAGGATCGTCATACGCGGTCCAATCGCCCAAGACATCAATGGCGATGACCGCTCGAGCGCGGTCAATGCCGAGCGCCTCGGACAATTGCTTGAGATCGACGAGGCGCAACGGTTTCTGCCCTGCGATGATCCGACCGAGCGCGCGGCGGCTCATTCCGGCAATCGTCGCGATTTCAACGAGTGAGCGCCCATCACGCTCGATCCGATCGCGGATCAGATCGCGCACACAGGCTGAATGAGGGTCATCCGGTGCAGCGAGCGGTTCGGTATTATATACTATAGTATAGCCATCAGTCGGAGGGATGTTTTCCGTCATGGTCGTCCTCAGCGCGCTGCGGCGTTAAACATAAACGGCGCGGCGGGGCGACTTTTGTCAAGTAGGTGGCGAAGTCCTTGCTTTGGCTCAAAGACCCTCATTCATCACATGGGCACAGGCGTAAATTGCCTCGATGACGCTGACAGTTCGTCCGAGGCGGTTACTGGCTTGGTCACGAAATTCCCGCAGCCTGGCATTCACAACCGAATCGACGCGGATGTTGACCTGTACTTCGCCGATCAAATTATCGAGATGGCAGATCGCATCCAACTCATTGTGCGGAATATGAAAAAGTTGATGCCTCGGTTCTGCCAAGACGGTTGTGAGCAGGCGTCGGGGCGAACACAGCTCCAACTCTCTGCATGACAAATTGTGCAGTGCAAGGCTGAGCGTCTTGAACGCTGTAGGGTTCATTTTCAGACGATGAGCCGTCTGCGACTTCGCTTCCTTACCGACCTCTGAATGTTCCTCGACCATTTTTACCCCCGCCCTCGATATCCCAACTCCCAACTGAAACGGCCCAATCATGGGCGCTTAGCGCCCCATGATGCGCATGTTCTGTATCCTACCCGTTCCGTTTGCGCCCGCCAGTGGGCGCTATCGAAACGCGTGTGGGCCGAATCGGGTCAACGATAGCGCCAGAAGCCCCATTTTCCTTGATTTATCGCCATTATGGCGAGACCTCACTTGTCGGTGAGTCCCCGACTGGCGGAGCTTTCGGATCGGCACAGGAACACATCACGTCCTGGCCTTCTCGAAAGGACTTACCCCATGACGTCCCTTGCTCTGCCCGCGCCCAAACGCGGATCGATCCTGCCCTACCTCGGCGTCGCCGTTGTGGCCGCCGCCATACTCGGCCCGGGCGCCGCCCTTGCGGGCACCGACACCTCGTTCAACACCGCGCTCACGCAGTTCACCAACTTCCTGTCCGGTTCGGGCGGCAAGGTGATCACCGTGCTGAGCCTCGCCGGTGGCATCGTCGGTCTGGCCTCGGGCCGCTTCTCTCTGGCGCAGGTCGCTGTGCCCGTCGGCACGGGCGTTGCCGCTGGCACCGGCGTGCCGATCGTCACCGCGATGGTCACCGCGACCATCTGACGAGAAGGCCGGCTGCGCGGGGGAATTGCCCCTCCCACACCCCCGCGCAGACCGGTCCGATCCCCCACAACCTCTTGTGACGGCGGGCAGCGATGGAACGCTATGCGATCCCCAAACATCTGGATGATCCCGAACTCATCGGGTTCTGGACGCTGGACGAGTTCCTGGTGATGGTCACCCCCTTCATCTGGGGCATTCTGGCTTCGCATATCGTCATCGGGCTGGTGTTCTCCACCGTGGCCTGGTTCGGTTATCGCAAACTCCGCGCCGGACGCTCGATGGCCTGGATCCTGCATTTTGGATACTGGCACCTGCCTGGCGAGTTTTTCGCCATGAAGAGCTTCCCGCCGTCCCATCTTCGCGTGCTGGCGGGCTGAGATGGACATCGATCTCGCCCACGACAAATCGCAAGGCATCCTGCGCCAGCGCAACGGTCTGGCGCTGCTCTCGCTGGTTCTCGGCCTCGTTGCGGTCGGCAGCGTGGTCTCTGCCGGCCACAAAGACCGCGAGGTCGTGCTGGTGCCGACCCTGCGCACCCCGCTCACACTGACCAGTGCCAAAGTCTCGCCCGACTATCTCGAGATGGTGACCCGCGATGTGGCGATGGTCGCCCTCAACCGTTCGCCCCAGAGCCTGACCTACTGGATGGATTCCATCCTCGAGGTGACTGACGATCAGGCCCGCGGCGAGGTCAAGAAGGCGCTGATGAAGGTGGTGGCCGAGCAGCAGGGCTCGCAGATCACCCAGTTTTTCACGCCCGATGCGATGCGGGTCGATCCCGACAAGCTGACCAGCACGGTCGGCGGCACGCTCCACACTGTGGTCGCCTCCAAGGAAGTGACCTCGGAGCATCGCACCTTCCGCTTCACCTGGACCTACAACGGCGTCTCCCTGAAGCTCAAAGGCTTCGGGATGATCGCCAAGCCGGAGGAAACGCCATGAGCGGTCCATTTCCCGGCGCCATCCCACAAGGGTTTTCCTTCATGGCCATTCTGGAATTGTCGGCAGGGGCAAGCCTTGCCCCGCGTCTTTGGTGGGCTGAGCGCGCCCTTGGCCTCGCCCTAATCGGTGTCGGCCTTGCGAGTGCGCCGCCCGCTTATGCCGATCAGACGCTGCTGGTGGCCGATAATGGCACGGTCCACTGCGAGGCCTCAGCCAAGGATCTGACCCGCATCTCGTTGAAGGATGACCAATTCGCTTCGGTCTCCAAGGTGCAGGCAGCCAATCCTGCCGACGACTTCCAGGTGGTCAACGAGCCGTTGCGCGGGGACATCTACCTCTCCGTCGCCAATGGCTTTTCCAAGCCGACGATCTCTTTCTTCGGCACCACACGCAAAGGCTTCGTCTACAAATTCATCTGTGCGGTCGGCGGCACCGATGCGCGGCAGGTCTTCATCGCCAATGCAGATGTCGAGCGCCCGCGCTCCATCGGGGAAGCATGGCCTGCTGGCCTATCGCCCCAGGATGCCTCGGCGCGGCTGATCGCGGCCATGTATGCCCAAAAGCCGGTCGAAGGCTTTGACATCACCTGGCGCACCCTGGTGCCGGTCAACATCGACACACTCTCGGTCCAGATGGTCGGGCAATATGTGGGGGCGAGCTACACCGGCAAGCTGCTCAAGATCACCAACCGCAGCGCCAAACCCTTAGTCCTGACCGAGGACAAGGTCGCGCCTGCCGACGCCATTGCCGTCAGCATCACCAATCCTCGTCTGGCTCCCGGTGAAGAGACCACCGCCTTCATCGTCCAGCGCAGCGGCCAAGCGGGAGAACACCCGTGAACACGCAAACCACGCAAAGCGGCGCTGTCACGCCTGCCTCGGGCGCTGACGATTTGGCCCGCAATACCGCCACCCGACGCCGCCAGCAGATCGCCATGTGGGGCATGGGCGGCGTATTAGTGGTGGCAGGCATGTGGTGGATCCTTGCCTCGCCCACACCCCAGACCGGCGGCGTCGACAAGAAGGACGATCCCAAGGCGATCAAGATCTCGACCGATGACATGGTCAACCGCTCGATGGCCGACAAGGAATGGATGGCCCTGTCGGAGAACCAGCTTTCGACGCAGGGCAACCAGATCAAGTCGCTGCAAGGCGATTCCGTCCGGCTCGACCAGCTCCAAAAGCAGATCGAGGATCTGCAGGGCCAGAACCAGTCGCTCAAGACCGACGGCTCGAAGGTACTCTCGGCCTATCAGACCGAGAACGACCAGCTTCGCTCGCAGATTTCCGCGCTCTCGACCCAGATGCAGCGCGCGACCGCCGGGCCGAGCGCGCTTTATGGTGCGGGTGCACCGCCGACCTATCAGCGGTCGTCCTCCATCCCCAGCGGATCGCCGCTAACGCCGCCATCCGGCGATCCGGCTCGCTCCGCGGTCGATCCTGCCAGCGGCCCTCGACCCAATGAGGTGAAGCTGCTCTCTTTCGGTAGCGATGCAGGCGGCACTGGCACACGCATCGTTCCGGGCAAGACGACCCAGCCCATCGTCTGACGAACGGCCTGCATGTGGGCTGCAAGCAAGCGCTCATCGCCCGCGACATAGGCCAACACACTGGCTGACTTGGGCATCGAGAAGGTCAGGTCGAGCCCCGCGCGCCGTCGCTCGGGATCGCCGATCTGTTCACCGTCGGGCAGCCTGCCCTTGAGGAGATCCTCGAAGACCTGTTTTTCCACCTCACCGGAAAGGCCGAGTTCAGCCGCTCCCCGGCCGCCCCAGCCACTCACCTCACTGGCGTGCTCGCCGACATAATAGTCGTCCTTGGCGAAATAGTTTGCGGCACCGCCTGCCGAGCGAACCGACGCAACCGACAGCACCGGTCAGAACCCCATATCCATGTCGTCACCGAGGTCGGGCGTCGGGTCGCGATCCACTTGGGCCGGGCGGTGGCTGTGCCTCTCGGCAGGGTCGGTGAAGGACTGGCCTGTGCGTTCCTCGATGGTGATCTGCTGTTCGCGGCGTTGGGGTGATGAGGCGCCGGTGGGCCTGGATCCAGATGTCTGGTCCTCCTTGCCCTTGTCATCACGAGCCGTGCCCGAACTCTCACGTCCCCCTGACGACCTCGAACCCCGCAGGCTGTCACGAAGACTGCTCCCGTCGCTGGAGGCAGTCGGGGCATCGTCATCGGTTTTGGCCGGGGAATTCCCATCAGCGCGCGTGTCGGCCTGAGCCTCTGCCGAGGTCATTTCGCGAGGATCAGCAACGTCAGGGGCCGGGCGCTCTGCGTCCGCATCCGGCTCACTGGCTGCCGATTCCGGCTCGGCCATGGCCTGTTCGCCCGCGCCAACGACAGGCGCCGGCCCACCATCACCGCCCGCATCCGCTGCCTCGTCATTCTCGCCGCCTCGGGGAACGTAAGCAGCCAGTTGCATGTCGGTCTTGCGCAGGAAGGGTTCAGCAATCTTGGGATAATCACGCCAGAGGAGGCGGATGCGTGCTGCCGGAAAGCCTTCAGGAAACTTCACATAGCCGTGGAGCGACGGCAAGTTCATGATGTCATCCGGGATAACCAGCGGTTTGACCTCAGTGCGCGGCGTGATGGTGGCCGCATCGCGTGACCGGCTTGCGCCGATCGAATAGGCCTCGTCCGTCTCGCGCACTTCACGGAAACCGATGAAGTTCGAGCAGACCTCGGCGGTGTTCTTGTCGGCGGTGGCGAGAATCAGCTTGGTGCGGGCGAGCGAGGCAAGATTGATCGCGCCTTCCTCACCATAGGTTTCCGCCAGTTTGTCGAAGCTGTGCATCCCCAGCACGAAGGCCCCGCCAAAGCCGCGGGCCGTCTGCAAGCCATGCTCGATCGCCGGCATCCGGTGGAGCGCGTGGACCTCGTCAAAGAGATACCACATCCGCAGATCGCGGGTGCGCGGCATCCCCATCAGCGCATTGACCGCCAGATCCATCCAGAGGGTGAGCAGCGCGCGGTTGAGCGTGAGATCGGTATGGGTCGAAGTGATGAACAGGATCGAGCCTGGCACCGGCTCTTCCTGAACCCAGCGCCGGATCGAGAACGGTGCTGGGCCGCCCGGTACAGGGTCGGGCAGGAAGCGGATGGCCTGGGCATTGGTGTTGAAGACCGCGCGGATCGATTCCGCCATGCGCGCCGCCTCGACCGCCGTCAGCGGACTGGCGATCGTGTTGGCGAGCTTGGCATGGACAGCCTTGAGGTCGGCCGACATGAGATGATGGGCGATGGCGCCATTGGTGGTCTCGCCCGAGGCCGCCAGCTTCACGCACATTTCGACAAAGAGTGTGCGCGCCGCCATCGCCCAGAAGGGCTCGGCATTGCCGCCGTCGCTGGGGATCAGGGCAGCCGCCGCCGAGATGTAATCGGCGTAGTTCTGGCAGTCGTTGAAGATGGTCCAGGGCGGGCAGCGCTGGTCCATAGGGTTGATTATGTGGTCGCGCCCTTCCTCATAGAAGGCCTCGACGAAAGCCCCGGTGAGGTCGAAGACCACGCAGCGCTGGCCCCGCTCGCGCGCCTCGGTCACCAGCTTGCGGAGCTGGGTTGTCTTGCCCGCGCCGGTGGTGCCGATCAGCATGGCGTGGGTCTGTTCGAGCCGCCAAGGATAAGCGATGCCCGCCATGGCGTAGGGAACGTGCAGCCCCAGCGCGACACGCTCGGCAATGGTGGCCGCAGCGACACGTTCCGCCACCATGGTCGGGTGACGCTCGGCCAGTTCGAGGGCGAATTCAGCTGCATTATGTGCGTCGATCTCGCCCGCCAGCACCTCGGCGCTGACCAGCATCGCACCGCGCTCGTGCCGCTCCTTGAGGATGTCCACGCCGATCTTCTGCGACAGGCGGACGAACCAGGTCGCCAGTGGGCCGCTGAAGAACAGCGAACCGGCCAGAGCCACGATCATGCAGCGGACGAATTTGGTCCAGGCTTGGGCGACATCGGGATAGCCCGGCACATCGCCGATGGTCATCGGTACGATGCTGTCGTCCGGCAGCGTCAGATTAACGCTGTGGCCGGGATCGAGGTCGACAAGGTTCCAGAAGTCAGCGAAGAGCCGCATCTCGACGAGTTGCACCTCATGCTCGCGCATCAGGAGGGCCAGAAGTACCGCCAGCAACAGGCTGAAGCTGAGCAAGGCCGCCAGCATTGGCCAGCGCAAGCCCTCCATCATCATCATGTAGCGCAGGCGAATGAGCTGCGATCCACGGGTGAAGGCCCCGACGTTGCGGACAATCTCGCCGCGCGCCGATTCATGCTCGACCGCGACAGGGCGCCGGTCGAAGCGGATGTCCCCGTCACGCGGCATGGTATTTCTTCGCGTGTTCGATGGCGAGGTCGAGAAGGCGATCGGCGTCCTCGGGGGCGGCCTTCTGGACTAGCGTATCAAGTGCCAGACTGCTGAATTCCAGGATGGTCACCAGTCGCGCGAAATCGAGCCCGTGGCCGCGCTCCGCGAAGGGCAACGCGATGTTGACGAGGTTGCGGATCGTCTCAGAAAACGAAGTCCCTTGTTTCTCGGCAAGGGCCTGAATGCGCTCGGCCTGACGGGTCGTCAGGCTCACGCCGTTTTGAATGTAGTCGGCCATTCTGCACCTCATTGGGCAGTGGCCTGATCCAGTTATCGCGTAGACAACTTACCCGTGAAAGGGCTGAATAACAAGGTATTCGGGCGCATTGCCGCTCTTCTGACACAGCACCATGGTGCATCACAATGCATCAAGAAATTTGTTCCTATAGAATGGGTTAGAGGTCGAATGCATCTCCATGCATGGTTTGCGCTGCCTAGGGGGTCGGCTGCATTCCGATGCATCCGGCGCTGCATCGATACAGCAGTATGCATGAGCGCATAACGCCATGATAAAACTGCCGATATTGACGTAAGGCGCCGCTGCAAATTTTGCGGTTAACCCGCGTACGGTGTGCCCAAAATTCCATCAGGAACTGGGCATTCAAGATTGTCCGTGGACGCTTGAGGATGTCTGCTGGTCACCGGGTTCCTGGCTGCGGCCTAGGCGCCGACCAGCCATCCGCATCATGGCAATTCAGACCAAGGACAGCCGGTCACCGAGCCGTTGAATGAGGTCCATCCGCTCGTGCAGGATGGCGACAATCAGCGGTGGATCGATGTCGCGCTTAAGGCAGAAGGCATAGTGATGCTCGCAGCGGGCCATCCACAGGCCGGGATGCATATCGCTCATGTCACGGTAGGAGCCCAAGCCTTGCGCGAGACGAGCGATGCCTTGCTCGAGCTTGGCCATATAGGCGCGAACTTGCGCATCGCCCCAATGCTGGCGGGTGTAGCGGACGATCGACCGGACATCAGCCTCGGCCGCCGCTGTCAGGACGTAACCGTGGCTCAAGAGGCTTGGCTCGTGCCCAGTTCCTCATCGACGATGGTACTGATGCTCAAGGCCGAGGTCTGACCAGCCAAACCTTGCTCGATGCGTTCGCCCAGCAGCGTCTGCAATTCGCGCCAAGCCTGATCGCCACTCGCATCAGCGGGGAACAGACGCTCGAGCGCATATTGCTTGATCGTCTTGCCTTGCAGGGCAGCCAGCGCCTTCAGGCTCTGATGCTGTTGACTGGTGATGTCGATGGTCAGGCGGCTCATGACGACCTCTTGGCGGCTACAACAAAGCATCATTACCGCAAATGTGGGTTTGTGGCCAGCCTCATCACCAGTAGATTTGGATCAGGCGCGCCGCACGGATAGACCTCTGGCCCTCGACAAGAGTTCAGGTGGCTTGCGGAATGGGGCAAGATCATCTATCTTACTTTCGTCTTACCAAGGGATAATGCCATGGGCATACAGGATCGGATTACGACCACCGTGTCCACCAAGGGGCAGGTTATTCTGCCCAAGGCGATCCGTGACCAGCGGTATTGGTCCGCTGGTACCAAGCTGATCGTCGAGGATACGCCCGACGGGGTTCTGCTAAAATCCATGCCGGTTTTCGCGACAACCAGCATCGAGGATGTTTTTGGCAGGTTGCATTCCAGCAAGCCTGCTTTGTCGGTTGACGATATGAATGCCGTGATTGCCGAGGAGGCCAAACGGCGTGCGCGCGATTGATACCAATGTCGTGGTGCGCCTGCTGGTGGCTGACGATGCTGATCAGGCTCAAGCCGCCCGCCAGATTGTGTTGGGTGGAGAGACGTTTCTGGGCGTGAGTGTTGTGCTTGAGACAGAATGGGTATTGCGTGCCGGATATGACTTTACCGCTCCGCAGATCGTGGACGCCTTGCGCGCGCTGGGCGGGCTTCCGGGCCTGACCATGGAAGAGCCGGAACAGGTTGCCATGGCGCTTGAAGGACTGGAACAAGGCATGGATTTTGCCGATGCTCTCCATCTGGCAAGGTCTGGTCATTGCCGCGAATTTGTGACCTTTGACCGTAAACTGGCCAAACGCGCCAAAGGCCTTTCCCGGGTCCCTGTCCTGCTGCTTTGATCGCACGATCAGGCGCGTGGGCCCGGGGTGGGGCTTGCCCCGCCCCTACGTCCGCGTGCCTCCTGCCATCGGAAAAAGAGAAGGAGGACGCCGCTGATGCGGCGCCCTCCCCCGGATTACTGGCGAAACGTCAGGCAGCGGCGCGCTGGTGACGCTGGGCGAAAGCGTGATGGGGCAGGTTTGCCTCACGCACGCGGCTCAAGAGGTTGGACTGGAGGCCCGAACCTTCGCAGATGATGGCGTGGACCGGTTTCAAATTCAGCAGTTGTTCGTTGCGAACGAAGCCTGCGCGCTTGCCCAGTGCCCGGTTGAGGGTGAAGCGGACGGTCTTGACGCCGCGCGCGGCAGCCCAGGCGTGAGCGATCTGGTCGCAACCCTTGTGCTGGGCGGTGGTGGCGAGGAGCATGTGGGGCACGCGGGCGTGGGTTTCATCAAGAGCCTGCCAGAGAAGTTCGTGGTCGTGCCAGTCGGTGCCGCTGGAGAAGATCACCACCGGGCCAGTGGGCGCGTGGTCTTCGCGGCGCTTGGCAGCGCGGGCGGCGAGGAAATCGCGGGCCTCGATCTGGCTGGCGGTCAGGCCGGAGGAAACGCGGGTGCCTTTGACGGTCGAGAACGGGCGGCCGGTTTCGACACGGTAGATCTCGCCGGCGTAGTCGCGCATGGCCTCCATCGCCTCGCGGCAGTCCATCAGGGTCTGGGCGATGCGCTGGGTTTCTTCCAGTTCGACGGCGTAGATTTCGGAAGGGTCAAAGGCGCGGGCCATGTCGCCCAGCTTCCTGGTGGCTTCGTCCTCCCGCTTCTCGATGCGCTGGGAGGTGACGTGGAAGCTGTTGACGATGCCCCATACGATGTCCTGGCCGAATTCCTCCATGCGGGTGCCGCGGAAGAGATCGAAGACGGTGCCGATGACCATTTCCATCGCGCCGCGCGCGGCCTGCGGGTCGGGCATGTCGGTGGCGGCGGGTTCGTCGTGAACCGAGAGTTGCGCCATGCTGCCTTGCTCGGTGAAGGCAGTGTCAAAGCCGGGGACTTCGATCTGCTCACGGTAGAAGGCAGAGAGGGCTTCGAAATTGGCGAATGCTTGCGTCATGGTGACCTCCAGAAGGCTTCTTGTTCGTCATCCTCGTGATGACGGGAGGTCAGGGGGCGAGCTGGACCAGCTTGTCAGGGACGTTGGCCGGGAAGCTGGCTGCGCCGGAGCATCGCGCCAAAAAGTGGGAACCGGTTTTTGGCATCAGCGATGCGACCACAAAGCGCTGCCAGACCCCGGTTGACGCCGCGCCAGCGGGGCGTGGGGGAGCCGATTTTGTGGTGGGCTGGCCCGCCGCAAAATTGGGGGCACCGCGCATCCTTGCACAAGCGCCCGGCCAGCTTGCCAGACTCGGACTACGAGAGAGAGAGATTGTTGGTTTCAGGGGTACGCTACGGTGCCCCAAGCGCCCCGCGCCAGTCGATCGTCACCCGAATGGGCCGAGACCCAAACGGGGCTCGGTGGAGCCCGCCTGCGGGCGGAATAGAGCGCGGTGACCGTGCCGCAGGCGCGGGCGCGGGCAGGCGCCTAGTGACATTCACGCCTTGCCGCTATTAGTCGAAAAATGCCGGCCTCGCCGCATCCGCTGAGAACGCAAAGGCTGCTGCTATATCGCTCTCGATGGTCCGCGCCCGCGAGAGTGGTGGCAAATCGTCAATGGCGAAGAAGCGAGCCTCAACGGTTTCCGCGCCCGGCCGGGTATCGCCGTAGCCATTCCGATCGCACAGGAAAAACATCTTGTAAAAATCGCGAACATCCGGCGGATAGCCCAATCCGGCCTTGTGCCGCACACCATAGAGCCTTCGCGCGGCAACTTGCAGCCCTGCCTCCTCGAGAATTTCCTTCTCGACATTTCGAGCGGGGGAAAGGCCAACATCGGCGAAACCGCCGGGCAAGGTCCACAACCCATCGCTACGTTCGCGGACCAGGAGAATTGAATCATCTTCAATCACCGCGCCGCGAACATCAACTTTCGGTGTCGCGTAGCCTCGCGCGAAATCCGAAACCAGCCCCTCGATCCGCTCGACTGGAACATTGCCCAGCGTGGCAAGCATTTCATTGGCAATCTGAGCGATCTCTTCATACCGCTCTCGGTCGAACTCATCACGTGAGTAATGGATCCCCGTCGATGCGATGGCTTGAAGTCGCTTGCCAAAGGTTAGCCATTGCGGTTCCATAATACCCTCCAGATGCAGCGGTTGAACATGGCATGTTTCGGGTCACGCGCAAGCTGGGATAGGCGTTCGCAAATCTCTGGAGCTCGGCGAGGACATCTCGAACAAGGTGTGGCAACGCCGTCACGGAAGTAGGTTGGGCACCTGTCGGTGCCCAACCGATCAGCATTCAATGCACCACCACATCGATGAGCAAACCGTCGAGGCTGTCGATCCCGCGCTCGCTGGCCACCAGGCTCCAGGCGGCGACCAGGTCGTCGAAATATTCCGCATCGACAAGGGTTTCGGCGCGAGCTTCGCCGAACTGGCTCTGTTCCCAGGCGAGGCCGTGCGCGGCGTCGGTGGACGAGGCTATGGCGTTGCCGAGATGCGCGGCGATATCGTAATCGGTGAGATGAGCCGATTGCGCCCGGATGCGGGCGACCATGGCGGGGTTGGTGACGGTGATGCCGCAGGGGACGCAGGCGAATTCATCGAAGGCCGAGGTGTAAAACATGGGCTTGCTCCCGAAAGGTGCTTGTCCGATTTTTGGGGGCGGCCCGCCATTGTTTCGCGATTTCTGCGAAATCGCTGGGGCGGCCCGCCCGTCTGGGTCAGATGAACTCGATCTCGTCAGCGACGATCTCGGTGTTGTAGTAGGTCCGCCCGTCCTTCTCGTTCCTGGTGTAGCGGATCTCCCCGGTGACAATCAGCTTGTCGCCCTTCTTCTTGTGGTTGGCGATCGACTTGCCGAGGCCGTTGAAGGCCTTGATGGTGTGGAACTGGTCGTAGGTTTCGGCGTAGCCATCGTCGCCCTTGACGACCTGGCCGTCCTTGATGACCGGCCTGCTGGTGACGAGGGTGAAGCTGACGCCGCCCTTGCTGTCGGTGCCGAAGCGGCTGATGTCGGAGGTGATGCGGCCGGACAGGAAAACCTTGTTCATTTCGATGTCTCCAGATCTTACCGGCGAGCCTTTCCCGCCGGGATGAACTGAAGCGCAGCCCGCGATTGAGGGGCCGCCGCACCGGAGCGCAGCGCAGGGAAACCTCCATTTTTCGAGTGGTGCGGGCGCCGACCGCAGGGAGGTAACTCGGTCGACAATTGGGGGTTGCGACGGTCCCGCGCGGGCGTAGTGTTCATCCCTTTTCTGGCGGGATGGCTTGCCGGTCAGATTGCCCGGAGATGTTCGACCAAGGTTGTGTTTGGCTGTCGGGCCGCCCTGAAATCAGGTGCCTTGCTTGGCGCTGCCAAGGGCCTGCTTGCCCGCACTCGCTTCATGCCACCGTTTCATGGTCGCCAGGCAAGAGGTCCAGAGCATGGCTTGGCTCCGACCCACAGGATTACACCCACGGCGTAGAGTCCGGCAGGCGTTCGCCAGCCACCGCAGGGCGACTGGTTGTCACCGGCGATGCTGCACTCATTCGAGACGAAGCGGACCCGCCACAACAGGCGTATAAGCTGAGTGCTGATCGTTCAGGCCTGAGCGGCAGCCTGCTGGTTGAGGGGGTTTTCGGGATCAAGGCATTGCAGAGCATGATCGATGTGCATGGCTGCCAGCAGATCTCCGGCGTCCAAGAGCCGTGCCTTGATCTCGGCCAGTGTCGCGGTAATCGCCTGATACTCGTCCCGGTCAAGCGATTGAAGATGATCGGTCATTGAAGGATGCCTTTGGCAGATCGGTCGAGGAAACACCGGTTATCAGACAAGCGTGACAAAACTTGCGCAAGCGGAGCTGATGATGATCGTCGGCCCGTGATGAGACGAAATGCCCAGAGAGGCTTGATTACATATTATAGTTGATAAACTCAAAGTGTGTAAATCGCGATCCTTGCATGCATGGACATGCGTAAACTGGTTGGCCGGAATTTCGCGCGCCTGCGTCGGGATCAAGGTCTGACTCAGGAGCAGGTCGAGGAGCGTTCTGGCTTCAGCCAGCAATATCTCAGCAGCTTGGAGCGTGGACGGCGCAATCCGACCGTCATCACGCTCTATGAGCTGTCCTTGGCGCTGGGCGTCAGCCATGTCGATCTGGTTCGCCCCGACCTCGAAGATCCCACCGAGCATTGAACGAAAATAGGCGACCCGTCGTGAGACGGGCCGCCCATAGGAACAAGCATCCTGGAGGTTGGCGTCAGGCCGCCTTGGCAAAACCCGGTTCGAGATCGCCGAAGGGCGAAGCGTCGCGGCGGTCATCCGCACCGGCGGCAAAGCCATCATTGGCTGCGCCCATCACGGCCGTTTCGGCGAAGCCAGCCTCCGCCCGACGACGCGGGCGCGACCAGGCGATGTTGAGCGCGCCATCGGCTTGCGAGAAGAGCGCGATCGACAGCGGGGCTTCAAAGCTGGGATCATCGATCTGGCCCTGAAGGAAGGTGTCACCGCCATTGTTCGCGGTCTTCTCCCACAGGCCACCGACGGGGATGAACTGGCCATTCTTGGCGCGGACCATCACGTCATACTTGGGGGCGGCGGCGTTGCTGGAATTGACCGGGCGCAAGCCCACCACGAGGTCGAGCGTAGCGGTCTGGATCTTGCCCATGTAAACGCCAGCGCCGTTGAGCTTCAGTTCACCGATATTCATGGCCGTATTCTCCTCTGGCCCGACACCCTCTTGCGTCCTGGGTGCCGAAGGTTGGTTCGCGTCTTTGGCCCCTTGGCCCCAGACACCCATCCTCAATCCCCTCAACTCCTCCCCGCCCGGTGGCCGCCCAGCGCCGCGCCGACGGAGCCGAGCAAGGCCTGCAACCCGACATGACGCCAAGCGCCGCAGGCAGGAGAATGATGCCCCCGAGCGAACATCGCCCGAGGCTTCGCAGCCAAGCCGTCAGGCCGCGTCGAGATAAGTGGGATTGTCGTTCGCCGAGGCCGACACACGAAAGCCGGAACGGCGCTGGGGGCGCAGCCAGGCGACGCTGTAGCTGCCGTCGCTCTGGCGAAAGGCGCTGATCGGCAGCGGCCGCGCCATCGAAGGATCATCGATCCGGCCTTGCAGGAAGCATTCGCCGGTCGTCTTCGAGGTCTGCTCCCACAGCGCGCCGATCTGGACGGCGGCGCCCGCTGGGCTGCGCGTGTAGATTTCGTAAAGCGGGGCATTGGGATGGTACGAGGTAACGCCGCGCAGGCCGAAGCTCATGGCAACGGTGAGCGTGGTGATGCTGCCGGTCAGCGCGCCGCGATCGTTAGCGCGAATGGTGCCGATGTTCATGCAGGTTTTCCTTTAGTGCCTGACTCGAAAGATCACCAAGCGTAGCAATATCTTGCGGTTCTGCGGGTGAGCATGCGGATGGAGGCGATTGTGGCCCAGGCGGTGGACGAGGCGATGGTTGTTTCCCAATCCTTGGCCAAGCGGCGGCATCGACCGAGCCATGCGAAGGTGCGCTCGACTACCCAGCGGCGCGGCAGAACCTGAAAACCCCTGGCCTTGTCGGACCGCTTGATGATCTCGATCGTCCACTGGCCCGAACCGGCGATGGCATCGCGGAGTTTGTCGCCCGCATAGCCGCCATCGGCAAAGACATGGCGCAGCCAGGGGAAGCGCCGCCGCACGGCCTTGAGCACATCGACGGCGCCATCGCGGTCCTGAATATCGGCGGTATGCACGAGAATGAAGATGAGGAAGCCGCAGGTGTCGGTCAGGATGTGCCGCTTGCGGCCCTTGATCTTCTTGCCTGCGTCATAGCCGCAAGGGCCACCACTTTCGGTGGTTTTGACCGACTGGCTGTCGACCACACCGGCACTTGGGCTTGCCTCGCGTCCTTCGATCTCGCGCAGGTTCATGACCAGTACCGTGTTCATCGCCTCGAGCAAGCCTGCGTTGCGCCAGACGTAGAAGTAGCGTTGGACCGTCGAAACCGGCGGAAAGCATTTGGGCAGAAGCCGCCACGCGCAACCGCTCGCCGCAATGTAGAGCAAGGCGTTCAGGACTTCGCGCATGTTTGTTGTCCGGCGCCGACCTCCCCGCTTGGCCGCAGGGATGAACGGCGCTGCCAAAGCCCACTCCCGGTCGGTCATATCGCTGGAATAACGCAATCCTTTTCGGCTATGCTCCTGCCGGGCAATACCAGTCCATGCCATCGTTCACTCCATCTCTTCGCAAAGAGGCGTGAATCACAACATACTGGTATTGCTCAACAACTTTCGGGGCGGGCTCTTAGCAAGGGCCCCGTCTTACATTCCAGTGGGCCGCAGGGTTGGATGCGTCTCTGGGCGCCTGCGCCCATGACACTCATCCTCCATCCGCTTCACTCGCGGGCTGATTTTATGGCTGTTTCTGATTGCCAAGTGAAACTTGGAACGACAAGATAGCAGCCCAATGACTGGTCTAGAAACAGGCCGGAACTAAAGCACTTATCGATGGAACTGTGTTCCATATAAGAAACAAAGGGTATCGTAGTGACTGCATCAAGCCCAGATTCGCCCCCTCCAGAGCAATCTCTCGAACAGTATGTCCAGGAGCTTGCCGAACGGGATGATCCATATCCCTCACATTTTATCAATAGCTTAAATGAACCTGGCCCTGCCTTATACGTACTATTGAGGGCAGAAAAGGCACAACTTAGCCCGGCTTATTCATGAGCCCGCTGCACTGGGGCGTGCCGGGTTTGATGTGTCGGTGGCCGCGTGATCCGGGCGCGCGGTTTCGGCGGCGTTTTTCGCCGCAGCAAAACCGATGGCTTTTCGAGGTTGATGGGCGATGGCTCGGGCTTTGTGCGGCACAGCCGCGCTGGCTATGTCGGCGCTGGCCGGAGACTGGTGGCGATGGCTTTGAACACGCCGGCGTCGGGGCATGCTGACGCGAAGGCGACACGGATGCGCGAGGCGGTCTCGATGACGCGGGCGGCGACCTTGAGCAGCCGCAGGCGCAGCGTTGCGAACTCGGCAGTGGCCAGAGAGGTGGCCTTGGGGATGGCCTGCTGGACGCGCCACATCAGCCAGTAGGCGGCGGTATGCAGGATGAGGCGCATCTGGTTGGCATTGGCCGAGCGGCACGAGGTGCGATCGCTGGCCAACTGGGTCTTGTGGCGCTTGATCAGGTTTTCGGCTTGGCCGCGCGCGCAATAGAGCGTGTCGTAAATGTGCTCGGGCGAGCCTTCTGTCAGCGAGGTGACGACATAGCGGATGTCCATGCCCAGCGTGCTGGCCTCAATCCGGGCGACGACGCGGCGTTGGCTCTTCCAGCTTTTGGCGCCGTAGCGGGTCTCGACATAGTTGCGCAGGACCGGATGTTGGGCCTGGGCCCGCTTGACCGCGCAGGCATCGGCGACGGCAACGATGGCCGGATCGGCCCGCAGCGCGGCGTTGGTCGGCAAGCCGAACACGTAATCGACCCCGGCCGCCTCGCAGAACGCCATGATCTCGGGACGGGCGTAGTGCCCATCGCCGCGGATGGTGATGTGGGTATCGGGCCAGTGCTGGCGGATATGACGCACCAGGCGCCGGATGTGGCCGGCACCTTCGGCACCCGACGGCGTCTTGCCAGTGCGCAGCAGCATCGCCACCGGCCGCCCGCTCGCGGTATCGTACACATGGATCGGCAGGAAGCAGCGCTCACCGTGATGTCCGTTCCAGAACGAGAGCTGCTGATAGCCGTGCACGACATCACACGTGTCATCGATATCCAGCGTCACCGCCGCCGGTGGGGCCGGATAGCTGGCACAGTAAACGCCGATCATCGCGACCATCATCCGGGCCAGTTCACGCGTGGTCGGTGCATTCTCCCAGCGGCTCATCGTCGGTTGGCTGGCCAGCCCCGCGCCCGATCCCGGCAACTTGCCCAGCGCCAGGCGGAAGCCCGGATCGTCGCGCAGGGCATCGAGATCATCGGCGTCCTCATAGCCACACGTGATCGCGAACACACGGGCACGCAGAATGTCATCGAGGCGATGGATCACCCGCGTCGGGTCACGCGGATCGGCGATGCACGCAGCAAGCTGCCGGCAGATCCCCATCGCGCGCTCGGCCTGCGCCAGCAGCAGAACGCCGCCGTCAGAGGTCAGCCGGCCACCGTCGAACGCGGTTGTGACCTTCTTGCCGCCAACCGCTGGAAACGAAAATCCCGGTGCGCTATCATCGCTCCCGGCGGGTGTGGTCCGTGGCATAAATTGCCTCGCTGAAGGACTGGTCTAGCCCGGCCTATTCATGAGACTGAGGTTCCGGGCTTGTTGGGTGGCGATGCGTTTTCGGTGATGTGATCCGGACGAGCGCCTCTGGCGGTGTTTTTCACCGCGGTGGGATCGATGGGCTTTTCGGGGTTAATGGAGGGGGGCTTGCGGTTCGGCGGCACGGCCGCGCGGGCTATGTAGGAGCAGGCCGAAGGTTGGTGGCGACGGCCTTGAACGTGGCGGCATCGGGGCATGCTGACGCGAAGGCGATGCGGATGCGCGTTGCGGATTCAATGACGCGGGCGGCGACCTTGAGCAACCGGAGGCGGATCGTTGCGAACTCGGCGACGGCAAGCGCGGCAGATTTTGGGATTTCTTGCTGGATCCGCCACAGGAGCCAGTAGGCGGCGGTGTGCAGAATGAGGCGCATCTGGTTGGCATTGGCCGAGCGGCACGAGGTGCGATCGCTGGCGAGCTGGGTCTTGTGCCGCTTGATCAGGTTTTCGGCCTGGCCGCGGGCACAGTAGAGCGTGTCGTAGATGTGCTCGGCCGAGCCTTGGGTCAGCGAAGTGACGACATAGCGGATGTCCATGCCCAGCGTGCTGGCCTCGATCCGGGCGACGACGCGGCGCTGGCCCTTCCAGCTTTTGGCGCCGTAGCGGGTCTCGGCATAGTTTCGCAGGATCACACGCTGCTCCTCGGCCCGCTTGACCGCGCAGGTATCGGCGACGGCGACGATGGCGGGATCGGCCCGCAGCGCAGCGTTGGTTGGCAGGCCGAACACGTAATCGATGCCGTACGCCTCGCAGAACGCCATGACCTCGGGGCGGCCATAGTGCCCGTCACCGCGGATGGTGAGGTGGGTATCGGGCCAGTGCCGGCGGATGTGACGCACCAGACGCCGGATGTGGCCAGCAGCTTCGGCGCCAGATGGCGTCTTGCCGGTGCGAAGCAGCATCGCCACCGGCCGGCCACTGGCGGTGTCGTAGACGTGGATCGGCAGGAAGCAGCGCTCGCCATGGTGCCCGTTCCAGAACGAGAGCTGCTGATAGCCGTGGACGACATCGCAGGTGTCATCGATATCCAACGTCACCGCCGCCGGCGAAGTGGGATAGCTGGCGCAGTAGATATCGATCATGGCGGCCATCAACTTCGCCAGTTCGCGCGTGGTCGGCGCGTTCTCCCAGCGGCTCATCGTGGGTTGGCTCGCAAGCCCGGCACCGGAGCCCGGCAGCTTGCCCAGCGCCAGGCGGAAGCCGGGATCGTCGCGAAGGGCGTCGAGATCGTCGGCATCCTCGTATCCGCAAGCGATCGCGAACACCCGGGCGCGCAGGATGTCGGGCAGCGCATGGATCACCCGGCCAGGGTCACGCGGGTCGGCTATGCAAGCGGCAAGCCGACGGCAGATGCCCATCGCGCGCTCAGCCTGTGCCAGTAGCAGGACGCCGCCGTCCGAGGTCAGCCGACCACCATCAAAGGCGGCTGTGACTTTCCGGCTGCGCACTGCTGGGAATCGGAATGGGTTTGCAGTATCGTCGGTCATGGCGGGGTGGCCTGTGGCATCTTCTGCCCTGCGGCAGGTTCGGCTTAGACACCCAGTTCCTAATTCAGATCAGAGGCTTATGCCACTCCCGCCAACCCTCTCGGCCCAACGCGGTGAATAAGCCGGGCTAGACACCCATTTTCCTACTGCAAAGCAATCGCTTACGCCACTCCCGCCAACCCTCTCACCCGCCGCGGTGAATAAGACAGGTTAGCAACCCTGCCCCTGCGCTCATTTCATTTGGCAAAGTCATTGAGGTTGAGAATCAGCACGCCTGTGTCAATCCAGACGACATTATCGATCTGATTGAGACACGATACGCGGACAATGACCCCGAGGCGATTGTCGAGCAATTCAACGACGCAATGAGCAGCGACGAAGACGATTATTGAAATTCCTGAAGCTCATTGATTGGAAATGGGCGCATAATAGTGGGGCGTGTGCAGCCCGCAAATGTTCTCTGGCGACCAGCGCAGATGTCCGCCGGACAGGAAGCGCCCGTCCTCCGGTTTCACGGTCACCGGCCCGTTGGCCGACACGTCGAAGAAGGTGCCATTGGTCGGGTCCATTGTTGCCACCCAGCATTTCTCGAAGGTCACGGGGCGGCTGAGGTCGAGCGCAATCAGCTCCGGGATCGGCACGATTGCGTAGAGGCAGAAGAGGAATGAGGTCGAGCAGGCATTGTCGATGATTTCGGCAAGCTGCTCGTGGCTGATGATCGGCGTGCGCCGCCGCCTTGCGTTGCGCGGCAAGGCGCTGTGAGCCGGATGGCGGTTGCCGCTGGCCTTGCGGAACTCGCCGATAGTGTAGCCGAGGTTGTTCAGCGCGAATTGCAGATTGGCGGTGATGGCCAGCTCGCTCGTCTCGGGCCATGGGCGGTGCGAGAAGACCAGAGCATCATCGAGCCAGCGCTCGGCGCTGAAGCGGAACAGCAATTCGCACCGGTCATAGCTGGCGAAGAGATCGGCCACGCTGCTGTCATCACGCTCGGCGGCGTGATCTTCCCAAGCATAGCGGACGGCGTCGATGGCATCGTCATCGTCATCCAGCCCAGCCTCTGCGAGGTTCGAGCGCAACTGGGGCGCGACCTCGTGATACCAGGTCTGGCCGAACTCCGCGGGCGGGAACTCGGCCTCCATGACCTCCTCGACGGCATTGCCGTCATAGCGGGCATCGATGATCTTCGCAGCCAAGGCGTTGAGGCTTTTGAGCGACCAGCAATCGGATCGATCCCGCCAGTAGCGAGTGTGCGGGAATTTCTCGGCCAGCGCCCCGATCCAACTTTCGCCAGCGGCGCTGGCCAGAAAGCCGGGATCGGCAAGCGAGCCCGGCGCGGGTAGTTCGGGAACGGTGAACATGGGTCTTGGGCTCCTTTCGGGTTCACCCAGCCATTTCCCTCTCGCCTTTGGTACCTGCTGATTGCCGCCAAGGACTTCAACGAGATCGCCCGGCCATGCTCTCGGCTACCGCGATCATATCGTGCCATTCCTGGCTACCCGGAGAAAACGCCCAGACTTGAGGCTTCTGATACCATGCAATGTCCTGGCGGAGGCGTTGCCGGTATGTCTTGGGGTTAAGCCCGAAGTGAGCAGCAATGGCCTCGGCACTGTCCAGGCTCGAACGAATTGGCGATGGGCGCCGCTCGGCCTGAATCGGCATGCTGATAGGCGAGCCTGATGTTGGCTCATTAGCAGATAAAGGATGGGCTACGCCCTCCAGCCTCGCGAGCACATCGGCACGGGCAGCCGAGATCCGCTGATGTTGCGCCGATTGCAAACAATTGGCGAGATTAAGCGGTGGGGCAAAGCGCCCGATCAATTCTGTCTCGAGGGGCTCCGGGTAAGAGCAGTGGTAAGGCGCCAGTTCCAGGTTCTCCAGCATCCAAGCCGTCAGCCGTTGCTCGGAGGCCGGCGCCAAGCTCCAGGTGTTTCGAGAAGCGGGCTTCACTACCAAGACAGGCTCGAGCGTCAATTTCTCCATGAGCAGAACCGCCAAGCTCTTTCGCGGAGAGTGATTTCGTGTCGACGCATTGAAATGGCAGCGACCTTTGAGGCCCTTACGGTTCGCTGCAAGACCGATGTAGAGCAAGCCCTCTTCACCGGGGGTGATGCCTTTCAGTTCAGCACCGTTGCGTAAGAACAGCGCATAAAGTCCATGGTCGTGATCGAGATTGAACTGCGATCTCGGTCCGCGATGCCAAGTCAGTGGAGATAGGGGGCGGTCGGGTTCCATAGTTTTTCAGATTAGGCCAAAAGGGGCGTATTTTCTATGGTCTGCGCTTGCTGCGCATCATGCTTGCAGCAATGGCCAGCCACAGGCAATGTTGAGTTATGTCCAAGCCTTATGATCCCTACGCCTACATCATTCGCGTCGAAGCCCGGATTGTCGGCATCGAGCCCGAGATCACTCGCACGCTGGAATTGCCTAGTGATCTCAATTTTGCGCAGCTTCACGAGGTGTTGCAGGCAGCCTTCGGGTGGACCGACAGCCACCTGCATCAGTTCCATGTCGGGGGCCTGACCATCGGCGCGCCCGAGGCCATCGAGGATTCCTCCTACGGCCCTCGGGTGTTCGAGGCGACCGAAGTCCAGCTCAAGGATCTGACCTTTCCCTATGAGGTCGATGCGACACTCACGATCACCTACCAGTACGACTTTGGCGACGATTGGCAGCACAAGCTCGTATTGTGCCGGGCCGAGCAGGAAGACGGCGTCAAGTATCCGCGCTGCACCACCGGCGAGCGGGCAGGCCCGCCAGAAGATGTGGGCGGATACCCCGGCTATGCCGACTTTTTGGAGGCATGGCTTGACCCCGAGCATGAAGAGCACAAAGCCATGCGTCTCTGGGCCGGCAAGAAGTTTAATCCAGAGCGTTTCGACCTTGAGGCGACCAACAAAGCCATCGGCAAAGCCATGCGTGCCTGCCGCGGCGATTACCGCCAGCGGCAAATTTGACTTGATGGTCAGGCCGCAGTCCTGGCTCCGCCACCCAGACGAAGCGCATCCGCCCAATCGTTGAAACCAGAAGGGCAGCGCTCAAGCCTGGAGGGCTGCTGGGGCGATTGCCGCGCCGCGATCGCAGCGCCTGCCGCCTGCATTCCCTCTTGATCGTTGTCAGGCAGGAGGACGACCTGCCGGATGCCAGAACCGACGGCGAAGCCAGCATAGTTGCGCAGACCAAAGCAGGTGCCAGCCTCGCGGCCTGTAAGTTGGCGATAGGCGCAGGCTGTCTCAAAACCCTCCGCGATACGCATGGTGTCGCCCGCGAAGCTGGCAGGCCAGGTTCCGCCACGCGAGTTGCCCAGCATCATGCGATGCGTGCGCTGGCCAGTTGCAGGGTCCAGAAACAAGCGTTGAATGGCAATCAGGCGCTGCGCTCGGAAGACGCCGACCAGCAAGGCTGGCAGGCGTCTGGGCGATGGGCCGCGCCCCATCGGGCAAGCAGCGTGAAACCGCACATCAGGCGGCTTCAAGCTGATGCCCCGGATCTCGAACAGATAGCGGTGAGCCAGTGTCCCCTCGATCGCCACCCCTTCGGACCATAGGTGCTGAAACGGCGCGGGCCGGTCATTGGCTGGCACGGGCAAGGCCCGCTGGCTGCCGACTTTATGCCCCAGCACATGCCGGACGGCCCGCATGACATCCGCGCCATCGCATCCGGCAAAGCAATGGACGAGGATCGAATGCCGCCCTTGCCGAATCGACAGGCTAGGCGTGCGATCCTCATGCGCCGGGCACGGCACCAGCGCATAGCGACCATTCCAATGACCTCCGAGGCGGGCGACGATGGCCAGCGTCTCAGCGGTGGGTTGAAAGCGCATGATCGAAGGCTCCTGAAAGGATAGGCTCAGCCGCGGCAATGGCGGCAGCCAGAGCCGTCGCAGCAATCGGCCCAGGCGCTGATGTGGAGGGTCGAGCCGTCCTTGAAGCGCGCCGATACACCCGTGGCATATTCCAACGTGCTGGCATCGCGATCGAGCTCGAAACGCCAGTCCTCCTCAAGTCGCGCCCAGACCTCGTAGATGTGGACGATGTTGCAGTTGAAGTCGGGAAAGGAATGGCGCGCGAGGTCGGCGATGGTGACCTCGGCGCCGAACCTTTCGTGGGCGCGGTCAACGACAAGCTGCCCGCACATCAGTAATCCTCGGGAAGCAGGATGGTCATCACCCGCGTGGTGATCGAGGCATCGGCAGGATCCTCCGAGCCGAACTCCATCGCCGCGTCGTAATAATCGATCTTCATCCACACCTTGCGGCCGAGAAACTCGATAGCGGCAAAGTCCCGCTCGGGGCTGTCTTCCGAGAAGGTGCAATGCCGAAAGGCCGCCATCAGGCGGGCTTGCAGGACAATGGTCTCCTCGGGCGCCCCTTCGGCCTCAGCCAGGCGTTCGAGGCAATTGCGGGTGATGACTACGCGAGCGCTGCGGTCGAGGCCAAGGCGGGTGCGGTCATTGAGCCGGGCAATCTGTTCCAGGCGCGCGTCAGCGCCCGCCGGCGTAGCGGTGGTCAGCATGATGGTTCTCCGGTGGATGGGCGTCAGGCGATGGGCGCGATGAGCGCGGCCAGCGCGGGATCGATGGCGAAGCCGAGCGCCATGGCAAGCGCAATGGCGGCTTCGATGTCGGCGGTGTTGATGTTGAAAGCAGCAGCGAAATCGCCCAGCGCTTCATGCGCCTTCGGCTGAACGCCGTGGAGTTTGCCCGTCATTTGCGTGACGGCGAAGGGCCAGCAATGGGCCACGCCGACAACGCCCTCGGGCAGGATCAGCAGCGTGTCGCCGCTGGAGATCCGATCATCGGTCTGGGTCGCGTCATAGGCATTACCGGTGCTGGCAAAGCCGTGAATGCGCCGGGCTGTGAAGGCGAAGCGTTCGCTGTCGGTGAGCATGAGGCGTAACCTTTCGGGCGAGCGGAATTGCTCGCACCGCCGCCTCCACCTCCACTCTTTGACACCCTGATTGTCCGGCGGATTGAACGCACCTTGCGAGAAAGGGTGCAAGCGCAGATTGGTCCATCAATTCGAGAGGAACCCCAATCTATTTATGGGGGATTTCTGGATGCCGGATCATCGCGATCACATAAAGTTGCGCTATGAAACAATTGTCACCGAATGGATGAGGGCGTTATTTTTATGGCCGACGAAACGCTGCTGACCCTGGCTGCCGATATTGTATCCGCCCATGTCAGCCACAATGCCGTTGCGGCTGACCAACTACCCCTGCTGATCCAGTCGGTCTATGCCTCGCTTGCGGGCTTGGGTCAGACCCCCGCGCCGGTGGAGGAGAAACGCGAGCCTGCCGTTTCGGTGCGCTCGTCGGTCAAGGCCGATGCCATCGCCTGCCTCGAATGCGGCGCGAAGATGAAGATGCTCAAGCGGCACCTGTCGACGGATCATGGCCTGAGCCCGGCCGAATACCGCGCCCGTTGGAACCTGGCCGCCGACTACCCCATGGTCGCGCCCGACTATGCCGCCAAGCGCAAGGAACTGGCGGTGAAGATCGGGCTTGGCCGCAAGCCGAAGGCGGTGGTCGAAACCGCGTCTGCGCTTGCACCCAAACCGAAGGCAACACGGCGCAAGAAACTGACTGTAGCGATTGACGGCTAACGCAAATCGGAGTCGCATGACGCGTCACTCACATCATTGACTGCCACAGGCACTTGCACAGTCCTGAATTCGTTCAGCAGAGCCCGCAAGGGTTCCTGCTGCTCAAGCAGCGCATCAAGGCAATCCGCGGCGCTATCGACAAAGGCATCGTGGTCTGGATCGCTCATGTCTAGCACTTGGGTGACAGCTTGCAGTATCCGGAACATGGCGGGCGCTCGGGTCATCAGGCGCAGGTTGGATAGCGCCTCGTCGTAGCGGCGGGTTCCGGCCTGCCGGACCGTGGCTATGCAGGTGTAGCTGTGGGTCAAAGGGTCGATCGCCGTGATTTCGGCAACCCAATCGAAAGGCCAGTCAGCAGTGGTGCGGCCAAGGCTGCCTTCGCGCCATTTGCCAGAGGTAGGCAGTCGGGGGGACATAGGGATCTCCTGAAGGAACGCGATCAGGCGGCTTCGAGCCAAGGCTGATCGATGGGTGTGTCGATGGGGACAAAGCCAAGGCGCTCGGCGCAGGCCGCAAAAGTCGGCGCGATGCTGGCGAGCCAGTGACGGGCCGGCACAGAGACATCGCTCCATTCGCAGCGGATGCGGTAGTCACGGTCGATCCGCTCGCCGATCCAGACAGCGGCTTGCTTGTCGAAGCAGGTCAGGCCGATGTCGGCATAGGGATTGCGCAGCAGCACCCTTTGCGCCGTCCCGCGCCAGCGGTGGACGGGCGCGAAGGATCGCATCTCTCGAACCATGCCGGTGCGGATCGACGCCACCATGGCTGTGTAGGCCCGAAGCCATTCGGCAGGCGGAATGCCTGACAATGGACGACAAGCAACCTGTGCGCCATCGGGCCAGAGGCGCGCGGGCGCTGTAGCCCGCCTCATGCAGCAATCGCCAGAGGCGCAATCGCAGCTTTGTGCGCCGCGTGGATCCAGTCGGCGGCGGCCTGCGCCTGCGCGGCGGCGTTGAAAATTGCCTTGGGATCGTGACGCAAGGCGCTCAGCCAACTTGCAAGGTAGGCGGCATGATCAGGCCGAGGCGTATAAGTGATGCCCAGATCCGCCATCAGGTAGCTGGCGCCTAGCTCGGCCACGAGTTCTTCGCGCGCGCGAATGCTGCGCTCCTTATGATAATCGCGCAGCGTCTCACGGGCTAACCTGTCCACATGTCCACTCGCGTGCGTGACCTCATGTGCGAGTGTGGACACGAGGTCGAGGTCATGGTCGAAAGCCGTGCGTTCGGGCATGAAGACCTTGTCGATGTCGGGGCGATAATAGGCGTCGTGCAGGCCGTATTCGACCGGGACGCCGAGCCCTTCGAGGAAGATCAGCGCATCGGCGACCGAGGTGCTGATGGGCGCGACCTCCTTCTCGGTGGCCTCCTCGGCGCCGTCCACCTGATCGAGGTTGAAGACGACGAAGCTGCGCGCGAAGAAGCGGGCGCGGCTGTCGCCTTCGCTGCCAGCTTCCACGGCGGCATCGCCGCGCTCGACCTTCTTCCAGAGGATGACGTGGGTGCCGATCTCACCCTTTCGAACCTGTCCGCCATGGGCGCGCCACTGCTGATAGGTCGCCCAGATGCCCGAGGCATAGCCGCAGGCATCGGCCGTGGCCCAGAGGACAAGGCGGTTGATGCCGGAATAGCGCCGGCCAGCCACGCTGGTCGGGCGCATGACCGGCGCGCCGGAATGGTGCCAGGGCATTCGCCATTCGCCCGCGCCGGATTCGATCGCGGCGACAAGCTGGGCGGTGACGGTGGCGTAAATGTCGTGACGGGGCTTCATGGAATGTTCTCCTCCTGATCCGAGCTGTGCTCACGGACAAGCGATCCTCCTCCCGCTCTGACGCGGATGGAGGATCGGTTCGGTGACTGTTTGAGGTTGAGGGTTAGGCCGCTTGATTGAGCGGGTCGTCGACATCGTTCTGGTTGGCCGCGTCGAGCGGCATGTCCCCGGCATCCTCATACCCGTCGTCGAGGGCTATCCCGCTGTCGATCAGATCACCCGCAACGCCGTCAAAGCGCATCGCATCGGGAACCCATGCGAGCGCCTTGGCCTTGATCTCCGGCTCGATGATCGTGTCGCCCGAACACAGGCGCGCGGCAGCCGTCGCCAGTTCAGACTTCTTCGCCGCCGCATAGCGCAGGGCGATTTCGGGATCGAACTGCCCGAGGATGCTAAGGATCTGCGCCTTTTTGATCCGGTCAAAGAAGTTTTCCGCACCCGGCCGCCAGTGCTGGGCCATGTCGATGCCGATCTCGGCGCCCAAGCGGCTTTGGAAGGTGCAGGCGTGCATGCCGCTCGCAAGGCTCGCCTTGAGGCTCTGACTGACGGCATAGGCGAGCCAACCCGCCTTCACGCCATCGTCCAGCGACCGGAAGGCGAGGAAGGAGGCGAAGCTGTCCTCCTCGCTCGCCCAGTCATTGGGCAGGCTGGCGCGCTGCTGTTCGAGTTCGGTCACAGCGGGGCCCGCCGGAATGCCGGTCAGGCCCGATGGCTCGTTGCGGTCGGTGATGCGGATGGTGCAGCCCGTGTCCGAATGGCCGAAATGGCCGGCGTGGTCGCGGGCCAGGCTGAAGATCGCGAGATCGAGCGCCAGCGCCGGATCATGGGCGATGTGGAGCGCCAGCACGTCGCGGCGATCCTTGGCCATCTGCTCTTCGAGCGAGCGTGGCAGGCTGGCCGAAGGCGCGAGTTCGTCGCCCTCGATCTCGTCGCCGCCCACGGGCTCGCCCGAAGCGGAGGGCCGCCGCGCGGGCTTGGCCGAGGTGTAGTAGGTTTCGAGGAGGCGCGGCTGCCCATCCTTGCCCAGCACGAGGAAGGTGCCGACGTTGGGCTTGTCCTCTTCGGGGATGAGCAATTCGGTGTCGGCAAGCCGATCATGCTCGGTATCGAGCGCATTGTATTCCGCCTCCAGCGCCTCGACATCATCGCCGTCATCGGGCGCGTCGAGGATCTCGGCGATCTCGGTCATCCGATCCGAGATTTCGTCCATGCGGGCCTGTGCTTCAGCGCTGGGCTCGGCCCGGCGCGGCCAATAGGCATGGAGATCCTTGGTTTCGTCATAGGTGACATGGGTGGCCAGCGTGGGCTTCACCCAGGCGAGCTTGGAGCCGAGTTCGGCGACCTCGGCCTCATACGCCAGCTTCTTGGCGGCGAGGTCCATGGCGAGATCGCCATCGAGCCACCAGCCTTCGCCCTCCGCGGCGAAAAGATCGCGCTCGATCCGGCCACCGCAAGCGACATACTCGGCCTCACCGAGAAAGCGCGCGATGGGATGATCGGCCGAGAGGCTTTCCTCAGCAATCGCGCGGCGGATCGCTTGGGGATTGTCGGCCTGCCAGCTCGTCGACAGACGCTCCCACGCCGCTGCCTGCCGCTCGCGGTCGCCGGTCGAACCATAGGCCATGGCGACATCGAGCGTGATGTCACCATCGGCGAGCGCCGCGAAGATCGGCTCGGCCAGATCGGCAAGGCGCAAGCGGCCCTGCACATGGCGAACGGTGACGCCGAAGCGACGCGCCACAGCTTCGGCATCAGCACCGCTATCGACGATGTCGCGATAGGCCCGCGCCTCATCCGCCGGCGTCATGGCTTCGCGGATCAGGTTTTCCGCGAGGCTGATTTCGCGCGCGACGGCATCCTCGTTCTCGCAAAGACGCACGTCGATGGCGTAATCCTTGGGAAGCACGCCGCGTTCGATCAACCGGCCGATTGCCCGCCAGCGGCGGCCACCGGCATGGACATCGTAGAGCGTCTTCTTACCCGCCGAGGGGCTGACGATCAGCGGCTGCAACAGGCCGTGTTCGGCAATGCTGGCGGCCAGGGCCTCAAGGCCCGCGTCGCCATTGGCCTTGCGAACATTGTTCTCGGAAAGACGCAGCTTGGCGTGCGTCAGGGTGGTGGACTGCATGATAGGGTCTCCCGCGCTGGGGTCGAGAGGCCCGGATCATGGAGACGCTTTCGCCTCCAGGGGGCCTCGCCCCCATGGCTTTCCCCTTTTCTCTGGGCGTTTGTTTCCTCACGGCGCGTGGGGCGCTAAGGCAGCAATCCGAACAGTTTGTATGGCCGATTCCCCCGTGCAGCCTTGCAAATGCGCCTCTTGAAAAATGACCTTTAAGGTGTATTAGAGATGCCGGTAAAGCGGACCCCGCACCATGACCTCAAAGCGATCCAGGCCAAGTTCGCCGATGTGGACACGCTTGAGATCACGAGCAAGGCGGCCCGCGATGCCCAGAAGATCGGCTATTCGCTCGAGGATATTGTCGATGTCGTGCAGGCGCTGGAACCGGGCGATTTCATCAAGTCCGAGACAGCGCACAACCCGCCGAACCATCGGCTGTGGCACGACACCTACAACATCCCCTGCGATGGCCTGTGGCTGTATCTGAAGTTTGCCGGCGAGACGCTGATCGATGTCGTGCTGACATCCTTCAAGGAGGTTTGAGATGAGCGAGACGCGAATTCACCCCGAGACGGGGCAGGAACTGCGCCGCGACACGCGCCCGCAGACGGTGTGCGTCGGCTCGCTCTCGCGCGTCGTCGAGGTGCCGGGCTGGTATCCCGAAGGCGATGGCGATGCCATTCATAGTGGCGAGGATCTGCGTGCCTATAACGAAGCGTTCAAGGAACTGCGCGAGGCCTATGCCGCCCGCATCAAGACCGTGCGCAAGAAGCTGGGCCTGACCCAGGAAGAGGCTGGCGTCATCATCGGCGGCGGCAAGCGGGCGTTCCAGAAGTATGAAAGCGGGCGCACGCCGCCGAGCGACGCGGCGGTAGGCCTGATCGAAATTCTGGCCCGTCATCCTGAGGAGGTCGCAACTCTGCGATCATTCCGCATGACGGCCCCGAAAGCCATTGCGCAGGATACGCGGCACGAAGGCTCGGCATTACCTGTTGGCAAGCGCATCAAGCGCGGCGTGCGCAACGCCGCAGCTTGAAGGCTTCTCTCTGAGCAGCCGCTAAGCCGCCAGTGCCGCCACGATGTCGCAGGCGCTGTTCACCGGCATGAACAGCCGGGTCTGATAGGCGATGATCTCGGTGAAACAGCCTTTGGCCTTCCACGAAGGCAAAGCGCGGGGATCAAAGCCGATGACCTCAAGCCGCTGTTCGCCATTCACACGCGAACGCTTGAGGCTGGTGCCAGACAAGGCATCGATAGGCACCACCTTACCTGCCAGCGCGGCCTCCACCAGTTGGTCGGGCGACAGCGCAATCCGATCACCGATACCCAGCTTGTCGAGCAGCATGTTGACCGCCTCGGCGGGCACGATGCGGCCGAGCAAAGACCGGCCATCCTGGGTGACGAGGCGGCGGACCTGCGCCTCATCGCCCAGCAGGTTCCAGATCGGCAGAAGGCGGCCGGTCGCAAGATAGAAGCGCTCGGTATAGGGTTTGGCCGCCAGATCATCGGCCTCAGTCTGCCAAGACTGCTCGAAGACCTCACGCTCGCAATCGTCCCAATGGCTCTCGGCAAGTTCGTCGGCGGTGAGCCAGCTTCGCCCACTAGGCCGATGCAGCGTGAAACTGGCAACTGGTGTGCCATCGTCCATCAGGCGCGTGCGATCTGGCATCAACAGCGCCACGCGCGAAGAGCGGCCATTGCGCAGCAGCCGGGTCTTGGGGCCGATGCGCTTCACGATCTCGGCAAGCGATGTGACCTTGGGCGCCCACTGCGCTTCGAGGGTCAGAAGCTGGGTCAAGGCGCCATTGGCATCCTCACGCAGGATCCGCTCCTCGATGATGGCCAGCTTGTCGGCCACCAAGGTCTCGACGCCGGCATCGAAGGTGCCTGCCTTGCGAGCCGCATCGATCCGCGCCTCAACCAGCCCCAGGAATTCATCGAAGACGGCGTTCTGGAGCGCGATGGGCAGCGCCAGAATACGGTTGAGCCAGCGCTGGATCGGCGGGCGATGGTCGAGATGAAACGCCGTTCACCACGACAATCGGTGGTGACGGGACGAAACACCGGAGCCGACGCCTGATGCGTTCGGTTGGTCCGGCCAAGCCCCTGGATGGCGCGGTCGGCGCGCCAGCCCGGCTCTAGCAGGAAGTGCATCCGGCGCTGCTGGTTCTTGGCATCAAGGCTCGCATGGTAGGAGCGCCCCGTGCCACCGGCATCTGAGAAGACGAGGATGCGCTTGGCTCTACCCATGAAGGCATTGGCATCGGCAAGCGACTGGTTGGCGGTGCGCGATTCAAGCCGCTGGCTGCCGTCGGGCAAGGTCACCAGGCGGCGCGTGCGACCGGTGATCTCGGCCACGGCATCGGTGCCGAAGCGAGAGATGATCGCATCGAGCGCGGGGACGATCGGCGGCAGTGCGCCCAGCAGTTCCAGCGTTTCAGCCTTGATCCGCAAGGCCTCCTGCGAATGCACCGGATTGCCCGCCTCATCGACCATCGGGCGTGAACGCTCATTGCCGTCCTCGTCCCAGTAGCTTTCCATGGCGCGGGTCGGGAACGCATTGTCGAGATAATCCGCCACGATTTCTTTGCAGTCGCAGTTTATGTCGAGCGTGGCGGCGAGAGACGCAGGTTTCCTTCGGTTTTCCATGATTTCACTCCAGATAATATGCGGGTTAGAGGGAGTGTTCGAAGACGGGTCAGGCCCGCCTTCGAACGTCGGTGAGCATTGTGATCAAGGCGTCGGAAGGCGGCTTGAAGCGCCCCGGCTTGATCGCAGGGGCACCGTGGGCTGCGAGAATCTGCAGCTTCTCTTCGGGATCGGCGCGCAAGTAGGTCTCGGTGCTCTGGATACTGGCGTGGCCGAGCCATAATGCGACCTTGCGAATGTCCCCCGTCGCCGCGAGCGTGTGCATCGCGCAAGAATGACGAAGCACGTGGGGTGTGACGCGCTTCCCAAGGATCGACGGCTGCTTCGTCGCTGCCGTCTTGACGTGCTCGGCCAATCGGAACGCAAATCCGTCGCGGGTCATCGGCTGCCCGTTGGCATTGAGGAAAATCTCGGTGACCTCAACTTGAGGCCGGATCGCAAGCCATGCGCGCAATGCGATCTGGGTCTCCTTCCACAGCGGCAGGACCCGTTCACGTCGCCCTTTGCCCATGATGTGCATGGTGGACAGGGAGCGGTCCGGGAAATCGCCCAGTTGCAGCGTTACGAGTTCCGACACCCTCAGTCCGCCAGCATAGGTAAGATGCAGCATCGCGCGATCACGGGTGCCGAGGCGTGTCCGGGGATCGGGTGTATCGAGCAAAGCCTTGATCTCGGCCCGGTCGAGGTAATCGATCAGCGCCTTGTCTGTCTTCTTGGTCGGGATTGCTCTGACACGGAGTGCCTGATCGAGGCAGGCTGGAATCCGGTACTCGATGTATCGGAAGAAGGATCGGATCGCGGCGAGCCTGCCATTGCGGGTCCGCACGCAGCTGCCGCGGCCGATCTCCACATGATCGAGGAAGGCCATGATCATGTCTGTGCCGAGATCCTCAACCTCGAGATCGGTCGGTCGGCGCTTCAGCCGATCGGCAGCGAACTGGACGAGGAGGACGAAGCAGTTGGCATAGGTCTTCACCGTGTGCGGGCTGACGGCGCGTTCGCGCGGCAGATGTTCCCGCAGATATGCCGAGAGATGGAGAGCAAGCGCCGTCATGCCGCTTCTCCTTGAAAAAGTTGCTCGCTTGCAGCCGCAATGTCGCGCAGCAGCACTGGCGTGGCTTCGAGATACCAGTACGTGTTGGCGATCGACGCGTGCCCCAGGTAGACACTGAGACCGGCCATGTGGTGGGCAATGGCCTCCCTGTCACGCGGGCAGGACTCAAGCGAGCGAACAGCGAACGTATGTCGCAGATCGTGGAGTCGCATGCCTGCCGTACCGGTTGCTCCACGATATCCGAGAAGCCGGGCCAACCTGACGAACACGACGTGGGCGCGCACCTTGTGCGGCGCCCGCCCCCGGATAGTGACGAACAGGTCATTACACTTGGCCGGGTGCTTCGCGCGGATCGCAATGTAGGCTTCGAGTGCTTGGCGCGTCGATGGCTGCAAGGCGATCAGTCGCTGCTTGCCGAACTTGCCGTTGCGGACGACCAGCCCATCCTCGACCAGATCGTTGCACTGTAGCGCGAGAGCCTCGGAAATCCGGAGACCTGTCGCCGCGAGCAGGCCGAACAGGTAATGGTACGTGTATGGGCTAATCGTGCCATGGGGCGGAACGTTCAATGCCGCCGCCATGATCGCCCGCACCTGGTCCGCTTCGATTATGGTCGGAGTGGGACGTGGCCGCTTCCCCCGGCCGAAAACGCCGACAGGCGGGACTTCGTTGTCTGGGTCCTCGGCATGAGCGAAAAGGCTGAAGTTACGAGCAGCGTCGTACCTATGGCGAGCCACGTTTTGCGAGCTTGCCGTGTGGCACCAGTCGTAGATGCGCTGCACTCGGGTGTGCCGGTCACCGAAGCGTTCAGCGAAAGCGGCGTATTGGCGCAGCAGTCGTTCCTGTTCCGAGAACTTCCGCCCCAAGCTGCGATACAGCGAGACGTATCTGGCAATCTGCGTGCTCAGCATGACGGTTCTCCCGGCCATGGCTGCGCGATTTTCATGAGCATCGGCAGGTCGACCTTGGCGTAGATGGCGGTGGTCTCGGGCGAGCTGTGGCGCAGGATCGTTCCAACGGACTCCAGCCCTGCGCCCGCGCGCAGCAAGTTGGTGGCAAGCGAATGCCGGAAAATGTGCGATCCGGTCGGCACGCCTTCGATCCCGCCGCGCTCATGCGTGCGTGCAACGATGCCGGCGATCTCCGCCGATGAGCGGAACGAACGGAACGGGGCTTGCGCGCGCACGAACAGATGCGGATCGGCGGTCTTGGGACGCGCCGTGGCAATGTAGTCCAGGATCGCGTCACCGACGTCCTGAGGCAATGGCAGGCGATCAGGCCGACGCGTCTTGCCCTTGACCGTCAGGTGGCCCGAGCGCCAGTCGATATCGTCGAGGTGCATATCCCGAATATCACCGGCACGCAGGCCAAGCCGGGCGAGCAGGAGAATGATGGCCTTGTCCCGAACTTCCACCGGGCGATCAGTCGGACATGCGCCGATGATCTGCTCGATCGTTGCCGGGTTAACGTGCCGGGGCAGCGTCGAAAGACGGTAGCGTTGCACTGATGGGATCGCGTGCAACAAAGCTGGACGGCAAATACCCTGCACGACCAGGAACCGAATATAGCTCCGTATTATCGTGACGAGCAGTGATGCCGAACCCGGCGTCTCCTTGCTTCGTTGTTGAAACGCCCGTCTGAGGACGGCTGCATCCCATTGTGAAGGCTCGCCGAGCATAGGCGCGAGCCGCCTGATATCGGCCCGGTAGCGCCGGATCGTCTCATCGGTCGCGCCGCGGTGTTGCTTGAGCCATGCCAGATATGCCGCCATGTGCGGGTCGTCATCCGACACCAGTTCGACTGAAGGGATGACACCGCGGTCGCGCAAGAACTCGACGAAGTGCCGAGCGCCTCGCCGCCGCCGCTTCGCGCCCGAGGCAACAAGCTTGCCTCGCTTGCGCCAGACCGGACATCGACAATCATGCGCGCCGTACTGGTCGATGATCGTGTCATCGATATCGGCCCATTGTCGTCGCGCAATGCGAAGCCAGGCCGCGAAATGCTCGGCCTCGGATCGATAGGACTGGGCCGGTCCTTGCGCGAGTTGCAAGCGATCGATCCCATCGAAATAGTCGGCGAGGTGCCGTGGCAGATCGTCGATCCCGTCGTCGACACCGACGTAGCCTTGATCCTCCAGGAAGCGGACGAAGCGCCTGACTCGCGCTGCAATGTCCGCCTTATAGACTGGCTGCTGCGCCGAATACCGGTGGCAACGGCACCGATGCTTCTCGAACCGCCGAACGGTCCGATCGTCGATCGTGCGGATCGCGATCCCATGCAGTTCCATCCAATGCAGGAAATGACGGGCCGCAGCGCCAAACAGAATCGCACTGCCTGACCTCTCGTCGAGCGACAGAGAGGAGAGGAATGCGGTGAGTAGAGCGTCGTGACTGGGCGGGTCTTCGACCCGGAGCCGGGCCGCTCGAAACGACAATAATGATCTTGATCGCATGTTGGTTCCTTCGACTTGTTCAGGTCGAGGGAACCGTAATTATCTGGAGTGAAATCATGGAAAACCGAAGGAAACCTGCGTCTCTCGCCGCCACGCTCGACATAAACTGCGACTGCAAAGAATATGTGTAATGTGGAGCTCCACATTACACATACTCGCGGGGCGAAAGGTCGAGCAGGATCTCGGCACGGTCCTCGGCGGAGAGATCGGCCAGGCGGCGGTCGAGCAAGGCCTCGGCGGTCGAGACCAGTTGGATGACGACGCTGTGGTCGGTAGCCAGCGCCTCCTCGATAGCGGGCAGCAGCGAGAGCAGCTTCATCGACAGTAGGAGCTGGCCAAAGAAGCGCTTCGAGCTCTCGAAGCGCGAGCGGGCTGCCGACAGCGCCTGGCCATTGAGGGTCTTGCCTTCGAGCGGATCGGTGACGCCCGACGCGCCCAGCGCAGCCTCAAGGTTGCGGTGGATGATCGCTTATCGCGAGGTCGCGATAATGCGCAGGAACGTGGCGAAGGCCCGCAAAGCTGCTGAGCATTTCGCCACGTCCTTCACATTATTTCACAAGGCATCGAGCCACTCCATCAGGCTGGCTTCTCGTTTCCACGAAGGTGGCACGTTGCTCGCCGCCGGCGCCCCTACCTGCTCGAGCGCCTTTCGTTTGGTCTCCAGATTGGCCTGTGCGTAGTGGTTGGTTGTATCGAGGCTGACGTGTCCCAGCCAACTGCGGATGACGGTGATGTCGACCCCGGCAGCGACAAGGTGAACGGCAGTCGCGTGCCGGAAGCTGTGCGGCGTCACATTTTTGGACCGAAGCGACGGCACGGTTTCTGACGCCTTTCCTACATAGGAGGCGAGTTTGAACCGCACTCCCGAGGCGCCCAGCGGCTCACCATATCGATTGACGAAGATCCGCTGATCTGGCGCGCGCGGGTGACGTTCCAACAACTTCCTGAGCAACGTCACGGTTTCCGGCCAGAGTGGACAGATACGTTCCTTGCGACCCTTGCCGTAAAGACGCACGAAGTTCGGTGCGTCGAACCGGATCGCCTCGGGACAGAGGTCGAGGGCCTCCTGGATGCGCGCGCCGCTGTTATATAGGAACGAGAGTAGCACGTGGTCGCGCATTCCCTCGATTGTCGACCGGTCGGGCTGAGCAAGGATCGCTTCGACCTCCTCCGGCTCGAGATAGCAGGGTGCAACGGTAGGCTCCCGCTTGAGCGGGACGGTCAGGATCTCGGCGCATTGCGCGATGTATTCGGGATCCTTGTCAGCCACGAAGCTGAAGAAGCTGCGGATCGCGGCGAGCCGGCAGTTGCGTGTACCGATCGTGCCCCTGCGCCCATGCTCGGTGTGGTGGAGGAACGCGCGAACCTCTCCGGCCGAGACGTCGGCCAGCATGATCCGCGCGACCCCGCCGCCCTTTCGCTCCGCGATGAACCGAAGCAACAACCGCCAGGTGTCGCGGTAAGACCGGATCGTATGGACAGATGCACTGCGTTGCTCAGCCAACCATTCCTGAAAGAACGCCCGCAACAATGCGGGGAAGAGATTGCCCTTCGTCATGACCGCGCCTCCATCGTGAGGCATCGGGCGCCGACGGTCCGGAACCGCTCGCTTGCTTCCTGCAGCAGGTCCTGCGTGACGGTGATGTAGACCAGCGTGGAGTTGATGTCCCGGTGGCCCATGTAGGTGGAGAGGAAGCGCAGTTTGTCCTGCGGATTGACGCCGGATCGATACCATTGAAGGATCCGGTTCACGACCATCGAGTGGCGCAGGTCATGAACACGCGGCCCTGTCCGCCCGGTCGGGGCCTTGAACCCGGCACGGCGCATGACGTTGGTGATCATCGTTGAGACCGTCACCGGGGTATAGCGATCATTGAAGTGCTCGTGCCAGAAGAGCCCGGACCGAGGATCCTGTGGGGCGCCAGCGCGCCGCCTTGCATCGATATAGGCCCGTAATTCGGCCATGACGCTGCCGGTTAGCGGCAATATCCTGGTCTTGTAGAACTTCGTTTCCCGCACTGTGATCGTGTCTGATTGAAGATCGACGTCACCCAGATCGAGCCCGGCGAGTTCACTACGGCGCAGTCCGGCACAATAGGCCAGAACCACCATGGTGTAGAGAACCATCGGCCGCAGCGGCGCGTCCGGCGACGGATAGGAGCGGGCAACGTCGAGCATCTGCCGAACGTCGGCCGGGCTGAAGATGTGCGGTCGTCGATGCTCTCGTGCCACTTCCCGCTCGGGACGGGCGTTGAAGCGTTTCGGTGGGATGCTGGGATCAAGGCGATACCGCGCCTTAGTCAGGAGGCGCCCGAGCTTCTGGCATTCAGCCGCGTGATTGCGGGTCAGCTTGGCAGTTGCCCAGCGCGCCAGCATCGTCTCAAGCGATGCCCCTGTCAGTTCCGGGGTCGCCTGGAGGAACCGATCGAACCGCAATAACCAGTGAGCCTGAGTCTCATACTGATACCCCCGGCTCCGCATCAACGCGACATGCTCACGCATGAAGTCCCCCAGCGAGCTGCCGAAGGGCGCGGGGCGTCGCAATGCGGCCAAGGCTCCGTCGGGATTTGCGGAAGCCAGCGCTCGCCAGATCGGCTTGCTTTGTTTGACGTTGTATTGACGGCGAAGCACGGCAACGGGATTATCTGCGATCAGCCCGATTTCGACGAGGTGGTCGAGGAAGCGATCGACAATGCAGACCTGGTTGAGCAGCGTCGGCATTCGCCAACGTTTTTCCATTTCCTTCAGCCAGACTTCGAGCATCTGCCGGTCGACCGCCGGATGACGCTGGGCTACATTCTCGAAGCTGCGAAGGAACCAGCGATAAGTCGGCCTGCTTCCCTGCCGGAACTGCGATTTTTCCAGGAAGGCGTCGATGACCGTGCGATCGGGATCGTGCCAGGCGCTCATGGCAGCACCTCCGATCCGGGCACGTCGAGCGCCACGGCTCGGAGATCATCTGTCGCCAGCTTGAGATAGGCGTTGGTGGATTCGGTGGATCGATGTCCGAGCACGTCGCCGATGATCTTTTGCGGGACCGACGCCCGCAGCATTTCGACCGCCCGCGCGTGGCGAAAGACATGCGCTCCTCGCTTTCCCGGCGGCTCGACGCCAGCGGCTGACAACCGCCCGCGGATCATGCCATACAGGTTTGTCATTGCGATATAGGGCGCGCAGGACCGGATGAAGATTTCCCGCCCCTCAACCTGGGGGCGCCCATTACGCAGATAGTCGAGGAGCGCCTCACCAACGGGCGCCAATAGCGGCAAGTAGGAGTACGCATTGGTCTTGGTGTGACGGATACGCAGGGCTTCTCCGCGCCAGTTCACGTCTTCAAGCCGAAGGCGACAGATCTCACCTTCGCGCAACCCATATGTGGCAAGCAGTTGAAGTACCGCAAAATCGCGCAGTCCCCGCGGCGATCCATCCTTCTTCGTCGCCGCCAGCACCGCGGCGATTTGGCGCCTGTCCAGCGTCGAGGGCACGTCTTCATAGGCGTAGAGCATGGGGCCGATGATGTGCGGCGTGAGATCCATCGGGATGCGCCTCGTCCGATGCAGATACCGCACCACCGACCGGAGCCGCTCAGCGACATCGGCCAATGATTTGCGCCGTAATCCAGGGGCGCGCATGTCCATGTAGAGATCGACCTCCCCGATGCTCAAGGTGTCGAGGCTGGCCGCCCCGCCCCGTTCGAACTGCCATCGCAGGAAGTTCCGTGCCTCCCACAGAAGCGCCGAGATGGAAGCGCTTGCCAGACCGCGCTCGTCGCGCAGCCATGCCTCGTATTCGCAGCAGATCGCCTGCCGATACGCGGTTTCCGGTTCGGTCATCTCTGGCTCGGGCGGCCATTTGCCTTGGGCAAGCCGGAGCAGTTTGTTGATCGATGTGCGGGGCAACATCTGCCAGCGCGCACAGGGAGGCCGCCCGTACTGGGCTTCGAAATCCTGAACTGCATAGGCAAGATACTGATCGACCTGCGCCAGCGTCACAGTTTCCACCTGCACGCCGCACTCGGCCAGATAATCGAGAAACGCGCGGGCGTACAGGCGATGGTTCGCTACGACCACCGGGTTATAATTCTGCGTCGTGAGCAAATTCGAGAGTTCGGCGATCAACTCGTCGTGCAATTTCAACATGCTTTTATCCTCAGCTGGTCCAGAGACCGCCGAGGTTCGCAATCAAAATAATGCGCAGCAACATCGCCCCGCATTAGGAGAATCCACGTCGCTGCCGCGTTCCTTCACATTATCGCGACCTCGTGATAAGCGATCTTATGCGCAGCTGCGCATAAGATCGCCCAGGCATCGGCATAGGCATCGAAATCCGCGATCTGGCGCGGGGTTAGCGCGTGTTCCAGGATGTTATATTCGACGCCAGCGTAGGAAAGCGCGCGCGCCGTATAGACGCCCATCGCCTTCAATTCGCGGGCGACCAGTTCCATGGCAGCAATGCCACCCTCGCGGATGCGGGCGATAAAGGAGTTGCGATCAGGGAACGCCGTGCCTTCGCCCCACAGCCCAAGCCGGACGGCATAGGCCAGATTGTTCACGTCGGATGCCCCCGTAGCCGAGGCATAGATAACCCGGGCGCGCGGCAGGCGGTTCTGCAATTCGACGCCAACGATGCCCTGCTGCGATCCCTTGGTCGCACCGAACCGTCCTTCACCACCTGCGACACCGCCCATCGCATGAGCCTCGTCGAACAGGATCACGCCATCGAAATCCGGGGTGAGCCATTCCAGCAATTGCTGGAGACGGGTCTTCTCGCCGGTGCCGCTGCGCAGCGTGGCATAGGAGGCGAAGAGGATGCCATCAGCCTGCCTGATCCTAGCCTCGGGCTTGATTTTGGAAAGACGCTGAATGTCGAGCGCAATGCCGCCCAGTGCCTGCCAGTCGCGGCGGGCATCCTCGATCAGGGCATTGCTCTCGCTGATCCAGAGATGGCGGCGGCGGCCGCGCAGCCATTGATCCATCAGGATCGAGGCGAGTTGGCGGCCTTTGCCAGCACCCGTACCGTCGCCGAGGAAGAAGCCGCGCCGGTAATTGGCGCCATCAGCATCCGGCACCAGCTCAAGCCCACGTTCTGGCACGCGATAGCGGCCGGGGAGATCAGACGATGTCGCATCGAGCGCGTGGACCAGCGTTTCAAGCTGGGCGCGGCTGAGAACATGGCCACGGACCACTTTGGCTGGAAGCTGGGGGACATAGTTCGGGGCCGGCAGCGCCACCGAGGCCATGGCCGCCGATTCCACCAATTGAGTAGGATGGTCAGCCGCATTCTCGAAGATCAGGCGCTGGGGCCGATAGGCGACATAGACGCCTACCGCCTGTTCGGCATCGGCGATTGTGTCGCGATGGGTGTAGGCCAGAGAAATGGCGTCAGTGGCATCGCTGGTGCAATTGGCTGCGGCCAGTTTCGGTGCGGCTGAGCGGAATCCGCCCAGTAAGGTGGGCGTGATTTTGGCAGGCGAAACTGGAAGTGTGGCCACGAGTGCCAATTCAGTTGCGACCCGACGGCGCGGTGGAACCTTCGAGAGGAGGGGCACCAGATCAGCAACAGTAGCCCGGTTGATCACGGCGGTGCTTTTGGGACCGGCGCGCTTGTCGATCACCAGCAGGCACACCGCGATCGAGGTGCCTTGTTTGGCAAAGGCTCCCTCAAGCCGGGCATGGAAGGCCACGCTCGCGCCTTGCAACGCGCGCTGGAACAGTTCCGCGCGGCGGCCAGGTGCCGCACTGCCGTGGTGGGATCATCCATCCCGGCAACATTGCGAGCAAAGGGTGGGTTCATCAGCACCACGCTCGGCCGATTAGCTAGATGGGCGCCAATGCGCGCGGCATCAGTCTGTCATTCAGCAAAACGCAGGGCACGCGCAGGGAAGCGGGCGCGGCGCTGGCGAAGGACGGATCATCCTGGCTTTCGGCGTCGCGGTCATTTCGAGATCGCCGACAAGATTGCGAATGGCGTTCCTCTGGCATCGGGCCTGATGCTCGGATTTGGCAGCGCCGCGCTGGTTGCGAACTTGATTTGCCTGGCGCTGCTCTGGTGCTTCCGCTGCGGAAATGTGAACATGTTGAGCATGTTCGAGTGCTCGCGCAGTGATGTCGCGTCGAACGTCGGAGTTCTCGCCGCTGCCGAATTGGTCGGCCTGACCGGCTTGGCTTGGCCGAACATCATCGGAGGATTGATCGCCGTGATCTTCCTGCGCTCGGCATGGCGCTTGTTGCGGGAAAGCTGGCCGGCATGGCGTGCCACAAAGGCACCGGCTCGCGAGTTTTTGCAATGACATGGAAACCTCTCCGTGGTAACAATATGAATCGTGCGAGCCTTTTTGCCTCTTCTAACATGCCTGATGCTGGTCCTCACCAGCTTCTCCGGTATGGCTCATGCTGCCGATTTGGCGGGGGGAAGCATCGCGGGCGTTGAGTTTACCGTTCATACCGCCGGGGACATCGACGAGGTGCCGTCGGATTCCGACAAGAACGTCCCGCACCATCACAATTACTGTCATGGGCATGACGTTGGTACCCCTGCGCGCACGACGATGGAACAGACCCACGTACTCACGGCGCCCAAGCCGACAATCTCCACCTCTGCGTCGCTCGATGGCCGCACTGGCATGGTTCATTTGAGGCCCCCTCAAGCCTGACGTCCGATTTGGGCGCGCGTTGGCGCGCCCCTTTCGATCATCGTCAGGAGTTTCATTTATATGCATCGTATCCTCGCGGCCATGCTGGCCGCAGCGTCGTGCGCCACTATGGCGCATGCGCAGGTCGGACCGTCCGCGCCTTCTGCGCAGGACGCGCCGGTCTACACGCTTGACCAAGCGGTCAGTGCAGCGGGCGGTTCGGCCCCTGCTGCCGAAGCGGCGACAGCCGCGATCGATGCGGCCCGTGCGGGCCGCACGGTCGCCGGACTGCGGCCCAACCCGGTTGTCCAGGGCCAGGTCGAGAACGTCATGGGCTCGGGGCCGTATCGTGGGGTCCGCAGCGCGGAATCCACGGTCGGCTTTGCAATCCCGATCGAGCTAGGCGGCAAGCGCGGCGCCCGCGTCGCGGTCGCCAACGCGCAATTGTCCCGGGCCGAGATTCAGGCCGCGATCATCGCGGCGGACGTCCGGCTTCAGGTGACACAGCTCTATGTCGAGGCGGTCGCGGCCGATCGACGGGTGGCGACGGCACGCGACCAGGCCCGGATTGCCAGCGACGCGCTGCGCGCCGCGAGTGTCCGCGTGCAGGCGGGGCGTGCCTCCCCGCTCGAACAACAGCGTGCTGACGTCGCTCGGATCAATGCTGATGCCAATGTCGAGCGGCAGGTACGTTTGGCGGAAGCGGCGCGAGCCAATCTGGCGCGCCGGATCGGTCGGCCGATCGACGGCGCGCTCGATGACACGCTGCTCGATCGGCTTCCGGGTACAAACGTCTACGGCCCGGTGGCGCCGGTCGATACGACCGGCACCTTGGCGTTGGCGGCTGCGAACGCGGATTTCTCCATCGCAGAAGCTGGTGTGCGGCTCGCGCGCGCCAATCGCGTGCCTGACCTCAATGTCGGTCCTGCGATCCGCCGCCTGGAAGCCACCAACGACATGGCGGCGGTGTTCACCGTGTCGATTCCGATCCCGGTGTTCAACAATGGTCGCGCGGCGATCGCACAGGCGACCGCGCAGCGGACCCAGGCGGATGCGCAGCGCCGCGTGACCGCGCTCGACATCGAACAGGCGATCACGGACGCGCAGGCGCAGGCGGCCAATGCCGCAACGACGGCTCGTGCGGCGTCGGGGCCAGCGCTCGCGGCTGCCCAGGAGGCCGCCCGCATCGCACGGATCGGCTATCGCGAAGGCAAATTCGGCCAGCTCGAATTGCTCGATGCGGAACGCACACTCGCCGACACGCGGGTCGCCGCGATCGACGCGCTCGCCAACTACCAGAATGCCCGCGCGCAAGTGGAGCGACTGACCGCTCGTGCGCCCAATGGGGGGAATCAGTGATGAAGAGCTTTTATCTCGCGGGCGCGGCGTCGCTCGCCCTGCTCTTGGCTGCCTGCGGCGGCAAGGATGGCGGAAACGAGGCAACTGCCGAAGGCGCAGCTGCCAATGAGACGGCAGCGGGCACGGAAAAGGGCGGTGCTGAAGGCGGTCATGCCGGTGAAGGCGTCGTCACATTGGGTGCCGACCAGATCGCCACAGCGGGCGTCCAGGTCGGACGGCCGATCATCGGCGGGGCCGGGACGATCGAGCTGCCCGCGATCATCGAGGGCGACCCACAGGGAACGCAGGTCGTCTCGGCCGCAATTGCGGGACGCGTGGTCGCGCTCACCCGTAACCTCGGCCAATCGGTCGGACGCGGCCAGACCATTGCGGTCATCGAAAGCCGCGAGGCGGCGCAGATCAAGGGCGAGGTCGAGGCGGCGCGGGCGCGGCTTCAGCTCGCTAATTCGAACCTCGCGCGCGAACAGCGGCTGTTCGCGCAGAGAGTCTCCCCTGAACAGGATCTGATCGCCGCCCGCACAGCGGCGACGGAGGCGCGGATCGCCCTGACGCAGGCGCAGAGCATGGTTTCGGCGGCGGGTGTCGGCGGCGGCGGGCTCAACCGGCTCGGCATTGCCGCGCCGATCTCGGGCCAGATCATTGCGCGCCCCGTGACGCTGGGACAAACGGTCGCGGCGGATGCCGAACTCTATCGCATCGCCAACCTGAGCCAGGTGTCGATCGCGCTTAATCTCAAGCCCGAGGATGCGGGCCGGGTGCGTCCCGGCAATACGGTGCTGGTGAAGGCGGCAGGCCGTCAGGCGACCGCCCGCGTGACCTTCGTGTCGCCGGCGCTTGATCCGCAGACGCGGCTCGTGCCTGCGCTCGCCACCCTCGACAATCGCGGTGGCGAATGGCGGGTCGGCGAGCCTGTGACGGCAGCCGTGCAGCTCACGGGCAGCGGCGGGAGCGGGGCGGTCCGCGTGCCGACGACGGCGGTCCAGAGTTTCGAGGGCAAGTCGGTCGTGTTCGTGCGCACGCCCACCGGCTTCAAGGCGACCCCGGTCCAGCTCGGCGATGCGTCGGGCGACACGGTGATCGTCCGGTCGGGCCTGACCGGCAACGAACAGATCGCCACCACCGGAAGTTTCACGCTCAAGGCCGAGATCGGCAAGGGCGAAGCGAGCCACGAGGATTAAGCCATGATCGCCCGTATCGTAACCTGGGCGGTCGAGAAGCGCTGGCTAGTCCTGCTCCTCACCGTCATCGTCGCCGCCATCGGCGCCTTTTCCCTCTACCGGCTACCGATCGACGCGGTGCCGGACATCACCAACAATCAGGTCCAGATCAACGTCCGCGCGCCTGCCCTCTCGCCCGAGCTGGTCGAGAAGCAGGTGTCGTTTCCAATCGAAACCGCGCTCGCCGGCACCCCCGGCCTGGAATATACGCGCTCGTTGAGCCGCAACGGCTTCGCGCAGATCACGGCGGTCTTTTCGGACGCGACGGACATCTATTTCGCCCGCCAGCAGGTGGGCGAGCGTCTGCGGGGCGTGCAAGAGAATCTGCCCGACGGCGTGAACCCTGAAATGGGTCCGATCGCGACAGGCCTGGGCGAGGTGTACATGTACACCGTTCGTCTCGATCATCGCGAGGACGACAAGCACAAGCCCGGTGAACCGGGCCAACAGCCCGATGGCAGCTACATCACGCCAGAGGGCGAGCGACTGACGACCGAAGAGGACAAGGCGACCTACCTGCGCACCGCGCAGGACTGGATCGTGACGCCGCTTCTGAAGACCACACCGGGCCTCGCCGGTGTCGACTCGATTGGCGGTTACGCCAAGCAGTTCCTCGTCGTGCCCGACGTGCAGAAGCTGGCCTCGCTCGGCATCACGCTGACGGACCTGGGAAATGCGCTGGAGCGCAATAACACCAGCGTCGGCGGTGGCTTCGTCAATCGCAATGGCGAAGGTCTGGCTGTTCGCTCGGATGCGCTCGTTCGCAATGCCAGCGAGTTGGCCAGGACCGTGATCGCGACACGTAACGGCGTGCCGATCACGGTCGAACAAGTTGCGACTGTGAAGACGGGTCAGGCGATCCGCATGGGTTCGGCATCGGAGAACGGTACCGAAGTCGTCGTCGGCACGGCGATCATGCGGATCGGCGAGAACAGCCGCATCGTGTCGACCGCGGTCGCTGAGAAACTGAAGACGATCAACGCTTCGCTGCCTCCTGACGTCGTAATTCAGCCGGTGCTGAACCGCACCGAGCTGGTCAATTCGACGATCAAGACGGTCGCGAAAAACCTGTCCGAAGGCGCGGTGCTGGTCATCGTCGTGCTCTTCCTGCTGCTCGGCAACTTCCGTGCGGCCCTGATCGCGGCGTTGGTCATCCCGATCACCATGATGCTGACAGGCTTTGGTATGCTGCGCGCTGGGGTCTCGGCCAATCTGATGAGCCTTGGGGCTTTGGACTTCGGTCTGATCGTCGACGGCGCCGTCATCATCGTTGAAAACGCGCTGAGGCGGCTTGCCGAACAACAGCATCATGAAGGTCGCTTGCTGACCGTCAAGGAACGGCTTGCGACCGTGGCAGCCGCCGCTCGCGAGATGATCCGCCCCTCGGTTTACGGGCAGGCAATCATCATCCTCGTCTACGTACCGCTGCTCACGCTGACCGGCGTGGAGGGTAAAACGTTCGGACCGATGGCGCTGACCGTCATCATCGCGCTCGCCTTCGCCTTCATCCTCTCTCTCACCTTCGTGCCGGCGATGATTGCGATCTGGCTGTCGAAGAAGGTCGAGGAGAAGGACGGCCGCATCATCACGTGGCTGAAGAAGCGCTACGAACCCGGTCTCGACCGGGCCATGAAGCGCCCGACGCTGACGATCGGGGCGGGTGTCGCGAGCCTTGTGGTGGCGGCGCTTGCCTTCACCACGCTCGGCTCGGTGTTCCTGCCGCAGCTCGATGAAGGCAATCTGCTCATCCAGTCGCTCCGCATCCCGGCAACGTCGGTCCAGCAGAGTCAGGCGATGCAGGTGCCGATCGAGCAGATGATGTCGAAGCAGCCGGAGGTGGCGTTCGTCTATTCCAAGACGGGCACCGCCGAGCTGGCGGCCGACCCGATGCCGCCGAACGCGACCGACATGTTCGTCATCCTGAAGCCGCGCAAGGATTGGCCGAATCCTGAGCTTCCCAAGGAGGAGCTGGTCAGCCGGATCGAGGGTAATCTCGCGAAGATCCCGGGCAATGCCTACGAGATCACCCAGCCCATCCAGATGCGCTTCAACGAGCTGATCGCCGGCGTGCGCGGCGACATCGCGGTGAAGGTGTTTGGGGACGACTTCAACCAGATGAACCGGACGGCCGAGCAAATCGCTGCGGTGCTTCGCAAGACGCAGGGCGCAGCGGACGTGAAAGTCGAGCAAACGACGGGTCTCCCCATGCTCGACATTCGCGTCAATCGTGACGCGATGGCGCGCCTGGGCGTCACGGCGCAGGACGTGCAGGACACCGTAACTGCCACGATCGGCGGTCGGACCTCAGGCCAGATCTTCGAAGGCGATCGGCGCTTTCCGGTCGTGATACGGCTCTCTGAAGCGCAACGGGCGGACATCGGCCTTCTCGAACAGGTGCAGGTGCCGTTGGCGGGGGGTGGCTATGTGCCGCTTTCCAGCGTCGCCGACATCAAGGTCATCGATGGCCCCAACCAGATCAGCCGCGAGAACGGGAAGCGGCGTGTGGTGGTGCAAGCCAACGTGCGTGGCCGCGACGTTGGATCGGTGGTTGCGGATGCGCAGGCAACGATCGCCAGCCAGGTTCGGCTGCCTGCCGGCACCTATCTCGAATGGGGCGGCCAATTTGAAAACCTGCAATCGGCGAGCGAACGGCTTAAGCTAGTCATTCCGGCCTGCTTCATCCTGATCCTGTTGCTGCTCTATGGCGCATTGGGATCGGTGCGAGATGCAGCGATCGTGTTCACCGGCGTGCCCTTCGCGCTGGTGGGCGGCGTCCTGCTGCTCTTCTTGCGAGGCATGGACTTTTCGATCTCGGCGGCGGTGGGCTTCATCGCCTTGTCGGGCATCGCGGTCCTCAACGGCCTCGTGATGGTCAGCTCGATCCAGGATCTGATCCGGTCGGGGCTATCTCGCGAAGAGGCGGCCCATCTCGGCGCAATGCAGCGCCTGCGGCCCGTCGTCATGACCGCGCTCGTCGCAAGCCTCGGCTTCGTGCCGATGGCGCTTGGCGAGGGCGCGGGTGCGGAGGTACAGAAGCCCTTGGCGACCGTCGTCATCGGCGGCCTGGTCTCGGCGACGCTGCTGACGCTGTTCGTGCTGCCGACGCTTTATGCCCGGTTCGGGCAGAAAATGATCAAGAAGCTCGATCACGACAATGAGAAGCATGAAGGGGATGACCACGGTCAGACCTTCGTGAACAACTTGGCCTGATGGGTGGGCGGGGAGGTCCGCGATCGCCCCGCTCATCTCTGGGAGATGGGGATATGCCTCGCACCATAACCAGCTCAATGCTTCACGGCGGGCCACTGCGCATCTGGTCGGCACTCACCGATCCGGATCATCGCCGGGCGTGGAGTCCGCTCGTATTTCTCGATGACCCGTCCCGGCTCGGCGACACGGAATGCACCTTCGCGATCCAGGGCATCACCCGGCCAATTCGGACGCCGGCCCGGGTCGATCAATCCGATAAACCGCACGCCTTCGCTTGGTCCTGCGGAATCCCCTATCTGTTCACGCTCGAAGAGCGGTACGAGCTGGCAGGGGACGATGGCGGCACCAGGCTAACGCATAGCTGCACGCTACGCGGGGCACTTTCCCTGCCGTTCGCGGCGATGATGTTGCGCCGCCTGCGGTCCCTGATGATCGAGGCTGACGAACGTCTCGCAACCTATCTGCGCTGGCGGGTGGGTCAGCCTGCCCGTGGGATCAATCGTCAGCGCGTTCCCTCTCGCTACAGGAGGAAGGCGCGATGATGAACTGGAAGCGGGCGCTGTCCGCCCTGGTCTTCGTTGGCGGACTCGTGGCTTGCTCGGAAAGCAAGCCGCCGGCCCCGCCGACCGAGCAGCAAATTCATTCGTCCGACAGCGCTGTGGCGACCGGGGAAATGGGCCGGCACCCGTATCGCTGTTCGGACGGGGAGCCGCTGTTCGTCGACTACAAGGATAGCGGACTGCAGATCGACTTGCGGCGCACCAACAATGGGCCGGCGATGACGCTGACCGCACCGGCGCAGGGCCTGCAATATGTCGGCGAGACGGCCACCGCGACCTTCAAGGGGTCGCAGCTCACAATTGTGGAAGGCGATGGCCGCACCCGGACCTGCGAGCGGGAGGGCACCCGATGAGCCGTTCCGTTCTCCGACGCATCGCACTGCAACGGGAGAGGAGCGATGTCTGACAGGTCGATCTCGAATGTGATGGCCATTCGCGCCGAAGTGATCGCGCGAAGCCGCGCCTTGCGCGAGCCGCAGCCCACGGTGCCGCCCGGCGTGACGCCGACCGCTCCGGCGTCGAACTTCGCCGACACCCTCAATGCTGTGGTCGCGAAGGTCAACGAGACCCAGGAGCAAGAGGATGTCGTCACCGAAGCATATGAGCGTGGCGAAACCACCGACATTGCAACCGTCGCGCTCATCCAGAGCCGCGCATCCATCACTTTTGAGGCGACCCTGCAAGTCCGAAACAAGCTGCTGTCCGCTTATCGGGACATCATGAACATGCCGATCGGATGACGATTGCAGGGAGATTAGGGCGTAACTGATATGATTGTTGGCACAAGGCCACGATTTAGACAAATCATTATCGAGGTTTGGAAGCCGCTCACGATCTTGTTCGTGTGGGACGTAGCCGTGACGGCATTCCACATGATGACCCCGATCAAGGAACCGCCTTTGCCGACGGCGCTGTTCGGCACTGCCATCGCGCTCTTCATGGGATTCCGGACCAACGCTGCTTATGCGCGTTGGTGGGAGGCGCGCACCTTGTGGGGCGCGCTCATCAATGCGTCGCGCAGCCTGGCCCGGATCACGCGCAGCCTGACCAAGGGGGAACCCGAGGGCAGTGAGATGCGGCACAACATCATCCTGCGGCAGATCGCCTTTGCGCACTCGATGCGCTGCCAGCTTCGCCGACAGTCGCCCTATGAAGAGATTGCCCGGGTCGCCGGAGCGGACGTCGCCGATATGGCGGTCGCTCGCCTGAACCCTGCCAACGCGCTCTTGGAGGACATATCGGGCATCTACGCCGACGCGCTCGCGGAAGGTCGGATTACCGAGATCCAGCAGGCAACTGTCGAGCGCGTCCTGATCGACATCGCCAATGCCGAAGGCGGCATGGAGCGGATCAAGAACACGCCGCTGCCCAATGGCTTTAGGTTCTTCCCGAACCTTTTCACGCGCGTGTTCTGCGTGCTGCTCCCGATCGCGCTGGTCGAATCCCTGGGCCTTGCCACGCCGATCGGATCGACGTTGATCGGACTCGTCTTCCTCGCGGTGCTAAGCATCGGCGAGGATCTGACCGATCCGTTCGCCAATAGCGTTCACGATGTCCCACTCACGGCCATGTGCCGCACGATCGAGATCGACCTTCTTCAGACGGCGGGACTGCCAGCCCCTGATCCGCTGACGCCCGATCACGGCGTACTGTGGTGAGGGCGATGTGCGCCTTGCGGCACCTGCCTAGCCTGACAGCCACGCGCATCGGCGCCGTTCTGTTTGCGGGTATGGTCGTAGGGGCGTGCAATCCCGCGCCGAGCGAACCTGTCGAGCCGGCACATGAAAAGCATCTGACGCCTCGATTAATCGCGCAGCGCATCATGTATTGCGACGATGGATCGCGCGCCGATGTCGACTTCATCGACGATGGCCTGAAGATGGCTGTCACTTGGCTGCCCAAGGGCAGAACCGAGATCCTGCGCGCCCAGCGAACCGGCGAAGAATTTCGCGGCGACCAGTCGCGGGCAGTCGTGGCGGGCGGGTCGATCGCCTTCATGCAGCGCGGGAAGATCCGCGTTTGTCACCGAACCCCGGAGGAAACATAGGATATGCAGGCATTGCTCTACACGCTTGCGCCTGTGTTGGCGGTCGTGCTCGGCGCGATCATCGCGAGCCGCACCAAGTTGAAGCCCAACCTTGTGGCCGGCCTCCAGCATCTCGCGGCGGGGGTCGTGTTCGCGGCGGCCGCGACTGAAATCCTGCCGCAGGTCAAGCATGAGGCGTCGCCCAGCGCGACGTTGATCGGCGGGGCGGCGGGCGTTGCGACAATGCTGGGGCTCAAGACATTCGAAGCCCGCTTCAAAGGACCGATGGCGCTGCTCGCCGCGATCGGCATCGACATTCTGGTCGATGGTCTGGTGCTCGGCCTCGCCTTCGTAGCGGGTGAGAAGGCGGGTTTCCTGCTGACGATCGCGCTGACGTTGGAAGTCTTGTTCCTGGGGCTGACGCTGACCGACGAGCTGGCGGAAACCTATCGCTCGCGCCTGCGCATCATCGTGATCGTCTCGGCATTGGCGCTGCTGCTGCCGCTCGGCGCGCTCGCGGCCGTGCCCGTCGCCACGCTGTCGCCGGTGATGGTCGCCGGCTTCCTGAGCTTCGGGCTGATGGCGCTGCTCTATCTCGTCACGGAGGAGCTGCTGGTCGAGGCGCACGAGAAACCCGACACCCCGCTCATCAGCTCGATGTTCTTCGTGGGGTTCCTGGCCCTGCTGACGCTTGAGGAGATTATGGGATGATCTCGAGCAATGACAACAAAGGCGGACAGGAGCGCCGCACCCTCTGGATCGTCCTGCTGCTGAACGCGGCGATTGCGGCAGGCTTCTTCGTCTCGGGCTTCTTCGCGGATTCGAGCGCGCTGATCGCCAACGGCGTCGACAACCTGTCAGACACCGCCGTGTACGCGCTGAGCCTTGTGGCGCTCACCCGGGGCCAGACATGGAAGACACGCGCCGCGGTCGCTTCGGGCGTCATGCTGCTGATCTTCGCGGGCGGTATCCTGATCGACGTTGGCCGGCGCTACCTTCAGGGCAGCGAGCCGATCGGACCGACCATGATGGTCATGTCGGCGATCGCCGGCGTCGTGAATTACCTCTGCCTGCGGCTGCTCCAGCGGCTCAAGGATCCGGACGTCAACCTACGGGCCGCCACCACCTTCAGCTTCAATGACTTCATTTCCAATGGCGGCATCCTGATCGCGGGCGTGCTGGTGCTGTGGCTGGGCACCAACTGGCCGGACCTTCTGGTCGGCTTCGCTACCGCCCTCATCGCCATCAAGGGCGGTGTCGAAATCCTGCGCGACGCGCGCGCCGAAACCAAGAAAAGCGAAAGGAGGTCGTCATGAACGACAAGCTCGAACTCGATATTCCAGTGCTGTTGCCGGACCTTCCTGACGCGGCCGATGCTTGCTTGGATCGTCTCGTATCAACCCTGTCGAAGCGCGAAGGCGTCGAGCGGGCGCATGTGATCTGCCTCGACGGCGACACGCCGGCGGCCCTGTGCATCCATTTCGACGCTGCCAAGCTGCCGCTGCCGCGCTTACGCGAGATGGTGCGCGCCGCGGGCGCCGAGATCACCGAACGCTACGGCCATGCGATCTGGCAGGTGACAGGGATCAGTCACGAACGGCGGGCGCGCACGGTCAGCGATGCGCTATGCGCGTTGCCCGGGGTGGTACAGGCAAGCGCCAGCACCAGCGGGTCGGTCCGGGTCGAATATGATCGCCGAGAGACCACAGAAGAGGAAGTGCGCGCTGCTCTTCGCAAGCTGAAGGTGAGGGTTGGCAAGCGGGTCGCCGCCGATGACCATGCCGGCCACGACCACGGCCCCGGGGGCCACGACGCGGGCGAAGAGAAGCACGGCCCCGGCGATGGTCACGACCATAGCCACGCCGAATTTCTCGGCCCCAATACCGAGCTGATCTTCGCGCTTGCCTGCGGCGCGCTGCTGGGGATCGGCTATGCGATCGAGAGGCTGGTTGCCGGCGCACCGGAGTGGCTGCCCACGGCCTGCTATGTCGCAGCCTATTTCTTCGGCGGATTCTTCACGCTGCGCGAGGCGATCGACAACCTTCGGATGAAGAAGTTCGAGATCGACACGCTGATGTTGGTCGCTGCCGCCGGCGCCGCTGCGCTGGGCGCATGGGCCGAAGGCGCGCTGCTGCTGTTCCTGTTCAGCCTTGGCCATGCGCTTGAGCATTACGCAATGGGACGCGCCAAGAAGGCGATCGAGGCGCTGGCGAAGCTCGCGCCCGAAACCGCGACCGTGCGACGCGACGGCCAGACCAGCGAAATCCCGGTCGAGCAAATGGTCGTTGGGGACGTTGCCATCGTCCGCCCGAACGAGCGCCTGCCTGCTGACGGCTTCGTCATCAAGGGCACCAGTGCGATCAACCAGGCCCCGGTGACGGGTGAAAGCATTCCGGTCGACAAGGTGCCGGTCGCGGACGCTGCGGCGGCGCGCGCCAAGCCCGACGCGGTAGACGCGGAAAGCCGGGTCTTTGCCGGTACAATCAACGGCGGCGGCGCGATCGAGATCGAGGTGACGCGCCGTTCCAATGAAAGCGCGCTCGCCAAGGTCGTGAAGATGGTGAGCGAGGCGGAGACGCAAAAGTCGCCGACGCAGCGCTTCACCGACCGGTTCGAACGGATCTTCGTGCCCGCTGTCCTGATCCTGTCGGTGTTGCTGCTGTTCGCGTGGGTGGTTGTCGATGAGCCGTTCCGCGACAGCTTCTACCGTGCGATGGCGGTGCTTGTGGCAGCAAGCCCGTGTGCGCTCGCGATCGCAACGCCGAGCGCAGTCCTGTCGGGCGTTGCCCGTGCAGCGCGGGGCGGCGTGCTGGTGAAGGGCGGTGCGCCGCTCGAAAACCTCGGATCGCTGAAGGCGATCGCCTTTGACAAGACGGGCACGCTGACCGAGGGGCGTCCGCGTATCACTGATGTCGTGCCCGTCGATGGCACCGACGAGGGTGAGTTGCTGGCGCTGGCCGTCGCCGTCGAGGCGCTGAGCGACCATCCGCTGGCCCAGGCGATCGTCAAGGACGGCCGCGAACGTCTGAACGATCGTGCCGTGCCGACTGCCGGCGACCTCAAGAGCCTGACCGGTCGGGGCGTCATCGCGCGCGTGGATGGCGAGACGGTGTGGATCGGCAAGGCCGAGATGTTTGGACGTGAGGGCATTCCGGCGCTGGGGCAGGTGGCGCAGGACGCGATCGCGAAACTGCGCGAGAACGGCCGCACGACGATGGTGGTCCGCAAGGGGGACCGCGACTTTGGCGCGATCGGCCTGATGGACACGCCGCGAGAAGCCGCCAAGACTGCGCTGCGCCGGTTGCACGAGATGGGCGTGTCGCGGATGATCATGATTTCCGGCGATCACCAGAAGGTCGCCGAAGCGATCGCCAACGATGTCGGGATCGACGAGGCGTGGGGCGATCTCATGCCGGACGACAAGGTTGCCGCGATCAAGAAACTCGCCGGCGAGGACAAGGTCGCGATGGTGGGCGACGGCGTGAACGATGCCCCGGCGATGGCAAGCGCTACGGTCGGCATCGCGATGGGCGCGGCGGGGTCGGACGTGGCGCTGGAGACGGCCGACGTCGCGCTTATGGCCGACGATCTGACCCACCTGCCGTTCGCGGTCGGCCTCAGCCGGCATACGCGCGGCATCATCCGGCAGAACGTCTTCGTCAGCCTCGGTGTGGTCGTCTTCCTCGTGCCTGCCACCATCCTCGGCCTCGGCATTGGGCCAGCGGTGGCGGTCCATGAGGGGTCGACGCTGCTCGTCGTCATCAATGCGCTCAGGCTGCTCGCCTACCGCGACCCGGTGGGGAAAACGGCATGACCTTGCTCACCATCGACCTCTATGGCGCGCTTCCCGAAAGCGAGCGACCGGCATCGGTGGATAAGACTGTAACCCTCATGTCCGTCGACCCGAATATCCCCTTCAGCCTCCAATCTGGATCAGGCGCGTAGAATAGGCAGGCGGCATGTTTGAAAGCTCATTCTAGGAGATGATGCCCCATATCGTCAGTCTCGCCGTTGCGTACGCGCTAGCCCTGCCGGTTGGTTGGGATCACGAAAGGGACGTTCGCAGCATAAGCATCCGAACGTTCTCGCTGGTTGCCATCGCCAGTTGCGGCTTCGTGCTGGTGGGCATCGCGATCCTCAGCCGCACGTCTCCGGCGCAAGCCAGGTTTCTCGAAGGGCCGATTACGGGTGTCGGTTTCATTGGCGGTGGCGCGATCCTGAAGAACGGCAGCAAGGCCGTCGGGCACGGCGACTGCGGCCAGCCTGTGCGCGACCGGCGCGCTCGGCGCGGCCGTCGGCTGCGGCCTGTATGATATCGCCGCCATCTTGAGCGCTATCACGTTCCTCACGCTACGGTGTTCTCGTCCGCTCACCTCTCGAAACTCAGCCTCGCCTTCTCGCGTGATCAGGGCTGGTTTATGGCGGTCTTCGTGGCCAAGATCGGTCTGGGCCTTGTCGTGTTCGCCTGGAAGCCGTGGCTGGGCCTCGCCTTCCTTGCCGCCTATGCGCTCTATGTACGGCAGGAAATGGCCGCGCCCGGCGACACCGAGGACGAGGCGCTTGAACCGCTCAAGTTCCAGCCCGGCCGCGCGGTGCCCACTACCGGCATGGCGCTGGCCCAGACGCTAGCCGCGCTGCTGGTGATCTTTGTCGCCTCGCGGGTGTTTTTTTCACAGCTGGAAAATCTTGGCCCCGCGCTGGGGCTTCAGCCGCAATTGCTGGCGCTGCTGCTCAGCCCCATCGCCACCGAGCTTCCCGAAACGATGAACGCGATCATCTGGGTGCGGCAGGGCAAGTATCCGCTGGCGCTGGCCAATATCTCGGGCGCGATGATGATCCAGGCGACGATCCCCACCGCTTTCGGCATTTTCTTCACCCCTTGGCATCTGAGCACGCCGCTGCTGGTGGCCGCCGGGGCCACCATGCTGGCCATTGGCGTGATGTATCTGGCGTTTCGGCGCGGCTATGTCGCGCGCTGGCTGCTGGCGAGCATGGCCGGGCTTCATGCGGGTTTTGCCGGGCTGCTGATCGCGCTTCACATCACCTGAATATGCTTGTGGGCGGTATCGTCGCGCTTGCCACATCCCCCCCTGGGGGATATGCGGGGACCATGACTGATCTTACCGCCCTGCTTGCCCAGAATACCGCTAATGGCTGGCTGTTCATCCCCAGCGCCATCGTTCTGGGTGCACTCCACGGGTTGGAGCCAGGCCATTCCAAAACGATGATGGCCGCCTTCATCATCGCGGTGAAGGGCACGGTGCGTCAGGCAGTGCTGCTGGGACTGGCAGCCACGCTGTCGCACACGCTGGTGGTATGGCTGGTAGCGATGGGGGGCATGTGGGCTTTCGGATCCTTCCGTGCCGAAGACACAGAGCCTTATTTCCAGTTGGCCTCGGGCGTGGTGATCGTCGGCATGGCCCTGTGGATGCTATGGCGCGCGCGGGCCGATTTGCATGCCGCCCATGCGCATGGGCACCATCATCATGACCATGACCATGGCCACGATCACCACCACAACCATGAAGCCAGCGAAGAGACCGTCCACGAATTGGAACTCGCCACGGGCGGATATGTCGATGCTCACGAAGCGGCGCATGCAGAGGATATCCGCCAACGCTTCGCCGGGCGTGCGGTTACCACCGGGCAGATCGTGATCTTCGGCCTGACCGGTGGCCTTGTCCCGTGCCCGGGGGCGATCACCGTGTTGATGCTGTGCCTGCAACTCCATCAGGTGGCGCTGGGGGCGGTGCTGGTCACCGGCTTTTCGGTGGGGCTGGCGCTGACCATGGTCACGTCGGGCGTGCTGGCGGCGCTGTCCCTGCGTCATCTGGAAAAGCGCTGGAGCGGCTTTGGTGAGGCGGTGCGCAAGGCACCGCTGATCTCTGGCGCAGTGATCCTCGTCATCGGATGCATCGTCGCGCTTGACGGGGCGCGCCATCTGGTCTGACTGGTGCCATGAGCCACGCCACCGACAAGGATCTCGTCAACCGCCTCAAGCGTGCCAATGGTCACCTTGCCAGCATCGTTACCATGATCGAGGAAAACCGCAGCGCGCTTGATGTCGCGCAGCAATTGCAGGCGGTGATCGCCGCGCTCGACAAGGCCAAGAGCAAGCTGGTGGCCCATCATATCGAGCATCACTTGACCGAGACGCTGGGCGATCTCTCGCCGGACATGCGCGACAAGCTCGCGCAATTGTCGGAGCTGGCCAAATACCTCTAAGGTCTACCAGCGCGAGCGCAAATCCTGTCCTTGATAACCGCGCCAGCCTCGTTCGCGTTCTGGGCCATGGGCTGCACCGCCCATTCATTGGGCAATATGATCGTAGCTCCAATCTGCCAATTGCGTAGGCAGACGAACGCCAGATCATCAGCGGTCAGGCGGCCTTTTCTGCCGCCTCACTGGCCTGGGCCTCGGCACACACCATCGCCACCAATGCCGACCAGCGCTTTACCGGATCGGTTGTTGTTGCGTGGCGCGCTGGCCTTGGCGGCAGTCAGTTGCAATGGAGCGCAAAGCGCAGCATGTTCATCGGGCTGGAGCAGGCGCTCTAACCGTGAAAGCAACCATTTGGCGCCGCCGAAAACGACTGAATGCGCCTGATACAATCATTCCCCGACCGGGCTTTGGCCATATTTACGCAGCACATCATCGAAAGCCTCGGCCATCAGTTCTTGAAGGCTAAGTCCATGTCTGCGGGCGCAGACATGCATGGATAGCGACATTTCGCGCGAGAAGTAGGCAGCTATGGCCTTGCGACCTGTGCGGCTGTTAGATTTGGCTGGGGTGTTGGTCGGTATGGATGTAGCGCCAGCCCCTCCAATGCCAAGCACATCGACCTTAGATTCCGGCTCTGGACTGGCTTTTGGCTTGTCGGCAAGATTCGCAAAGCGGCTCATTTGCTCACACTCCCTCATGTGCGGCGGTGGACATTGTCACATGTGTGATGGTCCACAAGTGTAGAGCGGTGATCTCGGCAGCAGCCTTGCCATTGGGTTCGAACTCAATCACCGAAGCGCCCGCTGCACTGGCATGGCGATAAACAGCCCGGTCCGGCAGGATGTACAGGCAAGCCTTGATGCCGAAACCCTGCACCAGTTCAACCGCCTCCTCATACATGCGCGGTGCATGAGGCGGACCAGCGGTAAAGACCACATAGGCAGGCTTGTCGAACAATCGCACCAGGCTCACCGTGGTCTTGATTGCTGCCAGATCAAAGGCGCTGGGACGGCAAGGGACTAGCACCAGATCGGCCACCTCGACCGCTCTGCTGGCTGCGCTATCGGCATGGGGCGGCGTGTCGATCACGATAAAGGTCGCGCCTTGGCGCTGGGCGGCCTCGGCCTTAGCCTGGATACGTGGCGGGGCGCTGTCGATCACCTCAGGCGCCTTGTCGGCGCGCCATGCGCCCCATTGGCTGGCAGTGGCCTGCGGATCGGTGTCAATAATGAGGGCAACGGCGCCAGCGGCTTCAGCGGCGGCGGCTAGGTTCACGGAAAGGGTGGTCTTACCCGAACCGCCCTTCTGGCTGACGATGGCTATAATGGTCATGGGGATTTCCTTGCCCGTTCACATGTGGACGTTTGGACAGGTGAGAGGCTGGACAGCATCACCCGTCAGGTGTGACGCGCCGCTCCACGCTGGCCATCAGCCTCGCGGTCAGATGGGCCATTGGGCCAGCCTGCGGCTCGGTAGTCTGCTTAGGCGCAGGGGATTGTGATGGCGCCTGCTGGGCGCTGCGCTCGGTGACACGGAACAGACCAGCGAGATTCACGCCTGCCGAGCCCGCCCGCCGCACCATGCCCGCCAAGCAGCGCGCTGGAGAGCCCACGCGATAGCGATGGCCCGGCGGCAGTTCGGCATTCCGGTCGATCAGCAACACACTAAGTGCTGCCCGTTCCCGGCCGAACTGCTGGCAAGCCCGGCCCCAGGTGCTCTGGGCGATGCCAAGCCGACCACAACTGCGCCACGACGCCTCGACGAGGTTGGGCCAGGTCGGCCTGCCCAGCGCCTCGACGATGCCACGATAGCTCTCGGTGGCCACCACCAGCGCGGTCACGGGCCGGATGCGCTCGAGTGGATCGCGTGCTGGCGCGGTACGCTTTCGTGGTGAGTTTTGGTTCTGTATATTGGGTGCGCAATTTTCTTCCGGCGCGTCGGAAGTTTTCAGTGCACGGGGATCGGGTTCCGGCCCAGAATCCGAACGATGTTCGATGGCTGCGAGCATGGCGGACAAGGCCTCTCGGATGGCGATTAGGCGGTCGATGTTGCTGATCCGCGCCGTGCGGCCGTCTGGCAGGATGGTCTCGGCCCGCTCACGCAGATCATCGTCACCCGCCTCGCGGATGCGCTGGCCCAACTGGCGGATCTCGGCACGACATTGTTGAATGGAGCGTGCTTGCAATTCCTGCGCCTTGGCCTTGGCTTGCATCTCGGCAAAGCGTTCGACCAGCGGGGCCAGATTGATGCCCGCAGCCCAGACCACGATCCCGTCCTGCCGGTCGCCAGCGCGCTCGCCGTTGATGCCGGCATTGCGGACGATGAAGCCTACCTTCTCCAACTCCCGCTCGGCGGAATTGATCGACCGTGGCGTCAGCCCCAAGGCTTCGGCAAAGCGGCAGGCTTGCGTCCAGACCGCGCAGATGCGGCCCGACAAGTAGTCGCCATCCATCGTCTTGAGGACGTAGTGCCGAACCAAAGCTACGGCTGTCGAAGAGAGCCCAAAGCCTGGCCTCGCCACCTGCTCAAACAGACGCAGCAGATCGAACCTGCCAACGCCTGATGGCAGGCCCCTATGGGAAAGGGTGGTACTCATAGCGCCCCTCCCCCACCAATGGCGCTTGCCACCGAGTCACGGGAGCGATAGGATTCCGCCATAACCGAACAGCTATTCCAACAGCCGCTGCGAAAGGTTGCCGCCCTTTCAGCGGTTTTTTGCTGACCTGACGGCGGCCCCTCACCCGGATCATGTTTGGGCTGTCCGTCGTCAGAACATTTGGCACAGATCGCGGCGTAAATTAGCGGAGAGCGGGCCTCGTCTGGGGTTTGATGTTAGGCGGCGAGCTTGCGGTGCTGCAAGCGGCGATATTCGATTGTTTGTTGCTTGATCCTTTCGCGCAGTTTGATGATGGCCGGTGCTCTGCCGAAGTAGGCGTCGGCGGGCGTCACGTTGGCCAGGCTTTCGTGGTATCGCTGGTGGTTGTAGTGCTCGACGAAGGCCTTGATCTGGGCTTCGAGATCGCCGGGCAGGAAGTAGTTTTCCAGCAGGATGCGGTTCTTCAGGGTCTGGTGCCAGCGCTCGATCTTGCCCTGGGTCTGGGGATGACACGGGGCGCCGCGGACATGGCTCATCTTCCGGGCCTCGATATATTCCGCCAGTTCGCCCGCGATGTAGCTGGGGCCATTGTCGGATAGCAGCCTGGGCTTGTGCAGCACCGTGGCGCTGTCGCAGCCGGAAGCAGCCAGGGCGAGGTCCAGCGTGTCGGTGACGTCCTCGGCGCGCATGTTGGTGCACAGCTTCCAGGCGATGATGTAGCGCGAGAAGTCGTCGAGCACGGTCGACAGATACATCCAGCCCCAGCCGATGATCTTGAAGTAGGTGAAGTCGGTCTGCCACATCTCGTTGGGCCGGGTGGTCTGGGTATGGAACTGATCGGCCGCCTTGATCACCACATAGGCCGGGCTGGTAATCAGGTCGTGGGCCTTCAACAGGCGGTAAACCGTGGCTTCCGAGACGAAGTAGTGCCTCTCGTCGGTGAAGCGCAACGCCAGCTCGCGCGGTGACAGCTCGCTGTGCTCCAGTGCCATCTCGATGATCTGGTCCTGCACCTCGACCGCGATACGGTTCCACACCCGGCTCGGTGCCGATGGCCGGTCTTCCAGCGCCTCCGGGCCGCCTTCGAGGTAACGGTCGTACCAGCGGTAGAAGGTCCGCCGAGCGACGCCGAGCTGATCCAGCGTGCGCTTGGCGGGCAGGTGCGACTGCTCGACGATCCTGATGATCTCGAGCTTTTCGGATGCGGGATACCTCATTCGCCGTCTTCCCCATCCGCGATCATGCTTTTTTTCAGCAGACGGTTTTCCAGCGTCAGGTCGGCCACGCATTCCTTGAGCGCCCGGGCCTCTCGGCGCAGGTCCTGCACCTCGCCGGTGGTCGCGGCACGGGCGGTGTCGCCGGCCAGGCGGCGCTTGCCCGCTTCCATGAACTCCTTCGACCAAGTGTAGTACAGGCTCTGGGCGATGCCCTCCTTGCGGCACAGCTCGGCAATGCTGTCATCGCCACGCAGGCCTTCGAGCACGATGCGGATCTTGTCCTCGGCTGAGAAGTGGCGCCGGGTCTGGCGCCGGATATCCTTCACCACCTGCTCTGCAGGGGCCTTCGCCGCCGATCTTGCATTGGAGGTTCTGGGCTTCATCTTCGTTCCTTCGTCACTACGACGAAGCCCAGAACCTCCTTAAATCACAACCTCAAATCTGTGCCATTGGCGCTGACGGGGGACAGTCTTGGCTGACCAGATTGCCGTACCACTGCGCGTCTCCGTCATAGAGGATCGGTACGACGTCCACGTCCAGCCCCGTTCCGCGAAACGAAACGGTGACTGAATAGGTCTGAGGCTGGACCTGATCAGGTGAAAAGTTTGGGAATGCCTTCCGAAGGCGCTCGGCAAGATAGGTTAGGAGCGCGCTGACAGAATGCGGTGCATCCGCCCCGCTAATGTAACAGGCCACATCGATGTCGTTGAGTGAGCGCAGGGCAGTGCCCTTTGCCAGACTACCCGACAGCATCATCTTGCGCAGCGTGAAGTCGGGATGCTCGTCGACGTAGGCCTCCAGCTTGTCGCGAAGCCGCTTCGCCTGTGCGCGATATTCCCTCGCTTTGTCCTGAGGAAGGTTCACTCGTTCTTCGGCAAAGCGCAAGATGTCGCGGTGCCCAACATGTTCTCGGGTCATCGAATCGTCTCCGGAGGCCCACGGTTCTTGACGTGGGCGGTCAGATGCGCGACTCGGGTTGCCGACCCGCTAGAAACAATATGGGTATAGATTTAATACCCGTCAAGGAACTATACATATGGCCGAGGATGAAAAGCGCCCTTGGACGCAAAGCCGTCGCTTCGAGTTCATCGAATGGAAGCTGTTCTGGGAAGGCGCGCTCAACCGGAGCGACCTGGAGGACACGTTCGAGATCTCGACGCCTCAGGCGTCCGTGGATCTTCGGCGCTATCGTGAGCTGGCTAGCGACAACATCGAGTATGACGCCACGAGCCGATCGTTTCGGCCAACGCCCGATATCAAGCCTGTATTCTTGAATGCCTCGGCGAATCGCCTACTGCTCCAGCTGAAAGCATGGCTGACAGGAGCCTTGCCGCGCCGCGAGGTTTGGTTCCGCGATCTGCCATCGATCGACATGGCGCCGGATATCGCCCGGAACGTCGATGTCGAATGCCTGCGACTGATCCTCGATGCCATTCGCAGCAAGCGCTCCGTGGAGGTCCGATACCAGTCGCTGACCAACTCGCGCACCCGGCGGATCGCACCCCATGCCCTGGCGTTCGATGGCTACCGCTGGCACGTTCGCGCATGGGCGTGCGATCGAGATGACTTCCGTGACTTCGTTCTTACTCGAATCGACAAGATCAGCGTTGGCCCCAAGGTGGACTTCGATCCTGCAGACGATCTGGAATGGAATACGAGAATCACGTTGGACCTTCGACCGCATCCCGGCCTTACAGAAGAGCAGGAACAGGCCATCCGACGCGATTACGCGATGGAAGGTGGAAGGCGTGAAATCGATGTGCGGCTATCCATGGCATACTACTTCATTAAGCGCATGAACCTTGATCTGGTTGATCTTCCCCCGGCAAGGGCGCAAATCTACCTGAAAAACTTGGCTGAAATAAATAAGGCCGTTGAAGAAGCTAGGGCCCAGGCGAAACAGCGGGTCACAGAACGAGCTGGCGGTCGAACGTCGATAGGAGAATAGCGACGATAAACCGCAGGTTTCAAGACGAACCGCCGCCTGATTCCTTCAACGCGGATACAGCGGACGTGCGACCCCATAGGTGGGACCGTCGAAATCGGCCGCTGATTCAGTCGGTTGGGTGCACCATTGTGGCAAGGTTTAGCGCTGTGCACCGGGTCTGCTTCGGGGAGCCGGACCGAGATAACCTGACATTTGGAAGCATTTGCTTTGATGGCCGCATCGCCTCAAATCCGACTTCTCGCCCCTGTGGTGGTCCAACTGAGATGCCTTCGCAGAAGGTGCTCGTGTAGGCTTAAATTCCCAACGGTGCGACATCATGAATATCGTCGGTGTCCGTCCCGCTGGATTGCTCCCACGGCGCGCAGCCGTGGGCCATGCTCAGCTAACCCTGAGGCTCTACGCAGCTGTGGTCAGCGTGCGTACTGGCATCGGGAGAATGTCCTCTTGGGTGACTACGTCTCCACTCGAGATCCCGTCGATATCTATGATAACGCGGCGCCCCATCTGCGCACCAGTGCTGACGAGTCGGCGGCACAGCAGGTCAGCTAGGGCTTCGTCCTCGACCGCGCAGATTATCTGGCGACCACCCTGCCGGATTGCCGCCAGTACTTCGACCAAGTGGAGCGCCCGGAAGTCATCGATGTGCTGCACCGGATCATCGAGAACTAATGTTGACCAACGGGACCAGGACCTTGCGAGATACACCGAGAGCAGGAAGGCAAGCCCCGCAGCCCGGCGCTGACCACTGCTGAAGACGAATTGCGGATTGAGATCGTCTCCGACCTTTAGCCTGTCTTATTCACCGCGGCGGGTGAGAGGGTTGGCGGGAGTGGCGTAAGCGATTGCTTTGCAGTAGGAAAATGGGTGTCTAGACCAGTCCTTCAGCGAGGCAATTTATGCCACGGACCACACCCGCCGGGAGCGATGATAGCGCACCGGGATTTTCGTTTCCAGCGGTTGGCGGCAAGAAGGTCACAACCGCGTTCGACGGTGGCCGGCTGACCTCTGACGGCGGCGTTCTGCTGCTGGCGCAGGCCGAGCGCGCGATGGGGATCTGCCGGCAGCTTGCTGCGTGCATCGCCGATCCGCGTGACCCGACGCGGGTGATCCATCGCCTCGATGACATTCTGCGTGCCCGTGTGTTCGCGATCACGTGTGGCTATGAGGACGCCGATGATCTCGATGCCCTGCGCGACGATCCGGGCTTCCGCCTGGCGCTGGGCAAGTTGCCGGGATCGGGCGCGGGGCTGGCCAGCCAACCGACGATGAGCCGCTGGGAGAATGCACCGACCACGCGTGAACTGGCCCGGATGATGGTCGCGATGATCGGCGTTTACTGTGCCAGCTATCCGGCCCCACCGGCGGCGGTGACGCTGGATATCGATGACACGTGTGATGTCGTGCACGGCTATCAGCAGCTCTCGTTCTGGAACGGACATCACGGTGAGCGCTGCTTCCTGCCGATCCATGTGTACGATACCGCGAGCGGGCGGCCGGTGGCGATGCTGCTGCGCACTGGCAAGACGCCGTCGGGTGCCGAAGGTGCCGGCCACATCCGGCGCCTGGTGCGTCATATCCGCCAGCACTGGCCCGATACCCACATCACCATCCGCGGCGATGGGCACTACGCCCGTCCCGAGATCATGGCGTTCTGCGAGGCGGCCGGGGTCGATTACGTGTTCGGCTTGCCGACCAACGCCGCGCTGCGGGCCGATCCGGCCATCGTTGCCGTCGCCGATGCCTGCGCGGTCAAGCGGGCCCAGGCCCAACATCCGGTCCTGCGCAACTATGTCGAGACCCGCTACGGCGCCAAAAGCTGGAAGAGCCAACGCCGCGTCGTCGCCCGGATTGAGGCCAGCACGCTGGGCATGGACATCCGCTATGTCGTCACCTCGCTGACAGAAGGCTCGCCCGAGCACATTTACGACACGCTCTATTGCGCGCGCGGCCAAGCCGAAAACCTGATCAAGCGCCACAAGACCCAGTTGGCCAGCGATCGCACCTCGTGCCGCTCGGCCAATGCCAACCAGATGCGCCTCATCCTGCATACCGCCGCCTACTGGCTGATGTGGCGCGTCCAGCAGGCCATCCCCAAGGCCACCTCTCTGGCCACTGCCGAGTTCGCAACGCTGCGCCTGCGGCTGCTCAAGGTCGCCGCCCGCGTCATCGAGACCGCCTCGCGCATCCGTGTCGCCTTCGCGTCAGCATGCCCCGACGCCGGCGTGTTCAAAGCCATCGCCACCAGTCTCCGGCCAGCGCCGACATAGCCAGCGCGGCTGTGCCGCACAAAGCCCGAGCCATCGCCCATCAACCTCGAAAAGCCATCGGTTTTGCTGCGGCGAAAAACGCCGCCGAAACCGCGCGCCCGGATCACGCGGCCACCGACACATCAAACCCGGCACGCCCCAGTGCAGCGGGCTCATGAATAAGCCGGGTTAGGCCGAAGGGCGGCAATTCGCCGCGCAGCGTCAGCAGCGCGAACACCGGCATTGGCAGCATCGACATTGGGCGATGCCGAGCCTGCAAGCTCGAGCACTTCAGGCAGCGTCAAGACAGAAGCGTTTGCGGGTGCGGACGTCTCGGCGCGAGCAGTAGGGATGCCCCCACCCGAAACGAGGATTGCTGCAGCGAGCGCACAGCCTAAGGGGTTCAACAGAGGTGGCATGAGACCCAAGAATTCAGAGGGTGAGGTTGAGTTCGGTCCGCGCGCGGCGGGCGAGCTCACACGGGCCAATGGCGAAGTTGAAGGCGAGACAGACCGTCAGCACCCGTCGCAGGGCGATATCGTGCTGCGTGCGTATCTCGTCGCCATTACACGCGTTGAGTGAAGAGGCGGATTCGGTCATGAAGCGCTTCTACAATCTCCAGCCACTGTAGAAGCAACCGCTAAACGCACACTCGAGGGTATGCTAGATTAGAGATTATCTCAGCAGGATGTGGAGAGCGACCGAGAGGACCAGCAATGCAAATCCGAAGGGCGACCCTGACTCGTTAAACCGGCTTGCACGTGACGCTTCTCGGAAGGCAAGTTGCCTCAAAGGCTTTCGATCACGCTGCGAAGCTTCTCGCGGACCATTTCTGCGGCGTGCTTCAGTTCCGGATTCTCGATGGCCATCATTGACGCGACAGGATCAATCGCAGCGACTTCAACCTTGCCTCCACCTACGTCCTGAACAACGACGTTGCATGGCAACATAGTGCCAACCTTGTCCTCAATCTGGAGCGCCTCATGCGCCAATTGCGGATTGCAAGCTCCCAATATGTGATAATTGCGAAAATCGACCCCGATCTTGTTTTTGAACGTATCCTTGACATCGATCTGGGTGATGATTCCGAAGCCATGCGATTTCAACGCTTCGGTGGCGTGTTGCACACCACTTTCGAAATTCGTCTCCAGGGTCTTGGAAAAATAATAGCTCATCAAGCTTTCCTCAACAGAAACAGGGAGACCAGGTTCTCCACTGGCGGCCTGAATATCAAGATTCAGGGCGTGCTGGACAGGAACTCGGCAATCGCCTGCCTGTCGGCGTCATCCAGGCTCGCGGCCATTCGGTTCATGACTGTTCCCCGGCGCTCGCCAGTGGCAAAGCGGTTCAACTGATCGACAACATAGGCCGCACGCTGGCCCTCGAGATTGGGAACATTTGCCGTACCTGGGCCCATCATTTCGCCCATGCCACCACCCATCATGCCGCCGCGGCTCATGCCCCTCATGGGCGTGCCGCGTGCGCTACCCGAGGTGTGGCACATCGCGCAGGAGGGCATGCGGGAATAGAACAGGGATTGACCTTCAGCGACCCGCCTTTCGTCCTTTTGTTCATCGGGCTTTCGAGTCTGTTTACTGAAATAGGTCGCAATATCGGCAATGTCGTCATATGCGAGCGCAGTTGCAGTCGGGCCCATAATGTCGGATTTGCGCGTTCCTTCCTTGAAGGCGCGAATTTCCCAGTAAAGATAGGGAAGGCTTTGTCCTGCCAATTTCGGAACATGGGGGTCTGGCCCGCCGTTCCCATCGGCTCCATGACAGGCGCCGCACTTTTCCTGTGCGATCTGTTGGCCTCGGGTGGCATTGCCAGAGATGGTGCCTGCCGCCTGTGTATTGCCCCCGCTCTGGCGTTCAGCCAACGCTTCGGCAGTCCCTTGGCGCGAGTCACAACCACTCACGAACGCGCTCAGAGCCAGCACGAGCCACAGCGAGTGACTGTTGCGGCGGTCGAAATCGCCCATTATCGTTTTGATGTTTATAGGAAGCACTGTCATAGGATTCACCCCAATCCCGCAATCCTAAGCCCCGAAATCGGCCTTCTTTTGCAGATATTCCTCCCGATCAATCTCGCCACTCGCATAACGCCGTTCGAGAATTTCGAGACTAGCGGGCAGATTTCTTGAGTCGGAGTTGTTGGACCAAAGCTTCAGGCCCAGGCGAATGAGGGCAACAACACCGGAAATCGCCAAAAGAAGCAGCAGAAGGGAGAAGATACCATGGAACATCATCCAGGTCCCCCAACTTGCATTCTGGCAGGCACCATTGGCCCACATCATGTCACTTGCCGCCAGGTACCAGTGCGTCGATTAACCTCAAAGCGTTGTACGAGTCCTTCCTTATCGACTGTCACGATATCCGCGATGATGATCTCGGGTGTGCTCATAACCACTTTTCCGGGTTTAAGACGTGGATTACCCATCATCGCAATGGAGCGCTCGATCGAACTCCTGACATCGTCGACAGAAAGATTGAGATTGGTTTGTGCTTGGCCATGCTGGCCCATCATGCCAGGCCCCATCGGCCCAGACCCCATCATGCCCATCATCCCGGATCCCATCATCATTCCGGATCCCATAGGGCATGGACTGACAGGAGGAGCTGACTGAGCAAAAGAGGTGCTCGCCAGAATGGCCGAACCGATGACAACTACGAGGCCAATTCGGCCAATTACGCTCACGCTTGGCATCGTATCACTCCTTCGCATCGCAACATCCGACTCCTGACGCAATGCCGACGCTACAACCTCCAGTCGCTGGAGGAGCAAGCATTGAATCCGTGCTTGAAAGATAGTCTTGAGAGTAGGGCACCGCGATTGTGGAAACACACAATGTGAAAAACCCACTCACATCGCGAGGTTTTGTGTCTCACTCCGTGTTGGGTAGGATAACACCGGCGATTGCCTCGATAACGCGGCAATCTGCGGCGCGGCCGCCATCACAGGAAGCAGCGACATCCACCAGTGCGCTGCGAAGCGTTTGCAGGCGGGCAATGCGCTCTTCTATGTCGCACAAATGCTGGCGCGCAATTGCCGCCGCTTCGCCGCAGTCGCGTTCAGGCTGATCCGATAGCGCCAGCAGTGAGCGGATTTCGTCGACTGAAAATCCCAGGCTGCGGCCATGGCGAATGAACGAGAGCCGCCGGACGTCCGCTGCATTATAGGTCCGCCTTCCAGATGCGGTCCGCATCGGACTCGGAAGCAGGCCGATGTCCTCGTAAAACCGTATTGTGTTGACCTTGGTGCCGGTTTGCCGTGCCAAGTCGCCAATTGCGAAACGCGCGGGGTCACTCATCTTAAGGCTCCATATTGCGAGCGGCTCGCAAAAACTGCTTGCTTCTATAGTAGCTGTAGATTGTATCGGAGAGGGATGAGCAAGCCCGAATTCGCGAATCACGCCCCGAAATCCATCAAGACCGCCGCCCGCATGCTGCGTCTGGCCGTCTTGGCAGTGTCGCTTCTGGTGGCGGGAACGGCCCCCGCCTTTGCCAACCCGAGCGATGAGGATGTCCAGACGGCCTGGCGGCTGCTCGACTATGTCGCGGTCGATTATGCGGGAGCAGTTGCCGACGGAAAGGTTAAGAGCCCGCAGGAATATGCGGAGATGACCGAGTTTGCCGGCGCGGTCGAAGCCAAACTTGCTGCCCTGCCGCCAGCAACGCAGAAGGCTGAGCTCTTGTCCGAGGCGAAAGCGTTTCGGGGTATGGTGGCGCAGAAAACCGCGCCGAATGATGTCGCGAAGTCCGCGCGGACGCTCGCCGCGCACCTGTTGACGGCCTATCCCGTCCCGCTCGCACCCGGCAAAACCCCTGATTTGGCGCGCGGCAAAGCGCTCTACGCGCAAAACTGTGCAGGTTGCCATGGCTTGAGCGGGGACGGTCACGGACCCGATGCAGCCAAGCTCAACCCCGTGCCGGTTGCCTTTGTCGATGCGTCGCGCGCCCGCGAAAGAAGCCCCTTTGCGCTCTATCAGGTGATCGGTCAGGGACTCGATGGCACTGCCATGCGCAGTTTCTCCGAATTGCCCTCACAGGACCGCTGGAATCTTGCCTTCTACATCGGCCGCTTCGCTTTCCCCGATGCCGGCAAGGGCGAGCAGCTCTGGAAAAGCGATGCCGCCTTGCATGGTCAGGTTCCCAATCTTGCTGCCCTCGCCGGGATGACGCCGTCCGTGCTCGGACGGCAGATCGGTCCCGACAAGGCTGATGCGGTCCTTGGCTATCTGCGGGCGCATCCCGAAGCCGTGAGCGAAGCCAAGGCCGGGTCGCTGACAGTTGCTCATGAAAAACTCCAGGCAAGCCTTGCCGCTTACGAGGCCGGCGACAGGGAGGCAGCCAAAAAGCTCGCGCTGTCTGCCTATCTCGACGGGTTTGAGCCCGTCGAGCCGGCGCTTGCGGCGCGTGATGCGACGCTGATGGGACGGATCGAGACCGAAATGGGCAATCTTCGCGCCGCCATCGGCCGCGGCGAACCTGTCAGTGCGGTCAAGGATCGCATGGCCGTCCTTGATGGGCTGTTCAGCGATGCCGAAGAGGTGCTGTCGCCCGATGCCGCCAGCACGGCGTCCACCTTTCTCGGCGCATTCACCATCCTGCTGCGCGAGGGCGTGGAAGCGCTGCTGATCGTGGTCGCCATGATCGCCTTTCTGCGCAAGGCGGATCGTGGCGAGATGGTTCGTCATGTCCACGTCGGTTGGGTCGCTGCCCTTGCCGCAGGAGCGCTGACTTGGGCTGTTGCAACCTTCTTCATTGGGATCAGTGGTGCAAGCCGGGAACTGACCGAAGGCTTCGGCTCTCTGTTCGCCGCCGTCGTCCTGCTGTCCGTCGGCATCTGGATGCACGGCAAGTCGCAGGCTGGGGAATGGCAGCGCTATATCAACGAGACACTCGGCAAGGCGCTGTCGCGGAGTTCAGCTTGGTTCCTGTTCGGCCTCACCTTCATTGTCGTCTATCGCGAGGTGTTCGAGACCATCCTGTTCTATGCAGCGCTAACCGCACAGGGGAACGGCGCGGTCATTTTGGCAGGAGCGGTCTCGGCGGTCGTCGTCCTGGCGTTGATCGCCTGGGCCATGCTGCGGTTCAGTGCCCAACTCCCGGTGGGCAAGTTCTTCAAATACAGCTCCTGGCTGATCGCCGTGTTGGCGGTCGTCCTCGCCGGCAAGGGCGTCTCCGCATTGCAGGAGGCGGGTATCATCGACATTGCCCCGCTTGCTCATACGCCCCGCATCCCGGTACTAGGCCTGTTCCCGACTTGGCAGTCGGTTGGCGCGCAACTGTTGACGATCGCAGTCATCGTGGCAGGGGGATGGTATAACGAAAGGCTGCCCCGCAAGGCGGTGGCGGCATGACGGAGTAGTCTCATGACCGATACTTGCTGCGGTTCAAGTTCAGCGCTCGTTTCCCGGGACGAGACAGTTCCGTCCGTGCTTTCGACTGCGCCTGAGTGTAGCAGCATCACTCGTCTGCGCATTGTGCAGATGGATTGTCCGACCGAAGAAGCGCTGATCCGCAAGAAGCTCGGCACCTTGAGCGAGGTTCAGGGGCTCGAGTTCAATTTGATACAGCGCATGCTGACGGTTGCCCATCGCACCGGGGCATTGCCCGCCGTCCAGACAGCCATTCGCGAACTCGGGATGGACGCCGAACTCTTCGAGCCGGCGGGCGATGAGGAGCCTCACGAGGAAGCCACCAAGCCGTGGTGGCCCTATGCCGGGGGCGGCCTTGCGGCGTTGGTCGCGGAGATTATTCACTGGTCCGGCTTGCCCGAATGGACAGTCGCGCTGGTCGCCTTGCTCGCCGTCGCCGTCTGCGGGCTCGATACCTATCGCAAGGGCTGGATTGCCCTGCGCCACGGCAATCTTAACATCAACGCGTTGATGAGCATTGCGGTGACTGGCGCGCTTCTGATCCGCCAGTGGCCCGAGGCGGCCATGGTCATGGTGCTGTTCGCCATCGCCGAGCTGATCGAAGCGAAGTCGCTTGATCGCGCGCGCAATGCCATTCGTAGCCTCGTCGACCTTGCCCCGGACCATGCCACCGTTCGTCAGCCGGACGGCTCATGGATCGATCGGCCCGCAGCGACGGTGGTGATCGGCGACCTAGTCCGGATCAAACCGGGACAGCGCATCGCACTCGATGGCACCGTCGCCAGCGGCCATTCTACGATCAATCAGGCGGCGATCACAGGCGAGAGCATGCCGGTCGAAAAGGCACCAGGCGATCAGGTCTTCGCCGGCACCCTCAATGAAGCTGGCTCCTTCGAATATGAAGTGACCGCCGATGCCGGTCACTCGACGCTGGCCCGGATCATCGAGGCCGTCGAATCCGCCCAAGGTGCCCGCGCACCGACTCAGCGTTTTGTCGACCAGTTCGCGCGCATTTACACGCCGGTCGTGTTCCTGGTCGCCATTGCCGTGGCCCTCGTTCCACCGCTGCTATTCGCTGCCAACTGGCTGGACTGGATCTACAAGGCACTGGTCCTGCTTGTGATCGCCTGTCCTTGCGCTCTTGTCATTTCGACTCCCGTGACGATCGTCAGTGGCCTCGCGGCAGCGGCACGCCGTGGCATCCTGATCAAGGGCGGCGTCTATCTCGAACAGGGGCACAGGCTTGCTGTGCTCGCGCTCGACAAGACCGGGACGATCACCCACGGCAAGCCTGCGTTGACCGATACCGTGCGGTTCGGCGCTGCAGAGGCGATCGATAGCCTAGGCATTGCTACCAGTCTCGCAGCGCGCTCGGACCATCCTGTTTCATTTGCAATTGCCGAAGCGGGCCGTAAGTCCAGCATCGCTTTGCTCGAAGTGACCGACTTTGCCGCGCTGCCGGGGCGCGGCGTGAAGGGCACGATTGGCGGCATCGACTATCTGCTCGGCAACCACCGCCTGATCCACGAAACCGGGGCATGCTCGCCTGCGATTGAGGCACAGCTCACCGAACTCGAAGCACAAGGCAAGACGGTCATTGTCCTGACCGATGGCAAGGAGCCGCTCATCCTCCTTGCCGTTGCCGATACCATTAAGGGCAGCAGCCGTGTTGCCATCCGGGACTTGCACGAACTTGGCATCGAGACGGTGATGCTGACCGGCGACAACTCCCGCACTGCGGCAGCCATCGCGCAGGAGGTGGGGATCGACAAGGCACTGGGCGACCAGTTGCCTGAAGACAAGCTCCAGGCGATTGAACGCTACATCCGAAATGGCCGATACGTCGGCATGGTCGGTGACGGCATCAACGACGCGCCGGCGCTTGCGCGCGCCGATATCGGCTTTGCGATGGGAGCCGCCGGTTCCGATACTGCCATCGAGACGGCCGACATTGCCTTGATGGACGATGACCTCAACAAGATCGCCCGCTTCGTGCGGCTTTCACGCAAAACGCGGGCCGTACTGATCCAGAACATCACCCTGGCGCTTTGTATCAAAGCTATCTTCCTGGCGCTGACGCTTGCGGGATACGGAACGATGTGGATGGCCGTATTCGCCGACATGGGAGCCAGCCTTCTCGTCGTTGCTAATGGCCTGAGACTGGTTCGTCAGTAGCACACACAGCAGCACCGCTTCGGGCTCGGCCATCTCCGCCAAAGGAATAGCACTGACATGACCGTTCCTTGCACAACAGGCATCGACACAGGCTTCATGACACTGGGCTATGCCAAGGTTGCCATATTGGGGGTTGTTCAGGGGATCACCGAACTCCTGCCGATTTCCTCGACGGCCCATATGCGCGTCGTCCCCGCCCTGCTGGGGTGGCGAGATCCCGGCTCGGCGTTTTCGGCTGCGATGCAATTGGCCGCGCTTGCCGCGGTTATCAGCTTTTTCTGGCAGGATGTGCGCAGCTTGGCGGTCAGTTCTGTATCAGCAATCCGTCAACGGCGGTTCAAAGATCCCGAGCTTTGCCTCGTAATCTGGATCGCTTTGGCGACGGTCCCGATCACGTTCGCAGGGGTTCTGCTGTCAGGCATCCTGAATACATGTAGTTCACCGCTACGCGCCTTGCCTGTGATTGGCTGGGCATGCATCGCTATGGCAGTGTTGATGGCCCTCGCGGAAATTCTATCACGCCACCGTCGCAGCGTTGAAAATGCATCACTGGTCGATGCACTGCTGGTCGGACTCGCGCAAGTCGGCGCCCTCATTCCAGGCGTCTCGCGTTCTGGATCCACCCTGACCGCAGCGCTCGCGCTCGGCTTCAGGCGCGAGGAAGCGGCGCGCTTCTCGTTCCTGCTGGGCATCCCGGCGATTGCTCTCGCCGGATCGAAGGAACTTTGGGAGCTCCACAAAGCCAATCTCGATATGCACGGTTGGTCGATTTTGGCGCTGGGCCTGATCGTCGCATCGATTTCGGCCTTCGCAGCAATCTGGGCGCTGATGCGCGCCCTCGAGCGTTTCTCGGCGTGGCCATTTGTTGTCTATCGCGGCCTGCTTGGCATCCTTTTACTCATCGCCTCGTCGAAAGCGTGGCTGATTTAACGCTGTTGCCCGTGATTTTGGCGGCTTGATCGTGCAGACGCCAACGCCGCCTTGCGGAGCGATCGTCACAACAGGATTTCCGCATCTCGGTTGATAGGCAAGCAGGACTCAGCCCAAGTGCAGAATCACGATGATGCTTGCAAACACAACATAGAGTAGCCCCATCGCGGCGAGGAGCCAGCGCGAAGCGTTACCCCGCCGAAACACGACATACATGATCAGGATTGCTGTCATTGTCGCCGCTGCTGCAACCAGGAGCGGCGGGGTCAGCAGCCAGGGCGTGAAGAACAATCCCAGCGCAGTCGGAACCGTCGCCTGGATCATCATCGCACCGGAGATATTGGCTAGCGCAAGCCGGTACTTGCCCTGCCGCACCCAGATCACCGCGTTCATCGTCTCGGGCAGTTCGGTCGCGATCGGGCTCAGCAGCAGCGCAAGCAACTGCGGCCTCAGGCCCAATACCGGCCCAAGAACCTCGAGCTGCGCCACGAAGGTGCGCGAGGCGTAGAAGATCACCACCAGCGCTACCAGGGTTTGCAGCACGGCTATGCGGGTATCAGGCTCCGCGCGACCTAGCTGAAACTTGAGAGGTTCGAGGCCTTCCTCGGCGTCGTCACCCTCGCCGCCAAGCTCCTGCCGGACGTAGAGCGCATAAGCGGCGAGGAACAGCAGGCCGAGCCATGGCTTCCATGTGTGCAGGGCGGTGACAAAACCAGCCACTGGAACGCCAGCGAAGTGCTGAGCGTGGCGGAGTAAAAACCGGCCAGTGGTAAGGCTGCCCTTTTGAGGGCGGCCGGGATGTATGCCGTGGAAGTTTACGCGAGTGTTCGGCAGTTTGTGTTTGTGCAGGGGCGCAGCCAGCGAGAGGCCGCGCGGGTCTTTGGATTAAGCCGGGAGACGATTGGCAAGATCTGCCGATTTTCACTGCCACCTGGCTATACGCGCACGAAGCCGGTGGAGAAGCCGAAGCTGGGGCCTTTGCTGCCGGTGGTTGACGCGATTTTGGAAGGTGACCGGACGGCGCCGGTCAAGCAGCGACACACGGCGAAGCGGATCTTCGAGCGGCTGCGCGATGAATATGGCTATGGCGGCGGCTACACGGTGGTGAAGGACTATGTCCGGCTGAGCCGGGTGCGTGGCCGCGAGACATTTGTGCCGCTGGCGCACCCACCGGGGCATGCGCAGGTGGATTTTGGCGAAGCGGTGGGCGTGATTGGCGGTGTGGAGCAGAAGATCCACTTCCTGTGCATGGATTTGCCGCAGTCCGATGCCTGTTTCGTGAAGGCTTTCCCGCGCGAGACGACCGAGGCATTTCTGGATGGGCATGTATCGGCCTTCGACTTCTTTGGCGGCATTCCCCAGTCGATCCTCTACGACAACACGACGATTGCGGTGGCCAAGATTCTGGGGGACGGCAAGCGTGAGCGCACACGTGCCTTCAGCGAGCTGGTCAGCCACTACCTGTTTTCTGACCGCTTCGGCCGACCCGGCAAGGGGAATGACAAGGGCAAGGTCGAAGGGCTGGTCAAATACGCGCGCCGCAACTTCATGACGCCCAAGCCGCAGGCGGCGAGCTATGACGCACTGAACGCGGCTCTTTTGGAGCGCTGTCATGCGCGGCAAGGCGAACGTGCTGGCCGCCATGCCCAGACCATCGGTGAGCGCATGGTTGCTGACGTTGCGGCGCTACGCCCACTACCGCCGGTGCCATTGGAGCCATGCGAGAGGCGCAGCGCCCGTGTGTCATCGACGGCGCTGGTGCGGTATCGCGGCAATGATTACTCGGTGCCCACAAGGTTTGGGTTCCAGGATGTGGTGGTGAAGGGCTTCGTGGACGAGGTGGTGATCCTGTCCGGCGCCGAGGAGATCGCCCGCCATGTGCGCAGTTATGGCAGCGGCGATTTTGTGGCCGATCCGCTGCATTATCTGGCGCTGATCGAGACAAAGCCGAATGCTCTCGATCAGGCGGCTGCACTGCAGAATTGGGCCTTGCCCGATGTCTTTGCCCACCTGCGGCAATTGCTGGAGGGACGCATGGGCCGCAAGGGCAAGCGCGAGTATATCCAGGTCTTGCGCTTGCTGGAAGCGATGCCCATGGCCGTGGTGACCCATGCTGTCACTCAGGCGATCCACATGGGCGCGATCAGCTTTGATGCGGTGAAGCAGATCGCACTGGCCAGGATGGAACGGCGGCCCGCCAGGCTTGACCTGACGACCTATCCCCACCTGCCAAGGCTGGATGTGAAGGTCACGCAGGCGGCTGATTATGCGGCTCTGATGCCCCAGGTCTCGAAGGAGATGGCAGCATGAGCCGGGCGCCCGATGACAACCTGCCCACCGGCACCACCGCTGGTGCGCCACAGGTGCTGCTGGCCCACCACCTCAAGCAACTCAAACTGCCGACCGTTTTGCGCGAATATGAGAAAGTAGCCCGGGAGTGCGCGCGTGATGGTGTCGATCATCCCCGCTATCTACTGCGCCTGATCGAACTGGAACTGATCGACCGTGAGCGGCGCACTGTCGAACGCCGGATCCGTGCTGCCCGGTTCCCGGCCGTCAAAAGCTTCGATACCTTCGACTTCACCGCCATCCCCAGCCTCAACAAGATGCTGACGCTGGATCTGGCGCGCTGCGAATATATCCTGCGGCGCGAGAATATCATTGCGCTGGGCAATAGCGGGACGGGCAAAACCCATGTGGCGCTCGCCCTGGGGCTGGCCGCCTGCCAGAAGGGCTTCACCGTGACCTTCACCACCGCCGCGGCGCTGGTGAACCAGTTACTGGAAGCCCGCGACGAGAAGCGGCTGCTCAAGATGCAGCGCGAGTTGGCTGCAGTGAAGCTGCTGATCATCGACGAACTGGGTTACGTCCCGCTCTCGCCCACCGGCGCGGAGCTGTTGTTCGAGACCTTCTCCCAGCGCTACGAACGCGGCTCCACCATCGTTACCTCCAACCTGCCGTTTGAGGACTGGACGCAGGTGCTTGGGTCCGAGCGCCTGACCGGCGCATTGCTGGATCGTTTGACCCACCACGTCAGCATCCTGACCATGAATGGTGACAGTTACCGCCTAAAGCAGTCAGCCAGTCGCCGTCGCGCCACTGCCAGCGGGGCGGAGCAAAACCAGGCCACCGTCGACGAAAACTGACCCATCAAAACGGCCAAAAGCAAAGGGCCCCGATCGGGGCCCTTTGCTTTGCACCTGCCGCAACATCAGTGGCCTACTTTTACTCCGCCACAGTGGCCGGTTTTTGCTCCGCCGTTGACATCCATGCAAACGCCAACATGCCCAGACCAATCTTGGCCAAGAAAATGGCGAGAAACCAGCCCTGGTCGGTGCTGAGCCGCTGGAACACGTGACGAATTCCGGGCGTGTCAGTCAGTTGCTTGCCCGTCAGCAACAGCATGATGCCGACGGTCGCATAAGCGATGGTAGACAGCGCCAATGGCCCGCCAAGCGCGGCGCCCACACCCAATTCTTTGGCCGCAGCGCTCGTGCCGAATGCCACCGCGACGAGGGTGACGACACTTTCTGGCAATGCCGTGCCGAAAGCTGCGAGGATCGTGCCAGTCGCCTTCTGGCCTACGTCAAATTTCTCGCCCACCCATTCGACGCCGTTCACGAAATACTCGCAGGCGAGATAGATGACGATTGCTGACCCGAGTAGCAGCGCAATCGTGAGCGGTGAGGCAGGCATTGCAAATTCCCGGGGCCGGATGCTGAGCACATGAACCGTGCACGCGCCCGACCCAGGCGCACGCCGATCCATGGTCTCGCCGAACCTGTAAGGCCGCACATGCCATGGCCGAAGCCAAGTTTGTTGACATGTGCTCCGCTGCGAATGCGGATGGCTACTCCCCAAGAGAACTATCCCTATGCGCACGCAAGTACGGGCTGTCAACCGCTCAAAGAGCGCGAAGACCCTTGCAGTTCCGGCCTAATGGAATAAGTATCTCACCTTATAATTTCTTTATTTAATTGTATAACTTCTAATTTATTGTAATTTTAATTGAAATTAAATGCAAATATGAAAAATATAGTCAATAATTAATTATTGAGATGCGTAAAATATAATACTTATGAGGATGGTGCCGGTTGACCACGCTCCACCCGCTCGGAATAGCGGTCGACCAACTGGTCGGCGTGCGGGCGCAGCAGCACCGTGAAGCGCACCAGTTCCTCGCACACATCGACGATGCGGTCATAATAGGCTGAGGGCTTCATCCGGCCCGCCTCGTCGAACTCCTCGTAGGCCTTGGCCACCGAGGACTGGTTGGGGATGGTGAACATGCGCATCCAGCGCCCCAGAATGCGCAAAGTGTTGACCGAGTTGAACGATTGCGATCCTGCGCAGACCTGCATCACTGCCAGCGAGCGCCCCTGCGTCGGGCGCATGCCCTTCATCGCCAGCGGCAGATGGTCGATCTGGGTCTTCATGATGCCGGTGATCTGGCCGTGACGCTCGGGGCTGCACCACACCTGTCCTTCGGACCACAGCGAATGCTGACGAAGCTCAGCCACCGCCGGGTGATCGTCGCCAGCCACCTGATCGGGTAACGGCAAATCCGAAGGGTTGAAGATCCGCACCTCACAGCCGAAATAGATCAGCAGACGCGCCGCTTCCTCCACCACAAGGCGCGAATACGACCTTTCCCGCAAGGAGCCGTAGAGTAGCAGGATGCGCGGCGGTGGGTTCATCGCGCCCAACCCCTCGGCGGGATGGCGGTGAGCATATTCAGGCTTGAGCGCAGGCAGGTGATCAGGATCGGACAGATCGAGCAGACGGGTGAAAGTCATGTCGATCATGACTCAAGCCTCCGCCGGCACAGTATCGGCAAACCAGCGACGGCCGAACCAGAATGCGACATTGACCAGCAAGATCAGCACCGGCACTTCCACGAGCGGACCGATCACCGCAGCAAAGGCGACCGGCGAGGCCAAGCCGAAAGCGGCAATGGCCACCGCGATCGCCAGCTCGAAATTGTTGCCCGCTGCCGTGAACGCCACAGCGGTGGTGCGCGGGTAATCGGCCGCGATCAGCTTGCCTATGAAGAAGCTGATTGTGAACTGCACGGCGAAATAGATGGTCAGCGGGATGGCGATGCGGATGCAGTCGCGCGGCAGGGTAAGGATCTCCCCCCCCTTCAGGCTGAACATGGCAACGATGGTGAACAGCAGCGCCACCAGTGTCACCGGCCCGATCCGCGGCAGGAATTGGGTTTCATACCATTCCACCCCCTTGGCCGAGACCAGGACGCGGCGCGTCAGGAAGCCCGCGGCGAAGGGAACACCCAGATAGATCAGCACGGCCTGCGCGATGGTGAGGAAGCTCACGTCGATGACGTGCCCGGCCAAGCCCAGCAGCGGCGGCAAAAATGCGAGGAAAAACCAAGCATAGACGCTGAAGAACAGCAATTGGAACACCGAATTGAACGCCACCAGCGCGGCAACATACTGGTTGTCACCCTTGGCCAGCTGGTTCCACACGATGACCATGGCGATACAGCGCGCTAGGCCGATCAGGATCAGGCCGGTCATATATTCCGGCTTGTCCGAGAGGAACAGCACCGCCAGACCAAACATCAGCACCGGGCCAATGATCCAGTTTTGCACCAGCGAGATTGCCAGAATGCGCCTGTCGGCAAAGACCTTGGGCAATTCCTCATAACGCACACGCGCCAACGGCGGATACATCATCAGCACGAGGCCAATGGCGATGGGGATGTTCGTGGTTCCGACGGACAATGCATTGATGGCATGAGGCAGACCGGTGAACGCGGAGCCCAGCCCAACCCCCAACGCCATGGCGAGGAAGATCCACAAGGTGAGGTATCTGTCGAGAAATGACAAACGGGGGCGACGGGATTGGGTCATCGATGATTTCCTTCGCAGCCCGACCGCATTGACAAGCGAAAGGCCGCAGTTGTTTTAGAGTCTCGCTTCTGGGAGGAACCCCTCCGACTTCAGTCGGATACTGGCTTCAGCCTTAGACTCGCTCGATAGCCTGTAACCTCGGAAAAAATGAGACAGCCCGTAGGGCGTTGAGTCTCATTTTTTCCGAGGTTACAGGCTATGGGCTACAAGAGCGGTTGTCACACGACTTTTCATCATCGCTACCATCTCGTCTGGGCACCGAAGTACCGTTACAAGGTGCTCATCGGCGATGTGCGCCTCAGGGTGCGCGAAATCATCAAGCAGGTATGCGACGAAATGGGCGTGACCATTGTCAACGGCGCACTGTCTCGCGATCACGTCCACATGTTCGTCGAAATCCCGCCGCACGTCTCGGTCAGCGACTTCGTGCGCCGTGCCAAGGGCCGGTCATCGCGTAAAATCCAGCAGGAGTTCGAACACATCCGCAAGCGCTATTGGGGACAACGCTTCTGGCAACGGGGCTACTTCTCGACCACCTCCGGCAACATCACCGATGACATCATCATCCGTTACCTGGACCGACATACCCACAAGGACGGCTTCAGCCCCTCCACGTGATCCTACCGGCGTCAGCCGGTTAGTCATTCAGAGTCTCGCTTCTGGGAGGAACCCCTCCGACTTCAGTCGGATACTGGCTTCAGCCTTAGACTCGCTCGATAGCCTGTAACCTCGGAAAAAATGAGACAGCCCGTAGGGCGTTGAGTCTCATTTTTTCCGAGGTTACAGGCTATGGGCTACAAGAGCGGTTGTCACACGACTTTTCATCATCGCTACCATCTCGTCTGGGCACCGAAGTACCGTTACAAGGTGCTCATCGGCGATGTGCGCCTCAGGGTGCGCGAAATCATCAAGCAGGTATGCGACGAAATGGGCGTGACCATTGTCAACGGCGCACTGTCTCGCGATCACGTCCACATGTTCGTCGAAATCCCGCCGCACGTCTCGGTCAGCGACTTCGTGCGCCGTGCCAAGGGCCGGTCATCGCGTAAAATCCAGCAGGAGTTCGAACACATCCGCAAGCGCTATTGGGGACAACGCTTCTGGCAACGGGGCTACTTCTCGACCACCTCCGGCAACATCACCGATGACATCATCATCCGTTACCTGGACCGACATACCCACAAGGACGGCTTCAGCCCCTCCACGTGATCCTACCGGCGTCAGCCGGTTAGTCATTCAGCTGGAAGAGATCGACCGAAGCCCCTCTCTCACGTCGATAATCAGATCAGGCAGCGCCTTCCATCTGGCCAATCTCGGACAGCTTCGCCTGAAGCTCTGCCTTGTCCATCGTCTCGAACGGCAGGGCCAGCAAGGCCTCGGCGCGCATCGATAGCCAGCGCCACGTATCCTCGAAGGCTGCGTCCTCGGCCGCCTCGCCTACCTCATCCGCTGGATCGCTCAGCCCCCAATGGGCCCGCAGCGGCGTGCCGGGAAACACCGGGCAAGCTTCGCCCGCGGCATTGGCGCAAACCGTGATGACGAGATCGATATGCGGCGCATCGGGCGCGGAGAACTCAAGCCAGCTCTTCGAGCGGAATGTGCTGGTGTCGATGCCGCGTCGCGCCAGCAGGCGCAGGGCACCGGGATGCGGCACGCCCTTGGGCTTGCTGCCTGCGCTGTAGGCCTGAACGCGGCCCGGTGCGAGGTGGTTGAAAATCGCTTCGCCCAGGATCGAGCGCGCGGAATTGCCGGTGCACAGCACCAGAATCGAAAACACAGGCTTGGTCATAGGTTCTCTCTCAGGCGCTGACGATGCGGTTGCCGTCGGCGTCGACCACCTGCTCCCCATCTTCCTTGGCAAAGGCGCCACGCTGGGATGCCGGGATCAGATCCAGCACCTCTTCCGAAGGACGGCACAATTTCACGCCCAGCGGCGAGACCACCAGCGGCCGATTGATCAGGATCGGATGCGCCATCATGGCATCGATCAGTTGCGCGTCGGTCAGATCGGCATTGCCAAGCCCCAGTTCGGCAAAGGGCGTGCCCTTCTCGCGCAGCAGCGCACGAGCCCCAATCCCCGCCCGCGCGATCAGGCTTTCAAGCATTTCGCGCGAGGGCGGGGTCTTGAGATATTCGACCACATGCGGCTCGATGCCGGCATTGCGGATCATCGCCAGCGTGTTGCGCGAGGTGCCGCATTCCGGGTTGTGGTAGATGATGATGTCAGTGATTTGCGTGGTCATTGTGCATCCTTGGCCATCTGGGTGGCGCCTTCTTCCTTGCCAATCTTGCGCACGCGCTGCTCGAGTTCGAGACGGGCGAGGCCAGAAGTCGGCAGCGATACAAACAGTTCGATACGGCGGCGCAGGTGGCTCATCGCCTTGTAGAAGGCGAGTTTTTGGCCCGGACCTTCAACCTGCGCTGGATCCTCGATGCCCCAATGCACGGTCATGGGCTGGCCGGGCCACACCGGACAGGTTTCGCCGGCCGCATTGTCACAAACCGTGATAACGAAATCCATCTCGGGCGCGCCCTCAGCCTCGAACTCGCGCCAATTCTTGGAACGGAAGCCCTCATGCGGGAAATCGTATTCCTTGAGCAGTTCGAGGGCCATCGGGTGAACCTCACCCTTGGGGTGGCTGCCGGCGCTGAAGGCGCGAAACCGGTCACCGCCCAAATGCGTGAGCAGGGATTCCGCAAAAATCGACCGGGCCGAATTGCCGGTGCACAGGAACAGCACATTGAATACACGTTCAGTCATGCGACATCCTCCTCTGGGTCATTGGCTGTAGCCATTGGCTGTGGGCAGCACATTTCTTCCGTTGTGCAGGGAACCCCGCCGCAGCAATTCTCGGTCAGATAGCCCATCAGAGCGTTCATCACGCCATAGTTGGCGCTGTAGATGATCAGGCGGCTTTGACGGCGCTGGGTTACAAGCCCGGCGTTCGCCAAGGCCGCCAGGTGGAAGCTCATCGACGACGCCACCAGACCCAACTTCTCTGCAATGGCCCCAGCGGGCATCCCTTCATCGCCAGCCTGCACCAGCAGGCGGAAGGCAGCGAGGCGATGCTCCTGAGACAAAGCGCCCAAGGCGCGAATGACCATTGCAGAATCCATGTCACATTCCTATATTTTGACTGTTATAGAAATATGACATTCGTTCGCACAGTCAAGAGGGCTTGGATCGCTTGCCCCCTTGATGGCCAAGTCGAGGATACCGCGATGAAGAAGCTTGAAGTCTACGATCCCGCCATGTGCTGCTCGACCGGCGTTTGCGGTCCTGACGTTGATCCGGCGTTGGTGACGTTTGCGGCGGACCTCAAGTGGGTGGCCGCACAGGGCGTGAGCGTGCAGCGCTATAACCTCGGGCAAGAACCGCAGGCGTTCGCCGCCAACCCGGCTGTGGTGAAGGAAATGGAAGCGGGCATGGACCGCCTGCCGATCATCGCTGTCGATGGCAGGATCGTCTCGACCGGCGTGCATCTCTCGCGCGAGCAACTGGTACGCAAGCTTGATCTGGGCACTGCCGCCGCGCCTGCCGATCAGGCTTCGTCTTGCTGCTCGCCCAAATCCGGTTGCTGCTGAGGAAATCTCCCATGCCCCTGCCTGTTCTTGAAACGCGCTACTCGTTCTTCACCGGCAAGGGAGGGGTTGGAAAAACATCGCTGTCCTGCGCTTGCGGCCTGGGTCTGGCCGATTCGGGCCGCAAAGTGCTGATTGTCAGCACCGACCCTGCCTCGAACCTGTCTGAAGTGCTGGGCACGGAACTCGGCTCTGATCCGACCGCCATCACTGGCGCCCCCGGCCTTTACGCGCTCGACATCGATCCGGAAGCGGCGGCGCGCGACTATCGTGAGCGTATGGTGGCGCCCTATCGCGGCATTCTGCCTGAAGCTGCAATCACCAGCATGGAAGAGCAATTCTCCGGTGCGTGCAGCGTGGAAATCGCCGCCTTCGATGCCTTTGCGAAACTGCTGGGTGTGCCCGGCGCCACCAGCGCCTTCGATCATGTCATCTTCGATACGGCCCCCCCACCGGCCATACCTGCGCCTGCTGACGCTGCCTTCGGCGTGGAGCGAGTTCATCGCCTCTTCCACTGGCGGTGGCTCGTGCCTCGGGCCACTCGCCGGACTGGAGCAACAGAAGGAACTCTATGCGGCAACGGTGGCGCATCTGGCTGACCCGACGATGACGACGGTGGTATTGGTCAGCCGCCCTGAACGCGCCGCGCTGCGTGAGGCAGAGCGCACGAGGGGCGAACTGGCGGAGCTGGGCGTCAGTAACCTTCGCTTGGCCCTGAATGGCGTATTTGTTGCGGAGGTGGCTGGTGACGCCATCGCCGATGCCATGACGGCGCGGGGGCAAGAGGCTCTCGCGCAGATGCCTGCTGGCCTTGCCGCTTTGCCGACAAGCGAGACGCCGCTGATGGCACTGGGCACTGTCGGGCTGGACGCACTGCGCATGTTGTCGAAGGGCACCACGTCTACACCAGCCCAGATGGGCGCGCTGGAGCCGATTGATTTGCCCGGGAGCCTCGATCCGCTGATCGATGAAATCGCCGCCTCGGGTCATGGCCTGGTGATGACAATGGGCAAAGGCGGCGTAGGCAAGACAACCGTCGCAGCACACATTGCCGTCGAACTGGCCCGCCGTGGGCACAAAGTCACGCTCTCCACCACCGATCCTGCCGCCCATGTGCACTATGCCGTGGCCGAGGACATTCCCGGCTTGACGGTAACCCGTATCGATCCAGTCGAGGAACTGGCCACCTATCGCGAGGAAGTGATGGCCAAGGCGGGAGCCAATCTCGATCCCTCCGGCCACGCCATGCTGGAAGAGGATCTGCGCTCTCCTTGTACCGAAGAAATTGCCATATTTCGCGCCTTTGCCCGGACGGTCGACGAGGGCGCTGGTCAGTTCGTCGTGCTAGACACTGCGCCGACAGGCCACACGATCCTGCTTCTCGACGCGGCGGAATCCTATCATCGCGAGGTCCTGCGCACGCAGACCGAAATGCCCGAGAGCGTGAAGGCACTACTGCCTCGGCTGCGCGATCCAGCTTTCACCCATGCGATCATCGTGACGCTGGCCGAGGCAACGCCGGTCCACGAGGCCGAGCGTTTGCAGAAGGATCTTGTCCGCGCGGGCATCAAGCCCTTTGCCTGGGTCATTAACCAGAGCCTGCTGGCAAGCGGAACTGCGCATCCCCTGCTGATGCAACGAGGTGCGCAGGAGCGAGGCTTTATCGAGCAGGTCAGGTTCGGTCTCGCAAGCCGCTGTGTGTTGATTCCGTGGGGGAGCGTGGGTTTAACGCAGTAACTTGACGGGTATCCTGCCTCAGGGATGACAGGGTAATGCCAGGCCGAAGGTTGCGCTTCAAATCGCAGTTGTAACGGTTATTCCCGAGCGTGGCACCTATCTGACATCGTTCGTAATCGAGAGCCGCTTCTCAGCGGGACCAACGAAGGCTGGCGCGGGCCGACCTCCGGCAGGAAGACGAAAAACTGGATTGCCTTCATTCCCCCACCGGGCTCTGCCCATACTTGCGCAGCACATCATTGAAGGCCTCAGCCATCAGTTCCTGAAGGCTGAGGCCATGCTTGCGAGCGCAAACGTGCATGGCCATCGACATCTCGGGCGAGAAGTACGCGGCGATGGCCTTGCGCCCAGCGCGGCTGTTCGATCTGGGAGGGGTGTTGGCCGATATGGAGGCACGAGCATCCGCTCCAATACCGGGAGTGGAAGGTTGGGCGTCCACCTTTGGCTTGTCAGCGAGATTGGCAAATCGGCCCATATGTTCACACTCCCTCTCGTTCGGTTGTGGACATGTTCACATGCGCGATGGTCCACAAGTGAAACGCGGTGATCTCCGCAGAGGCCTTGCCCTCAGGCTCGAACTCGATGACCGAGGCGCCTGCTGCGCAGGCATGCCGATAGACTGCGCGATCAGGCAGGGTATGCGGGCAAGCCTCGATCCTAAAACTACGAACCAATTCTGCCGCTTCCTCATACATGCGCGGCGCTTGGGGCGGGCCTGCGGTGAAGACCACAAAGGCTGGCTTGTCAAACAGACGCACGAGACTGACCGTGGTCTTGATGGCCGCGAGATCAAAGGCGCTGGGCCGGCAAGGGATCAGCACCAGATCAGCCACCTCCACCGCTCTGCTGGCCGCACTGTCGGCATGGGGCGGGCGTGTCGATGACGATGAAGGTCGCGCCTTGGCGCTGGGCCGCCTCGACCTTGGCCTGGATGCGTGGCGGTGCGCTGTCGATCACTTCGGGAGCCTTGTCGGCGCGCCATGCACCCCATTGGCTGGCGGTGGCTTGGGGGTCGGTGTCGATGATGAGGGCAACAGCGCCCCGCCGCTTCGGCGGCGGCAGCCAAATTTACCGACAGCGTGGTTTTGCCTGAGCCGCCCTTCTGGCTGACGATGGCTATGATGGTCATGACAATTTCCTTGCCCGTTCAAATGTGGACGTGTGGTCTTGTGAGGGTGTGGTCGTTTGGACAGGCGAGATGCTGGACAGCCTTACCCGTCAGGTGTGACGCGCCGCTCCACGCTGGCCATCAGCCTCGCCGTCAGGTGAGCCAACGGGCCGAGCGGTGGCTCGATGGCCTGCTCAGGTGGCGCGACAGGCGGTGGCGCCTGCTGGGCGTTGCGCTCCGTCGCCCGGAACAGCCCAGCGAGGTTCACCCCTGCCGAGCCTCCCCGTCGCACCATGCCCGCCAGACACCTTGCCGGTGAGCCCACACGATAGTGATGACCTAGCGGCAATTCGGCGTTCCGGTCGATCAGCAACACGCTAAGCGCCGCACGTTCCCGCCCGAACTGCTGGCAAGCCCGGCCCCAAGAGCTCTGGTCGATCCCGAGCCGCCCACAACTGCGCCAAGACGCCTCGACAAGGTTGGGCCAAGTCGGCCCGCCAAGCACCGCAACGATGCCGCGATAGCTCTCGGTGGCCACCACCAGCGCGGTCGCGGGCCGGATGCGCTCGAGCGGATCGCCCACCCGCGCCGTACGTCTTCGTGATGAGTTTTTGTCCTGTATATTGGGTGCGCATTTTTCTTCCGGCGCGTCGGAAGTTTTCAGTGCACGAGGATCAGGTTCCGGCACAAATTCAATGGCAGCGAGCATGGCGGACAAGGCCTCGCGGATGGCGATCAGGCGGTCGATGTTGGTGATCCGCGCCGTGCGCCCATCGGGCAGGATGGTTTCGGCCCGCTCGCGCAGATCTTCGTCGCCCGCCTCGCGGATGCGCTGGCCCAACTGGCGGATTTCGGCGCGGCATTGTTGAATGGCGCGAGTTCGCAGTTCCAGCGCTTCGGCCTTGGCCTGCATCTCGGCAAAGCGCTCGACCAGCGGGGCCAGATTGATGCCTGCCGCCCAGACCACGATCCCGTCCTGCCGGTCGCCAGCGCGCTCGCCGTTGATTCCGGCGTTGCGGATGATGAAGCCAGCCTTCTCCAGTTCCCGCTCCGCCGAGTTGATCGAGCGTGGCGTCAGGCCCAAGGCTTCGGCGAAGCGGCAGGCCTGTGTCCAGACGGCGCAAATGCGGCCCGAGAGATAGTCACCGTCCATGGTCTTGAGGACATAGTGCCGGACCAACGCTACGGCTGTCGAAGACAGGCCAAAGCCCGGCCGCGCCACTTGCTCGAACAGCCGCAGCAGGTCGAACCGGCCGACGCCGGCGGGCAGCCCCTTATGCGAGAGGGTGGTGCTCATGAGGCACCTCCCACGAAGACTGAACTTGCGCTGGAGTCGCGCAGAAGGTAGATTCCCGGAATAGCCGCACAGCTATCGATAACGCCGCTGAGAAGGGTTGCCGCCCTTCCAGCGGTTTTTCGTTTCAAAGGTGGCGGCTCGGGCCTGCTAACGGGGCGCAAAGAATGCGCCTCAGTTCGAGGGGGGTGGATCGCTGCATCGACCACGATGGATCGCCTTGTGATGCGAGTGCCCGCTGAATTAAAAGTGGTCCGCAGATGGTCCGCAGGGATGGCTTTGTTCGCCATATGAACCGGCTCCGTTCTTCAATGAAGAAACGGAAAACAGCCAAATTTTGGGTCTAATCCTCGGTGTAAACGAGATGCTCTACCAACTGAGCTAACCGCCCTTCGCGGGAGCCGCGCTCATGCGCGGTTTGCCCGGGGTAGTCAATCCCGGTTGGAGCGCCCGGTTTGGCGGTTTGACCCTAAAGGCGGATACGCGTTTCGAGAAAATCGAGGAATGCGCGGATGCGTGCCGACAGGCGATCGTGCCCGACGTGCAGCGCGTGGATGTCCTCGCCATCGCCGGGGTTGAAGGGGTTGAGCAGTTCGATCAGCCGGCCGGCCGCCAGATCGGCCGCGACATGGAAGCGGGCGAGCCGCGCGATGCCGCCGCCGGCCAAGGCCATCATGCGCACCACTTCGCCAGAGTTGCCCAGAAACCGGCCATCCATGACCTGATGCGCGGTTACGCCGTCGGTCCGGAACGGCCAGGAATCGACCGAGCGGCGGAAGCTGAAGCGCAGGCAGGTGTGGTGCTCGAGGTCCGCGGGAACACGCGGAGTGCCGTGGCGCTCCAGATAGGCAGGGCTTGCCACCACGGCCATCGTACTGTGCCCCAGCTTTCGCGCGCGCAGCGCGGAATCGCGCAAGGGGCCAACCCGGATCGCGATGTCCGCGCGTTCGTCGACCAGATCGACCATCGCGTCGGTCAGCGCCAGATCGAGCGTTATCGCCGGGAAGGCTTGCTGGAATTCCGGCAGGACCGGGATCAGGCAATGCACACCGAACGGAACCGAGGCGTTGATCCGGAGGCGGCCCGAAGGGCTTTGCCCGGTGGCCGGAAAATCGCGCTCCAGCTCGTCGATTTCCTCCAGCAGCCCGGCCACGCGCACGCGATAGGCCTCGCCTTCGGGCGTCAGGGCGAGGGCGCGGGTGGTGCGCGCGATCAGTTGTACGCCCAGCCGCGCCTCAAGGCGCCCCAGCGCCCGGCTGACGGCAGACGGCGTAAGCCGCAGTTCCCGCGCCGCGCCGGCCAGGCTGCCCTGTCGCGCCACCGCGAGGAACGTTTCCATTTCGCCGAGACGGTTGTCCATGAAACGACACTCGTGAATTGAAATCAATTCTAAAATACATCAGTGATGTCTAATCACAAGTTGTTCTAGCGCTTATGTACCATGCAACAATCCCGTTTCATGGAGACGCATGATGGATCTTAACCTTGCCGGAAAGACGGCTCTCGTCACCGGTGCCACGGCGGGCATCGGCCTTGCCATTGCCGAAAGGCTTGCCGCCGAAGGCGTTGCGGTTGCGATCAGCGGCCGCGATTCCGCAAAGCTGGAGCGCGCGGTACAGGCGATCGGCGCGAAGGGAGCGCGCGGGGCGTGCTGGCCGATCCGGCGACGGCCGAAGGTGCGGCCGCGCTGATCGCGGCGGTTCCCGACGTCGATATCCTCGTCAAACAATCTGGGGATCTACGAAGCCAAGCCCTTTGCCGAGATCAAGCGATGCCGATTGGCATCACATTTTCGAGGTCAACGTGGTGAGTGGCGCGCGGCTGGCGCGGCATTATTTCCCGCAAATGCTGGCGCGTGGCACCGGGCGCGTGATCTTCGTGTCCAGCGAAAGCGCGCTGGCCACCCCGCAGGAAATGATTCACTACGGGATGACCAAGACTGCGCAGCTGGCAATCGCGCGCGGGCTGGCAGAGCAGACGCGCGGCACCGGCGTGACGGTGAATGCGATCCTGCCCGGACCGACGCGCTCTGAAGGGATCGTGGATTTCATCCGCTCGGTCGTGGACAACAAGGATGCGCCCGAAGCCGAACGCGAAGCCGAGTTCTTCGCCCGGTTCCGCCCGCTTTCGCTGATCCGGCGGCTGATCGAACCCGATGAGATCGCGGCGCAGGTCGCGGTGCTCGCCAGCCCGCTGGGCGCGATCACCAATGGCGCTGCCGTCCGCATGGAAGGCGGGATCATTCCAACGATCGCCTGAAGCGCAATCCCGTGCCGTCGAACGGATTCGCGGCACGGGAAGGCGGATTATCGTCAGACGGCTTCGTACTGCGTTGCCTTTTCCTTGCGGACGGTGCGGCTGCTGCGTCCGTCGATCGCTACAGGCACTTCGCCGGCGATCGTCGCACGGCGCAGCGTGCGACGCTGGAGGCCGAAATCGGCGACGGCCCCGGTGCTGGGTGGACTGGTTATCCCAGAACGCCACATCGCCCGGCTGCCAGCGCCAGCGCACCACGTTTTCCGGTTTGGTGATGTGGTCCTGCAGGATCTGGAACAGGCGCTGCGAATCCGCCTGGTTCAGCCCGACAAAGCCTTTCACGAAATGGCCGAGCAGCAGGCTGCGCTGCCCTGACACCGGATGGACGCGGACCACCGGATGTTCGGTTTCGTAAACGGTGGAGGCAAAGACGTTGCGGTGCTGCGCGATGCGCTCTCGCTGCACGCTGTCTTCGCTGCCGCGCGCGGGATTGCCCAGCGCCGCCGCATAGTCATAGAGATTGGTGTGCGTGGCCCAGAGGGTGTTGACCAGTTGCCGCAAGGGTTCGGGCAGGCCTTCGTAGGCGGTTTCGCCATTGGCCCACACGGTATCCCCGCCGGCCTCCGGAATGGTGATCGAGCGCAGGATCGATCCCTTGGGATAGGCGTCGACGAAGGTTACGTCGGTATGCCAGCTGGACGCGGCGTAGCCTTCCTTGCTGTCGAGTTCGAGCAGGTAGCGCGATCCTTCGGCCACGGGCACGGTGGGGTGCGCCACCGGATCGCCGAACAGCGCGGCGAAGGCCTCGTGCCGGGCATCGTCCAACTCGTGCTGGTTGCGGAAGAACACGACCTTGTGGCGCACGACGGCATCCTTGATCGCCTGCACGGTGGCGGGATCGAGATCGCCGGACAGGGTCACGCCCCGGATTTCCGCGCCGATCGTGCCGGTGACGGGCACGATGTCGAGCGGGGATTTGGGATCGCGGGCGTTGGTGTAGGTGGTGATGGCATTCATGATGCAGTCTCCTTGAAACAGGGGGCAGGAGGGATCATTCGGCGGGCACGAGGGAGGCGGCGCTGGGTGCGGTCCCGCGCCTCGAGTTGTCGGCGAATTTCGGAGTGACGCTTCCCGTCGAGCGGGAAGCCAGCGACGAGCGCGGCCGACACTGCGTGAGCAATCGACGGACCGAGCGCGAAGACGAGCAGCAGGCCGTTCAGCGCCTGCGGCGTGTTGGTGGCGCTTTTGGGATCGAAGCCGAACCCCGCGACCAGCGGTAGAGCCAGGCCCACGGCCAGTGCGCTGCCCAGCTTTTCCGAGACGCTGAATACGGAGTAATAGAGACCGACACGGTCCTCGCCGGTTTCGGCGCGATGCTTGTCGGCGATGTCCGCCACCATCGAGCGGAGCATGATGTTGCCCGATCCCTGCGCCAACCCTTGCGCGAAGGCGAGGAACAGGACGAGGCCGAAGCGGTCGGGCGTGGTCAGCAACAGGCCGGCGTTGATGGCGGCCTGGACCAGCTCCGCCAGCACGGCCGTCCGATTTTTGCCGAGCCTGAGCGAGATGCGCAGCCAGATCGGGCCGGCCGCCATGCCGAAGATGTACTGGAACAGAAACAGCCCCGCCGCCCATTCCGGCCGTCGCAGATAGTAGGTTACGTAGAACACCAGCAGCACACCGCGGATGCCCTGTCCGGTGCGGACCGAAGCGTCGGACAGGATCACGCGGACCAGCAGGCTATTTCCGAACACCGCGCCCAGCGTCGTGCGCAGCGAAAACGGCGCCCGCGCCACCAGCTCCGCCGGGCGATCCGGTGCGGCGGTCAGCGTCAGCCACAGGCCGGGCAGGGCGGTGACGAGAACGAGCGCGCCGAACAGCGCCAGCCGCATCCGTCCGTCGCCCTGGAACAGGCGGTCGCCCACGGCGGCGACGGCCAGCGTCACCACCAGCGCCACCGCGACCAGAACGGTGATGTAGGCGGTGATCCGCGTGCGCTGATGATAATCGCTGCTGAGTTCGCCCGACCACGCGAGCAATGGTGTCTGTACGGCGGATGTGCCGGCATAGAACAGGAGCAGGCCGGTTGCGAGCCAGACGATGCTGCCGCCGGGCGGCGGGAAAGAACAGCAGGACGGCGCCCGCGGTGAAGGTCAGCCCACCCGCCGCGATCCATGTCCGCCGCCGGCCGAACCGCGCGCGGGTGTGGTCGCTCAACGTCCCGATCACCGGATCGAGCACCGAATTGATGATCTGGCCGGCCAGCATCAGCAGGCCCAGCGTGCCCAGCGACAAGCCGAAATCCTTGGCCATGATCGCCGGCAGATAGGCCACGACGGGTTGTGCCGCGGCGTAGATCGGCACGGCGATCGCGGCAAAGCGGATCAGGCGCCACGCCGATGGAGCGGATTGCGGAGAGAGTGTCATGCCGGGCCGTCCCTGGTTCAGGCCGCCGCTTCGGTGACAGCGGTGGCGGGGGGCGCGGCGACGGCGGGTCGCGCCAGCCTCAGATGATCGCGCAGGGTCGTGCCTTCGTACTCGGTGCGGAACAGCCCGCGCCGGCGCAGCTCCGGCAGGACGAGATCAATGAAGTCGGTCAGCCCGTCGCGCAGCGTGGGCGCGAGGATGTTGAAACCGTCGGCGGCGCCTGCCTCGAACCATTCTGCAGCGTGTCGCGATGTCGGCGGGCGTGCCGACCAGCACGAGATGGCCGCGCGCCGCGCTGATCCGGCCGACCAGCTGGCGCACCGACAGGCCTTCGCGCAGCGCCAGATCGTAGAGCAGCCCGCTGCCGGCTTTGCCAGCCTTCGGTGAAGGGTGGGGAGGGGGGCGGGCGCATCCAGATCGACCTCGCTGAGGTCCCAGTCGAGGAACGTCTTGAACCCCTGCGCGGCGGCCTTGACGTCGACGAAGCGCTGGAGCGCGTCGAACTTGGCCTGCGCTTCCTCGCGTGTGGGGCGACGTAGATGCTGGCACCAGGCATCACCAGCAGGCTGTCGCGGCTGCGCCCGGCGGCTTCGGCCTGGTCTTTCACCCCCTGCGCGAAGGCGACGGCCTCCTCGAGGGATTGCTGCGCGGTGAACACCACTTCGGCTGTAGCTGCGGCGAGCTTCTGTCCGTCGGCGGACGATCCCGCCTGCACGATCACGGGATGGCCCTGCACCGGCCGGCCCGATTGGAGCGGCCCGCGCACGCTGTAATTAGGGGCCTTGGTGGTTCAAGAAGCGGACCTTGGCGGGATCGGAAAAGCGCCCGCTTTCCTTGTTCCAGCACCAGCGGATCGTCATCCCAGGTGTCCCACAGGCCCCTTGACCACGCTGATATGTTCGGCCGCACGGTCATAGCGTTCGGCGTGGGCAAGCTGGTGCGACAGGCCGAAGTTGGCCGCTTCGGCATTGGTGCCCGACGTCACCAGATTCCAGCCCGCGCGGCCGCCGCTCAACTGGTCGAGCGCGGGCGAACTTCCGCGCCACATGGTAGGGCGGCATGTAGGTGCTGGATACCGTGGCGATCAGGCCGATCCGGCTGGTATGCGTGGCCAGAGCGGCCAGCAGGGTCAGCGGCTCCCAGAAATAGACCGGCGGGGCGTAGCTGATCGCCTCGGCGGACCCGCCCAGCAGGCCCACGTTGTCGGCGAAGAACACCGCGTCGAACTTGGCGGCTTCCGCCTTCTGCGCGAGTTCGCGGTAGAACTCGAAGCGGAAGGCGTCGTGCGGATCGACATCGGGATGGCGCCAGGCGGCGACATGGTGGCCGATGCTGTAGAGGAATGCGCCGAGGCGCATTTGACGGGGTTCGGCCATGGTCAGAATTTCCCGGAAAGGGTCACGCCCCAGGTGCGGGGTTCGCCCAGGATGGTGGATGATGGGGGTGTTGGCGCTGGCCGCGCCGAATGCCGCGGCGTAGCGCTTGTCGAACAGGTTCTTCGACCACAGCAGGATCGAATACCGATCGTCCTCGGTCCGCAACCCGATGCCGGCGTTGACCAGCGCATAGGCGTTCTGCCAGCCGTAGATCGAACGCGGATTGATCAACGCGGTGCGGCTGCGATAGCTGACGGTGGCGTAGCTCGTCAGCTTGAGGTTGCCGCCGATCGGCTGCTCGACGTTATAGCCGCCCTGCAGCACCCACTTGGGCGCGTTGGCGATCTGGTAGCCGGTGAGGCTGAGCGTCGAGGTCGCGCCGCCCAGCGCGGCCTGGAATTCCAGCGGCGCGGGGCGCGTTCGCATAGTTGAGGTACTTCGCGTCGTTATAGGCGCCGTTGAAGTTCAGGGTGAGGCCCGGAACCGGCGCGATCGTGGTTTCGAACTCCACCCCGCGCAGCCGCACCTTGCCCACGTTGGCAAGGTAGGAGCCGAGCGTGGGCCGCTGCGTATCGACTTGAGCGGCTTGATAGCCCTTGATCGTGTTGTTGTAGAAATTGACGTTGAGCGTCAGCTTGCGGTCGAGCCAGGTGGTCTTGAAGCCGGCTTCGAAGTCGAGCGACTTTTCCGGCTGGGTGATGATGACCGACTGCGTGAGCGTGGAGGCGGTGGTGTTCGCCGCGCCCGATTTCTCGCCATAGCTGGCCGAGCCATAGAGCAGGATGTTGTCGCTGACCTTGAACGACGGGTTCACCAGCCAGGCGACAGAATTGCGCGTATTGGCCGCGCTCACGGTGAAAAGGCCGCCTTCCGCTGCCGTGGTGCCGCCAAGACTGGCAAGAATGGTTGAACGGGCGGTGTTCAGCGCCGGCAGGGGCAGGGTGGCGCCGCCGGTGTAGGAACCTGTCACGTTTACCTGCTTGCGTTCGCGGGTGAAGCGCACGCCGCCGGTCAGCGAGAAGGCGTCGGTCAGGTGCAGCGTGGCCTGTCCGAACACCGCCCCCGCTGTCGATCTTGAGCTTGCCGCGCTTGCTGTAATCGACGCCGTCTAGGATCGCGGCGGGGGGTGGCGTTGCTGCCGGTCAGGAACGCGGCCGCGCCCGAATAGAAGATCGTGCGGTAATCGCTGACCAGGTCTTCGTGCAGGTAATAGGCACCCACCTGCCAGTCGAGCAGGCCGCCCTTGTTCGAAGCGAGCCGCAGTTCCTGCGAATACTGGTCGACATCGACGTCATAGCCGGCGCGGAAAATCGGCAGCGGCGTCAGGTCGCTGTCGTTGTAGGGGCGGAAATAGAGCTGCCGCCAGGCGCTGACCGAGGTCAGCGTTGCGCCGCCGAAGTCCCAGTTCAGCTCGTTCGAGATGCCGTTGGTGCGCGAGACCAGCCGCTGCTGCGAATTGAGATTGGCGTTCTTGGTGATGTCGAAGCTGGGCGTGTAGCCGAACAGCGTCTTCAGCTTGTTGGTCAGCTTCCGGCACGGACGGATCGCACCGTACCATCGAGGTTCAGGTTGGCGTTCACGTCGGCAGAGGCCGGGTAGAAGTTGTTGTATTCGCGCGTTTCGTAGTGCTCGACGATCAGGCGGCTGCTGATGTTGCTGGCCGGCGTGAACAGCAACTGGCCGCGCACGGACCAGCGGCTGTTGTCGAGATACTTGGCCCCGTCATAGGCATTGCGGATCCAGCCGCCGCCCTGATCGGTGGCGAAAGTGACGCGATAGGCCAGCTTGTCGGCGATGATCGGCCCGGTGGCATTGGCGCGCACCTGGAAGCGGTTGCGGCCACCATACGTGGCGTTGATGTTGAGTTCGGGATCGAACTTGGGCTTGGCGGTGCGCACGATCACCGCGCCGATGGTAGTGTTCTTGCCGAGCAGCGTGCCCTGCGGCCCGCGCACGACCTCGACGCCTTCCAGATCGACGAAATCGAGCCAGCTGAAGCCGACGTGGGTGAAGAACACATTGTCCACGATCAGGCCGACGCCGCCTTCGGCGCCGTCGTTGTTGGCGTTGCCGCCCACGCCACGGATGTAGAGGCCCGAAACGCGCGTGTTCTGCTGGATCGCGCCGAAGTTGGGGACTTTCACCGTATAGTCCGCCACGCGGTCGAGATGCTGGGCGTTGAGTTCGCCGCCGGCGATCGAGGAGATGGCGAGCGGTACGTCCTGCAACCGCTCCTCGCGGTGGCGCGCGGTGACGATGATCTCGTTGCCGGCATCGGCGGCTTCCCCGTCCGGCGCGGCGGTGCTGTCCGCGGGCGCATCGGCACCCGGGGCATCGGCGGCGGTTGCCCAGGCAGGTGCGGCGGCGAGCGCGATGAGGCTGACCGAAGCTGTGGCAAGGGCGCGCGAAAGGCTTCCGCGAAGCGCGGACGAAATGAAATCGGACATAGTTGATCCCTGAAACCTGAAGATGGAAACGGGCGTGCCGCACGCATGCGTCCGGTGGACCGGAACGCGGGGCATGGTGACCGCGTCAGTTATAAAGCGACGGTTGTATGGTTCGTGAGGGGCGCAACCGGCCGGGCGATCCGGCTCCCTCCGCGCGCAGGGCGCGGCCGGACACGGCGGGTTACGTCAGATAAAGCTCATGGCACGCATCGTATCACCTCATCACTTGGCGTGAGGGAACACGATGCCTGGCGCTGTCGCCCCAGCATCGCGCGCTTTAGCGGTTGGTAACGCGGAGCAAGCTGCTTCCCGATCAAATGCCGCGGACCAGGACCCTCTGAAGACACGGCCGGCCTGGTCACCGGAACCCGTGAGGGATGAATGTCTACTTATTTGGTTGAGTCATAAGCGTCAAGCGCAAGCTTTGCTTTTGCGCCGGACAGACAGGCTTTAGCGCCGCCTTGACAGGTTCCGACCTCAGGCCGGCGCGGCAAGGCTCTGCATACGCTTGAGATAGCGCGCGAGCACGTCGATCTCGAGGTTAACCTTGTCGCCGGGGGCAAGGCGCCCAAGCGTGGTGACCTCGGCGGTGTGGGGGATGATGTTCAGCGCGAAGTGCGCCGTGCCATCGGGCTGGTCGGCCACTTCGTTGACGGTCAGCGACACCCCTTCCACCGTGATCGAGCCCTTCGGCGCGATGAACGGTGCGAGTTCCTTTGGTGCGGAGATGCCGATCCGGTGCGAGGCGCCTTCGGGGCAGATGCCCACGACTTCGCCCACCGCGTCGACATGTCCGGTCACGATATGCCCGCCAAGTTCGTCGCCCAGCTTCAGCGCGGGTTCCAGGTTGATCGGCCGCCCCGCCTGCCATTGCGCGGGCGCGGTGCGGGACACGGTTTCGCCCGAGACGTCCACCGCGAACCACGCTTCGCCGGCCACGCCGCCCTTGTCCACCACGGTCAGGCACACGCCCGAACAGGCGATCGAAGCGCCCATCGCGATCTTCGCCGGGTCCATCGCGCAGGATACCGTCACACGACGGTCGCCGCGATCCTCGATGGCGATGATGTTGCCGATTTCGGTGACGATACCCGTGAACATGCGCGCGGCTTTCAGGCTGGAAGGGTGGGACGGAGACGGTGGTAGACGTCGAGCGTGTCGCTGCCAAGCTGGCGCCGTTCGGCCAGTTGCCAGCGGCCGTGCGCGTCGGGCAGCGCGGCCAGGCCGATATCGCCGATCGCCGCAAGCCCGGTGCCGATCACGATGGGCGCGCGGTAGAGCAGCATGCGGTCGACCATGTCGGCGGCCAGGAACGCGGCGGCGGCACCGGCCCCGCCTTCGACGAACAGGTATTGCGCCACGCCAAAGGCATCCGGCGCGGCAATGTCGGCCACCGCGCGCCACCCGTCCGGCGCAGCGCCGCGCGTCAGCACCCAGCGTTCCGGGCTGCGATCCTCCAGGCCGGGCAGGCGCACGTCCAGCCGCGGCGCATCGGCGCGCAAGGTGCCGCCACCGGCGAGGATCGCATCGGCGCAGGCGCGTTCGGCATGGACATGCGCGCGCGCCTGGGCGCCGGTGATCCACTGGCTGGTCCCGTCCGCCAGCGCGATCCGCCCGTCGAGCGACGTGGCGAGCTTGAGCGTCACGTGCGGCCGGCCCAGCCGGCTGCGAGTGAGGTAGCCTTCCAGTGAAGCCCGCGCGGCCGGGGACGAGAGCAGGTCCACCGCGATGCCCGCCTCCCGCAGCGCGGCCATGCCGTTGCCGGCCGTGCGCGGATCGGGGTCTTCGCAGCCGACGACCACGCGGGCGAGGCCCGAGGCCAGCACCAGCGAGGTGCAGGATGGGCCGCGCGCGCTGGCGTGGGCGCAGGGTTCCAGCGTGACGTATAGCGTTGCGCCGCGCGCGGCGGTGCCGGCCTCCGCCAGCGCCATCGCCTCGGCATGGGGGCGACCTCCCGGCTGGGTCCAGCCGCGCCCGACCACGCGCCCGTCGCGCACGATCATCGCGCCGACGGCGGGGTTGGGGCGGCTTAGCGGACGGCCGCGCGCGGCGATCGCCGCTGCCGCGTCCAGCCAGTCCTGGTCGGGCCGCTCAGCGTCAGGGCTGGGGGCTGGGCTGGGCACGATGCTGCTGGATGATCTTCTCGGCACGTTCCTGCTCGGCCTTCTTTTCGGCTTCGCGCTCTGCCTTGCCTTCCTGATACATCTTTTCCGTATCGATGCCCGTTGCCGCGCCGACGGCCTTGTACATCTGGCGGATGTTTTCGGCGTGGCGCTCCTCTTCCGCCTCTTCGGCGCGGGCCTTCTTCGTCGCGGCGATGTTGCCCGCGATGATCTCCTTGTCGGAGCGGTCCGCGCGCCAGCTTTCGAAGTAGAGCACCTTCGGCGGACGGGGCAGGCCGCGCCCTTCCTGCTGGACCATCAGGTAGAATATTCCGCCCGTCACGCAGGCGGCCAGCAACAGGCCGCGCGTGCGGTATTCGCTGGGCGCGCCCATGATCTGCCACAGATCCATGATCGCGCGCCGGGGCGAGACGTTTCGGAAGAAGTCCTTCATCGCCGCCTAGATAGGCGGTGGCCGCCGATTCCGCCAGTGCCCTGCGCCAGGATCAGCCGAACGGGCGGTAGAGCCCGCGTCCTTCGCGCTTCAGCCAATGGTTCGCCTCGGCGACGTTCCCTTCGAACAGGCGATCGAGTTCGGCGTGGAAGGCCGGGCTGTGGTCGAAGTGGCGCAGATGCGCGACCTCGTGCGCCACGACCGACCGCCGGACGAAATCGGGGGCCATGACCAGCCGCCAGTTGATCCGGATCGATCCGTCGGCGGCGCAGCTGCCCCAGCGCCGTTGCGCGCGCGACAGGGCGAGGCGCGGCACCGGGTGGCCTCCGCGCGCGCAGTAATGCGCCAGATCGTCGGCAAGCAGGGCAAGCGCTTCGCGTTCCAGCCAGCGGCGCAGCCGGCTTTCCAGCCCCTCGCGCGGGCCACCGAGGATGATCGCGTCTTCCCCGATGGATGGCCTGCGGGGGCCGTTGCATGCCAGTCGAGCCGACGCGCCACGCCCCGGAACGGCACCGGCGCGCCAGGTTCGAGCGTCTGCTGCGCGGGCAGGCGCGTCAGTTGCTGCGCCAGCCAGTCGGCGCGGTCCCGCGCGAAAGCCTCGGCATCGCCGACGCGGCCCCAGGCGGGAATGGAAACGCGGATTTCGCTGCCGTCGGGCGAAAGGCGCAGCGTCATCCGTTTTGCCTGCCGCAGCCGCCGGATCACGAGCGGCAGATCCTGCCCGCCGATCCGCAGGGTGCGCGGCTTCACCACGCGCGGCGCGGCGGGGCGGCGCAGCCAGTCGATCATCCCCCCGACGCCTGCCATACCTCTTCCGGCACGATATGTTCTTCCAGCGGCCCCGCGAGCACCTCGCTGACGGCCTTGCCCACGACGGAGACGCCCGCGCGGTGAACCGCATCGCGATCGCCCGAAATCAGGTAGTGCCACGCCGGCAGGGGCAGGCCATCGGCGCGCAGGCGATAGGCGCACGTCGCCGGCAGCCATGGCACTTCGGCCACGATGCGCGGGGTCAGCCGCAGGCAATCGGGCACCATCGCCTTGCGGTGGCGATAATCGGCGCAGCGCGCGGTCGAAAGGTCGAGCAGCCGGCAGGCGACGTTGGTGTGATAGACCGCGCCGGTGTCTTCGTCTTCCAGCTTGTGCAGGCAGCACTTGCCACAACCGTCGCACAGCGCTTCCCATTCGTCACGGGTCAGCGTTTCGACGGGTTTTTCCCAGAAGCGGTCGGCCAGCGCGGCCATGTCAGCGGACCCATTTCACAAGGTCGGCGGCGACGGCCTTCCCGTCCTTCTCGCCGGGCAGCAGCGCGATCGGCTTGCCGTCGGGCGCCATCAGATAGACGCCGCGGCTGTGGTCCATCAGATAGGCATCGGGCGCGGTGCCGGGGCGCTTCTGATAATAGACGGCAAAAGCCTTGGCCGCTTGCGCGACTTGAGCCTCGCTGCCGGTCAGGCCTAGCAGTTCCGGGCCGAAATTGGCGGCGAACTGGCCGACGACCTGCGGCGTATCGCGCGCGGGGTCGATCGTCACGAAGATCGGCTGCACCTTCTTCGCCAGGTCGGCGTGATCCTTCGCGAACAGGTGATAGCCCTGCATCACGTGCTGGAGATCGAGCGGGCAGACATCCGGGCAGAAGCTGTAGCCGAAGTACACGATGCGGTACTTGCCGGCGAAATCGTTGAAGTGAACGGTCTTGCCGTCCTTGTCGACAAGCGTGAAATCGCCGCCGATCGCCGCGCCTTCCAGCGGCGGGGTTTCGGTGGGGGTGGAACTGCCGCACGCGGAAAGCGTGGCGGCCAGGGCGGTTAGCGCTGCAAGGAAGATCGGTCGGGCCATGGCGGGACGGTTCATGCTCTGCTAACACGGGTTCCGCAAGGGGCGAGTCTGGCAGGCTCGCAGCAGAAGGAACAGGGACGTGAACACGCGGCGGCACAACGGGCTTCGATCGGCTTTCGCGGGACTGGCGATGATCGCCGGGCTCGGGCTGGGTTTGGGTCTCGCCGCGCCCGCGCAAGCGCAGTTTTCGGAAAGCTACAAGTTCCTCGAAGCCGTGAAGAAGAAGGACGGCGAAAAGGTCCAGAATGCGCTGAACGAGCCCGGCACCCAGATCGTCAACACGCGCGACGTCACCTCCGGCGAATCCGCGCTGCACATCGTGACCGCCCGCCGCGATCTGACCTGGATGCAGTTCCTGGTCGCCAAGGGCGCCAATGTGAACGTCCGCGACGTGAAGGGCACCACGCCGCTGGTGATGGCGGTCGATCTGGGCTTTGCCGAAGGCGTGGATTTCCTCATCAAGAGCGGCGCGCGCGTCGATGAACCGAACAACACCGGCGAAACCCCGCTGATCAACGCGGTGCATCGCCGCGACATGGCGATCATCCGCATGTTGCTGAAGGCGGGGGCCAACCCGGAGCGGCCTGACAATTCGGGCCGTTCCGCGCGGGATTATGCCGCGCTCGACGGCAAGAACAGTGCCGTGCTGGAAGAGATCGACAACGCCATGAAGGCCGCCAAGGCCGCCCCTCAGAAGCCCACCTACGGGCCTTCGTTCTGATCGGGCCGTGGCGATGACATCCGCTTCTGAATCGACGCTCGACGCTATCCGCCTGCAACTGGCGCCCCACGTGGCCGAAGCCGCCGTCTTCGATGGATGGGGCGAGGCCGCCGTGGCCAGCGCGGCCGATGCGGCCGGGGTGGACCCGGCGGTTGCGGCGTTCGCGTTCGGGGGCAAGCCCATGGCGATGATCGCGGCGTGGATCGCGCGCGTCGATGCCGACATGGCCGAAGCCCTGCCGACCGCCCGGATCGGCAACCTGCCGATCCGCGAGCGCATCCGCACGCTGGTGCAGTTCCGGCTCGATGCGCTGGCCGGCCGCGAGGAAGCGCTCCGCCGTGCGCTGGCGATCATGGCCATGCCGCAGAACGTGCCCACGGCCATGAAGCTCGGCTGGCACAGCGCCGATGCGATGTGGCGGCTCGCCGGCGATACCGCGACGGACTACAACCACTATACCAAGCGCGCCACGCTGGCGGCGATCTATGCCGCCACGCTGGCGGTCCATGCCGAGGACAAGAGCGAGGGCCATGCCGATACGCGCGCGTTCCTTGATCGGCGGATCGAGGGCGTGATGCGTTTCGAGAAGGCCAAGGCCCGGCTGACCCGCCCGCGCGAGGAAACCTTCAGCGTGATGCGCCTGTTCGGCCGCCTGCGGTATCCCGCGCGATAAGAGCCACTTGACCGGCGTCAATGCGCGCGGTGGCAAGGTCGCGCCAGTAGAGCCATGCTAATTTCAGGCTCCTTATTGCGAATGCCTTGCAAATGCTTTCGGCCTATGGCAGCGCCGTGAGCGTGACACTCGACCAGATCCCACTTGGAACGCCCGCGCGAATCGATTCCGTCGATTGGGACTTGCTCGTGCCCGAAGAGGCGGAGCGGCTGCGCGCGCTGGGGCTGGATGCCGGGGCGCATGTGCGCCTTGCCTATCGCGGCGTATTTGTGTCGCGCGATCCGCTGGCGGTGGAGATCGGCCGGATGACGGTGGCGCTGCGGCGCGTGCATGCCCGGGCGATGCATGTCGAACTGATCGGAGCAACGGCATGAGCCGCAACGCCTGTGTCGCTGCGCTGGTCGGCAATCCCAACGCGGGCAAGAGCGCGCTGTTCAACGCGCTGACGGGCGCGCGCCAGAAGATCGCCAACTATCCGGGCGTCACCGTCGAGCGAAAGGCGGGGCGCCTGATCCTGCCCAGCGGCGAACCGATGGAACTGGTCGACCTGCCGGGCAGCTATGGCCTCAACGCCACCAGCCCCGACGAAGAGGTGACGCGCAAGGTCATCATGGGCGAACAGGTGGGGCAGGCCCAGCCGGACGTGCTGGTTATCGTGCTCGATGCCTCGAACCTCGAACAGCATCTGGTTTTCGCGCAGGAAGTGCTGGAGCTTGGCCGCCCGACCGTGGTCGCGCTCAACATGGTGGACCTTGCCGAGCGCGATGGGCTGACGCTCGATTCGGCCGCGCTCGAAACCGCGCTGGGCGTGCCGGTGATTCCCACCGTGGCGGTACGACGGCGTGGACTGGCAGAACTGTCCGCCGCGATTGCGCAAGCACGCGATCGCGTGTCTGGCGAAACCGCGCCGCGCGCGCATGTCACGCTGCCCGAACGCCGGCTGCTGGCGCACGAGATGGCGCATGGCGCGATCCTTTCGGAAACCGCCAAGCATCGCATTCACGCCCGGATGGACCGCGTGCTGCTGCACCCCTGGCTTGGTCCACCGATCCTGCTGGCGCTGCTGTTCGTGGTGTTCCAGGCGGTGTTCAGCTGGGCTACGCCCTTTGCCGACGTGCTCGACGCGGGCGTTTCGGGCATTGGCGATCTGGTGAAGACCGCGCTTCCGCCCTCGCTTGCGCGCGATTTGCTGACCGATGGCGTGATCGCGGGCGTGGGGGCCGTGATCGTGTTCCTGCCGCAGATCCTGATCCTGTTCTTCTTCATCCTGACGATGGAGGCGACCGGCTACATGGCCCGCGCCGCCTTCCTGATGGACCGGCTGATGGCCACGGTGGGCCTTTCGGGGCGCAGCTTCATCCCGCTGCTGTCGAGCTTCGCCTGCGCCATTCCGGGCATCATGGCCACGCGCAGCATCACCGATCCCAAGGACCGGCTGACCACGATCCTGATCGCCCCGCTGATGACCTGTTCGGCACGCCTGCCGGTCTATGCCGTGATCATCGCCGCGTTCATTCCCCACCGCACGGTCGGCCCCGGCTTCGGCCTGCAGGGGCTGGTGCTGTTCGGGCTCTATGTGTTCGGCGTGGTGGGGGCGATGGTGGTGGCGCTGGTGCTGCGCCGGTCGGTGACGAAGGGCGCGGCCAGCGGCTTCATCATGGAACTGCCCAAGTACCAGCTGCCCACGGTGAAGGATCTGGCGCTCGGCCTGTTCCAGCGCGCGTGGATTTTCCTGCGCCGCGCCGGCACGATGATCTTCACGGTCACGGTGGTGCTGTGGTTCCTGCTGAACTTCCCCCGCGCGGGCGAGGGGCAGAGCCAGGTGGACGCCTCTATCGCCGGGCACATCGCCAACGGGCTGGCCGTGGTGGTGGAACCGGTGGGCTTCAACCGCGATATCGCGCTGGCGATCATCCCCGCCATGGCCGCGCGCGAAGTGGCGGTCAGCTCGCTCGCCACGACCTATGCCGTGGACAACGCGAATGACGAGGATGCGCAGGCGAACGCGCTGGAGGATCAGCTCAAGGAGCACTGGACGCTGCCGACCGCGCTGGCGTTCCTGGCGTGGTTCGTGTTCGCGCCGCAGTGCATGTCGACGATCGCGGTCACCCGGCGCGAAACGAACGGGTGGAAATGGCCGGCGTTCATGCTCGCCTACCTGTTCGGCCTGGCCTATCTGGCGGCGGGCGTGACCTTCTGGACGGCACGGGCCTTCGGGTTGGGTTGAAGCCCTTCCCGTTGTGGAAAGGACGGGGGGCGGACTCGCCCTGCCGCCGCGCATTGGCTAGGCCAGCCTCCACATTCACACGGGACACGATTCGATGGCAGGCAGCGTCAACAAGGTCATTCTGGTCGGCAATCTGGGGGCTGACCCGGAAGTGCGCTCGTTCCAGAACGGCGGCAAGGTCTGCAACCTGCGCATCGCCACGTCGGAAACGTGGAAGGACCGCAATTCGGGCGAGCGGCAGGAACGTACCGAATGGCACAGCGTGGCGATCTTTTCCGAAGGTCTGGCAGGCGTGGCCGAACGCTTCCTGCGCAAGGGCAGCAAGGTCTATATCGAAGGCCAGCTCCGCACCCGCAAGTGGCAGGACCAGTCGGGCAATGACCGCTACAGCACCGAAGTCGTGCTGCAAGGCCCCGGCGCGGTGCTGACCATGCTGGATGGCGCGCCCGGTGCCGGTGGCGGTAGCGGTGGGGGCGGCGGCTTCGGCGGTGGCCAGCGCTCGGGCGGCGGCGGTGGCGGCTGGAACGAAGGCGGCAGCAGTGGCGGCTCCTCGCGCGGGGGCGGATCGTCCTCGGGCGGTGGCTGGAACCAGGGCGGCGGCGGATCGTCCGGCGGCGGCTTCTCCGACGATCTGGACGACGATATCCCGTTCTGACCTTCCGAACCTCCCCGCTTCCGGGGAGGTTTTGCTATGTCCCGCGCGTATCGCCGTAGAGGTGGATGTGCAGCCGGTCGGTGAAGCGCCAGCCGGCCTTCATCGCGGCTTCGGCCAGCCAGGCGGACCGTTCGCGCAAGGGGGCGCTGGCGGTGCCTTCGGGCATCACGAACAGGCGGTCCGACGGAATGGCGTAATGCGCCTGCAGCGCCGCGATCTCATCCAGATCGTCGGGCGTGGCGACCACGAACTTGAAGAAGGCGCGCGGTTCGATGGCCCAGTGCGCCAGCCGTTCTGGCACCAGCGCCAGATCGGCTGGATTGCCCGAATGGGCGAGCTTGGGGCTGACGTTGTACTGGTCCACCAGCGCGTCCAGCGCCTGCGTCGGGGGCACGCTGCCGTTGGTTTCGATCTCCACATGCAGGCGGGGCCGCGCTTCCTTCAGGATCGTCAGCAAGCGGATGAGGGCGGGGGCCTGCAACAGCGGTTCGCCGCCGGTCACGACCAGCCGGTCCTGCGGATGGGCCAGCAGGCGCAGCGCCACGTCGCGCTCGTCCAGCGTGATCTGGTTCTCGCCGCGCTCGAAGGCGATTGCGTCACGGTGCGGCCGGTTGTCGCCGGTGAAGCGCCAGGTGTAGGCGGTATCGCACCAGCGGCAGGCAAGATTGCAGCGCGACAGGCGCAGGAACACCGAAGGGCGGCCGATCGACGGCCCTTCACCCTGCAACGAGGCGAAGATTTCCGGTTCGCCCGGCGTGGTGGTGGCAAGTGTCAGCATGGCGCGGGCCAACGGACGCAATCCAGCCTCCGTTCGGTTCGAGCGAAGTCGAGAACCGTCGCGCGGAGTGTCTCGACTGTGCTCGACACGAACGGAGCAGGCATCACATCACCCCAGCCGCGCCAGCGCAGACGCCAGTCGCTCGGCCTCGGCGCTGTGGTGCGCGTGATCGGCGCGGGCCTTCTCGACCGCCTCGGGCTTGGCCTTCTCGACGAACGCGGGGTTGTTCAACCGCCCTTCGAGTCCCTTCGCTTCCTTCTGCGCGGCGGCGAGCGCCTTTTCGAGGCGGGCCTTTTCGGCGGCGATATCGATCACACCTTCCAGCGGGATGACGATGTTGGCATCGCCAGCACCGATCTGCATCGCGGCACCGGCAGGGACCGGTTCGAAGCGGATCGACGAAAGCCGCGCCAGCCGGTCGATCGCCGGGCCGTTCGCCTCGATGATCGCGCGCGTGGCCGCGCTGGGTTCGGGCAGATAGGCGTCCAGCTTGGCCCCGGGCGCGATGCCGAGCTCGTTCTTGGCGGTGCGCAAGGCGGAAACCAGCGCGATCAGCCATTCGACCTCACGCTTCGCCGCCGCATCGACCGCCGTCTTGGGCTGGGGCCAGGCCGCCACGATCAGCTCGCCGGTGCGCGTGCCCGTCTTGTTCCACAGTTCCTCGGTCACGAAGGGCATGAAGGGGTGGAGCAGAACGAGGATCTGGTCGAGCACCCAGCCGGCGACGGCCTTGGTCTCGTCGTCGAACGATCCCTTGATCAGTTCGATGTACCAGTCGCAGAACGTGTCCCACACGAAGTGGTAGATCGCGTTGGCGGCGGCGTCGAAGCGCAAGTCGGCCATCGCCTTGTCGAGTTCGGCCACGGTGTCGACGACTTCGCCGATGATCCACTGGTTGACGGCAAGCTGCGGCACGATGCCGGGGCCGGTGTGATCGCCGATGCCGCCGGTGATGCCATTGCTCTGGCAGAAGCGTGCGGCGTTCCACAGCTTCGTGGCGAAGTTGCGATACCCCTCCACGCGCTTTTCATCCATCTTCACGTCGCGGCCCTGGCTTTCCATGGCGCACATGAAAAAGCGCAGCGCGTCCGCGCCGTACTGGTCGATCAGGCCCAGCGGATCGACCACATTGCCCTTGGACTTGGACATCTTCTGCCCGTCCGCCGCGCGGACCAGCCCATGCAGGTAGAGCCGCTTCCACGGCACTTCCTTCATGAAATGGAGGCCCTGCATCGCCATGCGCGCATCCCAGAAGAACAGGATGTCGAAGCCCGAGACGAGCAGGTCGTTGGGGTAGTGCTTCTTCAGCAGCGGCGCATCTTCATCCGGCCAGCCGAGCGTGACGAAGGGCCACAGCGCGGAGGAGAACCAGGTGTCGAGGACGTCGGGGTCGCGAGAGATTTCATACTTGAACGGGGCATTGGTGAGGCCGGGTTCACGCTCACTGCCATCGCTTTCCAGCTCGACGATGGCGTTCTGGAACAGCGGATGACTCGTTGCCTTCAACTCATCGAGATAGGCCTGTGCCTGCATGAGCGCCTGTTCTTCGGTTTCGGCGACAAAAGCTTTGAGGCCGACGGATGCGACCCTCGTCGCGCTCGCTTCGAATTCCGGCCCATACCAAGCCGGAATCCGGTGTCCCCACCACAACTGCCGCGAAACGCACCACGGCTGGATGTTCTCCATCCAGTTGAAGAAGGTCTTTTCCCAGGTCTTGGGCACGATCTCGATCGCGCCGGAGCGCACGGCTTCCATGGGTGCCTTGGCGAGCGTTTCGGCATCGACGTACCACTGGTCGGTCAGCCAGGGTTCGATCACCACGCCGCCGCGATCGCCGAACGGCGTCTGGATCGTGCGCGGTTCGGCGTCGTGGAGGACTTCGTTGCCTTCCTTGTCCTTGGTCACGTGCGGGATCAGGAAGCCGGCTTCCTTCATCCGCTCGACCACCAGCTTGCGCGCGTCGAACCGGTCCAGCCCCACAAATTCGGCGGGCACCAGCCCGTCCGTCGTCTGCACCACCTTCGCTTCGGCATCGAACATGTTGAGCATGTCGCCCGCCTTGATGCCGGCGCGGCGGCCGACGTCGAAGTCGTTGAAATCGTGCCCCGGCGTGATCTTCACCGCGCCGCTGCCCAGCTCCGGGTCGGCGTGTTCGTCGGCCACCACCTTGAACCGGCGGCCGGTCAGCGGCTGGACGATGTCCTTGCCGATCACGCTCTTGTAGCGCGGATCATCCGGGTGGACCGCCACGGCCATATCGGCCAGCATCGTTTCGGGGCGCGTGGTGGCAACCTCGATGTAATCCAGCCCGTCGTCGCGGGTCACGCCGTCAGCCAGCGGATACTTGAAGTGCCAGAACCCGCCCTGCACCTCGCGCGTTTCCACTTCGAGGTCGCTGATCGCGGTCTTGAGCTTGGGGTCCCAGTTCACCAGCCGCTTGTCGCGGTAGATCAGCCCCTGATTATAGAGGTCGACGAACACTTTCACCACGGCCTTGGTGAAATGCGGGTCCATGGTGAACTGCTCACGGCTCCAGTCCATCGAGCAGCCGAGGCGCCGCAGCTGGCGGGTGATCGTGCCGCCGGATTCGGCCTTCCATTCCCACACCTTCTCCACGAACTGTTCGCGCGTGTAGTTGGTGCGCTTGTCCTGCCGCGCTTCCATCTGGCGTTCGACCACCATCTGTGTGGCGATGCCGGCATGGTCGGTGCCGACCACCCACAGCGCATCCTTGCCGCGCAGCCGCTCGTAGCGGATCACCACGTCCTGCAGCGTGTTGTCCAGCGCGTGGCCGATGTGGAGCGATCCCGTGACGTTCGGCGGCGGGTTTACGATCGTGAACGGCACCGCTTCGGGCCGTTCGGGGCGGAAAAGCCCGTTCGTTTCCCAATGGCTGTACCAGCGCGCCTCGATTTCGGCGGGCTCGAAGGTCTTGTCGAGAGTCTGTTCGGTCATGGCGGGCGCTTTGCCAGCCGTTCCGCCCGCCTGCAAGCGCCGGGGCGCCAAACGGGATGCCATCCTGAAACCGAAACCACGCTTGAAACGTTGTGTCGCACGTCATGCACTTGTCGCCCCTGCCATTTTCCCGCATGAAGCGCATCCTATGCGGGCGTTAGCCGACTTCACGATCCAGCCCGGCGATGCCGGAACCGAAGAAGCCGGGGGCGCCACGCTGGCGTTCAGCGGCGAGATGCTGGTGTCCTCGGTCGGCGCGATCGATGCCCGGCTGCGCGCGCTGGACGAACCGATCGCCCGCATCGACCTTTCCGACGTGGAGCGCATGGACACCGTGGGCGCGTGGACGGTGTGGCGGCTGGCGCAGGAACAGGGCGCGGAGATCGTCGGCGCCCGCAGCGAAGCCGAACGCCTGATCGCCGCGGTGGGCCAGGCGGGCGAGAACGATTCGGGCGTCAGCGCCCCGCGCCTGCCGCTGTTCGAGCGCGTGCCGGGCAAGGTGGGCGATGCGGTGGTCGGGCTGGCCTGGGGCTCGCTGCAGGTGCTGGGCTTCCTGGGGCAGGTGGTGCAGGTCACCGGCACGCTGCTGCGGCATCCCGGGCGTTTCCGCGGCAAGGCGATGATCCACCAGATGGAGCTGGTGGGCGTGAACGCGCTGGCGATCGTGGGGCTGATGAGCTTCCTGGTCGGCATCGTCATCGCGCAGCAGGGCGCGGTCCAGCTCCGCCAGTTCGGCGCGGAAATCTACACGGTCAACCTTGTCGGCCGGCTGACGCTGCGCGAACTCGGCATTCTGATGACGGCGATCATGGTCGCGGGCCGGTCCGGCTCCGCCTTCGCCGCGCAGCTCGGCACGATGAAGCTGACCGAGGAGGTCGACGCCATGCGCACGATCGGCGTTTCGCCGATGGAAGCGCTGGTGCTGCCCCGCATTCTGGCGACGATGCTGATGCTGCCCTTGCTGGGCACCTATTCGGCCGTCGTCGGCATCATCGGCGGCGCGTTTCTTTCGGCCACGACGCTGGGCATTCCCTTCCTGACCTTCCTGGCGCGCATTCAGGAAGTGGTGCCGCTGCACGACGTGTGGGTCGGGCTGGTCAAGGCGCCGGTGTTCGGCCTGATCGTGGCCGTGGCCGGCTGCTATCAGGGGATGCAGGTCAAGGCCAATGCCGAGGAAGTGGGCACGCGCACCACGGCGGCGGTGGTCATGGCGATCTTCATGGTGATCGTGCTCGATGCCTTCTTTGCGGTGTTCTTCACCAAGGTCGGCTGGGGATGAGCGATCCCGATATCCTCATCCGCGTGCGGGGCCTCAAGAACGTGTTCGGTCCGCATGTGGTCCACGAAGACCTCGATCTCGATGTCCGGCGGGGCGAGATCATTGGCGTGGTGGGCGGTTCGGGCACGGGCAAATCGGTGCTGATGCGCGCTATCATCGGCCTCCAGATCCCCGAAGCGGGCGAGATCGAGGTGCTGGGCAGCTCGATCACCGACGCGCGCGACGATGACGATATCGACATCCGCTGCCAGTGGGGCGTGCTGTTCCAGGGCGGCGCGCTGTTCTCCACGCTGACCGTGGCCGAAAACGTCGAAGTGCCGTTGCGCGAATTCTATCCCGAGCTCAGCGACGAGCTGCGGCACGAGATCGCGCGCTACAAGGTGATCCTTTCCGGCCTGCCGGCGGAAGCGACCGCCAAGTATCCGGCCGAACTTTCCGGCGGCATGAAGAAGCGCGCCGGCCTGGCGCGCGCCCTGGCGCTCGATCCCGAACTGCTGTTTCTGGATGAACCGACGGCGGGGCTGGACCCGATCGGCGCGGCGGCGTTCGATCAATTGATCGCCAGCCTGCAGCAGACGCTGGGGCTGACCGTGTTCCTGATCACGCACGATCTCGATACCCTTTACGAAATCTGCGATCGTGTGGCCGTGCTGGCCGATAGGAAGGTGATCGCGGTGGGAACGATCCCGGAACTGCTGGCGCTCGATCATCCGTGGATTCAGGAATACTTCAATGGCCCGCGCGGCCGGGCCGCCAAGGCCGCGCAGGATCGAATTGCACCGCCGGGGATTGCCGCTCCGGTGGACGATACGGCGCTGGACGAGGCATAGGATACGGGAACACAGCCGATGGAAACGCGCGCAAACCATATCTGGGTCGGGGCCGTTACCCTCCTGCTGCTGGCCGGCATCGCCGCGCTGACGGTGTGGATCGCGCGCCTGAACCAGGGCGAACAGGATCACTACGACATCTTCTTCAAGCAGTCGGTGGATGGTCTGGCCAAGGGATCGGAAGTCTCGTTCTCGGGCGTGCCCTCGGGTCAGGTGGAAGACATCGATCTGTGGGAGAAGGACCCAGAATTCGTCCGGGTGCGGATCAAGATCAACAGGAAGGTGCCGATCCTGCAGGGCACGACCGCCAGCCTGCAGGGCAGCTTCACCGGCGTAACCACCATCCAGTTGCAGGGCGCGGTCAAGGGCGCGCCACCGATCGAGGAAAAGGGACCGGAAGGCGTGCCCGTGATCCCGACCAAGCGCGGCGGTCTTGGCGAGATTCTGGCCAACACGCCGCTGTTGCTGGAACGGCTGGCGACGCTGACCGAACGGCTGACGATGGTGCTGTCCGACCAGAACCTGAAGTCGTTCGAAAACATCATGCGCAACACTGACAAGATGACCGGCAACCTTGCCGCTGCCTCGCCCGATGTGAAGCGGGTGCTGTCCGAATTGCAGGCGACCTTGCGGCAGGCGAACTACACGCTTTCCAGCTTCGAGAAGCTGGCCGGATCGACCGACGCGATGATCAACGACGAAGGTAGCGGCCTCGCCAAGCAGTTGCGCCAGACGCTGAAATCGGCCCAGTCCGCGGCGGACGCGCTCCAGGCCACGCTGGATGATACGCGCCCGGCCGCGCGCCAGCTGAACGAACGCACGCTGCCTGCTGCCGAAGCCGCGATCCGCGATCTGCAGGCGACGACGCGGTCGCTGCGCGAAGTGACCGACAAGATCAACGACCGTGGCGTAAGCGCCATCGTCGGCAGCCCGAAGCTGCCAGACTACAAGCCATGAAAGGGACCATCGCGATGATCCGCAAACCGATCCTTGCCGCGCCGCTGCTCGCGTCTGCCCTCGCTCTGGCCCTTTCCGCCTGCGTCAACATCGGCACCAAGGTGCCGGGCACGCTGATGAGCCTGACGCCCGAAAGCGCGCCCGCCGCCGGCGCCGGCGTGTCGGGCAGCCTCTCCGGCGCGACCGCCGTGCTGGAGCCGGCGGCGGAGGCGCGGCTGGCGGTGCTGCGCATTCCGGTGCAGATCGACGATTCCAACGTCGCCTATCTCAAGGGCACGCAATGGGTCGAACGGCCGACGCGGCTGTTCCAGCGCCTGCTGGCCGAAACGCTGCGCGCCAAGGGCGGCAGGCTGGTGGTGGAGAACGACCTGGGCGTCAGCGGGCCGCGCCTTTCGGGCCGCATTCTCGACCTGGGCTACGACGCGCGCAGCCGGCGCGTGATCGTCCGTTTCGATGCGGTGAAGGAACTGCCCGGCGGCAAGATCGAGACGAAGCGTTTCGAACAGGACGTGCCGGGCGTCGCGCCGGAAGCGAGCGAGGTGGGGCCGGCGCTGAACAAGGCGGCCAACGCCGTGGCGAAGGACGTGGTCGACTGGTTCGGCTGATCCTGATTGGCAGGAAGGCGGTTTAAGCCCGCGCAAGTTCCGCGAAGCGGGTTGCCGCGCGGAACGCCGCGAAGCGCTTGTCGCGCCGGTCCTGCGCCTCGGCATCCTTGCCCCAGAGTTCGGCCTGCCAGTCTTCCTCGAGATTGGCGGCGTTCCACAGCGCTTCCACGTCCGCGCCCGGCGCGATCGCGGCAAGGCCCAGCGTAAGCGACGCGGCCAGGCTGGCGGTGTTGCGCAGCGCCGCCAGCGCGAAGGCGTCCAGCCCCTCCAGTTCGCCGGCGATGCGCTCGATCGCCTCGGGCGGCTGCGGCCGGTGCATCACGCCCGAAACGCGGTGGAAGCTCACGCCGATGCGCGTTTCCATGGCGGAGAGCAGCGGTTCCCACACCGCGCGCTGGCGCGCCGCCAATGGCTCGTCCGGCTCGGCGCGATAGCACAGCGTATCGGTTTCGGCATAAGGCAGCAGTTCGCCGATGGTGCGGGCGCGTTCGGGGGCGACCACATCCAGCGCGAAATCGGCCATGTCGCGCAGGTGGAAGCGGGTGCTGTCGATCTCTTCGCCCTGATCGGCCCACTCCGCTGCCATGGCCTCGGCCAGCGCGCGGGCGGGGACGATCTGGGGGCGTCCGCCGACGGTGCGGATGCCGCGCCCGTCCAGCGCCACGCGAAAGCCGCCATCTTCGGCGACAACGGTCACGTCCTTGTAGAAACGCTTCATTCGGGGCTCCGCCAGCGCTTTGCCAGCAGGGGTGGCAGCGCGAAGAAATCGGCAAGACCGGCGGCCATCAGGACATAGCCCGCCGCTTCGGGCAGGCCCGCCAGCCACCCGACCTTACGCGATGCGACAAGCGCGCCGGCCAGCACCAGCAGTGTGCCGGAAAGGCGGACCAGTTGCAGGATGGCGAAACGGGCGATGGCCGGGTCGCGCTCGGCGCTCATTCCATGCCTTTCAGCAGGGCGCGCAGTTCGACCATGGTGGTGGCCACCGCTTCGGCGCCCGCGTCGAACAGTTCCGCCGGATCGTGATAGCCCCAGTCCACCCCGAATGCCCGGATGCCCGCATTGCGCGCCATTTCCATGTCATAGGCGGTATCGCCGATCATGGCGGTGTGCGCGGCGCTGGCGCCGGTGGCTTCAAGGCAGGCTTCCACCATCGAAGGATGGGGCTTTGAGGGATGCCGGTCGGCCGTCTGCAGCGTAACGAAGTGCCCGGCAAGGCCATGGGTGGCCAGGCAATGGGCAAGGCCCCGGTCGCTCTTGCCGGTGGCGACGCCCAGCAGCCAGCCAGCGTCCGCCAGTTCTTCCACCAGCGCGGCGATGCCTTCGTAGAGCGGCTCAGCCGCGGCGCCGGCCTCGCGCCGGGCGCGGAAGGCGTCCTTGTAGTATCCGGCCAGCGCGGCGTGATCGCGGTCCCCGCCTTCAGGGTGCAGGCGGCGCATCGCCTCGTGCAGCGAAAGGCCGACGATCCTGCGGGTTGCCGCGCGATCGGGTGGAGTCAGGCCGGCGGTGGCAAAGGCCGCGTCCATGGCCGCGCAGATATCGGCCTGGCTGTCGACCAGCGTGCCGTCGCAATCGAAGATGGCAAGGCGCAAAGGCGCGTCGGACGTCATGGCACCAGCCTCCTCATCAGTTCGGCGATGGCGGGCGATCCTTCCGCCTCAAGCCCCGCCGCCACGCGGGTGCGTTCGTCGGCCGGCTTGTTCTGCGAAAGCTTGAACGTGGGCCGCCAGGCCAGCACTTCCATCTCGAAGCCCACGATCGCGCCCATCATCTGCCGCAGTTGCGGTTCGGGTATCTTGTCCATCGTCCAAGGCGTGGCATCGGCGATGCGCGCCTCATGCCGCGCGGAAAGCCCTTCCAGCAGCGCGCGCAGGCCATCCTGATCCATGCGCCGCACGCGCCCTTCCAGTTCCAGCGCCACGTAGTTCCACGTCGGCACCTGCGCGGCATCGGTATACCAGCGCGGGCTCACATAGCCGTCCGGCCCGTTGACCACCGCCAGCGCCATGGCGCCATCCAGGTGGCGGGTCAGCGCGTTGCCGCGCGCGAGATGGAACTGCACCGCGCCGTCGCCGGTCGAAAGCAGCGGCGTATGCGCCACGCGCGGCCCGTCCGGCGTGGTCAGGAACACCATGCCGAATCCGATTTCCGCTATCAGCGCTTCGTGCAGATCGCGATCGTCGCTGCGGAAGGCGGGGTTGGGATGCATCAGCGCTTGGGCGTGCGGGGCGATGGCGTCTTGCGTGCCGCCGGCTTCTTTGCGGCGGGCTTCGCGGCGGCGCGCTTGCCCGTCGGCTTGCGGCCGGTGGGCCCATCGGCCCGCTTGCGCCGTTCGCCGCGCCGCTCCTTGCGGTACTGCTTGGCATGGGCCTTGGCCGCGCGCTTCTGTTCGTCCTTCTCGTCGACCAGCTTGACCGGTTCGAGCGGGAGATCGCCATCCGCTTCGTCAAAGCCCAGCTGCGCCATGCTGGCCGCGAAGTGCTCAGGCAGCGGCGCGGTCACATCGATCAGGTCGCCTTCGGGATGCTCGATGCGCAGGCGGCGGGCGTGGAGGTGCATCTTGCGGCTGATGCTGCCGGTCAGGAACGCCGCCTGTCCGCCATATTTGCCGTCACCCACGATCGGATGACCGATCGCCGCCATGTGGACGCGAAGCTGGTGGGTGCGGCCGGTCAGCGGCTGGAGTTCCACCCAGGCCGCCCGGTTGCCGGCGCGATCGACCACGCGGTAGCGGGTGCGCGCCGTCTGACCCTGGCCGCTTTCATCGACCATCATCTTCTCGCCACCGGTGCCCGGCTGCTTGGCCAGCGGCAGTTCGATCAGTCCGTCCGATATATCGGGAATGCCCGTCACGAGCGCCCAGTAGATCTTCCTGGCCGACCGGCCGGAGAAGCGCTTGGAGAAGAATGCCGCGCTGCCGGGCGTGCGGGCGATCAGCAGGACGCCCGACGTGTCCTTGTCGAGCCGGTGGACCAGGCGCGGGCGTGGTCCCTTGTCCTCGGCGTAGGCGTCGAGCAGGCCGTCGACATGCTCGTGCGTGCCGCTGCCGCCCTGCGTGGCGAGGCCGGGCGGCTTGTTGAGCACGATCGCCGCGCGGTCCTTTTCCAGCACCATGGATTCGGCCAGCGCGATTTGCTCCTCGGTCAGCGGCTTGCGCGGCCGGGCGCCCTTGCTGCCCGCCAGAGGGGTGGTCCCGCCTGGCGGCACGCGCAGCACCTGGCCCTTCGCCAGCCGGGTATCGACATCGGCGCGCTTGCCGTCGACGCGGATCTGGCCGGTGCGCGCCCAGCGCGAAACCGTGGCGAAGCCCACTTGCGGCAAATGGCGCTTGAACCAGCGGTCGAGCCGGATGTCGTCATCGTCGTGCGCGATGGTGAACTGGCGGACTTCCTCGCTCATGCCGCTGCCCGCATCACGAAAAGGCCCAGGAACAGCCCGGCGATGCCCGTCGCCAGTGAACCCGCCGCATAAGCCGCGGCCGTGCCCATCAGCCCGCGTTCGAGCAGCAGCGCGGTTTCGAGGCTGAACGAGGAGAACGTGGTGAAGCCGCCCAGCACGCCCACCGCCAGCAGCAGCCGCCAGGCTTCGCCGGCCGCGCCATTCCGGGCAAGCCAGCCCGCCAGCAGTCCCATCAGCAGGCTGCCCGCGACGTTGATCGAAAAGGTGGGCCAGGGAAAGGCCGCGTTGGGGCCGACGATGCCCATCACGAGCCGTCCGGCATGATAGCGCAGCACCGATCCACCGGCGCCGCCAGCGGCGACCAGCAGCGTGGCCTGCAAGGTTGAGGGAGGATTCATGGTTGCGGCCTTAGACGTTCAGCGGCTCCGGGGGAAGGGCGGGGGAACGATCAGGGCGCGAGTTTGCTTGCCTTTCGTTTGACGCACTGCTAACGGGCCGCCGGTTGGAGCCGGTCCAGCATGGATTCGGCCCCGTTCGTGTTTCCCGAATCACGGTGACCCCCGCATGATAGGCGGGCTCTCGCCTGAAGCTGTTTGAGGTGTGTCGGTTTATGCAGATTCTCGTTCGCGACAACAATGTCGACCAGGCTCTTCGCGCGCTCAAGAAGAAGCTGCAGCGTGAGGGCGTGTATCGCGAAATGAAGCTGCGCCGCCACTACGAAAAGCCTTCCGAAAAGCGCGCCCGCGAAAAGGCGGCTGCTGTTCGCCGCGCCCGCAAGCTGGAGCGCAAGCGGCTGGAGCGCGACGGCGCCAAGTAAGGTTCGGGCGGCGGAAGAGACGTTGGTCTCATCCGCCATCTAGCCTCTTGCCGCGACGGCCCGGCTGGGCCAAGAGGGGCGCCGTCATCGCGGCGCCCTTTCGCACATCTGGCCCTTGCGGCCGATGGCGATTCGCGCCTTACCGCAGGGAGAGCCTCAGACCGGGGCGCTCAAAAGGGGAAGCAATGTCCGAAATCACGCGCGTTCCGCTGCAGCCTGTTGCGCAGGGATCGGTCACCAAGATCTGGCTTGGCGTTGCCGTGGCCGCTTTGATCGGGATCGGCGGGGCCTATGCCGCGCGGCCGCAGCACTTTGCGGCGGTCTATGTCGAGGCGGTCAAGCAGGGTGAAGGCGAATCGCCGAAGACGGGCGATGTCGCGCTGGTGAACTATGTCGGGCGGCTCGCGTCCACCGGCAAGGAATTCGATCGCGGCGAACGTGTCGCCATGCCGGTCGATGGGGTGATCCCCGGCTTCTCCAAGGGCCTTCAGATGATGAAGCGCGGCGGCAAGTACCGGCTCGAGATTCCGGCCGCCGATGCCTATGGCGATCGCCCGCAGACCAACCAGGGCACTGGCGAAGTGGTGATCCCGGCCAACAGCGATCTGGTGTTCGAAGTCGAACTGATCGATTTCAAGAGCGCCGCCGAGTTGGAGCAGCAACGCCGCGTCCTGCAGCAGATGCAAGGGATGCAGGGCATGCCCGGCGGGCCGCACGGTGGCCCGCATGGCGCGCCGCCCGCCGGGGAAGCCCCGCAGCGCTGATCGCGCGTCTCCGTCCGTTCGCTTGAAGGACGCCGCGCGCGATGCTAGCGCGCGGCGTCCTTTGTTTTTCCGTTTGTCCAAGGCAGGGAAATCCCATGTCCGTAGATACCGCCACGGTGGCGAAGATCGCCTCGCTGGCCCGCCTCAAGGTTACCGAACCGGAGCTTGAGGCGATGGTCCCCGAACTCAACGGCATTCTCGCCTGGGTCGAGCAACTGGGGGAAGTGGACGTCGCCGGCATCGAGCCGATGACCGCCGTGATCCCCAATACCCTGCGCCTGCGCGATGACGTGGTGAATGCCGATCCGCTGACCGGCGGCGGCATTCGCGATGCCGTGCTGGCCAATGCGCCGGCGGCCGAACACGGCTTCTTTGGCGTGCCCAAGGTGATCGAATAATGCCCAATAACGCAAACGAACTGACCGAACTTGGCATCGCCGCGATCCGCGAAGGCGTGGCGAAGGGCGAATTCACCGCCACCGAAGTCGCCACCGCGTTCAACGCGGCGGTCGCGGCGGCGCAGCCCGCGCTCAACGCCTTCATCGTCACCACCCCGGACAAGGCGCTGGACGCCGCCGCGAAAGTCGATGCCGATCGCGCTGCGGGCAAGGCGCTGGGCAAGATGGCGGGCGTGCCGATCGGCATGAAGGACCTGTTCGCCACCAAGGGCGTGCAGACCACGGCCGCCAGTCGCATCCTCGAAGGCTTCACGCCCGAGTATGAAAGCACGGTCAGCAGCAAGCTGTGGGATGCGGGCGCGGGGATGCTGGGCAAGCTGAACCTTGACCAGTTCGCGATGGGGTCGTCGAACGAGACCAGCGCCTTCGGCAACGTGATCTCGCCCTGGCGCCGCCCCGGCGATACCGCGCCGCTGGCGCCCGGCGGTTCGTCGGGCGGTTCCTCGGCCGCCGTCGCCGCGCGCCTGGCACCGGCCGCGACCGGCACGGACACCGGTGGATCGATCCGCCAGCCGGCGGCCTTCACCGGCATTTCGGGCATCAAGCCGACGTATGGCCGCTGCTCGCGCTGGGGCATCGTGGCCTTCGCCAGCTCGCTCGACCAGGCCGGGCCGATGGCGCGCGACGTGCGCGATTGCGCGATCATGCTGGAAGCGATGGCAGGGTTCGATCCCAAGGATGCGACCAGCCTCGATCTGCCGGTGCCCGCGTGGGAAGCGGGGCTCTCGGGCGACCTGCGGGGCAAGAAGGTCGGCATCCCGCGCGAATACCGCATGGACGGCATGGACCCGGACGTCGCGAAATCGTGGGACGACGGTATCGCCTGGCTGAAGGACGCGGGCGCGGAGATCGTGGACATCTCGCTGCCGCACACCAAGTACGCGCTGCCGACCTACTACATTATCGCGCCGGCCGAAGCCTCATCCAACCTCGCGCGCTATGATGGCGTGCGCTATGGCCTGCGCGAACTGCCCGACGGCGCGAACCTGCAGGACATGTATGCCGCCACGCGCGCGGCGGGCTTCGGCGCGGAGGTCAAGCGTCGCATCCTGATCGGCACTTATGTGCTCTCGGCCGGGTTCTATGATGCCTATTACACGCAGGCGCAGAAGGTCCGCACGCTGATCAGCCACGACTTCAAGAACGCCTTCACCGAAGTCGACGTGATCCTGGCACCGACCGCGCCGACCGCCGCCTTCGCGCTGGGCGAAAAGAGCGACGATCCGCTGGCGATGTACCTGAACGACGTGTTCTCGGTGCCCGCCAGCCTTGCGGGCCTGCCGGCGATGTCGGTGCCCGCCGGAGTGGACCGCAACGGGCTGCCGCTGGGCCTGCAGATCATCGGCAAGGCGTTCGACGAACAGGGCGTGCTGAACGCCGGACTGGCGATCGAGCAACGCGCGGGGTTCTCGGCCAAGCCGGCGAAGTGGTGGTAATGGACGTCACCCCGGCGCAAGCCGGGGTCTCGGGCCTGAAGGTCCGACCCAGATCAACGAGATCCCCGCCTGCGCGGGGATGACGGAAGAACGAGATGAGCAGCTATCGCATTCAGGGCGCAACGGGGGAATGGGAGGTCGTGATCGGCCTCGAAGTCCATGCGCAGGTCACGTCCAACGCCAAGCTGTTCTCGGGATCGGCCACCGCCTTCGGGGCCGAGCCGAACAGCCAGGTTAGCCTCGTTGACGCGGCGATGCCGGGGATGCTGCCGGTGCCCAACCGCGAATGCATCCGCCAGGCGGTGCGCACGGGCATGGCGATCAACGCGCAGATCAACAAGTGGTCGCGCTTCGACCGCAAGAACTACTTCTACGCGGACTTGCCGCAGGGCTACCAGATCAGCCAGCTCTACCACCCGCTGGTGGGCGAGGGCACGATCGAGATCCAGCTCGACGACAAGGACCCCGAAAGCACCAAGACCATCGGCATCGAACGCATCCACGTGGAGCAGGACGCGGGCAAGCTGATGCACGATCAGCACCCGACGATGTCCTACGTGGACCTGAACCGCTCGGGCGTGGCGCTGATGGAAATCGTCAGCCGGCCTGACATGCGCTCGCCGGCCGAGGCGGGGGCCTATCTCACCAAGCTGCGCACGATCCTGCGCTATGTCGGCTCGTGCGATGGCAACATGGACCAGGGCTCGATGCGCGCCGACGTCAACGTCTCGGTCCGCCGGCCGGGCGAACCGTTCGGCACGCGCACCGAGACCAAGAACGTCAATTCGGTGCGCTTCGTCATGCAGGCGATCGAGCACGAGGCGAACCGCCAGGTCGACGTGCTGGAGAGCGGTGGCAAGATCGTGCAGGAAACCCGCCTGTTCGATCCGGACAGCGGCTCCACCCGCTCGATGCGCTCGAAGGAAGACGCGCACGATTACCGCTACTTCCCCGATCCGGACCTGCTGCCGCTGGAACTGGACGATGCGTTCCTGGAGGAATGCCGCGCCAGCCTGCCCGAACTGCCGGACGCCAAGCGCCACCGCTACGAAACCGTGCTGGGTCTCTCGCCCTACAACGCCGGCGTGTTGACCGCCGACGTTGAAACCGCGCGCTGGTTCGAGAAGCTGCTGGCCGAAAGCGCGGGCAAGCAGGGCAAGGGCGAAGCCGACGTGGCGAAGCAGGCGGCCAACTGGCTGACCTCCGAACTGTTCGGCGCGCTCAACAAGCTGGGCCGCGGCCTTGAGGATTCGCCGGTCAGCCCCGAAGGCGCGGCCGAACTGCTGGCGCTGGTGGGCGATGGCACGATTTCCGGCTCGATCGCCAAGCAGGTGCTCGAAAAGATGCTGGAAACCGGCGACGGCGCCGCCGCCATCGTCGAGCGCGAAGGTCTGAAGCAGACCAGCGACACCGGCGCGATCGAAGCGGTGGTGGACAAGGTGCTGGCTGACAACGCCGACAAGGTCGAACAGTACCGGGGCGGCAAGGAAGCGCTGTTCGGCTTCTTCGTGGGCCAGACGATGAAGGCCATGCAGGGCAAGGCCAACCCGCAGCTGGTCAACGAACTGCTGAAGAAGAAGCTGGGGTAACGTTCCGGCCCGCGCTGTGCGGGCCGGAACCCGTCAATCAGGATTTGGCCGGCGTGCGTGGCGCCTTGCGTTCGTTGTTGGCGTATTCCTGGAAGTTCTTCTTGAACACGGCGACCAGCTCGTCGAGCGCGGCCACGGCGTCTTCGCCTTCCTTGGGCGGGAACAGTTTCAGGCCGTTGCCGCCCCAGGCCTTGTATTCGAAGGCGATCTTCTCGCCGGCCCCGAAATCGCGCACCATGAACAGGGTTCGCAGCGAGCGACCGTAAATGGCGGCTTTCTGGTAGAAGACGTCAGCCACGATCAACTCGGAATAGCACTTGCTCGGGGATTCCCCGCGGCGTGTCTTGACCGAGTTCATGGTGTGGCGGTCGACTGGTTGCGAATGCGTGATGATCGTGGTGCCGGGCGTCAGCTTCAGTTCCGTCCGCAGATCCAGCGCCTGCAGCGCATCCAGCTGGCTCGGACTGTCGAGGGCGCTGGCCAGCAGCGTGCGGTTGGTGGCATCCCGGTTGCCGTGGATCGCGGCATCCAGCAAGCCTCCGCCCAGCAGGCCGGTCGTCATTGAGGTCATTCGTTGCGCGGGCCAGATATGCAGTTCGCACCCATCCGCCGCGACATCGGCAGGAGGATGCGCAATGACCTCGACCGGAGCCGGAGCGGGTTGAGCCGTGGCGGTCTGGTCAGGCACGGCGGCCGCCGGGGCAGCCGCCGCCCCCTGTTCCTGTGCGCAGGCGTGCTGCACGCTGCCGGCAAGCAGCATCGTTCCGAGCACAAGGCCTGGATATTTCATTCGTACCCCCCTCTTATCCTGGTTCGGTCAATGTTTGCGCTTCGGCGGGGCGGCCAGCATCCTGCCGAAATCGGTCAGGCTTTTGCCAAAGGCCGCAGACAGTTCGGCGACAGCATCCGCAGGATCCGCATCGCTTTTTGCCGGCGGGAACTGGGTGAGTTTCTCGGTCGCAATCGTGCCGAACGTGCGGGTCGGCGTATCGCCGGCGTCAAATCTGCGGAAGCGCACGAGCGTCTTGAGATAGGCACCGCTGAAGACATCTGCCTGAAAGAAGACGTCATCGATGGCGAGTTCCGCGTAGCAGGGCGGACTGTTCGCGAGAATGCGGCCAACGGTGCCACGCAACACGCGGCTTTCCAGCGGCTGATCGTGCAGAACCGTCCGGAAGCCGGGCAGGCCGAGGATGGCTGGCAGATCCTGGCTGTTCAGGATTTCCACCTGTCGCGCGGTAGTCAAAGGCTGATCGGGCAGTTTCGGATAGCCAGGGCGGCCCTGGACGGAGCCGTCGACGATGCCGCCATGCACCCAGCCGTAGTAGGTAGAGCGCAACGGGCCGGATGGCCATACATGCAATTCGCAAAGGGCGGCGGCGGTGCCGGCGGTGCTTTCCGCCGCGTACGCCGCATGCAGCGGCGCCAAAACGGCCGCCAAGGCCCATAAAATCGTCCGCATCGTCGCCCCCCCCCTGCAACGCCCAGTATACCTGTGGCGGAAAGCCAACAATGCCGATTTTACCTATCGCGTTTGCCGCGCAGTACGCTGATTGGCGCCATCTTCACGACGACGCGGATGGACACAAGTTGCGCCCATCCGCGTAAGGAATCGTGGAGACTTCGTTCAGGCGCGCGTCCCGTTCATCGGGAAGGTGCCGAACATGCCGGCGGTGACCGAACCAGTCAGCGCGTCGCCATCGACGGTGGCCTTGCAGTCCAGCGTCATCGGCATCGGTACGGTCATCTTCATCTGCCAGGTCAGCGTGTTGCCATCGACCTTGCCGTTTTCCACCGCCATCGTGCCGGTGGGGCCGGCGTTGCTGCCGGTGAAGGTATCGCCGCTGACTTCGACGGTGAACTTGCTCGACTGATCGCCCATCGGCGTCTTGGTCACGCAATCATAGGTACCGGCAACAGACATGGTTCTCTCCCGTTAACGGCTCGCCGGCAAGCGCCGACGACGCCCTCTCATTTGCTACCTACATTGCTGTCAATAGCAAGCGATTCGACTGGCAGGCCCAGCGCTTCCAGTTGCGGCCGCACCTTGGCGGCATCGCCCACCACCACATAGACCAGCTTGTCGGCCGAGATTGCGGCGCGGGCGGCGGCGTCCGCCTGCTGCGCGGTCATGCTGCCATAGCGGCCGGCGAGCGTTTCGTAGTAGTTGTCGGGCCGCTTGTTTTCGATGATCGAACTCACGCCATCGAGCACCGAGCGCGAGGTTTCGAACATGCCGGGCAGTTCACGCGCGCTGCCGCTGGTAGACCACTTGATCTCGTCGGCGGTCACGCCCTTCGCGCCGAGGAAGCCGGTGAGTTCCTTGCGCAGTTCGGCAATGGCGGGGCCGGTCTGGTCGGTCTGTACCGGCGCGATGATGCGGAAGGGGACGCGGTCCTCCCTTTCGACCACGCCGCTCGACACGCCATAGGACCAGCCCTTGGTTTCGCGCAGGTTGGTGTTGATGCGTGAGAGGAAGTTGCCGCCGAAGATGTCGTTGGCGGTGCGCAGCGCCAGCAGGTCGTCGGTGCCCTTCGCGTCCAGCACTTCGCCCGTCATGATGACGGATTGAGGGGAGGCGGGCCGGTCGATCAGGATGATCCGCGGCTTCTGGACGGGAACCGGCACCGCGAAGTTCTTGACCGGGGCGGGTTCGGCCGGCGCTTTCCAGGCGCCGAAGCTCTTTTCCAGCAGTTTGGTGACTTCGGCCAGCGTGGTATCGCCGACCACGAAGACGCTGGCGGTATCCGGGCGGAACCACCGCTTGTGGAACGTGGCCAGATCATCGCGAGAGAGGCGCGCGACGACGGCCGGATCGCCGGTTCCGGTGGCGGGAATGCCATAGGGGTGCTGCGGTCCGTAGAGCGTCGGGTAAAGCACCCGGAACGCCAGCGAGGTGGGGTCCTTCATCTCGCCGCTGATCGCCGTGAGTTGCTGGGCACGCACGCGCTCGAGTTCGCGGGCATCCAGCGCCGGATGCTGGATATAGTCCGCCAGCAACCCCAGCGAGGCAGCGAGATTGGGCGTAACTGCATCGAGCTGGAACGACGTGGTATCGGGGTTCGCGCTTCCCGAGATGCTGGCGCCCAGCCGCTCGCGTGCCCGCGCGAACGCCGAGGAATCGAGCGTGGTCGTGCCTTCGTTCATCAGCTTGAGCAGCAGCGCTTCGGTGCCGAGCGCGTTCTTGGGATCGGCGGCATAGCCAGCGTCGAAGCTCACGCGCACCGATACCGCCGGCACGTCGGCGCGACGGGCGAAATAGACCTTCATCCCGTTGGGCAGGGTGGCGCGTTCGATCTTCGGGAACACCAGCGGGCTGAGCTGCCCCACGGGCGGAAGCTCCGACCGGTCGGGCGCGCTGGCCCCCGCGCCCGATGCCGAATCATCCGCAAAGCGCGGATCGCGCCAGAAGGCGGGGCGGGCGGACGGGCTCTTGGGATCGGTCAGGAAACCGCCACGGTGTTCGCCGCCTTCGGTGCGTGTGCCCGGCTCCACCGTCAGCGCGAACGTGGGACGCGAAAGCCATTTCCGGGTCACGTCGCGAACCTGCGCGGGCGTCAGCGCGGCCGCGGCGTCCAGTTCCTTGCGATAGGCGCCAGCATCGTGCTGGTAGAGCAGGCCTTCGGCGAGCGTGGGCGCCTTGCCGCTGCCGCCGCCCACCGATTCCAGCGCGCGGATCTGCCCGGCGGCAAACGTCGTCGCAGCGCGTTCCAGTTCGTCCTGCGTCGGCCCTTGGGCAAGGAACCGCGCCACTTCGGCATCGAGCGCGGCGCTGACCTTCGCCGGATCGGTGCCGGGCTTCACGTCGGCAAAGACCTCGAACTGCCCGCCCTGCGCGAAGATCGAGGTACTCGCCGATACCGATACGGCAAGCTGCTGCTGCCGGACGAGCGCGTCATCGAGCCGCGAGCTGGCAAGCCCGCCAAGAACCGCGCCCGCCATCTGCAGCGGCAGGTATTCCGGGTTGTCGAGGCCGGGGATCGTCCAGACGCGGTAGATGCGGGTGGTGGCGATCTGATCCTTGATCGTCTTGCTGACCGGCGCGGGCAACGTGGGCACCGGCACGGATACCGGCTGCACCGCCGGGCCGGCGGGAATGGCGCCGAACCATTTGGCGACCTTGGCCTTGGCCGTGGCGAGATCGATATCGCCCGCCAGCACAAGGATGGCGTTGTTCGGGCCGTAGTGGTCGCGGAACCAGCCTTTGACGTCTTCGAGCGAGGCCGAGTTCAGGTCGTCCATCGAGCCGATGGTGGAATGATGATAGGGATGGCCCGAGGGATAGAGCGTCTCCAGCTCCTCGTACTCGACCATGCCGAACGGCTGGTTGTCGCCCTGCCGCTTCTCGTTCTGAACGACGCTGCGCTGGTTATCGAGCTTTTCCTGGGTGACCGCGCCCAGCAGGTAGCCCATGCGGTCGCTTTCCAGCATCAGCGTGCGGTCGAGCGCGGCCGTCGGCACGGTCTCGAAATAGTTCGTGCGGTCGAACCACGTCGTGCCGTTCATGTCGGTCGCGCCGACCTGCTGCAGCGGTTCGAAGAAATCGCCGGGCGCATGTTCGGACCCGTTGAACATCAGGTGTTCGAACAGATGCGCGAAGCCGGTCTTGCCCTTCGGTTCGTTCTTGGAGCCGACCGCGTACCACACCGAAACCGCGACCACCGGCGCCTTGCGGTCGGTATTGACCAGCACCCGCAGGCCGTTGGGCAGGGTGAAGCTTTCGTAGGGGATGGTCACCCGGTTGACGAGATCGGCGACGGGGGCGGGCTTGATGGCCTCTGCCGGCGCCGGCTGCGCGGCGGCCGCGGGCTGCGTTCCGGTGAAAGCGAGAGCGGCGGCGATGGCGATGGCGGAGACGAACTGCGAAGCGGAATGCATGCGGGCCATGGGTTATCCTGTGGGAGACTCTGTATCCTTTGTAACCGTTTCAGAAACCGATGCCATACCGAAGCTGAACGGCGTTCGACGAACGACGTGTCCGTTCGTCGAACGCCGCTTGCAAACTTGCATACGCGAAAGGCCGGCCCGCGCGGGATGCGCGCGGACCGGGCTTCGGGATGCCTTGCGCCGTGGCGCGCGGATCAGAACTTCACGTTGATTTCAGCGCCCCAGGTGCGCGGATCGTTGAAGAAGCCGCTGATGCCGGCGGCGGCGCTGCCGGTCTTGTAGAACAGGTGCTGTTCGTTGAAGAGATTGCGCGCCCACAGCGCCACCGTCACCTTCGCGCCGTTCGCTTCCATGGGGATGTCGGCCAGCGCGATGCGCCCGTTGAACACCAGTCCGGATTCCCCCTTCACCTGCGGGTAGCGCACCGCGCGCGTGTTGTTGTCGTAGTTCGCGTCGGTGTAGTTGACGTAGAAGCCGGAGTCGTAGTTGCCGTCGAGGTGCAGCTTCAGCATCGCGCCGCCGGCCGTCACTTCGTGTTCGTAGTCGATCGATCCGCTGGCCGAATGCTTCGACGTGTAAACCTGGTAGATCGGCACCGGCGTGGTGATCGGCACGCCGCCGGTCTGCGGGAACGGATTGACTGTCGGCGGGATGTGCACGCTGTTGTAGGCATAGCTGGCCGACAGGGTCAGGCCATCCAGCGGCATCAGCAGCAGTTCGGCTTCCACACCCTTCAGGCGGCCCGTGCCGGGCGCGTTGACCACGTCGGTCGTGGTGCGGGTCGTAATCTGCGGCACGCCGTTGACGGTATCGACATAGAGGCCGCTGAAGTCGAGCTGGATGCTCTTGTAGGTGCCCGTGTAGGCGGCGATATTGAACCGGGCATGGCGGTCGAAGAATTCGGTCTTGGCGCCGATTTCGAACATCGACACCTTTTCCGGATCGAACGCGCGGTACGTCAGCGAGCGCGAGCTGGCGCCGCCGGAGCGGTAGCCCGTGCTCCACTTGCCGTAGAAGTGCAGGTCACGCGATGCATCGAGCGCCAGGTTCACCAGCGGATCGACGCGCGACCAGCTGCGATCGAGCGCGATCGGGCCGACCACGTTGACGCCGTTGACCGGGATCGAGGGGGCCGCGCCGTTGATGGTGAACAGCGATCCTTCCTTCTTGTCGCGCGTCCAGCGGGCACCGACCGTCAGGTGGACCATGTCTTCCAGCACCGGCGGGGTGTACGTCGCCTGGCCATAGACGCCGATGCTGGTGGTTTTGACGTGGCTGGCGCGCTGCGTCACATAGCGGCAGCTTGAAACCAGTGCCTGATCGCAGACGGTATAGGCGGTGCCGGCCGCGTTGGTGAACATCAGCGTGTTGGGCGCCTGCGCGCTGTCTTCCACGCGTTCCTGGTAATAGAGGCCGCCGGCCTGGTACTTCAGCCGTGGCACTTCGCCGATCACCTGCAATTCCTGGCTGAACTGGTTCTGCCGGAACGGCGCCAGGCTGTAGCGGCCGAAGGCGAAGTTCTGGAAGCTGGTGACCGAGGTCGGGCGCTGCATGCTGGTGGCGACGGAGCCGTTGTCGAACTGGCTTTGCGTCATTTCGCGATAGCTGGTGATCGACCGGAAGGTCAGGTTCGGCGTGGCGATGTATTCCAGGCCCAGCCGCCCGCCTTCGGCCTTGCCCACGCTCGCCTGCTGCGGCGCGCCGACCACGGCGGTGGACGCGCGATCGGGCTGCAGGATCAGCAGCGGGGACAGGACGTTGGCCGGCACCGCGGCCGATCCCGACGCGGAAACGGGCAGGCCGAGCGGCGCCGAAATCTGCTGCATGTACAGCGTGCTGGTCGCGTCATAGCTGTTGTCGTAAGACAGGTCGGCGCTGAAATTGCTGACCGGCTTCCACAGCGCTTCCACGTGCACGCCGTGCTTGTCATAGGAATTGAAGCCCAGCTGACCCGGCATCGGGTTCTTCACGAAGGGGTTGCGGCGGGCAATCACGCCATCGACCTTCAGGCTGATGTTCGCGAACTCCGGCAGATCGACATGGACTTCGCCCTTGTACGATCCATAGTTGCCGGCGCCGGCCGTGGCGTTCAGCTTGAACTGGCCGCTGGGCTTCTTGGTCACGATGTTGACCGCGCCGCCCATGGTGTTGCGGCCGAACAGCGTGCCCTGCGGACCTTTCAGGACTTCGATGTTCTCCACATCGAACAGCGCGGTGCCCAGGCCCTGCGCGCGGCCCATGTACACGCCATCGACATAGACGCCCACGCCCTGATCGCGCGCGGGCTGGTTCGAATCGGACAGCACGCCCACGCCGCGGATGTTGACGATCAGCGCGCCGGGGCGCGAGAAGAACGGGGCGACCTTCAGCGAGGGAATGGCGCCGTCACCCAGATCGAGCAGCGAGGTGACGTGGCGGTCGGCCAGGCCCTGGCTGGTCAGGACCGAAATCGCGATCGGCGTTTCCTGCAGGTTTTCCCGGCGCTTCTGCGCGGTCACCACGATTTCGGAAAGCTGCCCGCCGCCACCGGGCGCTTCGGCGTCCGGGCTTTGCGTATCGGCCGCCGGTGCGGCCTGGTCGTCGGACGCGGCCAGCGCGGGCGTGGCCAGCAGGGTGGCCAGCACAAGGCAAGAGGCGCCCAGCGCCAGGCGCGGTTGGAATGCGATCATGATTGTCCCCCTGGGATTCGAACCGCCCGACCCGATCGGGCTCCCGGGCGGCACCTAGGGGGCGCAGGTTGCAGTTCGGCGTTGCTCCGGTGACGGTGATCTGACCGACTTGTTGCGGTGCAGCATTTTGAGGCGCGTTAGGATGGGCTAACGCGTTGGGTGGGTGGGGTATTTCTCGGGAGGGGCGAGGATGTCACATTTGTAGCGCTATCTGGCGGAGTTTGATTTCCGCTACAGCAGCCGCGTGGCACTCCGGCTACAACGACGCCGACCGCGCGGACGCGCTGCTTTCGGGTATCGTTGGTAAGCGGCTTACTTACGCCCAATCTTGTGCGATGGCATGATGCCGAAGAAGACGCAGGCAGACAGCCAAGCGGAACAGAGCGCGAGGTTTCGCGCCGAGGTCGAACGCCTCGCAGCCGCTGGCGAACTAAATCCCACAGAGGCAACCCAAGCACTTGACGTGCTAGCCCGGCCTATTCATGAGACTGAGGTTCCGGGCTTGTTGGGTGGCGATGCGTTTTCGGTGATGTGATCCGGACGAGCGCCTCTGGCGGTGTTTTTCACCGCGGTGGGATCGATGGGCTTTTCGGGGTTAATGGAGGGGGGCTTGCGGTTCGGCGGCACGGCCGCGCGGGCTATGTAGGAGCAGGCCGAAGGTTGGTGGCGACGGCCTTGAACGTGGCGGCATCGGGGCATGCTGACGCGAAGGCGATGCGGATGCGCGTTGCGGATTCAATGACGCGGGCGGCGACCTTGAGCAACCGGAGGCGGATCGTTGCGAACTCGGCGACGGCAAGCGCGGCAGATTTTGGGATTTCTTGCTGGATCCGCCACAGGAGCCAGTAGGCGGCGGTGTGCAGAATGAGGCGCATCTGGTTGGCATTGGCCGAGCGGCACGAGGTGCGATCGCTGGCGAGCTGGGTCTTGTGCCGCTTGATCAGGTTTTCGGCCTGGCCGCGGGCACAGTAGAGCGTGTCGTAGATGTGCTCGGCCGAGCCTTGGGTCAGCGAAGTGACGACATAGCGGATGTCCATGCCCAGCGTGCTGGCCTCGATCCGGGCGACGACGCGGCGCTGGCCCTTCCAGCTTTTGGCGCCGTAGCGGGTCTCGGCATAGTTTCGCAGGATCACACGCTGCTCCTCGGCCCGCTTGACCGCGCAGGTATCGGCGACGGCGACGATGGCGGGATCGGCCCGCAGCGCAGCGTTGGTTGGCAGGCCGAACACGTAATCGATGCCGTACGCCTCGCAGAACGCCATGACCTCGGGGCGGCCATAGTGCCCGTCACCGCGGATGGTGAGGTGGGTATCGGGCCAGTGCCGGCGGATGTGACGCACCAGACGCCGGATGTGGCCAGCAGCTTCGGCGCCAGATGGCGTCTTGCCGGTGCGAAGCAGCATCGCCACCGGCCGGCCACTGGCGGTGTCGTAGACGTGGATCGGCAGGAAGCAGCGCTCGCCATGGTGCCCGTTCCAGAACGAGAGCTGCTGATAGCCGTGGACGACATCGCAGGTGTCATCGATATCCAACGTCACCGCCGCCGGCGAAGTGGGATAGCTGGCGCAGTAGATATCGATCATGGCGGCCATCAACTTCGCCAGTTCGCGCGTGGTCGGCGCGTTCTCCCAGCGGCTCATCGTGGGTTGGCTCGCAAGCCCGGCACCGGAGCCCGGCAGCTTGCCCAGCGCCAGGCGGAAGCCGGGATCGTCGCGAAGGGCGTCGAGATCGTCGGCATCCTCGTATCCGCAAGCGATCGCGAACACCCGGGCGCGCAGGATGTCGGGCAGCGCATGGATCACCCGGCCAGGGTCACGCGGGTCGGCTATGCAAGCGGCAAGCCGACGGCAGATGCCCATCGCGCGCTCAGCCTGTGCCAGTAGCAGGACGCCGCCGTCCGAGGTCAGCCGACCACCATCAAAGGCGGCTGTGACTTTCCGGCTGCGCACTGCTGGGAATCGGAATGGGTTTGCAGTATCGTCGGTCATGGCGGGGTGGCCTGTGGCATCTTCTGCCCTGCGGCAGGTTCGGCTTAGACACCCAGTTCCTAATTCAGATCAGAGGCTTATGCCACTCCCGCCAACCCTCTCGGCCCAACGCGGTGAATAAGCCGGGCTAGTGATGCGGAGTCGCAACAAACAATAGTTATTGTTAAATGGCTCCATGGACATAATTCGAATCGACAGAAGCCGTCTCCCGCAAGATGAGCACGAAGCTGCTCACTTCATCGAGACCAATTTTCTAGCCTGTCTTATTCACCGCGGCGGGTGAGAGGGTTGGCGGGAGTGGCGTAAGCGATTGCTTTGCAGTAGGAAAATGGGTGTCTAGACCAGTCCTTCAGCGAGGCAATTTATGCCACGGACCACACCCGCCGGGAGCGATGATAGCGCACCGGGATTTTCGTTTCCAGCGGTTGGCGGCAAGAAGGTCACAACCGCGTTCGACGGTGGCCGGCTGACCTCTGACGGCGGCGTTCTGCTGCTGGCGCAGGCCGAGCGCGCGATGGGGATCTGCCGGCAGCTTGCTGCGTGCATCGCCGATCCGCGTGACCCGACGCGGGTGATCCATCGCCTCGATGACATTCTGCGTGCCCGTGTGTTCGCGATCACGTGTGGCTATGAGGACGCCGATGATCTCGATGCCCTGCGCGACGATCCGGGCTTCCGCCTGGCGCTGGGCAAGTTGCCGGGATCGGGCGCGGGGCTGGCCAGCCAACCGACGATGAGCCGCTGGGAGAATGCACCGACCACGCGTGAACTGGCCCGGATGATGGTCGCGATGATCGGCGTTTACTGTGCCAGCTATCCGGCCCCACCGGCGGCGGTGACGCTGGATATCGATGACACGTGTGATGTCGTGCACGGCTATCAGCAGCTCTCGTTCTGGAACGGACATCACGGTGAGCGCTGCTTCCTGCCGATCCATGTGTACGATACCGCGAGCGGGCGGCCGGTGGCGATGCTGCTGCGCACTGGCAAGACGCCGTCGGGTGCCGAAGGTGCCGGCCACATCCGGCGCCTGGTGCGTCATATCCGCCAGCACTGGCCCGATACCCACATCACCATCCGCGGCGATGGGCACTACGCCCGTCCCGAGATCATGGCGTTCTGCGAGGCGGCCGGGGTCGATTACGTGTTCGGCTTGCCGACCAACGCCGCGCTGCGGGCCGATCCGGCCATCGTTGCCGTCGCCGATGCCTGCGCGGTCAAGCGGGCCCAGGCCCAACATCCGGTCCTGCGCAACTATGTCGAGACCCGCTACGGCGCCAAAAGCTGGAAGAGCCAACGCCGCGTCGTCGCCCGGATTGAGGCCAGCACGCTGGGCATGGACATCCGCTATGTCGTCACCTCGCTGACAGAAGGCTCGCCCGAGCACATTTACGACACGCTCTATTGCGCGCGCGGCCAAGCCGAAAACCTGATCAAGCGCCACAAGACCCAGTTGGCCAGCGATCGCACCTCGTGCCGCTCGGCCAATGCCAACCAGATGCGCCTCATCCTGCATACCGCCGCCTACTGGCTGATGTGGCGCGTCCAGCAGGCCATCCCCAAGGCCACCTCTCTGGCCACTGCCGAGTTCGCAACGCTGCGCCTGCGGCTGCTCAAGGTCGCCGCCCGCGTCATCGAGACCGCCTCGCGCATCCGTGTCGCCTTCGCGTCAGCATGCCCCGACGCCGGCGTGTTCAAAGCCATCGCCACCAGTCTCCGGCCAGCGCCGACATAGCCAGCGCGGCTGTGCCGCACAAAGCCCGAGCCATCGCCCATCAACCTCGAAAAGCCATCGGTTTTGCTGCGGCGAAAAACGCCGCCGAAACCGCGCGCCCGGATCACGCGGCCACCGACACATCAAACCCGGCACGCCCCAGTGCAGCGGGCTCATGAATAAGCCGGGCTAGGGATGCAAAGTGCAGCTAGGGAGTTTCGGCAAACGGCCGATCTCTATCTATTTGCTCAGGCACGGAAAAAACTCCTTTTGGGGGCTGATAATTTTCTGATTCAAGACATGATTGGCCTGACTACGATCGCCGGTAGAAATGGTGCTGTCGTAGCCAACAGTTTTGCCAAGTTGATGGAAGCGGTAAACGCGACTCAGGCTCCCACCATCTGGTCTTTAGCAGAGATGGCGGCGAGACGAGCAGGTACGAAACTTTTTTCGCAGTATTTTCCGGAAATTGCTAGTATTCGTACGTCAGCCGCACACCCTGGCGAACTGTCCAAGAGCAAGGCAGAATTATTTTCGCACAAATTGACTTCGCCTATTAAGACATCAGCCCTCCATAGCGGACCTGGAATATATATTTCCGATATGATGGAAACGCACGAAAATAGCCTTATATTTTCCGCAACAGTAAAAGGGAGAATGGTTTCTTACGAGCTTTCGATGCGTACAGCCGACGTCTTAGACTGTGTTAATGCTCAATATCACCGGGTGTTTCTGGCTCTGGAACCTCCTGAACTAGCCCGTATGCGAAAATGGCGGCAAGAAAGCGCTGAGCAACATCAGCGAGCCGAAAAGAGCCATCAACCGTGGTGGCGTAATTTGGTCCACTTGTGACCTCAACCCACGCTTCTTCCGAACTTTCTGCAAGTGCGTCTCTTACCAAACGCGCGTAAATTTCGTCACGCCTCACCACGCCCCCTTCCATGCTTGGGCACGTAAAATATAACAACGTCTGAAAATTTGACCCATGTCCTTGTGTTGCCCAAACGCAACACTATCTCTGGCGCAACAGGAGGACATTACACCCCATGAACCTCGAGAAATTCACCGATCGTGCCAAGGGCTTCCTGCAGGCGGCCCAGACCGTGGCCATCCGCATGAACCATCAGCGGATCACGCCGGACCATATCCTGAAAGCCCTGCTGGAAGATGGCGAGGGCATGGCGTCCGGGCTGATCCAGCGCGCCGGCGGCAATGCCGCGCTGGCGCAGGCCGAAGTCGACAAGGCGCTGGCGAAGATCGCGGCGGTGTCCGGCTCGGGCGCGCAGCAGACGCCGGGGCTCGACAACGATGCCGTGCGCGTACTCGACCAGGCCGAGCAGGTCGCCGCCAAGTCGGGCGACAGCTTCGTCACCGTCGAACGGATGCTGGTGGCGCTCACGCTGGCCACCACCACGGCGGCGGGGCAGGCGCTGAAGGCGGCAGGCGTTACCGCGCAGGCGCTGGAAGCGGCGATCACTCAGTTGCGCGGCGGCCGCACGGCGGACAGCGCCGGGGCGGAAAACGCCTATGAGGCGATGAAGAAGTACGCGCGCGACCTGACCGAGGCGGCGCGCGAGGGCAAGCTCGATCCGGTGATCGGCCGCGACGAGGAAATCCGCCGTACCGTGCAGATCCTCGCCCGGCGCACCAAGAATAACCCGGCGCTGATCGGCGAGCCGGGCGTGGGCAAGACCGCGATTGCCGAGGGACTGGCGCTGCGCATCGCCAACGGCGACGTGCCCGAATCCCTGCGCGACCGGCGGCTGATGGCGCTCGACATGGGCGCGCTGATCGCCGGGGCGAAGTATCGCGGCGAGTTCGAGGAACGGCTGAAAGCGGTGCTGGACGAGGTGAAGGGCGCCGAGGGCGAGATCATCCTGTTCATCGACGAGATGCACACGCTGATCGGCGCGGGCAAGACCGATGGCGCGATGGACGCTTCCAACCTGCTCAAGCCGGCGCTGGCGCGGGGCGAACTGCACTGCATCGGCGCGACCACGCTGGACGAGTACCAGAAGTACATCGAGAAGGACCCGGCCTTGCAGCGGCGGTTCCAGCCGGTGTTCGTGGGCGAGCCGACCGTGGAGGACACGATCAGCATCCTGCGTGGCATCAAGGACAAGTATGAGCTGCACCACGGCGTGCGCATCGCCGACAACGCGATCGTTGCCGCGGCCACGCTGTCCAACCGCTATATCTCCGACCGCTTCCTGCCGGACAAGGCGATCGACCTGATGGACGAGGCCGCCAGCCGCATCCGCATGGAAGTGGAATCGAAGCCGGAGGAAATCGAGAAGCTCGACCGGCGGATCATCCAGCTCAAGATCGAGGAAATGGCGCTCGCCAAGGAAAGCGACACCGCCTCCAAGGACCGGCTGGAGAACCTGCGCGAGGAGCTGGCCAACCTGGAGCAGCAGTCGTCCGAACTGACCACGCGCTGGCAGAACGAGCGCGACAAGATCGCCGCCGAGGGCAAGATCAAGGAAGCCCTGGACGCGGCGCGGATGGAACTGGAACAGGCGCAGCGCCAGGGCGATCTCGGCAAGGCGGGCGAACTGGCCTATGGCCGCATTCCCGAGCTGGAGAAGCAGCTGGCCGACGCGCATACCCAGTCCGAGAACGCCCTGCTGCGCGAGGAAGTGACGGCCGAGGACATCGCCGCCGTGGTCAGCAAGTGGACCGGTGTCCCGGTCGACAAGATGATGGAAGGCGAGCGCGAGAAGCTGCTCCACATGGAGGAGGAGCTTGGCCGCCGCGTGATCGGCCAGAAGGATGCGGTCGTGGCCGTGTCCAAGGCGGTACGCCGCGCCCGCGCCGGGCTGCAGGACCCGAACCGGCCGCTCGGCTCGTTCCTGTTCCTTGGCCCCACCGGCGTCGGCAAGACCGAACTGACCAAGGCGCTCGCCGGCTTCCTGTTCGACGACGACAGCGCGATGGTGCGCATCGACATGAGCGAGTTCATGGAGAAGCACTCCGTCAGCCGCCTGATCGGCGCGCCTCCGGGCTATGTTGGTTACGATGAAGGTGGTGTTCTCACCGAAGCGGTTCGCAGGCGGCCGTACCAGGTCGTGCTGTTCGACGAGGTCGAGAAAGCGCACAGCGACGTGTTCAACGTGCTGCTGCAGGTGCTGGACGATGGCCGGCTGACCGACGGGCAGGGGCGCGTGGTGGATTTCACCAACACGCTGATCATCCTGACCTCGAACCTGGGGAGCCAGTACCTCGCCAACCTTGAGGAAGGGCAGGACGTCACTTCGGTCGAACCGCAGGTGATGGAAGTGGTGCGCGCGCACTTCCGGCCGGAATTCCTGAACCGGCTGGACGAGATCATCCTTTTCCACCGCCTGGGCCAGGAACACATGGCGCCGATCGTCGAAATCCAGGTGGCGCGCGTCGCCGGCCTGCTCAAGGACCGCAAGATCGCGATCGACCTGACGGACGCCGCCAAGCGCTGGCTGGGCCGCGTCGGCTACGATCCCGTCTATGGCGCAAGGCCGCTCAAGCGCGCGGTGCAGCGCTACCTGCAGGACCCGCTGGCGGAAAAGCTGCTGGGCGGCGAGATCCCGGACGGCAGCACGGTGCGGATCGACGAAGGCGATGGCGCGCTGAACTTCAGCGTTTCCTGAACCGGACGCCGCTTCCGGCCCTCAAACGCCGGCCCTTGCACGAACGCCCTCTCCCGCCGGCCGGGAGGGGGCGTTTCGTATGGGAACGTCCATTCTCGCGCTATTTCATGGAGATGTAACCGGGAAAGAGAATTGACGGCGGCGCTTTCCTTTGCCTCATTCGCGGTGGGGCGGGGCTTCTAACCGGGGGATTTGGATGTTTGACAGGCGCTGGCTGGCCGCAGCGGCAACCACGATCATGCTCGCGGCCGGGGTGCCGGTTTACGCGCAAACGGATGCCGCACCGGCCGCGCAGCCGCGCCCCCCGCGCATCGAGACGAGCGTGCTGGCCAATCAGCCGTTCCTCAGCAATCCCAAGCTCTCGCCCGATGGCACACAGATCGTGGCGCGGATGAACGTGGCCGGCAAGGATTGCATCGGAGTCATCAAGATCGGCGAGAACAATCCCCGGATCATGGACCTGGGGAACGAATACGATCTCAACTGGTATCGCTGGGCCGGAAACGGCACGATCCTGATAAGCATGGGCAAATCGGTGCCGTGGGACGGCGACGATGCCTGGCAGACGCGGCTGGTGGCGTTCGACATCACCACCGGCAAGACCCGCTTCATCGGCGGCCGGGAGGAAGGGCTGGTCGGCGATGACGTGCTCTGGATCGATCCGGAAGGGCAGTCGATCCTGCTGGCCTATCAGAGCACGATCTATGACTACCCATCCGTGTTCACCGTCAATCTGGCGACCAACCGCCAGAAGCAGGTCGTTCAGGCCCGCACCGACATCTGGGATTGGTACGCCGATGAACAGGGCGTGGTCCGCGCCGGCTTCGGCTGGTCGGGCGATCGCTGGACGATGATCTACCGCCCGAACGCCACGGAATCGTTCCATACGGTGGTGAAGGCCAAGCAGGGGGACGAGGACGCCGGCTTCGATGCGTTCCGCATCTACCAGGGCAGCGATCTCGGCTACCGGATCATGAACAACGAGGCGACCGGGCGGTATGCGCTCTATCGCTTCAACTTCGCCACGCGCGAACGGGGCGAACTGATCCTCGACAACGTGTCGAACGACATCGACGATTTCGATACCTCGATCGACGGCGCGAACCCGCTGGCCGCATGGTACACCGACGACCGGCCCCGGGTGCACTGGTTCGACAAGACCATGCACGATGTGCAGGATGCGATCGACAAGGCGGTTGGCGGCATGCAGGCCTCGATCGTTTCGCGCAGCCGCGACGATTCCGTGCTGATGATCCATCTCGGGTCGTCCAGCAATGCCGGGCAATACTATTTGTACCGGCAGGACGCGGGCAAGATGATGCTTCTGGCACGCGTGAACGAGAAGCTGCGCTCCGCCGACCTCGTGCCTACCCGCTACGTGCATTACAAGGCGCGCGATGGTCTTGAGGTGCCCGCCTATCTCACCCTGCCGGCGGGGCGGGACCCGAAGAACCTGCCGCTGGTAATCCTGCCGCACGGCGGGCCTTACGACATCCGCGACGATGGCACGTTCGATCCTGAAGTGCAGTTCCTGGCCAATCGCGGCTACGCGGTGCTCCAGCCGGAATTTCGCGGGTCCGGCGGCTATGGCAAGGCGTTCTACGAGAAGGGTGAAGGCCAGTGGGGCCGCGCCATGCAGGACGATCTCGACGACGGGATGGACTGGCTGGCCAAGGACGGCACGATCGATCCCAAGCGGGTGTGCCTGATCGGTGCTTCCTATGGCGGCTATGCCGCCTTGTGGGGCGCCACGCGCAATCCCGAACGCTATCGTTGCGCGGCCAGTTTCGCCGGCGTTTCGGACCTTCCGCGCCAGCTCAAGTTCCAGATCGCGTTCAAGGTCAGCAAGCGGTACCGCAAGGACTGGCGGCGCACGGTGCAGGGCGAGGAGACGTTCGATCTCAAGACCGTGTCGCCGCTGTTCACGCTGGATCGCCTGCGGGTGCCGGTGCTGATGATGCACGGAACCGAGGACCAGCGCGTGCCCTACAAGCAGTCGAAACTGTTTGCCGACGCGCTCAAGCTCTCCGGCAAACCCTATGAGTTCTATACGCTGGAAGGTGAAGGCCACGGCTTTTCGACCAGCGCCAACATGCAGCAATGGCTGGACCGGCTCGACGTGTTCCTGGCGAAGTACAACCCCGCGGACTGAACGCGCGACGGTGCTTTGCTCTACTGGCCCTTGCGCGGCTGGCGCCCTGCCAGATCGGCTTCGCTGAGGCCGAGCAGCCGGGCAAGCTGCGCGCGTTCCGCCGCCGTCAGATCGGCATAGCGGCGCGGCTTGGGCAGGTTGGCGGTGGCGGCGGTCATCTTCTGGATCATCGCCGGCATCTGGCGCATGATCTGCGGCAGCAGCGCCTGCATCCGGCCTATGACGGCCGGGTCCATGAACATTGTCATCGAATTGCTGGCATATTCGCTGCCCGTGGGCGTGGCGAAGAAGCGGTTCAACTCGTCGAGCTGGGCGGCGGAGAAACGGCGGGCATAGGCTTCGGCCAGCCCTGCGCGCATGTCCGGCTCGAACTGGGGCATCATCGTGGTCATCTCGTCGCGCATCACGGTCATGGAAAGATCGGTGCGCTGGCGGAAGGCGGGATCAAGAATGGCCATGACTTCGGCCATGGTGCCCTTGCCGACTTTGGCCGCTTCCTCGGGCTTCAGGCCCGCCAGGCCGACGAGATCGCGCATCGGCAGCGCGGTCATGCTGTCGACCGATTGCCGGACGATGGTGTCCATCGTGCCGTTCATGATCTTGGCATAGGTGCCGGCCGGGAAGATGTGGTCGACCGTGGCGGTGGCGGCCTGTAGCCGCGCGGGATCGACGGGCGGCAGAGCGGGGCTTGCGCTCGCTGCGGGCGCGGCGCTTTCCTGCGCGATGGCGGCGGCGGGGGAAAGCAGCAGCGCTGCAGCAACGGTAGCGCGAAGAAGGGCGGACATCGGGGCCTCCGGATCAGGTTGGCCCCGCGTTAGCGCATCCGTGCGACACCATGAAGCGCGGATAACTCCGATGTGCCCAGGGTCAGGAGCCTAAGCCCCGATCAGGTGGAGCACCACCTTGCGGCGGTGCGGTGCCCGGCGGTGTTCGACCAGATAGATGCCCTGCCATGTGCCGAGCGCTGGGCGTCCGCCGGCGATCGGGATCGACAACGAAACGCCGGTCAGGATTGCCTTCAGGTGCGCCGGCATGTCGTCCTGCCCTTCGTCGTCATGGGCATAGCCCGCATTCTCCGGGGCCAGCTGGTCGAGCCAGCGCACCACGTCGCCACGCACTTCGGGCGCGGCATTTTCCTGGATGCACAGCGAGGCCGAGGTATGCCGGCAGAACACGGTGAGCAGCCCCGTCTCGATCCCTTGCGCGGCGACCCAGCCCGCGACTTGGGGCGTGATTTCGTGAAGGCCGCGGCCCGGCGTGGGAACGGCAAGTTCGGTCAGGGATTGGCGCATCGCGGTTTTCATCGCACCGGCTGGCCTTGCTGTCGAGCCGGTGTAGGATAAGGCCGACTTTCCGGAGTGACCCCATGACCGCCACGCGCCTTGAATCCGACAGTATTGGCGAAATCGCCGTCCCCGCATCCGCTTACTGGGGCGCGCAGACCCAGCGCAGCGTCGAGAATTTCCCTTTCGGTATGCAGGAAAGGATGCCGCTGGGCATCGTGTGCGCGCTGGCGCTGGTCAAGCAGGCGGCGGCGCGGGTGAACCGGCGGCACGGGCTGGATGCCGGGCTGGCCGACGCGATCGGCACGGCGGCGGGCGAAGTGATCGCGGGCCGGCACGACGATCAGTTTCCGCTGGTCATCTGGCAGACCGGCAGCGGCACGCAATCGAACATGAACGTCAACGAAGTGATCGCCGGGCGCGCCAACGAGATCCTGACGGGAACGCGCGGCGGCAAGAACCCGGTCCACCCCAACGATCACGTCAATCGCGGGCAATCGTCCAACGATAGCTTTCCGACCGCGCTGCATATCGCGGCGGTGCAATCCCTGAACGATGATTTGATTCCCGCGCTCGACCGGCTGTGCGGCGCGCTGACGGTCAAGGCGGAGGCATGGCAGGGTATCGTCAAGATCGGCCGAACCCATCTGCAGGATGCCACGCCGCTGACGCTGGGCCAGGAATTCTCGGGCTATGTCCAGCAGTTGCGCGATGCCTATCGCCGCTTGCGCGATGCGGAGGCCTTTCTGCTCCGTCTGGCGCAGGGCGGCACGGCCGTGGGCACAGGGTTGAACGCGCCCGAAGGGTTCAGCGAGGACTTCGCCGCCGAAGTCGCGGCGCTGACCGGTCGCCCCTATGTGACCGCGCCCAACAAGTTCGAGGCGCTGGCATCGAACGATGCGCTGGTGCAGTTCTCGGCCACGCTGGGCACGCTGGCGGTGGCGCTGACCAAGATCGCCAACGATATTCGCCTGCTCGGGTCCGGTCCGCGTTCGGGGCTGGGGGAACTGGACCTGCCGGCCAACGAGCCAGGTAGTTCGATCATGCCGGGCAAGGTCAACCCCACGCAGTGCGAGATGCTGACGATGGTGTCCGCGCAAGTGATCGGCAACCATCAGGCGGTGACGGTCGGCGGCTTGCAGGGCCATCTGGAACTCAATGTGTTCAAGCCGCTGATTGGCGCGGCCGTGCTGCGGTCCGTCCACCTGCTCGCCGTCGGCATGGACAGCTTCGCGGAACGCTGCGTGGAAGGCATCGAGCCGAACACCGGGCGCATTGCCGAACTGGTCGACCGGTCGCTGATGCTGGTAACGGCGCTGGCGCCCGCGATCGGCTACGACAACGCCGCCAAGATTGCCAAGCACGCGCACGCGCAAGGGTTGACCCTGCGGGAGGCGGGGCTGGCGCTGGGGCTGGTGGACGAAGCCACGTTCGACCGGCTGGTGCGCCCGGCCGACATGGTGTGATCGATCCTATTTGGATCGGACCGCCGGGCATACGAAACCGGGCGCGAGTGGCGCATCCCCGATTGTCGCGCTAGAGCGCTACCGGGGGACCGCCCGCCAACAGAGGAAGCCAATGCGCAAGTTCCTGTTGTTCCTGCCATCGCTGGCGCTGCTGGTGCTGGTGGCGCCGGTCGTTCGTGCCGCGCCCAATGCCCATGCTCTGCCGAACGTCTTGCCGAATGCCGCCGCCAAGCCCGCGCCGCAAGCGCCCGCGCGCCCGCCGCGTGGCACGATCGCGCTGACGTTCGACGATCTGCCCGGCCTGACCCAGCTCAACAGCCAGCCCTATGTCGATTACATCAACGTGATGATCCTGCGCGGCCTGCGACACTATCATTTCCCGGCGACGGGCTTCGTCAACGAAGGCAAGCTGGCGCTCGACCGACCGCGCCAGTTCGCCAACCTGCGGCGCTGGCTTGATGCCGGGATGGACCTGGGCAACCACACCTTCTCGCACAATTCGCCGAACCAGATCGGGGGGCGGGCCTATATTGCGGACATCGCGCGCGGCGAGCCGGTCATTCGCGAACTGCTCGCCGAACGCCATCGCCGGCCGCGCTGGTTCCGCTACCCCTATCTGGAGACCGGATCGCCCGAAGCGGTCAAGCGCGAGATCGAGCAGTGGCTGACCGAGCACGGCTACCGCAATGCGCCCGTCACCATCGACGCGGACGACTGGGAGTTCGCCGAGCCTTACGACGACGCCATCGCGCGGCACGACGAACCCCGCCGGCAGCGCATCCGTGCCACCTACCTCGCCTATACCGAACGGACGATCGGCTGGTATCGTTCGGCATCGCGTGCGCTGTTCGGCCGTGATATACCCTACGTCATGCTGCTGCACGCCACGCGGCTCAATGCCGACAGCATGGACGAACTGGCCGCGATCCTGAAGCGCCAGCGGCTGCGTCCGGTCTCGCTGGACCAGGTGATGCGTGATCCGGCGTACCGCACGCCCGATCCTTATAGCGGCAAGGACGGCATCGAATGGCTGGAGCGCTGGTCGATGGAGCTGCACAAGCCGCTGCCGTGGGACAGCTTCGAGGATGTGCCCAAGGCCATCCAGGAGGACTACAAGCGCGTGGATGCGGATCAAAAGTAGGGCGTTTCAGCCGATCACGTCGCGCAGCATCCACAGCGGCAGGTACGGGCGGGCGAGCGCCTTGTCGAGCGCGTAGGGCCACCACCCTTCGCCGAACGGGATATAGACGCGGACCGGCACGCCCTGCGCGCGCGCGATGGCCATGGTGCGCCGCATCGGCAGCCCCCGCAACTGTTCGAGTTCGCACGGCGTGCCGGCTGCGCGCAAGGTGCGCAGCGCATGGTCCGCCAGCTCCGGCTTGTGCGTGGCCACGGATACCGGGGCGGTTCGACCGGCCAGCGTTTCCACCAGCGCGCGATAGGCGTGGTCCATGTCGCAATCGGGCCAGTCGGGATCGGCCCATTCGCCCTTGACGAGGCGCAGGCGGGCGGTGGTGTCGCGCAGGCGCACCGCATCGTCCAGGCTGCGCCGCCAGCGCGCGGGAAGGACGCAGCCGGTGCCGGGGCGTGTCGGGAGCAGGGCCGCCAGATATGCGTGGATCGGTTCCGCGTCCTTCAGCGCGTGCGCGTCGAACAGGAAAGGCATGGCGGCGGTGCTCGCGGCCTGCGCGATGGCGGCAAAAGCCGGTTCGTCAAACGCCAGCGTTGGCAGCTTGGCGGAAAGGTACGGCGTGCCACCCTGCCCTGCGAGCAGCGCGATCACCGCGACGTTTTCGGCCGCGACGGCGGCGGGCTCCGCGTCCGGCCCCGGGATGTAACCCGTTGTTACCCCGATCCCGCGCCGTTCGAGCCGCCGCGCCAGCCGCGCGACGGATCGCGCATCCGGCGCGGACAGCAGGCGCCCCAGACGGCCGGGAAGGGCATAGCGCGCGTCACGCAGGGCGGCTTTCACGCCGCGCATCAGGCACCGGTTTCGGGAAACAGGCGCTGGCGCAGCCAATCGCCGCCGTCCACGGCCAGCGCCGTCAGCCCGGCGATGGAGAACGGATAGGTGCGCAGCCGCACGCACTCGTGGTGATCGCGCGTCCACAGTTCGGAGATCCACGGCTCGATATTGCCGAGCAGTTCGTAGGCGATCAGCCCGCGCGAGGCGGCGTATCGCAGCGTGTGCAGCATCAGCAGCGTTCCCGGAGAGCACTTGCCGAAGCGTTCGTCGTAGCCGATCTTGAACAGCCAGAAGCGCGCGGCGTGCTCGATCGCGAGCTGCATGGCGGCCGGCTGTCCATCGATGCGCACGAAGGCGACGCGGAACGTGCCGGCGGCACTGGCGGCGCGGAAGAAGGCTCGGAAGAAATCGGCCTTGGCGTGGTCACTGGCCATGGCCGTCCCTGCCTCCTTCTTCCAGCTATGCAGTTCGACATCGAGCGCCTCGTCGAACCAGCGGTCGAAGGTGTCTGGATCGGGCGCGTGGACCTCGTAGGTCACGGCACCCATGGCCGCGGCCTTGCGCGCGGCGCGGCGGAAGTCGGAACGGCGGCCGGCGTTGAACTGGTCTTCAGGGTGTTCCCACGCTGGTCCAAGCGTGATCGTGGGACAGGGCAGGGCGGACCGGACCGACACCAGTCCGCGCCCTTTCATCGCCGCGCGCAGCGTGGGGACGAGCAGCGACTGCGCCGGTATCCGGTCCAGCGAGACGGGCTGCGATTGCCCGGCGATGGCCTGGGCGAGCCGGTGCGCGGCTTCGGGGCTATCATAGAGCGCATCGCAAGGTTCATAGACCTCGCGCGCGCCGGGCATCCGCCAGCGGTGTGGTCGGCTGGAAGCATCGCGATACAAGGGCAGCAGCGCCGCCAGTCCCTCCCATCCTCGCGCGGCCAGTTCCTGCCCGCCGATCTCGTGGGCTACGGCGAAAACGTTGATGTCGGCGCCGGCCAGCATCGAACAGGCCAGCGCGGTGACGAAGGCCAATCCCTGCGTTGGCAAGGCGGCGGACGCTTCGAGCCGGGTCCATGCCGCGCAAAAGGCCGGATCGGCGAGGGCCGGGGTAAACGCCACCGTCTTGTACACGCGCGCGGAAGCCGACCGCGGCGCGGCCTCGCCATCGATATGCGGTTGCGTGCGGATCACTTGCCGTCCCTTCCGTCAGAGTGGCCTCTAACCGAAGGGGCTTAATTTTTCGCTGCGCGCCGGGTGGTGCAGCGGCCTGACAAAGGGGTGATCGCGCAGGCGCGGGGCCTGCCCGTGCGGGCTGTCAGTCGGCCCAGTAAAGCGCGGTGGGATTGTCGATCAGCAGCTTGCGCTGGAGTTCCTCGGTCGGGGCGATCCGTGGGATCATGTCGACCAGATGGCCGTCGTCGGGGATCTCAGTGTCCATGTTGGGGTGCGGCCAGTCGGTGCCCCACAACACGCGGTCCTGATAATCGGCCACCAGCGGCGCCACGGCGTCGGCAAAGGCGTTCCACGGATCGCCCGCGCCGCCTTCCTTGATCGCGTCGAGCCGGTCGGGGCAGGTGGCCTTGAACCAGATGTCCTCACGGCTGTCCAGAAAGGCGCGGAAGGCCTTCATGTCCGCGCCGTCCGGACCCTGCCGCACATCGGGGCGGCCCATGTGGTCGATCACCAGCGGCACGGGGATGGCGTCCATGAACGGGCGCAGTTCGTCCAGGATATCGGCCTCGAAATAGATCACCACGTGCCAGCCCTTGGGCAGCCGGTTGGCGACTTCGAGGAACTTGTCCTTCGGCGCGTCATCGACCAGCCGCTTGAGGAAATTGAAGCGGATGCCACGAATGCCGCCTTCGTGCAGGGCATGAAGATCGGCTTCCGAAATCGCGGGATCGACCACGGCGACGCCGCGCGCCTTGCCATCGGACTTGGCGATGGCATCCAGCGTGGCGGCGTTGTCGGTGCCATGGCAGCTTGCCTGCACGATCACGTTTTTGGTGAAGCCCAGGTGATCGCGCAGCGCGAACAGCATGTCCGGCCCGGCATCCCGCGGCAGGTACTTGGCCTTGGCGCTGAACGGGAACTGCGCCATCGGGCCGAACACGTGGCAATGCGCGTCGATCGCGCCGGCGGGCGGGGTGTAGCGCGGCTTGGACGGGTTTGTGTGCCAGCTCAGGATGCGGTCGGTCATGGTCTTACCCTCGGCGCGCGTCCTTCGACAGGCTCAGGACGAACGGGTGTTGAAACAGGAACAATTACCAGACTCCGCTCATGCTGAGCCTGTCGAAGGACGCGCGCTGCCCGTTATCCGAACACCACGCCGTCCATAAGCTTGCGCGCGGTGCGCAGCAGCGCGGCAGTGCGCACCGCGCCGGTATCGTCGGTTTCGAGCACGCAGCTCATTTCGCCGGTGGGATGCTCCACCGACAGCGTCTTGCGCACGCCGTCGGGGATCACGGCCACCTCGGCCGCCGGCGAACCAGGGATGAGGCAGGCAGTAGCGACGCTCACCGCCCCCAGCACGCCGATGGTGGCATGGGCGCGGTGGGGAATGAAGCTGCGCACGGTAACGGCGCCGCCGTTCTTCGGCGGGGCGACGAGCATCATCTTGGGGACGGACTTTTCCTTCACGTCGCCCAGATTCATGCGTTCGCCCACGGCCAGCCGGATCGCTTCGATCCTGGCCTTCAGCTCGGTGGCGTTGTCTAGCCAGTCCCGGTCCTCGTAACCGGTGATACCCACGTCCTGCGCTTTCATCACCACGCAGGGCATGCCGTTGTCGATCAGCGTCACCGGCACGCCATTGACCACATCGACCGCGTTGCCCGTGGGCAGCAGCGCCCCGCACGAAGATCCGGCGGTATCGCGGAATTCCAGCGGCACCGGCGCATGGGTGCCCGGCACGCCATCGATGGCGGCGTCGCCCGCGTACGTCACCTTGCCGCCCGGCGTCCGCACCGTGGCCACGGCGACCTGGCCGGTGTTTTCCATGAAAATGGCGACACGGGTTTCATCGCCGGTGGCGGCGACAAGGCCGCGCTCGATCGCGAAGGGGCCGATCCCGGCCAGGATGTTGCCGCAGTTCTGCGCGTCGGTAACGATCGCCTGATCGACGAAGACCTGCAGGAACAGGTAATCGACGTCGATCCCTTCGCGCGTGGACTTCGCTACCACGGCCACCTTGCTGGTCAGCGGGTCCGCGCCGCCCATGCCGTCGATCTGGCGCGGATCGGGGCTGCCCATCACGCCGAGCAGGAACGCATCGCGCGCGGCGGTATCGACGGGAAGGTCTTCCTTGAGGAAGTATCCGCCCTTGGACGTGCCGCCGCGCATCCACATGCAGGGGGCTGAATGAGAACTCATGTCAAAGCTCCGTTCGTGTCTAGCCTGTCGAGACACGTTGCGCGCGGCGTCTCGACTACGCTCGACGCGAACGGGGAAGGGGCGCTTGCGCGCGCCCCTTGTCTCATACGTACTTCAGCCCTTCCTTCTCGAGCCGTTCGCGCATCTTGTACATGTCCAGCCCCAGAACCCCGGCGGCCAGCTTGGCGCGCTTTTCGCCTTCGTTGGCTTCGCGCGCCTGCGCGGCTTTCAGCACGGCTTCGGCGTTGGCGCGGGGGACCACGCAGACGCCGTCGTCGTCGGCCACGATCACGTCGCCCGGATTGACCAGCGCGTTGGCGCAGACGACCGGCACGTTGACGCTGCCCAGCGTGTTCTTGACCGTGCCCTGCGCATAGATCGCCTTGGACCAGACGGGGAATTCCATCTCGGTAAGATCACGCACGTCGCGCACGCCGGCGTCGATCACCAGGCCGCGGCAGCCGCGCGCCTGCGCGCTGGTGGCGAGAAGATCGCCGAAGTAGCCGTCCTCGCACGGAGAGGTCGGCGCGAGCAGGAGGATGTCCCCGGCCTGGAGCTGTTCGATGGCGACATGGACCATCCAGTTGTCGCCGGGCGCGGCGCTGATCGTCAGCGCGCTGCCCGCGATGCGCGCGCCGCGATAGATCGGGCGCATGTAGCTGGCGAGCAGGCCGGTGCGGCCCTGCGCCTCGTGCACGGTGGCCACGCCGCAGGCGGCAAGGCCGTCGATCACGGCCGGATCGGCCCGCTCGATATTCTGGACGACGATACCCGACATATCCCGTGCTCCCAATTGCATGGCGTAATCTCGCCGTGTCCATGGGCCGCACGCGCCATGCCAGCCAATGCAATGTTTGGCGCGGGGCATAAGGAAATGCTAAGCGAGCGGAATGAGCGAGCGGCCTCTCAATATCCGCCACTTCGCCGCGCTGGCGGCCACGGTGCACCATGGCAGCGTAACGCGCGCCGCCCGCGCCATCAACCTGACGCAGCCGGCGTTGACGCAGGCGATCGCCCGGTTGGAGGCGGACCTCGGCTGCGCGCTGTTCGAGCGCGGCGCGGCCGGCATGACGCCGACGGAACCGGCGCTGTTGCTGGCGCCGCGCGCCGACGCGGCCCTGGCGCATATCGGTTCCCCGCGCGTGACCGGCACGCAGATGCGCGCGTTCCTGGCACTGGCGCGGGCGGGTAGCTATGCCGTCGCGGCCGAGGAGACCGGGCTTTCCACCGCTTCGCTGCACCGCGCCGTGGCCGATCTGGCGGTCGCGCTGGGGCAGCGGCTGGTCGACCGGCGCGGCCGTTCGGTGATGCTGACCCCGGCCGGGGAGCGGCGCGCGCGAGGGTTCGGCCTTGCCATGGCGGAACTGCGCGCGGGCCTTGCCGAAGTGGCGGCCTGGCAGGGCAAGGCTGCCGGGCGCATCGTGGTGGGCGCAATGCCGCTGTCGCGCGCGCGCTGGCTGCCGGAAACGGTGCTGCGCTTCGTGCGCGACTGGCCGGGGGTGGATGTCGCGGTGATGGAAGGCAGCCATGCGGAGTTGGCCGGCCCGCTGCGCGATGGCGAAATCGACCTGATGCTTGGCGCGCTGCGCGAGGCGGCCCTGCTCGACGACCTGGAACAGGAAGCGGTGTTCGAGGATCGTCCTGCGCTGGTGATGCGCGCGGGCCATCCGCTGCTGGCGCTGCCCGCCGTCGATGGCGCGGCGATGACCGCCTATCCCTGGATATTGTCGGGGCGCGACACGCCGTTGCGGCACTATTGGGAAGCGATGATGCGCGCGGTGGGGGCGGAGCCGCCGCACGTGGGCATCGAATGCGGATCGGTGCTGACGGTGCGCCAGCTGCTGCGGGGAAGCGATGCACTGACGCTGCTGTCGCCCGCGCAACTGGCGGTGGAACTGGATGCCGGCGTGCTGGCGATGCGGCATCCGCCGGTTCCGGTCACGCGCACGTTCGGGATCACCACGCGGCAGGGCTGGCGGCCCACCGCACCGCAGGCCGCGTTCGTCACGCTGTTGCACCAGGTGGCGCAAGCGGGTTTCGCATAAATTTATGCCCGCGCCCATCTTTGCATTTCCCGGCGCGGGCCTCTCCGCGCAGGAGGGCGATCGATGGATGCCACACTTGCCCTGATCGGGTTCGGCGAAGCCGGGTCCACGTTCGCCAAGGCCGCCGGCTGGGAAGCGGGCGCGCTGGCCTATGATATCGATCCCGCGCGGCGCGCGGTGATGGAGGAGGCCGGCGTCGTCGCCTGCGCCACCGCCGAATGCGCGCTGACCAGCGCGGACTTCGCGCTTTCGCTGGTGACGGCGGATTCCGCCCTGCCGGCGGCGCGCGACTATGCCGGGTTGCTGAAGGCGGGGGCGATCTGGTGTGACATGAATTCGGTGGCGCCCGACACCAAGCGCGCCGCTGCGAAGGCGATCGAGGCGGCGGGCGGGCGCTATGTCGACGTGGCGGTGCTGGCACCGGTCCATCCCGCGCGCATGAACGTGCCGCTGCTGCTGGCGGGCGAAGCGGCGGCAGACGCGGAAGCGCTGCTGCGCGAAGTGGGGTTCGCCAACGTGCGCATCGTGGGGGCCGAGATCGGCCGGGCGAGCGCGATCAAGATGATCCGGTCGATCATGGTCAAGGGCATCGAGGCACTGACGGCCGAGATGATGCTGGCGGCGAGCGCTGCCGGCGTGGTCGACGAGGTGCTGGCCTCGCTCGACGCCAGCGAGAAGCGGGAAAGCTGGACGGTCCGCGCCGCCTACAACGTCGAGCGCATGACCACGCACGGCATTCGCCGCGCCGCCGAGATGGAGGAAAGCTGCAAGACGCTGGAATCGCTGGGTATCGAACCGGTGATGACCAGCGGCACCGTGCGCCGCCAGCGCGAGCAGGCCGGAAAAGCAATTCCGTTCGCATCGAGCGAAGTCGAGATGCCCAGCGCGGGTGTCTCGACTTCGCTCGACACGAACGGAGGTAGGGTTGGGATTGGAGTGACGAGCGAATGACCATGATCATCGACTGCCACGGCCACTACACCGTGCTGCCCAAGGCGCACGACGAATGGCGCGAGAAGCAGAAGGCCGCGTTCAAGGCCGGGACCGAGTGCCCGCCCTATCCCGAAATCTCGGACGACGAGATCCGCGAGACGATCGAGGGCAACCAGCTGCGCCTGCTCAAGGAACGCGGCGCGGACATGACGATCTTCAGCCCCCGCGCTTCGGCGATGGCGCCGCATGTGGGCGACCAGTCGGTTGCGGTGAAGTGGGCGCAGGTCTGCAACGATCTGATCGCGCGCGTGGTGCGCCTCTATCCCGAAACCTTCGCGGGCGTGTGCATGCTGCCGCAGTCGCCCGAAGCGGACATGACCAGCTCGATTGCGGAGCTGGAGCGCTGCGTCACCGAGCTGGGCTTCATCGGCTGCAACCTCAATCCCGATCCGGGTGGCGGGCACTTCAGGCATCCGCCGCTGACGGACGAATACTGGTTCCCGTTCTACGAGAAGATGGTGGAACTGGACGTGCCGGCGATGATCCACGTTTCGGGTTCGTGCAACCCGGCGATGCACGCCACCGGCGGCTATTACATCGCGGCCGACACGATCGCCTTCATGCAGTTGCTGGAAGGTGACCTGTTTGGCCGGTTCCCGGCCCTGCGCTTCATCATCCCGCACGGCGGCGGCGCGGTGCCCTATCACTGGGGCCGGTATCGCGGGCTGGCGGACATGCTGAAGAAGCCCGGCCTCGACACGCACCTGATGAACAACGTGTTCTTCGATACCTGCGTCTATCACCAGCCGGGCATCGATCTGCTGGCCGACGTGATCGAGAACAAGAACATCCTGTTCGGATCGGAAATGGTCGGCGCGGTGCGCGGGATCGATCCGACCACCGGTTTCTATTTCGACGACACCAAGCGCTATGTCGATGCGCTCGCTATCTCGGACGCGGAACGCCACGCGATCTTCGAAGGCAACGCCCGCCGCGTGTTCCCGCGTCTCGACGCCAAACTGAAGGAGAGGGGCCTGTGAGCAACGAGAAAGACGCTGGCGAAAAGGCTCGGCAGAATATCCACGAATACCTGGCCGAGTTCGACGATATCCCCGGCACGCGGGTCTACACGGCCAAGCGCGCCCGGCGGGGATACTGGATCAACCAGTTCGCGATGAGCCTGATGAAGGCCGACAATCGCGAACGCTTCAAGGCCGATGAAAAGGCCTACCTCGACGAATGGAACATTTCCGACGAGGCCAAGGAAGCGCTGCTGGCGCGGGATTACAACCGGCTGCTCGATCTGGGCGGAAACGTCTATTTCCTGTCCAAGCTGTTTTCGACCGACGGGTTCAGCTTCGCCCAGGCCGTGTCGACGATGACCGACATGACATTCCCCGAATACCAGCAGATGATGCTCAACGGCGGCCGCTCGCCGGAAGGCAACCGTTCGATCAAGGGAGGCTACTGAGATGGCCCGTATTACCGCTGGCGTTGGCTCCAGCCACGTGCCGCTGCTGGGTGTCGCTGTCGACCAGGGCAAGTGGCAGGACGATTACTTCGGCCCGATCTTCAAGGGGTACGAATGGACCCGCGAATGGGAAAAGGAAACGAAGCCCGACGTGGTGATCCTGGTCTATAACGACCATGCTTCCGCCTTTGACGCGAACATCATCCCGACGTTCGCGATCGGTTGCGGTGAGCACTACAAGTCGGCCGACGAAGGCTGGGGGCCGCGGCCGGTGCCCGACGTGGAAGGCCACGCCGATCTTGCCTGGCACATCGCGCAGAGTCTGATCCTCGACGATTTCGACATGACCATCATCAACGAGATGGACGTGGATCACGGGCTGACCGTGCCGTTGTCGATGATGTTCGGCCAGCCGGAAAAGTGGCCGGTTAAGGTGGTGCCGCTGGCGGTGAACGTCGTCACTTATCCGGTGCCTTCGGGCAACCGCTGCTGGGCGCTGGGCGAGGCGATTGCCCGCGCGGTGGAAAGCTTCCCCGAAGACCTGAACGTGCAGATCTGGGGCACCGGCGGCATGAGCCACCAGCTTCAGGGGCCGCGCGCGGGCCTGCTGAACCGCGAATGGGACAACAAGTTCCTTGATCTGCTGGAAGCCGACAACGACGATGTGCGCCATATCCCGCACATCGAATACCTGCGCGAAACCGGCAGCGAAGGCATCGAAATGGTGATGTGGCTGATCATGCGCGGCGCGCTGGGCAAGAAGGTCAAGCGGCTGAACCGCCACTACCACATCCCCTGCTCGAACACCGCCATCGGGCACATCGTGCTCGAACCGGCGGACTGAAACGATCCACCCTGCCGGGCGGCTTTCGGGCCGCCCGGTCTTTTTTGAAGGAACTGACCCCATGCGTATCGCCCTCGCAGGCGCCGGCGCGTTCGGCGAAAAGCACCTCGATGGCCTGAAGAACATCGATGGCGTCGAAATCGTCTCGATCATCAGCCGGACCGGCGAACAGGCCGCCGCTGTTGCCGCCAAGTATGGCGCGAAGCATTCGTCCACCGAACTGGAAGACGCCTTGGCGCGCGACGACGTGGACGCCGTGATCCTGTGCACGCCCACCCAGATGCACGCATCGCAGGCCATCGCCTGCATGAAGGCGGGCAAGCACGTGCAGGTGGAAATTCCGCTGGCCGATAGCTGGGCGGATTCGCAGGACGTGCTGCGCGTGCAGGAGGAAACCGGCAAGGTCTGCATGGTCGGCCACACCCGCCGCTTCAATCCCAGCCACCAGTTCGTGCACAACCGGATCAAGGCGGGCGAGTTCAACGTCCAGCAGATGGACGTGCAGACCTATTTCTTCCGCCGCAAGAACATCAACGCCAAGGGCGAGCCGCGTTCGTGGACCGACCACCTGCTGTGGCACCACGCCGCGCACACGGTGGACCTGTTCGCCTATCAGGCGGGCAAGATCGTCAAGGCCAACGCGGTGGAAGGCCCGATCCATCCGGAGCTGGGCATCGCCATGGACATGTCGATCCAGCTCAAGAGCGAAAGCGGTGCGATCTGCACGCTGTCGCTATCGTTCAACAACGACGGGCCGCTGGGCACCTTCTTCCGCTATATCGGCGATACCGCGACCTATATCGCGCGTTACGACGATCTGGTGAACGGCAAGGAAGAGCCGATCGACGTATCGAAGGTCGCGGTCAGCATGAACGGCATCGAACTGCAGGACCGCGAATTCGTCAGCGCGATCCGCGAAGGCCGCGATCCCAACAGCTCGGTGGCCAAGGTGTTCGATTGCTACCGCGTGCTGGGCGAACTGGAGCAGCAGCTCGCGCAGGGCTGATTCTCCTACCGTTTCCTGGAAGGCTCGCTTCGCCGGTTGGTGAAGCGGGCCTTTCTGTTTGCAATGCTAACAATTGTGGTCTTTTCTCCGGTTGGCCCGCGGGCAACGGCGGGCGCAGGAGAAGGATGCAGTGATGGAAGCGCTCATCGCCTATTCGGGCCGCCGCTTCGCCCGACCGCGCTACTATGCCAACGCGCATGAGCGGGATGAGGTGGATATCGCCCCGGTGCCCATGCCGATGCACGATGCGCGCGCTGGGGGAACCGCGATCGATCGTGAGGGATTCCAGCTCGTCGCCCATCGCAGCGCCGTTTCCGATTTCGCGGACCGCGAACAGGTCGTTTCACTGCATATGCACGAGATCGCGGAGCTAGTTCGCGGGGTGACCGGGGCGGATCATGTCCACGTCGGCAGCCCCGGCCTGCTGCGCTTCAGCGAACGGTCGGGTCGGGCGGGCAGCCTCAACAATTCCATGCCGGCGCGCTTCGCGCATATCGACATTTCGGACGGGACCGCCGCGCTGTTCGGCGAACGCGGTGCTGCGGGCAGGCCGTTCGCGCGCTGCGCGCACTACAACGTATGGCGCGCGATTTCTCCCCCGCCGCAGGACGTGCCGCTGGCCCTGTGCGATGCCCGCACGCTGGCACGGGATGACCTGATCGAAGCCGATGCCGTGTTCGATGAGGAGGGCAAGCCGGAATGGTCGTTCGAAGGGCTGGTCGTCGCGCACAATGCCGCGCATCGCTGGCACTATTTCCCCGCGCTGACGCGCGATGAGGCGATCCTGTTCAAGACCAACGATACCGACGAGGGCAGGGCGCATCACGTTCCCCACGTGGCGTTCGACCTGCCCGATTGCCCGCCCGACGCGCCGCCCCGCGTCAGCATCGAAATGCGCGCGACGGCCTGGTGGTGGGCGTGATCCCGTCCGCTGGTGGTGCAATTGCGGCGCCCCGTGGCGCCCCCTTTGCAACAATGATTGCACCGCGCCGCTTAGAAGGCTATTTTCCCGGAAACGCTCGCTTGCCGACAAGCGTCAAAGCCAGGAGTCGCAGCCCGTTTCGTTTGAAGTCCGGACCCTGTTGATCACGCCCCACTTCACATCGCTGTACGAGCCGTTCGCCAGCGCCGGGTGTTTCAGGAAGGACTTCTGAACGGTTGGAGAGGAGGCCGATTTACCCGCTCAGCGGGAAGGCAGCTTCCAGGACCGTCGTCGCTTTCGCGGCGGCGGTCCTTTCCGTTTTGGCGCGGACGAAAAGCGCGAATGCTGCAGTTCCGCCCATTGCCAATCGTGGCGAGCGCCGTTGCGGAATCGGTTGGCATCGCCCGTTTCACCCTGTAAGGAGAAATAATAACAATTGTTAGGATGAGGATCGATGGGCGCTTTCCCGCAGACTCCGTATTTCACCGGCCTGAACGAGCCGGTTGGCCAGGAGGTCGAATTGAAGGGGCTGACGGTGGAGGGTGCGCTGCCGGCCGAAGTGCGCGGCAGCTTCTTCCGCGCGGTTCCCGACCCGGCCTATCCGCCCAAGTTCGCCAGCGATCACACGCTGTCGGGCGATGGCATGGTCAGCCGCCTGTCGTTCAACGCGGACGGCACGGCGGACTTCGCCATCCGCTTCGTGGAAACGGCGCGGCACAAGGCGGAAAAGGAATTGGGCCGGGCGCGCTTCGGCAAGTACCGCAATCCCTTTACCGATGACGAGGACGTGCGCGGGATCGACCGCACGGTCGCCAACACCACGCCGGTCTGGCACGCCGGCCGTCTGCTGATGGCGAAGGAGGATGGGCGCCCCTATCGCGTCGATCCCGCAACGCTCGAAACCATCGGTTCGCATGACTTCGATGGCGCGCTGAAGTCCGAGACGATGACCGCGCATGTGCGGATCGACGCGAGTACCGGCGAGCTGTTCTTCTATGGCTACGAGGCGGATGGCCTCGCCTCGAAGAAAGTCGCCTACTGCATCGTCGGCCCCGATGGCGTGCTGAAGTCCGAACAGTGGTTCGATGCGCCGTACTGCGCGATGATGCACGATTTCACGATCAGCGAGAACTATGCGCTGTTCCCGATCTATCCGACGACCGCCGATCTCGAGCGCATCCAGGCCGGGGGCGAACACTGGCACCACGAACCGGAACTCGCTTCCTGGCTGGGCGTGATGCCGCGCTATGGCAACGTATCGGAAATCCGGTGGTTCAAGGGGCCGAAGGGGTGCCACTCCTACCACATGATGAACGCGTGGGAGGATGAGAGCGGGCTGCTGCACTTCGATGCGTGCCTCAACAACACCAACGCCTTTGCCTTCATCCGCGAACCATCGGGCATCTTCATGGCGTCGCAGGAGGTCCGGGGCGCGCTGACTCGCTGGACCGTTGATCCCACCGCGGAGGGTGGCGACGTCACCGAAACGATCATCGGCCCTCCCGGCGATTTCCCGGTGATCCCCGCCGCGAAGCAGGGGCGCCGCTATGGCCATGGCTGGATGCTGTCGATGAATCCGGACCTGCAGGGACCGCCGCTTTTCGCCGGGCCGGTAGGCGTCAGCTTCAACCTGCTGGTGCGCCTGGACGGGATGGACACGGGCGCGCCGCACGTCTCGCAGGCGCTGCCCCTGCCGCCGCAGGCCGGCTATAACGAGCCGGTACACGTGCCGGCGAAGGACCCGGCGCATGACGGCTGGCTGGTCATGATCGTGGACCGGCAGGTCGGCGACAACAGCTTCGTGCACGAGGCCTGGGTGGTCGATGCCGGCAACCTCGCGGCGGGGCCCGTGGCGAAAGTGGCGATCCCCGCCCGGCTGCGCCCGCAGGTGCATGGCTGGTGGGTGCCGCAGGCGCAACTGGACGCGGCGACGGCGTGACGCGCATCGTCATCACCGGCGCTTCCGGCAACTATGGGCGAGGGGTGACAGACCGGCTGATCGCACAAGGGCGCGGGGCCGATCTGATCCTGATCACGCGCAAGCCGGAAAAGCTGGCGCACCGCGTGGCGCAAGGCTGCACGGTGCGTTATGGCGATTTCGACCTGCCGGAGACGCTGGCCGGCGCAGTGGTCGGGGCGGACCGGATGCTGCTGATCAGCGGCACGCGGGTAGGCGCGCGGGTGGAGCAGCACCGGGCGGCGATCGCGGCGGCGGCATCGGCCGGCGTGCGGCAGATCGTCTATACCAGCTTCGTCGGCATCGACGATCCGGCCAACCCGGCCGAAGTGCGGCACGATCATATCGAGACCGAACGGCTCATTCGCGCCTCGGGCTGCGGCTGGACCATGCTGCGCGACGCACACTATGCCGATGCGATGGTGCTGATGGCAGGGCCGGGCGTGATGCAGACCGGCACGTGGATCAGCAATGCCGGCGAGGGGCGCGAGGCGATGGTCTGGCGGGAAGATTGCATCGATTGCGCGGTCGCCGTGCTGACGGGCGAGGGCCACGAAGGCCGCACCTATGACATTACCGGACCGGAATTGCAGAGCTTCCGCGACGTGGCGGCGCTGATGGCAAAGGCCACCGGGCAGCCGTTGACTTATGAGCCGGTGGATGACGAGGCGCAGTACGCGATCTTTGACGCCATGGGCATTCCGCGCCGGCCCGTCGATGACCAGTCCGTCAACGGCATTCCGTGGAACAGCGATGACATGGTCTCGTTCGGCCGGGCGATCCGCGAAGGGTTCCTGGAAATCCGCTCCGACCACGTCGAGCGGCTGACGGGGCGCAAACCCCGCTCAACCGGCCAGATGATCGCGGAAAATGCGGAAATGCTGCGCGAGGCGGCGCGCAGCATTTCCGCCTGACAGGCCCTCTCAGAGATACTGCTTGTACAGCGCGAGCATGCGACCCCAGGCCTTCTCGGCCTGCGCCTTGTCGTAGATCGGCGCATCGATCGTGCACCAGCCGTGCTGGGCGGGATAGACCTCGATTTCCGCAGGCCGCTTCGCCGCGTCGGCCGCTTCGCGCAACCGCACCTTGTCGTCTGGCGCGCGGGCGTCATCGTTCTGCGCGATCGCGAAGAGGTAGGCCGCCTGCGTCTGCGCAAGCAGCTTGTGCGGGCTGTCGGGCGTGTCGTTGACCAAGCTGGCGCCGTGGAACGAAGCCGCCGCGCCGACCCGTGCGGGATTGGCCAGCGCGGTGCGGACGGTGAACGGCCCGCCCATGCAATAGCCGCAGGTGCCGATCTTCCGGCTGGTATCCACTTCCGCCTGCCCATCCAGCCAGGCGACGAAGGCAGCCGCATCGCGCACGGTACCCGCCGGAGTGATCGCCGCGATCATCGGCGCCAGCTTCTGCTGTCCTTCGGGCGATCGCCATTCCGACAGGCTGTTGAGAATGGGCGCCGGGCTGGAGCGATAGTAGTGGTTGACCACGAGCACGGCATAGCCGGCCGCGGCCAGCCGCGTGCCCATGGTCTTGTAGGCATCGCGCAGGCCGGCGATGTCGGGCCACAGGATCACGGCGGGATGCTTGCCGCCTTCGGGGTGGACGAAGAAGGCGTCGGCCTTGCCATCGGGCGTGGTGATCGTCACCGCGCGGCTGGCCGTCCTGATGCCGCCCGCGCCATCATGCGTCTGGGCCATGCAGCCGGGAACGATCGCCATCGCCGCCGCGCCCGCGCCCAGGGCGGTGAATTGCCGGCGGTTCAGCGCCAGCCAGCTTTCGTTATCGGCTTCCGTATCCTGATCGCACATCGTCTTCTCTCCGCGAAATCCCCGCCGATCGGAAGGATAGCGGCGAAGCCGCGCGGCGCAACCGATGGCCTTCAGGTGAGATCGGAAAGACCGATGATCCGGCCGGCCTTTGCCGCCTTGTTTGCCGCGCGGCGCAGGCGTTCGATTTCGAGCCGGGCGGGCGGCGCTTCCTCGTTGGGCAGGGCGTTCACGCTGTCCCGGAATATTTCCTCGAAATCCTCGCGGAACTCCGGATGCGTAAGGATCAGCGCCCTGTCTTCGACCACGCCCGCGAACACCTTGCGGCCGACTTCGTACGGGTCCATGCCGGCTTCGAAAGCCGTCCCGAACTGCTCCAGTTCGGCTCGGGCAACGGGGGCAAAGCCGCTATCGGCGAAAGTGTCGGGGCGCTTGAGCGCCGAATCCCATGCGTTGGTCCGGGTCAGCGCGGGGCAGCACAGCGAACAGCCGATGCCGTGGGGCGCTAGGTTGTAGCGCAGCGATTCGGTCAGGCCGCGCACGGCGAACTTGCTGGCGGTGTAGATGCCGGCTTGCGGCCCCGGCAGGAAGGCCGCCATCGAGGCGATGTTGACGACGTGACGCGGTCCCTCGGCCGCCTTGATCTTGGGCAGGAAGCTAACCAGTCCGTTAACCACGCCGCCGAAATTGACGCCCATGATCCAGTCGTAGTCGGCATAGCTCGCCTCGTCGGTGGGGCCGAACACGCTGACACCGGCGTTGTTCACCAGCACGTGCACCGCGCCGAAATGCCTTTCCACGGCCTCGGCCGCTTCGGCGAAGCCGGCGCGGTCGGTTACATCCAGCGGCACGAACAGCGGCTGTTCCCGCCCTTTATCGGCAAACCAGCGCGCGGTCAGTTCGCGATGGGCCTCGTTGCGATAGCTAAGCGCCAGCCGCAAGCCGGCATCGCTGAGCGCCTGCGCCACGCCAAGGCCGATCCCCGTGACGCCACCCGTTACGAACGCGACCTGGCCGGACCATTCCGAACCGTCTTTTTGGGCAAGCGCCATGTTTTCCTCTCGCAATGGTTCCATCGATTGTTATTGTTAGTGTTACATACAAAGATCGAAATTGGGAGAGTTGAAATGACGGATGTTGCTGCCCGCCTGGAGGCGCTGGAAAGCCGTGTGGGCTTGCTGGAGGACGTCAACGCCATCCGCCGCCTGCACTGGGCCTATGGCTATTACATCGACTTCAACCGCGCCGACGACGTGGCAGAGCTTTTTGCCGAGGACGGCGAGGTGATCTTCCTTTCGGGCATCTACCGGGGGCGGGAAGGCGCGCGTCGGCTCTATGGCACGTGGTTCCGCAGCCTGTTCCTTGCGCCGGGCGAGGAAGCGCCGGCCTATGGTTTCCTGCTCGATCATTTCCAGATGCAGGACATCATTACCGTCGCGCCGGACCGGCAGACCGCGAAGGGCCGGTTCCGTGCCGTGCTGTTTGGCGGCAGCCATGAAACGCGCGCCTTCAAGCCGCAGGGTTTGCCGCTCCAGTTCATGGAAGCGGGGATCTACGAGAACGATTACGTGCGCGAAGATGGTGTTTGGAAGATCAAGCGGCTGGACTACATGATGCAGTGGCAGGGCGAATACGAAGCCGGCTGGTCGAAGACCACCGCGCATCTCCAGCCCTTGACCGAATGCTATCCCGAAAATCCGTTTGGCCCCGATGAAATCCGCAGCGCGGAAATCCGCCAGACATGGCCACACCGCCATGATGTGCCGATGCACTTTGCGCATCCCCGGTTCGGTGCGGTGCTGGCCAGCAAGGCGACATCATGACCGACCTTGGGTGCGATCGTCAGGCGGGACTGTGACGGTCCATCCAGCCCGGAATACGCGCCAGCACGGCCTGCATGGCCCGGCCGAAAGCCATGCGCTCCGCCTTGTCGAGATCGACGAACAGGGCGCCGCCGACTTTCTCCATGGCGGGCAGGGTGCTGGCGAAAGTCGCCCGTCCTTGCGCGCTCAGCCGGAAAGGCTTTCGGCGGCGGTTCGCCGGATCGCTGCCGAGTTCGACAAGGCCGCGTTCCAGCAGGCTGGCCAGCGCGCGGCTGACATTCATGGGGGGCACTCCCATGATTTCGGACAGGTCGTGCCCCGCCAGTTCGCCTTCGCCGCCCAGCGCGAGAATAACGCGCAGATCGTTGGAACTGAGCGCGAGCGGCTCCGCTACGCCATCGCGCATCGGGCCGGCGATGAAGGTGGCCAGCTTCAGCAGGTCGATCAGCAGGGCCACGTTGTCGGTGCCGCCGGTCTGCGGATCGGGCGTGGCGGAAGCCTTGGAAGTCATGGCGTTGCCTATCGCCGCACCGGGCGCGAACGGCAAGAGGCGGCAGCCAGGCGGGTGGTGGTTTTGTGACTTTTGTGCATCAGCGCCGTTTTTGCGGCGACATGGTGCAGGAAGCGCTTGCCACGGGTAAGTTTGTATGCCTAACTAACAATTAGCAAGGCTGTCCCGTAGAGGATACTAACAGGAGAGGGGATATGGCAATCGCCAACCGTACTGCAGGAATCGTGCGTCTTTTTTCCGCGGGAAGTGCCGCGGCGCTGGCGTTTGGTCTCGCCATGCCAGCCTTCGCGCAGGAAGCGGCGCAGGCGCAATCAACATCCGATGAAGCCGCCGCGTCGCGTGAAATCGTGGTGACGGCGCAGTTCCGTTCGCAACGCCTGCAAGACACGCCGTTGTCGATCACGGCGGTTGATTCCAAGCTGCTGGAAGCTCGCAACCAAACCGATATTTCGCAGATCGCGGCCCAGGCGCCCAACGTACAGCTCACGCAGATGGGCGGGGCCTTCGGATCGTCGATGGCAGCCTACATTCGCGGCATCGGCCAGTATGACTTCAACCCCGCCTACGAACCGGGCGTCGGCATCTACGTCGATGACGTCTATTTCGCGACCCTGACCGGCAGCGTCATGGACTTGCTGGACCTGGATCGCGTGGAAGTGCTGCGTGGTCCGCAGGGAACGCTGACGGGCCGGAACTCCATCGGTGGCGCGATCAAGTTGTTCTCGGCCAAGCCCGCCGCGGAAAACAGCGGATCGGTCGAGGCGGCCTATGGTTCCCGCAACCGCATCGATTTGCGCGGAAGTGCCAATTTCAAGCTTGCCGAGGGGCTCTATGCCCGCGTTTCCGGGGTGTTCAAGCGCCAGGACGGCTATGTCAGTCAGATTGACTATGGCTGCGCGAAGCCGGGCAATGCCCTCGGTATCGCCGGCAATGCCTCCACGCCGTCGAACTGCGTTGTCGCCAAGCTTGGCGAGAAGAACTATTCGGGTCTGCGCGGGTCACTGCGTTACAATCCCAACGACACGATCGACTGGACGGTGACCGGGGATTACACCTACGAAAACCGCACCAATGCGGCGGGTGTGCTGTCCTATTCCAACCCGGCGAAATCGGACGGGATCGATTTTACCTGCGGCCGCTATTGCACCTATGCCAGTTTCTACCTTCCGGCTGGCGGGCAGGCCGCGCAAGCCTATACCATGCCCAACACCACGAAGTTCACGGGCTGGGGCGTTTCCAGCAATCTGAACATTTCGCTGAACGATTCGCTGAAGATCCAGTCGATCACGGCCTATCGTAAATATCGCGAACAGTTTGGCACCGATGACGATTACACGCCCGATCCGCTCATTGGCGGCGCCGGCTTCAACGATCTGCGCTTCCGCTTCTTCAGCCAGGAGCTGCGCCTTAACGGCAAGATCGGCGATATGGTCGACTGGACCCTGGGTGGCTATTACAACGACCAGCAGTCGATCTACTTCACCCGGCAGGACATCCGCTATATCGGCCACGGCGCGCCGCCGCTGTTCCTGCAGTTCCTGGGCAACGACCCGGTCAACGCCAACAGCAAGGCGGCGTTCGGTACGGTCATCGTCCGGCCCGTCGAAGGGCTGACGATCACCGGTGGTCTGCGCTACACCAAGGAGCACAAGGATTACACCTTCGTTCGCAAGAACTGGAGCGGCGGTCCGCTGGTCGATATCTTCGGTGTCGGCGCGCTGGATGGTTCGGTTGCCAAGTACGATGGCCACAAGGTCGACTGGCGTATTTCGGTCGACTATCGCTTCAGCCCGCAAGTGCTGGCCTATGCGACCGTCAGCACCGGTTTCAAGGGCGGTGGCGTGACCGCGCGCCCGTTCACCAAGGCGCAGGCGAAGAATGGCACCTTCACGCCGGAAACGCTGACCGCTTACGAAGGCGGCCTGAAGACCGATTTGTTCGACCGCAAGCTGCGCCTGAACCTTTCCGGCTTCTACAACGACTACAAGAATATCCAGCTGCCGATCGGCGACTGTTCGCTGCTTGATGGCTTTGCCGTGGGGACCGATCCGTTCCCCTGCGCGGCGATCCAGAACGCGGGTGACGGGCATATGGCGGGCGCCGAGGCCGAACTGAGCGCAAGCCCGATCCCCGGTCTCGATATCGATGGTTCGCTCAGCTATATCGACGGTTCGTGGTCGCGCATCGGGCCGACGGTGGGCGGATCGATCCGTCTGGCCGATCCGATCACCACGCCGAAGTGGCGGTGGAGCCTTGGCGTGCAGTACCGCGCCGATCTCGGTTCTTCCGGTTCCATCACGCCGCGCATCGACCTGTCGCATGTGGGCAAGCAGACGATCGGGCGCCTCGCGCTGGGCGGCGGTAACTTCGGGCCGCTGGATTACAACCCGTCCTACACGCTGGCCAATGCTCGCATCACCTGGCGGAACGCAAACGAGGATCTGTCGATTTCGGTGGAAGCGCAGAACCTGTTCGACAAGTATTACTACCTGCCGTTGCGGTTCCAGGCGCTCGCGTCGTCCGCCGGCACGGCCTATTCGAACGTCGGCCGGCCACGCGAATTCGCGGTGACGGTGAACAAGAAGTTCTGATCTTCCCCGGCGCACGAACGCCAGCGAAGGGGCGACCGGCAACGGTCGCCCCTTTTGCGTGGGTTGAGGGCTCGCTTGTGATGCGTTGGGGCGAAGAGTTGGGGCAGGGCGGCAACGATCAGGGGCGTTGCGCCCAGGCGGCGATGCGGCGTGCGTCCATCGCTCCGGAGATGCGGTCCACCTCGCGCCCGCCGGAAAACAGGATCATCGTCGGGATCGAACGGATGCCATAGCGCGCGGCCAGTGCCTGTTCGCGTTCGGTATCGACCTTCAGCAACCGTACCGAGGGTTCGAGTGCCTGCGCGGCCGAGGCGAAGGCCGGCGCCATCATCTTGCACGGACCGCACCATTCGGCCCAGAAATCGACCAGCACCGGCAACGTGCCTTTGCCCACGTGCCGGTCGAATGCGGCCAGCGTGGCGTTCACCGGCTGGCCGGTGAACAGCGGCGCCTTGCATTTGCCGCAGGTGGGATGCTGCGTCAGCCGCCCCTGCGGCACGCGGTTGGCCGCCGCACACCGGGGGCAGATGACGATTGCGGCATCGGTCGGGGACATACGGTTCGTCCGTTCTGGCAATCAGCCCTTTGCCGCGAACTGGTCATAGGCCTCGACCGCCTGCGCGGCATACATCAGGCTGGGGCCTGCCCCCATGTAGAGAGCCATGCCCATGGTTTCCATGACCTCTTCGCGCGTCGCGCCGTGCTTCACCGCCGCCTGGGCGTGAAAGGCGACGCAGCCGTCGCAGCGGATCGCCACGGCGATGGCCAGCGCGATCAGCTCCTTGGTCCTGCTATCCAGCGCGCCGGCGTCGGTAGCGGCCTTGGCCATCGCCGAAAACGCCTTCATCACCTCCGGCGTGCCAAGCCGCACTTCCTTGATCGCACCGGAGAGTTCGGTTGCCATCGCTGGCCAATCCTTGTGCATCGTCGCGCTCCTTCATCGATAGCTCGTTGTAAATTACAATTGACTTATATAATGTAATTACAATATTAGCAACATCAATTGTGAGGGCGCCGCAAATCGCCCTCCGGACTCGGAAGGGACGACGAATGGTCTTTGGTTTCGGAAAGCCCCGGCATGCGGAAATCGGCGCGACCGAACTCGCGGCGCTGCTGGACGATGGCAAGGCGATGGTGGTGGATGTGCGCGAGGCGGACGAGTTCGCTGCCGGTCATATTCCCGGTGCGGTCAACATGCCGCTGTCAACGTTTCAGGCTTCGCGTCTGCCCGATGCGGGCGGAAAGAAGCTGGTGCTGAATTGCCTTGGGGGCAAGCGTTCGGCCATGGCGCTCGACAGATGCGCGGTGGCGCAGGCCGCCGTCGATACACATCTTGCCGGCGGTTTCAACGCGTGGGCTTCGGCCGGATTGCCGATCAAGCGCTGATCGATCCGGCCGAACGTCTGGCAGCAAGGGGGCGTTTCGGGAATGCAGGCGGCGGCTCAGCCGGCCTTGCGGGCCTTCAACGCCCGCATCTCCTGCGCGCTGACCACGCCGTCGCGGTTGGTATCTGCGGCCTCGAAGGCAGGGGCGGGGCCGTCGACAAATTCGGTGCGGCTGATCCGTCCATCGTCATTGCGGTCGTAGACCTGGCGCAGCTTGACCAGACGATCGGAGTCCCACCGGCTGCGCATCAGCGCGGGCAGGTCATCGCGCGAGAAAGCGCCGTCGCCGTTGCGATCCATGCGTTGCCACTGGCTGACCCGCCATGCGCCCAGTTCGGCGCGGCTGATCGCACCATCCCCGTTGGCATCGGCTTCGCGCAGGCGATCGGCGGCGCCTTCGGGCAGCGCGGTCGCGCGGGCAGGGGTGGCATGGGCGAGGGTGGGGATCATGGACAGCGCGGCCAGCGCGATCGAAAGGGCTCTCATACGCTTTTCCTTTTGGCGACGGGAAAGGCGCGGGAAGCCGGAAGCTCCCCGCGCCGGACGGATACGGAAGCGCCGGGATCAGCGGCAGGGGATCGTGGCGCCAGAGGCATCGGTGCAGGTGCCGGAATGGACGGGTTTGCCCGTGGTGGGATCGATCGTGGTCGAACCCGAATAGGAATTGCCGGTCGTGGCGCTCGTCGCCTGGGTAGAGCGGCTGCCATTCCAGGTGCCGTCGGCGGAGCGGGTGAAGCTGCCCGCGCTGCTGGCGGACCCGCGCGCACCGCTGGCGGCGGCCTGTCCGCTGCGCGTTACGGTGCCGTCGGGCGAAACGGACGTGGACGAACCGCGATAGCCGCGGCTGCCGTTGGCGCCCCGGAACGCGCTGCCGCTGGCGTGCGTCACCGTGCCGTCGGACGACTGATAGGTGCCGTGGGCGCGTCCGGCGATGCCGCGTGGCCCGGCGACGCCGGTGGCCGCGCCGTTGGCGCCGCGAACGCGCACCATACCCTGCCTTGCCTCGGCGGCGGTGGCACCGGCAAGCAGGGTCGTGGCGGCGAGCATGGCGATCATCGTGTTCATGGTCTTGCGCATCATGGTCTGGTTTCCTTTGCGTGAAAATGAACGCCGTTGACTGGCGATGGCGAGGAAATGGCAAGGCGATGTGTCATGACAATGCCGACGAAGCGCGATGATGCGGCAAGGCGTGACACGCACGACGCGCTGTCACCATTTGTCACAGCTTGCGCGCTGGCGGCGGCCCGGCGGGAATGGCACAAGGCGGGGCATGAGCCACCGTTCGCCCCGCGTGCTTGTTGTCGACGACGATTCTGAACTGCGCGCGCTGCTGCAGCGTTTCCTGTCGGAGCATGGCTATGCCGTGCGCGCGGTGGACGGGGGCAAGGCGATGGACGCGGCGCTGCAACGCGAGCCGGCCGACGTCATCGTGCTCGATCTGATGATGCCGGGCGAGGATGGCCTGGCGGTGGTGCGCCGGCTGCGGGCTGCGGGCGATGCGACGCCGGTGATCATGCTCACCGCGCGCGGCGATCCGATCGACCGCGTGCTGGGGCTGGAGATGGGCGCCGACGATTACCTCGCCAAGCCGTTCCTGCCGCGCGAACTGGTAGCGCGGCTGGCCGCTATTTTGCGCCGGTTGGGGCCGGAGCGGACCATGACGCGTGACGAGGAGCGAGAGATCGGTCCGTTCCGCATCAACTTCTGCGCGATGACGGTCAGCCGCGATGGTGCGGTGCTGCCGTTGTCCTCGCGCGAATACGCGCTGTTCGCAGCACTGGCGCGCAGCGCCGGGCGGCCGCTCAGCCGGGCGCAACTGATCGAACGCGCGCTGGGCCGTGATGCGGAAGTGACCGACCGGGCCATCGACGTGCAGATCGTGCGCCTGCGCCGCGCGATCGGCGACGACGCGGCCGATCCGCGCCATGTGCGAACGGTATGGGGCGTCGGCTATGTGTTGACGGACGGGATGGCCGACCGGACGGCGGGGGGCTGAGGCGCGTGTTCCGGCGGCTGTTCCATCGCAACGTGGCGCTGCTGGTGGCGGTGGTGCTGGCGGGGCAACTGCTTGCCGGCTTTCTCGTCATGACGCTGGTGATCCGCCCGCAAGTGATCCGCGTCGCCGCCGTCACCGCTGACATGGTCACCGCGCTGTCGCAGGCGATGCGCGAAATGGACCCGGCTCGCCAGGCGGCGCTGATCGACGGGATCAACCGCGCGGGCAGCATGGCGGTGCGCCCGGCGGCGGACGTACCTTCGGACGGACCGCGCTTTCCCACGATGGTCGAGCGGCAGTTCACGCTGACGCTCGCCTCGCGCCTGCACATGCAGGACGAACTCGTCTGGCGCACCGATACGGGTGGGCGGCTATGGTTCCTGCTGCGCATGGGGCAGCGCGATTACTGGGTCAGCATCACGCCACCGCGCCAGCGTGGTGCGCTGGCCAGCCTGATGCTCGCCTCGTTCGTGGCGTTCGTGATTGCGATCGCCTGCGGACTGGCGTTGCAGCGCCGGATCGACCGGCCGCTGCGACAACTGGCGCAAAGCGTCGATGGCTACCGCGCCGATGGAGCCCAGCCGCCTCTCGACGTCTCCGGTCCGGAGGAAGTGGCCGCCGTGGCGGGGGCGCTCAACCGCATGACCGCGCGGATCGCGGGTCAGGAAGCCGAGCGGGCGCTGATGCTGGCAGGGGTCAGCCATGACTTGCGCACGCCGTTGACGCGGCTGCGCCTCTCGCTGGAAATGCTGCGCGGGCAGGACGAGGAGCTGGAGGAAACCGCGCTGCGGCAGGTTGACCGGATTGAGGCGATGCTGACCCAGTTCCTCGATTTCGGGCGGGGTTTCGAGAACGAGGCGCAGGTGCCGACCGACGTGGCCGGGCTGCTGGCGCGCGCGGTGGCGGATGCCGGGCTGGTGGGCACGGTCACGCCCGATGTCGCACCCGGGCTGACCTTCGCGCTGCGGCCGCAGGCGGTGGCGCGGGCCGTGGGCAACCTGCTGTCGAACGCGGCGCGTCACGGCGTGGCGCCGGTCATGATGAGCGCTGCGGAGCAAGCGGGGGCGTTGCGGATCACGGTCAGCGATGCCGGCGCCGGCATCGCGCCGACCGCGGGCGAACAGATGCTGCGCCCCTTCGCCCGCGGCGATAGCGCGCGTGGCGGCGAGGGGACCGGGCTGGGCCTTGCCATCGTCAGCCGCGTGGCTGCCGCGCATGACGGCAAGGTTACGTTCGGCCGCCGCAACGGCCGCTTCGCGGTAACGCTGCTGCTGCGCTCCGCCTGACCGAGGACATGATCGCGTTCGCGCAATTATGCGCGCGAGCAGGTTTGTGGTCCTTGCGATGGATGAAGGAGGAGCAGCACCTCGGTATGGTTCGGCAAGGCATCGTATATACTTCCGCGTGATAGCCTCCGCGCCGAAACTAACGCACCATCATGGCATCGATCCGGAACCGATGCAGTGCCAACTCTCCCGATCCCGCTATTGGCACTCCCAGGGCCTGATGTGGTCCCAACCTTGCCGGGCGGCCCCGAAGCTCCCCCCCTCCTGGGGGCCGCCCGGCATTTTCCATCTCCGAGATCGGATTTCGAACGGGCCAGTATCGCCACCGAACGGCTGGAGCGCGACTTCGCCGCACGAAGGCATTTTACCTCAGGCCAAAGCGCGCCGCGTGCGCGCGAAAAAGCCGCCCTCATGATGAGAGCGGCCTTTCCTGCGCAGTGTTCCGGTTTCGGGATCAGGCCTTGATAAAGGCCAGCATATCGGGATTGAGCACATCGGCGTGAACCGTCAGCATGCCGTGCGGAAAGCCCGGGTACACCTTTAGCTGGCCCTTGCGCAGCAACTTGATGGCAAGCTGCGCGGAATCCGCGATCGGGACAATCTGATCGTCATCGCCGTGCAGCACGAGCGTGGGAACGGCGATTGCCTGCAGGTCCTTGGTAAAATCGGTTTCCGAAAATGCCTCGATGCAATCGTAGTGCGCCTTGGCGCCGCCGATCATGCCTTGCCGCCACCAGTTCTGGATCGTGCCGGGATAGATTTTGGCCCCCGGGCGGTTGAAGCCGTAGAACGGGCCACTCGCCACATCGAGGTAGAACTGCGCGCGGTTGGCTGCAAGCGCGGTGCGAAATCCGTCGAATACCGACATCGGGGTGCCGCCGGGGTTCTTGGCAGACTGCACCATAATCGGCGGGACGGCCCCGACGAGAATGGCCTTGGCAACGCGTCCTGGCTTGGCGCGGGCGACGTAGCGCGCCGCTTCCCCGCCGCCGGTCGAATGACCGATATGCACAGCGTTGCGCAGATCCAGGTGATCAGTCAGCGCGATGACATCGGCCACGTAAGTGTCCATGTCGTTACCCGTATCGGTCTGGGTGGAGCGGCCGTGGCCGCGGCGGTCATGGGCGATCACCCGATAGCCCTGCGCCAGGAAGTAGAGCATCTGGGCGTCCCAGTCGTCCGCACTGAGCGGCCAGCCGTGGTGAAACACAATCGGCTGCGCGCCTTTCGGGCCCCAGTCCTTGAAGAAGATTTCCGTGCCGTCTGCGACCTTGATCGTTCCCATGGTCATGTGTCCTTTTGATGCGGCGTCGTGGAGTACGGCCGCCATTGCGGGATCAGGAAATAGCGCGAGCCCGAGTGAGAGGGCTGCCCCGCCTACCACCTGGCGACGGGAGAGTTCGAAATCGGATTGGCTCATGACGCGTCAGCCTTCGTGTTCCGTTGGAGCAAGTGCCGCGGCGGCGGCGTCCGCTGCGTGTAAACGAACCACACGATGCAGCCGCAGCGCAATCACACGCGAGTATAGGGCGGCTTTCGCCGTTCGTCCGCCGCCCTGGCCATGTACCTTTTCAGGCGGCTGCGCTGGCGGTGATCGCCGGAAAGTCGACGTCGGTCTGCGCCACGTTGTTGATGAGATTGGTGAGGAAGTTCTTGGCGACGTTGGCCACGATCTCCAGGATCTGGGCATCACCATAACCCGCTGCGCGCAGTTGCGCCAGGTCGTCATCGCCAACCTTGCCGCGCGTTTCCGCGACACGCCGGGCGAAATGCAGCGCGGCGGCAAGCTTGTCGTCCGCTGCCTCCCCGCGCTTTGCTGCCGCGATATCGGCCTCCGAGAGACGGGCGAAGGTGTGCCCGGTATAGGTATGGGCGGCGGTGCAGTATTCGCACCCGTTGACGGCCGCCGTGGCAAGGGCGATCCCTTCGCGGGTCTTCAGATCGAGCGTCTTGCCGAGCGCACCGTCGAAGGCGCCGTGGGCGGCAAGGACGGCCGGGCTGTTGGCCAGCACGGCAAAGAAGTTCGGGGTGAAGCCGAGCTGCTTGTGCACGGCATCGAGCGTCGGCTGGGCGGCTGCAGGGGCTTGGTCACGGCTGGTGATGGCAATGCGGGACATCTTCATTCTCCGTTGTGGGGAAGGTGGGTGGCCGGGGCGGTTTAGCGCCCCGGCTGGTGGAACTGTTCGGCCAAGGGTGTGGCCGATGCCGGATGTCCGCCGGTGATCAAAATGGTGTTGCCGGCCGGGTCCATGGGCCTTGTTCCCGAATGTGGTGGCGCTGGGTTTACACCGCAGCAGGTCCGAACAGGGCCAGTCTGAACCGAACTGCAGGGGTGGAACAGGCCTGCGATGGTTTGTCTTTCCCGTCCCTTGGTAGGGGGAGCAGGCTGTAAGAAGCCTCTTCTGGAAAACGCGACGGCTTTCAGCCTCGCGGCTTGCGGCAACGCCAGTAATGGGTCCTTACCTTAGCGGTAAGTGGCCTCAAGCTTGGCGAACTCGTCATCGCTCAGCACGATATGCAGTGCCCGAGCATTTTCTTCGAGGTGCGCTACGCTCCCGGTGCCCGGGATGGGCAAGATGACGGGACTGCGACGCAGCAGCCAGGCGAGGGCAATTTGGCCCGGCGTCGCCGCATGTGCCTGCGCGATAACGGCAAGGGCGGAGCCCGGCCCGGTCAGCGCCCCTGCCGCGAGCGGAAACCATGGAATGAATCCAATCGCGTGGCGCGTGCAGTAATCCAGCACACTTTCGCTCGAGCGATCGGAAAGATTGAAGCGGTTCTGCACGGTCGCGACCGGAAAGACCCGTTGCGCCGCCTCGATCTCCGCAACTGTTACCTGACTGAGCCCGGCATGGCGGATGATCCCTTCGTCGATCATGGCACGAACGGCGCCAAACTGCTCGTCACGCGGTACGCTGGGATCAATCCGGTGCAGTTGCCACAGATCGATCTGCTCTACGCCAAGATGCGTCAGGCTCCTGCGCGCCTGGGCGATGAGATAGTCGGGATCGCCGTGCGGCATCCACGCATCGGGGCCGGGCCTGCGGAGCCCGGCCTTGGTGGCGATGTGCATGCCGGGGGCGTAAGGATGCAGGGCTTCACGGATCAGCGGTTCGGAAACATCCGGCCCGTAACTGTCCGCCGTATCGATCAGGTTGATGCCCAGTTCGGGCACCCGGCGGAGCGTGGCGAGGGCTGCTTCCCGGTCGGTGGGCTGCCCCCATATGCCTGGCCCGGTGAGACGCATGGCGCCGAAGCCTAGCCGGTTTACCTCAAGTTCGCCGCCGATCCGAAACGTTGTGTTGTCCATCGCCGATCCCCTCATTCCGCCAGAATGGCGTTGAGAACACGCAACTGGGTGACGTCTTCCATGCCCGGAAGGCCGTTCTGGAGACCTATGCCCGATTGCTTGGCGCCGCCGAACGGAACGTCCAGGGGCAGTGCCATGTGCTGGTTCACCCAGATGGTGCCGGTCTGGATGCGGCTGGCCACGGCCATGGCCCGGTCGGTGTCTGTACCCCAGATGGTGCCGCCCAACCCGAAGTCGCTGGCGTTGGCCGCGGCCACCGCTTCGTCCACATGCTCGTAGGCCAGGACCGGGAGAACCGGGCCGAACTGTTCCTCCCGAACCAGCCGCGCCTGCTCGGGCAGACCGGTGACGATTGCCGGGCGGATGAAGTAGCCCTGACCGGTGGCGTCGCCGCCGGTCAGGAATCGGCCGCCCTGCGCGCGGGCGGACGCGATCACGTCCAGCACCTTGTCGAACTGCATGCGGTTTTGCAGCGGACCCATGGTGGTGGAAGGGTCCATGCCATCGCCCAGAACCGCCGCAGCGGCCCGTTCGGCAAGGGCCGCTGCGAGATCGGCTGCATGTCGGCGCGGGGCGTAGACGCGCTTGGTGGCAAAGCAGACCTGGCCTGCATTGATGAAGGCTGCGGCAAAGATGCGGTCTGCAACCTTGGCGATGTCGGCGTCGTCCAGCACGATGGCTGCGTCGTTGCCGCCGAGTTCCAGGGTAAAGCGCTTCAGCGTGTCGGCGGCCGACGCCAGCACCTTTTTGCCGGTCGGCGTCGAGCCGGTGAAGCTGACGTGGGCGACGTCGGGATGGCTGGTCAGCAGAGGGCCGAGGTCATTGGCATCCACCAGGGTCTGGAAGACGCCGGCGGGGAAAATTTCGGCAGCCAGCTGGCCGAGGAGAAGGGTTGAAAGCGGCGTGGTGGGGGCGGGCTTGGCGATCACCGTGTTCCCGGTAATCAGCGCTGGCCCAAGCTTGAACGAGAGCAGCGTCATCGGCCGGTTCCACGGCATGATAGCGACCAGCACCCCATGCGCGTAGCGTTGTTCGACGATGCGCTGTCCGGGAGTTTCGAGCAGCACGCGATCGGCCAGAGACTGCGTGGCGAAGTGGGCGATGGCATCGCGCGCGCGGCCCACCTCGAAGCGGCAATCTGCAATCGGGCCGCCGCGTTCACGGGTCAGGGTTGCTGCAATGGAATCGAGGTTGGCGGTGATCGCCTCGGCAAACCGTTCAAGGTACGGCCTGCGGCCTTCGTAACCCAAGGCTTCCCAGGCGGGTTGAGCGCGCTTGGCGGCCTGTATGGCAGCTTCGGCCTGAGCGGCACTGGCGCGCGGCGACTGCGCGAAGGGCTGGGCCATCGTTGGATCGATGACGTTGATGGTATCGGTGCCGTCGACCAGTGCGCCGTCGATCAGGAGGTGGTAAGGCATGGGGCAATTCCTTGGTGGCGCCGCCGTTGGCGACGGGACGTCTTGGTCGCCACCATGATCGGGTGCCGGCATTCGGCACAGCTCTACCGTGGTATGCCCTGCTGCGCGCAAAGTCTCCGTGGCTGCCGCTGCGCGCGGGCGACGCTTCACATCATCCCGTTGCGAATGGATTTGATCGCGGCAACAAGCTGCTGGGGATTGAAAGGCTTGCGCAGGAAAAGGCGCACGCCGGCATTCCGGGCCTGCCGTTCGATCACCGGCGTGGCAAACGCGGTGATCATGATCATGGGCATTCCAAAATCCCGCAGCGCATCGATCAGATCGAGTCCGGTCAGACCTGGCATCTGGAAGTCGGTGATGACGCAGAAGAAACTCGAGACATCGGCAGATTTAAGGAAATCGGTAGCCGACTTGAACGAAGCCGTGAGATAGCCGTGACTTTCCAGCATCCCTTCCAAAGCCTCACGCACGTCATCGTCATCGTCGACAATTCCGATTAGGGCCGGCATTTTCGGGGAAGGCCCAGGCACCAACATTGTCCTCTCGTTCGGGGCTGCTTGGCATTGCCAGGCCGGTGTTGCCGCTGGTGGTCATCGGCTACTTTGCAGCCAATTGATAGCAGTGTTGCGGCTGCATAGCTCTTGTTCTGTGGCGTCCCATACCGAGGTATGGGGCGCGGCGGCTGGCACTGCGGGCAAAGTCGATGTAGATTGGCGTCGCAATACAAGGCCGATCGGCCGGAAAGGCGATCCATGGCTACGGTCAGGGCAGCTCTCGTGCAGGAAGCATCGGCCCAGTTCACATCGCGGCAGCCGCTTGTCCTCGTCGTGGATGATGATCCCGACGTGCGCGCAAGCCTGCAGGACATGTTCGAATCCGTGAGCCTTGAAACGGCCGTGTTCGAATCCACCGCGGAGATGCTGCAGCATGGCATACCCGATCGGCCATGCTGCCTTGTGCTGGATTTGCGGCTGCCGGGCACCGGCGGACTCGAATTCCAGGCGCAGCTGCGGGAGATGAACCAGTTCGTGCCGATCGTGTTCATCACCGGTCACGCCGATGTCGCCACCTCCGTCAGGGCGATGAAGGCCGGCGCGATCGACTTCCTGCCCAAGCCCTTTCGTCAGCAGGAACTGCTCGACGTGGTGTCTCATGCGCTGCGGACCGAAGGTGAAAAGCACAGGGATGGCGGAGAGCGAAACACCGTGCGGCGGCTGGGCGAAAGCCTGACCCCGCGCGAAACGGATGTCTTGCGCGGGGTTGCGCGCGGCTTGCTCAACAAGCAAATCGCCTATGAACTCGGCATCACCGAAATCACGGTGAAGATGCATCGCTCAAGCGCGGGGCGCAAACTCAAGTCGATTTCGGTCGCCGATATGCTGCGCAAGATCGACCTGCTCGGCATCTAGGCGGACGCTGCCGATGGGTGGCACGGGTGCTTGGCCCTGCCGTGCCGGTAAGGGCTCCTGACCCTAAAGACGGAAGCCGAACTCCAACCCGAACGTGCGGGGCGGGGCCATGTTGCCGAGCGCACGGCTCGCGTCGAGATCGCCGGTGATGGAGATATTGGTGAATGCGCGCGTGTTCGTGAGATTGTCGACGAACGCGGTGGCCTGCCAGCGCCCATGCGCGGGGATCCACGTCGCGCGGGCTTTCAACCACCACCAGGCAGCCTGAGTGGCCCGCGCATCGCGAAAGGCGGTGAACCAGATCCGGTCCTGCCAGCTGGCATCGCCGCGCAGCCGCAGGATGGCGCCGCCACGCAGCGCAAAATCCCGTTCGGCATAGCCCAGTACGCGCCAGCGCGGCGCCTGGGGCAGCGGGTTTCCGGCAAGGTCTTGCGTGCCGAGGCCGGGCTGTTTGGTGTTGATGGTGGCGTAGCGCGAAAAGCGCGCGTTCAGCCAGGTCGCCTGCGCTGCGAACCGGAACTGCGGCCCGCTCGCGCCGCGCAGGCCCAGTTCCACGCCGTCGACCCTTGCGTTTGCCGCGTTGCGGATGAGCACGGAATTCGCGTCGACATCCTGCACCTGAAGGTCGCGGTAATCGTAGCGAAAGGCACTCGCTTCGATGTTCCAGTTCGGGCCGGCAAACCTGGCACCCAATTCATAGGACCAGATCTTTTCCGGGGCATACGGCGTGTTCTGCGCAGAGCCCAGGTTGAACCCGCCTGCCTTGTAGCCGCGCGTGGCCGAGGCGAAGATATGGCTGCGCCCCGAAAGCCTGTGGTCGATCACGGCCTTTGGTGTGAAGGACCGGAAATCGGCCGGAGCAAGAACCGAATTGTTCAGGGTCTGGAGGCCGGTGAAATCGAGCAGATTGCTCCCCTGGCGGCGTTCGCGCGTCCAGCGTCCGCCAACGGTGACTGTGGTGCGAGGCAGGATCGCGCCGCCAACCTCGCCAAACAGCGCGTCGGCAAGGGTGCGCTGGTTGCCGTTGGCGCGCAGCAGGCAGCAGTCGGCACTGCCCGTGCCGCCCAGCAGCGTAACGAGGTAAGGGAAGAAGTACTCGTTGCGAACCGCATTGTGTTCGATGTAGTGCGAGGCGCCGAGCCAGTAAGTGAGCGTGGCCGAAGGCGCCGAGCGCAGCGCCAGGTCAATGCTCCATTGCCGGGCGTTTTCTTCCTTGTACTGGGTTTCGCCCAGCACGGTGCTGTTCGACAGATCGTCGAGGTTTTTCGGATGCGTCTGGCGATAGGCTGCCGTCGCGCTCAATATGGTGCCCCCCAGATCAAGCTCGGCCCGGGCCATCAGGCCCCAGTTCAGCGGCCGGTTGAACGGCAGCACGGACGAGGCGATGGTGCGCGCTCCGACCGGGCCGACGATGCCTTGCGCAAGGCGCGCGAGGAAGACGGGATTGTTGCCATAACCCGGCCCGGCAAAGTGGAACACCACGGCGCGGTCATCAGCCCGGCTGACATCGGCGGAGAGGGCAAGTTTCAGATTGCTGCGGGCCTGCCAGTCCAGCCGCAGGCGGGCGCTCTGGTCGTGCTGGTCCTCGGCGCGATCAACGCGGTCCTTGCCGCTTGCATCGCGTCCGGTAATCAGCCGGGTGTAGCCGGCGTGATTGCTGCTCCCCACCGAAAAGCGCATTGCCAGTCTGTCGGTCAGCGGGCCGGCAATGCTGGCGAAGGCATCGGCGCGGGCATAGTTGCCGAACGCCACGCGCCCGTCGGCCTGCCAGTCCTGCGCGGGGCCGCGGCTCACCAGATTGATCGCGCCCCCCGTGGCGTTGCGGCCATAGAGCGTGCCTTGCGGGCCTTTGAGGATTTCTATCCGGTCGAGATCGAACATCGCCGATGCCGCTGCGCTCGGCCTGCCAAGATAGACTCCATCGAGATTGACCGCGATGCTGCTGTCAAATCCGCCCAGGAAGGTGACCGCGCCGATCCCGCGCACGAAGATCTGGCTCTCGCCCTGATAGGCGGAAATCTGGAGGCTGGGTTCGATCATCGCCAGATCGGCAAACGAGCGGACCGAACGGGCCTGCAACTGCTGCCCGGTCAGAACGGTCAGGCTGGCGGGCACGGCGTCTGCGGGCAGCGGGCGGCGCAAGGCTGTCACGACGATGTGGGAGGTATCCGTCGCGGTAGCGCTACTGCCGGGATCGGTGGCGGATGCTGCCGAAGGCGCCGCGAAGAAGGCTGCGACGAACAAGCACGCGCCGAGAATCGTGTGCCGCATTCCGGGGTTTCTATCGGTAAATCGGTCGTACTGCCATGGTCGTTCCAATGGGCCGCGATGCATCAGCGCAGCACGATGTCGCCGAGATCGATCGACACGACGAGCGGCTCGGCCATCGGTTTGCCATCGGCCTGACGCGGATAGATGCGGCGGCGGGTGGGAAACCGGATGCCCTGCACTTCGACATAGTCTGTGGGATAGTGGGCGCCCGGCGTGTTCCCGGCGATCTCGACGTCGTAATCGTGGCGCCGCAGCAGGCCGTCATTGCCGATGTAAAGCGTCTGGTGCGTGCTGTGGGTGGCGATGTGCGTGGGAAATGTCACCGCGAGGCGGCGCCATTGCTCCCCGCTTTCCTCCCAGGGTTCGATTTCCTGCGCCGTAACTCCCGGCTCGGCCAGCAGGAAGGGAAGCGTCAGATAGGTCCACATCGCGCAGCCGGCAAAGTAGGCCAGCTGCAGTTCGGTCCACGGGGTTTCGAGCGTATGCCCGGCAAACGAGGCGCGCGGGTCGGCCAGTTCTTCCACCACGGTATCCGCGCCGGACACCAACGCAACCCGATGCGGCGCGAACGCGGACTTGCGCGCCGCATCGCCGAAGGGCGCGTGCGAGGCCTGTTGGCGGGTCAGGTCTATGGTCACCACGGTATCGTCCAGCACGCCGCCGACCCCCTTGAGCGGCCAAAGCGCACCGCCTTGCGCGAGCCGCGCGGAAAGCGTGGTGAAGCGCTTCCATTGGACCAGCCCGCCATGGGCGGCAACGGTTGCAGAAGCGAGGGGATCCATAGCATGTCCTTCATTCGGCAGGGGGCGGCAATCGTCCGCAGGCTGCTCAGTGTCCGTCGAGAAACAGGAGGAGATGGGCCAGAAACAGTTCGGGATACTGGAACTGTGCCGCATGGCCAGCATCGGGATAGAGGACGAGTTGCGCATCGGGCAGATGCTGCTGGAGATGGAACGAATTGATCGTTGGCAGCATCACGTCGAGGCTGCCATTGACGACCAGCGTCGGGCAGCTGATCGCCGCAAGATCGGCGAAGCGTTCGCCGTGGGGCACAAGCCAGTCCCGTCCGGCGGCCACTTGCGCCATGATCGTGGCCATGCCGCTGGGCGGATCGACATCTTCTGTTCGTTCATGCCGGCGCTGCCAGAATGCCGCCGCGGCCGCGCGGCCCGCTTCGGAATGGCCGAAAAACAGCCAGGCAAAGTCCTCGAGGTTGGCGTTGCCACTGGCTCGCTGTGCCACTTCGGCCTGATAGGGCGTAGGTTCGCCGCCGCGCGGGCTGGTGCCTAGCAGCGCCAGCTTGCGCACGCGGTCGCCATGCTGCTTGGCATACGCCTGCGCGACCATGCCGCCCATCGAGAAGCCGAGCAGATCGAACGTGCGAAGTTGGAGTGCGTCGACAAATTCGGCGATGCATCCGGCCATGCCCTCGATCGTCGGTGGGGCGGTGCCCGTGGAACTGGCGACCCCGGCGTTGTTGACCAGGATGACCGGGCGTTTGCGGGCAAGGCCGTCGGTCAGCAAGGGGTCCCAGTGATCCATGCCTCCGGTGAAATGCTGGAGAAGCACGATGGGGTTTCCTCCTTCGTCGCCGAACCGACGATAGGCATAGCGCGTTTCGCCGACCACGACGTGCTGCGTCGGCGCTGTCTTGTGCTGGTTCAAGGGGTTCTCCTTTCGCGGAGAGCTTGAGCATGGCGGTTTGCGATCGCCAGACAGAACAAGGTAGGGGGAGGGCATACCAGCGCGCAGCCATCGCGGCCGAGCACCATATGGCTACAATGGTGTTCACGCACGGGCCGGGGACGCTTCCAGGCGGCTTCGTACTTGCTCAGGCGGCAATAGGGTTTGACGTTAGGCTTATGCGCTGCGGCGGCTTGTCAGGCGCGAATAGCGATGGAATGACAGGCAGATTGGGCGATGGGACCGATTGGCATGACCGACCGCAAATACAGCTATCTCTGGCTGCCTGGCGCCTTCTTCATGGCATGGGTGGTGTTTTTCCTCGACCGGGCCTCTGCGAATAATCTGCCTGTTTCCATTCTCCATCTTGTCGTAGTCGCAGCGGCCCTTGCGGGCGGCGGGGAAATCGCGGTTCTCGTCGGAGCGCCTGTCTGCATGGCGCTGGCTTTCGCCGCCCGGCTTCTGGCGCAGGCGGATCCGGCGCCGCTTGCTGCCGCAGCGCAGGCGCTTTTCCCCTGCATCGCGATCGGTGTTGTCGCATTCCTGTTGCTAAGCCAACGACGCCTGCGCGCGGCGAGCGCGGAGGCAGACCGCCGCCGGGCCGAGATCGAACATTTCCTCAACTCGGTCCCGTTCGTGCTGTGGCGGTCCAACCCGCGAGGTGAGATCGAATACCTCAACGAACACTGGACCCATGTAACCGGACTGGATCGCTCAAGCGTGCTGGCGAACGAGCGCTACAACGATGTCGTCCACCCCGATGACCTTCCCGCGCTTCATGCCGCGGTTCCCCATGCGGTCGCCACGCAGACCCTGACCGACCTCGAGATCCGCGTGCGCCAGGCCGACGGTTCGTATCGCTGGATGCAAATTTACGACAAGCCAGTCCGCTCACCCATCACCGGCGAGATCGAGCGCTTCGGCGGGCTTTCCGACGTACATCAAGAGGTAACCGCGAAGGAGGAACTGCAAAAGGTCCGCAACGAACTGGAAGAAAGCCAACGGGAATTGACAGTTTTTGCGGATTCGGTTCCCCAGTTGCTCTGGCGCTCGACGGCGGACGGGAAATGGGATTTTCTCAACCAGCGCTTCACCGAGATTACCGGCGTTGAACGAGAGGAAGGCATTGCCGGGCAAACCTGGCGCGAATGCGTCCATCCCGAGGATATCGGGCCATTGCGCCAGGTGCTGACGCGGTCACTGGAAACTGGCGAAGATATCGCCTGCCAGGTCCGTCTGCGGCACAAGGACGGCAGCTATCACTGGATGTCGATGGCACGCCGGGCGGTGCGGTCCGCCGAGACCGGCGAGATACTGCGCTTCTATGGCGGCGCGACGGACATCCACAACGAGGTGTTGGCCCAGCAGCGCGTCAACGACCTGATGGCCAACCTCGAACGCAGGGTCGCCGAGCGGACGGCCGAACTGCTGCGCACGGAAGCGCGCTATTCGAGTCTGTTCGACGTGGGCGGCATCAGCTTCGCCGAGATGGACTTCAGCCTGACCAAGCCCATCCTCGAACGCATCAAGGCGCAAGGCGTCCAGGATTTGCAGGCGTACTTCGACGAAAATCCGCAGGTTCTCGAGGAATGCCTGTCGAATATCAGGACCACGCGGGTCAATCGGGCGCTCGCCCAGATGATGGGCTATGCGGACCTTGCCGAACTGGCGGCCAACCCGCCCGCGCACAATGCCGAGGACGGCCGCGACGTCCTGATAAGCCAGCTCGAGATGGTCTATTACGATCAAGAGCATATTTCCGGGCAGACCGTGCTGATCGGCAAGGATTCCCGCCGGATACCCGTTCATTTCAACGTGAACCGGCTGTCGGACGACCTGCACCTGTCAAACCTCGTCGACCTTTCCGAACAGCAGCGGATCGAGGAGATGCGCCGCGCCGCGCAGGACGAACTGGCGCGGGCCAACCGCATTGCAACGGTGGGTGCCTATTCCGCCACCATCGCGCATGAACTGAACCAGCCCATCGCGTCGATGGCGATGGATGTGCAGACCACCGTGCGCTGGCTCACCGGGGAAACACCCAATCTTGAGGCGGCGATCCGTGGCATCGAGCGGCTGACCCGGACGGTTCACCGTGTTCAGGCGATTGTCGAGCACACGCGCGAGAGTCTTGCGCCGCGGCGCCGCGAATTGCGGCGCGTCGATATCAGCGCGCTGGCGCGGGCCACCTGTGGTCTGCTCGAAAGCGAGGTCAGGCGGGCAGAGGCGCAATTGGTGCTGCACTGCGATCCCGATCTTGCGCTCGTCCTCGCCGATCCGGTCGAGTTCCAGCAGGTGCTGGTCAATCTCATCACCAATGCGGCGGAGGCGATGCTGGCGGGGACCGATCCGCGGAAGATCACCGTCGAAATCTCGAACGCTTCCGAAGGCATCGCGGTTTCGGTGCGGGATACCGGTCCCGGTATCCCGGACGATATCCTCGACAAGCTGTTCGAACCGTTCTTTACCACCAAAGCGACCGGCATGGGGATGGGGCTGCAGGTCTGCCGCAACGCGGTGCAGGGCATGGGGGGGAACCTGCATGTGCGGAACGAGCCGGGCGGCGGCGCGGTATTCAGCTTTACGGTGCCGGGTATCGCTGCCCTGGACTGAATGCCAGGCTGGGCGGGGTCGTGCCGCGGCAGCGCTCCAGACGCTGAGCTTCGGAATGTTCATGCACTGGATCGTCTGGCCTTGCGCTTGCGACAAGCGCCTTTGCAGGCGTGCGCCGGCGTCCTTTAAGGCTTCCACTCCCCGCTGCCCCTTTTTGCCGGCCAAAACCATACACAGGTAGGTCTGTCCGCGGCATCCGATCTGGCGTAACCTGCCCGAAAATCGGAGGAATCAGGCGTGACGACCATTAACGTGAACGGCCAGCAGCGTGAGGTCAAAGTCGATGCCGAAACACCGCTGCTTTGGGTGCTGCGCGATGATCTGGGGCTGACCGGCACCAAGTTCGGTTGTGGCATCGCGCAATGCGGCGCATGCACCGTTCATCTGGATGGCGCACCCGTCCGGTCCTGCCAATTGCCGGTGGGGGAGATTGGCAACAAGCCGGTCACGACCATCGAGGCGATCGGCACGACCCCGGCCGGCGCGCGCATCCAGAAGGCGTGGCTCGATCTGGACGTGATCCAGTGCGGTTACTGCCAGTCTGGCCAGATCATGTCGGCCGCGGCCCTGCTGGCCAGCAATCCGACGCCCGATGATGCCGCGATCGACGCCGCCATGGCTGGTAACATCTGCCGATGCGGAACCTATGTGCGTATCCGCGAGGGCATCAAGGAGGCGGCGCGTCATGGCTGATCCGGCTCTCTCTCGCCGACAGGTGCTGCGCGGCGCGTCGCTTGGCGCCGGTGCGCTGGTGCTTGGCCTTACCGTCCGGGGCGTTTCGGTGGTTGCGGCAACCGGCGCGGCCCCCGCCTCCGCAGCCTTCGCCCCCGACGCCTTCATCCGCCTGGCTGGGGACGGGAACGTGACCCTGGTGATGCCGCAGACCGAGATGGGGCAGGGCATCTACACCGCTTTGGCGATGCTGATCGCCGAGGAACTGGATGTCGCGCTTGAGGCGGTCAAGCTGGAAGAGGCGCCGGCCGACGACGCGCTCTACGGCAATCCGATCTTCAAGGTGCAGGCCACCGGCGGTTCGACATCGGTGCGCGGCTATTGGCCGGTCATGCGCAAGGCCGGCGCCAGCGCCCGTGCCATGCTGATCGCTGCGGCCGCGCGGCAATGGCATGTGCCGGCGGCGGAATGCCGCACCGAACCGGGTGAAGTCGTCCACCAGCCCAGCGGTCGACGCCTCGCCTATGGCGCGCTGGCCGGACAGGCCGCGCGCGAGCCGGTTCCGGCCGATCCGCCGCTCAAGTCGCCAGAAACCTTCCGCCTTATCGGCCATTCGCAGCGACGCCTCGATACCGCGCACAAGGTCGATGGTTCGCTCCGCTACGGTATCGACGCAATGCCCGAAGGCGTGCGGTTCGCCTCGCTGGCCTGCGCTCCGGTGGTGGGCGGGAAGGTCGTGCGGGTCGATGATCGCCCGGCCAAGGCCCTGCCCGGCGTGCAGCAGGTGATCGTGCTTGATGACATGGTCGCGGTGGTGGCCGAAACCAGCTGGGCGGCGATGCGCGCGCTGGCAGCGATGGACATCACCTGGAACGATGGTCCCAATGCCGCACTGGGCACTGCCGACTTGTGGGCGGATCTGGAAAAGGCATCGCAAGCAGAGGCGCACGTCGCGCTGGATACCGGCGCAGCGGCGAAATTGTCGGGCGATGGCGTGATCGAGGCGCACTACGCCTTGCCCCTCCTGGCCCATGCCCCGATGGAGCCGATGAACTGCACCGTCCACCTCACGGCCGGAAAATGCGAGGTCTGGGTTGGCACGCAGGTGATGACGATGACGCAGCGGGCTGCCGCGCAAGAGGCTGGCCTCAGTCCGGAACAGGTGACGGTCCACAACCATCTTATCGGTGGCGGCTTCGGTCGCCGTCTGGAGGTGGACGGGGTCCGCAAGGCCGTGCGTATCGCCAAACATGTCGATGGCCCGGTCAAGGTCGTCTGGAGCCGGGAAGAGGATGTCGCGCGGGCGCCCTATCGCTCGGTCTATGGCGCCTGGCTCAAGGCCAGGATCGCGAACGGCAAGGTCGAGGCCTGGTCGCATCGCGTTGTCGGCCCCAGCGTGGTCGCGCGCTGGCTGCCACCCGCCTACGACGGCAAAATTGATAGCGATGCCGTCGATGGCGCGGCCGAGACGCCCTACGACATGCCCGCCCTGCTCGTGGACTGGGTCCGCCACGAACCACGCGGCGTGTACACCGCGTTCTGGCGCGGCGTCGGACCCAACATGAACGTGTTCGCCACCGAAAGCTTCGTTGACCGCGTGGCGCGCGAAGCGCGGCAGGACCCGCTCGCCTTTCGCCGCAGCCTGATCGGCAAACATCAACGCGCCCGCGCGGTGCTCGATCTGGCCGCGGAGAAAGCGGGCTGGGGCACGCCGCTGCCGGCGGGCGCGGGGCGTGGCATCAATCTGCAATACGTGTTCGGTACGTATCTTTGCACCGTGGCCGAAGTTGTCGTGGCCGAGGACGGCACGGTGGCGGTCAAGCGGCTGACCACGGCGGTGGACTGCGGAACGCCCGTCAATCCGGACGGCATCGTGTCCCAGATACAGGGCGGCATGGTATTTGGCCTTTCCGCCGCGCTCTATGGCCAGATCACCCTGGCGAACGGGCGGACGCAGGAAAGCAATTTTCACGACTACCGCGTCGTCCGCATCGACGAGATGCCGCAGATCGAGGTCCATATCGTGCCCAGCGCCGAGGCACCCGGCGGGATCGGCGAACCTGGCACGGTCACCGTCCAGGGCGCGCTCAACAACGCCATCTACGCCGCAACGGGCATCCAGCTCAGCCGGATGCCCGTCGATCCCTCCCTGCTAAGCAAGAGCGCCTGGCGATGAAAGGCACCCGCAAAACGATCTTCCTTGGCGCGATTGCGGCGCTTGCCATCGCGGGTGGACTTGCCTGGTGGCAAGTGGCCTTGCCGGGGCCGCTGGCGTTCGCGGGCGGCCGTCAGGTCGATCTGGCCACCTACCGCGGACGGTCGCCCACCGGGGTTCCATCTGAACTGGCGTCGGCTGATCCGCTCACGAAGGGCCGCTATCTGACCGAGGCCGCCGATTGTCAGGCCTGTCACACCGCCAAGGGTGGCAAGCCATTTGCCGGCGGGCGTGCGTTCAAGCTGCCGTTCGGCACGATCTACACCCCCAACATCACGCCCGACCGGGAGACCGGTATAGGGGCTTGGAGCGATGCCGAATTCGTGCGCGCCGTGCACAAGGGCATCGGCCGCGATGGCCAGCGGCTCTACCCGGCATTCCCCTACGCATCCTACGCCATGCTGACCGATGACGATGTGCTGGCGATCCGTCGCTATCTCGCCAGTCTGGCGCCGGTGCGGCAGGCAAACTTGCCCAACACTTTTAGCTTCCCCTTCAACCAGCGCTGGCTGATGGCGATCTGGGGAGCGCTGTTCAACCGCGAACCGGTGTTCCGTCCGGTCGCCGATCGCGATGCCCAGTGGAATCGCGGCGCCTATCTGGTCGAAGCGGCCGGCCATTGCGGCGAATGCCACACGCCGCGCACGCTGATGCAGGCCATGAACACCCGGCAGAAGTTCGCCGGCGGCGCCGCCGAAGGCTGGAACGCCTACAACATCACCGGCGATCAGGTGAGCGGCATCGGGGCGTGGTCGTCGGACGACCTCGTCAGCTATCTTGCGCGCGGGCATGCGCCGCAACGCGGTGTCGCCTCCGGTCCGATGGCCGAGGTGGTTGCATTGAGCACCGGGCGGCTGACACCTTCGGACGTTGCCGCGATCGCGGCTTATCTGCGGACCATTCCCTCCATTCGCAGCTCTGGCCTGCCCGCGATGGCCGGGCCGGCCAACCCCGTCGCTTCGCAAGGCCCGACGGGCAATCCTCACGGCAAGCGCGTGTTCGAGCAGGCTTGCGTCAGTTGCCACGCGTGGAGCGGCAAGGGAGCCGTCAGTCCTTTCCAGCAGTTGACCGGTATCCGGGGCGTCAACGATCGCACCGGCACCAATGTCGCGCTGATGGTGCTGAACGGCGGTGGTTCGGCGCATTCGCCCGGTCCCTACATGCCGGCCTTCCATGCCGCCTATTCGGACGCGGAGATCGCGGCGGTTGCCAACTACGTTACCGCCCGGTTCGGGACGCAGGCTTCGAATCTGACCGCGGCGAGCGTGCGGGAACTGCGAGAGCAGTGAGAGGGATCGCCCTGCCTTGATACATGTGCCGAATGCCGGAGCGGCGTTGCTGGAATGAAAGCGAAGCCCGCGATGAAGCTGTTTACCCATCCCGGCGCAAGTTCGCTCTCCGTCCATATCCTGCTGCGGGAGATCGGCGCGTCTTTCGCGCTTGAAGTGGTCGACGTATCGCTGAAGCGCCGACCGGACGGTTCGGATTATCGCGCCATCGCCCCCCGCGGGATGGTGCCGCTGCTCCTGCTTGAAGACGATACATGGCTGACCGAGAACATCGTGATCGCCCAATATCTATGCGAACGGTTCGGCCGCGACGATCTGCTTCCCGCCGCCGGCACGATGGAGCGCTACCGGGTGCTCGAATGGCAGAGCTTCACCGCCGCCGAATTGCATAAGAGCTTCGTACCGCTGCGCTGGCCGCTTGACGAACGCGCGCGCGCCGTTGCGCTGGAGCGGATCGAGGGCCGTCTTGCGCAGGCCGAGCGCGATCTTGTTGGCCCCTTTCTGACCGGGGCAACGTTTACCGCCGCGGATGCCTATTTCTTCGTGATCGCCAGCTGGACGCGGTATTTCAAAATTTCCCTGGCGCCCTTTCCCCGCATCGCCGCGCTGCTTCGCCTTGTCGGCCGGCGGCCTTCAGTCGCGGCGGCCATCGGGGCCGAAGGGCAGGGCCTTGTCACGATCGACGAGACCATCCCTCTGCCTTAGGTTTCGCGCGCGATTAGGGTGTCCAAGAGCGGGGTCGCCCCGCCGCCTGGCGAAGTTCGATCAGGACATGCATCAGTGCGCAGTGGCGCCACTTGAGGCTTCGCGTTGCGGATTGCGGTGTCCGTCAGTGCCATTGGGGGCACGCCTTTCGCCGGTTTCAAAGTGGCCCCCAAGGTGGCCCCCAGAATCACCCGCTTACGGGCGTGCAAAGGCGGACATCAGCGGTTAGGCCGATGCAGAATATGGCCGATTTCTGCCGTTTTTCAAGCTTTGGCGGGGTTTGGCGAACAGGCCAATGGTGCCCGGGGACGGAGTCGAACCGCCGACACCGTGATTTTCAGTCACGTGCTCTACCAACTGAGCTACCCGGGCATCGCTGCGGACTTTCCCTCGAGAGGGTGTCTGGCGAATGGAAGCGCGCCTATGGCGAAGCGCGGCTGGCTTGTCCAGCCCTGATTTGCACTTTTCACCTCTATCTGCCGAACGCCGGCGGGGACAGTTCAATCCTGCGCATCGGGATCGGCCGGCGGGCCGGGGAGGGCATAGCCATCGTCCAGCCATTGCACCAGATCGCGATCGCGGCAGCGGGTGGAACAGAACGGCGCGTGGGCTTCCACGCGGGGCTTGCCGCAGATCGGGCAGCGGCGTTGCCCGTTCACGCGGGGAGATGGTTTGAGGGTCATGCTGCGACTGCCTGCGCGAATCCGCCGTCGAGAGCAAGACCCGCGTCTTCGTGCCAGCGCACGATGCGCCCGGTGCGGCGGACCAGTTCGGCTTCCCATTCCGCCGGCATGGCCCTTCGGAGCGCCGGAGCGGCGGTCAGCAGCAGCACGCCGGGATCGGGGACCCGTTCCGCCTGGCGCAGCAGGGCGCGCAGCGCGGCACCGGCGGGGTGCCGGGCGAAGCGCGCGACCAGCGAGGGCCGTTCGAGCCGGGCGACGAGCTGGACGAAGCCGAAGCCGTTCATGGCCGTGCGTTCGCCCTTCCATCCGGCCAGCGCTTCGGCGAGAGCGGCATCGACGGCAAGGCGGTCCTTCCGGTCCGCCAGCGTCGGGAAATCGATGCCGATCGATCCGCCGATGTCCAGCCGCACGAGGGCGGCGGCAATCGCGGGGACGGCGGCGCGGGCCAGCATTGGCGGCGGCAATGTGCCGTCGATGTCGATCAGCGTCATCGCGGGCGTGGGGCTGACGAGGAGGCTGCCGCCGGCAAAGGCGATCTCTCCGCCTTGCGCCTGTTCCACCAGTTCGTGCCAGCCGGCTTCGTCAAAGGCGCGGTCCGTGACCGGCACCGAACGGACCGGCAGGGGGCCGGCGCGCAGGTCTTCCAGCAGGCTGGGTGCAGGGGAGGGCGCGGCGTCCGCAGCGGCGGCGCGTGCCTGCGGCAGCTTGGTGCGGCCTTTTTCCGCGATCGCGGCGCGGGTTACGCGCAGCAGCACCGTCGCGCCTTCCGTGACCGCCGGATCGAGGCCATCGACCAGCGCTTCACCGCCATCGGCGAACCGCGCGATCCCGCGCCGAGCGCCCTTGTGCTTCACGATCACCTGGGCCGGTCCGATGAAGCCGGGGCGTAGCGTTTCGCCCCAGTCGACGCGCGCGGCGATGATTTCGTCCCGGTCCACAAGGATCGCGCGTTCTTCGCCGATCCCGGCCTCGTGCAGCCATTCAGCCAAGCGGAAAGCCCGCGCGGCGCAGCAGCAGGCGGGTTTCGTAGAGCGGCAGGCCCATCACCCCGGAGTGGCTGCCGGAAAGCCACAGGCACAGCCCTTCCGCGCTGCCCTGGATGGCATAGCCGCCTGCCTTGCCGCGCCATTCGCCGCTCGCGATGTAGCCGTCGGTTTCTTCCTGCGTGAAGCGCTTGAAGCGGACGATCGTCTCGCTCAGCGCCTCGTGCAGGGTTCCGTCAGGCGTGACGGCGGCGACGGCCGAGAACACGCGATGGCGGCGGCCGGAGAGCAGCGCCAGGCAGGCGCGCGCGGTGGCTTCGTCTTCCGCCTTGGGCAGGATGCGTCGGCCCGCGCCCACCACGGTATCGCCCGCCAGCACCAGCGCGCCGGGCGCCAATGCGGCGGCGGCGCGCGCCTTTTCCGCGGCGAGGCGGACTGCGTGGGGGCGGGGCAATTCGCCCTTGCCCGGTGTTTCGTCGATGTCGGTGGCCAGCACCCTGTCGGGCGTCACACCCAGCCGTGCCAGCAGTTCGAGGCGGCGCGGGCTGGCGGAGGCCAGGACCAGGGGCGGCAGCGGGGAAGGCGGCGTCGGTACGCCGGCCATCAGTAGGGGCCGGGGCCGCCCCGGCCGGGCATGAAGCGGTAGGTGATCCGGCCCTTGGTCAGGTCATAGGGCGTCAGTTCCACGAGCACTTCGTCGCCCACCAGCACGCGGATGCGGTTCTTGCGCATCTTGCCGGCGGTGTGGCCCAGGATCTCGTGATCGTTTTCAAGGCGCACGCGGAACATCGCGTTCGGCAGCAGTTCCACCACCGTGCCGCGCATTTCGAGGAGTTCTTCTTTCGCCATCGGCGCTTTCGGATGCCTTTTCGCTTGGTTGCGTGTGTCGCAAGCTTGTCGGAAACAGTCCCGCGCGGCGCGCCCATAGCGTCCCGCGAGCAAAAAGGGAAGCCCATGCCGACGCCGTCAGGCGGCGCGGGTGGATGTGCCCGGTTTGTCCACCGCGCGCAGCGGCAGGCATCTCCCCAAAGCGGAGGACAGCGCTTATCTGGACCACCATGGCCCGCGGCTCCGTTCCCCCTGATCGGCAATCGTCCGAACGTTTCCACGAGGATAAGGCGACCTACGCGCTGCGCGGGTCGGACCAGCCGGATATCGACAAGGGCGTGGAGACCATTCGCGAGGTGGTGCGCACGCTGCCCGCCAAGCCCGGCGTCTATCGCATGCACGATGCGCGCGGGGATGTGCTTTACGTGGGCAAGGCGCGGGTGCTGCGGAACCGCGTCACGAACTACACCCAGGTGGAACGCCTGCCCAACCGCCTGCGGCGCATGGTGAGCCAGACCCGGTCGATGACCATCGTCACGACCAATTCGGAAGCCGAGGCGCTGCTGCTGGAAGCGCAGCTCATCAAGCGCTTCCGCCCGCCGTACAACGTGCTGCTGCGCGACGACAAATCGTTCCCGTTCATCCTGCTGCGCACCGACCACGCGTTTCCGCGCATCATGAAGCATCGCGGCGCTCGCAAGGCGAAGGGGAACTACTATGGCCCGTTCGCCAGCGCCGGATCGGTCAACACCACGATCAACGCGCTGCAGAAGCTGTTCCTGCTGCGCTCGTGCAACGATGGTTTCATGGCGCGGCGCGACCGGCCGTGCCTGCTCTACCAGATCAAGCGCTGTTCGGCGCCGTGCGTGGGGCGGGTCAGCGAGGACGACTATGCCGATCTGGTGCGGCAGGCCCGCGATTTCCTGGGGGGCAAGTCGTCCGCCGTACAGCGCGAGATCGAAGGGCAGATGGCGCAGGCTTCCGAAGCGCTCGACTTCGAACGGGCAGCGATGCTGCGCGACCGCTTGCGCGCGGCCACGTTTATCCAGGGCAGCCAGGCGATCAACGCGGAAGGCGTGGGCAACGCCGATGTCTTCGCCATGGCGGCGAAGGGCGGGCATATCGGCATCCAGGCCTTCTTCATCCGGGGCGGACAGAACTGGGGCCACCGCGCGTTCTTCCCCAGCCACACCGAAGGGCTGGAGGAAGCCGAGGTGCTTACCAGCTTCCTCGCCCAGTTCTACGAGGAGGTGCCGCCGCCCCGCCTGATCCTGGTCGACCGGGCGTTGCCGGAAGCCGATCTGCTGGCGGAGGCGCTGCAGGAGGCCGCCGGCGGCAAGGTCGAGATTTCAGTGCCGCAGCGCGGCGACCGGCGGCGGCTGATGGAGCAGGCCAGCCGCAACGCGGTGGAAGCCCTGGAGCGGCGTCTGGCCGAAACCGGCACCAAGGCGAAGATCAACCGCGAGATGGCGGAGTTTCTGGAATTGCCCGAGGTGCCGCAGCGCATCGAAATCTACGACAACAGCCATATCCAGGGCACCAACGCGCTGGGGGCGATGGTCGTGGCGGGGCCGGACGGCTTCCTCAACAGCCAGTACCGCAAATGGAACATCAAGGCGGCGCAATCCAACGACGACTTCGCGATGATGCGCGAGGTCTTCCGCCGCCGTTTCGCCCGGGCGCAGGAAGAAGACCCGGATCGCGAAAGTGGCGTCTGGCCCGATCTGGTCCTGATCGACGGCGGCAAGGGGCAGATGAGCGCGGTGCGCGAGACGCTGGAGGAACTCGGCATCGACGACGTGCCGCTGATCGCCATCGCCAAGGGGCCGCACCACGGCCGCGAAGGGCGGGAAGTGTTCCATTTCGCAGACGGGCGGGAGAAGACGCTGCCCGTCAATTCACCCGTGCTGTTCCACTTGCAGCGTCTGCGTGACGAGGTGCACCGCTTCGCCATCGGCGCGCACCGCGAAAAGCGCAGCCGCGCGATCACGGCCAGCCCGCTCGACGAAATCCCCGGCATCGGCCCGGCGCGGAAGCGGGCGCTGCTGCTGCACTTCGGCACGGCGGGAAAGGTGCGCGCGGCCAGCCTGGAGGATCTGCAGCGCGCGCCCGGCGTCAGCTCAGCGGTGGCCCAGACCGTGTACGATTTCTACCACCCGAACGGATAACCGGCCGAACGGATAGCACGCGTTCAGGGAAGGCTGACGACCGCGTTGTTGTCGGGAAATTCGGCGGCAACGGCATGGGGCAGGCCCGATGTTTTCCAGGCGGCCTTTCCATCCAGTACGGCCGGATCGCTGGCCACGCCCGCCACGGTGAAACGGGCAATGGCATAGGGCAGGCCTTCCGCACCGAGCGCGGATGGCGCGTCCATCAACTGGAAATGCAGGTGCGGAGCATCGGAATTGCCCGAATTGCCCAGCTTGGCCAGTACTTGCCCGGTATGCACGGCCTCTCCCGGATGGACGAGAACGCTCCCCGGCTGAAGGTGGCCGTAGAGGGCGTAAGCGCCGTTCCCCAGGTCCAGGATCACGGTGTTGCCGCTGATCGTCTCCACCGTCGGACGACGGCCTTCCTGCGGGTTGGCGCCGGCGTTCTCCGGCAGATCGTCGATGATCGAGACCACCCTGGCATCCGCCACCGCGAGCACGGGCGCGCCGTAGCCCGGATAGCTTTCGTTGCGGCCGGGGTCACCCGCGAGGAAGCGACCCTTGTTGTCGAGCCGGACCCAGTCGATCGCGAAGCGCTGCGCCAGATGCGCCCGCCCGTTGATCGCGTTCCACGAACGCCGGTGATCGGGCGCGGCCAGACCGTTGGCGGCCAGCCAGCCGTCGCCGGCAAGTGGCGGGGCGATCACCACGGCCGGCGCGTCGACCGGAGTGGCCGGGCCGGTCAGCGACCGTTCGATCGTCTTTCCATCGGGCAGTGTCAGCGAGAAAGTCAGGCGATGGCCCAGGCGCGCCGGCACTTTTGCGCCGGCGGGAAGCGCAAGATCGATGAACACCACGCCGGTCCGCCCGCCGGCCAGCGTACGTTCGGTGCCGGGCGTGGGTTCCGGGCCGATAGTGCCGATCATCGCGGCCAGATCGGCCGGAGCATAGTGGGCAAGTACCGTTCCCGCATCGTCGAGCAGGTCCAGTGCCGCCAGATCGATCGGCGCCGTGTGAAAGTTGGTGACGCGCAGTTCGTAAAGCAGCCGCGCGCGGCCATCGGTCACCACCGGCGCGGGTGCTTTGGGTATCGCCACATCGACGGGAAAGCCCGATAGCGCGGGGGCCTCTGCCATGGCGACGGAACCGCCGGTGGGCAGCGGAGCAAATGCCAGCAGGGCGAGGATGGGATAAGGCAGCTTCATCCCGCCATGCTCGCACAAGGCTCCGGCGGGTCAAGCACGCCCGTCGAAAGGTTGCGACGGCTTGTGGAATGGTGCGTGACGGTACCGGGTCAGGCCTTGGGCGCGATCGGCCGGATCATGCCTTCCTGCGCTACGCTGGCGACCAGCCGGCCGTCGCGCGTGTAGATGCTGCCCCGGTTGAACCCGCGCGCATGGTCCGCCCACGGGCTGTCGCAGGCATAGAGCAGCCACTCGTCGGCGCGGAAATCGTCGTGGAACCAGATCGCGTGATCGAGGCTGGCGCTCATCACGTTGCCTTTGTCCCAGCGCAGATCGTGGGGAAGCGTGCAGGTGCCCAGCAGTGTCATGTCGCTGGCATAGGCCAGCACCGCGCGGTGGATCTTCGGATCGTCCGGCAGAGCGGCCATGCTGCGGAACCAGGTGTTCGCGACGGGTTCCATCCGTTTCGCCGTGGTCCAGCGTTCCGGCTCCACCGGCCGCAGGTCGATCGGGCGTTGGCGCAGCACGAATTCCTGTTGAGACTTGGGCAATTTGTCGAGATGGCGGCGGCGCAGTTCACGCTCGTTGACCAGTTCCTCGGGCGCGGGGACGGCGGGCATCGCACTCGCATGGCGTACGCCCGGCTCCCGCCGGTGGAACGAGGCCAGCATGGTCAGGATCGGCTTACCCAGCTGGCTGGCGACGATGCGACGGTTGGAGAAGCTGCCACCATCGAGATCGCGCTCGACGCGGAAATCGATCTCGTAGTCCTCGTTGCCGCCGCGCAGGAAATAGGCGTGAAGCGAATGGACCGGGCGATCCTCCGGCACGGTGCGTTCGGCCGCCGCGAGTGCCTGTCCAATGACCTGTCCGCCGAAGACTCGGCCGACGCCGCCGGGCTTGCGGCTGCCAAGGAATCGGTCGCCGCCCAGATCATCAACGTCGAGCAGGCGCAGCAGGCCGCTGACAAGTTCCTCGCCGGAAAGCTGGGGGGCAGGGGATGCGTCGTTCATCGCGCTCCCATGCGCGAGCCTGCCGTTTACGTCAACGCAAACCCTTTGCCTTGGCATAAAGGCGCCAGCTGAAAGCTTTGGCCCTGTTGCTTGCGGGCCACCGGCCGGGCGCGCGGGGATTCAGGCCATTCCTGCGCAGCAGTCCGTTGAAGGCCCGCGCATCGGCTTCGGCAAAGCTCCATTCCGAACGCCAGGTTATCGATAGCGATACCGAAGGCGCGGGGCCGTTGCGCACGAAATGCGGTGCCATCACCGGCACGAACAGCGCCTCGCCGGGGGATAGCGCCCATTCGCGCCCGCCTGCCGCCAGCTCGTCGCGCCAGTAGAGTTCGCGCCCGCCGCCGGTGTGATAGGTCTCGTGCGTTTCGTCGGGGGCGTAGAAGGCATCGCCCGCCGGGAACATCGTCATCACCTTGCTGCCCATCAAGTGCAGCAGGATGTTGTGTTCCGGATCGAAGTGATAGGGCGTGACGCCATCGGGGCTGGTGACGAAGACGAAGCCTTGCGGCTTCAGCATCGCGCCGGTGCGGGCCTCGATCGTCGGGCGCAGTTCTTCCAGCAGGCTTGCCAGCAGTTCGCCATAGGCGGGCACCTGTTCGATGTTCTTGAGCGCCGCCCAGCTGCCGGTCGACGCGATGTTGCGGATCGTATCGCCGATGCCCAGGCCGTTGCCTTCGGCCTTCGCGCCGTTCAACCCGACGGGCAGGTCCGCGCGGTTGTATTCCACCGATGCTGCCGGCAGCGCTTCGGCCAGCGTCGCCAGCGCGTCCAGCGCCATCAGTGGGTGATCGCCCAGCCGGTGCGTCAGCTTGTGCGGTTGTTCGGGATAGGATGTGGCGAAGGCGGCGCGGGCTTCGTCGGTGAAGACGGGCAGGGCGCGGCTTGCGTCAAACGATCCGTGGTCTGGTTTCATGGGATGATCCCTGCGGGATTGCGGTTGAGTTCCATGGCCACCAGCCGTTCGAACGCGGCGCGGCGGGTTGTTCCGCCGATGGCGATGGAAATGCGGCCGATCGAGCGGCGTTCCATCCACAGCGAGTCGATCATCGGGTGATCGGCTGCGGCGCAACTGTCGCACCACGCAATATCTTCGCGTTCCAGCATGGCCAGGTTTTCCAGCTGGAGGAGGACGCCGGGCGAGAAACGGGCATAGCGTTCGTCGAAAGCGGTCTTGAAGGAAAAGGCGCCGGGCGCCGTCAGGAAGTTCGCCAGCATGGCGATCGGCTGTCCGTCAAGGGTGAGGCTCAGGCGTTCGAGCAGTCCACGATGGGCGGCATCGTTCATCGCCTCGCGGAACAGCAGTTCGGTTTGCGGCGCGCAGGCCAGCGCGCTGCCCGAACGGCCTTTCCAGCCTTCGGCTTCCAGCGTCAGGAATTGCTCGACCCACGAAGCGACCCGCTCGATTCCATCTTCGCGGTGGAACTCCAGCGCTCCCAGTTCGGACAGGCGGGCCTGTTGCCGGCGGTATTCCTTGCGCTTCTTGCCCGGCACCGCGCGCTGCAGGTAATCGTCGGGCGCAAGCCGGGAACACAGCAGCGCGCGTTCTTCCCGATGCACCAGCGCGATGCGCCTGCCCTGTTCCGCGCCGATCGCGTAAAGGCTGCCGATCAGGCCGTTGTCCAGCGGTTGCAGCGCAAGGTGCAGGAACAGGGCCGGACCGGCATTGGCATCGGCCCAGGCCAGCAAGGCGCGCCAGAATGACGGCTCGTCCCCGCGAGCGACCAAGGGCGCGCCCAGGAAGCAATTGGGGTGGAGCCAGTTGCCCAGATGCGGCAGCGGCCACCGGCCATAGCGCCAGGAAGGCGCCAGCGGCATCAGCCCGATCAGTTCGCCGCCCCTTTCCAGCCGGGCGATCCGAACCGTGCCTGCGGGGTCGAAACGGCGCAGAGCGGGCAGCAGATACCAGCTTTCGAAGAACGGGTTGGGCGTGGAGGCATCGCGCGCCAGGGCATCCCAGCGCCGTACCGCCTCGGCATCGACCCAACTGTTCCACGGCGCGACGATAAGCGCGGAATCGCCCGTGATGACGGCATGTGCCGGTGCTGGCGCAAGGCGCTGCCGGGATCGGCGTTCGATGAAAGGTTGCGCGCTCACGAAACTGTCTTCTGGCCCTGGGCTGCCTGCGGAATCAAAACCGCGTATCCGGGCTACCAGCAAGGACCGAAAGTTATGTTAATGATCGCACCGAAATGAAATGACCCCGCCCGTATGAACGGGCGGGGTCGCTTTCTCCCCGACTCGGGCCGGACGTTATGATCAGACCATGCTATGGCCTGCCAGCGCCGCAAGCAACAGCAGCGCGACGATGTTGGTGATCTTGATCATCGGATTGACCGCCGGACCGGCGGTATCCTTGTAGGGATCGCCCACGGTATCGCCCGTCACGGCCGCCTTGTGCGCTTCCGATCCCTTGCCGCCGTGGTGGCCGTCCTCGATGTACTTCTTGGCGTTGTCCCACGCGCCGCCACCCGATGTCATCGACAGGGCGACGAAGAGGCCGCCGACGATCACGCCGAGAAGCAATGCGCCCAGCGCCGCAAAGCCGTTGTCCTGCCCCGCGACCCACGAGATCACGAAGTACACCACGATCGGCGCGAGGACCGGGAGCAGAGAGGGCACGATCATTTCCTTGATCGCGGCCTTGGTCACCAGGTCCACGGTGCGGGCATAGTCGGGCTTCGAAGTGCCTTCCATGATGCCCGGATTGTCGCGGAACTGATCCCGCACGTCGACGACGACATCGCCGGCGGCCCGGCCGACCGCAGTCATGCCCATCGCGCCGAACAGGTAGGGCAGCAGCGCGCCGAGCAGCAGGCCGACGATAACGTAAGGATTCTCGAGGCTGAAATCGACGCTCAGGCTCGGGAAGAATTCGCGCAGGTCGGTGGTGTATGCGGCGAACAGCACCAGCGCGGCGAGACCGGCGGAGCCGATTGCGTAGCCCTTGGTGACCGCCTTGGTGGTGTTGCCCACGGCATCGAGCGCGTCGGTCTTTTCGCGGACCGAATCGTCGAGCCCGGCCATTTCGGCGATGCCGCCGGCGTTGTCCGTGACCGGACCATAGGCATCGAGCGCGACGACCATGCCGGCGAGCGCGAGCATGGCGGTGGCGCCATAGGCGATGCCGAGCGGACCGGCGAGCTTGTAGGTGATGATCATCGAGGCGACGATCGCCAGCGCGGGAAGCGCGGTGGCTTCCATCGAAATGGCCAGGCCCTGGATCACGTTGGTACCGTGCCCGGTGACCGAGGCCTTGGCGATCGACTTCACCGGGCGGTAGCTGGTGCCGGTGTAGTATTCGGTGATCCAGATGATCAGGCCGGTCAGCGCAAGGCCGACGAAGCCCGCGTAGAACAGCGAGCGGCCGGTGAACGCATAGTCATGGCCGAACGCCTGGTACGTGGTGCTGGCTTCCATGTCGCCGCCCAGCGCGTGGTTCATGGCGAACCAGATCGCCGGAACCGAGAGCAGGGCGGTAACGAAGAAGCCCTTGTACATGGCGCCCATGATGTTGTTCGAGGAGCCGAGCTTCACGAAATAGGTGCCGATGATGGAGGTGACGATGCAGACGCCGCCGATCAGCAGCGGGATCGCCATGAGCGCGTCGAGGTTGGCCGCGTTCTTCACGAGCAGCGCGGTCATGATCATGGTCGCGCCGATGGTGACGACATAGGTTTCGAACAGGTCGGCGGCCATGCCGGCGCAGTCGCCCACGTTGTCGCCCACGTTGTCGGCGATCACAGCCGGGTTGCGCGGATCATCTTCCGGAATGCCGGCCTCGACCTTGCCGACAAGGTCGGCGCCGACGTCGGCGGCCTTGGTGAAGATGCCGCCGCCCAGACGGGCGAAGATCGAAACGAGGCTGGCGCCGAGCGCGAGCGCAGTGAGCGCGGTGACGACGGTGCGGCTGTTGGCCGCTTCACCCGCGATGCTGGTGAGATAGTAGAAGAATACCGCGATCGCGAGGAGGGCCAGACCCGCCACCAGCATGCCGGTGATGGCGCCGGCGCGGAAGGCAAGGGTGAGGCCCTGCTGCAGGCCGGATTGCGCGGCGGCAGCGGTGCGAACGTTCGAGCGGACCGACACGTTCATGCCGATGAACCCCGCCGCGCCCGAGAGCACCGCGCCAAGCACGAAGCCGATCGCCGATACCGCGCCGAGCGAGACCGCCACGATCACCGCGACCACAACGCCGACAATGGCGATGGTGGTGTACTGCCGCTTCAGATAGGCTTGCGCGCCTTCCTGGATGGCGGCGGCGATTTCCTGCATTCTGGCATTGCCCGCCGGCGCACTGAGCACCTGGCGGCTGGTCACGAAGCCGTAGACGATGGCTAGTAACCCCAACACTATTGCAATTGTTACTAGGTTCACGAGAGCATCCCCCTTTATTGATCCGGCGCCTTTGTGTCCGGTTGCCCGTCGTTGCGGGTTGGGCGGGGAGGCTATAGGTTTATTCGCGCCTCGCAAGCGAAACGATGACCTGGATCAATTGTCGTAGGCGCCGTGGATATAGCCCAGCCGCCCGGCGGGAGGAATGCCGTCCACCAGCAGTGGATGCCGGCCTTGCGGCTCGACCGACCCGATACGCCAGGCGGGGCACGGGGGCGTCATGCGGCCCGGCAGGGTGAACAGCAGTTCGTAGTCGTCGCCCCAGCGCATGGCGTCAGCGGCGCGCGTGGCGGGCAGGGCAGCGGGGAGCGGCACCGCGTCGCCCGCGATCGCCAAGGTCACGCCGCTGGCTTCGGCCAGGCGCGCGCTGTCGATCAGCAGGCCGTCCGACACGTCCATCATGGCGCTGACGAGCGGTGCGAGCGCCTTGCCTTCGGCCAGGCGCGGCGCGGGACGGCGGAAGGCTGCGGTGTCGGTCGGGATGCCGCCTGCCTGCAGCGCTTCGAAGCCGAGCATGGCCGCGCCAACGGGGCCGGTCAGCCACAGCCCATCGCCCGGCCTCGCGCCGGCGCGGGAAGGGACCGGGCGATGCGTGGCACGGCCGATGGCGGTCAGCCCGATCGCGCGCCGTCCGGTTGCATTCGTCGCTGGCGCGGCCACGGTGTCGCCTCCCAGCAAGGGCGCATCGAAAGCGTCCAGCGCCTCGCGCAAGCCGGCAAGAAACCGCGCGTCATCGCGGCCAAGCATATAGCCCAGCAAAACGCCCGCCGGCACCGCTCCCTTGGCAGCAAGGTCGGACAGGTTGGTGGCGACGAGTTTCCACGCCACGTCCGCCATGTCCTGCGTGGGCAGCCAGTGCACGCCTTCGACCATCATGTCATGCGTCAGCACCAGGGCTTCGCCGCCGAACTCGAGCACGGCGGCGTCGTCGACCAGCCCGCGCGCCGCGGGATCGTACGCCATCGCGCGCAGCGCGGCAATGAAGCCGCTTTCGTCGAGAGAGAGGGGGGCAGTCACCCCTTTCCTTTGGGACGAGAGGGCTTGCGGGTAAAGGCCCGCGTGCTTCTCGCGGATCGCGAACCTTGCGGTGTGGGCGCTTGACCGTGGATCGCGCGCGGTTTAACCGTTCGATTAAATCATTTGCCCGAGAGGAGTCGGAAGATCATGGCAACGGCCTATATCGTGGATGCAGTTCGCACGGCCGGGGGCCGGCGTGGCGGCCGGCTCGCCGGGGTTCATCCCGTCGATCTGGCGGCGGCAAGCCTTGATGCGATCGTTTCGCGCACCGGCATCGATCCGGCGGCGGTGGACGATGTGATCATGGGCTGCGTCACCCAGGCCGGCCAGCAGGCGATGCAGGTGGGGCGCAACGCCGTTCTCGCCTCGAAGCTGCTGCCGCAATCCACTCCGGCGGTGACGATCGACCGCCAGTGCGGTTCCTCGCAACAGGCGATCCAGTTCGCGGCGCAGGCGGTGATGTCGGGCGTGCAGGACGTGGTGATCGCGGCTGGCGTCGAAAGCATGAGCCGCGTGCCGATGGGGTCCAACGCCACGTTCCACATGAAGGAAGGGCTGGGGCACTACAAGTCGCCGGGCCTTGAGGCCAAGTATCCGAACGTCATGTTCTCGCAGTTCATGGGCGCGGAAATGATCGTGCAGAAGCACGGCTTCACCAAGGACGATCTCGACCGGTTCGGGCTCGCCAGCCACCAGAAGGCCATCGCGGCGACGCAGGCCAATGCCTTCGCCAACGAAATCGTGCCGATCACGATCGAAACGCCCGAAGGCGAACAGCAGCACACCGTGGACGAAGGCATCCGTTTCGACGCGACGCTGGAAAGCATCGCCGGCGTGAAGCTGCTTTCCCCGGAAGGCTCGCTGACCGCCGCAACCTCCAGCCAGATCTGCGACGGTTCGAGCGCGGCGCTGGTCGTTTCGGAAGAGGCGCTCAAGCGTTACAATCTGACGCCCATCGCCCGCATTCACAGCCTGACCGTGACCGCTGGCGATCCCGTTATCATGCTGGAAGAACCGCTGTTCGCCACCGACCGCGCGCTCCAGCGCGCCGGCATGAAAATCGGCGACATCGACCTTTACGAAGTGAACGAGGCTTTCGCTTCGGTGCCGCTCGCCTGGCTCAAGCATACCGGCGCGGACCCTGAGAAGCTCAACGTCAACGGTGGCGCGATTGCGCTGGGTCATCCGCTCGGCGCATCGGGCACCAAGCTGATGTCGACGCTGATCCATGCGCTGCGCGCGCGGGGCAAGAAGTATGGCCTGCAGACGATGTGCGAAGGCGGCGGCGTCGCCAACGTCACCATCGTCGAGGCGCTGTAATCGTTTTCCGGGAGAGGATTGAGAACCATGAAGCTTGATAACACTGTTGCCGCCGTCGTTACTGGTGGCGCGTCCGGCCTGGGTGCGGCCACCGCCCGCGCGCTCGCCGCCAAGGGGGTGAAGGTCGCCATCTTCGACCTGCAGAAGGAAAAGGGCGAAGCCGTCGCGGCCGAAATCGGCGGCGTGTTCTGCGAAGTGAACGTGACGTCGGACGAAAGCGTCGATGCCGGTTTCGCCAAGGCGCGCGCGGCGCACGGCCAGGAACGCATCCTCGTCAACTGCGCCGGCACCGGCAACGCGATCAAGACCGCCAGCCGCTCGAAGGAAACCGGCGAGGTCAAGCACTTCCCGATGGATGCCTTCAACTGGATCATCCAGATCAACCTGGTCGGCACGTTCCGCTGCATCGCCAAGTCGGCGGCCGGCATGCTGACGCTTGATCCGTGTGACGAGTTCGGTGAGCGCGGCGCGATCGTCAACACCGCGTCGGTCGCCGCGGAAGACGGCCAGATGGGCCAGGCGGCCTATTCGGCCTCGAAGGGTGGCGTCGTCGGCATGACCCTGCCGATCGCGCGCGACCTCATGGGCGAAGGCATCCGCGTCAACACGATCCTGCCGGGCATCTTCAACACGCCGCTGCTGGCGGCCGCGCCGCAGAACGTGAAGGATGCGCTGGCCGCCTCCGTTCCGTTCCCCAAGCGGCTCGGCATGCCCGAGGAATACGCCAACCTCGCGCTCTGCATGATCGAGACGGGCTATTTCAACGGCGAGGACGTGCGGCTCGACGGTGCCATCCGCATGGCGCCGCGCTGATACCAGAACACGGGAAGGGCGCGGCAACGGACGCGCCCTTCCATCCCCGGGAGAGAACGATGACCGGCTATTCGCAGATCCTCCTCGATATCGAGGAGGGCATCGCCACGCTGACGCTCAACCGACCCGAGAAGATGAATGCCTTCACGGGCACGATGATGCAGGAAGTCATCGACGCGTTCGACCGCACTGATGCCGATGACGCGGTGCGGGTCGTGATCGTCACCGGGGTCGGTGATCGCGCCTTCTGCGCGGGGGCGGACCTCACCCCCGATGGCAAGGGCGGGCCGTTCTCCAGCGATGAACAGGTCACGGACCTGTCGGACCCACGGGTGCGCGACAGTGGCGGGCTTTTGACCTTGCGGCTCTACCGGTCGAAGAAGCCGATCATCGCCGCCGTGAATGGTGCGGCGGTGGGCGTGGGCGTTACCATGCAGTTGCCGATGGACATCCGGCTCGCGTCGAAGACGGCGCGTTTCGGCCTCGTTTTCGCGCGGCGCGGCATCGTGCCCGAAGCGGCGTCGAGCTGGTTCCTGCCGCGCATCGTGGGGCTGCCCCAGGCGCTGGAATGGACCATGACCGGCCGCGTGTTCGATGCCGAGGAAGCTTTGCGCGGCGGCCTCGTCCGATCGCTGCACGAGCCTGGCGAACTGCTCGATGCGGCCAGGGGCCTCGCGCGCGAGATTGCCGATAATACCAGCGCCGTGTCCGTGGCCATGACCCGCGCGATGTTGTGGCGCAATGCGGCGGCGGACCACCCGATGGCGGCGCACCGCGTCGACAGCCGGGCCATCTACACCCTGTCGCGCGGCAGCGATGCACAGGAAGGTGTGGCTAGTTTTCTTGAAAAACGCGCTCCCCGCTACCCCGGACGCGTTTCATCGGATATGCCCGCCTTTTATCCATGGTGGGACGAGCCGGACTGGGAATGACCGAGACGAACAGGAAACAGGACACGATGGATACGCCCGGCGCGCGCGAGTTGCTGCTCCAGACGGCTTCCGCGATCATGCGCGAAGGCGATCTGGTGGACATTTCCCTGTCCGAGCTTTCGTTGCGTTCGGGGCTGAACTCGGCGCTGGTGAAATACTATTTCGGTAACAAGGCCGGTCTGCTCAAAGCCTTGCTGGACCGGGACATGGAAGCCATCGTCCGCAGTGTCGATGCGCTGGTGACCAAGGACGACATGGCGCCCGAAGCCAAGCTGCGACGCCATATCTCCAAGGTCATCGAAACCTTCTACGCCTATCCCTATCTCAATCGCCTGCTGATGCGGCTGGTCCGCGACAGCGACGATGCGGAAGCGAAGCGGATCGCCGCGCAATACCTGACGCCGCTTCACCTCGCCTACGAACGGCTGATCGACGAAGGCGTCAAGGCCGGTGTGTTCCGGCCGATCGATGCGCAGCTTTTCTACTTCACGCTGACGGGAGCTGCCGACCGTTTCTTTTCCGCGCGACTGGTCCTGCGGCACTGCTTTGATCAGGATACGCTGACCGAAGAACTGCGCGACCGCTATCGCGAACATACCATCGACATCATCATGGCCGGTATTCTGGCGCGTTGAAACGCGCGATCACGGGAAGGACCAAGGCAGGCGGGCCGATGCCCGCCTAAAGAAAATGTCGTGCGACCGGCCGGCTTCGCTTGAATTAATGGCATCGCCCTTTTCGCAGACAACATTGTTTCGCTTGCGAGTCAGGTTGGTTTCATGTGAAGCGATCTTATGGCCGGAAAGCAGACCCGTCTCGATGAGTTCATACCCTATCGCATGGCTGTTACCGCCAATGCGGTAACCGATCTCATTTCCGGCGAATACAAGAACGAATTCGGCCTCAAGATCCCGGAATGGCGCGTGCTGGCGGTGCTGGGTGATGCGGGATCGCTGACCCAGCGCGAACTGGTGCGCGTGACGCTGATGGACAAGGTGGCTGTCAACCGCGCCTGCAAGGTGCTGGAAGATCGCGGGCTGGTCAGCCGCAGTCCCAACGTTGCCGACGGACGGTCGCATCATCTTATGCTTACCGAAGCCGGCCGCGCCATGTACGATCGTCTGTGGCCGCAGGCGCAGGAAATCTACGAGCGGATATTCTCCGCGCTCACCGAGCGCGAGACGCAACGTCTGCGCGTGATGCTCGACAAGCTGCTGAAGGCGGCGCGGGTAATCGAGGGAGAACGCAGATGAAGCTGACTTCGCTACCACAGGGCCGGGACGGCAGACTGATCATCGTCTCCAACGATCTGGCCTGGTATGCGGATGCGGACCACATCGTGCCAACCTTGCGCGATCTGCTCGATTCCTGGGATCGCAACGCTCCGGTGCTGGAATCGCTGGCGATTGAACTCGAACATGGCGCGATCCCGCGCAAGCGGTTTCACGAGCGCGAGGCGGCCGCGCCGCTGCCCCGCACCTTTGCCGCGTTCACCGGTGCGGTCCGGACGTCCAGCGACGATCTGCGCGGCGGCCGTGATCCGCTGACTTTGTCCGGGAACGGGCAGCCGGCCGAAATCGAGATCGGCATCGTCGCGGTAACGGGTGACGTGCCGCAAGGCGTTTCCGCCGCCGATGCGCTGGCGCGGATCAGGCTGGTTGGGCTGGTTGATGATCTCGTGCTGCGCGGGGCAGAGGGCGTGCCGGCACTGGCGGCGCGCCATTTTTCGCCGGTGTTCGTCACGCCCGACGGTCTGGGTGAGGCATGGCAGGGCGGCCGGCTGCACCTGCCGCTTTCGGTCGAGCGTGGCGCCGAACCGGTCGAGCGGCTTGCCAGTGATGCCGTGTCCGATCTTGGCGCGCAGATCGCACATCTGGCCACCACACGGCGGCTGTGCGCGGGGACACTGGTTGCCACCGCGCCGCTCGGCGTCGTGCCGGTCGCCGTGGGAGAAACGCTGCGGATCGAGGCGCGCGATGCCAAGGGACGTGCGGTGTTCGGCGCGATCGAGCAACAAGTCGTGCGCTTCTAGCCCGCATCGTCCCAGCACAAGCTGGGACGATGCGGTTTGCGGACGCTTACTTGCGGTTGATGAAGTTGTCGCTGATCGAACAGGCCGCCGGCCCAAGGATCACGATGAACAGCGTCGGCAGGATGAACAGGATCAGCGGCACGGTCATGATCGCGGGCAGGCGCGCGGCCTTTTCCTCGGCGCGCATCATGCGTTCGTGGCGAAACTCGGCGGACAGCACACGCAGCGCCGATGCCAGCGGCGTGCCGTAGCGCTCGGTCTGGATCATCGTGGTGGTCACGCCCTTCACCGATTCCAGGTTCACGCGATAGGCCAGGTTCTCGAAGGCCTGCCGCCGCTCGGTCAGGAACGACAGTTCGATCGCGGTCAGCGCGAACTCATCGCCCAGTTCGGGATAGGCGCGGCCCAGTTCGCGCGCCACGCGATTGAATGCGGCGTCGACCGTGAGGCCGGCTTCGGCGCAGATGACCAGGAGGTCCAGCGCATCGGGCAATCCCTTGCGGATTGCGGAGGTGCGCTTGCCAATGAGGTTCTGCACGAACAGGTCAGGCCCCTTGTAGCCCAGGATCACGATGACCGCGAACGCCATGAAGCGCTTGAAGCTGCCCCATTCGGGGAAGTAGTTGATGCCGTAGATCACCAGCGCGGCGATCAGGCCGAGCACGATCGGTCCGATCATGCGGCCAAGGATGACCGCGACGGCCCATTCCTTCTTGCGGATGCCGCCCTGCGCCAGCTTCTGCTGGATGGTCGCAAGCTGGCTGTCCTGCAGCACGCTCATCTTTTCGAGGAACGTGCGGATGATATCGGTTGTCTCGTTGCGGTGGACGATGCTCGCACGCTTGCGCGTGTTGGAGGTCACGATACCGGCCTTGAGCTGTTCGCGGCGTTCGTTCAGCGCTTTGACGCGCTTGGCCATCGGGTCCTTGACCGTGATCGCGGCGTAGATGGCGAGCATCACCGCCGCCGCGGCGACGCCGGCAAGGATCGAGCCGACGGCAAGGACGTCGAAGCCGAGGAGGGTGGGGCCGTGCGGGGCATCCATGGTGTGCGTTTCCCTCGCTCAGATCTCGAAGTTGACCATCTTGGCCATGATGAAGCCGCCCAGGCTGAGCCAGACCATGCCGCCCAGGCCGATGACGATCAGGCGTTCGTCGGTGAAGAATTTCAGCATGTAGGCCGGGTTGATCCAGTAAATCAGCCCGAACACGATGAACGGCAGCGAACCGATGATGTAGGCGGAAGCTTTGGATTCCGAGCTCATCGCCTTGATCTTGAGCTTCATCTGGGCGCGCTTGCGCAGCACGTCGGCCAGGTTCGCCAGCGTTTCGGCAAGGTTGCCGCCGGTTTCGCGCTGGATGGCCAGCGTGATGCAGAAGAAGTTGAATTCCGGAAGGTCCAGCCGATCGCCGGTTTCCTGCATTGCTTCGTCCATCGTCCGGCCCACCTTGATGCGGTCGGTTACCAGCTTGAATTCCTCGCCCACCGGGCCGGGAAGTTCGTTTGCCACGACGGTCAGCGTTTCGCTGATCGGCAGGCCGGAGCGCAGGCCGCGCACCAGCAGTTCCAGCGCATCGGGAAAGCGGGTGACAAAGGCGTTGGTACGCTTGTTGATCGCGCGGTTGACGATCATGTGGGGCAGGCCGGCACCAACAAGGATACCGGCGCCCAGGCCCAGCAACGGTGCCCCGGTCTTGAGCGTGGCCAGCGCCATGACGGCAACGCCCAGCCCGATCGAGGCATAGACGTACTGCGTCAGCGTCCAGCCCTTGCCCGTGCGGTGCAGGCGCAGCGCTAGGGCTTCGGACCGCGATGCCGATCCGGCGATGCGATAGGTGGTTGGCTTCCGCGCGGCCACGGCCTTGCGGTATTGCGCTTCCATCTTGTCGGAAGCGCTTTCCGAATGGCGGAAACGCACGGCCTGAAGCCGGCGCTGGCTTTCCTTGGCGGGCGAAGGCCCCAGGAAGAGGGCATAGCCGATGCCGAACAGCGCCAGCACGCCGAAGACGACGACGATCAGGGGCAGGGTGTTCATCGGCATCGGTTTCTTACCTCAAACCGCCACCTTCCGGCCTGTCGGGGGCGGAAAGGTGGCTTCATTGTCGTGCGCCAGGGCCGGGGCGGGATCAGGAGGCCGGGGCGGCCGCCTTGCCCTTCTTGGCCGCGAGCATCTTCTTCAGATCGAACTTGCTCAGCAGCGAAGCCTTGCCCGCCGCGCCTGCGGCAACGGGCTTCATGTCCGCATCGTCGCCCGCGTTGACGATCGCCTTGCCGATCTCGGCGATGACCGTCGTGGCCTTGATGTTGCGGTTGGCGCCCAGGAACGTCTGGCCCAGCTTGGCCGCGTTGGCGGCGGCCTTGGCGTCATAGGGGATCATGAAGTCGATCTTGCGTTCGATCGAGGCTTCGAAGTCCGTCTTGCTGATTTCGCCGATGCCGGCGTGGACCTTGTTGACCACCACGAGCGCCTGCGCGTGGGGCGCGTTGCCCTTCAGCCACGACAGCAGGCGGATCGCGTCGCGCGCGCCGGCCAGCGTCAGTTCCGTTGCCACGACCGCCACGTTCACTTCCCCCAGCAGGTGCGGGAAGTTGATCAGCATGTTGCGGGGCATGTCGATCACGGTCATTTCGAACGCGTGGCGGAATTCCTCCTGCAACTGCACGAAGGCCGCCCCGTCGGTCATCAGCGGCGCATTGATCGGCGCTTCCGCGGACAGGATCGCAAGATTGTCGTTCGCGCGGATCATCGCGCGTTCGATGAACAGCCCGTCGATGCGGCTGGGATTGTCGATCGCGTCGGTCAGGCCACGGCCCGGTTCGAGATCGAGCGTCAGCGCGGCGGTGCCGAAGTGAACGTCGAGATCGAGCAGCGCGGTCGGCATCTTCTGGTCGGAGCTGAACAGCCAGGCCAGCGAGGTTGCGATCGTCGACGCGCCGACGCCGCCACGCGTGCCGACAACGGCGGTCGAGATGTGGCGCTTGATCGCACCGGCATCGCTGGTCTTGGGCGCGGCGAAGATCGCCTGGGCCTGGACCAGCGCATCGCGGACCTGGTTGGGCGACAGCGGCTTCAGCAGATAGTCCTGGATGCCCGAGGCAACCAGATCGCGATAGAGCCGCACGTCGTTGACCTGGCCGACGGCGATCACCACCGTGCCGGGTTCGCAGACTTCGGCCAGCGCGTTGATGTCGGTCAGCGGATCGCCGCTTTCCGAAAGGTCGACCATAAGGATCGCCGGGCTGGCCGTGATCGAGAGCGACTGGATCGCGTTGCGCAGGCCGCCCTTGTTGCACTTTTCAGGCTGCCAGCCCATGTCGACCACGATCGACCGCAGGACATCCAGCGCCGCGTCGTCGCACATGAAGGCGGCGAACGTATCGCGATTGCCGTTCTTGAAGGGCGCGTTCATGGCTTAGTTCACTCCCGACTGGCTCGACTGCTGCTTGACGGTGGTGCCACCACCGCCCGTCGGCTTGGCGTCGCGATAGGTGCTGATGGCCTTGGTCGAGCTCATCACCACCGTATCGCCGGTGCCGGTTGCGCCGTGGACAAGGTGTTCCTTGTCCGCCACCATCGCGGCAAGGTTGGCGTTGGTCGCGCAACCGAAATTGGACGAAGCGCCATTGCCGAAATTGGCATCCGACTTGGCGGACCAGTCCGGGCAGCCGGGCACGCTGGCGGTGGTGCGGGTAATGACCACGCGCGCCATGCCCACCGGCACCACGCCCTCGGTCACCGGCGCGGTATCGGCCAGCAACAGCCCGAAGCGCGCGGCCACGGCCTCAACCGCCGTACGCGTCGCGCCCGACTGGACGGGATCATCCACCGAAACGCGGTCACCATAGCGGAGGCCCAGCGTCTCGAACCAGTCGGCCAGACGGCGCTGGTCCGCAACTGGAACGCCGCCGCCCGTCAGGGTGTTGACGTCGAACGTATAGAGGTTGCGCTCCACCACGGGCTGGTGAACGCTTTCGAGCGACCGGTTGGTCGGCATGCCGCCGCAGCCGGAAAGGGCAAGGCCAAGCGAAAGGGCGATGGCGGCCCCGGCGAGACGGACGCTGACAGGGCGGTTGGAAGTTACGGGCATCGGTCGTCCCTCTCTCAATTGATGCTGAAGCCGGGGGCGGGTGCCTCGGCGCTCTTGCCGGAACGACGGGCGTTGCGCGGTTCGGGCGCGGCCTTGTCGGCGGATGCGGAGGGCGCCGATGGCTTGTCCAGCGCGCCGACCTGCGAACCGGACTGCACGCTGCCCGGCTTTTCGGTGGGGTGCAGGCCCTGCTTGCCGCTGACGCTGTCGCTTTCCATGTTGCCAAGGATGCGCTGGACCTCGTTGGCGGTCTGGAAGCCGTCGGTCGGCAGTTTGATCTGGTTCGCGTCCACCGGGTTCACCAGATAGGGGGTGACGACGATCACCAGTTCGGTCTCACCGCGCTTGAACCCGGTCGAACGGAACAGCGTGCCCAGGATCGGGATGTCGCCGGCGCCGGGCAGCTTCTGGATGTTGTTCTGCGAGTTGCTGTTCATCAGGCCCGCGATCATGAAGCTCTGGCCCGAACCCAGTTCCACCGTCGTTTCCGTGCGGCGCACGGTCAGCCCGGGGATGGTGAAGCCGGAAATCTGCACGGCGCCCTGCGAGGACAGCTCGGACACTTCCGGGCGCACGCGCATCGAGATGCGGCCGTTGGAGAGCACCGTCGGCGTGTAGGACAGGCTCACGCCATAGCGCTTGTATTCGACCGAGGTCGTGCCAAGGCCCTGGCTCATCGGGATCGGGAATTCGCCGCCCGCCAGGAAATCGGCGGTCTCGCCCGACATCGTGGTGAGGTTGGGCTGCGCCAGCGTGGTTGCGAGGCCGACCGTTTCGGCCGCATCCAGCTTGGCCAGCATGCCCAGCCCGAACAGCTTGCCCGCCGCCGCCAGCGTGGTGCCGGTGGACGCGGGGTTAACCGTGGTGCCCGGAAGCAGCGCGACCTGCCCGGTCGACGGGTCGACGCCATAGTAGCTGACGCTCGAACCCACACCCAGAGGGGCGCCGGGATGGAAGGTGGAAGCAGCCGATCCCTGACCGATGCCGAACTTGAAACCGCCGGTGCCGTCGATCGAGGTGATATTCGACGTCAGCGACTTGACCACTGAGCGGCTGACTTCGGCGATGCGTACCTGCAAGTTGACCTGCAGGGGCGTGGCCAGCTTCAGGCGGCTGATGACCTGGGTCTTTTCACCCACGAACGCCTTCACCAGCCGTTCGGCCTCGGCCGCGTCTTCCGGCGCGCCGACGGTGCCGGTCAGCAGCACGGTGTTGTTCATCGTTGCCGTCGAGATCTTGGCGTCGGGCATCGCCAGGTGGAGCATCTGGTCCACGCTGTCGATATTGGTGCCGACGCGGACGTTGGCCGACCAGATCACGTCGCCCTTGCCGTTGCTGGCATAGACAGTGGTTTCGCCGCCGGCCTTGCCGAACACATAGAGCTGGTTCGTGGCCTTGACCTGCACGTCGGCAATGTCGTTGTTGGCGACGAACACGTCCGACATCCGGCCCGGCAGGGTGATCAGTTCACCGCGGCCAATGGCGATGGCGATGCTGCGTGCCGGGCTGGTCACGCTCTGGGCGCTTGCCGCGTCCAGTGCGCCTGCCAGGGCCAGCGGCGTGACGAGCAGCGCGGCCGGAAGCAGCGGGAAGGTGATGCGGGCTTTCATGGTCTTGCCTTTCGCCTGCGCGGGGATGTGCTGATCCATCTCAGTTTGCCCCTACCGCGACGGTTTCGGTGTCCTTGCCGCGGGTGATCCTGACGATCGGGCCGCGGTTGATGATGATCGGCGCTCCGGCCGGGGCGGCCATCGGGGGCGCGCCGGCGGCCATGCCGTGCGTTCCGAAGCCAGCCGGCACCATCGATGGCATGGTCTTGCGCTGGAAGCGCGAGACGTCGCCGCCGGTGACGAAGCTGGAACCGTTCTCGACCGGCTGGTGCATCGCCTGCTTGATCAGCTTTTCCTCGTCGGCCTTGGTGGCGCCCGCCGGGATCTTGACCTGGCCCGATGCCAGCGCCTGTTCCAGGTCGGCCGAATTGTCGGCGATCGAGCGGAGCGAGAGGCTGATCGTGCCCAGCGTCTGGGCGACGGCGATCTTTTCCGCGATCTTGGGCGTCACTTCGACCGTTACCGTGCCGAAGGTGTGGACGCGGGTTTTGCCGTCCACGGTTTCCTGTTCGGTCGACTGGTCGGTCGCCAGCACGCGCAGGTTCTTGAGGATGGTTTCCGACGTCTGCAGCGCGGCCTGATTTTCCGCACCCTTGACCGATTGCGTCAGGACAAGGTCGATATGATCGCCGGGGAACACGAAGCCGGCGACCGCGGTGTGGTCCGAAACCGCGATGGTCACGGCGCGCATGCCCGGCCCGAGCGCGGCGGCGAGGAAGCCGCGATCGCCCGGCGAGACGAGCGATCCGCGCGTTACCGGTTCGCCTGCCGTGATCGGCTGGCGCACCACGGTGCCGAGCATCTTCGCCATGTCCGCTTCGCCTTCGACGAAATAGGCATCCTGCACGAGATCCTTGGGCCAGGGCTGGTAGCCGATCGCATCCGCGGTGATGATCGTGCCCAGCGGCAACGCCCGCTTGGCTACCAGTACCTTGGGACCGCTTTCGATTTTCGCGGCAGCCTCGGCCTGCGGCGTCGGTGCGCCGCCTGAGAGCAGGCTCCTTGCCGCAAAGGCCGTGCCGATCGCGACGATCAGCGCCCCCACCAGCAGAAACAGCTTCTTTCTATCCATGGCCTTCTATCCCGCCCTCTTGTCCGGATTTGCGCCTTTTCAGGGAAATTGGTTAAAATTGGCCTATCCTGCCGAAACGGCTTGCAAAGCGGCCCAGTTGGTAGTGCCGATGATCCACAGCCCGCCGGCGGCGATCGCTACGCCGTAGGGGATTTTCAGCTTGTCCTTCTGCCGCCGCATCACGTGCCAGCCGCCCAGCACGATCGTCAGGATTCCTCCCGTCAGCGCCATGATCACCAGCAATTGCAGGAACAGCTTGCCGGGTATCCACAGCGCCAGCGCGGCGAGCAGCTTCACGTCGCCGCCGCCCATGACCCGCAATGCGAACAGGCCGGCGAGGATGGCGAAGGTTAACAGCGCCACGCCGATCTGCACGGCGATGTCCGGCCAGACATGCCAGCCCATCGCGAACCAGAACGCGGGCGCGGCCAGCGCGATGGCGGCGTTCAGCCAGTTGTCGATCTGGCGGCGACGGATATCGGTGAAAGCGGCAACCAGCAGCGCGATTGCCAAGGCTCCGACCAGTCCGTAAACGATGAAATTGCCCTGCATGGGCTATGCCTTACGCGACAACCACTTACCAAACGGTAACCAAGAGTCGGCGGGGATTTCCGTCGATTCTGGCCCGATGGGGATCGGACCTGCATGGCGGTGAACATCGATCGGAGAGCGATTCCCGCCGCGGCGACGGAAGCATGGTGGTCCGCGCGCGACGGCCATGCCATCCGGCGCATCGATTGGCAGCCGGCCCCGGAAGGCGCCGCCACCGTTCGCGGGTCGCTTCTGTTCATGCCGGGACGCGGGGATTTCTATGAAAAGTACCTCGAGACGCTGGATCACTGGCATCGGCAGGGCTGGCGCGTAACCGCGGCCGACTGGCGCTGGCAGGGCGCTTCGGGGCGGTATGGGGACAATCCCCTAGCGGGCGATGTCCGCGATTTCGGCGTGTGGATCGACGATCTGGCCGCGTTCTGGTCCGACTGGCGGGCGCAGACTCCGGGGCCGCACGTGATCGTCGGCCATTCGATGGGCGGGCATCTCGTGCTGCGGGCCGTCGTGGAACGGCGGATCGATCCGGTCGCGGTCGTGCTCAGTGCGCCGATGCTGGGGCTGACCACGCCTGGTCCTTCGGCGCTGCATCAGGCGTTGGCGCGCTTCATGTGCCGGATCGGCGATCCGGGGCGGCTGGCGTGGAAGACCAGCGAGAAGCCGGGCTCGTCCCCGGCGGGCCGTCATGTCCTGCTGACGCACGATGCCGACCGGTACGCGGACGAGCTGTGGTGGAAGGAACAGCGCCCCGCGCTGGCGATCGGGCCTGGAACCTGGCGCTGGGTGGAACGGGCGGTCGCCTCGATTCGCGGGATGGAGCAGCCGGGCGCGCTGGAAGCGGTCGACCTTCCGGTGCTGATCCTCGGCGCGCGGCACGATGCGCTGGTCGGCTACCGCGCAATCGCGCGGGCCGCAGCGCGGTTGCCGCGCGCGCAACTCGTGAGCTGGGGCCGTGAAGGCCGCCACGAGCTGCTGCGCGAGGTCGATTCCGTGCGCGATCGGGTAATCGCGACGATCGACGATTTCCTCGACCGCATGGCACCGGCTATCGCACGTTGACCCATCGAACGCTGACTTCAGGACTCTGCCGCAACCCGTGACCACCGAGACTTTCGATATTGCCGTGATCGGCGCGGGCATGGCCGGCGCCAGCCTTGCCGCCGAACTTGCACCTTACGCCCGCGTGCTGGTCATCGAGGCGGAGGATGCACCGGGCTATCACACCACCGGCCGGTCGGCGGCGTTCTGGGAGGAAACCTACGGCGGCCCCGGAGTCGTTCCGCTGACGATGGCGTCGGGCGGGTACCTGCGCGAGCATGGCTTCCTGTCGCCACGCGGGGCATTGAGCATCGCGACGGCCGAGGACCGGCACAAGCTCGAAGCCTATGCCGAAAGCTTCGGCGCGATGGGGATTCACATCGAATGGCAAAGCCGCGCGGCGATGGACGCGCGCGTGCCCGGCTTGCGCCCCGAGTGGGCTTTCGCGACCTGGGAGCCGGATTGTTCGGACATCGACGTAGCCGGGCTGCACCAGCATTACCTGGCCATCGGGCGCCGGGCCGGAACCGTGCTGCGTGTCCGCGCGCGGGTTTCGGCGGTGGAGCGCGAGGCGGCGGGGTGGCGCGTCGTCTGGGGCGAAGGGCAGGGTGCAGGAGCAGCGCGCGCGGCGATTGTGGTCAATGCCGCCGGCGCGTGGGCGGACGAGGTCGCAACGCTCGCCGGAGCGGCCCCGGTCGGAATCCTGCCCCTGCGGCGCACGATCGTACAGTTGCGCACCGATCCCGAAGCATTGGCCGACATGCCGCTGACGCTGGGCATCAACGGAGACTTCTATTTCAAGCCGCAGGCCGGCCGGCTGTGGCTTTCGCCGCACGACGAGATTCCCGATGTGCCGTGCGATGCCGCGCCCGAGGAACTGGACGTGGCGGTGGCGATCGATCGCTTCGAACATGTGCTGGACTGGCGCATCGCCGCGCTGGAGCGACGCTGGGCGGGCCTGCGCAGCTTCGCCCCCGATCGCTTGCCCGTCTATGGCTTCGATCCGGTGCGCGAAGGGTTCTTCTGGTTCGCCGGGCAAGGCGGATTTGGCATCCAGACCGCGCCGGCGGCGGCCCGGCTGGCGGCGCAAATCCTGCTGGGACACCCGGACGACGCGATGACGGCGGGGATCGACCGGGCGCGCTATGCCCCGTCGCGCTTCGCCATGGCTGCCTGACGGTCCGACGTTCGCAAAATCACCATTCCGGTGGCGATTGACGATAGCCTCTTTGCGCAGCCAAGCCGCGTGCTATCCCGTGCGCGGGGGCTGATCCTGACTGATCCAGCGCGAAGGAGCGGGTGAGATGGCGCATCGTTTTGAAATCCGGAAGAACAAGGCCGGCGAGTTCGTGGCCTATTTCTGCTACAACAGCGAAACCATTTTCTGGACCGAAGGCTATTCCAGCAAGGCGAGCGCGAAGAGCGCGATCGAATCGATCCAGAAGAATGGGCCCTCTGCGCCGGTGGAAGATACCACCGTCGCATAAGCGCTCAGGCGCAAAGCGCCGCGCGGCCGCGTTCAGGCGGCTTGCGCGGCGTCGCTGGCCAGACGGTCCACCCGTTCGTTCTCGGGGTGGCCGTCATGGCCCTTAACCCAGACCCATTCGATCTTGTGCGGCCGGGCGGCCGCGACCAGCGCGCGCCACAGGTCGTCGTTCTTGACCGGTTTCCTGTCCGCGGTCTTCCAGCCGTTTTTCTGCCAGCCGAAGACCCACTTGGTAATGCCGTCCAGCACGTACTTGCTGTCGGTATGCAGCGTCACCTGGCAGGGCTGCGTGAGTGCTTCGAGCGCCTTGATAGCGCCCATCAGTTCCATGCGGTTGTTGGTCGTCTCCTTTTCGGAGCCGGCCATTTCCTTTTCGTGTTCGCCCATGCGCAGCAGCGCGCCCCAGCCGCCCTTGCCGGGGTTGCCCTTGCACGCGCCGTCGGTGAAAATCTGGACGTGCTTCACGCGAAGACCCCGGCGTTGGCGGGATCGGCATAGAACGCCAGCCGGCGGGCGAAGGCCATCGGGTCCTTGCGCGTGACCAGCGCGTCGGCGGGCGTGTTCAGCCAGTCATAGGCGCGGCTGGCGGTGAAGCGGATCGCCGCGCCCTGTGCCAGCACCGGCAAGGCGGCGCGCTCTTCCGGCAACAGCGGGCGCACGCTCTCGTAGCCTTCGAGCAGGGCGGCGGAGATGTCTGCGTGAAACGCCTTGCCCGCGCTGTCGAAGCACCAGGCGGCGTGCGTCACCGCCACGTCGTAGGCAGTGGTGTCGTTGCAGGCGAAGTAGAAGTCGATCAGGCCGGTCACCCTCTCGCCCAGCATCAGCACGTTGTCGGGGAACAGGTCGGCGTGAATCACCGAACAGGGCAGACCTTCGGGCCATTGCGCGGCGAGCCGGGGCAGGGCTTCCTCCACCAGGTCGGCCAGCACGGGATCGATCGCGGAAAGGCCGTCATGCCCGCAGGCGTCCATCAGGCGCTGCCATTCCGCGCGGTCCATGCCGTTCGCGCGCGTCTGCGGGAAGTCGGCGGCGGCAAGGTGCAGTTGCGCCAGAGCCGCGCCGACGGCACGGGCCTGCGCCGGCGTGGGATCGGCGACGGAAACGCCCGGCAGGAACTCGATCAGCGCCAGCGCTTTTGCGTCGCGCACCTGATACAGCCGCCCGTCGCGAGCGTGGATCGTACGCGGCACGGGGCACCCCTTGGCCGCGAGGTGATCGAGCAGCGACAGGAAATAGGGCAGGTCGTCCAGATCGATGCGGAATTCGTACATCGTCAGGATGAAGCGCGCGCCCTTTCCGTTCGCGCCGGTTGTCTCGATCAGCCAGTTGCTGTTCGACACGCCTTCCGCGATGCCCTTGGCCGAAACGAGCTGGCCGATGTCGAAACTGGCCACGATATCGGCCATCGCCCCGGCGTCGAGGTGGGTATAGACCGCCATTGCCCGGCTTTCTCAGTTGGTAAGCTGGCGGGGCAGCTTGAACACCATGTTCTCCTCGTCGCGCACTTTCACCGTTTCCTCGGTGACGGTGCGCCACGTGGCGAGCAGGTCCACCACTTCGCGCACGAGGATTTCCGGGGCGGAAGCGCCGGCGGTAAGGCCCAGCGTGGTCACGCCCTCCAGCCAGGCCGGATCGATTTCCGCCGCGCGCTGGATCAGGAAGGCGCGTGTACCCTGCCGCTCGGCCACTTCGGCCAGGCGCAGCGAATTGGAACTGTTGGGCGCACCGATCACCAGAATCAGGTCGCAGGCATCCGCGATGGCCTTGACCGCCGCCTGCCGGTTCGAGGTGGCATAGCAGATGTCTTCGGCGCGGGGGCCGACGATGCGCGGAAAGCGCGTGCGCAGCGCGGTCACGATCTCGGCCGTATCGTCCACCGAAAGCGTCGTCTGGGTCAGGAACGATAGCGGCAGTTCGTCCGGGAACTCCAGCCGCGCCACGTCCTCCACCGTTTCGACCAGCGTGATCGCGCCGTCCGGCACCTGGCCCATCGTGCCGATCACTTCGGGATGGCCGTGGTGGCCGATGAACAGGATGTGACGGCCCGCCTCGACCTGCCGTTCCGCCTGCCGGTGGACCTTGCTCACCAGTGGGCAGGTGGCGTCGAGCCAGTCCAGCCCGCGCGAATTGGCTTCCGCCGGAATCACCTTGGGCACGCCATGCGCCGAGAACACGACCGACGCGCCATCGGGCACTTCGTCCAGCTCTTCCACGAAGATCGCGCCCTTGGACTTCAGCCCGTCCACAACGAAGCGGTTGTGAACGATCTCGTGCCGGACATAGACCGGCGCGCCATAGAGCGTGATCGCGCGCTCGACGATCTCGATCGCGCGGTCCACCCCGGCGCAAAAGCCGCGCGGCGCCGCGATCAGGAGCTTCAGCGGGGCCTTGGCTTCGGCCGCGTGGCCGGTGGCCGTCTCGGCCTGGTCTGGAAAGGTGGCGTTCATTGGGCGGGCATTAGCAGCGGCATCACGTTCCGGAAACCTCTCAAAGTCCGAGCATTGCCGAAAGGTTCGGGCGTGGCTAGAGGAATTGCGCTGCCCCGTGGATCATCTTGTCGGTTCGCGCGGACGCGGCATCGTCTTTTAAGGATTTCTGCGCTCATGACCGCCATCTTCCGCCGTGTTTCGAAGTCCGGTGTCGCCATCGGTTCGGCGATCGGCGCCGCCTTGCTGGCGGGCACGCTCTCCGGCTGCGTCAAGAGCAAGGGCGAACTGGTCGTTGATGACAGCGTGGGCGTGACCGCGCTGCGCGATCCTTGCCCGCGCGTGGCGATTCCCGAATATGCCGGCGACGTGACGTTGTTCTCCGATCCCAAGCGGACCGATTCGGGTGCGCTCGACGTGACCGCCTCGATCACCAACCTGCGCAGCACCTGCGATCAGGGGCAGGGTGGGGACAAGCTCTACACCATCGCCACGTTTGACGTGCTGGCGCGCCGTGCCGACACGCGCGGCGCGCGCCATGTCGAACTGCCCTACTTCTCGACCGTGATGCGCGGCGGCAACGTCGTCATTGCCAAGCGCGTCGGCACGGTGAGCATCGATTTCGCCGACGGGCAGGATCGCGCCACAGGCCATGCCAAGGCGGCGTCCTACGTCGATCGCGCGCAGGCGACGCTGCCGGAAGAGATTCGCAACCGCCTCAGCCGCAAGCGGCGCGCGGGCGATGCCGATGCCGCGATCGATCCGCTGGCGCAGCCCGACGTGCGTGCCGCGATCGCGCGCGCCACGTTCGAGCTGCTCGTCGGCTTCCAGCTGACCGACCAGCAGCTGACGTTCAACGCCACGCGATGACGCTCGTTGCGGGTCCGGCGGCGATTGCCGGGCTTGCAAAACCGCCGCGCCGCCGCAAAGGGGGCGCTGGATGATGATCGCCTCCGTGCCTGCGGGGGCGATCGCCCGTTTTTCGTGAGCCTTTTCCGATGTCCGATGTTCAAGCCAATCTTCACGCCGCCTTTGCCCGGGCGATCGACGCCGCGCTCGATGCGCTGGAAGCCGCCGGCACGCTGCCTGCTGGCCTGCCGCGCGGCGCGGTGACCTGCGAGCCGCCGCGCGATCCCGCGCACGGCGATCTGGCGACCAACGCCGCGATGGTGCTGGCCAAGCCCGCCGGCACCAACCCGCGCGCGTTGGCGGCCGCGCTGGTGGCGGAGCTGGAAAAGGAGCCCTGCGTGACCTCGGCCGAAATCGCAGGGCCGGGCTTCATCAACCTGCGCCTGACCGACGGCGCCTGGCTGGACGAGCTGCGGCTGATCGCGGTGGCGGGCGCCGGCTATGGCCGCTCGACGCTGGGCGGCGGCAAGGTCGTCAACGTCGAATACGTCTCCGCCAATCCCACCGGGCCGATGCACATGGGCCATTGCCGGGGCGCGGTGGTGGGCGATGCGCTGGCCAGCCTGCTCGAAGTCGCCGGCCACAAGGTCATCAAGGAATACTACGTCAACGATGCCGGCGGGCAGGTCGATGTCCTCGCCCGCTCGGCGCACGTCCGCTATCGCGAGGCGCTGGGCGAGGCCGTGGGCGAGATCCCGGAAGGGCTCTATCCTGGCGATTATCTGGTGCCCGTGGGCAAGGCACTGGCCGAGGAATTCGGCGATCGCTACGCCGCCGCCCCCGAGTCCGAATGGCTTGCGCCGTTCCGGCAGAAGGCGGTCGCGGCCATGCTGGTGATGATCAAGGACGATCTTGCCCTGCTCGGCATCCATCACGACCTGTTCTCGTCGGAGGCGGAGCTGCAGGCGGCCGGCAAGCCCGAAGCCGCCGAAGCCTGGCTGCGCGCGCACGATCTGGTCTATGACGGGCATCTCGAGGCGCCCAAGGGCAAGACGCCGGAAGACTGGGAGCCGGTGGAACTGCCGCTGTTCCGTTCGACGAAGTTCGGCGACGATCAGGACCGGCCGATCAAGAAGTCCGACGGGAGCTGGACCTATTTCGGCGCGGACCTCGCCTACCATTTCCAGAAGGCGGAAAAGGCTGATGCGCTGGTCGATATCTGGGGTGCGGACCATGCCGGCACGGTCAAGCGGATCAAGGCCGCCGTCGCCGCGCTGACCGGCGCGGAAGGCAAGCCGATCCCGTTCGAGGTGAAGCTGGTGCAGATGGTCCAGCTGCTGCGCGATGGCCAGCCGGTGAAGATGTCGAAGCGGGCGGGCACGTTCGTCACGTTGGCGGACGTGGTGCGCGAAGTGGGCAAGGACGTGGTCCGTTTCACCATGCTGACGCGCAAGCCCGATGCGCAGATGGACTTCGACTTCGCCCGCGTGGTGGAAGCGTCGAAGGACAATCCGGTGTTCTATGTGCAGTATTGCCACGCCCGGATCAGCTCGACGCTGCGCAAGGGCGCGGCCGAGGGCTTTGCGCCCTCCGCTGCCGATCTTGCGGGGCTGGGGCCGGAGGAGTTGGCGCTGGTGAAGCTGGCCGCGCAGTTCCCGCGTCTGGTGGAAGCGGCCGCGATCGCGCGCGAGCCGCACCGGGTGGCGTTCTTCCTCTATGATCTGGCGGCAGCCTTCCACTCCTACTGGAACCTTGGCAACGATCGACCCGAAAAACGGTTCATAGTGGCACAGGATGCCGCGTTGACGGCGGCTCGGCTTTTCCTCGCGGCGCAAATCGGGCAGGTTGTGCGCAACGGCCTTGCCATCCTTGGGGTGGAAGCGGCCGAGGAACTGTGAAGGGTCAGCGACGTGAACATGGCGGACGGGGAGCAGGACGGGCAGCACGAACAGCGCGACGGGGGTGAACATTCCCCCGCGTCGATGCCGTTCGACGCGACGGAGGACGCGGCCGAGAGCCCGGCTGGCGCGCGTCTGGCGCTGGGCGACGAACAGCGGCTGCCGTGGCTTGAGGGCGCGGATGACGTGGAATTCGATGACGAGGAGCCGGGCAACGGCCGCTTCATCGGTTTCGCGGTTCTCGGGCTGATCCTGCTCGCGGCGATTCTCGGCGGGGTCTATTGGGCCACGCACCGGGGTGGCCCCGCCGCCAATGCCGATGGCAGCCTGATTGAAGCGAGCCGCGAACCGTACAAGATCGCGCCCAAGGAGCCGGGTGGCAAGACGTTCCAGGGCACCGGCGATTCCAGCTTCAAGGTGAGCGAGGGCGAAAAGCCGGCGGCGAACCTTGCCGGCGGAGCGGCCCCGGCGGCTTCGGCGTCGGCATCGGGTTCCGCCACTGCGCCGGCCGCTACCGGTGCCAATGCGCCCAAGCCCGGCGCGGCCCCGGCCGCACCGGCTGCGGGGGGCGTGGGCGTGCAGATCGGCGCGTTTTCCAGCAGCTCCTCGGCCGAGGCCGCGTGGAGCAAGCTTTCCGGCCAGCACGAGGCGCTGAAGGGCCTCAACCACCGTGTGGTCGAAGGCAAGGCAGACATCGGCACGGTCTATCGCCTGCAGGCGCTGGCGGGCGACGCCGGGGCGGCCAACGCGCTGTGCGGCCGGTTGCAGGCGGGCGGCCTCAAGTGCCAGGTGAAGCGCTGATCCGGCTTTTCCCCGCCATTCCGGCAGCGAAGCCTTGCGGAATGGCGGGTTTTGGCCGAATCCTGCCGCATGGTTCCGGCGATCTTCGGCCTTTCGGGCCTGACTCTCACCGATAACGAGCGCGCTTTCCTCCGCGATGCCGATCCGGCTGGCTACGTGCTGTTCGGCCGCAACGTGGCCGATCGCGCGCAACTGCGGGCACTGACCGACGATTTGCGCGCGCTGCACGGGCGCGACCGCACGCTGATCTGCATCGATCAGGAAGGCGGCCGCGTGGCGCGGATGAAGCCGCCGGTGTGGCCATCCTATCCACCCGGCGAACGGTTCGACCGGCTGTGGGACGTGGCGCCGGCGACCGCGATCGAGGCGGCCCGCGCCAATGCCGAGGCGCTGGGGCTCGATCTGGCCGAAGCGGGGATCAGCGTCGATCTGCTGCCGCTGCTCGATGTGCGCCAACCCGGCGCGCACGATGTGATCGGCGATCGCGCCTATGGCTCGGAGCCGCTGCGCGTGGCGGCGCTTGGCCGCGCGGCGCTGGACGGGCTGGCGCGCGCGGGCCTGGCCGGGGTGATCAAGCACATGCCGGGGCATGGCCGCGCCACGGCGGATAGCCACAAGGAAATGCCCACGGTCGATGCTTCGGCCGAGGAACTCGACATCGATCTGGAGCCGTTCCGCACGCTGGCCGGGGCAGCGATCGGGATGACCGCGCACGTCCGCTACACCGCGTGGGATGCTGAAAACCCCGCTACGCAATCGCCGTTCGTGATCGGCGAAGTGATCCGCAAGCGCATCGGGTTCGACGGTCTGCTGATGACCGACGATCTCGACATGGAAGCGCTGGCGGGCAGCGTGCCCGAACGCGCCGCCCGGGCCATTGCCGCCGGGTGCGATCTGGTGCTCAACTGCTGGGCGAAGATGGACGACATGGTCGGTATCGCCAGCGCCACCCCGACGATCAGCGCGGCCGCGCAGGACCGGCTGGTCCGTGCGCTGCGGGACACGATCGATTTCGCTTCCCCTGCATCAAGGGAGCGGCACGCGGCGCTTGTCGCCCGGCGTGACGAATTGCTCGCGCTGGCGGAGGCGCACGCCTGATGGAGCAGGCCGCCGCCCCGCCTGCCTCGCTGTTCGATGGCGATGCGGTGTGGAACGGCGTGGCCTCGGCGGCGACCGAGGACGCTTCGCTCTATCTGGAGCTGGACGGCTGGGAAGGGCCGCTCGATCTGCTGCTGGACCTTGCCCGCCGGCAGAAGGTGGATCTCCGGCGGATTTCGATCCTCGAACTGGTAGACCAGTACCTCGGCTATATCGAGCGGGCCGAGGCGTTGAAGCTGGAACTGGCGGCGGACTACCTGGTGATGGCGGCCTGGCTCGCTTACCTCAAGTCGCTGCTGCTGCTGCCGGACGATCCGGAAATCCAGCCTTCGCCCGAGGAACTGGCGCTGCGCCTGCAATTGCGGCTGCAACGGCTGGGCGCGATGCGCGAAGCCGGGGCGCGGCTGATGGCGCGGGACCGGCTGGGGCGCGACGTGTTTGCGCGCGGTGCGCCGGAAGGGCTCCATGTCGATCAAGGGCGACGCTGGGAGTGTGACCTGTTCATGCTGATGCAGGCCTATGGTCAGGTGAAGGTGCGCACCGCGCCCGTGGTCCACATGGTGCGCGAACGCCCGGTGATGACGCTGGAATCCGCGCTCACCCGCGTGGCGACGATGCTAGGCGTGACCGTGGACTGGATGGACTTGCGCGCGTTCCTGCCGTCGCGGCGCGATCCCGCCTGGACCGATCCGCAATTGCGCCGTTCTGCGCTGGCCTCCAGCTTCGTCGCGGCGCTGGAACTGGCCAAGCAGGGGAGAGCCGAGATCGCGCAGGACGAAATGTTCGGGCCGCTCATGCTGCGGGCGGCGCAATCATGATGGAAGAACTGCCGGAGGATCGGGCGGACGGCCTGATCCATGCCCGGGGAGAATCGCCCGACGATCTCGTTCGCGCCGTGGAAGCGGCCCTGTTCGCATCCGGCGAGCCGCTGACGCCCCAGCAACTGTCCGCCCATCTCGGCGGCGCGCGGGTTGATGGCGCGCTGGAGCAGCTTGTCGCGCACTATGCCGGGCGCGGGATCGAACTCGTCGAGCGCGGCGGCTGCTGGCATTTCCAGACGGCGGCCGATCTGGCCCACCTGCTGCGAACGGAGCGCGAGGATGTGCGCCGTCTGTCGCGGGCCGCGACCGAGGCCTTGGCGATCATCGCCTATCACGAACCGGTCAGCCGCGCCGAGATCGAGGCGATCCGGGGCGTGCAGACATCGCGCGGCACGCTGGACGTGCTGCTGGAAGCGGGCTGGATTCGCGTCGCCGGCCGGCGCGAGGTGCCGGGGCGGCCCACGATCTATGCCACGACGCCCGGCTTCCTTGCGCACTTCGGGCTGGAATCGCGCCGGGACCTGCCGGGGATCGACGAATTGCGCGCCGCCGGCCTGCTTGACCCGGTGGACGATGTTTTCGCGGCCTTGACCGGGCATGATGACGAGGATCAGGCTGATGCCGAACCGGCCTTTTCCGACGTCGAAGACGAATCTTTGCGGCCTGATTGACTCTTTACGGCTTGGATTGACTGGCGATTCCGCACGAGATGTCCTATCTGGAGCGGAGAAGGAGATTTTACGATGGGTAGCCTGTCCCTACCGCACCTGATTATCCTCGCGCTGGTCGTTCTCGTGCTTTTCGGGCGTGGTCGCATTTCCGAAATGATGGGCGATTTCGGCAAGGGTATCAAAAGCTTCAAGCAGGGTATGACGGAAGAGACCGATCGTCCGGTAACCGCGCCGCCGCCGCAGCTTCAGCAGTCGACGCCGCCGGCGCCGTCCGCGCAGACCACTGCCGCTCCGGCGGAGCAGCACGGACCCTCGGGCAACGCCTGACACAGCCCGGATACCGGACCCGATCTGAACCATGTTCGACGTAGCGCCGTCAGAGCTGCTGCTGGTGGCCATTGTCGCCATCGTGGTGATCGGCCCCAAGGACCTGCCGCTCGCCCTGCGCACGGCAGGCCGCTGGATGGGCAAGATCCGCCGCGTCTCCAACCATTTTCGCGCGGGGATCGAAACCATGATCCGCGAGGCGGAAATGGAGGAAATGGAGCGCAAGTGGCGCGAACAGAACGCCGCGATCATGGCGCAGGATGCCGCGCAGGCCGGGGGGAAGGCCGCCGAAGGGCAGACGCCTGATGCCGCTGCCGATCAGGTCGCGGCGCCGGCCGTCATGCCCGAAGTCGCGGCGCACGCGCCGACGCCGCCGGTCGAACCCGCGCCAGCTGCTCCCGCATCTCAAACCGACGCACCCCGACTGCTATGATTCGCGATATCGACGAAACGCAGGCGCCCTTGCTGGACCACCTGCTGGAACTGCGCACGCGGCTGTTGCGCTGCGTCTATGCGCTGGCGGTCACGTTCGCGATCTGCTTCTATTTCGCGGACGATATCTTCGCGCTGCTGGCGCGTCCGCTGATGGAAGCGTTTCCGCCGGGGCAGGGCAAGCTGATCTACACCAAGCTCTACGAAGCGTTCTTCGTGGAACTGAAGGTTTCCCTGTTTGCCGCGTTCCTGCTGAGCTTTCCGATCATCGCCAACCAGCTGTGGGCCTTCGTGGCTCCGGGGCTCTATGCGCGCGAAAAGAAGGCGTTCCTGCCGTTCCTGATCGCTACGCCGATCCTGTTCACCGCCGGCGCCAGCCTGGCCTACTTCATCGTCATGCCCACGGCCTTCAAATGGTTCCTCGGCTTTCAGGGCGACAAGGGCGGGCTGCATCTGGAGGCGCTGCCGGGCACGGGCGATTACCTGAACCTCGTCATGCAGTTCATCCTGGCGTTCGGCATCAGCTTCCTGTTGCCGGTGTTGCTCATGCTGCTGAACCGCGCCGGGATCGTCACGCGCGCGCAACTGGTGGCGGCGCGGCGCTACGTGATCGTCGGGATCACCGCGCTGGCTGCCGTGATTACGCCGCCCGATGTCGTGTCGCAGCTGATGCTCGCCATTCCGCTGCTGTTCCTGTTCGAAGGCACGCTGGTGGTGATGCGCTTTGCCGAGAAGTCCGATGCGGTAGAAAAGGCGAAGCAGGAAGCCGCAGCCGCCGCAGGCGAACCGACCCGGCTTCTTCCCTGATTCCCTGATCGATTTCTCCCGCCCCTCTGCGTCATTTGAGCGTGGCATCGCTTGCCATGTGTCCGTCTGTTGCTAAGGACGCGGGAGTAGCTCGAAAGGCCACCAGGGATGAGCCTGACGTTGGCGGCGCTCTATGCGCTTGCACTGATTGGTATCCTGTTCGTCGTTGCCGCCCTGGTCGAAGCGCGCGCGGAAGCGGCGCGCAGCCGGCCGGCGCTGCGCCATGTCGCCTATACGCTGGCGCTGGGCGTCTATTGTTCGAGCTGGACGTTCTATGGCGCGGTCGGCAGCGCGGTGCGCGAAGGGTGGAACTACCTGCCGATCTACCTCGCGCCGTCGCTGCTGCTGATTTTCGCCCCGGCCCTGCTGCGGCGGCTGGCCGAAGCGGTGCACGAGGAAAAGGCCACCACCATTTCGGATTTCATCGCCGCCCGCTTCGGGCACGATCCCGGAATGGCGCGGCTGGTCACGCTGATCGCGCTGGTGGGCATCATTCCCTACGTCGCGCTGCAATTGCGCTCGATCGGCAGTGCCATAGCGGTCGTTTCGGGCAGCGACGTCGCGGTACCGGTGATGGTTGCCGCGTCGGTCGTGCTTGCCGCTTTCGCGATCCTGTTCGGCGCGCGGCGGTATGAAGTCGCCGGGCGAAGCGAGGGCATGTTGTTCTCGATCGCGCTGGAATCGATCATCAAGCTGGTGGCGCTGATCGTGGTGAGCGCGATCGCCGTCTATGTCATCGCGCAGGCGCCGCCGGAGCGGTTCGCTGTCGGATTGCGCGAAACGGCGGCGCGTTTCGCTCCCTCGCATCTCTCGTTCGAATTCGTGGTGATCGGCATGATTTCCGCGATGGCGATCGTGGTACTGCCGCGCCAGTTCTTCATGGGCCTGGCCGAAGCGCAGCAGCCCGATGACCTGCCGCGCGCGCGGTGGGGCGTGGCGGCCTATGTCGGTGGCATGGCGGTGCTGGTCCTGCCGATCGCCCTTGCGGGGCTTGTGGCCTTGCCGCCCGCCGCCGTGCCCGACCTGTTTGTGCTGGCGCTTCCCGATGCCGCAGGGCTGCACTGGCTGACATCCATCGCGCTGCTCGGCGGGATCAGTTCTGCCAGCGCCATGGTCATCGTGGACGCCACCGCGTTGGCGACGATGGTCTCGAACGACCTGATCTTCCCCGCCGTTCTGCGCAGCGAGACCGACGATGCCGCCGGCGCTCTGGGGCGGCGGATGATGGTGGTGCGGCGCTCGGCGATCGTCGGCATCGTCGCGCTGGCGCTGGTCTGGGCGCTGATGCTGTCGCCGCGCAGCTCGCTCGCCTCGATCGGGCTGGTCGCTTTTGCGGCGATGGCGCAGTTCACCCCGCATTTCGTGCTGGGGATTTTCGGCAAGGATCGCGATCCGGTTGCCGGGCGCGCCAGCCTGGCCGCCGGCTTCGCGCTGTGGCTGTGGACGCTGGCCATGCCGCAGGTCCTGCCCGAAGCGTGGATGACCGCGTTGGCCGGAACGTTGGCCGATCCCTTGCGCCTGCTCGGCATCGGCCATGCCAGCCCGCTGGTGCATGGCGTGCTGTGGAGCATGGCGGCCAACCTGATCGTGCTTGTTGCCGGGACGGCGGGGCGCGATCCCGGAAGCCGCCTGCCGATCATGTTGCGTGGCGCGCGGCCGGTACGCAACATCGGCGAACTGGCCGATCTGGTCGGTCGCTTCACGGGCGAGGAACGGGCGGAAGAGGAGTTTCCGGTCTACCGGCGGGCGCTGCCGGTCGATCGGCTGACGGCCCGACGGGCGCAGGACCTCATCGCCGGGGTGGTTGGAGTCTCGTCGGCGCGCACGCTCGTCGCCTCCGCGCTGGCCGGCGCGCAGATGAGCATCGAGGATGTGGCGCGGCTGCTTGACGAGGGCGGCCAGTCGCTCCGCTTCTCGCGCACGCTGCTGGCGGCCACGTTCGAGAACCTGCATTCGGGCATCAGCGTCATCGATGCGGACCTCAATCTGGTGGCGTGGAACACGCAATACATCGAACTGTTCAACTACCCGCCGGGGCTGGTGCGCGTGGGCGTCCCCATCGCCGACCTGATCCGCTTCAACGTCGAGCGCGGCCATTTCGCGGGGACGCCGGACGAGGAAGTGGAGAAGCGGTTGGCGCATCTGCGCGCACGCCGGACGTTCACGTCGGAGCGCGTGCGGCCCGACGGGCGCGTCATCCGGTCCACCGGTGGACCGATGCCGGGCGGCGGCTATGTCACCGCCTTCGCCGATACGACCGAGGAAGCTCGCGTGCGGGGGGAACTGCGGCGCACGTTGGAACAACTGGAAAGCCGCGTCGCCGAACGCACGCGGGAATTGTCCGAAGCCAATCGCCTGCTGGCCGAATCGACGCGCGAGAAGACGCGCTTCCTTGCTGCGGCCAGCCACGATCTGCTGCAGCCGCTTCATGCGGCGCGGCTGTTCGCTTCCGCTCTTGATCGCAGCGTGGAAGGCGGCGCGAAAATCATGGTCGCGCGGGTGGAGCGCTCGATCGTGGCGGCAGAAGACCTGCTGCGCGCGCTGCTCGATATCAGCAAGCTCGATGCTGGCGGCATCCAGCCCAGTCCCGAGGTGATTCCGCTGGCGCGCCTGCTGCGCGACATCGCCGAAGGCATTCGCCCGATGGCGGAGGAAAAGGAACTGCGGCTGACGGTGGGGCCGGTGTTCGGCGCAGTGGAAACCGACCCCGGCCTCCTGCGCTCCGTTCTTCAGAACCTGCTGTCGAACGCCGTGCGCTATACCGAGCAGGGCGGCATTCTCGTCGGCGTCCGCCGGCGCGGCACCACGCTGCGGATTGACGTGGTCGATACGGGTGTGGGCATTCCCGAAGACCAGCAGAAGGCGGTGTTTTCCGAATTTACCCGCTTGGGGGCGGTGGAGGCCGAAGGCCTTGGCCTTGGCCTTGCCATCGTGGAACGGATCGCCAGGCTGCTCGGCGTTCGCCTGGAGCTTGCGTCAACGCCGGGCAAAGGCAGCCGGTTCAGCGTGATCCTGCCCGCCGTCGCGATGCCCGACGAGGACGCAGATGCGCACACGCCTTTCAGCGCCGGCCGGCCGGTCCGCGCGCTGACGGTGCTGGTGGTGGACAACGATCCCGTCATCATCGAAGCTTCGGAAGCCCTTCTGGGCGGGAGCGGTCATACTGTGCTGGGCGCCGCGACTATGGCCGAGGCGCTGGCGCTGGTGGGGCGCGCGGATGTCGCGCTGCTCGATTTCCACCTCGATGGCGGGGAGGACGGCATTGCCCTGGCCGATCTGATCCACAAGGATCGTCCGGCCATGCCGATGGCGATGGTCACGGCCGAAAGCGGCGCGCAACTGCGCCGCCGCGCGCGCCGGCGCGGTATTCCGCTGTTCGTGAAGCCGATCGATCCGTCCGCGCTGGAAGCCTTCCTCGCGCGGGTCTCAATGCGCGAGGTCGAGCCCCAGTGACCGCGCGACCAGCGCGGCCTGCGTGCGGTTGCGCACGTCCAGCTTGCGCATGATCGCGGTCATGTGCGCCTTGACGGTGGCTTCACTCATACCAAGGTCGTGGGCGATCTGCTTGTTGAGTTTGCCTTCCAGCACCGCGAGCAGCACCTTGAGTTGAGTCGGCGTCAGGCCCGCCACCTCGCGGCGAACCTGATCGACAGGCTCGGCCTGCGGGTGAATCTCCTCGGGCCGTCCCAGCGCCTTCCGGATGGCATCCTCGATCACGGTCAGATCGGCATCCTTGCGCAGGAAGCCCACCGCGCCGAATGCGCGCGCCTCCTGCGCGGCGTTGGCGCCCTCGGCGCTCGACACCACCAGGATCGGCACATCGGGCTTTTCGGCGTGGAGCAGGGCGATCCCGGAATAGCCCACCGCGCCCGGCATCTTCAGGTCCAGCGTGATAAGGCGCAAGTCGGGCGCGTCGGCCGTCGCCTTCGCGGCGGCGGCCAGCGTGCCTGCTTCCAGGATTTTCGCTTCGGGCGCGACGTGGGCAACCGCGACCGTCAGGGCCTGACGGAACAGCGGGTGATCGTCGGCGATCAGGATCGTACTTATACGGCCTCCGCCAATTTCGGTCGATTGGCCAGAAGATGGTCCACGACCGAAGGATCGGCAAGGGTAGACGTATCGCCAAGGTTACTTACGTCGTTTTCTGCGATCTTGCGGAGGATTCGCCGCATGATCTTGCCGCTCCGCGTCTTGGGCAGGCCGGGAGCGAACTGGATCACGTCCGGCGTGGCGATCGGGCCGATCTCGTGCCGCACCCACTGGATCAGCTCCTTGCGCAGCGCCTCGTCAGGTTCGATCTCGGCATTGCAGGTGACGTAGGCGTAGATGCCCTGACCCTTGATCTCGTGCGGCATCCCCACCACGGCGGCTTCGGCCACCTTGGGATGGGCGACCAGCGCGCTTTCGATCTCGGCCGTGCCCATGCGGTGGCCGGACACGTTGATCACGTCGTCGATGCGGCCCGTGATCCAGAAGTACCCGTCCTCGTCGCGGCGGGCGCCGTCACCGGTGAAATAGAGGCCCTTGAACGTGGTGAAATAGGTCTGGAAGAAGCGTTCGTGATCGCCCCACACGGTGCGCATCTGGCCAGGCCACGAATCGGTCACGACCAGGCAGCCGTCGGTCGCCCCGTCCAGGAACGTGCCGTCGTTGTCGACCAGCGCAGGCTTCACGCCGAATATCGGGCGCGTGGCGGAACCCGGCTTCAGCGCCGTGGCGCCGGGCAGGGGCGTGATCATCGCGCCGCCGGTTTCGGTCTGCCACCAGGTGTCGACGATCGGGCAGCGGCCTTCGCCCACCACCTTGTGATACCATTCCCAGGCTTCGGGATTGATCGGCTCGCCCACCGAACCCAGCAGGCGCAGCGTCTTGCGGCTGGTCTTCTTCACCCATTCGTCGCCTTCGCGCATCAGCGCGCGCAACGCGGTGGGGGCGCCATAGAAGATCTCGACGCCGAACTTGTCCACCACCTGCCAGAAGCGGCTGGCATCGGGGAAGTTGGGCACGCCTTCGAACATCACCGTGGTCGCGCCATTGGCCAGCGGGCCATAGACCACATACGAATGGCCCGTGACCCAGCCGATGTCCGCCGCGCACCAGTAGATCTGGCCGGGCCGGTAGTCGAACACGTACTGGTGCGTCAGCGATGCCCAGACCGAATAGCCGCCGGTGGTGTGCAGCACGCCCTTGGGCTTGCCGGTGGAGCCGGAGGTGTAGAGGATGAACAGCGGGTCTTCCGCGCTCATTTCCTCGGGCGCGCATTCGGCGGCTTGCGTGGCGACGGCGGTCGCCCAGTCGACATCGCGGCCTTCGACCATGGCCACGGCGGCGCCGGTGCGGCGGAGCATGATCACGGTATCGACATCGGGGCACTGCTTGAGCGCTTCATCGACATTGGCCTTGAGCGGCACCTTCTTGCCGCCACGCAGCCCTTCGTCGGAGGTGAGCACGATGCGGCTGTCGCAGTCGATGATGCGGCCGGCGAGCGCGTCGGGCGAAAAGCCCGCGAACACGATCGAATGGATGGCGCCAATGCGCGCGCAGGCCAGCATGGCCACGGCGGCTTCGGGCACCATCGGCAGGTAGATCGTCACCCGCTCGCCCTTCTTCACGCCCTTGGCGCGCAGGAGGTTGGCGAAGCGGCAGACGTCCTCGTGAAGCTGGCGATAGGTGATGCGGCGTTCCGCATCCTCGGGGCTGTCCGGCTCCCACAGGATGGCGATGGCGTCGCCGCGTTCGGCCAGGTGCCGGTCCAGGCAGTTGGCGGACAGGTTCAGCGTGCCGTCGGCGAACCACTTGATGCCGAAATCGGCCTCGTGAAAGCTGGTTTCCTTGACGCGGGTGAACGGCTTGATCCAGTCGATCCGCTGCGCTTCCTCGCGCCAGAACGCGTCGGGCTCCTCGACGGAGCGGCGGTACATTTCCTGATAGCGCGCATCGTCGATCAGCGCGTTGGCCGACCATTCCGACGGAACGGGGTAGATGGCCTCACCCATACTCAGGCTCTCCTCACATAATTCGTTGCCGCAACCCTACCGCACGGGGCCGGAGCGGCGCGCCTAGACAATGGTCGTAGATATAAGACCAAGCTCCGGCTGGTTACCAGTTCCGGTTCAAGGAAAAACCTATCCGCAGTGCCTCGCCAGATGGGCACCGGGAGAGGGATTGTCCGAATGAGCATCAAGATCAGGGGGTCTGTTTGGCTGCTTGCAGCAACCGCGCTGGCGGTGCCCGGCATGGTCCAGGCACGTCCGACCAGCCGTGAAGCCGCACTCGAAGCGCGCCTGCAACGGCTCGAAGCCGAAATGACGCAGCTGCGTGCCGATCTCAAGAGCGCGCGCGACGAGCAGGCGGTCCATGCCGATCAGGCTATCGCGGTGCGGCAGACCGCCGAACAGGCGCAGGCCCAGGCGCTGGTCGCGACCCGCACGGCGGAAGCCGCCGCCACGAAAAGCGACGAGGCGACGGCCAAGGCCACCGCGCTGGCGGACGCCGCGCCGAAGCAGGGCTTCCGTTCGGGCAATTCCAACGTCGTCCTCTCGGGTTACATCAAGCTGCTGGCTAGCAGCGCGCGCTACAGCGGCGGCGACGATCCCAGCAATTCGCTGGGGCGCGACCTCTACCTGCCGCAGTCGATCCCGGTGTTCAACCCGGCCAGCCCGACCTCGCCGACGCGCGTGACCGATTTCACCGCCAAGCAGACCCGGTTCTGGGTGGATGCCAACACCAAGCTCGGCAGCCACGCGCTGAAGGCCTATATCGAGTTCGACTTCCAGGCCGCGCCGGGCACGCCACAGGCGCTGGGGCAGGGCACGCAGCGGACGACCAACGCCTATGACCTCGCCATGCGGCGCGCGTTCGTGCAGTTCGATCGGTGGATGTTCGGGCAGGAATTCACCAACTTCTCGAACCCGGCCGTCTATCCCGAAAGCACCGACTATGTCGGCGGCGTCGATGGCCTGATCTTCGTGCGCCAGCCGATGGTCCGCTACAGCCTGCCGCTCGACAAGGGGCTGACGTTGCACCTGGCGGCGGAGAATCCTGAAACAGCTTCGGCCACGGCGGGCGCCGCCGCGCTGATCGAGAATGGCGAGGACCACGCGCCCGATTTCACCGCGCGGCTGGAATATGCGGGCAAGTTCGGGTTCCTCGACGTTGCCGCGCTGGGCCGCCAGCTGCGCGTGGACAACGCGCGGACTGGCTTGGCCCACATCAGCGATTCGCGCGTGGGCTGGGGCATCAGCACCACCGGCAAGATATTCCTCAACGAAAAGCACACCAGCGACATCCGCTTCCAGGCGACCTATGGCGAAGGGATTGGCCGCTACCTGGGCCTGAACTTCAGCCCGGATACGGTGCTGCAGGCCAATGGCCAGCTCGGCAGCGTGCGCAACCTGGCCCTGTTCGGCTCGGGCCGCTTCGCGCTGAACGATCAATGGCGGGTGAACCTGATCGGCAGCTTCCAGCGCGTGAGCTACGCCGGCTATCTCAACCGCACCACGGCGGGCATCGCCATGTACAACCGCCAGGCGTGGAGCATCGCCGGCAACGTATTCTATTCGCCGGTCAAGAATGTCGACCTTGGTGTCGAATACCGCCATGGTGACCGGCGTCTGGTCAACGATCTGAACGGCCACGTCGATCGCCTGGATTTCGCCGCGAAGTATAGTTTCTAGAAGAAGTACTTAAAAATCATAACGATGCACGCGGCTCTTCGGGTCGAACAGCCGTAAAATAGACGTTCAGATCCTGTCTGGGACTGGGAGAGGCAATCATGGACTATCAGGAAATACCGGCGGATGCCGTCGGACTGCCAAAGCATCATCAGGCGACACACAGCGAAAAGCTGATCATCACGGCATCATCGCTGGGCACGGTGTTCGAATGGTACGATTTCTACCTCTATGGTCTGCTGACCTCGATCATCGCGGCCAAGTTCCTGACCGGGCTGAACCCGACCACGTCGTTCATCATGGCGCTGCTGGTCTTTGCGGCGGGCTTCATCGTCCGCCCGTTCGGCGCGCTGGTCTTCGGCAAGATCGGCGATACCTTCGGCCGGCGCTATACCTTCATCATCACGCTGGTGGTGATGGGGCTTTCCACCTTCCTGGTCGGCTGCCTTCCCACCTACGAGACGGTCGGCGTCGCCGCGCCGATCATGCTGGTCGTCCTGCGCATGTTCCAGGGTCTGGCGCTGGGTGGCGAATACGGCGGCGCGGCGACCTACGTTGCCGAACATGCGCCCAACAACAAGCGCGGGCTCTATACCAGCTGGATCCAGATCACCGCCACGGCGGGCCTGGCCATGGCGCTGCTGATCGTGATCACGGTGCGTTCGCCCGTGACCGGCCTGGGCGAGGATGCGTTCAAGGCTTGGGGCTGGCGCGTTCCCTACCTGCTGTCGGGTCTGTTCCTGGTGGTGGGCCTGTGGCTGCGCCTGAAGCTCCATGAATCGCCTGTGTTCCAGAAGATGAAGTCGGAAGGCACCGCCTCCAAGGCGCCGCTGACCGAAGCGTTCGGCGAATGGAAGAACCTGAAAGTCGTGCTCATCGCCTTCTTCGGCGCGATCGCCGGGCAGGCCGTGATCTGGTACACCGGCCAGCTCTACGCCATGTATTTCCTGGAAAAGATGCTCAAGGTGGATGGCATCCAGGCAAACACCCTGACGATCATCGCGCTGGCGATGGCCACGCCGTTCTTCCTGTTCTTCGGCTGGCTTTCGGACAAGGTCGGTCGCAAGCCGATCATCCTCGGCGGCGCGGCGCTGGCGGCCGTCACGCTGTTCCCCGTGTTCCATGCCTTGACCGACGCGGCCAACCCCGCGCTGGCGAAGGCCCAGGCCACGGCGCCGGTGAAAGTGACGGCGTTCCCTGGCGAATGCTCGTCGCAGTTCGATCCGGTGGGCGGCAACAAGTTCGACACCACCAGCTGCGATATCGTCAAGAACGCGCTCGCCAAGGCGGCGGTGAACTATGAGAACGTCGCCGCACCGGCTGGTGCCATCGCGTCGGTGACCATCGGCGGGGAAACGATCCTGGCGCCCGATCCGTCCACGGTTTCCGGCGACGACCGGAAGAAGGCGATCGCCGCCTTCACCGCCAAGGTCGCGGGTGCGCCTGAAGTGAAGGCGAAGCCGGCGGAGGGCGACAAGCCCGCGGTCGAAGCCAAGCCCGCCGTGGTGGGCGAGCTGGAGAAGGTCGGCTATCCAGCCAAGGCCGATCCGGCGCAGATGAACAAGCCGCTCGTCGTCGCGCTGCTGTTCTACCTCGTGCTGCTGGTGACGATGGTTTATGGCCCGATCGCGGCCATGCTGGTGGAACTGTTCCCCAGCCGCATCCGCTACACCTCGATGTCGCTGCCATACCACATCGGCAACGGCTGGCTGGGCGGACTGCTGCCGGCGATCGGTTTCGCGATGGTCGCGGCCAACGGCGATATCTACCACGGCTTCTGGTACCCGGTCGTGGTCGCGGCGGCCACTGTGGTGATCGGGCTGTTCTTCCTGCCCGAAACCTTCCGCCGGAACATCGACCAATGACCAATGGCGCCGCGCCTTGTGTTCGATCAAGGTGCGGCGCCGAACCCCTTGGTACGGGGACGGGGACAGGAGAGGTTCGACGATGAGCGAAGCCTACAGCCGCGCATGGCGCGACAGTATCGAGCAGCCGGAACGGTTCTGGTCCGAAGCGGCCAAGGCGCTGGAGTGGGCCTCCGCGCCTTCGCGCGTGTGGGACGAAGATGGCGGGTGGTTTCCCGACGGTACGCTCAACACCGCGCACAATTGTCTGGACCGGCATATCGCGGCGGGGCGGGGCGAAGCCGCCGCGCTGATCTATGACAGCCCGGTCACCGACACGGTCCGGCAGTATAGCTACGCCGAACTGCTCGAGGAAACCGGCCGCGTTGCCGCGATGCTGGCCTCGCTGGGCGTTGGCCGGGGAGATCGGGTGGTCCTCTACATGCCGATGATCCCCGAAACCGTGTTCGCCATGCTGGCCTGCGCGCGGCTGGGTGCGATCCATTCGGTGGTGTTCGGCGGCTTCGCGGCGCTCGAACTGGCCAAGCGCATCGACGACGCCACGCCCAAGGTGCTGCTGACCGCCTCCTGCGGCATCGAAGGCGCGCGCGTCGTTGCCTACAAGCCGATGGTGGACGAGGCGCTGGCGCTGGCGCAGCATCGGATCGAGCATGTCGTGCTGCTTCAGCGGGATCGGCTTGAAGGCACGCTGCACGCGCCGCGCGATCTCGACTGGCAGGCCCTGCGCGCCGCGACGGCGGCCGATTCCGTGCCCGCGCCGGTGCCGGTCGCGGCCGCCGATCCGCTCTATATCCTCTACACCTCCGGCACCACGGGCACGCCCAAGGGTGTGGTGCGCGAAAACGGCGGCCATGCCGTCGCGCTCGCCTGGTCGATGGCCAATATCTATGACATCGGCGCGGGTGACGTGTTCTGGGCCGCGTCCGATGTGGGCTGGGTCGTCGGCCACAGCTACATCGTCTATGCGCCGCTACTCGTCGGAGCCACGACGGTGCTGTTCGAGGGCAAGCCCGTGGGCACGCCCGATCCCGGCACGTTCTGGCGCACCATCGCGCGCCACGGCGTGAAGACCTTCTTCACCGCGCCCACCGCGATCCGCGCCATCCGCAAGGAAGACCCCGACGGCCGGTTCATCGACGAGATCGGTACCGGGCGGTGCCAGGCGATCTTCCTCGCGGGCGAGCGGGCCGATCCGGAAACGATCGCCTGGGCGGAAGGCTGCACGGCGCTGCCCGTGATCGACCACTGGTGGCAGACCGAACTCGGCTGGCCGGCGATCGCCTCGTGCTTCGCGCTGGGCGACCTGCGCCGCAAGCGCGGCAGCGCCGGATTTCCCGTGCCCGGTTATGATTTCACGATCCTGTCGGAAGACGGCCATCCCGTGCCCGCCGGTGAAAGCGGCGCGGTCGCGATCCGCGCGCCCCTGCCGCCCGGGGCCTTCCGCACGCTGTGGAACAACAAGACCGGTTACGAGAAGAACTTCCTGGCCTTCCCCGGCTTCTACGAGACGGGCGATGCCGGATACATCGACGCCGAAGGCTTCGTGCACATCATGGGGCGCACGGACGACATCATCAACGTCGCCGGGCACCGCCTGTCCACCGGCCAGATGGAGCAGATCGTCGCCGGGGTCGACGGCGTGGCCGAATGCGCGGTGATCGGCGCCGACGATGCCATCAAGGGCATGATCCCCGTGGCGTTCGTGGTGCCGCGCGCGGGTGCTGAGGGCGACGACACGATGCGCGACCGGGTGATCCGGGCGGTGCGCGCGGAACTGGGGGCGGTTGCCGCGCTGAAGACCGCGTTCGTGGTCCAGCAACTGCCCAAGACCCGTTCCGGCAAAATCCTGCGCAACCTGTTGCGCAAGATCGTCAATGGCGAGGATTTCACCACCCCGGCCACGATCGAGGACCCCGCGGTGCCCGATGCACTGAAGGCCGCGGTCGGCGGACACGCGCTGGTCTGAACCTTTCGCCCGGCCGCATCGGCGCGATGCGGCCGGGTCAGGGCCTCGGTCCGAAAGCGGCCATGAAGATGTCGGTGACGTTGCGCGCTTCGGTTTCGACAGCCGCCGGCTCAGGGGGTGGCGCGCCCCACAGGATGCGCCGGTGCATCCCGCCAAGGCACAGCGAGGTCAACGCGTCGGCCGCCAGCTGCGGATCGGCCTGGCGCAATTGTCCGCTGGCCATTCCATCCGCCATGAAATCCCGTAGCATCGCCAGCGTGGGGCCGGGCGCGCGTTCGAAGAACAGCTGACCCAGCTCCGGATTGCGTCCGCTTTCCGCCACGATCAGCCGGTGCAGGCGCAACGGTTCGGGCAGGGTCAGCTTTGCCATGAAGCTGCGCGTGAATTGCAGAACGGCCGAAGGCATGTCCTTAGACGGGCGCAACAGGTCGGCGAACTGCTGGCGATAGGCGGCGGTGGCCTCATCCAGCACTGCCGCGAACAGGTCTTCCTTGTTGGGAAAATAGCTCCACAGCGTGGCCTTGGAGCCGCCCAGTTCGGCGGCGATCGCGGACATCGAGGTGGCGGCATAGCCGTTGTCGAGGAACTGGCGCTTGGCCACTTCGACAATGGCTTCGCGCCTGTCGATCTTGCGCGCCTCGCGCTTTCCGGGAGCTTTCTTTGCTGACTGCGGCATGACCGTACTATACGGTACAGTTTTATGTTGACAAGACCCCGTGCGGCGTTAATGCCTAACCGTACCACAGAGTACGGTTTTCCCATGACTCATCACCATTCCCGTTTTCTTCCGGTGCTTGCGCTCGGCGGCTCGCTGTTGCTGGGTGCCTGCGCGTCGATTCCGCACCAGGGACCGGCGCCGACGATTCGCGCGGCGGACAGCTTTGCCGCCACGCGCGCGCTTGCCCCCCAGCCCGTGCCGGCGAACGGGGTGCCAGCTGCGGCCTGGCCCGAAGCCAACTGGTGGAACGTTTACGGCGACAGCCAGTTGACCGCGCTGATCGAGGAAGGACTGGCCGGCGCACCTGATCTGGCGGCGGCGGCGGCGCGCCTGCGCGCGGCGCGCGCCCTGGCGCAGCAGGCCGGCGCCGCACGCCTGCCGTCGCTGGGCGTGCAGGGCAGCGTGGGCGAAAACAAGCAGAGCTACAACAACGGTATCCCGCCCGCCTTCGTGCCGAAGGGGTGGAACGATACCGGGCAGGTCGCCGCCACGCTGGAATTCGACCTCGATCTGTGGGGGCGCAACCGGGCCGCGCTGGCGGCCGCCACCTCGCAGGCCGAAGCGGCGCGGATCGATCTGGAACAGGCGCGGCTGGTGCTGTCCACCAACATCGCCAGCGCCTATGCCGATCTTGCCCGTCTCACGGCGGAACGCGCGGTGCAGGCACGGGCGCTGGAACTGCGGCAGCAAACGCGCGCGCTGGTGTCCGACCGCGTGACCACGGGCCTCGATACGCGCGGCGAACTGAAGCAGGCCGATGCCGCTGTGCCGGCCTCGCGCGCTGATCTTGCCGCCACCGACGAAATGATCGCGCTCACCCGCAACCGCATCGCCGCGCTGGTGGGCAAAGGGCCGGATCGCGGCATGGACATCGCGCTGCCCGCCGTGGTGGCAACCGCGCGGGGCTTGCCGGTGGACGTCACCACCGACCTGATCGGCCGCCGGCCTGACATCGCCGCCGCTCGTGCCCGGGTGGAAGCCGCCGCCAGCCGCATCAAGGTGGCGCGCGCCGATTTCTATCCGGCGATCAAGCTGAGTGCGCTGGCGGGGTTTCAGGCGCTGGGCCTTGGCAACCTGTTCGACAGCGGCTCCACCTATGGGCAGGTCGGCCCCGCGATCAGCCTGCCGCTGTTCCGGGGCGGGGCGCTGCAGGGCCAGTACCGGCAGGCGCGCGCCACCTATGACGAGGCGGTCGCGAACTATGACGGCACGGTTGCCACGGCGTTCCGCGAAGTGGCCGACGCCGTCGCCAGCCGCAACGCGCTGGCGGCGCGCCTCGGGGAAAGTCGGCAGGCGCTGGCCGCTTCGGAGCAGGCCTACTCGATCGCCCGGCAGCGCTACGAAGGCGGGCTCTCCACCTATCTCAACGTTCTGACCGCCGAGCAGCAGGTGTTGCAGAACCGGATGGCCGTCGCCGATCTCGAAGCGCGTGCCTTCTCGCTCGATGTTGCCCTTGTCCGCGCGCTTGGCGGCGGATTTTCGATCACCCGCGCGGCCGCAGATACTGCCGCCAGCACTGCTATTGCCGCACCGAAGGATTCCTCCCATGGCTGAAGCCGATCCCGCCGTTCCGACCGAAGGCGCCCAGATTGCCCCTGCATCGGGCAACAGCGAGAAACGCCGCACGCTTCTGCGCGCGATCGCGGCGGCGGTGGTGCTGGCCGCCGTTGCCTACGGCGTGTGGTACGTGCTTGTCGGCAGCCACTATGTCGAAACCGACAACGCCTATGTCGGGGCCGACACCGCCAGCGTCACCTCGATGGTCGCGGCGCAGGTTGCGGGCGTTCCGGTGCAGGATACGCAAGTCGTGAAAAAGGGCGATGTGCTGGTGCAGCTCGACGATCGCGATGCCCGCATCGCGCTGGCGCAGGCCGAGGCGGAACTGGCCAAGGCCCGCCGGATGTATGGCCAGACGGCGGCGACCAGCACGGCGCTGGCGGCGCAGGTCGCCGCGCGCGAGGCAGACATCACCCGCGCCCGGGCGCAGCTTGCCGCAGCCGAGGCGGAGTTCACCAAGGCCCGGATCGATCTCGACCGTCGCCGCCGCCTCGCACCCAATGGGGCGGTGTCCGGCGAGGAACTGACGAGCGCGACCAACGCCTTCGCGGCGGCGCAGGCCAATCTCGAACTCGCACGCGCTGGCGTGGCGCAGGCCGCCTCCACCCGTGGCGCGGCCAGCGGGCAACTCGCCGCCAACAACGCGCTGATCGCGGGCACCAGCGTCGCCACCGCGCCCGAAGTCCAGGCCGCCGAGGCCCGCGTGGCGCAGGCCCGGCTCGATCTGGAGCGCACGGTGGTCCGCGCGCCCGTCGATGGCATTGTCACGCGGCGCAACGTCCAGGTGGGCCAGCGCGTCGCGCCCGGCGGTGTGCTGATGCTGGTGGTGCCGGTGGGTCAGCTCTATGTCGACGCCAATTTCAAGGAAGGCCAGCTTGCCAAGGTGAAGATCGGCCAGCCGGTCACGCTCACGTCTGACCTCTATGGCGGCGGCGTGACCTATCATGGCAAGGTGACCGGGCTTTCGGGCGGCACCGGTGCGTCCTTTGCGCTGATCCCCGCGCAGAATGCCACGGGCAACTGGATCAAGGTCGTCCAGCGCCTGCCCGTGCGTGTCACGCTCGATCCGCAGGAACTGCGCGATCATCCGCTGCGCGTGGGCCTGTCGATGACCGCCGAGGTTGACGTTTCCGGTAAGTGAGGAGGCGGTCCCATGGCCGGTTCGACTGAGGCTCCCGTAGCGATCCGTGGCGCCGCGCTGGCGATCGCCGGGATCGTGCTGGCGGCGTCCAACTTCATGGTCGTGCTCGATACGACCATTGCCAACGTTTCGGTACCGCACATCGCGGGCAGCCTTGGCATTTCCACCAGCCAGGGAATCTGGATCATCACGTCCTATTCCGTGGCGGAGGCGATCTGCGTTCCGCTGACCGGCTGGCTTGCCGGCCGTTTCGGCGCGGTGCGTACCTTCATTTTCTGCATGATGGGCTTCGGCATCTTCTCGATGCTGTGCGGCATGTCGCCCACGCTCGGGATGCTCGTCGCCTGCCGGATCGGACAAGGACTGTGCGGTGGGCCGCTGATGCCGCTGTCGCAGACGCTGTTGATGCGCATCTTTCCGCCGGAACAGCGCAACCAGGCGATGGCGCTGTGGGCAATGACCACGGTCGTCGCCCCCATTCTCGGCCCGATCTTCGGCGGTTCGATCAGCGATGCGTGGTCGTGGCACTGGATCTTCTTCATCAACGTGCCGGTGGTTCTGCTGTGCAGCTTCGGCGCGATGCGGGTGTTGCGCCCGGCCGAAACGCCGACGGAAGACCTGCGCGTCGACCGTACCGGCCTGGTGCTGATGATCATCTGGATCGGCGCGTTGCAGATCCTGCTCGATCTGGGGCGCGAGCGCGACTGGTTCGGCGATCCGCTGATCGTGGCACTGGGCATCATCGCGGTGATCTTCTTCGCGATCTTCCTGGCCTGGGAACTGACGGAGGAGCAGCCGATCGTCGATCTGCGCGTGTTCCGGCACCGGGGGTTCACGGTATCCACGCTGTCGCTGGCGCTGACCTACGGATGTTTTTTCGCAACCTCGGTCATCATCCCGCAATACCTGCAGGTCGGGCTTGGCTACACGTCCACCGATGCCGGCTATGCAACCTCGTTCATCGGCGTGGGTGCGGTGATCATGGCACCCATCGTCGGGCGGCTGGCGTCGAAAGTGGACCTGCGCTTGCTCGTTTTCGGCGGCATCCTGTGGCTGGGCATGGTGTCCTGGCTGCGGTCGGGCTGGACGGCGGATGCCGATTTCTGGACGCTGTCGTTCCCGCAGATGGTGCAGGGCTTCGGGATGCCGGCCTTCTTCATCGCAGCGACCGCGCTGGGCCTGAGCGCGGTGGAGCCGCGCGAAACGGCATCGGCGGCCGGGGTGATGAGCTTCATGCGGACGATGGCGGGCGCGATCGGCGCGTCCATCGCCACGACCTACTGGGACGATAGCCAGCGCGTCGCGCGTAGCGAGATCGTCGGGCGTCTCAACACCACGCAGACGGCGGACCGGCTTTCGTCGCAAGGTTTTTCGCTCGATCAGACGCGACAGGTCATCGCCAACATCGTCGATCGCGAAAGCCTGGCGCAGGCGACCAACCACGTCTTCCTGGTGCTGGCCGTGCTGTTCGTGGTGTCGGCCATGGTCATCTGGCTGACGCCCAAGCCAAGCCGCGAAGTGGATAGCTCGGCCGCGCATTGATCCGGGGCCGGGGCGGACGGTAATCGCGCCCGCCCCGGCCTTTCCGACGACTACAGCTTCCAGTTCACCTGCGCGGTAAACGACCGCTGCGGGAAGGGGTGGAACAGGTAGTACTTGTCGTTGTTGAGGTTATCGACGCCCAGCGCGAAGTCGAAATGGTCGTTCACGTGGAACACCGCGCGCATGTCGATCACGAAGTACTTGTAGAACCCCTGATAGGTGTTGCCCACCGTATCGCTGTTATCGAGCGTGGCGTAGTTGCGGCTGGCATAGCGTGCGGCACTGGTGAGCGAAAGCTTCTCGCTCGGCCGCCAGGTTAGCACCGCGTTCGCTTTCCAGTGCGGCACGCTGGGCAGCAGCCTGCCGACCGAGGCCGGAAAGGCGCTGTTCCGGCTGGTGATCGCGTCGGCATAGGTCACGCTGCCGGCCACGTCGAAGCCCGGCAGCACGTCGCGTCGGTCGATCGCCAGTTCCACGCCCCGCGCCCGCGTGCGGTCCACGTTCTGGACATAGCTGCTGGTGATCTCCGGCTTGTCGATGTTGGTCTGCGAGATCAGCGCGCCGTCGATCACTTCGTTGAACAGCGATACGCGCAGGGTGCCGTGGGCGTCCTGCTGCTCGATCGCCAGTTCGCCGCTGCGCGCGCGCTCGGGGCGCAGGTTGGGGTTGGGATTGGCGAACAGCGTACCGACCGTGGTCGCCTGATAGAGTTCGCCCACGGTCGGAAAACGCCACGCCTGTCCGAACGAAAGGCGCGCGGTCCAGTGCTGCGCGGGCTTCCATTCGAGCGAGGCCTTGGGCGAGAAGCCACTGGCCTTGCGCTCCGCCTGCGGCAGTGATTTGCCGCTGGCGTTCAGGTTGTAGCCGTCCCACGCGCGCCACCATTCCTGCCGCGCGCCGAGCGTCAGCGTCCACTGCGGGGTGATCCGGATCGCGTCCTGCGCCCACACCGCCAGCGTGCGCGTCTTGCCACGCGAAGCGGTGCTCAGCGCGCCTTGGGTGGCGGTATCGAGCCAGTTGCTCGCCAGGAAGGTCTGCGCCGCCAGTTTGTAGCGATCGCCATGCCCGCCGAAGCTGACCTCGTGCGCGCCGAGATGGAGCGCGGCCTTGGCGTCGAGCGTCACCCAGCCGGTGCCGTCCTGCCGCTGGATCGTGCCGGCCCCGCCGGCGAAGGCGGACGGCAGCTTGTTCACGGTCGGGCCGCTGGCGGCGGTGGACGGGCCGTTCTGGAGATCGTGCGCGTAATTGTAGAGCGTGCCGACAACCTGCCAGTCGATCGCCTTCGATCCGCCCTGCGCGGTCACCGCGTGCGAGAAGTGCAGCGCGTCGCGGGTATAGACGCCGGAATTGAAGCCGGTGGTCACGCCGGTGTTCGCGGTGGCGTAGGTCGTCGCGCCCGTGCCGTCGCGCAGATAGCTGTCCACGGTGCCGCGCGTCTTGTCGGTCCAGATGCCCAGAACGTAGCTGAGGCGCGTATTGCCGCCGAGGTCGAGCGCGGCCTTGGCCTTCCAGGTGTTCTGCTCGTGATGCTCGATGCCGCCGGCGCCCAGCACCTTGATCGCGGCGCCGGTGCGGTTGCGGTCGTCATAGGCGCCCGTAGTTCCCGTCGGCGCGGCCGTCGCGGTTACGATGCTCACCGGCTGGCTGTTCGCCACCGTGCGCGTGCCGCTCAGGAACACCGCCAGCGGGCCGAAGCGGTCGCCGACCGAACCGGCGAACTGCCACGTCGGCAGGGTCTGGTGCGTGCCATAGAGGTTGGACTGCTGGATATTGGTCAGGACCGAGGCGTGGGCTTCCAGCTTGTCGGGCAGGCGGGTGGTGATGTTGACCACGGTGCCGATGCTGTTGCCGGCATAGGCGGCCGAGAACGGGCCGTAGAGCACGTCGATCCGCGCGATTTCCTCCGGCGTCACCAGCGTCCAGCGGGGGCTGCCGTTGCCGTTGTTGTTAGCGATCAGCGCGGACAGGATCGCCCCGTCGGCGAAGATCAGGCTGCGCGCGCTGGAGCCGAGGCCCGAGGTGCGCGTGGCGATCGGCGCGAAGTTGTCGCCGATGTGCCGCTTGCGCACGACCAGGCTGGGCAGGTACTTGAGCGTATCCTCCACGCTGACCGCGTTGATCTTCTCGGCGATCAGGTCGGCGGTTACCGCCGCCTTGGTGGAAGGCGCGTTCTCGATCGTGGCGGCCTGCTTCTGCGCGATCACCAGAATGTCGGAACGGGGCGCGTCGGATGCCGTGGCGGCGTCTTCCTCCGCATGGGCGGAAATGGGGGTGAACGCCAGCGCGGTGGCCAGCGTGGAAAGGGACGTGACGAACGAAATCCTCATGGCGGATTTCTCCTCCGGTATCTTTGAAATGGCGGAGGCATGGCGCGGATGGGCGCAATCATGCTTTTCCGGAACATCGGCGCGCGTTCAGGCGCCGGGACGGACGGTCGGGTGCGACCGGCCGGTGTTCAGGAAAGCGCTGGCGGGCCGCGCAACGGCGGCTGGAGGCGTGCGACGCGCCGGATGACCGGTGCGGGAACGGCGGCGAAGCCAAGTGCCAGCACGAAGGCGATCGCCAGCGCCAGCAGGATGGGGTCCGCGCCGCCCAGCGCCGGGAAGGCATGGCCGGCAAACGGGCAGACATCGTGCGCCTTGGTGTTGGCGTCGGTGTTCTTGTGCGCGCCGTCGCGGGCGGGAATGCTCACCTGCGTGGCGGTGCGTTCGCCCAGCGAATCCGCGCAGACCAGCAGGGTGAAGGTCCGGGCCTGCGGCGCCACCATGTACCCCGCCGGCACCAGCGCCTTCATGCACAGCGCCAGCGCCACCAGGGCGGCGGCGATGGTGCGATGGCGCAGGAGAAAGGCGCGGAGCGATGCCATTGCGGCGGCCGTTAGTCGGTCACGGCGGGTTTGTCACGCACCCGCCGCATCTGCGCCCGCGTCCGGTCGCTCAGGCGTCGGCCCAGCGCCGCAGCAGGTTGTGATAGACGCCGGTCAGGCGGATGATCGAAGGATCGCTCTGCCCCACGGTCGCCCCCAGCGTCTGGATCGCCTGATCCAGATCGAACAGGCTGGCGCGCGCCGCGTCGTCGCGGATCATCGACTGGATCCAGAAGAAGCTCGCCACCCGACGCCCGCGCGTGACCGGTTCCACGCGGTGGAGGGAAGATGAGGGGTAGAGCACCGCGTGGCCGGCAGACAGCTTGACCTGCTGGACGCCGAACGGCGTTTCCACGGTCAGTTCGCCGCCGTCGTAGTTCTCGGGCGATTCCAGGAAAACCGTCATCGACAGGTCCGATCGCACGCGGAAGTTGGTCTCCTTCTGGATACGCACGGCATTATCGACATGGGTGCCGAAGGCCTGCCCGCCGGCATAGCTGTTGAACAGCGGCGGGAAGATTTTCAGCGGCAGCGCGGCGGCGATGAACAGCGGGGAGGCGCCCAGCGCTGCCAGGATCATGTGCCCCGCCTGCTGCGCCTCCGGCGCTTCCTCGGGCAGTTGCAGGTTGTTCTTGGCGAGCGCCGACTGGTAGCCGGACGTGGTGTTGCCATCGGTCCAGGGCGCGCGATCGATCAGGGAGCGGACCGCCGCGACGCCATCGGCATCCAGCAGGCCGGGAACGGGAATAAGCATGAAAAAGTGCTGCCTTCAGCCTTGCAGAACAAAGGGAATTTCGACGACGCCGCGCACTTTCACCGCCTGCCCGCCGCGCAGGGTCGGCTCCCAGCGCCATTTGCGCACGGCGGACAGCGCGGCATCGTCAAGCCGGCGGAAGCCGCTGCTGTTGCTGACCGAAATCTGTTCGACCGCGCCATCCAGCCCCAGGACCAGCGCGAGCACCACGGTCCCTTGTTCCTTGTGACGGCGGCTTTCCACCGGATAGCGCGGGGGAGAGCCGGCGACCATCCGTGTGCCGAGATCGCCACCCTGCACTGTGCTCGGCGCGGCGGGCGGGGCTGGCGGCGCGGGGGGAGCCGGCGGTGTGGGCGGGCCGGGCTGGATCACCGGCTGCGGCACCGGATCGATCGCGGCCGGGGTCGCGGCAACTTGCGGGATCACGATCTGGGGCAGCGGTTGCGTGGTGGGAACGGGCTGGGTCTGCGGCGGCTGCTTCGCCTGCGGCGGGGGAGGCGGCGCGAGCGAGAGCGTGACGGCCACCAGCCGATCTTCCTGATGCTTGGCGGCGTGGTGCTGCACGGTCAGCAGCCCGGCGACCGCCGCGATATGCACCGCCGCGGTGATAACGAGCGCCCGGGTGCTGAAACGGCGGCCTTCGCCATAGCGCGCGCGGGGGGTGGCGGGCGCTGCCGAACGGACGCCCTGCGTGCCGGACGCGACCAGCGTTATCCGCGCCTTCGCCGGCGCATCGCCCTGCATCGCCGCGTGGACCTGGTCCCACGAAAGCACGGTATCACCGTCCGCGATCAGCCCTTCAGCCTTGTGCAACACGATCTGCCTCCGTGACTCGCGCCGATCCGACGGACTTTGTCTTTAATGCGAATTACTCGCATATCATGCCTGTTGCAAATGCATATCAACAATGATTCAGATCAAAGTTGCCGCACGCCTGTCCCGAAACGACAAACCCCGCCGGCAGGGCCGGCGGGGTCGCTCCGGATAACGTGGCGTGCGATCCGGCGCGGATCGGATCAGAGCTTCACGTTCAGCGTGAACACCGCCGAACGCGCGTCGCCCGGCGTCGCCCAGCCGTTGTTGCGGATGCGCGTGTAATAGAGCGCGTTGGTGAAGTTCTTGACGTTGAGCTGCGCGGAGATTTCCGGCGTGATCGCGTAGGACAGATAGGCCTGATGCACCCAGTAGGCCTTCGAACGCAGCACGGTGGGAGCGGCCAGCGTCGGCGCGGCGAAGGCGAAGCTGCCCTGGTAGGTCGCGCCATAGCCCACGGTCAGGCCGAACGGCAGGGCATAGGTGGTGAACAGGCTGCCCGAATGCCTGGGCGTGTTGGCGAGTTCGGACCCCGCGCCGGGATCGGGATTGGCCGCGCTGTTGGCGCACCCGCTCGCGCCCGGATTGTTCAGGCAGAAGTCCGATACCGACTGGATCAGCTTGCCCTTGAGATAGGTGTAGTTCGCGGTGATCGACCAGTTGGGCGTGATCCGGCCCGAGGCGCTGAGCGCGATGCCATCCACGCGCGAATGGCCATCAAGCTGCTGATCGGGCACGATCGGATCGTTCGAGGCGACGGCGTAGCGGTCCCGTTCGTTGCGGAACGCGGCGGCGGAGAGCAGCAGGCCGCCGTCGAACAGTTCGGCCTTGGCGCCGATCTCGTAGTTCTTGGCGGATTCGGGCGAGATGTTGCAGGTCGCCGTCGAGCAGGAGCCGTTGACCGAGGCTTTCGACGGCGTGCGCGAGTTGCCGTAGGCGACATAGAGGCTGACCGCTTCCACCGGCTTATAAGTGAGGCCGAGGCGATAGGAGAACAGGTCGGCACTGTTGCGCAGCGTCGCGCCGATCAGGCGATCGCCCTTGCTGTAGGTGACGATCGGGCCGCTGGCGGTGCCCGACGGTCCCGAGCCGTTGAAGGCGGCGATCGCATCGGTGCGGTTGCTGCCCGATACGTGATCGTAGCGCGCGCCGAGGCTGAGTTCGAGAAAACGCCCGAGCTTGAGCGTATCGAGCGCATAGACCGCGTAATTGGTCTGTTCGCCGCGCTGATAGCTGGTGGGGGTGGTATTGATCGGCCCGGTATAGAGGTTGGCGCTGTTGGGATCGGCGATGCTGCCGAACGGCAGGTGGCGCGCCGTGGTGGTCCGGTCATAGGGATTGGTGCCGTCGGCGTTGCGCAGGGCCGATGCGCCGAACAATTCGAACTTTTCCCAGGAAGCTGCCGCACCCACGTCCAGCGTGTGCTCGATCCCGGCAGTATTGAAAACCGCCTTCAGGTCGATCTGGTCGAACATCAGCTGGTTGCGCGTGTCGCGCACGTTGCCCTGGGGGCCGGTCAGCAGGTACGATCCGGCGGGCACGGTGATCGCCACCGTGGCCGGGCCGCCGAACGAGGTCGCCGTCACCGGGCTGATTGCCGAAGCGGAAGTGGTGCAGGCGCCGCCCGCGGGCGTCACGCCGCTCGCCAGGCAGAAGGTGCCCTGCGGCGCGGTGGCGATGGAAAGCTGGCGCACGTCCTGCCAGCGGGCCAGATTGCGGATCGAAACCTTGTCGCTGAATTCGTGCTCGAACGTGGCGGTGAACTGGTCGACGTTGATCTTCTGCTTGTCCACGCCGCGCAGCCCGTAATAGCCCGAGCGGCTGACGCCCGCCGGCTTGCCGCCGGCGCTGGCGTAGTAAGGCACGCCGTATTGCGGGATATTGGTGTCTTCCTGGTGGTAGTATTGCAGCGTCAGGCGCGTCGGGCTGTCGATCCCGATGGTGACGGCCGGCGCGATGCCCCAGCGCTTGTAATCCTCCACGTCGCGGCCGGGCACGTCGTTCCTGTGCGCCATGGCGTTGAGGCGGAACGCGATCAGATCGTTGACGCGGCGGTTCACGTCCATGGTGCCGCGATAGTAGTTGTCGGTGCCGATGCCCGCGCTGAACACCGCGCTGTTATCGCCCTTGGGCCGCTTGGTGATCAGGTTGATGTTGCCGCCGACCGAGCCCGCGCCCGAGATCACCGAGTTGGCGCCGTTGGTCACCTCGATCTGGTCGACGTTGAACTGATCCGAGCGGGTGTACTGCGCGCTGTCGCGCACGCCGTCCACGGTGATGTCGTTGTTGGCGCTGTAGCCGCGCAAGTTGATGCTGTCGCCATAGCCGCCGCCGCCTTCGCCCGCGCCGAAGGTGATGCCGGGCACGGTGGAGAGCACGTCGCGCAGCGTCAGCAGGTTCTGCTGCTCGATCACGTCGCTGGTCAGCACGGTGATGGTCTGCGGCGTATCGCGCACGGGGCGCGTGCGCTTGGGCGATTCCAGCTTGCGGCCCGGCTCTTCGGTGATCGCGGTGTCGGTCACGGTCATGCCGCCCAGCTTGCGACCCTGTTCCGCTTCCTGCGCCTGGGCCGGGCCGGCGAAGGCCAGCGCGCTGACGCAGCCGAGCGCGAGGAACGATGCGGTCGACGTTGTTCTGGTCACGGAAATTTTCCCCCTTGGTTTGGAATTTCAAGGCCCGGATATTGCGATTAATTCGCAGAGTCAATTCTATTGATAATTATTTGCAACAATGCCAAAGGCTGCCGCAGACGTCGCGAGGCGCTAGTATGCCCGTGCTTGGGAATCGTGCGGGCTGGAGGAAACGTTGGACGGGATTCGGGTTATCGAGCGGGAAACCGGCGCGCAGGGCGGAGGCGATCCGCATACCGGAGGTGCTGGCGTTCCGCCGTCACCCGCCGCGCCGCGCCGCAAGTCGCGCAAGGCTCGCCAGTTCTGGCTCAGACAATTGCACACGTGGCACTGGATCAGCGCTGCTGTCTCGCTGGTGGGCATGTTCCTGTTCGCCATCACCGGGATCACGCTCAACCACGCCAGTTCGATCAGCGCGGAACCCAAGGTCGTTTCGCGGCAGGCCACGCTGCCGCCCGCCCTGCGCGGCGTGCTGGAAGCCGGCGCGCGCAAGGACGCGCCCGTGCCCGAACCCGTGGCGGCCAGCCTGGTCGGCCTGGTGGGACTCGACGTGCGCGGCCATGCCGCCGAATGGAATGACGATGAAGTCTATGTCGCCCTGCCCGGGCCGGGGCGCGATGCCTGGGTCAGCATCGATCGCCAGACCGGCGAGGTAACGTCGGAGCGCACCGATCGCGGCTGGGTTTCCTATTTCAACGATCTGCACAAGGGCCGCAATTCCGGGGCCGGGTGGTTCTGGTTCATCGACGTGTTCGCCGCCGCCTGCGTGATCTTCACGCTCACCGGCCTGCTGCTGCTCCAGCTTCACGCGCGGCACCGCCCGTCCACCTGGCCGCTGGTCGCGCTCGGCACGGCAATCCCGCTCGTCATCGCTCTCTTTTTCATCCACTGAAGGACTGTTCACGCCCATGCGAAAAAGCCTGATCCTCGTGGCCGGTGTCGTGGCCACCCCGGCCAGTGCCGGCACCTTGACGGTCACCGTCCCGCGCCTTTCGGTCGCCGAATACCACAAGCCCTATGTCGCGGCCTGGATCGAGCCGGCCGCCGGCGGCCCGGCGCGCACGCTGGCGGTGTGGTACGACGTGAAGAAGAAGGGCAACGAGCCAGGCACCAAGTGGCTGGCCGATCTGCGCACCTGGTGGCGCAAGGGCGGCCGCAGCCTGAACCTCGCGGCCGATGGCGTCAGCGGCGCCACGCGCGCGCCGGGCGCCTACCGCATTCCGCTGCCGGCCGATCTGCGCCCCGGTGCCTATGTCGTCCATGTCGAGGCGGCGCGCGAGAGCGGCGGGCGGGAACTGGTCTCCGTGCCACTGTCCGTGCCGGTGCGCGATGCCTCGGCCACCGGGCGTTCCGAACTGGGCGCCGTTTCCGTCACTGTCCGTTGAAAGAGCGATCGATGCCGAACAAGACCCTTCTGCTGGCGGTGGGCTCGCTGGCCTTCGCCGTGCCCGCGCAGGCACATGACGCCTGGTTCCTGCCCTCGGTCACCGTGTTGTCGGATACCAACCAGGGCATCACGGTCGATGCCGCCACCTCGTCCGTGCCGTTCGTCGCCAACCATGCGCCGCTGAACGTGGATGCGGTGCAGGTGCAGGCGCCCGACGGCACGACCGGCAAGATCGAGAACGTCGCGCGCGGCCGCTATCGCAGCACGTTCGACGTGCTGATCGACAAGCCCGGAACCTGGCGGATCGGCACCACGATGGATGCCGTGATGGGCAGGTTCAAGGTCAATGGCGAGGACTGGATGGTCGGCCGGCGGCGTGGTCCGGGCGGTCTGGGTGGTCCCGGTGCTGGTGGTCCTGGCAGGGGCGCCGAGGGCGGCAACCGCCCGCCGATGCCGCGCGCTGGTGGTCCGGGCGGTGGTCCGGGCGGTCCCGGAGGTCCGGGGGGCGAGGGCGGCGGGCCGCGCCGCATGATCGATCCCGCGCATATCGTCGCCAGCGTGGCCGACATTCCGGCGGGCGCGACCGATCTCGATCTCACCCAGAACCAGAGCCGTAACGAGTTCTTCGTCACGGCCGGCGAACCGACGCAGACCGTGCTCCAGGCCACGGGCAAGGGGCTGGAAATGGTGCCGGTCACGCACCCTGACGATCTCGTCACCACCGAGCCAGGCAAGTTCCGCTTCCTGGTCGATGGCAAGCCGGCGGCCGGTCTCAAGGTGGAATTCGTGCCCAATGCCCAGCGCTTTCGCGATGGCGATCATGCCCAGGCGCTGACGACCGGGGCGGACGGGGTGGTTATCATCAAGTGGCCGGTCGCGGGCTTCTATTGGGTGAACGCCAGCCTCACCGATGACAAGCCCACCACGCCGCGCGCGACCAAGCGCCGCCTGACCTATACCGCGACGCTGGAAGTCGTGGCGCCGTGACCATCGCGGCATCGACCGTTCCGGCGAGCATACGGATCGCCGTGCCGGAACGGATCGATGAAACGGCGTTGGCGCGCCTCGACCGGAGTGCGCCCGTGGTCGATTGGGAAGGCGCCACCATGGGCACGCGCTGGCGTGTCCGCGTGGCGCTGCCGGCGGGATACGATGCCGCGGTGCTGGCGGCGCGCGTCCAGGCCCGCCTCGACGGGATCGTGGCGGAGATGAGCCACTGGGAGCCGTCGTCGCTGCTGTGCCGCTACAACCACGCCGCGCCGGGAAGCTGGACCGCGCTGCCCCCCGATTTCGCGGCGGTGATCAAAGCGGCGCTGCTGGTGGCGGAACGGTCGGCAGGGGCCTTCGATCCCGCGCTGGGCCGGCTCACCGACGTCTGGTGGCTAGGGCCACGCCGGCCGGACGCGCCACCCGACGAGGCCACGATCGCGCGGGCGCTGGCGGCTTCCGGTTGGCGGCGCCTCGCGCTCGATCGGGCGGGCGAGGGCGTATCGGCTCGCCTGCGCCAGCCGGGCGGACTGTGGCTCGACCTGTCGGGCGTGGCCAAGGGCTATGCCGCTGATGCCGTGGCCGACCTGCTGGCGCGGGCTGGCATCGCCCATGCGCTTGTCGAAGTCGGCGGCGAATGCGTGGGGGCCGGGATGCGCCCCGATGGCGATCCGTGGTGGGTCGATCTGGAGACGCCCGCCGGCATCGCTCTGCCGCCGCTCCGCGTGGCGCTGCACCAGTTGGCGGTGGCGACCTCGGGCGATTACCTGCGCGGCGCGCACACGCTCGATCCGCGTACCGGCCATGTGCCGATCGGCGCGGCGAGTGCCGTCAGCGTGCTGCACCCCTCCTGCATGATGGCCGACGCCTGGGCAAGTGCGCTGGGCGCGGTCCCCATCGCGGAGGCGAGGGATCTGGCCGCGCGGGAGGGCCTCGCCGCGCGCCTGATCGCGCGCGACGGGGGCGAATGGCTCAGCCCGGCCCTTTCCGCGATGCTTTGACCGGCCGCCTCAGAAGAACAGCTTGCGCACGCTGATCATCACGGTCCGGCCCAGCGGATCGAGATAGGCAGGCTGATAGGCATAGGGCGTTGCGCCCGTGCCGTCGGTTACTTTCTGGCGCGTGTTCAGCAGGTTGTTCACGGCCAGGCTCACCCGCATGCCCCGCATCCAAGGGTGCTTGCCGATCAGGCCGGGCACCTGGGACGGGTTGGCGAAAAGCCGCAGGTTGAACGTGGCGAGGCTTCCGAAGTGCAGGTTGGCGCTGGGCGTGCCCGATGGATCGACGACGCGCGTCGCGCTTTGCCACTGGCCCGTCAGGCGCAGGCCGAATCCGCTGTGCGAAATGCCGGCCTGCACTTCCACTTCATGGCGCGGCTGGCCGGACTGGCTGCCGATCGTGCCGCCGTTCAGCAGGTCGATCGTGGGCTGTCCGGCGGCAAGGCGTGCCGTCTCGGTGAGATGCACCGAATGATAGACCGCGAAGGTGAGGCGGTTGCCGCCGCCTGGTCCGCCCGGGCCGCGCCCACCCGGACCGCCGAACCCGCGCGGAGGACCGCCTTCGCCGCGAGGAGGGCCGCCGCCGAAGCCGTCCTGCGGCGGCGGAGGCGGTGCGCCGGCTCCCTCCGCCCGGCGTTGCCGTTCGGCAAAGGCGCGCATGAACGCCGCGCGCATCGCGTCGGCCTGCGCTTTCGGGGTTTTCAGCGCTTTCGAGAAGTTGAAGCCCCAGCGCAGGACGCCGCTTTCCTGCCGGTCGATGTTCACGGGCGTGCCGATGATGCGGATCAGGTTGCCGTCATCGTCGCGGATGAAGCGGCTGGGGAAGGCGGCCTGCGTCGCCGCGGTCAGCGCGGGCAGGGCCATGATGCCGTTGTCGGTGCTGGCGTGGTTGTAATCGACCGAGAAGGTAATGTCCTTGCCGGTGAACGGCTTGAGCGTCAGGCCCAGCCGCCATTCGCGCTTTTCGGCGCTGAGCAGCGCGGTGTTGCCCCCGCTCACCCGCGTGACCAGCACGCTCTGCCCGGTGGTGTAATCGAACACCGGCACCTGCGGAGTGGGGATCTGAGGGTTGCCGATCTGCTGCATCGTCGGCGCGCTTTGGGTCGATGCGAACGAGGCGATCAGGCTCACCTCGCGGCGCGGCGTCCATGTCGCGCCATAACCATAGCTGGTCAGCCCGCCGAAGTCGGACAGGGTCTGCAACTGCACGTTGCCGTTCACCGAGAGCCGGCCCAGGAACGGTGAGGGGCTGTCGAACACCGGGACGTCGACGCTCAGCGAGGCTAGTCCGGTGGTGCGGTCGAGATCGGCTTTCTGCTGTGTCACCTGCGCGCGCACGGCCTCCGATCCGAAGCTGTTGAACGTGCCACCCAGCCGCGCGGTCACCGAGATGTCGCCCGCCGGCAGGCGATAGGGCGTGACGTTCGAGGTGAGGTCCGCCGTTACCGTGTCGGTCGTGCTGCGCGCCACGTCCGCCGGCACGCCGCGCACGCTGATGGTGCGGCCTTCGTCGTGGTCGTAAGTGGTCGTCAGCGTGTTGTGCAGGCCCCGGAAGTCTGCGTTCACAGTCGAGCCGATGTGCAGCGACAGATCCTTGGCGGTGCGCTGAAACACGTCGAGGTCCGGGGTGGTCGACGCGCCGATCAGCGAATGCTGACGATCCACCGTCATCTCGCCGTTCAGGCTGGCGCTGACCTTGGGCGAGAACGTATGCGCATAAGTCGCCGTCAGTGTCAGTTGCTCGTCCGAGGGAGCAAGCGAGCGCCGGGTGTCGCCCCCGGTGCTGGTGGTGATCCCGCGCTGGCTTTCGGCGAGCGCCGCCGTGTTCTCGTAATCGAGGTTGAGGTTCAGGCGGCCGTTGCGGCGGATGGTGAGGAGGCCCAGTTCGATTTCCGGGTTGTTCGCCCCGCCATCGGTGGTGAACTTGTCCTTGCCTTCCACGGTGATCGACTTGAACCGCCGCCGCAGCACGATGTTCAGCACCTTCTGGTTGGCGGAATAGCCATACTTGAGCGCCACTTCCTCGGGCAGCACTTCGGCGCGCTGGATAGCCTCGGCGGGGATCGTCGCGATTTCGCGGAAGCTGGAGACGCGCCGGCCTTCCAACAGAATCACCGGCGAGCCGCCGCGCGTGCTGGCCAGCTGCGGGCCGAGTTCGGTCAGCAGATCGTTGATGCTGCTGACGCCCAGGGCGCGGATATCGCCGCCGTTGAAGGTGAGTTCGGGCTTGATGTCGCCGATCACGCTGCCGCGCGGCCTCTGGCCCTGCACGACGATCTCTTCCTCGCCTTCATCCGCCGCCTGCTGCCCGCGTGCCTGAGCGGGCGCCTGAGCGGGCGCCTGAGCTGGCGCCCGAGCTGGTGGCTGTGCCGGTTCGGGCGCGCCGGACTGTGCCAGCGCGGGCACGGGCGACAGGATGGTGGTGGCCAGCCACAGGCCGGTCGGAAGACAACGCTGCATGGTACTCCCAGATGCTGTTCGGCCGCGCGCGCATAGGAGGCGCGCACGTCCCGGTCCGTGCTCGGATTACGGGAGACTTGTGTCAGAGCTTTGCTGGACCGCGCCTGAATTGTCGCAATTGGTCGCGGTCCCCGTAACGGGTCCCGACGCCAGGCAAGCTGCCGCTATTTCATGGTTTTTGCGACCTGCTCCGTGCGTTCCATCGCGCGTAGCACGTTGCCGCCGGCCACCTTGGCCACGTCGGCATCGCTCCAGCCGCGTCGCATCAGTTCGGCCAGCAGCGCGGGATAGGTGGAGACGTCCTCAAGTCCCTCCGGCAACTGGTTGCCCACGCCGTCGAAATCCGATCCCAGGCCAACATGGTCCACGCCGGCCACTTTCGCGATATGCTCGATATGATCGGCCACTTCGGCCAGCGTCACGCGCGGGGCGGGGTGCGCTTTGAGCCAGGCGGCATAGTCGGCCGCTGCCTTTTCCGGCTGGCCGATGTCCAGCCCGCCGAACGGCGGCGCGTTCAGACGGGTCTTTTCCGCCGCCGAATCCGCCGCCCAGCGCCGATAGGCGTCGGAGACATAGGGCAGCGCGTAGTTGACCATGACCACCCCGCCGTTCGCCGCCACCAGCTTCAGCGTTTCGTCCGAGACATTGCGCGGATGGTCGTCCACGGCGCGCGCGCCCGAATGCGAATAGATCACCGGCGCTTTCGACACGCGCAGCGCATCGCGCATCGTCGCTTCGCTCACGTGGCTGAGATCGACCAGCATCCCCAGCCGGTTGAGTTCCGCCACGATCTGTTCGCCGAACGGGGTCAGGCCATCGTGCTGGGGATTGTCGGTGGCGGAATCGGCCCATTCGATCGTGCGCGAATGCGTCAGCGTCAGGTAACCGGCGCCCAGCGCGGCATAGGTTCGCAGGATGGAAAGGTTGCCGTCGATCTGGCCGCCACCCTCGACGCCGATCATCGAGGCGATCTTGCCGGCCGCGTGCGCGCGGCGCACGTCCGCCGCCGTGCGTGCCAGCGCGAAGGTTTCCGGGTACCGGGCGACGATCGCCTTCACCAGATCGATCTGCTCCAGCGTTTCCTCGACCTGCTGCTGGCCCGGCAGATTGGCCGAGACATAGACCGACCAGAACTGCCCGCCGACCATGCCCTTGCGCAGGCGCACGATGTCGGTGTTGTAGGCCTCCGGGCTCTTGGACAGGTCGGTCAGGTCGATCGTCCAGCGCTTGTTCCCTTCGCGTTCGCGCAGCGTTTCCGGCCAGTCGTTGTGCCCGTCGATCAGTGGCGTCGCCCGCAGGACGCGCGCGACGCGGGCCTGGTAGTCCTGCGTTGCCGGCGCCGCGCCGAACGCGGGCGCCGTCAGCGCGGTGCAGGCGGCGATCAGGCCGAGAAGGGCGGAGCGGCAGGTGGAGCTTGCGGGCATGGTGTTCCAGTGGTTTGGGCGTGACGATGGCCGGATCAGGATGATCCGGATGATGCGCCGACCATACTCATGCGCGGCGCGATGCCAATGCAATCCTGCTTATACCCGGTGCACGCTGAGGGCTTGCATGGCGTGCGCGCCGGCGCCAATCAGCCGGAATGCGTATAGCCCTTTTTGAACCGGAAATCGCGGGGAATGTCGGCGCCGTGCTGCGGCTTGGTGCGTGCCTGGGCGTGGCCGTGGACCTGATCGAGCCGATGGGTTTCGTGTGGGATGATCGCCGCGTGCGCCGGGCCGCCATGGACTATATCGATCATGTTTCCATCGCGCGCCACGCCGGGTTCGATGCCTTCAGGGAGATCGCAGGATCAAATCGGCTGGTGCTGTTCACCACCAAGGCCAGCCAATCGGTCTACGATTTCGCCTTCGCGCCCGATGATATCCTGCTGTTCGGCAAGGAAAGCGCCGGGGTACCTGTGACGGTTGCCGATGCCTGCCAGGCGCGCGTGCGCATTCCGATGCGGCCGCAGGTTCGCTCGATGAACCTTGCTTCGTCGGCAGCGCTCGCGCTGGGCGAGGCGTTGCGCCAGACGCAGGCTTTGCCTGGCTGATCGACGGTGGGTGCGCATGGCCGTATGGTGCCGTCATCGGGCATTCTCCCGCGGAAAGGACTTTTCATGACGTTAGCCAGTCTCGTGGTGCCGACATACCGGCAGATGCTTGGCGCGCTATCCGGCTGGCTGGACAAGGCACGCTCGCAGTTGTCGGCTGATGGGGGGGAGGCACTTCTGTCCGTTCGGCTTGCGCCGGACATGTTTCCGCTCGCCACGCAGATTCGTTTCGCCTGCGTGCAGGCCTATGAAGGAGTGTTCCGTCTCGGCGACGAGGCGTTTACGCCGATCGTCGCTACGCTGCTGAACGAAGGGCGCAATGCCGGGGAGCAGCCGGGTTCGCTCGCTGAAGCGCAAGACCGGATCGCCGAAACCATCGCGTTTCTCGATGGCGTCGATACGGCAGCGCTCGATGCCGCGGCCGGACGGGCGCTGGCGCACGGCCTGCCCAATGGAATGATCTTCGACCTGACCGCCGAGCAATACGCGCGGGACTGGACCTTGCCGCAGTTCTATTTCCACGTGATGATCGCCTACGCGATCCTGCGCAGCGCCGGCGTTGATCTCGGCAAGGCGGATTACGTCGCGCACATGTTCGCCTATCTGCGGCCAGGGACGGTGCCCGGACAATAACGCGGCGGGATGGCGGTGGTGAAAAGGTGGTCGGGGAGATAGGATTCGAACCTACGACCCTCTGGTCCCAAACCAGATGCGCTACCAGGCTGCGCTACTCCCCGACACGCGCCAGCCCCTAGTTTTCCTGCACTTCCAGCGCAAGCGAAAAGCGTTGTTCGCGGAAACTCGCGGCAGAACAAGGCAAGAACCGGCAACAGGACTCCCGGAATAGTCCCGAACCATGGTGGCGCCGGGAGGCTGTGCCATGGATAAGGCCCGCATCTTCCTCGACTGCGATGGCGTGCTTGCCGACTTCGACACCTACGCCGAGGTATACTTCGGAATGCCGCCGCGCGCGTATGAGGAACGCGTCGGCTCAGCGCGGTTCTGGCAGGAACTGGAAAGCAAGGGAGACTTCTACCGCAACCTGCCTCTTATGCCGGACGCGCATGTTCTGGTGGATGGCGTCCGGCACTTGCAGCCGACGATCTTGACCGGATGCCCGCGCGGCAATTGGGCCGAAGCGCAGAAGGTCGCATGGGCACACGAGCATTTCCCCGGCGTCCCGGTCATCACCTGCCGAAGCGCAAACAAGCGCGACTACGCCAAGCCCGGTGATGTGCTGATCGACGACTGGCATCAGCACCGCCACCGTTGGATTGAGATGGGCGGCATCTGGATCACGCACACCTGCGCGGAAACGTCACTGGCGGCGCTTTGGGCGCACTATCCGGAACTGGAGACCCCTCATGCCTGATCCGAATATCGCGCCCGATGTGGGCGGGGGCAAGGCACGTTGCAGCGCCTGCGGTATCCCAGTTTGCATGACCTACGATGGGCAGTGTCTGAGTTGCCGATACCCAGACGATTGCGATGAAAATGGATTGGACGACGATCCGGAGCATTTCGAAGATTGCGGCCTGATGCCGAATGGGCAGTGCCTTAAGGCGGGCAGCGAGGAATGCGACTGGGAATGCGGGAGGTTGCGATGACCTCTCTCCCCGGTAGCAAGGGGCAGATGATGGCTCTGCTCGACAACGGGCAAGACCTCGCCGCATGCGAGCGTGAGATCGGCGCCCGCGTCGGACAACTGCTCACCCCGCTAACCCGCTATCGCAATCGTGAACCCAGCAGAAAGTTCGGCATTGATAACGGTGGTTTCAACGAGCTGGACGTTCCGGGCCTGTTTAGCCTTCTGGATCGAGAAAAACCGAACCGAGAACACTGCCTGTTTGTCGCGGTTCCGGACATCGTTTTCAGTGCCCAACGTACCCTTGAGCTATTTCATCACTTCGCTCCGCGGATGGCGGGGTGGCCACTCGCCTTGGTGTGCCAAGACGGCCAAGAGAACCTGCCGATCCCGTGGGACCAGATAGACGCGGTATTCATCGGCGGCTCGGATGGATGGAAGTGCAGTCGGCATGTCGAAGCGATCATGAAGACTGCGCATGTGCTGGGCAAGCATATCCACGCCGGCCGGGTAAACACGCCCGAGCGCTTCCATTGGTTCGAACAGCGCGGAGCGCATAGCGGGGATGGTACGGGAATGTCCCGATACACCCACATGCGCGAAGCCATTGCTCGGCGCGGGCAGGTCGCAACTCTATTCGATGGAGAGGCAGCATGAAGGTGCTGACAGGAGCAAGCGCCATTCTGCAGGTCGCGCACTACGGACCTGACGGGGCGCTGCATGGCCATACCTACGAGATAACCGGATGGTGGACCGGGGAGCCTTGCCAACTGGAGATGCAGAGCAGGCTCAAGGCGTGGGTGGCTAAGTTCGATCACCAACTCCTGCCGGCCAAGTTGAGCCGCGCTGAAAGCATCGGGCGCGAATGCCTGATGGCGCTGGGTTGTGCCGCCGTGGATGTCGATCGTCCGCTGGAGCGACTGTACGTGAGGATCGAAGCATGACCTCTCTCCCCGAAGGCTTCATTCCGCATGATGGCGGGCCGTGTCCTGTGGCGCCGGATACGCTGGTAACCGTGATGTCCAGAAATGGATGCGTCAGTAGCGGTCGTTATGCTCGGTTTTGGGACTATCCGCCTAGCTGGTGGCGCTGGCAATCTCTCGACCACGACAACGACATCATCGCCTACAAGGTGGAGAACCCCTCATGACAGAGACACCACATACGCCGCTGGAGAATTGCCCGTTTTGTGGATGGTCGCGAAATGAAAGCTATGCCGATGCGCCATGTGGCGACCGTCGCTATTGGACCGTGATCTGCGATCAATGCGAGGCGCACGGCCCTCCGTTTTCGGAATGCGGCGGCGGCGAGAAAGAAGCCATCGCCGCATGGAACACCCGCGCCACCCCCCTGCCAACAACTGCCAATAACCCGGAGACCGATGCTCACCGGGATCTGGTGGAGGCGTTGAACGCGGTGCTGGATACCTGCGGCGCGCGCGGCACGTACCATGCGTTCAAGTACGGTGACGCCATCGAACGTGCCGAAAGCCTTCTGGCCTCCCTCACCAAAGCAGAGGTGACCCATGGATAAGCAGACCTGTGCGACGTGCCGGTGGTGGGGAACCATGGGCAAATGCGACCTGCAATCAGGGATGCGCAAGATTGGGTCTGTCAGTTGGCACCAGCTTGTGACCACGATGCACAACGATACCTGCGGCGAGCATCAGCCCAAGGAGCCTACGCCATCCAAGGAAGGCGATTGCCCGGCATACCCCGGCCACCCCTGTCAGGTCGATACGACGATGGAGAGCGGGCCGAACAACTGCTTCCACTGCGAAAGGAAGATGTGATGGAATCTGCTATCACGCGCCCCGCCGAACCCGAGATTGGCCATGACGTTTGGTATCGTGGCTGGGAATGCGGCTACGATGTCAATGCTGCGCTTTGGTGCGGCGAAGGCTGGCGCGCCTACAATGGCGGCGTTGACATCGATGTGCCCAGAACCAGCGCAAAGACCTTTGAGGCATTGCTCGACGAGATCGATGCCGAGGAAGGCGGTGAAGTATGAGCGAGATCGACATCGAAGCGGTGCGGCGAAGCCTAAGGGCACAGGCGGCCCAGCGCCATGATCCGGTCCAAGAGGGGTATGCCTACCATGCACGCACCCTCTGCGGAAAAGCCGAAGACATCATCGACCAACTGTCCAAGGAAAACGAGCGGCTGAAAGCGAAACTGCTTGAGTCCGGCGAAGGTGCAAACGCGGTAGATCGCGAACTTGGTAAGGTGATGCGCGAACGCGACGAGGCGCTCACCAAACTCGCGGCCATGCAGGAGGCTATTGTTGAGGCGGTGAGGCGGGCGGAGGGATACGGCGTAGGCGAAGGGTCGCTTGCTGGGTTTATTACCGCAACCCTCCGCAAGCATCTTCCCACGCCTGAGCCTAAGCCGGTCGATCCGTTGGTGGAGGCGATGAAAGAAAGCCAGCGGTTCGTCATTCGCGAGGATGACGTTGATAAGCTCCGCGCCGCCCTGTCCGCCCGTGGCCTCGAAGTCCGGAAGATCGGGGAGGGCGCGGCGTGAGGGATATCATTCTGAAACTGCGCGTGCTGCTGGACTGGCTTCGCGGCACTTACGAAGAATGGCGCAAGGAGGTTTGGCGGCATGATCTGGACAGCCGGGCTTGCTGCGACGGCTACGAGTGCGGCTGCGGAGGATCATCCCGGCGCGACCTTTACACGTGGCATCTGACGAAGGACCCCAACCCATGACCCTCATCCCCCGCATAGAGCAGGCCTCGGCAGAGCAGGTGCGCGAGTTGCTGGAGGAGGCGTGGAACACGATCGCGCCCGGCAGGGGCGTTTCATGGGCACTGGCCAATGCACGCCGCTTCACCGTCATGCTCGACGCCGAAGCATGGACCAGCGCGGCGGAGATGCTGGTGCCTGAAACGCACTTTTGGTCAATCTGCATGAAGGGAGGGGCCACCGGGTTCAGCGCTTGTTGTCAAGCTCGCGGGGATGCTCTTGAGCGGTCCGACGCCGCCACCCCAGCCCTTGCTCTCGCCGCTGCGTGCCTGAGGGCGAAAGGCTTGCAGGCCGGATCCCATTCTGGTACATGCACGGCATGAACACGCAACTCCAACGACCGCGACCTGGACAGACATACTGGCGTCGGTGAAGCTTGTCCGCTGCACCCGCGTTATCTGGGTGTAGCTTAGTTGGTAAAGCGCCGGTTTTGGGTACCGGAGATCGGGGGTTCGAGACCCTCCACCCAGACCAAGTGTAGCAGGGTAGAGCAGCGGTAGCTCGTTTGGCTCATAACCAAAAGGTCGCCGGTTCGATCCCGGCCCCTGCCACCACTTTCCGCCCCTCAAGCATTGTGGCGATGCACCGTCCTCGTAACTCGGTGAGCGCGGTTCAATTCCGTGGTGGGGCACCAGCGTTGGTGTAGCTTAGAGGCCCAAAGCACCGGTCTCCAAAACCGGGATCGCAGGTTCGAATCCTGCCACCTTCGCCATTGCCTGATCGTCTAATGGTAGGACACGACGTTTTGGCCGTCGCAATCTAGGTTCGATCCCTAGTCAGGCATCCACCCCTTCCTTGCCCACCGCGCCGGAATAGGGTAGAGAATAGGGGCTGCGAAGACCCGAAACACCTTGGCCAAGCGAGGCGAGTAGGGGAAGGTCTTCTTGGCGAAGCGCCCGCCCTGATTAGCGGGTTCGTGGCAAGGGCGACGGGGCAGGATTGGGAGCATCCCGGTCGGAACCGTCGCCCAACCCCCTTCCAGAATCGTTCCGCTCATGTTCTCATGCGCGCATGGCAGACTATGGACGTCCTCAGCCGGCCGATCCCCTGTGGTATCGACGCGGATGGTTCTACCGCATCCAGTGCGATTGCGGGCGCAAGGTGATCCTATCGATGGATGATCTCTCGCGCTTCCACCGCCTGCCCGGCAAGACGCTGGTCTATGACGTGATCCGGCGGATGCGATGCCGGGAGTGCGGCCAGCGGCCGGAGTACGTGGACATCGCGCCCCGGCCGAAGTGGTGATGGTTAACTCTGCACCTTGAAAACGCCCAAGCGCTCCACCGTGACCGTCGCCGATCCCGCCGCCGTGAAGTAGAACCGCAGGCTACCAGTCATCCACCCACGGCTTCCGGAATTGATGGTCAGGCGCTCGGTCTCGCGTACCCAGCTATAGTTCCCGCTCGGTAGAGCACCGTTGGTTGCTGAGCCGGCATTGTAGCCGTCCTCCACCTGCCACGTCACGCCGCCACGATTGCTTTCCAGATAGACGCTGGCAGACTGGAAATTGCTTGCACCCGACGCAAGGCTCAACTTGGCGTTGGCGTAGAACACATCGCCCGGCTGTTCCGTAGGCGACGGGTTGATGTCGAAGAACACCCTGACCATGCCAGCCTGCGCCGTCGTGATCGCCAGTTGCAGCGCGTTGCCGTAGCTGCCGGCGCTATTCGTCGCCGTGATCCCGGTCGCGCCCGCCGTGGTGGCAGTGGCCGTGATGCCGGCAGGGACGTTGCCGGTCCAGGTGACATTCGTACCAGTGGCGACGCCGCCCGTGGTCGTGGTCCAGAGCGGGTTCGCAAACCACTGGACGGCACCGTTCGCATAGACCTCGCCCACCGAATGCACCAAACCATCGCACGGCGGCATCAGGCTGGATAGCAGGCTGGCGAATGCGATCCCTGCCGCGCTCGCACCGGCCATCAGGTTGATGTGCGTCCCGTCGCCCGAATAGGACGGGTTGAGCGTCATGGCCGATCCCGGAGAAAGGACGATCGATGCTACATCGAACAAAATAGCATTTTGGTTATTTCGGCAAAATTCGCGGATTTGGGCATTATATCGCCAAACGGCACCGCGCTGGGCAGTCGTGGAAAAGCCGTTCGCGCCGGTTTCCGTGATCAGGATGACCTTGCGCCCGGCGGCAATCCACGCCTGTACGAACGGCTTGATCGTGACATTCCAGTAGTCCACCGAATTGCCCGTGGCGGAAATGTCGTTGACCACGCCATAGACGATTGCCCACAGCGCCGAAGTCGCGAACGCCGCCGTCTGTTGTGCCGCCGCGAGATACTGGTCCGAACGCTGGCCGGAGGTGGCAAGCAACGCTTCGATTCGCGCCCGCTGGCCGGAAAGCGCAAACCCTTCGGTCAGGAAGTTGAAGGCGTTGCGCGTCTTGTTCGCTTGCCCGTAGGTCGCATACATCTGCGCAAGCCGGCTGTCACCGATCAGGACGATGCTGTTCGAGTTGTAGATGCGGGTGGCTGCCCAAGCGTTTGCAGCCTTGGTGTTGAAGCCGCGCAGATCAATATTCGACATTTTCGCCCCCTCAGTCCGTCAGCCCACACCGCACGGTGCAGGCATCATTGAGCGCGCGGACCCAGATATGGGCGGCGGTACCCAAAGCGATGGCGCTGTTTGTGGCGTTCAGCACGATCCCGTCAGTGCTGTTCGCAGCCGGCGCGGAGCCGCTGGACGTGAATTGCACCACAAGCGCGCCGGGGCCGCTGTTTTGAACGAACGACGCCGCATTCGCCATCCCCGCATAGGTGGCGACTAGGTCTTGCCACGTCGTCGATGCAGTCACATTGGCATAGGTCTGTGCCATAGCTCAGGGTTCCTTGGAGAGAGGGACGGCCACGCCCGATGCGATCAGGGATTGGGCGTCCTGATGCACTTGGGCGAGGCGGGTGGAGTTGGAGACGAGGAGGTCGAAGTCGGCTTGGGCGACGGCAACCATGCCGGGATCTTCACCGGGTCCGTCATCGACGGCGGCAACACGATCGGTTCCGGGCACACCGGGAGCGCTGACCGGACATCCAACGGCTTCGGGCCGCACGCGGTGAGCAGCAGCGTAAGCGAGGCCAGCGCGGCGGCCTTCCTCGTAATAGGTTTCGGACTGGACACGGGAGGTCTCCGCGATTTGCTTGGAGGTGACGGCGGGGGCATGGTTGGCGGCGATCTGGTCGGTGGTGGCCTTGGCCGTGGCAAGCGCGATCCGGGCAGCATCCGCCTTGCGCAGCGCCTCAAGCTCATGGACACGGCTGCGGTAGTGCGAGACGGCGATCAGGAGACCAGCAACGAGCAACAGGCCAGCGATGCCGGCGAGGACGCGCGGGGCTTTGATGGCCTGCCAGATGGGGGCGAGGAGGGCGAGCAGTGGCATCACTCCTGCTCTCCCTTTTCGACGGCAATGACCGGCATCACGCTAAGATCAAGGTTGGCGCTGTTTTCACCGCACCAGACCAGCAACGTCGCTGCTTTTCGGCCATGCGGCTTGGCGGTCCAATCGACGATGGAGGCACCGTCCCCCTGTTTCCGGGCAGACATGAAATTGCAGCGACCGGTGACGCCGCGAACAGCGCCACAGAGCGACATGACAAGTGCGTCCGCATTGCCCTTGCAGAATTCGCCCCACGGCACGGCCACGAGGTCGATATCGCGGTTCAGCGAACCGTGAACGGTAATCGCGTAGCCTGCATCCTTGGCCGCACGGCGCATGGGAGGGAGGATCAGCTCAAGCAGGGCGCGATTGTATGCGCCTTGAACGATATCGTCCGCGTCGGTTCGGTCCCTCATCACACAGCATCCTTGATGCACACCGCGCGCTCACGGGCGCGGCGCTTGACCAGTCCATCCACAACCCGGCCACCAGCCCGATTGAACCGCGTGAAGGCATCGCAGGCTGGGCCAATCTTGCCCTCGTTGACCAAGCGCCGCCCCGTGGACGTGCAATATGATCGCGTGCCGATGTTGTAGGCGAGCGAGACGGCGGCGAACCGTACGTTGTCGCGGCGGGGGATCGTCAGGGCGAGGCCGGGCGTGCAGCCCATGACATCGGAGGCGTGCGCGACAAGTTCGTCCTCAAGCATGACGGCGCATTGCTCTTCGGAAAACTGGTCGCGGATCGTGATCTTGCGGCCCTTGTAGCTAGTCAGGCCATCACAGGCCGTGGCCACCCCGACGATATCGAGATAGGCCTTCAGGTATTGCTTGCCACTGATATGCCGAACGGTCGCCTCGCCGTTTTCAGCGATCGATACCTTGACGGTGCGCCCGCTTTCGTCCTTCGGGATGTTTGTCAGCAGCAGGCCGGCCGTGACGGTGCCGACGACGGCAGCCAGCGTCAGCCGCTTCCGCCCCTTCGGCTGCTCCATAGGCTCAATCGGCATCGTCAGGCCCCTTCTGCTTCACGACGCGCGCGACCAGGCCAAGGACAAACAATGCCGTCGCCACGCCCTGCGCGTAGGGAACCGCCTGCCGCAGATCGGACGGCATCGAGTTCCATGCTTCGCTAACGAAGCCTGCGAACCCCATGAGCGCGATCCCTGCGCTATTGAGGCGGATGGACCAGTAGCGGTGCGCCTTTTTCCAGTCGTCGATGAGGTTCATCCGAATTTCCCGAAAAGATAGGTGACGGCAGCGCTAACCGCCGCTCCGATCACGGTTGAGATTCCGACCAGTACGCGCCATGCTCCACGCCGCTGATCTTCGCGCGCCTTGATTTCAGCGACATCCGCTTGCACTTCCCGAAGTGCGTTCTTGAGTTCTTCCATCCCCGCAACGATCGCCTTCTCAAGCCGGTCCATGCGATCCTTCATTGCGGTTACGTCGCCTTCCAGACGGCCGAGTGAGCGGTTCAGATCGTCGTTGCTGGTGGTCATCTCACTGGCCCTCCGCCCACCAATCGACGCCATCAAGCGTATTGTCGCCGCCGGTCACGGAGCCTTGGACGACGAACGTGATGCCGGTCCTTGCGAGCGAAACCCGCTGGAGCCAGTTGTCCCGCGTAGCCACACCGGTCAGGTTGATCGGCGTGATCGCATAGGAGACCAGCGCGTTCGGGAAGGCGGTCGGGAACGTGATCGTGTATTGATTGCCGGCCGAAATGGTTGCCGACAGCGTTCCGGACTGGCGCCAGCGGCTGACGGCGATCCAGTTTGCCGGACTGCCACCATCGGGATCGGTCGTGTTGCCGTCCGCTGTCGATTCCCACACCAGGCCGGGATAGGTCGCGGAATGCAGCCGCGCGAACTTCGGATAGCCGCCGGCCGCCGATGCCCAGGCGCTGTCATAGATCGCGGGGGCGCCGGCGCCGGCCCAGCGCGCCCATTGCGACAACTGCTTGAGCAGCCCGTTGAAGTCCTTGCCGTTCGGTGGGATCCCGCCAGAGCTTTCGGGCGTGAACGTCTCGGGCGGGAAGCCGTCATAGAGGCTCGCCGGGGCATCCGTGGGGCCGGGCGTCTGGTGCGCCTGCGGGATGGAACGGATATAGGATGCGCCCGCATTGTTCGCGAAAGGGATCGGGAAACGGGGAGGCATATCACTGAGGTTCATGTCACGGCGTCTCCACGTCGAACGCGACGCCGGCCGGCTTGGGCAATGCTCCCGACTGCGTGACGATCGCGTAATCTACTTTCGACAAGGCAGCGCCGAAGACATAGGTCATCGTCATATCGGTGTTGTCGCGGACATAGCTGTTCCCGTAGTCGGGAAAGAGCGTCATCAGGATCGCGTTGATCGACGGAATCGCGCAGTCGGTGATATTGAGCGCGGCTTTCGCAAGGATCAGCCGGCGATAGGCGATGTCGGTCAGGTTGTAGTTCGGGGTGAGCGAGCCACCGCCGTAGAAGATGCCGGACCCGAACGGCACGGCATCGCTCGATTGCGAGAAGCCGAGGAACGGGGAATCCGGCACATAGAGCGCGCGGGAGACGCCGACACGGCGACCGATGATGTCGAGACCGAAGCCTTGTGCCTGGTCGACATCCCACGTCCATGCATAGAACTCGTCAAGCGCTGCCTGCCGGTCCAGCGCGAAGTTCAGCGCCTCAACCAGCCCGACGATGACCGGGCTGTTCGCATACTGGCTGATGACGGTCTGCGTGCGGGCATCGAAATAGATCGCGGGATTGACCGAGGGATCGCCGGCATAGCCGATCGGTTCGGCCGAGACGGGAACGAACGAGGTCATGCCAGCGACACCGCGATATGCGCCGGGTCCAGCGTAGGCATTTCATTGATTTCGACAGCGACATCATCGCCGGTGGGCGACGCCGAGGTGCCGATTTTGATCGAGACCAGTTGCGCCCAACTTCCGAGGCTGGAAACGGCGGATGCGAACCGCAGGGCATAGAGCGTGCCGCCGATCCGCGCTTTCGGGCCGCCGTCACCCCCGGCGAACGCAAAGGCGATGGCATTGCGGATTTGTGTCTGCGCATCGGCAGGAACCGCGCCGTTATTGGCGATGGTGACCGCGAAATAGATCGGTAACGCACTCGGGCGTTCGAACGTCACATCATAGGAGGGGTAGGGCAGCGAATAGCTGGTGTCCTCGACGGTGACCGTGGTGTCGCCGTTATAGGCGCAGCCCGGAGCTTTCTTCGACCAGATGGCGCGCGCGACATCGGCATCCGTTCCACCCCACACGGCAACATAGACCGAGTTCGCCGCGATCGTCACCGAACCGATCGTGGTGCTGGTGTCGGTCGGGTTCTCGGTCACATAGGCATCGATCACGCCGGGAACTGCCAGAACCGTGCCCCGGATGGCTTGCAGGACGGCCACCGCGTTCTTGGCCACCGATGCGGTACGCCGGGCCTCGAACTCCGCAGCGCTTTCGACATCGCGCCCGATGACGCCGGCCGCCGGGTTCGTGATCGTATCCCAGCCGGACACGACGCGCATGATCCGGGTCAGTGTCCCCGAGGGGCAGGCGATGGGGCCGGTATCGATCGCCGCGAACGTGACCGATACCGAACCACTGATGGGGATCGTTGCGGCGCCAAGGCTCTGGTAGATCGTGCCATCGCTCGCCTGCGCCAGCGCCCCGGCCTCGATGACGGTTCCCGCCGCCCCGGTGCAGGTGCATTCGACGATCGTCGATGTCGCGGCGATCCGGTCGATATAGGACAGGCGCCCGATACCGTCCTGCATCCGGCCCGACGAAAAAGCGGGATCGGTCAGGTTGATGTATTGGAGCATCTGGTCGTTGCCGGCGGCGATGATGGCCGTGAGCGATGCCACAAGTTGGCCCTGCGGCGTCGCATCGCTTTCGTTGAGGCCGCCGCCGAACGCTTGCTGGAAATCAGCCCACACACCGGCCTTGATCGCGCTTTCCGTCGGCACGATCGGCCCGGCCGAACTGAACTGGATCGATGGAACATTGGTCGGCATCAGGACGCCCCCTGCTCGAACTGGACCTGACCGCCGACGCTTCGGGCGCTAATGCTGTCGAGATAGACCACGGGATTGACCACGCCGGGCACGCGGGAAGCGGCATCCGCGAGCTTCTGCTTGATGATCTGGACCGGGATGGGCTGGCCGAGGATCGATGTCAGATAGGGCAGGCCAATCGCGGTGTTGTAGTAGCACTCGCCCTCGAACACGCGGCATTCGCTGGCGACATCCTGCTCCAGCGCATAGGGCTCGGACGCGACGGCGATGTCACCGCCCGAGGTCAGGCACAAATCCCAGGTGTCGCGGTCAAGCAGGAGTGACGTAGCCATGTAACCTAGGTTACGACGCGATCAGGCCATGCCCCTTCAAAGCGTTGAGAATGGCGTTGATCGTGGTGCGCGCCTGACTGTCGATCGTGCTGCCCCCTGTGGGCGCCGTGATCGCCCCTTGCTGAGTGCCTACAACCTTGGTCCCGCCCACACGGTACTCGGTATCCGTGGTGACCGGCCCGGCGATGTCGACGAGATCGCTGGCTTGCAAGGCTACGGTCGGGGACTTGATCAGCACATTGTCATCGTCGCCGATTTCGATGACTGACGTTGCCTCGCCATCCGCATGGAAGCTGCCGAGGTAGATTCCATCCGACCAGTCGAACTTGCGCCGGCTGCCGGGGTTACCGATCGCGCCCGTCTTCTTCACGACCGAGATGTCGCTGTGACAGAAGGAGACGACGCCCTTGTCGCCGACGCGCGGCTTGATCCGGATTTCGCAGGTGCCGGCGCGCAGGGTCTTGACCGGCAGGCCATGGATCGTCCCGTGCGGGATGCCGTTGCCTTTGCCGTCGATCTGGTTGACCATGACTTGTACATCGACGGTATAACCACTGTCGCCCGAATGGACGGCCATGACCTTGACAGGGGCGGAGGTGGCCATGCCGTTCATGATCTGGCGGACGATGAAGGCGGTCTGGCTGGCGTCGTTCTGAGTATATCCTAGGTCGCCGAAGCCTGTGATGTTTTCGATCATGCCTTGTTGTCCAAAAAGCTGCACTCAACGTCTGTGAACCACTGGCCGTTTGGTATTTGGCTTTCGAGGCGGTGCGACATTGCGCTGATCCGCCATTCGCCATTGGCCGCCGTGAAGGCGCTTTCGATCCGCACTTTCCTGCCAAAGTCGAGGCTGGGATTGTAGATCGTCGTGAACTGGACGCCGCCTTGCGTGAAAGCGGGATAACCAACCAGTCCGGTATCTGGAGACACAAGAACAACCGCGCCATTCCGGGCCTTGTTGTTCGGCCAGACCGCAAGCACTTTCGTTCTGTCATCGATATCGAATTGGGCGTGAACGTCAGCACATACGGATTCGATCTGCGACCGGACGGAGCCGGGCTTGTAGGGATTCTCCAGTTGCCCCGTTACGCCGCTGTTCTCGAAGCTATAGCCTATCTGCTGCGCAAGCCCTGCGAGGACCATGGCGGCATCCACTGAGCCGGAATAGCTGGTGGGCGCGATAGGCTTGCTCAGGGGGAATTGGCCGGTGTCGGCAGAGACGTGGAACACGACATCCGGTTGATTGCGGCCATCGGCCCATGCTTCGCGCACGGTCCCTCCGAAGCACATTGACGGGGTATTCGCGCTGTCCCCTGCGAAAATGAACAGGTCGTTCCTGCGGTACTCCTGAAAGTAGGACTTCTGCGTCACCGTCAGCTTGTTCATCAGATCCAAGGACATGCCCCAGATTTGCACATCGGCGACCCACAGGAGGTTGCCGCCGCGAACAAGGTTGGCGCTGCACCGCAAGCCTTCGAGCAAGACGGTGTTCTGTCCCGCCGTGCCGAAGTCGCCCTGGCCAAGCGTGAATTGCAGGTTGATGATCCGTTTGGCGAACGCCATCAGCCTTCCCACACCAGCAGGAAGCGGGAGCCGAGACCGGCATATTCCGGATCGGAGCGGCCCTGCGTATCGATGAAGGCGAGATCGCCGGTAAAGCCCTGCCACGATCCGCGCACGATCCAGACGCGATCCCGGCAGAGGACGCCATAGACCACGGGCGCATCGTTCACGAACAGGTTGAAGTAGAGGCCGGTGCGCTTCTGATAGACCTCGATCCGGCAGGACTGGCTTGCAAGCTGGAGCGAAACCTTCTGCGAGGCCACGGCATCGAGCGGGATGGTAACCTGCGTCATTTGACCCCCGAGGTATCGACGGTGGACGTGCTGGGCTGCACATGACCATTGCTGACCGGATCGGCGCTGGCCGGGCTTTTGGTGGTCGTGAATGTCGCGGTGGCGTTCTGGCGGATTTCGACAAGATGCACTTCGGCTGTGATGAGGCCGGCGCCCTGCTCGCGTGAGCGGTCAATCGTCACGCGCGAGACATTGACGTTCAGGTACGCGCGTTCGGGCGTAACCACATTGTAGATTTCAATGTCGCCTCGGATTTCCTCGATTTCACGGATGAACGCCGCACGTTGGGTCAGATTGCCACCCTTCGACATAACCACGCGGACATCGAAGGGGAGGGCGACCTTATCGTAAGTCTCAAACGCGCCTTCCTGAAGCGGGTAGGTCGCGATCCTGTGTTCAGCATCATAACCGATGGCCACGACGCTATCGGCATGGACCACAAGCGCGCCGCCCAAGGTGTAGATACCCCATTGGTTCTTGGCCGTAGCCGTGACCGTGATGGAATCGCTGGAAAGCTGAGATTCCTCACCTTCCGTTGGAGGGTTCTCATCCCCTCGCTGGACTGTGGGGACGCCGGGGGTTGCCGGTACGTTGGGAAATTCTGGACCTGCCATCAGGGGTTCACCACTCTATCAGCCTGTGCAACGGCGTGACGCCTTTGGGCGGCTGCGCGGACATCACGGATCATCTTGTGGCCATCGGTCGCCTGCGTGTTCACCGTCATGTTTCCGATGGTGATGCCCCCGCCGCGATACTGCCGAAGGTATTGCGTGCCGCGCATCATATCGGCTCGCCAGTCTCGGGCGTTCTGCCAGTTTGCTCCCTGCGGACGCATGAAGTGCGTGATGTAGTTGTGCAGGGCCTCGTAGGGGCTACGGCTTCCCATGACCTTGCCGCCGCCTCGGTCGCCGCCGCGCATTTCCCAAACTAGGAAATCAAGCTGCTGGGCCAGAGTGGGATTCGGCCCAAAGCGCCGGAATAGCTCTTTCTTGCGGTCCCCGAGCCACTGGCCGATGCCAAAGGCGCGACCCATGTAGCCGCCGCCACGCGGCTGCCGAAGGCCGCCCTCCGCCTCAATGCCGGCTCGAGCCCCAATCGCTACATGAGCAGGCACTCCGCGTTGAATGAGACCGGCCACAATGGGATCATGACCGCCGGAGGTGGATGCGCCACCGGGAGCGGGCGCGCCTGACGGCGTTTTCCCCATGCCCATAGCGTTATCGAGGCTGTCCAGAATGCCGCCAGACTTCGCCCCAAAGTTGCGCTTGATCCAGTCCCCGAATGATCCGCCGATGGCGTCGCCGACGTAGTCGCCAGCGTTCTTGTCGCCGGTCCAAGCATCATGCGGGATACGCTTGTACCACGGGGCATCTTTGCCGGGGCCATTCCTGATGTACGACAGAAATTCACTCAGGAGATCGACGCCCTCTTGCAGGACGGGAACAAGTTCGAGCAGGACCGGAACCAACGCCTCTTGCAATTGCGAGTTCAACTCCGCTAGTTTTTGCTGAGCCTCCTCGGTCTGCTTGGCCAATTCCTCCTGCTTGTCGGCGCTTGCCTCAAACTTCCGCACCAGATCGTCGACGCTGGCTTGCCCCTTCTGGAGCAGGTAGATCGTCGATTGCGAAAGCCCGAGCTGCCCCGCGTAGTTGGCGAAATCCTCCTTGCTCATGCGCCCCGACGCGCCGGCAATCTTGCGCAGGATTTCACCGGGGTCAGAGTTCTGGAGGTCATCGCCCGTGACCCCCAGGCGGCCATAGATGGCGGCCTGCATCGGGTCCAACTGCCCCATGCGATAGGAATATTTCGAACGCTGAATCGTCTGGAGGCTGGCGTCGGCATCGCCTTCAGACCCACCGACAGTTCCAAATGCCTTACGCCATGCCCAAACCTGTCGAGTGGACATCCCGAGGGTCTGGCCCAAGCGATCGGCGGATGCGGCGCCCATCGCCATATCGGCTAGAAAGCCGGTGATAGACCGCGCGCCAAGGAAGGCCACGCCAAGGCCGACGACTTCGTTGCGAACCCCTTTCAGCGTTTCGCCCAGCCGCTTGCCGGACGTTTCCATTGCCGTGAAGGATTTCTTGTTCTCTTCCTTGAGGCGAGCGGTTCCCTCGTTGATCTCGCGCTCGCCCTTCTTGAAGCCGCTGGCATCAATGCCGAACGTGACGAAGAAGGCGTCGAGAATGTTGGTAGCCATCAGGCGCTCCGAGGTTGTAACCTCAAGGTAGCGCGCATTTCGATCTCAGAAGCCGGGAATGACCGCCTTCCATGTGCATTTGCATCCTTCATCCATTCCGGGCCAAGAAGGTACACCGTTGATCAATAACCCATCTCGAAGACCGTACCGCGTGCCGTTGGCACGCAAATGCTCGGCAGCGTTTGGACATAGACAGGGCGCGCCACTGTGAATCCAGATGCTCTCGGATATTCCGTTGCTGGCTTCTCGATTTATGCGCATCCTAACGGTGGCGCGATTGTTAAGAAATCGCGCAATTGCAGATGCTTGTCCCTTGTCGATGCCGGGCACATCCTGCTCTACCAGCCATCTCGTGAGGAGCGCCAGATCACGACCTTTCGAAATCGATTCCAGCGCGGCACCGTATAACGCTTCCCGCAATTGAGTGGGGATATACGGTAGGCCGTTGATGTCGGCGTATAAAGCCTTCTTTATGTCTTCGGACACACGCGACTTATCGAACTTAATCGACGGAATGTCGCTGCCCATGTGAGGGAATTTTCCCCAACGCCGGAAGAATCGAAACATGCCACCTCCTAGAAGGAGGTACGGTATGGGACCATACACGAGAGTCCAGCACGGTGAGGTCCAACGATCTCCTACCGGTCGCCCTTTTCGGCGGCATCATGCGCCCGGCGCTCATTCTCCGACGCCACCGAAATGATTTCCAGCAGGGCGTAAACGTCCTCTAGGCCGTAGTGCTGCTGGACATCTCGGAGAGAGGCTTTTCCGGATTCGATGACTGCGCCGCAGCTTCTTGGGACGTTGGCGTATTCTGCTGGTTCATATTGCGGAATGCCGCCATCAAATCCGAGAGGATGGCGGCGACCGAAAAACCCAGGTGCAGATCAAGCGCCTCCTGCCGCAGCTTGTACAGCGTCGTCACTTCCTCAATGTCGCCGTCCGTGAGTTCATCGGGCATGATGAGCGGGCGCGATGCCGGCCTTTGCGTGACGGGGTCAACTTTCTTCGGATCGGGGACGAACGACATACAAGTCATCATCTCGTCGAGCAGGGGCTTTGCGGCATCGAAAGGCAGTTTGCGCAGCGCCTCCAGCCCGATAGCGAACAAGCCAAGCGCGCCGGCCTGCAACGCGCCGTCTGGTACCTCTACCCCGACATTGGCCAGTGCCATGATCGCGCGCGTCGACCATTCCTCACCCGCCCATGCATCCTTTTCGACGATGAGGAACGACTTCCCCTTGTCGCGACCTTCGGCCTCGATAGTGACGATCTTGGATTTGCGCACGGGCGCTCCTTAGACGAAGGGGGAAGGGGAGACGCTTTCCCACTGCACCGTGAAGCGCCGGGGCTGGAGCGTGCGGCGTGCGGCGGGAATCGGCGAGACGCTGAACAGGAAGCCACGCTTCATGGCGTACTTCTTCTGCGAGGAAGGCAGGATGAGCGTTCCGGTCGCGATGAGCTTTTCCTTTTGCTCCCGCTCCCAGGTGTTCCAGTATTCGAACAGATCGATGCTCTGGCTGTCCGCCTGCAACGTGATGTTCTGCGAAATGGGCGTGGGAACCCAGCCCGCAGAAAGGCGTCCGTCAATGCCCATCGACGTTTCCGCCGGCTGAATGGCATCCATGTCCGTAATGTCATCGGCCGCGAAGCCCTGCAACCTGATGGGGCTGCTGAAAATGGGCGTTACCGAAATCAGCAGGATGCTGTTGGCGCTGGTGAGTGTACGCGTGTTCATCGCTGCCGCCCCTTACTGGACCATGACGCTGGAGAGATTGATTTCCTGCACCGACTGGCCATCGGTCCAGAAAACGATGATCGACGGCGAACCGCGGTTGGCGCGGACATCGGTGCCCGGATCGGCGACCTTGATGTACCAGCCCTGCTGTTCGATCGTGTCAGCCACGTTGCCGCCGGCAAGGTTGTTGACCTCGGCCTTCTGCTGCGAACTGAGCGCGATGCCGGAGCGGATCGCACCGAAGAACAGGGCGTCGTCGATCACGCCGCGCAGGGACGCCTCAATGGTGGCATAGCCCTCGGCATTGTACGGGATCGAGCCGACCGTGGTCAGGAGGTTCATGAGCGCAAGCTGGAACTTGTTGTTCATCCATACCTGGCTGACCCAGCTATCGATCCAGCCGAAATCGCCCGTGATCTGGCCGGGATAGAGGAACACGAACTGGTCGTTCGCCGTGGCGTAGCGACCGACGTAGTTGTAGCCGTTCGCCTTGAGGTTCGCGGCAATGGTCTGGTTCGAGACGCCGGGGATCACGGCGCCGGTCTTGAACGCCAGTGTCGCCCGCCCGTTTTCCTGCGCGAAATTGATGGAGGCGATGGCGCCCATCAGGAAAGCCGCGACATTGGCGCCGTTCGCGGGATCGTAGACCGGCATCGTCGCGCCGTAGCCGTTGGCGATGGCCAGCGCCGCGAACGAGGAATTGTCGCCCGAACCCGTGGTCGCGCTCGAATTGGTCCAGCCCGCATAGGCGTAGCGATCGGTCTGCGCATCCGCCCATGCCGAGAACAGGAGCTTGTCGGAATCGCTCGGCTCCCACGTCGTCGTGAAGCTGACAAAATCCTGCGTCGCGGCGATCACCGCATCCATGGTCGCGCCGGGCACCATGGCGTCGCTACCCTGCGAGGTGACGGCGCCGGTCGCGGCGGTCAGCTTGAGGCCGGCCGACAACGTGCCCGTGGCAAACGAAATGGTCGACGACGCCCCGGTGGCCGAATTGGTGAAGGTGAAGCCGCCGCTCACGCTGTCGTAGGCGACGACAAAGCCGGGCGAGGTAAAGGCCGCCGCAATGATGGTGGCCGCGTTCGAGAAGCTGGTGGCGGAACTGAGGTTGATCGTCGACGAGGTCTTGGCGCTGCCGTTGACCGTGATCGTCAGGACGCCGGAAAGCGCCTGGAGATCGGACAGCGACAGCGACGCCACGGAACCGCCGCGCAGATAGGCAGCGACGGCCGACGAGGCATAGCGCGAGAACCAGAGTTTGGCCGGCTTGATGTTCGAGCCGTCGTAGCCCGAGAAATAGGTCTGTGCCAACGCCGCTTCGGTGCTGAGCGCGCCGAAATAGGCCGACACGTCCGCCGCGCTGGCGAACGACAGGACCGAGCCGACAGGAATCTGCGCGCTCGTGGTCAAGAGCAGGCCGACGAGGTCAAGACCCGAACCGCCCGCCGTGATGACGCGGGGCAGGATGCGGACGATCGCCGACGCCGGAATGCTAGCTACCATGGGTTACCTCCGACAATGTCGTAATCAGCGTATCAGCGAACTCAGCGGGGACGGTGACCGTGATGCTCCCGTGAAGCGTGGCCGTCGTGGTCCAGCGCTGAATCCATTGCTGTTCGCCCGCCAGAAGCGGCAATTGTGCCGGCTCCGTGCAGTTCAGGGGCGCGAGGCCGATGTCCTTGAACTTCTCGACTGCCCATGCATCGCGGAACAGCGTGGCCACGACCTGCGCGTTGTCGGCGCTGAGCGGGCCAAAGACATCGATCTGGAAATCAAGGCTGGTCGACCTCTCGATGTCCTCGCTGCCGATCGCTGGGATAGGATCGGTTGGCGGGTCATAGGTGTGAACGTTCATGGCCATCTGCTGCCGGCGCATGTCCTGCATCAGCACCCAATTCGGCCCCGCCGGCATGGGCACGCGGTTGACCTGACCCTGAATGACCTCGGTGTTCGCCGGCAGGACCGCGAGCAGGAACGACCGCAACGCCGTATAGACCTGTTCCTGAGTGACGGAGGGCGTCATGCGGTCGGGTCCGACATCTGCGACGTGATCGCGACCTTGCACCAGCCGCTTCCGATCCAGCCCTCAAGCTGAGCCACCACAAGCCACGTCTGCCCGCGTACCTGCGCCGGTATCGTGGCATCAGATCCGAACACAAGGACATCGCCGCCCGACTGGCTGGACCTGTCCACGCTCGAAAGCTGGGTATTGGCGTAGACGCTGGCCTGACCGTTGCTGATATTCAGCCGGTCCAGATGCTCAAGCTCGCGCTGGGTCAGCGCCTGCACCTGCACCGTAATGGTCTCGTCGTCGGCATAGGACGGCACCTGCCGCCCGGCATCGTTGGTGGTGTAGCCGGTGCTGCGCCGAAGCGTGACCGGCAGGTTCGGATTGATCGCCGAAGTCACGCCGTTGGCGATGCCACGAAGGTTGATCACAGAACCTCCTTGTCGACGCTGTGCAGGAGGTTGCCGCTCCACGACAGGGGCTTTCCGGCCGGAGCCGTCGCGCCGGCAGCGACATCGCGCCGGGCTTGCTGGACATCGGCGAAAGTCACGCCTTCACCGGTCGGGAAGCGCTGCTTGAGCAGGTTCGTGACATCGGCGTTCGGGGGGCTGTCGGTGTTGACGATGGACTCGATCAACTGGCCCATCATGCCATTACCCATCAGTTCCAACGCCTGATCGGTGTCGTAGTTGCAGGACTTGAGGACGGTGGCGAACTTGTCCGCCCATTCGCCGCTGTTCTCGGCGATCATGTTCGAGAAGAACGGGCGCGCCGGGATGCCGGCCTCGGGGGCGCCGAAGTTGTTGATCGCTGCCACCGTGGGCACGTTGATGTCCTTGTCGGGATAGCTGGCGCTGTCGAGAAACCCGACGTTGACCTGCACCTTTTTGCCTAGCCGTTCGCCAAGCGCGGACAGGACTTGCTCGAACTTTCCGCCGCCGATTATCTCCGCCATGTCGACCCCGCCCACGGCTCGAAATTGTAGGGCTGCGGTGCGACATAGACGGCGCTGCGGTAACCCTTGGTGGCTTGCCAGAACGACAGACCGTAGCTGGTCTGTTGGAACCAGGCGGCGCTGCCGGGCACGTGACCAAGCTCGGTCGTTACCGACACCGAACCCTCGGATGCCGATGACACCCGCCCGACAAGCCCTGATGGCTTCCCGTCCGCGTTCAGGGCACCAGACAGGGCCGCGATGTGCGCGGTGGCCATGTTGAGCAGGACCAGCCGCATGGCTACGTCCTGCACGGGCGACGCGTCGGTGTTGTCGAGATACAAGCCGGCTTCGGCAAAGAACAGGGCGGCCCGCTGCTCGCTGACCGCCCCGAACTCCGGATATCTCAAGACCCACGCGGCGTAGTCGAACACCGCGATAGCCATGGGGTTACGCCTTCGCCGGCTCTACGCCGACTTCCGCATCGGTCTTCTGCTCAAGACCGGACTTCACCGACTTGGCGATTTCCTTGGATGCATCGGCCGCCTTGGCCGGCGCTTCCGCGAAAATGCTCATGTTCTTGAGCGGGCCGAACTCGGGCGTGACCTCGGCCTGCCAGAGATCGAACCATTCGGCGTCGACACCGGGCGTCAGGCCATAGCCTTCGATCAGGAAGGGCGTCTTGCCGTCGACAGGATCAATCGCCTTGGCGCCGGCAAAGACGACAGCCTTGCCTCCCGCTTCGGCGATGAAATCCCAGGGCAGCTTTGAGCAGACGGTGACAGTGTTTGCAGCGGCCATGGTTCAGGCTCCCAGCATCTGGACAAAGGCCATCGGGTAACGGATCGTGGTGCCGCCCGTGCCCGCCGACTGCTTCTGCTTCCAGCCCGATTCCATGTTGATCACGGGATGCATACGCATCTTTTCCGTGAACTGCGCCATGCTGACCGGAAGGGCGTTCAGCGTGCGCAGCTTGAGCTGGGTCAGGTTGCCGGAGGCGGTCGCGAACTGCGGAATCACCACGAATCGCACGTTCGGGAACGACTGCTGGATGATTTCCTTGACCGTCTTGCCGAAGTCGTTGGTCTTGGCGAGATACGGCTCCAGGGTGTTCGGGAAACCGAAATCCATTTCGCTCGACATATCCACAAGCGCAGGAAGGGCGGTTTGGAGCGCCGCATACTGCTTGAGGAAGTCGTTGTAGATTTCGATGACCGTACCGTTGGCCCACGCCGTGCCGCCCGCCGCCTTGGTGGTCGGCGAAATGGCGGCCGGCAGCGCCGGATCGTTCATGCCGCCGTAGCAGCGCAGGCCCGACACGCCGAAGAACTGGAACGTATTCTGCGCGCGCGCGATGGTGTTCGCCGACGATTCCGATTGCAGCGATGCCCAGTCAACGCGCGCCTCGCCGTACATGGCCAGTTCGCGTTCGCCCCACTTGGTGTGGGTCTGGAAATAGTGCGCCTGGCGCGTCACCCAGTTCGCGTTCGCGTTGGACTCGCCGCCTTCGTTGAAGTCACCATAGGCGGTGACGTGGCCCGAAAGCTCGGTCAGCGGGAACTTGAACTCGGTCGTGGTCCAGTCGCCCATCTTCTCTTCGCCGTAGAACTCGGCCGCCTTGGTCGGTGCATAAACGACCTTGATGGTGCGAGGATCGACGTAGGTGGTGAACAGCGACGGGACACCGGCATTCGGCGCGGTGAACAGCGCCGGCTGCGCGTCCATGGCAATCGACGTGCCCGCGCTCCGGTTGCGCCATTCCGGCGGCAGATAGTCGCGGACGCCATCGAGGATGATGCCATCCTGCGCCAGACGCGCGCGGTGTTCAGCAAGGCGTGCAGTCAGCATATCAGAACCCCTTGTCCGCAATGACCATGACATCGCCTGCGGCGCCCTTGGTCTTGACGTAGTAGCGCGTCTCATAGTTCGAGATCGTCGCGGTGACGGTGCCGGTGGCGGAAGCGTTCGCAGCCGCACCGGAGGCGTTAACCAGCGTCGCGGTACCAGCGCCGGCATTGACGGTGCCGATGAACGACGAGGCCGGAATGCCAGTGCCCGAGATCGGCATACCCGGTGCGAGATTGCCCCCGGTGAAGCTGATCGTCGCGTTGCCGTTGGTCGTGGTGACGGACAGCGTCGACGTGGTTGGCGTGCCCGCCGCGCCCACGGTCAGAGATCCATCGTAGTAGGAGGCGAAGACCTTCTGACCGGGCTTGGCGCCACCGCTCGGCACGGTCACCAGCGCATGGCCACCGTCGTAGAGGGTGACCTCATTGCCGGCCGGGATGACCATGCTGGACTCGTCCAGATAGCCGGTGATCGCCGCACGCCCGCTCGAACGGGTCACCAGACCCACGCGCGAGGATGCAAGCTGGTTGGGCTTGCCGTTCGTGACGACGCCGCTGTCATCGTCCGCCCATGCGAAACGCGCCATGGTGACGCCGGCCGATCCGGCAAGAAGTTCGCCAGGCAGCGCCGCAACGCTGGTGAAAGGATAGGTGACGAGCAGCGTGCCGGGCACGCCATATGCCTGGTTGAGGCTGACAGAGGTCTGGAAACCGGTCATGGCTCACTTGCTCCCGTAGAGTTCTTCGAAGCTGTCGTTCGCGCGCTTGACGGCGGCAGCATCGAATGCATGGGTCTTGGTCTCGCCCGGCTTCGGCAGCATCGCCACCATCGCCTTGTAGGCCGACTTCGGCACGTCCTTGAGATCGACACCGGCCGCATCGAGCGCGACCTTGTAGATCGATTCCGCGCTGTCATGGCCGATCAGTTCGCCGACGTGGGGGAAGACATCGCGCTTGGCGACTTCGATCGCGGCGACACGGGCAGCGCCGCGCTTTTCGGCATCGGCGATCATGCGCTTGACGGTCGCGCTGTCCATCGCCGGCTTGTCGTCCTTGTCCTCGCCGTCCTCATCCTCGGCCGCTTCCTTGGCGTCCTTGGGATCGGGATCGCCATCCTGGCCCTGCTTGTTGTCGTCGTCGTCGCAGTCTTCTTCGTCCTCGCACATCTTGTCCTCGTCGAGAGCAAGCGGCGTGATCGTGGAAATCGCGGCGACTAGATCATCCAGATCAAGCGCCTTGTCGGCGGCGAGATGCGGCTTCACCAGCTTGTGCAGCGCGGTCGCGACCTTCTTGGGCGCGCCATCCATGGCAAGGGACTTGCCGTCGACATCAGCCAGCGCCTTGGAAATATCCACCTTGGCATCGGCTGCAAGGCGCGGCCGGATAACGGCGGTCACAGCCCCCGATACCATCAGCGCCGTGCGAGACTTGAGCTTCATCAGTTCATCTCCGACCACTACATCCGGTCCCGCGCGCCCCTCGAACACGAGAGCAACGTGGTTCCCCATGATCTCACGCATTACACCGTCGTAACGCAAACCTTCTGGCGTCTCCCCGGCGGTCATGTCGGCGCGGTAGCGATAGCCGCAGGAAAGCTCCTTCTGGCGGCCTTCCTCGATCGCGTCCTGAGACTTGCCGGACCAGACCACGAGACTGTTGCGCAGGTAGGGGGCAATGAATTCGCTATCCGTCCCCATGGCGCCGATCTTGATCTCTCCGGGGATTTCATCATCCCACAGATCGGGGTTAACGGGCAGGTGTTCCGAAAGAAGCGGAACGCCGTTGAACGTGTCCACCGCCTTCGCCAGTTCCTCGGGATCGCGGTAGAGGTAATAGACCTTCATCGGGTCCAGCTCCAACTCCTCGGCTCCGGGGATCTCCGAACCGTAGTAGGGGCAGACGTTCGCCTTCGAGATGTTCGACACCTCGACATGCAGGAAGCCGTTGGCATCGCGGCGGCGCACAGAGGGCGCGCGGTCCATGGCGAGCAAGATCATTTCATCACCTCACACCTCATCGTTCCATCGGCATCGCGCCAGACCTTCCATTGGCCAGGCACTGCGATCCTTTGCGCATGGCCTGCGCGGACTTCGGCGATGGCTTGAGCGAGGGTCATGGCCACACCTAATTGTTGCCGCTAACGGTTTTGTTCGTGCCGGTGCCGTTGTCAGTCACCGTGCAGCCGCCAAGACCATTGTTCGTAATGTTGTAATAGTCTGCTGGCCCCGAGAAGACATTGACGGCTGCTGTCTGCCGATAAGTCGTCGTGTCCGCGTCGCGCTCGAACGTGCATCCCTGCACTTTGAAGTTACTAGGCGACACCCCTCCAGAAGCTACAAAATCGATAGCCGATCCATTCGATGACCGCCCGCGTTGATTGCGCGCCGCAGTAACCCCTATAAAATCAATGTAGCTGTTATCCTGGTACACCAGCGCGCCCCGGCCGCCATTACCGTACAACTGCCCTCCGCGCATTTTGACGTGCTTTGAGCCCGCAATATCAAGCCCGGAGTAATCAGCCATGGTGGTGTATCCGATATCGGACTTGTCGTGACCGGACGACGCAAACCACGAATTTTCTAGGTAAAGGTGCTGAGTGTTACGGATATAGCCCGCTGCCTGCGCTGGACTATCGAACAGAACGGAATTGATCTTGTTGTGCCATGGAGAAACCCCACGATTGTTGGTCCCGTCATTGCTTTCAGTGACAAAGCCATGTGTGCCGAGCAGAACTTCGCCATTTGCGGCGATAAAACCCTCCACGCCGCCCTTGAGGTGGATTCCTCCGTACCCGCCAGTTGACGATCCCGCGCTCATTTCGAAACCGTTCAGATGCACAGACAGCGCATCGATTGCCGAAATGCCTGCGCCGACATATTCGTAAACTTGCAGGGCGCTGATCTCGGCTCCAAGATAACTCACGCCGCCACGCAAAATCCGGATGCCATCATACACCCAGTTCAGCACCAGTCTGCTGAAATTGGCCCTGATACAATCCTCAAGATAAATCGCATATGCGCCGTCGACCGGAGTCGTGCTGTACCCTAGGCGAATGTTTCCTATCTCGACGTTTGCCCTGCCACTGGCATGAAAAATTGGAATATTATTGACAGTTGAGATTAGGCCAGTGGACCAGTTATTTTGGCCTTCTATGGTAATGTAGTCTGGCAAAGAAATTGTGTCAGAAACATAATAGTTCTGCCCACCAGCTAGTGACGGCAGGATGATTTTTGACGCCCCGCTGGAAATCGCTTGCTGAAGAGGAACCGTCACGTCCGGGCCCGCCCCTCCACCAACAGGGCCGGGGCTTACCTCATAAGGCGCATCCGTCACATAAACGACCTTGCTGAGTCGATCTCCAACTGTCTTGGAAATATAGGGAGCCGAAGGAGTGTGCGAAAATCCCGGTAGGCCGGCTCCGTCCTTTGACAGGAGCTTGGTGATGGAACCCTGAACCGTCGTGAACAGGGAGCCGCTGGAGCCGTCGTCGGCGCCGACGCGCGCGGAGCCGCCCTGCGATCCCACACCGTCAATGAAGTCCTGCACCTTTTCGCCGCTAGTAGTTCCCACGACGCCTGCGCCGGCATCGGTGGGGATCGCTGCAACAGGCTCAACGATGAGCATTGCCTGAGCAGCGGCATCCTGAGCTTGCGATGCCGCAAGAACCGCTTGATCTTTCGCCTCAATCGCTTCCTGCGACAGATCGGTTCCGCTGAAATCCGAGGCGAGAGCGACAAACGAGACCTGCGCGTTCTGCGGAAGGTCGACAAGGCCGTCGCCATTCGACGAATGGAGCGGCGTGCGGACAAGCTGGCTTCCGCTGGTGAGATACTGGCCCTGCCCGATTTCCCACTGCGAACCCGCCACGACCTTGTAGTTGTAGGTCTTGCCGTTCTGGAGCGCTTCAACCCCGCGATAGCCATCGACCGCAGAGCCAAGGGAAAGCGCCCCCGTGCCCATGCTCGTGACGTTCACCCTGACATTGTCGACAAGCGTCGCGGCCATGCGTTACTCCTCCGTAATCTCAGGATACGGGGAGAGCCGGGGTCAGGTATCGAAGCCGGGAATGACCGCCTTCCACGTGCATCGGCAGTTGATGGCCTGTCCCGGTAGCACGGGACCGAAACCGTCCTTGAAGTCGTGGCCTTCATCCAGCTTGAACCGCTTGCCGCTGAATGCCTTGTGCGCCGGGCGCGGCTCCCTGCCGCCGCCGCTGTGCAGCCAGATGCCTTCGGTAACGCCCACCTCTCGCTCGCGGATGGAGCGCATGGTCGCCGTGGCCTTGTTGTTCTGATCCCTCGCGATCAGGGCTGCCCGGCGCTTGCTGACGTTGAACTCCTTCTGGAGCGAGCGGGTCAGCGTCGCGAGGTCACGGCCCTGCGAGACCGACTGCATCACCAATGTCTCAACGCGGGAAAGGTGCTGCGTCGCGATCGATCGGATCAGGCCCACGTTCTCGGCTCGGACGGCCTCAAAGGCATCTCGCATCGGGCGCGTCATCTTGAAGCGGACAGACATCCCGCCTTGGCGCAACATGTTGGCCAGCGTCCTGTCACACCGCCCCCGGACAGCGGTCGCGAAGTATTCCGCCAGTGATTCCGAGAGGTCATCGAAGCGCTTGAGCCAGCGCTTGCCCTGCTTGGCGATGACCTGCTGCAGCGCCTTCGCCGGCAGATTGTCCGATGCCATGATGACGGTCTCTGGCGTGTTGCGCTTCCATTCCGCCGTGATCTCGCGCAGGATGGCGCGGTGCATGGCGTCGATCTCGGACCAGAGACGCGACTGGTATTTGTCGCGGATCGGTGCGGCCGGGCGGATCGTGGTGGCGGCCATGCTACTCTGCCTCCGCTGCGCCTTCATCCTCTTCGACATCGGTCATATCGGGGATCCCTGGAGCCGGCCCCGACAGGTCAATCCCGTGGTAAAGACTGGTCTCGTCGTTCTGGAGCCGCTGGCGCACCTCATCGGGATCGACCACACCGGCATCGACATAGGTCGCGTCCGCTTCGGCATCGGCCTTGCGAATGTCCGCCTTGTCCTTGTCCGACATCTCCCACAGCGGGTTGAACTCGAACGTGACGGTCGGATCGATCTCGTCGAACAGGGACAACTGGACCACTTCAAGTATGGTCTCCAGCACGGGCCGGACAACACGGTTCGAGAAGGCGATGATCTTGTCGTAGAAGACTCGGATTTCGCCCTCGGAACTGGCGTTGAGACCCGATGGCGTGATGCCGAGCAGGATTACCAGTGGGATGCCCGAGATGGCGGAAATCTGTTCGAGCGACTGCGCGACCATATCCGGCACGCCCGAAAGCTGCGCCGAGACGTTCTCGAACTCCTCGCTGTTCTTGTCGACGACGAACGTGCCGCGATTGTCGCGGGTCTTGTTGAAGAAGTCGACGCGGTTGAACAGCCCCTTGCCGGTCGGGTCTTCCTGCAACCGCTGGTCCATGTCCGTTTTCAGGACCATGACCGAGAAGCTGTGCAGGAGGTCCGAACCAGACTGGCGCGCGCGGAGCCAGTTGTCGACATAGGGCTTGCACATCTGCGTCAGGGACACGCCGCCGAACGCATAGACCGGCTTGAGCATGTTCGGCATCTCGTGCCCGACCATCGTCAGCAGGCGCGAGGCGTGGACGATCCGGCCCGACACATACCACGATTCCGGCCGGTAGAAGTTCGGGGCCAACGGGTTCTGCGCGTCGTAGATGCCGGGGTAGCTCCACATCGGCTCAACTTCGGTGATGCGGAGCAGGGGGCGCTTCGTCCCGATCTTGCCCTCGGCCACGATCAGCCGGGTTTTCAGTTCTGCGTCGCGGTCATAGTCGCCGAAGTCGAGAAACAACTGGATGCGCCCGAAGCCCCGCTCCTTGCGGATGGCGCCCTCGATGATCTGGCGCAGATCAAGCCGGTCGAACTCGGCTTCGATCTTCTTGCACTTCTCCTCGTCGCCGCTGAGCTTGATCCATTTGCGGGTGCAATGCTCCGCCCAAATCGAGCAGATGTGCTGGTATTCGCCGCGCTGGAACAGTTCGGCGAGGTAGGGATAGCCGAGGAAGCCAAGCCCCTCCGTGAAGCCCGACGCCATGGCATAGGAGGCCAGTTCGCCAAATGACGGTAGCGCGCTGTCCATCGCCATGCCCGATGGCATCATGCCCGGAGCGGGTTGCGGCCTGGTCCAGATGCGATCGGCGGTGAAAGCCTTTCCGCCGTGGCGTTCGGATTCCCAAATCGCGGCGGCGCTGATCGTCAGGCTGCGGCGCTCCTCCTCCGGCATGACCTGAGCCGCTTTGGTAAGCGCGGTGCTGCTGAACAGGGCGCGCCAAGCTGCGCGGAGACGCTGGAACATGGTCTTGTCAGTCCGGCGCGTACTGCAGCTTGTTGCCTTTCCCGTCGATCCACCATAGCCGACGCTTGCCCGAAGTCGTGGTGTCCTCATGCACTTCCGGGGCAGCGTAGCCATTGGCCATGGCATGGCGCGCAACGATCAAGCGGCCGGCTTCGAGCCAAACGTCGTTGTCGTTCATTTCGTTGACGCGAGCCGCGCTGGTGTCGAAATCGTCGAATGCCTTTGCCGGATGGAGCATGATAACCTCGCTACGTCGGTGTAAGGTCCATGTTACGCGCCATCGAACTGTGGTAAGGCCCCGGCGTGCTGAAACTCGCCGATCTGCTCCGGGAAGCCTTTATGGGCATGAAGACACGCGCCGAGCGGGAGGAAGTCCTGTTGAAAATCGGCGCCACCGCAGACGAGGCGAAAGCGGCCTGCGATGCACTGGAGGAAATGGAAGCGCAGACCGTGACCGAGGTGCTCTTGGACCTCGGTCCGGACTTCATGCAGCCCGCAAAGCCTCATCGCTGATTGTCGCGCTGCGTTGGCCCTCCCAATAGGCCATGACGACAGCGTCGGCGAGGTTATGCGACGGGATGCCGCGCTTCTTCAGCGACTTCTTACTCTCGACCTTCATGTGGCCGTTCACGCTCTCGCGCCGGGGCTGCGACAGTTCGGCCGCCAGCTTCTCGCGCAAAGGCAGGCCTGACGGTATCGAGATCAGCTGCTTTCGGTCGTAAGGTAAGCCATTTCGCGCCTGCCAAGTATTGCGGAAGCGGTCGGCGAGCAGCCCCCAGCCTTGCGCCTTGAGGTTAGCAAACATATCGCCGTGCGTCTTGCCTGGCATATATTCACGGTCCGGCCGGTCGGGCGACTCCGAAGCGGTCCAGCCATTGTATCGGCATGCACGGAACGGGATGCCGATGGAAATAGCCTTTGCCTTTGCCGCCGCCTCCAGCCGACGCAGCTCTCCCGGTACCGATGCACCAACGCCGATGTTGTCGATATGGAGCGTGTCGAGACCCTCGCGCATGACGATGCCGTGGGCATAATCAGCAGCGGCGTTCGGGTTCTCGTCGTGCCATTCCTCAAGCCCTGAGAGGACGCAACCGTAGCGCCACGCAATCGCGTTCGGATCCTGCATTTTCGGCGCCGCCACATCCCCCTCGACCCCGCCGCTGACGTCGAAGCCGCCGATTTTGCCGCCGGTCATAGGGAAACCGTCGATATGCAGGTGAGCGTCGATCGCTGCCTGCACCCACATCGGCTTGATGATCGACAGCGCGTTGTCGGCCACCGGCTCGCCCAGGTAAACGTGACGGTAAAGCTCAGGGTCGGAGAGCTGCATCAGCTCGGCGTCGTCTTGCAACTCGCGCGGGAATCGCGGGTTGTCGGTGAAGTTGATTTTCTTGACGATGCAGTAGGCGCGCCCGTCCTTTTCTGGCGGATACATCGGATCGGCCACGAAGCGCTGGTATGTGTTTTCAAGCGGGTTTTCGGGGTTGAACGACACCCAGATTTCCGAACCACTCTTGCGCATGGTCGGGATCAGCGCGCGCCAGCTTTCATCCGTGACTGGGTTGGCCTCTTCCAGCCATGCCGCGTCGAAGTCAGAAAAGCCCTTGAGCTTCTGCGTGTTCAACCGCGTAGCGCTTGCCTTGATGCCGCTGAACCGGATGCAGCCGCCGCTGGTCTTGCACTTGATCTCGGTCTTGAGGATTTCGAAGTGATCATCCAACCCGCGCCGCTCGATCTCAGCCACAAACTCCTGATAGACGCTATCGGCAATGCTCTCCATGATCTCGCGGAAGCACACCACGCGCCAGCCATGGTAAAGCACATTGCTGGTGAGGATCGTGCAGAAAGTGCGCGTCTTGGCACTGCCGCGCCCACCATACGCCACCTTGAAGCGCGCCGGTTGCAGGTAGTCCCGATAGGCCGGGAAGATGTCGATAACCTCACTCGTCATTTCTCAGTGATGTTGTACGTAGGCGGAGGGGGCAGATTGACGATGACGCTGGTTTCTGCATCCTTGAATGCCCCGACGCTGACATGCCGGCCGATCAGATCAATGCGCTTGATGCGCTCTGACAATTTCACCTTTCGGATAGAGCCGACCACAATGCCCTCGATCTTGATCTCCTCAACGTCGATGCCTGCGACGAGGCCCTTGCGCCAGATGAGCGGCCACTGGTGGACCGGCTTCAAGCCGCCGTGTTCGTCGTAGAGATCGGCAAGGTCTGCTTCAGCCTCAAGCTCAAGGCGTTGCAGCACCCAATCCGCATCGACGCGCGTCCGTTCCGACCTTGCCGTCTTTGCCGCTACGAGCGCCGATGAGACGTCAACATTCGTCAACAGCCTTCCTCCCTGCTGCTTAGCCGTCTTCGCGCTGTATCCTGCCCGGATCGCCGCCTGCGTGGCGTTCAGGTCGATAAGGTATTCTTCAATGAAGCGCTGCTGCTTAGGGGTAAGGGTCATTCTGCGTAACTCCGCAAATCCCATGCAACCGGCGCGCGACTTCCGCGCATGATTCCAATCTCGTTTCGCCAGCGGGTAATGGTGCTCAGACTGGCTCCGTAATGTCGGGCGCATTGAATCGATCCGATCAGCGGCAGCATGGTCATGAAATCGTTTGGTACTGGTCGCCTTGATGCAATGCCCATGCATCGCCTGCACCGGCTCAAGCTGTTCCGATTTATCTCTAACCCGCAGTCCTGGCATCGTCTTGCACGGTGAATAGCCATCATCACATCTCCACCGCAGACCAGCCCAGCCTCTCGGCCCGGCCCATCAGTTCATCATCCGTCAGCACCGAGAAATTCCGCTTCCAGTGTGATCCCTTGGCGTTCGGCTTCCCATCGGCGTCGCAGCGGTACACGGCCCCGAACTTGCGCAGGAAGTCCGCAGCCTGTCCCGCGACGGTAACGTCACGGTTGCACAGCAATGGCCGTTGCTGAAATCCCGAAGCGAACGGACGCGGCCCGGCGCTGGTGCGCTTGGCCCGCTCGTGCTTGCTCATGCTGATTTCGCGGCGCCAGCGGGTGACGGTGGAGAGGCTGGCCTTGAAGTGGCGAGCGGCACCGTGCGAGCCTAGCTTGAGCAGGACAGCGCGGAAGTCGTCCGGAACCTCGCGCTTGAGGCCGATGTGCCCGCAGGGACGACAATGCCCCCGCGATCCGCGGTTGATCACGCAGCCGCACGAAATGCAGTGCTTGACGATGGGCTTGCCGTGGCGCGGCTTTCCGCCCTTGTTGATCGCGGCCGGTCTGTTCCTGACCCATGTCCAGAGCGGTAGCGTGTCGATGTCCGCTGCGATGCGATCCTGGGGCAGCGTGATAGCGCAGGGGCGGAAGCGGGAACGGCGAGCCATGGCAAGAACCGCGATGTCAGGTTGAGAAACGGAAACGGCAAGCATGGTCACGCCACCCTCCTGGCCATCCACCGGTTGAACTCTTCGGGGGTCATGAGCGCCCTCGCGTCGCTTTCGGTCAGTTCGCGTTCGGGGAAGCGCCGGTTGAAGCGCTCCTCCTCCTCGGAGCGGGCTTTGGCCGCCGCCGCGTGTTCCTTGTTCGAGCGTTCCAGCATCCGTGAGACGGCGTGGAACCAACGCTTCCGTGTCACCTCGTCAGCCTTTCCCAACCAGAGATCGATGCTTTCCAGTTCGGCGGTCAGGTCGGGGAGGAACGGATATGCTTCTGCCCATTGATCGTAATCGGCCTTGTTGAGCCGGATAGTCCTGCCCTCGAAATGGTACTTGGGGGTAGGGGGGTAGAAGATGAAGATGAAGATGAAGGGGAGGGTTTTGAAACCGGGGTGGAGGGGGGTTTTTTATCCCCCCTTAGTTTTTCAGTTTCGGGGGTTTTATCCTTGCGCGGACGGCCGCCTTTCGATCCGTGAGAAGCCCCCTTGTAACCATGCGCGGCACCGGCAGAACCTCCGGCAGCGCGACGTTCCCTGGCATCTTCATCACGCACCATCCGGCGGCTGAAGATCATGCCATCGTCTGTTCTGGAGAACACTTTACGCGCCTCCAGTTCTTTGAGAAGTTTTTTGACAAGATTTGGCGTCTCCCCGATCAAACGCGACAGCATTTCCACGCTGATTTGTTCGCCATCGATGGTGAGGTGGCCATAGGGTTCCCCATCATGCATAAGCGTCAGCATCTCAATCCACAGGCCGCGCGCGGCGAGCGAACAGAGACGCAATCCGGCTTCGGTGCGCCAGTCGGACGGGTAAAACTGAAATGATGGGCGCTTGCTCATCGGTCACCTTTGATTTTGCGCCAGCAGACCCCGCAGAAATATTTCCACTCATTGGCCGAACTATAAATTTCGGCCCCCAGCGTGATATCGATCGCTTCCAGCACTTCGTTGATGCCCAAGCGTTCGATGAACGTTTTCATACTGGAAAATTTTGCGTGCGTGGTTTCGGTTTGCCCGCGCCAATGCCCAAAGGCCTGCCAGATTTCGTCCTCGACACGCTCCCTGCGTGCTGCAAGCACGGCACTGTAGCCTTTCAACTGCTCTTCGCGCTCGGCAACGTCAGCAGCCTTGTCCGCAAGCGATTTGGGTACGGCATCAAGAGGAGTGGCTGACTTGCCGCGATTGCAAGCAAAGCACGATGTGACCAGATTATCCGCATCATCCTCTCCACCAAGCGAGACCGGAATGACATGGTCAAGTTCCAAGACAACCTGTGGCGGATGAGCGCCGCAATACTGGCAAGCGAACTCGTCGCGCTTAAAAATCTCGAAGCGGAGACGTTTGGAAATTGAACGTGCCATATTCTTACCTCACCGCCTGATAGGGAGCATAGAACCGGCCCTTGGCGGTCCCGGTCGTGCCGTTGCGCCGCTTGGCCAGAATGAACTCGATAACGCCCCGGCAGCGCTCTAGCTGGCGCTCCCAGGTCTCGTGCTTTTCGGGATCGTCCTGCGGCTCGGTCTGTTGCAGGTAGTATTCTTCCCGCAGCAGGAACATCACTGCATCGGCGTCCTGTTCGATCTGGCCACTGTCGCGGAGATCTGAAAGCAAGGGCCGTTTGTCCTGCCGTTGTTCCACCGTGCGCGAAAGCTGGGCCAGCGCCAGCATCGCGATGTCATGATCCTTGGCGATGCCCTTCAAGCGCTTGCTGATTTCCGAGATCGCTTCGTAGGCGCTCCGGCCCTTGGTGTCCGGGTGCAACAGCTGCAGGTAATCGACGACGACGAGATCAAGCGAGACGCCACGGGCGGCCATCCTGCGCTTGTGCCGGCGCACCAGCATATCGAGACGGCCCACGGTCAGGCTTCCGGTGTCCACGACGGTCAGGGGCAAGCCAGAGAGGTATTCCCCGGCGCGGCCGATCATGCGGCGCTGAAAATCGTTCGGGCGGTTCTGGATCGCGGCGTAGGGCACGCGATGGCGCTCGTCGTCGAACAGGGCATCGGCGATCAGGCGCCCCGTCAGTTGCTCCTTGGACATCTCCAGAGTGACGAACAGGACGCCATGGCCATTGTCGGCGGCGCCACGAGCGTAGGAGCAGGCGACGGCGGTCTTGCCCATGCCTGGGCGTCCGGCAAGTATCGTCAGGCTCTTGGGGCGCGGGTTGCCGAGAAGATCATCCATTTCGGGGATGACGTTGCAGACGACGCCATTGGTCTCCGCATCCATCTCGGCCATGAACGACGCCACACAGTCCCCGGCATCGGCTTCAACCAGACCGGTTTCGGCGCGGGCGGATACGGCGGCATCGGCGCAGGAAGCGATTTCGGGAAGCGGGGCGGTCAGGTCCGAACACTTGGCGACGGCTTCGAGCAGCCCGGCGCGCATCCGGCGGCGATCGGCGAGGTCGATGATCTGCTTTGCCAGTTCGCGTTCGTCTAGCAGGCCGATTTCAATGACGCTGGTCAGCCGGGCGAGATAACTGACACCGCCGACCTCGGCCAGTTCAGGATCATCCTCGAACATGCCCTTGATGGCGACCGGCGAGACACCACGCCCAAGCGATGCCTGATGCACCAGCGTATCGAACAGGCGGCCATGAAGCGGGGAGCGGAAGTCCTCGGCGCGCAGGATGTCGGCAACGCGATCGATCTTGTTCGGATAGACCATTATCCCGCCAAGCAGGATGGCCTCGGCCTCGACATTCGAGATGTCAGCGGGCGCAGGCAATTCAGTCACGATAGCGGTCTGCGCGTTCATTGCACCGCCTCGAATGCGCGTTCAAAGCGCTGATAGATGTCGGCGCGGATTTTCTGCCACGTCGCGTTCTCACGCAGGCAGGCGACTTCGGCCTCAACCTTGGAGAGGCTGGCGTGGAGATCGAACGCTTCGTTCGCATCCTGTGCGCTGGTGGTCTGATTGCTCACACACCCTCCCCGATCTGGATTTCAACACGGCCGGGCTTGCAGGGCTCGGCAAACTCGAACACGGGGAGGAAGCGCTGGTCGTTGACCTTGAGCGCGTCGGCGATCCCGTCGAAGATTGGCTTGCAGCGGTTCGGGAAGTTCACGCGATCACCGCGCCGATCGGGCGGAATGAACCTGACACGCACAATGATGTCGCCCGTGGCCGGTGCCTGCGCCTTCGCCTCCTTGGCAGCGGCAAACGCCCATGCACGCCATTTGCGCACAATGGGGGACTTGCTGTACCAGTTGCCCTTGGCATGGCCGGAGAGCGACGAAGGAGGGAAGGGCAGGACGATCACCGGATTACGCCTCCGGAGTGCCGGAGTAGATCGGGAGGCCGGTCTGTTCGGCGACGGTGGCGAGCGCTTCGTTGAACGCGGTTTCGAACGTCAGGTCATGCCGCCACAGTTCGTACCAGAACACCGGCTTGCCCGACGCCAGGCGATAGCGAAGGCGCGCAATGATCCGGAACATTTCGGTCGAGCGCGCGAACACCGGGATGGTGATCGAGAACAGCTTGGGGAAATCGACTGGCTTGCCGTCAGCCTGCTTGTGTTCGGAAACGAACGTCAGTTGCGTCTCGCCCGACGTGAGATTTACCGCTTCGCACGATTCCGCCGTTTCGTAGATGCGGAACTTCAGCGAGAGATCGACAAGCCGCGTAGGCGATGCAACGGCGCCGTCCGTCGTGGCGCGGTTGGCCTTGGCGAACTTCTGCGCCGGCGCCGACCAGCTGGACACCGGATCATCAGACACATCGACAATGCGCGTTTCGAGGAACTGCGCAAAATCGCCCATGCCCATCGGCGTGTTGTTCTTGGCGATCCATGCCTTCCATTCTTCGGAAAGAGGGAACGCATAGCTGGCCCGGTGACGCATCGGCTGAGCGGGATTGACGCCGGCCGCGCCATTTTCCGGATGGTAATCGAAGATCGCGGTCAGCGACGGCTTGGTGAAATCATCGACCGCGTAGATCGCCGAATGCGCGAACTTGAAGCGGTTCACCACGTCGATGAACGACGGCAGTTGCGTCAGCGTCGCTTTGCCCGTCCGCGCGAGTGGAAAAGCGCGGTATTCATCCCAGGACGCGGCGGGGATCAGGGAATGCGCGCCGTTCTGGCCGATCGCAAACGGTGCCTGCGTGCCGTCGCGGGGATCTGCAATGTTCTCGATATTGGTGCGCAGATGGTCTTCGGCCTTGGAAAAGGCGGTGGCCATGATTTCGCCGGTGCGATCGGCGACAAGGTCGGTCTTGGTCTCAGTCATGTGTGGATTCCTTCTGTGCGCCTCAGCGCGTTCCGTGATTTGGGTGGTATTGGTATTGCTGCTCGGCAGCTTTTCTGGCGGCAATGGCATCATCCTTGGATTTGAACCGGCCAAGAAAATGCCGCTTTCCGTCATGCTGAATTTTGGCTGCCCAGCGGCCGTGCCGCTTGTCCCAATTGACGCCTAGCGCGCCGGACATGTTGTTCTGGCGCAGGCGTTGGTTGCGGCAATTCTCGCTCGCAGAAACGATCCGCAGATTTTCAGGTCGGTTGTCTGTTCGAATTCCGTTGATGTGATCGATTTGGCAGGCGGGCCATGGGGCGGCCCATGCTCCGGTCGAAAGCGCCCAAACGACACGATGCGCCACAACCGGAAAACCAAACAGGCGACCAGTCAGGTAGCCATTCGCCAGCTTTTTGGCGAAGGCAGACTTGCCCGCGAAGCGAGTATTCCATGCCCGCATCGAGCCTATTGGGCACTCGGCATCAGCGAAGTGCTCGATCATGCGTTCACGCCAGGTCAAACCTCCCGTAAGAGGATCAAGATCGACTAACTGTTTGAGTTGGTCGATTGTGACCGCTTCGCTGATGTCTCGCGCCATGATTAGGCAGACCGAACTTCAGTTGAAGGCAAAGAAACCTCCCTGATATTACCAAACAAATTTCCCTGGCGGGGCTTGTTCGGGCTGAGCCGGCCGTCAGACGTGAACCACGCCACGGTTGCGCCGTGCTTTTCGACTGGCAGCTTGAACGCCAGCGAAGGCGTCAGCACAGAGAATTCGCGGGTGGGGTCGAATTCCACTTCGATCGAAAGGGTAATCTTACCCTTTACCTTGCGGTTGCCATCGATACCGGCGGCTTCCAGTTTGGTCGCGAATTCCTTGAGCGGATCGGTGCTGTCGCTGTTGAACTGCCCGTCCTTGAGCATCATCAGCAGGTCGGACAGCGTATTCGCAGCAGGGTAGCGGCGGCCACCATCGGCGGCGGCTTCCTCGAACACCTCGCCGGTATCAGGGTCGAACTCGTCGGTCTTCATTGTCATACTCCACGGCGCGGGTTAAAAAGCACTGGAGCGCCGCGCCTTTGCGCCCCAAGGAAACTCAAAGGCGCGGCCTCACCGCTCAGACAACGGCAGAAACTCGGGCGGCGTCGGCAGGCCCATGGCGGTCCGCATTTCGAACGTGCGCTGACGGCGGCGCTCAAGCTCGTTGCGGGCGTGGATGCTGGACAGGACGCGCGCGGCCTCGGATGCATCGGGACGGCGGCGGAACAGGCGCAGGAAGTTCATGCGGATTTCCTCAGTGAACAGAACCGGCTCTTGCAGGTCGTGGCCATGCTGCCGGCGACACGACGGTCACATTGATCGCACCAGACCATTTCACTCGTGGCCGGAGTTGGCGCTGGCACCGCAACCGCCTTCAAACCTCGCGAAGGGATGACCTTCGTCGGGATCACGCGATTGATAAGCTCGCGGATCACGGCGGACTTCTCCCGAGACCCCAACACGTCGAGAAATTCGGCGATTTCGTAGGCCGACGCGGTAAGCGCGAAAACGCTCATGTCTTTGGGGGCGGTCATTGCCCGTCTCCCAGAAACAGCGCGGCCACCCGGCGCATATCGGCATCCGCGCAGTCCTCGAACATGCGGATGTTGTGCATCACCGTGGAATGATTCCGGCCGCCCAGCCACTTGCCGATCTGTGGCAGGCTGGCCCGGCCGCGCTTGTGCAGGATGTAGATGCAGACCCGGCGCGGGATCACGACGGGCTTTGCGCGCGACGGCCCGATGATATCGGCAGCCGTGACACGATAGGCCTGTGCGACCGCACGGACAATTTCATGCCACGTCACCGGCCCATTGGCAGGCGCAGGCAGTTCCGGCGCATCCAGGTGCTTGGTCTGGTCGCGGACGCGGCGCGGTTCCGGTTCGCGGAAGTGAACAACCGGTTTCAGCTTGGGCAGCGCCGCAATCTCACGTTGCTTCATCTGGACGGGCCGCACGCGGAAATCGTCGGGATCACCTTCGGGGACGCCCAGCATATCGGAAACACGCCGGTATTCGCGGACAGGCGCGGTCTCAGCGTGCTGCAGTTCCTCGATCTGGCGCAGCGTCGGCGCCCGGCCGTAGAAGTCCATGACGCGCGCGCGGATCGTGGATGCGTCGGTGATATAGCGGGCCAGTTGCGCGGCATAGGCGCGGGGGCCGTCCTCGCTGCGATCGCGCCGGATGCCACCATGGGCATGGTCGTGCAGGTGGGAAGTCGGGCAGGCGATGCTCATACGGCCTGCGCTCCCAGCTTGCGACGGATTCGGCGTAGGGTGTCGCGCGCCTGAACCGCAGTCAGACCGAGGCGCTCGCCAGCCTCACGGACCTCGATGCCCTGCGACAGCAGTTCGGCGAAATGATCGGTCTTGGTGATAACGGGCCTCATATCCCCCGCCTCCCCAGCATCGATCGCGGGTAATGCACCGCAGCATAATCCACCGCAGCCGCGTACATCGCGGGATCGAACGCGGTCTGCAAAAGGCCCTCGCGGCTGAAAACCGGCACCCTGACGCCATCGCAGTTAACGAGACGGAGGTGTGTTCGCTTATGACGCAGCGCAAAATCGGACATAGTTTCAGGCTCCTGTTTCGGGCAGGGCGGGGGAGTGGGAAATCTCGGGAACAGTGGAGGCGGCGAGCCGGGAGAGGATGGAGGCCGCCGCCTCCTGCCCTTCGGCGCGACCCGAGGGGCGATCATTGACCGCGCAAGGCAGCGCCCGGCGGGTGAGGTTGTGGCGCCAGTGCGTGAGCGCAGCGGTGCGCAGGATCGCGCGGCGCAGGTCGGACTTGGTGGCGCTCATTCCCCGCGCTCCCTGTCATGGACCCACTTAACCCAGCGATGGGTTGCCCAGACGATCGCAACGCACGCGACAGCCCAGATCAGGACAGCCAGCGCGACCCAGCCGATGATGTCAGCGCGCATGTTAGGCGGCGCTCCGAACATGAAGGAATTGAAGCAGCCTCTCGCCAATCCATTTCGTGTAAGCGGGAGGTATTGCCTGCGACAATTCGGCCATTGTCATCCAGTCGATACCCATGGCCTTTCGCGCCTCTTCGACCGGAAAGGTCAATCGGCTGCGATTTCTCACCACATTCATTTGTGGCGTACTGCCTGTTACGGTAATGACTTTCCGGCGGTGGTCATGAGCATGACCGCCGTAAACGCCGACGACAGAGCCTCCGTGATTGCACTGTGGCAGCAGGCCGACATTCCAATTAGTCTCGAAAAGGCGATGCCTGCGAAGTTGCGCGCCGCACGTGGTGGACAGGGCGAACATCGAGCCGCAAAGCATGATGGGATTATTCAGGGGCGCGCCAACCACGTTCTCCATGATCCATGGCTTGCCGCTGGATTTCAGCAGATCGCGCGTTTCTTCGATGCGATCGACGTGATGTTCCTGCCTTCCACTTACCCGCGAAATGCGGGAGTGGGCTTGGCAAGGAGGCGATGCATGGATGGCATCGAACGAAGCAATGAATGCGGGATCAAGGTTCAGACAATCTGCTTGAACGAACTCGAATGGATAACGGCGCTGCGGCTTTATATCGACGCCGACCACCTCGAATCCAGCCTGATGGTATCCCATTGCGGCCCCACCGGCGCAGCAAAAGAGATCAAGTATTTTGAACATCAGTACCTCGGCAGATCAGCCCCGATCGCCTCGCGCCACATGGTGCGGAGGGCGTACAGGGTGCGGATGATGGGGATATGGCGGAGCATTCACACCGCCTCCGGGGAGGTGCGGGGGTGGCTGTCAGTCCGAAAAAGTCGTCAGCGCGCACTTCGCCATCGGTCGCCTCGAAAATTCGCGCCATGACATCCTTCGTCGGAACAGACCCGTTACGCAGCCGGTTGACGGTTGATTGCTGGACGCCAATCAAGGTGGCGAAATCCACCTCCTTGATCGCCTTGGATTTGAGGTAGGTGTCTAGGGTCATAGCCCTGAATATGCATTCCACGCATAAATTGTCAACGCTCGAATATGCGTCAGGGCGCATTCCGAAGCGAGCGCGGCTCATGCATCATACGCATATGGTGCAGAAGCGGCGAAAAACGTATCTTCGCGAGTGGCGGAAGATGAAGCCAGGGCGAACCTTGGAGCAGGTCGCTGCCGAGTTACATATCACGCAACCACAGCTAGGACGGATTGAGCGCGGGGAGCAGCCATACAATCAGGACCTACTAGAGGCGCTGGCGGAAATTTATGGGTGCGAGCCAGATGAGTTGATTTGGCGCGATCCTACCAAAGCCGGATTGGTAGTGGATATGGTCAAGCGGCTTGATCAAGAACGCCAGAATCAGATCGCCGCCTTTATTCGCGCACTTGATGAAACGGCCCGAGATGGGACGAGGGGATGAAAGAAGGCGATGGCGCTGACGTAATTGGAAAATTGGTGGTCGGCGCGTGCGCCGTCATGTGCCTCGTAGCATACTGTTTGCAGCCGCTTGCGGAACGGTACGGCCTATTTTTCGCAATAGGCTGGACTGGCCTAGTTCTAACCGCTTTCTCTGGAAAGCGCTGACATCCCCCACCCCGCTCCGGCGGGGTTTCTTTTTGAGGGGTGGGAAGGTGTTTCCTACAAATCGACCTTTTGCCATGATCGAGGTTGGCGATTCGTGCCGCGCTAGATAAAATGCGTCACATGCATATTTCCTCTTGACGGGTTTATGCGTCACATACATATTTCCTCCACAGCCAGCGATGGCAATGGAGGCGAAGATGCAGACACCTACGAAACTGACGGCAGATGAGATCGCTCTCTGCGAACGGTTCGGAGAATTCCTGATTGCGCTGAACAAGCGCACTGGGATGAAGAATATCACCGTCAGCCAGCATCGAGCCGTTGGCGGATTTTTCTCCGCTTCGGTGCAGGATGCCTATAAGGCGTTTAGCTGCGGCTATAGCGCTGGCCAGTCGCTCGCTGACCGCCTGCAAGGCGCGGTCGATGCCTTCGCCGCAGCCAATCCCCCCGAGAAGACGGAGGAAGAGCGCGCCAAGGAACGTGCCGCCGAATTGCGGGCTGAACTGGCGCGGATCGAAGCGGAGCAGTCCGCATGATTCCGCTCCGCACCCCCATGGCGCAGGATATGGCGCGCGAGGAAGCGCTTGTGCCCGTCATCGCCACCGGCCGCGTATTTGCGACCTACATGCAGGCAGCCCGCCGCAATCTCGAAACGATGCTGCGCCTGTCCGAAGCGCTCCGTGATCCGGAGTTCGCCCGTGAAGCGCAACTGCTGCTCGACAACTTCAACGACTGCGCACGCGGTGCCGAGGCGCTGATTGCCGACAGCGAGGAGTTCGAGGCTTCCTACCGCGACTGCGATCAGTTCTGGCGGGACAGTTTCCATGCTGACCGCGCTGGACTGGGGGAAGTGGCATGACGGCGGCGCACATCCAAGGTCCGTGGACTGATGGCAATGAGGCTATTCTTGCCAAGGTTGACCGAGTGCGCCCGTGGGTCAGCACGATTTTCCGCAAGTGTCATGACGGCAGTGAGGCCAATGCCCTCGTTGCAATGTGCTTCGGCGCAACCATTGAAGAGGCCGTCGCACTCTCCCGCCTGATCGCCGCCGCTCCGGAACTGCTTGCCCTCGTCGAAAAAATCGATCGCTGGATACAGCGCTCCGAAGATGATGAGGATTGCGAGTACCTGAACGGCGAAGGCTGGGATGATCTTCGCATCCTGCAAGTCGTGGGCAGGGCCGCCATCGCCAAAGCGCGAGGTGCCGCATGAGCTTCGCTGCCCCCGTCCTGACCGCCGAAGCATCGGAAACCCTCTCCCTGCGCGACAAATGGGCGCGCGCCATTTCCGCCGACCGTGCGCTGAGCAATGCGCTTGCCGATCACGCGGCTGAGGAAACGATCGACCGGCTTTCCAATATCCAGTTCGACACCCGCGAGGCGCTTTACGATGAACTGGCCGCGCTGGGGATCGATCGCAAGCTGGCTGCTGCCGGCGGGGCGGTGCTGCTGTGATCCGCGCCGCTCTCCGCGACGAATGGCCCTGCGCTGTGGTGCTGCTCGCCATGATGCTCGTGTCCCCGTTTCTCGTGCTTGTTCTGGAGGCCTTCCGTGACTAACACTATCCCCACCTACACGTCTGAAAAAGCCTATCGCCTGATCGTCGCCAAGAAGGTGCAGGGCGAATACCACGTCACCGGCTCGCTCGACCTCAGCGGCTGCGACCTGTCCGGCGTCACGCTGCCTACCAGCGTCGGCGGATGGCTCGACCTCAGTGGCTGCGACCTGTCCGGCGTCACGCTGCCCACCAGCGTCACCGGCTCGCTCTACCTCAGCGGCTGCGACCTGTCCGGCGTCACGCTGCCTACCAGCGTCGGCGGATGGCTCGACCTCAGTGGCTGCGACCTGTCCGGCGTCACGCTGCCCACCAGCGTCACCGGCTCGCTCTACCTCAGCGGCTGCGACCTGTCCGGCGTCACGCTGCCCACCAGCGTCACCCGCTCGCTCGACCTCAGCGGCTGCGACCTGTCCGGCGTCACGCTGCCCACCAGCGTCACCGGCTCGCTCTACCTCAGCGGCTGCGACCTGTCCGGCGTCACGCTGCCCACCAGCGTCGGCGGATGGCTCGACCTCAGTGGCTGCGACCTGTCCGGCGTCACGCTGCCCACCAGCGTCGGCGGATGGCTCGACCTCAGTGGCGCGAAAAATCCCGATCCTCGCCAGTGGTGGCAGGAAAACGGTGATGCCACGCGCCGCCACTGTCTCGCTGTCTGCCCTGAAGATGGCTACGCCTTGGTTCAGACGGATACCGACAAATTCTTTGCCGGATGCCGCAAGGGACTGACGCGCGAACAGGCGCTTCGTCATTGGGATCGCAGCGACGCCCGCGCCAAACTGTTCCGCGATGCCATTCTTGCGAACGCGCTGGTCCCCGCATCATGACCGCCCGCGTCCACGTCCCCGTGCCCACCATGCGCCAGAGCAGCGTCGGCACCGCGCATCCACCCCTGTTCGGCGTGACGCCAACCCGTGCCTGGTATGCCGAGCGCATGGCCAAGCGTGCGCCGTGGTGGCGGCGGATCGCGTCGAAGTTCGGCGCGAAATGAGCCGCGCGCCCGCCACCTATGCCGATGCCCAGGCCGTCATGGCGCGCACCTTTCGCGGTGTCGATGCATCCGAGCCGGTGGCGGGCTTCTACAAGGTCCGGCTCGGCCGCGACACGATCATTCTCGGCGTTCGCCTCTGGTTCGGGCCGCCGCACGATCCCGAGACCGGCGAGGTTATGGACCGGTCGTGGCGCTGGCAGGCCGAGGCCAACGGCGAGCCGATCGACTTCGATACCGTATGGCCGAAGTGCGCCGGGGAACCGGTGACGGAAGCCGAATACCGCTCGCTCGTCGCCCGGCAGGCGTGGGCACGCCAGCACGCGCCGGACAGCGCCTACGCCGAGCGTGGCCGCAAGGTTGATCGGCTCTCCACCAGCACCCCTTTGCCTTTTTAGAGGAGCATTCCCCATGCCCGTTACCCAGCCTGTGTTCGATGACGTTGCGCCGTGGCCTGAACTGAACCCGCGCGCCGTGATCGGCGGGAACCAGCCGCCCATCGAGGAGCGCATTCCGGCCGAGTTCCGCGCCGCGCTGCTGGCCCAGCGCCCCGACTTCCTCCAGAAACTGGACGATCTTCTCGGGAAGCCGGCAACCGATGACGCTGAAGCCACCGAAGGCGCTGTGCATCGCGCCAAGTGCGACAGCGATGAAACGCTGGCCAAGTGCGCTTCGCTTCTGGCGATCCTTCGGGCGGCTGAGAAGCATGTCGATGCCGTCCATACCGCTGAAAAGAAGCCGTACCTTGAGGCCGGAAGGCTGGTTGATGGGCAGAAGAATGCACTGAACCAGCGGATCAGCGCTGGCCGCCAGATCATCGAAAACCTGCAATTCAAGTACGCCGCCGACAAGCGCGAAAAGGAACGCCAGCGGCTCCAGAAGGAAGCCGAAGAACGCGCCGCGCTTGAAGCGCTGGCCCGCGAGAACAACCTCGAAACCGCGCTTCCGCCCGCACCAGAGCCGGAGCCGGTCCCGATCAAGGCGGCGCCGATCCGCTCCGATGACGGTGCGACCGTTTCGCTCGGCGTCGAATACGTCACCACGGTCACCGATTACCGGCGCGCGTTCACCCATGTGAAGAACGACGCCAAGGTCAAGGAAGCCATCGACGCGGCGATCAAGCGCTACGCGAAGGCGATCAAAGCCACCGACAAGACCGAACTGGCCGGCGTGAAGATCTTCGAGCAGCCGAAGGTCAACAACCGCTGATCCCCACCCCCAAACCGGAGTTACGCCCATGCCCCGCGTCTATGTTGCCTGCAAGTTCCGCCCGACCGACGCCCGCGCGTTCACCTATTACTATGACGGCGAGGAGCCGTTGCAGGTGGGCGACATCGTGAAGGTGCCCGACCGTTCCGGCGATGGCTGGAAGCGCGTCGAAGTCGTGTCGATCACCGACGAGGAGCCGGCGTTCCCAACCAAGGGGATCATCGGCCTCTACCAGCCCGACCTCGAACCCGAAGCGCCGAAGGTGGCCGACGCCGATCCGCTCGCGGGCGACGTGAACCTGTTCTGAGGAGCCTGCCATGACCAGCATCAAGTTCAGCAACGACTACGGATATTCGCCGGCATCGCCCTTCTGGCTCGTGTACGCCGAGCAAACGACGGCGATCGAGCAGATCGTCGAGCGGCATCCGGACAAGGATTCCGCAGAACATGCGGCGGCCCGGTACGCGCTGGCGTTCCCCGGTCACCAGTTCCACGCGCTTGCCTGCGCGGCGACCGTCGAAACCGATCCTGTCGTGGTCGGCAAGCGGTTCGATCCGAGGCGCACGCCTCCCGTTGAAGCCGCGATCGAACCAAACCCTGCGTTCGCGGAGGTTGAGGTGCCGGTGGCGCTTCCGCACCCCGACGACGAACCTCTCTAAACCTTCAGCCCCAGGAGAACACCCCAATGAACGCCGTGTCCACGGTGAGCGAGTTCAAGAACGCGCTCACGACTTTCGAGGGGCAGATTTCGACCGTCTCTCGGCAACTGGCGGTTTCACTGCCGAGCCACATCAGCATCGAGAAGTTCCAGCGCACGCTCATGGCGGCGGTGAAGGCCGATCCCGAACTTCTGCGGGCGGATCGCGCATCGTTGATCAACGCCTGCGAAAAGGCGGCGCTCGATGGCCTTCTGCCCGACAAGCGCGAGGCAGCGCTGGTTATCTTCAAGCGCAACTACAAAGACGCGCAGGGCGCTTGGCAACAGGCACTGGACGTCGCCTACATGCCGATGGCCTACGGCTTGCGGAAGAAAATCCTTCAGTCGGGCGAAGTGACCGACATCACCGCAAAGGTGGTGTACCGCGCCGAAGTCGAAAAGGGAGCCTTCATCTACGAGGAAGGCACCGAAGCGATGCTGCGCCACCGCCCGTTGCTCGACATGAGCGAGGACGAGGCGAGCGATGACAACATCGTCGCGGTCTATTCGATGGCTACCTACAAGGACGGGTCAAAGTCCTACGAGGTGCTGAGGCGGTTCGAAGTCGATCGCGTGCGCGAGTGCTCGCAGACCGGCGCGACCAAGGACAAGAAGGGGCAGCCGCGCCGGCCGTCGGGGCCTTGGGTCGATTTCTACGCGGAAATGGCGAAGAAGACCGCCATGCGTCGCCACAGCAAGACGCTCCCGATGAGCGGCGACCTGATGGTCGATGTGGAAGGCCGGGAGCTGGACGCGGCCACGCGATCCACCGAACGGATGTTGTCTGTCGAACCACGAGGCCCAATTGCCCTGCCGACCAACGAGGAACTGGCGCAGCGCGAAGGGGTGGATCTCGAAACCGGCGAAGTGCTGGAGCGCAACCCTGCCACCGGGATGACCGAAGTGGACGAGGAAACCGCGCGCCAGCTCGACGCCAACGACGGTACCCTGTCCGAAGATAACCCGACCGCCGCAGAGGGACGCGCCGACGAACACCACGGCGACCAGCACGACGATGACCGCCCGACGCTCGCGCAGGCCACCACGTACATCAAGGAGGCCGGCACGATCATCGATTTGAACAGCCGGTTCAACGAGGTCAGCGGCTTTTTCGAGGGCGATGAACTGCTCGCCCTGACCGACGACAAGGCCGACCGCGCCAAGGCGCTCAAGGGAGGGAAGTGACCATGCTCTACGCCATCACTATCATCGCCTTTGCCGCGATTATCAACACGCTCGCCGCGTTCCTGTACCGCGAGCGCGCCCGCAATCGCAACCTCCGCAACAACTGCTACCTGACCAACGAGCGCGGCCATCGCGTCCGGTACTGGCAGGCTTCGGAGCAGGTGCGGCGGAAGGTGGAGGGGTAGGTGAGCAAGGAACTCATCGCCGCCACGGAGCGCGAGATCGCCGACTGGCATGGCGTCACGATGACGCACGAGCCGGACGGCGGGAAGCACGGGCGGATTTCCCTGCACTACGCCGGCAACAGCCGCTTGGTCATTATCGCCAAGACGCCGGGCGATCACCGGGCGCTACCGAACCATCTTGCCATCGTGCGCCGCGAACTACGCGCACTTGGCGCCGAAAAGGCAAGGATAGTGGTCGGCAAGCCCAAGGCCGAACGCCCGTTCAAGCCGCTTATCCCGGCAACACACAAGCCCTTGGAGGCATTGGAGACCGTCATCATGCAGACCAAAAACACCGAACAGAAATTCAAGGCCATTTTCGACGGGATCGAAGATCTGCGATATGGCGAAATGCTCCATTTCGCGGACCTTCTTCGGAAGGCATCGATCGCCATGAAACTCCGCCGTAGCGAAGTTCATAGCTGGGCGCGCACCCTGCAATTTGCCGTCAATGCGCACGAACATCGGTCGAAGTCCTAACCCGACCCGCCCCATCCTTTCGAAATACGCGAATTTGAGGTGATGTGAGCAATGACCCTAACCATCCTCCGCGCCTACATCGGCCCGCATCGCGAGATAGACGCCGATACCGAGCTTCTCTCGCTGGGCCTCACCGATGGCCACAAGGAATGCATCGCCGCCGAAATCGAAGACGCCTGCGGTGTCGAGATCAGCGAGGATCAGGCGCGGGCATGGCGGACCGTGGGGGATTTGCTGGGGGTGGGGGCGTGACCGCCCGCGTCCTGATCGGCTGCGAACGCAGCGGCGTTGTCCGCCGCGCGTTTCTGGCACGCGGCTTCGATGCGTGGTCTTGCGATATCGAACCTGCCGACGATGGCAGCAACCATCACATTCGCGGCAACGTTCTTGATCACTTGGACGATGGCTGGGATTTGTTGATAGCGCATCCGCCCTGCACGATCCTGTGCAATTCCGGTGGCCGCTGGCTCTACATTGGCGGGAAAAAGATCAATGGCCAGGATGAGGATCGCTGGGCTGAACTTGAGCAGGCTGCATCGTTTTACCGTGCGTGTCGCGAGCAGGGCGATATCCCGCGAAGGGCGATCGAAAACCCCGTCATGCACAAGCACGCTATCGCGTTTACAGGGCGTGGGTTCACTCAATTCGTGCAGCCGTGGTGGTTTGGTGACCCCTTTTTCAAGGCAACCGGTTTCGAGTTGATCAATCTGCCGAATCTTCAGCCCACCAACAAACTGACGCCACCGAAGGCGGGCACAGACGAGCACAAGGCGTGGAGCCGAGTGCATCGCGAGCCGCCCGGGCCGGATCGCGCGCGGAAGCGTTCGCAGACCTTTCCCGGCATTGCCGCCGCCATGGCTGATCAATGGGGTCTGGAATTGCGCGCCGCCGGCAGCGACGAGCCGGCTCAGATGGAGTTGTTCGGGGTATGATCCACTACATTCAGGAGGCAGTCCGCCTCGCTATCGGAGACCCGATCAAAGGCATCTGGCCGCGACTGCCCAAGGGTTGCGCGCTCTGGATCCGGAGGTCGGTTCGGGGTGAAGTTTTCCCGCACGGCGTCGTCAGTATCCGATCAAAGGGCCGAACTGGAGCCGCTGTCCGGGTTGCTCTGATGCGTGAGCTTCGGGGCAGGAATATTGTGCTTCCGAAGATTGATCGGCGTCGGAGGCGGCGATGACCGCCCCCTACACCTCCTGCGGAAAGCAACTCCTGCGCGGCAGGAAGCACATCGCTGATTGCTGCGATCCGGAGACGGCCGAAGCGCTGGCTATCCTGCTGAACAGTGCGGAAATCGTGTTCTGGAAGGATGATGAACGGATGGAACGCGCTCAAAGGGTACTTTGGCCGAATGACACGGACGAGGCCGGCAAGTTCACTGTGGAGGCGGTATGATCCGGGAGCTTCTCACCGAAGAGCAGGCGGCGAAGTCGCTGGGCATGAGCGCGCGGACCTTGCGCGGCATCCGGTCGAAGGGGATGATCCGCTACATTCGCACGAGTCCCCGCACGATCCGCTACACGCCCGAGGACTTGGACGAATACCTCGCGAAACAGACCACCCAGGACCAGCCGCAATGTCGCTCTACAAGCCGAAGAAAAGCAAGCACTGGCACTATGATTTCGTCATCAAAGGTGTCCGCCATCACGGAAGCACTCATGTTGCGTCGAAGCGCGACGCTCAGGCCGTAGAGGATGAAGTCCGCCGCAAGGCCATGCTGGGCGAGAAGGTCAAGCCTTCGATCGGTCTGCTGGCGGCCTGCGATGCATGGTTCGAGGCCAAGGGCAAGTTCATGCGGAGCGAGAAGACGGTGAAGTACCAGCTGGTGAACCTTGCCGATGGACTCGGGCCGAACGTGCCCTTGCAGGACATCGGCCTTGTCGAGATCGATCGCTACGTGGCCAAGCGCCGCGCGACCGTCTCCAACGCCAGCGTGAACCGCGAAATGGAATTGCTCCGCAGCGTCATCAACTGGCACCGGGCGAGGGGGTTCAGCGCCCCGGAGATCGCGTGGAAGGAGGCGATGCTTCGCGAGGCCGCCGTCAAGACCCGCGTGCTGTCCGATGCCGAGGAGACCGCGCTGTTCGAGAAGCTGCCGGCGAGCCTCAAGCCGATCGTCGAGTTCGCTCTCATCTCCGGGCAGCGCAAGGCCGAGATCGTCACCCTGCGCTGGTCCGACGTTGATCTGCAAGCAGGCCGCGCGACGGTATGGGCCAAGGGCCAGAAGCCGCACACGTTCCCGCTGACGCCGCGGCTGACCGCGATCATCGCCAACCAGCCCAAGGTCTGCCCACAGGTGTTCACCTACATCGCCGAGCGGGACAGCCCTCCGCGCAAGGATCGCGTCGCGCGCAAGAAGGGCGAGCGCTATCCGTTCAGCAAGCAGGGATGGGACCGCAAGTGGCGCCGGGCGCTCAAGGATGCGGGGATCGAGGGGTTCCGCTTCCACGATACCCGGCACACCGCCTTGACCCGCACGGGCAGCATCGAGGTAGCTTTCGACCTCGCCGGGCACTCGGACATCCGCACGACGAAGCGGTACTTCCACACGGCCGAGGAGAAGGTCCGCGAGGCCATGATTGCGGCCGAGTCCCGGACTATTCCCGAACCATCATCGACCAGCGTCGAAAAACTAAGGAAATCCGCCAATGCAAGATGATCGGATCTCTGGTCCCAAACCAGATGCGCTACCAGGCTGCGCTACTCCCCGACACCGGGTTGCCCTTAGGGATGGCGGCCGGTGGACGCAAGCGGGAATGCCGCGTCCATTCCCGCGCGGCAGCGACCGGTGGGACCGCGCGCGGGTGGGGTGGTGGGCCCGGCAGGATTCGAACCCGCGACCTAGCCGTTATGAGCGGCCAGCTCTAACCGCTGAGCTACAGGCCCGACCCCGGTGGAGGCGTTAGAGGGGAGGCGCGGTCTTGGCAAGGCGGGCTTGGGCGGGGTGGAGCGCCCATCCTGTGCAAAGCCGGGATCAGCCGGCGGCGGCCGTGATCTCGCGAACCGTCGTAGGCCTGATCCCGCGCTGGGCGAGATAGGTCAGGACGGTGCGCCACCAGTCATAGAACTGCGCCAGATCGTCGGCGTCGCGGACATAGGGCGTGTAGCCGGGGCACAGCGACGGGCTGTGGAACGAGAACACCAGGATCGGCAAGCCATCGTCGATGGCGATGTCCACGCCTTTCAACACCTCGTCCACGCTCACACCTTCGGGCGTCAGCGGGATGCGTTCCAGCATGCCCACGCGCGCGAGCAGGCCGCGCAGGCGCGGAACTCGCCACAGCATCGGATAGAGCGTGCGGCCCTGCTTGCGCAACATGCCCCAGAACACCGTGGTCAGCGGCAGTTCCATCAGGTTCGCGGCGCGATCGATCCAGTAGGGCGTCAGGGGGTGATCGCGAAAGTTGGGGCCGCCGCCCGAGCTGTAATCGAACAGCGCGCGGACCGAAGTGTCGATGGCGATGCCGGCGTCCGCCAGGATGCGTGCGCTTTCAGTCCCCACGCCATAGCGCCCGGCGCGGTAGATGCGCGGCGTGGAACCCAACCCGGTTTCGATCGCATCGCGCAGCGTGTTGAACTTGGCCCGTTCCAGCTCGCGCGGAAGATTGCCCGAGAAGCTGTTGTGAACGCTGACGGTTTCCTCGAAGGGCGGGCTGACCCAGGGGTGGAGTTGCACCCCGGCTTCGGCCTTGCCTGCCGCGATCGGGCCACCCATCACCTCGGCCGCGCGCGGGTCGGTAGCGATGGGATAGTCGACCAGGTAGATCGGGTTGACGCCGAAGCTTTCGCAGAACGTCTGGAATTCGGCGATATGGGGCACGTGGTCCAGGCCGAACCCGGTGCGGCTGAACGGCTGGCCCCAGTCGAACTCTTCCTCGGTATCGACCGTGACGATGAAGCGCTGCCCGAAGTCGGCCGCAAAGCGGACCATGTCCGCCTCTGCCGGCAAGTCCAGGATCGTCTTCATGCCCACGCTTCCCCCCGAGGGAACCGGACTGCTTCAACCCGCGCCGGCAGCGGGACCCCCCCGTTCGCTAAGTGCATGTTCGGGCTGGGTCAAGATGGGCAGGGTAACAATAATCTTGGACCCGCGCCGTTCCAGTCGTCCGCCCGCCGCGCGGGCTTCCGCCATGGCCAGGCGCAGCGCGAAGCCGTGGCCCAGCATTGCCGAAACGGGCTGGACGCCGCCGCGCCCCTGATCCGGTGCGAACAGCGTCTCGTCGTCGTGCAGCGCAAGCGAGGCGGTCAGCGGCAGGGCCAGCACCGCCGCGCCGTTTTCCTCGCTCAGCGTGGTGGCAAGCCGTTCGCCCGGCGCGGCGGAGGCGGCCATGACCGAGAACACGCGCCAGATCATGCGCTCAAGCTCGATCTTCGCCACGCCCACGGGGACCGGCGCGTCCGGCCGGGCGTAACTCAGCCGTATCTGCCGGGAAACGGTTGCCGGCTCCAGTTGCTTCAGCAGCCGGCCGACCAGTTCGGCAAGGTCGGTCTCGCCCGGTTCGCTTTCCAGCCTGCCGCTTTCCAGCTTCACCAGCCGTTCGATTTCCTCGAACCCCGCCAGCATCCGGGCCGCGTCGGCGGCGATGCTGGCGGCCAGCCCCCGGTACTGGTGCGGGGTTTCGCCGAAAAGCTGTTGCTGGATCAGCTCGGCAAAGCCCTGGATCGCATTGATCGGCGTGCGCAGTTCGTGCAGCACCTGCCGTAGCCGATCGGCGCTGCCATCGGGCACATCGTCGTTGGCGGGGCGGCCGGACGCCGTATCCGCACCAGCGGCTTGAAGCGCGGCCGGCCGGCGCAGCAGCGCGTGATAGCCGGTGAAGCGCCCTCCATCCCCGGAAAACAGCGGCGCGGCGTCGATTCGCCAGGCCCCGGCGATCAGCGGCGAACCTGTCAGTTCCATCCGCCCCGCGATGATCGGCACATGCTTTTCCGCCGCGCGGACGGTGGCGGCGTCGCAGCGCGCCGGCGCGCCCGGTTCGGTCGTGAACGGACGAAAGCCCACCAGCATCGGGCCAAGCCCGGCGCCCGCTTGCAGCCCCGCCTGGACGATCCCGCCCGAGGCATCGCAGCGCAGGTCGATAGCGGTGATGCGGGGGGGCGCCGTAGCGCGCGCCTCGTCGCTGAAGGGCAGATGCGGCGCCGTGGGATCGGCTGGCCCTGCGGCGGCATCGCGGTTGCGGCGGAATGCCTCGATTCGTCGGACGATCGCGCCGATGCCTTCGTTGCGACCGGGCTGCCCGTCCGTTTCAGGGGATGGGGGCGGAGTGCGCGCCGCTGGCGTCAAGACGGCGATCCGTTCGTCGGCGGCCTCGCCGATCGGCCAAGCGCCGGACTCGCTGGTCTGCGCGGGCGTGGCGGGAAGTGCATGATAGCCATCGGGCTGCGGCAGGCCGAAATCGTCGATGCCCAGCCGCGCCAGCAGCGCTTCCACTTTCGCGCCCAGATCGCGCCGGTGGCGCAGAAATCCGCGCGCCTGCACGGGCAGGGTAGGGATCAGATCCAGCCAGGCCTGTTCGGGCAGGCGCGCCGATCCGATCGCGGCCAGCGCCACGCGTGGTTCCTGCGCAGCAAAGCGCGCGACCAGCGCGGCATCGGTCAGGCGGGTCTGGCGCAGCAGTGTGGCGCGTTCGTCCTCGTCGAGCAGGATGGCTAGCGAATCCAGGCGTTCCAGCGCGGAATCATGCCGCTTTGCGCCGCGCGCGTCCTCGCGCCGCAGCAGGTCCACCAGCTGCAGGAACTGCGTTCGCGCCGCCGTCGGCCCGGCCGCGACGGTACGCAGCACGGTATCAAGGCGGTCATCGACGATCATTCCTGCTCCGATTGGCCCCCCGCGGACCGGAGAACGGCCAGCTACAGCGTCAGACCCTAACAAATCGTGGCGGATCGGGAAGCGGCATCATCGACCGCGTTGCATTGTGGGACGATTGCGATATGAAACAATAAAATTATCACCCGCCCCTGGATTAGGTGTGGAAAATTACCGCACCTGGCATGGATTCATGTGGTGACGATCGGGATGCTATAGGCATGGCAACTTTGGATGCGATTGACCGCCGGCTTCTCGCCGAACTGCAGGATGAAGGCAGGGTAACCAACGTCGAACTGGCGCAGCGCGTGGGCCTTACCGCCCCGCCGTGCCTGCGCCGGGTGCGTGCGCTGGAAGAGGCGGGGGTGATCCGCGGCTACCATGCCGATCTCGATGCGTCCAAGCTGGGTTTCTCGATCACCGTCTTCGCACTGGTCAGCCTCAAGAGCCAGGCCGAGGAATCGCTTCGCCAGTTCGAGGAGCATATGCGCGGCCTTGCCGAAGTGCGCGAATGCCACATGCTCAATGGCGAGATCGATTTCATTCTCAAGATCGTCAGCCGCGATCTGCAAAGCTTCCAGGAATTCCTCACCAGCAAGCTCACGCCCGCGCCCAACGTGGCGAGCGTGAAGACCTCGCTGACGATTCGCACCGCCAAGCAGCTCCCCGGCGTTCCGATGGACGAATAGGCTCCCTTCTCCCCGGGGGGAGGGGAAGCCTGAAGCTGGGCGGAGGAGCTTACCCCGCGACCACCTCGATTTGCGCGGTGTCGAGCGTGAACGAACCGTCCGGTTCGATCTCGAAATAGGCCGCCAATTCGCGCGATGCGCCCGCCTGCAACGATCGGATCGCCGCGCGATGCGGTTCGGGTGTGCGCATCCGCTCGACCCACGAGGGATAGTCCATGCGCAGCCGCCGTGTCTGCACCGCGCGCAGCAGGAAGCCGGCCGCAGTCAGCGCCTCGCCCCATTCGGTCACCGTATAGTCGCGGATATGCGAAGGGTCGCGCAGCAGTTCCACGGCCTGCAGATGTGTGTCGAGCGCGGCGGGGCCGGGGGAAACCACATCGATAAACACAGCGGTCGCGCCGGGCTCCAGCACGCGGCGCGCCTCGCGCAGCCCGGCGTGGAAATCCCGCCAGTGGTGGGCAGAAAAGCGGCAGCCCAGGAAGTCGAACGCGGCGTTGGCGAACGGCAGGGCTTCGGCCGGCGTGACGCAGGTCTCCAGATTCGCCAGGCGACGTCCGCGCGCGGTTTCCGCCACGGCGGCCATCATGTCGGTCGACAGGTCTGCGGCGATGACCGTCCCGGCATGGCGCGCCAGCCGATAGGCGACATGACCGCCACCCGCGCCGAGATCGAGCGCGTGGCGCGGGCGTGCGTGTTCCGCCAGCGCTTCCAGCGCGTCGAGATCCTCGCCGGCGGCGTGGACGGGGCTCTGCACATAGGCGTCGGCACGGGGACCGAACTGGTCCTGCACCAGATCATCGTGGGAACGGGTCATCTCTTGCTCTCCTTGTCCCGCAAGAATGCATGCATTTTACCCTGTTACAATGGATGCATTTATCCTGTTATACAGTGACCCATGTTGAGCGAGGAACAACGCCGCCTGCTCGGACGGTTCATTCGGTCGCACCGAGAACGGGTCGCGCCGTCGGTGCCCACGCGGCGGCGGCGGACGCCGGGCTTGCGGCGCGAGGAACTGGCCGCACTGGCGGGAATCGGCGTGACGTGGTGCGCGTGGATCGAGCAGGGGCGCGACATTCGCGTTTCGCCGGAAGCGCTGGCCCGGCTGGCCACCGCGCTGGCGCTCACCCCGGCGGAACGCGGTTATCTGTTCGAATTGGCAGGCCGGCGCGATCCCGACGCGCCGCGCTCGGAGCCGATGCCGCAGGCGCCGGGATCGGTCCGCGCGCTGGTGGAGGCGCAGGCCCATCCAGCCTACGGGCTCGACAGGGTTTGGAACGCTTGCTGCTGGAACGTGGCGGCGGAGCATCTGTTCGGCGGCTGGCTGGGGCCGGGCAAGCAAAAGAACCTGCTGCGCTATGCGTTCACCGAATCTTCGGCACGCATCCTCCTGCCAGACTGGGAAGACCGCGCCGCCCGGCTGCTGGCTGAATTCCGCGCCGACTATGCCCGCGCTCTGGACGATGCGGCGATGGCGCAACTGGTGGCGGAGATGAAGGCGGAATCCGCGCTGTTCGGGCGACTATGGGATGCCCAGTTGGTCAGCGTGCGCGAAGGCGGGCAGCGCACGTTCCTCCATCCGCTCGACGGCCCGCTGGCTTACGAACAGCATACTTTCGTGCCGGCGGAGCGGATGGATTACAAGCTGGTGGTGTTGTTTCCGGGAACGGGCGGATAGCGGACCGCCGAAGCGCCTGCGACTTTGTCAAATCCGCCGGCTTTAGCCCGCCGCGGCCGCCTGTTCATGGTGGCGGATCACTTCGTCGATGATGAAGCGCAGGAACTTTTCCGAGAATTCGGGATCGAGCTTGGCGTCTGTCGCCAAGGCACGCAGGCGCGCGATCTGGCGTTCCTCGCGCCCGGGGTCACTGGCCGGCAGCTTCTTTTCCGCCTTGTACGCGCCGACCGCCTGGGTGATGCGGAACCGTTCGGCGAGAATGTGGATCATCGCCGCGTCGATGTTGTCGATGCTCTGGCGGAATCCTGCCAGCACCGGATCGTCGCTCATTCCCTCACCTCGTCGTTTGTCGGCCCAACCCACGCGGCGAAACCGCGTGGTTCGTGCGCTAACGCGCAACTTGCGTCTTGCCAAGCCGCCGCCCCTCGGCCAATCGGACGGCGATGACTGCAACCGTCCATACGCTTCCCCGCAAGGCGGAGCCTTCGCTCGCCCCGATGATGTCGCTGGTCGCCGAAGGCATGAACAGCGTCAACGCCGTGATCCTCGATCGGATGCAGTCGCGCATTCCGTTGATCCCGGCGCTGGCCGGCCATCTGATCGCGGGCGGAGGCAAGCGGATGCGTCCGATGCTCACGCTCGCCAGCGCGGCGCTGCTCGGGTACGGCGGAGCGCGGCATTTCAAGCTGGCCGCGGCGGTGGAATTCATCCACACTGCCACGCTCCTGCACGACGATGTCGTCGATGGGTCGGACCTGCGGCGGGGCAAGAAGACCGCCAACATCGTGTTCGGCAATCCGGCGACGGTGCTGGTCGGGGATTTCCTGTTCAGCCGCTCGTTCGAACTGATGGTCGAGGACGGCTCGATCCGGGTGCTGCGCATCCTGTCCAACGCCTCGGCGGTGATCGCGGAGGGCGAGGTCGACCAGTTGACCGCGCAGCGGCAGGTCGAAACCACCGAGGAACGCTACCTCGCGATCATCAGCGCCAAGACGGCCGCGCTGTTCGCCGCCGCCTGCCGCATCGCCGCCGTGGTTGCCGAACGGCCCGAGGCGGACGAGCTGGCGCTCGAAGCCTATGGCCGCTACCTCGGCATCGCGTTCCAGTTGACCGACGACGCGATCGACTACGATTCCGACGCGGCCGAGATGGGCAAGGATCAGGGCGACGACTTCCGCGACGGCAAGATGACCCTGCCGGTGATTCTGGCCTATGCGCGCGGTTCGGACGAGGAGCGGGCGTTCTGGCGCGATGCGATTGCTGGCAACCGCACCGGCGATGCCGATCTGGCCCACGCGATCGCGCTGATCCGCAAGCATGACGCGGTGCTCGCCACGCGCGAACGCGCCCGGCACTATGCCCAGCGGGCGATCGACGCGATCGCCGCGTTCCCGGCAAGCGAGGCCAAGGCCGCGATGATCGAGGCGGCCGAGTTCGCGGTGGCGCGCCGGTTCTGACCGCGCGCCGTTCAGCGCGGTAGCAGGAACACCACATAGCCCCGGAAATGGGGATCGCGCGCCAGTGCGGGTGGGGCGCGCCATGCGCCGCCTTCCACTAGACCCAGCCGATAGGGGAAGGGCAGGCGCGCCAGCGAGCGGAGATAGGCTTCGTAGCCCGGTACCGTGCGCCGTCCCTGATAGGTTTGCAGCACCACGTCATCGACCACGCTGCCCAGCGCGGCCAGCGCCGCCGGATCGCCGCCCGCGCTCCAGTCCATCAGGCCGGTGATCGACAGCTTGTAGCGCCGGGGCAGCCGCCGCCGCGCTTCGGCGAGGAACGCGGCGTAGCGATCGAGCCCGCGCGTGCGCGCATCGAAATCGAGTTGCAGCCCGGCCAACCGGTTGCCCGCCGTCTGCCACCGGTCAAGATCGGCCAGCACCCGTCGCCAGACCGGTTCCTCCCAGTCCAGCCGTTCGAGCCGGACCACCAGCCAGATCTCGGCGTGGTGGACGTGCGGCACCGCCGGCCGCAGCGGCACGAACCGTGCGGGGCTGCCGGCGCGCACTTCGCCATCGAGCAGGTAGATCGTCCTGGCTTTGGCCAGCACCTCCGGCGCTTTCACGCCCGCCCACAGGAAAAAGGCATCGTGTTGCGCCGCGTCCACACGCCCGGGCGGCTGCCGCTCTTGCTCGGGCCGCTTGGCGCAACCGGCCAGCAGGCCACAGCATAGCAGCAGCGCGCCGAAAGCGCGGCCGATCCCGCGCGCCCTCACCAATAGACGCGCAGGCTGCGGGCCCATTGGCTGTTCGGGTATTCGCGCTTCAACTGGTCGAACCAGGCCTTGCGCTGGGCGATCGGAACCTCCTCGCCCCCGCAATCGCTGATGCCCGCCGGCGCGTAGCAGCGGATCGCGCGGTACAGTGCGTAGGAACGCTCGTCCGCCGCCGCCTGCCGGTTGGCGATGATCGCCGCGTAGATGGCGCTGCGCGTCAGCACCGCGCCGGCAAAGCGGCCGGGGCCGGAGGCCAGCGTGCCGTTGGCTTCCACCGGATCGAGCGTGGTGAAGCGATCGAACCCGTTCAGCCGCCAGAACTCGCCCAGGCACAGCCGCGCGCGGACATTGGCCGGATTCTGCGCGAGCTGCCCGGCGGTGGCGTCCAGTGCGGGGCAGGCCAGTTCGCCCGACCACTTGCCCTTGGTGAACACGCCGACCGGCACCGTGTCCCCCGTGCCGAAGTCCCAGATCGAAAGCTCGTTGCCCGCATCCGCCGGCACCAGCGCGCGATCGCGGCCGAAATCGGCATAGTGGCCTTGCGCCAGATCCTTGTGCAGCAGCGTGAACAGCGCGATCTGGCGCGGATGCGGGGCCGATGCCGGATCGACGGCGAAGCGGCGCAGCAGATCGGCGCCGGCCAGCCGCATCAGCAGCAGTTCGCGGATGCGATCGTCGCGCACGGGCGAGTTCGCATCGAACACCGCCTCGAACCGGCCTGCCTTCTGCCAGGCCAGCGCCAGCGCCAGTTCGGCCAGCGGACGCTGATAGGGATCGGACGCCGCGCCGATCAGCGCCTGCCAGTAACCCGTCTCGCCATTGCTACCCGCCTGTGCCATGCCCCGCAGCATCCGCGCGCTGAACGCTAGCGGCACGCTGGCCGGCTGCTGCGCGCGATCGGGCAGCAGCGCCGCGGCTTTGGTATTGTCCTTCGCGATGTAGAAGGCATGGGCGGCCTGGAGATAAGTGTAGAGATCGGGACGCGCGGCAAAGCGCCCCTTCTGGGCCGTCAGCGCGGCGGCGCTCAGCGGCGGTTGCTCCTCGCCGTCAAATTGCCGCATCCGCATGAGATCGATCACGGCCAGCAGCATCGGGCTGTCGACTGCCGCTTCCGCGTTTTTCTGGAGGATGAGCTTGTTGTCGATTTCCTGGATCAATGTCGCCAGTTCCGGGCTGTCCGGCGGGAGCGCCTGGAGCAGCCGTTCGTATTCGCGGCCAAGCCCCGCCAGATCGCCCGATAGCCACAGCGCGCGCCGGTCGAGACCCCGTGCCGAATCCGCATAGCGGCCTTTGGGATAGCGCTTGAGATAGGTGGCGATGGCGGCGCGGGCGCGCTGGAGCGCGGGCTTGTCGACCTTCTCCGGCCCGGTGAAATCGCCATATTCGTCAAAGCTGGCGGCCTGCGCCGCGTTCAGTTCCACGCGCAGCGCCATATAGGCTGCCGCTTCAGCGACCCACAGATCGCGCGCGCCGGCCAGTGCGGCGAACCCGTCGCGCGCCTTGTCCCACTGACCGACGTAGAAGGCGGTGGCCGCGTCGAGATATCCGGCAAATTCGCGCCCCGATGCGCTGGAGACCTGCCCGCGCCAGGCCGTGTCGAGCGCAGCGTCGGCATGATCGCTGATCTCGGAGCACTTTTCCGCCAGCGTTGCGCGCGCGCCGCGCAGCGCTGTGCGCTCGCCTTCGGGAATGCCCTTGGCGGCGGCGAGAGCGGCCTCGAAAGCCGTCTGCCCGGACGCCGCGCTGTTGCAACGGGAATTGAGCGGCTGATCCTCCGAAGCGGCCTCTTCCGCTCCGCTGCGCCCCGCGTACGTGTCGCGCAAGGTGTGCCAGCCGAAGAAGCTGTGACCGAAGCCGCGCTCCTCCCAAGTGGGCTTGGCATAGGCGATGGCCTTGCCCACCGGTGCTGTCCGGCGCAACAGGAACAGGTTGACGCGCGTATCGTTGCCCGGCGCCAGCAAGGCGCGGTTGCCGCAACTGAAACCGCTATCGGAAAGCGCCCAGACCGGATCGCACGAATAGTCCGAACTGGCGCCGGCCGGCCCCGCACCCGCCAGCAGAGCCAACCCCGCCACCCCGGCCCAGATCGCGATCCGCCTCTTGCCACGCATGTCCACACTCCCCAGTCGCGGTTGCGAGAGTAGGGGATTCGGCGGAACAAGGCAAAGCGGCAAGGCAGCCCAATGGATCGTCGGGGGCATCATCATGCAGCCAATCGCCACCAGTTTCGCCGCGTTTCCACGCCGGAATGAAGGGAGGCAAGAAATTGCGCAAAACCCATTGCGTTCCCCGCGCGCCCTCTGTAAACGGCGCCCCTGCCCACGGGGTAGGCCGCTTTAGCTCAGCCGGTAGAGCACATCATTCGTAATGATGGGGTCAGGTGTTCGAGTCACCTAAGCGGCACCATTTCGGTCCAAAAGCCCGAGTCCCTAGCACCGCCGCCTCTACGCCAGAGACGGCGGTGAGGGTGCGCAGCAACTCGGTGCGCGTGCCGCAGATTCGCACATCCGTCTTGCTGTGGACCTCGACCCGCTGGGCCACCGCCCGAATATGGTTTCGCGCATAGGAGCCATCGTCGTGGCGGAGCTTGCGTTTGGCGACCAGCGCGAAGGCGTGAAGGCTCTCGACCGTGATCTCCGGGCTGATCCGCTCAATGTGTGCGACCGCGCGCTCGGCATCGCCTCTGGCCTGGTCGCGGATGGTGGTCAGCTCGGCAATCCGCGCCTTGAGCGACGGATCGCCCATATCGACCAATCCATTCTCGATCGCTTCATAGAGCCGGGAAAGCTTGGTCTCGACCTCAGTCGCGCGCCGTTCCATCTCGGCGACGTGCTGGCGGCGCTCGGTCACCCATTCGTCGCGTCGGGCAATAAGCTGGTCCATCAGCACTTCAAGGCGCGCGGGATCGAGCAGCCGCTTCTCCAGGTGCTCGATCACCGCCTCGTTCAGCCGATCCATCGGAAGCGAGACGCCGGGGCATCCCGTCTTCCCTTTCGTCGCCTTGGTCGCGCAGGTGTAGTAGCGATACTCCTGCCCACTCCGGCTGGTGCCGGTGCGCAGCGTCATCGCGCCACCGCAACAGGCGCAGAAGCAGATGCCCGTCAAGAGCGTCGATCCGCCCACCGCCCGCGGCGGCATCATCTTCGGGCTGCGCGCTTTCAAGGATCGCTGCACGGCCTCGAACTCCGCCACCGTTATGATCGGCGGCACCTCCATGATGGCGTGCTCGGTCTCCGGCTTCGCGCGCCCCTTCTTCACGTCATAGGTGTTGAAGCGGTGCTCGCCGATATAGGTGGTCCGCGTCAGCACCTGATGGACCATGCCCTTGCCCCACCGACCGCCATAGCGCGTGCGGATATTATTCTCATTGAGCCAGCACGCGATCGCCATGACCCCGATCGGCCCGCGCCCATCCGCGCCTTCCAGCGCCAGCCGGAAAATGCGGCGCACCGTTTCGGCGTGGAGCGGATCGATCTCCAGCTTTTTCTTGATCTTCGCGCCGCGCTGCTCGGCCGCGACCGCGCGATAGCCGATCGGAGGACGGGCGCCATTCCAGAAACCCTGCCGGGCGTTTTCGTTCATCGCGCGCAGCGTATGCTTGCCGTTCTCCTTCGACTGATATTCGTCGAACAGCGTCATGATTTTCCGCATCATCTCGCTCATCGGATCATCGCCGAGAATCTGCGTGATGGAGACGAGCTGCACGCCGTTCTTCGCCAGCTTGCGGAGGTAGAACTCGAACTGGAATTGATCGCGGAAAAAGCGCGAGAAGCTATGGACCACGATCACGTCGAAGGGCGACGGCCTTTCCAGCGCCGCGTCGATCATTTCCTGGAAGGCGGGACGGCGATCGTCTGTGCCCGAAACCCCCGGCTCGACAAACTCGGCCGCGACTTCCCAGCCGTTCGAGTGGCAATAGCTCGACGTCTGGCGGCGCTGGTCCGGGATCGACAGATCGCTCTCGGCCGAACGCGGCGACGAGACGCGCAGGTAGAGCGCGGCCCGCAGCGCCGGTTGCACGGCTCCGGTTTCCGAGGGGGCGAGAGCAGCGTTCGTCATCGTTCGACCAATCTTTGAATAGTGTGCATCGGCAGCACGAGGCGTTGGGAATCTGGCAGGCGCACGAAGCCATTGCCTTCGTAGAAGGCTGCCGCGCGATCATTGATGGCGTCCACGACGAGTATCGACGAGCCAGCTGTCGCGGCCGTCGCCCAGACGCGCTCGACGGCATCGGCGATCAGGATCGCCCCAAGGCGTTCGCCCTGCCTCGCTTGCGACACCGCGAGCTGGCCGATCAGCGTCGCGGCGACGAGCGGGTAACGCGGGACATGCTTTCGCGCCGCTGCCGGAATGTCGCCCTGCGCGATGTTGGCCTGACTAAGCGTGTAATAGCCGAGAACCACGCCGGGATTTGCACGCTCGGCGAGAACGAACACACCAGCCGAGCGGCGGCGCATGTCCTGGCCCGCCTGCCTCCGCAAATATCGATCGAGACTGTCGATGCCGCAGGAAAATCCCTCGCGGTCGTGATGCGGCCCCAGCGGCTCGACCTGCAAATCCGCATGCGCCGTCATGATCAGGACGCAACCCGGCGCCGGTGCTCCTGGAGAGCGCGGATCAGCCGCTCGCTGGGCTCGGGCGGATTGATGAGCGCATCGAAGAACGCCGCGCGGTCGCGATCCGACAGCACGAGCGTTTCATGCTCGGCGATCGTTCGCCGCGCCGTGTCGGCTAGCGCTGTCACGCAAAAGTCGCTGACCTTGCGCCGCGTGAGGTGAGCTGCCCGCTCGATCAAATCCTTCGTTTCTTCGTCAATACGGAAGCCGAGCCGCTCGACGCGATTGGCTCTGGCGGACTCCGCTACGGCTTGTTTGCGCGGCATGGGACCGACTCCTGACTTATCCATTTCCGCTACAATGTACGTCACTTTGACGAACATTTCAACCCCTTTCCATTGGCCGTTTTAGGGGAGCGGCCCGAACAGGGCGTCCAGCTCCTCACGAAAAGCGCCTTCGATGACGCGCAACTCGGCATCGCCGATGGGAACCTGCTCGGGCCAGTCGTCGGTAACGACGATCGGCGCGCTGGCGGCATTCTTGCGCGCCGACGCGCGCGTCGGCTGCGGCTGCATGTAATCGTGCAGGTCTTCCAGCCCTTCCGACCAGCCGCGGGGTGCGCGGCGGCGACGTTTGCGAGAGAGTCCCATATTGCTCAAGCTGCCGCGCATCTCTCGGGAATCCAGCAAAATCGCCCTCGGGCGCATACATGCCGGACCCGTAGCAACGGCGGCGGGATTCGGCGCACGGCGGCGCAAGGCGGAAATAGCGAAGTGTAGCGTAGCAAAGATAAGTGCTCACGGCGGGATCGTGGATGCCGTGTGCAGCCCGGTTTGCTATCCTCCCGCGCATGGACTCGCGGACGGACACCGACACCGACACCGACAGAATCGACGAGGCGGTGCTTGCCCTGCTATGGCTCAACCTCAGCACCACCGGCACGGCCTGGAAAGGCTTCGACTGGAGCGCGATGGATCGACTGCACGAACGCGGGCTGATCTCCGATCCTGCGCGCAAGGCAAAGTCGGTGCATCTGACCGACGACGGCATGGCCGAAGCCGAGCGCCTATTCACCGCGCTGTTCGCTCGCCCGTGAATCCTGCCACGCCGACGCGAAAGCCATAACCCAGCCATCGCTGCTGGGTCCGCTGAAATACCGGGTGCAGCATTGTCTCCCGTCCTGCCTGCCCGACCGACCCTCGCGGCCTCCCTCGTGGCTTGATCTGATCGTGTCCACCTGGCGGCGCAACGGCGCCGGGCAGCTTTTTTCCGCCGCCTTCGGCTTTGCAGCGCGAAGCAAAAAAGCGGCCCTTTGGCCGTCCATAGGCCGCAAGCGGTGCGCAGCCGAACGTCCCCGATCTTCGACACGCCACGAGGCCGCGAAGGGCGCGGTCCCGAGTCAAGAAAGGACTGACGACATGATCTGCGGAAACTTCAAAGCGACCGATCGCGGCTTTCACGGCGAAATCCGCTTTTTCGGTCTCAGCGAGAAGGTGGAAATCCTTCGGATCGGCGACAAGGCAAGCGACAAGTCGCCCGACTATCGCATCGTTGCCGCCGACGATGAACGCGTGGAATTCGGTGTGGGCTGGCTCAAGGCCACCAAGGACCAGAAGCCCTACGCTTCGCTCAAACTCAATCCGGTCCTGGCGCCGGACGTTCATCTCCGGCTTGTCTCGACCGAGACAACGGGCAAGTTCGAGCTGAAGGTCGACTGACCGCGGAAGCGTCCCGCCAGCAATGGCGGGGCGCTTCCAGTTTTCCATAAAGGATCTGCGCCGTGCGAAACCGCACCAGCCATTGCATCGGCCTGCCACCGGACGATGCCATACTCGCTACAGGCGCCCGCCCAGCCAGATAACGGTAAGCCCAGGACTCCGCATCCTGGTCGACGGAGGCATCCATGCGCGCAAAGTGCAGGGGAAGCGTCCCACTTCTGCCCCCATTCCTACCTTGCCCGGCGTGTTTTCCACTATGGCCCTAGCCTTGCCGATCCCGCTTTGCCCGAAAATCCGTTCATCTCCCTCCCGGGCTGGTTGCTGATTAGCGCATCTGGCTTTGCCGGGCGCCTCATGCGGGAAGTGGCATAGCCACCAAGCAGAAAACCGGCGCCAGCGCCTACGGTTTCCGCAAGCGGACCCTCCGTTTTTCAGCTTGCCCGCGTCGCCCGCCAAAGCCTGCCTGATGCATCAGCAACGCCAGCACACAGGAGGCAGACATGAAAAAGGATTGGGCAAAGATTCGCAGGATCAACAAGGCCAGGGCCGACCGGAAGATGGCCGCCGAGCAGGCCAAGCCGGAATGGGAACGGAAGTGGGAAGCGCGCGAACTGGCACGCGCCCACGGATACATCCCCTACCTCAGCGATGAGGTTGCAGCCTACCGCGACCTGTAAGGCGGACAGCACCCGATGGCGCCCCACGCCATCGGGTTTTTTTGTGCCTCGCAGGATAGCGGTCTGGGGGGATCGAGCAGGGATCGGCCTGAAGGCCGCGCCGGTAATCCCGGCTGTCATTTGCTTTTCGCGCCGCCAAGGCGGCGCGATCGTTGCTAAGGACGTAGTCCTCGCGCCGGTCAAGGTAAGTGGAACCGTCCGGGGCGGTATCCCCACCTTCCGCGCTTCGCTTGTGCAGGCGGGTGATTCCCCTCCGCCCCGGCCGCCCTTGCCCCGTTGCTACCCTTGGCTCGCCGCCGGGCAGAAGTTCAGGCGCGGCATTCCGCTTCGCTGAACTTCAGAACCAAAGGATTTGAGATATGACCAGCAAGGCACAGGCTCCCCGCGATGTGATCTTCAACGGTGATTGCATTGAAGTGATGCAGGCTTTCGATAGCGGCACGGTGGATTTCATCCTGACCGATCCGCCCTATGTGACCCGCTACCGGGACCGCCAGGGGCGCAAGGTCGCCAATGACGATAACGGCCGGTGGCTGCGTCCGGCGTTTCGGGAAATGCACCGCGTCTTGAAGGATGGCGGCTTTGCGGTTTCCTTCTATGGCTGGAACAAAGTCGATTTGTTCATGGATGCATGGAAGGCGGCAGGCTTCCGCATCGTCGGCCATCTTGTTTTCCGCAAGCGTTATGCGTCATCGGCCCGCTTCCTTCGCTATGAACATGAGCAAGCCTATTTGTTGGCAAAGGGCAATCCCGTCCGTCCGACACGGCCTATCCCCGATGTGCTCGATTTTCCTTACAGCGGGAACCGCCTGCACCCCACGCAGAAGCCGGTTGAAGCACTGGCGCCATTGATCGAGGCTTTCACGCAGCCGGGCGACCTTGTCCTGGACCCATTCAGCGGTAGCGGTTCGACCCTTGCGGCAGCCCAGCAACTCGGGCGCGACTGGACCGGCATAGAACTGGACAACGGCCACTATCACACCGCCAGCAAGCGGCTTGCCGCGCGGCAGCATCGCCGGGCGGCCGCATAGGTCGCCACCCTTTCCCATCATTCGCGCCCGTCCCTGCGGCGGGCGCCACCCTCACAAGGAATTATATCATGCGCTGGATTATCACATCCGATCATATGGGCACTTCCCTTGCCGGGGTCGGTGAAGATGCCGAAGGAAGCATCGCCTATGCCGGCACGAACGAGGGCGACAGTTTGCCGATGGAGTTTCGACTCTATGACGCGCGCCATAAGCTTTGCTTTGAAGGGCGTTGCGGCGACATTGACGCCGATTGGTGGCACGGCTTTGAGCCGCTGATTTGGACCTGGAACGCATTTCGCTGCCGGCGGCTGACCTACCGCCGTGTTGACCGAAGCTGGAAAGAACAGCCGTTCTTGCCTTTCTCGGGCCGATATTGAGAACCGACAACCGACAACCGACAACCGGCTGCAGGTCCTGCCCGGAGCAGCGGCGGCCGCGCGGCCCATAGGTCCGCGCGGCCGTCATGGCGCGCGCTCGCCGGGCATCGCCCGGCTCGCAAGAGACAGTAGCCAGAACGGCGTCCCCGTCCTAAGAAAGACGTGGGCCGCTACGCGGCGGCCTGGGGCGTGGAAACCCCTGAATATCCGGTTGGGCGTCGGCCGTGACGGCGCCGCTATCCTTGACCACATGGTCGGGGAGCCTGTGACGTATACAACAGGCTTCCGGGCTAAAGGTCACAGGGACCGAGATATTCCGGTTTTCCAACTCCCCGATCAGGGTCAGGAGCGAAGTTTGCGGGGGCGCACCGCAGACGAACCGCTGCTGACCTGGAACCCGACCATTGCGGACGACGCGCGAAGCCATGCCCGCCGTGCGTATAGAATCGTCTCCGTTTCGGTCTAAAAGGTTAACGGGACTGGAGGAACGGGGGCGTTATGACCGGCAAGCATTTCAAGGATCGCGCGCCCGACGCGCCGCGGCTCACCGCCTATGACGAGGATCACCTCGCCGACTATATCCGCCTGCTCGATACCGACGACGAGGGCGCCGACTGGCGCGACGCGGCGGCGCATATCTTCGGGATCGATCCGGCCGCGGAACCCGAACGCGCCCGCGCGATGCATGAGAGCCATCTCGCCCGCGCGCGCTGGATGACCGAAGTGGGCTACGCATATCTGCTCGGCCCGCGCGCCATCGAATAAGTTAACATTCAGACCGAAATGGATTTTTCCGGTCGTGGATTCCGATGCGCGGCCGGCATCGCCTGGCGCGGCCTTCGCGCTGTCGGGATGCAGTGCTTCTCCCGATCCTCGGCGGTCCAGACTCCGCACAATGAGCGGCTGGAGAGGATGATCCCATGCCAATGACGCCCGAAGGGCGCGCGCGGCGTGCCGGCAATGCGCCGGACACGCCGGGCCGGGCCGAATTCGCCGCCGCGTTCCTGCAACGCAACCGCCAGTATCGCGCAGAGCGGGCGCGACTGAACCCGAACGCCCCGGCCAGCGAGCGAACGACGCTCGCCCGCCGCTGGGGGTTGTCCTTTCGCCTATCTGCCTGATGAGCTGTCGGGCACGGTGATCTGGCGGCCGGAACTCACCGCCGTCACCGTGATCCTCGACGCTGCGCCGGAAGGATATACCGGCGCCAAGGCGGTCGATCCGCTGGCGCTGGGCGCGCTGCTCGCCGACCAGGCCGGAATCGACGGCCGGCATGTCGTCGTCGCTGACGCGGCCGGCGAGCATCGGCTGTGGCTGCGCGATCCGACGCCCGGCCGGCCGCTCGCCGCGATCGTCCCGCTCGACAAGGACTTCATCAAGCGCATCCTCAGCCTGCTGCGTTTCCATCGACTCATGTCGGGCAAGCGAACCGGCCCATTGCCGCGCGGATGGCCGCTCACCCCGATCCGCGCGGCCCGGCTCGAGCTGATGCTTCGCGCGCTCGATCTGCGCCTCGCCGGGGCGACATACCGCCAAATCGCGATCGCGCTCGGCAGGGACGAGGCCGCGCATCTCTCGGCATCCGATTTCAAGAATTCGGACGCCCGGTCCTTCGCTTATCGCCTGGTGCGCGACGCCACCGCCATGATGAAGGGCGACTACCGCAAGCTGCTGCGCTTCCGCTGATAGCGCCCGCCGCATGACAGCGGCCGGGGGGTGGTCACATCGGCGCAGCTGCGAATCTTCGTTCCCCACCCTGCCGTGAGCACTTCGCCATGATCGCCTCCTGCCACCCCGCCTCGCAGGAGACGCCCCTTGTCCCGACCGCCCGTGACCCTTCCGCCCCGCTACCTGCGGACCCCCGAGGCGGCGCGCTTCCTTGGCCTTTCCGGCCGCACGCTTGAGAAGCACCGCTATTTCGGGAGCGGCCCGGCCTATCGCCGGATCGGCGGACGGGTGGTCTATTCGGTCGACGACCTGCGCGCCTGGGCCGACCTCGGCACCAAATATTCCACGTCCGACCCCGGCCAGAACGATCTCATGCCGCAGCGGGATGCGGCGATCACGCAGAGCCGCCGATGATGCCGCGCACCGCCTCCCGTTCCGGCGAGCGCGCCCAACTCGCGCTGTTCCCCTCGCTCGGGCGCGATATCGCGCCGCGCGATGCCCAGGACCTCATGGCCTGGCCGTTCTTCAGCCTCGCCAAGCGCAGGCGGGTGACGCCGATCGATTTCCGCATGGGCGCGACCTGGATATCGGTCGAGGCCGTGCCCGAACATGGCATGGCGACCATATGGGACGCCGACGTGCTGATATGGGCGGCGAGCCAGATCGTCGCCGCGCGCGACGCGGGGCTGCCGACCTCGCGCCTGATGGCGACGACGCCGCACGAAATCCTCACATTCACCGGACGAGGCACCGGCAAGGATCATTATGACCGGCTGAAGGCCGCGCTCGACCGGCTGCAATCCACCACGGTCGCCACCTCGATCCGCCAGCAGCACCAGCGGCGACGCCATCGCTTCTCGTGGATCAACGAGTGGCAGGAACGGCTCGACGGCGACGGCCGTCCGCTTGGACTGGAGCTGATCCTGCCGGACTGGTTCTATGCCGGCGTCGTCGACCGCACGTTCGTGCTCACCATCGACCGGGCCTATTTCGACCTAACGGGCGGGCTGGAACGCTGGCTCTACCGGATCGTGCGCAAGCATGGCGGCCAGCAGGAAGGCGGCTGGAGCTTCGACGTCCCGCACCTTCACCTGAAATCCGGCGCGCTCTCGCCCTTGAAGCAGTTCGCGTTCGAGCTGCGCGCCATCGTGCAGCGCCAGTCGCTGCCGGGCTACGCGCTGGCGATCGAGCGGGCGTTCGGCCGCGAGCGGCTGACCTTCGCGCCCGTGCCCGCCGATCCGTTCGAGAAGGCGGCGCGGGTCATGGGGCTGGCTGTGGATAACCGGCCATGAGACTCGGCCTATTGAAAACCGCCGGACTCGGCCGATTAAAAACCGCTGACTCGGCCTATAAAAAACCGGACCTCCGCACAAGCTTCTGGAATCGCTCGCGGAATCGGCTCTCTTCTAACTATGCTAACAGTAAAGAATACTTCGTATTCTTTCTAACGCGCTTTGGTGCTGTGGATAATTCGCGAGACGACGCGAAGTATCGGGCAGTAAATCCGCCGTCTCCCCTACGCTATACTACTACGCCTTTTGCGTGCGGCGATCAATCCCGGCACCGTGTTACGCGGCGCGGGCCGGAACCGCGGCCATGATCGCCGCCCAGCACTTCGGCAGCATCTCGGGCGGCAAGGACAGCCAGGCCGTCCTTTGCCGGATGGTCGAGCGGATCGAGCGCAGGGGGCTTGCCGCGTTCGGCAACCGCGCGCCGCGGTTCCTCTCGGCAGACAACGGCCACGAGAACCCGATCACGCTCGACCACATCGCGTATCTCGACGGCTGGCTGCGACAACGCACCGGCCTGTGTATCGAGACGGTCTCGGCGAACGACGTGCCGGGGCTCACAGACGCGGCGGCCTTCGCCCGCAAGCGCGCGATGCTGCGCGAGGAATGGTCGAAGGAGAAGCGGCGGACCCGCCATAAGGGCGCGTGCAACCAGCGCCGGGCCGCGTGGCAGGCAGGCAGGCTCACGAAAGGCCAATGGCTCGCCGCGTGCGAATGTCCCGTCCTGGTCTCGCCCCCGGTTCCCGATCATCTGATCGACCGCGCGCTCGAGCTGCTGCATCCCACCGGCATCCCGTTCCTCGACATGGCGATGCTGCACGGCCGGTTTCCCGGCACCAAAACGCGCTTCTGCACCGACGAGACCAAACTGATCCCGATGATGCATCGCAAGCGTCCGCTGCTCGATGCGGGGATCTCGGTCATCGACTGGATCGGCGAGCGCGCCGACGAAAGCCCGGCGCGGGCGAAGAAGCCGCCGATCCAGTCGGTGCGGCATCCCTCCGGCGCCCGCAAGGTGCTCTACCGGCCCATCTTTCGCTGGTCGGCGGCCGACGCCTTCGCCATCTCCGAGCGCCACGGACTCCGGCATAACCCGCTCTACACGATGGGGATGAGCCGGGTCGGCTGCTCGACCTGCATCATGGTTAGGAAGCGCGAACTGCGCGCCTGGGCCATGCGGTTTCCCGCGGAAGTCGATCGCGTGCGGGAGTGGGAACGGCTGGTCAGCCTCGTTTCGCGGCGCACCGCGATATCGGGAGCGCCGGCATCCCTGCTGCCCGCGCCGACCGTGCCCGGCGATCCCGCCGATCATGGACGTGCGACGATCGACAGGGCGATCGCGTGGTCGCGCACCAGCCGGGGCGGCCGCAACTACGACCTGTTCCTCGCGCAGGAGCAGCGCGACGCCGATGAGCACGGCCTGCTCTGCGACAGCGAATACGGGCTTTGCGAATGATGCGCGCGCTCGACCTGTTCAGCGCCGCGGCGGGCGGCTGGTCGCTCGGCCTGCACCGCGCCGGATTCGTCACCGTCGCCGCCTGCGAGATCGTCGAATGGCGCCGCATCCTCTACGCGGAGAACAATCCCCATGTCAGACTCTACGCGGATGTCCGGTCCCTCACGGCAGCTCGACTTGTTTCTGAACTTGGATTCCTGCCCGACATCATCGTCGGTTCGCCGCCGTGCCAGGACATCTCCAGCGCCAACACCAAAGGCAGGGGGATCGAAGGCGAACGGTCGGGCCTCTACCTCGAAGCCGTCCGGCTGGTCGGAGAGTGCCGCCCTCGCTGGTTCGCTTTTGAGAACAGCGCTAATCTGCGAACTCGCGGCGCTGACCGGCTGCTCCTTCTCCTGGAAACGCTCGGCTACGCCTGCGAACCGTGCGTGGTGGCTGCTGAAAATGTCGGCGCCAACCATGTCCGCAAGCGGTCCTGGCTTATCGGCTACGACCCAGGCCAGCTTGCCGACGCCGGTATCGCAATCCCAGCAAGGCGGCATCCGGCTGGAGGGTGGATCGGGCGCACGGACGGCCCTCAAGGAATCGGGTCTGTTCGACCTGTTTCGCGAGAACAGGCTGCCGACGCCGATGGCGACGGACGGGATGAGGGACGGCGCGGGCGGCGGCGCAGGATCGACATATCCGCTTCGCATGATCCTCGCGACGCCGCGCAAATCGGATGCGGACAAGGGCGGCCGGGGCGATGTGCTCAGCCAGTTGCAGGGCCATGCGAGCCGGCACGCGGGCATGATGCCGACGCCTGTCAAACCGAACGGCGGACGGAGATTGAGCCGGCAGGAGATCGAAACGGGACGCCGGGCGAACGGCGCGAAGGCGCAGATCGACACGCCGAACCTGTTGCGCCACGCGGCGGAAATCCTCCCCACCCCGACGAAGCGCGACAGCCGGATGGACGGCTGGAGTCCGGCCTACGATCGGCGGAAATCGCCGACGATGGACGCGGTGATGGACGGCGCGATGACGGATCGCGCGCCGGACAAATGGGCGGGCGCCCGCGCGCTGGCGGCGATGCTGCGGAGCCGTGGGCTGACTGGAACGGCGGCCTTGCCCATCACCTACGGCTGGATGATGGGCTTTCCGCCTGGGTGGCTGGCACGCGCGTTGCGATCGGCGCTGGAAAGCGGACGGCTGCGGCCAGCCTGATCGTCGAGGCGTTCGGCGACGCCGTTCTCCCGCAAATCCCCGAAGCCATCGGCCGCGCCATCCTGCGCACCGAAGCCGCGCTCGACGTCGTGCTCGGGCGAACCTCCCCCGACATCACCGGAGACGAACGATGAGCGATCCCGCGCATCCGCAGCGCATAGACTTCAGCGGGTTCGAAGCCGCGCTGCGCCGCCGCGCGGCGGAGCAGGCGCAGGCCGCCCGAACGCCGACAGAACCAACGGCGCTGGCATCGCGATCGCGGCTGACCGAAGTCGAACTGACCTGGATCGAAAAGAAGCTGGAGCACTGGATACGCTTCGGCCGCGTCGCGCAGGAACGCATCGTCACACGCCGGACGCGCGTCATGAGCTTCCGGCCGGGCGCGGTGTTTGCCTTCGTCCGCTGGACCGCCAACGACTATGGCACGATCGCCTCGCGCATCGACGTGGTGCGCGCGGTCACGCCGGGCGAGCCTTATACGACGCTGCCGTTCGTGCGGCCGGGCGGCGAAATCCTCCTGCACATCGAGAGCTGGCCCAAGGTCCAGCAGGTGCTCGCCGCGATCGACGCGGTGGAGACGGCGGGCGTCGATCCCTGCGACGCGGCGCCCGAGCACTGGCGCCACGTCCACAACCGCATCGCCGCGGGACACCAGCCGCGCCCTTACACGCTGGAGCGGCATCGCGCCTGGCTTCGCCGCAAGGAGATCGAAGGGTGACGCGCCGCCGCTACGTCATGGCGACGGCCACCGCCGCGTCCGCCTTCGCCGCGGCGTTCGTCGCGATCGCCGTCGCCGATCCTTTCCCGCGCGTGATCTGGAACGCCAGCGCCAGCGCGCCGATCGGGCTCTACCGCATCCATCCCGACCGCGATCCCGCTATCGGTGTGCTGGTCGCCGTCACGCCGCCCAAGCGGCTTTCCCGCTGGCTTTCGGCGCGCGGCTATCTGCCCGAGGGCGTGCCGCTGCTGAAGCATGTCGCCGCGAAAGCCGGGCAGCGCGTGTGCCGCATCGGCGCCGTGGTGAGCGTCGATAGCCAGTCCGTCGCCAGCGCCCGCGCGCGTGACGGCCGGGGCCGCCCGCTGCCGGTCTGGCGGGGCTGCCGCACACTGCAACCGGGCGAACTGCTGCTGCTCAACCCGTCCGTCCCCGACAGCCTCGACGGCCGCTATTTCGGCCCGCTGCCGGCGTCCGCCGTCATCGGCCGCGCGACGCCGCTGCATCTGCGCGCGCCGTCGCAATCGCCTTCCACCCCCGAAGCCAAGGAGATTGGCCATGCCGACGAATATCTTTGAACCCACCGCCAATGGCTATGCCGGGCGCGCCCGGTATTTCGGTGTCGACGAGCAGATCGTGCTGGTCGCGATCGATCCGGGCGACGCCGAGAACGCGCCCGATTACCGCGTCCACCTCGACGACGAGGACGGCCCGGAAGTCGGCGGCGCATGGAAACGGGTCGGCGAACGCGCGGGCAATTACATCGCGCTGGAGATCGACAGCCCGCTCTTCGGGGCGCCGTTCCGGCCGGTTCTGTTCCGCGCCGACGACGATGGCCGGACGTTCCGGCTGTCATGGAAGCGCCCCCGGCCGCGCGACGACCGGAGCTGATCGGTGGCTGTTTCGATCATCATCCCTTTGTTCGCGGAAAAGCCGCATCCCTCCGTCCCGCTCGGTCGCAGGCTGACCGGCGCGCGCAGCGAAGGTCAAGAGTCTGCCCCGGACTTGATCCGGGGGCGGCCCACGGCCGGCGCATCGCGCGCACCCTTTACCGCAGCGAGCACGCTGGCAGGCTGGCGTAAGAGCGGGGGCGGATTGGCCGTCCTGCTCGCGGCCCTGCTGCTGTCGTCCGGCATCGGGCCGAACGCTGTGCGGGCACAGGACACGCCGGCCGAACGCACGGCAGCCAGCCATCCCTATGCCGTTCACGTCGCCGACGCCGCGCGGCGCTTCGGCATCCCGGAAAGCTGGATATGGGCGGTGATGCGCGTCGAGAGCAACGGCGATGTCCGCGCGGTCTCGACGGCCGGGGCGATGGGCCTCATGCAGATCATGCCCGGCACCTGGGCGAGCTTGCGCGCGCGCCACGGGCTGGGACGCGATCCCTATGATGTGCGCGACAACATCATGGCGGGCGCGGCTTACCTGCGCGCGATGCACGACCGCTACGGCAACGCGATGGCAATGCTGGCGGCCTATAATGCGGGGCCGGGCCGCTACGACGAATATCTATCGCGCGGCCGTCCGCTGCCCGCCGAGACGCGCGCCTATCTCGCAAAGCTCGCGTCGATCATAGGCGGCGCGGACGACAGCCGGCTTGCTGCCGCACCGCCGTCCGATCCTTTTGCATGGCGCAGGGCTGCATTGTTCGCGGCGCGGCCGAACGGCGATCCGGCCGCACCGGAAACGTCGTCCGGCGAACGCGCGGCTGACATGCGCGCTGCGGTCGAACCGCCCGCGAACAGCCTGTTCGTCGCGCTGTCGGGGCGGAGGCAGCCGTGAAGATCGCCTATGCCGATCCGCCCTATATCGGCTGCGCGCATCTCTATCGCGATCATCCCGACTATGCGGGCGAGGTCGATCATCCCGCGCTGATCGAGCGGCTCCAGCGAGACTATGACGGCTGGATTTTGCATGCCGCCGCGACGCCGGAATCGGTCGCCGTGCTCGCGCCGCTCGTGCGCGAGACCGGCGCGCGGTGGATGGCCTGGGTGAAAGGCTTTGCCGCGTTCAAGCGCAACGTGCCGGTCGCTTATGCGTGGGAACCCGTCATCGTGAAGCCCGCGCGCAAGCCGGTCGTAAGCAAGCGGCTGGTCCTGCGTGACTGGATCGAATGCCCGATCACGCTGCGCCGTGGGCTTACCGGCGCGAAACCCGAAGTGGTCGCTCATTGGGCGTTCGAGACGGTCGCCGCGCGTCCCGACGACACGCTCGACGACCTGTTCCCCGGCACCGGCGCCGTCGCCGAAGCGTGGCGAACCTGGCGCCTCAAGTTCGCGCTGCCGGGCGATCCCGTTGCAGCGCCGCCGCGGCCGAATTGCACGGTGGCTGCACGTCGAGAGGCGAGCGGCGCGCCATGACCGCCCCCGTTTTCAGATTGCCCGGTTGGAAGGTGGAAGTGCCTGGAAGGGCAGGAAAAAGCCGAAGGAAGGGACGGCAAGATAGAAAGCGCGCCCCAAATTCGCTGAAAGCCTATGTCTTTCAACGATTTGGCGCGGGTACGTCGGTCGGCGAGCGTGCCGCTCGGAAGAAAAAAGCCAGCAAAATCAAAGCGCCGAATGGCACTATGGGCCATTTTCGGCGGAAAGCGGCCCGGCCGTGAGCGAGGACGAGGATTTCCGCGTCCGGCCGGGCAAGGTCAGGAACAGGGGAGCCGGCCAGGGCCGCAAGGCGCAAGGACTTGTCGTCCAGGTGCTCCGCGTCGCCGCGCGCAGCGGCGGAGGCCGGCGAACGGCCGGCTGGGGCGGATCGCGCCAGCGCGGGCAATCGAACTTCGGCCGTGGCCGCACGTCCTTCGCACGCAGCCGCCTGTTCGGATCGGGCCGGCGCGTGCTGGTCAAGATTGTCCCTGTCACCCGTTTCCACCGGAATGGACGGCCGAGGGCGCCGCTGTCCGCGCACATCGCCTATCTCAAGCGCGAGGGCGTCACCCGCGACGGATCGCCCGCGCGGATGTTCGACGCCAATGGCGATGGCGCCGACGATCGCGCCTTCGCCGATCGGTGCAAGGACGACCGGCATCATTTCAGGATCATCGTCTCGCCCGAGGATGCGGCGGACCTGTCGGACCTTCGCGAATATACCCGCGATCTCGTTCGCCAGATGGAAGCCGATCTCGGCACCAGGCTCGAATGGGTCGCGGTCGATCACTGGAACACCGACAACCCGCATGTCCATCTGCTGGTGCGCGGCGTCGATGACCATGGCGCCGACCTTGTCATCAACCGGGACTATATCAGCCACAATCTGCGCTCGCGCGCCGAAGAACTGGCCTGGGCCGAGCTGGGTCCGAAACCGGAGCATGAAATCCAGCGCGCGCTCGAACGCGAGGTAACGGCCGAACGCTGGACCAGGCTCGACGCCGAGATCGATCGCACGGCGGACGCACTCGGCGTCATCGACTTGCGCCCCCAGCAGCCCGGACTCGACGATCCCCAGGTCCGCCGCCTGATGATCGGCCGCTTGCAGCATCTGGAAACTATGGGGCTCGCAGCCGAGGCCGCGCCCGGTCAGTGGGCACTGGCGTCGGATGCGCAAGCCAGGTTGCGCGAGCTGGGCACGCGCGGCGACATCATCCGCACGATCGGCAAGGCGCTGAACGGTCGCGGCCTGCAGCGCCCGCTCGACACTTACGAGATCGTCAGCGCAGCGCCGCAAAAGCCCATCGTCGGCCGGTTGATCGACAAGGGGTTGCACGACGAGCTGCATGGCTCGGCCTATGCCGTGATCGACGGCATCGACGGGCGCACCCACCATGTCCGGCTTCCGGGCATCGAGGCGCTGGATCGCAGCCCGGATATCGGCGGCATCGTTGAGCTGCGCGCCGTCGGCCGGCCGGGCGATCCGAAGCCGTCCCTGTTCCTGGCGACGCGATCCGATCTCGACCTCGCGGCTCAGGTGAAGGCGAGAGGCGCGACCTGGCTCGATCATCGTCTGATCGAGCGCGGCCGTGGAGTGACGGCCGCCGGCTTCGGATCGGAGGTGCAGCGGGCGCTCGACCAGCGCACCGACCATCTCGTGCGCGAAGGACTGGCCCGCCGCTTCGGCAACCGCGTGGTCCTGCAAGGCAACCTGATCGAGACGCTTCGCCGCCGCGAACTGGACGCGACAGGTGCCGAGATCGCGGGCCGGACGGGGCTCGCCTACCGGCCTACCAATCCCGGCGACAAGGTCGCCGGCACATGCCGCCAGCGCCTCGCGCTCGCCTCCGGTCGCTTCGCGATGATCGACGACGGGTTGGGCTTCCGGCTCGTCCCCTGGTCGAACGACCTTGAACGCCAGCTCGGGCGCCAGATCGCGGGCATCGCCCGCAACGGCGGCGGCATCGGATGGTCATTGGGCCGCAAGCGCGGCCTCGCCCCCTGAAAGAAGGAGACTCTCATGCCCGCTACCAAAATCCTCTGGGGCCAGATCATCGCCGTCTTCCTGATCGTGGTCGCCGCGATCTGGAGCGCCACACAATGGACCGCGGCGGCGCTGGCGTATCAGCCCGAGCTTGGCGAACCCTGGTTCACGGCGCTCGGCTGGCCGGTCTATCCGCCCTACGCCTTCTTCTGGTGGTGGTTCAGCTACGACGCCTATGCGCCCGCCATCTTCCAGACCGGCGCCTGGATCGCCGCGTCGGGCGGCTTCGTGGCGGTCGCTGTCGCCATCGCCATGTCGGTCTGGCGCGCACGCGAGGCGAAGAACGCGGAAACCTATGGCTCGGCGCGCTGGGCGACCGAGGACGAGGTGCGTGCGGCCGGGCTGCTCGGCGACGACGGTGTGGTGCTCGGCAAGCTGGGCCGCGCCTATCTGCGCCACGACGGCCCCGAGCATGTGCTGTGCTATGCGCCGACCCGCAGCGGCAAGGGCGTCGGCCTCGTGATCCCCTCGCTTCTGACCTGGCCGGCATCGGCGATCGTTCATGACATCAAGGGCGAGAACTGGACGCTGACCGCGGGCTTCCGCGCGCAGCATGGCCGCGTGCTGCTGTTCGACCCGACCAACGCGGCGTCGGACGCCTACAACCCGCTGCTGGAGGTGCGGCGCGGCCAGTGGGAAGTCCGCGACGTGCAGAACGTGGCCGACGTGCTGGTCGATCCCGAAGGCAGCCTGGAGAAGCGCAACCACTGGGAGAAAACCAGCCACGCGTTGCTGGTCGGCGCGATCCTGCATGTTCTCTACGCCGAGCCCGACAAGACCCTGGCGGGTGTCGCCGCCTTCCTGTCCGACCCGGCGCGGACGATCGAGCAGACGCTGGCCGCGATGATGGCGACGCCCCATCTCGGCGAAGCCGGCGTGCATCCGGTGGTGGCCTCGGCCGCGCGCGAACTGCTCAACAAGAGCGACAACGAACGCTCGGGCGTGCTCTCGACCGCCATGTCGTTTCTCGGGCTTTACCGCGATCCCGTCGTCGCCCGGGTCACGCGCGCCTGCCACTGGCGCGTCATGGATCTCGTATCGGGCGAGCAGCCGGCGACGCTCTACCTCGTCATTCCCCCCAGCGACATCTCGCGGACCAAGCCGCTCATCCGCCTGATGCTCAACCAGATCGGGCGGCGGCTGACGGAGGAACTGCCGAGCGGCGCCAGGCGTCATCGCCTGCTGCTGATGCTCGACGAGTTTCCCGCGCTCGGGCGCCTGGACTTTTTCGAGAGCGCGCTGGCGTTCATGGCCGGCTATGGCCTGAAATCCTTCCTCATCGCGCAGTCGCTCAATCAGATCGAGAAAGCCTACGGGCAGGACAATGCGATCCTCGATAACTGCCATGTTCGGGTGAGCTTCGCGACCAACAACGAGAAGACGGGCGAGCGCGTGTCGAAGGCGCTCGGCACCAAGACTGAGATGCGCGCGATGAAGAACTACGCCGGGCACAGGCTCTCGCCCTGGCTCGGGCATCTGATGGTCTCGCGCTCCGAAACCGCCCGCCAGCTTCTGACCCAGGGCGAGGTCATGCAGCTGCCGCCCGACGAGGAAATCGTCATGGTGTCGGGCGTCCAGCCCATCCGCGCGAAGAAGGCTGCTTACTACGCCGATCCCCGTCTCGCCGCGCGGATCATGCCGCCGCCCGATCCGGCCGCATCGCCACCTCGGGAAATCCGTCCCGACGACTGGACGGGGCTCGCCGCTTCGGCCGATCCCGCCGAGATCGCGGCAATCATCCGGCGCCAGGAGGATGCCGCCAACAGCGGGCTGCGCCGCGAGCCCGAGCTTCCCGATCATGTCGCCATCGTGAAGGAGACGACGCCCGCACCGCCCGCGCAGGAGTTTTCCATCGTCGAGGACGAACCCGAGGATGCTGCGCGCCAGGCGGCGGCACGGCGGCGGATGCAGGGCGTCGCGCGGCAGGCGTCGCTCGATCCCGACGACGGCATCGAAATGTAGGAGATTCCCATGCGCGTGCGTCTCAACGTCTATTTTCCGCCCGAGCTGGCCCGTCAGGTCAGCGAGCTGGCGATCCGCCGCCGCATCTCGCGCTCGGCGATCGTGGAAGCCGCCGTCACCTCCTGGATGTCGCCGGACGGCGCCGACCGGATGGAGGCGGCCTTCGCCCGAAGGCTCGACCGGCTTTCGCGGCAGGTCCAGCGGCTCGAACGCAACACCGGCCTCACCACCGAGGCACTGGCGCTTTTCGTCCGCTTCTGGCTGGCGGTGACGCCGCCGCTGCCCGACGAGGATCAGGCGGCCGCCCAGGTCAAGGGCCGCAAGCGCTATGAGGGTTTTGTCGAGACGCTGGGCCGCCGCTACGCCAGCGGCAAGAGCCTGCTCGACGAAATACCGGAGGATATTGCAGGTCGTGACGGCGGCTCCACCGACACATGACAGTGCAGCGAACCAGCCGGGGCCGGCCATGCGCGAATCGGCCAGGTATCTTCACGAAATAGCGCGGGCGGAGAGCGGTGCTGAAAGCGTCAGACCGCAACGCGCACTTATCTGCCGCCGTCACTACTACGCCCTGACATAGTTGTTGCCTCGCGCGATTTCCTGTCTCTCTTGATGTGCCCCTGACGCCGGGCGGCGGTTCGCCCGGCCTAATTCAGGGGCCGTTTCTTGTCCGTCCAGCCGATCCGATCCGAAGCGAACACGCGCGGCGCGCGGATGCTGCGCACGGCGCTGGGGCCGTCGATCGCGGCCTGGCTCGACGATGCCGCCGTGATCGAGGTGATGCTGAACCCGGACGGACGGCTGTGGGTCGACCGGCTCGGCGAGGGCATCAGCGACACCGGCATGACGCTGGCCGCCGCTGACGGCGAGCGCATCGTCCGCCTGGTCGCGCATCATGTCGGCGTCGAGGTTCATGCCCGGTCCCCGCGCGTCTCCGCCGAGCTGCCCGAAGGGGGCGAGCGGTTCGAGGGGCTGCTGCCGCCCGTCGTCGCGGCCCCGGCCTTCGCCATCCGCAAGCCCGCCGTCGCGGTGTTCACGCTCGACGACTATGCGGCCGCCGGGATCATGTCGGCGGCCGAGGCGGCGGCATGCCGCGATGGCGTCGCCGCTCGCGCCAACATCCTCGTGGCGGGCGGCACCGGCAGTGGCAAGACCACGCTGGTCAATGCGCTGCTGGTGGAAGTCGCCAAGACCACCGACCGTATCGTCCTGATTGAGGACACGCGGGAGCTGCAATGCGCCGCGCCGAACCTCGTCGCCATGCGCACGAAGGATGGCGTCGTCTCGCTGTCCGATCTCGTCCGGTCCTCGCTGCGCCTGCGCCCTGATCGCATCCCGATCGGCGAGGTGCGCGGCGCCGAGGCGCTCGATCTCCTCAAAGCCTGGGGCACCGGCCATCCGGGCGGCATCGGCACGATCCACGCCGGAACCGCGCTCGGCGCGCTGCGCCGTATGGAGCAGCTCATTCAGGAGGCCGTCGTCACGGTCCCGCGCGCGCTGCTGGCCGAGACCATCGACCTGATCGCCGTGCTCGTCCGCGACGGGCACGGCCGCCGCCTCGCCGAGCTGGCCCGCGTCGAAGGGCTCGACGCCGCGACCGGCGACTACCGCCTCACGCCGCTCACCACCCCCCAGACCGGAGACCTGCCATGACCAACGACGCCACGCCTCTCAGGACCATGAAGGGCCGCCTGCTCGGCGGCACCGTGCTCGACCGCCTCGGCCATATCGGCATCACCGCGGCCGGGCTGCTCTACGCGATGCCCGCCCATGCGGGCGGATCGTCGATGCCGTGGGAGGCGCCGCTCCAGTCTATCCTCGAAAGCATCGAGGGGCCGGTCGCCAAGATCATCGCGGTGATGATTATCATCGTGACCGGGCTGACCCTGGCCTTCGGCGATACGTCGGGCGGGGCACGGCGGATGATCCAGATCGTGTTCGGTCTGTCGATCGCGTTCGCCGCGTCGAGCTTCTTCCTCTCGTTCTTTTCCTTCGGTGGCGGAGCGATGGTCGCATGACCGGCGCGGCCGATCATGGCGAGCCCATCGCGGGCTACTTCGCGCCGGTCCACCGGGCGCTGACCGAGCCGATATTGCTCGGAGGCGCCCCGCGCTCGCTCGCCATCGTCAACGGGACGCTGGCAGGCGCGATCGGGCTGGGCCTGCGCCTCTGGATCGCCGGCCTCGCGATATGGGCGATCGGCCATGCGCTCTCGGTATGGGCCGCGCGGCGCGATCCCCAGTTCGTCGACGTGGCCCGCCGCCACCTCCGCTACCCGACATGGATGCAGCCATGATGAGCTTGCGCGAATACAGGAACGGCGCCGCGCATCTCGCCGACTTCCTGCCCTGGGCCGCGCTGGTCGGGACAAGCGTCGTTCTCAACAAGGACGGCAGCTTTCAGCGCACCGCCCGTTTTCGGGGACCGGACCTTGATTCCGCCACGCCAGCCGAGCTGGTCGCCACCACGGCGCGGCTCAACAATGCGCTGCGCCGTCTCGGCTCGGGCTGGGCAATCTTCGTCGAAGCGCAGCGCACGCCCGCGCTCGACTATCCGGAATCGGACTTTCCCGATCCGGTCTCGGCGCTGGTCGATATGGAGCGGCGCGAACAGTTTCGCGAAGAAGGCGCGCATTTCGAGAGCGACTATTATCTGACGCTCCTCTGGATGCCACCGGCCGAGGACGCCGCCCGCGCCGAAACCTGGCTCTATGAAGGCCGTTCCGGCACGGGCGTCGATCCGTGGGAATTGCTCCAGAGCTTTACCGATCGCAGCGACCGGGTGCTCAATCTGGTCGAGGGCTTCGTGCCCGAGGTTTGCTGGCTCGATGACGGCGAGACGCTGACTTACCTGCACAGCACGATCTCGACCCGGCGCCAGCGCGTGCGCGTGCCGGAAACGCCGATGCATCTCGACGCGCTGCTCGCCGACGAGCCGCTGACCGGCGGGCTGGAGCCGAAACTCGGCGACCATCATCTGCGCACGCTGACGATCACGGGATTCCCGAGCGTCACCTTCCCCGGCCTGCTCGACGAACTGAACCGGCTCGCCTTCGAGTATCGCTGGTCGACCCGCGCGATCATGCTCGACAAGACCGACGCGACGAAGCTGCTGACCCGCATCCGCCGCCAATGGTTCGCCAAGCGCAAAAGCGTTGCTGCGATCCTCAAGGAAGTGATGACCAACGAGGCATCGACGCTGCTCGACAGCGATGCCTCGAACAAGGCGGCCGACGCCGACACTGCCTTGCAGGAGCTGGGCGCCGACTACGCCGGCATGGCCTATGTCACCGCCAGCGTGACGGTGTGGGACCGCGATCCCGCCATTGCGGCTGAAAAGCTGCGGCTGGTCGAAAAGGTCATCCAGGGTCGCGACTTCACCGTGATCCCCGAGGGCATGAACGCGATCGAGGCGTGGCTTGGGAGCCTCCCCGGCCACACCTATGCCAACGTCCGCCAGCCTCCGATTTCCACCATCAATCTCGCCCACCTGATCCCCCTGTCAGCAGTATGGGCGGGGCCGGAACGGGACGAGCATTTCGGTGCGCCCCCCTTGCTTTATGGCAAGACCGAAGGCTCGACCCCGTTCCGGTTTTCCCTTCATGTCGGCGATGTCGGGCACACCCTCATCGTCGGGCCGACCGGCTCCGGCAAGTCGGTGCTGCTTGCACTGATGGCGATGCAATTTCGCCGCTACGAGAACGCGCAGGTCTTCGCCTTCGATTTCGGCGGCAGCATCCGCGCGGCTGCGATCGGTATGGGCGGCGACTGGCAGGATCTCGGCGGGATGCTCGCCGACGAGGCCGGGGACGGCGTGCAGCTCCAACCGCTCGCCCATATTGACGACCCAGCCGAACGCGCCTGGGCCGCCGAATGGCTGGCGGCGATCCTCGCATCCGAGAATGTGACCGTCGACCCGCAGGCCAAGGAGCATATCTGGTCGGCGCTGACCTCGCTCGCCACCGCGCCGATCGCGGAACGGACCCTGACGGGCCTTGCCGTCCTGCTCCAGAGCCAGCAGCTCAAGCAGGCGCTCGCGCCCTGGTGCGTGGGCGGAGCATGGGGCCGGCTGCTCGATGCCGAGACCGAGCGGCTTGGCGAGGCCACCGTTCAGGTGTTCGAGACCGAAGGCTTGATGGAAAGCGGCGCGGCCCCGGCCGTCCTGTCCTACCTGTTTCACCGCATCGCGGGGCGGCTCGACGGCAGCCCGACGCTCATCGTCATCGACGAGGGCTGGCTGGCGCTGGGATCGCCCGCGTTCGCCAAACAGCTTTCGGAATGGCTGGTGACGCTGCGTAAGAAGAACGCCAGCGTCATCTTCGCCACCCAGTCGCTCGCGCAGATCGAGGGCAGCACGATCGCGCCCGCCATCGTCGAGAGCTGTCCGACCCGGATATTCCTGCCGAACGAACGCGCGGTCGAACCGCAGATCGCGGTGATCTACGAGCGGTTCGGGCTCAACGCCCGCCAGATCGAAATCCTGAGCCGGGCGACGCCGAAGCGCGATTATTACTGCCAGTCAAGGCGCGGCAACCGCCTGTTCGAGCTGGGGCTTGGCGAGGTCGCGCTGGCCTTCGCCGCCGCCTCTTCCAAGACCGATCAGCGCCGGATCGCGGAGCTGGTGGAGGCGCATGGCGCGCCTGCCTTCGCGGCCGAATGGCTGCGTCACCGCGGCTGCGCCTGGGCGGTCGAGCTTCTTCCCGAACCTCAACCCGATCCGCTGGCCGGAAACCGGGAAGATACCGGCCAGCTCCCCCTTGCCTTGAAGGACATGATCCCATGAAAGCCACCATCCTGCGCCGCGCCATGCTGGCCGGCGCGATCGCCACGTCCGGCATGATCGGCACCACCGCCGCGACGCCCGCGCACGCCCAGTTCGGCGGGATCGTCTATGACCCGACCAATTACGCCCAAAACGTGCTGACCGCCGCCCGGTCGCTCCAGCAGATCAACAACCAGATTCAGCAAATTCAGCAGCAGGCGACGAGCCTCATCAACGAGGCGCGCAATCTCGCTTCGCTGCCGCTCTCGACGGTCGACGTTCTCCAGCAGCAGGTCCGGCAGACGCAGCAGCTGCTTAGGCAGGCCCAGCGCATCGCCTACGATGTCCGGGACATCCAGAGCGCCTTCACCGACCGTTACAAGGGCACCGCGCTCACCGGCACCAACGCCCAGATGATCGCCAATGCGAACGCGCGCTGGGAGGACAGCGTCGGCGCGTTCCAGGACTCCTTGCAGGTGCAGGCCGGCGTCGTCGGTAATATCGAGGGCGCGCGCACCACGATGAACAGCCTGGTCTCGGCCAGTCAGTCGGCGACCGGCGCGCTCCAGGCCGCGCAGGCGGGCAACCAGCTTCTCGCCCTGCAATCGCAGCAGCTCGCCGACCTCACCGCCGCCGTCGCGGCGCAGGGACGGGCGCAGTCGCTCGACGCCGCGCGGCAGGCCGCGATCGAGGCGGAGGGGCGCGAACGCTTCCGCCGCTTCTTCGGCCGCGACTGACAGGAGAAGCCGCATGTCGCGCAATGCAAAGATCGCCGGTGTCGCCGCGCTCGGCGGCATCATGCTGGCCGTGGCGCTCGCGGGCTCGCGCGAACCGCATGAACCGCAGCTTGAAGCCGTCCTGCCCGTCCTTGAAGAAGGAGAGCAGGAGAAGCGGCTGGCGCGCGAACTGGAACGCTGCGCCACGCTCACCATGCCGGATTCCGGCTGCGAGGCGGCATGGGCGGAAAAGCGCCGCCGCTTCTTCGGCAAGGATGCCGACGCGCCCGCGCCGGGCGAGCATCCTGCGCTTCCCGCCGCATATGACAGCGACGGCAGCCGGGCTGACGAGGCGATCCGGCCGGAGCTTCCCGGCCCCTTTGTCCCCGCCGATCAGGCCGGGAGCACCGCGCCGTGAGTGACACCGGGATCGTCGATACCTTCCTCGACACCTTCACCAGCTACATCGACAGCGGCTTTGGCCTGCTCGGCGGCGAGGTCGGCTTCCTGTCCTCGACCCTTATCGCGATCGACGTGACCATCGCCGGGCTGTTCTGGGCCTGGGGCGCCGATGAGGACGTGATCCAGCGGCTGGTCAAGAAAACCCTCTATATCGGCGCCTTCGCCTTCATCATCGGCAATTTCCAGACACTGGCGACGATCCTGTTCGACAGCTTCGCGGGGCTGGGGCTCAAGGCGAGTGGCGATGCCCTCAGCCTCGCGGAGTTCATGAAGCCCGGCACGATCGCTGCAAAGGGTCTCGATGCGGCGCAGCCACTGATCGACGCGATGGAGGCCTATAACAGCCTCTGGTCGGTGTTCGCCAATCTCGCGATCATCGCCGTGCTGCTGCTCGCCTATCTGATCGTCGTCCTCGCCTTCTTCATTATCGCCATCCAGATATTCATCACCCTGATCGAGTTCAAGCTGGTGACGCTGGCCGGATTCGTCCTGCTGCCCTTCGCCTTCTGGAACCGCACCGCGTTCATGGCCGAAAAAGTGCTCGGCCATATCGTCTCCAGCGGGATCAAGGTGCTGGTGCTCGCGGTCATCACCGGGATCGGCACGACCCTGTTCAGCACGTTCACGGCGACGGTCGGTCCCGAACCCGACGCGCGGCAGGTTCTGGCGATCGCGCTCGGCGCGCTGTCGCTGCTCGGCCTGTCGATCTTCGGCCCCGGCATCGCCAACGGGATCGTCTCGGGCGGGCCGCAGCTCGGCGCGGGCGCGGCGGCCGGCACCGTGCTGGCGGCGGGCGGCGCGCTGGTCGGTGGCGCCGCCGCCGCGAAGCTCGGCGTCGGCGCTGCCGCCTCGACCATAGGCGCGACCGGGCGGATGGGTGCGGCAGCCGCGCAAGGCGGCGCGCGCATGGCGGGCGGCGCGGCGGGCGCCTACAGCGTCGGCTCGCTCGGCAGGAGCGGCGCGGGCGCTGTGGCGGGCGGCATGGCCGCTGTCGGACAGACGGCGGCGACCGGCGCCGTCAATGCCGCGCTCTCGCCGCTGCGCCGGATGGCCGGCAAGGCGAGCGCATCCATGAAGGACAACTTCCGCACAGGCGCCCGCGCCGGGCTGGGCGTCGCTCCCGCATCGGGAAGTCCCGCGCCCGCGGCATCGCCGGCAGCCCCGGCTTCCGCGCCGCCCGCATGGGCCTCGGCCATGAAGCAGCGCCAGTCCGCGACCCACGGCGCGACCGTCCTCGCTCACACGATGAAGGCCGGCGACAGCCACGGCGGCGGCGGCGGTCCCGACGTCAAGGAAAGGGAGTGATCCGAAAATGTTCCGACGACCCACCATCCGCTACGGCCAGACCCCCGAACCCGCGACGCCCTACCAGCGCGCCGCGCAGGTCTGGGACGACCGCATCGGTTCCGCCCGCGTGCAGGCGAAGAACTGGCGCCTTGCCTTCTTCGGCGCGCTCGCCCTGTCCGGTGGGCTCTCGGCCGGACTCGTCTGGCAATCCGCCCGCGGCCATATCGTGCCCTGGGTGGTGCAGGTCGATCGGCTCGGCGAAGCGCAGGCCGTCGCTCCCGCCGAAACCGGCTACCGCCCGACCGATCCGCAGATCGCGTTCCATCTCGCCCGGTTCATCGAGCAGGTCAGGGCGATCCCGGCCGATCCGGTCATCGTCCGGCAGAACTGGCTCAGGGCTTACGATTTCACGACCGACAAGGGCGCACTGGCGCTCAACGACTACGCGCGCGCCAACGATCCGATCGCACAGGTCGGCAAGGTGCAGGTCGCGGTGGACGTCTCCAGCGTGATCCGTGCCTCCGGCGACAGCTTCCGCGTCGCCTGGATCGAGCGGCGCTATCAGGACGGCAGTCTCGCCGAGACGACCCGCTGGTCGGCGATCCTCACTGTCGTTGTCCAGACCCCGCGCACCCCCGACGCGCTGCGCAAGAACCCGCTCGGCGTGTTCGTCAACGCCCTCAACTGGAGCAAGGAGCTGTCGCAATGACACGCATGTCCGCCCGCCATGCCGCCAGCGCGGTTATGTTATTGTCCGCAACCGCGCTGGCCGGCTGCGCCACCTCATCGGCGAAAGCGCCGAGCATCGCTTACGATGATCCACCGCGCGAGATCGCGGCCACGCCGGCCGCACAACCGCCACGCGTGGTCGAGGTGGTGACTATCCCCGAACCGCTGCCGCTTCCGGGCCAGTTGAAGCCGGTCACGCAAAGCGCCTCGCCGCGAGAAGCGACCGATCCGCGCCGCCGCGTCGGGGCCGCGAACGCGGCCGCCCGCGTGCAACCCACCCGCGACGGCTATGTGAACGCCATCCAGCAATATCCCTGGACCGAAGGCGCGCTTTATCAGGTATATACCGCGCCCGGCCAGGTGACGGACATCGCGCTTCAGGAGGGCGAGCAGCTCGTCGGGCCGGGGCCGGTCGCGGCCGGCGACACCGTGCGCTGGATCATCGGCGACACGGTGAGCGGCAGCGGCGCGACGGCGCGCGTGCATATCCTCGCGAAGCCCACGCGGCCCGACATTTTCACTAACCTCGTCATCAACACCGACCGGCGCACCTATCATATCGAACTGCGCGCGACGGCCTCGACCTATATGGCGTCGGTGTCGTGGACCTATCCGCAGGACGCGCTGATCGCCCTGCGCGGCGCAAACGCCGCCGCTGCCGCCTCGGCCCCCGTCGCCACCGGCATCGACATCGCGGCGCTCAATTTCCGCTACCGGATCGAGGGCGACCGCGTGCCGTGGAAGCCCGTGCGCGCCTTCGACGATTCCGCGCAGGTGTTCATCGAGTTCCCGGCCGGGATCTCGCAGGGCGAGATGCCGCCGCTGTTCGTGACCGGCGCGGCTGGCGACGCCGAGCTGGTCAATTACCGCGTGCAGGGGCGCTATATGGTGGTCGATCGCCTGTTCGCCAGCGCGGAATTGCGCCTGAGCGACAAGCGCACCGAGCGGCGCGTGCGAATCGTGCGCGACGGCGCGGACACGTCCCGCAGGGGGCGGTGATGGCCGATCCCACCAATACGCCCGTCCAGCCAGCGCCGCAGGCATCCCCCCAACCCGCATCCGCGAACCCCGCCGCCTTTCAGCTTCGCGGGCCTGCGCCGCGCGTCATGCGCCTTTCGAGGAAGGCGCTGGCGACGCTCGGCGTGGTCGCGGGGCTCGGTATCGGCGGCTCGCTCTGGTATGCGCTCGCGCCCAAAGGAGAACAGGCGGCGAAGGAACTCTACAATACCGACAGCCGCGCCGCATCCGAGACCATCACCTCGGGGCCGAAGGATTACGGCCAGGTCCCGAAGCTCGGCCCCAGGCTTCCCGGCGATCTCGGCGGCCCGATCGTCTCGGCGCAGCAGCGCGGGGAGAATGTGCCCGTGCCACCGGTCGGCGCGCAGCCCGATCCGCGCATCCAGGCCGCCGAAGCCGCTCGCCAGCGCATCGCCCAGGAACGCGATGCAGCCCGCACCAGCATGGTGTTCCTCGGCGGAAGCAGCGCCGGGACCGGTGCGATGCCGTCCTTGCCGAGCCTCGCCATCGCAGCGCCGGAGGCCGCAGCTCCGCAACCGTCAGAGGCTGCGCAGGGCGACCAAGCCGCCAAGCGGGCGTTCATGGCGCAAGCGACCAATCAGCGCACTGTCAGCGCCGAGCGGCTGACCGCGCCGGCCTCGCCCAACATTGTCCAGGCCGGCAGCATCATCCCCGCCGCGCTGATCACCGGCATCCGTTCCGACCTTCCCGGCCAGATCACCGCCCAGGTGACGCAGAACGTCTATGACAGCATCACCGGGCGCATCCTGCTCATTCCGCAGGGCGCGCGGCTGATCGGCGAATATGACAGCGAGGTCGCCGCGGGGCAGACGCGTGTGCTGCTCTCCTGGGACCGCCTCATCATGCCGGACGGGCGCTCGATCGTTCTCGAGCGCCAGCCCGGAACGGACGCCGCGGGATTTGCGGGGCTACAGGGTCGCGTCAATCAGCATTGGGGCAATCTGCTGAAAGCCGCCGCCGTCTCGACCTTGCTCGGCGTCGGCGCCGAGCTGGGGGCCGACAGCGAGGACGACCTCACCCGCGCGCTTCGGCGGGGATCGCAGGACACCATCAACCAGACCGGACAGCAGGTCGTGCGGCGGCAGCTCAATGTGCAGCCGACGCTCACCATCCGGCCGGGGCATCCGCTCAGGGTCGTCCTGACGAGAGATTTGATCCTCGAACCCATCGGAGCAACGCGATGACCAAACTCAAGCTGGGGCAGATCCCCGAGGACAAGCCCGTCAAGCTCGCCGTGGAACTGCCCGCGCCGCTGTTCGAGGATTTACGGCGCTACGGCGAGATTCTCGGCGAGGGCAGCCCGATCCCGCCCGCGCGCCTGATCGCGCCGATGCTGGAGCGGTTCATGGCCACCGACCGCGCCTTTCGCCGGCATCGCGCGCAGGGGGACTGAAAGCCCGTTCGCGTGGTCAATTGCCAAAGAACTTCTTGTGCCGCGCTCGGCCCTCCGCCTCGGTCACGGCCATCTCGGCATTGAAGCATTCGTCGCCGCGCGTCGAGCCTTCCGCGCACTGTGTCAGAACCTGCCGGGCCTCGTCGAGATGCGCCGCGAAATATTGCTTGCCGCGCGGCTCCGCGGGCGCGGCGACGGGCACAGGACTCGCGACCGCTGCTGCCGGTTCGGCCGGCGCGATCACCGGGCGCAGAACGAAACCCGCTCCGAACCCGACGATCAGCGTGACCAGCACGATGATGAGTGTCTTTCCCTGCGTCATGACGGCTCCTTTCTCCGGTTGCAAATCAGGCCGGCCGTTGGTTGCGATCCCGCCTGTTAACGTCGCATGTCACTGTCTCGCGCGGTCACGGGATGTCGAAGGACAGCGCATAGCGGTCGCGCACGAAGGCGAGGAAACGCCTCAGCGCGGGATTGGCGTTGTCCTTTCGCCAGTAGCCCGAATAGTTGATGAAGGCCGGTCCCTGCTCGCCCTGGACGGGGCGATAGATGACGTCGGGATAGCGAGCGCCCGTCGCGCCCTCGCAGACGATCGACACGCCCAGACCGCCGCCCAGCACGCTCAGGATCGCCTCGCGGCTGGCCTGATGCATCCTGATATCGGGAGGCTCGCCCGCCATCATCAGGCGGCCGAGCAGCAGGTCGCGGATTTCCGGGCCGGGATCGGCGGCAGGCAGCAGAAAGCGCTCGCGCCGCAAATCGGTCCAATGAACGGCCTCGCTTGCGGCAAGGGCATGATCTGCCGGCAACGCGGCCATGACACGCTCGTTCCACAACCCCTCACGCCGGAATCCGGCATGGCCCGCTTCGCCGACCAGGACCGCGATATCGATCTCGCCCGTATCGAGCCCCGCGAGCAGCGCGCCCCGGTCGGCTTCCACGCCGTCGATCTCGACATCGGGATTTGCCGCTCGCCAGCCCAGTATGGTGGCGCGCAGATGGCCGGCCGAGATCGCGCTGTTGTGTCCGATCATAAGTCCCCCCGCGCGGCCCTGGCCCGCCGCCCGCATCGTTGCCACCATCTTGTCCGCGTTCGCCACCATCGACCGCGCCGCGCGGATGAACTGCGCGCCGGCGAGCGTCATGCTGACGCCGCCCTGCGAGCGGTTGAAAATCCGTCCGCCGATCACCCGCTCCAGCTTCAGGATGGCCCGGCTCAACGTCGACTGCTCCACGTCCAGCACCCTGGACGCGCGATAGAAGCTGCCATGATCCGCCGCGGCGATGGCGTAGCGAAGTTGGCGAATGTCGAAAGGCATATCTATTTCTTCAATCCGACATGGTCAGTACAATCTGAATGGCCGATACCGAGTATAACTCGGTATCGGCTGTAGAATCCCAAGGAAGGCACTCTGTTTTTATGCGCTAGATTAGCCGCTTTATGTCGGCATACTGGCCTTGAGTTTCCAGAAGCACGGTCACTTCGGCATCACCCCGATTGCGCCAATACCAACCATGATTGCCGTTAAACGCAGCCGTAATTACGCCTTCGCCCCTGGAAAGGCCGCGCTTCTTTTCGTAGCTGATCGATTGTCCGCCGCCGTCACCGTGGAGGTCGACATTCACGGCTCCGCCTTGAACGGTCCAGACGAAGCTCGCCTTTTCCCCTCGTTTCATCACGAGCTTCACCTCTGCACCCTCGCCGGGTTTCAGAGTGACGCTCATCCGATCAGTCCGGCCCGGCGCAGCGTCGACTGCGGGCGGGGCGTCGGCGCTCTGCCCAGGGGCGATGGTTCTTCCTGATGCAGCGGCCTCGATGATGGCCCTGCTTCTGGCATCATTCGCGGCGGTATCAACTTTCCTGTCCGCTTCGGCCTCTTCGGCGAGTTGGCGCTTTATATCCCCCATATCAGTGAAAACCGAGCGCGCGGCCGATTCCGGTAGGATCGACACCATATTCGGCCGGGAGCACGATCGTGACGAGGAGCGCGACGGCTGTCACGGCAGCGATCACGGTCGAACGGATAAGCTGGCCGGATGACGGCAGTTCGGCTTGTGAGGGTATGGGCGAGTTATACATGGTTCAAATCCTTTGATCAGGCGACGACCCAGCCGGTGAGCTGATATCCGATCAGCACGAACCCGGCGGTCATCATCACGACGTTGGCGGTGTAGGCATGACGCCAGAAGCTCGGCGTTCGGCGCCAGAAGCCCATGATGATCAGAATGGCGGCGAGCGCGAGCAACTGACCGAGTTCGACGCCGACATTGAAGGCCAGCAGGTTAGGCAGCAGGCCGTCGGGAGAAATCTCATAGTCGATGATCTTGTTCGCCAAGCCGAAGCCGTGGCAGAAACCGAATATCAGCGTTGCAGCCTTGGTGTTCGGCTGGAAGCCGAACCAGCGTTGGAACGCCCCAAGGTTGTCGAGCGCCTTATAGACGATCGAAAAGCCGATGATCGCGTCAATAATATAGCTGTTGATGCCGAAGTCGAAGAAAACGCCCAGCAGCATGGTCGTCGAATGGCCGATCGCGAACAGGCTGACATAGATCGCGATATGCTTCATCCGATAGAGGAAGAAGATGATCCCGAACAGAAATAAAATATGATCGTATCCCGTCACCATATGTTTGGCGCCGAGATACATAAACTCCAGCAGGTGAACCCCGCTGATCTCCTGGATATAGCCCTTATCGCCTTCGGCGACGGCATGGGCGAAGGCGGTGCCGGTCCAAAGAACGAGGCTCAGCCCGGTCAAGAACAATAACAATAGGAGCCGGGAGGACGCACGTCGTCCGTGCGCCGGCTCAGTAAAAGCCTGTATCATGAGAATACCTGTCTATCTATGTGAATTGCCGCGCTGGCGCGGCGTCGCGGTCACATCGAGGACAGGTACTCCGGGGGGCGGTCCATAGGGTCGCTGTTGCGGCCGCTCAATATCGGTCCGGCCTGAGGTGGCCATCCCTGTTGCACAAGAGGGAGATCGACGCCTGACTGGGCAACACCGATAGGCGTATCATGGCTATGGTCGGCCGGGTTATGCCCATGCACATGGCCACGCACGCGCTCGCCATCATCGCCGTCGTCATGGATGTGGCCGTGGGCAGCGGATTGCTGCTTTAATTCGGCATGGCGTTCTGCCTCCGCAGCGAGCGTTTGCACTAGGGGCGTGGCGTGCAATAGCCTGACAAGCGGAAAGTTGCACAGCAAAGGCGAGCAGGCCCAACAGAAAGCGGCGGAATGTTTGACTTGAAAACAGTGTGGACATGGCTCCGTCGCTGTTCTTTCCCGGCTGCGTCGGTTAGAGATATTTAGAGATAGCTTGAAACTCAGCCATCGCCTTTTCGCCGTGCGCCGGATCGCCACCGATGCAGTGGCTGAGGTGATCCTGGATCAAGGTTCGCTTGGCGGTCGCGATCGCCTTTTCGACCGCCTGCAATTGCATGGCGATATCGGAGCAGGATCGTCCGTTCTCGATCATGTCCACGATGCTGCGTAAATGACCGGTAGCCCGGTTGAGGCGTTTGACGATTGCGGGATGGGTCGAGTGAGGATGGGGATGGGACATCTTCTTATCATCGTTACCTAAGGTCATGCTGTCGAGACGTAGTTTTCGGTTCACCGACCGCCAGGTAGGAATTTGATCATGATGCCACCGACCGAAAGAGCGATCGACACCAGTCCTTTATTGACCTTTTAACCGCAACGAGGATAAAGGCAAGTATCCCCCTGGGGGGATATGCCCGACTCGTTGGAAACCATGCTCGCCGTTCTTGCGAACCGAACCTACCGGCATCTGCTGCTCGCCCAGGTCATCGCCCTGGTCGGGACCGGCCTTGCGACCGTGGCGCTCGGCTTGCTGGCCTACGATCTCGCTGGCGGCAATGCGGGCGCTGTCTTGGGAACAGCTCTCGCTATCAAGATGGTCGCCTATATCGGGATTGCGCCCATCGCCGGGGCCTTTGCTGATCGCGTCCCGCGCAGGGCGCTGCTCGTTTCTCTGGACCTCGTGCGCGCGGCCGTTGCGATCTGCCTGCCCTTCGTGAGCGAGATTTGGCAAATCTATGTCCTGATCTTCGTGCTCCAGGCTGCCTCGGCGGCATTTACGCCGACCTTCCAGGCGACCATTCCCGACGTCCTGCCCGATGAGCGCGACTATACCCGCGCGCTCTCGCTGTCGCGCCTCGCCTATGACATGGAGAATATCACCAGCCCGATGCTGGCGGCCGCCTTGTTGACCGTGATCAATTTCCATTGGCTGTTTTCCGGCACGGCGATCGGTTTCATCGGTTCGGCGCTGCTAGTCGTTTCGGTCATTCTGCCGCGCGCCGAGCGGTCAGCAGATCGGCAGGAAAGCCTCTATGCCAAGACCACGCGCGGGATGCGTATCTACCTCCAGACGCCGCGCTTGCTCGGTCTGCTGGCGATTACCTTGTCCGCCGCCGCCGCCAGCTCTATGGTAATCGTCAACACCGTGGTCATCGTCCAGAGCTTACTCGGGATGGCCCAACGCGACGTGGCGCTGACTCTGGCAGCTTATGGTCTGGGTTCGATCGCCGCAGCCCTGCTTCTGCCCCGATTGCTCGACAGGATCGATGATCGAAGGGTTATGGTCGGTGCAGCTGTCGCCCTGTCTGTGGGCCTCGGCGCAATGACCTGGATCAGTATCGCCGTTCCGGTCGGTCCTTCGTACTGGCACATGTTGCTCGCTGGTTGGGTCGTGCTGGGGATCGCATATTCGATGAGCGTCACGCCTTCGGGGCGGTTGCTCAAACGATCGGCCAATGCAGAAGACAGGCCGGCGCTGTTTGCCGCACAGTTTGCTCTCAGCCACATATGCTGGCTGATATGCTATCCGCTGGTTGGTCAACTCGGCGCCAATATCTCCATGACCGCTGCGTTCGGTGCGATGGCGATTTTTGCAAGTGCGGGCACGATTTTTGCCTTGCTATTTTGGCCGTCTGACGACCCCGATGTCGTGCCGCACGAGCATGACGATCTACCGAAGGATCATGAGCATATTCGTCTATATCATACGGGCGACGGTGCCGCACACGCCTATATGATCGACGATCTCCACCCGCATTGGGCGAGGCGGGCATGAGGGCCGTTCGCTGTCTTGCGGGAAGGTCGGGATTGCCGATTTGCGCATTTGCCGATAGTAAAAAGAAGATGCGCCTCGGCCAACGCCATGTCCTTCATGCAAAAGCCGCCAATCGATACCTCATCGTTGGCGCGCTGTTGGCCATGCTAGCGATGCTCAACGTGCTCGGCTTGAATGCTTGGCACAGTTCGATGGCCGGCCATGATGAGACGAGGATCGAAAGCGCTCTTGTCCAGCATGATGACGATAGTCCGTCCATGCCGGAAGTCGATCTTCATAAGGCGACCCACACGGTCATTCATGGGTTGGCGGACATCGTGCCTAGCACTGGCATGACTGCTACTTTCTTCGCCGTTTCAGGCGACTGGTTCGTTTCCAAAGACTTCGTCATCAGCGGTCTTTTACCGGAAGCCCTTCTGCGTCCCCCACGAGGCTGATGCCGCGCGCCGACCGGCGTTCCGCAAGCATAACCTCAAGGAAAATCCAAATGACCGATTATATCGGCCAACGGCGCGTTCGCGTGGCGCTGTTTGGCCTGTTCACGGCGGCCGGCGGCCTGATGTGCACAAGTGTAAACGCGCAAACCGCCCCGCCTTTCGCAGAACTCTTTCGCGAGACACAGGAAGCGCCGCGTCAGGTGATCCTGGAAGCAGATGTCGAACGCGCCGAGGGCCTGGCCCGGCAAGCACGGGCACGGCCCAATCCCAGCATTGGGGTGATGACCGAGAACATCGCCGGTCAACAGCCCTATAGAGGTTTCGACCGGGCCGAGAGCACACTGCAACTCAACCAGGTCATCGAGCTGGGCGGCAAACGCTCCGCGCGCATTGCGGCTGGCGAAGCGGGAGTCGTAGCCGCTCGCGCCAGGAGCAGGGATGGTCGCCTGGCCTATGCCTATGATCTTGCCCGCGCTTACGGCGCGGCGGAGATCGCTGATCGACGAATCACTCTGGCGGAAGATGAAGTCGAGGAGGCCGAGACTGACCTGCGTGCTGTACGCGCGCTCGTTGGGGCTGGAAAGGAAGCGCGGCTGCGCAGCCTTCAGGCCGAGACCGAGGTCAATTCTTTACGGGCATCCGTGGACACGGCGAAGGCCGAGCGGGTCGGCGCCTATGCGCGCCTTTCCGCGCTTGCTGGTCAGACGACACCGTTCACTACCTTGTCCGAACCTCTCCTGGGAAGGTTCGAGGCGCGGTCCGGCTATGGTCCCGTGGACCCGATGCAGACCGCACCTTACCTCGCCGCCAAGGCTGAGCGAGAGGCGGCAGCGCATCGTGTGATCGTGGCACGGCGTCAAGCAGTGCCGGACGTGACGGCGTCAGTCGGCGTCCGTCGTTTGGAAGTCGACAAGGCCAATGCGATCATCGCGGGGATAACTGTCCCCTTTCCGCTGTTCGATCGCAATCGCGGGAACATTGCCGCCGCCCAGGCGGAGCTACGCGGCGCGGAAGCGCGGGCAAATGCTACCTTGCTAGAATTGGAAGCAGAAATCAGCGCCGCTGTCGCCCTCAACGAAGCGGCGGACGCGCGTGTCGCAGCGGCCGAACAGACGCTGCGAACGGCAGACGAGACCTACCGGCTTGCTCGCATCGCCTACGAGTCCGGCAAGTCGCCCCTGATCGAACTCATCGCGGCAAGGCACGGGCTGGGACTTGCGCGCGGGGTCGTTCTCGACGCTGCCGCTGCCCGCCTCGATGCCCGCGCCAATCTCGCCCGTCTCCAGGGCCTCACCATCACCGGAGAACCGGTCCAATGAACGACAAGAACCGCCTCTATGCCGGTGCCGCCCTTGGGCTGGTCGCCGCCGCCGCGCTCGGCTTCGGTGCCGCGCGCCTCACGCAGCCTTCCGCCTCTGCTCCGGCAGCAGAAACGGAGTCGCAAGCTTCGGCTGCACCAACCGATACGATAGCCATATCGCAGCAGGGCATCGCCGCGTCACAGATCGGCATTGCTCCCGCCGCGTCCGGTGAACTGGACGCGGCGATCCCGGCCGCCGCCACGGTTGAAGCTACGCCGGATGCCGAGGCGGTGTTGACCGCAAGAGCGCCCGGCACCGTGACCCGAATCTTCAAGCGGATCGGCGATCCCGTCGGGCAAGGTGAAACCCTCGCTCTCGTTGAGAGCCGGGATGCTTCGACGATCGCCGCCGATCAGGCGGCGGCGGCGGCGCGCGTCACGCTCGCCAACCGCCAGCTCGCGCGTGAGCGGGGCTTGCTGGCGCAAGGTGTGAGTCCGAGAGCTGACTATGAAGCCGCCGAAGCGAATCTCGCCGTCGCACAGGCCGATGCCCGCCGGGCGAGCGCGGCTGCGGGCGCAGCAAGGGTGTCGAGAGACGGCCGCTCGGTCGCGGTGGTGAGCCCGGTCAGTGGCCGCATCACGTCGGCTCCCGCCAATCTCGGCCAGTTCGTCGCTGCGGAAACCGAACTGTTCCGCGTTGCCGATCCGCGCCGTCTGCAAATCACGGCCAGCATTCCTCCGGCAGACGCCGGGCGCGTGCGCACAGGCGATCGCGTCGAACTCACCGTCAGCGACGGCCGCACCATCGAGGGCCGCGTCCGGTCCGCGACCGGCGTGATCGATCCGCAGAGCCGGGCAGCGACCGTCGTCATCGAGCCGAAGGGTGACGCGGGCTTGCTCGCTCCGGGGCAGCTCGTCCAGGCGCGCATTTTTGCGAGCGGCGGTGCCGTCAAAGATGGCGTTATGGTGCCGCAGGATGCCGTGCAGACGATCGGGGATCGCACCGTCGTCTTCGTTCGGACCCGTGACGGCTTCAAGGCGCAGACGGTCCAGGCCGGCAGCCGCAGCGGCGGGCTCGTTGCCATCGTCTCCGGCCTCAAGGCCGGGACGCCGATCGCCACCACCAACGCTTTCCTGCTGAAAGCCGAACTCGAAAAGGAGTCGGCGGAATGATCGCGCGTATCCTCAGCCTCTCGGTGAGGGGGCGATGGTTCGTCGCCTTCCTCGTCCTCATCATCGTCGGCATCGGCGCATGGCAAATCACCAAACTGCCGATCGACGCCGTGCCCGACGTCACCAACCGTCAGGTGCAGATCAACACCTTCAATCCGACGCTTGGTCCCGTCGACATGGAAAAGCAGGTCACGTTTCCGGTCGAAACCGCGTTGGCCGGTATTCCCGGCCTCACCCTGACCCGATCACTGACGCGCAACGGATTCAGCCAGGTGACGGCGGTATTCACCGACGACACCAACATCTATTTCGCGCGGCAGCAAGTGACCGAACGGCTCGCCCAGGCAAGGGATAGCCTGCCTGCCGGCGTCCAGCCCAATCTGGCGCCGCTCAGCACCGGCCTCGGGGAGATTTTCTTCTACTCGGTCGCCTTCCGCCATCCCGACGGGAAGGGCGTGAAGATCGAGAACGGAAAGCCCGGCTGGCAGTCGGACGGCAGCTATCTCACGCCCGAAGGCGAGAAGCTGACGACCGAACTCGCCAAGGCGGCTTATCTGCGGACGGTGCAGGACTGGATCATTCGCCCGCAGATGCGGACGGTGCAGGGCGTGGCCGGCGTCGATTCCAACGGCGGCTATGTGAAGCAGTATCTCGTCCAACCCAACCTCAATGCGCTGGCTTCCTATGGTCTCTCGATCACGGAGCTGGCAGACTCGCTGGAGCGGGCCAACCTCTCTGCCGGTTCCAATTACATTCGGCGGGCCGGTGAAAGTTTCCTTGTCCGCGCCGACGCACGCCTCAAGTCGATCCAGGACATTGAGGAGGCGGTCGTAGCCACGCGCGCCGGCGTGCCGGTGCGTGTGAAGGATGTCGGTCACGTCGAGATCGGTGGCGCGGTCCGCACCGGCTCGGGCCGCCGCATGGGATCGGAGGCGGTCATTTCGACCGTGCTGATGCTGACCGGCAGCAACAGCCGGATCGTTGCCACCAGCGCGGCAGACAAGCTCACGGAAATCAACCGGGCACTTCCACCCGACGTCTTCGCGGAGCCCGTTTACAATCGTTCCAAGCTCGTCAACGCCACCATCGCCACTGTCGAGAAGAATCTCGTCGAAGGCGCTTTGCTCGTCATCGTCGTCCTGTTCCTGCTGCTGGGCAATATCCGTGCAGCGCTCATCACCGCGGCAGTGATCCCGATCACCATGCTCATGACCGCTACCGGCATGAACAGGCTCGGCGTGTCGGGAAACCTCATGAGTCTCGGCGCGCTCGACTTCGGCTTGATCGTCGACGGCGCGGTCATCATCGTGGAGAACGCGCTCAGACGCCTTGCGGAGCGGCAGGAGCATGAAGGACGGCTTCTTACCCGATCCGAACGCATGGAGGAAACCACACTCGCCGCACAGGAGATGATCCGGCCGACCGTCTATGGCCAGCTCATCATCTTCCTGGTCTTCGTGCCGCTGCTCACCTTCCAGGGCGTCGAGGGTAAGACCTTCGCGCCGATGGCGATCACCCTGATGGTGGCGCTCGCGTCCGCCTTCGTGCTGTCGCTGACCTTCGTGCCCGCCATGATCGCGCTCGTGATCACCGGCAAGGTCAGCGAGACGGAGGTGAAGCCGATCCGCTGGTTCAAGGAGAAATACGCGCCACTCCTGACCAAAGCGGTGGCGCATCCACTGCCGTTTGTCGCCAGTGGCGCGGGCGTGTTCGTGGCGGCGATATTCGCCTTCGGCCTGCTCGGCGAGGAGTTCATGCCGCAGCTCGACGAGAAGGACATCACCGTTACCAACTTCCGCGTGCCCTCGGCCTCAATCGACCAGTCGACGCAGATGCAGCTTCAGATAGAAAATGCGCTGAAATCGCTACCGGAGGTGGCATTGGTCTTTTCCAAGAACGGCAACGCCGACCTTGGCACCGACCCGATGCCGCCCAACGCCTCGGACACCTATGTCATCCCCAAGCCCGAGGATGAGTGGCCGGCCGAGGTCAAGTCGAAGGAGGACATCCTTAAGCGAATCGAGGAACGGATGAAGCCGCTGATCGGCAATCGCACCGAGATTCAGCAGCCCATTCAGATGCGCTTCAACGAACTCATCGCCGGCGTGCGCGCGGATGTCGCGGTCAAGCTCTATGGCGACGACCTCGGCGCGATGAGTGCCCAGGCCAACCGGATCGCCGGTATCCTTCGCTCGATACCGGGCGCCGGTGACGTCAGCGCAGAGCAAACATCGGGTGCGCCGACCTTCGACGTTAAGATCGATCGGCAGGCTGCGGCGCGTTACGGCCTGTCGGTCGAGGAGGTGGCGAACACCGTCGCCGCCGCGCTCGGCGGGCGCGAGGCCGGGCTGCTGTTCGAGGGCGATCGGCGCTTCTCAGTGGTGGTGCGACTGCCGGACGCGCAGCGCGACGATCTGGAAACGCTTGGCGCGATTCCGGTCATGCTGCCCGCAGGACCGGGCGAGGTCGCGCGCTCGATCGCGCTGCGCGAGGTGGCACGGTTCAGCTACACACAAGGGTTGAACCAGATCAGCCGTGAGAACGGCAAGCGCATGGTCGTCGTGCAGGTCAATGTGCGCGGTCGCGATCTCGGGGGCTTCGTCACCGAAGCCCAGGAGAAGATCGGCCAGCTCAATCTGCCCGCTGGCATGTATACCGATTGGGGCGGCACGTTTGAAAGCCTCCAGTCGGCACGTTTGCGCCTGCTGATTGTGGTTCCGATCTGCTTCCTCGCCATTTACGCACTGCTTTACATGGCGCTCGGCGGCTTCGTGCCGGCGGCGATCGTGTTCTCGGCAGTGCCGATGGCGCTGGCGGGTGGGGTGTTTGCGCTGCTGTTGCGTGGCATACCCTTCTCGATCACGGCGGCGGTTGGGTTCATCGCCCTGTCGGGCGTCGCCGTGCTCAACGGCCTCGTCATGATGAGCGCGATCCGAAAGCGGCGTGACGATGGCGTCGATGAGGATGAAGCGATCATCGGCGGCGCGATGGAACGTGTCCGGCCAGTGCTGATGACCGCATTGGTCGCCAGCCTCGGCTTCGTGCCGATGGCGCTCGCCACGGGCACCGGCGCCGAGGTGCAGCGTCCGCTCGCGACAGTCGTGATCGGGGGCCTCATCACCTGCACGGCGCTCACCCTGCTGGTCCTGCCGGCGATCACTGCGCTCATGTCCCGCTACATGGCCGGGCGCGGGCAAAGGGATGAGCGCGCAGAGCCGCATGAGCCCTTGCCGGCCAACTAGCAAGAGGGGCCGGCGGCGAACCGCAAACGTCGTCGGCCCCTCGACACGAAACGAAGAGAGGACAGCGTTATGACAGCCAAATCCTATTCCTTGCTCCGTATCTTCACCGATGAACTGGCGATGAGCGGCGACCGTCCCGTGTTCGAGGTGATTCTGGAGAAGGCGAAAGCGCATAAACTGCTTGGAGTGACGGTCCTGAACGGGCGTGTCGGCTTCGGGCATTCCAAACTGATTCATGCCTCTGGCTTCCTCGATCGCAATGATCCCCTGGTCGTTGAAATCGTCGACGAAGACGAGCGCCTTCGGACGTTCGTGACGGAGATCAACACCATACGTAGCATCGGGCTCATCACGATCGCGCCGGTCGAGACATTGCTCGGCGCGCGCGACGATCAAGCCTGAAAAGGCCGTCGAGACGTCGGGAGCTGAGCCATGTTCACCGTCGAGAATGAAACCGTCATCCACACGTCGCTTCCGCGGGTTTGGACCGCCATCACGAGGTTTGACGATTACCCTCGCTGGCATCCTTTCGTCAGAATAACCGGTTCGCTGACGTCGGATACAAAGGTCGATTATTCGTTCCGCATGAAGACAGGCAATGCGCCTTTCCGAACCGTCGATGCCCGCATTGTAACGGTAGATGAGCAGCGGTGCTTTGCCCTGCGCTTCGGTCTGGGAAAGCTTTTCGCACTGGAGGAAAGCTACCTGCTCTCTGCAATCCCCCCAGGCGCGCGCGTGGTCCACAGTTTCCGCTGCACGGGGCTTTTATCCTTGCTGCCGCTCAAAGGTGCGAAGCGACTTTTCGGTTCGTTGCTCAGGGCCGAGGACCGCTTGCTCGCGCGGCATCTTGCGCTCCGCAGGCCGTCAACTGCACCCAGGCGTCGCGCCAGGAAGGGCTTTCGCTCCGGTGCTTAAAATCGAGATTGGTTCGGGCCTGCCCCTTGAGGTCTGAACCACGCCGCGGGCGCTCGCCCCCGCGCTCGCGGCGAAATGTCCCCTCAGGGTGCGGGAAACGGGAGCCTCTATCGGGCGAACGGAAAAATGAAGCGACAGGAGGCAGCGTTACGATGAGTGAGGCAGTTGAACCCCGGGAAGACGGTGCGACCTGGCGCGACCTGATGACACGGGAACGCTGGATCGAAATTGGCCGGATACTGCTTACCGGCACGGTGGCGCTGCTGTATTGGCAACAGCTTGTGCCGATCCAGGTGCTTTGGGCTGCGGTCGTCATCGGCCTCTATCCGCTGGTCAGGACAGGGCTCGCCGACCTCATAACTGAACGTAAGATCGGCACCGAGATCTTCGTGACGATCGCGACCATTGTCGCGATATTCGGCGGCGAAACTGTGGCCGGCGCCGTCCTAATGGTCATCATTCTCATTGCGGAGTTCATTGCCGACCTCAATACCGATCGCGCTCGCGCCTCGATCAAGGCGCTGATCGGGTCCGTGCCCCAAACCGCGATCGTGCGGGATAACGGGTCGGAGCGCACGGTGCCGATCGCGGCGCTCAAGGCGGGCAACATCGTCCTCGCGCGAACCGGCGAGAAAATCCCGGTCGATGGCGTGGTCGTCGGCGGGCGAGCCTCGGTCAACCAGGCACCGATCACCGGTGAAAGCGTCCCCCAGGACAAGACGGAGGGTGCAGAGGTGTTCGCCGGCACCATCGTTGAAGCCGGCGCGCTCGACATCCGAACCGAAAAGGTCGGCGGCGATACGATCTTCTCCCGCATCATCGCGCTGGTCGAAAATGCCGAAGCCGAGGCTGCCCCCGTGCAGAAGCTGGCCGACAAGGTCGCGGGATGGCTGATCCCGGTCGTGTTCGTCTTCCTGATCGTCGTTTTTCTGGTGACGCGCGACGTCTCCAAGATCGTGACCTTGTTGATCTTCACCTCGCCGGCAGAGCTTGGCCTGGCGACGCCGATCGTCATGATCGCCGCGATTGCCAGGGCTGCTCGCAGCGGCATTCTCATCAAGGGCGGGCTCTATCTTGAGCAACTCGCCAAGGCAGACGCGATCGCCTTTGACAAGACCGGCACGCTGACCGCCAACAAGCCGTTAGTGGTCGACGTCAAGGTGACCAATCCAGATTTTTCGGAAACGACACTGCTGCGGATCGCGGCCGCCGCCGATCGCCGCTCAGCCCACCCTTTGGCCAAGGCGGTGGTCGAGGCGGCCGCCGAGGACGGAATCACAGTGCCGGAACCGGAAAACTACGAGCAGGTTCAGGGTCGAGGCGTTAGGGCGACCGTGGAAGGCAGAACCGTTCTCGTAGGTAATCCGGCTTTACTTCGCGAGAACGGCGTGTCCATCGCCTATGCTGTCGAAGATCGGGATCGCACGCCCGTCCACGTCGCGGTTGACGGCCGGTTTTGCGGGATCATCTTCATCGCCGATACGCTGCGCCCAGGGGCGCGAGAAGCCATCGCCGCTTTGAAGGAAAATGGCGTCAGACATATCGTCATGCTGACCGGCGACAATCAGACGACTGCTAACGCGATTGCGAGAGACTTGGGTGTCGATGAGGTCAAGGCCGACCTGATGCCCGAAGACAAAGTCGCCATGATCGCCGACTTGCAGAAGCGCGGCTATAAGGTTGCGATGGTGGGTGACGGCGTCAACGACGCGCCGGCACTCGCGCGTGCCGACATTGGCATCGCCATGGGCGGCGGCGGCACGCAGGCGGCGTTGGAAGCCGCTGACATCGCACTGATGACCGACGACCTCGGCAAGATTGTTGGCGCGCGCACTATCGCGCGTCGCGCCTATCGGACCGTCCAGGAAAATCTCTGGGTCGGTGTCGGAGTGGTCCATGTGCTTGGCATCACCGCCGCGCTCATGGGCTGGATTGGACCAATCCAGGCGGCGTTCATCCATCTGGGACCAGACGTTCTCGTGTTCCTTAATTCGGTCAAGCTTCTGCGCGTCAGGATTGCGGAAGCATGATGGAGGGGTCTCGGCGTTGGCCACCGAGTGCTGAGTCCTTCGGGCATAAGTGCGGAAACAGTCCGCGCCATGGGCGTCTCACTGGATGCCCATCGCGAACGAGGCAGGGAGACTGAGGCATGCGACATCCGAGCGAACGGCATCTGGTGCAGCGGGTCGGCTGGCTGCGAGCGGCAGTGCTCGGCGCTAATGACGGCATCATTTCAACCTCCAGCCTGGTGGTCGGCATCGCTTCGGCCCAGACGAGTTCGTCGACGGTAATGCTGACCGGCGTCGCAGCGCTTATCGCCGGCGCAATCTCGATGGCGGCGGGTGAGTATGTCTCGGTGAGCAGTCAGGCCGATGTCGAAGGCTCCGACCGGCTGCGCGAAACGCGCGAACATGCATCAGACCCCGAGGAGGAACGCCGCGAACTGGCCGCTGTCTATGAAGCGCGCGGGCTTGCACCCGACCTCGCCGTCCAGGTCGCCGAGCAGTTGATGCGCAGCGATCCGGTCGGCGCGCACATGCGTGACGAGCTTGGCATCACGTCCGAATTGGCGGCACGGCCGATCCAGGCGGCACTGGCGTCGGCGGCAACCTTCTGCGCAGGTGCGATCATACCGGTGTTAATGGTCGGCGTGGTCCCGCGCGCCTCGCTGGTCATCGCAATCACGATCGCGACGCTCGTCCTCCTCGCCATTCTCGGCGCGATCGGCGCAAGGGCAGGCGGCGCGTCGATGTGGCGTGGCGCGGTGCGGGTGACCTTCTGGGGCGCGATCGCGCTGGCAGCCACGGCGGGCATCGGCCACCTGTTCGGCACGACTGTGCAGTGAAGGATGCGAACCGCTATGCCTTCTGTCGATCGCGATGATCGCTATAGCGGCGCCCTATGCCGGGTTGTTCGTGACAGCGTTCGTCGCCGCGACCCTGCTGCCTGCACAGTCCGAAATCCTGCTCTCGGCGATGGCGATCAGTGGGCGATACGATCTGCTCCTGCTGCTGTTAAGTGCGACGGCAGGAAACACGCTCGGTTCGCTTTTCAATTGGCTGCTCGGACGCGGTTTCGAACGGCTGCGCGACCGGCGCTGGTTTCCGTTCAAGGCCGCCACGGTCGAGAAGGCCGTTTGCTGGTATGCCCGGTGGGGCAAATGGTCTCTCCTGCTTTCCTGGGCGCCGATTGTAGGAGATCCGCTAACCTTTGCGGCCGGATTGCTACGCACGCCTTTACGGGTCTTCCTGCCGCTGGTGTTGCTGGCCAAAGGCGGGCGCTATGCCGTGCTGCTGATCGCGGTCGAGGCTGTGCGGTAATCTGCGAAAGCTGCTGCGTGTCGCCTCACCAAATTCAGCGCCCAACAAGTGGAAGTGTGAAGCATGGTTCGAAGATTTTTTGCGGACGCCCCTGATTTCAAATTGGATTTTGACGCACTGGTGGAAGCGCGGCGCGAAGCCGACGAGGATGTCTCGGTGGTCGTGCGCGAGGTGATCGCGGCTGTTCGCCGGGACGGCGACGATGCGTTGCGCGCCTATACTTGGAAGTGGGATCGGCACGACCTCGACCAGACCGGATGGACGATCGGCCGCGACGTTTGCGAGAGGGTGTTCCGCGACCTCGACCCTGACTTGCGTATGGCCCTGGAACTTGCCGCGCGGCGGATTGCCACCTACCATGAAAGGCAGTTGCCCACGGACAGCGACTATGTGGACGGTGCTGGCGTCCGGCTCGGCGCGCGATGGCGGGCAGTGGAAAGCGCCGGTATCTATGTGCCGGGGGGCCGAGCCACTTATCCCTCATCGGTGCTGATGAACGCGATTCCTGCCGCCGTTGCGGGCGTAAGTCGCGTGGTGATGGCGACCCCGATGCCCGATGGCATCGCCAACCCGCTGGTGCTGGCGGCGGCCTACCTCGCCGGCATTGACGAGGTGCGTCCGATTGGCGGTGCACAAGCGGTCGCCGCGCTGGCTTACGGCACTGGGTCGATCCCACGCGTCGATGTCATCACCGGTCCGGGCAATGCCTGGGTCGCCGAAGCCAAGCGGCAGGTTTACGGTGTCGTGGGAATCGACATGGTCGCGGGTCCATCCGAGATTGTCGTCCTGGCGGATGGAGCGAACGATGCGGATTGCATCGCCGCCGACCTTCTCAGTCAGGCCGAACATGATCCGACGAGCCAGTCGATCCTCATCACCAACGATCGGGCCTTCGCCGACCACGTCGCTGCGGCGGTCGAAGTGCAACTCGGCACCCTCGCCACTTCGGCGGTGGCGCGTTCCTCGTGGGAAGCGCATGGCGCGATCATTGTCGTCCCTGCTCTCGACGATGCCATACCACTCATCGATGCGCTTGCGCCCGAACATCTCCAGATCGCCACCCCTCGACCTCGCCATCTTTTTGACCGTGTCGCACATGCTGGCTCGGTCTTTCTCGGCCAGCATACGCCGGAAGCTATCGGCGACTATATCGCTGGCCCCAATCACGTCCTGCCAACAGGGCGCCGGGCGCGGTTCGCCTCAGGACTATCGGTGCTTGATTTCATGAAGCGCACCAGCGTTATCGAGCTGGACGAACGGGCTTTACGAGAACTCGGTCGTGCAGCCGTGACCCTTGCCGAGGCTGAAGGACTGCCCGCCCATGCTGCATCTGTGGGTCGCCGTCTTGAATGGAATAGCCGTTCTTACAATCGGAGTTAAGGTGCACGAACATGCGCTCTTCCCATTTGACGATGCAATATTGATGAACGCAAGTCCCTTTTGTTGCGAATGCGAATTGTTTGCGCTACGTGGGTGATGTTGAATTGGACCTTGGGCTTCTTAGAAGCAATCGAAATCAGGGATATATGCATGCGTTTTCGCTTGACGGGATTGACTGCGGCGGCTCTCGGCTCAAGCGGCTTTGGGGTAACGCCAGCTGGCGCGCAGACGATTGACCTTTCGTTCACGCTGCCGCGATTGTCGGTTGCCGAATATCATCGCCCCTATGTGGCGGTCTGGCTGGAGAAGGCGGGCAGCGCTCCCCGGACCCTCAGCATTCTCTATGATGTCGACAAGCGCAACAATGCGGGCGCCAAATGGCTGCGCGACGTGCGTCTTTGGTGGCGTGCTGCCGGACGAATGCTCAGTGTTCCTGCCGACGGCGTGAGCGGCGCAACCCGTCCGGCCGGATCGCATACGCTCAGCTTCACCGCCGGTCGGGGAGGTATGCCCGCGCTGACACCGGGGAACTATGTCCTCGTCGTCGAAGCAGCACGCGAGGCCGGTGGACGCGAAGCGGTGCGTCTGCCCTTCACCTGGTCGGGAACCCAGGCAACTGCATCGACGAGCGGCAAGTTCGAGCTTGGCCGCGTCTCACTGAACGCCCGGCGTTAAGGGGGAGCTATGCCTGTGAAGATGATCCGCACGTCGATCCTGTCGGCCCTCGCCATGGGAGCCGCGCTTGCGCCGATCGCTGTCGAGGCAGCGCCCCGGTCGTGGATGCTTCCTTCCGAGACCATGTTCGTCGGTAGCGGCGACGAATGGCTGACGGTCGATGCGGCCCTATCGACGGACCTCTATTATTTCGATCACGCCGTGCAGAATTGGGAACCGTTCGCGCTCGCGCCGGATGGCAGCAAGGTAGCGGTCGAGAACAGCGCGAAGGGCCGCCTGCGTCAGACTTTCGATGTCCATGTCGTGCAGCCCGGCACCTACAAGATCGCAATCGTTTCTGAATCGGTGAGCGGCAGCTACCTGCTGAACGGAGAACGGAAGATGCTTCCGCGCGGGACCACGCCTGCAACGCTCGCTCAAGCTGTGCCCGCCGGGGCGACCGATGTATGGAGCGCGGTCAATACGAGCCGCATCGAGACCTTTGCGACCGCTGGAGAGCCGACCACCGCGGTTTTCAAGCCGACCGGCAAGGGACTTGAGATGGTTCCGGTTACGCACCCTACCGAACTGGCGAGCGGCGAGGCTGCCACTTTCCAGTTCCTGCTTGATGGCAAGCCGGCGGCCGACCTTTCCGTGAGCGCGGTAAACGGTGGCGTTCGCTATCGCGATGGCATTCAGCAGCTTGATCTCACGACCGATGCCGAGGGCAAGGTCACGATCACTTGGCCGGACGCCGGTATGTGGTGGGTAAACGTCGCCAGCGGCGGTGGACGGAGCGCGGCCGGCCCCGGTGGTTCTGCGCCCCAAGCCAGTGCCAAGGCTGAACAGCCACTGGCTGCTGGTAATCTGCCCGGAGGCGAAGGAGCACCGCGCCCGATTGCGCCACCGCGGCCACGATCGTCTTATTCCATGACTGTCGAAGTTCTTCCGTCATAGACTCGACTGCGGCGGCGGCCCATCCGAATTGATTCGAATGTGCAAGCATTAGGGCGGTGTTACAGCGTAAATGTAGTGTTCATCATCGCGGGTCACCACATACCGTTGGTTTCCGCCGAAAATGACCTATAAACCGCCTTTGCTACGCCAGCGTAGTGACAACGGCGATCGATGACGGTCATGGAGTTCAAATCGATTGCGGAGATTCTGGCTACGTATCCGCGACCAGCATTCCGAAGGGACGGTGCAGTCTGACCGGCTTGATATTTGCTGGATCACAATGCCGATGCCCATCCGGGCACCGGCATTGCGTTTGCCTACGAGGTCGCCAACTTGGCCTTTGGCATGGGACCGATCTTCAGGCGGGCTGTCCAAGCCGTAATCGCCGGCAGCACCAGCCTGGCCTTCGGCCGCCGGCAGCATGACCGGGATGACGCCAAGCGTTTCAAGATCGTCGCGCTGGGCATCCGGCAAGCGGACCACCACCGCGAACCGCCGATCGCCCTCGAACAGGGCGATCGAGGGTTTCAAGGCAATCTCGCGCTACTTGTAGATTGAGCCAGCGGGCGCCGATGCTCATCAGGCGATGAGGAGTAATCTCCAGAACACAATAAGGTTCGTTTATCGATAAATATCCTATCCAGGGGGATGGGATGATGCGAAAGCTCATGCTAAACGCCACGCCATGACCTCTCTTGCAGACCTGCTTCAACAAAGCGCCGCCCATGCGTGGCTGTTTGTGCCTACCGCCATCTTGCTCGGCGCGCTGCACGGGCTCGAACCGGGCCATTCGAAGACGATGATGGCGGCCTTCATCATCGCGGTCAGGGGAACAGTGCGCCAGGCCGTGCTGCTGGGTTTGGCGGCGACGCTCTCCCATACGGTCGTGGTCTGGGTCGTGGCGCTCGGCGGCATGTGGCTGTTCGGCGGCCTCAACGCGGAAGCGACCGAACCCTATTTCCAGCTCGCATCCGGCGTGCTGATCGTCGTGATCGCCGCCTGGATGCTATGGCGCACCCGCCGCGAGCAGATTGCAGCCGAACACTATCACCACGATCATGGGCACCATCACGGCCACTCCCACGGCCACGGGCATAATCATCACGGCGATCACGACCACCATGAACATGAAGAATTCGAGGAAGCCGAGGAACGCGGCCTGGAGGTTGCGACCGGCGGCTTTGTCGATGCGCACGAAATGGCCCATGCAGAGGACATCCGGCGCCGCTTCGCGAACAGCAATGTCACCACCGGCCAGATCATCCTGTTCGGCCTGACCGGCGGTCTGATCCCATGCCCGGGCGCGATCACCGTGCTGCTGCTCTGCCTCCAGCTCCAGCGGCTCGCGCTGGGCGCCGTGCTGGTGTTGTGCTTTAGCATCGGGCTTGCCATCACCATGGTCGCGTCGGGCGTCATCGCCGCGATCAGCGTCAAGCAGGTGACGAAGCGCTGGAGCGGTTTTGGCGAGATCGTCCGCAAGGCGCCCTATGTTTCGGGTGGGGTCATCCTGATCGTCGGCCTCTATGTCGCCGTTCACGGATGGATCGCGCTACCGCATTGAGCAGGACATTTGCATGAGCCATGCCGCCAATCCCGATCTTCTCAACCGCCTGAAGCGCGCGCAGGGCCATCTCGCCAAGATCGTCGAAATGGTTGCCGAAGGCCGGGACGGCCTCCAGATCGCGCAGCAGATGCAGGCGGTGGTCGCTGCGCTCGACAAGACCAAGACACTGCTGGTCAGCGATCATATCGAACATCATCTGGAGGAACTGGTCGGGCCGTTGCCCAAGGCGACGCGCGACGAACTGGCTAAGCTGGGTGAACTGGCCAAATATCTCTGACGCCGCCGTGCTTCAGCGCTGGGGCTGCGCGAGATTCAGTTTGAGCGCCCAGATCGCGGCGGGATGACCATGGGCCGGAACCGCCACGAACAATCGGTCCAGCTCCGGCACATAGAGCCCGGTGCGTGCGCCGCCAGCAGTTTGCGCCCACGCGCTCTGTCCATCGGCGCCGATCACATCGACATGGCCGGCGCCGCAGACCAGCAGGATATGATCGCGCACCAGGAATAGATCGTCGGCATCACCGCAAGCTGATCCGAGGGAGAGCGTTTGGCCGCTCGCTGTATCGATCGTCGCCAGCGCCGCCGGGAGCCGATAGGCGATCACGATCCGGTTGCCTGACGGCTCGACCGCCATCGGGAAGTTAAGCCGGTGCAGTCCGGTCGGCCAGCGTGCCAGTTGTTTTCCCTGGTCGATGTCGGCCGCGATCACCGAGCCGTCATCGGGGATATTGATATAGGCGCGCGATCCGGACAGCCGAAACCCCTCCGGATGGCCGGGCAGCGCCAATCGGGCGAGAACCGTGTGACGGACGGGATCGATCGTGGCGAGGCCGCCCTTGCCATAGCCGACGATGACATGGCCGTTGCGCGGATCGACCCGCACATTGTCGGCATCGTCCTCAAGCGCGATCCGCGCCCGCTCGTGAAGCTCTGTGTCATAGAAGCGGACCGAGCCGTCACCGCAGGCGACCACCAATTCGTGGGTCGCCGGAAGCCAGGCGACGCCCTGCGGTTCGCCAAGGCCGGCGATGCGGCCGATGACCTTGCCGGCCTCAAGATCGACCTCATCGACCGTGCCGTTGGCGATCTCGGCAACGAACAGCCGATGGTCCGCCAGATCGACCGCCAGATGGTCGATGCGCCCCCTGGTGTCGGGGAGCGAGATCGTTCGCTCCAGCACGAGAGGGGAGTGCGGATCGGTCGGTTGTGCCTGGCTGCACCCCGGCAGCGCCAGCAGCAGTGCCGCTGCACATCCCCTCCAGGGTTTCATCGCTGCGCCCTAGTTCGCCGCGACCGCGACATGGCTGAGCGCGGCGGTCAACCCGCGCGCGAGCTTCTGCGCGTCGTCATTGGCCCAGAAGTGCATGAAGAACAGGCGCGGCTCGTCGTCGAGCATGTGGTTGTGGAGCGCCGTCACCTCGATCCCGTTCTGCCGCAACTCGCGCAGCACCGGATTGACCTCCGACGCTGTCAGCACGAAGTCGCCGGTGATCGCCGCCTTGCCGCCGCCGGTTGGCTGGAAGTTGATGGCGATGGCCGCGCCCATCGCGGGCGGTAACGCCATCCCACCATCGCGCGGTGCCTCGGCACGGGGAATGCCGAATGCATAGACGCCGCCGCCGATCTTGCCCTTGTGGCCCATGATGCGGTCGAGCGCGGCGGTGTCGAGGTCGATCGTCTCCGGCGCGGCGGGGCTTGCCGCCGGAGGCGCGGACAAGGGCGTGCCGCTCAGCGCCAGCGCATCGTGCAGCACCTTGGCGAGTTGCGCCGGATCGCCATGCCCGGCGATGTGCATATACATGGTGTGGGGTGTGTTCCGCAGCAGATGGTTGTGGAGCGCGGTGATCTCGATTCCGCCGGCGACAAGCTTGGCCATCACCGGATTCACTTCGGTATCGGTGAGCACCAGATCGCCCATGACCATCGCCTGACCCCCGCCATGCGGTACGAACGCCAGCCAGGAGCCGAGCGCCAGCGCCGGTTTCAAGGTCACGCCGTCGAGCACCACATGCAGGTCGCTGCGCGGCAGGCCGATGCGATAGACACCGCCCGGCATCTCGGCGCCCGGTTTGCCGATGGCGGTGGCGACCGCCTGTTCCCAGGGTTCAGCCGCCAATGCGGGCGAACTCAGAGCGAGAAGCCCCAACAGGCCGAACGTGGTGATACGCTTCATCATGATCTCCTTGAGCAGCAGCGGGATCATTGGACCACGCCTGACAGATAGAGGGCCGCACCGATCGCGGAACTTGCCGCGAGGACCGGGATCATCCCGACCTTGAACCGGAACACGGCTATCGCGGCGCCGGCGGCCAGCAGCGCCGCCGGGAGGTAAAGCGAGGTCAGAACCGGGAAGTCGAAGGCGAACCGCGCGACCCGGACCACCCGCACGTCCTGGAACAAGGTGTGGATCGCAAACCAGACGGCAAGGTTGAGGATCACGCCCACGACGGCCGCCGTGATCGCGCTGAGTGCGGCCGAGAGCGTCCGGTTGCCGCGCAACTGCTCGACGAACGGCGCACCCGCGAAGATCCACAGGAAGCAGGGCATGAACGTCACCCATGTCGTCAGGATCGCGCCCAGCGTGGCCGCGACCAATTGCGGCAATGCGCCCGCATCGCGAAACGCCGCGAGGAAGCCGACGAACTGCGTGACCATGATCAGCGGCCCCGGCGTCGTCTCGGCCAGGCCAAGGCCGTCGAGCATCTCGCCGGGCCTGAGCCAATGATAGGTGCCTACCGCTTCCTGCGCGACATAAGCCAGCACGGCATAAGCGCCGCCGAATGTAACCATCGCCATCTGGCTGAAGAAGGTTGCGATGCGCGTGAACACGTCATCGGGGCCGAGAAGCACCAGCAGCGCGATGACCGGCGCGAGCCAAAGGAACAGGAATGTCCCGGAAATCTTGAGCGACCAGCCAAGGTTGGGCTTGGCATGATCCGGCAGGCTTTCGCCGAGCGCGGTATCGCGGTCATGGACGACATTCCCGCCCGCGCTCCCATGTCCGCCGCCGCCCTTGAAGGCCGACAAGCCCAGCCGTCCGCCGACATAGCCGCCGATGCCCGCCGCTAGGACGATCAGCGGAAAAGGCGCATTGAGGAAAAAGATCGCGACAAAGGCGGCCGCCGCGATCCCGCGCATGACGTTGTTCTTGAGAGCACGCGATCCGACCCGCACCACCGCCTGGATCACCACCGCGAGGACCGCCGCCTTCAAGCCGAAGAACAACCCGGTGATCAGCGGCACATGGCCGAGCAGCACATAGAGATAACTGAGGCCCAGGATTGCGAGGAAGCCGGGCAGCACGAACAGTCCGCCTGCGACCAGACCGCCCTTGGTCTTGTGAAGCAGCCAGCCGATATAGGCGGCAAGCTGCTGCGCTTCGGGGCCGGGCAGCAACATGCAATAGTTGAGCGCGTGCAGAAAGCGCTCCTCACCGATCCAGTGCTTCTCCTCGACGAGGATGCGGTGCATTACCGCGATCTGGCCAGCGGGGCCGCCGAAGCTCAGCGATGCGATCCGCGCCCAGACGCGCACGGCTTCACCAAATGTGATGCCGTGATCCGGCGTGCCTGCTTCGCTGCCTACGGGCAGTTCCGTCACCGCGCCGCTCATGGCCGCACCTGCGCTTTGGCGCGGGCTTTCGCGGGCTGGTGCGAGACCCAATTATGGGTTTCGTCGGTCGCGTCGCGGCACCAGCGATAGAAGGCGTCGTAGAGGAGCATCCCGGCCTCGAGCTGTTCCTGATCGTCGGCATACATGCGCGACAGGCCGAGCGAGGCGGCAAGCAACCCGTCCGCTTCGGGCACGAGGTCGGGGCGGCCGGTATCGGCACCGCGCACGATCGGCGCGAGGCGTTTGAGTGACTCATGACCGCTGAGGCCGAATGCCTCGACCATGACGTCGAAGGTGCATAGCTCACCCCGATGGCTCCAAGTGACGCCTTCGCCTTCGATGTCGAAGGGAGCGGCGCCAAAGCGCTCGGCGACGCCCTGAACCTCGGAGGGCGCCACGAACAGGAAGATCGCGCTCGGATCGATGAAGCGGCGGATCAGCCACGGGCAGGCGATCCGGTCCACCTTGGGGCGACCGCGCGTCACCCAGACGGTCCGTCCCTCGGCATCGCGGGGCGGCAGCACGGTGTTCGGCACCATTGGAAGACCAGAGTTCGCCCATCCGGCCACACCGCCCTCCAGCGCCTCCGCTGACACGCCGTCGTGGCGCAGCCGGGCGGCGACGCCTTGGCTCAGCGATCCACCGTCCCGACAAGCAACAACGACCGACTGGCCGTGGAATGCTCGTGCCCAGGCGCTGACATCGCTGGCGGACCTTCGCAACGATCCAGGGATCAGCAGCGGTTCGGCCGAGAATTCCTCCTCGGGTCGAACGTCGATCAAAACAGGCCCGGTCGGAATACCGACCAAGCGAACGAGTTTATCCGGTGAGATCGTGTTGAGAACAGACATGATGCGTCCTTGTTGAAAGTAGGACGCGATTCTTGAGCCTGTCGCCTCGTGGGGAGACCGCGATCCCCATATTCAAATCATGGCAAATGCCGCATGGACGGTCAATCCTTTCGATGTGATGGTTTGCCGCAGGGTGATCGTTCCTCGACGGATGAGTAAAACGGTTCCTTTAGGTCATAGCGCTGGGGGCAATCCGGGGACGAAGGAAGGCGATCATTTGCGTTAAATGGCGGCTCTAGGGTAGTAGAAGCGGCGATTCATATTCATCGCTTTCGTCCGCCTTGGGGCACCATTTCCCCATTCGCCAAAGCCCGCTGAAGGTTGAAAAATCCCGGAAATCTGCCAATAAGAGCCATGGCTTAACGGGCAGTGCTTGCCTCTGTCTGTCGATATCGGACGATTCTGGGGGCCTATTGGTTTTGCCGAAATCAGGAGGCCCCCCAATGCGCCTTTCCGACTCTGCAATCCGCGTGTTGAAGCCCCGAGTGACGGCCTATAAGGTCTCGGACGAGAAAGGCCTCTACCTGCTGGTGACGCCCGTTGGTGGCCGACTTTGGAAGCTGAAATTCCGGACTGCGACGGGTGTCGAAAAGAAGCTGTCGCTGGGTAGCTATCCGGACTTGAGCCTGAAAGAGGCCCGCAACCGGCGCGACGAAGCTCGCCGGAATTTAGCCAACGGTATTGACCCAGCCGAAAAGAAGCGCCGGGACATTCACGCCGCCAAAGTCAGCGCGATGAATACCTTCACTGCGGTCGCCGAGGCATTCATCGCCAAAAACGAACGCGACGGACTGGCGCCCAATACTATCGCCAATCAACTGGCCACCTCTGATCCGACACGCGACCTGCGCGGCGCCTTGGCCAAACGACAGCCCAAACACCATGCCGCCATTCTGGAACCCAAGCGCGTCGGCGATTTGCTGCGTGCTATCGACGGCTATGAAGGGCAAGGTTTTCCGATCACGCGAATTGTCCCCTTACGTGTTTGTGCGTCCAGGCGAACTGCGAAGGGCAGAATGGCAAGAGATTGATCTAGAGGCGGCTGTCTGGCGCATTCCAGCCGCCAAGATGAAGGGCAGGCAGGGACACGCCGTACCACTCTCAAGACAAGCCTTGGCTTTGTTTGAAGCCGCAAAGGAACTGACCGGCGACGGACGTTATGTGTTTCCGTCGATCCGCACGCCATTAAAACCCATGTCGGAGAATACCTTGAATGCTGGGCTCCGGCGGTTGGGGTTTAGCAAGGATGAAATGACCGCGCACGGGTTTCGCGCGATGGCTAGCACCCTGTTGAACAAGTCGGGCAAATAGTCTTCGGATGCCATTGAACGGGCGTTGGCTCATAAAGACAAGGATGCAGTGCGGGCGGCGTACTATCGTGGAGCGCATTGGAACGAGCGCGTTGAAATGGCGCAATGGTGGGGAGACTATATTGATCAACTTCGCGTAGGGGCGACTGTCGTCAAACTCAGACCTCCTGACGCTATGAAGGGTTGAATTCATTTCATTTCGTCAGCGTCGGGAGGTCGACCGTCCCAAGGTGATGGGCGCCGCTTGTCAAGAAGGATCGGACCATGCCTGATCCGGTCGCCCAAGTGGCACGGTTGGAGGGCTGCGATGCTATGCATCGGGCCGACAATTCCGAACACACCTCACGCACGGGTGCATCCAGCATTTCTGCGGCGTTGACGGGATGCGGATAGCATCCCGTCAAACGGGAGGACACGGGAACGGCGCAATTGCGCCGTTCCTTGCGATGGCGAATAGCATCGCGCCGGGAGCGGCATCATGAGCGCCCGCGCCCAGACCGTGCGGCTTTCTCCGGCCCAGCACCGCACCATTGCCGGCTTCGCCCGGCAACGCGGATTGAGCGAATATGCCATGCTCGCGCGCGTCGTGGACCCGGGGCTGGCCGCCCTCGTCCAGGGGGCGGGCAGCGCGATCGACGCCCGCGAGATCGTGACCGAAATGGCACCGGTCAACGCATTAATCTGAGCCGAATGCGCGAGGTGCGGCTCGCCGTCATCGAAATCAACTGGGCACCTGCAAAACCGTTAAGACGCCGTCCAATTACGGCATCTAGCCTGTCTTATTCACCGCGGCGGGTGAGAGGGTTGGCGGGAGTGGCGTAAGCGATTGCTTTGCAGTAGGAAAATGGGTGTCTAGACCAGTCCTTCAGCGAGGCAATTTATGCCACGGACCACACCCGCCGGGAGCGATGATAGCGCACCGGGATTTTCGTTTCCAGCGGTTGGCGGCAAGAAGGTCACAACCGCGTTCGACGGTGGCCGGCTGACCTCTGACGGCGGCGTTCTGCTGCTGGCGCAGGCCGAGCGCGCGATGGGGATCTGCCGGCAGCTTGCTGCGTGCATCGCCGATCCGCGTGACCCGACGCGGGTGATCCATCGCCTCGATGACATTCTGCGTGCCCGTGTGTTCGCGATCACGTGTGGCTATGAGGACGCCGATGATCTCGATGCCCTGCGCGACGATCCGGGCTTCCGCCTGGCGCTGGGCAAGTTGCCGGGATCGGGCGCGGGGCTGGCCAGCCAACCGACGATGAGCCGCTGGGAGAATGCACCGACCACGCGTGAACTGGCCCGGATGATGGTCGCGATGATCGGCGTTTACTGTGCCAGCTATCCGGCCCCACCGGCGGCGGTGACGCTGGATATCGATGACACGTGTGATGTCGTGCACGGCTATCAGCAGCTCTCGTTCTGGAACGGACATCACGGTGAGCGCTGCTTCCTGCCGATCCATGTGTACGATACCGCGAGCGGGCGGCCGGTGGCGATGCTGCTGCGCACTGGCAAGACGCCGTCGGGTGCCGAAGGTGCCGGCCACATCCGGCGCCTGGTGCGTCATATCCGCCAGCACTGGCCCGATACCCACATCACCATCCGCGGCGATGGGCACTACGCCCGTCCCGAGATCATGGCGTTCTGCGAGGCGGCCGGGGTCGATTACGTGTTCGGCTTGCCGACCAACGCCGCGCTGCGGGCCGATCCGGCCATCGTTGCCGTCGCCGATGCCTGCGCGGTCAAGCGGGCCCAGGCCCAACATCCGGTCCTGCGCAACTATGTCGAGACCCGCTACGGCGCCAAAAGCTGGAAGAGCCAACGCCGCGTCGTCGCCCGGATTGAGGCCAGCACGCTGGGCATGGACATCCGCTATGTCGTCACCTCGCTGACAGAAGGCTCGCCCGAGCACATTTACGACACGCTCTATTGCGCGCGCGGCCAAGCCGAAAACCTGATCAAGCGCCACAAGACCCAGTTGGCCAGCGATCGCACCTCGTGCCGCTCGGCCAATGCCAACCAGATGCGCCTCATCCTGCATACCGCCGCCTACTGGCTGATGTGGCGCGTCCAGCAGGCCATCCCCAAGGCCACCTCTCTGGCCACTGCCGAGTTCGCAACGCTGCGCCTGCGGCTGCTCAAGGTCGCCGCCCGCGTCATCGAGACCGCCTCGCGCATCCGTGTCGCCTTCGCGTCAGCATGCCCCGACGCCGGCGTGTTCAAAGCCATCGCCACCAGTCTCCGGCCAGCGCCGACATAGCCAGCGCGGCTGTGCCGCACAAAGCCCGAGCCATCGCCCATCAACCTCGAAAAGCCATCGGTTTTGCTGCGGCGAAAAACGCCGCCGAAACCGCGCGCCCGGATCACGCGGCCACCGACACATCAAACCCGGCACGCCCCAGTGCAGCGGGCTCATGAATAAGCCGGGCTAGGGCCAAATCCTGCATAAGGATACCGACGCGGAACGCGATATCGCGGTGCTTCTGGCAAGCGGACTGCACAACAAGCAGGTCGCGTACATGACGAGCAAGGCGGAAAATACGGTCAAGGTCTACCGCGCACGCGTGATGCAGAAAATGGGCGTGACCACGCTGGTCGAGCTTGCTCGCCAGCTGCAACGGATCGGCATCGAAGAACGAAGCATACCTGACTGCCAGCTTCGTGGACTGGCATCGGAACATGCCTGCATCGTGTCTTAACTGACTAATAGATATCCGAAATCATCTCAGGTCGGCCCCCGCGAGGCGCTGATCTGTCATCATGCCCTTGCTAGGTCAGATGTCTTCTTCGACGCAACCATTCCCCCGATTCAGGTAGGATGGAGAATGAATTGACAAAATATATAAAATAGTGTCAACGGCGGAGCAAAAACCGGCCACTGTGGCGGAGTAAAAGTAGGCCACTGATGTTGCGGCAGGTGCAAAGCAAAGGGCCCCGATCGGGGCCCTTTGCTTTTGGCCGTTTTGATGGGTCAGTTTTCGTCGACGGTGGCCTGGTTTTGCTCCGCCCCGCTGGCAGTGGCGCGACGGCGACTGGCTGACTGCTTTAGGCGGTAACTGTCACCATTCATGGTCAGGATGCTGACGTGGTGGGTCAAACGATCCAGCAATGCGCCGGTCAGGCGCTCGGACCCAAGCACCTGCGTCCAGTCCTCAAACGGCAGGTTGGAGGTAACGATGGTGGAGCCGCGTTCGTAGCGCTGGGAGAAGGTCTCGAACAACAGCTCCGCGCCGGTGGGCGAGAGCGGGACGTAACCCAGTTCGTCGATGATCAGCAGCTTCACTGCAGCCAACTCGCGCTGCATCTTGAGCAGCCGCTTCTCGTCGCGGGCTTCCAGTAACTGGTTCACCAGCGCCGCGGCGGTGGTGAAGGTCACGGTGAAGCCCTTCTGGCAGGCGGCCAGCCCCAGGGCGAGCGCCACATGGGTTTTGCCCGTCCCGCTATTGCCCAGCGCAATGATATTCTCGCGCCGCAGGATATATTCGCAGCGCGCCAGATCCAGCGTCAGCATCTTGTTGAGGCTGGGGATGGCGGTGAAGTCGAAGGTATCGAAGCTTTTGACGGCCGGGAACCGGGCAGCACGGATCCGGCGTTCGACAGTGCGCCGCTCACGGTCGATCAGTTCCAGTTCGATCAGGCGCAGTAGATAGCGGGGATGATCGACACCATCACGCGCGCACTCCCGGGCTACTTTCTCATATTCGCGCAAAACGGTCGGCAGTTTGAGTTGCTTGAGGTGGTGGGCCAGCAGCACCTGTGGCGCACCAGCGGTGGTGCCGGTGGGCAGGTTGTCATCGGGCGCCCGGCTCATGCTGCCATCTCCTTCGAGACCTGGGGCATCAGAGCCGCATAATCAGCCGCCTGCGTGACCTTCACATCCAGCCTTGGCAGGTGGGGATAGGTCGTCAGGTCAAGCCTGGCGGGCCGCCGTTCCATCCTGGCCAGTGCGATCTGCTTCACCGCATCAAAGCTGATCGCGCCCATGTGGATCGCCTGAGTGACAGCATGGGTCACCACGGCCATGGGCATCGCTTCCAGCAAGCGCAAGACCTGGATATACTCGCGCTTGCCCTTGCGGCCCATGCGTCCCTCCAGCAATTGCCGCAGGTGGGCAAAGACATCGGGCAAGGCCCAATTCTGCAGTGCAGCCGCCTGATCGAGAGCATTCGGCTTTGTCTCGATCAGCGCCAGATAATGCAGCGGATCGGCCACAAAATCGCCGCTGCCATAACTGCGCACATGGCGGGCGATCTCCTCGGCGCCGGACAGGATCACCACCTCGTCCACGAAGCCCTTCACCACCACATCCTGGAACCCAAACCTTGTGGGCACCGAGTAATCATTGCCGCGATACCGCACCAGCGCCGTCGATGACACACGGGCGCTGCGCCTCTCGCATGGCTCCAATGGCACCGGCGGTAGTGGGCGTAGCGCCGCAACGTCAGCAACCATGCGCTCACCGATGGTCTGGGCATGGCGGCCAGCACGTTCGCCTTGCCGCGCATGACAGCGCTCCAAAAGAGCCGCGTTCAGTGCGTCATAGCTCGCCGCCTGCGGCTTGGGCGTCATGAAGTTGCGGCGCGCGTATTTGACCAGCCCTTCGACCTTGCCCTTGTCATTCCCCTTGCCGGGTCGGCCGAAGCGGTCAGAAAACAGGTAGTGGCTGACCAGCTCGCTGAAGGCACGTGTGCGCTCACGCTTGCCGTCCCCCAGAATCTTGGCCACCGCAATCGTCGTGTTGTCGTAGAGGATCGACTGGGGAATGCCGCCAAAGAAGTCGAAGGCCGATACATGCCCATCCAGAAATGCCTCGGTCGTCTCGCGCGGGAAAGCCTTCACGAAACAGGCATCGGACTGCGGCAAATCCATGCACAGGAAGTGGATCTTCTGCTCCACACCGCCAATCACGCCCACCGCTTCGCCAAAATCCACCTGCGCATGCCCCGGTGGGTGCGCCAGCGGCACAAATGTCTCGCGGCCACGCACCCGGCTCAGCCGGACATAGTCCTTCACCACCGTGTAGCCGCCGCCATAGCCATATTCATCGCGCAGCCGCTCGAAGATCCGCTTCGCCGTGTGTCGCTGCTTGACCGGCGCCGTCCGGTCACCTTCCAAAATCGCGTCAACCACCGGCAGCAAAGGCCCCAGCTTCGGCTTCTCCACCGGCTTCGTGCGCGTATAGCCAGGTGGCAGTGAAAATCGGCAGATCTTGCCAATCGTCTCCCGGCTTAATCCAAATACCCGCGCGGCCTCTCGCTGGCTGCGCCCCTGCACAAACACAAACTGCCGAACACTCGCGTAAACTTCCACGGCATACATCCCGGCCGCCCTCAAAAGGGCAGCCTTACCACTGGCCGGTTTTTACTCCGCCACGCTCAGCACTTCGCTGGCGTTCCAGTGGCTGGTTTTGTCACCGCCCTGCACAAAATAGAAATATTGAACAATTATAAAGCGAGGGAGGGGTATGGTGTTGAAACTATGGCATTGGGGTGCTGCCGCGCTCTTCCTTCCCGTTCCGGTGCTTGGATGCGAGGGGGCTTTACCCCAAACTTCAGTCCATCTACATCCACCTGTGCCTTTGAAACCCGCGTAAAACCGGAGTAATTTTGCGCCTGCTGACTACCGGCGATCGTGGCAATCCGGCCGCAGCCAGGGAAATTGGGGCCTCTCGCGCGTCAGCCAATGTGGGGCCCCCAATGTGGGGGCCTTTTCCCCCAGGTCTATCCTGGTGATGGCAAGCTCTGGCGACAGAAGTCTCGCGTCGATGGCCGAGAGAAGAAGCTTAGTCTGGGCGCCTATCCAGAAGTCGGTCTGGCCGAGGCCCGTCGACGCCGGGAATGGGCACGAGAGCAGTTGGCGATGGGCAAGGACCCATCGCGCGAGAAGCAGAAGGAGAAGCTGCGCGGCCAGGCGCTCAGCGCCTGCACCTTCTCCATCATCTCCGCCGAGTATTGCGAGCGCCGCCGGCAGGACGGGTATAAGCCCTGGGCGCCGGCAACAGCCAAGCGGTGCGAGTATCTGCTCAGTCTGCTCGACAACACGATCGGCAAGCTGCCGATTGCCGAGATCGGACCCGCCAATGTGCTTGCCGCCGTTCGTCCGATCGAGCGCAAGGGCAATCTGGAAAGCGCCTCAAGAACAATGCGGCTTGCTGCGCACGCTTTCGTCCGCCCAGGCGAACTACGTCATGTCGAATGGGCAGAGATCGACCCCGAAGCAGCTGTCTCGACGATCCCGGCGGAGCGGATGAAGATGCGCAGGCCGCACCACGTGCCGTTATCCCGCCAGGTGCAAGCCCTCTTCAATGAACTGCGCTCCGTCACGGGTTCGGCCCGCTGGGTATTTCCTTCAGTGCGCAGCCGACTGCGGCCCTTGAGCGAGAACACCTTGAATGCGGGTCTGCGGCGCCTCGGCTACCCGCCTTAACAATGCGTTTTCAAAGAAGCTGGACAACCACATTCACGCGCTGGCGCTCTACTTCGCGTTCCACAACTTCTGCCGTATCTACAAGTCGCTCAAGATCACGCCCGCAATAGCCGCTGGCGTGACCGATCGGCTCTGGTCGCTGGAGGACATCGTGGCGAAAATTGATGCAATGGCATCAGCTCCGGCTAAGCGCGATCCCTACAAAAAGCGCAACGCAGAAAATTCAAACTGAGACCCTACCCGTCGTGATGGGCAAACCCGCTATCACGGGAGAGTCGCGTGGGTTGAGCTAGCGTAGTATTCATCTTCAACGAAAGTCCACTAGAAGTGGGTAGCAGTCGAGATTCAGTTGACCTTCGAGGGTTTCGGCAAACAGGCGACTTTCATCCAGCAGTTCAAGATTGTCTCGTCAATTCGGAGGCTAGCCGTTTCAAAATATCCAGGAATATTGTGCGTTGGTCGCTGCCCACGATACGATCTATCTCTGCGTCATGCGCCAAAGCATGAGTTTCTAATTCCGCCAGGTGCTTTTCTCCATCCTGGCTCAGAGAAAGCCGAATGTTACGACGGTCGCTGTTGTCCCGCGTTTTTTCCACCAACCCTGCTTTCCCAAGTTCTCGCAGGGACGCTGTAAGGGTCGATTTATCGCGGCCTGCGGCGATACTAAGCTCGGTCTGGTTGATACCCGGATTGTCGTGGATGATGCGCAACAGTGAATACCAGCCCGGCCATATATGAGTGTCCCCAACGCGCCGCTCATAGGCAGCGAACGATGCCTCTTGTGCTATCCGTAGGTGGTAGCCAATGACATTGGAAAGACCTTCGGTAGCCCGCGTCGCACTATCGCCTCCGTCCTCATTTTGCAGTTCTGCCGAGAGTCCGACGTTCATCTACCTACCTTGCTTTAAACGATACGGTTCTGCCGCATATCAAACGCCATTAATGCCGCTGTACCATAAAGCGAAGGGGGATCAGAAATTTCTGCTGCACTGCACTCAATAAGAGTGGGTTGCGACCGCTGGACGGGCGTGATTCCGGATCCCTAGCAAAGCGATAGCGACGACGCACATGACAAGCGCGATCGACCAATGGAATCCCGCCGCCGCTCCCCAGCCGATTACGAGGGCTCCGAGCAAGGAACTGGCGATTGCGCCAGCCCTGCCGATGCCCGTGGCGGCTCCAACGCCAAATGCGCGAAGTGACGTCGGATAAATTGCCGATCCAAGCGCGTACAAGGTCGTCTGCACGCCGTTGATGAAGCCGCCCTCAAGTGCAAGCAGGGCAAAGAGCATGGGCAAGGAAAGGGTAGTGGTTGGCAGAAATGCGAGAGCGATGGCCGACAGGATGGCAGCAAACGCCATCGTCACCATGGTGGCCCGCGAGCCGAAACGACTTATGGCCCAACCGCCGCACAATGCGGCAACTACCCCGCCAAGGTTGAAGGCGACGAGTCCTCGGCTAGCGACGACGATGTCATGACCGTCTTCCGCCAAGAGTGTGGGAAGCCAGTTGAAGGCAGCATAGACGGACATCAGCGAGAAGAAGAAAGCGGTCCACAGGAGTATCGTGTCCCGCCTTAAACCCGCTGCCAAGATTGATCCTTGGAAATGGGGCATTTCTGCACTGGCGGTTCCCTTGGACATCGGCAGAGGCAGGATGTCCGACGGAGAGATGCCCATTCGGCGCAGGATGGCAGAGACCCGACCAATATTGTGAGGGGACCGCGCGAGAAAGCGGACGGATTCGGGCAGGGCCAGGACGATGATGCCACAAATCGCCAGTGTCACCAGGCCTGCACCAACGAACAGCGAGCGCCATCCCAGAAGCGGCATAATGAAGGATGCGGCGGTGCCGCCAATCACACCACCGAGTGGTACGCATACGATGGTGATGACCACGGCAAGGCTGCGGCGTCGCGCAGGCGTGAATTCAGCCGCAAGCGCCGCGACATTCGGAAAGGCTGCGCCGAGACCGATACCAGCGCAAAGGCGTAGAACAGCAAGCACGTCGGGACCGTTCGCTAGCCCGATCATCGCTGTAGCGATGCCGAAGAGAAGGACGCTGCCCACCAGTGCGGATTTCCGTCCTAGGCGGTCGCCGATGAGGCCGCCGCCGATCGCGCCGAAGAACATCCCGAGTTGCGCTGCGGCAAGCGCCAAGGAGAGGTCTGCCTTGGCCAATTTCCAGTCGCGCAGAATATCCGGCAAGGCGAACCCGAGCGCCTGATTGTCGAACCCGTCCAGCAGGATAGCCAGAGACACGAGACAAAGCAGGAGCTTCTGGTACGGGCTCCAAGGCGCCCTATCAATCAGGGTGCTGACGTTGGTTGCTCGGCCATCGCCACCCGCCTGATCCGCGCCACTGAGGATCACGACAGCCGAGCCTCGACCACGACGGAAAGGCCCTGCTTCAACGCTTCAAACGCCTGACGCAGTATCGCATCAACATCGCAGCCGGCGTCGATGACAAAGGTTGTCGCGCCGCCCGAAGCAGCTGCGATGCCACCATAATCGGGGGCGGGCGAGAAGCTGAGATCGAGATCGGCCGCTTCGCTCGCGTACCCGCTGGGGTGCACGGCCAGCGCGGAGTGTCGCGGCGCGTTCCACCCGTCGTTGTTGAGAACGATCTGTAGGAACGGCGCATTGTACCGGCGGGATATCCAGTGGACGCTGGAGGGTGTCGTGAACATGTAGGAGCCATCGCCCGTCACCGCCACGACGGTCGCATCCGGTCGGGCCAATTTGGCGCCAAGCGCAGCGCCGCCGTTCCAGCCAAGGGACCCGCCACCGCTCGCGAACATTGAACCGGCTTTCGTGGGTGCTAGATGATCGAAGACAGGCTGGTAGTTGGTGATCCCTTCATTGAGAAGGATCGTGTCGGCATCGACATGCTGTCGCAGCGCCGCCATGAGCCGCTCGATAGTCAGCCCGCTGCCCGATTGCTCCCGTTCTTCCAAAGCGCGCCGCCGTTCCGCAGCCATAGCGCGATAATGCGCCGCCCGTTCCGCCACGACGGTGTCCTGCAACGCAGTATCGTCAAGTGCGTGAAGCATCTCCGCCAGCGCAGTGCCAGCGTCCGCGCGAAAGCTGCCATGGGGCTCGATGTACCACAGAGGCATCTGCTCCTTCAAAGGATCGACATCGATATGATAGATGCGCGCGTCCTCCGCAGGACGGTTCTTCGTGGGAATCCAGGGGACGTCGCTGTCGATAACGAGGACGAGATCGGCTTCGGCAAGCGCGACGTTGCGGCTGGGCTCATTCCAGAAATTGCCCAGGTACATGGGATGGTCATGCGGAAGATTGACGTAGCTCGGCACCGACTCCATGACCCCTATGCCCAGCCGCGTGCTGAGTTCGGCCAGCGCTTCCACCGCGTCGCTATTGCGGCCAAGGTAGGATGTGACGATCAGCGGCCGTTTAGCTGTCGCTAGCGCATCAACCAGTTTGCGAGCATTTTTTGGGCCCAGTGACATGGGTTCCAGCGGCTGCCATCGATCCATATCGATTGTACGCGGTTCGCATTCCGCCTCCATCACTTCGCGCGCCATCATCAAATAGACCGGCCCTTTGGGATCGGATTTCGCGAACTGCATGGCGCGGTGCACCATCTGCTTCACGTTCGCGCCGGTACGGATTTCGTTGTCGTAGCGCATGTAGCCGCGGACCAGTCCGCGTTGGTCATGGACGTCCTGGATCCACTGGATGAACTCGTTGCGGCTCCCCACCATCTCGCCTTCCTGAGTGAAGGGTGAGGAGCCAGCGAAGATAAGGACGGGCACACGGCCCTTCGCTACGTTGTGGACAGCGCCCGCCAGCGCCTGCGTCCCGCATTCAACATGGATGATGACCGCCTGCGGCTGGCCACTAACTTGCGCATAGCCGTGCGCCATGCTCAGCGCCACCATCTCATTGGGACAGGTGATCATGCGCGGCACGGGATTGCCCATAGCCCGCGCTCTTGCAATCGCTTCAACCAGGCCCGGATGATCACTGCCCAAATTGACGAAAGCGTGTGTGATCCTCTGTTCGACGAGGGCTTCGAGGAAGGCTGTAGCGCTAGTATACATTCTTTACTCCGGCGCGCAGTGCGGCAGCAGACAAGGGAATCATGATGCGCGCGCGTTACGCGCGTCAATGCCCCGCAACAGGGCTACACAAGTATCAAGGGCCGGAACCGCGATGCCGTGGTGATGAGCCGCATCCACCAGCGCGCCCTGGATGGCGTCCACTTCGGTTCTCCGGCCAGCTTCCACGTCCTGAAGCATAGACGGTTTGTGATCGCGGTGATGGGTCAATGCGAAGGAAACGGAGGACCGAACTTCTTCTTCGTCGATCGTGATTCCGCTCGCCCCGGCAATCGCCACGCCTTCAGCGACCAGACGCATCGCGAGCGCGCGTGTGGGTTCGATATCCCCAATCTCCCCGACTGTGAGCCCGGTGAGCGCAGCAATACCGTTCAGCGTCGCGTTGAAGATCACTTTCGTCCAGATCGCCGCATCGACCGACGGCTCGGCCGATGCATTCAGCCCCGCATCCGCCAGTGCATCCGCGATGGAATGAATGACGGAGCGATCCGCGCCATCGAAACTCCACAGCTTGACCATGCCGCTTCCGCCCACATGGATTTCGCCGTGCCCCTTGAGATCGGCAGGCCAGTTGGTGATGCCCACCAGCACATGATCCGCCCCAACCTCCGCCGCGATGGCGGCGCCATTTCCAAGTCCGTTCTGAAGGGTGAGCACCACGCCCCCAGCACGCAGCAACGCGGCATTCTGGCGGATGGCGGGCACTGTATGGGTCGCCTTGGTGAAGACGATCAACAAGTCCGCCATATCTGGTGGCGCGGCCCCCGGCAGGAACGCCCGGCATTTCACGGCGGCGCCATTCTCGGTCACACCGTGCGCGTCGATTGCAGCGACGCGGGCGGCATCTACGTCGATGAGCATGACATCGTGCCCAACGCGGGCCAGGCGGCCGCCGAACAACATGCCCATGGCGCCCGCACCGATGACCGCGACCTTCATGGTTGCTCGCCCATCATTCCTGCTTTGTCGACACGGCGAAGATGTGAGATCACCACCCACCGCCCCACCGATAGGGCATGTCCTGCCGGATCACGTTGATCTCCTGAATTTTGCCGTTGGAAATCTTGAACACTTCCTGGATCAGCGTGTCATGAGGCCGGCTGAAAAGTGGAATGCTTTGGGGGTTGGGGCCAGTTCCAGGATTGGTAATAGGTACAGCTGGAGCCTTGGGCTTCGAAACCTCGATCACCATCGCGCCCACGACGACCCCACGCTCGACATCGACGATGGGAAAGCGCCGCTCCTTGATCTTGTCCATGTAGACGTAATCATCCATCTCGTCACACGGCCAGTTGTTGCCGAGCGGGTTCAGCGATGTCTGGTTGCCATTTTCGAAGCGGCGGCATTTGGGGGCCGTCTGCACAGCAGCACCGCTATGCTTTTCCAGCCCTTCGAAATAGCTGTCGGCGATAGCGATCAGTTGCTCGCGCGTGGAGCGGCTCTCTTTGGGCAACACCTCTTCGAAATAGGGGTTGGGCGCGGCGAGCCCTGGCACACCGCCAGCGGTCCGCGCACCAACGATCTGCTCGATCTCGGTGATCTTGCGGTTCTGCACCTTCAGGCGCAGCCAGTAGGGTCCGCGCGCACCCCCCTCCGTCACCACGCCCACCAAAGCAACTTCCCCTGTGCTGGGATCAGCCGAAATTTGCCGGTATGGAACGCCGTCGACCAGTTGCCAGAGATAGTCCGATTCAGCCTTGGATTCGCGCCCGTTGATGGTTTCCCGAGCGTTGGCGGAGATCGGTAGCGACGAGCGGTCATGTCGAGGCAATGCGTCGACATAGCTGTTCATCATTCCTGTCAGACATGCTCGATCGCAAGCCTGGGCAAGAGCCCCCTGACTTGCCATGCCGAGCAGCGAAGCGGCGATCGCCGTTTTTATGAGATTGCTCACGGAAAGTCTCCCATCTCGTTTTTGCTTCTCAAGCCCGAGCGGCGGCCTAATTCTCGTCGCCGCCGCTCGGGAGTCGGAGCGGCTCAGAATTTGAAGCGAATGCCTCCGGTCATGTAGAGACCCACCACATCGTAAAATTGCGTGAGCGTTGGCGAGCCACCCACGCCGTAAGTGACGTTGCCCGTCGGAGGATCGCGATCGAACAGATTGTTGGCTGCGCCGAATATCTCGACCCCTTCGAGCTTGCCGCCGAGGCGATAGGTGATGTTGATATCGGTGTACCAAACGGCGCCGATCCGGTTGCTCCCGATGAACGACGGGGAGTAGGTGGTGTCGATCTGGCGTGGGCCGACCCGGCGCTCCTGAAGCAACGCTGAAAAGCGTCCGATGTCGATTTTGGCGCTAAGCGTCGTCTGGAACGGGGTCTGATCGGCCCGATCCACCGGCGCGGAACCCTGAGTCGTGGTCTCGAGCTTCGCTACATAGGAACCCAGAGCGCGGATCGAGGCGCTTGCCGAAGTGCCGAAGACCGTGCCCAGACCAAAGCTGTAGTTCGCCTCGATGTCCAGACCACGCGTCTTGAGCGTCGCAAGGTTGAGGTTCGGCGTGGAGATCAACGAAATGGCGCCGTTGTTGCGGGTAATGAGGTTGCACACGGCAGCATTGCCGGCTGCGCACTGATCGACCGTCAGCTGGTTTGACAAGCGCCCGATCGCGTCTTTGATCTTGATGTCGTAATAATCAACCGAAGCGCTGAATCCGGGCAGGAAGCTCGGGGTGAAGACAATGCCAACCGTTTTCGTGTCGGATTTTTCCGGACGCAGATTGGGATTGCCGGGCAGCTGTATCGTCGCAGTGACGGCCGCGTTGTTATTCTGGCGATCAAGCACTGCGGCGATGGTCTGCGCCTGCGGCAGGTAAAGTTCACCAAGGCTGGGTGCGCGAATGTCTCGCGAGAGCGTGCCGCGGAAACGGACGTCGGAAACCGGTGCATAGTCCAGACCGACCTTGTAGGTCCACACCGTCCCTGCCGTGGAATAATGCGTTACACGGCCTGCGGCATTGAATTCAAGCGAATAGGCCCAGCTCTGATCCTTCGCCAGCGGCACCTGGACTTCGGTAAAGGCTTCGTCAACGTGGTAATTCGCATCAACCGGGGCGGAGTTGCCAAGGAAATATCCGCCTTGAACTCCGATCAGGCTGGCAGGGAAACCACGGGCGCCACCGCCATCCTGCCGGATGGTCGACAGGGGAGAAACCACCTGCGTCAGGCCTTCCCGGCGATGCTCGTAGCCGATGGCGACCTGCACTGGGCCGGCTCCCGTCGAAAACGGCGATCCGCGCAAGGTTGCCGCGGCCACATCCTGCTTGAGCGTCTGGTTGGCGAACGCGCTGCCCGAGACGTAGGCTCGCGCCGCTTGAGACGCGGAATTCACGCCAAACAGATTGATCGGGACGCATCCGTTGCCGGGGTTGGTGAGCGTCGAACGGCAGACGATCTGGTTATTGGCCGGATTAACCACGGCGTCCACGGCATTGTAGAGATTGGCCGTGATGATGCCGTTGCCGCCCGTGAAGTTGCCCTTCGTGGTGCCGTGCTGGAAATAGGCGTCCCAGTCCCAGTGCGCGCCCAACTTGCCCCGCGCGCCGAAGACCGCGCGATACACCTTAGTTTCAACCTGTTTCTGATAGATTCCCAGGTCCGCGTTCCACCGGCCCATCGTGAAGCTGTCGCCGGGCGCCATGGTCGCCTTGATATTTGCCGGCAGAAAAGCATTGTCGCCAAAGATGCGATAGGCTGTGCCATTGAAGCCATAGCTGTTGGCGCCAGCATTGTTCGTCGCATAGGTTCGCGCGAACATTCCTTCGGCAAAAAACTCCAGGCTTTGGGCGTCGCCATAGGCGACATGGCCGAAGGCGACTTTGGAATTTAGCGGCGTTGAAAGGGTGCCCGTGCCCGCCGCCGTCGCACCGTCGCCGCCCGACATCGAGCTGGCTGTGCGGTTCGTGCCGTAAACCATCGGGGCGGTCACACCGCCCGGCAGGAACTGCGTGCCTGCGAACGGGCCAGATGTGATGAGCCCGCCGTTGGTTGCAAACGGGAACCGGACGTCATCGCCAACGATCAGCGTGGGGTTGCTGGGCGAAGCAGGGTTGGCGCTGGTCACGCCCGGGTTGTTGATGAGGAAGCGCGCCCGCTCCTGCCAGCCACGACGCTTGCCGCCGATGTTGTATCCTTCAACCCCGGTATCGCGCGTGAAGTCAAAGCTGCCCACGATGCGGAGCTTGCCATCAAGGAACGATGTTCCGGCCGCAAGCGACACGCGCGTGGTCTTGCTGTCGCCATACCGGCTGATGCCTTGCGAGACGAGCCCCTTGATGCCCGTGAAGCGGTCATCGAGAATGAAATTGGTTACGCCCGCGACGGCATCCGAGCCATAGGCCGCCGATGCGCCGCCCGTCACCACTTCCACCCGCTTTACCAACAGCTGGGGAAGCAGGTTGATGTCGACCGCGCCGGTATCCTGGGTCGCCACGACGCGCCGGCCGTCAAGCAGCACCAGGTTGCGATTGATGCCTAGGCCGCGCAAGTTGAGATAGCTGTGCCCGGCATTGGCGGCAGCGCCACCTGCGGTGCGCGAATTGGAGCCGTTGAAGCTGGGCAGTTGCAGAACGCCCTCGGCGAGTCCCTTGGGCGAGGCCGCCTGAAGGTTGTCCCCACTCACGACCGTCACCGGCGTGGGCTGCGCCATGCCGCTGGATGCAACGCGCGATCCCGTCACCACGATTTCGGCCTCTGTTGCGGGGGCTGCAGCATCCTGCGGGTTGACAGCAGCATCCTGCGAGGCGGCGGTCGTTTGAGCCTGTGCCGTAGGCTGCCAAAGGCTCGCACTGGCCAACGCCATCACGCTCACTGAGCAAATTTTTCCGATGCGGGGGTAAATCATCCTCTTTCTTCCCTCTCCTGGCCCGGCGTCGTTGAAGCGCCGTCGTAGCTCCCATAGCAAATATTAGTTGGACGTCCAACAGTTTTTATCTATGGGCTTTTGGAGGGATAAAAGCAGGAGAGAGACGATGCCTGAATTCGAGCGCTTCAACCCAATTACCGGCGAAGTTGCGTCACGGGCGGAGGCGATGACCGTCGATGCCGTGCGCGCTATCGCCACGCGTGCGGGCGACGCGTTTCCTGCGTGGGCCGCGCTTGGCCCCAATGCGCGGCGCGCGGTTCTGTACAGGGCGGCCGATGCGCTCATGGCCAAGGAGAGCGCGTTCGTCACCGCCATGATGGACGAGGTGGGTGCCGCTGAAAATTGGGCCCGCTTCAATCTTGCCCTGGCCGCAGGCATCGTCAGGGAAGCCGCGGCGCTTACCACGCAGATTCAGGGCGAGGTGATTCCGTCCGACAAGCCTGGCTGCGTTGCGATGGCGATTAAGGAACCCGTTGGCGTGATACTCGGTATCGCGCCATGGAACGCGCCGATCATTCTGGGCGTCCGGGCCGTTGCTGTCCCGCTTGCGTGCGGCAACAGCGTCATTCTCAAGGCGAGCGAGCTCTGCCCCCGGACCCACAGCCTCATCGTCGAGTCGTTCGCGGAGGCAGGTCTCCCCGCTGGTGTGCTGTCCATCGTCACCAATGCTCCGCAAGACGCCGGGGACGTGGTAGGCGCCCTGATCGACGCGCCCGAGGTGCGGCGGATCAATTTCACCGGATCTACCACCGTCGGAAAGATTATTGCCCGCCGTGCTGCCGATCACCTCAAGCCCTGCCTTCTGGAACTCGGCGGCAAGGCCCCATTCCTGGTGCTGGACGACGCGGATCTGGGCGAAGCCGTGAAGGCAGCCGCTTTCGGCGCATTCATGAACCAGGGGCAGATCTGCATGTCGACCGAACGAATCATCGTCGTCGAATCGGTTGCGGATATGTTCCTGCAGAAATTCACCGACAAGGTCCGGTCGATGCGCGCGGGCAACCCGCGCGATGGTGCGGCGCCGCTCGGCGCGGTCGTCGACCGCAAGACCGTCGACCATCTGAACGACCTGATAGACGATGCCGTCGCCAAGGGCGCTACCGTCGTTACCGGCGGCAAGGCCAGCGATGTCATCATCCAGCCCAGCATCGTTGCGGAGGTCACTTCGACCATGAAACTCTACCGCGATGAAAGTTTCGGCCCGATCGTCGCCGTCATCCGCGCGCGCGACACCGATCACGCGATCGAACTGGCGAACGACAGCGAATATGGTCTGTCGTCCGCGATATTCACCGGGGACGCGGCACGGGGCCTGGCTGTCGCGCGGCGTATCCGGTCCGGCATCTGTCATATCAATGGTCCAACCGTTCATGACGAAGCGCAGATGCCGTTCGGAGGCGTCGGGGCATCAGGCTATGGCCGCTTCGGCGGACGGCAGGGTATAGACAGCTTTACCGAGACACGGTGGATCACGATTGAAACGCAGCCCGGCCAGTATCCCATTTGACGCGCGCCGCTGGCGGCAAGGATATCCCGGCCCATGACAGACATCAGTCATCGCAAACCCATTGGTGTTGGCTTGATCGGATATGGCCTAGGTGGCCGTGCCTTTCACGCGCCCTATATCCGAACCGCGCCCGACCTGTCGTTGCGGGCGGTCGTATCGCGCGATCCGGACAAGGTTCGCGCCGACATCGCGGACGTGGTGGTTCTGCCGAGCGTCGAGGAGATGCTCAGGCTGCCCGACATAGAGCTCGTGGTCGTCTCCAGCCCCGACCATCTCCACGCGGATCACGCGGTGCAGGCCCTTGAGGCTGGCAAGCATGTCGTGATCGACAAGCCGTTCGCTGCCTCGCTTTGCGACGCGCAGCGGGTCGTCGCGGCAGCGGAGCGGACGAGAGGCATCGTCACGGCTTTTCACAACCGCCGGTGGGACGCGGATTTCAGGACATTGCGGTCCCTGATCACACAGGGATTGCTGGGGGAGATCGTCCATTATGAAAGTCGTTTCGACCGATGGCGCCCGCAGCCCAGGACGGACTGGAAGGAAGCGCGCGAGGGCGGTTCCTGGATGGACCTTGGCCCGCACCTTCTTGATCAGGCCCTCGTCCTGTTCGGACCACCGGAAACGATCAGCGCGGACCTGGCCATATTACGCGGGAACGGGCCAGCGCCCGATTATTTTCATGTCACGCTCCGATATCCGCAACGGCGGGTCATCTTGCATTCGTCGAAGTCCGCCGTTGATCACGATCTTCGTTTTATCGTGCACGGCACCAAGGGGAGCTGGACCAAGAGCGGCACCGATCAACAGGAAGCGGCGACCCTCGCCGGTCATCTGCCTGAAGGGGAGGGCTGGGGGCAGGACCCTGTCAGCGGGCAGCTGACGCTAGCCGACGATGGGGTGAGCGCATACCTCAACGTAGCGGGCGATTATCGCCTCTTTTGGCAGGCCATGACCGCAGCTGTCCGGGGGGAAGGCCCCAACCCTATCCCGCCATCCGAGGCGATCACCGTCATGCAATGGCTGGATGCGGCTGTCGAAAGCGCGCGGAGCGACCGGCCCGTGAAAGTGTGATGGCCGGTAATCGATAGACAAACGATGAAGAGGCGCAGACGCGAGCCATCCTAGCGGCCAGACAGCGCCAGACAATGGAGAGGAACGAGCATGAAACTGGATATGCGTGTTTCCGTGGCACTGATCGTCGCGGCTTTCTTGCCGGCATCGGCCATTGCCCGGCCTGCGACGCTGATTGTCCGAACCGAGTCAGGCGTCGTGAGGGGCGCAAGCGAGAACGGCTCGATCGCCTGGAAGGGCATTCCTTATGCGGCGAGCGTAGCTGGCGACAATCGCTGGCGAGCGCCGCAGCCTGCCGCGAAATGGGCGGGCGTGAGGGACTCTACCGCCTATGGCGCAGACTGCATGCAAATTCCTTTCCCCAGCGACGCCGCGCCACTGGGAGCCACGCCTTCCGAAACATGCCTGTTCGCCAATGTATGGCGACCCAAGGCAGCCGGCGCCCGGCGCTTGCCGGTGCTGTTCTGGATCCACGGCGGTGGATTCGTGAACGGCGGTTCGTCTCCGCCGACCTATTCGGGCGCTCGCCTCGCGGCGCGGGGGATAGTTGTCGTCAGCATAAATTACCGGCTCGGCCGCTTCGGCTTCATGGCCAATCCGGCATTGGATCATGATGACGATCGGCGGCCCCATTCAGGCAATTATGCGGTGCTCGACCAGGTGGCGGCGCTGGAATGGACAAAACGCAATATCGCCGCATTCGGCGGCGATCCCAATGACATCACCCTGATGGGGGAAAGCGCCGGCGGCATGTCGGTCAATATGCTGCTCGCCTCCCCGCTCACCGAAGGCAAGTTTTCAAAGGCCATCATGATGTCAGGCGCGGACGGCCGCATGGGCGGGGACGCGACCCTGGCCGCCGCGCAGGAAAAGGCACGCGCCTTTGCCGACGCGCACGGCGCTCCTATCGATCCCGCCCGGCTCCGTAGTGTGCCTTCCGGGGATATTATGGACCATCTGAACCTCGCCACGCTTGGCAAGCCAAGCACGACCTATTCCGGACCTTATGTGGATGGTATCACCGTCAATGAGCCTCGCGCCGTCCTAGCGACGTCTGACCTTCGTCGGCTACGCGTCATGATCGGCGCGACAAGCTCGGACATTGGTGGCCCCTCGGGGCGCATGATCGCAGGCGCGCGAGAACTGGGCGGCCTGTTGGCGCGTCGGGGGGCAGCGGTTTACAGCTATTGCTTCTCTTATGTTGCCCAGTCATCCACGGCCAGGGGCGCCTCGCACGCGAGTGACATTCCGTTCTTTTTCGACACGCAAGACGTCAAGTACGGGAGCGCGACGACGGCGCGCGATAACGCCATGGGCAAAGCCATTGCCTCCTATATCGTCAATTTCGTCAAGAACGGGAATCCCAATCGATCAGGCCTTCCAGATTGGCAGAAGCTGTCCAGTGACGGCGCTGGCACAATCATGGACTTTTCGATTGACGGCATTGCAGCGCCCCGTTCGGGCGCTTGCTCTGCCTCCTAGACCAAGGAGCCCAATCATGGCGATGACCCCTTCGACCAGCAGTGATCCGCAATTTTCCGTGGAGTCCGCCGGCGGCAATATCGATGCGCCGGAATTGCGTTATTCCGTGATGGCCCTGTTCTTTATTTTTGGCGGCATCACGAGCCTGAACGACGTGATCATTCCTAAACTTAAGGAGCTTTTCACGCTCAGTTACACGCAGGCGATGATGGTTCAGTTCTGTTTCTTCACCGCCTATGCCGTCATAGGTATTCCGGCCGCGATGCTGGTGCGCAAGGTCGGATACATGCGGGGGGCCGCTGCTGGCTTGGTGATCATGATCGCAGGATGCCTCGCGTTCGTTCCCGCGTCGCAAACCGCGAGTTACGGGCTGTTCCTGGCCGCCTATTTCACGCTCGCCGCGGGTGTGGTGATCGTGCAGGTGGTAACTAACCCTCTGATCAGCCTGCTCGGCAAGCCCGAAACCACCAGCTCGCGCCTGACGTTCGCACAGGCTTTCAACTCGCTGGGGACAACGATTTTCCCGATCGCGGGTTCGGCTCTGATCCTTGGCGGCTTGGCGAAAGTCACCGCCCATGATTTTAGCGGCGAAGCACTCGACGCCTATCGTCGCGCGGAGAGTGGCGCGATCGTGTACGGCTATCTGGGGACTGCCGTCGCCTTGGCCGTCGTCGCGGGAGCCGTGTGGTTGTTCCGCAATCGCCTGCCGGTGGAGAAGGACGAAACCGGTGGTGGCTTTGCGGGCTTCGATCTGCTCAGACGCCCGCGCTTCGGTTATGGAGCGTTGTGCATCTTTCTGTATGTCGGCGCCGAGGTCTCGATCGGATCTCTCATCGTCAGCTACCTGGTGCAGGGGCATATCATGGCGTTGCCCGAACAGGCGGCGGGCAAGCTGATCGGCCTCTATTGGGGCGGCGCCATGGTTGGCCGTTTCATCGGATCTGCCGTCCTGCGCGTGCTTAACCCAGCGCTTGTGCTCAGCTTCAACGCCTGCGGCGCGATCGCGTTGATCGTCCTGTCGGTCACGACCAGCGGGCATCTCTCGGGCTATGCCTTGCTCGCCGTCGGCCTTATGAACTCGATCATGTTTCCGACAATCTTCAGTCTGGCTTGCGAAAAGTTGGGCGCACGAACAGCGGACGGATCGGGCATCATCAACGTCGCCATTTGTGGCGGCGCTATCGTTCCGCTCGCGGTAGGAGCTCTTGCCGATGCGTCCGGCGGAAATCTTGGCTTTGCGCTAATGCTTCCGGCAGCTTGCTATGCGACCATCGCTGGCTTTGGACTGTTTGCCCACAGGCGCGGCGGCGTTCCTACCTAGTCTATTGCAGACGGGACTAAGCTCAATTCGATAGTCGCGGTTAAGCGCGGTCCGCCACGCGTGACCGCGACTTCGCACTCTGAGGCCTGATTTGACCTAACCGTCGGTCCCCGATGAAGTATCTCGCCAACCAGCGGGGGCAGGTCATCGAGCAGGCGCTTGAGGAAGCGGTGGACGCGCTCGTCGACGTCCTTGCACAGCTTCGACACCGAGGGCTTCGAGATGCCGGTCATGCCCATGGCCTGAACCAGCTCATCGATGCGCCGAGTGCTGACGCCGGCGATCCACGCCTCCTGGATCACCGCGACCAGCGCCTTCTCGACGGTTTTCTGCGGTTCCAGAAAGCCGGGAAAGTACGCGCCCATCCGCAGCTTGGGGATATTGAGGTTAAGCGTGCTGAGCCGGGTATCGAGGCTGCGGTCGCGGTAGCCATTGCGCCACGTCGTGCGGTCGGCTGCTACCGGTGCGTTGTGACATAAATCGCCTCTAAATCGGTCGTTCCAAACCCATTGGAACGTCGTCAGAATTTGCCATTCGTTCACCAGTCAGTGTTTCAGGTCGATCGCGTTACCGAGCTGGTTGCGGAACAACTCGTCGCTGCCCGGCGCGGGTTCTTCCGGTGGCGCAGGCAAGCCGTATCGTCCCGGCCAGACCACGGAAGCACAGCCTGATTCGCGAGAAAAGCCCTTAAGTTCGCCGGCGGGCGCAATCGCAAGCTCTTCGCCTGATCGCCCCAATGCCTTGCAAATCCGATTTCTTGAAATCTACCAAAACTCTGGTGCCCCGGCAGGCTTGAGCATTATATAGGCTGATCGACTATCTGGATGGTCAAGCGCCAAGATAAGTCAACTACCAAAGACGAACCCGCCTTCCTTGACCGTCGCCAGCACATGCAAACGAAGAAGGTCTTCGGGCGAAATCGTCAGCGGATCCCCGTCGAGTATGACCAGGTCCGCCAGCTTGCCCGGCTCGAGCGTGCCTTTCAGCTTCTCTTCGTGAATTTCATATGCTGCATTCGATGTAACCTCCTGCAGCGCTTCGTAGACAGACACCCGCTCCTGCGGGCCGAGAATATCGTTGGAACGGGTGCGGCGCGTGGTGGCCGACCAAATCAGCCGAAGCATGTCGGGCATGACCACCGGAGCGTCATTGTGGATCGTCGGGCGCAGGCCGACATCGAAAGCATCGCGCTGCGGGGAAATCCGGTCGGCCCGGTCTGGCCCCAGTGTAACCTCGCGGTGCCAGTCGCCCCAGTAATAGGTATGGCTGGCGAAGAACGACGGCTCGATGTCCAGTTGCTTCATGGCCTGCAACTGATCGAGGCGTGCCGTCTGCGAATGGATCGCGATGGTACGCTTCAGCTTCGGGCCATCCTCGCTGTCGACCGCGCGCACGCCGTCGATCAGCTGTTGTATCGCGGCATCGCCGTTGACGTGGACAAAGACCTGCCGGTCATGAGCGGCCGCGGTGCGAAGCAAGGCCTTCAGCTGGTCGTCCGGGATCTGCCGATACCCCGCGTAATCCGCCGCGCGGCCTGGCGGTACGATATGATAGGGGTGGCTTAGCCAGGCCGTCCTGCCCTGGGGCGAACCGTCGAGGACGATCTTTATCCCCGCTGCCCTGAGATGCCCGGCATAAGGCGCGTTGAACGGCACCTGGTCGATGCCGGCGAAAGGCGCGGTCACCAATGGCAGGGCATGAACGTCAAGGAACAGTGCGCCCTGGCGCGCTATTGCCTGAAGCATAGCCCATGCATCGGGCGTGGTGGCGCCGTCCTGCGCCGTGGTCAGGCCGTTGCGGGCATAGATGTCCTGCGCCGCCTTCATTGCAGCGGCCTGCTGCTCCGGCGAAGGGCGGGGCAAGGTGTACATCACCCTGAACAGCGCGCCCTCCTCGATCACTCCGGACGCGGTTGCGCCATCGGCCTCCAACTGGACCACGCCACCTGGCTCAACCTTTCCGGGGTGCAGCAGCCCCGACATTTCCAAAGCCTTGGTGTTGAGCGCCGCAAGATGCCCGGAAGCGTGCACCGCAATGATCGGCCGATCAGCCGAAACGGCGTCAAGTTCCTGCCGCGTGGGATGGCGCCGTTCGGCAAGTTGCGCATCATCATACCCTGCCGCCACGAGCCAGCCATCGGGATGGGACTGAGCGTAGCTGCGCAGAGCTGTCTGCAGGTCCGCCATGGTGGAGACGGTGCCGACCGGCGGCGGGGATAGATGCGCCACTCCAAGCCACCTTGCCACCTCCGTAATGTGGCCGTGCGCATCGATGAAGCCCGGCAGGACGGTACGCCCCTTCAGGTCGATGCGCCTGGTCTTTCTGGTCCCGGTCGCTTCCACTTCGGTATTCGTGCCGACTGCCGCGATCTTGCCATCGCGCACCGCCAGGGCCTGCGCCCGGGCATTCGGCTGCGTCATGGTGATGATGTTGCCGTTGACGAAGATGGTATCCGCCTCGATCCGCGTGCCGGCCGCAACTGGTCCTGCGGCGACCAGAGACGCCGCCATGGCGAACCGGATGGCTCGGGACGGCGCCTTGGCCAACCATAGTGCGATATTGCAGGTTCCAGCCCCGCGACTGCCTGATCCAAGCATCTCTCTCCGCCTTCCTCCGGTCAACTTCGCGCCGGATGTTTCAGCCGCCCCCGGCCCCGAAGGGCCGGAGCGCATCTTCAGAACCGCATTCCCGCAGTCAAGCCATAGCGCCTCGGTTCAAGGGTGAAGATGTTGGTCACCAATCCTTGCGACTGATCGCCGATGCCAAATCCGGTGATTGCGCTGTTGTTGGCAAGGTTCTGGACCCAGCCCCGCAAGTACCAGCGATCCTCGGGACCATTGACCTGCACCTGCGCATTGATCTGGCTGTATCCGGCGACCCGGTTTATCGGGCCGTTGAAGATGTTGCCGTAGCTATCCCCGATATAGATCAGATCGGCGCGGGGCACGACGCTCAGGCCGCTGCCAAGGCCGATTTCGTATTGCACCCCCACGTTCCACTTGAAGTTGGGGGCCAGCGGCAATTGCTTTCCGCGGACGTTCTGCGCCAACCCGACGTTGGTGACTGAAAACGGCAAGGCTCCGGTCGGAGTGGAAAGCAGCGCGCGCAACGGTGCGCTGGGATTGGCGATGGTCGCGGCTAGGCTGGAGCAGAGGCTGAAGGCGCCGGTCGCGCTCACCCCGCTGCCCACTGGAAAGGCGCTCGGTCCGGCAAGCCCGACCGCACTGTTGACGAGCGATACCAGTTGGCGGGCGCCAGCACCGTTCCCGGCCGTCGTGGGCGTCACGACGCAATTATAAGCCGCGCTGATATCCTTGATGATAACCGCATCATCGCGTCCGGCGGCGGGATCACGCGGATTCTGGATGAACAGATCGCCCGTCACCCGCGTGTGCAGGTAGCTGAACCCCAGATTGATCGACAACGACCGGGTCGGACGAACAACGGCCTCCGCTTCCAGCCCGTAAATATCGGCATCCACGTTGTCGTTGACCGCCGTGCGGTTGATCGTGCGGGAAAGCTGCATTCCCTTGTACTGGTAATAGAACAGGGATGCGTTGAGCGACAGGGCGCCATTTGCGAAGCGGTTCTTGGTCCCGATCTCGAAGGCGTTGAGATATTCGGGTTTGAATGTCGTGGACGCACCCAGGCCCTGCGCCAGCGGTGGATTGATCCCGCCCGACTTGTAGCCCCGCGAATAGGACGCATAGATCATGTTGTCCTGGGTGATGCGGTAATCGAAGACCGCCCGGCCGGTCATCGCGCTGAAAGTCGCGCGCTTGACGGCGTAGCTTTCGCACCCGCTGACCGAACCATAAGCGCCCGCTATGGCCGCGCCGCTTGGCGAACAGGATGTCGAGGGATCGGCATCGAAGCCCGCAGCATAGGGCGAACCGAATGCGTCGGCGGTGCCGTAGGGCACCAGGAAGTTCAGAAGCTGGTTGCGGGCGCGATTTTCCTTTTGGTCGTGATTGTAGCGCAGTCCCAACGTCACTTTCAGGCGATCGTTCGGCGTCCAGTAGGCTTCGCCGAACAGGCCATAGCTCTTGAGCCGGAAATCGGGAGTGTAGTTGTCGTACATTGTCGGGCCGAGATAGCTCGGCGGCGTCGGCGTACCCGTGAGCGTGCGGCCCAGCGACGTGAGGGCGCCCAGAACAGCGCCGGCATAGTCCAGTTCAAAGGCGTTCACGTTGTAGTGAAAATCAGAGAGCCTGTTGTCGAGATAGGTAGCGCCGAGCAGGAAATTGAAGGGGGAATCGAATTTGCTGGTAAGCAGAAGCTCGGCAGACCAGGTCTTTGTCCGCAGCGAGGAACGGTCCGTCGTCACGGGGCTATCGCCGCACACCCGGTTCCCGCCGAACACCCCGGTATTGGAGGCAGTCGGAACCGAGGAACACAGCACCCCGGTCGGGCCGTTCGGCATGAGCGCCGCCGCCGCCGGTGCGAAATAGGCGGCGGAACCGGGAATGCCGGGAATGCCCGAGGTCGCATAGTTTTGCAGCGTGGCAAGGGCGCTGGCATAGGCGGAGCGGTTGACTACGGCCTGGCCCCAGTCCTGCGCCGAAGCCACCGCGCTCTCGCTGTACATTCCGGTCAGATCGAGTTTGATCTTGCCGAAGTCATGATGCAGCGAACCCTGGATCTGCGTTTCATGCGTTTGATATTGCGGATCGAACGACGTGTTAATGATCCGGGGATCGGACGGCTTGACCTGTCCTGAAAGCACGTCCGGGCCGGCAAGATTGGTAAGCCCCAGGGCACCGAAGGCCGCGCCCAGAACGGCGCCACCTTGGGCGCGGAACAGTTGCTGGGACGGCAGGGTGCCAAGCAGCAACCCGTTGGCGTTGACGTATTCGCTGCCACGGCTGTCGGGAAGGCAGCCCAGAACCCCGGTGGGATCGCGATGGCACAGCTGCTTCTGGCTGCGCATCCGATGGTCCTTTTCATTGAAATAGGACCCCATCAGGTCGATCGTGGTGTCCGGACCAACCTCCCAGCGGAGCGAGCCGCGCAGGCCGTACATGTCGCGATCGTCGATGCGATGGTTGTTCGCGAGGTTGAGCGTGTATCCATCGCGCTTGAGATAGAACCCGGCAAGGCGGACCGCGATCGAGTTCCCGATCGGCACGTTCAGCATGCCCTTCGTCTTGACCCCGTTGTAATTGCCGTATTCGCCTTCGGCACTTGCGACGAACTTGCCGATCTGCGGCCGCGCAGTGATGAAATTGACAACGCCCGAGGTCGCGTTGCGCCCGAACAGGGTGCCCTGCGGGCCACGCAGAACCTCGATCCGCTCCATATCGTAGAACTCGGTCTCGAACAGGCGGGTATTGGGTGTGGGCGATCCGTTGATGTGAATCCCGGTTGCTTGATCGCAGGTGGCGCCCACGCAGAGATCACCCACGCCGCGAATGGTGAAGCTGGAACTGGTGAAGCTGGTCTTCGTGAACGTCACGTTCGGCAGGGTCAGCATCAGGTCGCTGGTGTTCTTGATCTGCTGCCGTTCAAGCGCTTGCGCATTGAACGCGGAAACCGCGATCGGGATGACCTGAAGCGATTGCGCCTGGCGCTGCGCCGTAACGATGATTTCGCCGGTCGGCACCGCGTCGGCCCCGGCAACATCGGTATCCGAAGTCGCACCGGACGGCGCGACGGAGGGCACGGCGCTTCGGGCGGTCGCGGCGCCGGAAAAGGCAAGCAGGGCTGTGCCCGATAGCAGGCTGATGACTTGAGCTCTGGTCATTATATCCTCCCCGTTTGGCAACGAGGCCCGCCCCGGTGGATTTGAGCGCAACGCCCCAAACCCTCGCCAGGCGAGCCATGTGTCGGGGCTTTCTTGGAGCGATTATCGCGCTTTCGCCTGTCCGCGCCGCCTAATCACCGGTCATTTGCGGTTGATCCTCAATGCGCCGGAACGGGTGGGGTCAGGACGCACGCCGGTGCGGGAGCGCCGGTTGTCGCCGGTCAATGCCGATAGGCGCTCGGGGCCTTGCCCTTCCACCGCTTGAACGCGCGCGTGAAATTGCTGGCATCCGTGAAGCCCAGAAGGAACGCGATCTCCGTGATCGAGAGTTCATTCTGCTGCAGGTATCCCAGGGCCAGTTCGGAGCGGGTTTCGTCCAGCAGTTCGTGAAAGCTGGTGCCGCGATCGGACAGGCGCAGTTGCAGCGCGGTCTGGCTAAGCCCCAGTTCGCGCGCAATCCGGGCACGGGTGCAGTGCCCGCTGCTAAGTTGCTCGACAATCGCTGCGCGCGTGCGGGCAACGATGTCCGTGCGATTCAGTTTCGCCAGACATTCATTGGCGATCCTGTCATTGAACTGGGCGAGATCCGGGCAAGAGCCTGCCAGCAATTCATCGACGATCGCGGCATCGAATTCGACCATGCCTTCCGCACACCCGAATGCCGGCAAGGCTCCGAATGCTTCCAGGTAGGGTTGCGGCCCCCCGGCCGGGCAGGCGCGCATCAGGCAGACCTGGCCAGGTGCCAGCGGCTTGCCCAATAGCAAGCGCATGAAGCGGAACATGAAGGCCAGGAATGCGTCCTCGGTTTCACCACACAGGTTGGTGCGACGATTGAAATGCAGGATCACCCGGTCCTGCACCCTTTCCACGCGCAGCACCGCCGCTTGGGAAACGATCGCGAAGTACCGCTCGAGCCGGAGACAGAATTCCCACAGCGTGCGGCTTGCCATCAGGGCGTAGCCGAGCGCGTGAATGTTGGAAGCGTGAATGTAGCGGGCGACGCTGAGCCCGAAATAGGGATCTCCGGTCGTTTCCACGCACACCATGAACAGGCGCGTCACCTGCTCGCTCGTCAGACGTTCGAGCGGATCGTTTCTGTCTGCCGTCGCGATGCCGGCGCGAGCGAAAACCGGTTCGCTGGCCACACCTCCGCTTTCGAGCGCACGGGCTATCGCGCCGGTGTAGCCTGCGATGACGGAAGGCATCGAACTGGAATGCAGCACGGTGGTCGACATGACGACCAAGCTTAGCGCCGCCAAGATCAAACGCAAATGACCGACAATTGGGCGGGGCGGACAGGCGCGGTTTTCAGGTTCGCGGCAAGGAAAGGGCAGATCCCAGAACCGGAACCCACGCATGATCGAATCCGAACTCCTCGTCGAAACCCACGGCCCCGTGACGCGGCTTGTCATGAACCGGCCGCAGGCGATGAACGCGCTCAATCTGGCGATGCTCGATCGCTTCAGGGCGGAGCTTCCCCGGTTGGCGGAAGATGCTTCCTGCCGTGTTCTCATCCTGACAGGAACGGGGGGCGCTTTCTGCGCCGGCGCCGATCTCAAGCAAGCACTGGGGAAACCGCCCGCCCCGGGCGAAGCGGATTTTCTAGATCGCGCCCGCGAGGTGCTTTATCTGCTGGCCGCGTTTCCCAAGCCGCTGATTGCCGCGCTGAACGGGGTGACCATGGCCGGCGGGCTCGAACTGGCCATGTGTGCCGATATCATGCTCGCGGCCGAAAGCGCGCAGATCGGCGATGCCCATGCCAATTTCGGAGTCTATCCCGGCGGCGGCGGAGCGGCGGTGCTGCCACGCCTGGTGCCGCTCAATACCGCGATGTACCTGCTGTTCACGGGCAAGACCCTGCCAGCCGCCGATTTCAAGGCACTTGGGCTGGTCAGCGAAGTCCATCCCGAAGGCGAGCTTGGCGATGCCGCACTCAGGTTGGCCGCCGCGATCGCGCTGAAAAGCCCGATCGCGCTTCGGCGGATGAAGGAAGTGGCGCGGACGAGCGCCGACAAGTCGCGCGCCGATGCCTTGCTGCACGAACAGGTCATGCTGCGCGCGCACCTGCGCTCCGCCGATCTGGCCGAAGGTCTGGCCGCCTTTGCCGAGAAGCGCGCCCCGCGCTTCACCGGCCGATAAGGAGGCGCCCGATGACCCAGGTCTATATCGCCGGTGTGGGGATGACCCCCTTCGGCCGCCATCTCGACAAATCGATCCATGACCTTTCCAGCCAGGCGGTCGCGCTGGCGCTGCGCGATGCCGGGGCGACCGCCGCCGTCATCGAAGCGGTCTTTTTTTCGACGGCCACCAACGGTGCCCTGCAAGGACAGCATTCCATTCCAGGGCCGATCGCGGCCCGTCGGGCCGGGTTGAGCGGTGTTCCGGTATTCAGCGTCGAGAACGCCTGCGCTTCAGGCTCTTCGGCCTTCAATCTTGCGGTTCAGGCGATCAAGGCGGGGGCTGCGGATGTGGCTCTGGCGCTTGGCGCGGAAAAGATGAACGTCGCCGACAAGGCCCGGATGTCTGTGGAGAATCGATAAGCGCATATGACATTGGCGGTTGCAGGCAGTATCTGGCGGCCTTCGAGAACCATAAATCTCATTCGCAGAATCGGTTCTCGATTCGCCGGTGGCCCCCGAGAATCGATAAGTGATTCTGCCCCGGATTACTCGATGGTGTAGCCGAGCGCGCGATATCCGGCCTGACGCTTGGCGGCCATGCGTGAGAGCATCGGGACCGCATCGTCGACATAGTCATAGACGAGCACGTCAGTTTTCCCGGCGTGCCGCCGATGCAGGCGCCCGACATACTGCGCGAGCGTCCCTTTCCAGGAGATCGGCATGGTCAGGAACAGCGTGTCGAGACGGTCGTCATCGAACCCTTCGCCGATATAGCGGCCCGTTGCGAGGATGAGCCGCTCCTCGCTGTCAGGCACACGCAGTGCCGAGTCTGCCACCTTGCGTTCCGCTGCGCTCATCCCACCCCGCAGCACCACGAGATTACGCACGAACCGGGATAACCGGCCCTGCAGATATTCGAGATGGTCCTTGCGCTCTGTCAGGATTACTGGCGAGCGCTTCGCCTCCAGGGCACGGAGCACGTCATCGAAGATAAGATCGTTTCGGGCCTCGTCCTGCGCCAGCGCGGCATAAACCGCCGGCATCGGCGGTCTGTCCATGATCGCGAGCGGCTGCGGCAGCCGGAATGCTGTGCGTCGTTGCCGTGTGCGATGGGCGATCCCCCGGCGAGCGGCCTGGGTTCGCGCATCTACCCGATAGCGGATCGGGCCGCATTGCATGAAGATGATCGGCTGATGCCCATCCTTGCGCGCAACCGTGGCGGACAGGCCGAGCACGAACCTGGCCTTGGCGCGCCGGGCTACAAGTTCGAAGCTCGCCGCGGACAGGTGATGGCATTCGTCGACGATGAGGTGACCATAGTCGCCAACCAGATCCGAGACCTCGCCGTGCCTTACGAGGCTCTGTATCAGCGCCACGTCGATCACGCCCGTAGGCTTTCGCTTGCCACCGCCGATCGTCCCGATCAGCTTCGGATCGATATCGAGGAACGTTCGCAGCCGTTCGACCCATTGGCTGACCAGCTCCTTACGATGGACGAGCACGAGTGCATTGACCCGCCGCTTTGCGATAAGGTGTGCGGCCACCACCGTCTTGCCGAACGCCGTCGTCGCGGCCAGCACCCCGTCATCATGTGGATCGAGCGCCTCGACCGCCCTTTGCTGGGGTTCTTCGAGATCACCCTGGAAGGACAGGCCGTCCGGGAGCGGAGTCCCTGCCATTCGCTGGTCGTCGATCCTGACAGTGCTTCCATGAGCAGCTATAAGCGCAACCAGTTCGTCGAGGCATCCTCGCGGCAGCCCGATATGTTTCTGGTGAAGCTCCGCGCAGGAGATGATCCTCGGTTTGCCGAACGTCGGCAGGCGCATCGCCTGCGCCCGATAGAACTCGGGATTCTGGAACGCCGCGAGCCTGACGATCTGCGCGGTTAGCGCCGCCGGCAACCCAGTCCGGTCGATGTAGACCTGATCGCCCAGCACGATCCCAAGTGTCTCGGGCAGCGGTTCGGCCACAGGCAACAAGGGCGGCCGCCGGGACGGTGTCATCCGCCAGGGCTCGGCGGCATGCTCGTCCTCCACCGGCATCCGCACACCCAGCACCCGCCCGCGCATTTCCGCGTCGGCCACCATGCGCGCGGCGTCGTGCGCATCCAGCTGCGACAGCGAAGACAGGAACGCCCATTGATCGGGATAGGGGCGCAACTGCTCATCCACGAACAGGCTGTTTCCACGCCGGCGGGCATGCCCCTGCAGCGGCAGCGCGATCAGATTGCCGAACCCGCCGAGCGGCATGGTGTCCTGGCTCGGGAAGAAGCGATCATAGGAGCCGAACCCGATCTCCGGACGCCGCTCCATCGTGTCGGTCAATAGCGATGCGCCCAGCGCGCGGGCGGTTCGTGCCGGCACGGCGTCGGCGAAGAATATCCAGACATGGCCGCCATTGCCGGATCGGGATCGCTCGAGCGCGGCGGACACCCCTCGCAGGCGGCAGGTTTCCATCATGGCGAGCGCGTCCTCGGCCCAGCTCGCCTTGTCGAAGTCGGCCGCGAGGAACCGGCAGCTCTCGTCCGCAAGCAGCGGGTAAACGCCCGCCACAAAGTCGCCCGCGTCGGATCGCGATACCGCCCGCCCACGCAGATGTTTGTCGATCACCTCGTCCGTCACGGGCAGGAACGCCTGGTGCGCGCACTCGCCGCATTTGACCTGCGGCTTGTCACAGAGTCCGCGTTTCCACTCATTGCCGCAGGCGGGCGCATAGCCGCCGCGCCCGGTCTTGCGATTCTCCCAGCGCAGTGGGAAGACATCTTCACGACCGGCGAACAGCCTGCGGAACAACGCGACCTTCTTGCCTGTCGGCGATGTCGCAGTTACCGGAGGATCGGAGAACAGGGAGATCGCATCAGCTTTTCGGTGCTCGGTCGATTGTTGCGTCGCGACGGCATCCAGCGCTGCGATCACCGCCGCCCGCTCGTCATCCAGGGCCTTGAGCCGGGCCCGCAGCCGCGCCGCTTCATCTGTGCCGGCAGATCCGTTCACATCGCTGCAGTCGTTTCGGGCAACCGATCACGATAGACTCCACGGATCACTTTTTCGGCGCTCTCGCGGTGATAGAAGGGCTGCAGCTTTCGGCTTCCAACGATCGCCGGCACCAGACCGGCGCTTCGCAGATGTTGATGAACCCTGACGGCATGGGTAGCTTTGCTGGGGATACGCGCCAACTCGGCAGCACTGACGAAGCGCGCACCGAACGCTTCGACCTCCGCTCGCCGTAAGGCGGGCACGATCCTGAGCCGTGTCTGTTTCCTGTCGATTGTCAGCCATCCCATTTGTTTGAGCTTTGCAACCGTCGGGATGGTCACGCCGAGGTGGCGCGCGGCTTGCGCCATGAGCATGAACACCGGATCATCCTTATATTCGAGGCCGGCGATCACCGCGTCGGTATCGACCAGTATCTGCGCAATGCCTCGTTCGCTGCGTAAGCGGCCCGTTGCCCTGATCTGGCCGCGCAGCAGCCCGCCGATAATCGCCTCCGAGGACCGATAACAGATGCGCACGGCGCGCAGGATCGTCTCGCTGCCCGGTGGCGGCGCTGTGACGAAGGGCGCATCGCCGTGCAATGCAATGAGGAAGCGGTCGAGATCGGCCAGACGATACTGTGCCGGGATCGACGCTCCACCAAGCGGGAAGGCGCGGGGAAGATAGCGTCGCGTTATGAGCGCCTTGAACAGCCCGAGACCGACGCCGAGATAACGCCGTGCCTCCTCGGGAGAACAGGACTCGCGGAAGAAGGCCGTCAACGGCTCCTCGAGGGATTTCGGCACGACCATACCCCGGGCGTTGCTGGACAGCGAGTCGATCAACCTCAATGCCGCAGCTACGGTCGCGACCCGTTCAGCGGATACGCCGCAGAGCTTCGCCAGACCGCCTAGCGTGGTGAGATCGCCTTCTGTTGCGGGTTGGCGGAACAACATCGTGCCTGCTGTTATCGGCACATTCTTCACCACATGATTCTTGACGGTCTCCCGGATTGGCTCGAGAGCCGGATTGGTGGACAGGCCGAGCCAGTATTGCAGACGCCCATAGACACCCACGGGCGTCAGGCGCTTGAGCGGACATGCTGCCAGCATCCCGTCCAGCATCTTTTCGAACTGGTTGGGGAAGTCCTCGCAGACCGCAAAGCCCGCCGCCATGGTGCGGGCACGCTCCGCAGGCTCCTGCCGGCGCCAGCTGACGATTAATCTGCCCCAGCGTGCGACCGAGCCCACCCATTGCATGATCTCGGCGGCGTCCGCGAACGCCAGGCTGTCGAGGAACGCGTGGGAGATGCAGGGGCCATCGCCAAGCCTGCCGACAAGATAGGCATCGCCGATCTTGCCGTCCGACGTGATCGCTTCAGTACATTCCTGCGTCAGATCGTGCCCACATGTGCAACGCGCTGGTGACAGGTCCGAACGGCGGAACGCGTGCCGACAGGCAGGACATGTCGCCAGCAGCGCCCGACCATGATGAGGACAACTCGATACCTTCGCCAGATCCCACCAGGAGCGCCGCCACGGTCGACAGGCGACCGGCCCGTGACCCTGCTCGATATCCGATCGCATGCAGTCCGGGCAGATACGGGCGAAGTGACAACTATAGCTGATATTGCCGCTGCGGCTCACCAGCTCACCTGCAAGGACGCTCCCACCCTCGGTCTGCATTATCGAGTTACGAAGCAATGTTTCGAGCGGCACGCCGCTGAGCCGCGCGATATCGTGAAAGCGTCGCCCACGCTCCATATCCCGAACGAAGTCGGTCCGGTCGACCAGCGGCACCTGACGCGCAAATTCCAGCTGGGTTTCACAGCCATGCCGCAGGGCAAGCCGGTTGAACAGTGCCCAGCCTGGCTCGAACGCTGCCGGCCGCACCCGCAACGCAAGTCGAGTTGCCGATGCTGTCATAATCCCTCGCGCACGAAGGGCCGCAGGGGTTGCGCGCCGCTTCCGCGCAGCTTTGTGACGCGGCTCATATTCCTGGGCGACGGAGGTACGGTGTCGCGCAGCCAGATCTCGCGTAGGCGTTCGGCCGAACACAGGAAGGGGTTGTCGTGGCGGGCCGGGCCGCCGCTCGGAACTGACGGTTCATCCTCAAGGATCGCATCGAAGTCCAGCATATCCCTGACGTCGGGCTCATAAATCGGATGCCAACCCGCATGAACTTCTCCCAACAGGTTCAGATCGATCGACCGTCGGCCGATCGCCAGTGCCACGCTCAGCGCCTGGCTCAGATATTTGGAGACGATCCCGATCTCGCCGCCCGTCGCGACGTAGATGCGTTTCGCCATCTCATGCTTCGCGAGGCCGGACGCATCCGGCAACCCCATCATCTTCTCCATGACGCCAAGCACGCCAGAGAACATCGTGCGGCCGCTCCGGGTCGCCCAGTCATAGGGCTTGAGGATGATCGTCGGTTGCAACCGACGGCGCAGTTGCATCGTCTTCTCGCCCGGCACGGAGATGTCGAGCAGCCGGGGAAGACCCGCGATCACGATCTGGACTTTCACACGGTTGAGCAATGACTTGATGAACTCGGTCACTTCCGCCGTCATGTCGGGATTATTCTCGTTCACCATGTGATGCCCTTCATCGATGAAGATCATCTCGGTGCCCGTCTCCTCGGCATAGAAGGCGATCTTCTCGATCACCTCGCTGGTGTTCCAATGGTCCCGCGCACGATAGCCGTAGGCGCCGAGGATCGCCCCTACCAGCGCCCGTCGCGTCGTCCGTTCCGGTGCTTCAACATAAACAATGCGGCGGATATCGGCGTCCTCTGTGGCGCTGTCGGGATAGTCGGCCATATAGTCCTCGAGCGCCGTCGTCTTGCCGGACCCAGCAGAGCCGATGATGAGCAGGGCCCGGGCCTTGAAGCGTCGGCTGTCCTCGCGCGGGCGGTATCGGCCATGTAACTCGCGGATCGCCGCCTTCGCTTCCATGTGCCGCGTATGCGGGATCACCGTGGTCTCGAACGCAAGCACGGCGTCGGGCACCGCTGGCCGTGCCGATAACTTCGCGGCGCGATGATGTGTCATCGCCTCGGGTCCGACCATTGTGCAACCAGAGCCTCGATGTCCGCGTCGAGATCTATCACGGGAGGCGACGGCACCGGTGGCTGTTTCGTCGCACGTGGTGCGGTTTCTACCGCCGGTGCCTGCGTTCCTATTTCAGGCGGTCCCTTTTGGCCTTCGATCGGCGTGAAGTAGCGACCGTCGGTCTCGTACCGCGCTGCCCGCGTCTTGCTGCGGACTTTACTCGCCTCACTTTGCAGCTCTCCCGCCGTCTGTTCGGCAAAACCGCGCGCTGCTTCGAGATCGGCGACCGTCACCGGCGCATTCTTCGGCAGGCTTCGCTTTGCGATCGAGCGATGGATCTTGTGCTGATATTTGGAGACGCCCCGCGATATGCTCTGGTCGACACACGGGATCATCAGCCATTCGCCGCGCTCGTCGTCGAGCAGCCAGACCTCACCCAGATCATAGGGATCATAGCGTAACTCCCAGTCTTTTTCCAACCCGCCGCGGCGCGCCAGCAGCGGTTCGAGCTTCTCCCGATCAGCATAGAGCAGCCCCTCATATTGGATGCCGATGTTGGAGATGCGCCGGAAGAAGGTCTCTCCGGTCAGCCGTACAATATGGTCGAAGTCGGGAACTGGGCGCACCGGGTAAAGCGCGCTGAGTTCTCGCCAGCGCTCATAGGGCGTGCATTTCAACGTATCGTGGACGCTGTGATGATAGTCGTCGACGATCCACTTGAGGATACGACTACGCACATCCTCGAGCGACAGCCTTGCCCGCGCCACCGGATCATAGAGATCCATGGTCCGCGACAATGTCGTGCCTTCCTCATGGCTGAACACCTGCACGCCGATGGTCTGGAACACGCGCTCGACCGCGCCCTTCAACCATGGCATTTTCACCGGCAGATTGACGATGCCGATGTCGAGCATCCTGGCGGCCGACTGCAGCGATTGCGACCGGAACTCCTTGCCGTTGTCGCAGATCAGCCATTCGGGCACGCCGTGGCACGGCCAGTCATGCTCAATATCGGCGAGCCCGGAGAGATCCTTCTTCCACAGGGAATGGGCAAGCGCTCTCTGAAGTGAGGCATAGGACGGCGCCTCGAAGCTCAGATGCACCCCTATAATCATGCGGGTGGCGCGATCGAGAAGCGCGGTGAGCCAGGGCCGCCCCAAGGCGCGGCCGCTGTCCGGATGCACCACCACCAGATCGATCAGGCAATGATCCACCTCCACTTCTTCGAGCGGCCGTTCGGGCGGGCTCCGCCGCTCGAAGATGCCGAACTTCAGCCAGGCGGCGCGCCGGCCGAAGCGACGCTCATATTCCTGCCGCTCGGTATAATTGTCGCGGATAAACACGCGGAAGGTCCGGTCGCTGACCGCAGGAACATTCTGTTCGCGGCACAAATCGACATAGCGGCGATAGGCATAGTTCTTCCGCCGCCGCGGCATGCCCAAATACCAGACTTCGACGGCCTGCCGCATGAGCTTGTAGGTATCGGGATGATCGCCGTCCTCGCGCGCATAGCGGGGTTGGCGTGCCCCGCGCCGATGATAATGCGGGATCAGGAGCCGGACATCCCGGCCGTGCCGGCTCCATACGCTATACCACGCCCGCACTGTATAGGGATTGGGCCGGGCCGCTTCCTTGGTGCGGCGCGGCTCGCCGTTCCCTTTTCGCCGCTCCGCGGCCATCCGGGCCGCAAGCGCGGCATCCTCGCGTTCCCATTGTTCATGATGCGCGGCGAAGACAGCCTCAGCGGCAGCGGCATAGGCGCCCATGAGTGTCGGGTGCTCGCCGCGAATCGCGTCGACCATGCGTACATAGGTGTCCCTGCGCTCGGCCTCGCGGCGGATTTCTTCGGGCCAGAACTCCCAGGTTTTCTCCAGCGTCTCGGCGATCACCTTGGGCAGGCCGTCCGCATTGCAAGGATGATGCGCCAGCCGCCGGGCGCCATAGACGATGTCGATTTCATCGTCGCTCCATGTTCGCGCATCGCTGCCGCTCTGCGGTCGCAGAAGATAGCCACGGCGCTTGCGCTCGATCACCAACCAGAGCGCCACCTGACCTTGATCGTCCCGGATCGAGAGCGTGTCGCCTTGCTGGAAGCACATCGGCGTTGCGTTCATTTCGCATTCCTTCCCCGCATGAGGACCGTGTCGTCATCGAGCGGTCGATCGAGATCCACCACAAGCTCGCCGACTGCCACGAGGCCGAGCACAATGTTGACATGCACGGGTCGGCCGCCGAGTGCCTCGGCGGCTGCGCCCAGGTTCGACGGAAAGGGGAGGCGGGTGATTATGGTGTGTATCGCGAGGAGGTTTTCTGCCGCCAGCACCGCCACCGTTGCGCGCAGCCGTCGCGCATTCGATAAGCGTGGCTGTCGCCGGATATCGGTGTCGAGCCACATCTCGTGCCGGGCCCCACGTGCGACGCACTCAGCTTCGATTGCTGGCAACCGTCCGCCCAAGGTCGGATCAGCCGCCAATCGTGTGGCCAGTTTTACCTGCCGGTAGATGACTTCGCCGCTCACCGTCTCCAATCGGATATCGGGGGTGTAACGCCGCTGTCGGCCTGCTTCCGTCCAAACGAACGTTGCCGGTTGCACCCCGAACTGCGCAACATCGGGATCGAAGTCGAGAAGCAGCAGCGCATCGCGCTCGAGCAGGCTCTCATAAGGTAGCGCATCGCCAGCCTTGATCGACTGATACCAGCCCGTGCACGATCTTTGCCCCGGCCGTCCTGCCGGATTTCGGGCGAACCGCACCGTTGCGCCAGAACGCAAACGGGCAGATTTGTCGGTCACGCCGGCATCCACTATTCTCCTTGCGGGAACGACTCGAATTGCCGGTTCAGTATAACTGCTTCCGCAAAGGGCGTTAATCGGTTCCGCTCAGAGGATGTTCGCTGTGTTCGACAGTGGCTGGGACGTTGAAACGGTGGAGGCGAACAAGGCCACGTTGCTGGCGCTGGGCGCCGGAATGGAACCGCCGCCGGGAACGGTATCGGACAAGCCCTATAGCGTGTTCATGGATGTCTATGCGGCGTTCTGTCGCCAGCACATGCAGCGATATGGCACCACCCAGCGCCATATCGCCGCTGTCGCGGCCAAGAACCATCAGCATTCGGTCCACAATCCGCTCGCCCAGTTTCGCGACCCCATGTCGATCGAACAGGTCATGGCCGCACCGCCGATCACGTGGCCACTGACCCTGCCGATGTGTTCGCCGATCAGCGACGGCGCGGCCGCGGTAGTGGTATGCAGCGAAGCGGGCCTGCGCCGCCTCGAAGGCGCATCACGCCGGGCGGTGAAGGTGCTGGCCAGCGTGGTGCTGACGGGGATTGAACACCATCCCGACGATCGCGAAAGCGGCATTGGCTATCGTGCGGCCTTGCGGGCCTATGACCACGCCGGAGTGGGGCCGGACGCCGTCGATGTCGCCGAAGTGCACGATGCGACGGCCATGGGCGAACTGCTCAACGTCGAAGCCCTGGGGCTGATTCCGTTCGGCATGGCAGGCTCCGCCGCCGAGCGCGGCGAGTTCACCCTGGGCGGCCGTGTTCCGGTCAACACTTCGGGAGGACTGGAATCGAAGGGGCATCCCATCGCGGCGACCGGATTGGGGCAAATCCACGAACTGGTCACCCAGTTGCGGGGGGAAGCGGGCGCGCGCCAGGTCGAAGGCGCGCGCATTGCCGCTCATGAAAACGGCGGCGGCCTGCTCGGTATCGAGGAGGCGGTGGTCGCCGTGAATGTGTTCGCGAAAGGCTAATGGCGGTGGGCAAGGTCATCCAGTCAGACGAGCAGGCGATGGCGGTGGACGGGCTGCGCCGATTCCTTGCCGCTGAGGTCGATCCGCTGTTCAGCAAGGACTATCGCGACCGGTTCATGCCGCGCGATGTAATGGCTGGATTGATGCGGCGATTGTCCGACTTCGGGCTGGTCAGCGGCGTCGTCAGTCCAGCAGCGGGCGGTCTGGGACTGGACTGGCTGACCTCGCTGATGCTGTTCGAGGAAGTGGCCGCCTGCTCGGTCGACCTTTCGGTGCCGGTGCTGATCAACGCTTTCGGTGCCTACCTGCTGGAACAGGTGGCCTCGCCAGAGCTGCGCGCGCGTTATCTGCCGGGGCTGATCGCGGGCGACAGTTTCGTTTCCATGGGCATATCCGAACCCGGTGTCGGCTCCAACGTGATGGAAGTGCGCACGCGGGCACGCCGCGATGGCGATCATTGGATTATCAGCGGCGAAAAGACCTGGATCAGCAACGGAGCCTATTCCGATTTCCTGATCTGCCTGTGCCGGACCAGCGACGATCCGCGCCACGGACTGACCCAGATCCTGATCGACCGCCGGGAGCATGGTTATGAGGTGCGCGGGATCGACAAGATCGCCTTCAACAGCCAGTCGACCGCAAAGATTTTCCTCGACGACGTGCGGGTGTCGGTGGCCAACACCATCGGAGAGGAAGGCGGTGCGCTGAAGCGCACGCTTGCGCATTTCGAAAAGTCCCGCGCTTTCGTCGCCATGCAGGCGGTCGGCCTTGCCCGCCGCGCGCTGGAAGAAGCGGTGGCCTATGCCAAGGGCCGCCGACAGCACGGCAAGGTGATCGCCGGGCATCAGTTGATCGCGGCGATGCTGGCTGAAATGGCAACGCAGGTCGATGCAGCGCGACTGCTGGTCCATCGCGCCGCACAATTGTTCGACGCGGGAGAGCGCGCCGAAATGGAAGCCGCGATGGCGAAATACTTCGCCTGTGAAGCCGCGGTCACCGTCGCTCGGCAGGCCGTGCAGATCCATGGCGGCAACGGGGTGACCAGGGACTTCCTGGTAGAGAAGCTGGCGCGCGAAGCGATCGTCTGCCCGATCCCCGAAGGCACCACCCAGATTCAGCAACTGATTATCGCCCGCGCGCTGACCGGCGTCGCGGCCTTTTGAATCCACAGGGAGTGAACGCATGCAGATTGCCGACAAAGTCGTGGTCATCACCGGCGGCGCATCGGGCCTTGGCCTTGCCACCGCGCGCTATCTGATCGCGGAAAAGGGCGCCAGGGTCGCGCTGTTCGACGTCAACGCCGAAGCCGGCAACGCCGCCGTGACTGAACTGGGCGATAGGGCGATGTTCGTCGCGACAGACGTCACCAGCGACACCTCGGTTCGCGCCTCGGTCGCGGCGGTGGTCGATCGGTTTGGCGCGGTGCACGCCTGCATCAACTGCGCCGCGATCCTTGGCCCCAGCAAAGTGCTCGACAAGGACGGCAAGGCCACCTCGCTTGCCCGCTTTGCCCAGATGGCGATGGTCAACCTTGTCGGCGTATTCAACATGATGAGCCAGTGCGCCGAGGCAATGACGCGCAACGATCCCGAAAATGGGGAAGAGCGCGGCGTGGTCATCAACATCTCGTCCGGCGCGGCGTTCGAGGGGCAGATCGGCCAATGCGCCTATTCGGCGACCAAGGCCGGCGTCATTGGCCTGAATATCCCTGCCGCGCGCGAGCTTGGCGCGCAAGGAATCCGGGTCAACGCGATTGCGCCCGGCCTGTTTCTCACCCCCATGGCGGCACAGGTGGCGCCCGAAGTGCTGGCCTCGCTCAAAGCCATGACCGAGGCGCCCAGACGGCTGGGCGATCCCGCCGAATTCGCGCATTGCTGCGCCTTCATCATCGAGAACGCCTATCTCAATGGCGAGACGATCCGGCTCGACGCCGCCTCGCGTTTGCGGGCGCGCTAGGCGATGAAGCTCAATTTCTGCCGGGTGATGCGCGCGCTTGCCCAACGCCATGGCGATGCCGAGGCGGTGGTCAATCTCGAGCGCGGACGGAGGATCAACTTCCGCGATTTCCACCTGCTGACCAACCGCATCGCCAATACGATCCGTGGACCATTGGGAATCGGCCTTGGCGATCGCTTCCTGTTGATTCTGGAAAATGACAATCTGGCGCTGATGCACATGGCGATGTTCCTCAAGCAGGAAGGCACGGCGGTGCTCACCAACATGCGAGATTCGCTCGAAGAGCATCGCCGCCAGATCGAATGCGTCGCGCCAAAGCTAGTGATCCTGGAAAACCGGCTGCTCGCAACGCATCTGCCGATGCTGCGCGAAGCCGGCTGCGTGGTGGTAGCCATGGATGCGGCGGCCGATCTGCCGGCCGACGTCCAGTCCCTGCCAGACCTGATCGAAACGGCATCGGACGCGGACAACGACGTCGCGCTCGAACAGAACAGCCATATCGCCATGATGCGCTTTACCGGGGGGACCACCGGCAAGGGCAAGTGCGCGATGTACACGCCGGACAATATCATGGCCTGCCGCGACAGCTTTTTCATGCATGGCGAACTGGGCTGGGATGCCGCCACGCGCGTTCTGCATGTGGCCCCCCTCTCGCACGGTTCGGCGATGCTGTACTATCCCACGCTGTTCTCGGGCGGAACCAATATCACCATGAACGCGCTCGATCTCGATGCATGGATCGACGCGGTGGAAAGCGAACGCGTGTCGCATTCCTTCCTCGTGCCTACCGCGCTTTACCGGCTGCTGGAATTGCAGAAAGCCGCTCCGCGCAATCTGGCTTCGCTACGCACCCTGATCTATGGCGCGGCGCCGATGAGCCCGGCGAAGCTTCAGGACCTGCTCGACTGCTTCGGTCCGATTTTCGTTCAGTCCTATGGCGCGACCGAGGCTGCGATGATCATCAGCCTGCTGGGGAAGGCGGACCATCGGACCGACAACGAGGCGGCGATTGCCCGTCTGGCATCGACTGGCCGGATCACGCCGGGGGTTGAGGTGTTCATCGCCGATGAGGTGGGCAACGAACTGGCAACTGGCGAGATCGGCGAAATTTACATCCGCTGTCGCGCCATTGTCCAAGGCTATTACGGCAATCCTGAGCAAACAACTGCCGAGTTCGCGGGCGATTGCTGGCATTCGGGCGATCTTGGCCGCATCGATCAGGAGGGGTATCTCTATCTTGTCGATCGTCTGAAGGATATGATCATCAGCGGCGGCTTCAACGTCTATGCCGTGGAAGTGGAAGCCGCCCTGGCCGAACACCCGGCCGTGCTGATGAGCGCGGTGGTCGGCAGGCCGCATCCTGAATGGGGCGAGGCGGTGCACGCCGAAATAGTCCTGCGCGAAGGGGCAGGTGTCGCCGAACGGGAATTGATCGACCACGTCAAAGACCGCCTTGGCAGCTACAAGGCGCCGAAGTCCCTTGCATTCGTGGATACGCTGCCCCTGTCGCCAGTAGGGAAGGTACTCCGTCGCGAGGTTCGGCAACGTTACTGGGGAAATAATGCCCGATTGATCAACTAGAGGCTGTTTTGGACTTGTGAGGAATGGTCGCTGATCGCGCCATACCTGACGCTTAAGCGAGAGGATGCGGGGCAGCGTGAGCAAAGCCTTCGTGAAGTTTTCAACGACCTGCGCTACATCGTAAAGACGGGTGCGCCATGGCGCTGGATGCCGAATGATCTGCCGCCTTGGGCAGGCCATCACCGGCGACACGGTCGATATCGCCTATGTCGATTAAGGCTATACCGGCGCACGGGCAGCCAATGCCGCAGCCGTCCATGCATCAGGCTGGAAGTCATCAAGCTGCCCGAGGCAAAACGGGGCTTCGTGCTCCTGCCACGTCGCTGGGTCGTCGAGTGTTCCATCGCGGGGGCATCCGAGGGTTGCGCATGGCGGGCACCCGTCGCATGGTCGCGCTTCGCCCTGAAAGTATCTGCGGCGTTCAAGGAGTTGCCATGAAATCTGCGGGGCGTTCCCCATCGTTGCTGTTGCGTTTCCTGCAGAGCGAAGCGGCTGGTGGCGTGGTGCTGATGCTGGCGGCGGCACTGGCCATGGTGATTGCGAACGGGTCGCTGGCCGACGCCTATTTCCACCTGCTGCATGCCGGAACCGGGCCGGTGCTGAGCGACAAGCTGGGGCCGATGACCGTTCACTTGTGGATCAACGACGGGCTGATGGCGATCTTCTTCCTGTTGGTGGGGCTGGAGATCAAGCGCGAGTTCGTCGACGGGCGGCTAGTCACCTGGCAGCAGCGGCGGCTGCCGTTCCTGGCGGCGCTGGGCGGCATGGCGGTGCCGGCTGCGTTCTTCCTGCTGGTATCGGGCGGTCATCCCGATCTGCGTGCCGGCTGGGCGATCCCGGCAGCGACGGACATCGCCTTCGCCATCGGCGTGATGGCGCTGCTGGGCAACCGGGTGCCGACGTCGCTCAAGCTGTTCCTGACCACGGTGGCGATCGTGGACGACATGGGGGCGGTGGTGATCATCGCCGTGGCCTATACCGCCAGCATATCCTGGCTGGCGCTGGCGGCCGCCGGCGGAATCTTTGCTGCGATGATGGTGCTCAACCGCATGGGCGTGCGCCATCTTGGTGTCTATCTGGCCGGCTTTGCGGCGCTGTGGCTGGCGATCCTGATTTCGGGCGTCCACGCGACGATCGCGGGCGTTTTGGCGGCGCTGACCGTGCCGATCGTAGCGACGCCCGGCACGCCCGATGCTGAGGATTCGCCGCTGCACCGGCTGGAACATGCGCTGCATCCGGTTTCGGCCTGGTTCGTGGTGCCGGTGTTCGGGCTGGCCAATGCCGGGATCGCATTGGGCGGAAGCGGCCTGCACGCGCTGGGTGATGCGCTGCCGCTTGGCATCATTGCCGGGCTGTTCCTGGGCAAGCAGGCGGGCATCTTCTCGGCGATCTGGCTCTCGGTGAAGGCGGGCATCGCGCAGCGTCCGCGCGGGGCGACCTGGTTGCAGGTCTATGGCCTTGCCGTGTTGTGCGGCATCGGGTTCACGATGAGCCTGTTCATCGCCATGCTGGCCTTTCCCGGGGCAGCGGCGTTGATCGACGAAGCGAAGCTGGGCGTGCTGGCCGGGTCGGTGTTGTCCGGATTGCTAGGCTTCGCGATCCTGCGCCTGGCACCGCGCGCCGCCGACCAGGCCAGCGTCGAGAACGATCTGGCGCGCGAGATCGACGAAGATGGCGACGTCAGGACGCTGTGACGGTGCAGCTCAGCGGCTGAGGTCTTCGCGCAGCGCATCCTGCGCTGGCGCGCCTTGCCGTTCGAGTTCGTCCAGCGTGGCGAGCGCCATCGCGCGGTAGGCCGGCAGCACAGCGGGACAGGCGCGACGCATCGCATCGATGTGGCCGCGCACCGTATCGGCATCGCCACGCAGAAGCGGGCCTGACAGGGCGGAGAACCCACTGGTAAGGCTGTTTTCGAGTGATGCCTGAACCAGAGGGGCGAGAAGGGCGCCGGGAGTGTCCACGCCGGCCGCGCGCAAGGCAGCGGAGGCGCCCGCAATCAGCGTGACGAGGTGATTGGCCGCGTGCGACAGGGCGGCGTGGTACAGCGTCCGATGTTCCTCGGCGATCGGGGCCGCGACGCCGCCCAGCATAGCGACGACTTCCCGAGCCTTGGCGTCTGCCCGTGAATCGGCCGCCGTGATCGCGAACGGCGCGCCGGCCATGCGCCGCACTTCCTGCGCGGGATCGCCGGTGAAGGTCATGGCGGGATGGATCGCGGCGGTCAGTGCACCTTTCTCTCGCAATGGTGCCAGCAGCGCAGCGCCGCTGCGTCCGCTGACGTGAAACACGAGCGGCGCGTGGGAGCACGCACCGCCAAGCGCGAGTTCTTCGACGAGCGCAGCGATGGCATCGTCCGCCACGCAGATCGCAACCACGTCCGACCGGGCCATCAGCACGGCGCATGTCTCGGCCGTTTCGACACCGGCGATGGCAGCGAGTTTATCGGGCGAGCGGCCCCACATCGTCACCGTGGCGTGGCGGGCAAAGCCCAGTGCCAGCGCGCGCGCCACGCGGCCAGTGCCGATGATGCCGATGCGGCGGATGGAGGGTGCAAATGCCATCCGACCGCCTTAGCGTGTCAGGGCGCGTCGTTCCATCGTCCGCCGATGGCCTGGACAAGCGCGATCGCGGCGGTCTGCTGGTCGACCGTGGCCTGGATCTGCGTCTGCCGGGCGCTGAGCGAGGAGGTTTCCGCGACGATCACCTGGGCATAGTCCACCGTGCCGCTGCGGTACTGGTTGGTGACGATCGCTTCCGCCTTGGTCGCGGATTCGCTCGCTTCGGCGCGGCTGCGCGTGACCTCCGCCAGGAAGCGCGTGGCGGCGAGGTTGTCCTCCACCTGCTGGAACGCGGTCAGTACCGTCTGGCGGTATTGCGCGGCGGTCTGTTCGTATTGCGCGCGCGCTTGCACCACCTGCCCGTGGCGCGCGCCGAAATCGAGCAGCGTCATCGCGCCGCTGAGCCCCAGCGACCACAGGCTTGTCGCCGCGGTGAACAGCTGGCCCAGCGAACTGCCGTTGGTGCCGGCGCTGCCCGAAAGCGAGATTTGCGGGAAATAGGCGGCGCGCTGGATACCCACATTGGCGTTGGCAGCCGCGACACGGCGTTCGGCGGCGGCCACGTCGGGCCGGCGTTGCAGCAGCGCGCCGGGCAGCACACCGGGCACGGCGGGCACCACCGGGCGCCAGTCCGCTTTTGCGATGGCGAACGTCGAGGGATTCTCGCCGACGAGCACGGCCACGGCGTGTTCCAGCACCGCGCGTTGCCGGCCGAGATCCTGCCGCGAGGCAACCGCGTTGCTGAGCGTGGTCTGCGCCTGATAGACGTCCGACCGGGCAACGGTGCCGGCATTGTACTTGTTCGTGGCGATGGACAGCGCGCGCTGGTAATCGCCGATCGTGCGGTCCAGCAGGTCGATCTGCGCATCGATCCCGCGCAACTGGATATAGTTGGTGGCAAGCTCCCCCTGCGCCGAAAGCGTGGCGTTGGCGAGATCGCCCGCGCTGGCCTCGGCATTCGCCCTGGCCTGCGTTACCGCGTTGCCGAGCCGGCCCCAGAGATCGGGTTCCCAGCTTGCCCCGATGCTCAGTGCGTAGCGCGATGTCGTCGTGGTGCTGGAAATGCCATTGGCCGTGGTGGTGGTGCCGCCGTTGGCGCCGGTGATCTTCTGGCCGGCGAAGGTTTCCGAATGGGTGCCGCTGGCCGACGCGGTCAGGCTGGGGAACAGGCCCGATCGCTGGACTTGCACCAGCGCCCGCGCGGCATCATAGGCTGCGCGCGAAGCGGCGACGTTCTGGTTGGTGACGCTGACCTTGCGTTCCAGCCCATCCAGCACCGGATCGGCGAACAAGGCCCACCAGTCGCCGCGCGCAGCCGCGTCGGACGGGGTGGCGGGCGCCCATTGCGGGTCTTCCTTGAACGAGGCGGGGATCGCCACCGTCGTTGGGGGGCGATAGGTCGGGGCCATGTTGCACCCGGCAAGCAGCAGCGCGGGAAAGGTGGCGAGGATGGCGCGGTTCATGCCGGGGCTCCGGTGGAAAGCGAAAGGGCGGGCGCGGGCTTGCGGCGGCGGAAGCGATCGAGCGCGAGATACACGACCGGGGTGGTCAACAGCGTGAGCACCTGGCTGGCGACCAGTCCGCCGAAGATGGCTACGCCCAGCGGCCGGCGCAGTTCCGCGCCATCGCCGAAGCCGATCGCCAGCGGCAGCGCGCCGAGCGCGGCGGCGAGCGTGGTCATCAGGATCGGGCGGAAGCGCAGGATGCACGCCTCGCGCACGGCCTGGGTCGGCGTCAGGCCATGGTTGCGTTCGGCCTCCAGCGCGAAATCGATGATCATGATCGCGTTCTTCTTCACGATGCCGATCAGCAGGATGATGCCGATCAGGGCGATCAGGTCGAATTCGCCGCCCGTGGCGATCAGCGCGATCATCGCGCCGACCCCGGCCGAGGGCAGGGTGGACAGCGCGGTGAGCGGATGGATCGCGCTTTCGTAGAGGATGCCCAGCACGATGTAGATCGCCACCAGCGCGGCCAGGATCAGCAGCGGCATCGATGATGTCGATTGTGCGAAGACCTTGGCGGTGCCGCCGAATTCGCCGTGGACGGTGGCGGGCAGGGCGAGCGAGGCCTGCACTTGCGCGATCATCTGCGCCGTCATGCCCAGCGAGACGCCACGCGGCAGGTTGAACGAGATCGTCGCGGACGGTTCGCCGTCCGAATGGCTGACCTGCGCGTTGGTCGATCCGGTGGACCAGCGCGCGATCGCCGAAAGCGGCGCCATGGTGCGGGCGGATGTGCTGACGGCGGTGCCGGAGGCGGTCGCCGAACCGCCCGATCCGGTGCCGCCGGTTCCGGCGGCGGCCGTAGCGGCTCCGGGCGCGGTGCCGGCGGGTAGGTAGATATTGGCCAGTGCATCGGGCGAACCGTTGAACTGGCGCGCTGCTTCCATCACCACATGGTACTGGTTGAGCCCGGAATAGATATTCGCCACCTGGCGCTGGCCGAACGCGTCATAGAGCGTGGCATCCACGGTCTGCATCAGGATGCCCAGCCGCGCGGCGGCATCGCGGTCCACCTCGACGAAGGCGTTGGCGCCGGCATCCTGCTGGTCGATATCGACATCGGTGATGAGGTCCGGATGGGTCTTGAGCGCATCGACCAGCTTCTGCCCGGCCGCCTTCAGGGTATCGGGGCTGTCCGCCTTCAGCACGTATTGATAGGTGCTGTTGGTCTGCCGGCCGCCCGCCTGGAGATCCTGCACGGGATTGAGGAACAGGCTGACGCCGCGCACGCGGCCGAGCTTGGGGCGCAACCGGGCGATCACCTCCTGCGCCGGCGGGCGCTGGCTGCGCGGTTTGAGCGTGGCGAACAGGAAACCGCCACCCGCGCGCGATCCGCCGGCAAAGGCGACCACCGTGGCTACCGCCGGGTCGCTTTTCACGATCCGGGTGATCCGCGTCATCTTGTCCTGCAGGTCGGTGAACGAAATGCTCTGGTCGGCGCGCACGCCGCCCATCAGACCGCCGGTATCCTGTTGCGGGAAGAAACCCTTGGGCGAAACGCCGATGAGATAAATGTTGAGCACCACCGTGCCGAGCAGGATCAGCAGCACGATCCCGCGATGCGCCAGCGCCCAGTCCAGGTTGCGCGTATAGCGCGCCTGCGCCCAGTCGAACGCGTGGCGGGCGGTGCGCATGACCCGGCTTTCGCGCTCTTCGTTGCGGAGCAGCCGGGCCGCCAGCATCGGCGTGGTGGTCAACGAGACGATCAGACTGATGCCGACAGCGACCGACATCGTCAGTGCAAATTCGCGGAACAGACGGCCGACCAGGCCGCCCATGAAGATCAGCGGCACGAACACCGCGATCAGGCTGACCGAGATCGAGATCACGGTGAAACCCACCTCGCGCGCGCCCTTCAGCGCGGCTTCCATCGGCTTCATGCCTTCCTCGATGTGGCGGCTGACGTTTTCCACCACCACGATCGCGTCATCGACGACGAAGCCCGTCGCCACGGTCAGCGCCATGAGCGAGAGGTTGTCGAGCGAAAAGCCGGCCAGATACATCACGCCCAGCGTGCCCAGCAGCGATGCGATGACCGCGGCCGCAGGGATCAGCGTGGCGCGCCAATTGCGCAGGAACAGGCTCACCACCAGCACCACCAGCAGGATCGAGATCAGCGACGTGATCTCCACCTCGTGCAGCGAGGCGCGGATCGTCAGCGTCCGGTCGGACGCGATCGACAGGTGGATATCCGGCGGCAGCGCGGCTTGCAGGGCCGGCAGTTGCGCCTTGAGTGCGTCCACCGTGGCGACGATGTTGGCGCCGGGCTGGCGGCTGACGAGGATCGGCACCGCGCGTTCGCCGTTGAACAGCCCCATCGTGCGGATGTCTTCGGGACCGTCGGAGACTTCTGCGATGTCGGCAAGGCGCACCGCCGCACCGTTGCGCCAGGCGATGATGGTGTTGCGGTAATCCGCGGCATAGCGGCCCGCTTTGTTGGAATAGACCTGCCAGCTGTAGGTGCCGGTATCCATCACGCCGCGCGGGCGGTTGGCGCTTTCGGACTGGAGCGCGGTGCGCACGTCTTCCAGCGCGATGCCGAAGCGCGATAGCGCCAGCGGGTTGACCTCCACCCGCACCGAAGGCAGCGCCGCGCCGCCCAGCTCCACGTTGCCCACGCCCTGCACCTGGAGCAGCTTCTGCTGCACCACCGTGGAAACCGCGTCGTAGATTTCCGAAGCGCTGCGCGTGGGCGAGGTGAGGGCGAGGATCAGCACCGGCGCTTCGGCGGGGTTCGCCTTGCGGTAGCTGGGATTGGTCTTGAGCGTGGCGGGCAGATCCGCTCGGGAGGCGTTGATCGCCGCCTGCACATCGCGCGCCGCCCCATCGATGTCGCGCGAAAGATCGAACTGGAGCACGATCTGCGACGATCCGACGCCGGAGCGGGATGTCATCTCGCTGACTCCCGCGATCGTGCCGAGGTGGCGTTCCAGCGGCGCGGCGACGCTGCCGGCCATGGTCGAGGGGCTGGCGCCGGGCAGGTTCGCCTGCACCATGATCGTCGGGAAATCGACCGCTGGCAGCGGCGCGACCGGCAGGCTGAAGAACGCGCCGATGCCCGCCAGCATCAGCCCGATCGTCAGCAGGATCGTGCCCACAGGCCGGCGAATGAAAGGCGCGGAAATGTTCATGCGGCCGGAGCCGTTCCTGCCGCCGATGCCGGCGCGGGGGCGCGGCGGGCTTCGCGGCGTTCGCGCCAGTCCTCCAGCGCCAGGAAGATGACCGGTGTGGTGAACAGCGTCAGCACCTGGCTGAAGATCAGTCCGCCGGCGATGGCGATGCCCAGCGGCTGGCGCAGTTCATGGCCCATGCCGCCGCCGAAGATCAGCGGGATCGCGGCGAACAGCGCGGCGAAGGTGGTCATCATGATCGGCCGGAAACGCAGATGCGCCGCCTGACGGATCGCTTCGCGGGCTTTGGCACCTTCGTGGCGCATCGCTTCCAGCGCGAAGTCGATCATCATGATCGCGTTCTTCTTCACGATGCCGATCAGCAGAACGATGCCGATGATGCCGATCACGCCCAGGCCCGAACCGGTCAACCACAGGCCCAGCAGCGCGCCAATGCCGGCGGAGGGCAGGGTGGAGAGAATGGTCACCGGGTGGACGAAGCTTTCGTAGAGCACGCCCAGCACGATATAGACTACCACGATCGCCGCGAGGATCAGCCACAGCTCGTTGCCGAGCGAGGATTTGAACGCGCTGGCCGCGCCGGAGAAGTTGGTCGACAGCGCGGGTGGCATGCCGATGGCCTGTTCGGTCCGTTCGATCGCCTGCACGGCCGAGCCCAGCGACACGCCAGGGGCAAGATCGAACCCGATCGTGGCAGCCGGGAACTGCGCCTCGCGCGCCACCACCAGCGGCGTAGCCTCGGTGCGGATCGTGGCGATGGTGGAGAGCGGAACGCTGGCGCCGCCAGCCAGCGGGATGCGCAGGGCGCCCAGCGCTTGCGGGTCGGCGATCGAGCCGGGCTGCGCTTCCAGAATCACGCGGTTCTGGCTGGACTGGGTGTAGATGGTCGAAACGATGCGCTGCCCGAAGGCGTCGTAAAGCGCGTTGTCGATGGTCAGCGCGCTGAGGCCGAGCCGTCCAGCGGTATCGCGGTTGATGTCCACCACCACGGCGCGCCCGTCCGCCAGCACGTTGGTGGTCACGTTGCGCAGATGGCTATCGGCCTTGAGCGCGGTGGCCAGCTTCGCGCCCCATTGATCGACCAGATCCTGATCGGCGCCCTGAACCGAAAAGCGATAGGCGTTGACGCCGGTCGTGGTGTCGATGGTCAGGTCCTGCACCGGGCGGAAATAGACGCGGACACCGGGAATATCGGCCACCGCTTTCTCCAGTCCGCCCAGCACCGTGTCGAGATCGCCGCGCTGCCCTTCGCCCTTCAGGTTCACCAACATCCGGCCCTGCGAGAGCGTGGCGTTCTGGCCATCGACGCCGATCGCGGAACTGAGGCTGCCCACGGCGGGATTGGCGAGCAGGGCTTGCGCCACTTGCTGCTGAAGCGCCGCCATGCGGGCATAGCTGACATCCTGCCCGGCCGATGTCGTCACCGCGATCTGCCCGGTGTCCTGTTCGGGAAACAGGTTCTTGGGAATGACCGCGAACAGCAGCCCGGTGGCCACCAGCGTTCCGGCGAAGACCACCATGGTCATCCGCCCGCGCGCCATGACCCAGTCGAGCGAGCTGGCATAGCGGTCGGCCAGCCGGTCGAACTGGCCACGCGTCCACGCGGTCACGCGGTATTCGCGTTCCTCGTGCTCCGGCCGCAGCCAGCGGGCCGAGAGCATGGGCACCAGCGTCAGCGCGACGACGGCGGAGATCAGGATGGTGACCGCGAGCGTCACTGCGAATTCTCGGAACAGGCGGCCGACCACGTCGCCCATGAACAGCAGCGGGATCAGCACCGCGATCAGGCTGACGGTGAGCGAGATGATGGTGAAGCCGATCTCGCTCGCGCCTTTCAGCGCGGCGTCGAACGGCTTCATCCCGTCCTCGATATGACGGGCGATGTTTTCCAGCACCACGATCGCATCGTCCACGACGAAGCCCGAGGCGATGGTCAGCGCCATCAGCGTGAGGTTGTTGATCGAGAAATCGAGGAAATACATCGCCGCGAACGCGCCCACGAGGGACAGCGGCACGGCGATGCTGGCGACGACGGTGGCGCGGACCGAACCCAGGAACAGGAAGATCACCAGCGTGACCAGCAGCACCGCCAGCACCAGTTCGAACTGCACGTCCGATACCGAGGCGCGGATGCCGGCGGTGCGATCGGTCAGCAGCGTGACATGGACGTCGGCCGGAAGCTGCGCTTCCAGTTCGGGCAGCGCGGCCTTGATTGCATCCACCGTGCCGATGACGTTGGCGCCGGGCTGGCGCTGCACGTCGATGACCACGGCGGGCGATCCGTTCATCCACGAGCCGAGGCGAACGTTCTCCGTCCCCTGGACCACCGTGGCGACATCGGACAGGCGCACCGGCGCGCCGCCGGCATAGGCGACGACAAGGTTGCGATAGCTGGCGGCATCGGCAAGCTGATCGTTGGCGTCGATCGTCCAGCTCTTGGTCGGGCCATCGAAGCTGCCCTTGGCGGCGTTGGCATTGGCGTTGCCGATCGCGCTGCGGATGGTTTCCAGCGAAAGCCCGCGCGCGGCGAGCGCGGGTACGTTGGCCTGGATGCGCACGGCGGGGCGCTGGCCGGCGGACATCGATACGAGGCCCACGCCCGAAACCTGCGCGATCTTGTTCGAAAATTGCCGCTCGACGATGCCCTGCACTTCGCCCAGGGGGCGCGTTTTCGACGTAATGCCCAGGCTGAGGATCGGCGCGTCGGCGGGATTGACCTTGGCATAGATCGGCGGGGCGGGCAGGTCGCTGGGCAGCAGTGTGTTGGCCGCGTTGATCGCCGCCTGCACTTCCTGTTCCGCCACGTCGAGCGACAGGTCGAGCCGGAACTGCATGGTGATGACCGAGGCGCCCGAGGACGAGGCCGAGGTCATGCGGGTGAGGCCCGGCATCTGCCCGAACTGGCGTTCCAGCGGCGAGGTGACGGTCAGCGCCATCACGTCGGGGCTGGCGCCGGGGTAAAGTGTGGACACCTGGATGGTCGGATAATCGACCTCCGGCAAGGCTGACAGCGGCAGCACGCGATAGGCGACCAAGCCTGCCAGCAGCACGGCGATCATCAGCAGCGTGGTGGCGACCGGGCGCAGGATGAACAGGCGGGAAGGGCCGCCGGGTTCGGCGGGCGCAGGCGCGTCGAGCGCGTCTTCGGACGCCATCAGTTCCCGCCGCTCTTGGCGGAAGCGCCGCGCTTGTTGCTGCCTGTCGCTCCGCCGCCGCCCTTGCCGGCTCCCGGCAGGCTCACGGCGGAGCCATCCTCCAGCCCGTCCGCGCCTTCGGTGACGACGGTGGTGCCGGCCGCAAGCCCCGACAGGATGGCGACGCGGTTGTTGGCGCTCGGGCCGATCTTCACCGGCGTCAGCTTCACTTTGCTGTCATGCTGGAGCGTGAACACGAAATCGCCCTGCGTGCCATGGCGCACGGCGCTTACCGGCACCGTCACGGCATCGTGCAGCGTCTGGACGAGCATCGCGATGTTGACGAAGCCGCCGGGGAACAGCGCGCTGCCGGGATTGTCGAACCGCGCCTTCGCCTTGACGGTGCCGGTGGAGGAATCGACCTGGTTGTCGAAGGTCAGGAACCGGCCGCTCGCGATCTTGCCGTTGCTGTTCTGGTCGCGCGCGTCGACGGGAAGGCCGGCGCCGCTGCCCGATGCCTGCCCGATCTGCGAGAGCTGTACTTGCGGCAGCGCAAAGCTGACGTCGATAGGATCGACCTGTGTCACCACCACGATGCCGTTGGTGTCCGAAGGCGTCAGATAATTGCCGATGTCCACCTGGCGGATGCCGGCGCGCCCCGTAATGGGGGACTTGATCGCGGTATAATCGAGGTTTAGCACCGCCGAACCGATCGCCGCGCGATCGGCTGCAACCGTGCCGGTCAACTGCCCCACCGTGGCGCGCTGGGTATCGACCTGCTGTCGTGCGATCGAATCCTGCTTGAGCAACGTTTCGTAGCGCGTCAGGTCCAGCCGGGCCGAGCGCAGTTGCGCCTCGTCCCGCGCCAGGTTGGCGCGCGCCTGGGCCAGTGCCAGCTGGTAGGGGCGCGGATCGATCTGGGCGAGCACCTGCCCCTGCCGCACGATCTGCCCTTCCTGGAAGAACAGCTTGAACAGCACGCCCGAAAGCTGCGGGCGCACCGTGGCGGTCACGATCGGCTGAACCGTGCCCAGCGCGGTGACGCTGACGGGCATGTCCTGCCGGGTCGCCTTTTCGACATTGACCGCCGCGGCGGGCCGTCCGCGCGATTCTCCGCCGCCGCGTTGGGAAAGCCAGCGTGCGCCCAAGCCGATCAGAACCAGACCTAGGATGACGGCACCGGCCATGAGCCATGTTTTCGTCCGGCTCGATCCGGCCGGGTGGGGCGACGGCGCGGACGCCGTTGCCTGATCGTCACGCGCAGATTTTTCTTCGACTGAAGTCATTCCAAACCGGTCCTGCCTCAATCTGCGCAAGACGGGTGTCCACGCCAGATTATCGACTCGATGGCCCCAACCGAGTTGCCGGTATGTCGGGGATCATCGGGCCGGCTGCAAGTCACAGAACGTCGCGAACCGGGTGCAAATGATTACAAGTCGTGACAGACATGGAGCATGGAACGGCCGTGCGCGCTTTTGATCGGGCGCACGGCTCTTGCAGGCTTCAGGCGCTTTCGGCAGCCGCTGCCTTGCGGGGTTTCCGGGCGCTTGCCGCCTTCTTCGCGGGCGCCGCCGGTTTGGTGGCGACGGGGTCCGCAGCCAGCTTGGCCGCCTTGGGCTTGCGACCCAGACCCAGCCGTTGCGCGACCGCGCGCCGCTGTTCCGAATAGCTCGGCGCCACCATCGGATAGTCCTTCGGCAGCTTGTAACGCTCACGGTATTCGTCTGGAGTAAGGCCGTGGCTGGTCAAGTGCCGCTTCAGGCTGCGATAAGGTTTCCCGTCGATCAGGCTGATCAGATGATCGCGCGACGCCGTGCTTTTGCGGACCGAGACGGCGGGCACGAATTCAGGTACTTCGGGAGCCGGCGCCTCGACCTTTCCGGCAAGTGCATTGCGCGTCGTTTCGATAAGCGATGCCAGCTCATTACTGGGGAGGCTGTTGTTGGCGACATAGGCACTTAACAGTTGCACCGTTAAAGCCGTCAGATCAGATTTATCCATTTCCTGCACCGCTTACCCCCTTTTTTGATCGGGCAATCTTCTCATTTGTGCTGAAATTGCCAGTCACGAAGACTTCATGCCCGGATTTTTCTATATCTGCGGGTTTACAGGCATACAATCAAAATGGTGATAATTCCCGGCCTGGGAATTGTGCCAGCTTGACACCATGTCTTCGTGCGCGGGGCGGGCGAATTCTGTGTGACACGTCCACTGTCACGGGATGGCCGGCAGCGCGGAAACGTTCAGAACTGAAGTTCCACGGTTACCGCGTCGCCTTCGGTCAGGCCTTCCGCGCGGCGGACTGCGGCCTTCACCGGCACGATCCAGCCTTGTTCCTTGCTGGGGAAGGCCGAGGTCTGCCATGCGCTGGCGCCAATCCGGATGCGAAGGCGGACGGACCCCCAGCCACGCCCCTTGCCCTGTTCGAGCCGGTCCATCAGCGCCGTGGCGGATAGCGCTTCGCCGACGCCGCCATCGATTGTCAGGAAATACCAGTTCGCGGCACTGGGGCCGGACCAGCGCCATAGCGGGGTTGTCAGGCGATATGTTTCGCCCTTCACTTCGCGCGCCGGACCGGGACGGGCAGGTTGCAGATGTCGATGCCGCCGGCCGGCCGGATATAAAACGGATCGCGCCGATTGGCGCGCGCGTCGGCATAGCGCCGGAAACTGTCGCTGATCGTGGCAAGATACTGGTAGGCGGGCAGGCCGGGCACGTCGGAGCCCTGGCGGATGGACAGGATCGGCGTACGCTCTGGGGCGGTCTTGTAAAAGCCGATCTCGCCGGTTCCCCTCGGCAGCGAAGACAGGTGCTCCATGCCATCGATGACGCGGCCGACCAGCGCGATGTTGCGATCAAGCTGGCGCGGGGCATGGCCGATCACGGCATAGAGTTCCGCGCCCGAACCGGTATCCGGCGGCATGTCGCGGCCTACGCCCACCATGCCATAGCAGTGGAGCGGCCACATGCGATCCTTGCCAAACCCAACCGGCCAGCCGGCGTCGATGCCCGTTCCCGGGGCGTAGGCATCCGGTTTCCGGCTGATCATTTCCGGGGCGGCGAACACTTTCGACGTGTAGTCTTCCTGCGGCACGCGGGCGAGGCCGGCGGGAAGCGGTTTCGCCCGTGTCTTGTCCTCCCCGTCGGGATCACCCCACTGGACCACATAGTTGTCCTGCACGCGGTTGATGCTGGTGCCATCCCACCAGTGCGCGGTGGCGAGCGTGCGGATATTGCCTATCCACCCTTGCGAGAACGGGGCGGGCAGCAACTGGATAACCACGCGGCGCGGGCTTCCCTGGATGTCCGGGGCAAGATCCATCACGATCAGGTCTGCGGGATCGATTCGTGTCCAGTCCGCATCCGGCGCCGCCGCGACGATTTCGGCGGGCGCCATGGCAGGCGGCCGGGCAGGAGCGGGGGTGGCGCCTCGCGCGGGCATACCAGCGAGCGAGACCAGCGAGATGATGGCGAGAAGGGCGCGGGCGGGCGAGTGCAACATTTGTCTCTTGTGGCAGGCATCCGCGCCTTGCGAAAGCCGCTTCATCCCGCTAGGGCGCGTGGCTCCAAGGCATGCGGAGCGGTGGCCGAGTGGTCGAAGGCGCTCGCCTGGAAAGTGAGTATACGTCAAAAGCGTATCGAGGGTTCGAATCCCTCCCGCTCCGCCACACTATATTTATTTTCTTTGATTGATTTCGGATTGGGCCGCCGGTTCCCATAACCGCTCCCCGATGGGCGCTGCGCTCGAGGCGAACGCCAGCGGCTGGATTCGCTCCATCGGCGCACACCTCAACATTTCTCAACGTGAGCGGGGCAGGCGTCCAGTATGCTAATCGGGCAGCCATGCCGCTGCCAGCCGTGGAAGCTGGAAACCCGCACACCGAACGCTGAGCGATCATGTCGCCGCGGCGCAGGGCGCCGGCGAGACGCCGGAAGATACCGCCTTGCTGGCCGAGCTGACGGCCGCGCAGGCCGCCAACGCCGGCGGCACGGCCGCTCCGGCTCCCGAACCGAAGGCCAAACCGGCCAAGGCCGCCAAGGACAAGCCCGCCCCGAACCCGTTGCGGAAGGGCAGGACGCGCCCAACGCGGAGCTCGACATCGATCTCGACGCTATGCTCGAAGAACTCGCCGGGGCAATGGGCGGATCGTCGCCCGAGGCTGAGAGCGAGGACGATGATGCCGAGGGGCGCTGGGAAATGCGCGTCCGGCCTCACGCCGGCGCGATGCGCAACGGCAGCGAACCGGTGCTGATGCTGCGCGAAGCCATCGAACTGGGTGGCCGCTGCGAGCTGTGCGATATCTCGGAAGTCCCGCCGCTCGACAAGATCGATCCGGAAACCGGCTATCTCGGCTGGCATTTCAGCTTTCCTACCGACGTTATCGAAACCGCCGTTCGCGACATCTTCGATTTCATCGGTGACGAATGCGATCTCGTGATCGGGCGGGGCCTTGCCATGCCGTCGGTGCAGTTGCCCGAGCCGAAGCCCGGCAACGGCGCGCCCGCTGCCCCTGCCCCGGCTTCGGCGGCGGTACGGGAACCACCGCGCCAGGCGCCTTCCGCCGCGCCGCCGGCAGCGCCGGCTGCTGCTGCGGCGGCGAACCAGACGATCCGCATCGAACTGGGCAAGCTGGATCGCCTGATCGACGCGGTCGGGGAACTGGTGATCGCGCAGGCGATGATGGCGCAACGCCTGGTCAGCGAAGGCGTGGCCGCGACCGAGGAGCTGACCATCCTCGAAAGCCTGACGCGCGACATCCAGGAAAGCGCGATGTCCATCCGCGCCCAGCCGATCGGTTCGGTGTTCAGCCGTGTCCCGCGCATCCTGCGCGAACTCACCCAGTCCACCGGCAAGCATGTGCGGCTGGACATGTCGGGCGAAAGCACGGAACTGGACAAGACCGTGATCGAGCGGCTGGGCGAACCGCTCACGCACCTGATCCGCAACGCGGTGGACCATGGCATCGAGGAAGCGGATCAGCGCGTCGCCGCCGGGAAATCCCCGGAAGGCACGCTGACGCTTTCGGCCGAACACCGTTCCAGCCGCATCGTGATCCGCATTTCGGACGACGGGCGCGGCATCGATCGGGAACGCGTGCTGGCCAAGGCGATCGAGAAGGGCCTCGTGCCCGCCGATGTCCAGCTGTCGAAGGAAGAAATCGACCAGTTGATCTTCGCACCCGGCTTTTCCACCGCGCAGACCATATCCAACATCTCCGGCCGTGGCGTGGGCATGGACGTGGTGCGCCAGAACGTGAAGGATCTGGGCGGCCGCATCACCATCGAATCCGAACCCGGCAAGGGCACGGCGTTCATCCTGACGATGCCGCTGACGCTGGCCATTTCCGATGGCATGGTCGTCAACGTGGGCGACCAGACGCTGGTCATTCCGCTGGCCAGCGTGGTCGAAAGCCTGCGTCCCGACATCGAGCAGGTGAAGGGCCTGGGCACGCAGCGCGCGATGATCAACGTGCGCGGACGGTTCATTCCGATCATTCCGCTGCACGCGTCCGTGGGCGCGGTGGGCGCCACCGAAGCGCCCGACCACGGCGTGCTGATCGTGGTGGAAACCGAAGGCGCCGGCCGCGCGGCGCTGCTGGTCGATGCTATCCGCGATCAGCGGCAGGTCGTGATCAAGAGCCTCGACACGCATTACCGGTCCGTCGAAGGCGTGGCCGGGGCAACGATCCTGGGCGACGGACGCGTGGCGCTGATCATCGACGTGGACGGCCTTGTCGCGCGCAGCCTGTCCGCCTGCGCCGCGCAGGCGCCGACGCAGGCGCAGGAGGCCGCATGAACATCGCCGCCGCGTTCGAGCCATCGATGCCCGGGATCAGCCCGGGCATCTACGACAACGACGATTTCACCGCCATCAGCGAGATCGCACACCGCGAGGCCGGGCTCGTCCTGCCGCCGGGCAAGGCCATGCTCGTCTATTCGCGCCTGGCCCCCTGGTGCGGGATTCCGGCTGCGCCACGTTCGGCTCCTATGTCATGCGCATCCGCGAGGACAACGAGGAACGGTCGCGCGCGATCTGCGCCCTCACCACGAACCACACGTTCTTCTACCGCGAAGCGCATCATTTCGAGCATTTTGCGCAGGAATTGCGGCCGGACTTCGTGAAGCGGCTGGAACGCGGCGGCAAGCTGCGCATCTGGTCCGCCGGCTGCTCCAGCGGCGAGGAAACGTGGTCGCTGCTGATGACCCTGCTCGGCCCCGAACGGAACGCCGGGCTGGCAATCGCCCAGCGCGACGTGCGGATGCTGTCCAGCGACATCGCGGTCCACGCGCTGCACAAGGCCAGTGCCGCCCGCTACCGCGCGGAGGATCTGAAGCCGGTGCCCGAACGCCTGCGCGAAGCCTGGTGCCGGATCGACGGCACAGATGCCACGATCGCGCCGGAAATGCAGGCCCTCGTCCGTTTCCGCTCGCTCAACCTGCAAGGCCCCTGGCCCATGCGCGGGGAGTTTGACGTCATCTTCTGCCGGAACGTCATGATCTATTTCGACACGCCCACCAAGGAACGGCTGGTGGCCCGCTTCGCACAGCAGCTGGCGCCGGGCGGGCATCTCTACATCGGCCACAGCGAGCGCGTGACCGGGCCGGCGCTGGAACACCTTACCAGCGTTGGGCCCACGATCTATCGCAAGGGAGACAGGCGATGAGCCAACGCCCGATCCGCGTGGTCGTCGTCGAGGATTCTCCGACCATGCGCGCTATCCTCCACACCCGCCTGTCCAGGGAGGGCGACATCGAGGTGGTCGCGTCTGCCGCGAACGCCGCCGAAGGCCGCCAGATGATCCGCGAGCTGGACCCCGACGTGGTCACGCTCGACGTGGAAATGCCCGGCATGAACGGCCTGGATTTCCTCGAGAAGATCATGAAGCTGCGCCCCACGCCCGTCATCATCGTCTCGGGCGCGACCCAGCAGGGCAACGAAACCACCGCCCGCGCGCTCACGCTGGGTGCGGTGGAGTGTTACGCCAAGAGCCAGATTTCGGGCACGCTGCCGCTCGACGATGGCGGAAAGCTGGCGCGCCTGGTCCGCGATGCCGCGAAAGTGCGCTTCGCGAACGACGCCGCGCCGGCCGCGCCGATCACCGCCGCGCCCCCTCCCCCGCCTCCGGCGGACAGAAAGGGGTCGCCCAAGGTCATCGTCATCGGCTCGTCCACCGGGGGCGTGGAAGCCCTGCACACGTTGCTTTCGGAGTTTCCGGCCGATTGCCCGCCCACGCTGGTGGTCCAGCACATCAACGAGCGGTTCACCGCCGCGGTGGCGCGCACGCTGGACGAAACCTGCGCCGCGAACGTGGTGCTGGCGCAACCCGATCTGCCGCTCCGACCAGGCCACATCTATTTCCCGCCGGACAACGATCGCCACCTTCTGGTCGGCGGCCCGCAAATTCTGCGCACCAAACTGCGCGGGGGCGATCGCATCTCCGGCCACCGGCCCAGCGTGGACGCCCTGTTTCAGTCGGCGGCGGACGTGGTGGGCAAGGACGCGACCGGCATCCTGCTGACCGGCATGGGGGCCGACGGCGCCAAGGGCCTGCTCTCCATGGCCCGCGCCGGCGCGCTGACGATCGCGCAGGATGAAGCAACCTGCGCGGTCTTCGGGATGCCCCGGGCCGCCATCGCGCTGGGCGCCGCCAGCATCGTCGCGCCGATCGACCAGATCGCCCGGCATACTTTCAGCAAGGTTGCCTGACATGTACCATCGACCTCTTGTTGTTTCCCATCCGCAGCGGCGAACGGTCATGCAGGGTCAGGCCTTCGCCAGCCACAGCGTGGACGAGGAATTCACCACCGTCCTTGGCAGTTGCGTGTCAACCTGCCTCTATGATCCGGAGGTGCGCGTGGGCGGCATGAACCACTTCCTGCTGGCCGAGCCGCCCAGTGCTAACCCGTCCGCGGCGATCGACGTTCACTACGGCGTCTATCTGATGGAAGTGCTGGTCAACGAGATGCTCGCCCGGGGCGCGCGGAAGCACCGGCTGAAGGCGCATCTTTACGGCGGCGCGAACGTGAACCGGACGATGATGAAGATCGGTTCGATCAATGCGGAGTTCGCCCGTGGTTTCCTGACCCGCGAAGGCATCGTGCTGATGCGCGAGGACCTGGGCGGCACGCAGGCGCGCCGCGTCGATTTCCGGCCGGCATCGGGGCAGGTCCGCTGCCGCTTGGTGGAGGAACGCCTTGCCCCGCCCGTTCAACCCACCACCCGCCCGCAAAAGGCGTCGGGCGACGTCGAACTGTTCTGACAGGAAACCCTTCTTACTCGAAAGCGAACCACGACATGACCAAATCCACCCGAATCCTGACCGTCGACGACAGCCCGAGCATGCGTGCCCTGCTCAACCACGCCCTTGCCTCGAACGGCTTCGACGTGGCGCAGGCCGAAGACGGCATGGCCGCGCTCGATTGGCTGGAAAGCAACGAAGTCGATGTCGTCATCACCGACATCAACATGCCCCGTCTGGACGGCTTTGGCCTGATCGAGCGCCTGCGCGAAGGCGAACGGCACCGCGATCGCCCGATCCTGGTGCTCACCACTGAAAGTTCGGACGAAAAGAAGGCGCGCGCCCGCGCCGCCGGCGCGACCGGGTGGATCGTGAAACCGTTCGATCCCGCCAAGCTCGTCGCGGCGGTCCGCCGTGTCACCCACTGATGGCTGGACGGGAGACAAGCCGATGATCCGCGAACTGATCACTTTCGAAGTCGAAGGCCAGGTCTTCGGGCTGGACATCATGTCCATCCGCGAGATCCGCGCCTGGTCACCCACCACGCGCCTGCCCCGCGTGCCTTCCTATGTCGCGGGCGTGGTCAACCTGCGTGGCACCGTGCTGCCCGTGGTCGATCTTGCCGCCCGCCTCGGCTGGAACCCGACCGAACCCACCCCCCGCCACGCGATCATCGTCACCCAGATGGATGCCCAGATCGGCGGATGGATCGTGGATGCCGTCAGCGACATCGTCACCGTGCCGGAAGAGGCGTTGCAGCCGCCCCCGCCCAGCACCGGCCACGACACGGTCATTCCGTTCCTCGAAGGGCTTGCCGCCATCGACGAACGCATGGTCATGGTTCTCAACCTCGCCGCGCTGAGCAACGAAGCCCAGCTCGCCGAAGCCGCCTGACGCATGGAGGATATCGATGAACCAGGAGGCAACCCACCGGCAGATCGCCATCGTCCTTGAGGAACTGTCGCAGGAAGTCGAAGCGCTCGGCGCGTCGCTCTGCCTCGATCCCGATATCGTCGTCCGCCACATGACCACCCTGCAGGCGATCGACATGATCGGCCAGAAACAGCGTTCGCTCGCCTCGCTGCTGACGGCCGATTGCCCGGCCGCCAGTATCGAGAAGATCGCCATCGACGCGCTGCGGGAAAGATTGCGCCTGTTCGGATAGCATCTCGACCTGCCCGGAGCGGGCAGCGCGCGCCGACGCGTCCGCCCGCTCCGACCGTCTGCCGCCCGTCTGCCTTCCCCCAGGCGGATGCGAAATTGTGGGGAACCCCGCCGATGGCGGCTGGACTTCGCCCGTGGCCCTGCGCCATGGAATGTCCCCATGTGGCAACTCTATCAGTTTCCCCTTTGCCCGTTCAGCCGCAAGGTTCGCCTGCTGCTTAGCGAAAAGGGTGTCGGCTATGAACTGTGGCGCGAAAATCCGTGGGAACAGCGCGACGAATTCACGCGCATGAACCCCGCCGGCCGCACGCCGGTGCTGCACAATCCGGAGCGCGAGATCACGCTGGTCGACAGCCGGGCGATCTGCGAATACTTCGAGGAAACGGTCGACAAGACGCCGATGATCAACGGCACCGCCGCCAACCGCGCCGAAATACGCCGGCTGGTGGCGCTATTCGACGAAAATTTCTTCGCCGACGTAACGCACCCGCTGATGGAAGAACGGATGCGCAAGCGGCTGATCTACCGCCAGCCGCCGGACAGCCGCCTGCTGCGTGAAGCGATGCGGCTGGCCAACGCCCATCTCGACTATATCGACTACCTGATCGACAACCGTCCCTGGCTGGCCGGCGCGACGATGAGCCTCGCCGACCTTGCCGCCGCCGCGCAGATTTCGGTGGCGGACTACCTCGGCGGCATCGACTGGTCACAGCACGAACAGGCGCGCGGCTGGTATTCGGTGTTCAAGAGCCGGCCCAGCTTCCGCCCGCTCCTGTCCGAACGCATGGACGTGATCCAGCCGCCCTCGCACTATGGCGACGTGAACGCCTGACCCCGGCGTTCACGCGCTGCCTTGGCAGGAATCAGGCCGCGCGGGGCTTTGAACCGAAACGGCCCTGCTTGCGGAAGCGAACCATCCACCGCTCCAGGAACAGCGCCAGCGGTCGCGGATGCACGCCCAAGTCGCGGATGCCCGGCACCGTTCCCGTCGCGGCACTACCCGCCTTGAGCAGCAACCACTGGTCCCGCGTCAGCGGTGCGCCGGGCAGCCAGCCGAAAGCCGCGATCAGGCCGGACACGCCATCGGGCAGATCGATGAACGTGCGCTCGCGCGCTTCCGCCCGGGCGATCCGGCGGTTGAGATCGCCCATCGTGATCACTTCGGGACCCGCCAGCTCATAGACCTTGCCCGCATGGGCTTCAGGATGCGCCAACGCGTTGCCGACCGCTTCGGCCGCGTCGTCCACGCTCAGCGGCTGCAACCGCGCATCCGGACCGAATACCGGCACCACCGGGAACGCCGCGATGATCCGCCCGAACATGGTGACGAACTGGTCATCGTCGCCAAACAGCACCGACGGGCGCAGGATCGTTGCGCCGGGGAACGCGGCGCGCACCGCCGCCTCGCCTTCGGCCTTGGTCCGCGCGTAGGCCACGGGCGACCCGGCGTCGGCGCCCAGCGCCGAGATATGCACGAACGCGCCCGCCCCGGCCTGCGCCGCCGCGGCGGCGATGCGCCCGGCGCCCTCGCCTTGAATCGCGTCGAGATCGCCCTTGAAGGCCCCGACCAGGTTCACGACCGCGTCCGCACCAAAGACGGCGGCGGCGACCGCATCAGGCTTGTTCACATCCACGCGCAGGAACTGCACCTGGCCAAGATTGCCCAGCGGCTTGAGATGAAACGCCTTTTCCGGATGCCGGCTGCAGATCCGCAGGCGCGCGCCGCGTGCCAGCAGTTCCTGCGCCAGATGCGTGCCGAAAAAGCCGCTGCCGCCGATCAACGTGACCAGCCTGCCTTCAAGATCGCGCGTCCTGCCCTTGCCCATATCCGTCAACCCGCCAGAAAATAGCCGTGCGCGGACCGGATTGCCCGCCGCGCGTGCGAAAGCCTTTGCACGCTGCAATGGCCAAATTCAATGGCCTAGAAAAAGAGTCGGCACCATTCGACACGTCGCGGTTGACACCCGCGAATCCATCCCGTATCGGCGCGCTCCTACCCGGCGATGAGCGTTCTGGCCCATCGCCTCCGTGCCCAGATGGCGGAATTGGTAGACGCACCGTCTTCAGGTGGCGGCGCTCGAAAGGGCGTGGAGGTTCGAGTCCTCTTCTGGGCACCATTTGTTCTTCTCGGAACATCCCAAAAAGTGTATTAAACCCGCAGAAATCCAAGGGAATTGGCCCTTGGATCGTGCCGGATCGTCCCGCCTTTTCTCGGGGGTTCCGCACATTTTTGCGGGCCTTTTGCGGGCCTTTGCGAAAACCACATTGGGAAAAGGCCCGCACATGCCTCTGACCGAAACTCGGCTTCGCGCACTCAAGCCAAAGGACAAACCGTACAAGGTCGCCGATGACCGCGGCTTGTATATCGAGGTCTCCCCATCGGGCGGCAAACTCTGGCGATTTCGCTATCGAATCGGCACCGTTGAGAAGAAGCTCTCAATCGGCTCCTATCCCGAAATCAATCTCAAAGACGCGCGCCAAGCGGCCTACGAGGCTCGCGTCAAAGTCGCGTCGGGCGGTGACCCGGCGATGGAGAAGCGCAAGCAGAAGATCCGTTCGGACTTCCTTTCCGCCCAGACATTCGAGGCTGTGGCACGCGAGTACATTGATGAGATGATGGTGCAGAACGGTCGGGCGGATGCGACCATCATCAAGGCCAACTTCTTCCTCGACCAGCTGACGGATGCCATCGGCAGCCGCCCGATCGACGAAATTGAGCCGTTCGAGGTGCTGGCTCCCCTCAAACGCCTCGAAGCGAAGGGCAAGCACGAGACCGCCAAAAAGACCCGGTCCTTTGCGAGCCGTGTATTTCGCTATGGGGTTGCCACGACGCGCTGCAAAGGCGACCCTACGACCATGCTCCGCGGGGCGCTGATCACGCCCAAGGCAAAACACTATGCAGCGATCCTTGAGCCAAAGGATCTTGGCGGGCTGCTGCGCGCAATCCAGGACTACACCGGCAACTTCATCACCCGGTACGCCCTGCTCATCGCACCCCATGTCTTTGTGCGCCCTGGCGAGCTACGGCATGCCGATTGGAAGGAGATCGATCTGGAAGAAGGCGTCTGGCGCATCCCAGAGGGCAAGATGAAGGCGCGCCGTCCTCATGCCGTGCCGTTGTCCACGCAGGTGGTCGGGTATCTCAAGGAACTTGCCGAGATGGTCGGTACCGAGGGCTATGTATTCCCCTCCGCCCGTGCTTCTGTTCGCCCGATGAGTGAGAACACCTTGAATGCCGCCTTCCGCCGGATGGGCTTCACAAAGGACGAGGTCACCGCTCATGGTCTACGGGCAACCGCTTCAACCATGCTGAACGAGAGCGGCCTCTGGAATCCGGACGCGATCGAACGAGGATTGGCCCATGGTGATAGCAACGCCGTTCGCGGCGTCTACCACCGTGGCAAGCACTGGGATGAACGTGTTCGCATGGCGCAGTGGTGGAGCGACTACCTCGATACGATCCGGGAGGGCGGTAAGGTCATAAATGTGGCGTTCGCCAAGGGATAAGCTCAGTTTGACGGAGCTCGGTTCCAAACAGGCAAGCGATATTGTGGTGGGTTTCGAATTCCTCACGCTGGCGAACAAAACAAAAACACGATAATCTTCCCCTGCATTCCGCGGAGGGCCGCATGTTCGATGAGCTATCCCGTATCATTCGTCAGTTGGACGGGCAGAAGTGTTGATTTCTGCTGAGAGTTGACCCGGGATTTTCATCGAGAAGTGACCCTGGTGGGTGTTATGTCCCGCGCTGCGGGGTTTGGGTCAAGCGGGTGATTTTTCCTTTCTGGATTTTGGGGCAGCGGTGCTGGCCTTGAAGCGGAAGCTATCGTTTCCGGTCTCGATGATGTGGCAGTGATGCGTGAGACGGTCGAGCAGAGCGGTGGTCATCTTGGCATCGCCGAACACGCCGGCCCACTCGGAGAAGGAGAGGTTTGTGGTGATGACCACGCTGGTGCGCTCGTAGAGTTTGCTGAGCAGGTGGAACAGCAGGGCGCCGCCTGATGGGCTGAACGGCAGATAGCCGAGCTCATCGAGGATGACGAGGTCGAGGCGGAGCAGGCGCTCGGCGAGTTGCCCGGCCTTGTTCATGGCCTTTTCCTGCTCGAGGGCGTTGACCAGATCGACCGTGGCGAAGAACCGGACCTTCTTGCGATGATGCTCAACGGCATGAACGCCGAGGGCGGTGGCGAGATGGCTTTTGCCGGTGCCAGGCCCGCCGATCAGCACGACGTTGTCGGCATTGTCCGTGAAGTCGCCGCGGTGGAGTTGGCGCACGAGCGCCTCGTTCACCTCGCTGGCGGCAAAGTCGAAGCCGGCCAGATCCTTGTAGGCCGGGAACCGGGCCGCCTTGATCTGGTAGGCGATCGACCTGACCTCGCGCTCGGCCACTTCGGCCTTGAGCAGCTGGGAGAGGATGGGCACGGCAGCATCGAAGGCCGGGGCCCCTTGCTCGGCGAGGTCGCCGGCAGCCTGGGCCATGCCGTACATCTTGAGGCCGCGCAGCATGACGACGACGGCGGCGCTGGCGGGATCATGACGCATGGCGCCACCTCCTGCCACGCAGGGCATCATAGCGGGCCACATTGGCCTTGGGCTCGCGGTGCAAGCTCAGGGCCTGTGGCGCGTCAATGGCGACCGGGTTGACCGGCTTGCCGTCGATCAGGCGATGCAACAGGTTCAGCACATGGGTCTTGGTCGGCAGCCCGGCTTCCAGCGCCAACTCGACCGCGTACAGCACGGCCTGTTCGTCATGATGCAGGACCAGGGAGAGGATATCCACCATCTCCCGGTCGCCGCCGGGCCGCTTGAGCAGGCCGGCCTGGAGACGCCGGAAGGGCCCGGGCATCTCGAGGAAGGGAGCGCCATTGCGCAAGGCACCGGGCTTGCGCTGGATGACTGCCAGGTAATGCCGCCAGTCGTAGATCGTCCGCCCCGGGTGATCATGGGAGCGCTCGATGATCCGGGCGTGCTCGCACAGGATCTGCCCTTCGGCGACGATGACGATCCGCTCCGGGTAGGCCCGCAAGCTCACCCGCTGGTTGGCGAACGATGCCGGCACGCTGTAGCGGATGCGTTCGAACGTCACCAGGCAGGTCGGCGATACCCGCTTGGCATGCTCGACGAAGCCGTCGAAGGGCCGGCCCAGCGGCATCAGGCAGCCCACTTCGGCGGCATGCACGTCGGCAATGGTGCCGGGCAGCACACCATGCTGGATCTGCGGCCATTGCGCGATGCACTGAACCTCGAGCCAGGCATTGAGCGCCGCCAGATCGGGGAAGCTGGGCATCGGCTGCCACAGCCGGTGCCGGGCATCCTGGACGTTCTTCTCGACCTGCCCTTTCTCCCAACCCGAGGCCGGATTACAGAACTCCGCCTCGAACAGATAGTGGCTGACCATCGCCGCGAACCGGGCGTTGACCTGCCGGGCCTTGCCCGAACCGATCCGGTCGACCGCAGTCTTCATGTTGTCGAAAATCCCGCGCTGGGGAATGCCACCCAGAACCCTGAAGGCCTGCGTCAACGCATCGAACAACATCTCGTGGGTCTGGAGCAGGTAGGCCCTGACGACGAATGCCCGGCTGTGCGACAGCTTGGTGTGGGCCACCTGCAGCTTGACCACCTTGCCGCCAAGCAGTGCGTAATCCTCGCTCCAGTCGAACTGGAACGCCTCGCCGGGCTGGAACGCCAGCGGCACGAACGTTCCCCGCCCACTGGTCTGCTGATCGCGTTGCCGCTCGAGCTTCCACTCCCGGACAAAGGCCGCGACACGGCCATAGGAACCGGTGAAGCCAAGCACCGTCAGGTCCGCATAAAGCTGCTTCGCCGTCCGCTTCTGCTTGCGCGACTTGCCCGCCTCAACCCGCAGCCACGCCGTCAACTTCTCGGCAAACGGGTCCAGCTTGCTCGGCCGCTCCGGAACCCTGAACTGCGGCACCAAAGTCTCGGCGCGCAGGTACTTGCGGATCGTGTTGCGCGACAATCCCGTCCGCCGCTCAATCTCCCGGATCGGCAGCTCTTCGCGAAAATGCCAACGGCGGATCACACTCAAAAGGTCCATGTCGATCACTCCTCGTTCCCCCGACCTGTCAGCCAGGGGGAAGGTCAAAACATGGGTCACTTCTCAGTGGAAATTTACGCCCCTCCCGGGTCAACTCTCAGCAGAAATCAACAGCCAGTGGGTCAAATTGCGACTTGTCCTACCATGGGCAAATCGGTAGGGAAACCACGGCAAATCGACCTGACAGGCCCAAATGGGCCTGTCAGGTCGATCGGCGCGGAACGCGCCGAAATGCTACCAGGAGGATTCAACGGGATCGGTAACGCGAGTTCTCAGGCGACTGCGTCGAGACCCTTACGTTGGATGATCGAAAGTAGTCGCAGCGCGGGACCCCCCGGCCTCTTTTTCCCTCGCTCCCAATCGGAAACAAGGTTCTTGGATACATTGAGATAGCGCGCAAAGACTGGCTGCGAGACGTGCTGCGCTTCACGGATCGCTTTGATTTCTTCGGCTGCGAGCGGCACCGCAGGAGCAAGGCAAGCCTCGTCGAATTCCCGCAAAGTCTGCTTGTCGATGGCGCCAGCCTCATGGAGCCCTTCCATCATCTCATGGACGGCTGCTAGCGCCTCGCTCTTATAGGTCTTGGGCATCGTCATTCACCTCGAACAATCTTCCTTCACGCACTTCGGTATCGATCTGCGCCTGCGTCAGGCCGAGCATAATTCCGGCGGCCCGCTTGTAGGTCCGTAATTCAATCGCGTTGAGGTTGGCTTTGCCGCTTTTGGCGAAGCCAAATGCGAACACCGCCCTATCCTCGTGACGAAAGAAGACCAGCGTGCGGTAACCGCCCGATTTTCCTTCTCCTTGGCGCGCGACACGCTGCTTGATGAGGCCGCCGCCAAGATCGGCGTCGATAAGGCCTTGTTCTGCCTGAACGATGGCCGCAACAAGTGTCGCGTCGCTGATGCCAGCCCGGATCGCGAATTTGGCGAACCAGCGGCTTTTGTAGATGCGGGTTCGTTGCTTACCGGGCATGAATGAGGCTCTCACTATCACACCTTGTGTGACTATTCAATGTGCTGTCATTGCACATAGCTTCGGCGATGAGATTGCCGATCCGCTCGGCGGCATCGAGCAATGGAGTATCGTCCAGATGCGCGTACCGCGATGTCGATTGCAGTCGGGCATGGCCGAGCAACTTGCTGATCATCGGCAGGGTTTCCGACCGAGCGGCGGCATGGCTGGCAAAGCTGTGGCGCAGATCGTGCAACCGGACGCCAAGCAACCCGGCCTCGGCCTTTACTTCAGCCCAGAAGCCTTCGATGTCGCGCACAGGCCGCTTGGTGCATTTGTTCCAGAAAACGGGGTCAGCTGGCCCTCGCCTTTCAAGTGTCGAGAGCAGCATACGGGCTTCCTCGCCCAGCCAGACTGTCCGAGGTCCGGTTTTGCTGTCGTGAAGCAGGAGCCGGTTCCCTTTGACTTCTCCCCACGTCAACTCTGTAATCTCGGATCGGCGGCAACCGGTCAGAAGCAACATGTAGATGATGATCGCCCGTAATGGGTCGGTTTTCCGTCTGGCGTCGAGCACTTTGCCGAGACGGGCAACCTCTTGATCAGACAGGAAACGCTCACACTTTCTGCGCTTGTTTGCCCGAATGAAGGTGCACGGGTTGCTGCCTTCCGGTCGATAGCCCCAGCGTTCTGCATGGTTGAGCATAGATCGCAAGATTTCGAAGCAGCGATTGCCCGCGCCTGGTCCGCCGATGTCCGTCACTCGGTTGAACCACGCCAGCACATCGGCCTGATCGATCTCGTCGACGAATTTGCCGACAAAGGCGTTATCGAGGTAGCGGCGGCGATAGTGGGTCTGAGTGTCGAGGGTCCGTGCCTTCCACTTCGGTGAGGCCCGCTGCCAGTAGAGATCCAGAAAGTCGGCGTAGCTGGGCGTCTTGCGCGTGCGGATACGCTCGCTCGCCGGGTTTTCGCCAACCTGTGCACGCAGCAACACGCGCCGCGCGACCTTGAGCGCCTCATGCTTGGACAGTACTTTTGTGCTCCCCAGCGTTACAGTTCGTGTGACGCCGTTCATTAGGGCCTGCACAATGTAAACGCTGCGCCCGGTGCTGTAAAAGCGGATGCCAAAACCCGGGAGGCGCTTGGACCATTCGGTTCGACGAGGACGTCCCCTGACGGCGGAGCCCTTCGCGAACTCGCGGACGGTTGCAAGCTCTTCCGCGACAATCTTCGCCAGTGTAAGCCGGGTCATGCCGCGAGCCCCAGGCAACGCGCCAATGAGCCGGATACTCGACGCGCAGCATCGGATATCGCTTCGTCGGCAAGATGAGCATAGCGCTCGGTAGTCTCGGCAAGCGCGTGACCGAGTAGCTTGCCAATTACGACTAACGAAATGCCATCCGCGATGGCAATGGAAGCAAAGCTATGGCGCAGATCATGCAGGCGAACGTCCGGCAATGCCGCATGACTTCTGATCGCGGCCCAGGCAGCGTTGAGATTGATCCCGGCACCAGATCTTTGCGCCGGGAAAACCAGCCCGGCTTCACAGCGGTCGGGAATCGCGTCGATCACGGCCAGCGCTTGCGTGTTGAGATAGATGATCTTCGGCCCCGTCTTGCTGTCGGGGAGCATGAGACGAGGCGGCTGAATCCATTCCCATCGCAAAGTCTCAATCTCACCTCGTCTCGCGCCGGTATAGATGATGAGCCGAATCGCCTGCACGGCAATCGGGAAAATCTCCTCATGCGCCCTCAGGCTGCCGGCAAGCCGCACGAATTCTCGGGCACTGAGGAAGCGCTCCACCGCCTTGCGCTTGTATCGAGGTGTCCCCTTACAAGGATTCGAACCGCGCGGTCGCAGCCCAAGCTGTTCAGCGTAGCCCATCATCACCGACATGATTGGAATGGTTCTGTTAAATGCACCTCCCCTCTCCACGCAGCTATCCCGCCACCGGAGAATATCGGCGCGCCGGATGGCATCTACTCGCTGGCTCCCGAACTCGGAAACGAGCTCCCTGAAGATTGCGCGATAGTTGCCCCTCCTGGTCGAAGGCTTCCAGTGGCGCGAATAATCATTCCAAAACAACGGCGCATAGTCTTTGAAGCGAATGGCGCCCGGAGACTTTTGAGCCGACTTTGGTGCCGCAGGCAGCCCATCAAGCGCAGCTTTTGCAAGTTCCGCCCGTGCGGCGGCACGAGCCTGATCGGCGGTCATGTCGCCGGGGTGCCCCAGTGTGATCCGCTTTTGCTTGCCCCGCTGGCGCAACTGCACAAACCAGCACTTGTCAACGGCGGAGCAAAAACCGGCCACTGTGGCGGAGTAAAAGTAGGCCACTGATGTTGCGGCAGGTGCAAAGCAAAGGGCCCCGATCGGGGCCCTTTGCTTTTGGCCGTTTTGATGGGTCAGTTTTCGTCGACGGTGGCCTGGTTTTGCTCCGCCCCGCTGGCAGTGGCGCGACGGCGACTGGCTGACTGCTTTAGGCGGTAACTGTCACCATTCATGGTCAGGATGCTGACGTGGTGGGTCAAACGATCCAGCAATGCGCCGGTCAGGCGCTCGGACCCAAGCACCTGCGTCCAGTCCTCAAACGGCAGGTTGGAGGTAACGATGGTGGAGCCGCGTTCGTAGCGCTGGGAGAAGGTCTCGAACAACAGCTCCGCGCCGGTGGGCGAGAGCGGGACGTAACCCAGTTCGTCGATGATCAGCAGCTTCACTGCAGCCAACTCGCGCTGCATCTTGAGCAGCCGCTTCTCGTCGCGGGCTTCCAGTAACTGGTTCACCAGCGCCGCGGCGGTGGTGAAGGTCACGGTGAAGCCCTTCTGGCAGGCGGCCAGCCCCAGGGCGAGCGCCACATGGGTTTTGCCCGTCCCGCTATTGCCCAGCGCAATGATATTCTCGCGCCGCAGGATATATTCGCAGCGCGCCAGATCCAGCGTCAGCATCTTGTTGAGGCTGGGGATGGCGGTGAAGTCGAAGGTATCGAAGCTTTTGACGGCCGGGAACCGGGCAGCACGGATCCGGCGTTCGACAGTGCGCCGCTCACGGTCGATCAGTTCCAGTTCGATCAGGCGCAGTAGATAGCGGGGATGATCGACACCATCACGCGCGCACTCCCGGGCTACTTTCTCATATTCGCGCAAAACGGTCGGCAGTTTGAGTTGCTTGAGGTGGTGGGCCAGCAGCACCTGTGGCGCACCAGCGGTGGTGCCGGTGGGCAGGTTGTCATCGGGCGCCCGGCTCATGCTGCCATCTCCTTCGAGACCTGGGGCATCAGAGCCGCATAATCAGCCGCCTGCGTGACCTTCACATCCAGCCTTGGCAGGTGGGGATAGGTCGTCAGGTCAAGCCTGGCGGGCCGCCGTTCCATCCTGGCCAGTGCGATCTGCTTCACCGCATCAAAGCTGATCGCGCCCATGTGGATCGCCTGAGTGACAGCATGGGTCACCACGGCCATGGGCATCGCTTCCAGCAAGCGCAAGACCTGGATATACTCGCGCTTGCCCTTGCGGCCCATGCGTCCCTCCAGCAATTGCCGCAGGTGGGCAAAGACATCGGGCAAGGCCCAATTCTGCAGTGCAGCCGCCTGATCGAGAGCATTCGGCTTTGTCTCGATCAGCGCCAGATAATGCAGCGGATCGGCCACAAAATCGCCGCTGCCATAACTGCGCACATGGCGGGCGATCTCCTCGGCGCCGGACAGGATCACCACCTCGTCCACGAAGCCCTTCACCACCACATCCTGGAACCCAAACCTTGTGGGCACCGAGTAATCATTGCCGCGATACCGCACCAGCGCCGTCGATGACACACGGGCGCTGCGCCTCTCGCATGGCTCCAATGGCACCGGCGGTAGTGGGCGTAGCGCCGCAACGTCAGCAACCATGCGCTCACCGATGGTCTGGGCATGGCGGCCAGCACGTTCGCCTTGCCGCGCATGACAGCGCTCCAAAAGAGCCGCGTTCAGTGCGTCATAGCTCGCCGCCTGCGGCTTGGGCGTCATGAAGTTGCGGCGCGCGTATTTGACCAGCCCTTCGACCTTGCCCTTGTCATTCCCCTTGCCGGGTCGGCCGAAGCGGTCAGAAAACAGGTAGTGGCTGACCAGCTCGCTGAAGGCACGTGTGCGCTCACGCTTGCCGTCCCCCAGAATCTTGGCCACCGCAATCGTCGTGTTGTCGTAGAGGATCGACTGGGGAATGCCGCCAAAGAAGTCGAAGGCCGATACATGCCCATCCAGAAATGCCTCGGTCGTCTCGCGCGGGAAAGCCTTCACGAAACAGGCATCGGACTGCGGCAAATCCATGCACAGGAAGTGGATCTTCTGCTCCACACCGCCAATCACGCCCACCGCTTCGCCAAAATCCACCTGCGCATGCCCCGGTGGGTGCGCCAGCGGCACAAATGTCTCGCGGCCACGCACCCGGCTCAGCCGGACATAGTCCTTCACCACCGTGTAGCCGCCGCCATAGCCATATTCATCGCGCAGCCGCTCGAAGATCCGCTTCGCCGTGTGTCGCTGCTTGACCGGCGCCGTCCGGTCACCTTCCAAAATCGCGTCAACCACCGGCAGCAAAGGCCCCAGCTTCGGCTTCTCCACCGGCTTCGTGCGCGTATAGCCAGGTGGCAGTGAAAATCGGCAGATCTTGCCAATCGTCTCCCGGCTTAATCCAAATACCCGCGCGGCCTCTCGCTGGCTGCGCCCCTGCACAAACACAAACTGCCGAACACTCGCGTAAACTTCCACGGCATACATCCCGGCCGCCCTCAAAAGGGCAGCCTTACCACTGGCCGGTTTTTACTCCGCCACGCTCAGCACTTCGCTGGCGTTCCAGTGGCTGGTTTTGTCACCGCCCTGCACAGTCTTGGTCGAACAGGATTGCCGCCTTGTTTGCGTCATCCTGAATCCAGGCGAACAGCAGATCACGTTCGGCGTCATTGCTACCATCCTTAACCTCTTCGAGCGTCTCGATCGGCATCTTGATGTTGCCCTCGTTGCCCATATGGACCAGCCATTCCCAGAACTCGGGCACAGCATCGACAGGATAGTATAGATTTTGCGCCGTGATGAGCACGTTCGCATCAAGCAGGTACACCATCCGTCAGGCGCCCTGCTCGATGGCAAGCGCGGCACCGCTCAGCAGCGTATGAACGCTGCGGGGTTTGACCCCCAGCAGCTTGCTTGCGCGGGTGGGTGTGAGCACTCCTTCGCTCATGTTTCGGGCTACGAAATTGAGCAATGCTGCGCCGAGGCGGTGGCGCCGGACAATGTAGTAGTTGGGGCCGCCGTCCATGCCCCGCGCACGTTCTCGCTGGGCCGCGCGGCTTTGCAGCCATTGGGTCCTGAATGTATCAGTGAGCGCGCGCCAGGTGCGCTCGGTGATCTTGTCAGCGCGGAACAAGCGGTAGGCTACCAAGGAACGGCTCACCAACCGCTCTTCGGCAAACTCCGTCACCAATCGTGCGGCTTCCCCCAGGTCAGTCGCGCGGGTGATGAGAAGCTGGTCGAGCTCACGCTGCGGCAGCAGGAATGAGCTCGCGACATCGTTGCAGAACTGCTCGACCGCGCCTTCGAAATGCCCTCCGCTCACGCCGGTCGCCCCTATCCAGAGGTGAGCGACCTCATGCAGAAGGGTGAACGACCAAGCGGTCTTGGCGTCCTGGTCGTTGATCACGACAAACGGAGCAATCGGATCGGCGAGAGCGAAGCCCCTGAAAGCATCGACATCGATCGCAGAGTGGTGACTTCCGAGATTGCCGATCAGCAGCACGTAGATTCCGGCGGCTTCGACACGGCTTCGAAGCAAGGCAAAACCAGCATCCGCCGATCCCTGGGCACGGAAGGCAGCAAGATCGAGGCCAAGCACCTGGCGGATTGACGCAAGCACCGGGCCAACGCCATCGTTGCGCGACATTGAACCTATGAACGGGAGAGGCTCGGCCTCTTCCTCTTCCATCTGCACGGCGCGCACTACGGCTTGCCGGGAACGTATATCGCGAACCAGTGCATCCACTAGCGGCTCGCCGCCGGTGTGTCGGTCAGGCAGGGTGCGGAAGTCCTCGCCCCGGTCCCCGCGAGCCGGAGGCTCATCTAGGTAGAACGAGACAAGCGGTCGACGATAGATCTTTGCCATCTTCAGCAGGACCGGCCGCGAAACCTCGCCTTCCTCGGTTTCCAGAGCGAGCAGTCGGTCAGCTCCTGAAACCCCACGGGCGGCATTTATCCCCACCTTGGCTGCCGCATCCTCAAGCGAAAGCCCCGCACTTTCGCGCGCCCATTTCAAGATGGAAGGCTTCACCGTTGGCATCCGCCATCATTCGCACAAAGGAATCGCCCAACGCGAGCAAAAAGTGGTTTCGACGGTTCAATGGAGTGGCTGCAATGAATCTCCCGGGGCTTGCTGTGGGCCATCTGTGTAATCAAGCAGCCATCGGGCTAGCGACGTTCAGCGGAACGGTGCGAGAGCAGCCGCTCCGCCTTAGATTCTTGCGTGCATCACACTCGCACCAAAAGATCAGTGCAGTGCATTTGCCGCTTCGGCGCGGCGCTTGATGATTGCCAGAATGTTGCCTTCGATATCGCCCAGCAGGATCTCGCCCCACATTTGCGCGTAGAGATTGACATGCGTCTTGGCGATGTAATTGGTCCGCAGGGTGAGCTTGGTTGTGCCGTCTCTCAACGGTGTCAGCGTGTAGTCGCCAGTGTCAATTTTGAGGAACTGCCCGTCGGGCGAGATATGTCTGTCGGTGTAATCCTGAAGTGAGCTATTGCTAAAGGCAAAGGTCCAGCCAAGCCGCTGGCCCGGTTGCCATTGGGTGATCCTTTCCTCGAAATTGATGTGATCGCCCCAGTAGGCTTTGCGCACAACGCCGACGCCTTGCCCGCTGATAGTGGTGGCGCGTGGGCGAGGTATGCCAACAATACTCTGCGCGAAATTCCATTGGCCTTCATCCGGGCTGATATGCGCATTGGCCACCGCGTAGGGCCAGATTTGAGCCGGGGTGGCGTGGATCACGATGGAGCGCGTTAGGGTCACCTGCTTTTCTGATATCGGGATCTGACTTTCCAAACTGCCGCACAGCAGCGGGAGGAAAAGCAACGACGCGTGAAACTTTGCTGGATCGGACCGCCCCCTTCGCACGCGCCGCAAGATGAAGGCGCCGGCATAGCCAGAGCACAGCCAGATCGGGGCGAGCATGATTATGCAAATGACCCCTTCGTGCAGAAACACTACCGATCCCACAATCACGAGCCCACCGAAAATCGGCGGCACAGACCAGTAGAAAGACGACAGCTTGTCGCCCGCCGGATCCCCCACATAGCAAATAAGCGCGCATAGATAGGCGGGTAGAACCGCAAGAAACCAGAGGCTGGCAAAGGCCACGTTGTTGGCCTTGCTTGCGCTGATCAGGATGTAGGCACTGAGCGCGATGACCAGGGCAAGGGTCATGCCACCGATCACACGTCCGCGCAGCAGATTGGGCCCGTTCATAACAAGACCCTTTCCGCGTATTCGGCAGCAGGCACCCAGCAGGTCTCGCGCTTGCCAAACAGCCGGTAGCGATTGCGAGCGATCCAGTGGTAGACAGGATCGCGCAGCGCTCTGGGCGCGAGCAGTCCGATGCCCGCAATGCGCCAAGGCCAGCCAAGCCCCGTGTAGATTGCGATCACGGCCTCGCTGTCACGTAGTACCCGGTCTCCTTCGATCAACAGGATCGTATCCGGATTTGCTGGATCTATCCCGTGCTGCCGAAAAAGCGCTGCGCCGACCTCCCCTTGCATCGAAGCCAAGCGATAGCGGCCTAGCCGATCATGCTTCAGGATAAACTGTGCATTGGCAGAGCACAGTACGCATTGCGCGTCGAACAGAATGATGGGGCCTTGGTCAATCATGAAGCTCCTCCATCAAGCCGGTGTAACGGATTGCAAAACCCAGGAAGGGCAGGAGAATAGGCACGTCAAAACGATAGCGCCCATCCACTTCGCTTTCAGTAGCGGGACACCGCGGACTGAGCCATGTTGGAAACGGCAGCCCAAAAAACCGGAAGGCCACGAGATCGAGGTGCAGCCTTCCGTCTTCCACGCGCACCCGGAACCGGTTGGTGGCAGGCCCCATCTTCTCCACAATCAGGCCGTCGCGCGCAATAAACCGGCTATGGTAGGTTCGGCCCGCAAAGTCGCGGCGCCAAACTTCGGCCTCCCCATGTCGCTCGAACACCACGGTCACAGGAATGTCGTTTCCGGCCTTCGGCAAGCCCATCATCCAGCACAAGGCGCGGGCGATCGGATTGCGGCTAGCCACAACTTGCGCCTTTCCAACCCACGTCTGGCAGTCATTGGAATCGTGGGCACGGCGCAGCACTGACGGCGAGCCATCGATGGCGTCTCCCAGCAGACGGCGGAAAAGCGGTTCGGTCACAATGCAAGCTCCGGCTTGGCCACCATCAGCCAGAAAATGATGATGACTCCGATAAAGGCCGGCCATCCAAGTGCGAACCACCAGCGCGCGAGACGGTGATAGTGTCTGGGCAGTGCTTCGCCGTCAGGGGTAGCCTCGGCGATGCGGCGCATCTGGATCTGGATCGCCACCACCGGGAGCCAGCAGGCTCCCACAAGGACGTAGAGCACAATTGCAGCCATCAGCCACGGCGTTGTCAGGGGGTACCCAGCCAGTTGCGCCAACCAAACCCCGGTCACCGGCTGCACGATGACTGCGGGTGTAGTGAACAGCCAATCCGCCAGTTCCACATTGCGATTGACCACCCGACGAGCCGCCAGCACGCCCGAGCGATTGGCCATCCAGCCATGGAAGGCGGTGCCAAGCCCTGTGCCGAACAACAGGGTGGAGCTAAGGATATGGACTGTCTTGAGGAGCAGATAATCATGCATGGGGATTCTCCATCGCATGGACGGCCAAAGACAGGCCGAGAACCGCGAGATTTTTAACCAAGGCGCCAAAGGGATCGGCCAAGAGTTCTGGCGCAATGGCGCACAGGATCAGGCTGTAAACGCTCATCAGCACCACACCTGCCAGAGCGGCCCCGCGCCAGTGCAGGATTAACGCCAAGCCTATGGCGATATCAGCCAACGATCCGGCCCAGACGGTGCCCACTGCCCCAGTACCCGCCAGCCCAAGGCGAGCGAGCAAATGGGTGTTCTGGCTCATGGGAGTGAGCAACAGTGGCACCAGGCCTCCAGCCAGCCACACTGCGGCGAGCAAGCCACGCAACGCGGGCGCGAGCGGCAACATGCGTGCCGCCAGCGTATCGCTCGGCGTTGCTGGATGACGGGCCAAAGCTTGTGCGACGGGCTGCGGAGTAAAACCGAGTGTGGCTACGAAAGGCTCGACCGGCGCTGAATTGCCCGCATCCAACATGGTCAAGCTCTCGAGGGTCATCGGCCCAATGCCGAGACTTGCGACCGCACGAAGGATCCAACGCGGCATCTGCAGGCTGCGCGCCGCGCCAAGGCCCTGCCAGCGTCGCAAGATGCTGATCAGGTCCACTATCCGCATCTTTTCGGGCCCGACTGCATCCACCACCACAGCCATGGGCAAGGGGCGCTGGAGCAAGCGCCAAACCGCCTCCACAAGATCGTCGATAGCGATGGGAGCGACCAGCCCGCCGCCGATATCCGGCAACATCGGCAAGACTGCCAAAGCGCTGAACAGCCTCGTGCTACCCCGCCGCGCCCTACCACCAGCGAGGGGCGCACAATCGCCCAGCCCAATCCCAATGTAGTCAGATGTTCGTCTGCAGCGCGCTTGCTGGAATGGTAAGCGGTAGTGCCATCCTCAGCGCCCAATGCGGACATCTGAATTACGCGATCCACTCCGGCCTGGGCAGCGCCATCGAACAAGGCGATCGCGCCGCGCGTGTGCAAACCGTCGTAATCGGCTCCTGTAGCCAGTGCGCCCGCGCAGTTTACAAGAGCGTCATAGCCCTGCAGGCGCTGGGCCCAGATGGCGGCGTCGTCACGTGTCAGATCGGAGGCGATATCATGCCCGTGCCTCCCGGCGATCATTACCGTGCAGCCCTCAGCGCGCAGTCGCCCAGCCAGATGTCCGCCGATAAAGCCGCCGCCCACGATCATCACACGCATAGCGGCCTCCTCATTTAATATTGGGCTGCGGCACGCGGCGCCAAACGGCCAGTCCCATGCCCGCCATCGCCATTAGAATGCCCGCCAGGGTAGCCGCCACTGTGCCCTGGATTAGTTCGGTGGGGTCCGTGGCAATCCGCGCCATCGAGACGAACAGCAGCGGCAGCGCGATCATCATCACCATCGACCAGACCGTCCAGAACGAGGACCGCTCTTCAGTTCCGCAAAGTTCAGACAACAGGATTGAAAGCGGGCTGCGCAACACAAAGGCGGCCAACCCCGCCAGCCCCAGTGTCACAGCATAGGTGAGCAACAGGGCGGCAATCGGAATCAACATGGCGTGGCTCCTTTTAAGTAGGCGGCCGGGTTGACCGCGTCGTGCCCCGTGCTTCGCAATTGGCATGCCAATTGCGGAAATTGGCCGATACTCAAAGTTCCGGGCTGCGAACGGGCCATCTGAATGTTAACGACGTGAACGGAAACGCATGATATGCTGTCAACGATGGATACAGCTCTTGGCATCATGGCCTATATCGGCGCGCTGGGCCTGACTGCGCTGGCCAGCTCTTTGCTGGCAGGCTTTGTCGCGGCCAAGGCGCGCGGCCTGCCGGGTGCGTGGACACTGGTGGTGTTCTTGTGCGGGGTTGCACTGTGGAGTTTGGCCATGGCCGCGCCCGCAATGCTGGGCGTAAAAGCCGCCTCCTTCACGCTGACGGTGATCGCGCTGTCACCATTACCTTCAGCGGCCTTCGTGCATCTGGTCTTTGCATTTGCGCTGTGCGGTGCGCTTCGTCCGGTAGCTTGGGCAAGCTATTGCGTGGCTGTTGTGGCCTCGCTTGCGGGCATCTTGCTCGGCGTGGGGCGGATCATGCCTTGGCATGGCTTTGCCGGAGCCTTTGTGCCCTCGTTGGTGGGCTGGGGCGTATTGGCTGTTGCGGCGGCACTGTCGGTGGCCGGCCATCTGCGCTTGTTCCAAACGTGGCGCCAGCAGAGTGGATTACATCGCGATCAGGCAGGCGCAGTATTCGTTTCCAGCGGGATTGGGCTACTCGCGCTCACTGGGTTTGCCTTCCCCGCGCTGGGGATCGAGGCCTATCCTTGGCCGGTGCTCGCGCTGCCGCTCTATTCGGTTGCGCTGGTTTATGCGGTGCTGCGGCATCGCTTCATGGCGGCGGACATCTGGGCGCGACGGGGCTTGGTGTGGATACTGCTGCTGGCGGGTGCGGGTGGCGCATCCGCGCTGATCGCCACTTTGCCACTTGCACTGGCCGGACGGCCAGAGGGCTTTGTGGCAACATGGGCGGCCTTGGCGGGCACAATGGCGCTTGGACTCTTGGTAATGGCGCCGCTCAAACGTCTCGCCGACAGGCTGGTGTTCCCTGGCGCCAAACTGGATGTGGAGCCTTGGCGTGATGCCCTGGCGCAAGCCGCAGACGAGCGGGAGCTGGGCGAACTGGCCAACGCACTGCTGCGTCAGCACCTAGGCCTTGGTGCTGATGGGCCGGGATTGGCGGTTGTGGACGAGGCCGTCACGCTGATTGGATGGGAGGATGCCCCTACAGCTCTGCATCATACCGCCGCCCGCATCGCCGCGCTGGTCGAGGAGGCCGCCCGCCGCCTCGTTAGCGCTCGCCGCATTGTGGAGGCCGAACGCGAAGCGAGGTTGGCGGAACTGGGTGCGCTGGCCGCGACAATTGCCCATGATCTGCGTAACCCGCTGGGCATTGTGCAAATGGCAGCCACCGGCGCCCCGCCCGAGGTGCGCGCCGAGATTGGGGAGCAGGTGGGGCGCATGAACGCGCTGGTCACCGACATTCTGGACTATGCGCGGGCTTGGACGATAGCGCCGCGCCCCATCGAGCTGGCGTCTTATCTGGCCGGATTCGGCGTACCTTTGGACGTGCCCGAGGGCTTGATGCTGAATGCCGACCCCGCAGCCATGCGCCGCGCCTTGGCCAATCTGGTAGACAACGCCAAGGCGATGGGCGGCGATTGTAAGATCATTGCCCATGGCCGCTGCGTCGACATTTGCGACAATGGCCCCGGCATTGCGCCCGAAATCGCAGATAGCCTGTTCAAACCCTTCGTCTCGCGCCGCCCAGGCGGCACCGGCCTTGGCCTTGCAATCGTCCGTCGCATTATGGAGGCGCATGGTGGTACGGCCACCCTTACCCGGCGCGAGGGGTGGACAACCTGCTTCCGCCTGACTTTTGGGGAAAACCCATGATTCTTCTGGCCGATGATGAGCCCGCTTTTCAGCGCCTGACTGCCGACTGGCTGCGGGCGCAAGGCCATAAGGTGGTCGCAGTAGGCGATGGTGATTCCGCCTATGCCGCCTTTTTGAAGCACAAGCCGAGTGTCGTGCTACTCGACCTTGCCATGCCGCCGCATCATGATCCGCAAGGAGGGATCGCTCTGATCTCCACCTTCGCGCCCGCCCCTGTGGTGGTGATGACTGGCCACGCCGATCAGGCGTTGGCGATGCAGGCGATTGAGGCGGGGGCGTGGGATTTCCTCGCCAAGCCGGTCGATCCCGAGTTGCTGAAGATTGTCGTCGCCCGTGCGGTGGAACGCGCAAAGCTTGCGCAAGAACTGGTCGCGCTGCGCGCCCGCGATGAGGCCAGCGAGAACATGGGTCTGATTGGGCAGTCCCCGCCGATGGTGGCATTGCGCGCGTTGATACGCCGGGTGGCTCCCACCGGTCTGCCAGTTATGGTCCTGGGGCCCAGTGGGTCGGGCAAGGAACTTGTCGCACGTGCTGTCCACGCCGTGTCGCCACGGGCCAAGGGGCCCTTGGTGCCAGTGCACTGCGGAGCAGTTCCGGCAGACCTTTTGGAAAGCGAACTGTTTGGACATCTCAAGGGGAGCTTCACGGGTGCCCATGCAGACCGTGCAGGGCTCGTCGAGACCGCGCATGGCGGAACGCTGTTCCTCGACGAGATCGGCGAAATGCCGCCTGTCATGCAGGTCAAACTGCTACGTTTCCTCGCCGATGGCACCTATCAGCCAGTAGGGGCTAGGGAGATGCGCCATGCTGATGTGCGCATAGTTGCCGCCACCCACCGCGACTTGAGTGCCGCCGTGGCGGAAGGCTCGTTCCGTGAGGACCTCTACTACCGGCTTAAAGGTGTGGTGCTTGCCACGCCAAAGTTGGACGAGAGGGGACAAGATAAGGCTCTATTAGCGCAAATATTTCTGCGCCGTGTGTCCTCGCTTGCCCAATTTTCTCCTGAAGCTCTGGCGTGGATCAAGCAGCGAGATTGGCCCGGCAATGTGCGCGAACTGCAAGCAGCTGTCGAATGCGCCGCAGCTCTGGCCGAGGGGGCAGCCATTGACGTGCGGGATATGGCATTCGCTACGGGAGCAAGGGAGGAGATCGATGCCCTGCCTCACCCTCAGACGCTGGAAGAAGAAGTTGCAGCTCTGGAGCGCCGACGCATTTTGGAGGCGCTGGAGCGAACGGGTCACAATCACACTCACAGCGCGCGCGAACTTGGCTTGTCGCGTGTTGGGCTGCTGAAGAAGATGGACCGGATGGGATTGCGATAATTGCCGCAGCCCTTCTACCTTTTCGTCTCGCAGGTTAGCGAAGGATACACCGTTAGCCCGGCCTATTCATGAGACTGAGGTTCCGGGCTTGTTGGGTGGCGATGCGTTTTCGGTGATGTGATCCGGACGAGCGCCTCTGGCGGTGTTTTTCACCGCGGTGGGATCGATGGGCTTTTCGGGGTTAATGGAGGGGGGCTTGCGGTTCGGCGGCACGGCCGCGCGGGCTATGTAGGAGCAGGCCGAAGGTTGGTGGCGACGGCCTTGAACGTGGCGGCATCGGGGCATGCTGACGCGAAGGCGATGCGGATGCGCGTTGCGGATTCAATGACGCGGGCGGCGACCTTGAGCAACCGGAGGCGGATCGTTGCGAACTCGGCGACGGCAAGCGCGGCAGATTTTGGGATTTCTTGCTGGATCCGCCACAGGAGCCAGTAGGCGGCGGTGTGCAGAATGAGGCGCATCTGGTTGGCATTGGCCGAGCGGCACGAGGTGCGATCGCTGGCGAGCTGGGTCTTGTGCCGCTTGATCAGGTTTTCGGCCTGGCCGCGGGCACAGTAGAGCGTGTCGTAGATGTGCTCGGCCGAGCCTTGGGTCAGCGAAGTGACGACATAGCGGATGTCCATGCCCAGCGTGCTGGCCTCGATCCGGGCGACGACGCGGCGCTGGCCCTTCCAGCTTTTGGCGCCGTAGCGGGTCTCGGCATAGTTTCGCAGGATCACACGCTGCTCCTCGGCCCGCTTGACCGCGCAGGTATCGGCGACGGCGACGATGGCGGGATCGGCCCGCAGCGCAGCGTTGGTTGGCAGGCCGAACACGTAATCGATGCCGTACGCCTCGCAGAACGCCATGACCTCGGGGCGGCCATAGTGCCCGTCACCGCGGATGGTGAGGTGGGTATCGGGCCAGTGCCGGCGGATGTGACGCACCAGACGCCGGATGTGGCCAGCAGCTTCGGCGCCAGATGGCGTCTTGCCGGTGCGAAGCAGCATCGCCACCGGCCGGCCACTGGCGGTGTCGTAGACGTGGATCGGCAGGAAGCAGCGCTCGCCATGGTGCCCGTTCCAGAACGAGAGCTGCTGATAGCCGTGGACGACATCGCAGGTGTCATCGATATCCAACGTCACCGCCGCCGGCGAAGTGGGATAGCTGGCGCAGTAGATATCGATCATGGCGGCCATCAACTTCGCCAGTTCGCGCGTGGTCGGCGCGTTCTCCCAGCGGCTCATCGTGGGTTGGCTCGCAAGCCCGGCACCGGAGCCCGGCAGCTTGCCCAGCGCCAGGCGGAAGCCGGGATCGTCGCGAAGGGCGTCGAGATCGTCGGCATCCTCGTATCCGCAAGCGATCGCGAACACCCGGGCGCGCAGGATGTCGGGCAGCGCATGGATCACCCGGCCAGGGTCACGCGGGTCGGCTATGCAAGCGGCAAGCCGACGGCAGATGCCCATCGCGCGCTCAGCCTGTGCCAGTAGCAGGACGCCGCCGTCCGAGGTCAGCCGACCACCATCAAAGGCGGCTGTGACTTTCCGGCTGCGCACTGCTGGGAATCGGAATGGGTTTGCAGTATCGTCGGTCATGGCGGGGTGGCCTGTGGCATCTTCTGCCCTGCGGCAGGTTCGGCTTAGACACCCAGTTCCTAATTCAGATCAGAGGCTTATGCCACTCCCGCCAACCCTCTCGGCCCAACGCGGTGAATAAGCCGGGTTAGCCATCACGCAACGAATACAGTCATTTGATCAGGTTATAGACCGCATCCCCGATCTGTTGCGCTGCATCGAGTAAATGCTCATCATCGAGATGGGCATAGCGCGCAGTCGACTGGTGGTTGGCGTGCCCTAGAAGCCGCCCGATCATGGGCAAGGTTTCCTTGCTCATCGCGGCATGGCTGGCGAATGTATGGCGGAGGTCGTGGATGCGCAGTTTGCCAAGATTGGCCCGTTCAAGGATCGTCCTCCAGAGATGTTGGATGCAGCCGATCGGCCTGCGGTACTGGTAATTCCAGAACAGCCAAGGGATCTTCGGATGGCGCGGCAGACTGTCGATGACCTCGCGCGCCGCCGAACCGAGCCAGACCGTGCGAGGGCCAGTCTTGCTGTCGCGCAGCAGAAGGCGATTGCCCTTCACGTCCTGCCACTGGAGGGTCAGAATCTCGCGGTAACGGCAGCCGGTCAGCAACAGCAGGGTGATGACCGCGCAGCCTGAACGGATCGTGAGATTGTCGCCGGCGCGCAGTTCGGTGAGCACTTCCCCTAACCGGGCCAATTCCTCGGCAGACAGGAAGCGCTCGCACTGGCGGCGCTTGTTCGGCCTGACCGACCGGCAGGGATTGGTGTTTTCGAGCCGGTATCCCCAAACCTCGGCCTTGTTGAGCATGTTCTTTAGGATCTCGAGCGTCCGGTTCGCTGCCCCCGGACCGGTTCGATTGTTCAGGTCCGCGAACCACTTTGTGACATGCTCTTCGTTCAGTTCGTCGATGAAGACGCCCTTGAAGGCGCCGTCGAGATACTGGCGGCGATAGCCGTCATGTGTCGCAAGCGTCGATGCCTTCCATTGAGGCGACCAGCGGGACCAATACTCCTCCAGAAAATCGTCGAACCGGGGCGCGGAGCGGATGCGTTTACGGTCGGTCGCCGGATCGCGACCGACCTGCGCGTAGGCGATGACGCGCCGCGCGACCATCTGTGCCTGATGCCGGGTAAGGACCGAGGCCGGGCCGATGGTGACCGTCCGCAGCCTCCCCGCCATGCGCGTCTGCACGATGTAGACATTGCGGCCACTTGGGTAATGGCGGATGCCGAAGCCATGCTCGATCCCAAGCCAGGTGGTGGACCGTGCCTTGCCTTTGGGCACGAGCAGGAAATTGACGTTTGCGCCGACCTCGGCGAGCGCCTCCTCAACGATCCGCTTGAGACTGGCGGCGGTCATTGACGCAGCCCGATGGCCTGCGCCAGCGATCCCGCGATGCGGTCGGCGGCATCGCCGATCACGTCATCCGACAAGTGGGCGTATTTGGCGGTCGTCTCGGGAAGGACATGCCCGAGAAGTCTGCCGATGGTGGCAAGCGGCACGTTGTCCATAATCGCGGTCGAGGCAAAGCTATGCCGCAGGTCGTGGACGCGGACATCGGGCAAGGCACAGCGCGCACGGAAGGGGAGCCACCAGTTCTCGAAATTAAGCGGCTTTGTCCTGGCGCTGTTTGGGAACACAAGAGTGGTGACCCCGTGCCGCTCGATCCCTTCCAGCACTTCAAGCGCCTGACTGTTGAGCCAGATCGTTTTTGCTCCGGTCTTGCTGTCTGGCAGTAGCAAACGCGGCGGCTGCACCCACTCCCAACGAAGGTTTAGGATCTCGCCGACGCGCGCGCCGGTGAACAGCAGCAGCCGCACGATTGCGACCTGTGCGGGATAGGCCGCTTCCTGCTCACGCAGGGCCGCACCGATCCGGCGATACTCGGCTGGCGTCAGGTATCGCTCCTTCGGCTCACGTTTGTAGCGCGGCATTCCGCGACAGGGGTTGGAACCCTTGCGCCGAAGACACAGCGCCTCGGCATATTTGAGCAGCGCCGCCAAGACGGGCAGAGCGCGATTGAACAGCGCTTCCCGCGGACCTGAACAGTCGTCGCGCCAGCGGTGAATGTCGGCGGGGAGGAGATCTGCCACGCGCACCGCACCGAACGTGGGTGCAATGACAGTTTTCCATGCGTTCCAGTTTCGCTTGGTCGTCGACGTTTTCCAGACCCGTGAAAGATCGTCCCAGTAGGTATAGACAAAATCCGACAGGATCGGCGTCGCCTTGACCACGGCGCGTTTAGGCAGACCATCGAGCGCCACTTCGGCAAGCAAGCGCCGGGCCTGTGCCCGGGCAAGCTCTGCCGCGAGTTCATCAGACCGGCCCAATGTGATCCGGCGATGCTTGCCGCGATGGCGCAGACGAACGAACCAGTAGGTGTTGCCCGTGGGCCTGACGCGCAGGCCAAAGCCCGCAAGTTCGGTATCCCAGATGCAGTATTCCGTCTCGCGCAGCGGCAGCTTGCGCCGCGCAAAGTTGCCATCGAGCAGTGCCCGGCGCCCGGGCTTTCGCCGCTTGGGGACCATATGGCCATCGGCAATATCAAAACTGGGGTCGAAAGTCGCGGAATTCCGGTCATTTGCGGGGACCAGATGGCCTTCAACGGCATACCCGCTGCCAAGCAAGCCCAGCATCTCGCGCACTGATTTTACGGCATTTTTCCCCATAAACACAGCAGTACACCGCGTGTCGAGTGCGCGCAGCAGCAGCTCGATCAGCGGTTCGGTCAGCGGCACGGTGCCATCGCGCACATCCGAAAGCAGCGTCTCGAACGTGTGCGTGAACGCCTGGAGTGCGATGAAGCCGAACGCGCCCGCGCCACCCTTGATCGAATGGACGCCACGGAACACCGCGTTGACCGTATCCTCGTCCTGCGTGCCCTGCTGGCAGGCGGCCAGCCCGGTTTCGGCGGCGGCCAGCGATTCCTCGCATTCCGCGAAGAAGATCGCCTGGATTTCCTCGCTGGTCATGCCGCGCCTCCATCGAACAGGTCGGCTTCCAGGCCCGCCAGCCGGGCAATGTCCTGCAGGACGGGCGAGGGGAGAATGGTTGCTCCGCCTTGCGAACGGCGCGCGCTGACCAGCAATTGCAACATGGCCTGCCCGATCTGCGTGCATTCGCGCGCGTCGATCTGCAGCGGGCCTGAACCAAGCGATGCGATCATCGAGGGCAGCACCGCTTCGGCGGCGGCCCGATCGCAGCGCGATGGCAGGGTTATGGTCGGCATCGTGACGGTTCCTTCGCGTGGCGTGCATCCGATCCCGGCGGGCTGGCGGCCCGGCCGTTTTCGCTGGAATGCTTCTTAACCATCGAGGCGCAAAGGCTGCCTTGAGGGGAACCTAGGTTGAGATACCTATCCCTGCGGATGCAATTTGCTGGGTGATAAAGCCTTAAGCCTGTTTGCCGTGAAGGGGTGCCGCCTGGGCACGCCTGCAGGCGAAGGTTTGCAAGCAAATGCACGAAGCAAGAGTTCTTGTCGTTGACGATTCAGCCGCGATGCGCGCGCTGTTTTCGGATATTCTGGACCAGGCGAAGAACGTCCGGGTCGTGGGCGCGGCGGCCAATGCCGCAGAAGCGCGCGATCAGATCGACGCGCTGCGCCCGAACGTGATCACGCTCGACGTCGAAATGCCGGGCATGAGCGGAATCGAGTTCCTTGAAGAAATCATGGAGCACAATCCGCTGCCGGTGGTCATGCTGTCGAGCCTGACGCAGGCGGGCACCGAAACCTCGCTCAAGGCGTTCGAGCTGGGCGCGGTGGAGTGCTTTCCCAAGCCGCTGCGCGCCACGCCGGAACAGTTCAACAAGTCGGTCGGCAAGCTGGGCAAGATCGTGCTGGCGGCCGCCAACAGCAACGTGCGCGATCGCAAGACCGTGCGGGACCAGAAGCAGGTCGATGCCCAGTTCGAATGGAACGGCCGCATCGTGGCGTGCAGCGCCTCGATGGGCGGGATCGACGCGCTGACGACGCTCCTTTCCGATTTCCCGTCCAATTGCCCGCCGACCATCGTCGCCCTCCAGGCGGAGCCGGCCCTCGTCGAAACGTTCATCAAACGGCTGAACGGCGACCTGAAGTGCGCGGTGAAGGCGGCGAAGGACGGCGCGGCGCTCAGCCAGGGCACGATCCACATCGCCGCCGATCCCGAATGCCATGTCGTGGTGGAACCGGGTACGCCGCCGCGCATCCGCCTGATCGCGCGCGAACCGATCGAGGGCGCGCGACCTTCCGCCAATCTGCTCTACGGCTCGATCGCGCGTGGCGCGGTTCCCGCAGTGGGCGCGGTGCTGACCGGCATGGGCAGCGATGGCGCGAAGGGACTTAAGCTGTTGCGCGAAGCCGGCTGCGATACCTTCGCGCAGGACCGCAAGACCGCGCTGGTCGCCGAAGCGCCGACGGCCGCCATCGAACTCGATGCCGCGTCGCGCGAGGTGGCGCTGGATGAACTCGCGGCCGCCATGATCGGCTGTTGCAATATTGGTTGAGGCCGGCATCGGGCGGTGTTGACCCGATGCCGGCACGGCGATCGATCCGGACCGTGCGTCCCATAGCCTTCGGGGACAAGGGGCGGGGCCGGTGCGGGGGATCGTGACCGGCGGACAGACGTGTCCGCGACCGGTCCGGATCGATCAATCCGTCCGCAATCCATGTTAAGAGCCTGATCGCAAGCGCGACGAACGGCGGCGGCGTTCAGCCGCGCGCCGCTTGCAGCATGGCCTGACGGATCTCGAGGAAGTCCGCGCGGATTGTGGTCAGCCGTTCCGCGTCGAAGTTCACGGCGGAATCAAGCACCGAGCGGCGCGCGGCCTGGTAGAGCTGGATGAGCGCGGGGCCGGTAGGGTTGGCGGTATCCACCCCCATTTCCAGCGCCAGCAGCGAGGAAACGGCGCGCGTGAGCGCCGCGCTCTTCGCGGCATTGTCGCCGCGCCCCGCCGCATAGATCGCGCGCGATAGCGAGCCGGTGAACTGTTCCAGGCACAGGTCCACCAGTTGTCGCGGATCGGCGCCGAACACGCGGGCGTCGAAATCGACCCGGCGATAGGCTTCGCTGGGATCCCGGAGATACCGCATCAGCCACTGGAGCTCTTGGAGTTCCAGGCCGAGATCTGCGCCTGCAGGAAGGACAGCGTCGATTTCGACGCGCTAAGCCGCGTGTCGAGCGAGGCGAAGCGGCTGACCATCTGCTGGCGCAGCGTTTCCTGTTGGGCGGCAAGATCGCTCTTGTCGCTCGCGGCCTTGGTCTGCGCCGCCGTCAGGCGGTTGACGGTCCCGGTCAGCGAACTGGGGTCCACTGCCGAGGTGAGGTTGCGCGAGATCTTGTCGAACGAGGCGTAGACGCCATACAGGCCGTTGGTGAACATGGCCGCGGATTCGGAAGGGTAGTTCGCCAGCGTGGCGGACAGGCGGTTCGAATCCAGCGTGAACGTGCCGTCGCGCTGGATCACCAGCCCGAGATCGGACAGCGTCTTCGGCGCGCCGGCGGCGGCGTTGGGCATGATCACCGTGCTGCCAAGCGTCGTCAGCGTGTTCTGCAGCGATCGCGCGCCGGGATCGTTGTTCAACGCACCCGAGTTGGGATCCGTGTCGTTCTTCAGTTCGCCCGCGACCGAGTTCAGCGCGTCGACGAGATCGGACATGGCCGTCGAAATGGCGCTGGTGGGGTCGGAAAAGCCGATGGTCGTGGGCGAGCCGGCATTGGTGCCGGTCAGCTTGAGCGTCAGGCCCGGCGCGGCGTCGGTGATCGTGTTGGACGTGCTCGTGCGCTGCACGCCGTCCAGCTTGAACACCGCGTCGGTCGCCGTCGTGGTCAGGCGCGAAAGATCGCCGGAAGGGGACCAGGCGAGATTCGACAGGCCTGGATCGGAGGCGTTTTCAGATGCTTCGAGGACGAAGCCGTTGGCCGCGCCATCCTTGCCCTTGAGCACGAGTTGCGCGCCGTTGGAGCCGTTCGCGACATAGGCGGTGACGCCCGCGCCCGAAGCGTTGATCGCCGTTGCCACATCCGACAGCGTGGCGCCGGTCGGCACGGTGATGTTTACGGCGCTGTGGCTCGTATCCTCGGTGAAGGAGGAGCCGGACACGGTGCCGAACTTCAGCGTCAGCGTGCCCGAACCGACGGTCGAGGTCGACGCGGCATAGACCGGCGAGCTGAGCGTCTGGCTCTTGGCGACCGAAGTCACTTCCAGCGAGTAGGTGCCGCTGCCCGAAAGGGTTCCCTTGGTGACGGAGGCCACGCTCGCATTGGTGATGGTCGGCGTCACGGCAAGGTCGCCCGTGCGCACGCGCGTGCCGAGCGAGGTGGCCAGCGAGGAGATCATGCTTTTCAGCGTGGACGCGGCCGAGATCTGCGTCGTCAGCTTGTCGTACTTGGTGCTGAGCTGGTCGATCCGGCTCGCGTACTGGGCCGACGAAAGCTGCTCCGCCAGCGACGCCATGTTGATGCCGCTGCCACCGCCGAGGGCCGACAGCAATGTCGACGTGACCGACGAGGATGATGTCGACGAGGTCGTGCTCGAAGTGGATGAGGTCGTAGCCATGACGAAAAGAACGGTCCCTGGGCCGGTGAGTTAAGGGGTGGCGGATCAATGCATTGTCTGGCGTTCCGGGCGGCCGTCCGCATCGAAGCGCACCTCGATCGGCACCTCCACTTGCGGGGTGGGCGGGGTTTCGCCACGCTTCAGCGAGAGGACGAACGCCAGAACCGAAGCGACCGCGACGTACAGCTCTTCGCGGATCACCTGGTTTTCGCGCGTGGTGAAGTACACGGCACGGGCGAGCGCGGGGTATTCCAGCGTCGGCACGTTCAGTTCCGCGGCCAGTTCGCGCATCGCCAGCGCCTTTTCGCCACGGCCCTTGGCCAGCACGATCGGCGCGGAGGCCTTGTCCGGATCGTAGGCCAGCGCGACCGAGAAGTGGGTCGGGTTGGTGATCACGAACTGAGCCTCGCGCATCGCCTTCTGCACGCCGCCCATGGCAAGCTGGCGCTGCTTGTTGCGGATCGCGCCCTTCTTTTCGGGCGAACCTTCGGCTTCCTTGCTTTCGTCACGCATGTCCTGGTGGCTCATGCGCAGCCGCATGAAGCGGCGTGCCCACTGGACCGGGAAGTCGATCATCGCGATCACGACCAGCCCGCCGGCGAGCATGAACAGCAGCGAGAGCAGCGAATCCCAGGCATAGGCAAGCTGCATCCGCACTTCGCCTCCGCCCAGGCCAACCAGCCCGGAAATCCGCCCGCGCATCCACAAGTAGGCGATGCTGCCGAGCAGAACGATCTTGGCCAGGCCCTTGCCCAGTTCGATCCAGCCCTGCAGGCCGAGCATCCGCTTCAGGCCCGAAAGCGGGTTGATCCGCGATGCCTTGGGGGCAAGGTTGCTGCCCACCCAGCGCCCGTCGCTGAGGCCGATCTGCGATCCGAGCGATGCGGCCATGATCAGGCCGCCCAGGACCAGCACCGGCGGCAGCAGCGCGACGATGGCCGGCACGATCATCTGATCGGGCGAGAAATCTTCCAGCGTGCCGCGATCCCAGCTGAAGCCGGCGCGGGCGGTGGCGCCCAGTTCGGTCAGCACCCAGGGGCCGGCGAACTTCAGCCAGGCGGCGCCCACGAGCACGGCGATCGCCGTAGTGACTTCGCGGGAGCGCAATACGTCGCCGCGTTTGGCGGCGTCCCGTTTGCGCTTCTCACTTGGGGCGAATGTCTTTTCGCCATTTTCCTCGGCCACCGCGGCGCTCCTACTTGGCGATCATGGCGCCGGCCTGCGTGACGGCGGCGGCGGAAAGGTCTTCCAGCCGGTCGGTCAGCAGCGGCATCGCGGCGATCAGGGCGACCAGCCCGGCCAGGATGCCGGCCGGCAAGCCCAGCGAGAACAGGTTGAGGCTGGGGGCAGAGCGGCTGATCACGCCGGTCATCACCTGCACCAGCAGCAGCAGCAGCGTGACCGGCAGGGCGATCGAAAGCGCGGTGGCGAACATCACCGAACCGAAGCCCATGATGATTTCGAACCGGCCGGGCGCGAACCAGGCGCTGCCGGGCGGGAATGCGCGGTAGCTTTCCACGATCAGCGCGATCCAGTTGAGATGCGCGCCAAGGCCCAGGAACAGCACGGTCAGCACCACAGCGAAATACTGGCCGAGCGCGGGCGAATGCGCGCCGCTGGAAGGGTCGGCGGCGGTGGCGATGCTCATGCCCATGCTGGCGCCGATCACTTCGGCGGCGATCGTGGGCGCGGCGAAGGAAAGCTGGAGCACGAAGCCGAGCGACAGGCCGATCATGATCTCGTTGAGCGTGGCCATCAGCCCGGCCAGCGACAGCAGGGCGGGGGGCGGGGCGACGGGCGACCAGGCGCAGATCATGATGGCCAGCGACGCCGAAAGCACGACGCGCAGCTGATAGGGGACGGCCATCGCGCCGAACAGCGGAGCGGCGAGCATGGCTGCGCCGATCCGTGTCATCACGAACAGCATCCGCCAGAACTCGTGTTCCAGTCCGCCGAAGCCGAAGTTGAGCTGGATCATCGGGTGGCGCTCAGTTCCCGGTGGCCGCGATCTGGGCGAAGATGTCCTTCATGAAATCGCCGATCAGGCCCATCATCGCGCCGCCCAGCAGCACGAGAACCAGGGCGATGATCGCCAGCTTGGGCACGAAGGTCAGCGTCTGTTCGTTCACCGAGGTCGCCGCCTGGATGACGCCGACGACAAGACCGACGGCCAGCGAGGCGAGCAGGACCGGGGCGGCGACCAGCGCGGTCACCCACAGCATCCGGTCGGCAAGGGCAAGGAGGGCGGAAGTATCGTCCATGGCGCGTCTTCTCCTAGCCGAAGCTTGCCGCAAGGCTGCCCATCAACAGTGCCCACCCGTCCACAAGAACGAACAGCAACAGCTTGAATGGCAAGGATATCACCGTGGGCGACATCATCATCATACCCAGGCTCATCAGCACCGACGAAACCACCAGGTCGATCACCAGGAAGGGCAGGAACAGCATGAAGCCGATCTGGAAGGCGGTCTTCAACTCGCTGGTCACGAAGGCCGGCAGCAGGATCGAGAAGGGCACGTCGGCGGCGTTGGTGAACTTGGGCGCGTGGGCCATGTCGGCGAACATCGACAGATCGTGCTCACGCGTCTGCCGGATCATGAAGGCGTGGAATTCCTTGCCGCTCGCGCTGATCGCCTGCTCGGCGTTGATCGTGCCGGCGGCATAGGGCTGGATCGCGTTGGCGTTCACTTTGTCCAGCGTCGGCGCCATGACGAACAGCGACAGGAACAGCGAAAGGCCGATCAGCACCTGGTTCGGCGGCGACTGCTGAAGCCCCAGCGCCTGCCGCAGGATCGCCAGCACCACGAGAATGCGGGTGAAGCTGGTCATCATCAGAACCAGCGAAGGCAGGATCGTGAGCAGCCCCATGATGAGCAGGAGCTGCAGCGACAGCGAAAGGCTGCCACCCTGCTGGTTGCCGGCCATCTGACCGAAGGCGCGGTCGAGCGCGCCCGAAACGGCCGAAGGCGACGGGGTCGCGGCGGCCGGAGCCGAAGCGGGCGCGGCCTGCGCGGCGATGGTGGAAGCAGGGGCGGCGGAAGCGGGCGCCACGGCTTGCGCATGGGCGGCCGGCACGCTGCCGAAAATCAGGGAAATGGCCAGGAACGCGCTGAACAGGGCGGATGCCATGGGGCCTAAGATACGCATGCGAAGAAGATCCTGCGGGTAGGCGGCGTCAGGCCGTGGTGTCGATCAGCGGCTCGTGCGAGGCGCTGCGCGCCGGCGCTTCCGCCAGGGCAACAAGCCCGTTCTTCGAGGCCGAGACGAGGATTTCGCGACCGTGGAATTCCAGCACGGCAAGCCGCAGGGTGGGCGAGAGCATCTGCGTTTCGATGATCTTCACCGAACGCGTGCCCTGTCCCTGCCCGAACTTGCCTTCCATCCGCTTGGCGAACTTCAGGCTGGCCCAGGCCAGGCCGCCGATCAGCGGCAGCAGGATCAGCAGCTTGAGAATATACCAGAACATCAGGCGGCCTCGCCCTTTCCGGTGAAGGCGACAGGCGTTGCGTCGCCTGCCAGCTCGACGATGCGAAGGCCGAAGCGATCGCCCTGCGCCACGACTTCGCCGCGCGCGATGAGCTTGCCGTTGACCATGACGTCGAGCAGTTCGTCGGTCTGGCGGTCAAGCATGATGACGCTTTCCTCGCTCAGGCCGAGAACGTCCTTCAACTTCATTTCGGTGCGACCGAGTTCCACGGTCAGGCGGACGTCCACGTCCTTCAGAAGATCAAAGCTGCGGGGAATAAAGCTCATGGGGTGCCTCGTTCGAATGCGTGTGGTCTGGCAAAATCAGGAAGGATTGGTGATCTGGATGGCGACCCGGTCATCGACCGAGCCAAGCGTTCCGTGCGCGATCGTTCGTTTGCCGACACGGACCGGAATGTTGCGGGCGATCGGCAAGGACAGGATTTGTCCCACTTCCAGCGATGATATCGTGGAAAGCGGCAGTGCCACATCGACCAGCAGCGCGCTGACCGGCAGCGGCATGTCCGCGAACGGTTGCGACAACGGATCGGCCGGGCCAACGCGGGTGCGCGCGATCGGCGGCTTCTCGCCATGCCCGAACAGGTGCGCCAGCGTGGTCAGCGGGAAAGCGATCCGCATGGTCCACGGTGCAAGGCCTTCCTCCGTCACGGACACGGTCAGCACGGCCAGTTGCGTCGCCGCCGGGAAGGGGTGGAGCTGACGCAGGCTGCTGTCGCGGCGGATCGGCTGGACGGCGTCCGCCGAATTCGATCCCAGCGCGGCGGCCAGCCCGATGCCGATCTGGCGTTCCAGCCGGTCGATCATCAGTTCCGCCGACAGGGGGAATTCGCGGGGAAGCACCTCCGGCACCTGGCCGCGGCCGCCAAACGCGCGGTCCACCAGGCTGAGCACCGCTTCCGCCTCGATCGTGCAGAGCAGCGGAGCAGCCTGGGAACCGGCTGCCATCAGGCTGTTCGCCGCCAGCGATTCAACCGTGGTGACGAATTCCTTGAAGTTGCAGCTCGTCGGTTCGGCAACCGCCACCTGCGGTCCCTCGTTGCTCAGCAGCGGTGCAAGCGCGACGCGGAGCGAGCGGGCGAACCGTTCCGTGGCGCGGGAAAGCGCCGGGATCAGTTCCGCCGGTCCGGGACCGGGGCGCAGCAACGCTTCGCTGTGCTGGGCCAGCGGGCGTTCGGCAATAAAGGCGCGTTCTGGCTTCATGGTTGCCTTACTGGACGATGAAAGTCTTGAAATAGACCGCGTCGACTCCGCCGAAACCTTCGGCCGAAGTCAGCACCTTGTTGATCGTGGCGGTCAGCCGCTTCTGCAGGCGATCCTTGCCTTCGGCAGTGTGGATGTCTGCTTCGGGCGTGTCGGCCAGATCGGCGAGGATCGCGGATCGGAGCGCCAGTTCATGCTTCTTGAGCCACAGCATCACGCGATAGTCGCGGCGCGTGGAAGCAGCGATGCTGGTCTGCACAAGCGCGTCGGAATCCCTGAGGTTCGACGTGAAATCCTCGGCGAAGCTGAAGTAAAGCGTGCGGTATTCGCTGCCGCCGTCACCCTCGGCGCCTTCGGCCGCCGCGCCCTCACCTTCGCCTTCCTTGGCCACGGGCGCGAAGGGATCCTTGGCGCCCTTGCGGATCAGCTTGGGCGTGTTGTCTTCCTTCTTGGCTTCGTGCGAGCCGCCGATGATCCCGGCCGCGACAAGACCGTAAGCCCCGCCGCCGCCGACGGCGATCAGGCCAACGGCCATGCCGATCTTCATCATCATGCCACCGCCCTTCTTCGGCTTGGCTTCCTTGTCCTTCTTATCGCTCATGCGAGGTCCTTCGATCGGTATTCGTGGAATGGTGGGGCGCGTCAGGCGTAGATGCCGTCAGCGTTGGGATCGGTTGTGGTTTCCTGACCGCCGACGCGCGGCGCGGCGGTCCGGGGAAGCGTATCGGCGATCGGCGCACGACCCTGGCGGCCCTGCGCGTTCGCGCCGTCGGCCGAGGTCTGCGTCTGGCCGCCGGCGTGGCGCTGCTGCGCTTCCGATCGCGGCGCGTTGGCGTCGGCGTTGGTGGAGCCGGCTTCTGCGCGGCTGGCGGCGGCCACGGCAGGGGCAAAGGCCGGGTCGGCGCTGCTCATCGCAACGGAGAGGCCATTGTGTTCCTGGCGGAACTGCAGCGAAACCTTGCCGAATTCGGCGTGGGCGAGCGAGACGCCGACCGTGCCAATGCCGGCTTCTTCCTTCGCGCGGGCGATCGTTTCCACCAGCGTGGCGAAGTTGACGGGCTGTGCCGCCGAAGCGCCGTTGGCTGGCGCGGCGCCCTGGGGCTGCGCGGCGTTGACCGGCGCGCTCTGAACGGCGGCAAGCGAGTAGCCGTCGGTCGGCAGGGCATCGCTCTCTACCTTGGTGGCGGAGACGGCGGCGGCAAGCGTGGCGGACTGTGCCTTGTGGGAGGTTTCGGAAGGCGCCATCGCCTGCGCCAGCATGTCCGCCGTCTGCGGCGCTGCGGCGTGGGCTGCGGCCTGAGCCTTGTCGCCGGTGGTCGCCGCCGGTGCCGCGCCTTGCGGTTCGAGCGTGAGCTTGGCGGTCGCGACGTCTTCGGGAATGCCCAGGGCACCGGCGATCTGCGCGCCAGCGGCCTTGGCCGTTTGCGCGATGGCGACGGGCAGGGCGGGAGCGGTTGCGGCCGCGCTTCCGTCAGCGGTGGCTTCGGAAGCGCCAGTGGCGTTTCCGTTCGCCTGCGTTTGCCGCAGAAGGCTGGCGATCAGCGAGGGATCGATGCTTGTCGCTGCCTTGGCCTCGGCATCCTTGCGATCCTCGTCCTTTTCGGATGCGTCATCGTCATCGTTGCCGGATGCCTTGCCGGCAACCGGCAAGGTTTTGCCGCTTGCCGGCAAATCGTCTGCCGGCTTTGCCGTATCGCGTGCGGTGGACACGGTACGATCATCGTTCGCATTGCGAGCGGCGGACGCCCGGCGTTGATCCAGAACGGCCTGAAATGCCGGACTGCCTGCATTCTCGTCGATCGCGGACAGTGCGGCATCGCTGCCTGCACGCGCGGTCGTCGCAGAATTGAAGGCGGCAATTTCGAACATCGCGGACTCCCTGGTGGTTCCGCGATCTTCTATTCAAGGTTCGTGCCAAATGCCTTTTTTGCCGTCAATGCCACGGTGTTGGCCGCCGTTTTGCGGGCAATGAGCTGGGATTGGGCCTCGACCCTGTCCTCCACCGCCGCCCGCCTGCGTTCGGCTTCAGCGGCTTCGCGCGCCTTGGCATCGGCGATGGCGCGCGCCCGTTCCATGTCGGCGCGGGTTCCATTGGTAACCTCATCCAGCCCGCGCACGAACTGGTGCAGGTGCTGGAGCGCGGCCGCGTCCTGGGCGTCGCTGCGCGCGGCATAGTCGAGCGACATGCGCGCGGTGCGTTCGGCCAGCCCCTGCAACTGGGCAAGGGTGCCCTCCGCGAGCCCGGCTTCGACCAGCGCATTCCGTCGCGCGATGTCGCGGATGCGTTCCAGGCGTTGCAGGCGCGCAAGTTTGGCGCGTTCAGCCTTCATGGTCCAGCAGCTTGGTCAACGCGGCGACGCTCGCATCGAGCGGGACGATTTCGGGCGCGGGCTGGCACAGGAACTGCGTCAGCTCGTCATGCATGGCGATGGCGCGATCCAGTTGCGGGTCCGCGCCCGATCGATAGGCTCCCATCAGCACAAGATCGCGATTGGCTTCGTAACTGGCGATCAGCGCTCGGAAATCGCGCGCCAGCTTCTGGTGCTGCGGCGCGGTGATGTCGTTCATCACGCGGCTGAGCGAGGCGGCGATGTCGATCGCCGGATATTGCCCGCGCTGCGCGAGATCGCGCGAGAGCACGACGTGGCCATCGAGAATCGAGCGGGCGGTATCGACCACCGGATCGTCCTGGTTGTCGCCGTCCGCCAGCACCGTGTAGAGTCCGGTGATCGAACCGCCACTGGCGGCAGAGTTGCCGGCGCGTTCGACCAGCTTGGTGATCGTCGCCAGCGCGGACGGCGGATAGCCGCGCGCCGCGCCGGGTTCACCCAGCAGCAGCGCGATCTCGCGCCCGGCATGGGCCACGCGAGTCAGGCTGTCCATGATGAGCAGGACGCGCTTGCCCTGCGCGCGGAAGTATTCGGCCAGGCTGGTGGCGAGCAACGCCCCGCGAATGCGCAGGTTCGGCGCGTGATCCGCCGGAACGGCCACCACGACGCTGCGCGACCGCTTTTCGCCATTCATGTGGCGTTCGACGAAATCGGATACTTCGCGCGCGCGCTCGCCGATCAGGCCGACGATGACGATTTCCGCTTCGGCCCCGTGCGCGACCATGTCGAGCAGGACCGATTTGCCGACGCCGGAACCGGCCATGATGCCGATGCGCTGGCCGACGCCGAACGTGGTGATGGCATTGAGCGCCCGAACGCCGGTATCGAAGGTCTGGCGGACCGGGCTGCGATCCAGCGCGCCGGCGCGGACGCCGCCCGAAGGCCATTCCTTCTGCGCAACGATCGGGGCGCCGCCATCGATCGGCTTGCCTTCGCCATCGACCGCGCGCCCCAGGAAGGCTTCGCCCACCGGCAACATGCCGGGGCGGCCTTCGGGCCGCACGCGCGCGCCGGGGCGCAGCAGTACGGGATCGCCGAGCAGCATCATCAGGGTATTGCCGTTGCGAAAGCCGATGACCTCGGCCGCCAGCGAACCGCGTCCGTGCATGATCCGGCACTGCGTGCCGATCGGCACGGACAATCCGGTCACTTCCAGCATGCCGCCATCACAGGCGGTCAGCAGGCCATAGCGCGCAGGCGCCAGGTCCGGATCCGCCGCGGCGAAGCGGTGGAGCATCGCCAGGGCGGGGTTCATGCGGGAAGGAGGGATGGCGTCCGGCGCGAGCGCGGGATTCAACATGCGCGAAGCGCCTCCTGCAATGCGATGCGCCATTGTTCCGGCCCATCCTCGACGCCGCCTTGCGCGCCTTCCACGCGGATGGAGCCGCGTTCGAGGGCGGGATCGGGTTCGAAGTGCCAGTCTTCGGGCAGGTTATGGGCAACCAGCGCGAGATCCTCGGGATGCAGCCTGATCACGCGTGCGTCCTGCGCGCGCGCGAGCATTCCGGCGGCGATCCGGACCCGTTCGGTCAGCCGATCGGGCGCGATGGCGGCTTCGTCCAGCACGGACTGGCACAAGGCCAGAACCGTTTCTCGCAGCCGTTCATGCAGCAACGCAAGCTGATCGCCATCCATCCGCGTCATCGCCATTTCGATCCGGTGGCGCGTTGCGTCGGCGATCGCGGCTTCGGCTTCGGCGGCGCTGCGTCCCTCGGCGTGGCCCTTGGCATAGCCATCCGCGAAAGCGCGGGTGACCGGATTTTCCGGTTCCGGTTCGGGGACGTGTTCGACAACGGGGGCAGGCGGCGTGTGGGCGCGACGCGCCAGCGGCGATACTTCCATGCGGCCGCCGCCAACGAAGCGCTTGTCCGGGGCAAAGCCTACGCGCCGTTCCGTCAATGCGGAAAGCGCAACCGCGCGGGTCGGCTCAGACATAATCGTCGTCGCTCGCGCCGAACACGATCACGCCTTCGGCAGCCAGCCGGCGCGCGGCCGTGACCATGGCCTTCTGCGCCTCGATCACTTCGGCCATCTTCATGCGGCCCCGCTCGTTGATCTCGTCGCGCACGCCATCGGCGGCGCGCGAGGACATGGCATCGAAAAACACCTCGCGTTGCGTGTCCGGAATGCCCTTCAGCGCGGCGATCAGCGTGTCGCTGTCCACTTCGCGCAGCAGGGAACCCATCGACTTGCTGTCGAGCACGAACAGGTGCTCGAACTTGAACATCTCGTTCTCGATCTGCTTGGCGAGCTGTTTGTCGATCTTGTTGATCTCGGGCATCACCCGCTTTTCGACCGCGCGTGCGGCGGCGTTGATGATGTCGGCCGCTTCGCGCGGCCCGCCCATCGTCATCACCGACTGGCCATGGCATTCGCCGATCCGGCGATTCAGCATCTGTTCGAGCATTGCGATGGCATCCGGCGAAACCGGCCCCAGCGTGGCGATGCGGTGCACGACCTGCGGCTGGATGTTGTCCGGCAGCGCGTGCAGCACGGCGGCGGCCACTTCCGGGTCAAGCTGCACCAGCAGCACCGCGATCGCCTGCGGATGTTCGTCGCGGATCAGCGGGGTCAGCACCTGGGGCGTCAGCCAGCGCGCAAGTTCCAGCGGCGAGGTGCGCGGCAGGTCGGCCGGCGTGATGCGCTGCATCAGGCTTTCCGCCTTGATCTCGCCCACGGCGCGGGTCATCAGCGAACGGACCTGGCCGATGCGGTCGTGCGCGGTCAGGCCAAGGCGTTCGGTGCGTTCGACGAAGCCGGTGATCGCCTGCGCGATCGCCATCGGGCCGATCTCGCCCAGCGCGCACATCTTCTCGCCCAGCGTCCGCAGCTCTTCGGGTTCCAGCTGGCCAAGGATTTCCGCGGCCTGCTCGTCCTCAAGCAGCATGACCATCACCGCGGCGCGTTCGGCGCCGCTGATGGGAGACAGGTCGCTCATACCGCTTCCTCCGTGTTTTCCTTCAGCATCTGGCGCAGGGCGGCAACGGCGCTGTCAGGCTTTTCCTTCACCAGCCGCTGGGCGATGCCAACCTGGCGGCTCAGCAGTTCGGTATCGACGACGCCCGTGGAGGCGTCCTGCGCCGGGCGCAGATCGGCCTTGGCGACCAGCGGCTTGGGGGCGGAAACGGCGCCTTCGCCATCCTCCGCTGTCTCTTCATCGTCGTTTTCAGCCTTGCTGCGCTTCGATGCGGCCGGATCGCGCTTCAGCGCCTTGATCAGCGGGCGCACGCCCAGCAGCAGCACCAGCAGCACCGCGAGCAGTGCAACGGCATTGCGCAGGATCGTGGCGAACCACGGCGTCTCGTAGAACTTGGGCGCTTCGACAACCGCCGGCTTGAAGCTGCGGATGGCAACGGCGACCTGGTCGCCCCGCGTCGGGTCCGCGCCCACGGCGGCGCTGACGAGCTGCTTGATCTGTTCGATATCGGCGGGCTTGGCCTTGGCCATCGCCTCCTGGCTCACGGCCACGGCAACCGACAGGCGCTTGATCTTGCCCGGCGCCACGTTGGACACGGCCACTTCGCGGCCCAGTTCATAGGTCCGCGTGGACGAGCTTTCGCCATTGGAGGGCGGTGTGGCGGGCGTTCCGGGCGTGCCCGGATTTCCCGGCGCCTGGCCATTGGCGGCCTGCGCCCCCTGAGCCGGCGTGCCTTGCGGCGCACCCGGCTGGGCGGTGGTCGCCGGTGGTGGCGTGTTCGACAGTACGCCCGGTACGCCGATTGCGCCGGCCGCGCCGGCCGACTGGGAAGCGGACTGCGATTCCGTGCGGACCGCGCCCTGCTTGTCATAGCTTTCGCGGGCCGAGGTCACCTGGTCCATGTCGAGATCGACCTGGATCTCGCTCGAAAAGTTGCCGTCGCCCAGCATCGGGGTCAGCAACTGGGAAACCTGCTGGCGGAGCTTGTCCTCCATGCGGCCCTGGATTTCGATGCGGTCGCTATCACCCGCCTTGGCGGCGGACAGCAGGCGGCCATGCTGGTCGATCACCTTGACGGAATCGACCGACAGGCCGGGCACCGACCCTGCCATCAGATTGACGATCGCGGAAACCTGGCTGTCGGAAAGCTGGCGGCCACGGGCAAGCTTGACCATGACCGATGCCGAAGGCGCCACGTTGTCGCGCACGAACACCGACTTTTCCGGTTCGGCAAGATGGACCCGCACGGCTTCCACGCCGTCGATTTCCATCATCGTCAGTTCCAGCTCGCGCTCGCGCGCGGCCTGAAGGCGCTGGCCTTCCAGCGTCCGGCTGGCGCCCATCGGCAGCTTGTCGATCATCTGCTGCCCGGTTTCGGGCGCGGCGATCGCCCCGTCCGAGGCAGCGACCATGCGGGCCTTGTAAAGATCGCTTTCCGGCACGGTGATCGCGCCGGTCGAATTGTCGATCGTGTAGGGGATCGACGCCTTGTCGAGCGCGGCGACCACTTGCGCGCGTTCGTTGTCGGAAAGCTGCGAATAGAGCATCCGCTGCGGGGCAGGGGCCATGGTCATCCACAGCACGCCGGCAAGCCCGGCTGCCGACATGCCGGCAAACCAGGGCAGGGCGCGGCGAACCGACGTCTGGCCCATGAAGGCGCGCAGCCGTGCCGAAGCGCCGCCGAGCGCGGGATCGGTCAGCGGCGTCAGCACCGAAGGAGTACTGCCGCCAGCGACAGCGGGAACAAGGTCACTCATTTATCAGACCCCCATCCGCATGATGTCCTGGTACGCGGACAGCAGGCGGTTGCGAACTTGGAGCGTGGCTTCGAAGGCGACGCCGGCTTCTTGCCGGGCGAGCATGACCTTCGCGACATCGGTCACTTCGCCACGTTCGTAGGCTTCGCTGACCGCTTCCGCCTTGTTCTGCGTGGCGCTGACGCTGTCGAGCGCGGACTTGAGTGCTTCGGTGAAACCGCCGGCCGGACCACTGCTCTGGGTCTCGGCCGCGCCCGACGCGGCTGCATCGGGCTTGTGGATTTGCTGAAGCAGGTTGGAACGATCAATGATCTGCTGACGCAGCGCGATGATCTGCTGCACCCCGGCGGCACTTCCGCCGATTCCGTTGATACCACTCATCGACGACCTCCAGCGACTGCGATGCCGGCTTCACGGAAGCTGGCAAGGCGATAGCGTAGCGTGCGTTCCGAAATGCCGAGCTGGCGTGCCGCGGCCACGCGGCTGCCGCCGCAGGCCTCGAGCGTGGCCAGGATTGCCCGCGCTTCGGAAATCTGAACGATGTTGGAAAGCTTGGCTCCGGACGCGCCCATGTCGTCCGCGACGATTTCGGCGGGCGCGGCCGGTACTGCCGGGTTGATCGGCGTCACCGTGCCCGGCATCGGTGCGGCCTGCGCGCCGTTGCGATCAGTGACCAGGCGGGCAGGGCGATCGAACACGATGTGCTGCGGCAGGATTTCCGGAGCATCGCCTGCAAGAAGCAGCGCGCGGCGCACCACGTTTTCCAGTTCGCGGACGTTGCCCGGCCAGGTGTGCTGGGCCAGCAGCGTGATCGCGGCATCGGAAATCCACGGCGTGTTCATGCCGCGCGGAACGTGGCGCAGCATCATCGCGAAGGCGAGCGGCGCGATATCTTCCGGGCGCTCGCACAGCGCGCCCAGCGAGAGCGGGAAAACGTTGAGGCGGTAGTAAAGGTCCGCGCGGAAGCGGCCTTCCTCGACCTCCAGCGGCAGATCCCGGTTAGCGCAGGCGATCACGCGCACGTCAACCTTGACCGGCTGCGTCGCACCCAGCGGCAGGACTTCGCCTTCCTGCAGGGCGCGCAGCAGCTTTGCCTGGAGCGAAATCGGCATCTCCGCGATTTCGTCGAGCAGCAGCGTGCCACCGTCGGCGGCGCGGAAGAAACCTTCGCTGGCCGCGTTGGCGCCGGTGAAGGCGCCCTTCTGGTGACCGAACAGCAGCGCTTCCAGCATCGTTTCCGGCATCGCGGCGCAGTTGATGGCGATGAACGGCTTGTCGGCGCGGCGCGAACGATCGTGGATGAAGCGGCTCAACACTTCCTTGCCGGTTCCGGTCGGGCCGTTGATGAGCACGGGAATGTCGCTCGCGGCGATGCGTTCGGCCAGGGCGAGGACGGAGAGGCTTTCTGGATCGGCGGCTACGGGCGTGCCGGCGGGGGCGGCACAGGCAAGCAGCGCGGCGAGCGCGCCTTCCGAAGCTCCATCGACATAGCGCAGCGTGAACTGGCGGCCTCCCGGCGCGCGGATCAGTTCGTTGTGCGGTGCGCGTTCAAGGGCGATCGCGATCTTTCTGGGATCATGCTGCACGCATTCTTCCGATGCGTACACATACGTACCAGCGCTGCTGCCGAAGCTCCCGACAATAGCATCCGCCCGCTGAACCAGTGGCGCGTTAACGCTTCCGGCTTGTTCAGAGACGTTCAATCCGTCCGTATGTTGATCCATGTTAATGGCCCCCGTCTTAACCATATCTGGTGACGGTTTGCCTCTAAATCCTAAATGAACCATTAACCTCAGTGTTCGTACTTAGGCGTTGAGCGTAGTTTTTTGCACGCCGCGCATTTTTTCCCCTTAAAAACCCGATCCCCATGCCGGTCTTTGCCTCGACAGCCGCGTTATCCCCGTGACTCGGCGGTCCTCTCGGGAACGATCCTCACTGGAGACTGACATGACCGTTATCAACACCAACATCAGCGCACTGCGCGCGGCGAATGCTTCGAACTCGGCCAGCCAGATGCTGGGCACTGCCATGCAGCGCCTGTCCACCGGCACCCGCATCAACAGCGCGAAGGACGACGCCGCCGGCCTCGCCATCGCCACCTCGATGACCTCGCAGATCACTGGCATGAACCAGGGCATCCGCAACGCCAACGACGGCATCTCGCTGGCGCAGACGGCTGAAGGCGCGCTGGGCGAAGTCACCAACATGCTGCAGCGTATCCGCGAACTGGCCACCCAGTCGGCTTCGGGCACCTATCAGGACAGCACCGACCGCACCTACATGCAGACGGAAGTCGACCAGCTGACCTCGCAGATCGATCAGGTCATCACCAACACCAAGTTCAACGGTGTTGCTCTGTTCGACGGTTCGACCGCGACGGTGACGATCCAGGCCGGCGCGAACGCCAGCGACACGGTTGACCTCTCGATGACCGACCTTACCACGCTGGCTGCCAGCGGCGGCGGGACCGGTTCCTACGACGTTTCGACGGCGACGGCTGCCAATGGCCTGCTGACCTCGCTGAACACGGAACTGGAAGATATCTCGAAGGCCCGTTCGACGCTGGGTGCCGGTCAGAACCGCCTCCAGTCGGCGGTCAACAATCTGACCAGCAACGTCACGAACCTGTCGGATGCCCGCTCGCGCATTCAGGACACCGACTACTCGGCGGAAACGACGGCGCTCGCCAAGGCCCAGATCCTGAGCCAGGCTTCGACGGCGATGATCGCCCAGGCCAACCAGAGCCAGCAGAACGTTCTCTCGCTGCTCCGCTAAGCCTGACGCAACCTGACACCTGCCTCCACCAGGTGGCGGCCCGGCGATCGCGAGATCGCCGGGCCTTCGGTGTTTTCAGCGCGGACATGCGTCTTGCCTTCTTGACTCCGCGCGCGCGAGGCGATTGGCCGGAGCCGTGGCTTCGTCTGGCAAATATCTCGTGCGGTCCGCCGCCATCCGGTTCCGCCGCCGCCTGCGCGAAAGCGAGGCGGCCTTTATCGTGCTCGCGCTGCTGGCCGGGCTTGCGGCCGGTATCCTCACCAATGCGCAGCAGTTCCTGGCGCACGGCATCCAGCACTTCTTCTATGGCGTCACGATCAACCGCCTGAGCGCGCTGGGATCGATCCATCACCCCTGGCGCCTGCTGGCGCTGCCGATCGGCGGGTTGTTGCTGGTGTTCCTGGCGCGATGGCTCCATCGCCGCCGCCGGACGCTGATCGACGTGGTCGAGGCGAATGCGCTGCACGGCGGGCGGTTGCCACTGCCCGACAGCCTGATCATCGCCGGGCAGACCATCGTATCGAATGGCGCGGGCGCTTCGGTCGGGCTCGAAGCCGCCTATGCCCAGATGGGTGGCGGCATCGCCTCCGCGCTGGGGCAGTGGTTCAAGCTGCGCCGCGCGGATCTGCGCACGCTGACCGGGGCAGGGGCCGGCGCGGCCGTCGGCGCGGCTTTCGGCGCGCCATTGGCCGGCGCGTTCTATGCCTTCGAGATCGTGATCGGAACCTACACCCCGGCCGCGATCGCACCGGTGGTCACGGCCGCGTTGTCGGCCGTCTTCGTCACGCGCCTGCTTGGCGTGGAGCCTTATCTGATCGCGACGACGGCGGACCGGGTGCTGCACACGCCCGATTACCTTGTCTATGCGGCGCTCGGGCTGGTCTGCGCCTCCATGGGCATCGTGGTCATGCGCCTGGTCACGGCGATGGAGCTGGTGGTGCAAGCCTGGACGCGCATCGGCGTGTGGCGGCCGGTGATCGGCGGCTTCCTGCTCATGCCGATCGCCTGGCTCTCGCCGCAGGCGCTGTCGGCCGGACATGGCGCGCTGCACCTCAACCTTCTGCTGCATCCGCCGATCATGTTTCTGCTGACCGTGCTGGCCCTGAAGATCGCGGCGTCCGTGATCTCGCTCAGCTTCGGTTTCCGCGGGGGGCTTTTCTTCGCCTCGCTGTTCCTCGGTTCACTGGTCGGGCAGATTTTTGCCGGTGTGGGCAACATGCTGTTTCCGGGCTTGGCGATCGATTCCAACGATGCGGCACTGGTGGGCATGGCCGCATTCAGCGTGTCCGTGGTGGGTGGTCCGATGACGCTGGCCATGCTGATGCTGGAAACCACGCACGATTTCGCGCTGATGGGCGTGGTGCTGACCGCATCGCTTATTTCCAGCGCCGTCACGCGCGAAGCCTTCGGCTATTCCTTTTCCACCTGGCGCCTTCACGTGCGCGGATCGATCGTGCGAAGTCCGCGCGACATCAGCTGGGTCGTGGACCTTCACGCCGGCCGCATCATGCGCAAGGACTGGGTCAGCATCGCGGACGACAGCACCATTGCCGCGTTTCGCGCGGCGATTCCGTTGGGGTCGGCCAGCAAGGCCGTGCTTGTCGATCGCGGAGGGCGTTATCGCGGGATCGTTCCCACGGCGCTGGTCTATCGGTCTGATCTCGACCTGGATGGCCTGGTCAGTTCAGTAGCCACGCTGGTCGACACCACGCTGCATCCCGAGACGGGCATTCAGGAGATGCTGGCCCTGTTCGATCGGCTGGCCGTGGATGAAATGGTGGTGGTCGATGCCGCCCAGCACGTCGTCGGCGTGGTTACCGAGCGCCATGCCCGCCGGCGCTATTTCGAGAAACTCGAAAGCGCGCAGCGGGACATTTTCGGCGAAACCTGAAGGACAGGCGTCAGTTCACCAGCAGGATGGAAATCCGGCGGTTGCGCGGATCGGACGGGTTGTCTTTCACCAGCAGTTCGCGGTCGGCAACGCCTTCGATCCGCCGGAAGCGGCTTTCGGCCACGCCCTGGTGCATCAGCGCCTGTCGCGTGGCTTCGGCGCGGCCGGCGGAAAGCGACCAGTTGTTGGCGGCCTGACCGGGCTTCCACTGCACCGAATCGGTATGGCCGCGCACGGTGATGCCGGATGGATCGGGGCCGATCGCCTGGCCGATTGCCTGCAACAGTTCGGTCGCGTCGGGCGTCAGCAGCGTGGTGCCGAGGCGGAACATCGAGAAGTTGGCGTCGTCGACCAGGTCGATGCGCGTCCCTTCGGTGGTGTCCACCATGCGGACCTGCCGGGCAAGCTGGCGCAGCTTGGCGTTGGCGGCCAGCTTTTCCTGCAATTTCTTCTCGACGGCCGTGCGTTTGGCCTTCGATCCGCCGTCCTTGGCGCCGCCGGTGGCGTCGCGCGGCACGGTCAGAGTCTTGGTGCCGGTCTGCGCGGCCTTGTGCGGATAGTTGTCCGCGTCGGTGATCGAGGAGCCGCCGAGCAGGCCATAGGAGCCGGCTTCGCCTTCCTTCATCTTGACCAGGGTGGGCGTGAAGTAATCGGCAAGGCCCTTGCGCTGCTTCTCCGTGGTTGCGCCCAGCAGCCACAGCAGCAGGAAGAAGGCCATCATCGCGGTCACGAAGTCGGCGTAGGCGACTTTCCACGCGCCGCCATGGTGGCCGCCGGCTACCACCGTCACCTTCTTGACGATGATTGGCGCCGGAGGCGGCTCGTTCTTGCCTCTGGGAGGTTTGGCCATGGTTCAGCCTTCCCTTAGCGGCCGCGCAGCGCGTCGAGCAGTTCGGACAGGCCGGGGCGGAAGGCGTGGCCAAGACCCGACCGCGCGCTTTCCACCACCAGCGGCTGCGGCCACCCGTGAAGCGAAGCGATGATGACCTGCTTGACCGCCTGGAAGATCATCTCGTCCTGATCGAGCACCTGCTTGAGGCGGCTCGCCAGCGGGGCGACGATGCCATAGGCCAGCAGCACGCCCATGAAGGTACCGACCAGCGCCGAACCGATCATGCCGCCCAGGATGGCCGGCGGCTTGTCGATCGAGCCCATGGTCTTCACGACGCCCAGAACCGCCGCGACGATACCCAGCGCGGGGAGGGCGTCGGCCAGGCCCTGCAGCGCGTGCTGCGGTTCGGCTTCTTCATGGAAGTGCGTCTTCATCGCGTGATCCATCACGTCCTCGACGGCGTGGACTTCCAGCGTGCCGGAGGAGACGACGATCAGGGTCAGCGTATCGCAGATCAGCGAAATCAAAGGTTTGTTGGCGAGAAGTCGCGGGAATTCCGCGAAAATCGGCGAGCTGGCGGGATCGGTGACATGGCTTTCCAGCGCCACCGGCCCGTCCGACCGCAGGATCTTCATCAGCTTGGTGCACAGGATGATCGCGTCGATGTGATCCTGCTTGGTGTGCTTCGGCCCCTTGAACACTTTGGCGAAACCGCCGCCGATCGCCTTCAGCTCGTGCATCGAGTTGCCCGTGACCAGCGCGCCGACAGCCGCGCCGCCGATGATGAGCATTTCGTGCGGGATCGCCTCCATGACCGGCCCCAGCGCGCCGCCAGTGATGGCAAAGCCGCCGAAGACCATGACCAGCAGGATAATGATGCCGATACCAGCGTACATGGAAGTTCAACCCTTCAGAATTCGAAAGCGGTGTGGTTCGGGATCAGCTCAACATGCTGAACAGCGAGAGGCCCGAAAGCTTGGTGAAGCTTGCCTGGCTGGCTTCGAGCACGGTCGAAAGTTCCTGCAGCCGCGTGAAGGCTTCGGTGATGTCGGTGCCACCGATGTCCTTCTGCTCGGTCGCGCGCGATGTGGCCATCGCCGTCTGCCGCTGGACGTTGATGTCGATCCAGGACAGTCGCGAACCGACCACCGTTTGCGCGGTGGTGACCGAATCCAGCCCCGCCTGGAGCGACGTCAGCGCATTGTTGGCGGCGGTGGTGGCCCCGGCGCCCCCCGCGTCGAGCGCGTCGGACAGGGTCTTCACTACCGACATGATGTCGGTCTGCGTCCCGTTCACGTTGAACGACAGAAATTCCGGACCGGTCACGCCGCGCGTGACGGTCTGCCCGTCGCCGAGCGCAAGCTGCCCGGCCGAACCGGTACCGATATAGGAGGCGTTGCCCGAAGCATCGACAGTGTAGGCATCGCCGCCCGTCTGGCCACCGAACAGCGCGTGCCCGGCGGAATCGCGCGTATTGGCGAGCGCCACCAGGTTGCCTTGCAACTGCTTCAGTTCGGTGCTGATGCTCGAACGCTGCGTGTCGGACATCGTGCCGCTCGCGGCCTGCGTCGCCAGCTGCTGCACGCGGATGATCGTGTTTGAAAACTCGGTCATTGCCGAATCCGCCAGATTGAGATCCGATGTCGCGCGGTTGGCGGCGTCGGTATCGATCTTGGACAGCGTGTCGGTGCGCGACAGCGCGCGTAGCCGTGATGCCGCGACCGGATCGTCCGACGAGGTCGTCAGCCGATTGCCCGAACTGATCTGCGTCTGCAGCTTTTCCGCCTGGGCGCGAAGCGACGTGAGGTCGAGCGTCGAGCGGCTGTAGAACGCGCTGGTGCTGGTAGCGAAAGTGGTCATGATATCACCTGATGCCTATCAGCGTGTCGAAGATGTTGGAGGCTACCTGCATGACGCGCCCAGATGCCTGGAACGCCTGCTGGTAACGGACGAGATTCACCGCCTCGCTATCGAGATCGACGCCGGACTGTGCGGCCAGCGTGGTCTTGGCGGAATCGGAAATGGTCTTCAGTGCGTCGCGCGTGACCGTGCGGCCCGATACGGCCGACGAGACGTCGAACAGGATCGAGTCCATCTTGCCTGCCGGGTCGGCGTTGCCGAGCGCGTTGCGCAGCGCGTCAAGGTTCGTCGTGTCGAGGCTCTTGGCCGCTGAGCCAGCCGGAGCCGTGGCGATTTGCGAGCCGTTTGTCAGCGCCAGCGAGAAACTGGCCGCATCGGTGCCGGAGAACATGGCCACGCCGGGGTTGCCGTCCACGTCCACGCCGCCGGTCTGGACGCCGTTCACCGTGGTGACGATGTTCGCCGCGAGCGCATCGAGATCGCCATGAAGCTGCGATAGCTTGCCGAGCGCGAGGTTCTGGCCGGCCAGCGAACCGCCGGAAAGGGCAACGCTGGCGCCCGACGCTGTCGAGAACGTGATCGTGCCGTCCGCGGCGGTCGCGGCGGCCAGCGCGTCGGTGGACCCGCCGTTGACGATCGCAGGGCCGGCGGCGCCGCCGATCTGCACTTTCACGGTGCCGTCCGGCGAGAACGTGGTCGCGATGTCGCCGTACTGGCTCATCTGCTGCAACAGATTGTCGCGCTGGTCGAGCAGCGAGGTCTGGTCGCTGGTCGCGTCCGATGCCCGCGCGAGGCGGACGTTGGTGCGGGCCAGTTCCTGCGCCAGGCGGTTCACCTCGGTCACGCCCGCGTTGGCTTCGAAGTGCAGGCCGTTGCCCACCGCGTCGAGCTGCTGCGAGGCGATCTGGAAGGTGTTGGTCATCGTCCGCGCGCTTTCCACGACGGATGCGCGCAGAGAACTGTCGGTCGGATCTTCCTTCAGCTTCTGAAGGGTGGATTCGAACGACGTGATCGAATCATAGACGTTGGACTGTTCCAGCGCCGTTTCGACGTTGCTGAGGCCGGTTACTTCCGCATCGGCGCGCGCCGTGTCGGAGCCGGTCCGGCGCACTTCCGATTGCCGGAAGGCATCGGCGTTGCGCACCACCTGGCTGACGCGGACGCCCGACAGCGAAACATCGGACGTCTGTCCGAAATAGCCCGTGGTCGAAACCTCGGACATCTTGGCCGTGCGGCGGACATAGCCTTCCGTCGACGCGTTCGCGATGTTCTGGGCGGTGACGTCCAGCGCGATCCGTGCAGCTTTCGCGCCGCTGCGGGCAATCGAGAGAAGGTCTGACGACATCGCCGGTTACTCCTTTTTCGCCGAAGCCTGCGGGAAGCGGGCGGCAATCTGCGCCTCGATCTGCTTGGCGAAACCAAGCGTGCCCGTCTTGGAAGCGATGTCGGCGAACTGTTCATCGCGCATCGTGGTAAATGTTTCGTTGCCACGGCCCGCGAAAGGATCGTCCTCGCCGGCAAAATTCGTCTTGTGGGCCGCCGACAGCATCTGCCGCAGGAAAATCGCCTCGAAACCCTGCGCCGCCTGGCGCAGTTTCCCGCGCTCGGTCGAGAGGGCGTCGGTGGCGGCGGATACCACGCCGCCGACGTTGATCGGGAGAATGCTCATATCACCACCATTTCCGCCTTGAGCGATCCGGCCTGCTTCAGCGCTTCCAGGATCGCGACGAGGTCCGAGGGCGTGACGCCCAGCTTGTTGAGGGCATCGACGATCGACGACAGCGAGGCGCCCGGCTTGAACAGGGCGACGTGCGCCTGCTGTTCCTGCACGTCGATCTGGCTGTTCGGCGTTACCGTGGTGCGGCCGTTGCTGAAGGGCGCGGGCTGCGAAACCTGAGGTTTTTCGTCGATCTTCACCACCAGCTTGCCGTGGCTGATCGCGGCCGGCGCAAGGCGCACGGCGCTGTTGATCACCACGGTGCCGGTGCGGCTGTTGACGATCACGCGCGCGGGGGTTTCGGCCGGGTTGACCTCGATCATCTCGACCGCGGCCATCGTGCTCGCACGCGCGTCGGCGCCTTCGGGCAGGTGCAGCGCCAGGGTCACGCCGTCTTCCACCGACGCCATGCCGGGATAGCGCGCGTTGATCGCGTCGCGCACGCGCGATGCGGTCAGGAAGTCCGCGTTGAACAGGTTCCAGCGCAGGATCGGGTTGTCGTCGAAGCCGGTGGCGACCGCGCGTTCCACGCTTGCGCCCTCGGCGATCCGGCCGACGGTGGGAATGTTCACGGTGACTTGCGAACCGTCCTTGGCGGCGACGCCCAGGCCGCCGACAGCCAGGTTGCCCTGCGCCATCGCATAGATCTGCCCATCCGCGCCGTAGAGCGGCGTCATGATGAGCGCGCCACCGCGCAGCGACTTGGCCTTGCCCAGCGTGGAGACGGTAACGTCGATGCGCTGGCCGGGCTTGGCAAAGGCGGGCAGGTCGGCGGTGATGAGCACGGCGGCCGCGTTCTTGAGACCCGGCGACACGCCCGGCGGCAATTGCACGCCCAGCCTGCCAGCGGTGCCTTTCATCGCCTGCGTCAGGTATTCCAGGTTGTCATCGCCCGTTCCGGCCAACCCGACGACGATGCCGTATCCGGTAAGCTGGTTGGTGCGGACGCCCTGAAACGCGCCCAGATCGCGCACGCGCTCGGCATGGGCCGCCACGGGGGCGACAGCGGCGAGCGCGGCGGCGAAGGCGGCGGTCAGGGGAAGGAGCAGGCGGCGCATGACGGACCTCGAGGAAAGCCTCAGAAGGGGCTGAGAATGTTGAAGAACTTGCTGAGCCAACCTTCACGGCTGGCCCGCTGGATCGCGCCGTTTCCGGCATATTCGATCCGCGCGTCGGCGACTTGCGTCGAAACGAGGCTGTTGTTCTGGTCGATGTCGCCAAGGCGCACGATCCCGGAAAACTGAACCCATTCCTGACCCTGGCTCAACAGCAAGCGCTTTTCCCCTCTGACGAGGGCGGTGCCGTTCGGTCGCACTTCCGCGATCGTGACGGACAGCGAACCCCCGAGAGAGTTCGTCTGCGCGGCATTGCCCTTGCCATTGAACGACGATCCGGCCGACGCTTTAAGGGCGTTGGGGTCAAGAAACGACAAAGGGCCTGCACTCGGCGGTACGATATTGGCGCTGCCGGCACGGTCGGTCTTGGAACTGGCCGACTTCGAGGTGGTCATCTGTTCGACCAGCACGATTGTCAGCGGATCGCCGACCGCGTGGGCGCGGCGTCCTTCGACCAGACCCGCATACCCGGCCGACGCATTGAAGATGGCGCCGTCCGCGGGGCGCGGGGCGGGCTGCTGCGGCAAGGTGGCGCCGAAGCCGACCGGCGGCTTGCGACCGGCCCATGCCGGGCCTGCGACGTTCAGCGCGAGCAGCGCCGCACCGACAAGCAGGGCCTTGCCGGCGCGCGCGCGATTGAAGGGAGCAAGCATCATGGTCACAGCGTCTGGTTCGCGTTCTTGAGCATTTCGTCGACGGCGGAGATCATCTTGGAGTTGATCTCGTAGGCGCGCTGGGTCTCGATCATGTCGACCAGCTCCTGCACCACGTTGACGTTGCTCGCTTCGAGGAAGCCCTGCTTGATGTGGCCGCGGCCGTTGTCACCGGGAATGCCGATCTGCGCGGTGCCGCTGGCGGCGGTTTCCATCAGGAAGTTGTCGCTGCTGGCGCGCAGGCCCGCCGGGTTGGCGAAGCTGGCGACCGTCAACTGACCGAGCTGCGTCGGTTCGGCGTTGCCCGGCAGCGTCGCCGATACTGTGCCGTCCTGGGCAACCGTGATCGCCGATGCGCCTTCCGGAATCGTGATCGTGGGCTGCACGACATAGCCCTGCGCGGTGACGAGCTGGCCTTCGGCCGAACGGCTGAAGTTGCCCGCACGTGTATAGGCCAACTGACCGCCCGGCAGAGTCACCTGGAAGAAGCCGTCGCCATCGAGCGCCAGATCCAGCGCGTTGTCGGTGTTCTGCAGCGATCCCTGCGATTCGATGCGCGTGGTCGACTGGATGCCGACGCCGGTGCCGAGGTTGAGGCCCGTGGCATAGGCGGTTTCGTTCGACGATTGCTGGCCGGCCACGCGCGCGTCCTGATAGGCCAGCGTGGCGAAGTTGGCGCGATCGCGCTTGAAGGCGGTCGTCCCGACGTTGGCGAGGTTGTTCGCGATCACGCGCATCCGCGTGTCCTGCGCCTCAAGCCCGGTGCGGGCGACGTGAAGGGCTGAACTGGGCATCGTTCGGTACTCCGTTAGCTGCTGATGCGCATGAGAGCGGCGCTGTTTTCATCAACCTCGCGCGCGGTCGAGATCAGTTTGGTGCGGATGTCGAAGCTGCGTTGCGCCTCGATCATCTGGACCAGGACGTCGGCCGGATTGACGTTCGACTGCTCGAGCGATCCGGTCACGACGCGGGCATCCTCATCGCCGGGCAGCACGCCGCCGCCTTCGACGCGGAAGAAGCCGTCGATGCCCTTCTTGATGGTCGATCCATCGGTGCTGACCAGCTTGATCCGGTCCACCACCTGCGGCGGGGTGTCAGGCGTCGCCGGGTCGGCGGCCATGACGCTGCCGTCGGGCGCGACGGTTATCTTCGAACCGAGCGGCACGGTGATCGGCCCTCCACTGCCGATCACCGGCCGCCCGTCGCCATTGACGAGCAGCCCGGTCGCGTCGACCGAAAGATCGCCACGACGGGTATAGGCCTCGGAACCGTCGTCCGCCTGGACCGTCAGCATGGTCTTGCCGTTCATCGCGATATCCAGCGGATTGTTCGTCGCGATGATCGCTCCCTGCTTCATGTCCGCGCCATAGACCTCGCCGTCCGTCATGGCCCGCGCCTCCAGGCTGGGGCCTTTCAGGGTCATCGGCGTGGTCGTGAGCATTTCGGCACGGAAGCCCACGGTCTGCGAGTTCGCCATGTTGTTGGCGATCATCCGCTGCTTCGTCATTGACGTGCTCATGCCCGAATAGGCGGTGTAGATCAGGCGGTCCATGGTTTAGCCTCAGCTCCGCAGGTTGATCACGGTCTGCGAGATCTGCGTGGCCGTATCGATCGCCTTCGCGTTCGCCTGGAAATTGCGCTGGGCCGTGATCAGCCCGACCAGTTCCTCGGCGATGTCAACGTTCGAACGCTCGACCGCGCCGGCGAGAAGCCCGCCGTACTTGCCGGTCGAAGGCGTGCCATAAGCGGCCGGGCCGGAAATGCCGGTCGCGCTCCAGTTCGAGGAGCCTTCCTGGCGCAAGCCAGTGGGCGTGGTGAACGAGGCCAGCGCGACCGTGCCGATCACAGTGTTCGAACCATCGGCGTAGGACGCCGTGACATCGCCGTTCTCGGCGATGGTGATGCCGGCATATTCCGAACCGGCGCCGTTGGTCAGCGGGATCTGCGCGTCGGTCAGCGTGGAGCCGCCCGGAGCATAGATCTGCAGGCGGTTGTTCGTGTCGTCATGGATATAGCCATTGCTGTCCAGGTCGAACGAGCCGTTGCGGGTGTAATAGGTGTTGCCCGTTACCCCATCGCGCGTGGTGAAGAAGCCTTCGCCCGTGATGGCGACGTCGAGCGCGTTGCCCGTCAGGTCGGTGGCGCCGGCCTTGAAGTTCTGCTTGATCGCCGAAACCTGCGCGCCGATGCCGATGGTCATGGTCGGCGAAGTCTGCGCGGTGGTGGCCACGATATCCGCGAAATCGGTACGGCTCGATTTGAAGCCGTTGGTTTCAGCGTTGGCGATGTTGTTGCTGATGACGCCAAGATCGGTCTGGGCGTTCTTCAGGCCGGTGAGTGAAGTGTAGAAAGACATGGTGGAGGTCCTTTCCGGTTGAAGGTCTTAGCTCGCCGTGCCCGTGAGCTTGGTGTTCAGGGTGGCGATCTGGCTGGAGATGGTCTTGAGCGTGCTGCTCATGTCGTTCGAGGTCGAAAGGCTCGAGAACTGCGCGAGCTGCGCGACCATCTGGGTGTTGTCCACCGGGGCGGTCGGGTCCTGGTTCTGAAGCTGCGTGGTCAGCAGTTTCAGGAAGTCACCCGCGCCCAGCGAGCCCCACGAGTTCTTGGCGGTGGACGTGTTGGCCGTCGAACCGGTGCCCGACGTATTGGAAACGCTGCTGGTCATTATTTCATCCTCATCGTATCGAGCATCAGTTGCTTGGCGGTTTGCATCGCCTCGACAACATTCTGGTACTGGCGAGAGCTTTCGAGCATCTCGACCATTTCCGCACTTTCATCGACCGGAGCGGACCAGACATCGCCGTTCTGGTCGGCGAGCGGGTTGTCCGGCTGGTGATCCTTGATCGGCGTCGCGGACGAACGGTACACGCCGTTGACCTTGACGGTGGCAAGGCCCGTCGACCGGTCCAGTTCTTCGGAGAAGACGGGACGCAGCGGGCGGTAGGCCGTGCTTTCGCTGGACGAGACCGTGCCCGCGTTAGCGAGGTTCGATGCCGCCGCGTTCATGCGCACGAGCTGCGCGGACATCGCGCGGCCAGCCACGTTGAACAGCGTCATGGGGGAGGTGTTTGGGCCTGCCATGGTTATTCGCCCTTGAGCGCGCGCGTGACGTTGTCGATGCGTCCGCGGATGAAGGAGAGTGTCGCGGTGTATCCCACCGCGTTTTCGGCGAAGGCGGTCTGCTCGGTCGCCATCTCGACGGTGTTGCCGTCAAGGCTGGGCATGACCGGCACGCGATAGCGCGTGGCCGATGCCATCGCCTGGTCTTCGCTCGCGCCCGTGGCGCGCGCCTTCAGCGCGGCCTGGAAATCGATGTCCTTGGCCTTGTAGCCCGGTGTTCCGGCGTTCGCGATGTTGGACGTCAGCAGGCCCATGCGCTGCGAACGCAGCTCAAGCGCCTTGCCATGTATCCCGAAAAGACTGTCGCTCATCGTCGGTCAGCTCCGCATAGGTGTTGCCGACATCGATTTTGCAAGCATCGTGCCAAATCGTTTTGCCGCTCCCGCGCATCGTCCAAACGGCAAAATCGCGGCGCATTTCCGGCAAGGGATTGCCGTTTGGCGGCGGATACCGGCAAAGTTCGGCCACTCCCTGAAACCTCGGAAAACAAAGCCGTTCTTCGCCCCGAGCAGGAGTTCCTGATCCATGGATTTCACGCATTTCTACAATCCCGCCGCCGCCGTCATCGTCTTTGGCGGCACCGCGCTGGCCGCGGTGCTGCGCTGTGGCCTGTCTGCGACCGTAACGACGGGGAGGGCGCTGACGGACCTGTTCCGGCCGCGCTTCCGTGCCGATGCCGTCCGCGCCGTCCTGGCCGGGCAGGCCGCCGACATTCGCGCCAATGGCCTGTTGCGTGCCCAGCCTTGCCGCAGCGGTGATCGCGAGTTCGATGAAGCCACCAACGCCATGCTGTCGGCCCGGTCGGTCTCCGGCCTGCTGGAAAAGCACGAGGCCTTTCGCGCCACGCGCCGGACGAAAGCCGGCGAGGCGGCGGGGATGCTGGCGCAGGCGGCCGATCTGGCGCCGGTGTTCGGCCTTGCAGGAACGCTCGTATCGCTGACGCAGCTGCCGGCCGACGGTGTGGCACGCGGCGCTTTTTCCAGCGCCATCGGGATGGCGGTGCTGACCACGCTTTACGGGCTGATCTTCGCCAATCTGGTGCTCGGTCCGCTGGCCAAGATGGTCGAGCGGCGCGCGCGTGACGAAGAAGCTGCGCGTCAGTCGGTGATCGACTGGCTGGTTCAGCAGGTCGCGCTCGCCACGCCGCGCCATGCGCGCCATGAGGCGGATCACCATGGTGGCCACACCGCTGCGCGCCACGGTGCGGACGAACATGCCGCTGCGGCGACGCGTGCGGGGGAAGCGGCATGATCGTTCGCCCGTCGACCGGCTGGCAGACCATTCTGGCCGATCTGTCGATGATCCTGTTCATGATCGCGGCTTCCGCGCTGGCCAACACGCCGGAGAAAGCGCAGCCCGTGGCGAAAGCCCATGCCGCCGTCGCGCATACCCCGCCGCCGGCACCTGTCCAGGCCTCGGTTCGCGCCGAGCCGGTGGGCGTGTGGTCCGATGGCGCGGGCGCTCCGCCTTTGGCGCAATGGCTTGCCGATCAGGGCAGCGATCCGCGTTTGCGCGTGACGATCGTGGTGCGCCATGGCCCAGGCGACCAGGCGGCCGCGTTCGCGCGCGCCGCGGCGCTGGCGCAGAGCGCGGGCGAACGCGGCAAAAACGCGCGCGTTGTCGTGGAGCCGGGCATCTCGCGCGGGGCTACGGTCACGCTTGGCTTCGATACCGAAGAAAGCGCATCGGCAACCTGATGGATGGCACGATGTTTGCTTATTTGCGTGAGACACTTACTTATCCGGGGTCCTTACCCATGACGCGCAAGATTCCTTCTTTCAGCCTTCTGGCCATGGCGCTGGCTGGCGCCGCGATCGGCACGCCGGCACAGGCCCAGCGGGCCGGGCTTGCCGATCTGACCGATATCGACATCGCCGTGGCGCGCTTTACCGGTTCGCCGATCGGCGTGCCTGGCGGCGCTGCCTTGCCGGTGGATCGCCGGATGCGCCTTGCCGCCTGCCGTGCGCCACTGGCGCTCTCCTGGCGGGGCGGCACGCGCGATAGCGTGATCGTTCAGTGTCCGGACGCCGGCAGCTGGCGCATTTTCGTGCCGGTGGTCGGCCTTGCGCCGGCAACCCGGCAAGAAGCTGCCGCCCCGGCGGTTCTGCGCGGCGAAGCCGTGACGGTTTCCGTGACGGGCGAGGGCTTTGCCGTCTCCCAACCCGGAGAAGCCATGGATTCCGGGGCTGTTGGCGCGTGGATACGGGTCAAGACCTCGGCCAAATCCGACCCCGTGCGTGCGCAGATCGTGCGTCCGGGACTGGTGGAACTACCGATCGAATGACCGCCATTCGGCAATTTTTTTCCGGGTGGCCTTAACGCACCGGCTTCAACGCCGTTCTTGGGCATGAGAAACGCTATAGGAGCGGGACCATGCCATCATTTGAAATCGGACCGACGCGCCCGGTTGGCGCGGTTCAGGTCAAGACTGTGAACACCGAGACTGGCCTGCAATCGGTCAAAGCGGACGATCAGCCGGCAACCTCCGGCAGTGTGGCTTCGTCCACACCGCAGGTGGAAACCAGCGAAGCGGTCAAAGCCGGCACTGCGCCGGTCAACTCCGAACGGGTTGCGGAAATCCGCAAGGCGATCGAGAGCGGCCGCTATCCCCTGATCCCCGCCAAGATCGCTGACGCGATGATTGCTGCCGGTATGCTCTGGAGGAGCCCGCAATGAGCCATGAAGCCGCCGTCCGTCCCATCGAAATGCGCGACACGCTGCGGCAGATGGTTGCCGTCCTGCAAAAGGAACGGCACGCGCTTGCCGGCCTTGACGTGGATGCGATCATGGGATGCGCGGTGGACAAGGGCAACCTGTGCGGGCGCCTGGGTGACGCTTCACCGGAACTGGTCGATGAGGAATGCCGCGGCCTTCTGGATGCTGCGCGGCGCCTTAATGAAGCCAACCGCCGCGTGCGCAACCTGATCGCCTCGAATGTTTCGGCGCGTCTGGACGCGATGGTGGGGGCACCGACGCTTTACAATGCGCATCGCTCGACCCGCCGGCTGAACTACCGGGCCTGATATTTATTTCCCTGCGCCCCTTAATCGGGGTGTTTGGCACGATATTTGCTGATCCCTTTCCTGAAGCCGCTTTCGAAATCGGAAGCAGCGTGACGGAAAGGGATTTTTGTGAGTTCAGTCCAGTCTCCCGCCGGGCCGGCCGCATGGGCCGCTGCCATGGATGGAACAACCGGGCCGGGCGATGTGCGCGCCGCCATCTCGCGCGCCGCACAGGCGACGGGGGTCGACTTCGGCTACCTGCTGGCGCAGGCACGGCTTGAATCCGGCCTTAATCCCAACGCACGCGCGCGCACTTCCAGCGCCACCGGGCTTTACCAGTTCACCAATTCCACCTGGCTGCGCACGCTGGACAAGCATGGCGCGGATCATGGCTATGACTGGGCCGGCAGCGTCATCGAGAACGGCAGCGTCCGCGATCCGGCGCTGCGCCAGCAGATCATGTCGATGCGCTCCGATCCGCAGCTTTCGGCGCTGATGGCGGGCGAACTGGCCAACGACAACCGCAACTATCTGTTCGGCGTGCTGGGGCGGCAGCCGGGGAATTCGGAACTCTATCTCGCGCACTTTCTCGGCGCGGAAGGGGCGGGACGCTTCCTGACCGCCATGGCGACCGATCCCTCGCAATCGGCGGCGGCACTGTTGCCGCAGGCCGCGGCTTCGAACCGGTCGATCTTCTATGACGATAGCGGCGCGCCGCGTTCGCTGCAGGGGGTGATGAGCCTGCTCAGCGGCCGCCTTGCCGCCGCCGGTGGCGCGACGGGCAGCGACATGGCCTGGGCCGGCGGCTATTTGCCGGCAGCGTCCGGCAACGCCATGCCGGTCGATAGCACGCCCACGTTCACGGGTGGCCCGATCGCGCAGGAGTTTCAGGCGACGGCCTATGCCGCCGGCCAGCAACCGGTCCGTCCGGCTTCCTCGATGGCAGACACGCTGCGCGATGCCTTCGCGCTGAACGACGCTTCCGCCACGCCCAGCCATGTCCGCGCCGCCTACGACCGGCTCCGCTCTTTCGGACTCTAAGCCACGATGCTCAAGCGCCTAGGCTCACCCAGTGCTCTCGCCTTGCCGGCGGGGATTCTCACGCTCATCGTCCTGATGATCGTGCCGATCCCGTCGTTCATGCTCGACGTGTTCTTCGTCCTCAACATCGCCCTTTCGGTGGCGATCCTGATGGCCTCGATGAATGCCGAGAAGCCGCTGGATTTCTCGTCCTTCCCATCCGTCCTCCTGTTCGGTACCCTGTTGCGCCTCGCGCTCAACGTCGCCTCCACGCGCATCGTGCTGGTCAACGGGCACCAGGGCGGCGCGGCGGCCGGCCATGTGATCGAGGCGTTCGGCGCCTTCCTGATCGGTGGCAACTTCGCCGTTGGCCTGTTCGTATTCATGATCCTGATGATCATCAACCTGATGGTGGTGACCAAGGGTGCTGGCCGCGTTTCGGAAGTGTCCGCGCGCTTCACCCTGGATGCCTTGCCGGGCAAGCAGATGGCGATCGACGCCGACCTTGCCGCTGGGCTGCTCACCGCCGACGAAGCCAAGGCCCGTCGCCGCGAAGTGGCGACCGAGGCGGACTTCTACGGTTCGATGGACGGTGCCAGCAAGTTCGTGAAGGGCGATGCCATTGCGGCCCTGCTGATCCTGGCGGTCAACATCATCGCGGGCTTCTGTCTGGGCATGATCAGCCACGGGCTGACCGCCGGCGATGCTGCTCAGAAATACGTGACGCTGGCGGTTGGCGACGCGCTGGTGGCGCAAGTCCCCTCGTTGCTGCTCTCCATTGCCGCCGCCGTGATCGTGACCCGCGTGTCGGATACCCGCGACCTTGCCGGGCAGATCGGCGGCCAGCTCGCCGATCCGCGCACCTGGCTGCCGGTTGCGGTGATCTTGGGCGCGATCGGCATGATACCGGCGATGCCGCAGTCCATCTTCCTGCCGGCTGCCGGACTTGCGGGCTGGCTGTGGTGGGCGCTGAAGAAGCGCGCGGAACGCCCCGCGCCTGAAGTGGTCGAGGAGGAAATCCCGGTCGATCCCTCGCGCATCACGCTCGAAGAGGTCAGCGACCAGACGCTCGTCACCATCGAGCTGGGCTATGGCCTTGTCCATCTGGTCGATGACCGGCGCGGTTCGCCGCTGGTTGCCCGCATTACCGGCGTGCGCAAGCAGCTCAGCCAGACCTTCGGCTTCATCGTGCCGCAGTTCCGTGTGCGTGATGCGCTCGATCTGCCGCCGAACGATTATCGCATCGTGCTGGGCGGCGTCACGCTGGGCGGGGCGAGCATCAAGGGCGAGAAGATCCTGGCCATCGATGTGGGCGAGGCCCGCGAGAACCACGGGCTGCAGGGCGATGCCACGCGCGATCCCAGCTTCGGCTGCCCGGCGCTGTGGATCGATGCCGCCCAGCGCGACCATGCCATCGCCGAAGGATTCCTGACGGTCGATGCCAGCACGGTCATCGCCACGCACCTCAACCAGCTTCTCGGCGAACGCCCGCAAGTGCTTCTGGGACCGGACGAAGTTCGCGCCATCTTCGACGCGGTCAAGGTCCGCGCGGCCGGCCTGGTGGAAACGATCTACCCTCAGCCGCTGTCGCTGGGCGCCGTCACGCGCCTGTTCCATGCACTGCTGGAAGACGGCGTCAGCATCGCCCATCCGCTGCCGATCCTCTCGGCCTTGAGCGAAGCGGTGCTGCAAACGACCGAGCACGATCGTCTGGTGGACATCCTGCGCGCGCGCCTTGGCGCGATGATCGTCGCACGGGTGTGCGGGCCGAACGATCGCCTGCCGGTGTTGACGCTCGACGGTTCGCTGGAACAGATGATCGTGCAGGGATTGCAGGACCCGGTAACCGGCCAGCCAGTGATCGAGCCCGATCTCGCGCGCGGGATCGGCGAACGGGTGGCGCAGATCATCAGCGATCGCGGGCCGACCGCGTCGCCGGTGGCGCTGGTGGTCCAGCCCCGCGCGCGCCGTGCGCTTTCCGCGCTGCTGCGGATGCGGGCCCCGACCTGTCTTGTCATTTCGATCTCCGAACTGCCGCCGACGCAGCCGATCGAGGTCATTTCCGTCATCGGAAACGAGGCGCCCAGGCCCGTTCCCGCGCTTCCCCAACCGTCAGTGCTGCACCCCGAGGGCCTTGCTGCATGAAACATGATCAACGTCGATTTGCCGCCGCGCGTGCCTACCGTGACGATACCGCGGATCGTATCCGCCGGTTTCTGCCCATGGTCCGGCGCCTGGCGTGGCACATCCATGGGTCCGGGCGCGCCGGCATGGAACTGGAAGATCTGGTGCAGGCCGGGCTGGTCGCCTTGACCGAATGCGCCCAAAAGCACTCTGGCCCGACGGAGGATGGCTTTGCCGCCTATGCCAAGATGCGCGTGCGCGGGGCCATGGTTGATCTGGTGCGTCGTGTGACGCCGCTTTCGCGCAGCGTTTCCGAACGGCGCAGGATGCTGGCCGATCATACCGCGACGCTGCGCAACGAACTGGGGCGCGATCCCACCGATGCCGAACTGGCCGCCGCCATGGGCCTTACCGACCAGGAGCTTGCCACCTTGCACGCCGGGAGCGAACCAGTGCGCTTTGAAACGATCGATAGCGCCTATTCCGACAGCGACCCGGCTTTCGCCGACGACCGCCCGGACAGCTTCGCCTTGCTGGCCGATGAACAGATGCGCGCGCGGGTGGCCTTCGCCATCGCCGCGTTGCCGGAACGGCTCCAGCTCGTCATCCAGCTCTACTTCGTCGAGGAACTGAACCTCGCCGAAATCGCGCAGGTGCTCGACGTCAGCATTCCCCGTGTCCACCAGCTCAAGGCGCAGGCGCTCGAAAAGCTGCGCGCCGCGCTGGGGGACGAGGCCGACATTCTCTGATCGGCTCTTGCCGTGCCGGCTCCCATGATTTAATCGATCGGTTAAATCATGGGAGAGCAAGATGCGGATTGATGCGGGCATGGCCGCCGTCGTTACCGGCGGCGCTTCGGGACTGGGGCGCGCCACGGCAGAGGCGCTGGCCGCCAGCGGAGTCCAGGTCGCGATCTTCGATCTGAACGAGGAACTGGGCCAGGAGGTTGCGAGCGCGATCGGGGGCTTGTTCTGCAAGGTCGATATTACCAGCGAACAATCGGTGGTGGCCGGCTTCGAAAAGGCGCGCGCCGCGCACGGGCAGGAACGCGTCTGCGTCCACTGTGCCATGGCCAATCGCAAGGGCAAGACCGTCGGCCGCAACAAGGAGACCGGCGAGTTCGTGCGCCTTTCGACCGAAGACTACGAATTTGCTGCGCAGGGCATCCTGATCGCCAGCTACCGTGTCGCCTCTTTGTCGGCGCTCGGCATGGCTGGGCTGGACCCGCTGGAGGACGGCGAACGTGGCACCATCATTCTCACCGCCTCGGTCGCCGCGCAGGATGCGCAGGTGGGGCAGGTCGCCTACGGTTCGCTGAAGGCTGGCGTGAACGGCCTTGTGCTGCCGATGGCGCGCGATCTGATGGACCTTGGCATCCGCGTGAACTCGATCATGCCGGGCATCTTCGGCACGCCCTTGCTGGGCCGCCTGCCGGAAAAGGTGCTGGATGGCCTCAACGCCTCGGTCCCGTTCCCGAAGCGGCTGGGCAAGCCCGAGGAATTCGCCTCGCTGGCGATGGAACTGGTGCGCAATTCCTATTTCAACGGCCAGAACATCCGCCTTGACGGCGCGATCCGGATGGCGCCCCGCTGATGCCCATTCGCCTATGCCGCAAGGCTCAGGCGCCCGATGGGGTCTGGGCCTGCTGCTCCACCACGATGGGATCGCCCACGCCGATGCGCTTGCCGTCGGTGATGATGACCTTGTCGCCCAGCTTTGCCTGTTCGAACAGGCGCTTGGCAAAGGCATCCGGCACGCCGATGCAGCCGTTGGTGGCATAGCCCCTTTCCACCTTGCTGCCGTGGATCGAGACGCCGTCGTTGGTCAGCCGCAGCATGTAGGGCATGGGCGCGTCATAGATGTTGGAAACGTGATCGGCGTCCTTTTCGGTGATCGGGAAGACGCCGACAGGAGTGGGCTTGTCGCCATAGCCCTTGAGGATCGCGGTCGCGCCGATCTCGTGGCCGTTGCGGAACACGGACAGGGTGCGCGCCGCGAGATCGACCGTCACGACCAGCGGTCCTGGCTCGCCCTTGCTTTCGTACCAGAAGAACTGGCCGAACTTGATCGGTTCGTCGATTTTCAGGATGGACTTGACCACAAAGGGATCGTCGGCCGGCGGTTGCGGAGCGGCGGCGTTAGCGGCAGGCTGTGGTGCCGTGGCGGCGGGTTTGGCCGGCGCGGGCTTCGCTGCCTCGTCCTTGTGGGGGAAGAACACTTGCGCCGCATCCTGCCCAACATGAAACGCCAGCATCGAGGCGAGCGACATGGCAACGAAACCGGCGGGCACGCGAATCCAGCGCTTGCGCAGCAGGTTCATCGGTCCTTCGTCTGTCACAGGTGCCGGCCTTTCATCGCCTTCGGTCGCGAACCGAGCGTCCATGCTTCGCGCGGCCTTGCGCACGGCTTAACATACAGGGCTGAAAGGGAAGTAAACCCGATTGTTCCTCCCGCTATCGGCGGCAGCCGTTACTCGCTGCGGACGGTGATGTCCTTCGATACGAGGTCCATCGTGCCGTAGCTGGTGAAGAAGCTGGCGTCCGCCGCATCGCGCCCCACGCCGATCACCGCGAAGGCGTCGGGCGTGATCATCCCCGTGGCATCGACGATGCGCCAGCTTCCGCCCTGGCCCGCCGGATCGGCAAGGAACACCTCGGCCACGGCGTGAAAGTCCTGCGGCGATACACCGGGGCCATAGCCGGACGCGAAACGGGCGGGGATGGCCGCCGCGCGGGCAAGGGCGATCAGCGTATGGGCATAGTCGCGGCACACGCCCCGTCGCTCGACGAAGCTGTCCAGCGCGGTGGTCGCGGAATTGCTCGATCCCGGAACGTAACGGAAGTGGCCGGCGATCCAGGCGCGCATCGCCTCCACCTTCGCACCGCCCGCCAGTGCGCCGAATTCCTCCTGCACGAAGGGCTGGAGCCGGCTGGCCGGGCAATAGAGCGAATCGAGCAGATAGGGCACCGCCTCTCCCGGCAGGCGGTGCGGCGGCAGCCCGGCTAGCGACGCCAGGTCGAAATCGTTGCGCAGCACTTCGATCCGCGCATCATAACTGACCGAGAATTCGCCGTCGTGGTGAACCCATATCCTTTCGCCGATGCCATCCTGCGCCCCCACGCGCAGAAAGTGCGGGGTGGGCGTGCTGGCGATGTTTGCGGAAAGGATGGACTGTTGCGAGGTCGGGGCCGCTTCGATCTGGAGCAAGGCATCGGTTGCGCCATACATGCGGCAGGAAAGGCGGGTGGCTATGGTGAGGATCATGATCGCTCCAATGGTTTGACCGCCCATGCGTTCCGATGATGTCAGCCGCGTGAAAGGAAAGGCATGGTACGCGCGATTCGATGGACATGCCGGGAAATCTGATCGCTGCCTTGCCGCCGGCGCTGACCGGTGCCCCGCCGCTGCTTCTGGCGGCGGGCGGCGCGATCGTGCTGGTGATGATCGCCGGCATGATTCGCGGCTTTCTGCCGGTAACCGGGCGGCTGCTGGGCTTTGTCGGCAATGTCGCGTTGCTGGCGGTGTTCGCGCTGACGGTGGTGCGCTTCGTCCATCTCGATCCCACGTTCGATTCCCTCACCTCGAACATCGGGATGCCGGCGCAGACCGTGGCGGGTGGCGAAACGCGCATTCCCCTGGCGGCCGACGGGCACTACTGGATCGAAGCGCGCGTCAACGGCGTGCGCCAGCGCTTCATGGTCGATACCGGGGCCACCATCACGGCGCTGTCCGAAGATGCCGCCGCCGCCGCCGGCATCAGGCCCGATCCGTTGCGCCTGCCGGTATCAGTGCGCACGGCGAACGGAGAAGTGGAGGCGCGCATGGCCCGGGTGGGCGAATTGCGCTTCGGATCGATCGTGGCGCGCGACATGGACGTGATCGTCACCGGATCGACCGGCGGCCTCAATGTGCTGGGCATGAACCTGCTGTCGCGGCTGAAGTCGTGGCGCGTGGAAGGCGGGGTGCTGATCCTGAGTCCCAAGCATCCGCAGAAGGCGGCGGATACGCCATCCTGAGCCGCGGGATCAGGATGGCCTGGCGACGAACAGGAACGTCAGTCGTCGCCACGCCGCTTCCATCGGCCCCTGGCGGAACCGGGCAAGCCACCACGCCGGCCAGGCCAGCATCGCGATCCAGCCGAGTACGACGAAGGCCGGCAGCCACATGCGCAGAAGCTCGGGCCCGAGGCCCAGCCCCCAGCCCGAAAACACGGCACCCATCAGCACCGTGGTCCCCAGGTAGTTGGTGAAGGCGCAGCGTCCGGCGGCTGCGAGGCGGCGGGCGAGCGGATGGGCTCTTGTGCCCGGCCAGCACAGCATCAGCGCGGCGAGGTAGCCCAGCGCCATGATCGCGCGCGGGATGGCCGCAATGTGGTCCATCACCCCCAGCATCGCGCGTGGCGGGAAGTGATGCGCCCAGATCCACCAAAGGACCGGCAGCGTCAGCATCCCGCCGATGCCGATGCCGGCCACCGCCAGGCGGACGATCGCCTGCCGACTCCAGCCGCTGGTGAAAAAGCCGCTGCGGAACAGGGCGATGCCCACCAGCATCAGCGGCAGCGTTTCGGTCGCGGTCGCCAGCGCGATCTTGAACGGCAGGAAAGGCGCCAGAGCAAACCGCAGCCGGATCGCCTGGAGGAAGCCGGCGTTCAGGATCTGCGTGTCCTGCGCCATCGATTGCGCGATCCGCGCCATCATCGCGGCCTGTTCAGCCTGTTCCGCTGCGGTGCCATGCCCGGACAGCACGCGCTGTTCGGCCGCTATGCCGGGTAAGTCGCCGATGCCGTCCAGTCCGTGTGCGGCGCAGAACACCGCGATGGCAATGGCGGCCAGCGCGGCAGGCCGCAGGCGGCGCAACACCAGCGCGCCCAGGCCGCACAGGGCATAGGGGAACAGGATGTCCCCCCACCACAGCAGCAGGTAATGCGCATAGCCGAACAGGGCGAGCCAGAACAGCCGGCGGGCCTGCATCGCATCGCCGTTCAGCCCGCGCCGTTCGGCGGCTTCGATGAACAGCATCATGCTGGCCCCGAACAGCAGCGTGAACAGCGCGCGCATCTTGCCTTCGAACAGCAGGAACGAAAGCGCGAACCACGCATCGGCGCCGGGTTCGACGCGGGGCAGGGCGGGGGAGAAGCTGGCCAGCGTCGGCCCCCAGAACCCGGTGATGTTGATCGTCAGGATGCCCAGCACGGCAATGCCGCGCACGAAATCGATCGCCGCGATCCGCGAAGGATCGCCGCGCGATGGAGATGCGGGGGAAGCGGACTGGTCCGAAGCGTGATCCGTCAAAGCCTTACGGCTTTATCACCAGGCACGCGATGCCACCAGCCTTGAGGCCGTCGCACGCCCTTTCCGCTTCCGCCTGCCCGGCGTAGCCGCCGGTGAGCAGGCGCGTCACGCCGCCGGAGGGAATGTCGATCCGGGGATGGCCGGCCACGCCTGGCCGGGCCTTCACCCGGCTCCACAGCGCATCGGCATTGCCGCGCTGCGAGAACGCGCCCAACTGGATACGCCAGTTGCCTGTGGCGTGGGGGGCGGGCGCCGGTGGCCGGGCCGCAGCGGGCGGGGGCGGCGCCGGCCGGGATACGGCCGGACGCGGCGGCATGGGCGTTGCCGGAGCCGTCGCCACGGTGGAAGCGGGGATGCTCGTGGTGGGCAGCGGTCTTGGCGCGGCGGATCCGGGCGTCTGCAATGCCGGGGCTTTGGCGCCCAGATCGCTGGCGGCGAGTTGCACGCTGCGCGCCTGCTCCGCTTTCCGTTCGAGATCGCCGGCCAGCGAAATGCCCATTTGTCGCTGCTCCAGCGGAATCACGGTGTCCATCGTGGCAAGGCTGGTTGTCGCCTGCGGCAGGCCGCTGGCAGCGGCGCGCGTCATCAGCGCATAGGCGCGCACCCAGTCCTTGCCGACGTAGTCGCCGTTGAAGGCGGCAATGCCGAGGATGTACATCGCGCGCGGCTCTCCGCGATCGGCTGCCGTGTTGAGCCATGGCAGCGCCTCCGTCTGGCGGCCCGACTGGAATAGCACGATGCCATAGTTGTCGCCGGCCTGCGGATGCCCCTTGCGGGCGGCGCGGCCGAAATAGAATTCGGCCTTTGCCATGTCCTGCGGCACGCCTTTGCCCAGCCGATAAGCCTGACCCAGGTTGAACTCCGCGTCCGCATCGCCCCTGGCGGCGGCGGTTTCCCATTGACGGACCGCGCCCGCGAAGTCCTGCCTCTGCCAGGCTTCGACGCCGGACTTGACCACGTTGGCGTTCGCACCGCTCCCCGTTGTCTGGGCATGGACGGACATGACCGGCACAGCCGCGCAGGCTGCCATGATGGCAATTCCTATGGTTATTCCCGCTTTCGGTCGAAGCACGGCAAGGCCCCCGCTCGTGTAATAGCTGCTGCTGATGCGATGGTATTTGTGATCGGTTAACCCCGCATTAGCAAAGAATTCCGGCCTTGCGAGCCAGATTGCCACGAAATCGGGGGCGTGTTGTCCCTTCACCGTCCCGCGCTGCATTAACGGAAATTTCAGTCTGTTCTGCGATCTCCCGTTCAGGACCGTTTCGGTATAAGAGGGGGATACCCATTGCGCGTATTGGCTTTGGCATCGCAGAAGGGCGGATCGGGAAAGACCACCCTGTCCGGTCATCTTGCCGTGCAGGCGCAGCGCGCCGGCGCCGGCCCGGTCGTTCTCATCGACATCGATCCGCAGGGATCGCTGGCTGATTGGTGGAATGAGCGCGAGGCGGAATACCCGGCCTTCGCCCAGACCACCGTGGCCCGTCTGGCCGCCGACCTTGCCGTTCTGCGCCAGCAGGCTTCAAGCTGGCCGTAATCGATACACCACCGGCGATCACGATGGCGATCCAGTCGGTTATCTCCGTGGCGGAACTGATCGTCGTGCCCACGCGCCCCAGCCCGCATGACCTGCGCGCCGTTGGCGCCACGGTCGATCTGTGCGAGCGCGCCGGAAAGCCGCTGATCTTCGTGGTAAACGGCGCGACGCCCAAGGCACGCATCACCTCCGAAGCGGCGATCGCGCTGTCGCAGCACGGCACCGTAGCCCCCGTAACGCTGCACCACCGCACCGATTTCGCGGCCTCGATGATCGATGGGCGCACGGTGATGGAAGTCGATCCCAAGGGGCGTTCGGCGCAGGAAGTCACCGCGCTGTGGACCTATATTTCCGAACGGCTGGAACGCAATTTCCGCCGGACGGTCTTCGCGGTGCCCGCCCAGCCGGCGCCGGTCATTGGCGCTGCACCACGCGCTGCCGGGGGCTTCGGCCGCCGCGTCAGCGGTTCGTGAAGGGAGGAGCCCGATGACCGAACCTCGTGCTTTCGCTTCGCTGACGCCAAGCCTTCTTGCCCGCAAAGGCGGCGCGCGTCCCGCGATGCGCCCGCAGCTTGCGCCGATTTCCTATGACGAACAGCACCGTGTCGGGCTGGGAGGCGGCCATGCTCCTCTCGACGATCTGGGCTGGAACGATATGGGCGAAGCACCGTCGCATGGCTCACCCCATGGTGCGCCATTGCCCGATCATGCCGACGCCGCGCCTGCCGTGCCCGAAGTGGTGCGCCAGATGAAGACGCTCGCGCAGGCCGTGGCCGAGGAAGCTCCGGTTGTGGAAGAAGTTTCGGCCGCAGAGCCGGTATCGGCGCCGTCGGAACCCGAAGTTGCGCCGCAGCCGGCGCGTCGCCACGGTGTTGCCCTCGCTTCGGGCCGCAAAGCCGCTTTCACGCTGCGCCTCGACGCCGATCGCCATTTCCGCCTGCGGCTTGCCAGCACGCTGGAGAACCGCAGCGCGCAGCAGGTCGTGACCGACGCGCTCGACCGCTTTCTCGAAACCGTGCCCGGTCTTGAAGACCTGGCCTGCCGCGCCAAGCGGCCTTGATCCGTTTGCCAGGGGATTTTCCGATCATGCAGCCCTCGATCGATTTTACCGCACCGTGCGCTGCCCCGCTTCGCCGGCGGCTGCGCATGGGGTTAGCCACCGCGCTGGCGGCGGGCCTGCTTGCGGGTTGCGCGGCCGGAGGGCCGCATGCCGACAAGATTGCGGCGAATGCCCGTGCGGAACTGGGTGGCGGCCATGCCGACAAGGCGGTCGCGCTGGCGGAAAAGGCGGTGCTGTCCGATCCGCGCAACGGTGCCTATCGCCTGTTGCTGGGGAACAGCTACTTGCGCGCGGGCCGCTTCGAATCCGCGCGGCAGGCCTATGACGAGGCGATGGAACTGGGCGAGGACAGCGGCAAGGCCGCGTTGAGCCTTGCGCTGGCGGAAATCGGCATGGGCCGCAGCAACGAGGCGGTCGATACGTTGAACAGCTATCGCGATGCCATTCCGGTCGAGGACTATGGGCTGGCGCTGGCGCTGGCCGGCCGCACCGGCGAAGGCATCGAACTGATGGGCAACGCGCTGCGTACCAGCGGGACCAATCCCAAGATACGCCAGAACCTGGCGTTCGCGCTGGCGCTTCATGGCGAGTGGAAGGAAGCCCGGGTGATGGCTTCGTTCGACGTGCCGGCCGACCAGCTTGATGCGCGCATCCAGCAATGGGCGGCCATCGGCAATCCCGAGGACGTGCGCCGCCGTGTGGCGTCGCTGATCGGGGCACCGGTGCGTGAAGATGCCGGCCAACCCACGGCGCTGGCGTTGGCCAACTTCCCGGAAACGGCGCAACTGGCCGCTGCCGCTGCCGCGAAGGCGGAAACGCCCAAGGCAGGAGACGCTGGCGCGGCCCCCGCGCTGGCCAAGGCTGCCGTCGAGGAACTGCCGGCGCTCGATACCGCGCCCGCGCCACGGGTGGCCGATGCTTCGACGCAGCCGCGCCCCGCGCAACTGGCGATGATCGACGCGCCCGCAGCGAAAACCGCGCCAGTCGCGGTGATCCAGCCGCAGGCGCGCCCCTACCGGATCGCCGCAGCGGCGGCGCGTCCTTCCGCGCGCCCGGTGGCAAAGCCAGTGGCGATGTCCGCGGCAAAGCCGGCGGTGCGTCCCACGGTCGCACCGGGCACGCATCTGGTGCAGCTTGGAGCGTTCTCCACCGCCGATGGCGCGCGCCGGGCCTGGCGCCACTTTACCTCGCGCAATCCGGCTCTCGCCAGCTACCGTAACGTGACCACCCAGGTAACCGTGAACGGCCGTCGCTTCTGGCGCGTGCAGGCGGCGGGCTTCGTTGGACAGGCTTCGGCCGCCACGCTGTGCCGCTCGGTCAAGGCGCGCGGCGGCGCGTGCCTGGTCATGGCAGCGCCGCGCGTGGCTCCGCCGCAGCCGGGCCGCACCACCGATACCCGTCTCGCGCGGTTGCGCTGACGGGCTTCGGCCCGCCCGCGTTCAGGCGATCAGCTTGCCGCCCTTGAACAGGGCGTTGACCCGGCCTTCCACCGGCCGTCGGTCGAACGGCGTGTTGCCGGCGCTGGCTGCCATCTTGTCCGAATCGACAATCCAGGGACGGACCGGATCGACCAACGCGATATCGGCTTCCCAGCCCGCTTCCAGCCGCCCCGCATCCACGCCCAGCAGGCGCGCGGGCGCGCCCGCCAGCAGATCGAACGCGCGGGCCAGATCGATATGACCATCGCGCACCATCGTCAGCGTCAGCGGCAACAGCGTTTCCGCCCCGGCCATGCCCGGTTCGGCATCGGCAAAGGGCAGGCGCTTATCCTCGGGGCCGCGCGGATCATGGCCCGATGCGATCACGTCGATCGTGCCGTCGGCGATCGCGGCGATCACCGCCTTGCGATCGGCATCGCTGCGCAGCGGCGGCGAAAGGCGGCAGAACGTCCGGAAATCGGCGAGTTCCAGATCGGACAGCATGAAATGCGCCGGGGTCACGCCCGCGCTGACCGGCACGCCGCGGGCCTTGGCCTTGCGTACGAGATCGAGCGCGCGCGCGGTCGTCACCTGCCGGAAGTGGACGTGGCACCCGGATAGCTCGGCCAGCGTGATGTCGCGCGCCACCGCCAGCGCTTCGGCCTCGGCCGGGGCGGACGGCAGGCCCAGCCGGGTCGCCATCTCGCCGGCGGTGGCCACGGCCGCGCCGGTGACGCCGGCATCCTCGGCATGGGTGATGACGACCAGCCCGAGCATCGCGCAATAGCGCAGCAGCCGAAGCATCACGCCCGAATCGGCGATCCAGTTCCGCCCGGTCGCGACCGCGCGTGCGCCGGCCTCGCGCATCAGGGCCAGTTCGGCGAGTTCCGAGCCTTCCAGCCCGCGTGTGGCGGCGGCGAGCGGGTGGACCCAGAAATCGGGCTTGCCCGATTGCGCGGCAAAGCGGACGCGCGCCGGATGGTCCAGCGGCGGCCCCTGATCGGGCATCAGCGCGGCGCGGGTGATGCCGCCGAAGTGGAACGCCGGCTTGTCGATGGCGAAGACGCCCAGATCGACCAGACCGGGCGCGATCAGCGCGCCGCGCGCGTCGATCACGTCATCGCCTTCCGCTGGCGAAACATTCCCGATCGCCACGATCCGCCCGTTCTCGCAGCGCAGCGCGCCGGCAACGGGTTCGCCTTCGGGCAGCACCAGCCTTCCGCCGGTGATGGTCAGCGGGCGCGGGGTCATGCAAGGACTCCCTGTTCTTCGGCCCAGCCGGGCACGCCTCTCGCGCGCCGTGTCAGCACGTCCAGACAGGCCATGCGGATGGCGACGCCGCGTTCCACCTGCCGGGTAATCAGGCTGCGGGTGGGATGGTCGGCCACCTGGCTGTCGATCTCCACGCCCCGGTTCATGGGGCCGGGATGCATGACGAAGGCATCGGCTTCCGCCTTGGCGAGCCGGTCGAGCGTCAGCCCGTACAGATGCCGGTATTCGCGGGGGGAGGGGATGAACTGGCCGCTCATGCGTTCCTGCTGGAGCCGCAGCATCATGACCACTTGCGCGCCTTTCAGCGCCGCGTCGAAATCGTGGAACGGCGTCACGCCCATCGCCTCGATCTCGGCGGGCATCAGCGCGGGCGGCGCGCAGACGCTGACATCGCAGCCCAGCGCGGTCAGGGCCAGGATGTTGGAGCGGGCCACACGGCTGTGCAGGATGTCCCCGCAGATCGTCACGCGCAGGCCGTTCAGGTCGCTGCCGGGGGCGAGCTTCAGCGCATGGCGGATGGTCAGCGCGTCCAGCAGCGCTTGCGTGGGATGCTCGTGCTGGCCGTCGCCCGCGTTGAGCACCGGGCAATCGACCTTTTCGGCGATCAGCCGCACCGCGCCGGAACTGGCGTGGCGGATGACGATGGCGTCCGCGCGCATCGCGTTCAGCGTCATCGCCGTGTCGATCAGCGTTTCGCCCTTCTTCACGCTGGACGTGGCGGCGTGCATGTTGACCACGTCTGCCCCCAGCCGCTTGCCCGCGATCTCGAACGACAGCAGCGTGCGGGTGGAATTCTCGAAGAAGGCGTTGATGATGGTCAGGCCGGAAAGAACTTCGGCGCGCTTCTGCGATTGCCGGTTCAGCTCCACCCACTGTTCCGCCTCGTCCAGCAGGAACAGGATCTCGTGCCGGGCAAGCCGGCCGATCCCGGTCAGATCGCGATGGGGGAAGGCAAGGCCGCCGGCGGGATAGCGGGCCGATGGCGGTGCGGCGGGGGAGGTGGGGGTCGATGGGTGCATCGAAGACCACGCCCTAGACCCGCGATGGAGGCATCTCAAGCCTTGCGGCTGGAACTCTTCGCGTTCCGGCCGTAGATATCCCCCATGAAGTTCGCTCGCTCGGCCTGGAAGCTCCTCGTCGCCGTCAAGGACGCTCTCGTCCTCCTGTTCCTCCTGCTGTTCTTCTGGGCGCTCTATGCGGTGCTCACGCTGCGTCCGGCGCCCGGCATGGTGCGCGAAGGCGCGCTCTATCTCGTGCTTGATGGCCCGGTGGTGGAGGAGCGCAGCCATATCGATCCGTTCGGCCTGCTCACCAGCGGCGAAAAGCCGCGCCGGGAATACCGCGAACGCGACATCGCGCGCGCGATCGAGCAGGCGGCCACCGATTCGCGGATCAAGGCGATCGTGCTGGATCTCGAAAAGTTCGGCGGCGGGCGGCAGGTGCATCTCAGCCATATCGGCGCGGCGATGGACAAGGCCCGGGCGGCGAAGAAGCCGGTGCTGGTCCGCGCGGTGATGTACCAGGACGATGGCGTGCAACTGGCGGCCCATGCCAGCGAGGTCTGGGTCGATCCGATCGGCGGCGCGATCGTGACCGGCCCCGGCGGCACCAACCTTTATTACAAGGCGCTGCTCGACCGGCTGAAGGTGAAGGCGCACGTCTTCAAGGTCGGCACGTACAAGAGCGCGGTGGAACCCTACATCCGTGACGATGCCTCGCCCGAAGCGAAGGAAGCGCTAAACGCGGTGTACACCGCGCTGTGGGACAGCTGGCAGGCCGAAGTGAAGAAGGCCCGGCCCAAGGCAAATCTGGCGCTGGTGACTGGCGATCCGGTGAAGTGGCTGGCCGAAAGCAACAACGATGCGGCGCAGGCCGCGCTCAAGGCCGGGTTGGTCGACAAGCTGGGCGATCGCATCGCCTTCGGCAAGCGCGTGGCCGAACTGGCGGGCGCCGATCCTGCGGCCGGGCTGGGCGCGTTCCGCTCCACCGACATGGCGACCTATCTCGCCGACAAGCCGGAACCGCGCGAAGGCAAGGCGATCGCCGTGGTGACCATTGCCGGCGAGATCGTCGACGGCGACGCCGGCCCGGGAACCGCCGGCGGTGACCGCATTGCCGCGCTGCTCGACAAGGCGGCGGCCAGCGATGACTACGCCGGACTGGTGGTGCGCGTCGATTCGCCCGGCGGCTCGGTGCTGGCCTCGGAACGGATTCGCGCGGCTATCGAACGGATCAAGGCGAAGGGGCTGCCCGTGGCGGTTTCCATGGCGAATCTGGCGGCGAGCGGCGGGTACTGGGTCTCCACGCCCGGCCAGCGCATCTTCGCCGAACCGGATACAATTACCGGCTCGATCGGCATTTTCGCGGTGATCCCGACCGTCGAGGACACCATCGCGCAGTATGGCGTCCATGCCGACGGCCTGCGCACGACGCCGCTGGCCGGCCAGCCCGACCTGCTGGGCGGGCTGACACCGGCGTTCCAGGGGCTGCTGCAAGGCCAGATCGAAAACAACTACCGCCGCTTCATTGGCCTTGTTGGCGCATCACGCCACAAGACGCCCGAACAGGTCGACGCGATCGGCCAGGGCCGCATCTGGGACGGCGGCACCGCGCGGCAGAACGGGCTTGTCGACCAGTTCGGCGGGCTGGACGATGCGCTGGCGTGGACCGCCAAGGCGGCCAAGGTCGACAAGTGGCATCCGGTTTTTCTGGGATCGGGCGATGGTACGGTGCGCAGCCTGCTGGAACAGATGGTGAGCGACGACGGGGACGCGGCGGCGGCACCGTCGGGTGATCTTGCCGGCTTCGTCTCGCTGCGCCAGCAGGCGCTGGCCGACCGGCTGATGGCCGATGCCGCGCGCTTGCTCTCGGGTCGCGGTGCGCAGGCCTATTGCCTGGAATGCGCGGTCGACTATCGGTCCGCAGCGCGCCCCGCACCGCTTCCGGGACGGGGGTGGCTGGCCTTGCTGGCGCGCCTTGCACCCTGATCGGAAGGCTTCCCGCGTACCGCATTGCCCGATCAGTGCCCGTTGAGGCCCAAGGCGCTTGCCCTTTTCCCGCCGCTGCGATAGGGGCACCGCCTGCTTTTCGCCGGATGCGGGCGTGGCGGAACTGGTAGACGCGCTGGATTTAGGTTCCAGTATCGCAAGATGTGGGGGTTCGAGTCCCTTCGCCCGCACCAGCCGCTGCGCCATGCTCCGACCCGAGGACGACGCGCCGCGCGGTGCGTCAATGACGTACAGAAAGTTGGATCAGGATGCAGATCGTCGAGACCACCAACGAGGGCCTGAAGCGCGCCTACACCGTGACCATCCCGGCCGCCGACATCGCGTCGCGCGTTGAAGGGGAAGTGAAGAAGATCACGCCGCAGGTGCGGATGCCCGGCTTCCGCCCCGGCAAGGTGCCCGCGAACCTCGTGCGCAAGATTCACGGCCCGGCGCTTCACCAGGAAGCGCTCAACACCACCATCCGCGCGGCGCTGGACCAGCTCGTCGCCGATCACAAGCTGCGCCCCGCCGTGCAGCCCTCGGTCGCGCTGGGCGATGGCTATGCCGAAGGGCAGGACGCCGAACTGACCGTCGCGCTCGAAGTCCTGCCGGATATCGCCGCGCCGTCGCTCGAAGGGCTGAAGCTTGAAAAGCTGGTGGTTCCCGTGGGCGAGGATCAGGTGGACGAAGCCGTCAACCGCATCGCCGCCGGGCAGAAGAAGTTCACCGACGCGCCGAAGAACGCCAAGGCCAAGGAAGGCGATCAGCTGATCATCGATTTCCTCGGCAAGGTCGATGGCGTCGCGTTCGAGGGCGGCACCGCCGAGGACCAGGCGCTGGAAATCGGTTCGGGCCGCTTCATCCCCGGCTTCGAGGAACAGCTCACGGGCGTGAAGGTGGGTGACGAAAAGGTCATCACCGTCACGTTCCCGGAAGACTATCCGGCCGAGAACCTGAAGGGCAAGGAAGCCACCTTCGACATCACGGTGAAGGCGGTGAAGCACGGCGGCGAGTTCGTGGCCGATGACGAGTTTGCCAAGATGCTCGGCCTCGAAAGCCTGGAGCAGCTGCGCGGCCTCCTCAAGGGCCAGCTCGAACAGGAAACCGCTGGTCTCACCCGCACCCAGATGAAGCGCGCGCTGCTCGATCAGCTGGCCGCCGGCCACGATTTCGCCGTGCCGCCGTCGATGGTCGAAGCCGAATTCGAGCAGATCTGGCAGCAGCTGACCCACGAAGCGAGCCACGAGGAAAACCCCGAGGAAGCGCTGAAGGAGATCGAGGCGGAGAAGGAAGACTACCGCAAGATCGCCGAACGCCGCGTCCGCCTGGGCCTGCTCCTTTCCGAAATCGGCCAGGCCAACGGTGTGCAGGTTTCCGCGCAGGAAATGGAAATGCTGATCCGCCAGGCGGCCCAGCAGTACCGCGAGGAAGATCGCCAGCGCTTTATCGAATACGTCCGTTCAGAGCCGCTTGCCGCCGCGCAGCTGCGCGCGCCGCTCTATGAGGACAAGGTCGTCGACTTCCTGTTCGACAAGGCCGAAGTGGCCGAGCGCGAAGTGACGCGTGACGAGCTGCAGGCCGCGATCGAAGCCGAAGAAGGCGTGACGCCGGCGGCCGAAGCGAAGCCCGCCGCGAAGAAGAAGGCCCCGGCCAAGAAGAAGGCAGAAGCCGCCGCCGAGGAAGCGCCCGCCGCCGAAGCACCTGCGGAGGAAGCCAAGCCCGCCGCGAAGAAGGCCGCGCCGAAGAAGAAGGCGGCCGCTCCCGCCGAAGCGCCGGCCGAGGAAGCCGCTGCCGAAAAGCCGGCTCCCAAGAAGAAGGCTCCCGCCAAGAAGAAGGCCGAAGAGGCCTGATCTTTGGCGCTGTCGCCCCCTTCCGGGGCTGACTGACGAAACAGGAAGGGCGTGCCGCACAGGGCGCGCCCTTTTTGTTTGTCGCGATCCTGTCATGCCCGTGTCGCATGCGTCGCCACGATGCGGACATACGCGCGGGAGTGATCGTCGATGGCCGAAGGCTGGCGGAAATTGCGCGTGGGCTATCGCTGCGGCCGCGCGCTCGGTTCGCTCGTTCTCGTGTTGATGCTGTCGGTGCCCTGGCGGCTGGCGGGGCGGTGGCGCACGTCGCGCCGGGCGATCGAGAACGCGGCGTGGGACATTCTGCTGCGAGGCTTCGGCATTCGTGTCCGGTGCCATGGCGATCGTCGTCTGGCGCCGGGGACTCTGGTGTTGGCGAATCACCTGTCGTGGGTCGATATCGCGGTGCTGGCGCGCGTGGCGGACGTGGGTTTCGTGGCCAAGGCCGATGTTGCCGGCTGGCCCCTGCTGGGTATTCTGGCGCAACGGCACGGCAGCGTGTTCGTCGACCGCCATCGCCGGGCGGGCGTGGTCGAGGCGCGGGGGGAGCTTGTCGTGCGGCTGGCGTCGGGGCGCTCGCTGGTTCTCTTTGCCGAGGGTACGACCAGTACGGGCGAAGGCGTGATGCCGTTCCATGCCAGCATGGTTCCGGATGCCACGGCGGATCGTGGCATGATCTGCCCGGTCACGCTGGCCTGCCGCGATCCGCGCCAGCGGGCGTTGGTCGCCTGGGTCGGGGACGACGCCCTGCTGCCGCACGCGCTGGCGCTGGCCGCTGCCGGGGGCGCGACCATCGATGTCGATTTCGGCAAACCGCTAGGCGGCGGCGATCGCAAGCAGGTCGTCCGTGAAGCGCAGGCCCGAATCGCGCTGCGCCTTGCCGACCTGCTGGGCGGTGGGGCCGCCCCGACGGAAGATCAGGCCGCCACGCTGAAACGGGCGGCGTAGCGTTCCGAGATCAGCTCCACTGGCATCACCACGCAGACGTCGATCGTGTTGAATTCACGGTCGACGAACGCTCCGTCACCGAAACGCGCGCCCGCGCGCAGATAGCCCTTGATCAGCGGCGGCAATTGCACCAGCGCCCGCCGCTCGTCATAGCTGCCGCGCGGCAGCCGTTCGAGCGCGATGCCCTTGCCGGGAAGCACCGCAGGCCGCTGGTAGTCTGGCGCAAGGCAGACGTGATGGAGGTAGGACAGCGCCGCCGCGTGCGCGTCTGGGTCGATGCCGGGGAACGAGGCGCAGCCGAACATCAGCCCGATGTCATGGAGCGCGAGATAGTCCGCGATGCCGCGCCAGAGCAGCGAGATGGTCGCGCTGGTGCGATAGGCGGGCAGCACGCACGAACGCCCCAGTTCGAGCAGTTCGCCGCCCCCGCTACGCGCACCGGCCAGCCGGGACAGGTCGAACTCGCCTTCCGAATAGAAGCCGCTGGCCTTGCGCGCCACGCTTTCGCGCAGCAGGCGATAGGTCCCAACCACCAGCGGCCCCCTCCCGCCATCTTCGGCGCACCCGTCCTCGTCGACCACGAGCAGGTGATCGCACAGCGAGTCATAGGGATCGCTGTCGATGCAGGATTCGCCGCCGGCGGATGGGCCGCTGACGGGAATGTTCGCGCCCATCTCTGCGGCGAAGACCTGCCAGCGCAGTTTCTGCACGGCCACCAGATCGCCGTGGTCGCGCGCCAGCCGGACCGAAAGTCTGCGAAGTTGCGTGTGCGAACCCATGGTGTCCTCCGATCCTTGATCGTAGGGTGCCTTCGTGACCGCTGCGCGTCGAAGCGGTGACAGTTTGACGGCATGGACGGCGGTTTCGCCACGGTTCCGTCAAGATCGCGCGGGACATTTTCGCGTTTCATCCGCCGATGGGGACGGTATTTCCGGCATGGACGGGTTAACGCCCTTGAACATCTTCCCGTGGCACGCGACATAGACGCGGCAACCACAAGAGGGATTCATGCTCGACCTGTTCGGCCACAACAGCGGCGCCTATGGCGCTCAAGGCAAGTTCACCACCGATCCTGTCACCGGCGCGCTCGTTCCCGTCGTCGTCGAACAGACCAGCCGCGGCGAACGCAGCTTCGATATCTTTAGCCGCCTGCTGCGCGAGCGCATCATCTTCGTGACGGGCCAGGTAGAAGACCACATGGCGGCCCTGATCACCGCGCAGCTGCTGTTCCTCGAATCGGAAAACCCGTCGAAGGACATCTCGATGTACATCAACTCGCCGGGCGGCGTCGTCACGGCGGGCATGGCGATCCATGATACCATGCAGTACATCCGCCCGCGCGTTTCCACCGTGTGCATCGGCCAGGCCTGCTCGATGGGCAGCTTCCTGCTGGCGGCGGGCGAGCCGGGTATGCGCATCGCACTGCCCAACGCGCGAATCATGATTCACCAGCCGTCCGGCGGGGCTCAGGGCATGGCCTCCGACATCGAGATCCAGGCGCGCGAGATCCTGCGCATCCGTGAGCGGATGAACAAGCTCTACGTCAAGTACACCGGCCGCACGCTGGAAGAGATCGAGCGGGCGATGGATCGCGATACCTTCCTCGAAGCCGACGAGGCGCAGAAATTCGGCCTTGTCGACAAGGTTTTCGAATCGCGTCCGGCCACCGACCAGACCGGTGTTGAGGAAGGTTCGGGCGGCGCGCCGGCCGCCTGAAGGGAGTATCTTGCAGGGCCGCGAGGCGCTTAACCTTGGCGAAAGGCGCCGCGCGGTAACCTGATTTTCGCTTTGAACGTGTCCGGTTGATTAATGCCCTTGGGGTAGTAGGATGATCGGGCCGGCCTTCCGTGGGAAGGCGCCTGGGATGATAGAATGACGAAGCTTTCCGGATCGGATACCAAGAGCACCCTGTACTGCAGCTTCTGCGGCAAGAGCCAGCACGAGGTGCGCAAGCTTATTGCAGGGCCGACCGTGTTCATCTGCGATGAATGCGTCGAACTGTGCAACGACATCATCCGTGAAGAGACCAAGGCCGGGATCGCCGGGAAGAAGGATGGCGGCATACCCACGCCGCGTGACATCTTCGAGACGCTGAACGATTACGTGATCGGCCAGGACCGCGCCAAGCGCGTGCTCTCGGTGGCCGTCCACAACCACTACAAGCGCCTCAAGCACAGCGGCAAGGGCAGCGAGGTCGAACTCTCGAAGTCGAACATCCTGCTGGTCGGGCCGACCGGTTCGGGCAAGACCCTGCTGGCGCAGACGCTGGCCAAGACGTTCGACGTGCCGTTCACGATGGCCGACGCCACCACGCTGACCGAAGCCGGCTACGTGGGCGAGGACGTCGAGAACATCATCCTCAAGCTGCTCCAGGCATCGGACTACAATGTCGAGAAGGCGCAGCACGGCATCGTCTATATCGACGAGATCGACAAGATCAGCCGCAAGGCGGAAAACCCCTCGATCACGCGCGACGTTTCGGGCGAGGGCGTGCAGCAGGCGCTGCTCAAGCTGATGGAAGGCACCACCGCCTCCGTTCCGCCGCAGGGCGGTCGCAAGCATCCGCAGCAGGAATTCCTGCAGGTGGACACGACCAACATCCTGTTCATCTGCGGCGGCGCCTTCGCGGGGCTGGAAAAGATCATCGCCGATCGCCTGCAGAAGCGTTCGATCGGGTTCGGCGCGCACGTCGCCGATCCGGACAAGCGCAAGGTGGGCGAACTGCTCCAGAAGGCGGAGCCGGAAGACCTGCTCAAGTTCGGCCTGATCCCCGAATTCGTCGGCCGTCTGCCGGTGATCGCCACGCTCAACGATCTCGATATCGAGGCGCTGGTGAAGATTCTGCGCGAACCCAAGAACGCGCTGGTCAAGCAGTACCAGCGCCTGTTCGAGCTGGAGGACGTGCAGCTTACCTTCACCGACGACGCGCTGGAAGCGATCGCCAAGAAGGCCATCGAGCGCAAGACCGGAGCGCGCGGGTTGCGGTCGATCGTCGAAGGGCTGCTGCTCGATACGATGTTCGACCTGCCGACGCTGGAAGGCGTGACCGAAGTGGTCGTCGACAAGGATGTCGTCGATGGCCGCAAGGAACCGGTTCAGGTGCTCAAGGGCAAGGAAGAAGCGGCCTGACGGCAGCGCTTACCCTTCGCTGAACTTCTGAAGAAGCGGGGTTCCTTCGGGATGCCCGCCTCTTTCGCGTTCAGCCCCTTTTCCGGATTCAGCCGTCGCACCCGTGCGCGCAATCGAGCATGGGCTGGGCTTCGATCTGGACGGTGGTGTGGCCGATCCCGAAATCGTACTCCAGTTCGTGCGCCAGTTCGCGCAGGAAGCCGTCGCCGGGGTGGCCTTGCGGCATGACCAGATGCGCGGTCAGCGCGGTTTCGGTCGTGCTCATCGGCCAGATGTGCAGGTCGTGGACGGCGGTGACCCCGGGCTGGCCACACAGGAAGCTGCGCACCGCGCCTTCGTCGATGCTGGCGGGCACGCCGTGCAAGCCCATCTTCACCGAATCGCGCAGCAGGTCCCACGTGCCGATGGCGATCACCGCCACGATGATAAGGCTGGTTACCGGATCGATCCAGGCGAAGCCGGTCATGGTGATGAGGAAGCCGGCCCCGACGACGCCCGCCGAAACCGCTGCGTCGGCGGCCATGTGCAGATAGGCGCCGCGAATGTTGATGTCGTGCTTGCTGCCGCGCATGAACAGCAGCGCGGTGGCGGCGTTGATGACGATGCCGATCGCGGCGACGATCATCACCGGGCCGCCGGCCACCGGTTCCGGCTCGATCAGCCGCCGGACCGTTTCCACCACGATCGCGCCCAGCGCCAGCAGCAGCAGCGAGGCGTTGGCCAGCGCCGCCAGGATCGAGCTGGACTTGAAGCCATAGGTGAACCGGGCGGAGGGCGGCCGTGCGGTGAGCACGCTGGCGCCCCAGGCGATCACCAGGCCCAACACATCCGAAAGGTTGTGCCCGGCATCGGCCACCAGCGCCATCGATCCGGCCACGATGCCATAGGCGGCCTCGACCACGACGAAGCCCAGGTTGAGCGCGATGCCGATCGCGAAGGCGCGGCCAAAGCTAGCCGGGGCGTGGTGATGCCCGTGCCCGTGGCTATGCCCCGAGCCGTGGTCATGCCCGTGGTGATCGTGATGGTGGTGATGGCCGACTGACATGATCGCCTCCTAGCCCGGACCGGGCCGGCAGGAAAATGCTTTGCGGATGCGATGATATGCCAGGGGGCCTGTAAGCCGGGTTCTGTCCCGCCGACGGTATGCCATTCGGCACCGTATCGGCGGGGGCAGCCATTCCTCTCGGCGACACGTTGCCGTGCCGCTCCAGCAACCAACCCGGACATTGCAGGTCCGAAGACCTTGGCGCGAAACACGCCTGCCGGTTGCCCGGCGCGCCGTCCCTATTCGGTCTTGCTCCGGGTGGGGTTTGCCGTGCCGCTTCCGTTGCCGGTCGCGCGGTGCGCTCTTGCCGCACCCTTTCACCCTTGCCTGCGCCTTGCGACGCATAGGCGGTCTGCTCTCTGTGGCACTTTCCCTGACCCCCGCTTGCGCGGAAGCCGGCGGGCGTTACCCGCCACCCTGTTTCGTGGAGCCCGGACTTTCCTCGGCATCTTGCGATGACGCGGCTGCCCGGCCCCCTGGCGAAGGGTCACCTAGCATGGCCGAGGTCGCGTTCCAACAGCAGCTCGAACAGAAGGCCACCGATTTGTCCGTCGATCTCGCCGGTGATCTTGTGCGGACGCCAGCGCCGCTGGAAGGCGCGCACGGCGGCGCGGCCGTCGGATATGTCGTAGCCGAAGCGTTCTAGCGCGAGAAAGAACGCCCCGTCGTTGTCGTAGAGCAGCCGCATCGTCGGCTTGGGGATGGGCAGCGCCAGACGATAGCGGGCGAGCAGCGGCCAGTCGAACAGTTCCCCCGGATCGTCCTTGCGCGCCGGGGCGATGTCCGAATGGCCCACCACGTTGGCACGGGGAATGTTGTGGCGCTTCACGATGTCGGCCAGCAGCGGGATCAGAGCCTCCATCTGCGCGTCCGGGAAAGGGCGGTATCCCCACTCGTGCCCCGGATTGACCAGTTCGATGCCGATGCTGGCCGAATTGACGTCGGTAATCCCGCGCCAATAGGACCGGCCGGCGTGCCAGGCACGCTTCTCCTCGGGCACCAACAGCGTGACCGTGCCGTCCTCGTCGATCATGTAGTGCGCGGAAACTTCCGCGGCGGGATCGCACATGCGGTCCAGCGCTTCGGCGGCGGTGCGCATCCCGGTGTAGTGGAGCACCACCATCGACACCGGCAGCTTGCGCTCGTTCCAGTTGGGCGAGGGAACCTCGCGATGGATCAGCCACCGGTTCATCGCCATGCGGGGGCGCCTCTATGCCGCGGGCACCACCGCGCCCATCACCAGGGCGTCGTCGGAAAGGTGATACTGCAAGCCGCCGCCCATGCTGGCCACCAGCTGGTGGAGCATCGCCGCCGGCGCGGTGCGGCTGGACAGTTCCTCCGGCCCGGCGCTGCCATCCAGCGCGCGGCCGATCGCCGGATCGAAAGCAATCCGCTGCCCCGACGCGCGCACCACGATCTCGCTCGTTCCGTCGCGCGGCTCCGCGCCGATGTCGAGCGTGCCGCCGCGCACCAGCGAATCGAGCGCGATCAGCGAGAGGTTGAGGAGCACTTTCACCGCCGGCTTGGGCAGGCTGTCTCCGCCCAGCACCCAGTTCACCGTCACGCGGCCGTTGTTGCCGACCAGCGCGTCGACCAGCGCCTTGGGTTCGGAAAGCGGCACCGAATCGCCGAAGCCGCCGGCCGCGCCGAAGGCCAGCCGGAAGAAGCGCAGCTTGTCGGTGGAGATCTTGGCACTCTGTTCCAGCAGTTCGAAGCAGCGCTTGCGCATCTCCGGGTCTTTTTCATCGGCCAAAAGCTCAAGCCCGTTGGAGAGCGCGCCTACCGGGCTGAGCATGTCGTGGCACAGCCGGGAGCAGAGCAGGCTGGCGAGTTCGAGTGCTTCGGTAGTCATGATCCGGCGCTTGCTTTCGGGAATGGAGTGTTCGGGGCTGACGAAATTGACACGGTGGCGCGCACCTGATCCGTCCCGGAACGGGATGGCCGGCAAAGCGGCGCGTGCGCGGTCCTCTCGGCATATCGGTACGGCATCGTTGCTTCCGCCTTAACCTTCTACGGTGTCATAGGAAAGCGGTTCGAAACCGGATGGCGCATCCTTCCACAAGGTGATGCGCCCGCGCGCCACGATGGCCCAGACCCGCCCATCGCCGGCGGCATTGACCTGGTCGGTCTGGGATGGACGCGCCAGGCCGTTGGGGTGGGAGTGGAAATAGCCGACGATGCCCGGCCCGCCGGCGCGGGCGGCCCGGTGCGCGGCGATCAGGAGGACCGGATCGATCTCGAAATGCCGCAACGGATCGGCGGCCACGTTGGCGGTCGCCACGGCGCGATGGACATGGGTTCCGGTGCCGAGCAGCAGACCGCAGGCCTCGCCGGGCGCAGCCAGCCGTTCGGCGCGGAGCATTTCCGAAAGGGCTTGGCGGTGAAGGGTGTAAGCGGAGGGCATGGCAAGCGGTCGAAAACCCGAATACGAGACGGTGGTCGAGCATATCGGAAGTTTACGACCTGACAGCTGCTGTCAAGCAGGAGCGGGCGGCGGCGCGTCCGGTGATGTCCGCCATTCGCGCCAAAGCGCGATGCGCTGAAGGACGCTCCCGCCGGTCAACGACGGCAAGGCATCCAGCGGGAAGAAACGCGCATCTTCCAGTTCCCGGTGCTCCGCATGCGGTTCGTCATCGGTAATACCTGCGACCAGTTCTACCCGGTTGCGCCAGCCGCCCCGGATGGTCATCACGTCGGTCGCGAACCAATGCGCCTTGTGCAGCCGGCATCCGGTTTCCTCGAAAAGTTCCCGCGCGGCAGCGGTGACCGGGTCTTCGCGGCGGCGCAGCCCGCCGCCGGGGAGCATCCAGTGCTGCGGGTTCTGGTAGCTGTGGCGGACGAGCAGCAACTGCCCATGCCGGTCGAACGCCAGCGCATTGCACCCATGCACTTCCGCCCGCGTCCAGCTCCATACCGTAGTGCGCATCCGATGGGCGACCGTCAGCAAGCGGCGATGGATTGGAGCGGGCAGCCTGGAAAGCATGAGCCGTGTTCTGGGTTATCCGGAGGGCCATGACAAGCTGGGACGCCAGCGTGCACTGCGATGGCGTTCCCGGTAAGCGCCGCCTTCGGGCGAAAGCGTCCTGCACGGCGGTGCCCGGATATTCGCAGATGCACATTGTGCGCTTGCGTTGCTGCACCGCGCATGTAGTACTATTCCAAAATGGAGGCATCGGGAGAGTGTGCGTTCGCGGTGCGACCCGTGTTCGTGCCCGCAATGTGGAAGGTATTGAAGAAATTGCCTTTTAGGGTTTTGCTTTTTTCGGCATTGTATCCGCCGCACGTGCTCGGGGGTGCGGAAAATTCGGCGCGCAATCTCGCCGAATGGCTGCGTGCGCAGGGTGTGGACGTTGGCGTGGTCCGCGCAACCGATGAAGGCGAAGCTCCGGGCGAAGACGTGACGCCCACGGGCATCCGCATCTGGCGCGTCGAAACGCCGCACATCTATTCCACGGTGCGGTTCCCTTCCGCGCCGGCATGGAAAAAGCCGATCTGGCATTTGCAGGATCATCTGGACCCCCGTATCCGTAAGCCAATCGGCGCGGTCCTGGATCAATTCAAGCCCGATCTTGTCAACGTGCACATTCTCCAGGGCCTGGGCTATCCCGCACTGCTGGAAACCGCGCGCCGCCGCATCCCGGTGAACTACGTCTTGCCCGACCTTGGTCTTGCCTGCGTCAGGATGTCGATGTTCAAGCGTGGCAAGGACTGCGTGCGGCAATTCACCGGCTGCCGGCTTTCCTCGTGGTACAAAAGCAAGCTCGTCCAGCGGCAGGAGGAGATCTCCTTCGTTTCGCCTTCGCACGCCAATCTTGAAACGCTTTCGCGGTTCTTTCCGGTGCGGAACTATCGCAGCACGTCCATCCTGAATCCTAACGCCTATCCCAAACCGCGTGTGGAACGCTCGTCCGCGCCTGGGCTGCGCCTGCTCTATGCTGGCCGCATCCACGAATCGAAAGGGGTGGACTTGCTGTTGCAAGCGGTGGACCGGCTGGCCGATCGCCATGCCGTTACCCTTTCCATTGCGGGCAAGGGGCAACAGGAAGCGGAATTGCGCGAAACCTATGGCGGCAAGCCGTGGTGCCGTTTCCTGGGTTTTCTGTCGCAGGGCGATCTTGCGGACGAGATGATGCGCAGCGACCTGCTTTGCATTCCGTCGATCTGGGCGGAGAATTCGCCGGGCGTGGTCATCCAGGCGCTGGGTCTGGGATTGCCGGTGCTGGGCAGCAACTGGGGAGGGATACCCGAACTTGTCCATGATGGCGAGAACGGGCGGCTGGTGACGGAATCGACGGCGGACGCCTGGGCGGTCGCCATCGAAGACTGCATCCTGCACCCGGAGGAACTGGAGCAATGGCGCGCCAAGGCCCTGGCCCAGGCACAGGACTTCGATCAGGACGCTATCGGCGCGCGGTTGCTCGCCTGGATGAAGGAAACCGCGTTTCGCGGCCGTATCGACGGCGTTTCGCCGACCGATGCCCCGTCATAGGCGCGCTGCATCGTGGACTGCCTGGGCCACGATGGCATAGCTCCGGTCCCAGTCATAGAGCGATGCGATATCCGCTCGCTGTGCGCGGCTGACATCCGCGCGATGGGCTTGTTCTATGCCTGCGGCAATGGCTTCTGTATCGTTCGGGTCAACCCATGCGCAGCCTTCGCGGGCTACTTCGCGAAACACCCCGATGTCCGATGCCACTACCGCGCATCCGCAGGTCAGCGCTTCGATCAGGGGGAGCCCGAAGCCCTCGGTCAGCGAGCAGAACAGCAGTGCCCGTGCGCGCAACAGCAGGTTCACCAGCGCTGTGTCGTCTATCCGGCCGACGAACGACGCGTTCCTGACGCCAGCCCGGGCGGCGAGATCCTGCGCGGGCGATTCGGGACCAACAAGCCATACGGGCGCGTCGGCGTCCGGCCCTGCCTTGGCCTGCCAGGCGGCAATGGCGGCAAGCATGCGGGGCAGGTTCTTGTGCCAGCGGTTGTTGGTAAACAGCACAAGACCCGATCGCGCTGCAGCGGGGTCGGTATCCACCGCCTGGGCAAAGACCGCGGACAGGCCATTGGGTGCGACCCTGATGCGCTTGCGCGCTTCGGGCCAGCGTCGCGTGATTTCGGCCGCAGAGGCATCAGACACGGTGAGCACCGTGCCGAGCGCGGCAGCGGCTCGCGTAACCGTGCTGTAGTATAACCGCTTGCGAAAGCCGCCAGGTTCCGCGGCGCCGAAGTGGATGAGGTCGTGAATCATGAAGACCTGCCGGCGGCCGGCGAGCGGGGTGCCGTTGTAGCCGGGCGTGAACAGCACGTCGGCCTCCGCTTTCCGGAAGGCGCGGGCCAGCGTGAGGAAATCCGTGGGCGCGGAGGGCTTGGCGGCATCCTGCACATCGATAACGGAAAAATCCTTTGCCAGCCGGTTGCGGTATTCCGACGCCACGCGCCCGATTCCGTGTGGGGCGATCCACCGGCTGTCGAAAAGAACGCGAGTCATGAGCCCCCCATTGCTGTCGCATGGCGACCTAGATGGTTTGTGTGCGGCGCACAATATTGCTATACGCCGTGTCGGGGATCGCTTCGGGCGTTTGCGGAGCAATGGTAATGGCGGGCGTTAGGTGAGGGTCGCTGCGTTTAACGCCGGCTTGCGGATCACTGGGCTAGGTTCACGATTTGTCCTGTCGATGTTCATGGCCCGGTTCATGACATTGCAGGACATCGGTACGTTCGCATTGCTGACCGGCGTGACCGGCCTGTTGCCATCCGTGGCGGGACTCGGTCTCAATTTCTTTCTGTCGCGCGCGCTGGTCGGACTGGATCACGAACGTGCGATCCGGCTGACGTTCGACCGCATGGTGATAACGTTGATCGCCTCGTTAATCGCCTGCGCGCTCGCCGTCGTGCTAGCCGGTGCCGGCCTGGTGGATATTCCCCTGCCGTTGGCGATCGTTTCGGGCATCATCATTCTGGAACTGGCCGGTTTCGACATCCAGATGGCTCTCCTCGCGCGCAGTCGATCGACATTCGCGAATTTCCTGTTGTTCTTCAGAACGGGGTTCTGGCCCCTGCCGTTCATGATGGCGGCTTACGCGTTTCCGTCGCTCAGAAACGTGACCGACCTGGGTGTGTTTTGGCTTGGTGGATTGGTCGTAAGCCATATCGTGACTTGGGTGGTCTATAAGAAGTCAATTATTTCAGTATTTAAGTCCGTTTCCCAATGGAAAGCGGATTTTCTTCGCGGCCTGGGGTCAAGTATATGGAAGATCTATCTCAGCGACCTGGGGCTAGCGGGAAGCGTCTATATAGATAGATTTATCATAAGTTATTTCTTGGGGTTATATTTCGTTGGTGCATATTTTTTCTACTCATCAATAATAAATTCTATTTATATCGTTTGCATGGCTGCTACTGTGCAGATATATCAACCTGAGATGCGAAAAGCCTTCTCCGAAGGTGGTATTAATCAGCTGCATGTTGATTTGGTTGAAAAATTGAAGAAAACTGTTTTAGTGACATTTGTAATGTTCGCGATTTCCATGCCAATGATTTATGCTGTATGCTTGGTGACAGGTAAAAGCGATATAATGAAGTATTTTTATATTGTTCCGATTCTCATGGTATCTTATCTTGCAAAGATAGTATCGGATTTTCTTGGCGTGGCTTTGGCGTCGGCCGAGCATGATGGATACTATGCATATTTTAATATGGTGAATCTGGTTATCACATCGGTGCTTTGTGTGATTCTGGTATTTGCCCTGGGAGTTACCGGCGCGGCGCTTGCAAACCTGTTTGCGGGCCTTGCGATGGTTGCCATCCGGGTCATGCACTGGAGAAAAGTGGTAGTGTGATTCTTCTGTTTCAGGGTCGAGATCCTTGTTCGATGTGATCAAATCAGATTTCCGGCGCTATTCGAGAGCGGTGGATCCAGGTCGCAAGCGGCCGAGGGTCTTTCTGTTCTTGTTGATATTGTTTCTCAATCCTGGCTTTCAATTCGTGTTGCTGTGCCGGTTGCAGCGTTGGGTCGCCACGATCCCGGCGGTTGGCAAGCTCCTGCGATTTCTGCTGTGGTACGTAACGACGCGGCAGTTTTGTTGCGACGTCGATCCGCATGCTTCGATCGGTCCTGGATTTTACGTGCCGCATCCCATCGGCATCGTGATCGGCGGCAAAGTGCGGATTGGCGCAGAATGCACGCTGCTCCAGAACGTGACGATCGGGCGCGGCGTGGGGGGCGACGCGGATCCGGTGATCGGCGATCGCGTGTTCCTCTACACGGGCGCGGTCGTTTCCGGGGCAGTGACCATCGGCGATGATGCGCAGATCGGCGCCAACAGCGTGGTGGTGCGCGACGTTCCGGCCGCGACGTTTGTCGGTGGCGTTCCTGCCCGAACGATCAAGCTACTGCCCTAGGTCATATTTTCCAGCGGAGGTTGAGCGCATGCGAATTCTGCTGATTTCCGCACTCTATCCGCCCCTGATGCTGGGCGGTGCGGAGGACAGCGCGCGCAACTGGGCCGCGTGGCTCGTGGCCAATGGCCACGATGTCTCGGTCATTCGTTCGGCCGACCGCGACGAGGCGGAACGCACCTATGTCGAAAGCGACGGCGTGCGGGTGCACGTATTGCGCGTGCCCTTCGTGTATCCGACCTTCCGGTTCGGCGAGGCACCCGCGTGGCAGAAGCCGATCTGGCATCTCCAGGACCATTTCTCGAAGGGGTGCAACGCGGCGGTCGGGCGCATTCTCGACCAGGAGCAGCCGGATTTCGTGAATGTTCATCTCGTGCAGGGGCTGGGCTATTCGATCCTCTCCGAAATCGGGGCGCGACGGATACCGCTGGTGTTCACGCTCCATGATCTGGGGCTAGCCTGCTTGCGCATGTCGATGTTCAAGAACGGCGAGAATTGCCCGGGCCAATGTCTGCCGTGCCGTATTTCGGCACGCCGCAAGCGCTCCCTGGTCGAACGGCAGCACAAGGTGGCGTTCGTATCGCCTTCGCGCGCCAACCTCGAGACGTTGGAGCGTTACTTCCCGCTCCAGGCCTACCCTTGCGCCGTGCATCTCAATCCGAATGCCTATCCGGTGCCCCGCGTCGCGCGGACCGAAAGTGCGGAATTACGCCTGCTCTATGCTGGGCGCATTCATTCGTCCAAGGGAGTAGACATCCTGCTGGAGGCGGTCGCGCAACTGGCGGATCACTTCCCGGTCCGCCTTGCTCTGGCAGGGCGCGGGCAGCAGGAAGCGGAACTGCGCGCACGCTATGGGGACAAGCCATGGTGCCGGTTCCTGGGCTTTGTGTCTCAACAGGAACTGGCGGATCACATGGCGCAGAGCGACTTGCTCTGCGCTCCGTCCATCTGGGCGGAAAATTCGCCCGGTGTAGTGGTGCAGGCCCTGGCGACCGCCTTGCCAGTGATGGCCAGCGACCGCGGCGGAATTCCGGAGCTGGTGCGCGATGGCGTGAACGGACGGCTGGTGAGCGTGACGTCCGCTTCCGAGTGGGCCAAGGCCATCCGCCGCGTGATTGTCGGCGAGGAAGCACTGGCGGACTGGCGGGCATACGCGCGGGAAAACGCGAGGAAGTTCGCGCAGGACACGATAGCGCGGCGGCTGCTTGCGTGGATCACCGATTTTGTGGGTCAACCGGCGTAGAGCGTGTAGGGCTGCACTTTGCCGCCGCGCGCGGTGGCTTCCAGAATCCGGACATCGTGCCCCAGGAACGCGGCCCCGCTCAGCCGGCCGGACATGTAAGCTCCGCTATCAAGGCACAGGCGGCCGGGCGCGCCATACACCGCTTCTCCCGGCGTATGCCCGTGTACTATCAGGCGGGAATCGTCCTGGTCCGTTTCAAGGAATTCGCTGCGGATCCACAGCAGGTCGCGCAGGCTTTGCGCGTCCAGGTCCACGCCGGGGCGCAGGCCGGCATGAACGAAAACGATGTGGTTGACGGTTATGAACGGTTCCAGCCGGCTCAGGAAATCTAGGTGCTGGCGCGGCAGTGCCTGCGCGAGCGCGGTGCGCGCGGCGGCCCACGGCTCGGGCATGTTCATCGGCGGTGGCGCCACTCCATAGGAGCGAAGCGTGGCCGTGCCGCCGTGCTTTCCCCAACCGATGCCCGAACTGCGCTCTTCCAGGAAATCGAGCATCGCTTCTTCATGGTTGCCCAGCAGAAACCGTGACTCGAACGCCGGGGTGGCGGAAAAATCCAGCAGCGTATCGATTACCTGCCGGGATTGCCCGCCGCGATCGATGTAATCGCCGAGAAAGACCACCATGGGCCGTTCACCGCCTTCGGGCGCGTGCTGTGATGCGTCGGACTGGATGAGATCCAGCATGGACCGCAGGAGATCGTCCCTGCCATGAATATCGCCGACAGCATAAACGATGCCCTGGCGCGTCTGCGCCGTCATCGTGCGCGGCCCGGGAAAGCAGCAGGCCTGGCCGAAGAATGGCGGTTCAAAAGGAACATGGAGGAAAACATCATGCACGAAATCGGGTTGATCGCGGTCAAAAGGCTACCTTCGATTCCGAACCATACGAAAACGCAGATGGCGATCCGCATGTTCGGGGGGCGATCGAACATCGTCCACGTGAAGAACGCGTAGAACAGCAATCCGGCAATCAGGCCGTACTCGACAATGGCCTTGGTAATCGGCCACCACTGGAACTGGCCGGCTTTCTCGATCATGCCGGGGCCGATGCCCGAATAGACGCCTTCGGGCTGCCGGATTGCCTGCATGATACGGTTGAATGGCTCCACGAAGCGCATGTTGCCGCTCGTGCCGCCGCGTTGAAATTCGTTGAGGCGATGCGCGATCAGATCGAACCAACCCAGTTCGGATGCCACCAGGCCTACGGCAAGCAGGACCCCGATGATGATAACGCCGCGACCGATGCGCTTCGGATCGATCAGGATCGGCGCGGTCAGCAGCAACAGCAAGGGGCCTGTTCCCGCGAACGTGGCCAGGATCGCGCCGGCGAACACCACCAGGCGCCACATCCGCTGAAACAGGACCGCTTCGACGATGAAGGCCATCGCCAGATACTGCGAGAGGTATGATACCTCGAGAAAGACGATCGCGTTCGGCTTCATGTATGGAATGTTCCACACGATCGGCTGAATGTAGTTGTAGTTGGGAATGAGCATCGTCGACGGCAGCAGCGTGTTCAGATTCGGCCATGCGCGCCACCCGATGGTCAATTGGGTGGCGTGTTGCAGCATTTCGATGCCCACGATCACCAGCGCCATGTTGCTGTAGAAGCGCATACAGCGCCGGTACGTTTTCTCGGTGGTCGGGAAGGTGACGATCAGCGGAATGTACAGCGCGGCGTAGAGCAGGAACGAGGCCGCAGAATAGTTGGCGACAAAGGCGGCGGTGGTAGCGCCGGAAACGATGACGAACAGCAAGTAGAGCGCGACGCGGACGGGTTGGAAAATCGGCTTTGCCAGAACCACCCCGATCGCGATCGTCAAAAGCGCGATCGGCAGGACCAGCGGCACGATGGTATCGGGCGTTGGCCCGAAACCGAACTTCTGCAGGAACGTGGTGCTGATCGCCAGCGTCACGAAAATCCCGAACACCGCCGCTTGTTCAGCCGGCGTGCTTACCGGACCGGACGGATTCCTTCTCGAACGGATTGGCATGCCATATTTGTCGAGCATCGGCTGCGGCGTGTTTGAAGCCGCGATTGCCGGCGAATGTTCACGCAATCCAGGCTCTCCAGCGAAACGCACTTTTCACAGCATTTTGCATCGCAAAAAAACATCTTCGAGTCCACCGCTCAAGGCAGGAATCCGCAGTCCTACAACGGGATGGGTGGCATATATGCCCCGCCTTCATTCGAACGATGGAGGTAATCCTTGGCCGATGCATTCAAGAATCTGGGCGACAGCACCTCTGCGCCGTCGCGCAAGCCGTTTGCCATCCAACCCGATGACACCAACGAATTGCCGAGCATTCCGAAGGGTATTTATGTCGGGTCTGGCGGTGATATCACGTTGCGCGGGGTCGATGGCGATGCCGACGTGACCTACCGCAACCTTCCCGATGCGAGCTACGTCGCGGTGCGTGCACGGTATGTCCGCGCCACCGGCACGACGGCCACCAACCTGATCGGGGAGGCCTGACGCCATGACGCGCATATCGGGATCCATTGGTGGGCAGCGGTTGCGCCGCCTGCCGCACGTCGCCGTCGGGATCGGCGACAGTCGTGTGGACGCCATCTACCAGGATGGCGCCGGCACCGGGCGGAACGGCTACAATTACGGCGCGTTCTCGCCGCTCAACTGGGCCAACGCGCTGATGGGGCAGCGCCTGGTGCTGCTGGGCCAGCAATACGGCGTTTCGGGCGACCGTACCGACCAGATGCTGGCGCGGATCGATGCCGCCGTGGCGAGCGGCGCCGGGCTGCTCTACATCCAGGGCGGCGTAAACGACATCACGCAGCAATATCCGAGCGCCGGCACCAGCGGGGCGACGGCCGCCGCCAATATCGTCACCATGGCCGAAAAAGGCCGGCGCGCGGGCATGGTCGTCGTCATCGAAATGGAAGTGGGCACCGGCGCGTGGACCGATGCCTCGCGTCTGGGCCAGTGGCTGGAACTGAACCGCCGGCTGCGCGACTACACGGACGTGACGCCGGGCGTCTATCCGCACGATGCGCGTTCCATCGTGCTCGACCCGGCGACGGCATCAAACGCGATCGCCTATCGCAGCGGTTACAGCTGGGACCCGACGCACGCCAACGGCCGGGGCGCCTATCGCTGGGGCAAGAGCCTGGCGACGCTGCTTGCCTCGATCGTGCCGGTCCGCGCGCCGCTGCTGCTGGCCTCGCGCGCCGAGGGCGATGTGGCAAACGGCCGGCGCCAGCTGGCCGACAATCCGCTGTTCACCACGGCCAGCGGCGGCACGCTGATGAACGGGGCCACGGGCACCGGGCCGCAAAGCTGGCTGTTTGGCCCGACCGCAGCGGGGCCGACGGCGACGATTTCCACCGAGGCCAACGCGATCGCCAACGCGGCTGTGTGCGACATCACGTTCACGGCGGCGGCACAGGAAATCCGCTATCAGCAGTCCGTCAACCTCGCCAACTGGCAGGCGGGCGACGTGGTGCAGATGATCGCGGACGTGGAGATCGTGACGCCGGGCGTTCTTTCCGGGGTTTACGGCACGCTGGACATCAACGTCGCCGGCGTGAGCAAGACGATGTACGCGCTCTTTTCCCTCGCGGGCGCGGCCTATCTCGGGCCGGACGAAGCGTGCCGCTACACCCTGCTGACCCGGCCCTTCACGATTCCGGCAGGCGCGAAGGGATGGATGGTTCCGGCCGTCCGCGCGGCGTCGTCGGCAGCGGGGGGCGGGAAATTCAAGGTCCATCAGTGCGCCGTGCTGCGGCGGGCTGATCAGGGAATGTAGCAAGCGGTGATGGCGTGTTTTCTTCCCGTCACCCCGGGCTGCTGGACGGAGAAGGGGAGAAAGCACGCAGCGCCCGCCGGGGCCGCGAGGTTCCGAATCAAGCCCGGCGGGAACCCTTCGTCCCCTTGAAAATTGTTTCGTTGTCCCACTTTGAAACAGCAAAATTTAATGATATAGGTCATTAAAATAACACAATAACGGGGTCGGGAAGATGTCTGGTGCCTTGGAAGAGCAGTTAACACCGTCCATTTCGCCGCGCTGCATCATTACGTCTGGCGCTATTTCAGCGGGGCTGTGGGCCATTATCTTATGGCAGGTTGCCGTTCTAACGCATTGAACCGGCCACTATCGGCGATGTAACCGGTCGACCAGTTTTGCCGCGAACCGTTCAAGAACCTTTGGCCGGTAAGTTGTGCGATAGTCTATCGGCGCCGAGGCAATGTCATCGAACAATCGCAGCGGCGCGAATGTTGTGGTCGGGCGCGTCGTGATGCCGGTGGTGCCGGCGCGATGGATCAACAGGGTCAGTTCGTTAAGGTGAATAAGAAAATCGGCCGGCATCGGCTGTGATCTATTCTCCGCGATCGCTTTACCCATCTCCGCAATGCCGAGCAGCTTGTCTTGCGCGTAGATCTCCCGGCGGCGCAACCAGCTGACCGCGCGATGCTTCAGGGACCGCCCCACGCCCTTTTCGGCTTCCACCGCGTGCGATTTCCAGCGGCGAACAAGTTTCAGCGCCGTGCCGCCCACACCGAAGCGCTGGCCCAGAAGGGGCTGGTTGCGCATGGAGAAGGCCTTGCGCGCGGTCAGGCTGACGCGGGAAAACCGTTCGAGCCGCACCGGCGACTGATCGTGAAAGGCATTGTCGACAGAGAGTTCGCCCTCGTCGCCGATGATCCGCATCCGGTGATCGCGCGGGGCAACCCAGCTGCACGTGACGCGCGCGGCCACGCCGTTTTCGAAATCAAGGCAGGCCACTGAGAAATCAGGCGTGTCAGGCGGGGAGAGCGGTGTGGCCACCTTGTCTGGAACAAGCCACTTCGAAAAGGCGGTGACACCGACAACCGGCCCGAACATCGCGCACATCCACGCCAGATGATAGCCCACATGTTCGATGGTGCAGCCTTCCTGCAGTTCCTCGGCATAGGGGAAGGGGGCGCCGGTCGGGCTCTGTACCGTATCAAGGCGCATGAGGTGCGCGGGATTGTCATCCATTTCCGCGTAGATCAGCACGGGCTTGCCGATCGCGCCGTCGGTAACGGCCTTCCAGATCGTGCTGACCGCATCGGAATGCAGATTGCATGGCGCGGCGGCGAGGACGCGGCCGCGCGCCTCGGCCAGAGCGAAAAGCGCGCGCGTGCCGTCGAGATCGGTCGTGATGGGCTTTTCGGTATAGACGTGCTTGCCGGCTTCCAGCGCCTTTCGCGTCACTTCGTCATGGGAGGCGATATTGGTCAGGTTGACCACGATATCGACCGTCGGGTCGGTCAGCAGCGCTTCAAGGTCCGGGTAGACATTCAGGCCATAATGCTTGCGCACAACCTCCGATCGCGCGGTGTCCACATCGAATACGCCCGCGATCCCGATCTCCGGATAGGCCCAGCGGGTCCGCATGTAGATGTCAAAGACATACCCGCAACCAACGAAGGCAATATTCATGGGGCCGTTTCCAGGTCAGTCGGGGCGTCCACGCATGCGATGAATTGCGCGATGTCGCGCACCCGGTCGATCCGCCGCGAACCGATCAGCGTGGAGGCCACAAAAGGCAGCCGCACGGCGTTTGCAACCGCGTCGGGTGCGGGGATGCCGGGCTGGAGACGAATCACCTCGCGCGCGATCACGGCGATTCGGCGCGCGCCAATCGCGGCAGCCCTGGGTGTTCCCGCGATGCCTGCCAGAATATCCCACGGCAGTTCCAGAACCTGCGTTACCGGTATCGCCAGGGCGGCGTCGAGCGCGGCCAGATCGTCACACGCCACGCCGACGGCGCGCGCTTTGCCCGATGCAAGCGCGCGATCCAGCGCGGCGATCGTCTCTTCCCTGACAACGATATCGGCCGGGGGGCTGTGTAGCAGGAAGATGTCGACATGCGTCATGCGCAAGCGCCGCAGCGAGCCTTCGAGGCTGCGCAGAAGGCCATTCGCGCTCCAGTCGGTGCGCAGCGTCGCATCGCGCTGCGCGGTAACCGCTCCGCCCGCGCTCCGTCCCGCGACCAGAGGGCGAAGCAGCGGCTTCAGCGGGCGCATGACGCGCATCCTGGCGGAAAAGGCGTTGCCGGCCTTCGTCACCACAATGGCCCGGTCGCGCGAACCCTTGAGGCCATGGCCGATGGCGCGCTCGCTGTCGCCCTGGCCATAGATGTTGGCGGTGTCGAACAGGGAAACGCCCATATCCAGGGCATGCCGGACGAGGTTCACGCTTTCCGCGAAAGTCTGCTCGTTGTTGAAAGACCCCATGCGCGCGCACCCCAGGCCGAGAAGCGGCAGCGTGATCGGCGCCGAGCGCGGTGTGCCGGTCATGGCAGAGCGTAGGCCCGCACCCAATCGATCTTCATGTGCGCGGGAAAGCGCGTGGTCTTGTCGGGCGCGCCCGGCCATTCGCCGCCCACCGCGAGATTCAGCAGCATGTAGGCGGGCCGCTTGAAATCGACGTTGCTGACGCGGCGCACTTCACGGTCGTCGAAGTACCAGACGATTTCGGTGTCGGTCACTTTCACGCCATAGGTATGGTATTGCGTGAGGTCGCTGCCGGTATCGTAAAAGCTTCCGTCCTTGACCTTGTTGCCCTGATCGTCGGTAAAGACCGTGTGATAGATCCGGCCGGGCTCGCTGACCGATTCCATCACATCGAGTTCCTGCTTTCCCGGCTCCATGGGGTTGCCGTTTTCCATGCGCGGAACGGGCAGCAGCCAGAAGGCGGGCCAGAGGCCCTTGCCGCTGGGCAGCGCCAGACGCGCTTCGAAATAGCCGGTGGCGGCGGAAAATGACTTCTCCGTCGTGATCAGACCGGAAATGTAAGGCAGGCCGTGGGTGCGGGAATCCGAGGGATTGGGGTTGGGACGCGCGACGATCGTCAGCACGCCATCCTTCCATTCGAACGGACTTGCCACTCCGAATACCGGAGGCGCGTAATACTGCATCTCCTTGTTGCCCTCGATGGTGCGCGATCCCCACCCGATCGGATGGTTGATGTCCTGCACGCCGAAGAAGTAGTTGGTTTTCCAGCGCCCGTCCGGCGCGTTCGTGGCATCGTAGAACGACGGCGCCTTGTCGAACTCTTCGTCGAAAACGAGCCGGAAGCCGCGCTTGTCGATCGTCGGCGCGCTGGCCGAGGCGGAATAGAGCGCCAGCGCCCCGGCCGGCGCCAGGATGGCGGTGATCTTCAGCAAGGTCGATGCCATGGGCGAGAATATCCGCATCGTCAGGCTACCTCCATACCGCGCCGCCGCAGGAACGGATATACCGGACGGCGCGTGATCCGATCGGGCGGCGTTCCGGCCGGCCGGGCTTTTTCAGCCAGGCCCGAAACTGGCGTATCGCGCCCGCCACGTCCATTTCTCCGCGCGCGAACAGATAGGCATAGGGCACGAACGCAATCATGTTGATCCAAACATAGGGCTGCGGCATGCGCAAGAAGCTGATGATGAACTTGTTGGCAAGCCGATCTGTCTGCACATCGCGCTTCGGGCGTCGACCAGAGGGGTGCTCCAACTCCTCGCAAACAATGTCGGGAGTGTAGAGGATTTTCCATCCCAGATCGATCAGTCTATAGGAAAGTTCAATTTCTTCAAGCCCATAGAAGAAGTCCGGAAGAAACCCTCCCGTTTCGCGCAGCGCGCGGAGACGAAAGCCGACGCACCCGCCCACGAACCGGAAGGTAAGAAAGGACCGGGTCAGGTCGATCGACTTGTCGGTATGGGGGATCAGGTCGACCCGCCGCCGCGTTTCCCCGCGCACATATTTCCGGACGGTGATCGCGCCCAGCGCCGGATCTTCCTCGAAGAGGGCGGCGAAGCGTTCGAGCATGTCTGGCGTTTCAACGAACACGTCATCGTCCAGCAGCACCACGAATTCACCCTTGGCGGCCGCAAACCCCTGGTTTCGCGCCACCACCCCCTTGTTGGCACCGTTCCACACCACCTGGCGCACCGGGAAGGGGGCGAGTTGGTCCGAGCGATCGACCGCATCCGTGTTGTTGTCGATGAGGATCAGTTCGCAGTCGGTCCGCCCGCCGATGTGGCTGGCCAGCCTTTCCAGCGTTTGCGCCAGCACCGCGTCCCGCGCGTAGGTCAATATCACGATCGAAAAGCGGACCTTGTCCGGCAAGGTTTCGGGATGGGTCATGATGCCGGGCCGGTTGCGGACCTGGCCAGGCGCCGTTCCGTCAAAGCCAGCAGGGCCAGGTTGATCGCCTGCGTGAGGCAGATGGCGCCGGCCATGCCGATCACGCCCCAGGGCCGCGCCGCAAACAGCGCCGCGATGGTGGCGGCCGCGGTGATGCTGCGCACGGTGAGCAGGGCGCGGCCGGCGCGCAGGACGATCATGATCGTTTCCGACGGCTGATTCAGCCCGAAAAGAAAGAAGGCAAGCGCCAGCAGCCTGATCGGCAACGCGAGATCCGGGAACTGGCCATGGAATACGGCCTTGGCAAGCGGCGCGGCAAACACGGCAACGAGGCCCAGATAAAGGCCGGTGGACACCACGATCAGCAATCGGGTCTGCATGACGCTGTGGACCAGCGCGCCGACGCCGCCGTTCGCCAGCGCCCGCGCGGCGCGCGGTTTGTCGGTCGAATCGATAGCGGAAACCAGACTGATCGCGGGGTTGGTCAGCGTTCTCGCCGCCGTGAAGACACCTGCGGCAGCGGGGCCGAACAGTATGCCGATCACCACCACCACCGTTGCGCTGCTGTAAACCGCATAGGGCAGGTGCGTGGCGGCCAGCACGCCGCCCAGTCCGCGATTCTCGCGCGCAAGCGCGCGTACCTTGCGCAACGGGACAAAGCGCGGCCATGCGAACGGCAATGTGATCGCGGTGGCCACGGCGCTGGCGACGATCCAGCCGACGCAAACCGAGCGCGCGGTGGGATTGATGGACGCGGCGGCAGCCGCCGTCAGGCACAGCGTTGCGGCAAAGCCGAACGATGCGGCCGCAACGATTTCCGCGCGGCCGATCTTGAAGAGCCAGCGGCGCGCGAATTCCCATATCAGCATCGCGGGAGAGATCGCGGCGGCCAGAAACAGGGCGGTGATGGCCCATTGCCACGCCTGCGGCGCAAGTGCCTTCAGGCAGAGCGCAATGCCCGCAAGGCCGGCGGAAAGGCCGATGGCACACAGCAATCCAAGCCAGCACCACGCGGAATTGCGGGATGCGCCGGCTTGCTCTTGTCCTTCTTCGCGATGATCAATCGTGAACGGCAGCACGATCGCTGAACGGTGAAACCCCGCGATGAAGTAGTGCACGCCGATCATCATGCCGACCGCGCCGTACTGCTCCACCGGCATGGCGCGGCCCAGGTAGGCGAACACCGCGATGTTGCCGACTCCGGTAAACCCCTGGTCGGCCAAGGCCCATATCCGGGAAAGGCCCACGCCGTTCCGCAACTTCGACGACGTCCTATGCCAGACTGAGCGGGCCGGGGGCGCAGCGATCATGTGTTGACCCTTCGCGGAAACCGGCGGCCTTATTCGGCGGCGTAGTAGTCCTTCATTTCCTTGTAGTAATAGGACGCATCGCCATAGCCGGACTGGGCCTGAGTCCGCAGGTTGACCATGGTCATCGCCACCCCGCTGACCTTGCCGCCGATGGTTTCGATCTGGTGGATCGCGGCGCGAATGGCCTTGATCGGCGTCTGGCGCCACCGGGCAAGCATGATCAGGCTGTCGAAGTTGTCGAGCATCGTCCTGGTATCGACGACCGCCAGTACCGGGGCGGTATCGATCACGATCACGTCATAGGCGCCGCGCAGCGTGTTGATGACCTTGGAGAAGTGCGAATTGTCGAATGTGCGCTGCGTCGCCGCCGCGTTGGGGCCGGCCGGCAGCAGCACCATACCCGAGCTGTCCTGCATCGACACGTCTGCCAGCGACGCCGCATCGCCGGCCACGTCGTTCCAGCCAGAGGCGGCGTCGGGGGCAAGAACGTTGGTGGTGGACCGCCGGCGCACGTCGGCGTCGATGAGCACCACCTTGGTGCCTCCCATCGCCAGGACGCGGGCCATGGCAATGCTGGTGGTGGTCTTGCCTTCGCGGGGCAGGGCCGACGTGATGCCGATGACCTTGCCGCCGCGCTCCGGATTTGCCGAGAACAGCGCCGTCGCGGCCAGATTGCGATAGGCTTCCGTGAAGGCCGACATCGGATGCTGCATCACCGCGTCGACCGGGCTCTTGGTCTTGGGGGATTTGACCGCGGATGACAGCGTGGGAATGGAATTCAGGAAATCCACACCCAGCAGACGATCGATATCTTCGACCGTGTCGATCTTCTTCGTCCAGCGCTCGCGAAGGAAGGCAAGCGTGAGACCGATGGCGAGACCTACGCCCATGCCCACCAGCAGATTGATGAGCATGTTGGGCGAACTGGGCTGCAGCGGCGGTGTGGCCGGGGCGACCAGGCGGGAATCGGGTTGAACAAGCGCGCGCTGCGCGGTTTGTTCGCCTCGCGTGGAAAGCAGGCTCTGATAAAGCTGGCGAGCGGTTTCCGCCTTACGTTCGAGGTCGCCAAGCTGGGCGCTGGCACGAACGTTGGCCGCAAGCCGGCCCTTGGCTCCGGCAAGGCTGCCGGCCAGCGACGCGGCGCGGGCAGACACCGCGCTGGCTTCCGCGCCCGCCGTCCGGGTCATCTGTTGCCGCTGCCCGGCCAGCTGGCTTTCGACGGCTTGCAGGCGTTCGCGCGCGGCGATCACCTGCGGATGGCGGTCGCCGTAGCGGCCTTCAAGCCCGGCGAGTTCGGCCGCAGCCACGGCGCGCTGTTCCTGCAGTCGCGATATGGTGGTGATGTCGATGCCGCTGCCGACACCGCCGCCGACGATCGTGCTGCCGCTGGCGGCGCTGCGAGTGCGGGCGAGTGCCGCTTCACCGCGCGCCTGGGCGAGTTGCGAGCTGATTGCGGTGATTTCCTGATCCTGCGAGACCGAATCAGGATCGCTGATGATGTTGTTGCGGACGCGGAATGCGGCCACTTCGGCATCCGCCGCTTCGGCCTGCTTGCGCAGCAGTTCCACCCGCTGTTCCAGTTGTCCCGAGGTCGCGTCGCTCTGCGCGATCTTCATCTGGACCTGGCGTTCGAGATAGGCTTCCGCAAACGCGTTGGCGATGCGGGCCGCTTCAAGCGGGTCAGAGGCGACGTAGCTGATCCGGAACAGCGATGTCTGACCAACGCGCCGCGCGCTGACGTCGCGCAGCAGGGCGGCGGCCATTGCTTCTTTCGGGTTCCCGCGCGCCGCGAACTTGCCGGCCGCCTTGCGCAGATCCGGATCGTTGTTGAGGTTGGCCTTGTCGAGGACGTGCATGGCCACGGGCAGCGACGATACCAGCTGCAATTGCGCATCAATCGCGGCATCGCGCTGCGCATCGGAAAGCGATTGCTCGTTGCTGCCCTTCACCAGCGATAGCTGGGGGGCGAAGTTCATCTCGGTAGTGGCCGTGTACTGCCGGGGCATGAAATGCGTGGCGACTCCAGCCAGAAGCGTGGTCGAAGCCAGTATCCCTGCGATCATCGGCAAGTGCCGACGGGACCGCGAGACGATGCCCGCCAGATCGTTCTGGCCAGTTTCGTGGCTGGTCGTCGTTTCCTGGTTCATCTTTTCATCCCACTGGAACTGTCAGCAGCGAACACGCAAGGACGCTATTGCTGCAACGTGATGCTTAAAAGGCCGCGAAATTCGCGGATATCGGGTCCGGCGTCGATTCCGGAGCTTTCGCGACGGATGTACTCGATTCTGGGGCGGAAGGCCCAATGGCGCGTGGCACGGTATTCGGCGCCGAAGCTCGCGTTGAACAGACTGTCACGCCGGTCGATATTCTGGAACCGGTCGCGCTGGTATTCGCCCGCCAGTTTCAGACGCAAGTTGCGCAGCAGCTCATGATCGATGCTGAAGCCGCCGCGTGTGGCGACATAGCCGGACGAATTGGCCAGCGTTGCTTCTTCGATCTTGCGGCTTGCGATCAGCGACACCGTGGTCAGCGTGGTAACGAAGTAGTCGGCGCGGGCATCGACCGCCACACCGCCGATCGTCCGGAACGTGGGGTTCTGGTAAGTCCTGCGGTAGTAGCCGACGCCCAGCGCCACGCGGATGAGGCTGGTGGCGTCCGCGATGGCCCCTCCCAGGACACGCCATTCGTTGCTGGTGCGGTCATTCGCCACCGAGCGGTCATCGTAATCCGTCTTGCGATAAGTCAGCTGGACGAAAAAGGCGTTCTCGGCATTCAGCAAATATTCCAGTCGCGCACTGCCGCGAAAGACCGACCGGTTTCTGAATCCCTGACGGAGCAGGGTGCCGGATGTGGACACCGTGTCCGAATAGGTCAGGCGGTTGAAGTCGGTGCTTCCGGTCAGGCGCAGCCTGTTGATGACATGCGTGCCGCGGAGCAGCGCCGACGTCTGATCGACCGCGATGGCGCCGCCACCGTTCGCCGGGAACGAACCGACCGTCTGGTCTTCATACGTGCGGCGCTGCGCGGCCTGGAGCTCGACCTTGGATTGGCCGACGATATCGATCCGGCCGTCCAGCTGGGCCAGATATCCGTCCTGGTCCTTCTGCGGCGTCCTGAAATAGCGACGCCCGTCAAAATAGCTTGTCAGCCGCAGGGAATGGCGGTTCCACTGGCTCTGCGCGACGATCTGCGGCACAACCTGCGCATAGAAATCGCTCTTGGGATTCTGCTCCGCGCCGACAACGTTGGTTGTGTAGCCGATTGCGCCGACGAGGGAAGGATAGACGCGAAAGCCTCCCGCCGGGATGCCCTGCGGCTCCAGTTTCTCGAAATAGCGATCGAGAACGCCAAGATTGCGGCCCGTCTTCGTCGACAGCGGGATTTCAGAATCGAGCAGTTCGCCAAAGGCTTGTGCCCGCGCGAGTGGGGCATGGCAGGCCATCGCCGCCAGCGACGCAACCGCAAGGGCGCGGCGCCGGCCAGGCCCGATCCAGTGGTTGCAATGCTGTGATGACCCCCGGCACGACAGCATTAGAAATGCCGTTCTCCAACCCGGATGGTATCGCCGGGCTGAACCAGAAGATCTGAAGTCAGGTTCACCTTGTCCTCATGATCCGCGCCTTCGCGTTTCAGGAACACGTAGTTTTTGCGCGCACGATAGGTGAAGCCTTCGGCCTTCGCAATCGCAGCAAAAACAGACATGCCCTTCACATAGTCGTACTGGCCGGGCCGGTTGACTTCGCCCAGAATGTAAAACGGCCGGTAGGACACCAGATTGACGGTAACGCTGGGGTTGCGGATGAACCCGTTGGCGAGCCGCAGGCGGATATCGGTCGTGAGATCGAAGGCGGTGCGGCCCGCTGCCGGCACCGGTCCGATGAGCGCAACCGTTACGGTGCCGTCCGGGCCAACGATTTGTTCGCCACTGAGATTTGGCTCGTCGTAAACCAGGATGGATATCTTGTCGCCCGCGCCAAGGATATAGCCGTCCTGGGCGCTTTGCGAGGATGGAACGGTCAGCCCGGACGGCTGACTGCCCGCCGCCGGCGCCGCCTGCGCCAGCATCCCGAACGAGCAAAACGCGAGCACTGCCAAGATTAGCGAAAACTTACGCATTTTTTAACACCCGTTTTCCGTGGGAACTTTAACTACGTGGATGGCTCCGCCCCGTCAACATACCGCAGTGCGACAAATTTTTGCGACCATTCCCACTTTTGCACAAAAACAAGATTTTGCAGCGCGAGTGATCAAGTTAACAGGCTTGCAACCGAATCGACACTAGGCAATCTTGTCGCGGCGGATGCCTTTGATTGTGCGACCCTGAAAGGGATGTGGGACCATTCATACGATCGCTCTTGTGACGGCTTCGGCCGCGAGCGTGCTGTTTTTGGCGCTCGCCTTCCATTCCTTGGTGACATACCCGATTTCGCTGCAACTGCTCTCGCGGCGGCAGCCGCCGCTCTCGCTGGAGCCCCGAGATTCCGCGCGGCCCAGCCTTGCCATATGCGTTTCGGCCTATAACGAGCAGGAGGTCATTGCCGAAAAGATAACGTGCCTGCTGGCGATGGCGCAGGCCTACGGTCCGGCCACGGTGCATGTCTTCGCGGATTGCCCAACCGATGGAACGGTGGGCATCCTGCGCGGCTTCGCCGATCGCATCGACCTTGTCGAAAGCGATCAGCGGAGGGGCAAGACTTACGGCATGAACATGCTGGCGGCGCGGTCCGATAGCGATCTCATCATGTTTACCGATGCCAACGTCCGCAGTTCGGACGATGCGGCGCTTGAACTCGTGCGTCCGTTCGGCGATCCGTCGGTAGGCATGGTCACGGCAAAACTCGTCTATTCCAATCCGGGGGAGACGCCGACCAGCACGCTCGGGGCGACATACTGGTCGATCGAAGAGAGGATCAAGCGCATCGAAACCCGGACAGTAGGCCTGATCGGGTGCGACGGTGCGATGTTCGTCATCCGCCGTTCCGCGTATGAAGTGCCGCCGGCGCACCTGATCGACGACCTGTATCTCAGCCTCACCGTGCTGATAAAGGGCCTGCGCGTTGTTTCGGTCGATCATGTGCTGGTTTTCGAACGCAGCGCAACCGGATCGATCGAGGAAAAGAGGCGCAAGCAGCGGATATCCTGCCAGGCCATCAAAGTGCACCGGTTCCTGTGGCCGCAGTTGCGGCTGATGCCGGCCCTTCCGCTCTACGCCTATATCTCGCACCGGGTGCTGAAGTGGATGATGCCGTTTTCGCTGCTGGGCCTGGCGATCAGTGCAACGCTGCTCCTTGGCCTTGCCATCTCTCCGCTCGCCGCCGCCGCCGTCATCCCGGCGGCGGCGGCGCTGCTCTATGTTGGCGATCGGCTGGGCATACACCAGGCGTCGCTGGCCATTTCCGCGATCATAAGCCTTCACGGCGTTGGCCTGGGTGTGCTGGAAGGGGCATTTACCCGCAAGACCTATGCCGTTTGGGAACCCGCGATATCGGTCCGCAGCGAAGAGGTGGAGGCACGATGATCCCGAAGGACCGTCAGCCCTAAGCGACGGTTGTTCGGAGGGCGTTCCTGTTTTGCAGATGCTTGATGTCATGGGGATAATGTTGCGTCGCAGCATCAGCCCGGATAGTGGTCGGCTGGAATTGAAAGCGGTCCTGCGGATGGCAGGAACCCTTTGCAGAGGTTTGATGGATTATGCGTATTGCAATGATTGGATCGGGCTACGTCGGACTCGTTTCGGGGGCGTGCTTTGCCGATTTCGGCCACGACGTGATCTGCGTGGACAAGATCGAGGAGAAGATCGAGGCATTGCGCGCCAATCGCATTCCGATCTTCGAACCGGGGCTGGATCAGCTCGTCGCCAGCAACGTGAAGGCTGAGCGCCTGTCGTTCACCACGGATCTGGCCGCGGCTACCCGCAGCGCCGATGCCATTTTCATCGCGGTGGGAACGCCCTCGCGCCGGGGCGATGGCCACGCTGACCTTTCGTATGTCTATGCGGCGGCGGAGGAAATCGCCCATTCGCTGGACGGCTTTACGGTCGTGGTCAACAAGTCCACGGTACCGGTGGGAACCGGCGACGAAGTCGAACGCATCATTCGCGAAGCCAACCCCGGCGCGGATTTTGCGGTTGTTTCCAATCCCGAATTTTTGCGCGAAGGGGCCGCGATCGACGATTTCAAGCGGCCTGACCGTGTGGTGATCGGGGGCAACGATCCCCGCGCGCTGGAGGTGATGCGCGCGATCTATCGTCCGCTTGCCCTCGGGCGGTCGCCGGTGATCGAGATGAGCCGCCGCGGCGCCGAACTGACGAAGTATGCTGGCAACGCGTTCCTGGCGACCAAGATCACCTTCATCAACGAGATCGCCGATCTGTGCGAGAAGGTGGGGGCCGATGTGCAGGACGTTGCACGGGGCATCGGTCTCGATAACCGCATCGGGTCGAAGTTCCTGCACGCCGGACCGGGCTATGGCGGCAGCTGCTTCCCCAAGGATACGCTGGCGTTGCTGAAGACGGCCGAGGATTTCGAAGCACCGCAGCGGATCGTCGAAGCGGTGGTCTCGGTCAACGAAAGCCGCAAGCGCGCCATGGGCCGCCGGGTCATCGCCGCCATGGGCGGTGACGTGCGTGGCGCGACCGTTGCGCTTCTGGGCCTGACCTTCAAGCCCAATACGGACGACATGCGGGACTCCCCGTCGATCGCCATTGTGCAGGCGCTGCAGGATGCGGGAGCGATCATACATGCGCATGACCCCGAAGGGACGGAGCAGGCCAAGGCGGTTCTGCAGAACGTGGCCTATTTCGATGGCCCCTACGCGGCGATCGAAGGAGCGGACGCGGTGGTGATCGTGACGGAATGGGACGCCTTCCGCGCGCTGGATTTTGCGCGCATGTCCGGCCTTGTGCGGCGGCGCCTGCTGGTCGATCTCCGGAATATCTACGCCCGCGACACAGTCGAGGGGGCCGGGTTCGAATATCACGCGGTCGGTCGTTGATCTCTGCCCCGGCGCAATACTTCAGCAGGAATTCAATTCCAGATGCGTAAGGTTCTCGTTACCGGATCCGCCGGATTCATAGGTTACCATCTGTCCCAGCTTTTGCTGAACGAAGGCTTTGCCGTCGTCGGGTTTGACGGCCTGACCGACTATTACGATGTCGCTTTGAAGCAGCGCCGGCACCAGATGCTGTTGCAGAACCAGCATTTCCGGGCGCAGGAGGGGATGCTTGAGGATTTCGATCTGCTGCGTTCGTTCTGCGAGGCCGAAAGGCCCGATGTCGTAGTGCACCTGGCGGCGCAGGCAGGCGTCCGTTACAGTCTCGAAAACCCGCGCGCCTACCTGGAAAGCAATCTCGTGGGCACGTTCAACGTCATGGAATGCGCGCGCGAGCTGGCGGTCGATCATTTGCTGATGGCGTCAACATCCTCGGTCTATGGCGCCAATACGCAGATGCCTTATGCGGAGCAGCACAAGACAGATACGCCGCTGACCTTCTACGCCGCAACGAAGAAGGCCAACGAAGCCATGAGCCACAGCTACGCCCATCTCTGGAATCTGCCGACCACGATGTTCCGGTTCTTCACGGTCTACGGGCCGTGGGGGCGGCCGGACATGGCGCTTTACAAGTTTACGCGCGGTATCCTCGAAGGGACGCCAATCGACATCGACAACAACGGCGAGATGTATCGCGATTTCACCTATGTGACGGATCTGGTTAAGGGGATAAGGCTGCTGATCGATGCCGTGCCGCAGCGCCCCGAACACGCCGAAGATGTTCCAGAATGGGATTCGCTGAGCCCGGCGGCACCATGGCGCGTGGTGAACATCGGCAATTCCGACAAGGTGAAACTGACGGACTTTGTCGATGCCGTGGAAGCCGAATGCGGCCGTCCCGCGATCCGCAATTATATGGACATGCAGAAGGGCGATGTTCCCGCCACATGGGCGGATGCCACGCTGCTGCGCAACCTGACCGGCTATGCCCCGCAAACCGATGTTCGCGAAGGTGTCGCACGATTTGTGTCATGGTATAGGGAGTATTTCGGTATCTAACGACGGCGGGCGCGGGGGGCGTTACTTGCGCGTTGGAGTAAACGGGCCGATTTCCGTAAGTGGGGTGTGAACTTGGACAAGCAGATGCCCGTGATAACCGCCGCTTCCGATCCCGATGCGGATCTGGAAGCCGGCCTGGCTGCACGCTTCGCCGGCCTCCGCGTCGCGATCGTGCATTACTGGCTGGTGGGGCCGGGCGGCGGCGAGAACGTCGTGAAAACGATGCTGCGGATATTTCCGCAGGCCGACGTGCATACCATGGTGGCGAAGCTGGATTATGCGGATACCGTTGTTCCCCGGCACCGCTTGCGCACCAGCCTGCTGCAAAAGATTCCCGGCGCGCCGAAGATGCACCGCGCGCTTCTTCCGCTCGCGCCGTTCGCGCTGGAGAACCTTAACCTCGACGACTACGACCTGATCATTTCCAGCGAATCCGGCCCCGCGAAGGGCATTCTGCCGCCTCTTGGGGCGGTTCACGTGTGCTACTGCCATTCCCCGATGCGCTATATCTGGGACCAGTATCACCAGTATCGTGCGAGCACCGGCTGGCTTCAGCGTACCGCGGTGTCCTTGACGATCGACAAGCTTAGAATATGGGATGTCACCAACGCAAAGCGCGTCGACCGCTTCATTGCGAACTCCCACCACGTCGCCAAGCGGATATCCAAGTATTATCGGCGCCCTTCGACGGTGATATACCCGCCGGTGGAAGTCGGAGAGTTCTCCACGGCCGGAAGTATCGAGGACTTTTACCTGATCACCGGCCGGCACGTTTCCTACAAGCGGATCGATCTGGCGATCGAAGCCTGCAACCGGCTGGGGCGCCGGCTCGTGATCACTGGCACGGGGCCTGAAACGCCCCGCCTGCGCAAGCTGGCGGGGCCTACGATCGAGTTCGCGGGACAGTGCAGGTTTGAAGACCTGAAGACCTATTACCGGACCGCGCGCGCCTTCTTGATGCCGGGAGAGGAGGACTTCGGGATCGCTCCGGTGGAAGCAATGGCATCTGGCCGTCCGGTCATCGCGTTCGCGTCGGGCGGGGCCACGGAAACGGTGGTTCCCGGCCTTTCTGGCCTGCATTTCCAGGATCAGACAGCCGAGGGGCTGATACAGGCGATCGAGGCGTTCGAAGCCACCGAGACCGCGTTCGATCCCGCGGCGATCCGCGCGCATGCCATGCGCTTCAGCCGGGAACGTTTCCTGCGCGAATTTTCCGACTTCGTCAGCGAGGCGCTTTCCGCTGCCCGGACGGAAGGCGACGCCTATCGATGATGCCTATCGGGGCGCTATCGGCGCCCGCCGGATTCGCCCCGGCCTCACGCCAGGGCTGGTCAGGCGTTGGCCGCGAACCGCGATTGCGGCATGTTCAGCGCGATCGTCTTGCGCATCAGCTTGGCGGCCATTCCGCCATCAAACGGCAACCCCCGGTTCAGCTTGCAATTGTCGACGCTCGCTTCCTGCATGGCGACCTTGGTGTCTTCGCATTTTTCCTGCAGCCAGCTGTCGCGGTCGCTCAAGCCCCAGGTCGTGATGCTGCGCATGGCGGGTTCGCTGCACGCAACGTCGAGCAGGCCCTGCACCATATCCGCAACGCGCGCATCCCGTTGATCAACCGGCAAGGAGCGGTCGTCTTCCAGCACGTCCAGTTCGGTGAGAGCGAGTTCCACCCCGGTATCCGCCAGATCCCTGAGGAAGCGGGCGAAGCGCTTCTGCGGCACCGGACCCTTGACGATTTCCAGATGCCCCTGGATGCCGACGATATCCAGCGGCACGTCTTCGGCCTTGAGCTTTTCCACCAGCTTGAGCAGCGCCTTGCGCCGGGCCTCGTCGGTGGGGTTTTCATGGTACAGCGCGTAATCGTTGATCATCAGCCGGGCCGATGGATCGATCGCGTGGGCCGTGTGCAGGGCTTGCGCGACATAGCCGTTGCCGAACGCGCGTTGAAAGCTGTTGCGGCGGATGTCCTGGCGACCATGTTCGGTGTCGATCATTTCGTTGACCACCACCCACTCCGCGATCTTGCCGCGATAGCGCCCCACAAGGTTGCCGAAATGCCGCTCGATCGTGCGCCAGTCGCGCTGCTGGCGCATTTCCTGGCGTGCCCATTCGGGCGTCATCTGTTCCCATATCAGGGAATGGCCGCGCACGGTCTGGTTGTTCAGTGCGGCAAAGGCGACGATCGCGTCATAGTTGCCAAACCACGGGTCGCCCCGGCGCCACTCCACGGCGCTCCACTGGCCATGGTATTCGGGCACGAGCAGATCGCATTCGCGAATCGCGCTGGCAAGCGGCGCAGCTCCGAACAGCTGTTCCGGCCGGACCGCGGTTCCGAACCGCAGCCGACCGGGGGGGTGGGGCTGTTCGAGGTCGTTTTGCTGCAGCGGCGCCATTTTCCCGTAATCCCACGCAAACGGCTTCGTGCCGCCCGCCAGCGGCACGAACGCGAGAGATTTGAGTACGGAGCGACGAGACGCAAGCACAAGTCACCGCAAACTTGTTCATCGGAGCAGACCCGATGGACCCGTTTCGGTTAAGATCGCTTGCCGCGATGAGGTTAACGCACGGTTCACCCCGATATCCGTGGCGCAGGCTTACCGGCGCAGCGCCTTCATCAATGCCCGGTACATCGGCTTCTGGCGCAAGTCGCTGTCCAGCGGCAGCCCGCGGTTAAGGCCCGCTGTCTCGCTTGGCAGGGGCAGCCACGAATAGCGATCCGACAGGCCCCAGCACGTTACGCTGACAAGCGCGGGGCAATCGGCGGCAACGTCGAGAACCGCCGCGGTGGCATCGGCGACGAGCGCGTCGCGTTGTTCGACCGGGATGGCGGTCTCGTGCTCGCGGACGTCGAATTCGCTTATTCGGATCGCGCAGCCCATGTCGGCAACGCTCTTGAGAAAGCGGGCGAAGGTTTCCTGACGAAACGTACCCGTGCGCTCCAGATCGACGTGGCCCTGGATGCCCAGGCCGTCGACGGGGACGCTGTGCTTCTTCAGCGCTTCCAGCAACCGTAACGCGGCGGTGCGACGGGCTTCCGATTCGCTGTCGTCGTAGAGGAAGCCATAATCGTTGAGATAGAGCTTGGCGGTCGGTGCCAACGATCTGGCCCGCTCGAACGCCCGCCGGATATAGTCCGGCCCGAATGCCGTGAGGAACGGCGATACGCGCAGCCCGTCGGGGCGACCGTTGTCCGCGAACGGTTCGTTAACAACGTCCCAGCTTTCCACCACCCCGGCATAACGCGGGACGATCCGCTGGATGAAAGCGTCGATGATGCGCCAGTCGGGATTGGTCATCATCTGGCTGGCTGCCCAGTCCGGCGTGCTTTTATGCCAGATCAGCGCGTGCCCATGCATGCGCTTGCCAAAGCGCCGTGCGAAATTGCTCATCTGGTCGGCGGGGGCCAGATTGGCCGAACCCTGGTTTTCTTCGACAAACCCCCATTTCATTTCGAGTTCCGGGGTCAGGATATCGCATTCGCGGACGACGGCGTCGCGAAATCCGGGATCGGTCAACAGCTGCCGCGTTTGCGCTGCGATGCCGAACGCGACTCGCGGTCCGCCCTGGATGGCGGCCAAAGCCCTGCTGCTGGCCAGGCCGGGCAGAGCGGCCGGCAGCGCAATGGCATGGCGGAGCAATTGTCGCCTTTTCATTCCTGCCCGAGAGGCCCTTCCTGACGTGCTGCCGCGCGGACGGCTTGCCTGGGGGCGGATAGGGTGTGGTGGCGGCTTTTGGCAAGACGGCGCAGGCAGCACGTGCAAAACCGGGACATCCACGGCCCGGTCGCCTGGCCGATCAGGCGCCGGGTGTTAACCCTTTTCAATAAGGATCTCGTCAAATTGGTCCCATTGCGGTACGACCTAGAATCGGCGGGTCGGCAAGAAAAAAAGTCTGCTACAACAGCATCCTGAACAGGGGCCGATACACATGCCATCAGTGAAGTCGAATGCCTTTAAGGGCTGGATGCTGCCGTTTGCCGTAGCCGCGGCGATGGTCGGCGAACCTGCATGGGCGGATGCGTTCGTCCAGCAAAAGGGGCAGGCCCGGGTCATCGTCACCACCGTTCTGACCGATAGTGCCAAAGGTTTCGATGACAACGGCGACGTGGCCAGCATTAACAAATACAAGCTGCGCCAAGTTTACGTTAATGCGGAATATGGCGTCACGGACAACCTGACGGTCATCGCCGCGCCCAGCTTCCGGCACGTGCATATCGACAACGCGGATCAGACGACCGGTTTCGGCTATTCCGAACTCGGAGCGCGGCTGCAATTGGCGCGGGGTTCGCACTGGGCTGTTTCGACGCAGGCGCTGGTGCGTATCGCCGGACATGGCAACACCGGGAACGTCGCGCAGCTTGGCAACACCGGCACGGACTTCGATGCCAGACTCGCTGCGGCCTACTTCGATTCGCGCGTGTTTGTGTCCGCGGAAGCGGGTTACCGTGTCCGCTCTGGCGATCTGCCCAACGAAACCCACATCGATGGCAGTGCCGGCGTTCATTTGAGCCCGAAGTTCATGGTACTCGCATCGAGTGCCAATACAATTTCGGACGGAGCCGGGCGCGGTGTATTCAACCGGCCCTATCGTTACGGCGATGGTTTCCTTTCGCTTGTTTATAGCGTCAATAAAAATATCTCTTTTCAGGCAGGCTATACTGCAACTCTGTATGGCAGGAATGCCTTGCGTCAACGCGGTTTGACGTTCGGGGTGTGGTATAATTTCTGAATACCTGATTTTATCATTGGAGGTTGGCATTGGGACGATCGATTGACAGCAAAAGCCCTGTCGCTGGTGCGATTGGTTCCGGAAGCCCCGCTGCCGCGCCAGCGGCACCGCGCCCGGCGCGCGGCGATGGCACGCATGCCAGGCGATTCCCGGTGATCGAGCAAAAGGCGAAAACCATCCTCGTGACCGGCGGAGCGGGCTTTCTCGGTTCGCACCTTGCCGAACGCCTCGCCAGTGTCGGACACGATGTCTATTGTCTCGACAACCTGCACACCGGCAGCCGCGAAAACCTTTTCGGCTTCACCGGCACGGGCAAGATTCACCTTGTCGAACACGATATCGTCAAGCCGCTGCCCGAACTGCCGAAGTTCGACGAGATTTACAACCTGGCCTGCCCGGCATCCCCGGTCCACTACCAGGAAGATCCGGTCGCCACCTTGCGCGTGTGCTCGGAGGGCGTCTGGAACGTGCTGGCTCGCGCGGCGCACGACCGTGCCGATGTGTTCCACACATCGACGTCCGAAGTCTACGGCGATCCGCTGGTGCATCCGCAACGGGAAGGATACCATGGCAACGTCAATACCGTAGGGCCGCGCTCGTGCTACGACGAAGGAAAGCGGTTTGCGGAAACGATGCTGACCGATTTTTGCCGGATGCATGATCTGCGGCTGCGCATGGTGCGCATCTTCAATACCTATGGACCCAGAATGCACCCGCAGGATGGACGCGTTGTTTCGAACTTCATCATGCAGGCGTTGCGGAACGAACCGATCACCATCAACGGCGATGGATCACAGACCCGGTCGTTCTGCTATGTCGATGATATGATCGAGGGCTTTCAGATGCTGATGGCCGGCGGAGACGACGCGCGCGGTCCGATGAATATTGGCAATCCCGCGGAGATCACGGTGGGCGAACTCGCCGAACTGGTCGTCAAGATGACCGGTTCCCGTTCCCCCATTGTATATCTGCCGCTTCCCAAGGATGATCCTTTGCGGCGCAGGCCGGATATCACGCGCGCGCAGAAGGTGCTGGGGTGGAAGCCGCGAACGCATCTGGAGCAAGGGCTGAAGGCGACGATAGCCTACTTCGAGGGAATCATCGAACGCGATTCGTGGCGGGTTGCGCTCGATGCGTAACGTGACTCCAAGTGGAATGTGATGATGCAATGCAAGGCGGGGGACTACGGTCGTGACGATGCTTAACACGGTCCTGATCTGGGTATTTGTGATCACCCAGTTCCTCTATCTCGCCGCGATGCTGGTTGACGGGTATTTCTATACCCGTCCGGTAAACCGCGTGGACATGAGCCAGCTGAGCCGCATCCCCAAGGAGGAGTACCCGTTCATCGTTCTGTTCTATCCGGTCCTGCGGGAGCTGGAGGAGACGATGCGGACGACGTTCCATTCGCTCGCCCGGCTCGACTATCCATCGGACAAGTACACGATCATTGCCATTCCGAACGAAAGCGATGTCGAAACCGTCGCCAGCCTGCGCCGTTTGCAGGCGGAATTTCCTTTCCTGGAAATCATGGAGGTTCCGGCCACGTCCGATCCCCGCTGGCAAGTGGTATGGGACGCCTGGGAAGGCAATCCGCACGCCTACTGGTACAACCGGGGAGCGCGCGCCGGGGTCCGTGACTTGCCGGCCAAGAAGACGCGCCAGCTGATCTACGCGTTCTACAACGTTCACAAGAGCCGGCCGGGAGACTTCCTGGTCAACTACATCGACGCCGACAGCGCGCCGTTGCCGGACCACTTCCTGGCCGGCGCTGTGGGGATCCGGCAGTACGATGTGCTGCAATCCACGAACATCGCCGGCAATCTGCTGGCGTCGCTCCCGGCAAGCTGGTTCGCCTTCGATCATATTGTCTGGGACGCCAACAAGTTCGGCCACCTTACCGCCAACGGCAAGCACCCGTACTGGGTGCTGGGCAAGGGCTTGTTCTTCAAGGCGTCGGATCTTTTCGAGTTTGGCGGCTTCCACACGTGGATTACGATCGAGGATCCCGAAGTGGGTATGCGGCTCTGGAAAAACGGTAAGAAGCTGGGCCTTATCGAGGCACCGCTGATCGAGGAAGTGCCCGAGACTCTGGGCAACGGGATCACGCAGCGCAAGCGCTGGGTCGCCGGCTTTTTCCAGTCGCTCGACGTGCCGCTCAAGGAGATGGGCTTTACCCGCCTCGAACGGATCAAGGCCTGGCTGAACTTCCTGCCGTGCATGTCGCTGACTCTGAACTGCATCGGCATTCCGATCGGAATCTGGGCGTTGGCCAAATGGGCGCAGGGGAACAGCCCGGTGCCGGAATGGACGATCTGGCTGGCCTGTGTGAACTTCTTCGTGCTGCTGTTGATGTGGTGCAAGTTCTACATCGTGGCGTGGACCAAGTCGAAGATCGTGCTGCCCGGCCGGCTCGCGCGCTTGTGGTACATTCTGCGGGTCAATCCGCTGTTCCTGCTGGTTTTCTGGTTCATCTGGATCATCCCCTTCTGGCTGGGATGGCGCATGTATCGCAACGATACCGGCCTGACGTGGGAGCGTACCCACAAGGTCAATGCCAACAACGACATCGTGCGTGAGGGCAGGGTTCAAGGCTGAGGCCTGGATTTCGAGGAGTTCATTCGTGGCAAGAAAACACGCCCTTGTAACCGGCGGCGCGGGCTTCATCGGCTCGCACCTGACCGACACGCTGCTTGAACGCGGCTATGAGGTAACGGTGCTGGATGCGCTGCTTCCGCAGGTCCATGCCGACGCCGAATGCGATGCGGAAGGTTGGCCGGTCTATCTCAATCCTGCCGCCCGGCGCATCAAGGGCAACCTGCTGGACGACGGCGTCTTCGAAGCAGCGCTGCGGGGGGTTACCCACCTTGTCCATCTCGCGGCGTCGGTGGGCGTTGGCCAGAGCATGACCAACATCGTGGATTACACCCGCAACAACGTGATGGCATCTGCCATCATGCTGGAAGCGTTGACCAAGGCGGACCACACGGTGGAGCGAATCGCCGTGGCATCGTCCATGTCGATCTATGGCGAAGGTGAATACCTCGGCCCCGACGGTCAACGTGTCGGAGCGGCGCTGCGTGGCCGCGAGCAACTCCAGGCCAAGCAGTGGGAACTGGCGACGTCTGAAGGCCCGCTTACCCCGGTGCCCACGCGGGAGGGCAAGTTGCTTGAGCCGGCCTCGATCTATGCGGTGAACAAGCGGGATCATGAGGAAATGTTCCTTGCCGTGGGGCGGGCGCTGGACATCCCCACCGTCGCACTTCGCCTGTTCAACGCCTATGGATCGCGCCAGGCGCTCAGCAATCCCTACACCGGTGTCGCGGCGATTTTCATATCGCGCCTGCTCAACGACAATCCTCCGCTGGTTTTCGAGGATGGCGAACAGAAGCGCGATTTCGTGCACGTGGGCGATGTCGCGAACGCATTCGCGACGGTACTCGACAGCGACAAGCGCGTGTGGGACGTGTTCAACGTCGGCAGCGGCAGGGCCATCACCGTCAACGAGATCGCCCGCACCCTGGCGCGCCTGTTGCACAAGAACATCGCACCGGAAATTCTTGGAGAATACCGTGTCGGCGACATTCGCCATTGCTTCGCGGATGTCACGAAGCTGCGCGAGACGTTCGACGTTCGCGAGCCCCGCGCGTTCGAGGATGGCGTGGCGGAATTGATCGAGTGGGTGCAGCACGCGGCCCGTCCGGTCGATCGCACCGCGGAAAGCCTGGGCCAGCTGCGCAAGCAGAAACTGGTGGTGTAACGCCCGATACCCGAGACGGGAGGGCGCCTGGTGAGCGCTTGTGGCTGATTCTGGTCGGATCGAAACTGGCGCTAACGCGGTCGCCTGGTCGCCCAGGAAGAGGAAGTCAGGTCGGAACCCGCCACCAGACCATCGGCAGCGGGCCGGGGGACTTTTGACGAGCGCCGTCTCGGGGCGTTCCAGCGCCACCGTCGAAAATGGCTGACGACGACAAGGACCGTGGGCCAGAACAGAGTCAACAGCACATCGGTAAACGTATCGGCCGCGCGCCAGGAGTCAAAATAGAAGCGATCGCAGATCTCGTTGAACGCTTCAAACAGCGCCACGCAGCCCAAGGCCGGAAACGACCCGCGCCGCGTTCCCCATACCAACTGGAACAGGACGTAGATCGCCAGCCCCGTGTGGACATGCATGAGCGAGTGGTTCTGGCCGACAAAGGCGACCATAGCCTCCTTAAAGGCATGATATCTGTCGGCGAATTCCATATTCCGGAAGCTAGAAGAAGAACCTTAGCACTTCGTTAGCGCGCGGCCGGAACTCCGCGAAAAAGATCGGGAAGGTTCCCAAATTTCAGATATTTGGGTTCAGTTGCGTGCGAGGGCAGCCGATGTTCGGATGTTCTCGCCCCTAGGGTCAGGACCCATTACTGGCGCGGTCGAGGTTTGAGGCAAAATGGCCCGGCGCAAGGAGGAGGGGCGCAGGAATATGTCGATATTTCAAGTCCCTCCGACGCCGCGCTGGGCCATTTTGGTCAAATCCCTGCGGGACGTCCAAATGGCTTCCATCTCGAACCGAAAGGCGCTGGCAAAGGCAACCAGCCTTCGCGACGCGCCTTTCGGCCCAATATGTTCGCCATTTGGACGCCTCGACCGCGCCAGTAATGGGTCCTGACCCTAACGGAGCGCGAGAACCAGGCAAAGGCTCGGCTTCAGTTCCAACGACGCGAATCCTGACGGAGCAAAATCACGGAAAATTCAGGATCGGCGAAATCAGTACGATCCCTGCTGCATCATAACCGAGGGAATGGTGCCAAACAGAATGCGCAGATACAGCTTCACCGACAACGTGCGGCAGAAGATCACGTCGAACGCGATCCGGCGGCGGTAAGACGTGTCGTTCCGGCCGCTGATCTGCCACAGGCCCGTGATCCCCGGGCGAACGCTGCAATAGTGCTGAAAGTAGCGCCCATAGCGGGGCACTTCCGCGGTAACGATCGGCCGTGGGCCAACGATGCTCATCTCGCCACGCAGCACGTTGAACAACTGGGGAAGCTCGTCAATGCTGCTCTTGCGTAGAAACTTGCCGATGCCAATGACCCGGGGATCGTTGCGCAACTTGTGGTCCTTTTCCCACTCGGCGCGTGCGGCGGGGTCGTTGCGCAGAAGATCGCGCAAGCGCTCCTCCGCGTTCACGACCATCGATCGGAATTTCAAACAGCGAAAGACGCGGCCATTCCGGCCAACGCGCACGTGCGCAAAGAAAATGGGGCCCGGATCAAGCACATATATCGTAATCGCGACGATAATCATCAGCGGCGCCAAGAATACCAGCGCAGCGCAAGCGATGATGACGTCGAACACACGCATCACGCCTTCGCCCAAGCGGGAAGATGACATCGACGCGGTATCGTGCTCCGTCAAAAACGCGCTCTTGGGCAAATTGCCCAGGGTGGCCATATTCATGGTGAGACTCCCCGACGAAACCGTCGTATCGCAATGCAGCATACATAATTGCTTTAGCCATGGGAATATCCGTTAGGTGTGCATTAACCCACTTTCTGACGTTTTTGGGGTCGCTTTCGCCTTAAAATGGCACGGTTCGGCGCTTCGTCCCGGAACTTCGGGATCGCACTACCTTGCACTACAGCAAGAGCCCGATCGCCGATCCGTCCGGCCAAGACCGAATCGCTCCGTACTCGTCATCGTTCCGGGCATCGGGCCAGGCCGGGGTCCGGGCCATTGTTCAATGGGTTAGGCCGTGGCGGAGCGTGAGGACAGGGCCGGTCCGCACCGGAAAGCGCCTGCGCGCCATTTGCCGGTTTTGCCGCACGTTGATTGCGCAATTACTTCAGCGCGCCTCGCCACTATTTCTGCTGTAACCGTTTTCTCGCCCGCATCTGCTTTTGGAGCAGAGTCACCGCGAGCGGATGCCTGCTGAGGCTCCACATCGCAAGTTCCGGCCAGACATTGTCCCTTATCTCGCGGCCAAGCGCCCGAGACACAAGGTCGGTCTTGCCTCCGGCCACCAGTGATCCCGTCGGATCGCTGGAAATCTCCGCGCCGATTCCCCACGTTTCAAACGCGCGGGCGGTGATCGCGTCGGGCCGGGTAAGAATATCCGCCAGGGCGTCGCGCCGCAGCGCCTCATCGTCGCTACCCGCGGATTGCGCCAGGAAATCGCCAAGGTGTTGGCGCAGGCTTTCGCAATAAGCCGCCGGTGCCACGTCGCCTTCGGCATCCTTGAACACGGGCGCCCACCCGTTTTGCGTCGCGCGATACCCGGTGCAGGACCCTTGCCGATAACCGGAAAGCGCTTCCGCCCCGGCCTGGTTCAGGATTGTCCGGTCCCAGCCGCAGAAAACGCGGCTGCGTGCGCGTGTTGCCGGCTCTGCCTCGTCCGAAAGCGACATGTAGAAGCCGAAAACCTCCACGTCGGGGAGCGCGGTTTGGATTGCGATCTGGACACGGCCTTTCCATCCGATGTCCACGATCAGAATCCGTTCGACAGCCGGTTCCACCATTGCCTGATAGGCCGCGATCAGGTCCTTGCCGGCGCGGCGGTCGTCATCGGTCGCGGGCCGGTTCCGCCAGCGCGCGAACACCGTCTCGTCGCTATGGGCGAGAATGGGATACGTGGCGGCGCGGGATGTGTGGACATAGCGCGTGGGAATCGCGCCGGCCGGTGCGGTGCCGCTTGCCAGCACATCATGGATGCTTTCGCAATCGCGGGAAAGGAGCCAGATTTCCTGCGCGCCAACATCCTGAGCATAGCGGTGCGCCTGTTTGACGAAATCCGCCAGCACGATCGCCCAGCGCCACGCAATTTCACGCTGCGCGCGTTCGCTGGGCGTGTCCGGTGATGGACGGTCATAGGGCGTGTCGAGCGTCAGGGCGCCCTGGCTGGCGCCGTAGCGCAGATAGCGCGCGTTGCGGGCAAGGAAGTCCGGGCGTTGCCACCGCACGAGGCATGGCGTGATCCCATGGCCGCGCGCCATGGTTACATCGGATCGGGCGTTATCACCAAAATGGACAATGCGCTGGCCGGGAAACATCGTGACCAGGTCTTTGAAAGCGGTGCCGTGGCGCTTGGTGTTCCCCCGTTCCGACGAGCAATAGAGCGTAAAGCTGCAAGGCAGGATGCCGTCGAGTATCTCCTGGATGAAGGTGCGCGGAAGGTAGGTGTCGGTCGTCACCACGATGGTCTTCCCGCTGCCTTGGCAGGCTTGCAAGGCTTGGGCGACGTCCGGATAAGGGCGGATCACGCTGCGTTCGATCGCGATTTCCGCCATTATCATTCGCGCGATGGTGTCGGGATCGAGGCCGAGTTGCGATCCGATCGCGTCATATATCTCCTGGATGTCGATCTCGCGGTCGGGGTGGGCCTCGCTCAGGCGGCGTTCGGCTTCCTGCCGTATCGCTTTCCATCCGGCAGCGTCGCCGACCTGCGGGATGTGGCTGGCGATAGCGGCGTATTGCAGGACGAATACCGTTGCCGGCGTCGCGCAGCGGCGAAAGACGATGGTGTCGAACAGGTCGATGGATACTACGTCTGCCCGGCAAGCGTCCGCGAAACGCTGCAATTCCGCGCCCGACCTTACGCCTTTGGCGAAACGGGCGGTCCATCGGGTATGCGCCGCTCGGTCGACGCGTTTCAGCAGGCCAGGCTTCGTCAAGGAACGCTCCGTGAGAGATTGCACTGAAAGCAGGATAGCCGGTGCATGAAGGAAATCGCGCTCTTTTGCGCGTCCTTTAATGCGGATGCGTTGCAGATCGAACGCACATGCCCGTTTTCGATCCGTCTAGTGGCACGCAACCGGGCGGGCGCCATGGTATCGGACGTAGATCGGCGAGGCTTCGGCCCACACGCGCCACTGTTCGCCGTCCTTCGTGGCACGCGGGACGGGTTGCCCGAACAGGTCCACGATCGATGGCGCATCCTGCGCACCTGGCAGGGCGAGCACGACGGAACTCGCGACGGACGGCGTCAGCCCCCATGTGCGGTTCCACGCAACGACGAGCTGGTCCGCCTCGTTGCCGGGGGACCAGGCATAGATGGCCACTTGCTGCCCGTCCTTTATCATGCACTGCCGCGATCGACCGGCCAGTTGCTGGTTCATCACCTGCAGCGCGGTCAACGCCGGCTTGGCATTGCCCCACGAATCGACCAAGCCATAGTTCTGTTCAGGGCTGCTGCGATCGCTTCCGTCATTCTTCCAATCGTACCAGATCGTGACCGGGACCCCCGAAAAGTAATCGTACAGCCGCATGCGCACGAGATAGGATGCCTGCGTGTTGGCCGTGACATGCGCGGCGTAGTTGCTGATGCCGCTTTCCGAACTGACAAGCGGCTTGCCAGCCGCCGCGACGGTGGCGCGCGTTCGCTGCCAGAAGTCGGGCAGCGAATCGATCGAGCCCCAGAACACGTAAGGGTGGACGCTGATTGCCGAAAGGCATGCCGGCAGGGGCGACGCCACGACCCGCCGCAGGAAGGCGGAATTGTATGCCCGTTCGCCGGCATCTTTGTTGGCGAGTGCCGGCCCCCATATCACGGCATCGGGCCGGGCCTTGCGAATCGTGGAGCAAGCTCGGGTCGCCATGCGAATGTAACTGTCGGCGTCGGGCGCCGGGCGCCAGAAGCCCTCGGTGTTCGGCTCGTTCCAAAGCTCAAGCACCGCATCCGAACCATAGCGCGCCGCGACGGCGGCCGCCCAGTCGGCGTAGGCGGAGACCGCTTTGTCGCTTTGCGGCGGCAACCTGTCGCCAAAGGCGCGCGCGGCACCTGTGGGAGGGGGCGCATAGACGGGGTTGCCGTATGCCAGGATAAGGATCGGCTTCAAACCCTGGGCGCGAACCTGGGCCATCCGCGCGTCCGCATCGGCCCATTCGTACTGTCCGGGCTTCGGCTCCATTTTCGCCCAGGCCAGATCCATGCGCACCCAGCGGGCACCGGCGGAACGGATCGCCGCCAGTTCCTGCGCGGGCGCCTCCAGGTGGTGGACGTTGACGCCCATGCCCTCCAGCACGTCGCCCCGTGCCTGTACCGCGTTGTCGTGGTTCGATGGCGCCATCGAGAACGCCAGATGGGCAACTGCCAGCAGTGTCGCGACCACGACGGCGGTCAACCTTCGGCCGGTCAGACGCCCGTTCACGTTTCACGCTGCAGATCGGCGATCGGCAATCCCGCCTCCGCGCGACGCGACCGCTGCCGTGCGCAGATCATGCCCAGCACCATCACCGGGAAGATGCTCTCGATCACGTTCGCCATCGATCCGATACCCAGCACGGCGACAATCATCGCAAAGTCGCGCCGTCCCCGTCCGCCGGCTTCGATGGCACGCAGGCCACCCCGGAAAATCAGATAGACGAAGCCCAGCGAGAGGAGGCCGAAAGATACCATCAGGTACACCGCCATGTTGTCGCCCGGGTTCATGATATCGGCATGGAACAGCGTTTGCGGAGAGCCTATCCCGCCAAGACCCGCCCCTACCAGCCACTCGGCGGGATTCCGCCAGTCGACGAGGCGCAGCGCGTTCGGCCACGTGTTCAGCACGCGATCCGCAAACGAACTGTAACCAATGCCATAGCCGACGCCGGCGGGAAAAAGACGGGTGCCATAGGGCAGCGAAAGCAGCGGCCCTGCGAAAACCACCAGCAACCACGCGCTGATCACCGCGATGGCGCCCCATTTCTGCCGCACGCCATCGGTCTGGCGAAGCCGGCCGATGACGAGATAGGTCACGGGCAATGCCGCCATTGCAAGTTCCGGCGATTTCGACGTGGTGTAGTGGATCGCAGCTATGCCGGCCACCCAGGCGATCGATCGCCAGACGAGCGGCCGGACCCGGTATTCGAGGGCGCAATAGCAGATCAGGATCTGCGCCGCGGCGGTATAGCTGGCGCGGCTCAAGCCACTAAGGCGCTGCACGCCGTAAGCCTTCCAGTCGCGGGCGGCTTCCTTCTGGACGCCGAGGACCTCGTACGTGGCGTCCACCCACGGATAATTCACGAAAATGTTGATGAGAACGCCTGCGGTGGCGATGAAGAACAGCGGGATCATGGCGTTGATGACGCGATCCTGCATCCGCCGCTGCGCCAGCGCTGCGCCGACGAAGAACGGGATCCAGATGTAGATGGCGAACAGGATCTCGGCGACATTGCGGCCCATCAGCAGCGACACGAGGATCGCTATCGTCGAGAACACCAGTGCCGTTGTCATGGAGATGACCGAATTGCCATCCCCCATCCGCCCGACCGCGTGGGCGAGGAGGGCAAGAATGGCGATACCCGCCGGCGCATAGGCGAGCAGGGTCAGCCCCGCCATCGGGAATACCCAACGAATGACGCCGCCAAACGTATCGAAGTAAAGATATCCCACGGCCGCGACGACAAGCATCAGCCCGGCAAACTCATCGAGCACGGTGAGGCCGCGGACTTCGCCCGCCTTTCGCCGCAGACTGAATGTGGAACTGATGGCTTGCGCCCAACTCATGCCAAACTCCTGACGGGAGCCAGGTCCCGCTGGCGATCGCCTGTTACCCGTATCATCAGTGAACCGTCTGCTGCAAGTGCGAGCATTTGCCAAGGCACTTTGCGGTCAGCCGCCAATTCTCGCGGCAGAACGCGCATCATATGTGTAAGCTGGGCAGTCGTTTACCGCATGATATCCGAAAAAATGGTGCACATGACGACGCTGTTCCTGATCCACAGCGCACTCCACCTGGCGCCTGTTCGCAAGGCGCCGGGGCAAAAAGCCGTTTGCCGGCACCCGCGTTTTCCCTCTTGCAGCGCGCGGGCCGGCCACCGACATAGGGTGGAACATGGGGAAAGCCGAAGACATCATAGAGGGCGTTTTCGCGGCGGGCGGGCTGCGGCTTGACCGGGCGCTCGCCGATGTCTCCGGCCTCTCGCGCGAGCGGATCAAGGCGTTGATCGAGGAGGGCAGGGTCGAAGTGGCCGGGCGCGTTGCGACGCAGGCCTCGTCCAGACCCCTGGAAGGCTCGCCTTATGCCATCCGCGTGCCGGAGACGGCGCCGGCGGAAGCGGTGGCCCAGGATATTCCGCTGGCGGTCGTTTACGAAGACGCGGACCTGATCGTGATCGACAAGCCGGCGGGGCTGGTCGTCCACCCGGCGGCGGGCAATCCCGACGGTACGCTGGTCAACGCCCTGCTGCACCATTGCCGTGGCCAGCTTTCGGGCATCGGCGGCGTTGCGCGGCCGGGGATCGTCCATCGCATCGACAAGGATACTTCCGGCCTGCTGGTCGTGGCCAAGACCGATGTCGCCCACGAAGGGCTGGCGAAGCAGTTCGCCGACCACTCGATCACGCGGGCCTATCGCTGCGTCACCGCCGGCCGGCCGCTGCCACCGGCGGGCACGATCCGGGGGGCGATCGGACGCTCCAGCCACGATCGCAAGAAGATGGCGCTGGTCGAGGAGGGCCGGGGCAAGCACGCGGTAACGCATTACCGCACGCTGGCGCCACTGCACGAGGCCGCGCTGGTGGAATGCCGTCTCGAAACCGGAAGAACCCACCAGGTGCGCGTTCACCTTGCGTCAATCGGCCATCCGCTATTGGGGGACCCTGTATATGGACGCACCCCCTCCCGGCTTCGGCCGCTTCTTTCCCGGCTCGGTTTCCGCCGCCAGGCGCTGCACGCGGCCGAGCTTGGATTTCTCCACCCGGTCGGCGGCCAGCCGCTCCACTTCGCCAGCCCGACGCCCGTCGATATGCGGGAACTGATCGTCGAATTGTGCGTTGAGGGGCAGAATGCCGTGGCTATGTCCAATCTGTAGCATTAGCATCCACTGGTATAATAGATATCAACCCGCGAAGATTCCATGTGTGGTCCCACCGTCGAACGCCCATTAGGGGTTCAGGCACTGGGGTTCCGACGCGAAGAAAGGAAGTGTTCAGGTGAGTGAACAGAAGAACGCGCTGTCCGTCCCCTCGTTGAACGGGGAAGCCAGCCTCAACCGCTATCTGGCCGAAATCCGCAAGTTCCCGGTGCTGACCGCCGAGCAGGAATACATGCTCGCGAAGCGCTATCAGGAACATCAGGACCCGCAGGCCGCCGCCCAGCTCGTAACCAGCCACCTCCGGCTCGTGGCCAAGATCGCGATGGGCTATCGCGGCTATGGCCTGCCGGTTTCGGAGCTGATCTCCGAAGGCAACATCGGCCTGATGCAGGGCGTCAAGAAGTTCGAGCCGGATCGCGGCTTCCGCCTGGCCACCTACGCGATGTGGTGGATCAAGGCGTCGATGCAGGAATTCATCCTGCGGTCGTGGAGCCTGGTGAAGATCGGCACCACCGCCGCGCAGAAGAAGCTGTTCTTCAACCTGCGACGGATGAAGAAGAACCTGGAGGCGTTCGAGGATTCGGACCTCCATCCTGACGACGTGCGCAAGATCGCGACCGATCTCGGCGTGCCCGAGCAGGAAGTGGTCAACATGAACCGCCGGATGATGATGGGTGGCGATGCCAGCCTCAACGTCCCCATGCGCGAGGATGGCGAGGGCAGCTGGCAGGACTGGCTGACCGACGACCGCCCGTTGCAGGACGAGACGGTGGCCGATGCCGAGGAAGCCCAGTTCCGCCACGAAATGCTGGTGGAAGCGATGGACAGCCTCAACGACCGCGAACGCCACATCCTGACCGACCGCCGCCTGATCGACGAGCCGAAGACGCTCGAGGAACTGAGCCAGGTTTACAACGTCAGCCGCGAGCGCGTGCGCCAGATCGAGGTGCGGGCGTTCGAGAAGTTGCAGAAGGCGATGCAGCGGATCGCGGGCGAACGGCATCTTCTGCCGGCCGGCTGATCGTTTTCCTTCGCGCGGACAGGAACAAAGGCCGGGGAATTTCCCCGGCCTTTTTCGTTCTGAAGCCTGTTTCTCCGCTGCGAAACGTCAGGGCTGGCTTGCCACCTTCACCGGCGGGATCTGCCCACCGCCCAGCGCCATGAACAGGCCCACCGTGTCGGTCAGCCGCGCGGCGCGCGCGGTGATGAGTTGCTGGCGCGCCGCCGCCTGCGTGGCCGAGGCGTTGAGCACCGACAGCGTGCCGACCGCGCCAAGCTGCAACTGGCGCGTGGCGAAGCCCAGGCTGGTGCTGGCCGAACGGTCACCCCGGTCGGCCGCGTCCAGCGCCGCGCCGTCGGTCTGGAGCGCGGTGAGCGCGTTCGAGACATCGGCGAAGGACTGGAGCGCGGTGGCCCGGTAATTGGCCTTGGCCGCTTCCAGCGCGTCTTCCGCAGCGTGCTGCTGGTGGCGCAGCGAACCGCCGTGGAACAGCGGCGCGCCGATCGAGCCGATCAGCGCCCAGAACGGGTTGCCGCTGGCGAACATGCTGGCGAAGTCCAGCGCGGCGCCGCCCGCGTTCGCGCCCAGCGTGATCGAGGGCAGGCGCGCGGCGATGGCGGTCTTCACGTCCGCCGCCGCGCCTTCCATCGTCGCCGCAGCAGCGACCACATCGGGCCGGGTGGCGACCAGATCGGACGGCAGGCTGAGTGGCAGGTCCCCCGGCAGCGCCAGCGCGTCGAGTGAGGGCAGGGCGGGCAGGGGTGCTCCCGGCGCGACGCCGAGCAGCACCTGCAGGGCGCTGCGGTTGGCGGAGAGCGCGCGGTCCAGCGGAGGCAGCGCGCCTTCGGCCGCCGCCAGCGCCGCTTCCTGCGCCGCCACGTCGGCCGCGCCGACCGCGCCCAGCGCCTGCCGCTGGCGCAGCAGGTTCAGGATGTCGCGGTTGCTGGCCACGGCGCTGCGGGCGGCTGCCGCCTGCGCTTCCAGCGCGGCGTTCTGGATCACCGCCAGCGCGGTGTTGCCCGCGACCATGGTCTTCACGCCCGCCAGCCGCGCCTGTTGCGCGCGCGCGGCCGCCTGCGCGGAGCGGATGCGCGAGCGCGTCTCGCCGAACAGGTCGAGCGTATAGGTCAGGTTGACCTGCGCGGTGTGCAGCGTGAACAGTGAGGGGTCCTGCGACGACAGCGGCGAGGACAGGACCTGGCTGACGCGCTGACGCGAGGCCTGGTAGCCCGCGTCGATCTGGGGGAACAGGCCGCCCCGCACCACGCGGGTCAGCTCGCTTGCCTGCTTGAGCGTGGCTTGCGCCACCTGGATGTCGTTGTTGGCGGCCAGCGCCTGCGCGACAAGGCCGTCGAGAGCGGGGCTGCCGAACGCCTTCCACCATTCGCCGTCCACCGCCGTTCCCGGATGAACCGCCTGCGCGGTTCCGGCCTGGGGCGCGATCGGCGTGTCCAGCACGCTGGCGGGCGCGTTGCCCGCCGGCGTGGGCGGCTGCGGCAGGTCGACCTTGACCGGCGCGGCCAGCGCGGGCGTGGCGGTCGCGATCAGCAGCGCGGCCTTGAGCGCGGCGTTCATCAGGGGACGCGTCATGCCGGCACCTCCGTTCCTTCTTCGCCTTCGTCGCCTTCTCCCTCGGCCTTTTTCGCCCAATTGGGCTGCAGGCGGCTGGAGAAACGGTCGATCAGCAGGGGCAGGACCAGCAGGATCAGCACGGGGGCGAGCGTCATGCCGCCGACCACGACAAGCGCCAGCGGCTTCTGCACCTGGCTGCCGATACCGGTGGAAAGCGCCGCCGGCAGCAGGCCGATCGCGGCGACGAGGCAGGTCATTACCACCGGCCGCAGCGAATTGGTCATCGCGGTCCTCAACGCCGAGGCGCGGTCGGCCCCTTCGTCTATCGCCTGGTTGAAGTTCGTCACCACCAGGATGCCGTCCATCACCGATATGCCGAACAGCGCGACGAAGCCGATCGCGGCGGAGATGCTGAATGCCGTCCCCGTCAGCAGCAGGCCCAGCACGCCGCCGATGATCGCCATCGGGATGACGCTGAACGCCAGGAAGGTATCCCGCAGCGAGCCGAAGTTGGCGTAGAGCAGGCCGATGATGATGACGAGGCTGATCGGCACCACGATCTCCAGCCGCGCGATGGCGTTCTGCAGGTTGGCGAGTTCGCCCGCCCATTCCAGCGAATAGCCTGGCGGCAGCACCACGTGCTTGGCGATGTTCGCCTGCGCTTCGGCCACGGCGCTGCCAAGGTCGCGGTCGCGGACCGAGAACTTGATCGGGATGTAGCGGGACTGGTGCTCGCGGTAGATGAACGAGGCGCCGGTCGTCAGCTTGATCTCCGCGAGTTCCGACAGCGGCACCTGGATCGGCGTGCCATCGGGCGAGGTCGCGCCAACGGTGATGCGCTTGACCGCCTCGATGCTGTCGCGCTGTTCGGGCTTCAGGCGCACCACGATCGGGAAGTGCCGGTCGGTGTGCGGTTCGTAGATGTCGCCGGGCGAGGTGCCCCCGATGGCGGCGGCGACGGTCTGGTTGATGTCATCAGGCGTCAGGCCATAGCGGGCGGCCTTTTCGCGATCGATGTCGATGCGCACGGTCGGCTGGCCCAGCGACTGGAAGATGCCAAGGTCGGTGATCCCGCGCACCTTCTGCATCTGGTCCTTGATCTGGCTCGCCAGCTTTTCCAGCGTTTCGAGGTCGGGGCCGAACAGTTTGACCGAGTTCGCGCCCTTCACGCCCGAAGCCGCTTCCTCCACGTTGTCCTCGATGATCTGCGAGAACGAGAAGTCGACGCCGGGATACTTCTCCTGGAACTTCTGCGAGAGTTCCTTGATCAGCTTTTCCTTGTCCATGCCCGATGGCCATTCATCGAACGGCTTGAGCGGGACGAAGTATTCGATGTTGAAGAAGCCGGTGGCGTCGGTCCCATCGTCCGGGCGGCCGTGGGCCGAAAGGACGGCGGTGACTTCGGGGTACTTCAGCATATCGCGTCGGATCGACTGCGCGGTCTTTTCGCCCGCTTCCAGCGAGATCGAGGCCGGCAGCGACGCGCGGATGTACATGTTGCCTTCTTCAAGGTGCGGCAGGAACTCGATACCGAGCGAGCGCACCCCGATCAGCGCGCCCACCAGCAGCAGACAGGCCCCGCCGATCGTGAACAGGCGGTTCTTCATCGCGAAAGCGGCCGACGGGCCATAGACGCCACGCATCTTCGTGACGATCCACGTTTCCACTTCGCTCAGCTTGTCGGGCAGCAGCATGGCGGAAAGCGCCGGGGCCACGGTGAACGTGGCGATCAGGCCGCCGATGATGGCATAGGCATAAGTCTTGGCCATCGGGCCGAAGATGTGGCCTTCCACGCCGGTCAGCGTGAACAGCGGCAGGAAGCTGGCGATGATGATCGCGGCGGCGAAGAAGATGCCCCGGCTGACTTCGCTGGACGCGCCCAGCACCGCCGAGAGCCGGCTGGCGAAGGTATAGTGCGCGCCGGTGTCCTTGTGGGCTTCCACCTCGTGTGATCGTTCGGCCATGTGCCGGAATATGTTCTCGACCATGATCACGGTCGCGTCGACGACAAGGCCGAAGTCGAGCGCGCCGACCGAGAGCAGGTTGGCGGATTCCCCCTGGAGCGTGAGGATCAGCACGGCGAAGGCGAGGGCGAAGGGAATCGTCGCCGCCACGATCAGCGCGCTGCGCAGGTTGCCGAGGAAGGCCCACTGCAGGAAGAAGATCAGCAGCACGCCCGCGACGAGGTTTTCCATCACGGTATGCGTGGTGACGCCGATCAGGTCCGAACGGTCGTAGATGCGCTCCAGCTGCACGCCGGGCGGCAGCACGCCGGTGGTGTTGATCTTCTCGACTTCGGCCTTGACCGCCTGGATCGTGGGCATGGACTGCGCGCCACGGCGCATCAGCACGATACCCTGGACGATATCGTCGTCGTTGTTGAGGCCGGCGATGCCGTTGCGTGGCAGGTTGCCGATGCGGATCGTGGCCACGTCCTTGACCAGCACGGGGGCATTGCCATCGCGGGCGACGACGACGTCCTCGATCTGGCTGACCGACTGGATCAGGCCGATGCCGCGCACGATGGCCGCTTGCGCACCGAAGTTGATCGTCTGGCCGCCGACGTTGGCGTTGCTGTGGCTGATCGCGGTGATGACCTGGCCGACGTTGGTGTGATGAGCGACCAGCTTGTCGTGGTCGATCACCACTTCATAAGAGCGTTCCTTGCCGCCCCAGCCGGTCACGTCGACCACGCCGGGGATGGCGCGGAAGCGTCGCTGGAGCACCCAGTCCTGCAGGGTCTTGAGGTCCTCGACCGAATAGCCCGCCGGTTGCCTTGATGCGGTAGCGGTAGATTTCGCCGACCGGGCTGGTGGGCGAAATCTGCGGCACTACACCGCCGGGCAACGGCGGCAACTGGGCCAGGCGGTTCACCACCTGCTGCAGCGCCTGATCGTAGTTGTAGTCGTAGGTGAACTGGATCTTCACGTCCGACAGGCCGAACAGCGAGATCGCGCGGATCGCGTTCATGTGCGGCAGGCCCGACATCTGGACCTCGATCGGGATGGTGACGTTGCGTTCCATCTCCTCGGCCGAAAGGCCGGAAGACTGCGTCACCAGCTCGACCATCGGCGGAACCGGATCGGGATAGGCTTCAATGTTGAGGTTGTAGAACGCGATGCCGCCGGCGACGAGCATCGCGACGAAGAAGCCGACGATCGTCAGCCTTTGCCGCAGGGCGAAACGGACGAGTCTGACCATCAGTCGCCAAGCCCCGCTTCGTTGACGAACAGGGCGCCGTCGGTGATGATCTTGGTGCCCGGCGCGATGCCGGAGGTGATGGTGACGTAGCCATCATGGCTTTCGCCCACGGTCACGTTCTGCGCCTTGACCCGGCCCTTGCCGAGATAGACCCAGACCCGGGCGGTATCGCCTTCGTTGATCACGGCGACGGCCGGAACCGCCAGCGCGCCGGGCGTGCTGCTGGGCGCCTTGATGGTGAAGCTGGCGAACATCTGCGGCTTCAGTGCGCCATCGGCATTGGCGATGGTGGCGCGCACGGGCAGGCGGTGGGTGACGGGATCAAGCTGCGCGCCGACATTGTCGATCACCGCATCGAACACGCGGCCGGGCCAGGCATTGGTGGTGACGTTGACATGATCGCCAACCTTCACCCGCGTGGCGTCGCTTTCCGCGACTTGCGCGATCAGCCACACCCGCGACAGGTCGGCGATCACGAAGGCCGGCTGGCTGCCGCCCACCTGCACGAACTGCCCGGCGGAAACCGCGCGGGTGGCCACGACGCCGGAGATCGGCGCGCGCAGGGTGGCCAGCGCGCCGCTGCCGCCGCCGCCGCCGAACACCGAAAGCTTGCCGCGCGCCGCCGCCGCCGCCGCATCGGCCACGCGGACGGCGGACTGGGCGCTGGCGAGGTCGGCCTGCGCCTGCTGGTAGTCCTTCAGCGCGCCGCCGGCGGTCTTGTAGACCTGTTCGGCCCGGGCGGCGTTTTCCTGCGCGACGCGGAGCGATGTGCCGGCCGCCGCGCGCTGCGCATCGGCCGACATCAGCGCGTTGCGGGCATCGGCGATATCGCCGGTGCGGATGCTGAGCAGCGGCTGGCCGGCGCCCACGCGCGCACCGGCTTCGACGGCCACGCTGACGACCTGGCCCGAATAGGGCAGGAACACCGGGGTGCTTTGCGTGCCGTCCACGTCGATCATGCCGGTGGCGCCGGTGCGGATTTCGCCGTCGTCCGCCTGCACCGTCTGGATCTTCATGCTGGCGATCTGCCCCTGGGTCAGTTGCAGTTCGCCGGGCGGCAGCGCCGGAGGGGCCGTTTCGGGGTGTCGGAATAGCGCGCGGGCCAGCGTGATCGCGCCGTAGATCGCCACCACGGCGATAACGGCGATGATCAGCAGCCGGATCTGCCGCGACCGGCTGAGCGCCGGAACATCATGTTCGAAAGTCATCGATACCCCACGTCAAGCGCGATGCGTGCCGGGCGGCTATTGCCCCTGCATGTGTTCGCGAAGTGCGTCGCCGGGGCCGTTACGGTCAACTTAAACATGCGTAATGTGCAGGCAAGAATCCCTGATTTCCGCGCCTTTCAAAGGCTCTTTGCTTGCCGCGCGGCATTGGGTAAGCAAAGGACATGTTCGAGAGCCTGAAGCCCTCCCGCCCGACCCGCAACCATGGCTTCGCCTATCGCGCCGGCTGGTGGATAGGCCGCGCGATCGTGGCCTTTCTGGTGCTCAGCGTGGGCCTGACGGTGCTGTACAAGTTCGTGCCCGTGCCCGTAACGGCGACCATGCTGATGGACCCCAACGGTTTCACCAAAGACTGGACCTCGCTGGACGCCATCGATCGCAACATGGTCGATGCGGCGATCGCCGGCGAGGACGCCAAGTTCTGCCTCCATTCCGGCTTCGATGAGGACGCGATCCTCACCGCCTGGCGCCGCAACCAGCAGGGCGGGCGCATTCGCGGCGGCTCCACGATCAGCCAGCAGACGGCCAAGAACGTGTTCCTGTGGCAGGGCGGCGGCTATTTCCGCAAGGGGCTGGAAGCCTGGTTTACCGTGCTGATCGAGACGATCTGGGGCAAGCGGCGGATCATGGAGGTCTATCTCAACGTCGCCGAAACCGGGATCGGGACGTATGGCGTCGAAGCCGGCGCCCAGCGGTACTACAACAAGGGGGCGCGGCACCTTTCCCGCATCGAGGCCGCCCGCATTGCCGCCGCTTTCCCGCAACCCAAGGTGCGCGCGGTGACAGGGGCTACCGGCTTCACCCGCCGCCACGGCAACGCCATCGCCGCGCGCGTCAACACGGTTCGCGCCGATTACGACACCTGCGTCTATCGCTGAACGAAGTTGGCAGCGGGAGGAGGCTTGCCGGCGTCTCCCGAGGCATCAGGAGTTCTCCCCGGCCGGGATCGAGTCGGCCGCGAACCGCACCGCCGGCCTGTGCGATGTTGGTTCGACGTTGAGACGACGCGGACCAGCCGTTCCCACCCGCGGAAAGGACGCCTGTCCAAAAATTCATGAAACGGCGGGCAGGAGAATAAAGGTGGCGTCCGGATGGCGCCGGCTATGCAAGGCAGGCCGGGAAAATCCCCGGCCTGTCCGCGGTTTCAGTTTCCGGCTTCCTTGACGATCAGCGTGTAATCGCCGCCATCGTCGCCCACGCTGAACGCGCGGACCCGCACGAGCAACTGCCCGCTGGTGCGCGCGGTGATGTTCATCTTCTCGGTGCCCGAGGTGTTGTCGTCCACGGTGCGGCTGGCGGCAAAGCCCGAGCCGTCCTTGCCGTCTTCGGGCTCCAGCGGATCGGGCTGGCCTACTTCCAGCACGGCGTCATAGGGCGCGTTGAGTTCAAGGCGATAGGACCGCCCGGCCACGACCGGCAGGGTATAGAGCCGGGTATCATCGCTGCTGGCCAGCTTGCCCTGAACCGGAGCGCCGGCACGGAGCGCGGCGGGCGGCGGAGGCGGGGGCGGGGCCTGTGTCGGCTGGACCACGACGGTCGCGTCGTTGGTTTCGTCGGACAGCGATTCCAGCTGGACGTAATAGATGCCCGTGGCCGGCAGCTTGCGCTGGATCTTGGGGTTCAGCCCGTCGCTGTCGTCGTTGTCGGCAATCACTTCATAGCCGCCGCCGGCAACAGGCGCGGCCAGGTGCAGCACGGTATCGCTTTCCGAGGTCGCGGTGATCTTGACCCACTGGCCCGCCTTGCCGGCGAACGACCAGACGCGCGGCGCGCCCTTGCTGATTTTCACGAAATCGCTGCCGCCGATCTCCAGCGGTGTGGCCGGGCGGGGCTGGGCGGAAACAGCGCGCGGGCGCAGCAGGATTTCGCGGGCCACGTCGGCGGCGTCGGTGGCGATCACGTAGCGTCCGGCCTTGGGGGCGGACAGGCGCAGCGTCAGCGTGCCATCGTCCGCGCGCGCCAGGCTGCCGCCGCTGGCGAAGACTTCGCTGGGCAACGGTGCGACGATCCTACCGGTCGCGTCGCAGGCGGAAAGACCGGTAGCGGGTGTCTTGCCGTCGTGTTCGTCACCGTCGTCGGAACCGGCCGCAGCAACCGGCGCCAGCTCGATCTGGAGGCCTTCGCCGGCCGCGAGATCGACGGCGAAGCGCGGGGCGGAGCCTGCGGGCACCTGCTCAAGCTTGCCCACGGGCAAGGCGCGGGCGCCGTCGGCGGAACAGGCCGCCAGAGCCGGATCGGCAAGCGCGATCGTGGCGAGGGCGAACGAGGCGGAAAGAAGCAGTCTGGTCTTCATTTCGAGAAACGGTCCCATGCGCCGGGTCCGAGATGGAAACCGGCGGCGATGTCATGCCATGAAGCGCGCGCCGATGCAGTGGGGAATCGCACACCGATCCGCACACTATTCCGTTTCGGAGATGTCTGTTTCGCCAACGAAAAACGCGGGAGGAAGCCGTGCTTCCCCCCGCGCTTTGCGTGTGCCGTTCTGCGCTGCGATCAGAAGCTGATGCGCGCGCCGATGCGGATGGTGTAGAGCGAGGAGCCGTTGGTGGTCACCAGTTCGTCGGCCAGAATAGTGTCAGAGCTGGGCGAGGAGTAGGTGTAGGCACCACACGGGTTTGCGCCGACAGCGGTGCAGGTCACCTTCGCTACGGTTTTGCGATAGGGGAAGCTGGCGCGCAGTTGCTGGCCCCACGAGCTCTTCAGCAGATTGGTGAAGTTCTCGATGTCTCCAAATACGGAGAAGCGCGCGCCCAGCGGCAGAGGCAGTTCCTGTTCCAGATGCAGGTCGATGCGGGTGAACGCCTTGGAACGGAAGGCATTGCGCGGTGCAACCTGCCCGCGATAGGCGGCGAGGCCCGAACCGTTGATGATCGCGTCAATTCGCGCACCCGTCGCCGGTGTATCGTAGAGCACCTTGGGGTCATTCAGTCCCGTCGGTACATAGAACAGGTAGCGGGTGTTGGTACCTGCCGTGCCGAAAGTGTTCGACCGACTGCCCGAAACATCCTGCATGGAGTAACTGAACGGACTGCCCGCGCGGGTCGTGCCGAACAGGTCGAGCCGGGTCTTGTAGTCGCCGAAGAAGGCATGTTCGTAAGACAGGTTGTATCGGAACGCCCAGCGCACTTCGTCGTTCGCGTGGCCGGGCGAGATCGAATTCGGGTCGTAGTATGTCGAGTTGCCGTAGTTCGACGAAGCGATCGACGAGGTCAGCGCACCGGCATCACGCACGTCCTGCCGGGTATAGGCACCGCCGATGGTCAGGCCGAAGTCCCAGGTCTTGTCGAAGCGAACCACACCGATCCAGCTGCGGCCGTAGTCGGTGTTGGTCAGCAGCAGATCCTGCCCGGTGTCGCGCGGATTGGGTACTTCGAGGCCGTTCTGGTAGCGCTGACGCCCGTCAGGCGTGAATGCCCCTGGCGAAGCACTTGATATAGCCTTCGAACGCAGGTCAACGATAGTCACCTGGCTGCGGACCTTCGAATAGAGCAGATCGGCGCCGAAGTGCCAGCCATCGCCGAGCGGACCGAGATCGGCAGTATAATCCGCCGACAGCGTCGCGCGCCATTGGTTGGGCATCTTCAGGTTGGGGTCGATCGCGTTGATCGTGGTCGTGGCGTTGGGGTTTGACGTCAGCGCTCCCGCCGCAGCCTGAACTGCCGTGTTTGCTGCGTTGGGGACTACCGTGAATGAGGGATTGTTCAGGATCTGCGAAGCAATGGTCGGGTTGTTGCCCGCGCCCGAGCCGTTGAGTTGATAATTGCCGGCATCGGTGACCAAGGCAGAGATGGAGGTATTGATCACGCCGGTATTGGAGAACGAGTTTCCAAGATAGACGTCCGGCGAACCGCCACCGAAGATGCCGCCGCCACCACGAACGGTCAGGCGCGGCGTTGGCTTGAAAGTGAAGCCAAGGCGCGGCTGGACGAGGCCCATGCCTTCGATGGAGTAGGTGTTGGGAAAGCCATAACGACGCAGGAAATTAGGGTTGAGTTGCGGGTGCGACGACGTGCCAAAGATGTCATAGCGAACGCCCGCCGAAACGCTCAGCACGCTGTTGACGCGCCAGTCGTCCTGAAGGCCGAAGGTGAAGGCATCGTAAGCGAAATTTGCGGCCGCATCATTTGGATTCAGCGTACCCGCATTGTTGTAGCTGAACGACTGGGCATTGCCGTTCTGGAAATCGGCGATGGTATCGAAGTAATAAGTACCGGCCGATGGATTGACGAACAGGTTGAACGTCTTGGTGTGGTTCCATTCGCCCAGCAGGCGGAAGTTGTGATCGCCTGCGCGCAGCTTGGCCGAAATCGAGCCGCCCCATGTGCGGACACGGAGAATGTTCGACTGGCTGGGGCCGCCCGAACCCATAATGTACTGTGGTGTACCTGTAGGGCAGATCACGCTGACATTGGTGGTATCCAAGGCGGCATTACGGTTGGGTGCGTTGTGGTCCGCGCAGATCGCGAACTGCGCGGTGCGGCCCATCAGCGGGAACTGGCCGCTGTCATAGGCCTTGTAGAGCGCGCGGAATTCGGTCGAGAACTTTTCCGACCAGTCGGCGTTCCAGTTCAGGATGCCGGCGCGCAGCTTGTTGGGCTTGGTATAGGCGTTGGACGAGAGGCCCAGGTTGGTACTGCCGGTCGTGGTGTTCACGATCAGCGAATCCTTGGTGTACAGGCCGGTCAGCGAAACGCGCTGCGTTTCCGAAAGGTTGGCGTCGAGACGGCCGACGATGCGATCGTCCTTGTCGCCGTCGGTCTTCAGGATGCCACCCGGATCGAAGCTGTACTTGGTCTTCGCGATGCTCTGGATCAGGGCAAGGTCGGCATTGGTCGCGCCGGTGACGGGCGTGCCGGAATTGTCCTCGACCGTACCGGGCTGCACGGGGCGTGCCGCGCGAACGCGCTCGGCCGAAACCATGAAGAACAGCTTGTCCTTGATGATCGGGCCGGAAAGCGTGGCGCCGAAGTCCTTGCTTTCGAACGAGGGCAGCGGGATCCGGCCATCGGGGCGCGTGATATAGGGCGCGGTCTTCTTGCCGGTCAGCGCATCGGAGCTGTAGGTGAAGAATGCGGTGCCATGCCAATCGTTGGTGCCCGATTTCAGGATCGCGTTGCTGACGCCGCCCTGGAAGAAGCCTTCGCGGATGTCATAGGGCGCGACCTTGGTTTCGAACTGGCCGATCGAATCCAGCGGCACCGGCCCGCGGCGGGAAGGCAGAGCGTCGGGGTTCAGGCCGAAGCTGTCGGTGATCGGCACGCCGTCGATGGTGAAGCGGTTGAAGCGCGGGTTCTGGCCGGCGAAGGATACCTGGCGACCGTTGGTCGAACTGGTGTCGAGCGTGGCGAAGGGGTTGCGCGCGGCAAGGTCGCGGATGTCGCGGTTGACCGAAGCCACCTTCGAAATCTGTTCCGAGGTCAGCACGGTCACCGGGCCGGCGGAGAGGTTGCCGGCGCCCTTGATGCGGGTCGCGGTCACGATGATCGGGGCGCCCTGGTCTGCGCCGGTTTCGGCGGCGGACAGTTCGATGGGCAGCGAGAAGGTCTGGCCGACGACGGTGTAGACATCGGTCACGGTCGCGCCGGGGTGGCCGGGGGCGGTGACCTTGACGGAGTAGGGGCCGCCAGGACGAAGGCTGTTGGCGGTGAACACGCCGCTACCGTCGGTGGTGGCGCTGGTGATCGTTCCGGTGGGCAGGTGCTCGATGGTGATCGTCGCGCCGGCGATAGCGGTCCCGGCGTCAGTAACCGAGCCGCGCATCGAGGCGGAGGTTTCCTGCGCATAAGCGGGCGTGGCTATGGCGGTCGCCAGCGAAAGGCCAGCCACGCTGGCGGCAAGGAAGAATCTGAACTGCATGTCGAACCCCGTTTTGGACCGGAAAACCAGCCTTTGAGCGTCCATCGCCCGACGTTTTCCGTATCCTTCGCGGATGCGGAATCACCCCTCGGAGCAATGGGCGGGCAACTCTTAGCGGCCCTGCCGGAAGACTCGAACAGGTTGCAGATGACACCGATATTGCAATGTTTAGACATTGTGACGACATGTGCCGACGCACGCGGAAAAAATGTGCGATCTTTGGCGAAGAGAAGACGCAAAAGGTCCTCCCTGCGGTCATTTTGCGTAATATTATTGCATATGTTGCCATACTGCAACGCAGCAGGAATTTTCGATGCAGAGCGGCCTCGCCAATGGCGCGGCACCGCCCTGGTCAGGAAATTCCGGTCGGGTCGTTGTCCGACACCGTTACCAGCCACTGTCGCGTGCCTTCGAGGCCGATGGCTGTGAGACGGCCGGATTGAAAGGCTCCGGTATCCAGCCCGATGCGGTTGGGAGTGAATTCCGGCTCGTCCACGATCGTGTGCCCGTGCACCACCATGAATTCGCGAACCGACCGGTCCTGGAGAAATTCGCCACGGATCCAGCGCAGGTCCGATCCGGTCTGCTCGGCGATCGGCACGCCCGGGCGGATCCCGGCGTGGACGAAGAGGTAGTCGCCGATGTGGACGCGTTCTTCCATCGCCCGCAGGAAGGCGATGTCTGCCGGGGGCACGCGTGTCGCCATGGCCTTGCGCAGATCCGCCATGGCAGCATGGTCGCCCGCGTCCGGATCTATCTGATAGCTGGCAAGGGTTTCACGGCCGCCGTACCGCAGGAAATGGCGCAGCGTTTCGTCGTCGTCGAAGCTGCCGAGGAACATCTCCTCGTGGTTGCCCTGGACAAGGCGGACCCGGCGTTGCCGGCCCCATGTCCGCGCCGCGTCGATCACGCCGGCACTGTCGGGGCCGCGATCGACCAGATCGCCCAGCAGGATCACCGTTGTTTCGGCCGGATCGCGGGCCGCGTCGTCGGCGTCGATCCGGTCGATCATCGTCCGGAACAGGTCGAGCCGCCCGTGGATGTCGCCGATCGCATAGAGGCGCTGGCCAGGCGGAACCGCCGCCCAGGACACCATCGTGGCAGCATCCGTGGCGCGACGCCGTAACAGCGGCCGGAACAGGGAACGGAGCGTGCTGATCATGACTTTCCGGGATTCCAGCAACAGATATGCGCAGTGCCGCGAGGCGAAACAAGCGGATTGCGCTTGATGATGCAGAAAAGACATATTCATTTACAATCGGGCAACATCAGGCAATTTTCATCTTGTGCATTGCAGCACGGAAATGCACTTCTCGGCCGGCAAGCCTAAAGCCGGTCCAGATATACGAGACCGGCGGGGCTCCGCAGGCGGGACGACGCGTCAAGAACAAGCAAAAGGAAATGCTCATGCGTACGTCCATCAAGGCCCTTCTGGCCTCGACTCTTCTCGTCTCGACGCTGGCCGCTGCTTCGCCCGCTCTGGCGGACGAGACCGCACCGCCGAGCGATTTCAAGATCACCGGAAGCGCCGCCGTGGTCAGCCAGTACCGGTTCCGCGGCATCTCGCAGTCGAACAACCGCCCGGCGGTTCAGGGTGCGATCACCGTGGCCCACAGCTCGGGCTTCTACGTTTCGACCTGGGGGTCGAGCGCCTCGGCCGGCAACAGCACGGTCAACATCGGCGGCACCGAAATCGACGTTTACGGCGGCTACACCCACGGTCTGGGCAGCAGCGGCGTGACGATCGACGCGGGTCTCTATGGCTATATCTATCCGGGTGCGCCGGGCCTCAACTACTACGAAATCTACGGCTCGCTCGCCAAGACGGTCGGCCCGGTCAATGCCAAGGCGGGCGTGTTCTTCGCTCCGAAGCAGACCGTGCTCGATGCGACGCCGACGCACCACAGCACCTATGTTTATGGTGAACTCAGCGGCGGCATTCCGGGCACGCCGATCACGCTGCACTCGCACCTGGGCCACACCGGCGGCGGCTTCAACTACACGAAGCAGTACATCGACTACAACGTGGGTGCCAGCCTCACCTGGAAGAACCTGACGTTCGACGCTTCGGTCGTCGGCACCAACGTCAGCAAGTCGGATGCGGCGGCGGCGCCTTTCGCCGACCAGACCGGCACGGCTTCGCCCTTCGAAACCTATCGCGCGGCCAAGGCCGTGGGCGTGTTCTCGGTAACCGCCAGCTTCTAACCTTCCGGCCGAAAGGCAGGATGACGCGGGGGCCAGCGCCGGAAATCGGCGCTGGCCTTTCGTTTGGGAAAACCTTTCCGCGCACCGCCCTTGGGTTTGGCGGGGAAGGGCACTACCTTGGGCGCGGACGTCCTCCAGACAGAGCGAGTGCTGCGTGACCAAGTATCTGCATACCATGATCCGGGTGACCGACCCGGAGGCCACCATCCGCTTCTTCGAGCTTATCGGCGTGCACGAAGTGCGCCGGATGGAAAGCGAGAAGGGCCGCTTCACCCTGATCTTCCTGGCCGCGCCCGGCGGGGAAGGCGTGGCCGAAGTGGAACTGACCTACAACTGGCCGCCCGAGGACGGCGAAGGCGAAACCTATTCCGGAGGCCGCAATTTCGGCCATCTCGCCTATCGCGTCGAGAACATCTACGAAACCTGCCAGAAGCTGGCCGATGCCGGCCACATCATCCACCGCCCTCCGCGGGACGGGCACATGGCCTTCGTGAAAACGCCCGATGGCATATCGGTGGAACTGCTGCAGGACGGGCATCTCGAACCGGCCGAGCCGTGGGCCAGCATGCCCAACACCGGCAGCTGGTAAGGCTGACGCGACCGGGAAAACGAAAAGGGCCGCTCCCGGAAAGGAGCGGCCCTTTTCATGGGTCCGAGCCCGGCAAGCGCGAGAGGCGTCAGCCCTCGACGTGCTCCGCCAGCACGGTCAGCCCCTTGGCGCTGACTTCGGCGAAGCCCCCCTGGACCTGGATTTCCTCCGGCGCGGCGCCCTGGCTCTTGAAGAGTTTGATCGTGCCGTCCTTGACCGTGGACATGAACGGCGCGTGGCCTTCCAGCACACCGAATTCCCCGTCGGTGCCGGGAACGACGACCATGTAGACCTCTTCCGAACGGACGAGGCGGGCCGGGGTGACGAGTTCGAAGTGCAGCATCTTGAACCTCTTCTCCCCTCCCGCTTGCGGGAGGGGCCGGGGGTGGGCAGGGGTGCGGCACTTGCCCACCCCAAACCCCTCCCGCAGGCGGGAGGGGCTTACCGGAGCATCAGGCCTCTTCGGCCAGCTTCTTGGCCTTGGCGACCGCTTCGTCGATGCCGCCGACCATGTAGAACGCGGCTTCGGGCAGGTGGTCGTATTCGCCGTCCACGACAGCCTTGAACGAACGCACGGTGTCTTCGACCTGCACGAACTTGCCGCTGATGCCGGTGAACACTTCGGCGACGTGGAACGGCTGGCTGAGGAAGCGCTGGATCTTGCGGGCGCGGGCGACGGTGAGCTTATCCTCTTCCGAAAGCTCGTCCATGCCCAGGATCGCGATGATGTCCTGCAGCGACTTGTACTTCTGCAACGTTTCCTGAACGCGGCGCGCGGTGTCGTAGTGCTCCTGGCCGACAACGGCGGGCGTCAGCACGCGCGAGGTCGAGTCGAGCGGGTCGACCGCCGGGTAGATGCCGAGTTCCGAGATCGCGCGGTTCAGCGTGGTCGTCGCGTCAAGGTGCGCGAACGAGGCGGCCGGCGCCGGGTCGGTAAGGTCGTCCGCGGGAACGTAGATGGCCTGAACCGAAGTGATCGAACCCTTGGTGGTCGAGGTGATGCGTTCCTGCAGCTGGCCCATGTCCGTGGCAAGCGTCGGCTGGTAGCCCACGGCCGAAGGAATACGGCCGAGCAGCGCCGAGACTTCCGAACCCGCCTGGGTGAAGCGGAAGATATTGTCGACGAAGAACAGCACGTCCTGGCCTTCCTGGTCGCGGAAGTATTCGGCCATGGTCAGGCCCGAAAGCGCGACGCGGGCGCGGGCGCCCGGGGGCTCGTTCATCTGACCGAACACGAGGGCGACCTTCGAGCCGTCCGGCGTCGGGTTGCCGTCGGCGTCCTTGGCGATAACGCCGGCGTCGAGGAACTCGTGGTAGAGGTCGTTGCCTTCACGGGTGCGTTCGCCCACGCCCGCGAACACCGAGACGCCGCCGTGGCCCTTGGCGATGTTGTTGATCAGTTCCTGGATCAGCACGGTCTTGCCCACGCCGGCGCCGCCGAACAGGCCGATCTTGCCGCCGCGCGCATAGGGGGCGAGCAGGTCGATCACCTTGATGCCGGTGACGAGGATCGCGGCTTCGGTCGACTGGTCGATGAATTCCGGAGCCTTGGCGTGGATCGGGGCGGTCTGGTCCGCGCCCACGGGGCCGCGTTCGTCGATCGGTTCGCCGATCACGTTCATGATGCGGCCCAGCGTCTTGGGGCCGACCGGCACCGAGATCTGCGCACCGGTGTTGCTCACCGGCTGGCCGCGGGTCAGACCGTCGGTCGAGTCCATCGCGATGGTGCGGACGGTGTTTTCGCCCAGGTGCTGCGCCACTTCGAGAACGAGGCGGTTGCCGTTGTTGTCGGTTTCGAGCGCGGAGAGGATCGCCGGCAGCTCGCCATCGAAGCTCACGTCGACGACGGCGCCGATGACCTGGCTGATCTTGCCGGTGGAGGTCGCTACTGCGGTGGCCATGGTTCTTTCCTTGCCTTCTGTCCCGATCGTCAGAGCGCTTCTGCGCCCGCGATGATTTCGATGAGTTCGGTGGTGATCGCGGCCTGGCGGCTGCGGTTGTACTGAATGGTCAGCTTGTTGATCAGCTCGCCGGCGTTACGCGTGGCATTGTCCATCGCGGTCATCGACGCGCCCTGTTCGGACGCTTCGCGTTCCAGCAGCGCGCCGAACACCTGCGTGGTGACGTAGCGCGGCAGCAGTTCCTCGAGGATTTCCTCCTCGCCCGGTTCGTACTCCACCACCGCATCAGCCGAGGCGGCGGCGGTGGGGGCGGGAACCGGGATGATCTGCGTGGTCACCGGGTCCTGCGCCAGCGCCGACTTGAACTTCGGCGCCACGAGGTGGGCGACGTCGAACTTGCCCGCTTCGAACATGGCGAGAATCTGGTGCGCGATCGCGCTGGCTTCGTCGAAGCCGGGCGTGCGCACCGTGCTGGTGTCGAAGTTCTCCGCGATAGCCTTGGGATAATCGCGGCGCAGCGGGGCGCGGCCCTTCTTGCCGACGAGGTAGAAGGTCACGGTCTTGCCGGCGGCGATCAGCGCGCGGGCCTGGGCCTTGGCTTCCTTGACGATGTTCGAATTGAGGCCGCCGCACAGGCCCTTGTCGGTGTTGACCACGACAAGCAGGTGGCGCTGGTCGGAACCGGTGCCGCGCATCAGCAGCGGCCCGTTGTCCTGCCCGGCGACCTTGGCGGCAAGGCTGCCCATGACTTCGGCCAGGCGGCTGGCATAGGGGCGCGCGGCCTCGGCCGCCGCCTGCGCCTTGCGCAGCTTGGCTGCCGCGACCATCTGCTTGGCCTTGGTGATCTTCTGGGTCGACTTGACCGAGTTGATCCGGCCTTTGAGTTCCTTCAGCGAAGCCACTCAATTTTCTCCAATTCGTCACCCCGGCGAACGCTGGGGTCCCTATCCACTAGGCCGTACCTGGCGGCACGAGATCCCGGCTTGCGCCGGGATGACGTGTGTTACGCGAACTGCTTGGCGAACGCGTCGAGCGCGGCGACCAGCTTGCCCTTGGCTTCGTCGCCCAGGTCCTTGGTGTCGCGGATCAGGCCGAGCAGGTCGGCATGGCTCGTACGCAGGAAGCTGAGCAGCTCGGCTTCGTACTCGGTCACGCGGCTGGTCGGCACGGCATCGAGGTAGCCCTGCGTACCGGCGAAGATCACGCAGGTCTGTTCTTCGAAGCCCAGCGGCGAGAACTGCGGCTGCTTGAGCAGCTCGGTCAGGCGCGCGCCGCGGTTGAGCAGCTTCTGGGTCGAAGCGTCGAGGTCCGAACCGAACTGCGCGAAGGCCGCCATTTCGCGGTACTGCGCGAGCTCCAGCTTGATCGAGCCGGCCACCTTCTTCATCGCCTTGGTCTGCGCCGACGAACCGACGCGCGACACCGAGAGACCGACGTTGATGGCCGGACGGATGCCCTGGTAGAACAGGCCGGTTTCAAGGAAGATCTGGCCGTCGGTGATCGAGATCACGTTGGTCGGAATGTAGGCGGAAACGTCGCCCGCCTGGGTTTCGATGATCGGCAGCGCGGTCAGCGAGCCTGCGCCGTTCTCGTCGTTCATCTTCGCGGCGCGCTCGAGCAGGCGGCTGTGGAGATAGAACACGTCGCCCGGATAGGCTTCACGGCCCGGCGGGCGGCGGAGCAGCAGCGACATCTGGCGATAGGCGACGGCCTGCTTGGAAAGGTCGTCATACACGATCACGGCGTGCATGCCGTTGTCGCGGAAGAACTCGCCCATGGTCGCACCGGTGTAGGGCGCGAGGTACTGCAGCGGCGCCGGTTCCGAAGCGGTGGCGGCGATGACGATGGAATATTCCATCGCGCCGTTCTCTTCGAGCTGGCGGACGATCTGGGCGACGGTCGAGCGCTTCTGGCCGACGGCGACGTAGATGCAGTAGAGCTTCTTGCCTTCGTCGGTGCCGGCGTTGACGGCCTTCTGGTTGATGAAGGTGTCGATGGCGACGGCGGTCTTGCCGGTCTGGCGGTCACCGATGATCAGCTCGCGCTGGCCACGGCCGACGGGAACGAGGGCGTCGATCGCCTTGAGGCCGGTCTGCACGGGTTCGTGCACCGACTTGCGGGGGATGATGCCCGGCGCCTTGACTTCCACGCGCTGGCGGCTGGCGGCCTCGATCGGGCCCTTGCCGTCGATCGGGTTGCCCAGCGCGTCGACGACGCGGCCCAGCAGGCCCTTGCCCACGGGCACGTCCACGATCGTGCCGGTGCGCTTGACGGTATCGCCTTCCTTGATCTCGGCGTCCGAGCCGAAGATCACGACGCCGACGTTGTCGGCTTCGAGGTTGAGCGCCATGCCCTTCACGCCGTTGGTGAATTCCACCATTTCACCCGCCTGGACCTTGTCCAGCCCGTGAATGCGGGCGATGCCGTCACCCACGGACAGCACGGAGCCGACTTCCGAGACCTGGGCCTCGGTGCCGAAGCTGGCGATCTGGTCCTTGATGACCTTCGAGATTTCAGCGGCGCGGATTTCCATGTTCAGCCTTTCGTAGAACCTGTGGGGCTTTTCAGCCCTTCATCGCCTGGGCGAGAGAATTGAGACGGGTGCGGATGGAGCTGTCGATCATCGTGCTGCCGATGCGCACGACAAGACCGCCCAGAATTTCGGGATCGACGCTGGCCTTTACCTTCACGTCGCGCCCTTCGCGTTCCTTGAGCTTGGCCGAAAGGTCGGCAAGCTGCGCGGCGTCGAGCGGGTGCGCCGTGGTCACTTCGGCCGTCACCTCGCCGCGCGCGGCGGCGGCGATCGCCGAGAAGGCGCGCACCACGTCGGGCAGGGCGGACAGGCGTCGGTTGCCGGCCAGCACGCCCAGGAAGTTCTTCGTCAGCGGCGCCAGATCCAGCAGGCTGGCGATTCCCTCGACGACCTTGCCGGCGGCTTCGCGGCTGACTTGCGGGTTGCGGATCAGCGCGGCCAGATCAGCCGATTCGCGGATCGCGGCAGACAGCTTTTCGAGATCGCCTTCCACGGTGGAAACGGCGTCCTGCTCGCGCGCCAGATCATAGAGCGCCGATGCGTAACGCCCTTGCAGACTGGCCGTAATGCCGCTGGAAACTTCCACGCGCTCAGGTCCCCCTTCATTCGGATAAGCCGATTGGGCCACGCACACGCTTTAACACGTGGTAGCCCGCAGACGGGGCGCGCCTAGCAACGTAACCGTCGTATTACAAGATGCGAGTTTCGCGCCTTCGACCTAGGTCGCGCAATCGTATTCGTTACGGATCGTATCGCGCCGGCCGGCTTTGAAACGGACTCTCAGGGCTGTGGCTGGCAGTTATAGCGCATCCGCTCGTTCGGTTCGGCCGGAAGCAGCGCCTTGATCGCCTGCTGCGCCTCGCCAAAGCGGCGCGCGGCGTCGGTCGGGGCGCCGCACGCCGGGGCTACGATTTTCTTCCGTTCGGCACGCGCCTTGTTCATGTCATCAAGGCTCATCAGGAACCGCTCGACAATGTAGGTCCGCGTCGCCGGGTCGTAACGGTTGACCGAAATCGTCTCCTCACTGTCCGGAACGAGGATTCGCGTCCAGCCGTCCTGGGCCAGCCCATATTGCGCCCGGCCGTTGACGCAGCCGTCCGCGCTCCATGCCAGCGGCACGTCGGTGATGTCCGAAACGGTGACGCGGCTGCGCTGGGTGTCGATCACGCAGACCAGGCGCCCGGTGCCGTCGGTTGCCCCGCCCGATGGCGTGGCGCCGGGCGTCGGGCTGGCGGTGGCGAGGATGTCCTCCGCGCGCGCCTCGATCGATTCGAGCGAGGGGCGCACCAGCCAGGTCACGATCGCGGCCAGCAGCAGCACGCCCCCGGCGCCGCCCGCGATCCGGACGTTGCGTGCCTCGTCGCGCTGCGCGAACAGCAAGGCACTGCCGCCGGCCAGCAGCGCCGCCACCAGCAGCAAGGCCGCCAGCGCCATGCCGTTGTCGCGTTCCGAAAGAACCGCGATTTCCGCATCGCGACGCGCTTTTTCCAGAGCTTTCGCCTTGGTGGCGCTCCTCGCTTCGGCATCGGCGGCCTGGCGGGCCTGATCGCTGGCGGCGCGTTCGCTTTCGGCGCGGTCGAGGTCGGCGATCGAGGTGCAGGGGAGCCCGCTGACGTGGGCTTCCACCTTGGCCTGTCTCAGGAAGGCGGCCAGTTCGCGCATCGAAATGGCGAAATAGAACGCCGAATCGGTACTGTTGTCGCTGACGGTGCCGAAACTGTTCACGCCCAGCACGCGCCCGCACGAATCGAACAGCGGTCCGCCCGAATTGCCCGCGCCGATGGGGGCTGTGTGCAACAGCGTGTCGAACGATTTGGACGTGCGCCCGGCCGAAACGTAACCGCGTGCTTTCACGGGGGCCTGCGGCGTCACCAGATCGGCCATCGACAGGCCCTGCGCCAGATCGACGTTGCCTGGATAGCCGACGGCATAGACTTCGGCGCTGTCCGCCGGAGCGCCCGAAAACAGGGTGACCGGCGAAAGCGCGGCCTTGCCGTCGATTCTCAGCAGCGCCAGATCGTTGCGGGGCGAATAGGCGACAAGGCGTGCCTGATAGCCGCTGCGCCCTTCGGCGGGCACCACACCCACGATCAGCGAATCGTCCTGGCGCAGCTGCTCGACGACATGCGCGTTGGTCACCACCAGATCGGGCGCGATGGCAAAGCCGCTGCCGTGCGTGATGAGCTGGGCGTCGCTGCCATCGTTCTGGATGATGACCACGCGGACCACGCTCCGGCTCGCCGCCGCGATGTCGGCGGGATCGGCCAGCGCGGGCGCCGGAATGGCGATAAAAGCAAGGAGCAGAAGGGCGATGACGCGGGCGGTGCGGCGGATGCTCGGCATAGCCGAGCGTTCTCGCGCCGTTTTGCTTTGACCGCAAGTTTCGGGAAGCGGCTGCCATGCGATGGCGATAGAAGGGGGCCATGACATCGCCCGAAGCCCTGATCGACAGCACGCCTTACGGGGCCGCCGGAAGCGGCTCCGGCATCGATTTCGACTGGGCCTATGGCGCGTTCGAGCGGCGGGACCGCAGCCTGGACGGGCGGTTCGTTGGCGCGGTGCTGACTACCGGTATCTACTGCAAGCCGAGCTGCCCGGCGCGGCGCCCCCGGCGCGAGAACGTGGTGTTCTATCCCGATGGCCAGGCGGCGCGGGCAGCGGGCTTCCGGGCCTGCCGGCGCTGCCTGCCCGACGAGGTCGGCCGCGATCGCATCGCGGTCGAACGGGCGGTGGCGCTGTTGCAGGAGGAAAACGCGCCCAGGCTTGAGGAACTGGCGGCCCTGGTCGGCTATGCGCCGCACCACTTCCAGCGGCTGTTCAAGCGCGAAACCGGCCTTTCGCCCGCCCGCTATGCGCGCGAAAGGCGGGCCGAACGGGCGCGGCGGGCGCTTGAGGCGACGGGCAACGTGACCGAAGCGATCTATGCGGCGGGCTATGCAGCGCCCAGCCGCTTTTACGCGGAAACCGGAAAGGAACTGGGGATGACGCCATCGGCCTGGCGCAACGGCGGCGCGAACGTCGAGATTCACTGGGACATCGCGGAGACGAGCCTTGCGCCCATGCTGCTGGCGGCAACCGCGCGGGGAATCTGCCGGCTTTCGTTCAACGAGGACGAGGCTGATCTGCGCGCCCGCTTTCCCCATGCCACGCTGGTGCGCGGCGGCGAATACGTGGCGGTCCTGCGCGAAGCGGCCATCGCCGCCTGCGACCGTCCGGCGGAAATGCCGGACCTGCCGCTCGATGTGGATGGCACCGCGTTCCAGCAGGCGGTGTGGCGCGAACTGCGCCGCATTCCGCCGGGTGAAACGCGCAGTTACGCCGAAGTCGCCGCCGCGGTGGGCAAGCCCTCCGCCGTGCGAGCGGCCGGGTCCGCCAACGGCGCGAACAACATCGCCGTGCTGATCCCGTGCCACCGGGTGATTCGTTCGGACGGCACGCTGGGGGGCTATGCCTATGGCCTCGACATCAAGCGCGCGCTGCTGGAACGCGAAAGCGCTTGATTCCGGGCGGGAAAGCAGCAGTCCGGCCCGGCAAGGAAGCGGATGACAGGCGCTATTTCAGTGCGCTGCGTTGACCGAGGCCTTGCCGTCCTTCTTCTCCTGATCCCGGTGCTTCTGCATTTCCCGCAACGATAGGAGCACGGAGATTCCCGCCTGGGCATTGTGCGGGTCGAAAGCGATGGGCCGGACCACCGCCAGCGCGTTGGTGAAATCGTCATGCCGGGCAAGATCAAAGGCATAGGCGACGCGGATATCCGTCACGTCGGGCGCAAGCTGGAATGCACGAGCCAGCGCGTCCCGAGCATTCTGCGGAGGTGCCTCGCGGCGCAACCCGAAATTCCTGTACCATTGATACAGCACGAGCGGATCGTTGGGATTGCCCGCGTTCGCCCTGCGCAGCAGCGTGCCGACTTCCTTCCAGCGCGCGGGATCGTTATTGCCGATGAAGTGCAGATGTTCGGCCTGCGCCTCGGCCTTGTAGAGCAGAGCGCGAACATGCGCTGGATCGAGCGCGAGCACGCGATCCAGTGCGTCGGCGGCGCGTTGCCGCAGAGCCGCCTTGGCACTGCTGTCCGAAGCTTCGTTCGCGGTAACGGTGGCGGCGCGGGCGAATTCGAACCAAGCCGACGCGGAAGTGGGGTTGGCCTGCGCGATCAGGGCCAGTGGTTCGACCGCCGAAGCGGCATCGTCGCCGGCCCGGCGCATCAGGCGATAGGGGATGAGCTGCGTTTCCACCGCGTCCAGTTGCTCGATGGCCGGTTCGGGGGCGTCCGAAGCGGGCATATCGAACCTGTAGTAGGTCAGCCGTCCCGACCGGTACTTGTCGAGATCCTTGTCCAACTGGGCCAGATCGCCAAACGCCTGCTGCGCGGCCTCGGGGAGCGCCGTTCCGGTGTTGAGCAGGTTCAGGTAGGCATCCATCTGGCCTTTACGCTTCGTGCCGACCACCAGCATGTGGGTCAGCAGCCACGACCGGCCATAGCGGAAGTCCAGCTGTTCAGCGTTGCCGCTGAACGACGATTCGCCCAGAATCGACGTGATCGGCACCGGTGTGCTCATGAACAGTCCGTAGGCGCGGTACTTCGGCGGGCGGCCGATTTCGTACCCGCCCTTGGCCGGGAATTCCACGGTCGCCAGCAGTTCGGCAAAGCCTTCGGTGAACCACGCGGGATAGGCGCTGACGAAGTTGTGCAGCATGAAATAGTGCGTGTATTCGTGAAAAAGCGTGGAATCACGGTCCAGATCCAGTTCGTTGCTGGCGCCTTCCCGGTTGGAGAGGATGATGCTGCCCTCGGTGTCCGGCTTGTAGAAACCCGCGGCGGTCTTGGACCCTCCCATCAGCTTGGCGACGTTTTCCTGCGAGCGCAGGATGTATATGTCGATCGGCGGGGTATCGGGGTCGAATATCGCCTTGTAGCGATCGTTGAGAACCGTCTCGAACTTCTGCGCCTTTTGCGCGAGCACTCGCAGCGCCTTGGGATCGCCATCGCCGTACATCACGAAATGCGCTGTACGGGCGCGATACCAGGCCGCCGCGTGCGAAGGCACTGTTCCCATTAGCAGCAGTCCGGACGCCAAAACCGCCAACCTTGTGATCCCAATGCGCATTCGCCTTGTTTCCCCCGCCAAGATCGCGGCAAGTTTCACAAGGTTTCAGCCGTTTGCAACGGGCTTTTCGATCGGATTTAGACGAAGCTGTAAGGATCGATGTCCACGGCCACGCGCACGCCTTGCGGGAAGCGCAACGGGTCCAGCCAGGCACGGATCACGCGCTGCAATTCGGTGGAGCGGCGCGCGTTGACAAGCAGGCGGTAGCGATAGCGTCCGCGCAGCAGCGAAAGCGGGGCCGGGGCGGGGCCAAGGATCATCACGTCGGGGAGCTCCGGACGGGTGCCGCCGATCGCGCGCGCCGCCTCGCGCGCTTCGGCCTCTTCCTCGCTCGAGACGATGATCGCCGCCCAGCGCCCGAACGGGGGTGCGCCGGCGTCGCGGCGCGCTTCGGTCTCGGCGGCGTAGAAAGCGTCGCGGTCGCCGCTGGCCAGTGCCTCGATCACGGGCGCCTCGGGATGGCGGGTCTGGATCAGGACTTCGCCCGGCTTCTCGCCGCGCCCGGCCCGCCCGGCAACTTGCGCGATCTGCTGATAGGTGCGCTCCGCCGCGCGCAGATCACCGCCTTCCAGGCCCATGTCGGCATCGATCACCCCAACCAGCGTCAGGTCGGGGAAGTGATAGCCCTTGGTCACGAGCTGCGTGCCGACGATCACGTCGATCGCCTTGTTCGATGCCTGCTCCACGAATTCGGCGGCCTTGGCAGGACTTGTCAACGTGTCTGAAGTTACCAGTGCAACCCGCGCCTGGGGAAGGATTTCCGCCACCTCGTCGGCGATGCGTTCCACGCCCGGCCCGCAGGCGACAAGGCAGTCCGGCTCGCCGCATTCGGGGCATTTGTCGGGCGTCGGCACTTCGTGCCCGCAGTGGTGGCAGGCCAGCCGGCGCGACAGGCGGTGCTCTACCAGCCAGGCGGAACAGTTCGGGCACTGGAAGCGATAGCCGCAGTTGCGGCACAGCGTGAGCGGGGCGTAGCCGCGCCGGTTGAGGAACAGCAGCGACTGTTCGCCCTTTTCCAGCCGGTCCTTCAGCGCTTCCACCAGCGCAGGCGCAAGCCAGTGGCCGCGCGGCGGCTGCTGTTCGCGCAGATCGACCACTGCGATATCGGGCAGCGACGCTCCGCCGAATCGATCGGGCAGCACCACCCGCTCGTAGCGGCCGGCTTCGGCCATCTGCAGGCTTTCGAGCGCGGGGGTGGCGCTGGCGAGGATCACCGGCACGCTTTCGAACCGGGCGCGCATCACCGCCACGTCGCGCGCGTTGTAGCGCACACCATCGTCCTGCTTGAACGAGATTTCGTGCGCCTCGTCGACGACGATCAGTCCAAGTCGCGCAAAGGGCAGGAACAGCGCGGAGCGCGCGCCCACCACAACGCGCGCGTCACCCCCCGCGATGGCGCGCCAGGCGCGACGGCGCTCGGAGGACTTGAGCGAGGAATGCCAGGTGACTGGCGCGGCGCCGAAGCGCGCCTCGAAGCGCTTGAGGAAACTTTCGGTCAGCGCGATTTCGGGCAGCAGCACCAGCACTTGCTGCCGCTTGCCGATCGCGCGGGCGATGGCTTCGAAATAGGTTTCGGTCTTGCCCGAACCGGTCACGCCATCGAGCAGAAACGGACGGAAGGCATGCTCTTCCACCGCCGCGACGAACTTGGCTGCCGCCTCGCGCTGCTGGTCCGAAAGATCCGGCACGGCATGGCGCGGATCGGGCGCGGGGTAGGCGCGGTCGCTGTCCACCAGCACGGATTCGAGCAGCCCGGCATTGACCATCCCGCGCAGGACGCCGTCGGAAACGCCGGCGATCTCCGACAGTTCGCGGATCGTCGCCTGCTGGTCGATCAGCAGGTCCAGCGCCTGCGCGCGTTGCGGAGTGAGCCGTCCAGTCGGTTCCCGCCCGGTCAGGCGGTATTCGGTGACGGTGCCGCCGCCCCGCAGCGCTGCCGTGCTCGAGAGCGCCATGCGCGCAACCGAAGCGATCGGAGCGAGGTAATAGTCGGCGCACCATTCGATCAGCCGGCGGAGCGGCGCAGGCAGGGGCGGCACCGGCAGCACGGCGAGAAGCGGCCGCAGCTTCGAATCGGGAACCTCGGTGCCGGGCAGCCGCTCTGCCTCCCACACCACGCCGATGATCTGGCGCGGGCCGAGCGGCGCGACCACTACCGAGCCCGGCTCCACCGCCATGCCATCGGGCACGCGGTAGTCCAGCGGGCCGAGGGCGGCGTTGAAGACGAGGCAGCGGACGCGGTTCATTCGTGGATGGTTATATGGGGCGGATCGTGCACGGGCAAAGGGGCGCAGCCTCTGGCATGGGGATACACTTGCGCCCGCCACGCGCTATAGGCGTGAGGGAATCACTTTCCGGTCAGGACCACACCCATGAAGTTCTTCGTCGATACTGCCGATACCGCCGAAATCGCCGACCTCGCCGCCACCGGCCTGCTCGACGGCGTGACCACGAATCCTTCGTTGATTGCCAAATCCGGCAGGGATTTCATAGAGGTTACGAAGGAAATCTGCGGTCTTGTCGAAGGCCCGGTCTCGGCCGAAGTGGTCGCGCTCGATCACGAAGGCATGATGCGCGAGGCGGAAATCCTGCGGAAGATCGCCGACAACGTGTGCATCAAGGTGCCGCTGACGATCGACGGGTTGAAGACCTGCAAGAAGCTGACCGGCGATGGCACGATGGTCAACGTCACGCTGTGCTTCTCGGCCAACCAGGCCCTGCTTGCGGCCAAGGCCGGGGCGAGCTTCATCTCGCCCTTCGTCGGCCGGCATGACGATAACGGCTTCGACGGCATGGAACTGATCCGCGATATCCGCCTGATCTACGACAACTACGCCTTCGCCACCGAGATTCTCGTCGCCTCGATCCGCCATGGCGTGCATGTGCTGGAATCCGCCAAGATCGGCGCGGACGTGATCACCGCCCCGCCCGCGGTCATCAAGGGCCTGTTCAAGCACGTGCTGACCGACAAGGGCATCGAAGGCTTCCTTGCCGACTGGGCAAAGACCGGCCAGAAGATCGGCTGAACCGGGAAATGACGCCGCGCGCCTGCCGGGATGGGCGCGCGGCCACTGAAAGAACGCAAAGACCTTGGCCGAAGAAACGCCCCTCGATCAGTTCCGCTCCGTCCTTGCCGGCACCGCCCGCGTGGTGTCGGACGATCCGGAAGTGGACGTCGCTTGGACGGCGGATGCGCCCAGCCAGTCCGGCGCGCATTTCCGCCTGCCTATGCCGGGTCGATCGCTGCCCGCCGCGCAGGTGGCCGAGGCGCGGGGTTTCGCCGATGCCATGGCGTTGCGGCTGCGCCATCACGATCCCGTGCTGCATCAGCGCGGCGCGCCGAACGAGGCGGTAGCGCGGGCGTGCTACGACGCGGTCGAGCAGGTCCGGTATGAGGCGCTGGGGTCGGACGGCTATGCCGGGATGCGCGGCAATCTGGACGCCGCGCTGGCCATGCGGATGGCGTCCGATCCCATCGCGCGCGCGGCCAAGCCCGATGATGTGCCCTTGCAGGCAGCGGTCGCGCTGTTGCTGCGCGAACGGCTGACCGGCCAGCCGATTCCCGCCAGCGCGCAGCTCGGTACCTCGATGGTGCGCAGCTGGATCGAACAGCGCGTGGGCGGCGACTTCGATGCGCTGGCCGCCGCGCTCGAAGACCAGAAAGCGTTCCAGCATCTCACGCTGGACATGCTCCAGCATCTCGAACTGACCCAGGCCGCCAATCCCGACCAGCCCGAGACCGAGGAGGACGAGGGCGAGGATCAGGAAAACGATCGCGAGGACGAGCAGGACAATTCGGAGAGCGACGCCGAGAGCCAGCCGGTCGAGGCCGCGGGCGAGACGACGGAGGGCGACGAGGAAACCGATACCGAGCAGGACATCGAAAGTCCCGAGGACGCGGCCGACGCCGACATGGCCGACGAGGGCGAGGAAGGCATGCTGCCGACGCGCCCGAACCGGCCGTGGACCGACCTGCCCGATGATTTCGACTACAAGGCCTTCACCACCGTCTACGACGAAGTGGTCTCCGCGACGGACCTGTGCGACGAGGAGGAGCTGACCCGCCTGCGCGCCTACCTCGACACCCAGCTCAAGGGGTTGCAGGGCGTCGTCACACGGCTTGCCAACCGGCTTCAGCGCCGGCTGATGGCCCAGCAGAACCGTTCGTGGGATTTCGACCAGGAAGAAGGCTTGCTCGATGCCGCGCGGCTGGCGCGCGTCGTGATCTCGCCGGGGCAGTCGCTGTCCTACAAGGTGGAGCGCGATGTCGAGTTCAAGGATACCGTCGTCACCCTGCTGATCGACAATTCCGGCTCGATGCGCGGGCGGCCGATCTCGATCGCGGCGATCAGCGCAGACATCATGGCGCGCACGCTGGAACGCTGCGGGGTGAAGACGGAGATTCTCGGCTTCACCACCCGCGCCTGGAAGGGCGGGCAATCGCGCGAGGCGTGGCTGGCCGCCGGGCGGCAGGCGAATCCCGGCCGTCTCAACGATTTGCGGCATATTATTTACAAGAAGGCTGATGAACCGTGGCGGCGGGCCCGGCGCAACCTTGGCCTGATGATGCGTGAAGGGCTGCTCAAGGAAAACATCGACGGCGAAGCGCTGCTGTGGGCGCATGCCCGTCTGCTGGCACGGCCCGAGGACCGGCGCGTGCTGATGGTCATTTCGGACGGCGCGCCGGTCGACGATTCGACGCTGTCGGTGAACAGCGCGGGCTATCTCGAGCAGCATCTGCGCAAGGTGATCGACTGGATCGAAAAGCAGTCGCCGGTGCAGCTCGTCGCCATTGGCATCGGCCATGACGTGACGCGCTATTATCGCCGCGCGGTGACGATCATGGATGCCGAACAGCTTGGCGGCACGATGGTGGAACAACTGGCCGACCTGTTCGAGGACGATTGACGGGCTCGTTTTAATCGATCAGTTAAATACCTATGAGCACGCCATCCCGCCCCGCTACCCCCGCTCGCACGGTGTCCGAGGCCGTCGCCACCCGCCGATCCATCCGTCGCTTTCTTCCCGATCCGGTCGAACGGGCGGTGCTGGAACGCGTGCTGGAAAAGGCGCAGCGCGCGCCGTCGGGCGGGAACGTGCAACCCTGGAACGCGCTGGTGCTGACAGGCGAGCCGCTGCAACGCCTGTTCGCGCATGTGGCGGCGGTGATCCCTCAAGGCCGTGCGGCCCATGCCCCGGAATACGATATCTATCCGCCGGAACTGTCCGGCCCCTACGAAGCGCGCCGTTTCGGCGTGGGCGAGGCGCTCTATGCCGCGCTGGGCATCGCGCGCGAGGACAAGCGCGGGCGGCTGACGCAGTTCATGGACAACTTCCGCGCGTTCGGCGCGCCGGTGCTGATGCTGATCCACACGCCGCGCACGATGGGGCCGCCGCAGTGGTCGGACATCGGCATGTGGTTGCAGACGGTGATGCTGCTGCTGCGCGAAGAAGGACTCGATTCGTGCGCGCAAGAGGCCTGGGCGGTCTATCAGCGGCAGATTCGCGAATGCGTGGCGATTCCGCAGGATGACATCTTCTTCTGCGGCCTTGCCATCGGGCATGGCGATGCCGATGCTGTCGTCAACCGGTTCCCGGTGCCGCGCGCGCCGCTCGCGGAAGTCCTGACCTTCGAGGGTTTCTGACGGACGCCGCGCCGGAACGTTCCGGTCCGTCGTGTTCATACAATCGCGCCGTCTTTATGCCCGCTACTACGCGAGGCTGTTGGCACCGGCTGGGAAATCCTTCTATGGTGTGCCAGCAAGCATAATTACAAAGCGGGGTCGCGCTTATCTGGCGTGGAGCGACGGCGGCAGCCGTCCGGCCATGGGGAGCGCATATGCGGTATCATTCGGCAGGAGCGGCGACTGGCGCCGTACGCGGAGTCAAGGCGGCGCTGAAGGCGCTGTTGCTGGGCGTGGCAGGTTGCGGCCTGTTTGCTGGCGGCACGGCCCAGGCACAGGGCGACTCCTTGTTGCTCAGGGACAGCTTCCCGCTGGGAAGCGGCGGCGGAAGCGCGCTGTGCCAGGTACAGTCACGCACCGGGGATAGCGCCAACGCCGGCGCGTTCGACCGGACGTGGGCGATCGTGTGCCGCGATTCGGCGCTGCCCGTCGGCTATGTCTTCGCGCTGCGGAACAATGCGGGCGATCCCGCCGTGCGGCTGGCGGAGCGGCGCCGCGCCTCGGTCGATTGCACGGGCGCCCTGCCGGCCGCGCCGGCTTCCTGGTCGCGCGAGGACTGCCGCTGGCGCTCGCCCGAACTCGGTTACGAAGTCTTGCGTGCCGATCGCGGCAAGGTGACCTATATCGTAGAAGGTTTCTCGGCGTATCACGGCGCGCTTTCGCTGGCGGTCCGGTCGATCATGGCGGACAAGGCGCTGGACGAACCGATCGAGGTCGCCACGACGTCGATCGACGATTCCGAAGCCTATGCCCGCATCCAGGCGCTCACGCTCGATCCCGCCACGGCCCTGGCCGAAGGCTATCGCCGGAACAATTCGGGCGACTATGCCGATGCTGCCGCCTATTTCGAAACGCTGGACCAGCGGCAGGCGTCGCAAGGCGATGTGCCGATCGATCGTGTCGAGTTCCTCGTGAACGCGGCGCTGCAACGCTCCAACCTTGGCCAGTTCGCCGAAGCGGAGGCGCTGTTCACGCGCGCTGACGCCATGCCGGCAGGCACCGCTGCGGTCGAGCGCCTGCGCCGCAATTATGAAGCGATCCACCTGCTCAACCGCGAGAAATACGCCGAAGCGCTCGACCGGCTGGGCGTGCCCTTGCGGACGATCGGAGCGACCGGCGCGGACGCGCTGCGCGAGCGGATGGAACTGACGCCATCGGTGGCGCGACGGGTGAATTCCTCCGACAATTCCGCCAGCGCGATCGGCATGGTCGACGACCTCAAGCTGACCGAGGACGAACGCTCCCTGATTCTCGATGCGCAGGCTTTGCACCTGAAGGGATCGGCGCTGCGTCTGCTCGGGCGCAACGACGATGCGCGGCAAGCGCTGCGGCAGGGGCTGGAGCGCGCCATCGCGATCCGCAATGGCCGTGTGGTCTCGATCGTGCGGATGCGTTCGCAGATGATGACCGAGCTGGCCGCGATCGACGAGAGCGAGGGGAAGCTTGCCTCAGCCGAGGCGCTGCTGCGCGGGGCGATGGACATCGTCGGCGTCCAGTACCCCGATACGCGCAGCCTGGCCGTCACGCAGGCCCGGCTCGCGTCCTTCCTCACGCGCCACGGCAAGCAGGACGAGGCGCTGAAGCTTTATCACGATGTCGTGGCCCGCTCGATCGAGCGGCGCAACGGCCTGTCCGGTCTCTCGCGCCAGATGTCGCCCTATCTCGACATGCTGGTCGCGCGCATGGGCACCGATCCGGCGGCGAGCGGTGATTTCCTCGCCGCGTCGCAGATCATTGTCCGCCCCGGCGTGGCCGAAACCCAGGCGGTGCTGTCGCGCGAGCTGTCGGCGGGCAGCGACGATGCCGCGCGGCTGTTCCGCCAGTCGGTCAGCCTTGGCCGCTCGATCGAACGCGCGCGGATGCAGTTCGCCGCGCTGCAGAGGCTGGAGGACGCCGCGTCCCGCAAGGACGAAATCGCGCAGGCGCAGCAGATGATCCAGGATCTGGAGGCGCAGGAGCAGACCACCGTCGTCCAGCTTGCCGCGTTCGCGCGCTATCGCGTGGTGTCTCAGCGCGCCATTCCCGAAGCCGAGCTCAAGGCGGGGCTGGCACCGGGTGAAGCCTATGTGAAGATGGCCGCGCTGGGGCCGGACGTGTTCGTGTACTTCGCCACCAAGGACAAGGCGGTCGCCTATCGCGTGCCGATGACTGGCGGCGAGATCCAGGCGGCGGTTGCGCGGATGCGCGATTCGATCTCCAAGTTCGATGGCCGCCAGTACGTGACCAATCCGTTCGACGTGAAGGACGCGCGCGGCGTCTATCGCGCGCTGTTCGATCCTGTCGCTGCCGACATGGCCTCGGTGCATCACCTGATCTTCGAGCCGGACGGGGCGCTGCTCAGTCTGCCGGCGAACCTGCTCATCACCGATGACGCCTCGCTCGCCGCCTATCAGAAGCAGGCGGACAATCCCGCGGGCGATCCGTTCGACATGCGCGGGGTGGCATGGCTTGGGCGTGACCGCATCGTGTCCACGTCGGTTTCGGCGCGGTCCTTCATGGAGTCGCGCAAACAGCCGCTGTCGAAGGCGCATTCGGCCTATCTCGGGCTGGGGCACAATGCCACGGTGTCCGGGGCAGGGGCCATCCAGGTGGCGCGGATGCGCGGCATGGAGGCGGAGATGGACCGCAGCGGCTGCGACTGGCCGCTGGCCGCGTGGAACCGGCCGATTTCGCAGGAGGAACTGGTCAGCGCGCAGAAGGTGCTGCGCAACGAAGGCACCGATCTGATGATCGGCGCGGCGTTCTCCGACACCGCGATCAAGGCGCGGCGCGATCTGGCCGATTTCCGGATCCTGCATTTCGCCACGCACGGGCTGGTTACGCCTCCGCGGGACGATTGCCCGACCCGGCCCGCGCTGCTCACGTCGTTCGGCCCGACCGGCTCCGACGGGCTGCTCAGCTTCTCGGAGATCTTCGATCTCAAGCTTGATGCCGATCTGGTGATCCTGTCCGCTTGCGACACGGCCGGGCAGGCCGACATCAGCGTGACGCGTGAAACCGGCCTGGCGACCGGCGGCGGATCGGCGCTGGAAGGGCTGGTGCGCGCGTTCATCGGTGCCGGCGGACGCGCCGTGCTGGCCAGCCATTGGCCCGCCCCCGATGACTTCATGGCCACGACCCGCCTGATCGGCGGGCTGTTCGAGGCGGTGCCGGGCGAAAGCTCGGGCGAGGCGCTGCTGAAAGCCCAGCGCAAGCTGATGGACGATGTCGATACCTCGCACCCCTATTACTGGGCGGGCTTCGCGGTGATCGGCGATGCGGCGCGGCCATTGCTGCGCGATGCGGCGCCGGCGGGTGCCGGTTCCGGAACCGCCGCCGGAAGAGTCCGGTAAGCGGATGCCGGAGGCGAAATCGGCCTTGATGGACGTGTCTGACTGGGGCCGCCGCTTTCGGCGCGGCGTGGCGCAGCTTGGCCGCCAGCGTGTGGCCGTGGCGGTGCTGCTGCTGGCGACGGCGCTGTTCGCGGCGTTGTTCAGTTGGCAAATTCCGCTGCTGCGCGATGCGGAAAGCGCGCTCTACGATATTCGGGCGGCCAACTTCGCGCCGCGCGTCGACCCTGACAAGCGCATCGCCATGGTCGTCTATACCGCCGATACCAACCGCGCCACGGGTCAGATATCGCCGGTCGATCGCACCATCCTTGCCAAAGCGCTCGCCCAGATCGACCGCATCGGGGTGAAAGGCGTGGGCATCGACATCCTGTTCGATTCGCCGCAGGACGATGACCCACTGCTCCAGTCGACGCTGAAAGGCATGAAGACACCGGTCTTCCTGGCCTATGCCGACAACCGGACCAATCGCGACGCGATCACCTATGAACAGGAGCAGGACCTGCGCCGCTTCATCTCGGCGGCGCAGACCGCAAACGTGAAGCCGGCAAGCATCCTGCTGGAAACCGACAACGATGGTGTCGCGCGGGCGTGGCCCATGCAGTATCCCGGCCTGCCGCCGCTGCTTTCGGTGGCGATGACGCAGCATGTGGCGGGGGATGCCGATCCGCGCTTTGCGACGTACATGGGGCCGATCCGTTTCCGGTCCCCGACGGCGAGCGATCGCCCGGTATTCGACAAGATCCCGATCGACCTGCTGGCCGATCCGGAAACCGCGCCGCTGGTCGCCGATGCGATCAAGGGGCGCTACATTCTGATCGGCGGCGATTTCTCGGACTTCGACCAGTTCGACACACCCTTCACCCGCACCGGCAACCCGGTGACCGGCGAAACCCGCATGATCGGCGTGGAAGTCCACGCCAGCATGCTGGCGCAACTGCTCGACAAGGCGCTGACGCTGCCGCCGCCGGTGGCCATCAAGGTGCTGGCGGCGCTGCTGGCGGTGGGCCTCGGCGCGGTGACCGCGGCGGTGCGCACGCGCACCTGGCTGCTGGCGCTGGCGGTGATCGGACAATTCGGCCTGTTCCTGGGGCTGCCGTTCCTGATCGAGCGGGCGGGGATGGATACGCTGCGGATGCCCGCGATGGGCTGGCTCGTTGGCTGGCTGATCGCCTATACCGCGATCAGCGCGGCGCTGCGCGCCATCAACGCCGCACAGCGTGAATTCGCGCAAGGGGCGCTGGGCAAGTATCTGCCGCGCTCGGTCGCTTCGGAAATCATGCGCAATCCCGAACGGCTGTCGCTGCACGGCGAAAAGCGCGAGATATTCTGCCTGTTCAGCGATCTCGAAGGGTTCACCAAACTGACTCACGCGGTCGAACCCGAAGTGATCGCCCGGCTGCTCAACGATTATCTCGACCGCCTGAGCGCGGTGGTCCTGCAATATGGTGGCACGCTGGACAAGTTCGTCGGCGATGCCGTGGTGGCGTTCTGGGGCGCGCCGATCGCCTATCCCGACGATGGCGAGCGCGCCGTCCGCGCGGCCTACGCGATGTATCTGGCTGGCGAGGAATTTCGCAAGAACGTGCCCGAAGGCGTGCCCCGGATCGGCCGCACCCGCGTGGGGCTGCATTATGGTGAGGCGATCGTCGGCAACTTCGGAGGGGAAGGCCGCATCCAGTACACCGCGCTGGGCGATGCGATGAACACCGCCGCGCGGCTGGAAGGCGCCAACAAGCCACTGGACACCACCGTGCTGGTCAGCCGGGCGGCGATGGAGCGATCCGGGCTCGACTGGTTCCGCCCGATGGGAACGATCACGCTGCGCGGTCGCGCCACGCCGGTCGACGTGTTCGAACCGCTGCCCGACATGCCCGCGGCGGAACGCGCCGCGGTGGCCGATCTGATAACCGCGCACGACGCCGGGGACAGCGACCGTGTGCTTGGACTCACAGACAAGCTGCTGGAAATGGCGCATTCAGACGATGCAGTGCTCAATCTCCTCCAGAGATTGCAGCATACGCATAAGGGAGAAAGTTATGTCCTTGGCTGACACGAAGACGCGCAAGGCCGTCGTCGCGGGGCTGATGGCTGCGGGATGCCTGTTTTCGGCCGGTTCCGCGCTGGCCCAGGCGATCGTCGTGCGATCGACCGGGCCTTCCGCCGCCGAATATCCGCAAGGGCGCAAACTGCCCGCCAACGCCAGTGTCACGCTGCGCGCGGGCGATCGGCTGACGGTGCTCGACAAGGCCGGCACGCGGGTACTGTCCGGTCCTGGTTCCTTCGCGCTCAACGGCGCGATCAACCGCGACGAAACGGCGGGCAGCGCGCTTGCCAGCCTGACCGTGCGGACCCCCGGCGCCCGTGTGCGGACGGGGGCGGTGCGCGGCGCGCCACTGGCGGCATCGACCGCGGAAGCGAACGCGCCCGATAGCGTGTGGTATGTCGATGTCAGCAAGGGCGGCACGTTCTGCGTGGCCGATCCGACCGCGGTGGTCCTCTGGCGACCCAATCGCGCGAGCGAAGGCGCGGGCAAGCTGCTCTCCGCCGATGGTTCGATGGCCGACGTCGCCTGGAAGGCCGGCAGCGCGCTGAAGCTTTGGCCGGTGGCATCGGTGCCGGTGGTGGACGGGCAGAGCTATACCTTCAGCAACCCGGTCGGCCCGACCGTGAACATCCGGCTGAAACTGCTGGCGAGTGTCCCATCCGAGGACATGGCCGTGGCATCGGTGTTTGCGGACAACGGCTGCAACGCGCAACTTGACGTCATCGCCAATTCCGCCGCACCGCAGGCGTCGGGCGGATGAAGGGGGCAGGCACGATGGGCAGGCTGAGAACAGGCAGGCTGAAAACAGGCAGGCTGAAAACAGGCAGGCTGAAATCCGCGATCGCGGCCACTGTGCTGGCGCTGGGGCTTTCGGTGTCCGGCATGGCGCTGGCGCAGGTGGTCGTGGTGCGATCGACCGGTCCTTCGGCGGTCAGCTATCCGCCGGGGAAGCGGCTGCCCGCCGGCGCGACCGTGACCTTGCGCGCCGGCGACGTGGTGACCGTGCTGGATCGCGCGGGAACGCGGGTGCTGCGCGGGGCGGGCAGTTTCGCGATGAACACGCTGGCCAGCCGTGATGCCGGCTCGGCGGCGCTGCTGGCGCGCTCGCTCAGCAATCCGGTGTCGGTGCGTGCCGGTGCGGTGCGCGGCGGATTGCCGGCGCAGGGCGGTGAAGGCGGGCAAGCAGCGGAACCCATCCCGGTCAGCATCTGGCTGGCCGATATCGACCAGGGCGGGCGGGTATGTCTGCCGCGCGGCAGCGATCTTTATCTGTGGCGCAAGGCGTCCGAAGCCCGGCGGTTTGTCTGGCTGGGGGAAAGCGCCGGCGGCGGTACCGTGCGGGTCGCCCTGCCGAGCCGGACGGCCGGGGTCGCCTGGCCGCGGGCGCAGGTGGAATTGTTCGATGGGCACAGTTACCGGGTTGCGGAAGAAGGCGATCCGAACAAGGGTGTGGACTTCGAGGTGGTGATGCTGGACCCGGAAGCGGTGCCGGCTGACGCCGCCTCGCTGGGAACGCTCCTGCTCGACAACGGGTGCAAGGCCCAGTTCGATTGGCTGGCCGCCAGTCTCGAACAGCTTGACGGGGCTGCACAAGGATAGGCAGGGGATTGCACCTGCATTGAAAACCACGGCATGGGCGGCACGAGGCCGGATCACGCCACTGTTTGACAACCGATAATCATAACAGGGTCGCGCCTGATGGAGTTACGGATCGGATGCCCGATTACGTCGCAGCGCGCCCGTTCGGGAGCGAGCCTGTTTCCGCTGCTGTCCGCCGGCCTGCCGCCGGAGGCAGAGTTCTGTCGGCCGCGCTGGCCGCGGCGCTTCTCGTTCCCGCCGGGCAGGCACTGGCACAGGCGGTGCCGCCGCCCGCGCCCGTCGGCGCGCAGCCGCCCACGCGCGAGGAAATCGAACGTGGCGTAGCCGAAGGCACGCTGAACAAGAGCGGGCCGGTCGCGGTCGACACGTCGGCGGTCGAGCGCGCGCCGTGTCCGCTGTCTTCGCCCGATTTCGCCGGCATCCGCCTCAAGCTGTCGAGCGTGACGTTCGCGGGCATGGACAAGCTCCCGGGCGTGGACCTGTCCGACAGCTACCGCGAATACGTCGGCACCGACCAGCCGGTTTCGATCATTTGCGACATCCGCGATCGCGCCGCCACCAAGCTGCGCGGCGCCGGCTATCTGGCGGCGGTGCAGGTGCCGCCGCAGAAGATCACCGATGGCAACGTCAGGCTGGACGTGCTGCTGGCGCATCTTTCGCGCATCCAGATCAAGGGTGATGCGGGTGCGTCCGAAGGCGCGCTGCTGCGCTACCTCAACAAGCTGACTGCCGAGCCGGTGTTCAACACCTATCAGGCGGAACGCTACCTGTTGCTGGCCAAGGACGTGCCGGGGCTGGACGTGCGGCTGGCGCTGCGCCCGGTGGATGGCGCGCCGGGCGAGGTGATCGGCGAAGTCTCGGTCCGGCGCACGCCGGTCTATGCCGATTTCTCGGTCCAGAATTTCGGCTCGAAGGCGGTCGGCCGGTTCAATGGCCTGTTGCGGGCGCAGTTCAACGGGCTGACGGGGCTGGGCGATACCACCACGGTCAGCTTCTTCGCCACGCCCGAGTTCCGCGAACAGAAAGTGCTGCAGATCGGGCACGAGATGCGGCTGGGCGGCGAAGGCTTCACGCTGCGCGGGGATTTCACCTATGCCTAGACCAATCCCACCACCGTGGGGGCCAGCCAGTTCCATTCGCGCACGCTGGTCGCCTCGCTGGAGGCGCGCTATCCGTTCGTGCGTCGGCAGGCGTTCAACCTGTCGGCTTCGGGCGGGCTGGATCTGATCAACCAGCAGGTCGATTTCGGGGCGATCCGCTTCAACGAGGACCGGCTGAGAGTTGCCTTCGTGCGGCTCGACCTGAACGGGCTTTCACGCCAGAGCCTGCTCGGCCGCGATGGCTTCACCCCCTATGAACCGCACTGGAACTGGGGGCTGTCGGTCGAGGCGCGGCACGGCCTGTCGATCCTCGACGCCACGAAGAGCTGCGCCGGCCTGTCGCTGGCGGCTTGCGGCGCGGTCACGCCCAGCCGGTTCAGCGGCGATCCCGAAGGGTCGCTGATCCGCGCTTCGGGCGAATTCGATTATCGCCCGGTCCGCAATGTCACGATCGCGGTGGCGCCGCGCGCGCAATACGCGTTCGACAACCTGCTGTCCTACGAACAGTTCTCCGGCGGCAACTACACTGTCGGGCGCGGGTATGATCCGGGGGCGGCCATCGGCGACAGCGGCATCGGGCTGCGCACGGAACTGCGCATCGGTTCGCAGTTCCCCAAGGAACCCGGCAAGCCGGCGTTCCAGCCCTATGCCTTCTTCGATGCGGCGTGGATCTGGAACCGCGACAAGGTGGCCGGGGTGCCCGATCCGCAACGGCTGTTCTCGGCCGGCGCCGGCGTGCGCGCCACGCTGTTCGACGCGGTGCGGGTCGATGGCGTGGTGGCGGTGCCGCTGCGCGATACGGTGCTGCAGAAGGTCAAGGGTGATGTCCGCTTCCTGATCAATCTTTCGATCCAGCTCGCCCCGTGGCGGCTGTGAAGGGGGCGTTCCAGATGCGAACGGAAGGCAAGGCCATGGTTCAATCGGCACTCCACGCGGGGCGCAACGCTCCGGCTTCCCGCAAGGCCGGCACGCGCCGGGTTCTTCAGAAGCTGCTCGCCGGCGCATCGACCGGCGCGGCGGCGCTGATCATCAACGCCATTCCGCTGGCCGGGCCGGCCTGGGCTCAAGCCGTCAATGGCGCGCCCACGGTCGTATTCGGGGCCAACGCGCCGGTCCGTGCGGCCGGCAGCGACACGATCACCGTGAACGCGCACGACGCGCTGGTGGACTGGACGGCGACCGACGCGGGCGGGGTGTTCCTGCCCACCGGCAACACGCTGACCTTCAATGCCGATACCAGCGTTTCCGGTGCCTATACCGTGCTCAACCGTGTGAGTTCGTCCGCGGCGGGGGCATCGCCGTTGCAGATCAACGGCACGGTCAATTCCGGCGATGCCGGCCGCATCTGGTTCTATAACCCGACCGGCTGGGTGGTCGGCTCCTCCGGCGCGTTCAACGTCGGCAGCCTGCTGCTGACGGCCAGCCCGGTGACGATCAATACCGGCAATCCCGATGGGCAGAAGTTCGCGGGAGCGAACGGCGCGATCACCCTGGGGCAGGCGCCGAACGCTGGCGCTTCGATCACGGTGCAGAATGGCGCGCAGATCACCACGGTGGCGCCGGGCAGCTATGTGGCGCTGGTTGCGCCGCGCGTGGTGCAGGGCGGCACGGTCAGCGCCAACGGGGCGGTCGCCTATGTCGGGGCCGAAGCCGCGACGCTGACGGTGAACAACGGCCTGTTCAACATCACGGTCGATACCGGCACCACCGATGCCAACGGCGTGGTCCATACCGGCACCACCACCGGTGCGGCCGCTACCTTCAGCGATCCCTACCACGGGATCTATCTGGTCACCGTGCCCAAGAACGATGTGACCACGATGCTGGTGTCGGGTTCGCTGGGCTATGCGCCCGCCGTTGCCGCCAACAGCGAAATCGATGGCACGATCACGCTGTCCGCCGGTTACAACGTGTCGGGCGGAAACGTGAACTTCCCCGCGACTCCGGCGGCAGCGGGCGGGCGGATATCCGTCTCCGGGCTCACCACGTCCAACCAGGTCCTCGCGACGGCCAGCGACCGCATTGATGTCGATGCCACCGCCTCGTCCACGAACTTCCAGTCCACTCAGCTCGTCGCCCTGCGCGCGCGCAACGCGGTCGGGCTTTCGGCCGCGGCGGGCCACCAGATCAGCACCGGCGGCATTCTGGAGATCGACGCCACGACCGGCCCGGTTGGCGGCTCGGCGACCATAACCCTCACCGGCGGGGGGCGTCTGGCGGTCGGCAGCGATCTCAACGTGGATGTTTCGGGCAAGGGTGGCATCGAATTCGATCCCCAGAATCCGCAGCAATTCCTGGCGGGCAGCACCGGCAAGGACGCCAGTGGCGGCTCGATCACCACCACGATCACCAATGGCCAGCTTGCCGTGACCGGCCAGGCGCTTCTGGCTGCCAACGCCTATGGTGGCGCGGGAGCGTTGAACTTCGGCCGTTCCGACGCCGGGACCATCAGTTTCACGCAGAGCGGCGTCAATTCCAGCGTGGAGATCGGCCCGGATGGCGATCGGCAGTGGCTGCGGTTGCAAGCGCTGGGCAGGCCTGACAGCCCGTCTAGCTATTACATCTATACGCTTCCGGTCGCGGGCGCGGGGTCGAGCGCGGGCAACGTTTCGCTGAACGTGGCGGATGGCATCTTCGCGGCCGGCGCCACGTTCCTGGAAGCCGGCTCCAGCACCGCGCTGGGAAGCGACAACGTCCTCTACGATGCCCGCACCGGAAGCGTTTCCGCCAGCTTCGCCAACGGCAGTTTCAGCCTGGGCGGACTCAGCCTGTCTAACGATGCCTCGGCCAGCAAATCCGCTGCCGTCGGCGATGTCTCGCTCGCGCTGGACGCAGCGCATCTGACATTCGATGATGCTTCGAACTACGGCCTGTCGCTGTACAGTTCCTTGTCGGCGACGGCAGGCGCCGTCAACCCGCAGACCGGCCAGCCCATAGGCCCGAACACGCTGCGGCTGTCTCTGACCAACGGTTCCACGCTGGATACGCCGCAGGGCATCTCGCTCTACACAAATAGCACGTCGCCGTTCGCGGGCGCATCGCGCACCGGTGACATCGTGGTGAACGTCAGCGGCGCGAGCACGATCGATTCGTCTTACTTTTCGGCCAGCGCTCGTGCGAGCGGGACGAGCAGCGCCGCCACGGATGCCGTTTCGGGCAACATCTCCATCACGGCCAGCGGTGGCAGCGCCATTGCTCTCTCTGGCGCGCTCAGCGCATCCACCGAAGCAACCGGCGCGGAGGATCTGGACGGCGCCGGCAACGGCACCGCGGGCGACATCACGTTGCAGATCGAGGATTCGTCGCTTTCGACGGATTCCCTTTCGCTTACGTCCTCCGGCTATGCGGGGTACAACTATGGCGGAGGTGCGCGGTCGGGCCTCGGCACCGGCGGGCATGTGTCCCTCTCGCTCGATGGCTTCAACGCTTCGCTGACGGCGGGATCGGTCACGCTTGACAGCCTTGGCACCGCCGTGCGCAATCTCGGTTTCGCGGCCTTGTCCGGCGGCACGGTTTCGGCATTCGCTGCTCCGCCTTCCTCCGGCCATCCGCACGGGGGCGAAGGCGTTGGCGGGACGACCGAATTCACGATCAACGACGGCACCGCGACGATCGATACATTGACCATCTCGGCCAACGGCTTTGGCGGGCAGGGCGACAGCTATGGCTTCACCACCCCGGTCGATGGCGGGGCGGGTACGGGCGGCACCGCTTCGCTCACCGTCAACGGCGGCACGTCCAGCATTGCCAGCCTCACGATCGAGGCGAGCGGACGCGGCGGGGCGGGTTCGTATCAGGACTCCTATGCCGGGATCGACGCTGGCAACGGCGGCGCCGGCGTGGGCGGCAATGCCAGCCTGACGCTCAACGGCGGCTCGCTCGCCAGCAATGCGGTCGTGCTGCGGGCCGAAGGCAATACCGACTATTTCGATGGCTATTCCACCGAAAGCTATGGCCAGGGCGGAACGGTGGATACCGCGCCCGGCAAGGGCGGCACGGGTGGCTATGGTCAGGGTGGCACGGTATCGCTGCTGGTGAACGGGGGCGAACTGATCGACCTGCCGGACGATCCAGACAACCCAACGAACCTGGAAGTTACCCTTTCCGCAGCCGGCCAGGGCGGACAGGGCGGAAACATCTATCAATACGGCAGCGGTGGATCGTCCGCGAACGCCGGTCTGATCACCGGCGATGGCGGCGCGGCGCAGGGCGGCACGGTCGAACTGACGATCACGTCGGGCAAGTTCGATGCCACGCGTACCTTGCTGGACAGTTCAGCTCGCGGCGGCCTGCCGGGCGACTACTCATCGTCTTACTACGGTTCGGGCGGCTCGGGTGGTTCCGGCGGTATTCCCGGCGGCGGCGGACGGGGCGGCGATGGTGTTGGCGGCACGGCGACTTTCACTATCGCAAACGATTTCACGGGCACCACAGAAAGCGGCACGGTCCAGAGCATCGAGGTCAACGCCGATGGCTATGGCGAAAGCGGTGCCAGCGCCTTCACCGGCGGTGCCGGTGGTGGCGCCGGCGGCGCGGGCACGGGCGGCACGGCGCGCATCGAGGTGAACGCCGGCACCGTCACGCTGCGCAGTCCGCGCCTGTCCGCAAGCGGTTTCGGTGGGGATGGTGGCAATAGCAGCAAGGGATTCGACGGCGGCACCGGCGGCGATGCGACCGGCGGGCGGGCAGAACTGGTGATCAACACCGATGGCACGTCGACCTCTGTCGCCAACCTGTCGGCCAACGTGCAGGCCTCGGCCGGCTATGGTGGCCGGGGCGGCAACGGCGATGCCGCGGCCGCGACCATCGTCGCCGGCAACGGCGGCGCGGGTGGCTCGGCTACCGGCGGTACGATCTCGATCGAGGCCGGCACGCTTTCCAGCCTGACGCTGACGTCGGGTGAAGGCAGCTATGCGCTGCTGTCCAACGCCTATGGCGGCCAGGGCGGAGATGGCGGCAACAGTGCTGTGTTCAACGCGGATTCGGTCGGCAACGGCGGAAAAGGCGGCGACGCGACAGGCGGCTCGCTGGCCATCAGCGCGTCTGCAGGCGGGCTGATCAACCTGAACTTCGCGGATTTCGAATCGTCCGGTTTTGGCGGCAGCGGCGGCGGCGCGCTGTTTATCGACAATAACTTCGGCCGCGGCCCGTCGATCGGCGGCGCCGGTGGCGCCGGCAAGGGCGGCGCAATATCGCTTCAGGCCTCCGATGAGGGTTCGCTGATCCGTTCGGACCGGATCATTCTGACGGCTGACGGGGAAGGCGGCGACGGCGGTTCGTCGCAGGGCAACGATCTGACGACCGGGGCAGGTGTCAAGGGCGCGAACGGCGGTTCAGCGACCGGCGGTTCGATCCTGATCGGCGCCGTGGACAGCGGCACGATCGATTTTGCTGAGGAAACGCGCGCCACCTTCCAGGCCAACGCGATCTCGGGCATCGGCAGCGCGGGCACGTCGGGGGTTAATGGCAACGGCGGGGCCGGCGGCCGTGGTGGTGACGGCGGCGAAGCGTATGGTGGCTCGATCTCCATCACCGGGAATACGGGCGGCACGCTGCACCTGGGATTGTATGGCCAGACCGATTTCATCGCGACCGGCTTCGGCTCCGGCGGTGGCAACGGCGGCAATGGAGCGAACAACAGCGCGATCGGCGGCCGTGGTGGCGATGGCGGCGAGGGCGGAACCGGTTATGCCGGTGTCGGCGGCAATGTGGATATCACCATTGCCGGTACGACACTCGATTTCGGGGATGTTAGCTTCGATTTGACAGGCACCACGCGGTGGCTGGGCTTCGGCGGGTCTCCCGGAGCGGGCGGACCGGGATCGAATCCCCCGCCACCGGCGCAGCCGATTCCGCCGGGGGTCAGCGGTATTAACCCTGGTTCGAGCAACGTTGGGCCGACGGGGGGGCATGTGCATATTGCCGCCGGGCAGGATAGCCAGGGCAATTTCAGCACGTTCTCCGCTGGCAACACGACGATCGATGTTACAAGCGCCCTGGTGCAGGACAACTCTTCGTTTCTGTTCAACTACGGTGCCGGCGGCGTTTCCATTGAAAACCATGGCGCCGCCGAAACCGGCACCATGAACTTCGATTCGCTGACCGTGAACGCGGACGGCTATGGAGCAAACTATTACCCACAAGTCTCGATCCTGTCGGATGGGAGCGTTATTGGCGTTGCGCAAGACCTCCAGATCAATAGCGCGGGTTCGGTCGATTTTCTCGCATATAATAACGGCCTTGTTCGCGCTGGCAACGTTTCGCTCTATAGTAGTGGGTCTAGTTATGGTGGCGTGAACGTGTATTCGTTCGGCTGCGAGGCCGTGACCTGCACGGTCCTTCAGGCGGACGGGTCGATCTATTCCAACAATTTTTACTCCATGTTCCTCTCCGATCATGCGGGGATCGACGCGGGCACCACGATCGACATATACGCCAGCGGCGGCATCGGTGGCGGCACCGGAAGTGCCTATACCGCAGGCGGCGCGATCAGCCTGACCTCGCGCGGCGACATCTTCGTCCGCAACGCCTCGGGCGAGAGCGTGAAGGTGAACGCGGGCACGCCCTTCGGCTTTTCCAACCCCGCCGACGTGATCCTGGGCGAGGAAGACGGCGGTGGCTCTATCGTCGCGTCTGATTTCGTCGACATCCGCGCCGGGCGGGACATCCGGATGCCGGCTGGCAACAGCGTGACCGCCGGCTCCACCATATACATGGGCAGCGGCGCCGATATCCGGATCGCCGAGAACAACAGCCTGCTGGCGAACACCGGCACGTCCGGGCAGAAGCGCCAGGTGGGCGGCGCGCTTCGCGGGCTGGTCAGCGGTACGCCGGGCATCACGCTTTCGGCCGGAACCAATTTCCCGCCGCCAACCGACCCGCCGTCGGTGCCGGCAACGACGCTGTTCGTCGGCGCCGGCACGTCGGTTGACGCCGGAGGCGGTGATATCCGGCTGGAAGGGCAAACGATCGATGCGCGGGGCGCGTCCTTCTTCGGCGGCAACTTCTCGGCCGACGTGCTCTCCCCGTCCGCGCCCGCAAGCGCTCCCGAACCGGGCGCTTGCGCAACCGGCTCGATCTGCCTGGGCAACGTCAACGTGGCCAATGCCATCGCGATCGGTCTGGGCGAAGGCGGCGCGCCTCTCGGCTTCCTGGGCGAAGGCACGCTCAACGGTAGCACGCTCGACATCCGTACCAGTGGCACACTGGCGTTCGACGGCGGCTCCGCCGACATCGCTGACACGATAGACTTGCAATCGACCGGCGCGGGTATCGTCCTCACCGGCGCGAACCTGACCGCCGGATCGCTGAACCTGTCGGGCGCGACCGATCTATCGGGCAACGGGATCGTGCAGGCCACGGCCGGGGACATCGGGCTGGGCTTTGGCGGAAACATTGCTGCCGGCAGCCTGATCGCGACCGGCACGCTGACCGGCTACCATGCGGCGCCGACGGCCCGTTTCGTGACGCCGGGCGCCTTCACCGTGCTCGATACGCTGTCGATCGGCGGGAATGCGGCGATCACGGCTACCGGCCCGATCGCGATCGGCTCCACTGTGCTGTCCAACGGCGATGTCGATCTCCTGTCCAGCGGCAGCGTGCGGCTTGGCGCCACGACCGGCGTGCGCAACATCACCATCAGCGGTACGGCGCTTGATCTCGGCACGATTTCCGGGACGGGTGCGGTCAATCTGACGGCGACCGGCGGCCTCACCGGCGCGGGCATCAGCGCGGGCACGACGCTGGTGGGCACCGCCCACGACCTTGACGTGACCAGCCTTTCCGCCGGTGGAAACCTGACGCTGACGGTGGTGAATACGGCGAAGATCGGCAGCGCAACATCTGGCGGAAACATCCTGATCGATCCGATCTCGCTGACCTTCGGCACGATGCAGGCGACCGGTTCGATCACCCTGATCGGTGGCGACATCCGTGGCGGCATCATCGATGCGGGCTCGGCGCTGGACGTGACGGCGCAAGGGCTGATCGCGGTCAGCCAGCGTGCGGTGGGGCAGACCATCACGTTCCGGTCGGCCGACCTCGATCTGGGCACGCAGGGCGTGCTTGGCACAGCGGCGCGCACCACCGCGATCACGCTGATCAACAACGGCCAGTCGGGCATGTTGCTGGGCGACGGGCTGACCGGCCAGACCGGCTATCGCCTGTCCAACGCGGAGTTCGGCAACATCCATTCGGGCGGCGATCTGACGATCAATGCCGGACCTTCGCTCCAGGTCGGCACGCTTACCGGCACGGCCGGCAGCACCGTTGCGGCCAACGGCGTGTCCACGGATGGCCAGATCGGCGCGACCGGCACCTTACGGCTGATTACGGCGGGTACGGCCTCGTTCGGTGGCGCCGTGACGATGAACGGCATGGCCGGCAATACGCTGGCGATCGACGCCAGCGGTGGCACGTTCATCGACGCGGCAACGGGCTCGATCCGCCTGCTCGAAGGGCAGGGCCGTGGGGGCACGCTGTCTGTTTCGGGCGCGAGCCTTGTCGCGGTGACGGGCGCGGCGCGCGCAGCCATTGCGGACCTCACCGATCTCGGTGCGATCAGCAAGCGGCTGGACGCCAACGACGGCGTAGCCGCCGGCCGCACCGTGATCGAGGCGGGCGCGCTGGATGTTGGCGTGGGCCAGCGGTTCCTGGTCCAGAACACGGCGGCCGGCACCGCCTATGACGACCGGCGCGGGCTGGTGGTCGATGCGCTGACCATCCGCGCGGGCGGGACGCAGGCGCCCATGCAGATCGCGATCAACGGCATCGTCGGCGGTCAGACTGGCCTTGCCGCCATTCCGCGGATTTCCGTGAATGGCGCCTTTGCGACCGGCTCCACCGTGAACGGGTGCCTGCTGGCCAATCCGGGATCGTGCGACAGCACGCCGAAGCGGGTCGACGATGGCGACGTGCGCAACGTGATCGTCACCTATCTCGATCCGCCTCCGGGCACCAACACGGTGCCCACGGCCGACAGCTTCACGCAGAGCCCGCTGGTGCAGATCAACGAGATCACCCCTCCGGGCTTCGCGCCGCTGATCGACGAACCGGTGACCGGCACGGGCAACGATGACCTGCTGGGCGACGGCCAGTGTCGCGAAGAGGGCGGAAACTGCGCGCGGCCTTGAATGACGGGGCTTGAGCGGAGTGGCCTGAACGGAGACGCTTGACCGGATGGCGGGGGGCGGGGCAAGGGCATGGCCCATGCAACCCACCCCGCCATCCGCCCCGCTCACGCTGTTCAACAGCCTGACCCGCAGCCTTGAGCAATTCCAGCCGGTCCACCCCGGCGAGGCACGGGTCTATTCGTGCGGGCCGACGGTCTACAACTACCCGCACATTGGCAACATGCGCGCCTATGTCTTCGCCGACGTGCTGGGGCGGACGCTGAGCTACAAGGGCTACAGGCTCACCCACGTCATCAACATCACCGATGTCGGCCACCTGACCGACGATGCGGATGCGGGCGAGGACAAGATGGAGAAGATGGCGCGCGCCAGCGCCCAATCCATCTGGGACATCGCGAAGCATTATACCGAAGCCTACTGGGCCGACATTCGCGCGCTCAACATCCGCCAGCCGGCGCACTGGTCGATAGCCACGGACTATGTGCCGCAGATGATCGCGTTCGCCGAAGGCATCGCGGACAAGCACTGCTACGAACTGCCGAGCGGCCTGTACTTCGATGTTTCGACCGTGGCCGACTATGGCCGGCTGGCCCGCGCCGCCACGGAAGAGGGCGAAGGCCGCATCGAACAGGTCGACGGCAAGCGCCACCAGGCCGATTTCGCCATCTGGCGCAGGACGCCGCCGGGTGAAAAGCGGCAGATGGAATGGGATTCGCCGTGGGGACGCGGCGCGCCGGGCTGGCATCTTGAATGCTCGGTGATGTCGGGCAAGCTGCTGGGCTTCCCGTTCGACATCCACACCGGCGGCATCGATCACCGCGAAATCCACCATCCTAACGAGATCGCGCAGAACCAGGCGTTCTGCTGCACCAACGGGCTCGACGTGCCGGCCAATTCCGGCGCGAAGGTGTGGATGCACAACAACTTCCTGGTCGAACGGTCCGGCAAGATGTCCAAGTCGTCGGGCGAGTTCCTGCGGCTGCAACTGCTGATAGACCGGGGCTATCACCCGCTCGCCTACCGGATGCTGTGCCTGCAGGCGCACTATCGCAGCGAACTGGAGTTCTCGTGGGAGGGGCTGGCCGCCGCGTTGACCCGGCTCAAGCGGATGCTGATGGCGGTGGGGCAACTGAAAGAGCGCGCACCCGGTGGTCCGGCCGCGGCGCCGGGGCCGAAGTTCGCGCCGTTGCTCGAACGCTTCGATGCCGCCGTGTCCGACGATCTCAACACGCCCATCGCGCTGACCGTGCTGGACGAGGTGATCGCGCTGAAGAAAGTCGATCCGGCGGAGAAGCTGGCTGCGATCGCCGCGATGGACGCGGTACTCGGGCTGGACCTGCTCACGCTCGACCGCGCCGCCTTGCGGCTGCGGCCGAAGGGCGCGGAGATTGCCGAAGTCGAGATCGAGACCGTACTGGCCGAACGCAAGGCTGCGCGCGCCGACAAGGACTTCGCGAAGTCCGACGCGCTGCGCGATGAACTGGCGACGCGGGGCGTCGAGGCGATGGACGGCGATCCGCTGGGCTGGGAGTGGAAGCTCGGCTGATGCGGGCGGTGCAACGCGTCCGGCGATAACGGCGGCACCCCACCATGCGTTCAGGCAGCGCCGGCCGTCTGAATCAGTTTCATTGACGAACTCTCCGCGTTACGCTGTCATCAGACAACACCGGGGAGAGAACCGCGTCAATGACCGTGCTCGTGATGAACGCCCTCGCGGCGCCGCTTGTGGAAGGGCATTTGCCCGCCGGTATCGAGCCGCGCTATTTCCGCCACACGGACGAACTGATGGATCTGGCGCCCGAGGCGGAGATCGGCTGGTTCGATCTGCACGACAAGGGCGACATGGCCGAGGCTATCCGCCGCGCGGGCAAGCTGCGCTGGCTCAATTCGATCTATGCCGGCGTCGATGGTTTCCCGCTCGATGTCATGGCGCAGCGCGGGGTGACGTTCACCAACGGCGCCGGGATCAACGCGATCACCATCGCCGAATACGTGATCCTGGGGATGCTCTCGATCGCCAAGGGCTATCGCGAGGTGGTGCGCGCGCAGGACCGGCACGACTGGCTGATGGATTCGCCGGGCAAGATGGAACTGGCCGGCAGCCGGGCGCTGCTGCTGGGCTATGGCGCGATCGGCCAGAAGGTGGCGCACCTGCTGAGCGCGTTCGACGTGGACGTGACCGTGGTGCGGCGCACGCCGGGGGAAGGCGTGCTGACGCCGGATGCCTGGCGCGCGCGGCTGGGGGAATTCGAATGGGTGATCCTGGCCGTTCCCGCCACGGGGGAAACGGATGGCATGATCGGGGCGGCCGAACTGGCGGCGATGAAGCCGAGCGCGACGCTGGTCAACGTGGCGCGCGGGTCGGTGGTCGATCAGCCCGCGCTGGTGGCCGCACTGGCCGAAAAGCGCATCGGCGCGGCCTTTCTCGACGTGACCACGCCCGAGCCGCTGCCGCAGGACCATCCGCTGTGGTCGCTGCCCAACGCGCATGTCACCATGCATCTTTCGGGCCGCGCGCAGGACCGGATGTTCCAACGTTCCGTGCAGCGCTTCCTGGGTAACATGCCGCGCTTCCTGGCGGGCGAACCGCTGACGCACGTGGTCGATCTGGCGCGGGGATATTAGGGTCAGGACCCATTACTGGCGCGATCGAGGCGTCCAAATGGCGAACATATCGGGCCGGAAGGCGCGCGGCTAAGACTGGACGTCTTTGCAAGCGCCGTTCGGTTCGAGATGGAAGCCATTTGGACGTCCCTGCGGGATTTGACCAAAATGGCCCGCTGCGGCGCCGAGACGGCTTGAAATATCGACATATTCCTGCGCCCTCTCTCCTTGCAACAGGCCATTTTGCTTCAAACCTCGACCGCGCCAGTAATGGGTCCTGACCCTAAGGGCGCGTCTCCGCGCATTGCCGGGTGACTTCGCGCCTGCCGTTTGTTAGGCCTGACGCCAAGGGACAGGCGCGGAAGCCAGAACGACAACGCCAGCCTGTCCGGGGTCGTATCCGAGTTGGGGAAAGGTCCGCGTCTGGCTGCGCGCGCCTGCTGGGAGCGACCGTTGCATGGCCGAAGGAACTGGCAAGAAAGCGTCCGATCTTTTCGTCGAATGCCTTGAGGAAGAAGGCTGCGAGTACATTTTCGGCGTGCCGGGCGAGGAGAACCTCGACCTGCTCGATTCGCTCTCCCGCTCTGACAGGATCAAGCTGATCCTGACCCGGCACGAACAGGGCGCGGGGTTCATGGCGGCCACCTATGGCCGTCATACCGGCAAGACTGGCGTGTGCATCGCCACGCTGGGGCCGGGCGCCACCAATTTCGTGACGGCCGCCGCCTATGCCACGCTGGGCGGCATGCCCATCCTGATGATTACCGGCCAGAAGCCGATCAAGAAATCCAAGCAGGGCCGCTTCCAGATCCTCGACGTGGTGTCGATGATGCAGCCGATCACCAAGTTCACGCACCAGATGGCGTCTTCCGACAACATCCCCAGCCGCATTCGCGAGGCCTACCGGCTGGCCGAGGAGGAAAAGCCCGGCGCGACGCATATCGAATTGCCCGAGGACATTGCCGACGAATACACCGATTCACGGCCGCTGAAGCGCAGCCTGGTCCGCCGGCCCAACGCGGATGCCAAGTCGGTGCGGCAGGCGGTGCAGGCGCTGGAGGCGGCGAAATCGCCCGTGCTGGTGATCGGTGCCGGCGCCAACCGCACGATGACCAGCCGGATGTTGCTGCAATTCATCGAAAAGACGGGCATCCCGTTCCTGACCACCCAGCTCGGCAAGGGTGTGATCGATGAACGCCACCCCCGGTTCCTGGGATGCGCGGCGCTTTCCGCCGGGGACTTCGTCCACCGCGCGATCGAGGCGTCGGACTGCATCGTCAATCTGGGGCACGACGTGATCGAGAAGCCGCCGTTCTTCATGAAGAACGAAGGCGGGCCGACCGTGATCCACGTCTCCACCAAGACGGCCGAAGTCGATCCTGTCTACTTCCCGCATATCGAAGTGATCGGCGATATCGCCAACGCGGTCTGGCAGATGAAGGAGGACATCGTGCCTTCCGGCAGCTGGACGTTCGATCACATGCTGGCCTTCCGCAAGGCGGAGGTCGCGCATACCGACAAGCTCGCGGGGGACGCGCGGTTCCCGATCTTCCCGCCGCATCTGGTGCAGCAGGTGCGCGCCACGATGCCGGATGACGGGATCATCTGCCTCGACAACGGCGTGTACAAGATCTGGTTTGCCCGCGGCTATACCGCGTGCCGGCCGAACACGGTGCTGCTTGATAACGCGCTGGCCACGATGGGCGCGGGGCTGCCATCGGCGATGATGAGCGCGATGCTCTATCCCGATCGCAAGGTCATGGCGATCTGCGGCGATGGCGGGTTCATGATGAACAGCCAGGAGATGGAAACGGCCGTTCGCCTGGGCCTCAACCTCACCGTGCTGATCCTCAACGACAGCGCCTATGGCATGATCCGCTGGAAGCAGGCGAACATGGGCTTCAAGGACTTCGGGCTGACTTACAACAACCCGGATTTCGTGAAATATGCCGAAAGCTACGGCGCCAGCGGGCATCGCGTGCAAAGCGCAGCGCACCTTGTCGAACTGCTGGCGCATTGTCGGGATACGCCGGGCGTCCACCTGATCGACTGCCCGGTCGACTATTCGGAAAACGACCAGATCCTGAACAAGGACATCAAGGAACTGTCGAAGGCGCTTTAGGCGCAACCTGTTCCCCTCCCGCTCGCGGGAGGGGCTGGGGGTGGGTATACTCCCGCTCCTGAGAAGGCCCACCCCGGCCCCTCCCGCCAGCGGGAGGGGGGAGTTCGAGATATGGTGCAGTTGAAGGACGTTTATCCGCTCTACCTCAACAACAAGGCGGTGCAGCCCAACGCCGACTTGGAGGTGACCGACAAGTTCACCGGCGAGGTCGCGTTCCGCACCGCGCTGGCCACGCCGGACGTGATCGACGAAGCCATCGCCGGCGCGGTGCGCGCGGCCGAGCCGCTGACGAAACTGGCGAGCTTCGAGCGGCGCGACGTGCTGGACCATTGTGTCGGCCGCTTCCGCGAACGGTTCGACGAACTGTCCTATGCCCTGTGCGTCGAAGCGGGCAAGCCGATCGCCGACGCAGAAGGCGAAGTCGGTCGCCTGATCGACACCTTCCGCATCGCGGCGGAAGAGGCCACGCGCAACTATGGCGAGATTCAGCCGCTCGATATCTCGCCGCGCAGCAAGGGCTACATGGGCATGTGGAAGCGCGTGCCGATCGGGCCGTGCAGCTTCATCAGTCCCTTCAACTTCCCGCTGAACCTGGCCGCGCACAAGATCGCGCCGGCGATCGCGGTCGGCTGCCCGTTCGTGATGAAGCCCGCGTCGATGACGCCGCTGGGCGCGATCATCATCGGCGAAGTGCTGGCCGAATGCGACGTGCTGCCCGAAGGCGCGTTCTCGATCCTGCCGGCCAGCCGCGCCGGATCGGACCTGTTCACCACGGACGAGCGGCTGAAGCTGTTGTCGTTCACCGGCTCACCCGGCGTGGGCTGGGACCTGAAGGCAAAGGCCGGCAAGAAGAAGGTGGTGCTCGAACTGGGCGGCAACGCGGCCGTGATCGTCGACAAGGACGCCGATCTCGACCACGCGCTCGCCCGCATCATCTTCGGCGGCTACTACCAGTCGGGGCAAAGCTGCATCCACGTGCAGCGCGTGATCATCCACGCCGACATCTACGACACGTTCCGCGACATGCTGGCGGCGAAAGTGAAGACGCTGGTGGCTGGTGATCCAAAGCTGCGCGAGACGTTCATCGGCCCGATGATCTCGGCGAAGGAGGCGCAGCGGCTCAAGGGCTGGATCGACAACGCCGTGGCCGGCGGCGCCAGGTTGCTGGCGGGCGGCGGGTGCGAAGGCAACATGCTGGAAGCGACCCTGCTGGAAGACGCCCCGCGCGACAGCGACGTCTATCGTGAGGAAGCATTCGGTCCGGTGGTGATCCTGTCGAAGTTTACCGACTGGGATGCGGCGCTCGATGAAGTCAACGACAGCAAGTTCGGGCTTCAGGCGGGTCTGTTCACCAGCGATCTGCACAAGGTGCTGGAAGCGTGGGACAGGCTTGAAGTAGGCGGTATCGTCGTCAACGACGTTTCGAGCTACCGCGTCGACAACATGCCCTATGGCGGTGTGCGGGATTCAGGGCTGGGCCGCGAAGGCATCCGTTTCGCGATGGAAGACATGACCGAAATTCGTAACATGGTTATTCGGCGGGTGTAGTTCGTCTTTATTTCGGCACTGCTGCCCGCGTTCGCGCGGGGTTTCCTAACATGGGGCATGCTTATCGGCTACATTGGTTCTTTTAGCCTTGTAACCTTGCCGGGAAAAAGTTTGTCATGGCGTTGGGGTTATGGCAGAGCGGCGGCAGGTAAGACGGGGTATCATGAAGACCATAATTCCTGTTGTTTTGTGCGGCGGCAGCGGCACGCGGCTGTGGCCCCGTTCGCGCAAGGCGATGCCCAAGCCGTTCCTTCCCCTGGTTGGCGACACCACGCTGTTTCAGGCGACTTTGCTGCGCTGTCCACCGGATGCGGGCTTTGGCGATCCGGTGATCGTCACCGGCACCGCGCACCTCGGGCACGTGGAATCGCAGCTGCCCGATCCGGATCGGACGGCCATCATCGTCGAGCCCGAAGGCAAGAACACCGCCGCCGCCATTGCTCTGGCCGCGCTGCGCCTTCCCGAAGACGCGATCATGCTGGTCTGCCCCAGCGATCATCACATCGGCGATCTCGCGGCGTTTCAGGCGTCGGCACGGGCTGCGGCCGCGCTCGCGGCGGATGACTGGCTGGTTTCGTTCGGGATCGCGCCGACCGCGCCGGAAACCGGCTTCGGTTATCTCAAGCATGGCGAAACGATCGGTGATACCGGCGGCTCCAGGGTCGAACGCTTTGTCGAAAAGCCCGATCTTGACCGTGCCCGCCAGTTTCTGGCCGATGGCGGCTATTCGTGGAATGGCGGCATCTTCGCCTTCCGCGCCGGGGCGTTCCTAGCCGAGCTGGCAGCGCATCGCCCCGCGCTTGCCGCCGCCGTGCGCGAAGCGGTGGAGAAGGGCGTGGAGGAAGGGCATCGCTTCCATCCCGATGCGGCCGCCTTCGCCGCGATCGAAGGCGAATCGGTAGACTACGCGGTGATGGAGAACACCGTTCGTGCGGCCATGGTGCCGGCGGTGATGACCTGGTCCGATATCGGCAACTGGCAGGCGTTGCACGAGGCGCTGGAGCGCGATGGTGCGGGCAACGCGATCAAGGGGCGGGTGGAACTGAAGGATTGTGCCAACGTTCTGGTGCAGACCGATGGCCCGCGCGTGTCCGTGGTCGGCGCCACAAACCTGATCGTGGTGGTCGACAAGGACGAAGTGCTGGTCTGCACGCCGGAAGGCGCGCAACTCGTCGGTAAGCTGTCGGGCGCGGCAAACCAGTAGCGCTCGCGGGATGGCCCGCAGGGGTTGCGGCACGCGTTGAGGTCCGGTTGATGAAGCTCACCACCCGATCCGTCGAGAAGCCTTGGGGGCGTGACACCCTGCCGGCCCCATTCCCACCGCCGCATGGCGGCGCGCGCATTGGCGAAATCTGGTTCGTGCCGCCGCCCGAACTGCCCTCGCTGCTGGTCAAGTACATCTTCACGTCCGAAAAGCTTTCAGTGCAGGTCCACCCTTCCGATGCGCAAGCGGCCGCCATGGGCGAATCCGATGGCGGCAAGGAGGAGTGCTGGCTGGTGATTGATGCCGAGCCGGGCGCAACGCTGGGAGTCGGTTTCCGCGAAACGGTCGATAGGGAAACCCTGCGCGCCGCCGCGCTGGACGGGTCTATCGAGGATATGCTGGTGTGGCATCCCGTGCAGGCGGGCGATTTCTTCTACATTCCAGCAGGTACCGTCCACGCCATTGGCGCGGGGGTCAGCCTGATCGAAATCCAGCAGAACAGCGACATCACCTATCGCCTCTACGACTACGGCCGCCCGCGCGAGTTGCATCTGGACCGGGGGATGGCCGTGGCGCGGGGCGCGCCGCTCGATCCAGCGCTGCGGCGCGTGATTCCGCCGGAAGGCACCGTGGAGCTGGCCAGCGGGCCATACTTCACCGCGCATCGCGTCGATGGCGTCCCGGATGCCGCGCTGGCCGATGCCTATGCCGGGCCGTGCCTGATCGTGCCGCGTCGTGGCGAGGCGGTGGTTGAAGGGGAAGCCGTGCGGCCCGGCGAATGCGCCAGCGCCCCCGGTATCGGCGCGGTGCGCTTCGATCCCGCAGGGCAGACGATCGTCATTCGTCCTGCCTGAGCAGTCGCGCGGCAAAAAACGCCTTCAATGCCAGAGCCAAAGCGAAATCAGGGCTTGAACCCGAAGGGGTGTCTCGCCTAGTCTGCAGTCGCGGGGTCGCATTGCAGCACTACCGGTTCGCGTGGAGTGAAGAGGCAAAAGCTTCCACTCCTTTCCGCTACCGGCAGGAACGAGGGGCAATGCTGGGCAATTCGATCCATCCGAAGCGGCTTTCGACCGCTTTCCGGTCCGTCCCGCGATTGGGTTATCTGGCTGCGATTCTGTGCGTCTTGATGGCGTGCGCTGCGCTGTCGGCTGCCCTGTTCGTTCCCGCCGCGCCTCTGCAGGCCCAGAACGCGGGTGGCTCGCTCCGCGCGCATCAGGGCGTGGCAAGCTGTGCCGGCTCAACCTGCCATGGCCGCAGCGTCGCCGATGGCACCCCGGTGCGGCAGGACGAATTGCTGCGCTGGCAGGAAGAATCCTCGCCCACCGGTGCGCATAGCCGGGCTTATCGCGCCATCGTGGAGCCGCGCGGGCAGGCGATCGTCCGCCGCATGGGGCTGGACGCCGCCGGTGTGCAGCGCGAATGCCTGGGCTGTCATGCGACGCCCGGTGCCGTGCGCGTGGCCGATGGTGTCGATTGCGAAGCCTGCCATGGCAATGCCGGCGGCTGGCTCTCCACCCACTATACTGTCGGCGCCAGCCACGGGCGCAACGTTGCGCAGGGGATGACCGACCTGACCAGCCCGTGCGTGCGCGCGCAAGTATGCCTCGATTGCCACTTGTCCGGGGACGGCAAGGGCCAGTTCATCGCCCACCGCATCATGGCGGCGGGCCACCCGCGCATCTCGTTCGAACTGGACCTGTTCTCGACGCTCCAGGCCCACCACAACGAGGATTCGGACTATGCCCAGCGCAAGGGGGGCAAGACCAACGGGATGCGGATGTGGGCCGTGGGGCAGGCGGAAGCGGTCAAGCGCTCACTCGAACTGTTCAGCCAGCCGGGCAAGGCCAGTGACGGCCTCTTCCCCGAATTCACGTTCTTCGATTGCCATTCGTGCCACCGCCGCATCTATGACAGCGACGAGGCGACGGTGACGGCGATGCCCAATCCCGGCCGCCCGATTCACGCGGGGATGCCGCCTTACAACGACGAGAACATGATCATGCTGCTGGCGGCGGCGCGGGTGATCGCGCCCGATCTGGCCACCACGTTCGATGCGCGCAGCAAGGCGTTCCACCGCGCGATGGGCGAAGGCCGGCCGCAGACGGTGCAGGCGGCGCAGGCCTTGCGGCAGGCGGCGGACACGCTTTCGACCCGTTTCGCCGGCGCCTCATTCACCCGCGAACAGACCTTCGCGGTGATGGACGCCATCGCCAGCGACGCGGTGTCGGAACGCTTCACCGATTACGAAGGCGCGGTGCAGTCGGTCATGGCGATCGACACGCTGCTCAACGGCCTGGTCAATCAGGGCGCGGTTTCGGGCGGGTCCGCCAACGGCCTGCGCGTGCAGATCAACCAGGCCTATGCGGCGGTGCGGGATCCCAACGGCTTCCAGCCGATCGCTTTCCGCCGCGCGTTGGGCGGGGCCATTCGCAGCATCCGGAGCCTGCGCTGATGCCGGAGTCTGCACGGATGAAGGTAATGCTGGCCCTGCGACAGGCGGCTGCGCCCGGTGTGATCGCCAACCGGGCGGTAGCGACTCTGGCATCGTTTTCGCTCGCGCTGGCCGGTTGCGGGGGAGGCGGCGGTTCTTCGCCCGCGCCTTCGCCCACGGCGACACCCACCAGCAGCGCGCGCGTCTATGCCACGCCCGCGCAGGAAGCGCTGACGCCGGACGACGTGAAGAAGATCATCGCGCAAGCGGTGGGAGAGGCGCGCGCGCTCAACTATCCGGCGATCGTCGCGGTGGTCGACCGGGTCGGCAACGTGCTCGCGGTGTTCCGGATGAACGGCGCGCTGACGCGGATGGACACCAGCCGCCGCACCGCCACCGGGGAAATCAGCCCGCGTGAAGTCGATGCGCAGGGGCTGACCGTGGAAGCGACGATGGGCGCGATCGCCAAGGCGATCACCGGCGCCTATCTGTCGAGCGGCGGCAATGCCTTTTCCACGCGCACGGCCAGCATGATCGTGCAGGAACATTTCCCGCCCGCGCCGAACACGCCGGGGCTGGAAAGCGGCCCGCTGTTCGGGGTGCAGTTCAGCCAGTTGCCCTGTTCCGACCTCAACACGCGCTATATTACCAACAACCTGGGCGCAGCAGCGTTCATCGGGCCGAAGCGGTCGCCGCTGGGCCTCGCCGCCGATCCGGGCGGGTTCCCGCTCTACAAGAACGGCGTGGTGGTCGGCGGGATCGGCGTCATGGCCGATGGCGATTATGGCTATGACCCGAACGTCGCCGACGTGGACGGCGATCCCGAGGAATACATGGCGCTGGCCGGCATCCAGGGCTTTGCCCCGCCGGACAGCATCGTCGCCAACATGATTCCGGTCGATGGCTCGACCTTGCGCTTTTCGGACGCGCGGGTGGAAGGGCTGCACGCGCTCCAGACCGATTTCAACGCGATCAACAACACCGTGGGCACGCTGGTTCCGGTGAACGGATACTATCCCGGCGGCGTGGTGCTGGCGGGAACGGCCTATGGCACCGAAGCCAGCGGCTACCGCTATGCCACGTCGGGCGAGTTCGCGAACGCCGATGCCTTTGTGCTGACGGACGGATCGGGCAACGATCGCTACCCCATTCGCGGCGGCACCGATGGCGCGGACGTTACCCAGCCGCTTACCGCCGCCGAAGTGCGCGCGGTGCTGGAAGAAGCGTTCAAGGTGATGAGCCGCGCCCGCGCGCAGATTCGCCGCCCCCTCGACAGCCGCGCGCAGGTCACGATCTCCATGGTCGATACCTATGGGGCGCCGCTCGGCGTGGTGCGCGGGCCAGACGCGCCGATCTTCGGCACCGATGTCTCGCTCCAGAAGGCTCGCACCGCCGCGTTTTTCTCCGGGCCGAATGCCGCCGCGCAGTTGACCGGCGATCTTGACGCCGAAATTCCGGCATTCGTCCAGCGCGTGCGCGATTTTCTGGGCGATCAGACCGCGCTGACCGGCAAGGTCGCCTTTGCCGACCGTTCGGGCGGCAACCTTTCGCGCCCGTTCTTCCCCGATGGCGAAGTGGGGCGGCCCAATGGCCCGCTCTCGCGCCCGATCACCGATTTCAGCCCGTTCGCTACCGGCCTGCAGATCGCGCTGGTCAAGGCGAACCTGATCCAGCACGCGGTCTTCGTCGAAGGCTCCCTGAAGGCGCAGGATGTGGTGCAGCAATGTACGGCCGTTCCCGACGCACCCAACGGCAAGAAGCGGCTGGCCAACGGCATCCAGATCTTTCCCGGCTCGGTCCCGATCTATCGCGGTCGCCAGCTGGTCGGCGCAATCGGTATTTCCGGTGACGGCATCGATCAGGACGACATGATCGCGTTTCTGGGCGCCAACAACGGCGGGCTGCGTGTGGGCACGATCGGCAACGCGCCCAAGGACATGCGGGCCGATACGATCGTGGTCAACGTGGGGCAGGGCGTGCGGCTGCGTTACGTGAATTGCCCGTTCGCGCCGTTCCTCGACAGCAACGAACAGAACGTCTGCGAGGGCCTGTGATCGAAACCGCCGCCCTGTTCCTGCCTGTGCTTACCGCCACCACACCGCTGCCGGCGGCGGCTGTCGCGCCCGGCGCCCTGGTTCCGGCCGTGGCGCTGATGCAGTCGGCGCCCGCGCCTGCCGACACGGCCAGCGGCAGCGCGCCTCCACCTGCGCCGGAGGCGGCATCACCACCCGCGTTGCCCGGCGGCGCAACCGAAGCGGACGACGCCCTGATCGACGGACGCCGCCGCCCCGGCTTCAACAAGGAACTGCCCGACAAGGTCGACCAGACCAACCCCGGCGCGGTTTCCGCCCCGCCGCCCGAAGCCTATTACGACAAGTACGATGGCGAAGGCCCCGTGGGCGCGCTTGGCCTCGATGTCGGCGTGCCGGATCGCTGGCGCATCATGGGGTCGCTCTGCCCCAAGAAGGACCCGCAGACCGGCGCGCGCGATCGCGCGCTGTTCACGCTGTTCCCCAAGCTGGAATACGTCTGCCATTCCACGCTCGATCCCTTCCACCATTCGCTGCTGAAGGGCGATCATCCGCTATCGAAAGGCCAGCGTCCGGGCTTCCTCAAGGGCGATGACTGGTTCTTCATCGCCAATGCCGTGTCCGATACGGTGATCGAGCCGCGCACCTTCCCGATTCCCGTCGGCAACCAGACCACCACGCGGCCAAATTCGATCGACGTGTTCGGGCAGAGCAACAGCCTGGTGCTGTCGCAGACCTTCATCGCGGGCTTTTCGCTGCTCAAGGGCATGACCGCGTTCAAGCCGCCGGTCATCGAATACCGCGTGGCCGTGGGCGCCAACATCACCCATGTCGAAGTGCCCGAACGCCGCGTGCTCTATGTGGAACCCTCGAAAGGCACCACGCGCACCACCGGCTTCGTCGGCCTGCAGGAAGCCTTCATCGATTATCACATCGGCCGGTTCGATACGAAGCGCTACGATTTCGTCTCGCTGCGCGCCGGCATCCAGCCGTTTCAGTCGGACTTTCGCGGCTTCCTGTTCAACGACAACCAGCTCGGCGTGCGCCTGTTCGGCAACCGCGACAACAACCGCTGGCAGTTCAACCTCGCCGCGTTCTGGCGGATCGAGAAGGACACCAATTCCGGGCTGAACGACGTGACGCAGCCGCTGCGCCGCGACTGGATCTTCACTGGCAACATCTACCGCCAGGATTTCCCGTTCGTCGGGCTGACCAGCCAGGTCTCGCTCACCTACAACATGAACCGGGAAAACCGCTACAAGTCGGACAAGAACGGCTTTCCCGCGCGCCCCGCGCTGCTCGGCGATATCCGCCCGCGCCAGTACGACGTGGTCTACATCGGTTATGCGGCGGACGGCCACGTCGGCCGGATGAACCTGACCGCGCAGGCCTATGCCGCGCTGGGGGAGGATCGCAACAGCTTCATCACCAGCCGCCCGGCCGTCATCAAGGCGTTCATGGCGGCGGCCGAAGCCAGCTACGACATCAACTGGATGCGCTTCCGCCTTTCCGGCCTGTGGGCCAGCGGCGACAGCAATCCCTATGACGGCACCGAAGGCGGCTTCGACGCCATCTTCGAGAACCCGCAGTTCGCCGGGGCCGATACCAGCTACTGGATTCGCCAGTCGATCCCGTTCGCGGGCGGTGGCCGCGCGGTGTCGCTCAACGGCCGCAACGGCATTCTCAATTCGCTGCGCACGTCGAAGGAACTGGGCCAGTCGAACTTCCTCAATCCCGGCACGGTGCTGGCCGGGGTGGGGGGGGATTTCGATCTGCTGCCCACGCTGCGCGTCTCCGCCAACGTGAACCACCTGTGGTTCCAGAACACCCGCATCCTGCAGGTCTTGCGCAACGAGGGCTCGATTCCCAACAGCATCGGCTGGGATACCTCCGTTTCCGCGATCTGGCGGCCCAACGCCTCGCAGAACCTGGTGTTCCGCCTGTCGGGCGCCGTGCTGCACGCCGGCAGCGGTTTCCGTGACCTCTTCGCGCAGGAAGGTGGCGGCAGCCGCTACTACTCCGTCCTCGCCAACGCGACACTGGCCTTCTGATGACCCAGCCTTCCGCCTTCCGCCGTCCTGCCGCCCTATTTCGCCGGCTTCGCGCCCTGCCGCTGGCATGGCTGCTCGCGGCCTTCGCCGTCCTGGCCGTGCCCAGCGCGCTGTGGGCTTCGGGTGAGGAAATGCCGCAGAAGGTCAAGTATGTCCGCGCGCCCGCGGCCCCGCGCGGCCAGCCGGGCGATACGGCGGAGGAGCAATGGGCCTTCGTCGACCAGAAAAACGCCGGTTGCGTCAGCTGCCACACCGCCAGCGATCACAAGACCATGCACGCCAGCCCGGCGGTGGTGCTCTCCTGCGTCGATTGCCATGGCGGCAACAACCAGGTCGTCGCGGACCGGAGCTGGAACCGGGGCAGCATGGAATACGTGGGCGCGATGAAGGACGCCCACGTCCTGCCGCGCTTCCCGGTGGCGTGGGGCTGGCCTTCCTCGGCCAATCCCAAGCGCTCCTACGCGCTGCTGGCCAAGGAAAGCCCGGAATTCATCCGCTTCGTGAACCCGTCGGACTATCGCGTCGCCCGCGATTCCTGCGGGGCCTGCCACATGAACATCATCGAGGCGTCGGAACGTTCGCTGATGTCCACCGGCGCGATGCTGTGGGGCGGCGCGGCCTATAACAACGGCATCGTCCCCTTCAAGAACTACATGTTCGGGGAAAGCTTCACCCGCCAGGGCGAACCCGCGCTGCTCAAGTCCGCGTCGAAGGAAATCGGGCCGGACGGGAAGCCGATGTGGGGCACCGTCACCCCGCAGGAAAAGGCGCGCGGCGCGCTGCCCGTGCTCTATCCGCTGCCGCGCTGGCACACGATCCCGCCGGCGGACGTGTTCCGCGTGTTCGAGGATGGCGGTCGCACGATCAACCCGCAGTTCCCCGAAATCGGCCTGCCCAACTCGACCGGTCTGATCCAGCGGCTCGACGAGCCGGGCCGCCCCGATCTCAAGCAGTCGAACCGCGGCCCCGCCACGGGCCTGCGCGTCGCCATTCCGGTGCTGAACATCCACAAGACGCGCCTGAACGACCCGTTCCTGTTCCAGATGGGCACCAACGATCAGCCGGGCGATTACCGCTCCTCGGGCTGCGCCTCGTGCCACGTCATCTACGCCAACGATCGCGAGCCGCGCCACAGCCTGAACTATGGCAAGTGCGGGCGCGACGGGCAGACGATCACTGCCGATCCCACGATCAACTCGCTGCGCGAAGGCCAGCACCGTGCCGGCAAGTACGGCAGCTATGACGCGGCGAAGCAAGAGCACAAGACGCGCGTGCGCGGCACCGTGCTGGGCGGGCAGGGCGGCTATCTGCCCGGCGATGCCAGCGATGCCGCCGGCTCGAAGGATCTTGCCGGCGATTGCGCGCGCGCCATCGCTTCGGCCGAACAGCTCACGTTCTCGCCCGCTGCCGGCGTCGCGCCGCACGGATCGATGGACACGCACGCGATGGGCCAGGTCGAAGCCCACGCGACGGCGGGCCTGGACAAGGCGGGCCATGCCCTGCCCCCTGCCGCTGGCGGTCATGACGATGGCCCGGTGGCGATGCAGGACCGCGAGCGCGGGCATCCGCTGGTCCACGCCTTCACCCGCGCCATCCCCACGGCGCAGTGCATGAACTGCCACATGCACCAGCCCAACATCTTCCTGAACACCTACCTCGGCTACATCATGTGGGACTACGAATCCGATGCGGATTCGATGTGGCCGGGGCCGGAGAACCGCGCGCCGAAGCCGGCGGGCATGTCTGACGCGGACTACCAGCGCATCTTCAAGAAGCAGTTCCACCCGAACATGGCCGAAGCGCGCGAGATTCTCGATCGCAATCCGGAAGCGGCTTCTACCCATGGCCTGTGGCGCGACGTGGAGTTCCTGCGCAACGTCTATGACCTGAACCCGCAGCTCAAGAACACGCAGTTCGCGGACTACCACGGCCACGGCTGGAACTTCCGCGCGATCCTGAAGCGCGACCGGCGCGGCAACCTGCTGGACGATGAAGGCGATATGTCGAGCTATGGCACCGACAAGGCGCACATCGTCAATCCGGACGATCCGGAAAAGTGGCGCAAGAGCGGTGCCAATGGGACCATGGAGGGCAAGTTCGTCGAGCCGGGTCCCGACAATCCCGGCAAGGCGGTCCACATGATGGACATCCACGCCCAGCTCGGCATGCAGTGCGCCGATTGCCACTTCTCGCAGGACAGCCACGGCAACGGCATGATCATGGGCGAAGTGGCCAACGCGGTGGAGATCGGCTGCAAGGACTGCCACGGCACGCCCGACGCCTATCCCACGCTGATGACGTCTAACCTCGCCGCGCCGCCCAAGGGCAACAACCTCAGCCTGCTGCGCAACGCCGACGGCCAGCGCCGGTTCGAATGGATGAAGGCGGCCGACGGGCGCCGCGTGCTGATCCAGCGCTCGATCATCGATCCCAACCTGTCCTGGCGGGTCAGCCTGGTGAAGGATTCGGTCGACGCGCGCTTTGCCGGCAAGGTCGATGATCTGGGCAAGCCGATCTTCAATCCCAAGGCGGCGCGGGCCAAGCTGATGGCGAAGTCCGCCGCGCAGGATGGCGTGTACAAGTTCGGCACCGGCGTTCCCAAGGAACAGCGCGCCCACCGCGATGACGATATGGCGTGCTTCACCTGCCACTTGTCGTGGACCACGTCGTGCGCCGGCTGCCACCTGCCGATCGAGGCGAACTGGAAGTCCACCACGCACAAGTACGAAGAGGACTACACCCGCAACTACGCGACCTATAACCCGCAGGTCGCGCGCGACGACATGTTCCAGCTCGGCAAGCACCAGCGCAACAAGACCTCGGGTTCCGATCCGGTGCAGTTCGACAAGGACGGCAACCCCGTCAGCGGCAAGGCGATCACCGCGCCGATCCGCTCGTCCTCGGCGCTGATCCTGTCGTCCACCAACATCAACCGCGAACGGATCTACGTGCAGCAGCCGCCGATCTCGGCGATCGGCTATTCCTCGCAGGCGTTCGCGCCGCACTTCCCGCACACCGTCCGCAAGAACGAGACCAAGCAGTGCACCGACTGCCACCTCAGCCAGCAGGACGATAACAACGCGATCATGGCGCAGCTGCTGCTGCTCGGCACCAACTACGTGAACTTCGTCGGCATGAACGCCTGGTTCGGGCTGGACGGCGGGTTCGAGGCGGTGCGCGTCACCGAATGGGACGAACCGCAGGCGGTGATCGGCAGCTATCTCCACCGCTATGCCTATCCGGACTACTGGAAGCAGCACGTCGAGAAGAACGGCCGCGAGCTGAAGGACTGGACGCGCGGCGGCGTGATCGACGGCAAGCTCTCCGAAGAGACCAAGGGACGCGAACAGTTCACCAACGTCACCAAGGGCACCTCGGACGCGGTCCGCTGCCTGCAGATGCGCGGCGAATACATGTTCGTGGCCGAAGGGAAGGGCGGCTTCCGCGCCTATGATATCGCCTCGGTCAGCAACAAGGGCTTCTCGGAACGGATCACCACCGCGCCGTTCTCGCCGCTGGGGCATGACACGCATGTGGATACGAAGAACGCCACCTGCATGGCGCTGCCCACTAACCAGGCGATCGCGCCCACGCGCAACACGCCGGAACTGCGCCATCTGAACCAGGAGCAGCCGTTCTCGCCGATCTACCATTACGCCTTCGTCACCGATGCGGTGGAAGGGCTGATCGCGGTCAACGTCGATACGCTGGCCGATGGCGAGTTCCGCAACAACTTCTTCCGCCGCGCGCTGACGTTCAATCCGGACGGAGTCCTGACGGGCGCGCGGCACATCACGCTTGCAGGTGACTATGCCTATATCGTCACCGACAAGGCGCTGGTCACCGTCCACCTCCCCAAGCCCTGGTCGCCGGGCAAGCCCTGCGAGGCGAGCGAGGAGAAGGGCGGTGAGACCTGCCTCGATCCACGCGTCACCTCGGTCGTGCCGCTCAAGGACCCGCGCGCCACGGCGGTGCAGTTCCGCTACCTGTGGGTGACGACGGCCAACGGGCTTGAGCTGATGGACGTGACAAACCTGGCGCAGCCGGTGCCGGTGCCGCAGGCCACTGTTCCGCTGGCCGATGCCCGCCGCGTCTATGTCGCCCGCACCTATGCCTATGTCGCGGCCAAAGCGCAGGGGCTGGTGATCGTGGACGTGACCGCGCCCACGCGCCCGGCGATCCAGCAAGCGTTCACCGCCGACGGGCAGTTGAACGATGCCGAGGATGTGATCGTCGCCTCCACCAACGCCTCGTTGTTCGCCTATGTCGCGGACGGGCGGAACGGGATGAAGGTGGTGCAGCTTACTTCACCGTCTAGCCAGCCGAACTTCTACGGCTTCTCGCCCGAACCCCGGCCGGAACTGATCGCGTGGGCGCACACGCCCAGCCCGGCCCTGGCGCTCTCTAAGGGGCTGGATCGCGATCGCGGCGTGGATGAAACCGGCGGGCAGATCGCCATCTTCGGCCGGCTGGGATCGCGTCCGTTCAACCGTGCTGAGATGGAGGAACTGTTCCTCAACGATCGCAGGGAACCGTTCCGGGTCTCGAACGCTGTCGACATGAATCTCTGGGTAGGGGCGACAACTGCACCGCAGCTGATGGCCCGCACCGACCGCTAGTCTGCGCTTCTGACGGTTTGTGGAGAGGAATGGCCGCGCACCGGGGTTTACCCGGGCGCGGCCCCTTGAGCGTTCAGGCTCCGATCGGTTTCACGATGCTTCCAGCAACAGGATGTCGATGTCCAGCTCCAGCCGCGGGGCGGGCAGCAGGGTGTGGTCTGCCCGCGCCACGCTGGCGTCGGCCACCAGATGGCCGGGGATGTGAAACGGGTGATCGGGCAGCACTGCGATCAGGTGTTCGCCGTCCTCGATCGCCACGGTTTCGTCGAAGCGCAGCGTGAAGCTGTGGCGCGCGCCGGAAAAGGTCACGCTGGCCCACGGCGTTTCGCGTTGGCTGACGAGGATGGCGCGTGCGCCCGCCAGGGCGCTGAGGGCGTGCCATAGCCGCTCGCCGGCGGTGCGGTGGTGGCGGGCCGGGCGAGAGGCGCGCGGCGCGTCCCGAAACAGGGCATGATCAACCAGCATGGGCATCGCTCGCGAAGGCCTCCGGCTTGTAGTTGTTCATGAAATGTTCTACGCGGGAGATCATTTCGGGGCGGGGCTCGCGTCCGTTGCGCATGTCCATGACCAGGCGGGGGTCGTGCGCGGCCATGCGGCCGAACCGGGTCACCGGCATCCCGGTGCGGAGCAGGAATTTTTCGATCTTGCGGATGAGCACGGTGCAATCTCCCTCGCGAATCCATTTAGGATTTTTCTTATGTTGACGGACAAATCCTACAAGTCTAGGAAAAATCCTTCGACAATGGTGGGCACATGACCGGAACCGATCTTCAGGCCCGTGCACGGGCGCGTCTGCTGGAGCTTGCCGGCGGGCGCGGCGTTAGCCTTTCGGCGCTCTCGGGCCTGCTGGGGCGCAATCCGGCCTATCTCCAGCAGTTCGTGCGCAAGGGCAGTCCGCGCAAGCTGGAGGAGGACGACCGCCGCGTTCTCGCCAATTTCTTCGGCGTGTCGGAAAGCGAGCTCGGCGCGCCGGCCCATGCGGCTTCGGGAAGCGCGGTCGCGGTGGGCGGCGTCGCCCGCGCGCTGGTCGATTGGGCGGATATTCCGCGCCTGCCGCTGGGGGCCTCGGCCGGTCCCGGAGCGCTGGCGCGGGACGAAGCGCCATCGGGCCAACTGCGCTTCTCGGCCCGTTGGCTCAAGGCCCAGGGGCTCGATCCCGTCGCGCTGTCGGTGATCGCGGTGGAAGGCGATTCGATGGAGCCGACCTTGCGCGACGGGGACGAGATTCTCGTCGATCGCACGCCGCGCGCGTTGCGTGCCGGTATCCACGTCATCCGCCTTGACGACATGTTGCTGGTCAAGCGCCTCGAACCCGGCCCGGCCGGCACGATGCGTGTGATCAGCGACAACCCGGCCTATCCGGCCAGCGAACGCGCGATGGGTGAGGTCGACGTGGTTGGACGCGTGGTGTGGAAGGGCGGGCGCCTGTAGCGCGCCGATTATGGCACGGTGGATGGCTCGTCCCTTGCCAAGCGCCACGCGACCCGCCATTTCCCTTTGCATGACCGAAACCGCCGCGCAGCCGCCGATGAAGGTGGCCATCATCCCCGTCACGCCGCTGGAACAGAACTGCACGCTGGTGTGGTGTACCCGCACCATGAAGGCCGCGTTCATCGATGCCGGCGGTGATCCTGAGCGCTTGAAGGCGGCGATCGCCAAGGCGGGCGTTACTATCGAGAAATTGCTCGTCACCCATGGCCACATCGATCACTGCGGCGTGACCGGCATTCTCGCAAAAGACCTGGGCGTGCCGATCGAGGGGCCGCACGAGGCGGACCGCTTCTGGATTTCGCGCCTGGACGAGGACGGCAAGCGCTGGGGCATCCCCGGAGAGCCGTTCGAGCCGGACCGCTGGTTGCAGGATGGCGAAAAGGTCACGATCGGCGAACTGGAGCTGGACGTGATCCATTGCCCCGGCCACACCCCCGGCCACGTCGTGTTCTATCACGCGCCCTCGCGGTTCGCGATCGTGGGCGACGTGCTGTTCCAGGGCTCGATTGGCCGCACCGATTTCCCGATGGGCAACCATCAGGATCTGATCGATTCGATCACGCAAAAGCTGTGGCCGCTCGGCTCCGACGTCACGTTCGTGCCCGGTCACGGGCCGACCAGCACGTTCGCGCGCGAGCGCCAGACCAATTCCTACGTCAGCGATTACGTGCTGGGATAAGCAATGGGCCGGCCGGGCTACGCGCGCGGCCGGCCCGTAATCGATCAGGCGTCCAGCACGATCGAAACGGCCCAGACGGCAAGGCATAGTTGCGTCAGCATCGTGGTCAGCGTGCCCACACCGCGCAGGAAGCCCAGCGGGCCGCCGTCCATGCCGATGCCGTGCGCCACGCGGCCCAGGATAAAGATCGCGGCGGCGCCCAGCAGGAAGGGGTTGCCGGCGCGCGCCAGCTCGATCCCGCCCACCATCACCAGCACCACCGGTGCGTTTTCAATGAAGTTCAGTTGTGCGCGCATCCGGCGGATCAACGCTTCGTTGCCACCGTCGCCCACGCTGATGCCGGTGGCGCGGCGCACCATGCCGACCCGAATGGTAAGCCAGATATTCAGCAGCGCGGCGGCGGCGGCCGTGCTCAATGTGACAGGCAGGATCATCCTCTCGTCCACTCCCCTTGTTGTCCGCACGATTGCTAGCCCTGTTGCGCTTGCAAAGCACGAGAAATTCCGTATAGGCGCGCCTTCGCCCGCGATAGGGGCGACTCCCAACTTGCCGTTCCGCCGCATACGCGCGCAGGGGTTGTGCGGAAGGCTTGTTTTCCCTATCGCGCCCGTAACAAACAGTTTCGCAAGATCAGGAACAGGTGCCGAAATGGCCGTCCCCAAAAGAAAGACCTCGCCGTCCCGTCGCGGCATGCGCCGCAGCCACGATGCGCTGAAGGCGGAAGCATTCCACGAATGCTCGAACTGTGGTGAACTGAAGCGTCCGCACATGCTGTGCAACGCCTGCGGTCACTACAACGGCCGCGAAGTCATCGCCGTCGGGCTCTGATCCCATCAATTGGGGGGTATTCGCACAATGAGCCTGCCGCGTATCGCTGTTGATGCGATGGGCGGCGATGAGGGCGTGCGCGTGATGGTCGAAGGCGCGGCGCTGGCCCGTCGTCGCCATGATCGCTTCAAGTTCCTGTTGGTCGGGGACGAAGAACGCATCAAGCAGGCTCTCGAAAACCACCCCAATCTGCGCGCGGCGACGGAAATCCTCCATGCGCCCGATGTCGTCTCGGGCGATGAGAAGCCGACTCAGGCACTCCGCCGCGCGAAGACGACGTCGATGGGGCTCGCTATCGACGCCGTGAAGCGCGGCGATGCCGGCGCCGCCGTCAGCGCGGGCAACACCGGCGCGCTTATGGCGATGGCCAAGCTTTCGCTGCGCACCATGCCGGGAATCGACCGGCCCGCGCTTGCGGCGCTGCTGCCCACGATGGGCGAGCACGATCTCGTCATGCTTGATCTTGGCGCGAACACCGAATGCGACGCGCGCAATCTAGTCCAGTTCGCGATCATGGGCGCGGCCTATTCGCGCATCGTCACCGGCCTGCCGGCGCCGCGCGTGCGCCTGCTCAATATCGGCACGGAAGAGACCAAGGGCACAGAGGAACTCCAGGCCGCCGCGCAGCAGCTCAAGGAAGCCAACGCCAGCCTCGCGATGTCGTTCGATGGCTATACCGAGGCGGACAAGCTTTCGCGCGGGGACGTGGATGTGGTCGTGACCGACGGCTTCTCGGGCAACATCGCGCTCAAGGCGGTGGAAGGCGCGGCCCGCTTCGTGGCGGACCTGCTCAAGCGCAGCTTTGCCAGTTCGCTGCGGTCCAAGGTGGGCTTCCTGATCTCCCGCCCGGCCACAGAGCTGCTCAAGCATCATCTTGACCCGAACAACCACAACGGGGCCGTGTTCCTGGGCCTCAACGGGATTGTCGTGAAAAGCCATGGCGGCGCTTCGGCGCTGGGCGTGGCCAATGCCGTGGCGGTCACCGCTCGGTTGCTGGAGGAAAATCTGACCGAGCGTATCGCGGCCGACCTTGCCAGCGTCGGTGCTGAAACCATCCGTTCCTCCAGCCGCCGCAAGACCGCCGCCGCGCAAGACGAGACGGCGGCGTGATGATTCGATCGGTGATTACGGGCAGCGGTTCGGCGCTGCCGCAACGGTCGGTCTCCAACGCCGAACTGGCAAAGATGGTCGATACGACCGACGAATGGATCGTCGAGCGCACGGGCATTCGCAACCGCTACATCGCCGGGGAAGGCGAAACCACATCGAGCCTGGCGACCGATGCCGCCCGTCGTGCGCTGGAAGCGGCCGGCGTCGATGCCTCGCGCGTCGACCTGATCGTGCTCGCCACGGCAACGCCGGACCAGACGTTTCCCGCCACGGCCACGATCGTCCAGCACAACCTGGGCTGCAACGGCGGCATCGCGTTCGACGTGGCGGCGGTCTGTTCGGGCTTTCTCTACGCGATGGCCACGGCCGACAGCATGATCCGCACGGGGATGGCTAAGTGCGCGCTGGTGATCGGCGCCGAAACCTTCACGCGCATCCTTGATTGGGAAGACCGCACCACCTGCGTCCTGTTCGGCGATGGCGCCGGCGCGCTGGTGCTGGAAGCGCGCACGGTGGCCGATGATGACCGGCAGGCGCCTGGGATCATTGCCTCGCGGCTTCACGCCGATGGCCAGCACAACCAGTTGCTCTATGTGGATGGCGGCCCGTCGACCACCGGCACGGTCGGCAAGGTGCGGATGAAGGGGCGCGAGGTGTTCCGCCATGCCGTCGTCAATCTTGCTTCGGTGCTGGAAGAGGTACTGGCGGCATCGGGTTACGCGCCGTCCGACATCGACTGGGTGGTGCCGCACCAGGCGAATTTCCGTATTCTCGACGCGACCGCGCGCAAGCTGGGGCTGCCGGCGGAAAAGGTCGTGGTCACGGTGGATCGCCATGCCAATACCAGCGCCGCCTCGGTGCCGCTCGCCTATGACACGGCGGCGCGCGATGGCAGGATCAAGCCTGGCGACCTTGTGATGCTGGAGGCAATGGGCGGCGGTTTCACCTGGGGTGCCTGCCTCGCGCGCGTCTGATCGCGGAGATTTCATCCGAATTCCCTTCAACCCCAAGGCATTGCATTGCCATGCAGACGTTTTGCATTATGGTGTGACGGAGGGGTTTGCATTGGGGGAACCAAACGGATGCGATCGATAGGCACTTTGACCCGGGCTGATCTGGCGGAAAGCATCAACCGGCGCGTCGGATTGTCGCGCGCGGATTCGCTGGACATGGTGGAATCGATCCTGACGCACATGAGCGACGCGCTGGCCACGGGCGAGAACGTCAAGATTTCAGGCTTCGGGACTTTCCTGCTGCGCGACAAGACCGAACGGATCGGGCGCAATCCCAAGACCGGTATCGAAGTGCCGATCACGCCGCGCCGGGTGCTGACCTTCCGTGCCAGCCAGATGCTCAAGGATCGCATCTGCGCCGGTGGATGAGCGGCCGGGGCGTCTCTGTTTTCCAGGACGGCAAGGATCCTGGCGCGCTCCGCACCATCGGTGAGGTGGCCAGGGGGCTGGGCATACGGCCCCATGTCCTGCGGTACTGGGAAGAACAGTTTCCCATGCTGCGCCCGCTGACGCGGGCTGGTGGGCGGCGATATTACCGCGCGGAGGATGTGGCGCTCGTTTCCGAGATCGACCGTTTGCTGCACCGCGAAGGCTATACCATCCGCGGGGCGCGGCAGGCGCTCGGGGGCAAGGCGCGTGGATCGCGGCCTGTCGCGGTTCCGTTCGTGTCCGATCCGGCGCCGGCCAGCAGCGATGAGCTTGCGCGGGCAGAGGATGTCCTTTCGGCTCTGCGCGTGCTGTACGGCCGTCTGGAAGCGGTGCGCGATGGGCTTGCCGGCGCGCTCGCGGAAGCCGAAGCCGTTTAGTCGATCAAGACCGGTCCCAGCGCGGGGTCGAGATCGCGCGGGCGGGTAAGCGCCACCAGCCGCGCGCAGTTTTCGTCAATGTCCGACCAGCGGTCGATATCCAGTTCCAGCACAGCGAAGGTCGCGGTGGGGAACTTCTGTTCCACCACGTCGCGCAACGGGCTGCTGCCGTCGTCGGGCACCAGATCGAAGATCAGGTCTTCCAGGCTGGGATTGTGCCCTACCATCAGGATGCTGGCGGGATCGCCTTCCACTTCGCGCAGCAGGTCCATCAGCGTGGCCGAACTGGCCAGGTAGATGCGCCGGTCCCATTCCACCGGAAAGCCGTGGCCCCACGCCGTGCTCGCCTGCTCGATCGTTTCGGCCACGCGCACGGCGGGCGACGCCAGCAGCCGGTCGAAGCGCCAGCCGCCATCGCGGATGAAGCGCCCCATCACTTGCGCGCCCTTGATGCCGCGATCGTTCAATGGCCGGTCGAAATCGCGCGCGCGCGCGTCGGACCAGTCTGATTTGGCGTGACGGAAAAGCGCAAGCGTCTTCACGAAAAATCCCCGGCAGATCCGGCGCTGGCGCCGGCGTTGGCGATGGTTGCCGAAGCTCCAGAAACACCGCCCGCCACGCTTTGTAAAGCCACATCGAGCGTGACGCGGCGAACGGGCGTGCCGGGCGGAAAGGCGCCCAGCAGGCGCGACGGGAAGGCGGAGGACAGCACCACGAAAAAGCCCCTGTCGTCGGCCGAACGGATCAGCCGCCCGAAGGCCTGCGCCAGCCGCGCACGGATGATGCGGTCGTCATATGCCTGCCCCCCGCCGGCCAGACGGCGCGCGCGGTGAAGGATGGACGGCTTGGGCCAGGGCACCTGTTCCATCATCACCAGCCGCAGCGAATGACCCGGCACGTCCACCCCGTCGCGCAGCGCGTCGGTGCCCAGCAGCGAGGCGCGTGGATCGTCGCGGAAGATGTCGACCAGCGTGCCCGTATCGATCGGATCGACATGCTGGGCATAGAGCGGCAGCCCGGCGCGGGCGAGGCGGTCGGCGATACGGCCATATACCGCGCGCAGCCGCCGGACCGCCGTGAACAGGCCCAGCGCGCCACCGCCCGATGCCTCTATCAGCCGGGCATAGGCGCCGGCCAGCGCGGGAATATCCCCCTTGGGCACGTCGGTCACGATCAGCACTTCGGCCTGGCTGGCATAATCGAACGGGCTTTCCGCCGAGAACAGGCGCGGGGTCATGTCGAGCCAGGGCGCGCCGCTGCGGCGGATCGCGCTGTCCCAGTCGCCGTTGTCGGGTGAATCCCCCCGACCGCCACCGGCCCGGTCGCGCAAGGTCGCGCTGGTCATCATCACCCCGTGCGCGGGCGCCAGCACGGTGTTGGCGAACGGCTTCATCGGATCGAGATAGTGGCGATAGAGGCCGATGTCCCACTCGCGCCCGTCGGAGCGTTCCACCGCCAGCCAGTCGACGAAATCGGGATTAGCGGGGCCGCCGAGGCGGCTGAGCAGGGCGATCCACCCGGCGACCAGATCGGTCCGCCAGCCGATGGCGCCGCGCGCGCCCTCGATCCGTGCGCGCGCCGGCCCGTCGAGCCAGTCGGGGCCGTCCTCCACGATCGCTTCCAGCCGCAACGCCAGCCGGGCGAGGGGCTGCCGCAGCGCCTCGAGTGCTTCCTGCGCGCGGCCGGCAACCTCGATGAAGGCGCCATCCATCTGCGCGATTTCGGTTTCCAGGCCATAGCCGGCTTCCTGCCCGCCGCTTTCATCGCGGGCATGGACCACCGCGCGCGTCGCGGCGAGCAGGGCTTCGAGCGGGCCGATCGGCGCGTTTTCCTGCAGCCGCGCCAGCCATCCGTCGGAGGGCAGCGCCTCCGCCGCCTCGCGCGCCTGCGCAATCGCCCGCGCGCCTTCCTCGTCATAGCTCGCCACGTCGGCCAGCCGCGCGGAAAGCCCGCGCCGCCGCCCGCGCGATTTGCCTTCGGGGCCGATCACCCAGCGGCGCAGCTCGATCGTCTCCGCACCGGTGAGTGCGGCGGAGAACGTCGAATCCGCGGCTTCGAACACATGGTGCCCTTCGTCGAACACGATCCGCGTGGGGCGCTGGGCGGCATCGCGGCCCCGCGCGGCGTTGACCATGACCAGCGCGTGGTTGGCGATCACCAGTTCGGCATCGGCGGAGGCGCGCACCGCGCGCTCGATGAAGCATTTGCGGTAGTGCGGGCAGCCGGCATAGACGCATTCGCCACGCTGGTCGGTCAGCGCGCTGATCCCGCGCTTGCGGAACAGCGTGCCCAGCCAGCCGGGCAGGTCCCCGCCGATCATGTCGCCGTCCTGGCTATAGGCGGCCCAGCGCGCGACAAGTTGCGCCAGGATCGCCGCGCGCCCGGCGAAGCCGCCCTGCAGCGCGTCTTCCAGGTTCAGCAGGCACAGGTAGTTCTCGCGTCCCTTGCGCACCACCACCGGCGCCTTGCCATGGCGCTCAGCCGGGAACGCGCGCCGGCTTTCGCGCCGCAATTGCCGTTGCAGGGCCTTGGTATACGTCGAAACCCACACGGTGCCGCCCGATTTCTCCGCCCATAGCGAGGCGGGGGCGAGATAGCCGAAGGTCTTGCCGGTGCCGGTCCCGGCTTGCGCCAGCAGCATGTGCGGCTGGCCCGCACCGGTGCCGCGCGACGGGCGCGGCGCGAACATCCCGGCGGCCTCGCGCGCATAGGCGCGCTGGGCGGGGCGCGCTTCGGCGTCGCGCCCGGTTAGCACGGCCAACCGCTGTTCCACGTCCTCCCCGGACAGCGTTACCTGCGCCGGCTGCGGGCGTTCGGCCGTTTCTTCCCATTCGGGCAGGCGCGTGAACAGCCAGCGTTCGGCGCGTTCGGGCCGCCGGATGCGGGGAGCGAGCAGCGTTGCCCAGGGCCAGCGCATCCGCACCAGCGATTGCAGCGCCGTCCAGGCGCCTTCGCGCTCGGCCCAGTCCGGGCTTTCGCACGCCGCCAGCAGGGCCTCCGCCGCTTCCTGCAACAGCAGCGGCACGGCATCGTCGCTGGCGGGTTCGGCAAGGTTCAGGGCGTGGGCGAGCCCCTTGGGCGTGGGCACCACGAATCGCGCCGGGTGAACGAAGGCATAGAGTTCGAGCAGGTCCAGCCCGGACAGGTCCGGATAGCCCAGCCGGCTTACCACCAGCGGGGCGTTGAGCAGCAGCAGCGGCGTATCCGCCGCGGCCATGATCGCATCGCCCTTGCCCACCGTGCGCGTGGACGGGCTGCCCGTCAGCGCGGCATCGCGCAGCCAGCAGCCGCCATGGCTGGCATGGAGCGCGGGAAGGGTGAGGGCGGCCATGCGTTGCGCATAGAACGGAACTGGAACGCGGGGCAAGCCATGGCCTGTCGCGTTTCCCGATGCGCCGCTGCCTGAAACGGCGAAGATTGGGGATTATCAAGCTAAAACAATCATATGATTGGCAGAGATCATGCTGAAGCGATCTTTGCCCGCGGTCTACGTACTGACACGGATGCCCTGAAACCCCCCGCTTCCACACCGGTCTTTGCCCCGGGACCAGCAGGTCCGCGCCGGATCGTTCCGGCAGACAGAGTGGAGGTACTTGTCATGACCGTTATCAATACGAACATCAACGCGATACGCGCGGCGAACGCATCCAACAGCGCGACCAAGACCCTGGGCCTTTCGATGGAGCGCCTGTCCACCGGCATGCGCATCAACAGCGCCAAGGATGACGCGGCCGGCCTTGCCATCACCACGTCCATGACCTCGCAGATCAAGGGCATGAGCCAGGGCATCCGCAACGCCAACGATGGCATCTCGCTGGCGCAGACCGCCGAAGGCGCGCTGGGCGAAGTGACCAACATGCTCCAGCGCATCCGTGAACTGGCGAACCAGTCGGCTTCGGGCACCTATCAGGACACCACCGACCGCGTTTACATGCAGACCGAAGTGACCGCGCTGACCGAGCAGATCGGCAGCGTCTTCAGCACGGTCAAGTTCAACGGCAACGCGCTGTTCAGCACCACGGCCGGCACCGACGTGTCGATCGACATCCAGGCGGGGGCCAACAGCGGCGATACCGTGACGCTGACCAGCACGGCCATCGACGGCACGAACCTGGCCGCGGCGGCGCTCGACGTCACCACGGCGGCCAAGGCCGTGACCACGATGAGCAACGTGGAAGCCGCGCTTTCGGATGTCAGCGCGACGCGCGCCTCGCTGGGCGCGGGTCAGAACCGGCTGGAATCGGTGGTGAACAACCTCACCAGCAACGTGACCAATTTGTCGGAAGCGCGTTCGCGGATTCAAGACACCGATTATTCGGCCGAAACCACGGCGCTGGCGAAGTCGCAGATCCTCAGCCAGGCATCGACCGCCATGATCGCACAGGCCAACCAGGCCCAGCAGACCGTCCTGACGCTGCTGCGCTAAAGGCTCTCCCCCGCGTCTCGCGCCGCAGCGCGGCCGCCCCGCACCCTGGCGGGGCGGCCGTTCCTTTTTGGGTTGCGCGGCGCGGTGCCCTTCGCATGATCGTGCCACGTCGTCAGCGGCGCCAGCTTTTCCTTGCGCAAGCGGGGCAGGCGGGCGAAAGGACGCCCGCTATGACCGACACCGAAACCCGTCCGCCGTCCGTGCTCGAAGCCGCGCAGGTCTCCAAGGCCTGGCCGTTCGAGGAAGCCCGCAAGATCGTGAAGCGATATCCGGGCGGCAAACGCGATGCCGCCGGAAATCTGGCGCCCGTGCTGTTCGAGACGGGCTATGGCCCCTCGGGCCTGCCGCACATCGGCACGTTCCAGGAAGTGCTGCGCACCACGCTGGTCCGCCGCGCCTATGAAGCGCTCACGGGCGGCCATCCCACGCGCCTCGTCGCCTTTTCCGACGACATGGACGGGCTGCGCAAGGTGCCCGACAACGTGCCCAACAAGGGGCTTCTGGCCGCCTATATCGGACACCCGCTGTCGCGCATCCCCGATCCGTTCGCCACGCACGAAAGCTTCGCGCACCACAACAACGCGATGCTGCGCGCGTTTCTGGACCGCTTCGGCTTCGACTACGAATTCGTCTCGGCCAGCGACCGCTACAATGCCGGCGGTTTCGACGATGCGCTGAAGAACGTGCTGCGCCATTACGACGCGATCATGGGCATCATGCTGCCCACGCTGCGTGAGGAACGGCGCAAGACCTATTCGCCGGTCCTGCCGGTTTCGCCGACCAATCATCAGGTGCTGCAGGTGCCGGTTGACGTGGTCGATGCGGAAGCGGGCGTGATCCGGTTCGAGGACGTGACCGGCGAGATGGTCGAACAGTCGATCTTGGGCGGGCGCTCCAAGCTGCAATGGAAGGTCGACTGGGCGATGCGCTGGGTGGCGCTCGGCGTCGATTACGAGATGTGCGGCAAGGACCTGACCGACAGCGTCACGCAGTCGGGCCGGATCGCGCAAGTGCTGGGTGGGCGCCGTCCCGAAGGACTGATCTACGAACTCTTCCTCGACGAGAAGGGGGAGAAGATCTCCAAGTCCAAGGGCAACGGGCTGACGATCGAGCAGTGGCTTGACTACGGCAGCGAGGAAAGCCTGGGCTTCTACCTGTTCCGCGAGCCAAAGAGCGCGAAGTCTCTGCACGTTGGCATCATCCCGCGCGCGGTGGACGAATACTGGCAGTTCCGCGAGAAGCTGCCCGCGCAGCCGATCGAACAGCAACTGGGCAACCCGGTGTGGCACCTGCTGCGCGCCAACGGCGATGCCGCCGGGGCGGGCGAGAAGCTGCCGGTCACTTATGGCCTGCTGCTCAATCTGGTGGGCGTGCTCGGCGCGGGTGCGACGCGCGAACAGGTCTGGTCCTATCTTGCCAACTATGTGGAGGATGCCGATCCCGCTGCGCATCCCGCGCTCGATACGCTGGTGACCTGCGCGCTCGCCTACAACCGCGATTTCATCGCGCCCACGTTGCAGCGGCGCAAGCCGGAGAACGGCGAGATCGCGGCGCTGACCGCGCTGGACGAGGAACTTGCCGCCGCCAGCGCCGACACCACGGCCGAGGAACTGCAGAACATCGTCTACGAGATCGGCAAGGACCCGCATTACGGCTTCGAGAGCCTGCGCGACTGGTTCAAGGCGCTTTACGAGACGCTGCTCGGCTCCAGCCAGGGGCCGCGCATGGGCAGCTTCATCGCGCTCTATGGCATCGAGAACACGCGCAAGCTGATTGCCGAGGCGCTGGAAGGCTGAGCGCGCACTTTGGAGCCGACGCGCCGCCCTCTCGACTATCCCCGCTGCCCCGCGATCCAGCGGTCGACCTTCGCTTCCAGAACCGGCATGGGCAGCGCGCCGCTGCCCAGCACCTGATCGTGAAACGCGCGAATGTCGAAGCGCGGGCCGAGTTCCGCTTCGGCCTTGCGGCGCAGGCGCTGGATGGTGAGCGCGCCGATTTTGTAGGATAGCGCCTGCCCCGGATTGGCGATGTAGCGTTCGACCTCGGCGGTCGCATCGCTGCGACCCATGCCCGAATTGGCCAGCATGTAGTCGATCGCCTGTTCGCGCGTCCACCGCTTGGCGTGGATGCCGGTGTCCACCACCAGCCGCATGGCGCGCAGCATCTCGTCGTCCAGCGTGCCCCAGTGCTGCATCGGGTCCTTGTAGAACCCCATTTCGTAACCCAGCGTCTCGGCATAGAGCGCCCAGCCTTCTACATAGGCGGTATTGCCCCCGAAACGCTGGAAATCGGGCAGGCTGGCGTTCTCCTGGGCCAGGCTGATCTGGAAATGATGCCCCGGCGCGCCTTCGTGGAGGTAAAGCGTGGTGATGCCCGTCAGGAAGCGGCTTTTGAGGTCGTAGGTGTTGTAGAAGAACACGCCCGGCCGGCTGCCGTCCGGCGCGCCCTGGCTATAGCTGCCGCCGGCTTCGTAGCGCGCGCGATAGGCGGGGTAGGGCTGGATCAGCAGCGGCGTGCGCGGCAGGTGCAGGAAATAGCGCGGCGCCTGCGCTTCGACTTTGCGGCCCACGGCGCGAAAGCCCTCGGCAAGCTGCGCGTCGGTCCGCGGATGGTATCGGGGGTTCACCCGCAATTCGTCGAAGAACGCCTTGAGCGGACCGGCATAGCCCAGTTCCGTCTTCACCCCTTCCATCTCGCGCTGGATGCGCGCCACTTCACCAAGGCCCAGATCGTGCACCGCATCGGGATCGAGCGGCAGGGTCGTGTGATTGCGGATGAGCAGCCGATAGAGCCTGTCTCCGCCCTTCATCGCCCACAATCCGGCATCCTCGCGCGCGACGGGATAGTATTCCTCCGCAAGGAAAGCCCGAAGTTTGTGATAAGCGGGGTACACCGATTGACTGATTGTCTGCCGGAAGGCGGCGGCGATGCGCCGTTTGGCGCCGGTGCCGTATCGCGCGGGATACTGCGCGACGGGCGAATAGAACGGGGATCGCTGGACCGGCTGCGCCAGGATCGTATCGATCTGCGCGATCATGTTGCGCACGGTCAGGCGGGATTCGATCGCGCCGCCCGCCATGCCTTCGCGGAACCGGGCGATCGCATGGTCGAAGACCTGCGGCAGCGCCCGGTCACGCGCCAGAAGCGCGTCGAAATCGGCGGGCGTTTCTAGCGGGACAGGCGTTTCGGACGAAGCAAGGCCTGGAAACTCGACGTGAAAGCCGCCGAAGTGGTTGAACGGTCGAACCGCGGTGAGCGCCTCCACCTGCGGAGCCAGCGCATCGCGTTCCTGGAGCTTGGCATCGCGGAACACGTCGTAGGAAATGCGGTGCGCGTCATCGAGCTGATTGCGATCGATCCTGTCCAGCCTGGCCAGCGTGGCATCGTTGGTTTCGCGCAGGCGATGGACGAGTTCCGGCGTGAACAGCAGCAGGAAGCGATCGAGCGGAATCTGTTCGCCCTGTTCCAGCGCACCGAGCGGGTCGAGCGCCTGTTCCGCCCGGCTGTCGTCCATGAACAACCGGTCGAGCGCCAGGGCTGCTTCGCTTTGCCGGACGAAGCCGGCCTTCGCGGTGGCTTGCGGGACGGGCCGATCTGCCAGTGAGGAGGTCTGCGGGGCGCTTGCCGCTGCCGTCAACCCCAGGGCAAGGACCAATGCGGTGCCGCGAAGCAGGCGCCAGCTTGCAGCCCCGCTTGCCGAAACCATCGGGTTTGCCGTGCCCGCCCCCCGGATCAGCCCCATGCGCGTGTCCGGTACCACTTGGTGAGGACGTACTTGGTGCCTTTGAGCACCGGCCGGCCGGCATGAAGGCTGTTGGGGTTGGGAGTGCCATCCACGGCCATGTTGTTCCACACCAGCAACGCGCCGCGTTGGGGGGAATCGACAGGTCGACCTTTGGAAAATCGGTCGAGCCGCCTTCCTCGACGGCGTTGAGATAGGCCATGGCGGTCCAGCTTCGCTGACCCCCACGCCCCATCTCCCGATCCCAGAACGGCTGGTCCGGATTAAAATGGTCAAAATGGGGACAAAATTCCTGTCCGGGGGTGTAACGCTGCCCCTGAATCGTCTCTCCGGTGTCGGGGTCGAGCCCCACCAGGTCATCGATTCTGCGCTGCAACATCAGGGTGAACGGGTCCCACGGATCGACGTCGCCGGAGTAGCTGGTGCGGCCCCCGCTGCGGTTGCCATCGTAGGTAAGCGATGGGCGCGCGACGTCGTCAATGGTCGCGATCAGCCGCTGGCATTCCGCTTCGGAAAGGAAGTTGGAAACTCCATATATTTCAAGGCCTTCAACCGGAAGGCGATAGGCCGCGGGATCGGCATCCAGACGGGCGCGAACGGTCTGGCCGATACGCTTGAGAAGGGCGGCGTCCGGATGCGGACGGGACTTGCGAGACAGGGAGATCATGGGCGCCGCTTTCATGACCCAAGGCGGGACGGGGAGCAAGAGGCGTGGGCGCCTTGTGACGGATGTCACACCCCGCGTTCAGGGGCGATTTAAGGTTAATGCGGTTTTGATCCGATCCGGTGGAGAGCCGTTGCCAGTCAGGGCAAATACTGTGAATATTGGCGTAGGAAGAAGTCGTTAAATAAATACCGGGAAGTAGGAATCGAAGTCCTAACTTTGCGGAAGGGTCGAATTGGAATGCTATGCCTAATAGCGGGCAAGGAATTCTATGTTCTTCTTTCGCTAATTTGGGATGACCTACTTTTGATATAGGGAGGTCGTATTCCATTGGAAGCCCTGATCGATACTGAGGCCGAAGCTTATCGGCTCGCTCAAGCCCTGTATAACTTGCGCCGTAAGCGCGATTCCGCCCTGGGGCCAAGGCGGATTTTCGGCGAGCCGGCGTGGGATATACTTCTGGACCTGTACATCGCCAGCAAACGCGGCATGGAAATCCAGGTTTCCAGCGTGTGCATCGAGGCCGGTGTCCCTTCCACCACCATCCTGCGGTGGATTGCCCGACTGGAAAAGGAAGGCCTGCTTTACCGCAAGGCTGACCGGGGAGATGCGCGCCGCCGCTTCGTGCGCCTGACCGATGAAGGCCATGCCGTGATGCGGCGCGTGTTGCGCGCGATCGGGCCGATCAGCTGAGAAGCGGCGGACCGTGGTGATTCCCGACGGTCGCTGCGAGCCGTCGCTGGCGCGTTCCTGAAGCGTTCGACCCGCCGGTTGGAACGGGCCACCGGCGGGTCGTCGCGTCTTTAGAACCGGCGGTTTCCGGTCTGGATGTCACCAGAAGTATCTGGGCGTTACCAGAAGAAATCGTAGATCACGTCCACGACCTCGCCGGAATAGACATCTACCAGCAGGACGTCGTTGTAGTAGCGAACCCAGCGATAGGGGCCGTACACGTCCGGCAGACGATAGGACCACGGATCGTTGATCCAGTACTGGTTGCCGAAGAACACGCTATCCAGGAAGAAGCCTACCCTGAGGCGGCTGTACGAATACCCGCGATAGGGCGCATAGTAGGGCCGGGACCGGAAGATGCTGCGGTTTTCGGCACGATAGCCGCGCCAATCGTAGCGCCGGTCACGCCGCCAGTCGCTGTTCCAGCCACCGCCATTGTTCCAGCGTCCGCGGTCCCCCCGCCAGCTTTCACCCGAGCGCCAGCCGTCGTTGCCGCGCCAACCATCGTTGCCACGCCAGCGATTGTCCCGCCCGCGATCGTATCCGCGATTGTCGTTCCGCCACTGGCCGTTGCCATAATGGACGCCCACGCCATCGCGATAGGTCGGCCCGGGGCGGGTATTGTCGGGACGCGGGCCATCGGGCCGGCGACCGTCCGGGCGCGGGTTCGGATTGCCGCGCTGCCAGTCGCCATTGCGGCCTCCCTGCCAGCCACCCCCCTGCCAGCCACCTCCTTGCCAGCGATCACCGCGGTCCTGCGGCGCCGGACGGACACCACCATCGCCGCCTCCCTGCCAGGAGCGGGGCGCGCGTGGCGCCTGCTGCTGGGGCATGGAGGGTTGCGATTGAGGACGATTCTGGTTCCAGCCGCCCGGATTGCCGCCACCCCAGTTGCGTTGCGGCTGGGGCTGGGGCTGGGGCTGCGGTTGGGCCTGTTGTGGAGCGGGGCGATTCCAGCCGCCTCCACCGCCGCCGCCACCATTGCCCCCTCCGTTCCAGCCGCCACCCCGGTTGCCACCGCGGCCCGGACCGGGCTCAGTCCCGCGCGCCTCGCGCCCCGCGCCGCGCCAGTCGCCCTGCTGGGCGAAAGCGGCCGTGGGAAGCGCGGCCACCGTCGAGGCGAGCGCGGCCGCCGCCAGCAGGCTGTTCCTGAAGAATGTGATCCCGGCCATGGCCGCTCTCCGATGCACCTGTGGTCACGGCCCATCCCGTGACGTCATGTGACACAGTGTTACCGGAGTCGCGCTGTCGCGCCGCTGAACCGCTTGCAAGGGCATTCGTTCAGCTTTCCCGAAACGGCACAGCGAAACGGGGCGGGAACCGTGCTCCCGCCCCGCACCGTGTTTCAGGCTCCGCCGATGGAAATCAGCGTGTCAGTTTCTTGTAGGCCAGCGCGGTGGGCCGGTCGGCCGCGTCGCCCAGGCGACGGCGCTTGTCTTCCTCGTAAGCCGCGAAGTTGCCTTCGAACCATTCGACATGGCTGTTGCCCTCGAACGCGAGGATGTGCGTGGCCAGACGGTCGAGGAAGAAGCGGTCGTGGCTGATGACCACGGCGCAGCCGGCGAAGTTCTCGATCGCGTCTTCCAGCGCCGCCAGCGTTTCCACGTCGAGGTCGTTGGTTGGTTCGTCGAGCAGCAGCACGTTGCCGCCGGCCTTTAGCATCTTGGCCATGTGCACGCGGTTGCGCTCACCGCCCGAAAGCTTGCCGACGTTCTTCTGCTGGTCCGGACCCTTGAAGTTGAACGCGCCGACGTAGGCGCGCGTCGACATGTCCTGCCCGTTGACCTTCATGTAATCGAGGCCGTCCGAGATTTCCTGCCACACGTTGTTGGCCGGGTTCAGGTCGTCGCGGCTCTGGTCGACATAGCCGAGGTGGACGGTCGAACCGATTTCCACCGAACCGGTGTCTGGCGTTTCCTTGCCGGTCAGGATCTTGAACAGCGTGGATTTGCCCGCGCCGTTCGGCCCGATCACGCCGACGATGCCGCCGGGCGGCAGCATGAACGACAGGTCTTCGAACAGCAGCTTGTCGCCATAGGCCTTCGAGATGTTCTTCACCTCGATCACCTTGCCGCCAAGGCGCTCGGGCACCTGGATCACGATCTGGGCCTTGCCGACCGGACGGTTGTCCTGCGCGTTCTGCAGTTCCTCGAACTTGCGGATACGCGCCTTGGACTTGGTCTGGCGCGCGGCCGGGGTCTGGCGGATCCACTCGAGTTCGCGCTGCAAGGCCTTCTGCTTGCCGCTTTCCTCGCGCTCTTCCTGGGCCATGCGCTTGGCCTTGGTTTCGAGGTAGGTCGAGTAGTTGCCCTCGTAGGGGAAGTACTTTCCGCGGTCGAGTTCGAGAATCCAGCCCACCACGTTGTCAAGGAAGTAGCGGTCGTGGGTGATCATCAGCACCGCGCCAGCATAGTCCTTGAGGTGGTTTTCCAGCCATTCGACGGATTCGGCGTCAAGGTGGTTGGTCGGTTCGTCGAGCAGCAGGATCGAAGGCTTCTGGATCAGCAGGCGGGTCAGCGCGATGCGGCGCTTTTCACCGCCCGAAAGGCTTGCCACCGACCAGTCGCCGGGAGGGCAGCGCAGCGCTTCCATGGCGATCTCGAGCTGGTTGTCGAGCGTCCAGCCATCGACCGCGTCGATCTTGTCCTGAAGCTCGGCCATCTCCGCGCCCAACGCGTCGAAGTCGGCGTCTTCCTCGGCCATTTCCATGCCGATCTGGTTGAAGCGCTCGACCATGTCCGCCGTCGCGCGCGCACCGTCCTTGACGTTTTCGAGCACGGTCTTGCTCTCGTCGAGCTGCGGCTCCTGCTCGAGATAGCCGACGGTGATGTTCTCGCCCGGCCATGCTTCGCCGGTGAAGTCCTTGTCGATCCCGGCCATGATCTTGATCAGGGTCGATTTACCGGCGCCGTTCGGGCCGACGATGCCGATCTTGGCGCCCTGATAGAACTGCAGGTTGATATTGTTCAGCACCGGCTTCTGTGCGCCGGGGAAGGTCTTCGTCATGTCCTTCATGACGTAGGCGTATTGGGCGGCCATGATCGTTCCTTGGTGGAATGGCGTGCGAACTCGGCACTTGATGCGGCCTCTAGCCAAGCGGGAAGGGCCGGGCAAGCGGGCGTTTTGGCGGATAGGGTGTTGGCAGGAGAGCACCCCAAAGATAGGAGAGGTTTCATGCGAAACAAGCTCCGCGCGCTCGCGCTCTCCGCCGCCTTCGTTCCCCTCGTTGCCGCGCAGGCGGAACCGCCGAAGGACGATGTCGCGTGGAACATCGTGGCGGGGCTGACCACCGATGTCGGCCCGCGCCTTGCTGGCAGCGAGGCAGAGGCCCGGGCACGGGTATGGGCGTCGGAAAAGCTGAAGGCGCTGGGCTTCCGCAATGTCGCGGTCGAGCCGTTTCCCATCCGCGGCTATGTGCGCGGCGTGGATCGCGCGCGGCTGGTCGCGCCGGTGCCGCAAAATCTGGCCGTGACCGCGCTGGGCTATAGCGGCACCACCCCGGATGCCGGGATCGAGGGCGAACTCGTCTATTTCCCCACACTGGACGCGCTGAAGGCCGCGCCGGACGGTTCGCTCGCCGGCAAGATCGCCTACATCGACCACGCCATGCGCGCGGCGCAGGATGGCAGCGGCTACGGCCCCTATGGCAATGCCCGGCGGCAGGGTCCGGCCATCGCCGCGCGCAAGGGCGCGATCGGCGTGGTGATCCGCTCGATCGGCACCGACAGCCATCGCAACCCGCATACCGGCGCCACCAACTGGCCCGACGGCGTGAAGCCGATCCCGGCCGGGGCGGTTTCGAATCCCGATGCCGATCTGATCGCGCGCACGGTGGCCGGCGGCAAGGCGGTGCGCATCGCGCTCACGCTAACCGGCAAGACGGCAGACAACCTGCCGTCCGGCAACGTGATCGGCGAACTGCCGGGCAGCGATCCATCGCTGCCGCCGATCCTGGTCGGCTGCCATCTCGATAGCTGGGATCTCGGCACCGGGGCCATCGACGATGCCGCCGGCTGCGCGATCGTGACGGCCGCCGCGCTGAAGGCGCAGGAAGGGGGCAAGCCCTTGCGCACGATCCGCGTGCTGTGGGCGGGGAGCGAGGAACTGGGCGGCTTCGGCGGCAAGGCCTATGCGGACAAGCATGGGGAACCGCACGCGCTGGCGATGGAAAGCGATTTTGGCGCGGATCGGGTGTGGCGCGTGATCACGAAGTTCGCCGCGGGCAACAAGGCGCTGGGCGATCGCATCGCCGTCGCACTTGCGCCGATGGGCATCGTCGCCGGCCATGGCGAGGTGGAGGGCGGAACCGACGTGGGCTTCGTGATCGCCAGGCAGAAGCTGGCCGTGGTCGATCTCAACCAGGACGGCACGCATTATTTCGACCTGCACCACACGCCCGACGATACGCTCGACAAGGTCGATCCGCAGGCGCTGGCGCAGAACGTGGCGGCGTGGACGGCGGTGCTCAAGGTCGTGGCCAACGCGGCGGAGCCGATCCAGCTGGTCGAATGACGCGCGGCATGTAAAGCGCGTCATCCCCGCGAAAGCGGGGATCTCGTGAGGTCGGGCGGTGCCTTGTTCCCCTGTAAAGGCCTGAGGCCCCCGCTTTCGCGGGGGCGACGGTGTACTGTATCAGATCCGTTCGATGATGATCGCGGGCGCCATGCCGCCGGCGGCGCACATGGTGACGAGACCATAGCGGCCGCCGGTGCGCTCCAGTTCGTCGAGCGCGGTGCCGATCAGGATCGAGCCCGTGGCGCCGATCGGGTGGCCCAGCGCCATCGCGCCGCCGTTGGGGTTCACCTTCGACCGGTCGAGGTCGAGATCGCGGATGAACTTTTCGGCGACCACCGCGAAGGCTTCGTTGATTTCCCAGACGTCGATGTCGTCCTTGGTCAGCCCGGCCTTGGCGAGCACCTTCTTCGCCGCCGGAACCGGGGCGTTGAGCATAAGCGTGGGGTCGTCACCCTGGTTGGCGTAAGCGACGATGCGCGCGCGCGGCTTCAGCCCGTGCTTGTCGGCATAATCCTTCGACGTGACGAGGATGGCGGCGGCGCCATCGACCACGCCCGAGGAGTTGCCAGCATGGTGGAAATGCTGGATTTCCACGTCGGGATAGCGGCGGTTGATCTGCTTGCGGAAGGTGGTTCCGCCAAGGTCGAAATCGGCCAGCCCGGCGAAGCTGGGCTTAAGCGCGGCGAGGCCCTCGGCGGTCGTTTCGGGGCGGGGGAACTCCTCGCGATCGAGCGCGACCGAGCCGTCCTCGTTATAGACCGGCACCACGGATTTGGCGAAGCGGCCTTCCTTGATCGCCACGTCCGCACGCTGCTGGCTGACGAGCGCGAGAGCATCGAGCGCTTCGCGGCTGATGCCCTCGATCGAGGCAATCGCATCGCCGCAAACGCCCTGGTGCGATTGCGGGTGGATGGCGTCGAGCGCCGCATTGCCCGAACCCATGCCCAGCGGCTTGATGCCGGCATTGGCCTGTTCCGCGCCGTGGGCGGCGGTGAAGCTCATCATTTCGGTGCCGCCGGCGATCACGCAGTCTTCCATGCCCGACATGACCGAGGCACAGGCGAGGTTCACCGAGGTAATGCCACCGCCGCAGAACCGGTCGAGCGTGGTGCCGCTGGCGGTGATGTCATAGCCGGCGGCCAGCGCCGACATGCGGCCAAGGTCGCCACCCTGCTTGCCGACCTGCGACGAGGTGGACCAGATGATGTCGTCCACGGTGGAGGTGTCGAGGTGGTTGCGGTCCTTGATCGCCTTCAGCACGGTGGCGGCGAGGTGCTGCGGATGCAGGTGCGAAAGCGCGCCCTTGCCGGGCTTGCCCACGCCGCGCGGCGTGCGGACGGCGTCGATGATGTAGGCTTCGGCCATGGTCAGTCTCTCCCTGTGGCGGTGCCGGGCAACGGTGTCCGGCGGCGCGCTGGATGAAGTATTTAATCGATCGATTAATACGCGTGAGCGGTCTCTGCAAGTCCAATTCGCCGGGCGCAACCATGCGGCATCCGCATCCGCCCCTCTCGACACCGTTTCGGCGGCGTGCCTATGATGTCCGTCATGCTCACCGACCAACTGCTCGATCAGGCGCGTGGACTGTCCGAACGGATCGTCTCCTTGCGCCGCGCGATTCACGCCGAACCGGAACTGGGTCTGCAGACGCCGAAGACGCGCGACAAGGTGCGCGCCGCGCTGGCCCATCTGCCGCTCGAATGGCGGGAAGGGCCGTCCACCACCGGCCTTGTCGCCACGTTGAAGGGCGGCGCGGGGGAAGGGCGCACCGTGCTGCTGCGGGGCGACATGGATGCCCTGCCGATGCCCGAGGAAACCGGGCTACCCTATGCCTCGACCATTCCCGGCGCGATGCACGCCTGCGGGCACGATACGCATACCGCGATGCTCGCCGGCGCCGTCGAGCTGCTGGCGGCACGTCGGGAAAGCTGGGCGGGCGAGGTCCGCTTCATGTTCCAGCCGGGCGAGGAAGGCTGGCACGGCGCGCGCTTCATGCTCGAAGACGGTCTGCTGGGCGGTGATGATCGCCCGCTGCCCGAGGCGGCGTTCGCGCTGCATATCATGCCCAACAGCCCGCATGGCCTTGTTGCCGGGCGTGCCGGCCCGCTGATGGCCTCGGCCGACCAGTTCGAGATCGTGGTTCGGGGCAGCGGCGGCCACGCCTCCATGCCGCATTACACGCTCGATCCCGTGCCGGTTGCCTGCGAGATCGTGACCGCGCTGCAGGCCATGGTCACGCGCAAATTCCCGGTCGCCGATCCCGTCGTCGCCACCGTGGCCAAAGTGGAAGCCGGCACGGCGCACAACGTGATTGCCGATACCGCGACGTTGGGGGGCACGCTGCGCACGCTCTCGCCCACCAACCGCGAGGCTCTGCGCGAGGGATTGCGCACGCTGGCAACGCATATCGCCGCGGCGCACGGTATGACGGCAGACGTGACGCTCACGCCCGGTTTCCCGGTCACAGTCTGCGATGCTCGCGCGGTCGATCTTGGCGAAAAGGTGGCGCGGCAATTGCGCGGGCCGGATGCGTTCCACCGCCTGACCGACCCGATCATGGGGGCGGAGGATTTCTCCTACGTGCTGGAAAAGGTACCGGGCGCGATGTTCTTCCTGGGCGTTGCGCACGAGGGGACCGACTGGCGGCACGCCTGCGGCATCCATTCGACGCGGATGGTTGTGGATGAGGCTGTCCTTCCATTGGGAACGGCATTGCTGGCGGGATGTGCCGAGGCGTTTCTGGCGGAAGGTTTCGCATGATCTGGTGGAATGGGGAGATGCCCTCGCTCGAGCGGCTGACGCGCATGGGCACGAAGGCCATGCCCGCGCTGCTGGGTATCGAGTTCGACGATTGCGGGCCGGACTGGATCCGGGCGCGAATGCCGGTGGACGAACGCACGCACCAGCCGTTCGGGCGGCTGCATGGCGGAGCTTCGGTGGCACTGGCGGAAACAGTCGGCTCGATGGCGGCGGCGATGACCGTCGATCCGGACAAGTTTGTCGGGGTCGGGATGGAGATCAACGCCAACCACGTTCGTCCCGTCCGCGATGGATGGGTCTATGCGACAGCCCGGCCGGAGGCGCTGGGCCGCACCACGCACGTCTGGTCGATTCGCATCGAGGACGGGGAAGGCCGGCTGGTGTGCGTTTCACGCCTGACCGTGGCGATCATTCCGCTCGACCGGAAGTAACGTGCCGCCAACTATCAACATGGTCGCTGTCAAAATTTACCGTGTGCTGGAACCATCCGGCGGGAAAAGCATTGTGGGCGGTATCGAAGACCAGCGGCAATGCGGCCGCGCCCGGGACAAATCGGTTTGGTGACGCAGGACAACAGCTATTCGGGCATGACCGGTGCCGGTGACCATGAAAGTCCCAAGCGGATTCTGGTTCTGGACGACGAGCCGTTGATTCTGCTGGATCTGGAATGCGCCGTCGCCGATGCCGGGTGCGTGCCGCTGACCGCCCTTGAACCTGACGAAGCTCTTCAAATCCTTGATATCGAGCCGGTCTGCGCGGCCATTCTCGATGTGTCGCTGGGGCAGGGCAAGACCTGCGAGCCGGTCGCGCGGGCGCTCGCCGCGCGCGGCGTGCCCTATGTGCTGCATACCGGGGATGTCGAGCGGCTGGACATTGCGGTGCGCGATCTGGGCGGGATTCTCGTGCCCAAGCCGACGCCGGCCTCCGTCGTGGTGACGCGTGCCCTGCAATGCGCTTGCGGTGACGCCCGGCAGATATGAACCACCCGCGTTAACCGTCACTGTCTTGCAATCGGCCTGCCGCAGGGCAACAAGGCATCCCGAACGAGGAGCCTGACTAGATGATCGATGCGGACACCCGCGTCCTGCCCATGCAGGGTATTCACAACTTTCGGGACTACGGCGGGTATCGCGCGCGCGGCGGTGCCATCCGCCAGGGCGTGCTGTGGCGATCGGGCCAGCATGGCGATGCCACGGCGGACGATCTCGATGCGGTGCATCGGCTGGGCATCGCCACGGTGATCGATCTGCGCGGCGATAGCGAGCGCGAAGCCTGCCCGTGCCTGCGCCATCCCGAATTCGAAGGGCACGTCCTGTTTCACCCGGGCGAGACGGCCAGCGCGCATGGCCGGGCGGCGCACGAGGAAGCGGCCGAGCAGGTACGCACCGCCGCCGACGCGCACGCCGCGATGATCCGGCTCTACGAAACCCTGCCGTTCCGCCCCGTGCTGGTCGGCACTTATCGCCTCTATCTGCGCGCGCTGGTCGATCGGGACGGGGCAAGCCTGCTGCATTGCCTGGCCGGCAAGGACCGGACGGGCGTGGCCGCCGCGCTGGTGCATCACCTGCTGGGCGTCCACCATGACGATATCGTGGAAGATTACCTGCTGACCAACACGGCGGGTAACGCCGAGGCGCGCATAGCGGCCGGCGCGCGCCACGTGCGCGCCGGGTTCGGCCGGCACATGGACGATGCGGCGGTGCGGGTGCTGATGTCGGTCCACGCCGATTACCTCGACACGAGCCTTGCCGCGATTCGCGAACAACATGGCTCGGTAGAGGCCTATGCCGATGCGGTGCTGGGCTTCGGCCAGGCCGATATCGCCGCGCTGGAGCGGCGCCTGATAGTCTGACCTCGCCGATCACAAGGCGAATTTGCCGGATAACCGGACCGCGCGGACTCGCATTCCGCGCCCCGGTTTCCTATGTCGCGTGCCCAGTTTCGGCATCCGTTGCCAAGGCCCCGACCGGAGTTCACCATGGCCACCACGCACAAGACCCGCATGCTCATCATCGGTTCCGGCCCCGCCGGGCTCACCGCCGCGATCTATGGCGCGCGGGCGGGAATGGAGCCGATCGTGGTGCAGGGGCTGCAGCCGGGCGGCCAGCTGACCATCACCACCGATGTCGAGAACTATCCCGGTTTCCGCGAAGCCGTGCAGGGGCCGTGGCTGGTGCAGGAAATGCAGGCCCAGGCCGAGCACGTCGGCACGCGGATGCTGTGGGACACGATCACCGAGGTCAGCCTGGAAGGCCCGCCGTTCCGCGCCGTGGGCGATAGCGGCGACATCTACGAAGGCGATACGCTGGTGATCGCCACGGGCGCGCAGGCCAAGTGGCTGGGCGTGCCGGGTGAAGTCGAGTTCGGTGGCAAGGGCGTTTCCGCCTGCGCCACTTGCGACGGCTTCTTCTATCGCGGCAAGAAGGTCGTGGTCATCGGCGGCGGCAACACCGCTGTCGAGGAAGCGCTCTACCTCACCAACCATTCGCAGGACGTGACGATCATCCACCGCCGCGATTCCTTCCGCGCCGAAAAGATCCTGCAGGACCGCCTGTTCGCGCATCCCCATGTGAAGGTGCTGTGGAACAAGAAGGTCGACCGTTTCGTGGGCGAGCCCGGCAAGGGCCTGACCGGCGTGGCAGTGATCGATACCGAAACGGGCGAGCAATCGGTGGTGGAGACGGACGGCGCCTTCGTCGCGATCGGCCACGCCCCGGCCACCGAACTGTTCAAGGGCAAGCTGGAACTGGACGAGAGCGGCTATATCGTCGTCCAGCCCGGCACGCCCAAGACGGCGATCCCCGGCGTGTTCGCGGCCGGCGACGTGATGGACCACACCTATCGCCAGGCGGTGACGGCGGCCGGCACCGGTTGCATGGCGGCGCTGGATGCGGAACGGTTCGTGGCCGAACTGGATTTCGCGGCCAGCAAGGCCGAAGCGGTCGGCTAATCCAGCACGCCCAGCAGGCGCGCGAACAGCCATTCGCGCGCCGCATCGTCGGAAAAGCTGTGCGATGCGCTGGCGATCCGCTGGATGCGCGCGTCGTCTTTGGGCCACGCCGCCTCGAACAGTTGCGCGGTGCGGTCATCGCTGGCGAGCAGGATGGTGAGCGGCCCGGCGAATGCGTCTGCCCCGGCGTGCAACGCATCCACCAGGGAGGAGGGCGCGGCCGCCGGCGCGGCGGCGCTGCGCAGGCCCCGGATCAGCTTGGCGAGGTTTACGCCGCCCGTCAGCAGGCGCAGCACTTCGCGCGGGTTCTTCAGCTTGGCGAGATAGCGCTGGCGGATCGCGGCGGCGGGCATCGCTGCGGGCGCTTCCTCGCCATCGATCGTCCACGGGTTCGCCAGCACCAGCGCATCGATGCCAAGGCCAGCGTGGTGCAGCAGTAGCGCGGCGGCGGCATCGCAATTGCCGAAAGCGACCACACGGCGGACTTGCGGCGCCGCCTTGCGGAACGCGGCGAGCGCGGCGGCCAGATCATCGCGGCTGGAGCGGAACCCGCCGTTGGCGCCTTCGCTGTCCCCCACGCCGCGCCGGTCGAAGCGGAACACGGGAACGCCATGGCGCGCGAGCCGGGCCGCGAGTTGAGCCTGTCCGGCCCACGCCCCGGCGCGGACCTCATTGCCGCCCGAAACGATGAGCAGGCCCGTAGTCCCCGTGGCGGCGGCCATGTCCAGCGTGCCCGCCAGCGCCGCGCCCGCGCACGGAAAGGTCAGGTGCAGGCGGTTCACGCGGCGATCTCGCGCGCGATCATGGCGGCCAAGGCATCCGACTGCGCGGCATCCTCGCCCGGTTCGGCGCGCAGCCACAGCGCGCCGCCGCCAAGCTCCGCCTGCCGGATCGTGCGCTGCCCCTCGTCCGCCGGCAGGGCCGTCTCCAGCCCCGCGATCAGCGAGGCGCCGCAGCGGTATCCGGCGAGGTCCAGCCCTTCGGCGCGGCCGTGCTCCAGCAGCGATGCGCTGTCCTCCTCGCGCCCGGCCTCGCGCGCGGAGAGCGTGCGGGCGCGGAGCATCTGGCGCAGGACCGTGGCGCCCTTGACCGGCTCCAGCACCCAGCCCGGCAGCGAGGTGGGAAAGACCAGCGCCCCGCCACGCACCGCCAGCACATGCGTGACCGCGAAGTGCGCCGCCGCCTGAGCCATGGCGGTGCGCCAGGCGTGGAGGCTCTGGGCGGCGAACTCTTGCGGACTTTCGTTGCAGCCGGGCAAGTCGGGCAGGAAGCTGTCGATCCCGGCGGCGTCGAGCCGACGCATGGTTTCGACCAGGAAGCGCCGCGTGCGGTTCGCTTCCTCGAACAGCGCGGGCACGATCAGCAGGCGGTGCGCGCGGTCACGGTCAAACGCGAGCGCCTGTTCGTTGGCGGGGCCTTCCGGGCCGGGGCAGGGCCAGTCGGCGAACACCGCGATCAGGCGGCCGCGCGCTTGGCCTGCGCGAAGGCGAGCAGGTTGCCGTAGGTTTCCAGCAACTCGCCATCGACTTCGTCATCATCGATCACGATGTCGAAGCGGTCTTCCATTTCGGTGAGCAGGCCTGCCACGGCCATCGAATCGAGTTCGGGCAGCGCGCCGAACAGCCCGGTATCCGCATCGAACGCGGCAACGCGGTCCGCCGCGAGACCCAGAACGTCGCGCAGGATCGCGCGGAGCAGCGTGTCGGTTTCGTCGTTGGCCAGACCGGTCACTATCGAACCTTCCCTGATATCATGGTTTTCGCGGCGTCTAGCCAGCGCGGGAGTCCGGAGCAAGGGGCGTTACGTCCGCCCGCCGCGCACGAGCGCCTTGGCGATGGCCGGCCAGCGGCGCGGAGCGAGCGGACGGTAGAACGCCACCTGCCAGCGCGTGCGGGTGCTTTCCATCCAGTCGCGCTTGTAGGGATCGTCGCCGGTGCCGAAGTCCACTTCGCGCACGCGGTCGCGATCGATCACGTGTTCGAACAGCGCGGCGGTCAGCAGCGTGCCCGGCGAATGGGCCTTGGCGCTTTCATCGTGCGCCAGCTTGTGAATGAAGGCGGTGCCGCCTTCCACCGTCCAGAACTGCGCGGCCACAGGCTTGCCGTCGATCGTGGCGATGCCCAGCCGCAGATTGCCGGCCGCGCTTTCGGCTTCGGCGAAGCGGCGCAGGAAGGCGGGGCTGCCTTCTTCCGGCTTCCAGCTCAGCCGATAGATCGTTTCATAGGCGGCCCAGTCCGCTTCGTTGAACGCGGTGGCGATGCGCAGATCGACCACCCCCTTCTTGCCCTTGCGGCGCACGGTTTCGCGCAGGCGGCCGGGGCGGGCGGCCCAGTATTCGGCAAAGCTGCGGCCATCGACCGGCAGGATATGATTGGTATCGCAGGGCGTCGCGAACGCCAGCCAGCCCGCCTTGCGGAACGCGGCGGTCAGCGGGGCCACGTCTTCCTCGGGCAGCGGCGACAATACGATCCCGTCGTGCGTGCGTGACAGGTCGCGCGCGATGCCTTCGAGCAGCGCGGCGCCCTGATCGGTCCAGCGCGCGCGGGTGAAGAAGCTGTACCAGTTGCCGAGCGGTTCCAGCGTGCCCGGCGCGGTCTGGCGCACCGGCAGCACCGCGCGTTCGTCCCCATCGCGGGCGGTCGCCAGGAAGCAGCGCGCGGGATCGAGGCATTCGCGTGCCAGCAGCGCGTACCAGTCCAGCCGGTCGAACGGCGCGTGCTGCATCTCGCGCCCGAGCAGGCGCGAAAGCGCGGCGTCTTCTTGCGCTTCGTTAAGACTGGCGTGATAGACGATGGCGCCCAAGAACCGAATTCCCCGTTGCGAAGGTCCGAAAGCCGCGTGTCCGCCGATCCCGATCCTACCGTTCATCCGCTGGACCATCTGCCGTTGCGCGGCGCGCCGGGAGGCCCGGCGCTGGTCCTGCGGAACGAGACCCTTAGCTTCGAGGCGTTAAATGACCGTGTAGGCCGGCTTGCCGCATGGCTCGCCCGGCAGGTGCCGGAAAAGGGCGCGCGAGTGGCGACATGGCTGGCCAAGACCGAACTGGCGTGCCTGATGCCGCTGGCGGCGGTGCGCGCCGGGCTGGTGCATGTTCCGGTCAATCCGCTGCTCAAACGGGCGCAGGTGGCGCATATCCTGGCCGACAGCGGCGCGCGGCTGATGATTTCCAACACGGCGCGGCTCGATACGCTGGAGCCGGGCGATGCCGGGCAGGCCGCGCTGTGCGAGGAAGCCGGCGTGCGCGCGGGTCTTGCCGGGGAGGCCGATCCGCTGCCACCGAGCCAGGCCATGTCCGACGATCTGGCGGCGATTCTCTACACCAGCGGATCGACCGGCCGGCCCAAGGGCGTGGTGCTCAGCCATGCGAACCTGTGGCTGGGCGCGGTCAGCGTGGCGCACTACCTGAAGGTGACGGCGGTGGACCGCGTGCTGGCGGTGCTGCCCTTCGCGTTCGATTACGGCCAGAACCAGCTGCTGTCGACCTGGTACGCCGGCGGCGTGGTGGTGCCGCTCGATTACCTGACCCCGCGCGATGTGGTGAAGGCCGTGGCGCGAGATGGCGTGACCAGCATTGCCGCGGTTCCGCCGCTGTGGCTGCAACTGGTGGAGCAGGACTGGCCCGAGGATGCCGCCCGGCAACTGCGCCGGCTGACCAACAGCGGCGGCGCGCTGACGCCCTCGCTGGTGCGTGCCTTGCGCGCGAAGTTTCCCGAAGCGCGGCTCTATCCGATGTACGGGCTGACCGAGGCGTTCCGTTCCACCTATCTCGATCCCGATCTGGTCGATCGTCACCCCACCTCGATCGGCCGGGCGATTCCCTTTGCCGAGATCATGGTCGTGGCCGACAGCGGCGCCGAAGCCGCGCCGGACGAGGAAGGAGAACTGGTGCACGCCGGGCCGTTGGTGGCGCAAGGCTATTGGCAGGATGCCGCACGCACCGCCGAACGCTTTCGCCCCGCGCCGGCGTTCTCCGCGCTCGGCGGCATGGCGGTCTGGTCGGGCGATCGGGTGCGGCGCGACGCCGAAGGGCTGCTGCATTTCGTGGGGCGTCGCGATGCCATGATCAAGACCTCGGGCAACCGCGTCAGCCCGCAGGAAGTGGAGGAAGCGGCGGTCGCCACCGGGCTGGTTGCCGAAGCCGTGGCGCTGGGCCTGCCCGATCCGCACCTGGGGCACGCGATTCATCTTGTCGCCCGGCCCGCCGTTGCGCCGGAGAAAGCCGAGGCGGAACTGCTGCCCGCGCTGACCCGCGCGCTGCCCAATTTTATGGTGCCGCGCCACGTCCACTGGCGGGCGGACATGCCGGTCAGCCCCAACGGCAAGCTGGACCGCGTGGCGCTGGCCGCCGAACTCGCGGGCGGAGAGAACGCATGAAGCCGCTCGGCCCCATCCCGCCCGGTTTCGCCGCGATCGACGGGGAACTGGCCATCGCCGGTCGCAAGGCGAGCGATCTTGCGGCGGACGCGGGGAATACCCCGCTGTTCGTCTATGCGCGCGAATTGCTCGACCGGAAGATGGCCGGGTTGCGCGCCGCGATGCCGGAGCGGCTGGCGATCCACTATGCGGTGAAGGCCAATCCGTTCGGGCCGCTGCTCGCGCATATGGCCGGGCTGGTCGACGGATTCGATATCGCATCGGGGGGCGAACTGGCGATGGTGGAGGCGGCCGGCATCGACCTGGCGCTGGTGAGCTTCGCCGGTCCGGGCAAGCGCGATGCCGAACTGGAAGCGGCGATCGCCAGGGGCGTGACGCTCAATCTCGAATCGGAAGGCGAGGCGGAGCGCGCCCTGGCCATTGCCGAGCGGCTGGGTCAGGCGCCGCGCCTTGCCATCCGGGTCAATCCCGATTTTGATCTCAAGGGATCGGGCATGAAGATGGGCGGCGGGGCCAAGCCGTTCGGGATCGATGCGGAGCGCGTGCCGGCGCTGGCGCGCCGCCTGATCGCGGCGGGCGCGGAATGGCGCGGTTTCCATATTTTCGCGGGAAGTCAGGCGCTTGATACCGCCGCCATCGCCGATACGCAGGCGCAGACGCTGCAGCTGGCGGCGCGGCTGGCGGAAGAAAGCGGCGCACCGCTGCCCAAGTGCAACCTGGGCGGCGGCATGGGCATTCCCTATTTCCCGGGCGACGAGCCGGTGGACGTCGCGGCCGTGGGCGCGGCTCTTGCCGAACGCTTCGCCGACCTGCCGGCGGTGCTCGCCGACACGCACTTCTGCATCGAGCTGGGCCGCTATCTGGTGGGCGAAGCGGGCGTCTATCTGACCCGGATCGTCGATCGCAAGGAAAGCCACGGCGAGATCTACCTCGTTACCGATGGCGGGCTGCATCACCAGCTTGCCGCCAGCGGCAACTTCGGCACGGTGGTGCGGCGCAACTATCCCAGCGCCATCGCCACGCGGTTCGGCGCCCCGGTGGAGGAAGAGGCGAGCATCGTCGGCTGCCTCTGCACCCCGCTGGACCGGCTGGCCGACAAGGGCGGCTTTCCCCGCGCCCATCCGGGCGATCTGGTGGCGATCTTCTGCGCCGGGGCCTATGGCGCCAGCGCCAGCCCGGCGATGTTCCTGGGGCAGGGGCCGGCCGCCGAAATCCTCGTATGAATCCGTAACGGAGCGGATTTTCATACTGTCCGCCCGATCCGTGCCGTTTCGGGACTGGCCGCAAATTCCCGCTGTTTCGCGGGCGCGGTTCAGTGAAGGCTAACGGTATCTTCACCCTTTTTGGCGATAGCCGACACTGAATAGCGGTGCCTTTCGCGTCCCTTGGCGGGACGGCGGAAGCGATGCCGCTGGCTCGGAAAAGGACAGTCCATGCCGATCGATACGCGTCTGACCCGCCTGCTTGCCGGCACCGCCATGGCAAGCCTTGCCCTGACGGGCTGCGCGGGTTCGGGCGGCAAGCCGCAGCTTCCGCCGGCCTCGTTCGTCTCTCTGCAGGAAGGGCCGGGCGAGGAATACGTGATCGGTCCGCTCGACGAACTGACGATCTTCGTGTGGCGCAACCCCGAACTCGGCGCCAGCGTGCAGGTGCGGCCCGACGGGCGCATCACCACGCCGCTGATCACCGACATGCCGGCGGTGGGCAAGACGCCGTCGATGCTGGCGGAAGACCTCAAGCTCCAGTTGTCGCAGTACATCCAGGAGCCGATCGTCTCGGTCATCGTCAACAAGTTCGCCGGCACGTTCAGCCAGCAGGTGCGGATCGTGGGGGCCACGGAAAAGCCGGCCTCGATCCCCTATCGCGCCAACATGACGCTGCTGGACGCGATGATCGCGGTCGGTGGCCTCTCGGAATACGCCGCCGGCAATCGCGCCCGCCTGATCCGCTTCGACAAGCAGACCGGCAAGCAGAAGGAATACGCGGTCAAGCTGGGTGATCTGCTGCGCAAGGGGGACAGCAAGGCCAACGTCCTGCTCATGCCCGGGGATGTGATCATCATCCCCGAGAGCACGTTCTGAGCGGCGGCGGGACGAGGGGGCCTTTCCGGCGATGACCAACATCTATGAAGAAGTGCGCATCGCGCTTTACGGCATTTGGCACCGGCGCTGGCTGGCGCTGGGCATCGCCTGGCTGGTCTGCCTTGTCGGGTGGGTCTTCGTGGCGATGGTGCCGAACAGCTACGAATCGAAAGCGCGCATCTTCGTCCAGACCGACAATGTGCTGTCCGACCAGATCGGCGTGGGCAACGACGGCAAGCGCGATATCGAGCGCGTGCGCCAGACGCTGACCAGCTCGGTCAATCTCGAGAAGGTCATCCGCGCGACGCGGCTGGGCGACAAGATCACCAGCGACAAGCAGATGGAATCGGCCGTCCAGGGCCTGGGCGCGCGGATCAAGGTGGTCAGCCAGCAGGACAACCTGTTCGAGATTTCCGCCAGCTCCGGCAGCGGCGGCTACACCGATGTGCAGAACGCCAAGCTGGCGCAGGACATCGTGCAGAAGATGATCGACATCTTCCGCGAGGAGAACCTGGCCGGCGGCCGTGGCGAGATGAGCAGCACGCTGGCCTTCATGGACCAGCAGCTGGCCGATCGGCAGAAGGACCTCGAAACCGCGGAGCAGAAGCGCCAGGAATTCGAGGCGAAGAACACCGATCTCATTCCCGGCAGCGGATCGCTGGGCGCGAAGCTGGAAAGCGCGCGTTCCGAACTGCGCGGCGTCGAATCCGATCTGCTGGCGGCGCAGAGCGCGCTCGCCTCGATCAACGGCCAGCTTTCGGGCACGCCGCAGACGATCATGGTGCCCGGCGTATCGGGCGGCGCCAAGGGTGCGCTGGCACAGGCGCAGTCCGATCTCGCTTCGATGCGCGCGCGCGGCCTTACCGACAGCCACCCCGACGTGATCGCGCTCAAGAGCCAGATCGCCAGCCTTTCCCGGCAGGCGGCATCGGAAACGGGGCACGTCGGCGGTACGCCCAACCCGGCCTATTCCTCGCTCCAGTCGATCAAGGCGGATCGCGAGGCAAGCGTGGTGGCGCTGCAATCGCGCAAGGCATCGCTCCAGGGCGAAATCGGCCAGCTTACCGGCAAGCAATACAGCGAACCGGCGGTCGCCGCCGAAGCGGCGCGGATCAATCGCGATTATGACGTGCTGAAGGAACAGTACGACAAGCTGCTGCGCGATCGCGAACAGCTTCGCCTGCGCGGGCAGGTGGAATCCGAACACGATGCGGTGAAGTTCGACGTGATCGATCCGCCGTCCACGCCGCGCGCGCCGACGGCCCCGGATCGGCCCTTGCTGCTCATGCTGGTGCTGATCGTGGGCCTTGGAGCGGGCTGCGGCGCGGCTTTCGCGGTGGCGCAGTTGCGATCGACCTATACCACCACCGGCCAACTCGAACGGGCCTCCGGGATGCCGGTGCTGGGTTCCGTGTCGCTGACGCTGACGCGCCAGGCGCGCGCGTTGCGCAACCGGCACCTCAAATGGTTTGCCGGCGCGAGCGCGGGCCTTGTGGCCGTGCTGGTGCTGCTGCTGGCGGTCGAGTTCATGAAGCGCGGCATGGTGGCGTGAGGAAGCGGGGTTGAAGATGACCGACCAGAGCAAGATTCCGCTGCCGCCTACCGGCCCATCGCTGATCGAGCGGGCCGCGGGGACGTTCGATTTCCGCAAGGTGTTGCAGGCTCCCGTGCCCGCCGCGCCTGGCGCGCCGGCTGCGGATACGCCTGCGCCTCCGCCCGTTGCCGCGCCCGTTTCGCCCCTCGCGCCCGTGCCACCAGTGCCGGCGGCCGTGGATCGTCCTGCTCCGGTGGACGCGCAGCCCGTGCTCGACGGTATCCCGGCGCAGCAGGTCTTCAAGGGCAAGCTGCATCCCATCGACCGCCTGCACTTGCGCGAACAGTGCCTGATCGAACCCGATGGCGCGGTGACGGAGCTGCTGGAGGAATTCCGCATCGTCAAGCGCCAGCTGCTGCTGACGGCGGCGGATTCGCGCGCAGGGCGTGGTGCCCCGCATGGCGAGCGCATTCTCGTCTGCTCCGCCCATCCGGGCGAGGGCAAGACGTTCTGCGCCACCAATCTGGCGCTGTCGATCGCGGCGGAAAAGGACAACGAGGTCCTGCTGGTCGATGCCGATTTCGCCAAGCCCAGCGTGCTGTCCGCGCTCGGCCTGCCCGGCGGCCCCGGCCTGATGGACGCGCTGGCCGATCCGTCCGTGCGAGTAGAGGACTGCATCCTCGGTACGGACATTCCCGGCCTGTTCGTGCTGCCGGCCGGCAATTCGACCGGGTCGGACACCGAATTCCTGGCGTCCGCGCGCACGCGTACGGTTCTGGACCGGCTGACGGCGCACGCACCCAATCGCATCGTCATCTTCGATAGCCCGCCCGCGCTGGCGGCCTCTCCGGCTTCGGAGCTGGCCATGCACGTGGGGCAGGCGATGATGGTCGTTCGCGCGGACCAAACCGGCGAAGCCGAGCTGCGCGACGCCGTGAACATCCTTTCCGGCTGCGAGAACATCCGGCTGCTGCTCAACTGCACCCGCTTCTCGCCCACGGGCCGGCGGTTCGGTTCTTATTACGGGTACAAGGAATGATAATGGCCCGCTTTTCCTCGCGCCGGGGTGCGCAATCCGCCCTGTACGGTGCCGTCGCGCTGCTGGCGCTTCATGGTGCGCCCGCGCTTGCGCAGCAGCTTGACTACGGCAACGTCGATGATGCTTCGGGCGGAAGCGCCACGGGCGGCGATGCTGGCGCGAAAGGACGCGGCGGGCACTCGATCCGTTCCGCCGGTGGGGGAGCGCGGACCACCATCCAGCCCTATCTCGAGGTGTCGCAGAACCTGCTGGCGGAACTGAAGCCGGGCGACGATGTGCTGACTTATACCGCGATTGCGGCCGGGGTCGATGTCGCGCTTAACGGGCGCAACACGCAAGGGGCGGTGTCCTTCCGCTATGAACGGCGCATCACCGAAAAGGGCAATACCGCTAACGGCGACACGATCTCGGGCCTCGCTCGCGTGAAGCATGATCTGATCCCCCGCACGCTGTCGGTGGAAGCCGGTGGCCTGGCGACGCGGACCCGTGTGGATGCGACCGGGGCGGGCAGCCTCAACCCCGTGGCCACCAGCAGCGCGACCACCCAGATCTATTCGGCCTATGCCGGGCCGGCGCTGGCAACCCATGTCGGCGACGTGGCGGTCAACGGCTCCTACATGGTGGGCTACACCAAGGTGGATACCAAGAACGGCGTGACCGCCGTGGCCGGGCAGCCCAGCTCCAACATCTTCGATCATTCGCTTTCGCAATCGGCGCAGCTTTCGGCAGGCGTACGCCCCGGCGTGATCGCGCCGGTGGGCGTGACCGCCAGCGGCCGTTATGCGCAGGAAGACATTTCCAACCTCGACCAGCGCTATCGCGAACTGAACGCCGGCGTGCAGGTGACCCTGCCGGTGACGCAGGACCTCGCGCTGGTGGGCGATGTCGGGTATCAGGACGTGCAGGTTTCGGCCCGCGATGCGGTCTATGATGTCAACGGCGTGCCGGTGATCGGCAGCAACGGCCGCTTCGTTACCGACAAGTCCAAGCCGCGCGCCATCGCCTATGATTTCAGCGGCCTCAGCTGGGATGCCGGCGTGATGTGGCGGCCCAGCCGGCGCACATCGCTTTCGGCCTTCGTCGGCCGCCGGTATGACAGCACGACCTATTACGGCAGCTTCAGCTATGCGCCCAACGCGCGCAGCGCGCTGGGTATCTCGGTCTATGACGGCATTTCGGGCTTCGGCTCCTCGCTCGGCAATGCGCTGCGCGACGTGCCGACCGACTTCGAGGTCGGCCGTGATCCGTTCAACGGCAACATCAGCGGTTGCGGCATCGGTTCGACTGGCGGCGGCTGCGTCAACGGCGCGCTGGCCTCGCTGTCGTCGTCGGTGTTCCGCGCCCGCGGCGTCAACGCGACCTACGGCATGACCGTGGGCCGTCTGCGCGCGGGGATCGGCGCCGGCTATGTACGTCGCAAGTTCATTGCCGCGCGCGGGACCGTGCTGGGCCTTGCGGATGGCACCGTGGACGAAAGCTGGTATGTCGATGGCGGCGTGTCCGGCCGGCTCGATCGGCGGTCCAGTTTCGCCGTGGCCGTGTACAGCGCCTGGTACAACAGCGGTTCGGCTGGCAATGCCAAGAGCAACGCGGTGGGCGCGAACGCTTCCTACTTCCGCAACCTGACCGATCGTCTGGTCGGTAGCGCGGCGGTGGGGATCGATGGCTTCAGCCGCAAGGCGGCGCCGGATGAACTCGTCGCATCGGGCCGGATCGCCCTGCGCTACAATTTCTAACCCCCGGGGGGCTTCGATGTACGATACGTTCTATGGGCTGACAGGACGTCCCTTCCAGCTCACGCCGGACCCGGATTTCTATTTCGAGAGCACGACGCACCGCAAGGCGCTGTCGTACCTCGGTTATGGTCTGGCGCAGGGCGAAGGCTTCATCGTCATCACTGGCGAAGTCGGCGCGGGCAAATCCACGCTGGCCGCGCACCTGATGGCGACGATCGACCGCCAGCGGCTGACCGCCGGCCAGATCGTCACCAGCAAGCTCGACGGCGAGGAACTGATCCACGTGGCCGCGCGCGCGTTCGGGCTGCATGTGCCGGGGCACGACAAAGCGTCCGCGCTCGCGGCGATCGAGGTGTTCCTGCACGAAGAGGCCCGTGCCGGCCGCCGCTGCCTGCTGGTGGTGGACGAGGCGCAGAACCTTTCGATCGGCGCACTCGAAGAATTGCGGATGCTGTCGAACTTCCAGCTTGGCGCGCATCCGCTGCTGCAGATGCTCCTGCTGGGACAGCCGGAATTTCGTACGCTGCTGCAGACATCGCCCGAACTGGAACAGTTGCGCCAGCGCGTGATCGCCTCGCACCATCTCGATGCCATGGAAGCGGGCGAGGTGGGGCCGTATATCGAACATCGCCTCGCGCGTGTGGGCTGGACGGGCAATCCCGCGTTCGAGCCACGCGTCTATGCCGATCTGGCGCGGGCAAGCGGTGGCGTGCCGCGCCGGATCAACCAGATCGTCAGCCGGCTGCTGCTCATGGGGGCAATCGAGCAGTCCCCGCGCATTGACAGCGCCATGCTGAAGGACGTGCTGACCGACCTGGATCGCGATGCGGCGGGCGGTGCCGTTGCCGCGCGGCCGGCCCCCGCGGCCGAACCGGCGCTGGCCGATGCATTGCCGGTGATGGATTCCTTCGCCGCGCCCGAACCAGCGCTGGAGCACGGTGTTCAGCCGGTTGGCGAAGCCGAGCCCCAGGCGCATGCCCAGCCGGCGTTCGACCTGTCGATGATCCAGCAGGCGCTGGCCAGCCGCGACGAACAGATCGCCGAACTGCAGCAGGCCGTGATCGAACTTGCCGAACTGCGCCCGGCCGCAACGACGGAAGACCCGGCCCGCGATGAACTCGCCGCCGCTCTGACGGATGCCAACGGTCGCGTCGCTGCGCTGGAAATGCGGCTGGCCGAGCAGGAACAGGCGATCCGCCATGTCCTGACCATGCTGATCGAATGGCTGGAAAGCGAACAGAAGCCGCGCCTCGCGGCTTGAGGAAGGGAGCGTGCCGATGACCTGGCCTAGCTCAGGGCCCAGCTCAGGGCCCAGCAGAGGGCCCGCCCAGGCGCCGCGCAACGGCCTTTCGGTCGATGTCGAGGACTGGTTCCAGGTCGGCGCGTTCGAAACCGTGATCGATCGCGGGGACTGGGATGGCCTTTCCTGCCGTGTCGAGCGCAATTGCGACGTGATTCTGCGCATGTTCGCCGATGCCGGGGTGAAGGGCACGTTCTTCACGCTGGGTTGGGTGGCGCAACGCTATCCCGCGATGATCCGCCGGATCGCCGACGAAGGGCACGAGATCGCCAGCCACGGCTGGGACCATGCCCGCGTGTTCACGCTGGGCGCCAAGGCCTTTGCCGAGGACATCGCGCGGGCGCGGGCGGTGCTGGAAGATGCCGGCGGCCAGCGCGTGACCGGCTATCGCGCGCCCAGCTTCTCGATCGATGCGCGCACGCCCTGGGCGCACGAGGTGCTGGCCGAGCAGGGCTATGCCTATTCTTCCAGCGTCGCGCCGATCGTGCACGATCACTACGGCTGGCGCGAGGCGCCGCGTTTCGCCTTCCGTCCGGTCGCAGGTGCGGACCTCATCGAGATCCCGGTAACGACGGCCGAAGTGGCCGGCCGGCGTATGGCGGCCGGCGGCGGTGGCTTCTTCCGCCTGCTGCCCTATACCGTTTCACGCTGGGCGATCCGGCAGGTCAACACCGTGGATGGCCGGCCGGCCGTGTTCTATTTCCATCCGTGGGAAATCGATCCGGAACAGCCACGCGTCGCTTCCGCGCCGCTGCGCTCGAAGGTGCGGCACTATACCAACCTCACGGTCATGGCGGCCAAGCTGGACCGGCTGATCCGCGATTTCCGTTGGGGGCGCATGGACGAGGTGGCCGCAGGCCAGATGGCCCTGGCTCTGCCGGCGCAACCCGTACTGGGGAAGGCGGCATGAACGCGCCATTCCGCTTCCTGGCGGCCCGCGTGCGCCTTGCCGATCCGGGTGACCGCCCGGCTATGGCGCGGTTCCTGGCCTAAGACCCCGCCGCCACGGCCTTCCACCGCCTGGAATGGATCGACGCCGTGGAGCGCGCCACCGGGCACCGCGCGCACCTGCTGCTGGCCGAGCGTGATGGCGCGATTACCGCGATGCTGCCGTTGCACGCGGCGCACTCCCCGCTTTTCGGCCGCGCGCTGGTCTCGACCGGGTTCGCAGTGGGCGGCGGGCTGATCGGCGATGCGGGCGAAGCCACGGCGCTGTTCGATGCCGCGCGCGAACTGGCCCGCCGCCTGTCCACGCCGACGATCGAACTGCGCGGCGGCGTGATGCCAGACGGCGCGGGCTGGCACATCAAGCAGGATAGCCACGCCGGCTTCGTCCTGCCGCTGGCCGCCGACGACGAGGCGCAGTTGCTTGCCGTTCCGCGCAAACAGCGCGCGGAAGTGCGCAAGGGGCTGGGCAACGATCTGGAAGTGCGGGTCGGCCGGTCCGGGGCGGATCGCGCGATGCACTACGCGGTCTATGCCGAATCCGTGCGCAACCTGGGCACGCCGGTATTCCCCAAGTGCCTGTTCGACGCGGTGATGGACCTCTTCGTTGCGGATGCGGATATCCTGACGGTGCTGCACCAGGGCAAGCCGGTCGCCAGCGTGCTGAGCCTGTACCATCGCGGCGCGGTCATGCCCTATTGGGGCGGTGGCGTGTTCGCGGCGCGCGCGCTGCGCGCCAACGACGTGATGTACTACGCGCTGATGAACCACGCGCGCGGCCGGGGTTGCGACCGGTTCGATTTCGGCCGGTCCAAGACCGACAGCGGCGCCTACCATTTCAAGCGCAACTGGGGCTTCGTGCCAGAGCCGCTGTCCTATGCCACTTGGTCCGCCGATGGCGTTCCTCCGCGCGACGTCAATCCGCTCAGCCCGCGCTATCGCGCCAAGATCGCCGCGTGGCAGAAACTGCCGCTGCCGATCGCGAACCGGCTCGGTCCGCTGATCGCGACCGGGCTGGCGTGACGGGCGCGGCCATGGGCGAAATCCTGTTTCTGGCGCACCGGATGCCGTTTCCGCCCGATCGCGGCGACAAGATCCGCTCGTGTCACATGCTGCGCCGGATCAGCGCGCTGGCGCCGGTTCATGTCGCGTGTTTCGCCGATGACGAGGCGGACTGGTCGCACGAACCGGAACTGGCGGCGATTTCGGCCAGCCTGTGCCTTGTCGCGCGGACCAAGTCGGTTCCCGTAGCCGCCGCGCAGGCGCTGGCAACGGGCAAGCCCGTCAGCCTGACCGCGTTTTCCTCGCCGGCCATCCGCCGCTTCGTGCGCGAAACGCTGGCCACCCGGCCGATCTCGGCGATCTTCGTGTTCTCCGGGCAGATGGCGCAATACATTCCGGAGGATTTCACCGGGCCGGTGGTGATGGACTTTGTGGATGTCGATTCCGCCAAGTTCGAAGCCTATGCGCGCGCAGGCAATCCAGCGGTGCGGGTGATGTACCGGCGCGAGGCGAACCTCCTGCGCCGGTTCGAGGAAAAGATCGCGCATCGCGCCACCGCCAGCGTGTTGGTGACCGATGAGGAAGCCACGCTGTTCCGCGATCGCCTGCAGCATCGGCGCGGTACGCGGGTGATGGCGCTGCCCAACGGCATCGACTGGCGGTTCTATGATCCATCCGGCATTGCACCCGCGCCAGACATGCTGCGCGCCGGGCCGCAGATCGTCTTCACCGGGCAGATGGACTATCCGCCGAACGTGGCGGCGGTGGAATTCTTTGCGCGCCAGGTCATGCCGCGCGTGCGCGAACGCTTTGCGCAGGCGGAATTCAACGTGGTCGGTCGCGCGCCCGTTGCCGAGGTGCAGGCGCTACACGGGCGCAACGGATGCCGCGTGACCGGCACGGTGCCCGATGTCCGTCCGTGGCTGGCCGGGGCCGATCTGGTGGTCGCGCCGCTGCTGATCGCACGCGGGGTGCAGAACAAGGTCCTGGAGGCGATGGCCATGGCGCGCCCCGTGCTGGCGACGCGAGCGGCGGCCACCGGTATTCCCGCGCGCGTGGGGCAGGACCTCGCGGTCGCGGACGGGCCGGAGGATTTCGCCACGCACACGATGACGCTGCTTGCGGATACGGCGCTGGCGCGCAGCATGGGCGCGGCGGGGCGGCGCTTCGTGGTCGACCGGTGCGGCTGGGACCGCGCGCTCGACCCGCTGCCGGCCCTGCTGGGCGCGGACCGCAGGGGGGATCGCCATGCGGCCTGATGCCGCGCCCTTGTCCTCAATCCAGCGTTTCGTTTTGGCCCTGCCGGAAAGCTGGCGGCGGCCGTTGCTGTTCGTCGCCACGGCATGGCTCGGCGTGTTCGCGCTGTTCGCCGGCGATTGGCGCGACATGGCGCTGCAATGGTGGGACAGTTCGACCTACAACCACGCGCTGCTCATCCCGCTGATACTCGGCTGGCTGGTCTGGCTGCGGACGGACGGATTGCTGCGCCTCGTGCCGTCCGCCTGGTGGCCGGGGCTGCTGCCGTTCGGCGGGGCGTGCTTCCTGTGGATGCTGGGCGATTTCTCCGGCTTTTCGCTGGCGCGGCAACTGGCGGTGGTGGTCATGTTGCAGGCGAGCGTGCTGACGCTGCTGGGGCCTCGCGTGGGCGTGGCGCTGGCGTTTCCGCTGTTCTACATGCTGTTTCTGGTGCCCGCCGGGGACGAGATGATCCCGACGCTGCAGACCGTGACGGCCAGGATCACGATGCTGCTGCTGTCCGTGGCGGGAGGCCCCGCCACGATCGACGGCGTGTTCATCACCGCCCCGGGCGGCTACTTCGAAGTGGCGGAAGCCTGTTCGGGCGTGAAATTCCTGATCGCGATGGTGGCCTATGGCACGCTGGTCGCCAACGTCTGCTTCCGCAGCTGGCCGCGCCGTGCGGCGTTCATGGCAATGGCGCTGGTGGTGCCGATCCTCGCCAACGGCGTGCGCGCGTGGGGCACGGTGTTCATCGCCGGAAAGGTCGGCATCGGCTTCGCCGCCGGGTTCGACCATGTGTTCTATGGCTGGGTGTTCTTCGCCATCGTGATGGCGCTGGTCATGGCCGCCGGCTGGAAGTTCTTCGACCGCGCGATCGATGATCCGATGATCGATGCGGATGCGATCGCGGCCTCTCCGTTGCTGGGCCGGCTGGCCCGCTTGCGCTGGCCCGAAGGCCGGGCGCTGGGCGCGCTGGCGGGAACCGCCGCGCTGTTCATGGGCTGGGGGGCGATGGCCAACCGGCTGGAAGCGCCCGTCCCTGCGCAAATACTGCTGCCCCACGTGCCGGGCTGGCACCGGGTAGACATGGCGCCTGCCGCGCCCTGGCAGCCGTTGCACACGGGCGCCGAGCATCGCTTGCTGGGCAGTTACGCCGATGCGAAGGGCCATCGGGTGGAGGTGTCCTACGCGCTCTATGCCGGGCAGGCCGAAGGCAAGGAGGCTGGCGGCTTCGGGCAGGGTGCCTTGCCGCTGGGCAGCAGCTGGGCCTGGGAAAAGCCGGGTCTGGCGCTGGAAGGTGCGAAGTCCGATGTGATCCAGGCGCCGGGGCCGGTCCACCGCCTCGCGCTCACCTGGTATCGCACCGGCGATCTGCTGACCGGCAGCAACGCGCGGCTCAAGCTGGCCAACATCGCTGACCGGCTGCTGTTGCGTCGCCGGCCCACAGCCGCGTTGATCGTGTCGTCCGAAGGCAGCGATGGGCAGACGGAAGCCGCCGTTCGCGCGTTCCTGGGTGCTACCGGTCCGGTAGCGACCTGGATGGACCGCACCGGCAACATGCGATAGGCGCGGAGGCATGTGCGGCATCGCGGGCATTTTCCACACGGAGGGCATGAAGCCGGTCGATCCGGCGCGGCTGGAGCGGATGTGCGATGCCATTGCGCATCGCGGGCCAGACGGGCAGGGGATATGGACTGCTCCCGGCGTGGCGCTGGGGCACCGCCGGCTGGCGATCATCGATCTGGCGGGATCGCCTCAACCGATGGCCGCCACCGATGGTTCGGCGATGCTCGTCTTCAACGGCGAGATTTACAATTTCCGCGAATTGCGCCGCGAATTGCAGGCCGATGGCGCGCAGTTCCACACTGACGGCGACAGCGAGGTAATTCTGGCTGCGTGGCAGCGCTGGGGCGTCGATTGCCTGCCGCGCCTGCACGGCATGTTCGCCTTCGCGCTTTATGACCTGCGGCAGCGGACGCTGCTGCTGGCGCGCGACCGGCTGGGCGTGAAACCCCTGTTCACCGCGCAACTGGCCGATGGCAGCGTGATCTTCGGTTCGGAACTGAAGGCCCTGCTCGCGCATCCCATGCTGCGGCGGGATATCGATCCGCTGGCGATCGAGGACTATCTCGCCTGGGGTTACGTGCCCGATCACCGATCCATCCTGAAGGGCGTGGAAAAGCTGCCGGCGGGCCATTACCGGCTGCTGCGCCACGATGCGCCGCCTGCACCGCCGGTGCAGTGGTGGGACATCTCCTTTGCCGACCGGGAGCCGGGCAATACCGCCGATCTGGGCGCGCACCTGCTGCACCGCCTGCGCGAGGCGGTTACCTCGCGCATGATGGCCGATGTGCCGCTGGGTGCCTTCCTTTCGGGCGGGGTCGACAGTTCCAGCGTCGTGGCGCTGATGGCGGAAGCCAGCACCGATCCGGTGAAGACCTGCAGCATCGGCTTCGACGTGCAGGCGCTGGACGAGACGGCCTATGCCGACAAGGTGGCCGCGCTGTTCAGCACCGAACACCGCAAGCGGGTGGTAGCGTCGGACGATTTCGCGCTGATCGACCGGCTGGCGGGCATGTTCGACGAGCCTTTCGCCGATGCCTCCGCCCTGCCGACGTTCCGGGTCTGCGAACTTGCGCGCGAGCATGTGACCGTGGCGCTTTCAGGCGATGGCGCGGACGAAGCTTTCGCCGGATACCGCCGGCAGGTGTTCCAGCATCGCGAGGAATCCGTGCGGGCGCTGCTGCCGCAAGGCTTGCGAACGCCGGTGTTCGGCACGCTGGGGCGGCTCTGGCCCAAGGCGGACTGGGCGCCACGCCCGCTGCGGGCCAAGGCAACCTTCCTCAATCTCGCGCGGAGCGGAGAGGAGGGCTATGCCCGATCGCTCTCCGTCACGCCGGTCGAACTGCGGGAACGCCTGTATGGCGAGGATTTCCTGCGGCTGCGGGGCGATTATCGCGCCGAACAGCCTTTTGTGGAGATGATGCGCCGGGCGCCGGGGCGTTCCGGGCTGGACCGGGCGCAATACGCCGATCTCAAGTTCTATCTGCCCGGCGACATTCTGACCAAGGTGGACCGGACGAGCATGGCGGTCAGCCTTGAAGCGCGCGAGCCGCTGCTCGATCATCGCTTGCTGGAATTCGGCGCGCGGCTGCCCGAGGCCATGCGGGTGCGCGGCGCGACGGGCAAATGGCTGATGAAGGACGTGATGCGCCGTTATCTGCCCGAAGACGTGCTGTTTCGCCCCAAGATGGGTTTCGTCACCCCGATCGCCGCATGGCTGCGCGGACCGCTGGCCGGAGAGGCCAGGGCGGTGGCAGAAGGTGGCGTGCTGGCGCGAACGGGCTGGTTCCGTGCTCCTGTGCTGCGCGATATCGCCGAGGCTCATATCGCGGGCCGTGCCGACCATTCCCGCCTGCTGTGGCAAGTGCTGATGCTGGATCGCAGCCTGGCGCTGCTATCCTGATCCGCCCCGCCGCGGGAGGGCGTGCGCTTCCGTGCGATCGCCGGGAGCGTGCTTCACCGCCTGTTCAATTTGGTTGATGGGCGGTAACCATGGTAATGTCATATAAACCATTTCGGATTAGACGCCGATCGTAACCTTTTTCGTGACGGTCCATGCGAAACTTTCTGCGATCGCCAGTTTCAATCTCGGTGCTCATTGGGCTGATATGCAGCCTGGTGTTCATTGCCGAGCCGTTGGACCAGATCTACTGGAACGTTCGCTATCGCCTCTCAAGCCACGCGATCTCGCAGCCGGTTATCGTTATCCCGCTGGATAACCAGGGTTCGGGATCGACGAAGAGCAGCGGCTGGACCACGATGGAACAGGCCCGGTTGCTCGAACTGGTGCGACGGCAGGTTCCGCGCAAGGTCGTGCTCGACGCGCGCGTCGATACCGGTCAGTCGATCTGGGGCGATCGCGCGCTGGCGCGTGCCATCGGTGAACTGGGGGACGATTTCTCGCTGGTTCTGCGCAACAACAGCGTGGATGCGGATTCGCACGGCGAGTTCCTGTTCCCTGCCTCCTCCGTGGTGCCGCGTTCGCGCATCGCCATTTCCAAATGGAATGCGAACTTCATCGATTTCGCCACGACCGCGCCCTATGCGGTGCGGATCGATGGCAAGTCCTATCCCACGGTCGGCCCGGCGGTTGCCGGTATCCGCGGGCGTGAGGGCGGGGTCTATGTTCCCGATTTCTCGCTCGATCCGGATTCGGTGCCGCAGCTTCCTGTCAGCAAGCTGCTCAACGGCAAGTTCGCGCCGGGCCTGCTGACCGGCCGCACCGTCGTCATCAGCGATTTTGGAACGGCAGGCCGACCGATCGGATACTTCGGGCACGGTCGCACGCCCGACATCGCGCTGGCCTTCGCCGGATCGGAGGGTTTGCGGCGTCCTTTCGCCATCGTGCTGCCGCGCCTTGTGCTGCTCGGCCTGCTGGCGGTCTGCCTCGCGCTGGCGGCGAATGCCCGATCGCGTCGGGAAAAGGCGCTGTTCTATATCGCCGCCTGCGCCGTCACGTTCGTGCTGCCCGCCATTCTCGTCGAATTTGGCATCCTCAGCTTCACCGATCAGCTTCTCGCCACGATGGCGATCTATGGCAGCATCCGCCTGTGGCAGAAATGGCGCCGTCGCGTGCAGCACACGAGCGCGTCGGGCCTGCCCAATCTTCTGTCGCTCACCTCGAAGCAAATCGAGGTCGGGCGCGACGTGGTGGTCGCGGTGATCGCGCGCTATGAGGAAATCCTCGCGACGCTGCCCAAGGAACTCCATGGGGAATGCGCGCGGCAGATCGCGCGCCGCCTGTCCGTCGGCTCGGGACGCAGCGAGATCTACAACGGCGATGGCGGTCATTTCGCTTGGACCGAGGAAGCGCGGCCGCTGGAAATGCAGCTCAACCACCTTGAAGGGTTGCGCGCGCTGTTTTCGGCTCCGCTGCAGATCGGCGAGCACACGTTCGACACCAACATCCATTTCGGTCTCGACCGCAACGAGGGCGTGGATGCCCTTGCGCGCGTCAATTCCGCGCTCGCGAGCGCCAACGAGGCGTTGACCAGCGGCCGGTCGATCGAACTGTTCGAAGCGGCTCGCCTTGCCGAAGCGCCGTGGGAACTTTCGCTTCATGCGCGCATCGATGAAGGCCTGCGCAACGGCGATATCTGGCTGGCCTTTCAGCCACAGTGGGACTTTGCCGAAAAGCGCTTCTGCGGCGCGGAAGCCCTGATCCGCTGGAACCACCCGACGCGCGGGCCGATTGCGCCCGATGCCTTCATCCTGCAGGCGGAGCGGCCAGGGCGGATCGACGCGCTGACCTTCTGGGTTCTGGAAGAGGCGATTACGGCCGCGCTGGAAATCAACGCCCTGGGGCCGCGTTTCCAGATGAGCATCAACCTTTCGGCACAGATGGTCGACAAGCCGAACCTGGTGTCGAACATCGCCGAGGTGGTGCAGCGGCGCGGGATCGATCCCTCGCTCCTGACCATCGAGGTCACCGAAACCTCCAGCGTCCACAACCGCCCGGCGGCACGTCACAATCTTTCGCAATTGCGCGCACTGGGCTTCCGCCTTTCGATCGACGATTTCGGCACCGGCGAGGCGAGCCTTTCCTACCTGGCCGAATTGCCGAGCGATGAGTTGAAAATCGACCGCCGGTTCGTTTCGCGAATCACCACGGCAGAGCGCGAACGCGCGATCGCGGCCTATACGATCGCCTTGGCGCACGATCTTCACCAGGAAGTGGTGGCCGAGGGGATCGAGGACGAGGCGACGCTTCAGCTTCTGATGGAGCTGGGCTGCGACTACGCGCAGGGGTACTACCTCGGCAAACCGCAATCCTTCGCGGACTTCATCCAGACCTACCGCAGATCGGCCGACATCCAGATCGGAATCGTTTAGGGATTGTTAACCCTCGACGTTAATGATAATTTTTGCTTCCAACCGTGGATGGAGGCAAAAGCTATGTCGATTTGGCGTTGGCTGCTTCAGCTGATCTGAAGCACTGAAAATACGGGCATTTCCGCAAGGAAGTGCCCGTTTTCTGTCATTCCTGGGTTTTCTGATTTCCACGGATTTTGGTGGAGCCCGGGTTATTGATTTTGAGTTTTTTGGTTAACCCGTGCGGTTTCGCGCGGGTTTTTTGTTGGGTGATTCGCGCCAGCGGATTGGTGGATCGGGTCGCCGGGGGCGCAAAAGAGCGGCAGCCGCTGTCGGTATGAGCCAGGCAGGTTCGCCACGTAGGCGTTGTCAGTTCTCGCCGTGTCCCAGCGCGAGATAGTCCTGGCTTTGCATTTCCATCAGGCGGCTGATGGTGCGATCAAACTCGAAGCGACCATCGCCGCTTTCGTAAAGATCGCCGGTTCCGCATCCGCGGCGGCGATCAGCTTTACCTTGTGTTCGTAGAGCGCGTCGATCAGCGTGACGAAGCGCGCGGCCTCGTTGCGGTTTTCCGGCCCCAGGCGCGGGATGCCGACGATGATCACGGTGTGGTACTTGCGGGCAATGGCCAGATAGTCCGCCGCGCCGCGGGCTTCGGCGCAGAGCCGCTTGAAACTGAACACGGCCACGCCCTTCAGGCTCTTGGGCACATGCAGCATTCTCCCGCCGCCCACGTCGATATCGGCGGACGGGACGTGCAGGCTGTCTTCGGGGGGATAGTCGGTCAGCCGGAAGAACGCTTCGCGCGTGGCCTCCGTGGCTGCCGGTCCGTTGGGCACATGCCAGGTGCCGACGCCGCGCATCCGCTCCAGCCGGTAATCGGTGGGGCCGTTGAGCGTCAGCACGTCCAGCCGGCTTTCGACCAGCGCGATGAACGGCAGGAAGTGCTCGCGGTTCAACCCGTCCTTGTAGAGTTCCGACGGCGCGCGGTTGGATGTGGTCACCACGGTAACGGCATGGTCCACGATCAGCGCGGTGAACAGCCGGCTCATGATCATGGCATCGGCACTGTTGTTCACGACCATCTCGTCGAAACACAGCACGCGCGTTTCCTGCCCGATCGCGGCCGCGACCGGCAGGATCGGATCGCCGCTTTCCTTCTTGCGCTCCTCGCGCAGGCGCGCGTGCACGTCGAGCATGAATTCGTGGAAGTGCGAGCGGCGCTTGGCGGTGATAGCAAGGTTGTCGTGGAACAGGTCCATCAGCATGGACTTGCCGCGCCCCACGCCGCCCCACATGTACAATCCGCGCGGCTGGTCTTGCGCCTTGCGGCCCAGCAGCTTGCCGAAAAAGCCGGGCGTGTGCGCTGGTGCTTCCAGTTCCTGCTGGAGTCGGTCGAGCCTGGCGGCGGCGGCGGCCTGTTCCGGATCGGGCCGCAGTTCTCCCGCCGCGACCAGTTCGGCATAGCGTTCCGAAACGCGGGTCATTTACGCGAAGGTTTGCGGACCGTGCCGGTAAAAGACGCGACGGTTTCGTCTTCCTGCACCACCAGGCCGCGCAGGAACACGAGCCGGCCGGTTTCGCGCAGGACTTCGCACACCGAATCAAGCGGCTGGCCGATCCGGCCGGCGCCGATGAACTGCGTCGCGAGGTCGAGCGTGACGGAACCCGCCGCATCGCCGTTCAGCAGCAGGCGCATCGCAGAAAACAGCGAGATGTCGATCAGCGCCAGCGTGACCCCACCGTGGACCGCATCCAGCAGGTTGCTGTGGCGGCGTTCGGGAAACATGCGCAGGCGAACCTGCCGCTTGCCGCCCGGCGCCTCTTCCTCGCGCACCACAAGGTCGCCCATCGTCTGGGCGTTGAACCGGGTCGGGTCCGCGAGGTTCCAGGTAAACCAGCCGGGATGCTGGTCCGAAGGCCCGTAGCTGAAGGCCATCTGCGGGTCAGACCGCCCGCTCGGCCTGCATCTTCTTGATTTCGGCGATCGCGCGCGCCGGCGACAGGCCCTTGGGGCAGACGTTGGCGCAGTTCATGATCGTGTGGCAGCGGTAGAGGCGGAAGGGGTCTTCCAGCTCGTCCAGCCGTTCACCGGTCATTTCATCGCGGCTGTCGGCCAGCCAGCGATAGGCCTGCAGCAGGATCGCCGGGCCAAGGAACTTGTCCGAATTCCACCAATAGCTCGGGCAGGAGGTGGAGCAGCACGCGCACAGGATGCATTCGTAAAGGCCATCCAGCTTTTCGCGCTGTTCGGGCGACTGCAGTCGCTCCTTGCCCGAGGGCGTGGGCGAAACCGTCTGCAGCCAGGGACGGATCGAGGCGTACTGCGCGTAGAAGTGCGTGAAATCGGGAACAAGGTCCTTGATCACTTCCATGTGCGGCAGCGGGGTGATGCGGATATCGCCCTTGAGATCCTCGATCGCCGTGGTGCAGGCCAGGCCGTTGCGGCCGTTGAGGTTCATCGCGCACGAACCGCAGATGCCCTCGCGGCAGGACCGGCGGAACGTCAGCGTCGGGTCCTGCTCGCTCTTCATCTTGATCAGCGCGTCGAGCACCATCGGGCCGCACTGGTCCAGATCGATCTCGAACGTGTCGTAGCGGGGGTTCTCGCCGCTGTCGGGGTCGTAGCGATAGACCTTGAACTTCCGGATCCGCCCCTGGGTCGCCGCCGCGTGATGACGGGACTTTCCGGTGATCTTGGAATTCTTCGGAAGCGAGAAGGTCGCCATCAAAATGTCCCCGTTGCGCGTGGTTGGCTCCAATTCGAGTCGGTCATTAGCGAAACCGGCGCGCGGGGCAAGGGGGACAGACGGGTAATGCCCCTTGCGGCGCACAATTGGTTGGGGCGGCTTGCCGTCGCTCTGGCGGAACCATGCTGCGGAACGCGCGGTGTTTCCGGCTTGTCGAAGATTGTGGGCATGCGCACTCTGCAACTGAAGCGTGAAAGGCGAGCGAGAGGGAGAGGGATGGGTATCAGACAATGGTATGAGGACAAGATCCTGCCACGGATGATCCGATGCGCGTGCAGCGCCGATGCGATCATGGAATTGCGGGCCGGCGTGGTGCCCCAGGCGCGCGGTCGCGTGTTCGAGCTCGGCTGCGGCGGGGGCATAAACCAGCAGTTCTACGATGCCGATGCAGTAACCGCGTTCGCCGGGCTGGACCCCTCGGGCAAGCTGCTGGACTATGCCCGCGCGGAAGTGGAAAGGAAGGGCTGGCAGGCCGATATCCGCGAAGGCGTGGGCGAGGCCATTCCGTTCGCGGACGACAGTTTCGATACGGTTGTCTGCACTTACACGCTGTGCTCGGTGGGGGATTCCGCGCAGGTCCTGCGCGAAATGCGGCGCATCCTGAAGCCCGGCGGGCGGTTGCTGTTCCTCGAACACGGGCAGGCGCCCGATCCCGGCGTGCAGCGCTGGCAGCGCCGGCTGGAGCCGCTCTGGGTTCCATTGATGGGGGGATGCCATCTGACGCGGCCGGTGATCGCGTCCGTCCGGCAGGCGGGCTTCGCCGTGGAAGACAGCGGTCAGCGGTACATGCCGAAGATGCCGCGCTGGGCGTCCTGGATGGAATGGGGCAGCGCGTTCAAGACAGCGTAATGCGCCGGCCTGCACGAAAAAGCCCTCCCCGGCTGTCCGGGGAGGGCTTTTTGTTGTCCAATGACGGGTGCCGTCAGGCGCCGAACGTGCGCTGCCACCAGCCGCGACGCGATGCGCCGCCTTCGGCTTCGGCATTTTCGGCGTCGGCGGCCGGATCGGCGGCAACCGGCTCGGCTGCCTCGACGGCCACGGGCGCTTGTTCTGCCGCTTCGTCCGCCGGAGTAGCGTCGGCCTTCTTGCGGCGGGTGCGCTTGGGCTTGGCCGGAGCTTCCTCGGCGGCAGCGGGTTCGGCGGGGGCCGCTTCCGCAGCGGGCGCTTCCTCGGCAGCCGGAGCGGCCTCTGCCTTCTTGCGGCGGGTGCGCTTGGGCTTGGCCGGAGCTTCCTCGGCGGCAACCGGTTCAGCGGGGGCCGTTTCCGCAGCCGGCGCTTCCTCGACCGCCGGAGCGGCCTCGGCCTTTTTGCGGCGGGTGCGCTTGGGCTTGGCCGGAGCCTCGTCCGCAGGCGCGGCTTCGGCAGTGACCGTCTCAGCCGGTGCTTCGGCAACCGTTTCTTGGGGCGTTTCTTCCGGCGCTTCTTCCGGAGCAGCCGCTTCTTCCGCCGCGCTCAGCTCTTCACCGCCTTCGGTGCCATCCGTTTCACGACCGCCGCCACGGCGGCGACGGCTGCGCCGGCGACGCTTGCGGGGGCCGCGGTCACCCTCAGCATCCTCGCCAGCGGCAACGTTGCTTTCGGTTTCCTCGGCATCATCGGCATCGTCTGCCGTTTCAGCATCACGCGCTTCGGTTTCGCCATCGCCGTCGTCGGCCGAACGGCCGTCCTCGGTCTGCGCCGTTTCGTCGTCGCGCCGGCCACGGCCGCGACGGCGCTTGCGCCGCTTGCGGCGGCCATTGCCATCGCCGTTGTCGCGGTCGTCGCCGCGCGCCTCGGCTTCTTCTTCCTCGTCCTCGTCGTCGAACGCCTCGTCGGCGAGGTCGTCTTCCTCCGGTTCGACGATGGGTTCGAAGCGCGGCTGGAACTCAGGCTTCGGCCCGCGCGAGGCAACGCGCATCTTGGCGCCTTCGTTCTCGCCTTCGGGGATCACTTCCACCGTCACGCCATAGCGGGCCTCGATCTCGGCAAGATCGGCGCGCTTGGTGTTGAGGACGTAAATCGTCGCTTCCTGGCTGGCGTAGAGCGTGATGACGCTGCCACGGCCCTTGGCGGCTTCGTCCTCGATCATGCGCAGCGCCGAAAGGCCGGCGGACGAGGCGGTGCGGACCAGGCCCGAACCATCGCAGTGCGGGCAGGCGCGGGTGGTCGCTTCCAGCACGCCGGTGCGCAGGCGCTGGCGGCTCATTTCCATCAGGCCGAAGCCGGAAATGCGGCCCACCTGGATGCGCGCGCGGTCGTTCTTCAGCGCGTCCTTCATCGCCTTCTCGACCTTGCGGATGTTCGATCCGTACTCCATGTCGATGAAGTCGATGACCACAAGGCCGGCCATGTCGCGCAGGCGAAGCTGGCGCGCGATTTCGCGGGCCGCTTCCAGGTTGGTGGAAAGCGCGGTCGCCTCGATGCCGTGCTCCTTGGTGGAGCGGCCCGAGTTGATGTCGATCGAAACGAGCGCTTCGGTCGGGTTGATGACGAGATAGCCGCCCGACTTCAGCTGGACCACCGGATCGTACATCGCGGTAAGCTGGTCTTCCGCGCCGTACCGCTGGAACAGCGGCACCGGATCGGCATAGTGCTTCACCCGCTTGGCGTGGCTGGGCATCAGCAGCTTCATGAAGTCCTTGCCGGCACGGTATCCGGCTTCGCCTTCGACGATCACTTCCTCGATGTCGCGGTTGTAGATGTCGCGGATCGCGCGCTTGATCAGGTCGCTGTCCGAATGGATCAGCGCCGGCGCGCTGGAATGCAGCGTGCGCTCGCGGATTTCGTCCCACAGGCGGGCGAGATAATCGAAGTCGCGCTTGATCTCGGGTTTGGTGCGCTGCAGCCCGGCAGTACGGACGATGCAGCTCATCGACTTGGGCAGTTCCAGTTCGCCGATGATCGACTTCAGCCGCTTGCGGTCCGAAGCGCTGGAAATCTTGCGGCTGATGCCGCCGCCATGGCTGGAATTTGGCATGAGCACGCAATAGCGGCCCGCAAGGCTCAGGTAGGTGGTCAGCGCCGCGCCCTTGTTGCCGCGCTCTTCCTTGACGACCTGGACCAGCAGCACCTGCCGGCGCTGGATCACGTCCTGGATCTTGTAGCGGCGGCGCAGCGCCATGCGCTTGGCGCGCAATTCATCGGCTTCCTTGGCCTGGCCGCGGCCCTGCCGGCGTCCGCGCCGCGGGCGGCGACCGCCGTTATCGGCAGAGGCGTCTTCCGCCTCGGCGTCCTGTTCGGCCTCTTCGTTTTCCCCTTCGACCACGCCGCCTTCGATCGTGGCGACATCGTCCTTTTCCGAAGTGTCGACTTCGGTCACGCCTTCTTCATCGCCGAAGGCATCGCCTTCATCGCCAAAGCCGTCGTCCGCGTCTTCCTCGGCCGCGCGCAGGGCGGCTTCTTCCTCGGCATGCGCGGCTTCTTCCGCCAGCAGCGCCTCGCGATCCTCCTTGGGGATCTGATAGTAATCCGGATGGATTTCGCTGAAGGCCAGGAACCCGTGACGGTTGCCGCCGAAATCGACGAACGCCGCCTGCAGCGACGGTTCGACGCGGGTTACCTTGGCGAGATAGATGTTGCCCTTGATCTGCTTGTGATCAGCCGATTCAAAGTCGAATTCTTCAATACGGTTGCCCTTGAGCACCGCCACCCGGGTTTCTTCCTGGTGGCGCGCATCGATTAGCATGCGCGTGGTCATTATGGAATCTCCAGCCGCGCCGCCACGGGATCGTATCCGGGTACCGGGCGCGGTTCTTTGGTGAAGCGCGAACGCCGGACAGCCGGGCGATGGCCCGGCCATGACGTATCGCGAATGCGGAAATGCCGGTTCGGAGCGCCTGAACCTCGGTCCTGTCGCGCTCTCCGCCCGGCGGCGGTTGGTTTGCGTCTGCAGTGCTGACAATGCGCGGCGAAATGCGCGCGCCGGCTTCCGTCAGGCTTCGGCCTGTCGGAAGCGGTATCGACCAAGCGCGAGCGGCCCTTCCGGGGCGCTTCTGCTCAATCGAAACTCGGCTCATCATCACAGCATCAACCTTCACGGCGCGGGTGAGTGAGCGTTTCTGCTTCGTCATCCCCGCGTTCCGGATTTTTGCCAGCGGCTCCACATTGCCTGGTTCCGCCGTCCTGTCCGGTCAAATGGGGGCAGGGAGGGCATATTCAAGGCTGGCGCCGGTGCTGGCTTGCCCCGGTGGAAGGGTGCTAGCATTACAAATCCAAACCAGCAATTAAAACAATGGCGATGATTTCCCCGGAGCAATTCCCGGCGGCATTTTTGATGCGTGTGGGGCGGGCGGGAAGTGCCGTCCACGATTCCGGCTGGACCGACCGAAACCGGACCTGCATAGCGGATGGCGATGTTGCGGCGGGTCGGGATCATCGCGGGGTTTGTGCTGCCTTTGGCGGCCTTGCTGCTGTGGGGATATTTCGTGCTGCGCATCGGCAATCCCGGCGATGGATACGTCCTGCGGCTGACGCTGCCTGATGGATCGCGCGGGATTGGCCTGCCACCCGTCGAAGGGCCGGCGGATGCCAGCCGGCCGCTGGTGGTGATCGATGCCGGTCACGGTGGTCACGATCCGGGCGCGAGCGGCGAGGGCACGTTGCGCGAAAAGAACGTCACGCTGGCCCTCGCCAAGGCGCTGCGCGAAGCGCTGCTCGCCGATGGCCGCGTGCGCGTGGCAATGACGCGCGACAGCGACCGGTTTCTCGTGCTGGAGGAACGCGCCGGCATAGCCCGACAGTTGAAGGCCGACCTTTTCGTGTCGATTCACGCGGATGCGGCGGAAACGCCGGACGCAAACGGCGCAACGGTTTATACTCTGTCGGATCGCGGTTCCGATGCGGTGGCCGATCTGGTGGCGCAACGCGAAAACCGCGCCGATGATGTCAACGGCGTGGCGCTGGGCGGAAAGTCCAATGCGGTCGCGACCATTCTGGTCGATCTTTCGCGGCGCGAGATGCGGGAGCGGTCGCAGCGCTTCTCCGATCTGGTGGTGCGGGAAGGGCAGGGGGTGGTCACGTTTCATGCCAATCCGCAGCGGCAGGCCGCTTTCGTCGTGCTGAAATCGCTGGATCTTCCTTCGGTGCTGGTGGAGGCGGGCTATATCAGCAGCCCCGACGACGCCCGGCGCCTGATCGATCCCGCCTGGCGCAAGCAGTTTGCGGGGCGCGTGGCGCAGGCCGTGGAGATTTTCCTGGCCCGGCAGGAGGCGGCGGGGATTGCTCCATGATGCGCGCGCCTACTGGCTTATGACGGAAAGGGCGTGCTAGAGGGCGCGCACGATGGCCGAAGATACGCCCCAGAAGAGCATCAGCTACCGCATCCGCCGTGAGGCATCGGGGCTGTTTGCATGGTTCCGCCAAACCTGGCGCGAAAGGAAGTGGTTCCGTTTCGGGGGTTATGCCCTTGGCGCGCTGGTCGCGCTCTATTTCCTTGTCTGGGTGTTCGTGGCGCGGGGGCTGCCCTCGGCCGACAAGCTGCTGACCTATCAGCCGCCGCTGCCCACGATGGTGCGTGGCGCGGATGGCGAGATCGCGTCGTCCTATGCGCGCGAACGGCGCGTGCAACTGCGCTTCGTCGATTTCCCCGAGCCGCTGATCAACGCCTTCCTTTCGGCAGAGGACAAGACGTTCTGGACGCACGGCGGCATCGATTACACCGGCTTCGTTGGCGCGGTGTTCGATTATGCCACCAAGTTCGGCTCCGGCCAGCGCGCGCGGGGCGGGTCCACGATCACCCAGCAGGTCGCCAAGAACATCCTGCTGGGCGACGAATACTCGATCACGCGCAAGCTCAAGGAACTCATCCTGGCTCGGCGCATCGAGGGCGTGCTGACCAAGCAGCAGATCCTTGAGCTCTATCTCAACGAAATCCCGCTGGGCCGCCAGAGCTTCGGGGTGCAGGCGGCGTCGCGGGCCTATTTCGACAAGGATGTGGGCGATCTGAAGCTGCACGAGGTGGCCTTTCTCGCCATCCTGCCCAAGGCGCCGGAGAAGTATGGCCGCGCCAAGTTCCATCACGAGGCGGTGACGCGCCGCAACTGGGTGCTGGACCAGATGGTCCGCAACGGCTGGGCCACGCAGGCGCAGGCGGACGAGGCCAAGGCGCAACCGCTGGGCCTGGTGGCGCGGCGGGCGGAGAACTACACCGCCGATGCCGGCTATTTCCTGGAGGAAGTGCGCCGCCAGCTGATCGACAAGTTCGGCGAAAAGGCCGAGGATGGCCCCAACAGCGTCTATGCCGGCGGGCTGTGGGTGCGGACCTCGCTCGATACCCAGTTGCAGACGGCGGCACAGGACGCGTTGCGCGCGGGCCTGCTGCGCTATTCGGGCGGGCGGCCGTGGCACGGACCGGTGGCGACGATCGACCTCTCCGATGGTAACTGGCAGACCCAGCTCATCACCAGCAACCTCTCGATCCGCTATCTCGACTGGCGCGTCGGCGTGGTGCTTTCGCGCAGGGGCGATAGCGGCCAGATCGGCTTGGCCGATGGCACCACGGGGCCGCTCTATGGCATGCCGCAGGCGATGAAGCCGGGCGACGTGATCACGGTGGCGCCCAACGGCAACGCCTGGGCGGTGCGGACCGTGCCGGAAGTCTCGGGCGGCATGGTGGTCGAAGACCCGCAGAGCGGGCGCGTTCTGGCCATGCAGGGCGGTTTCGATGCGCGGCTGGGCTCGTTCAACCGCGCTACGCAGGCACAGCGCCAGCCCGGCTCCACGATCAAGCCGTTCGTCTATGCCACTGGCCTCGATAACGGGATGACACCGGCCTCCATGGTCGTCGACGGCACGTTCTGCGTCTATCAGGGCGCGGCGCTGGGCCAGAAGTGCTTCCGCAACTTCGGCGGTGAAGGCGGTTCGGGCAGCCACACGATGCGCTGGGGCCTCGAACAGTCGCGCAACCTGATGACCGTGCGCATCGCCAACGATACCGGCATGGATCGCGTGGTGAAGACGATCCGCGATGTCGGCATCGGCGATTACAAGCCGTTCCTGTCGATGGCGCTGGGCGCTGGAGACACCACGGTGCTGCGCATGGTCAACGCTTATTCGGCGCTGGCCAACCATGGGCGCCAGCACGATCCGTCGGTGATCGATTTCGTGCAGGACCGCAACGGCAAGGTCGTGTGGCGCGCCGACAACCGGCCGTGCGACGGGTGCAACATGGCGCGGTGGGACGGCAAGCCCATGCCCCGCCTGAAACCGTCGGGCCGTCAGGTGATGGATGCGCGCACCGCCTACCAGGTCGTCCACATGCTCGAAGGCGTGGTCATTCGCGGCACGGCGGTGACGCTGCGCGATCTCAACCTGCCACTGTTCGGCAAGACCGGTACGACATCCGGGCCCACGAACGTGTGGTTCGTGGGCGGTTCGCCCGACATCATCGCCGGTGTGTACATGGGCTACGACCAGCCGCGCAGCCTGGGCGGCTATGCCCAGGGCGGGCGCATCGCCGCGCCGATCTTCAAGCAGTTCGTCCAGTCCACCCGCGCGCGCTGGGCCGATGTGCCGTTCCCGGTGCCCGAAGGCGTGCGTATGGTGCGCATCGATCGCGTCTCGGGCAAGCGCGTGTTCGGCGGCATGCCGAACAACGATGAACCCAAGGCGTCGGTTATCTGGGAGGCGTTCAAGCCCGATACCGAGCCACGGCGCACGATCCACCAGGAAGAACTGACGACCAAGGAAGCCGTGCTCGATGCGCTGCGCCGCGCTCGCGCCGCGCGCCACGGGGCGGCGGCCGCGCCCGAAGGCGGGGAGGAAGGCTTCGTGGAGGAACAGGGCGGGATCTACTGACCCGGCCCTGTTCCCGCTTCGTCGCCCTATCGGGCAGCCCGCGTTTTGGCATCTCCCCGCGTGGCGCGGAGCCTGCTATATTAGAGGGATGATCCCACGCTCCATCAAGGCTGCCGCCGCGGCCATCGCCCTTGTCCTCCCGTTCGCCGCGCAGGCGGAATTGCCGCAAGGGGCGCGCGCGCCCGATTTCGCGGCGCAAGGCGCGCTGGGCGGGCGGACGTTCCAGTTCAACCTGCGCCAGGCGCTGCGCCGTGGCCCGGTCGTGCTCTATTTCTACCCCAAGGCGTTCACGCAAGGCTGCACGCTGGAAGCGCACGCCTTTGCCGAGGCGACCGACCAGTTCCGTGCCGCCGGGGCCACCGTGGTCGGGATGTCGGCCGATGACCTGCCGACGCTCCAGAAGTTTTCGCGCGAAGCCTGCCGCGATAAGTTCGCCGTGGCCGCCGCCACGCCGCAGGTGATCGCGGCCTATGACGTCGATCTCAAGCGCGATGGCACGTCCACCGGGCTGACCAAGCGCACCAGCTATGTGATCGGGCGCGATGGCCGGGTCGTGCTGGTGCATTCGGACATGGACTATCGCGATCACGTCCGCCTGACGCTGGAAGCGGTGCAGCGCCTGCGCGCGCGCCGCTAGGCCCCTTTTCGAGCGCCATAACCCGCATCGGCGGGCGCCGGGCAATGATAACCGGCCTTTACTTGGCGCGCCGCTTCGCTAAGCGGTTCCGCTCATTTACGGAGTTCAGGTGTCATGCGGGCCGAAGGTCAGGCTCATATCGATCGCATCGAAGCGTCGCTGGCGCTGGTGCGCAAGTTCCTCGATTGGGATCGCGCCGTCCGCCGGCTCGATGAACTCAACGCGCGCGTCGAAGACCCGAAGCTGTGGGACGATCCCAAGAAGGCCGAGGAAGTGATGCGCGAGCGTCGCCGGCTGGAAGCCGCGATCGGCACAGTCAACCAGATCGGCCAGGAAATGGCCGACGCGATCGAGTTCGTCGAACTGGGCGAGATGGAGGACGACGAAGCCACCATCAACGAAGGGCTGGCGACGCTGGCGGCGCTGGCCGAACGGGCGGACAACGACAAGGTGCAGGCATTGCTGGCCGGCGAGGCCGACGCCAACAACGCCTATCTCGAAGTCCACGCTGGCGCGGGCGGCACCGAAAGCCAGGACTGGGCGGAAATGCTCCAGCGCATGTACACGCGCTGGGCCGAACGGCATGGCTACAAGGTCGATCTGGTCGATTACCACGCCGGCGAAGCCGCCGGCATCAAGTCGGCCACGCTGCTGATCAAGGGCGAGAACGCTTATGGCTATGCCAAGACGGAAAGCGGCGTCCATCGCCTCGTCCGCATCAGCCCCTATGACAGCTCGGCGCGGCGGCACACCTCGTTCAGCTCGGTCTGGGTCTATCCCGAAATCGACGACAACATCGAGGTCGATATCAATCCGTCCGATCTGAAGATCGATACCTACCGTGCATCGGGCGCGGGCGGGCAGCACGTCAACACCACCGATTCTGCCGTGCGCATCACCCACGTGCCGACCGGCATCATCGTCGCCAGCCAGAACGACCGTTCGCAGCACAAGAACCGCGCCACCGCGATGAACATGCTGAAGGCGCGGATCTACGAAGCCGAACTCGCCAAGCGCGAGGCGGCGGCGAGCGGCGAATATGCTGCCAAGACCGAAATCGGCTGGGGCCACCAGATCCGTTCCTACGTGTTGCAGCCCTACCAGCAGGTGAAGGACCTGCGCACCGGTGTGGTTTCGACCAATCCCACGGACGTGCTGGATGGCGCGCTCGATCCGTTCATGGCGGCGGCGCTCTCGCAAAAGGTGACCGGCGAAAAGGTCGCCGTGGAAGACGACGATTGAGCAGGCTGGCTGCCCTGGGCCTGCGGGCGGGCCTGATCGGGGTGGCCTGCGTGGCGCTGGCGTCGTGCCAGCGGCCGTCCGACGAGGATCGGGCTCCGACTGCGCGGGCGTTCCCGCGTGCGGACAGGCCCGTATCGGGACCGGGCGGCAGTGGCTTCACCACCGAGGCGGAGCGCGACAACCGCAAGGAAGCGCAGACGGTCATGGACCTGGCCGCGATCCAGCCGGGCATGACCGTGGCCGATATCGGCGCGGGCGAGGGCTATTACACCGTCCGTCTGGCGGCCCGTGTCGGCGCCAAGGGGCGCGTATTGGCGCAGGACATCGACGAGGCGGCGCTGCGCAAGCTGGGCGCGCGCGTCGAGCATGACCGGCTCGACAACGTGTCGATCAAGCCCGGCGCGGTCGACGATCCGCGCATTCCGGAACACAGTTTTCGACCGCGTGTTCCTGATCCACATGTATCACGAAGTGGGGGAGCCCTATGCGTTCCTGTGGCGCCTCTGGCCCGCGCTGCGGCCGGGTGGACGCGTGATCGTGGTCGATCTGGACCGGCCGACCGAACAGCACGGAACGCCGCCGGCGCTTCTGTTCTGCGAATTTGAGGCGGTGGGCTTCCGCTTGAGTGAATTTCAACGTAAGCCCGAAATAGCGGGCTATTATGCACAGTTCGAAGCCGCGCCCAGGCGGCCCGAACCCGGTAAGATAAAGCCGTGTCGGCTGGAAGCCGGGCAGGTCACGCGCGCGAAGGGTCGTTGAGAGGGGTTTATGTCTGCGTTCAAGGGGTTGAAGCCGATTCTGTATGGCGGCCGTGAAGTCTGGCCGCTGGTTGAAGGCGGCAAGGGCGTGGCGGCCACCAATCATGCCAGTTCGGGGGCATGGGCGGCTGCGGGCGGAATCGGTACGGTCAGCGCCGTCAACGCCGATAGCTATGACGCCGAAGGCAAGATCATTCCGCAGATTTACAACGCCATGACTCGCCGTGAGCGGCACGAGGAACTGATCCGCTACGCGATCGACGGCGCGGTCGAGCAGGTGCGGCGCGCCTATGATATCGCCAGCGGCCCCAACGGCATGCGTGGCGCGATCAACATCAACGTGTTGTGGGAAATGGGCGGTGCGCAGCAGGTGCTGGAAGGCGTGCTGGAAAAGACGCGCGGCCTTGTTACCGGCGTGACCTGCGGCGCGGGGATGCCCTACAAGCTCTCGGAAATCGCGGCGCGGTTCAACGTCAACTATCTGCCGATCGTCTCCTCCGCGCGCGCCTTTCGCGCGCTGTGGAAGCGGGCCTACCACAAGGTTTCCGATCTGATGGCCGCCGTGGTCTATGAAGACCCGTGGCTGGCGGGCGGCCATAATGGCCTGTCGAATGCGGAAAACCCGCTGACGCCGGAAGATCCCTATCCCCGCGTTGCCGCGCTGCGCGATACGATGCGCAAGGAAGGCGTTTCGGACGACGTGCCGATCGTGATGGCCGGCGGTGTATGGTTCCTGCGCGAATGGAACGACTGGATCGACAATCCGGAACTCGGCAGCATCGCCTTCCAGTTCGGCACGCGGCCGCTGCTGACGCACGAAAGCCCCATTCCGCAGGCGTGGAAGGACCATCTGCGCACGCTGGAACCGGGCGACGTGCTGCTGCACCGCTTTTCCCCCACGGGGTTCTACAGCTCGGCCGTGCGCAATCCCTTCCTGCGCAATCTCGAAGCGCGTTCGGAACGCCAGATTCCCTATTCCAAGGTCGCGGCGGGCGAACACACCGTGCAAACTCGATGTCGGGGTGAAGGGCAAGAACTTCTGGGTCACGCCAGCCGATCTCGATCGCGCGCGCAACTGGTTTGGTGCGGGCTATACCGATGCACTGCGCACGCCGGACGATACCATCGTGTTCGTGACGCCCGCCGAGCGTGAGGAAATCCGCAAGGATCAGGCCGATTGCATGGGCTGTCTTTCCCACTGTGGCTTTTCGTCCTGGAAGGATCATGACGACTATACCACCGGCCGGCTCGCCGATCCGCGCAGCTTCTGCATCCAGAAGACGTTGCAGGACATCGCGCACGGCGGCCCGGTGGATCAGAACCTCATGTTCGCCGGCCACGCAGCCTATCGTTTCAAGCAGGACCCGTTCTATTCGAACAACTTCACGCCCAGCGTGAAGCAATTGGTCGATCGTATCCTGACGGGGGACTGACGCCGAAGACCTTGCGCGGGTAAGTGGTGCGGCCGCGCCTTCAGCCCCAGAGGCTGAAGGCGACGATGATCGGCAGCCATGCCAGCAAGGCAAGGCCGATCCAGATCGCCAACTTCGCGCGGGGCGAGAACACTTCCTGCGATCGCTGGTCCGCCGGGATCGTCACCTGGCCATGCAGCGCGGGCGAACGCAGCAGCAGCGCGCTGACGGTGGCGCGGCTGATCGGCGTAACGAATTCGCAGCCGTGGCGCGTGCCCGCTGTCCACACGACGACCGCCTCGGTGGCCGAGGCCGTTTCGGGCAGACCGATGTCTACCACATCGCCTTCATCCAGCGCGGTATCGCTTTCGAGCAGGAAGCCGCGTTCCGACAAGTCGAGCAGCCTGGCGTCGACGGGCGTACCCGCTGCGGTGACATTGGCTTCTACCGACAGCGTCAGGCGGCGTCGATGCGCGGTCCTCGCCTCAAGGGCGTCCGCCAATTTGTGCTGGACCATCACATCACTCCTTCGGAAATGACGTATCAATGGCCGGTAAAAGAATCGTTATCGATCAGCAGGGTAAGAAGCAAAATCGGCATCGACGGTGATTTCGGGACGATGACCCGAACGTTCGGGGAAGGCCGGGTCGCCCGCCGTCAGTCCATTTCCCACGCCCGTTCGCCGTGGCTGGTCAGGTCCAGACCGTCCCGTTCCTCGTCTTCGGTGACGCGCATCGGGATCACCATCGAAACCATCAGGGCAGCGATGGTGGTGGCAAAGGCGCTCCAGATCGCCACGATGCCCACGCCGCCGACCTGCCCGACGATCTGGCGTGCCATGCCCATGCCATCGGCATAGCCGGTGCCGCCCAGCGACGGCGAGACGAACACCGCGAGCAGGATCGACCCGAGCATGCCGCCCACGCCATGCACTGCGAAAACGTCAAGCGAATCATCGATATGGAGCTTGTGCTTCACAAGCAGAATCATCGGATAGCATACCGCCGCGGCGGCAACGCCGAGCAGCATCGCCGCACCCGGCGCGATGAAGCCGGCGGCCGGCGTCACCGTGGCGAGGCCGGCGATCGCGCCGGTGGCGAAGCCCACCGAGGTGGGTTTGCCCACGGTCAGCTTTTCGATCAGCAGCCAGGCCAGCGCCGCCGCGCTGGCGGCGGCGTGGGTGTTGATGATGGCGGAGGCCGCGTCGTCGTTGGCGGCCAGCGCCGAGCCGCCGTTGAAGCCGAACCAGCCCACCCACAGAAGCGCGGCGCCCGCCAGCGTCAGCGCAGGACTGTGCGGCAGCATCAGCGACTTGGGAAAGCCGTTGCGCTTGCCCAGCAGCATCGCAACGACCAGCGCCGAGACGCCAGCCGTGGTGTGAACCACGATGCCGCCGGCGAAATCCAGCGTGCCGAGCTTGGTCGCCAGCCAGCCGCCGCCCCAGATCCAGTGCGCGACGGGCGCATAGACGATCAGGCTCCACAACGCCGAAAAGGCGACGACCCAGCCGAACCGCGCGCGATCGACCCAGGCGCCGACCATCAGCGCGGGGGTGATCAGCGCGAAGCACATCTGGAACAGGGCGAACGCGCTTTCGGGCACGCCATAGCTGCCGCGCACATTGCCGAGATTGAGCAGCATCCAGGCATTGCCGGCACCAATCCAGCCATTGGTCACTTCGCCGAAGGCCAGTGTATAGCCAGCGGCGATCCACAGCAGGGAGGCAACGGCGATGATCGCGCCGGTCTGCACCATCACCGCCAGGAAGCCCTTGGCGCGCACCAAGCCGCCGTAGAACAGGGTAAGGCCCGGAGCGGCCATCATCAGCACCAGCGCCGAAGCCGCGAGAAGCCAGGCGGTATCGCCGCTGTCGGCGGAATCGAGCGTAGTGGCGGTCTGGGCCTGCGCCAGTGCCGGGATGGCCGATGCCGCGGCCATCGCGGCCGTTGCCAGAAACTTGCGCACTCTTGCCCCTCCGTCCGCGCTTGCGGTTATGCGGTGTCCGTTCAAGCCCCTAGGCGAAGCGCTTGGCCCTGTACAGGCAGAGGAGGCGATGGCGCCGGATCGGCGGCGTCAGGCCCAGCCTTCCAGCACCTGATCGGGCGGGCGATGTCCGTCGGCCCAGAAGCGGATGTTGGCCATGACCTTTTCGCCCGATGCGATGCGGCCCTCGAACGTGGCGCTGCCCATGTGCGGCAGGATCGCTACATTGTGGTGCGCCAGCAGGCGCGGATCGACCTGCGGCTCGTGCTCGAACACGTCGAGTCCCGCGCCACCGATACGCCCTGCCACGAGCGCTTCGATCAGCGCCTGTTCGTCCACGATCTGCCCGCGCGCGGTATTGATGAGGTAGGCTTCGGGCTTCATCAGCGCGATCCGCCGGGCATCGAGCAGGTGGTGCGTTTCGGGCGAGGCGGGGCAGTGCAGTGACAGGATGTCCGCATCGCCAATCAGGGTGTCGAGATCGGCGACGTAGCGTGCGCCCAGCATGGTTTCGAGCGCTTCGGGCAGGCGGTGCCGGTTGTGATAGGCGACCTGCAGGCCGAAGGCGCGGGCGCGGTGCGCCACGGCCTGCCCGATCCGGCCCATGCCAATGATGCCCAGCGTCTTGCCGTTGAGCCGGTGGCCAAGCAGCGTGGAAGGTGCCCAGCCTTCCCACTTGCCGGCGCGCAGGATGCGGCCGCCATGGTTGAGCCGCCGCGCGACGGAAATGATTAGCGCCAGTGTCATGTCCGCCGTATCGTCGGTGAAGACGCCGGGCGTGTTGGTCACAATGATCTTGCGGGCGCGGGCGGCCGCCAGGTCGATATGTTCGATGCCGGCGCCGAAATTGGCGATCAGGCCCAGCCGGTCGCCCGCTTCGGCAATCATCCCGGCGTCGATCGTGTCGGTCACGGTCGGCACCAGCACATTGCAGGATCGCATTGCGGCGACGAGCTCGTCGCGCGTCATCGCCCGGTCATCGGCGTTCAGTGTCACGTCGAACAGTTCGCGCATCCGCTGTTCGGTTTCCGGCAGCAGGCGACGGGTGACGATGACCGAGGGTTTCCCCTCGATCCGGCGTTTGACGGCTTCGTGCGCGGTGCGCGCGCCGGCGGCGCTCTGGTGCGTTGGCATGATCGTATCGCTATGCCTGCGGGGCAGGGATGGTCAAGCGCGTGGTTGCCCTGTCGTGCCAATGCTGTATCGCATGGCGGGCAAGTTTTTGTTGGATTTGGTCTGGGGTTTCCGTGTCGTGCGTGCCGTGAAGTATGTCCTGCCCTGCGTCCTTGCCGTGTCCGCCGGTCTTTCCAGCCACGCCGCGCGCGCGGAGGATGGCGGCGCGCCATACTGGGTTTCGCTGCGCAAGGATGAATCGAACATGCGCGTCGGCCCCGGCCGGGAATACCGGATCAACTGGACCTACGTGCGCAAGGGGCTGCCGATGAAGGTGCTGCGCGTGATGGGCGGCTGGCGGCTGGTGGAGGACCCGGACGGTTCGCGCGGGTGGATGCTCGCCCAGTTCCTGGCGCGCGCCCATACCGGCATGGTCAAGGGCGGCGTCGCGGAGATGCGCGAAAAGGCCGACGGTTCGGGGCGGCTGCTGTGGCGGCTGGCGCCCGGCGTGGTGGGCACGATCGGCGATTGCGGCGCCGGCTGGTGCCAGTTCGATGTTAATGGCCGCAAGGGCTATGCCCAGCAAGCGGCCATCTGGGGGGCAGGGGCACCGTAACGCCGGCGCCCCGCCATTTTCTTGCGGGTCAGACCAGCTCTATCGCCAGCGCGGTGGCTTCGCCGCCGCCGATGCACAGGCTGGCCACGCCCTTGGTCTTGCCGTGGCGCTTCAGCGCGCCGATCAGCGTGGTGACGATGCGCGTGCCGCTGGCGCCGATCGGATGGCCCAGCGCCGTGGCGCCGCCGTGCACGTTGATCTTCTCGTGCGGGATGCCCAGGTCATGCATCGCGAACATCGCGACGCAGGCGAAGGCTTCGTTCACTTCGAACAGATCGACATCGGCGATCGACCAGCCGGCCCGTTCCAGCACCTTGTTGATCGCGCCGACCGGGGCGACGGTGAAGTCCTTCGGCTCCTGCGCGTGCGCGGCCAGCGCGACAACCTTCGCCACCGGCTTCAGGCCTTCCGCATCGGCAACGCTCTGGCGAGTGATCACCACGGCGGCGGCGCCGTCGGAAATCGAGCTGGAGGTGGCGGCCGTGATCGTGCCGTCCTTGGCGAAGGCGGGCTTGAGGGTCGGAATTTTGTCCGGGCGGCCCTTGCCGGGCTGTTCGTCGGTATCGACCACGACATCGCCGCCGCGCGACTTCACGGTAACCGGCGCGATTTCGTCCACGAACGCCCCTTCGGCGATCGCGGCCTGTGCGCGGCGCAGCGATTCGATCGTGTAGCCATCCTGCGCTTCGCGGGTCAGCTGGTATTCGTTGGCGGTATCCTGCGCGAACGTGCCCATCGCGCGGCCCGGCTCGTAGGCGTCTTCCAGGCCATCGAGGAACATGTGATCGTAGGCGGTATCATGCCCGATGCGCGCGCCCGAACGGTGCTTCTTGAGCAGGTATGGCGCGTTGGTCATGCTTTCCATGCCGCCGGCGACGATCATGTCGACGCTGCCGGAAGCCAGCGCCTCGGCGCCCATGATCACGGTCTGCATGCCGGAGCCGCAGACCTTGTTGACGGTGGTCGCCTGCACGGACTTGGGGAGGCCAGCTTTGATCGCGGCCTGGCGCGCGGGCGCCTGGCCGAGGCCGGCGGGCAGCACGCAGCCCATGTAGACGCGGTCGATCTTGTCACCCGCCACGCCGGCACGTTCGACGGCGGCCTTGACGGCGGTGGCGCCGAGGTCGGTAGCGGCGGCATCGGACAGCGCGCCTTGCATCGAACCCATCGGAGTGCGCGCGTAAGACAGGATGACGACCGGATCTGCGGCGGAAAACTGGGCCATGGCGATCACACTCCTTCAATGGTCGGGTCAGGAAAGACCCGGATATGGGGTCGGTCCGGGCGGGCGGCAACCATCTGACGATCCGTTGCTGTTCGTTGGCGGTTCCTGTGGCCGCGATCGCGCCGGGGCTGGACTTGGCGGGGCCATACTGCCACGCCGCGCTCATGGCAATCGAGCCGACGGGGGAGTCACGAACGCGTGGCATATGCCAGCCTGCCGCTGATCTGGTCCGCGTCGGCGATGCTGGGCGCGATCGTCGGGAGCTTCCTGGGCGCGGCGCTGGCGCGGTTGCCGGAGGAACGGTCGGTCGTGACAGGGCGGTCGGCCTGCGATCATTGCGGGCGGACGCTTGGCCCGCTGGAGCTTGTGCCGGTGTTGTCCTGGCTCGTGCAGCGGGGGCGCTGCCGGACCTGCGGCGGTGCGATCGGTGGCTGGCAGCTTAGCTGCGAACTGGGCGGCGCGACGGTGGCGCTGGTTTCCGTCATCGCCATGCCCGATCGCACCGCGCTGGCCGCGATGGTGCTGGGCTGGCAACTGCTGTTGCTGGCGTTGCTCGATCTGCGGCACTTCTGGCTGCCCTTGCCGCTGGTGGGCACGCTCGCCGGTTCCGGGGGCGCGCTGGCGCTGCTGCGCGGGGCGGTGGAGCGCGATAGCGGCCCGGTCCTGTGGGCCGGGGCGGGCGCGCTGGCCGGTTTCGGCATGCTCTGGCTGATCGCCGCCTACTATCGCCGGGTGCGCGGCCGCGAAGGCATGGGGGGAGGGGACCCGCTGCTGCTGGGCGCGATCGGCCTGTGGCTGGGGCCGGTGGGGACGGTCGCCACCCTGCTGGGAGGCAGCGTGATCGGGCTTCTCGCAACGGTTGCTTTGCTGGCGGGAGGCCGTAAGGTCTCGCGCCAAACGGCCCTGCCGCTCGGAACCTGTCTCGCCGCCGCCGGCTGGCCGGTCTTCCTGTTCCAGGGCTTCGGATAAATCGGACCGGCACAAGCGGTTCGGGGACGGGGATTGTGATGAACGAGACGAATCGCACGGACATGCTGGCCGTTCTGGAACGCCAGCGCACGGCCTTCACGGCGGCGCGCCCCGAAGCGCTTTCGGTGCGGCACGACCGGCTGGAGCGTTGCGCCACCATGCTCAAGGAGCATGGCGAGGCGTTCGCCAAGGCGATGAGCGCCGATTTCGGCCATCGCAGCCACGAACAGTCCATGCTGACCGACATCATGCCCTCGGTCAGCATCGTGCGCTATTCGCAGAAGCGGATGAAGCGCTGGTCGCGTCCGGAAAAGCGCCACGTCAACTTCCCGCTGAACTTGCTCGGTGCGCGGGCGGAAGTGCGCTACGAACCCAAGGGCGTGATCGGCATCGTCGCGCCGTGGAACTTCCCGGTCGGGCTGACCATGGCCCCGCTGGCCCAGGCTTTCGCCGCCGGCAACCGCGCGATGCTCAAGCCTTCGGAGTTTACCGAGCGCACGTCCGAACTGATGCAGGAACTGTTCCCGCGTTATTTCGCGGAAGAGGAAGTGGCCGTCATCACGGGCGGGCCGGAAACCGGGCAGGCGTTTTGCGGGCTGCCGTTCGACCATCTGCTGTTCACCGGGGCGACGCCGATCGGCCGCCACGTGCTCCATGCCGCCGCCGATCACCTCGTGCCGGTCACGCTGGAACTGGGTGGCAAGTCGCCAACGATCTTCGGCCGCAGCGCCGATCTCCAGCGCAGCGCAGAGCGTGTGGCGCTGGGCAAGATGATGAACGCGGGGCAGATATGCCTCGCGCCCGACTACATGATGGTGCCCGAGGAACTGGAGGATCGCGCCATCGCCGCGGTCGCCGCCGGAGTCAGTTCGATGTATCCGACGCTGCTCGCCAACGACGACTACACCTCGGTCATCAACCGCCGCCACCGCGATCGTCTGGCGGGGCTTGTGGAGGATGCGCGAGAGAAAGGCGCCGAGGCGATCGTCGTCAATCCGGGCGGCGAGGACTTCGCCGGCACCAACGGCAACAAGATGCCGCTGACCATCCTGCGCAACGTCAACGACGACATGCGCGTGATGCAGGAGGAAATCTTCGGTCCGGTCCTGCCGGTGAAGACCTATCGCGCGATCGACGAGGTGATCGATTACGTCAACGCGCACGATCGTCCGCTGGGGCTGTACTACTTCGGTCAGGATAAGGCCGAGGCGGAGAAGGTACTGACCCGCACCATCTCGGGTGGCGTTACCGTCAACGACGTGATCTTCCACGTTTCGGCCGATGACCTGCCGTTCGGCGGAATCGGGCCTTCGGGAATGGGCAGTTATCATGGCGTGGAAGGTTTCCGCACGTTCAGCCATGCGCGCGCGGTCTATCGTCAGCCGAAGGTCGATCTTGCGAAGCTGGCAGGGTTGCGGCCGCCCTATGGTGCCGCGACGCAGCGCACCCTGAAGATGCAACTTAAGTAAGCCCCGCATACGATCGCGGGAGGCCCGGAAACGGGGCTGTAATCGGCACGGGAAGGCCAAAAGGGTGGAGAAACTGCCCTTGCGGGCGCTGCACGGCACTTGCGCGCGGGCGGCGTCGGGACTAGGGCGCGGAGCGAACACCAGCTAGGCGAGTCAGCCCCTTGGTCGATCTGTCACAATATCTGCCGATCCTGATCTTCCTCGGGATCGCTCTCGCGCTTTCCAGTGCCTTTGTGTTCCTGCCGATGGGCGTTTCCCGCTTGACGGGAACCTACAATCCCAACGCGGAGAAGCTCAGCGAGTACGAATGCGGCTTCCCCGCGTTCGAGGACCCGCGCAGCCAGTTCGACGTCCGGTTCTACCTGGTCGCGATCCTGTTCATCATCTTCGATCTGGAAGCGGCGTTCCTGTTTCCCTGGGCGGTCAGCCTGAAGGAAACGGGCTGGGCCGGCTGGTTCACGATGATGCTGTTCCTGGCGGAACTGGTCGTCGGGTTTGCCTACGCCTGGAAAAAGGGAGCGCTGGATTGGGAATGAGCAACATGGTCACCGCTCCGACTGCAACCGGCGCTGCCGCCGGCTCCGCCATCACCGCGCCCGATCAGGCGTTTTTCGAAAGCCTCAATGCCGAGGTTTCGGACAAGGGGTTCCTCGTCACCTCGACCGAGGAACTGTTCCAGTGGGCGCGCACCGGTTCGCTGTGGTGGATGACGTTCGGCCTGGCCTGCTGCGCGGTCGAGATGATCCACGTGAACATGCCGCGCTACGACATGGAGCGCTTCGGCGTCGCGCCGCGCGCATCCCCGCGCCAGTCGGACGTGATGATCGTGGCCGGCACGCTGTGCAACAAGATGGCCCCGGCGCTGCGCAAGGTCTATGACCAGATGTCGGACCCCAAGTACGTCATCTCGATGGGATCGTGCGCCAACGGCGGCGGTTATTATCACTACAGCTATTCGGTGGTGCGCGGCTGCGACCGCATCGTGCCGGTTGACATCTACGTGCCGGGCTGCCCGCCCACTGCCGAGGCGCTACTCTATGGCGTGATGCAACTGCAGCGGAAGATCCGCCGCGTCGGCACGCTCGAGCGTTGAGGAGAAGGGCATGACGGTCGTTCATTCCGCCCCGCGCTTCACCTCGAACGAAGGCGTACTGGACACGCTTTCGGCGGCGCTGGGCGCCATGCTGGTTTCGGCGAAGGAAGAGCATGGCGAAGTCCTGCTGACCGTCGCGCGCGACCGCGTGGAGGACGCGCTGCGCCTGCTGCGTGACGGGCACGAATACCAGCAGCTGATGGAAATCGCCGGCGTCGACTATCCGCAGCGGCCCGACCGTTTCGAGGTCTGCTACTGCCTGCTGTCGCTGACGAAGAACCATCGCGTGATCGTCAAGGTTTCGACGGACGAGGCGACGCCGGTGCCGACGGTGACGACGCTGTGGCCCGTCGCCGGCTGGTACGAGCGCGAGGTTTACGACATGTTCGGCGTGCTGTTCGCCGGCCATCCGGACCTGCGCCGCATCCTCACCGACTACGGCTTCCAGGGGCATCCGTTCCGCAAGGACTTCCCGCTGACCGGCTATGTCGAGCTGCGCTATTCCGAAGAGGACAAGCGCGTGGTCTATGAACCCGTCGAGCTGGCGCAGGACCTGCGGCAGTTCGATTTCATGAGCCCGTGGGAAGGCGCGGAATACGTGCTGCCGGGCGATGAAAAGGCGGCGGCTTCGCCCGCGCCGGCGGCGCCCGCCCCTGCGCCCAAGGTTGATACGCCGAAGGTCACCGAAAAGCCCGCCGATACCGGCGCGGGCGACAAGGCCAATGCCGAAGCGGCGAAGCCGGTCGCAGGCGCGCCCAAGACGACGGCCAAGGACGAACCCGGCGCTCCGGCAAAGACCGACCGCAAGGTTGAAGGAGACGGCGCATGAGCTTCCAGCTCGAAGAATCGCCGACCACCGGCGACGAGGTCATCACCAACTACACGATCAACTTCGGCCCCCAGCACCCGGCGGCGCACGGCGTGCTGCGCATGGTCATGGAGCTGGACGGCGAGATCATCGAACGGATCGATCCGCACGTCGGCCTGCTTCACCGCGGCACCGAAAAGCTGATCGAGTACAAGACCTATACCCAGGCGCTGCCGTACTTCGACCGGCTCGACTACTGCTCGCCGCTGGGCATGGAGCACTCCTACGTGCTCGCGGTCGAAAAGCTGCTCAACCTCGAGGTGCCGCTGCGCGGTCAGTACCTGCGCGTGCTGTTCGCGGAGCTGACGCGCATCTGCAACCACATGCTCAACATCGGGTCGCACGTCATGGACGTGGGCGCGATGACGCCGAACCTGTGGCTGTTCGAAATCCGCGAGGACTGCCTCAACTTCTTCGAGCGCGCTTCGGGCGCGCGGATGCATTCGGCCTGGTTCCGCCCCGGCGGCGTGCACCAGGACGTGCCGCTGAAGCTGCTGACCGACATCGGCGACTGGCTCGACACGCGCCTGCCGCAGCTGTTCGAGGACGCGATGAGCCTCCTCATCGACAACCGCATCTTCAAGCAGCGCAACGTCGATATCGCGGTGGTCAGCAAGGAAGACGCGATCCGCTGGGGCTTTTCCGGCCCGATGATCCGCGGCTCGGGCATCGCGTGGGATTTGCGCAAGGCGCAGCCCTATGACGTCTATGACCGCATGGACTTTGAAATTCCGGTCGGCACCAGCGGCGATTGCTATGATCGCTTCATGGTGCGCGTGGAGGAAGTCCGCCAGTCCGCGCGGATCATGAAGCAGTGCCTGGCCGAAATGCCCGAAGGCCCGGTCAGCTCGACCGACCGCAAGGTGGTTCCGCCCAAGCGCGGCGAGATGAAGAGCTCGATGGAATCGCTGATCCATCACTTCAAGCTCTATTCGGAAGGCTTTCACGTTCCGGCCGGCGAAGTCTATGTCGCCACCGAAAGCCCCAAGGGCGAATTCGGCGTCTATCTTGTATCGGATGGCAGCAACAAGCCGTACCGCTGCAAGATCCGGCCGACGGCGTTCAGCCACCTTCAGGCGATGGACTTCATGTGCAAGGGCCACATGCTGCCCGACGCGACCGCGATCCTTGGCGCCATCGACGTGGTGTTCGGGGAGTGCGACCGGTGAGCAGCCCCGAAGAATCCAACCTGCGCACCGCGAAGGCAATGATCGCGGCCTACAACGCGCAGGATGTGGACACCTACGTCGCCTACATGACCGAAGACGCCTGCGAGGCGAACTATCGCGGCGATGTGGTGCGCGAGGGCAAGGAAGGCACGCGTTCCGGCCTTGCCGCCGCGTTCGCCCGCTGGCCGCAGAACCATGCCGAGATCCGGGACGCGCAGGCGATCGGCAACTACGTGCTGATGCGCGAACACGTCACGCGCGGCCCCGCCACCGACGGATCGGCGCTGGTCGAACCGTTCGACGTGATCGCAGTCTATACTTTCGAGGGCGACAAGTGCTCTCGAGTGGAGTTTATTCGCTGATGGCTGACCGCTATATCGAACCGGATACCCCGGAATTGCGCGCCCGCTGGGGCGCCTTTGCCTGGACTGCCGAGAACGCGGAGAAGGCGAAAGAGATCGTGGCGCGCTATCCCGAAGGGCGGCAGCGCTCGGCGGTGATGCCGCTGCTCGATCTGGCCCAGCGGCAGGTCGGCGCGGAACTGAACACGCAAGGCTGGCTGCCGATCCCGGTGATGGAATACGTCGCCGCCTATCTCTCCATGCCGATCATTCGCGTGGTCGAGGTCGCGACGTTCTACACGATGTACAACATCGCGCCGATCGGCCGTTTCCACGTCCAGGTCTGCGGCACCACGCCGTGCATGCTGCGCGGGTCGGACGACATCATCGCCGCGTGCAAGAAGCGCGGGATGAAGGCGGGGCACATCACCGATGACGGCCTCTGGTCGTTCACCGAGGTCGAATGCATGGGCAACTGCGCTTCGGCCCCGATGGTCCAGATCAACGACGACAACTACGAGGATCTGACCCCCGCCGACATGGAACGCATCCTTGACGAACTGGCGGCGGGCAAGCAGCCCAAGACCGGTACGCAGCTTCCCGGCCGCCACACGGTGGAGCCGGCCGGCGCGCTCAGCAACCTGACCGCGATGGTCGGTGAAAACCACGATTATCGGGGGAATGGTAAGCCATGGCTCTCGCCGACAAGGACCGCATCTTCACCAACGTCTACGGCTACCAACCGTGGAACCTGCCTGCCGCGCAGGCGCGTGGGGACTGGGATAACACCAAGGCGCTGCTCGAACGCGGGCAGGACGGCATCATCGAGGAAATCAAGGCGTCCGGCCTGCGCGGCCGTGGCGGCGCGGGCTTCCCCACCGGCATGAAGTGGTCCTTCATGCCCAAGGAAAGCAAGGACGGCCGGCCCAGCTTCCTGGTGATCAACGCCGACGAATCCGAGCCAGGTTCGTGCAAGGATCGCGAGATCATCCGCCACGATCCGCACAAGCTGCTGGAAGGCGCGCTGGTCGCCGGCTTCGCGATGCGCGCGCGGGCAGCCTACATCTACATTCGCGGCGAATATATCCGCGAGGCCGAAACGCTGTTTGCCGCGCGGGACGAGGCCTATGCCGCCGGCCTGCTGGGCAAGAACGCCTGCGGTTCGGGCTATGACTTCGACGTCTTCGTCCATCGCGGCGCGGGCGCCTACATCTGCGGCGAAGAAACCGCGATGATCGAGAGCCTGGAAGGCAAGAAGGGCCAGCCGCGCCTCAAGCCGCCGTTCCCGGCCGGCGCGGGCCTCTATGGCTGCCCGACCACGGTGAACAACGTCGAATCGATCGCGGTCGCGCCCACGATCCTGCGGCGTGGCGCTTCGTGGTTCTCGTCGTTCGGGCGCGAGAACAACAAGGGCACCAAGCTTTTCCAGATCAGCGGGCACGTCGAACGGCCCTGCGTGGTCGAGGAAGAGATGTCGATCCCGTTCAGCGAACTGATCGAGAAGCACTGCGGCGGCATTCGTGGCGGCAAGGACAACCTGCTGGCCGTGATCCCCGGCGGTTCCTCGGTCCCGCTGGTTCCGGCGGCGGAAATCTGGGACGCGCCGATGGACTTCGACGGGCTGCGCGCGCTTGGCTCCGGCCTTGGCACCGCCGCCGTGATCGTGATGGACAAGTCCACCGACATCGTCCGCGCGATCGCCCGCCTGTCGCACTTCTACAAGCACGAAAGCTGCGGCCAGTGCACGCCGTGCCGCGAAGGCACCGGCTGGATGTGGCGCGTGATGGAGCGCCTGCGCACGGGCGACGCGGCGGTCGAGGAAATCGACATGCTGTTCAACGTGACCAAGCAGGTCGAAGGCCACACCATCTGCGCCCTGGGCGACGCGGCCGCCTGGCCGATCCAGGGCCTGATCCGTCACTTCCGCCCCGAACTGGAACGCCGGATTGCCGAACACGGCGCCGTGCGGGAGGCTGCAGAGTAATGCCCAAGGTCAAAGTCGACGGCGTAGAGCTCGAAGTTCCGGCAGGCGCGACCGTCCTGCAGGCATGCGAGCTGGCCGGCAAGGAAATCCCCCGCTTCTGCTATCATGAACGGCTGAGCATCGCCGGCAACTGCCGCATGTGCCTGGTCGAAGTGAAGCCCGGACCGCCGAAGCCGCAGGCATCGTGCGCGCTGCCGGCCGCCGAAGGGCAGGAAATCCGCACCGACAGCGAGATGGTCAAGAAGGCGCGCGAAGGGGTGATGGAGTTTCTCCTCATCAACCACCCGCTCGATTGCCCGATCTGCGACCAGGGCGGCGAATGCGATCTGCAGGACCAGTCGGTGGCCTACGGCCGGGGCGGTTCGCGCTATCACGAGAGCAAGCGCGCGGTCACCGAGAAGTACATGGGGCCGCTCATCAAGACGGTGATGACGCGCTGCATCCACTGCACCCGCTGCGTGCGCTTCTCCGAAGAGATCGCCGGCGTGGACGAGATCGGCGCGCTCTATCGCGGTGAAAGCACCCAGATTTCGACCTATCTGGAACACGCGGCGAAGCACGAACTTTCCGCCAACGTGATCGACCTGTGCCCGGTCGGCGCGCTGACCAGCCGCCCCTATGCGTTCGAAGCGCGGCCGTGGGAGCTGAAGAAGACACTCTCGATCGACGTTTCGGACGCGGTGGGCGCCAATATCCGGCTCGACAGCCGGGGTCGCGAAGTGCTGCGCGCGCTGCCGCGCGTGAACGACGACGTGAACGAGGAATGGCTGTCGGACCGTGGCCGCTATATGGTCGATGGCCTTACCCGTCGCCGGCTCGACAAGCCATGGCTGCGCCGTGACGGCAAGCTGCAGGCGGCCAGCTGGGCCGAGGCGTTCGATGCCATCGCCCGGATCAACCCGGGCTCATCGGTCGCGGTGATCGCGGGCGACCAGGTCGATTGCGAAACGATGTTCGCCGCGAAGAAGCTTGCCGGCGCTCTGGGTTCCTCGCTGCTCGAAGGCCGCCAGACAGGCATGGCCTATGACACGTCGAGCCTGGCGGCGGTGAATTTCAATTCGACGCTGGCCGGGATCGAGGATGCCGACGCGATCTTGGTCGTGGGCAGCCAGATCCGCGACGAGGCCCCGCTGCTCAATGTGCGCCTGCGCAAGGCGGTGAAGAAGGGCGCGAAGGTCTTCATCATCGGCCCCGCTTGGGAGCCGACCTATCCGGCGACCTTCCTGGGCGACGATGCCGCCATGCTGAACGCTTTGCCGGCCGATGTCGCCGATGTGTTCGCCAAGGCGGCCAAGCCCGCGATCATCATCGGTGCGGCCGGCATCGTGAAAGGCGCGCGCGAGGCGGGCCTGGCCTTCGCCGAAAAGTTCAACCTGGTGCGAGAAGGCTGGAACGGCTTCAACGTGGTCCACATGGCGGCCGCGCGCATGGGCGGGCTGATGCTGGGCTATGCGCAGAAGGGCGGCCTTGCCGATATCGTCGCAGCCAAGCCCAAGCTGGTGATTTCGCTCGGCGCGGACGAAGTGGACTGGACCCAGTTCGCCGGCAGCATGATCGTCCACATCGGCCATCACGGCGACAAGGCGGCCCATGCCGCCGACGTGATCCTGCCGGGCGCTGCCTACAGCGAGAAGGACGGCACCTACGTCAACACCGAAGGCCGCGTGCAATATGCCGAAAAGGCCGTCTTCGCGCCCGGCGACGCGCGCGAGGACTGGAGCATCCTGCGGGCCATGGCCGACGCGCTGAAAGTCTCGGTCGGGTTCGACAGCTTCGACGAATTGCGCATTGCCATGATCGCGGACGTGCCGGCACTGGGTGCCGAGGGACTGGCCGATTACGGCGCGCTGCCCGCCGCTCCTGCCGGGGCGAAGGCGGAAGGCGTGATCGCCGGCTACCCGATCAAGGATCGTTACCTCACCAACGCGATCTGCCGCGCCAGCCCCACTTTGCAGCGCTGCTCGGCCGAACTGCTCCATGGTGAAAGTTTCGCGGAGGCGGCCGAGTGAGCACGTCCAACACCATTGCCCGTCATGCCAGCGAAGGCTGGCATCTCTCTCCGGATGGCGCTTCGCCTGAGGCACGAGACCCCAGCCTGCGTTGGGGTGACGGCTTGAGGGAGCCGTCATGACCGCTTTCTTCCAGACTCTTGGCCTGCCTTATGAATGGGCCTGGGCGATCTCGACCATCTGCGGGATTCTGCTGATCGCGCTGCCGCTGATGCTCGGCGTGGCGATGATCATCTATGCCGACCGCAAGATCTGGGCGGCGATGGCGCTGCGCCGCGGCCCCAACGTGGTCGGCCCGTTCGGTCTGCTGCAGTCGTTCGCGGACGGCCTCAAGGTCATGCTGCAGGAAACGATCATTCCTTCGGCGGCCAACAAGGGCCTGTTCCTGATCGCCCCGATCATCACCTTCACGGTGGCGCTGATGGCCTGGGCGGTGATCCCGTTCAATTCGGGCGCGATCCTCGCCAACATCAACGTCGGCCTGCTCTATGTCCTCGCGATTTCGTCGCTGGGCGTTTACGGCACGATCATCGCCGGCTGGTCCTCGAACTCGAAGTACCCGTTTTTCTCGGCGATGCGCGCTTCGGCGCAGATGATCAGCTACGAAGTCTCGATCGGCTTCATCCTGATCTGCGTGGTGCTGTGGTCCGGCTCGTTCAACATGAACGAGATCGTCAAGGCGCAGCAGGGTCATGTGCTGGGGCTGTTCAACGGCTTCGTGTTCAACCCGCTGCTGTTCCCGATGTGGGTGATGTTCCTGATCTCGGGCATGGCGGAAACGCAGCGCGCGCCGTTCGACCTGACCGAGGCGGAGAGCGAACTCGTCGCCGGGTACCAGACCGAATATTCGTCGATGGCCTTCGCGCTCTACTGGCTGGGCGAATACGCCAACGTGCTGCTGATGTGCGCGCTCAACGCCACGTTGTTCTGGGGCGGATGGCTGCCGCCGCTCGACATTCCGGTGCTCTATCTGGTGCCGGGCGTCGTGTGGGTGCTGCTCAAGATCCTGTTCTTCTTCTTCATCTTCAGCTGGGTGAAGGCGACCGTACCCCGGTATCGCTATGACCAGCTGATGCGTCTGGGCTGGAAGGTGTTCCTGCCTGTCTCGCTGCTGTGGGTGTTCCTCGTCAGCGGCTACCTGATGCTTACGGGGCATTTCTCATGACCGTCGGACAGCTCATCAAGAGCTTCACCCTGTGGGAGTTCGTGAAGGCGCACTGGCTGACCTTGAAGTATTTCTTCAAGACCAAGGCGACGATCAACTACCCGTTCGAGAAGAACCCGCTTAGCCCGCGCTTCCGTGGCGAACACGCGCTGCGCCGCTATCCCAACGGCGAGGAACGCTGCATCGCGTGCAAGCTGTGCGAGGCGGTGTGTCCGGCCCAGGCCATTACCATTGAAGCGCAACCGCGCGAGGACGGCAGCCGCCGCACCACGCGCTACGACATCGACATGACCAAGTGCATCTTCTGCGGCTTCTGCCAGGAAGCCTGCCCGGTCGATGCCATCGTCGAAGGGCCGAACTTCGAATACGCGACCGAAACGCGCGAGGAACTGCTTTACGACAAGGCCAAGCTGCTGGCGAACGGCGACAAGTGGGAGCGCGCGATCGCTGCCAACCTTGAAGCCGACGCACCGTACCGGTAGGGGCGCGAAACCATGATCCAGGCATTTGCCTTCTATCTCTTCGCGACGCTCATGATTGTCTCGGGCGCCGTCACGATCCTGGCCCGCAACCCGGTCCATTCGGTTCTCTGGCTGATCCTGGCGTTCTTCAACGCCGCCGGCCTGATGATCCTGGTGGGGGCCGAGTTCATCGCGATGCTGCTGGTCATCGTCTATGTCGGCGCGGTCGCGGTGCTGTTCCTGTTCGTGGTGATGATGCTCGACATCGATTTCGCCGAACTGCGCGCCGGGTTCGTAAAGAACTTCCCGCTGGGAATGATCCTGGCGCTGGTGCTGCTGTGCGAACTGGTTCTGGGCATCGGCGCCTATCGCGCCGGCGCGATGCAGCTTGGCACGGCGGACGGGACGGCCGCGCCGCTGGCCGGGGCATCCAACATCGAATCCATCGGGGCGCTGCTGTACACGCGCTACCTCTTCCTGTTCGAAGCGGCGGGCATCCTGCTGCTGGTGGCCCTGATCGGCGCCATCGTGCTGACGCACCGCCAGCGTGGCGGGGTGCGCGGCCAGAACGTGGCGAAACAGGTCGCGCGCCGTCCGGAAGAGGCGACCATCAACGTGAAGCCGGAAGTGGGCAAGGGGGTCAGCCTCTAATGATCGGCATCGAACACTATGTCGTCGTCAGCTCGATCATGTTCGTGCTCGGCGTGCTCGGCATCTTCCTCAACCGCAAGAACGTCATCATCATCCTGATGGCGATCGAGCTGATCCTGCTGTCGGTGAACCTTAACCTGGTCGCCTTCAGCGCCTTCCTGCACGACCTTGTCGGCCAGGTCTTCGCGATGTTCGTGCTGACCGTGGCGGCGGGCGAGGCGGCGATCGGCCTTGCGATCCTGGTCATCTACTTCCGTGGCCGCGGCACCATCGCCGTCGACGACGTCAACCGGATGAAGGGCTGAGTACGCGATCATGTCTGCCATCCACATCATCGTCTTCCTGCCGCTGCTGGCGGCGATCATCGCCGGGCTGGGCAACAAGCAGCTGGGCAATGTTCCCGCCAAGGTGGTGACGACCGGCGCGCTGTTCATCTCGTGCGCGCTGTCGTGGCCGATCTTCCTGTCGTTCCTGTCGGGCCATGCCGAGGCGCATGTCTCGCCGGTGCTGCACTGGGTGACCTCGGGCAATCTCGATTTCGCCTGGGCGCTGCGCGTCGATACGCTGACGGCGGTCATGCTGGTGGTCATCACCAGCGTCTCCGCGCTCGTGCACCTCTATTCGTGGGGCTACATGAGCGACGAGCTGGACCAGCCGCGCTTCTTCGCGTACCTGTCGCTGTTCACCTTCGCCATGCTGATGCTGGTGACCGCCGACAACCTGGTGCAGATGTTCTTCGGCTGGGAAGGCGTGGGCCTCGCCTCGTACCTCCTGATCGGCTTCTGGTTCCGCAAGCCCAGCGCCAACGCCGCCGCGATGAAGGCCTTCGTGGTCAACCGCGTGGGTGACCTGGGCTTCATGATGGGCATCTTCGGCACCTTCCTGGTGTTCGGCACGGTTTCCATTCCCGCGATCCTCGAAGCCGCGCCGGGCATGGCCGGATCGACGATCGGCTTCCTCGGCCACCGCTTCGACACGATGACGGTGCTGTGCCTGCTGCTGTTCATCGGCGCGATGGGCAAATCGGCGCAGCTTGGCCTGCACACCTGGCTGCCGGACGCGATGGAAGGCCCGACGCCGGTTTCGGCGCTGATCCACGCCGCGACGATGGTCACCGCAGGCGTGTTCATGGTCTGCCGCCTTTCGCCGATGTTCGAAACCAGCCCGACGGCGCTGGGCTTCGTGACCTTCATCGGTGCGGCGACCTGCTTCTTCGCGGCGACGATCGGCACGACGCAGACCGACATCAAGCGCGTGATCGCCTATTCCACCTGTTCGCAGCTGGGCTACATGTTCTTCGCGGCGGGCGTCGGCGCCTATGGCGCGGCGATGTTCCACCTGTTCACGCACGCCTTCTTCAAGGCACTGCTGTTCCTGGGCGCGGGTTCGGTGATCCACGCGATGCACCACGAACAGGACATGCGCTATTATGGCGGCCTGCGGAAGCACATCCCGATCACCTTCTGGGCGATGACGGCGGGCACGCTGGCGATTACCGGCGTCGGCATCGTCGATGTCGTGGGCTTCGCCGGCTTCTATTCGAAGGACGCGATCCTCGAGGCCGCGTTCGCGCGCGGGACGGAGCTTTCGCACTTCGCCTTCTTCATGGGCATCTTCGCCGCGCTGCTGACCAGCTTCTATTCCTGGCGGCTGGTGTTCCTGACCTTCTTCGGCAAGCCGCGGTGGGAACAGTCCGAACACATCCAGCACGCGGTGCACGACGCGCATGGCCATGGTCATGATGATCACGGCCACGAAGGCCATGGACACGATCATCACGGGCACGACGATCACGGGCATCATGGCCATCACGGCGATGGCACGGCCGGCTATCATCCGCATGAAAGCCCGGCGGTGATGCTCACCCCGCTTGTCATCCTGTCGATCGGCGCGATCTTCGCGGGGCTGGTGTTCAACCACGCCTTCGTCAGCGAAGGCACGGGCGAGTTCTGGAAGGGCAGCCTCGTGTTCAGCGAGCACCTGATCCACGCGATGCACCAGGTGCCGCACTGGGTGAAGTGGGCGCCGTTCACGGTCATGGCGACCGGCCTGCTGATCGCCTGGTACGCCTATATCAAGAACACGAAGTTCCCGGCGGCGTTCGTCGACCAGTTCGGCTTCCTCTACCGGTTCCTTCTCAACAAGTGGTACTTCGACGAGCTTTATCACTTCATCTTCGTCCGTCCGGCGATGTGGCTGGGCCGGGTGTTCTGGAAGGTGGGCGATATCGGCATCATCGATCGCTTCGGCCCCAACGGCGCCGCCTGGGTGGTGGCCAAGGGCAGCCGTGCGGCGGTGAAGCTGCAGTCCGGGTATCTCTATAGCTATGCGCTGGTCATGCTGATCGGCCTGACGCTCGCAATCAGCTGGGTGATCGCACAATGACCGGGTTTCCGATCCTTTCGGTGATGTTGCTGGTGCCGCTCGTAACGGCGGTGGCCTGCCTCCTCGTCGATCGCGAACAGGCGCGCACCGTGGCGCTGGTGGGGACGCTGATCGATTTCGTCCTTGGCATGCTGCTGTGGGCGAACTTCGATACCGGCGGCGCGCAGTGGCAATTCACCGAACACGCCGCGCTGTTCGCGGGCTTCGAATGGAAGCTGGGCATCGACGGCATCGCGCTGATGCTGATCGCGCTGACGGTGTTCCTGATGCCGGTGTGCATCGGCGCCAGCTGGCTGTCGATCGACAAGCGCCAGGGCGAATACTATGCCGCGTTCATGCTGATGGAAACGCTGATGATCGGCGTTTTCGCGGCGCAGGACCTGTTCCTGTTCTACATCATGTTCGAAGCCGGCCTGATCCCGATGTATCTGATCATCGGCATCTGGGGCGGTGCGGAGCGCATCTACGCCAGCTACAAGTTCTTCCTCTACACGCTGCTCGGCTCGGTGCTGATGCTGATCGCGATGTTCTGGATGGTGAACGAGGCGGGCACGACCGACATCCCGACGCTGATGGTCTACAACTTCCCGGTCCACGCACAGACCTGGCTGTGGCTGGCCTTCTTCGCCAGCTTCGCGGTCAAGATGCCGATGTGGCCGGTCCACACCTGGTTGCCCGACGCGCACGTGCAGGCGCCAACCGGCGGCTCGGTGATCCTGGCCGGCGTGCTGCTGAAGATGGGCGGCTATGGCTTCATCCGCTTCTCGCTGCCGATGTTCCCGGAAGCCTCGGCGCAGTTCGCGCCGCTGATCTGGGGCCTGTCGATGGCGGCGGTGGTCATCACCTCGCTGATCGCGCTGGTCCAGCACGACATGAAGAAGCTGATCGCCTATTCCTCGGTCGCGCATATGGCGATCGTGACGATCGGCCTGTTCGCCTTCAACGAACAGGGCCTTGAAGGCTCGATGATCGTCATGCTGAGCCACGGCCTGGTGGCGGGCGCGCTGTTCCTGTGCGTGGGCGTGATCTACGATCGCCTGCATACCCGCGAGATCGACCGTTACGGTGGCCTGGCCATCAACATGCCCAGGTACGCGCTGTTCTTCCTGCTGTTCACCATGGCCTCGATCGGCCTGCCGGGCACCAGCGGGTTCGTCGGCGAATTCCTGTCGCTGTTGGGCGTGTACCAGGCGTCGAGCTGGGTGGCGCTGATCTGCACCACGGGCATCATCCTGGGCGCGGCCTACATGCTCTACCTCTACCGCCGCGTGGCCTTTGGCGAACAGAAGAACGCCGATGCCGCCGCGATGCCCGATCTCGATGCGCGCGAATGGGCGATGATGGTGCCGCTCGCGGCCGTGGTGCTGTGGATGGGCGTCTATCCGCAGTCGTTCCTCGATCCGATGAAGAAGGACATCGCCGCGCTCGATGCGCGCCTTGCCCAGGCCCGGCCCAAGGGAGATGCCGACGTGAAGATGGGGGCGCCCAAGCCGGCCGCCGAACATGAAGCGCACGAAGGGGAGGCGCACTGATGGAACTCGTTCGCTCCCTTCTGATCGTTGCGCCGGAAGAAGTGCTCAGCATCTCCGGCCTGCTGCTCCTGCTGGTCGCCGCTTGGGGCGGTGACAAGGCGGCGCGGACGATCTCGATCCTGTCGGTCGCCGCGCTGACGGTCTGCGCGATCCTTGTCGCCCCCGCGCTGTGCGGCGGCGCGATGGGGCCGGATACCGAGGCATTCGGCGGGCAGTACAAGGCGGACGCCTTCTCGGCCTTCGCCAAGCTGCTGGTCTATGCCGGTGCCGGCGTCACGCTGATCGTCGCGCCCGCGTTCTTCGACCGGGTCCGCGCGATGCGGGCGGAATTCCCGCTGCTGGTGCTGTTCGCGGCGCTGGGCATGGGCATGATGGTTTCGGCGGGCGATCTGCTGACGCTCTACATCGGCCTCGAACTCAACAGCCTGGCCTCCTACGTCCTCGCCGCGTTCCTGCGCACCGATGATCGCTCGGCGGAATCGGGCCTGAAGTATTTCGTGCTCGGCTCGCTCGCCAGCGGCATCCTGCTGTTCGGCATGAGCTTGACCTATGGCTTCACCGGCACCACCAGCTTCGAAGGTATCCGCCTGGCCCTGTCGGGCTCGCTGTCGACCGGCGCTACGTTCGGCATCGTGTTCGTGCTGGCGGGCCTGGCCTTCAAGATCAGCGCGGCGCCGTTCCACATGTGGACGCCGGACGTCTACGAAGGCGCGCCGACGCCGGTGACGACGTTCTTCGCCACCGCGCCCAAGGCGGCGGCGCTGGCGCTGCTGATGCGCGTCAGCCTGGAAGCGTTCGGCTCGCAGCCGGGGGCGTGGCAGCAGATCGTGATCTTTGCCTCGCTGTTGTCGATCGTGATCGGCGCGCTGGGCGCGATCGGGCAGGCGAACATCAAGCGCCTGATGGCCTATTCCTCGATCAACAATGTCGGCTTCATGCTGATCGGCCTTGCGGCGGCGACGCCCAAGGGCGCGTCCGCCATGCTGGTCTATCTCGCGATCTATGTCGCGATGTCGATCGCGGGCTTCGTGGCCATCCTTTTGCTGCGCGACGAGAACGGCGATGCGGTGGAAGCCATTTCCGACCTCGCCGGCCTGTCGAAGACCCGGCCGATGCTGGCGCTGGCGCTGGCGGCGGTGATGTTCAGCCTCGCCGGCATTCCGCCGCTGTTCGGCTTCTGGGGCAAGTTCGTGGTGTTCCAGGCCGCCGTGCAGGCCAATCTCGTGGCGCTCGCGGCGATCGGTATCGCGGCCAGCGTGATCGGCGCGTTCTATTACCTCAAGATCGTCAAGGTCATGTACTTCGACGAGGCAGCGGACCGGGTGAAGGGCGAGATTGATCTGGCGCATGGCGTGTTGCTGGCAGCGTCGGCGCTGTTCATCTCGCCGCTGGGCTATCTGCTGACCAAGTGGATCGGGACGCTGGCCGACAACGCCGCCACGGCGCTGTTCCACGTCGCTTGACCGCGCGAAGGCTGTCCAGCCTTGATCGAAACCGTCGCTGAAATCCCCTCCACCAACGCCGCGCTGCTGGCGCGGGTGAGGGAGGGGGAAGCCGTGCCGGAAGGGCACTGGCTGGTGGCCGACCGGCAAAGCGCCGGGCGCGGGCGCGCCGGGCGCGTGTGGTCCGATGGCGCCGGCAATTTCATGGGATCGACCGCGGTGCAGCTGCGCGCCGGCGATCCACCGGCGCAGACGCTGGCGCTGGTGGCCGGGGTCGCCGTGTTCGATGCGGTGAAGGCCTGTGCCCCCGCGATCGCCGATCTGCGGCTCAAGTGGCCCAACGATGTGCTTGTGGGCCATGCCAAGCTGGTTGGCATCCTGCTCGAACGGCAACGCGAAGCGGTGGTGGTCGGAATCGGCGTCAATCTGGCGCAGTCCCCGCAGGTACCGGGTCGCGCCACGGCCAGTCTTGCCGCGCTGGGCTTTCCCGTGAGGCGGGATGCGTTCGCGGAGCGGCTGGCGGCGGCCTGGGCCGATGCATTGTTGCGCTGGCGCCGGGGCGAATGGGCGCTGCTGCGGGGCGAATGGCTGGTGCGCGCGCATCCCGTCGGAACGCTGGTGACGGTCAAGGACCGCGATCAGGGCGAGATCATGGGCGCGTTCGGCGGCATCGACGAGGAGGGTGTGGCGCTTCTGCGCTTGGCGGACGGCTCCACCCGTGCCATCCACGCGGGCGATATTGAAATGGTGGGAACGGATGCTGCTCGCGATTGATGTAGGCAACACCAACGTTGTCTTTGCCCTCTATGCCGGACGGACGATCAAATCGCGCTGGCGCGTGGCGACCGACCCGCGCCGGACGGCGGACGAATACGCGGTCTGGCTGCTCCAACTGATGCAGTTGCAGGGCTTCGCGGCCGATGACGTCGATCAGATCATCGTTTCCACGGTCGTTCCGCGCGCGCTGCACAACCTGCAGGTGCTGGCTCAGAAGTACTTCCATCGCGATGCGCTGATCGCCGGGCAGCCGCCGATCGAATGGGGCATCGATATCGACGTGGACGAGCCGCGCTCGCTGGGGGCCGATCGCGCCGTGAACGCCATCGCCGCGCACGCCAAGTATCCCGGCGATCTGATCGTGGTTGATTTCGGCACGGCAACGACGTTCGACGTGGTGGATTTCAACGGTGCCTACAAGGGCGGGATCATCGCGCCGGGCATTAACCTTTCGCTGGAAGCGCTGGTCAATGCTGCCGCCAAGCTGCCGCGCATCGCCATCGCGCCGCCCAGCCGCACCAACAGTGTGATCGGGCGCAATACCGAGGATCAGATGCAGATCGGCGTGTTCTGGGGCTACGTTTCGTTGATGGAAGGGCTGATAGCACGGATGCGGGCGGAAGTGGGCCGGCCGGCCAAGGTGATCGCGACCGGCGGCCTTGCCGTGCTGTTCGGGGATCACACCACGATCTTCGATCATGTGGATACCGATCTGACGCTGGACGGTCTCGCGATCCTTGCGGAGCGTGCTCCCTCGTGAAGCCAGGAAAGGAACTGCTTTTCCTCGCCCTGGGTGGTTCGGGCGAGATCGGGATGAACGTCAACCTCTACGGGTGCGACGGCAAGTGGCTGATGGTCGATCTGGGGATGACCTTCGCCGACCCCTATTATCCCGGCGTGGATCTGGTTTTCGCCGATCTCGAGTTCATCGAGGAGCAGCGCGAAAACCTGCTGGGCGTGGTGCTGACCCACGCGCACGAGGATCACATCGGCGCGGTGCCCTATTTCGCGCAGGAACTGGGCGTGCCGCTCTTTGCCACGCCGTTCACCGCGCGGCTCGTCAACGAAAAGCTGGTCGAGGCGGGCATCGACGCGGACATCGAATTGAATGTCATTCCCAACGAGGGAGCGTTCTCGCTGGGGCCGTTCGATATCCGGTATGTGCCGCTGGCGCACTCGATCGCCGAAGGCAACGCGCTGCTGATCGACACGCCTTACGGCCGCGTGTTCCACACCGGTGACTGGAAGCTGGACGACGAACCGCGCATCGGCACGCCGGCGACCGAGGAGGAACTGACCGCGATCGGCGACGAGGGCGTGCTGGCGCTGGTGTGCGATTCGACCAACGTGTTCAACCCGGCCGCATCCGGTTCCGAAGGCGCGGTGCGCGCCGGCCTGCTGGAGACGGTCAGCCGCCAGCGCGGGCGGCGCGTGGTGGTGACGACGTTCGCTTCCAACGTGGCGCGGCTGCAGACGCTGGCCGAAGTGGCGCAGGCGACCGGGCGGCAGCTTTGCGTGGCCGGGCGATCGCTGGACCGGATCATTTCGGTGGCGCAGGCTTCGGGCTATCTCGAGGACTTCCCCGAAACGGTCAGCATGGACCGGGCCATGGACCTGCCGCGCGGCGAGATCATGGTGCTGGCCACAGGGGGGCAGGGCGAACCGCGCGCCGCGCTGGCGCGCATCGCCGCCGAACAGCACCCGATCCGCCTGGAGGAAGGCGATGTCGTGCTGTTCTCCAGCCGGCAGATACCGGGCAACGAACTGGCCATCGGCCGCGTGCAGAACGCGCTGGTGGCGCGCGGTGTGCGCATCGTGACCGACCGGCAAAGCATGATCCACGTGTCGGGCCATCCGGGGCGGCCCGAACTGGTTGCGCTCTATGACTGGCTGCGGCCGGAGATACTCGTGCCCGTCCATGGCGAGATACGCCATATGGCCGAACAGGCCCGGCTGGGGCTGGACGAGGGCATCCCGAAGGCGATCTTGCAGAAGAACGGCGATCTGCTGCGGCTGGCGCCCGACGGGCCGGTGAAGCTGACCGAGGTGCGCGCCGGGCGGCTCGTGCTGGATGGCGACATCATCGCGCCGGCGGATGGCGAGGCCATGGCAGCGCGGCGCAAGCTGGGGCTGAACGGGCTGGTTTCGGTGGCGCTGGCGGTGACGCCCGAGGGCCGGCTGGCCTCTTCGGTCGATGTCGGCAGCATCGGCCTGCCGCTGGACGAGGACATGGACCAGTTCGTGCAGGAAGCGCAGGCGGACGCTGCGCAGGCGGTCAAGGATCTGAAGGGCGATCGCAAGCGCGACAGGCTGGCGGTTGCCGAGACGGTGCGGCTGGCGGTAAGGCGGGCGGCGCAGCGCTGGTCCGGCAAGAAGCCGGTCGTCCAGGTCCTGCTGCGGGAAGGATAGGCCTGCCGTGCGCTGGACGTCGATCGTTGCGATCTATTCGCTGTTCTGGGTGTTCGCCGCCTTCCTGGTGATGCCGTTCGGCATCCGCACGCACGACGAACTGGGGATGGGCAAGGTGGACGGGCAGGCGCACAGCGCGCCCGGCAATTTCCGGCCCAAGCGGGTCGCGATCCGCGCCACCATCCTGGCGGCGATCCTGTTCGGGCTGTACTACGCGAACTACGTCAATCAGTGGGTCACCATCGACGATCTCGACTACGCCCGCAAACTGGGTGTCTGACCGGGTTTAGGCGCCTTCCAGCGCGTAGCCCGCGGAACGCACCGTGCGTACCGGATCGGCCGCTCCGGGGAGCGCGATCGCCTGGCGCAGACGGCGGATGTGAACGTCCACCGTGCGCAGTTCGATGTCGCTGCCGCTGCCCCACACCGCATCGAGCAGTTGCCCGCGCGAAAAGACGCGGCCGGGGTGTTCCATGAAGTGGCGCAGCAGGCGGAATTCGGTGGGGCCGATCTTTATCGCCTGCCCGCGCCGCATGACGCGATGGGCCGTGGGATCGAGCGAAAGATCGCCCACGGTGATGGTCTCTCCGGCCAGTGCCGGGCGCACGCGGCGCAGCACCGCGCCCACGCGGGCAATCAGTTCGCGCGGCGAGAACGGCTTGGTGACATAATCGTCAGCGCCGGTTTCCAGCCCGCGCACGCGGTCGTCCTCATCGCTGCGGGCGGTGAGCATGATGATCGGCACATGCGCCGTGCTCTTGTTGCGGCGCAGGCGGCGGCAGACCTCGATCCCGCTGGTGCCGCCGATCATCCAGTCCAGCAGGACCAGATCCGGCGTATCCTCGGCAGCGAGAAGCAGGGCCTCGTCGCCATCGTCGGTGGTGCGCACGTCGTATCCTTCGCCACGAAACCGGTATTCGACCAGTTCGGCAAGCGCGGTATCGTCTTCAACCAGAAGCAGTTTCGGGGCAGACACGGCGAACCTCCATGACAGGCAGGTTGCGAAAGCACGACTAATGTTACGGTGTCATTACGTCAGGCCGGATTACCTCAGGCAGGCGGAATCACATCCTCGCGTTCGGGCAGGTAGGCGCCGGTGGCGGCGTAGTGGACCATTTCGGCGATATTGGTCGCGTGATCGCCGATCCGTTCGATGTTGCGCGCCACGAACAGCAGTTGCGCCACGCTGGTGATGGTGGCGGGATTTTCGACCATGAACGACACGAAATTGCGGAACACGCTGTCATAGAAGGCATCGACCGTGGCATCGCGCGCGACGATCTCCGCCGCGGCCACCGGATCGCGCGCGGCGAAGGCGGTCAGCACATCATGCACCATTTCCGCCGCCAGTTCGTTCATCGCGGGCAGCAGCGTCAGCGGTTCGAAGCGCTTGCGGCCCTCGATGTGGCCGACGCGCTTGGCGATGTTCTTGGCATAATCGCCGATGCGCTCGATCACCCCGGCGATCTTCAGCGCGGCGACCACTTCGCGCAGATCGTCGGCCATCGGCGCGCGCAGGGCGAGAACGCGGATCGAAAGGCGGTCGACTTCCGCCTCGAGCTGGTCGATCCGCTTGTCGCGGGCGATCACGGTATTGGCGAGTTCCTGATCGCCCCGGACCAGCGCGTCCATCGCTTCGCCCACCGAAAGCTCCGCCAGGCCGCCCATTTCCGCGACCAGCCCGCGCAGGCGGGTGATGTCCTCGTCGAATGCCTTGACGGTATGTTCTGCCACCATCGTCCTATCCGTAGCGCCCGGTTATGTAGTCCTTCGTCCGTTCCTCACGCGGGTTCGTGAAGATGTCGGAGGTTTTCCCGTACTCCACGATCCTGCCAAGGTGGAAGAACGCGGTGCGCTGGGATACGCGGGCGGCCTGTTGCATCGAGTGTGTCACAATCACGATCGCATAGCGACCGCGCAGTTCGTCGATCAGTTCCTCGATGCGGGCGGTGGCGATGGGGTCGAGCGCGGAGCACGGCTCGTCCATCAGGATCACTTCGGGATCGACCGCAATCGCCCGCGCGATGCACAGGCGCTGCTGCTGGCCGCCGGACAGCGCGGTGCCGCTATCGGAGAGACGGTCCTTCACTTCGTCCCACAGGCCGGCGCGCTGGAGCGATTGTTCGACGATCGCGTCCAGTTCGGCGCGGCTGCCGGTCAATCCGTGGATGCGCGGGCCATAGGCGATGTTCTCGTAAATCGACTTGGGGAAGGGGTTGGGCTTCTGGAACACCATGCCCACGCGGGCGCGCAACTGCACCACGTCCATCCTGCTGCGGTAGATGTCCTCGCCGTCGAGCAGGATCTCCCCTTCCACGCGGGCGCTGGCGATCGTGTCATTCATCCGGTTGAGCGCGCGCAGGAACGTGGACTTGCCGCAGCCCGAAGGGCCGATGAACGCGGTGACATAGCGCTGGGGGATGTCGATCGAGACCTGATCGATCGCGCACTTGTCGCCATAGAACACGGAGACGTCGCGCGCGCGCATCTTGGGCACCGCCTCGTCCCCGCCATCGGCTTTGGCGGCGCGCGGATCGGCGCTGATGGGCTGGGTATTCATGTTACCACCGTTTCTCGAAGCGGTTGCGCAGATAGATGGCAAGGCCGTTCATCAGCAGGAGGAAAGCGAGCAGGACCACAATGGCGGCGCTGGTGCGCTCCACGAAGCCGCGATCGATCTCGTCCGACCACAGGAAGATCTGCACCGGCAGCACGCTGGAAGGCGACGTGAGATCGCCCGGCGGCGTGGCGACGAAGGCGCGCATGCCGATCATCAGCAGCGGCGCGGTTTCGCCCAGCGCGCGCGCCATGCCGATGATCGTGCCGGTGAGGATACCGGGCAGCGCCAGCGGCAATACGTGGTGGAACACCACCTGCACCGGGCTGGCGCCCACCGCCAGCGCGGCATCGCGAACCGATGGCGGCACGCCCTTGATCGCGTTGCGGCCCGAAATGACGATCACCGGCATCGTCATCAGCGCCAGCGTCATGCCGCCGATCAGCGGAGCCGAACGGTAATTGGGAAACAGGCCGAGGAAGACGGCCAGCCCCAGCAGGCCGAAGATGATCGAAGGCACAGCGGCGAGGTTGTTGATCGAGATCTCGATCAGGTCGGTCCAGCGGTTGCGGGGCGCGTATTCCTCCAGATAGAGCGCGGCCAGCACGCCGATCGGGAAGGCCAGGACCAGCGTGACCAGCATGGTCAGGATCGATCCCTTCAGCGCCCCCCAGATACCCACGCTTTGCGGGCTGGTCGCGTCCGAGCGGGTCAGGAAGCCGAAATCGAACGCGCGGACGAGTTTCCCCTCGCGCGCAAGCCGCGTCGCGATCACCCGCAGGTCCGGATCGCCATCGCCGCGCTGGGCGGTCGCCAGCTTGTCGCTGGCGGGCAGCGAAACGTTCAGCACGGCGTTGTTGAGCAGCGACGGATCGGCGATCAGCATGTCGGCGACCTCGCGCCAGGCATCGTCCGCCAGCAGGCGTGCGCCGCCTTTGCCGAAAGCGGCGTTGGCGGCAGTGTCGATCACGTGGGGCAACCCGGCCAGTTCCAGCCCGCCGGCGGGATCGGGCTGGCCCAGCCGTTGCGCGTCGATCTGCATCGAACCGCGGATTGGCACGGCCATCCGCAATTCGCTGCGCTTGAAGCCGCTGACGCCGTTGGCGGTCATCGACACCAGCAGGAAGGCCAGCACCAGCGCGGAGAATATCACGGCGGAAAGGCCCGCCAGCCGGAACAGCCGGTCGACCGCGTAGCGACGGGCAAGGCCGGCTTCCATGCGCGCGCGACGAAGAGCGCGGATGTGTTCCTGCTCGGTCGCGCGGCTACCGGCCGCTGTCCTCGCTTCATCCATCGGCGGCATCATTCATAGGCCTCGCGATAGCGCTTCACCACGCGCAGCGCGATGAAGTTGAGCGCCAGGGTGACCAGGAACAGCACCATGCCCAGCGCGAAGGCGCTGAGCGTGGCCGGATGGTCGAAGCTGCCTTCGCCGGTCAGCATGGCAACGATCTGGAAGGTGACCGTGGTCATGCTCTGGAACGGGTTGAGCGTGAGGTTGGCCGTTGCGCCGGCGGCCATGACCACGATCATCGTTTCGCCGATGGCGCGGCTGATCGCCAGCATCACCCCCGCGACGATGCCGGGCAGGGCGGCGGGAATCAGGACGAGCCGGATGGTCTCGGCGCGGGTCGCGCCCATGGCCAGGCTGCCATCGCCCATGGCCTGCGGCACGGCGGCAATCGAATCATCGGCCATGGAAGAGACGAAGGGCACGATCATGATGCCCATGACCAGCCCCGCCGCGATCGCGCTTTCGGTGGAAGCGTTGGCGATGCCGATGGCCTGCGCGGCATCGCGCACCGCCGGCGCCACGGTCAGCGCCGCGAAATAGCCGTAGACCACGGTGGGAATGCCGGCGAGGATTTCCAGCAGGGGCTTCATCAGCTGGCGCACGCGCGGGCTGGCGTACTGGGTCAGGTAGATAGCGCTCAGCAATCCCAGCGGGATCGCCACGATCATGGCGATCACCGCGCCGATGTAGATCGTGCCCCAGAACAATGGCAGCGCGCCGTACTTGCTGCCATCGGGCGCGCTCGTGCTCATCGGGTCGGGCGACCAATGCGTCCCGAACAGAAAGTCCGTGGGTGAGATCATCCCGAAAAAGCGTATTGTTTCAAAGATCAGGCTGATGATGATGCCAATCGTGGTGAGGATCGCCACCAGCGAGGCGAGCAAAAGCACTGCCATGACCGCCCGTTCCACGCGCGTTCGCGCGGTGAAATCGGGGCGCAGGCGCAGGAACGCGAAGGCCCCGCCGGCAAAGGCGATCAGCACGGTGATGGCCAGCCCGATCGACTGGAACTTCTGCAGCGCGGCGCGGAGCGGTTCGACCAGTGCCTGCGCTTCGGCATTGAAGACCCCGTAAGCGCGCCCATCGGCGACGGCATAGGCTTCCGCCAGCATGGTATCACGCTCGAACCCTGTCGGCGGCAGGATCGTCGCGGCGGGATCGGACAGAACCTGGTGCGTGACCAGCGCGGGGCTGATCGTATTCCATGCGAGCGCGAACAGCAGGGCCGGCACGGCGATCCACAGGGCCACGTACCAGGCGTGAAAGCCGGGCAGCGAATCGATGCGGCCGCGCGGCGCGGTCCGGCGGAACGCCCAGGCGCGTCCGCGCGCGGCCAGCCATCCGACCAGGCCTAGCCCGAAGGCAAGCAGAAGAAGCACGGCGGAGGGCATGAGGCCGAACGGTACTCCCTACTTCAGCGGCGCGCCATCCAGCGCCGGCATCTCTTCCACGATCCTGCGGCTTTGCGCGAGCACCGCGTCCGGCGCCACCACCATGCCGAGCCGGGCAAGGGAACCGTCCTTGCCCCACAGCCTTGACCATTCCGTGACATAGGCCTTGAGGCCGGGAATGGCGCGCAGGTGCGCCTTCTTCACGTAGATGTACAAGGGCCGGGCGCCGGGATAGCTGAAGTCCGAAATGGTCTGGTAGCTGGGCTGCACGCCGTTCATGGTCAGCCCGCGCAGCCGGTCGGCGTTCTCCTCCAGATAGGAAAAGCCGAAGATGCCGATCGCCTTGGGATTGGCCTCAATCTTCTGGACGATCAGGTTGTCGTTTTCCCCGGCATCGACATAGCCGCCGTCCTCGCGCACTTCGCCGCAGATCGCGTCATGGCGGGCGGCGTCGCTGCCTTTCAGCGCGGCCATCGCCGGATCGGCATCGCAGCCCTTCACCAGGATCAGTTCGCGCAGCGCATCGCGCGTGCCCGATGTGGAGGGCGGGCCATAGACCAGGATCGGCATGGCGGGGAGGGCGGGGTTTACGTCCTTCCAGGTGCGCGCCGTGTTCGGATGGCCATAGGGATTGCGGGCCAGCGCGCGATAGACGTCCTGTGGCGTCAGCGCGATGCCGGGGCCGTCACGCCCTTCGGCGAAGGCCACGCCGTCCAGCCCCACCTGGATCTCGACGATATCCTTCACGCCATTGCGCCGGCAATCCTCGAATTCGGACTTCTTGATCCGGCGCGACGCGTTCTCGAGATCCGGGAACTGCGGACCAACGCCACCGCAGAACAGCTTCATGCCCGCGCCGGTGCCGGTCGATTCGATGATCGGGGATTTGATGCCCGTTTGCGCGCGCGCCAGCGATTCCGCGACAGCCTTGGCAAAGGGGTAGACCGTCGACGATCCCACGGCGCGAACCTGATCGCGCGTGGCCATCTGCTGGCCGCAGGAGGACAGCAGAAGGACCAGCAAAGGCAAAGCAATCCGCCTCGTCATCATCGAACCGCTTTCCTTCGAGGCTGCCGCCACGGACTCCTGAGGCGAACACCCGGCTTTCCGGCCACCTACCCCCTTGCGGTGGTTTTGTGACAGTTATGTGACGGTCGTCCGTTGTGGCTGCGTTAGGCCGCCGCCTCCGCCGCTTCAAGGTCGGGCGCGATCGAGAAACGCACGGTTACAGTCGTGCCTTCGCCCAGCTTGCTGGTGATATCCAGCCGTCCGCGGTGGCGTTCGACGATGTGCTTGACGATGGCGAGGCCAAGGCCGGTCCCGCCGGCGGCGCGGCTGCGGCTGGGATCGGTGCGGTAGAAGCGCCGAGTCAGATAGGGAATGTGATCGGGGTGGATGCCTTCGCCCTTGTCGGTAACCGTCAGCACCGCTTCGTGCCCCTGGGTGTGGACCCCCACGCGCACCGGCGCCTTGGGATCGCCGTACTTCAGGGCGTTGTCGATCAGGTTGCGGATCAACTGGTCCAACTGCTGGCGATCGCCGATCACGACCGCCTCGGTGCTGTCGACCGCGATCCGGCTTTCGCCCACCGTAAAGCCCACTTCGCCCCCGATGCTGGCGGCCAGCTGGCCCAGATCGATGCGTTCCTTGGGCGGTTCGTGCTTCTCCGCTTCGATCCGGGAAAGCGACATCAGGTCTTCGACCAGCGTCTGCAGCCGCTTCGCCTCGCGCAGCACGGTGTTGTGGAAGCGCGCGGCTGTGGCTTCGTCCACCTTGGCGTCGGGATCGGCCAGCGTCTCGATATAGCCGATGATCGAGGCCAGCGGCGTGCGCAGTTCGTGGCTGGCGTTGGCCACGAAATCGGTGTGCGCGCGGCTGATGTCCGCTTCGGCGGTGCGGTTGACCAGCTCGATCAGCGAATAGCGTTCATCGATCGCCACGCGCGAAACCTGCCAGATGCTGCGCGATCCGGTCAGCCCGCGCACCAGCGCGCGGCCTTCCGGCTGATCGAGCAGGGTGATCGCTTCGGGGTGGCGCAGCGCCACGCGCGCGTCCTGGCCCACGACATGCGGCCCCAGCGCTTCGCGCGCGGCGGCGTTGGCGGCGGCGATACGCTGCCCGTCCAGCATCATCACGGGCACGCCGAACGGCTCGATCAGCTCGATCATCGCCTGGCGCGAAACGCTGCCGTCGTCAGGCGGGAGCGCTTCCACCACGGGTTCGGGCCGGGCCAGCCACAGGCTGGCGAGCCAGACCACCAGCACGGCCAGCGTCAGCCAGAAGCCTGCCCCGGCGAGCAGCATCGCGCCGGACGCGCACAAGGCAATGATGATGGCCGGAACCATGCTGGGCGCAAGACCGGGCCAAGGCGGAGCGGAACCCTTCATCGAATGGCGTATTCCGAAAGAGAGATGGCATCCGAATCCCGGCCGCGCGGTTGCGACCGGTTCGGGCATAGGTCAGGCCGCGATGACGGCGCAAGTGGCTCACTGCGTTGTCACAAACCGGTGCGGGGATGCTCGCGTTTCCGGTCAGGGCTTCAGGCGCTCCGCGCAAGCCCGCGCACTTCGCCAAGCTGCCATCCCAGCAGCGTGACGAGACCCATCAACAGTTCGCGCGCGCGCTTGGCCAACGACAGCGCCAGCGCGGTTTCCGGGGGCAGGCCGAACAGCGGCGCGGCCAGCGCATAGCCTGCTTCCTGCACGCCGATGGCGCCCGGAATGACGAAGGCCACGCTGCGCAGCGTGAAGATCAGGCTTTCGAGCGAAAGTACCTCCCAGACCGCGATGCGCACGCCCATCAGGTGCAGCACCAGCCACGCGCCCATGCCGCTGGCGATCCAGGCCGCGAGGTTGAACACGAAGGCCAGCCCGACATGCGTGCGGCGCGCGTAAATGCGCGAAAGCTCGGCGCGAACATCGGCCAGCGCGGTCGATCCCGGCAGGAAGCGCTCGGCCATGCGGCCGGCAAGGTCCAGCGCGGCGCGCTGCATGGTGAAGAACAGCAGGATGACGATGATCATCACGCCGGTGCCGCCCAGGATCATCGGGCGCAGCCGCACCGCCGCGCCATCGCCGATCAGCAGCGAGGCCATCATCGCCAGCCCGAACAGGGTATAGACGAGCTGGCTGGCCATTTCCGTGGTCATGTCGACCACCATCGATCCATAGACGCGCGTCGCGGGAATCGATGTCTGGGTCAGCATGCGGGTGCTGACGAAGATCCCGCCAAGCTGAGAGAACGGCAGCAGATCGGACACGGCCTCGCGCACCAGCCGCGCCCACGTGAACAGGAGCAGGCTGCGCGGCGGTTCGCCCGGCGCGGCGGCGAGCCAGGCCGCGCCCAGCAAAACGAACACGCCCAGAGTCCACGCGCAATAGAGCGCGAAGCCGCCGGCTCCCATCCGCGCGGCGGTGCCGATCACGTCGGTCAGGCCGGCGCTGCCGATCGTCCAGATGGCAATGCCCAGCCCCGCAACCGTTGCCAGCAGGATGCCCAGGCGGCTCCAGGATTTCAGGCGGCTTCTCCCGCAGGGGCAGGCGTCTTGATGAACCGCAGCGCCAGCCGGATCATCGCCGGCACGAAGCGCGGACGGATCAGGCGTTCGTCATAGGGGGCAAGCCGACGGTCGTTCTCCGCCAGGCAGATGCGCGCCAGTTCCGGAAACGTGATTTCAACGCCCAGTTCCTTGGACCCGTTCAGCGTGAAGTTGTTTTCTTGGGCCTTGGTATTGTCCTTGCCCATGCCCTTGGCGGTATCGATGCGCTCCAGGATCAGCGCGATCCACACCGCGATCACCTTGAGTTCGAACCACGGCCGCCGCCACCACGGCATGTTGCGCCGCCACCACGCCACCCAGTTCACGAAGAACAGGATATGGCGGCCTTCCTCGCGCATCACCGGCTCGAACGTATCGACCAGTTCGGGCGGGAAGAAGCCCGAATCCCGGGCGATCTTGAACAGGCCGAAGCCGAAGAAGCTGTCGATGCATTCCGAATAGCCGGTGCGCATGAACGCGAATTCCGGGTCCTTCGGGCGCAGGTATTCCGGCTCTGGCGCCAGTTCGATGCCATAGGCGCGCACCATGTCCGCCAGCACGACCTTGTGGCGGGCTTCCTCGAAGCCGTCCATTTCCACCGCCGCCTTGAGCAGCGGATCGTCGATATATTCGGCGAAGGTCTTCACGTTCATGCCCGCGCGGCCTTCGGTGGCCACGGCGATGTCCCAGATGGGCAGCGAAACGATCTTGTCGCGCGTATCGTCATCGAGCTTGGGCCAATCGATCACGGCCGGGCGATAGGGATCGTGCGTGTCGAGCAGCGTGCGGCTCATCAGCATGAGATGATCCTTGCTGCCAAGCTTCACGCGCCCTTTGGGGAGCGGGGCGGCTTCATCGTATTCGCCCCAGGTGCGGACGAGAGTCGTCATGGGGTGGTCCTCACTTGAAATCGGCAAACTTTCCAAGGCTCACGCCATTGCGCGCGATGGCCTGCTTGGCAAGCGCATCCGTCAGCGCGGCGAGTTCCTCGGCATAGCGATAGCCCGGCGCGGCGCCCTGATAGGGACCGGTCGCGGGATGGGCATAGATCTCGGTCAGCCCGTCGGGCAGGTGATCGAGCAGGCCGCGCAGGCGGTCGGCGGTCAGCGCGCCCGACCAGGCGAGGCCGAAGACCTGATCCGGCACGACCAGGCCGGCCGCGCGCATCCGCCGCCGGACAAGCCTGGCCCACCACCGCTCGATGCCCGGCCCGGTGCGCGTGCCGTCGATCGCGGTCAGTACGGCGCGCGGTTCGATGGGGGCACGCATCGCCTTGATGCCATAGCGCCGGCCGACTTTCAGGATGGTTCCGGCGATGGTCGGATGCAGGTGGAAGTGCTTGTGGGCGTTGACGTGGTCGAGCGGCAGGCCGGTCTCCGCGAAGGCGACGAACTGTGCATCCACTTCCGCGGCCAGTTGCTGCCGCGCCGCGGATGACGCGAAAATCGTGATCCCCGCGCGCACCATGTCGGTACGGAAGCAACCGTCTGCATCGACCAGCGCGGGCACCCGTTCCGGTGGCAGCACCGGCCGGCCATCGACCAGCACGACATGGAGGCCGACGCCCAGCGCCGGCAAACGGCGGGCGCGCGCCACCGCATCCTGCGCCGCCGCGCCCCCCACCATCAGGCTGGCGGCGCTCAGCACGCCTTCACCATGCGCCTGTTCGACCGCATCGTTGACTTCGGTCGAAGCGCCGAAGTCATCCGCGGTAATAACCAGCCTTTTCAAAGTGGACGGTCCGTGCGCGCGGTCAGGCGGCTTCCTTGCGCCGGCGCAGGAAGTCGAAGAATTCCACGCCTTCGCGCAGGCGGCGCTTCATCATGTCCCAATCGCGGATCATTTCGCCCATGATCGCGCCGATCTTGCGCGGGCGGAAGTAGAAGCGCTTGTAGAACTCCTCGACCTTGTCGAAGATCACGCTGGCCGGCAGGTGCGGATAGCTGAGCTGGGCGATCTGGTTGCCACCGTCGGTCAGCAGGTGATCGCTGCCGTCGAACCAGCCGTTCTCGGTCGCCTGCTTGTAAAGGAACGTGCCCGGATAGGGCGCCGCCAGGCTGACCTGGATGGTGTGCGGGTTCAGCTCGATCGCGTAGCGGATCGTCTCCTCGATCGTCTCCAGCGTTTCGCCCGGCAGGCCGAGGATGAAGGTGCCGTGGATGGTCAGGCCCAGGGCGTGGGCATCCTTGGTGAACTGGCGCGCCACGTCGGTGCGCAGGCCCTTCTTGATGTTGTGCAGGATCTTCTGGTTGCCGCTTTCATAGCCGACCAGCAGCACGCGGCATCCGCCTTCCTTCATCGCCTTCAGCACCGGCTGGGGCACGTTCGCCTTGGCGTTGCAGCCCCAGGTAATGTCGAAGCCCTTCTGGCCAAAGCCGAGCTTGGCCAGCTCGCCCGACAGCTCGACCACGAAATCGTGCGCGTCGGCCAGGGTATCGTCGTCGAAGAAGATTTCCTTCACCTCGGGCATTTCCTTGAGGATGTATTTCACCTCCTCGATCACCTTGGGCACGGTGCGGTGGCGATAGCGGTGGCCGCTGATCGTCTGCGGCCACAGGCAGAAGGTGCAGCGGCTCTTGCACCCGCGCCCGGTGTAGAAGCTGACATAGGGGTGGCGCTGGTAGCCGCCGTAATACTTGGTCAGGTCCAGATCGCGCCGGTAGATCGGGGAGACCATGGGCAGCACGTCCATGTCCTCGATCATCTCGCGGTCCTTGTTGCGGATGAACGCACCCTCCGGCCCGCGCCAGGTGATGCCATCGACTTCGGCCAGCGGCTTGCCCTGCGCGATCTCGACGATGGTAAAATCGTATTCCTCGCGCGCGACGAAATCTATGTCGGCGCTGGCGGCCAGGCTCTTGTCCGGCTCGACCGCAACCTTGGCGCCGACGAAGCCAATCACGATCTTGGGATTGCGCTGCTTGATCAGCGCGGCGGTGCGGATGTCCTGGTTGAAGCTGGGCGTGGAGGTGTGGAGGATGACCAGATCGCGTTCGTCGAATTCGTGCGCGATGTCTTCCCAGGACTGGTCGTGCGCCGGGGCGTCAATCAGCTTCGATCCTTCGACCATCGCTGCCGGCTGGGCAAGCCAGGTGGGATACCAGAAGCTCTTGACCTCGCGCTTCATCTGGTAGCGCGCGCCCGCGCCCCCGTCATAACCATCGAAAGAGGGGGCCTGGAGGAAGAGGGTACGCATCATGGTCAAGTCATCTCCGAGGGCGCTGCGACGCGCCCGTTGTCGAGCATTGTAAGTTCTGTTCCGCGCCAATCAACCGAGCGGACGAAGAAGCTGGCGACGAACACGGCGAAGCTGATGCCGTCGCGCAACGGTAGCGTCCACAGCGGAGCGGTCGGCTCGCCGGCGTGACGATCGACCACCCGGACCGTCGCCACCCGCACTGCCAGCGCAGCCAGCGTGATGGCAAGCCCGTAATTGGGATGAATCGCCATTCCGGCCAGCGCCATGGGCAACGGAATGCCGATGAACGATCCGGCATAGCCCGCCGGCGATACCCCGCGCACCGTGGCCGCCCAGCGCAGTTCGTGCTTCCACAGCTGCGCGAACGCGGTTTCGGTGGAGGCATGGACCAGCAGCAGCGGCGGGATGGCAATGGCGAGCCCGCGCGCCCGCACCGCCTGCCCGATGGCGTGATCGTCGGCCAGCACGTCGGCAAAAGCCGTAAACCCGCCGATCGCGTCGAGCGTCTCGCGCCGCAGCGCGATGGTGGAACCCATGCAGGGATCGGCCAGCCCGCGCGTCTTGGCGAAGACCAGGCCGACCAGGAACTGATAGCTTGGCCCTGCCGAGGCAAGGCGCGACCAGAATCCGGCATCGCCGCGCCCGCGATAGAGGCAGGTGACCGCGCCGGTGCCCGGCTGGGCGAGTGCGGCCAGTACCTGCGCGATATAGTCGCGCGCCACCGCCATGTCGCTGTCGCTCAGGATCAGGACGTCGTGCGCGGCCTGCCGCATCATGTTGATCAGGTTGCCGACCTTGCCGTTGGAGCCGTGCGGCGTTCCGTCGATCACCAGATCGATACGGGCGGCGGGATAGCGCCGTTGCAGGGCGTGGACGGCGGCGATGGCGGGATCGTCGGCCCTTTGCACCCCGAACAGCACCTGCACCGGTCCCTCGTGATCCTGTTCCAGGAAGGTGGCGAGGTTTTCGGCCAGCTTCGGTTCGGCGCCGTAGAGCGGCTTCAGCAGCGTGACCGGCGTGGCGCGGGGCGAGGCGGGCGAGCGCTGGACCAGAAAATGCGCCAGTACCCGCGTCGCGAAGGCCATGTAGGCCGTGCCGATCGTGGCGAGCGCCAGCAGCACCCAGCCAGTGGCCGAAAGGAGGAGCGCGACTCCGGGCATAAGCAGCCTCCCTAGCCGTTCGGCCCGGCGCTGGCGACCCCGGCGAAAGCCCGATCCTGCCCCTAGCGACGAAATATACGGAAAGCGCGCGCCGGGGGCTTGCCTCTACGGCTTGCCGCCATATGGAGGGGCCATGCTGGCAGCGAGCGAGATACGGACGATGCCATGGTGGGCGAAGCCATGAGCGATTCACGCGGTCTGGTTCTGGTAACCGGCGTCTCGGGATTTGTCGGCTCGGCCGTGGCGCGCGCGCTCGCGGCGGAGGGCTGGCAGGTGCGGGGCCTCGTCCGCGCCACCAGCCCCCGCGCCAACCTCGCGGATTTTCCAGGCGAACTGGTGGAAGGCGATGCGCGGGACGCAGCCAGCATGGCGCGCGCGCTGACCGGCGCGGGCACGCTGTTTCATGTCGCGGCCGATTACCGGCTGTGGGCGCCCGATCCCGAGGAAATCGTCCGCAACAACCTCAACAGCACCGGCACTGTGATGCGCGCGGCGCAGGCGGCGGGGGTCGGCCGGATAGTCTATACCAGCAGCGTCGCCACGCTGAAGCCGTCGCATGATGGACCGGTGGACGAACGCAACGCCGCCGCGCCCGACGAAGCCGTGGGCGCCTACAAGCGCAGCAAGGTCGTGGCCGAACGGCTGGTCGAACGCATGGTGACCGAGGAAGGGCTGCCCGCCGTGATCGTCCAGCCATCGACGCCGATCGGCCCGCGCGACGTCAAGCCCACGCCCACCGGCCGCGTGATCGTGGAGGCCGCCAACGGCAAGATGCCGGCGTTCGTCGATTCCGGGCTGAACCTGGTCCATGTCGATGACGTGGCGGCGGGGCATCTTCTGGCGCTAGCCAGGGGGCGGATCGGGGAACGCTATATCCTGGGCGGCGAGGACGTGATGCTGGGCGACATGCTGGCGGAGATCGCCCGGCAGGTTGGCCGCAAGGCTCCGAAAGTCCGCCTGCCGCGCGGGCCGCTCTATCCGCTGGCCTGGGCGAACGAGGCGTTGTGCCGGCTGACCGGGCGTTCCGACCCGTTCCTGACGCTCGATTCGCTGCGCATGTCGCGCTATCGGATGTTCTTCTCGTCGGCGAAGGCGGAGGCCGAACTTGGCTATCGCGCGCGGCCATGGCAGGGCGCGATCGGCGACGCGATCGCATGGTTCCGGCAGGCGGGCATGATCCGATGACGGCGCTGATCCTGGGCGGCCTGTCGCTGGCGATCTGGCTGGGCCTGATCTTCGCGCACCATGGCTTCTGGCTCACGCGCGAACGCGATACGCTGGGGATGCCGGCGGAACCGGCGGTGTGGCCCGATGTCGTCGCCGTGGTGCCCGCGCGGGACGAGGCGGACGTGATCGCCCGGTCGATCGGCAGTCTGGTGGCGCAGGACTATCCGGGGCGTTTCCGCGTGATCCTGGTCGACGATTCGAGCAGCGACGGCACCGGCGATATCGCCCGTGCGCTGGGTTCGGACCGGCTGGAGGTGCTGACCGGCGCGCCGCTGGCGAAAGGCTGGACCGGCAAGCTCTGGGCCGTATCGCAGGGCGCGGCGCGCGCCGGAGCCTCCCCCGCCTATCTCTGGCTGACCGATGCCGATATCGAGCACGCGCCCGATACCCTGCGGATGCTGGTGACACGGGGCGAAGCGGGGCGGCTGGCGCTGGTGACGCTGATGGCCAAGCTGCGCTGCGAAGGCCTTGCCGAGCGGATGCTGGTGCCCGCCTTCGTGTTCTTCTTCCAGATGCTCTATCCCTTTGGCCGCGTGAACCGGCCGACAGGGCAGGGCGCGGCGGCGGGCGGCTGCATGCTGGTGCGGCGCGAGGCGCTGGAGGCCGCGGGCGGCATCGCCGCGATCCGGGGGGCGCTGATCGACGATTGCACGCTGGGCGCGCTGCTCAAGAAGCAGGGGCCGGTCTGGCTGGGGCTGACCGATCGCTCGCGCAGCATTCGCCCCTATGACGGGTTCGAGCCGATCGCGGCGATGATCTCGCGCTCCGCCTACGCGCAACTGCACTATTCGCCGGTGCTGCTGGCGGGCACCATTGTCGGGCTGGCGCTGGTCTATGGCGTGCCGCCGGCCTTGGCGCTGTTCGGGCATGGCCTGCCGCGCGGACTGGGTTTGGCGGCGTGGGGATTGATGGCGCTGTCGTTCCAGCCGATGCTCCGCTTCTACCGGCGCAGCCCGCTGTGGGGGCTCGCCTTGCCGGTGATCGCGGCATTTTACGCGGGCTGCACGGTGCTTTCGGCCTGGCAGCATGGCCGGGGGCGTGGTGGAATGTGGAAAGGGCGCGCTCAGGCCGCTACGGGAACGTGATGGATAACACCGGCCTCGCTTCGGGCAAGGGGCATCGCGACGAGAACTTTCCCGTCGCCAGCCTGCTCATCAAACCGGAATACCGCCCGCCGGTGATGGCGTATTACCGCTTCGCGCGCGCGGCGGACGACGTGGCCGATCATCCGACGGCGAGCGCCGACGAGAAGCTGGCGCGGCTGGCGCGGCTACGCGCCGGGCTGGACGGGGAGGGTGCGCCCGAAGCCATGGCGCTGCGCGCGGTGATGGCGGAGCGGTCGATCGACCCGGTCAACGCGCACGATCTGCTCAACGCCTTCGAACGCGACGTGACGGTCAATCGCTATGCCGACTGGGACGATCTGATCGGCTATTGCCGCTATTCGGCGATGCCCGTCGGGCGCTTCGTACTCGATGTGCATGGCGAAAGCCGCGCGACCTGGGCGGCCAACGATGCGCTGTGCGCGGCCTTGCAGATCGTCAACCACCTGCAGGACTGCGGGAAGGATTACCGCACGATCAACCGGGTCTATATCCCGCTCGATACCGGCCTGAGGGTCGAGGATCTGGCGGCAGACCGGGCCAGTGCGGAACTGCGCGCGATCATCGCCGGGCTGGCGCGGCGCACGCGCGGGCTGCTCGATCAGGCGGCGGGCTTTTCCGCGATGATCCGTGATCGCCGGCTGGCGGCGGAAGTGGCCGTCATTCATAGGCTTGCACGCGATCTTTGTGATCGTCTCGAACATCGCGATCCGCTGAGCGAGCGGGTCCACCACGGCAAGGCCGAAGCGCTGTTCCTGGCGCTGGGCGCGGCGATCCCCACGCTGTTCCGGCGGGCGGCATGAGCGATAGCGCCGTCAATACCGTGCCTGGCGCGCCTGCCGCCGCGCGCAGTTCGTTCTACGCGGGGATGCGCGTGCTGCCCAAGGCCGAGCGCGAGGCGATGTACGCGGTCTATGACTTCTGCCGGATCGTGGACGACATCGCCGACGACCAGCAGGGTGACCGGACCACGCGCCGGGCGCAGCTCGACCGGTGGCGGCACGATCTCGACGCGCTCTATGCCGGCGGCGATGCCGGGCAGGCGGCGTTCCTGGCCGAACCGGTGCGGCGCTTTGCGCTGGAGCGGGTGGACTTCGAGGCGGTGATCGACGGCATGGCGACCGATGTCGATCACGATGTCCGCTGGCCGACGGAAGCCGAGCTTGATCTTTATTGCGACCAGGTGGCGTCGGCGGTGGGGCGGCTCTCGGTCCATATCTTCGGCATGGAGCGCGAACCAGGCGTGGTGCTGGCGCACCATCTTGGCCGGGCGCTGCAACTGACCAACATCCTGCGCGATATCGACGAGGATGCGGCAATCGGCCGCGTCTATATTCCTGCCGAAGCGCTGGCCGAAGCCGGGATCGTCCCCGAAACGCCGCTGCAGGTCGCCGCCGATCCGCGCATGGATGTGGCCGCGCGCCGCGTGGCGGCGCGGGCGCACCGGCATTACCGCGAGGCGGCGGCCCTGCTGGCGACCAGGCCGAAAGGGCACCTGATCGCGCCGCGCCTGATGGAACACGCCTATGCGGGCGTGCTGCGGCGGATGGAGCGCGTGGGCTGGGCACCGCCGCGCCGGCGCGTGCGGACCAACAAGCTGGCGGTCATCTGGACCGTGCTGCGCCTGCTGGTGACAGGATGAGCGCGCGCAAGGCGATTGTCGCCGGGGCCGGGCTGGCTGGGCTGTCCGCTGCCGTGCGGCTGGTGGAAGCCGGCTTTGCCGTGCGCATCGCGGATTCGGCGGCGCAGGCGGGCGGACGCTGCCGGTCCTACCACGATCCGCTGCTGGGGCTGACGATCGACAACGGCAACCATCTTGTCCTTGCCGGCAACACGGCGGTCGCGAGGTTCCGGGCGACGGTCGGTGCGCGCGAGCCGCTGGCCGGACCGGCGCAGGCGGACTTTGCCTTCGCGGACCTTGCCACGGGCGAGCGCTGGACGATCCGCATCAACGATGGTGCGTTGCCGTGGTGGGTGTTGGCGAAGAACCGGCGCGTGCCGGGGACGGGGCCGTCCGATTATCTCGCGCTTGCCCGCCTCCTTTCGGGCAAGGCGGAGCAGACGGTGGGTGAGCGCGTGCCGGTCAGCGGCGCCTTGTGGGAGCGCCTGCTCGAACCGGTGCTGCTGGCGGTGCTCAACACCGATCCCGCGATCGGATCGGCGCGGCTGACCGCCGGCGTCGTGCGCGAATCGCTGGCGCGCGGGGGCAAGGCCAGCCTGCCTCGCATCGCAGAACCGACCCTGGCGGCGGCGTTCATCGATCCGGCGACGGCGTGGCTTGCGGAGCGCGGCGCGCCGGTTGCGCTGGGGCGCCGGTTGCGGGCCATCGTGACGGAGGGCGACCGTGTCGTCGCGCTCGACTGGGGCAACGGGCCGGAAGCGGTCGGCGAGGATGAAACCGTGGTGCTCGCCGTGCCGCCCTGGGTGGCGCGGGCGCTGCTGCCCGGGATCGACGCGCCCGATGCCTTCCACGCGATCGTCAACGCGCATTTCGCCATTGCGCCGCCGCCGGGCGCGCCGCCGATGTTGGGCGTGCTGGGCGCGACGGCGCAATGGCTGTTCGCCTTTCCCGACCGCATTTCGGTGACCGTTTCGGCCGCCGACGCCATCGTCGACGAGGATCGCGAGGCTCTGGCCCGGCGCTTCTGGGACGAGATCCAGCGCGCCTATGGCTTTGCCGCGCCCTTGCCGAAATGGCAGATCGTCAAGGAAAAGCGCGCGACCTTTTCCGCCACGCCCGCGCAGGACGCCAGGCGTCCTCCGGCGCGGACCCGCTGGACCAACCTGTTCCTTGCCGGCGACTGGACGCAGACCGGCCTGCCGGCGACGATCGAGGGCGCGCTGCGATCCGGCGAGACCGCCGCACGGCTGGCGGTTGCCGCCGCGCAACGTTAAGAGGACGCCCATGGCAACGCTTTCGACAATGACCGATCCGCTCGCGGCCGTTGACGCGGCGGTGGACCGTGCCGCCTCGGCGCTCTCCGGTGCGCAGCGCGCCGATGGCCACTGGGTGTTCGAGCTGGAAGCCGATTGCACGATTCCGGCCGAATACGTCCTGCTCCGGCACTACCTTGGCGAGCCGGTCGCGGAGGAGCTGGAAGCGAAGATCGGCCGCTATCTGCGGCGGACCCAGTCCGCCGAGCATCACGGCTGGGGCCTGTTCCACAAGGGCGCGTTCGACGTCAGCGCCACGGTGAAGGCCTATTACGCGCTCAAGATGATCGGCGACGATCCCGCTGCGCCGCACATGGTGCGGGCGCGCGAGGCTGTGCATAAGGCCGGCGGGGCGGAGGCGGTCAACGTCTTCACGCGCATCCAGCTGGCCCTGTTCGATGCCGGGCCGTGGTCGGTCGTGCCTACGATGCCGCCCGAACTGATTCTGCTGCCGCGCTGGTTCCCGATCCATCTGTCCAAGATGTCGTACTGGGCGCGCACGGTGGTCGTGCCCCTGCTGGTGCTGTGCGCGAAGAAGCCGGTGGCGCGCAACGCCAAGGGCATCAAGGTGGACGAACTCTACACGCGCCGGCCGATCGACCGGAAGACGCAGGCGGCGGACCCCAAGTGGGTGTGGACCAAGAGCTTCAACGCGCTCGACAAGGTATTGAAGGTGGCCGAGGGGCGTTGGCCCAGAACGCTGCACCAGCGCGCGATCGATACGTGCGCAGCGTGGGTGACCGAGCGGCTCAACGGCGAGGACGGGCTGGGCGCGATCTACCCCGCCATGGCCAACAGCGTGATGATGTACGACGTGCTGGGCTATCCCGAGGATCACCCGGCGCGGGCCATCGCCCGCCAGTCGGTCGAGAACCTGCTCGTGATCCATGATGACGAAGCCTATTGCCAGCCCTGCGTTTCCCCGGTGTGGGATACCGCGCTGGCCGCGCATGCAATGCTGGAAGCGGGCGGCGCAGACAACGTGGCGCGCGCGGAAGCTGCGCTCGACTGGCTCAAGCCTCGGCAAGTGCTCGACGTGGAAGGCGACTGGGCGGAGGAGCGCCCCGGCGTGCGGCCTGGCGGGTGGGCGTTCCAGTACAACAACGCGCACTATCCCGACCTCGACGATACGGCCGTGGTGGTGATGGCGATGGACCGCGCGCAGGTGGCGGACCGGATGCCGATCGATCGCGGCGTGGAATGGACCGTCGGCCTGCAATCGAGGAACGGCGGCTGGGGCGCGTTCGACGCGGACAACGACTACGATTACCTCAACAACCTGCCCTTCGCGGACCATGGCGCCTTGCTCGATCCGCCCACGGCCGACGTTTCGGCGCGCTGCGTCTCGATGCTGGCCCAACTGGGCGAGCGGCTGGACAGCCCGCGCATGGCTGCCGCGATCGCCTATCTGCGCAAGGAGCAGGAGCCGGAGGGCAGCTGGTTCGGCCGCTGGGGCGTCAACTATATCTACGGCACGTGGTCGGTGCTGTGCGCGCTCAACGCGGCGGGACTGCCGGCGGACGACCCGGCGGTGGCGCGGGCGGTCGGCTGGCTCAAGGCGATCCAGAATCCGGACGGCGGCTGGGGCGAGGATTGCGACAGCTATGCGCTCGATCGCAAGGGCCATGTTCCCGCGCCGTCCACCGCTTCGCAGACCGCCTGGGCGCTGCTGGGCCTGATGGCGGCGGGCGAGGCCGATTCGGAAGCCGTTGAACGCGGCGTGGACTGGCTTGTCGCAAACCAGGAGGCCGATGGCCTCTGGGGGCAGGAGTATTACACCGGCGGCGGTTTCCCGCGCGTGTTCTACCTGCGCTATCACGGATACCCGAAGTATTTCCCGCTGTGGGCCGTGGCGCGCTATCGCAACCTCAAGCGGTCGAACACGCGGCAGGTGGCGTTCGGCATGTGACCGAGCTGCGGTGAACTGGATCGTCGCCTGTGGCCTGAAGCGCGAAGCGGACCTGATCCGGCGCAGCGGGGCGTTTCACATCGTTGTCGGCGGCGGGGATAGCGCCCGCCTCGAAGCCGAGTTGGACGATATGGCGGAGATGTTCCCCGCCGTGATCCTCTCCAGTGGCATTGCCGGAGCGCTCGATCCAGCGCTGAAGGTTGGGGACGTCGTGCTCGATGGCGATTCGACGGCAGTCGAAAAGCTGCGCGCGATCCTTCCGGAAGCGGTCGTGGGCGCGGTCGCCGGGCGTGACGTCATGACGCCGACGGTGGCGGGCAAACGGGCCTTGCGGGCCGAAACCGGCGCGCTGGCCGTCGATATGGAAAGCCATGTCGCCGCGCGCGTGGCGGCGCGGCGTGGCCTGCCGTTCGCGGTGGTGCGGGTCATTTCCGATAGCGCCGATGAAGCGCTGCCGCCGGCGGCGCAAATCGGCATGAAGCCCGATGGGAGCGTGGCGCTGGGCGCGGTGCTGGCCTCGCTCGCCCGGAACCCGGCGCAACTGCCCGCGCTGATCCGCACGGGCCGCCACGCCGGGCTGGCGTTCCGGACGCTAGGCCGCGTTCACCACGCGCTTGGCCGCGGCGGGGTTTTCGGCCTTGATCTTGGCGAGTTCGCGCTCGACGTGGCTTGAATAGACGTCGTCGGCGGGGCGCGCCTTCGAGAGATCGACTTCAGGAGCCATCGGCCCATCGGTCTTCACGCCCTTGCGCGCGACCTGCATCATCTTCAGCGGATGGCGGATCGCGTCGGTGGCGGCGGTGCCTTCGAAGCCGCAATGCGTCATGCAGTTCGAGCACTTCTCGTACTTGCCGACGCCGTACTTTTCCCAGTCGGTGCCTTCCATCAGTTCGCGGAAGCTGTCGACATAGCCTTCGCCCAGCAGGTAGCAGGGCTTCTGCCAGCCGAACACGGTGCGCAGTGGCATCGACCACGGCGTGCATTCGTAAGTCTGGTTGCCGGCCAGGAAATCGAGGAACAGCGGCGAATTGGTGAAGGCCCAGTTCTTGCCCTTGTTGCCCCGGCTGAACACGTCGCGGAAGAACTGCTTGGTGCGTTCGCGGTTGAGGAAGTGCTCCTGGTTGGCCGCGCGTTCATAGGCGTAGCCCGGCGAAACCGTGATCTCCACGTCGCGGCTCTTCATCTCGTCGAAGAAGGCGGCCAGGCGATCCGGATCGGCGCCATCGAACACGGTGCAGTTGACCTGGACGCGGAAGCCCCTGGACTTGGCCAACTCGATCGCTTCCAGCGCTACCTCGTAGGTGCCGGGCAGATCGACCGCGTGGTCGTGCATCTGCTTGTCGCCATCGAGGTGGATCGACCAGGTGAAGAACGGCGAGGGCTTGTAGTCGTCGATCTTCTTCTTGAGCAGCAGCGCGTTGGTGCAGAGAATCACGAACTTCTTGCGCGCGATATAGCCTTCGACGATGCGCGGCATGTCGCGATGCAACAGGGGTTCGCCCCCGGCGATCGACACGGCCGGCGCGCCGCATTCCTCGATCGCTTCCATGCACTGCTCGAAGCTGAGCCGCTGGTTGAGGATGGCGTCAGGGTAATCGATCTTGCCGCAGCCCGGGCAGGCGAGATTGCAGCGGAACAGCGGTTCCAGCATGAGAACCAGGGGGTATTTGCCACCCTTGATGTGCTGGCGAAGCGTATAGGCGCCGATACGGGCGACCTGGGAGAGCGGAAGGCTCATCAATATTCCTATTCAGCGGCCCTGGGGATCGCGGGCGCGGGACGTCGTAGCGCAGAAGGCAGACTGAACTCAATGTCTTCCCTTACGCCATCGAGTTGCGAGACGGTGACGGGGCGCAACCGGCCAAGGGCGGTGATCACGCTGTCCACCAGTACATCCGGGGCCGAAGCGCCGGCGGTGACGCCAACGGTGCCGACACCTTCCAGCCATGCCGGATCGATATCGTCGCCGTTGTCGACAAGGTAGCTCCGCACGCCGAGTTCGGCACCGATCTCCCGCAAACGCGAGGAATTGGAGCTGTTGCGCGCGCCGACCACGATCAGCACGTCGCTGAGCGCGGCCAGTTTCCGCACGGCGGTCTGCCGGTTCTGCGTGGCGTAGCAGATGTCGTCCACATCCGGCCCGGCGACATCGCTGAAACGCTGGTGCAGCGCAGCGATGACGGTGCGCGTATCGTCCACGCTGAGCGTCGTCTGGGTGATATAGGCGATCGGCTGATCCTGGGCGATCGGCAGCGCGGTGACGTCGTCCGCGGTCGACACGAGATGGACTGGCGAATCGATCTGCCCGATCGTACCGATCACTTCGGCGTGCCCGGCATGGCCGATCAGCACCAGCGTCCGCCCGGCCCGCGCATAGCGCCGCCCCTGACTATGGACCTTGGTCACCAGCGGGCAGGTGGCATCGATCACGGGCAACTGCCGGATCTTTGCCTCTTCCTCCACCGTGCGGGCGACGCCGTGGGCGCTGAAAATCGTCATCGCGCCCGCCGGAATATCCGACAGTTCGTCGACAAAGACCGCGCCCTTGGCCTTGAGCTGTTCGACCACGTGCTTGTTGTGAACGATTTCGTGCCGCACATAGACGGGCGCGCCGAAGCGTTCGAGGCTTTTCTCCACGATGTCGATGGCGCGCGTTACCCCGGCGCAGAAGCCGCGGGGATTGGCGAGAATGATATTCAGCGAATGGACGGGACCTGGCATTCGATTATCCGGAAAAGCCTTATTCATTGTGCGGCTGCTAACATGATAATGCTTAGGTGCAGCTGGCGAAAGTGGTCCCGAACCGTTCATAGAGCGTTCTTGCGCAGAAAGGTACCGCCTTTGTGCGTTCGCGGTAGACGGCTGCCGCGCTGACGCGATAAGCGAACCGGAATATCAGGAGTTCAAAATGCATCGTCCGATCCTTGCTGCGCTGGTTATCGCGCCTTTGCTGCCGGCCATGGCTTCGGCCCAGTCCGTCGATCCGGCGCGCGCCACCGTGCAGCAGCTTAACGACGGACTGATCAGAATCATGCGCGCCGGCGGCACCATTTCATCACGATCGGCGGCAATCGGCCCGGTCGTGGACCGGACCTTCGACCTTCCGCTGATGACCCGCCTTTCGGTCGGCCCGGCCTGGACCACCATCGCGCCGGCCGACCAGCAGGCGCTGACGGCGGCGTTCCGGCGCATGACCGTGGCCCAATATGCCCGCAATTTCGATAGTTGGTCCGGGGAAAGCTTCACCATCGATCCCAATGTTCAGGTGCGAGGCACCGACAAGCTGGTGCGGACGACGCTGAATGTGCCGAAGCAGGCGCCGGTCGCGATCAGCTACAGGCTGCGGCAGAATGGCGGTAGCTGGAGGATCGTCGATGTTTTCTATCGCAACGCAATCAGCCAGATCGCAACGCGACGTTCCGATTTTGCCTCCATCCTGCAACGCGGGGGCGCGCGTTCGCTGGTCGCGCACATGGATGCGATCGCTGCCAGAGGTGATAAATAGTTGATCTCGCCATTGCTTGTTCCCGCGGCGCTGGCATTCGCGCCGGTTACGGCCGAGCCGGCGATACCGGTGCCGCAGCAGGCGATTGCCGGCCCGGTGGTATCGGGCGCGGCGGACCCGGTGTCTGCGTCTCCCGTGGTTCTCGCGTCTCCCGCACAGCGGCAGGATGCGACGGTCCCGGCGACGCAACCCGCTGAAGAACGCCACCATCACGCCAAGGGCGATCCGCTCGAAGGCTTCAACCGGACGATGTTCGGCATCCACCAGGGGATCGATCACGCCGTCTTCCGCCCCGCGGCGATGGGCTACAAGCAGGTGGTGCCCGGCCATTGCGTTCGGGCCTGCGCAACGCGCTCAGCAATCTTACCGAACCCTTCATCTTCGTGAACTTCCTGCTTCAGGGCAAACCGGGCAAGGCGGTTGAAACGCTCGGCCGGTTCGTGGTCAATTCGACATTCGGCGTTGGCGGGCTGTTCGATGTGGCCAAGACCAAGGACTTCAAGCTGCCGCATCGCCCCAACGGATTCGGCACGACGCTGGCGTTCTATGGCGTGGGGCCGGGGCCATACATCTTCCTGCCGTTCATCGGCCCCACCACGCTGCGCGACCTGTTGGGCAATTCGGCCGACGATGCGCTCCTGCCGCTGGTCGCGGGCAAGCCGTTCAATTCGATGGAATACCAGCTGATCACCGGCGGCATTGGCGGGCTGGACCTGCGCGCCGAATCGGACGCGGATTTGCGCGCGCTGTTCGATGGCGCGGTCGATCCCTATGCCACCCTGCGTTCGGTCTATCTCCAGAATCGCGCGGCCGAGGTCGAGGAAGCCAAGGGGCATGCCGCCACCGCTCCCCAGCAGGCCGCGCCGGAACTGACCGATCCGCTGAACGATCCGGAACTGACCGGCACACAGCCCGAACCGCCGGCGCCTCAGTCCGACGCGCCCGAGTTACGCGATCCGCTGGACGATCCGGAAGCGACGCCCGCGCCGCAGCCTTAACCGCGCTTCGCTTTTGCGCGCGGTTGGGCTTTCGCGCGAGGCGGGCCGAGCAGCGCCGGTTCGAATACCAGCGCGCAGATCAGCGTCCAGATCAGCGAGATCATCAGGATCTTGCCCATGCTCGCCGTGCCGGGGTGGTGCGACAGCCACAGGCTGCCGAACGCGGTGCCGGTGGCGAAGGCACTGAACAGCACGGCGCGGGCAAGGCTCGATTGCAGCAGCCCGGTTGCGCCATCGCGCCAGGCCATCACGAAATAGATGTGGAACGCCACGCCCACGCCGAACAGCAACGGGAAGGCGATGATGTTGGCGAAGTTGATCGGCTGGCCGATCACCACGCAGCTGCCCAGCGTCAGGAAGATCGACAGCACCACGGGCGCCAGCGTGAAGGCCACTTCCTTTGCGTCACGCAGCACGAGGAACAGCAGCACGCTGACCAGCAGGAACGCGATAACGCCGGCCTGCACGAACGCTCCCGCCACAGTCGAGGCGGCGGCCTGCGTTGCCACCGGCAGACCAGAGATTGCCGGCGTCACCGCTGCCACCGCATCGCGGAAGCGGTGGATCACGCGGTTGTCGTTGGCATTGCCGCTGGGGAATACCTGCAGGCGCACGCGGCCATCGGGTGCGATCCAGTCGCGCGTGATCTCTGCGGGCAGGCTGGCCCGGTCGACGGGAGCCGCCTGCAAGGCCAGGCGCATCTGGTCGAGCATCACGCCGAGCGGTTGCGACAGCATGGCGTTGACTTGTTCGCGCTGCGCCGGCGTGGCCTTGGCCAGCCGATCGAACGCCGTGGCCAGTGCGCGGGCGTCCGCTCCCTCGGCGCCGGGATGTTTGGCGGCCACGGTCTGCAAGTGTTGCGCGGTGGCCGAGACGGCCGCCTGCATCTCGGCATCGCCCGGAGGTGGGGTGATGTCGAAGGGGTTGAGCGTGAGGTCGAGCAGCGTCGAGGCATCCTGCACCAGCGCCAGCTTGGGTGCCTGATCCTCCGGTACGAAGCTGTCGACCGAGATCACGCGGGCCACTTCGGGCAGCTTGGCCAGCTTCTGCGTAAGCTGGCGTGCTTCGTCTGCGTTGCGCGCCAGCACGTCGATGGTGTTGGGCGTCCGGTCCGGATCGCGCGTCAGGTCGCCCAGTGCGCGCATGGCGGGGGCTTCGGGATCGCGCAGGTGCAGCGGGTTGAAGTCGAACGCCACCCACGGCAGCGTCGCGATGCTCGCGGCCATGGCGAGCGCGAACGCCCACAGCACCGCACCGCGCCGGCGTTCGAGGAAGCGATCGGCCGGGGCAAGCTGCGCAAAGCCTACGTCGCCGCGCGGGCTGCCGGGCTTCAGCAGCAGGACCAGCGCGGGCAGCAGCGTCAGGCTGAACAGCAGCGCCACCACCATGCCAAGGCCAGCAATCACGCCGAGTTCGGCGATGCCGACATAGGCGGTGGGCAGGAAGGCGCCAAAGCCCAGGAAGATCGCGCCAGCCGCGAGCGTTAGCGGGGCGGCGAGTGCGGCGGCGGCCTGGCGCAGCGCGGCAGCCGGTTCGGCGCCTTCGGCGCGTTCCGCGTTGTAGCGCACGCAGATCTGGATGCCGAAATCGACGCCCAGCCCGACAAACAGCGGGATGAAGGCCACCGAAATCAGGTTGAACCGCCCGATCGCCATCAGGCCGACCGCCGTGGTGACGATAAGCCCGGCGATGATCGTGATCATGATCGCGCCGACCAGCTTGACCGAGCGCGTGGCCAGCCACAGCGTCAGCAGCATCGCCCCCAGCATGACGATCGCGACCAGCCCGATGTTCTCCTGCAGCGTGGCGAACTCCTCGTCCGCCAGCGGCACTTCGCCGGTAAGCTTGACCGAAACGCCATGCGCCGCGTCGAGCGAGAGCGCCTTGGCGGCGGACTGCACCGCCGCGCTCGCCGCTTCGCCGGGCATCAGCGCGGAATGGTCGAGCACCGGTTGCACCAGGATCAGGCGGCGCGTGGGGGGCGCCACCGCGCTGCCATCCTCGGCAAAGAGCTTCTGCCACGAAAAGCCGGGCTTCTTGCCGTCGAGCGATCCGTTGATCGCGCTAGCCAGCGCCTTGAACGGCTTGCTAACGCGAGGGAGCGAGGTTTCGCCGGCGTCGACGCCATCGAGCATGGTCGAAAGGGCACCGGAAACGCCGCGCAGGCTGGGATCGGCGGCCAGCGGGCCAAGCAGAGGCTGGGCATCGACCATCGCGCGCGTGGCGCTGCGGACTTCGTCGGTGGAGCCGTAGAGCAGGCCTTCGCGGGCGAAGAAATCGCCGCCGTCGGGCCGGGTGACGCGGCGGAAATGGGCGCTGTCTTCCGCCAGCTTCGCCGCCAGTTGCACCGTGGCGCCCTCGGCGCGCTCGGGCGTGTCGCCATCGACGATGATCAGCATGGCGTCGCGCAATTGCGGGAACGCCGCTTCCATGCGCTGTTCCTGCTGGCGCCACTCCACCGATGACGAGATGAGCGCCGCGGTGTCGGTGGTCATCGCCATGCGCTGGGCGTTGACGAACAGCGCGCCCAGCGTGAGTACGAGGCCGATCGCAAGCGTGAGCCAGGGCCGGCGAACGCTCGCCGTAACGAGGGAGGTGGGGGTAGGGCGCATGGTCAGCGTCTTGCAGGCGGGCCTTTGGCACCGAGGAAATAGCGGAGATTGAAACGGATCGCTTGCGACGGGCCGTTGAAGGTGAACACCGCGTCGGCGAACTTCGGCGGACCGAACCCGATCTTGGCGTCGTTGGAGAAACCGACGCCTTCCTTCGGGATGCCGAACAGCGCGCGATCGACTTCCTTGTTGTTGTTCTCGTCAAGAAAGGCCTGCGCGGCATAGCGGCCCGGCGGCAGGTGCCGCACCACCAGCCGGGTCACGCCCACTTGCGCGGGGGCGTCGGCCGCCCAGGGGCAGTTGTCCTTGAGGAACTGCGCCTGCGGGCAGATGTCGATATGCACGGTGCCGCGCGCGACGCGCACGTTGCCGACATCGATCGTCAGCACGCCTTCCGCTTGCTGCGATTCCGCCGTGACGGGAATTGCCAGCACGGCGATGCTTGCCGCCAGTACGGCCGCGCGCGTGAAGGGGAAGGGCAGCGGCACCCGTTTCCTCAGGCTCTCGCCTCGAGCGTATCGTGCTCGACGCCTGTGGAGTTGTGCCGCAGGGCGTTGAGGACGGTATCGACGATCTGGGGGGCGTTGAGGCCGGCTTCGTCGTACTGTTTGTCGGGGTTGTCCTGGTCCTGGAACACGTCGGGCAGGCGCATGGTGCGGATCTTGAGGCCCCGGTATTCGCCATTGCCATCGGTCAGGCCCTGGTCGCTGGCCATGGTCAGCACGTGCGCGCCGAACCCGCCGATCGCGCCTTCCTCGATCGTCACCACCACTTCGTGGCTCGCCATCAGCCGCCGGATCAGGTCCTCGTCGAGCGGCTTGGCGAAGCGCAGGTCGGCAACCGTGGTGGCGAGGCCCTTGGCTTCGAGCTGGTCCGCCGCCTTCAGCGCCTCGGCCAGCCGCGTGCCCAGCGAGAGCAGGGCGACCTTGCCATGCGGGCGCTCGCCACCCCTTACGATCCGGCCTTGCCGATCTCCAGCCTCTCCGGAACCTCGGGCAGCGCCACGCCGGTTGCCGTTGCCGCGCGGATAGCGGAACGCGATCGGACCCGTGTCGTGGAGCGCCGCCGTGTGCGTCATGTGCACCAGTTCCGCCTCGTCCGCCGCCGCCATCACCACCATGTTGGGCAGCGTGGCAAGGTAGGTCACGTCGAAGCTGCCCGCGTGCGTCGCCCCATCGGCACCCACCAGCCCGGCGCGGTCGATCGCGAAGCGGACGGGCAGGTTCTGGATCGCCACGTCGTGCACCACCTGGTCATAGGCGCGCTGCAGGAACGTCGAATAGATCGCGCAGAACGGCCGCATCCCCTGCGCGGCAAGCCCCGCCGCGAACGTCACCGCGTGCTGTTCGGCGATGCCCACATCGAAGCTGCGTTCGGGAACGCCTGCTGGAACTTGTCGAGGCCGGTGCCCGATGGCATCGCCGCGGTGATCGCGCAGATCGCGGGATCGCGCCGCGCCTCGGCCAGCAGGGCCTGCGCGAACACGCCGGTATAGCTCGGCGGTCCCGGCGGGGCCTTGGCCTGTTCGCCGGTGACGACGTTGAACTTCTGCACCCCGTGATACTTGTCCGCCGCCGCCTCGGCCGGGGCATAGCCCTTGCCCTTCTGCGTCACCACATGCACCAGGCACGGCCCCTCGGCCGCATCGCGCACGTTCTCCAGCACCGGGATCAGCTGGTCGAGGTTGTGCCCGTCGATCGGGCCGACGTAGTAGAACCCCAGCTCCTCGAACAGCGTGCCGCCCATCGCCATGCCGCGCGCGAACTCGTCGGTCTTGCGCGCGGCCTCGTGCAGCGGACGCGGCAGCTTGCGCGACAGCCGCTTGGCCAGCTCGCGCAGCTCCAGGAACGGGCGCGACGACACCAGCCGCGCGAGATAGGCCGAAAGCCCGCCCACCGGCGGCGCGATCGACATGTCGTTGTCGTTGAGGATCACCACCAGCCGGTTGCCGGCGGCCTGCGCGTTGTTCATCGCCTCGTAGGCCATGCCCGCCGACATCGCGCCATCGCCGATCACCGCGATGCCCTTGCCCGGCGCGCCCGACAGCTTGTTGGCCACGGCAAAGCCCAGCGCCGCCGAAATCGACGTCGACGAATGCGCCGTGCCGAACGGATCGTATTCGCTCTCCGACCGCTTGGTGAAGCCCGAAAGGCCGCCGCCCTGGCGCAGCGTGTGCATCCGTTCGCGCCGGCCGGTCAGGATCTTGTGCGGATAGGCCTGGTGCCCCACGTCCCACACCAGCCGGTCACGCGGCGTGTCGAACACATAGTGCAGCGCCACCGTCAGCTCCACCACGCCAAGGCCAGACCCCAGGTGACCGCCCGTCTGCCCCACCGCCCCGATCATCTCCGCCCGGACCTCGTCCGCCAATGCCCGCAAACGCGGCAACGGCCAGCCCCGAAAATCCGATGGCGATTCTACTCCCTCCAGCAAGGGACGATCTCGTTCTAACGACATCCCTGCGCCTTACATTCCAAAAACCGTGGTGTCATTACTACTCAAGTGGGCCTGCGTGCCTGAACCGGTCCTGCACGAAGCGGGCGTGACAGTTGAAAAGTTTTGGCATAAAAAGTGCCGATTCCTGATGCGGATGTATTGACCATCGATCCGCGTGTGGCATCTTCGGGTTTCAAAAAACGACCCGTGACAGTGGGATCGACGCGGGAAACGGGAGAGAGATCATGCGGCGCAAGGCGATCATCGCGGCACTTTTGCTGGCAGTGCCTTTTCCTTGTCGGGGTGCGACAAGATCAAGCAGGCGGTTTCCGGCAAGTCCGAAATCAAGGTGGTGGAAACCGAGTTTCCCGAGCGCGTGTTCTGGGGCGACACCCATCTTCACACCGCCAATTCGGTCGACGCCTTCGGCTTCGGCAACCGGCTAGGGCCGGAAGAGGCGCTGCGCTTCGCGCGCGGCGAGGAAGTGACGTCGAGCACCGGACAGAAGGCCAAGCTTGCCCGTCCGCTGGACTTCCTAGTGATCGCCCGATCACGCCGAGGGGCTGGGCGCGACCAAGGCGCTGTATGACGCCCCGCGCCTGCTGATCACTGATCCCACGCTGCGCCGCTGGTATGATCTGATGCACCAGGGGCCGAAGGGTTCGTTGCAGGCGACCGGCGAGATGCTTCAGGCGCGGTCGCAGAACAAGTTGCCGGCCGGCCTCAACGATCCCGCCAAGGCCGAGGAGCGCACGCGCAAGATCTGGAACGATCACCTCGATACCGTCGATCGCTACAACGAACCCGGCAAGTTCACCGCCTTCTTCGGCTTCGAATACACGCTGATGCAGGGGGGCAACAACCTGCACCGCAACGTGATCTTCCGCGACAACAAGGATCGCGTCGCCAAGATCATGCCGCTCGATCCCAGCAACGAACTGTGGCCGGACAAGCTGTGGGATTACATGGACGGCTACGAGAAGAGCACCGGGGGCAAGGTGCTGGCGATCCCGCACAACGCCAACCTGTCCAACGGCCTGATGTTCATGATGACCGATCCCAGCGGCGGTCCGATGACGGCGGCACAGGCCCGCCGCCGCGCCGCGCACGAGCCGGTGGTGGAAATCACCCAGATCAAGGGCGACAGCGAAGCCCATCCGTTCCTGTCACCGAACGATGAATTCGCGGGTTACGGCACGGCCGGTTGGGACCTCAACAACCTGCTCAATTCGCAACCGACCAAGCCGGGGGATCTGGCGGGCAGCTATGTGCGCGAGGCGTTGAAGCGCGGCCTGATTCTGGAGCAGACGATCGGAGTGAATCCCTACAAGTTCGGCGTGATCGGCTCCACGGATTCGCACAATTCGCTGTCCACGGCGGACGACAACAACTTCTGGGGCAAGCACCCCGGCGTCGAGCCGAGCCCGACGCGCTCGACCGACGGCTTCGTGCCCGGCATCAACAGCGGCCGCATGAACTGGCAATCGCTGGCGAGCGGCTATGCCGCCGTATGGGCGCGCGCCAACACGCGCACCGCGATCTTCGACGCGATCCAGCGCCGCGAAGTCTATGGCACCACCGGGCCGCGCATGACCGTGCGCTTCTTCGGCGGCTGGGATTTCAAGGGCGACGATCTCAGGGGCGACTGGGTCCACGCCGGCTATCGTCGCGGCGTGCCGATGGGCAGCGATCTTTCCGGGCACAAGGGTGCGGGCGCGCCGAGCTTCATCGTTTCCGCGCTGAAAGACCCGGTCGGCGCCAATCTCGATCGCGTCCAGATCGTCAAGGGCTGGGTCGACAAGGGCGGCAAATCGTACGAGAAGGTCTTCGATGTCGTGTGGAGCGATATGGCGAAGCGCAAACCTGCGGGCGGCAAGGTGCCGGCGGTGGGCGATACCGTGGACCTGACGCGGGCGACCTATGCCAATTCGATCGGCGCGCCTTCGCTGGCCAGCGTATGGACCGATCCGGAGTTCGATCCGGCGATGCGCGCGTTCTACTATGTGCGCGTGCTGGAAATCCCGACGCCGAACTGGGTCAGCTATGACGCGGTGAAGTACCACCTCACCCTGACGCCGGACATCCCGCGCAAGCAGCAGGAACGCGCCTATACCTCGGCGATCTGGTACACTCCTTCGTAACGGTGCCCGGACATGACCCTGCGATCCCGCGCGGCTTCCCTGCTGCGCGAACCACTGGTGCATTTCATGATCGCGGGGGCGCTCGTCTTCGCCCTGCTGTCTGGCCGCGCGCCCGACGCGGGCGAACGGCGCATCGTGGTGAACGCGGAGGTCGTCTCGCGCCTGCTCAACCGCTTTACCGAAAGCTTCCACCGCCAGCCCACGCCGCAGGAAATGGACGGGCTGATCAGCGACTATGTCCACGAACAGGTCTATTATCGCGAGGCGCTGCGGCTGGGGCTGGACAAGGATGACGAGATCGTGGTGCGCCGGATGCGCAACAAGATGATTGCGATCGCCACCAACGACGCCGAAGCGGCGACACCGTCCGACGCCGATCTCCAGAAGTTGCTCGACAAGGACCCCGGCCGCTATGCGCGCGAACCGAAGGTGACGTTCGCGCAGCTCTATCTGGGGGCGGACAGCCCCGCCGCCCGCGCGGCCGCGCGCGATGCGCTGGTGGCGCTGCGACAGGGCGGGGATGCCACGCGCTTTGCCCAGGCGGCGCCGATCAACCCGCGTTATGAGGCGGCGGACGCGGATTCCATCGGTGCCACGTTCGGCGATGCATTCGCGCTGGCGCTGCGCAAGCTGCCGCGCGGCGCATGGATCGGGCCGGTCACCTCGGGCCTTGGCCTGCATCTGGTGCGCGTCGACGCGGTGATCGCGGCCAGGCCGCCGACGGTGGATGAAGCCCGCCAGCAGCTTGCCAACGACTGGCACGAGGCCAACGTGCGCAAGGCGGAGGAAGAGGCCTATCGCAAGATCGTCGACGGCTATGACGTGGTGATCGAGCAGCCCAAGTGAACACGGTGCGTGGCCTTGTCCTGCTCCTGCTCGCGATGCTGTGTGCGATCGGCGCGCCGGCGCGCGCCGACGAATTGCGGCCGGGCTATCTGGAACTGACGCAGCAGGACGCGGCGCACTGGAAGCTGGTGTGGAAAGCGCCGATCCTTGGCGGGCTGGCCACGCGCGCACGGCCCGCGCTGCCGGCGTTCTGCGCCATCGCTCCGCGCGAAAGCCGGCTGGACAGCGGCTCGGTGATCTCGACCGGCGACGTTACCTGCCGGGGATCGCTGGAAGGGCACAAAGTGGGCCTTTCCGGCATGGAGACCACGTTCACCGACGCACTGCTGCGGGTGGCGCCGCTGGGGCGGCCGGTTCAGGCCGAGCGGCTCACCACCGCGCAGCCGATGGTGGAGGTGGCGGCGAAACCCGGCCGCTGGCAGGTGGCGCGGACCTATTTCGTGCTGGGCGTCGAACACATCCTGACGGGATACGACCACCTGCTGTTCGTGGTCTCGCTGGTGCTGCTGCTGGGCCATCTGTGGACCGTGGTGCGTGCCGCCACGGCGTTCACGGTGGCGCATTCGATTACGCTCGCCGGCACCACGCTGGGGCTGTTCGGACTGGCGCAGGCACCGGTGGAAGCGCTGATTGCGCTGTCGATCGTGTTCCTGGCGGTGGAGATCGTGAAACGCCGCGATGGCGCGCCGCGCCTGTCCGAACGCGTGCCGTGGGTGGTGGCCTTCCTGTTCGGACTGCTGCACGGCTTCGGCTTTGCTGGTGCGCTGCGCGAGATCGGCTTGCCGGAAACCGATGTGCCGATGGCGCTGCTGACGTTCAATCTGGGCGTGGAGACCGGGCAACTGGTGATCGTGGCGGTCTGCCTCGCCGCGATCGGGCTGTTGCGGCGCTTCACCCCGCCAGCGCTGCGCCCGGCGACGCTTGTCGCGACTTATGCGATCGGCATTACCGCCAGCTACTGGTTCATCGATCGCCTGATCGCCTGAAGGCGCTTCCCTAGGCGCTTCCCTAGGCGCTGATCGGAAGCGTGGACCATGTTTCGGTGATCGTGTGCCCGTCGAACACCGCGATGTCCCCGAACTGGAGAAACAGCGCTTCGCTCTGGTCCGGGCGCAGGAAGACGTGGTCGTCCGGGCGCAGGTTCGTCCGGGCCGAACCGAGCAGGAGTTCCTGGTTGGAGGAGCGCCCGAACAGGCCGGAATAGGACAGGCCCGGCGGCGAAACCGGCTGGGCCAGCCAGTGGCCGCCATGCATGAAGAAGCCGCGCTGGCTGTTGCGATCGAACCAGTGCATCAGGCCCGACAGCGGCTCCACGCCCGGCAGGCGCATGTCCGCCACCGCCTTGATGACGGGAGAGGCGATGAAAGCCGCCGGCGCCAGATCGGCAAGGTCCGAATAGTCGAACGTGCCCGGCTTGACGAAGGCGGACCCGACCGAAACCTCGTTGGCCACGGTGCCCTTGCAATGGCGGCGGAACGTGGGGCTTCCCGCTCCGTTCAGCGTCAGCGGCGCTGCATTGCCGACGACGTGGCGCACGGCATCGATAGCGGCGCGGTAGGCGGCCTGCGAGGCGGCATAGGCGCGATCGGGAAGCGGCATCTTGGGAACATGGGGGTCGTAACCCATCAGCCCGGCGATGCGCACGCTGTTGTCGCGCGCGAAGGCGAGCGCGGGGGCTAGGGCCGTGGCATCGGGAAATCCGCCCCGGTGCAGGCCGACATCGAGTTCGAAGCTCGCCTGCAACGGGACGCCATGCGCTTTGGCGATCGCGGCGTATTCGGAAAGCCGCTGCGGCGTGTCGATCAGCCATTGCGGGCGTGCGGCCGCCTGCGGCCCGGCCTTGTCGATCACGCGGGCGAATTCGGCGGCGGGCAGGGGCTTGCCCATCAGCATGTCGGCATCGGCGTAAAGCGGCAGCAGTTGCAGCAGCATCTCGGCGCTGAACACCATCATCCGCCGGCTGCCCATGCCGTTCAGCACGTGTTCGATGAGGCGGGGGGCGGGCAGCGACTTCGCCACCACGCGCAGCGGCAGTTTCGCGCCATCGACCGAGGCGCGGATGGCCCTGACGTTCGCGTCCAGCCGCTGCCGGTCGATCACCAGCACGGGATGCATCAGCCCGGCGCGGCGCAGCGCGGCGGCCAGCGCGGCAAAATAGGCATCGTGTCCGCCGCCGGTCTCCGCCGGGCGCAGGGCAAGGACGCCGAGCCCGGCGACGGCGATGGCACCGCCGCCCGCCAGCACGGCGCGGCGCGAGGATGTCTTGCGTTCAGGCGGCATCGAAGATCCTGTGCAGGAAGGGGTTGAGCATCCGGCCCAGCGGATCGAGCCGGCGGCGTACCGCGTCGGCTTGCGCGAACATCGGATAGAGCGGCTGGAGTTCCTGGCGCGACAGCGAATGGAGCTTGCCCCAGTGCGGTCGCCCGCCCGCCTCGCGCAGCACCGGTTCGATCAGGTCGAACATGAACTGGTGGCTGTCCTTGTAATAGGCGTGGACCGCGATCGAGCCGCTTTCGCGCTGGTAGAACGGGGAAAGCCAGGCGTCGTCGGGCGCTATGATCCTGGCCTCGATCGGCACGAACACGTCGTGGGCCTGGCTTTCGATGCGCCGGACCACTTCGCGCAGGGCCTCCACCTGCCGTTCGATGGGAACGTGGTATTCCATTTCCTTGAAGCGCACGGGGCGTTCGTTCGACAGGAGCTTCCCAGCCCTGGTCGATGGCCACTTCGGGCGGTTCGTCGTTCAGGAATTGCGCCGCGACGCGCTTGCGCACGCCGGGCGTGAATTCGAACACGTCGCGCAGCAGCTTCAACTGCATCAGCACGTCGGTATCGCGATCGGGGCCGCGCGGGCGGACCGGTTCGGTCGAGACATCGTGCGTGATAAGCGCGGCCTTGCCGGTGAAGGGCAGGATCAGGAATTCGGCATTGCGGTGGCGCGTGGCCAGCGCGGGCCACTGGCCCAGCAGTTCCTCGGTATCCACGATCCGCACTTCCTTGCGCACGCGCGTCAGCGGCTGGTTGCGCAGGGTCACTTCGGTCAGCACGCCGAACGCGCCAAGGCCCACGCGCGCCGCGTGAAAGACCTCGGGTTCGTGATCGGGCGCGGCTTCGACCACCGTGCCATCGGGGGTGACCAGCCGCAGCGCGGTAACGCCGCCGTGAATCGCGGTCAGCCCCTTGCCAGTACCATGCGTGCCGGTGGCGAGCGCGCCGGCCAGCGATTGCTTGTTGATGTCGGGCAGGTTGGGCATCTCCTGCCCGATCGCGGCCAGCGCGGGGCCGAGCGCGGCCAGCCGCGTTCCTGCCAGGACGCGGGCCGAATGCGTGGAGGCGTCATGCCCGGCCAGCCCCGCCATGCGGTCGAGCGAGAGCATCGTGCCCGACGTGGGCACCAGCGCGGTGAAGCTGTGCCCGGCGCCGACCGGCCGGATCGGGGTGGGGGCGGCGGGCAGCGCTTGCACGAGTTCGGATTCGCTGGCGGGGGCGAGGCGGCGCTCCGGATAGGCATGTTCCAGGCCGCACCAGTTGGTCCAGAGCACGCGGCCCGATCCGTCGAGCGCGGGCGGGGGGACCGGTTCGCGATCAAGCCAGGCACGCCGCGCCGTCAGGCCGCCCGCCGTGGCTCCCAGTACGCCCACCGTCCCCAGAATGGCTTTCCTGCGCGTGAGCAATGCCATGGTTCCTATTCCTTTTCGCGGCCGGCCATGAACCGGATCAGCGCCTTGAGATCGTCGGGCGTGCAGGCAAGGCACTGGCCACCGGCGGGCATCGCGCCCTTGCCCTGGATGGCGCTGGCAAGCAGCGCGTCCGGCCCCTTGCTCCAGCGGGCATCCCACAGGGTGCGGTCGCCGGTGAGCGGAGCGGTGGAGGCGCGGACGGTGTGGCAGGCCTTGCATGATGCGCCATAGAGTTCGGCGAGATGCGGATCGGCCGGCGTCAACGCGGCGCTTTGCGCCTCGGTCAGCGGCTGGGTCGGCGGTGCGGAATGGCCGCAGCCAGCCAGAGCAAACAGGGCCGGCGCCAGCAATGCCGCCGCGAACATGCCCTGAGCCGGATGCTGTCCGAGTCGCACCATGATGTCCCTTCCCAACTTGCCGGAAATCTAGTTATAGCTATATTTCTGTCAAGGAGCATCGGAACGTGACCGAAGAAGGCGAAATCCCCTTTGCGATGTCGGGGCGAAAACCGGTGCAAAAGCGGGCGCAAGCCACGTGGAACCGCCTGCTCGATGCCGCTGGAAGTCTGCTGGAAGAAGTGGGGGTGGAGCGCATTTCCACCAACCTGGTGGCGGCGCGCGCCGGGGTCAGTCCGCCGACGCTCTACCACTACTTCCCGGACAAGTACGCGCTGTTGGCGGCCTTGGGGGAGCGGCTGATGGTGGCGCAGAATGCGCTGGTGGTGCTGGACCCGGAACAGGACGAAGCGGCCATTGCCGCCGTGCTGGAGGCGCATGTCACCCTGACCCGCGCCACGCCGGGCGGGGCGTGGATCATGCGGATGCTGCGGGCGGTGCCGCAACTCGCGCCGATCCGCATCGCCTCGCACCGGGCCGTGGCGCGCGCGCTGGCAGAGCGCGTGCTCGCGCTCGATCCTCGGCAGGACCCGCAGTCTACCGAGGCGCGGGCGCGGCTTTGCGTGGATCTGGGATATGCTGCGATCGAACTGATCTTCGACGAACCCGATCTGCCGGAGGCTCCGGCGCTGGCCGATGCTGCGCGCGCGATCCGGGCGGTGATCGCGCCGTAGGCCGCTTGCGTCGCGTCTGTTCCTTGCTATGAAGTTTTCACGAATATGAACTGATCGAACACTGGGAGAGCCGCATGGCCAAGATCAAGACCACGCACGTCGGAAGCCTGCCGCGCGGCGATGAACTGACGCCGCTGCTGCTGGCGCGCGATGGCGGCCAGCCTTACGACGCGGCCGAGTTCGATGCCAAGGTTTCGGCCGCGGTCGATGCGGCGGTGCAGGCGCAGGTCGAAGCGGGCGTGTCCGTGGTCAGCGATGGCGAACTGGGGAAGGTCGGCTATTCGACCTACATGATCGAGCGGCTGTCCGGCTTTGGCGGCCATATCGATCGCAAGCCGGCGGCGGACCTCGCCGAAGTGCCGAACCTTGCGAAAAAGCTGTCGGCGATCATGGGCAGCCAGGAATTCGTGCGGGCTTCGTGCATCGGTCCGGTGAAGCTGGTAACGCTCGATCCGCTGCACGAGGATATCCGCCGCTTCAAGGCCGCGCTGGCCAAGCATGGCGCGCCCGATACCGAAGCGTTCATGAACGCCGCCTCGCCAGGGCTGATCACCGCGTTCCAGGTGAACCGCCACTATCCGAGCCACGAGGCCTATCTGGCCGACCTGGCGGACGCGATGCGCGAGGAATACGAGACGATCGTGCGCGAAGGGTTCTACCTCCAGCTCGATTGCCCCGATCTCGCGATGTCGCGCCACACCGGCTACCAGGACATGGCGGAGGAGGACTTCCTCAAGGTTGCGGCGGCGAACGTCGAGGCGCTGAATGCCGCCACGGCCAACATCCCGCCCGAAAAGATGCGGATGCATGTGTGCTGGGGCAACTACGAAGGGCCGCACGATCACGACATCGCGCTGGAGAAGGTCATCGACATCGTGCTGAAGGCGCGCCCCGCCACGGTGCTGTTCGAGGCCGCCAACCCGCGCCACGAACACGAATGGAAGGTATGGAAGGACGCGCGGCTGCCCGACTGGAAGGTGTTGGCGCCCGGCCTGATCGACACCTGCTCCAACTATATCGAGCATCCCGAGCTGATCGCCCAGCGGATCGAACGCTTTGCCGAATTCGTCGGCCCGGAACGCGTTGTCGCCAGCACCGATTGCGGCTTCGGCACGTTTGCCGGTTATGGCAAGATCGATCCGATCGTGACATGGCGCAAGCTTCGGTCGCTGCGCGAAGGTGCGGATATCGCGGCGGCCCGTATGTGAGCCGGCCGTCTCTGACGGCGAACAGGGAGCAAGGTATGAACCCCGATGATCGCCGGGCCGTCGAGCACGATTGCGCCCGCCTGATCGCGCTTTACGCCAACCTCAACGACGAGGCGCGCTGGGACGAGGTGGCCGCGCTCTATGCCGAGGATGGCGTGATGTTCCGCCCGACCGCGCCGGACCAGCCGGTCGTGGGGCGCGAGGCGATCCTCGCCGCGTTCAAGGCCCGCCCGCCGCGCATCACGCGGCACGTCTGCTCCAACGTGGTGATCGATGTCGAAGGACCGGCTACCGCGCGGGGCACCTCGGCGATGCTGCTGTTTACGGGGGATGGGCCGCCACTGGTCGGTTCGTTTCATGATCGCTTTTGCCTGACCGCCGCCGGATGGCGCTTCGCCGAGCGGCGCGGGTCGCTGACGTTCAAGGGGTAAGGAGATGAGCGCCAGCCAGGCGGGCGCTGCCGCCCCGGTCAAGTCCGCGATGCGCACGCTCGATGTGATCGAGTTCGTCGTGGCGCATCCGCAGGGCGTGATCGCGCAGGAGATCGCGGCGGCGCTGGGGATTCCTGTCAGCAGCCTGTCCTATCTGCTGGCGACGCTGGCCGAGCGGGAATACCTGGCTCGGCAAGGGCGGCGCTATCTGCCCGGGCCGGGGCTGGAGCGGTTGCGTGCGCCCGTGTCTTCGCTCTCGCTGGAGGAGCGCGTGGCACCGCTGGTGCGCGCCTTGCGCAGCGAGTTGAACGAGACTTCGTCGTTCATGATCCGCGCCGGCTGGGATGCCGAGGCGCTGGTGACCGAAGCCAGCGATCAGGCGCTGCGCTATGCGATCGATCCCGGCACGCGCAAGCCGCTGCATGGGCTGGCCGGCGGGCTGGTCCTGCTGGCGGGAATGTCCGAGGCGGAGCTGGCGGACTATTTCGCGCGAAGCGAACGGGAACAACTGACGCCGAAAACACGCGTTGCGGAGGCCGATCTGCGCGCCGATATCGCGGAGATCCGGCAAAACGGCTCCTGCACCGCGCGCGAGCGGGCTACGCTTGGTATTTGCGGGGTGGCTGTGCCGGTCAGGCTGGGCGACCGGCAGGTCGGCGTGTTCAGCGTAGCGGTGCCCGCGGTCCGGTTCGACCCCGCGCTGGAACAGCGGATCAGGATTCTGCTCCAGCGCAGCGCGGACGCGATCAGGGAAGCGTAGTCGGAACCGGCGCGGAAACCGGTCCGATGTGCAGGCTTCCGGCCGGTTTGTGGGTCGTTTGCTTGTGATTGGCGCGCGAAGCCTGCCGGGCGTGCCGCTGCGCCAGCCATGACATGACCGGGGCGCACAGGAACGCGGCGGACAGGCTGGCAAGCTGCAGCGCCAGCAGCCATTCGGTTTCGCTTCCCCAACCGGTGTCGATCGCCAGGATCGATACCGTCAGCGCGAGGAACAGCGCGCCCAGCACGGTTTCCGCCGCCGTATCGGCGAAGGGCGAACGGCGCGACGCGGACACGGCGAACTTTGGCGTGCGGCGCCAGGCCAGCGGGCGGCGGGAAAGCCCGGCGATGCCGCCGAGCAGCACGATCCACGTGAGCGAGGCGCGGGCGATTTCGCCCAGCACCATGTCGCGCGGTTCATGGCAGCCGGACAGGCGATAGCGGTGCGCCGTGCGCGCGCACCAGGTCATCCCGCCAAGGATCATCATCGCCCACACCACGTTGGGGATGTCCACGGGATCGCCGGCGCGGGCTGATTGGGCAAGGCCCATGAAAACCGTGCCCGCCAGCATCAGGACCAGCGCTCCCACGCGCTGCAGCGGGGCGACGCAGCGCAACACTTCAAGAAGCTTCGACCAGCCCGGCAGCGCTCCGGCGATGGGGTGCGGCAGGAATAGCCGCCAGTGGCGGCGCAACTGCTGCACGGGGCCGGCGGTCCAGCGAAACCGCTGCTTGCGGTAATCGTCGAAGGTTTCGGGGATCAGCCCCCGTCCGAACGTTTCGTTGAAGTAAAGCCCGTGCCAGCCGGTGGCCCGCATCCGGACCGAAACTTCGGAATCCTCGGTAAGGCACCATTCGGCCCACCCGCCGGCATCCCTGAGCGCCTGCGCGCGCAGCAGGCACATCGTGCCGATGGTGAATGCGCCGCCGTATTCGCTGATTCCACGCCAGTCGACCTTGTTCACCGGCATGTATTCCCAATGGCAGGCGGTCAGCCACGGGCTGCCCGCGTACCCGCGATAATCGTGGGGAGTCTGGATATAGCCCAGATTGGCATCGTCGAAATGCGGCACCAGCCGCGACAGGAAATCGCGTGTGGCGTGATAATCGGCATCGATCACGCCAACGATCTCGGTATCGCGCGCCATGACGTCGAGGCAGAAGTTGAGCGCGCCGGCCTTCGCACCTTCCAGGGGGGCGACGTGGAAGAAGCGGAACACGGTGCGGCCAAGCTGCCGATTGAGCGCAGTGCAATGGGCTTCCAGCGGACGCCACAGGGCTTCGTCCGGCGTGTTGTTGTCGCAGACCAGCACTTCGAAATTGGCATAGGCAAGCGCCGCCAGGCGATCCATCGTCCCCATCACGACCGCGGGCGGTTCGGAATAGCAGGGCAGATGGAGCGAGACCTTCGGTTCACGCGCCGCCTTTGCCGATGCGCTGCCCGGCGATACAGGCCGCCGCCAGCGTTCATGCGTAATGGCGGCGTCACGCGCGATGCTGCCAGCCATTGCGGCCAGGGCAACGACCGTGCCCAGCGCCAGCCCGATCAGGGCGGGTATGCGGAACCAGCCGGGAAAATCGCTTTCGCCGATGAACAGCGCGCTCCAGCCGGTCGCAACCGTCACCGCGAGAATTTGCGCGGCGTGCCAGGCGATACCGGCGTTGTTCAGGCGGGCCACCCGTATCCGCAAAACCATGCACAGGCCCGCGAAGACGAAGGTTGCGAGCAACAGCGGCGTGGCTGACAAAGAGGGGGCAGGGCCAGCCAGGAGTACGGTGGCCGTCAGCGCGGCTGCCGCAAGCGCGCAGAGTTCGCACAGGTCGCGCAACCGGGACGGCGCCAGCCGCACCGGTTCCCTGTATCGCGCCAGTGCTACAAGCGCGGAAAGGCAGGCGGAGATCGCCGCGAACAGCAGCGGCGCATCAAGCGAAGCACGAGAGAACGTCAACAACTGCGACCCCAGATTTCGTTCGGAATCAGGCAAATGCCGGATCCGCCGGACCTGTCTCCGCACGGGCGGGACCGATCGAACGAAATCGCGAAAGCAGCAAAGGTTTCTCTTTGACAGTCCCGGGTGCGACGGGGCGTGCAATTCTTGCCACGCAATGCAACAGGTTACGGCCAGAGTGAGCGCCTTGCCCGTCGATCGCCACAACGGAGGGCATGGTTCGCGCCCTCCGGGTGCTGTGATCGTGCTCGATGCCTCAGGCGGCAGCCATGCCTTCGGTGATTCGCTGCGTTTCGGCTCGGGTCGATTCCGGCCCGGTGTTGCGCTTGTAGATGCCGCCTTGCCCCGCCTGGCGGTTGAACAGGTCGGGATCACCATCGCGCTGCTTCAGGCCGAACAGCGGGAACAGGCCGGGATGGCGGCCCAGTCCGCCGTACAGGTCGAGGCAGCGCTCGATCCAGTCGCGCAGCGGATCGTCTTCGGCCAATACCGGGGTCTGGCATACCGACGCGGTGAACAGGATACCGCCCATGATGCGGAAATCGGTATAGTTAGGGGTGGAGCCGCCGAGCCATGGGTGCTGCGCAAGAGCGGCGCGCAAGGGCTCCAGCGCGGCGGAGATTTTGGGCAGCCGCTCCTCGCGCCCGGCCTGCACGTCTTCCAGCTTGCGGCCCAGCATCTTCTCGCGCGAATGCGTGACGTAGGCATGGTCCTGCGGCAGCGAAAGGTTGCGATAATCGGCGCAGAAGCAGAACATCCATGGCCCGACCGCGGCGTTCCAGAACCAGTGATCGAGCGCCTTGAGCGTTGCCGCCACGCTTTCGTGCGGGATCAGGGCGGGGCGGTCGGGGTACTTGGCGTCAAGGTATTCGACGATGCCCCAGCTATCGAGCACCCATTTCCCATCATCGACGATCGCGGGCAGGCGCTCCGTCTTGCCGCCGGTGCGTTCGAGAATGCCGGTGAAGCCGCCGGGCACGACGTCCAGTTCGAAGCCCTTGTGCTTGACCGCATACTTGGTCGCCCAGACGAACGGGCTGATCGTGGCGCCGGTCGAAAGGGCAAGATCGTAGAAGGTGATGGTGTTGTTCGCGGCCATGCCGGTTGCTCTCCTGGGCGTCTTCTTTTCTGCGAACGATCATGCCATGAATTGTTAGGTTTACAAACTAAATTCGGGCAAAAAAGAGCGCCGACCCCGTCGGGAGGGGCCGGCGCTCACGCTTCGGGCTTGCGCGGAATTACTTCCGGGTGCGCCAGCCTTCGGCATAGCTGTCACGGGCGACTTCCGAATAGGGCACCGAGGCGACGACCGCCTTGATCTCGGTCTGGACGTGGGGTTCGACGGTCGGCTTGGTGGTGCCGCCATCGGGTTCGCCCCACAGCAGCGATACTTCGGTGCCGGGGGTTTCGAAGCCGGGTTCCATCATGGCCAGCGTCAGGAACTTGCCCTCGTTGGCGCTGTAGCCGATCCACGTCGAGATGCCGGCCGTCTTGCCGTCCTTCAGCACCAGGTCGAAC